>NZ_CP085345.1 GCF_020618415.1 Cupriavidus sp. MP-37 | reverse complement strand
GGTTGGCCTTGACCACCTCCTTCAGCACGCCCAGCGCGCCGTGGAAGTTCATCGGCGCAACCTCCCTGGCCTTGGCCAGGGTCTCGGCCATCTTCGCCAGGTTGGTGTCCCTGCGGTCGGCCACCGCGTTGAGCCACTCTGCGCCCGGCTTGGCGAAGTCATTGCCGATCTTGTCGAGCAGCGCCGCTACGCAGGAGCCGATGTCGCCCACCACCGGCGCGGCGATGGCGACGTTGCTGTCCATTTCGGTCGGCGCGATGTCGACCTGGATGAACTGCTTGGGCTTGCCCCAGGTCTTGCCCTTGCCGTGCGACAGCAGCCAGTTCAGGCGGGCGCCGACCAGCAGCACCACGTCGGCTTCGGCCAGCACATAGGAGCGCGCGGCAGACGCCGATTGCGGATGCGTATCGGGCAGCAGGCCCTTGGCCATCGACATCGGCAGGTACGGGATCCCCGTCTTCTCGACCAGCGTGCGCAGGTCCGCTTCGGCGCGTGCGTAAGCGGCACCCTTGCCGATCAGGATCAGCGGACGCTTGGCGGTCTTCAGCAGCGCGACGGCGCGCTCGACCGAGTCCGGTGCGGGCAGCTGGCGCGGGGCCGGGTCCACCACCTTGATCAGCGACTGCTTGCCTTTTTCGGCTTCCATCGACTGGCCCAGCAGCTTGGCCGGCAGGTCCAGGTAGACCCCGCCCGGGCGGCCCGACACGGCGGCGCGGATGGCACGCGCGACACCGACGCCGATGTCTTCGGCGTGCAGCACGCGGAACGCAGCCTTGGCATGCGGACGGGCGATGGCCAGCTGGTCCATCTCTTCGTAGTCACCCTGCTGCAGGTCGACGATCTCGCGCTCGCTCGAGCCGCTGATCAGGATCATCGGGAAGCAGTTGGTGGTGGCGTGCGCCAGCGCCGTCAGCCCGTTCAGGAACCCCGGCGCGGAGACGGTCAGGCAAACGCCCGGCTTCTGCGTGAGAAAGCCCGCAATCGCCGCGGCGTTGCCGGCATTCTGCTCGTGGCGGAAGCTGATGACGCGCATGCCGTTGGCCTGCGCCAGACGGGCCAGATCGGTGACCGGGATGCCGGGCAGGCCGTAGATGTTTTCGATGCCGTTCAGCTTCAGCGCGTCGATGACCAGATGGAAACCATCGGTCTGTGCCTGCTGCTCTTCCGCGGCGTGACGCTGCAGCTCGTTTCCGACTTCTGCCATGGTTGCTTCCTTCTATGCAAATTGACTGGGGTTGGAATTTTTGTGATTCAGGCTGCCGCGGGAATGCTCGAGGCCCGCTTCGCTACGACTTCCGACATGCTTGGTCTCCTTATGGACTTGTATTCGTGTTGCGCGTGGGGCTGTGCCCTGCTCGATCGGTGCCGACTTCGTTCGCCCCGGTCTTGATGACATACGGTATGTGATATATCAGAGAACGGCAAGCTATTTTCCTGCTCTGAGACCAACTTTCGTCAGTGCACCGCAGCAAATCGGATCTGATCTGCGCGTAAATCCGCGCAATACCTTAATCTGCGCTATTTATTCCCGTTTCGAACAGATGTGGAACATCGCCCCGTCAGCGCATCGGAAAGGCGATTTTCCACTCTTGATATATTACATACAACGTTTTAAGGCACTTTGAGGCCTCGGACAAACCCGCAGCGATGTGTCAAAGCTTCATGCCGGCGCGCAACGGCCGGGCCCCGGTGACGTCACGCCACTCCGGTAACCCGGGCACATGATGCCAGCCCTATTCCCCCCGCCTGGCCGCTGCGTTCGCGACCAGGCCGCCCTCCCCTGCCGGCAGGGTGACGGCCGCCTGGCCCGTGATAAACCGTCTGCGCATCGGCGCCAGCACCAGCTTCGCCGACAGTCCGGCCGCGATCGTCACCACCGCGGCCACCGTGAATACCGCTTCCCAGCCGCCGCGCGCCGACAGGATGGACGCCAGCGGCACCAGCATCGCCGCCGTGCCCTTGGCGGTGTACAGCGTGCCCGCATTCGCCGCCGCGAATTTGCTGCCGAACGTGTCCGCGCACAGCGCCGGGAAGATCGAGAAGATCTCGCCCCAGAACAGGAACGTCAGCGCCGCGAAGAACATGAACCAGTAGGGGTTGTGCCCGAGCTGCATCAGCCCCAGCAGCGCCAGGCCTTCGCCGATGAAGATCACGAACATCGTGTTCTCGCGACCGAACCGGTCCGACAGGAGCCCGCACAGCGGCCGGGTGAAGCCATTGCACAGGTTGTCGATCGACAGCGTCATGGTCAGCAGCGGCAAGGTCAGTCCGAGCAGCGTCACCGGCATCGAGGCAAAGCCATAGTCCTTGGCAATCGGCCCCAGCTGCGCGGTGGCCATGATGCCGCCCGCCGCCACCGCGACAAAGCTGGCATAGATCAGCCAGAACACCGGCGTCTTTACCATCTGCCCGGGCGTGTATTCCACCGGATTGGTCAGCACCGCTTTCGCCGCCACCGCCCCTTTGGGCGCCCGGGGCTTCACCAGCAGCAACGCCAGCACGAAGATGCAAAGCCCTTGCAGGATGCCGAAGAACAGGAAGGCCTGCTCATAGCCCGCGCTCTGGATCATGTTCGCGATCGGGATCACGGTAATGGCCGCGCCCGCGCCAAAGCCCGCCGCGGTCAGGCCGGCAGCCAGGCCGCGCTTGTCGGGGAACCACTTCAGCGCGTTGCCGACGCAGGTTCCGTAGACACCGCCCGCGCCGATGCCCGCGATCACCGCGGCCACATACAGCTCCGGCAGCGTGGTCGCATACGCGTTCATCACCCACGCCAGCCCGGCGCAGATCGCCCCGCCCGCCACCACCGGACGCGGGCCGAACTTGTCGACCAGCCAGCCTTCGAGCGGCACCAGCCAGGTCTCGGTCACGATGAAAATGGAAAATGCCACCTGGATGGCGGACGCGCCCCAGTGGTGTTTTGCGTTCATCGGTGCCACGAAGAGGGTCCAGCCGTACTGCAAGTTCGCCACCAGACCCATGCATACCACGCCGATTGCAAGCTGGATCCAGCGGTTCTGCAGCCCGCGCCCGTTCATGTCGTCGCGACCGGCGGGGGCCGATGCTTCCCATTGCGCCATCTGTGTTGTCTCCTGGTTCGTTCTCGTTTGCGCCCGGGCGGGCACAGCGGGGCGTTGTGGGATGCCCCTTTCGCAGTTAGACCGGCGCCTGGCATTGCGGCACGTGAAGTCGTGGATTGATGCTACCTGAAGCTTAATTTGACTAGTCTTAAAGTTTTTTATCGTTTCTATTCACGACCCTTTATATAAAACGGAACTCGCATGAATTGCCTCGCGCGCTGGCGGGCGAGCGCGACGGCCTCCATGCAAAAAGCCACCACGGCCCGCCAGGAGCGTGCCGTGGTGGCTTGCACGAGCCGATACGCCGCCTCGGCGACCGGTCAGGCCGGGGCTTCCTCCAGCTGCCGCAGCAGCGCATCGACACTGCCCTTGGCATCGCCGAACCACATGCGCGTGTTGTCCTTGTAGAACAGCGGATTGTCCACGCCCGCGTAGCCCGCCGCCATGCTGCGCTTGGACACCACCACGGTCCTGGCCTTCCACACCTCCAGCACCGGCATGCCGGCAATCGGGCTGGCGGGGTCTTCCAGCGCACCCGGGTTGACGATGTCGTTGGCGCCGACCACCAGCACCACGTCGGCCTTCTCGAAGTCGTCGTTGATCTCTTCCATTTCCAGCACGATGTCGTACGGCACCCGCGCCTCGGCCAGCAGCACGTTCATGTGCCCGGGCAGGCGCCCGGCGACCGGGTGGATGCCGAAGCGCACGTTGACGCCCTGCGCCCGCAAGCGCCGCGCGATCTCGCTGATGGTGCCCTGCGCCTGCGCCACCGCCATGCCGTAGCCGGGCACGATAATGACCTCGCTGGCGTCCTTGAGCAGGCTGCCGACTTCCTCGCTCGACACCGGCAGCACCTCGCCCTGCTCGGTCGCCGCGCCCTGCGCCTGCACCGCGCCGAAGCCGCCCAGGATCACCGACAGGAACTTGCGGTTCATCGCCTTGCACATGATGTAGCTGAGGATGGCGCCGCTCGAGCCCACCAGCGCGCCGGTGATGATCAGCAGGTCGTTGCCGAGCATGAAGCCGGTCGCCGCCGCGGCCCAGCCGGAATAGCTGTTCAGCATCGACACCACCACCGGCATGTCGGCGCCGCCGATGGCCAGCACCAGGTGCGCGCCGACCAGCAGCGCGATCACGGTCATCGCCGCCAGCGGCACCAGCCCCTGCTGCGGGTCTGGCGCGGCGAGGAAGGCGTAGCCCAGCCACACGCACACCGCCAGCGCGCCGGCGTTGAGCACGTGGCGCCCCGGCAGCAGCAGCGGCTTGCCGCCCATGGTGCCCTGCAGCTTGAGGAAGGCGATGATCGATCCGGTGAAGGTGACCGCGCCGATCAGGATGCCGAGGTAGGTCTCGACCGCATGGATCGCCTTCTCGGCGCCGGTCAGCGTGGTTGGCTCCAGGTAGTTGGCGTAGCCGACCAGCACCGCGGCCAGGCCGACAAAGCTGTGCAGCACCGCGACCAGCTGCGGCATCTGCGTCATCTCGACGCGCCGCGCCAGCATGGCCCCGGCAATGCCCCCCACCACCATCGCGACGATGATGATGGCGATGCCGTCGGCGCTGCCCGCCAGCACCGTGGTCATGACCGCGATCACCATGCCGGCGATGCCTAGCATGTTGCCGCGCCGCGCGGTGGCGGGATGGCTCAGCCCGCTCAGGCTGAGGATGAACAGCGCGCTGGCGGCGAGGTAAGCAATATTGCTGATTCCGGATGGCATGGTTCTCTCCCTGGCCTTAGTCGCGCTGGAACATCTTCAGCATGCGCTGCGTCACCAGGAAGCCCCCGGCGATATTGATGGTGGCCACCAGCACCGCGCAGCCCGCGATCAGCGCCGTCAGCAGCGACGGATTGCCCAGCTGCACCAGTGCGCCGACCACGATGATCCCGCTGATGGCATTGGTCACGCTCATCAGCGGCGTGTGCAGCGCGGCAGTGACGTTCCACACCACCTGGTAGCCGACAAAGATCGCCAACACGAATACGGTGAAATGCGCCATGAAAGCCGGTGGCGCGACCGCCCCGAGTCCCAGCAGCGCAGCGGCCGCCAGCGCCAGTGCAATCAGCGCCGTGCCGGTGCGGCTGCGCGGCGGCGCCGCTTCGGCCGCCACCGGCACCTCGGCCGGCGCCTGCTGCTGCGGTACCGCCACCGTCAGCGGCGGCGGTGGCCAGGTGACCGCGCCCTGGTGCAGCACGGTCGCGCCGCGGATCATCTCGTCGTCCATGTCGACGACCAGCTGGCCGTCCTTGCCCGGCGTCAGCTCGGTCAGAAGGTGGCGGATATTGGTGCCGTAGAGCTGGCTCGCCTGCGCCGCCATGCGGCTGGGCAGGTCGGTGTAGCCGATGATGGTGACGCCGTCGCGGCGCACGCTTTCGCCCGGCACGGTCAGCACGCAGTTGCCGCCCTGCTCGGCGGCCAGGTCCACCACCACGCTGCCGGCGCGCATCAGCCCGACGGTGGCGGCCTCGAGCAGCTTGGGCGCCGGCTTGCCCGGGATCAGCGCGGTGGTGATGATGATGTCGACCTCGCGCGCCTGCTCGGCGAAGAGCCGCATCTCCGCTTCGATAAAGGCCGGGCTCATCTCCTTGGCGTAGCCGCCGCTGCCGCTGCCGTCCTCTTCGATCTCGACGGTGAGGAATTCCGCGCCCAGGCTCTCGATCTGCTGGCGCACCACCGGCCGCGTATCGAAGGCGCGCACCACCGCGCCCAGGCTGCGCGCCGCGCCGATCGCCGCCAGCCCCGCCACGCCCGCGCCGATCACCAGCACGCGCGCCGGCGGGATCTTGCCGGCGGCGGTGATCTGCCCGGCGAAGGGCCGGCCGAAGGCGTGCGCGGCCTCGATCACCGCGCGATAGCCGGCCATATTGGCCATCGAGCTGAGCGCATCCAGCTTCTGCGCGCGCGAGATGCGCGGCACGCAGTCCATCGCCAGCACCGTGGCGCCGCGCTGCGCCAGGCGCTCCAGCATAGCCATCTGCTGCGCCGGCCAGATGAAGCCGATCAGCGTGGCGTGCTTCTTCAGCAGCGCCGCCTCTTCCACCCCCAGGCTGGGGTGGACCTGCGGCGGGCGCACCTTCGCCACCACGTCGACCGAGGCCCACAGGCTGGCCGCGTCGACAATGGCGGCGCCGGCGGCGCGGTAGTCGTCATCCGAGAACGACGCCTCCTGGCCCGCGCCGGTCTCCACCACCACCTGGTAGCCGAGCTTGAGCAGTTCCTTGACCGAATCCGGGGTCGCGGCAACGCGCCGCTCGCCCGGGTGGACCTCACGTGGCACACCGATCGTCATTGGCATGGCATTCACCGTTTCAGGAAAACAATCGGGCGCCCGGCTCAGCCGCGCACATGGTTGACCAGCGAGCCGATGCCGGCGATCGACACCTCGACCACGGCGCCGTCCTTCATCGAACCCACGCCCAGCGAGGTGCCCACCGCAATCACGTCGCCGGGCATCAGCGTCAGGTCCTGCGAAATCCGGCTGACCTGTTCCTCGGGCGAGAAGATCATGTCCGACAGCGGATAGTTCTGCCGCTCCACCCCGTCCAGCCGCGTGACCACGCTGGCGGCTTTCCAGTCGAAGCCGGTGACGATCGCCGGACCGATGCAGCCGAAGGTGTCGAAGCCCTTGGCCCGGGTCCATTGCGGGAAATTGGGATCGGCCGCGATCAGCTCGGCCGCGGTCACGTCGTTGACGATGGTGTAGCCGAAGATATGGGCACCGGCCTCCGCCACCGTCACGTTGCGCGCCTTCCTGCCGATGACGATGCCCAGCTCGCCCTCGTAGACGATCTTGCCGTCGTAGCTCTTGGGGCGCTGCACGGCGTCGTTGGGACCGGCCAGCGAGGTCGCCGGCTTGATCAGGAACAGCGGGTGCGTCGGCACCGGCTTTTCCAGCTTGCGCGCGAGCGCGTGGAAGTTGTTCCACAGCGCCACCACCTTGCCCGGCGCGCACGGCGCGACCACGGTCAGCGCGGCGCGGTCATGCACGGCGCCGGTAGGACGGGGATTGTCGAAGCCGTCGCCGTCATATTCGACGACGCGGTCGGGGTTGGCCTCGTCGAGGCGGCCATGGCCGATGCTGCCGTCGGCGCGGCGAAAACGTATCCAGGTTTGCACAGCATGCTCCTTGCGCAGGCAAAGCGAGGCCCCGCCTGCGCCGATGACGGTTGCAGGAATCTTGGAAAGGGAGGGAAAGCAGGACCGCGCGGCACGCTCGTCATTCCCGCGCTGGCGGGAATGACGGCGGCCATCGCATCAGGCCAGCCTCATACCGCGCCGGCCAGCTTCATCGCGGCGATCTGCGCGGGCGTGCGGCCCAGCCACTCGAGGATCTCCTCGGTGTGCTCGCCCAGCAGCGGCGAGCGTTCCACCTGCACCGGCGAGGCCGACAGCGTGATCGGGCAGCCCAGCTGCACGTAGCTGCCGCGCTGCGGATGCTCGAGCTCGACCAGGTAGCCGCGCTGGTACAGCGACTCGTCTTCGATCAGGTCCTTCATCGACAGGATCGGGCCGCACGGCACATCCACTTCGTTGAGCGCTGCCATCACCTCGAACTTGCTGATGCCGCGCGTCCATTTCTCGATCACGGCGAAGCAGTCGGCCAGGTGCTTGAGGCGGGCTTCCGGCGTGGCGTAGTCCGGGTTGGTGATGAGGTCCTCGCGCCCGCACAGGCGCATCAGCGGCTCCCAGCCCTGCGGCTGGATGATGACGTAGACATAGTCGTTGGGACCGCCCGGCGCGCAGCGCAGCGCCGCGCCCGGCTGCCCGCCGCCCGAGGCATTGCCCGCGCGCGGCACGTGGTCGCCGAACTCTTCGTTGGGATATTCGCGCAGCGGCCCATTGGCCAGGCGCTGCTGGTCGCGCAGCTTGACCCGGCACAGGTTCAGCACCGCGTCCTGCATCGCCACTTCCACGCGCTGGCCGCGGCCGGTGTGCTCGCGGTGCAGCAGCGCGGCCAGGATGCCGACCACGGCATGCACGCCGGTGCCGGAATCGCCGATCTGCGCGCCGGTCACGGTCGGCACGCCGTCGGCGTCGCCGGTCGTGGAAGCCGAGCCGCCCATGCACTGCGCCACGTTCTCGTAGGCCTTGCAGTCGGCGTACGGGCCCGGGCCGAAGCCCTTGATCGAGGCATAGACCAGCCGCGGGTTCAGGTCCTGCATGTGGTCCCAGTCGAAACCCGCGCGCGCCAGCACGCCGGGGCCGAAGTTCTCGATCAGCACGTCGCTGCGCTGGATCAGGTCTTCGAGCAGCGCCTTGCCTTCGGGCGTTTTCATATTCAGCGTCAGGCTGCGCTTGTTCGAGTTGAGCATGGTGAAGTACAGGCTGTCGGCGTTGGGCACATCGCGCAGCTGGCTGCGCGTGATGTCGCCGCGTCCCGGCATCTCCACCTTGATCACGTCGGCGCCCAGCCACGCCATCAACTGCGTCGCCGACGGGCCCGCCTGGACGTGGGTCATGTCCAGGATGCGCACTCCTTGCAGGGCTTTGGTTTCCATTGCGAAGCGTCTCCTCTTCCGCGATTTGTAGTCTCTGATGACATACGGTATGTGATATATCAGAAGAGAGCAAGGGGAGTTTGGCGCTTACGGCGGAAATATCGACGATGCGGCGCAACAGTGAGCCGCAGTCTGGTCCTTCAGCACATAAGAGAGAGCGATTTCAGGGCCATGCTGGTATAAAGGCGGCGCCGCTTTTCACATTGATATATCACACACCATTTAGCGAAATGACCTCGCCCACGCCATTGCGGGCAAGAAAGCAAAACGGCGGACCGAAGTCCGCCGTTCTTGAGCCGGGTTCCTGGCTGCTTCAGTCCAGGAAATCGCAGTGCTTCTCCACATAGTCAGCGAGGTCCAGCGAATGCTGCCGCACCAGCCGCTCCGCCAGTTCGGTGTCCCGCCTTTCCAGCGCCTCGATGATGCGCAGGTGATCCACGATCGAGCGTGCCGCGCGGTCGCTCTGCGAGATCGTCATCTTCCGGATGGCGCGCACGTGGATAAAGATGTTGCGGATCGTGTCCATGATGATCTGCGACTTGGACAGCTGCACGATCGCCTGGTGGAACGCGATATTGGCGTCGGAATACTCTTCGATATGCTCGGCCGGGGTGGAATCGCGGAAGCTGTCGAACATGCTGCGCAGCTGCGCGATCTCGGCGTCGGTGGCGTTCTCGGTGGCCAGCCGCGCCGCCATGCTTTCGAGCGCGGCCCACATCTGGATCATCTCGACGATCTCGCGCTTGGTCTTGCGCATGATGTAGATGCCCCGCCGCGGCACGGTGCGCAGGAAGCCCTCCTGCTCCAGCAGCGTCATGGCCTCGCGGATCGGCGTGCGGCTGACGCCCATGGCCTCGCTCAGCACCCGTTCATCCAGCCGGATCTCGTCGCGCGACTGGTAGATGTCGGCGTCGGCGATGGCCTGCCGCAGCATGGCGTAGGCCTGGTCGCGCAGGCTGGCGCCGGCGTTGATCGGTTGTACCGACAGGGCCAGCCCGTTGGGCTGGACGATGGATTGGCTTTGCGCAGACATGAATGAGCTCGTGTGAGACCGGCGGCCGGGCAGCCGGAATGGCAGCCCGCCGCATTGCTGCACAGCTTAGCAAAAACGCCTGACCCATTATGAAAACGCATCAAACGATGCGCGGTCCACATGCATCGGCACAAAAGCAGTGCGCGGCCTGTCGTATATGGTATATCACAATCGCCCTGCCTTCCGGTTTCGCGAGCCGGGCAAGCATCACCTCACTCGCCCGGCTCGCGCCCCCGGGAACGCCCGACCCGGCGGCGTCCCCTGCTCCTAGGCGGCAAGCTTCGCCATCGCGTCGCGTTGCTTGATCAGCCCGAGCACCGCGTCGCACATCGGCGTCGGCGCGCCCACCAGCCGCCCCATTTCCTGCACCACCGTCAGCAGCGGGTCGATTTCCATGGCCCGCCCCGCCTCCAGGTCCTGCAGCATCGAGGTCTTGTGCGCGCCCACGGCGCCGGCGCCGTCGATGCGCCGCTCCACGTCGACCCGGAATTTCACCCCGAAGCGCTCGGCGATGCCCTGCGCTTCCACCATCATCTGGCGCGACAGCGCGCGCGTGGCGGGGTCGGCGGTGATGACATCGAGCGTGGCGTGGGTCAGCGCGCTGATCGGGTTGAAGCACAGGTTGCCCCACAGCTTGAGCCAGATCTCGTCGCGGATGTTGTCGCGCACGGGGGCGTCGAGGTCGGCCGCCATCATCATCTCGCTGAGCGCGGTCACGCGCGCGGAGCGGCTGCCGTCCGGCTCGCCCAGCGGAAACTTCTTGCCATAGACATGCTTGATCACGCCCGGCGCGACGATTTCGGCGGCCGGATAGACCACGCAGCCGATCGCCCGCTCGGGCCCCAGGCGCTGCCACTGGCGCCCGCCGGGATCGACGCTCTCCAGCGTGCGCCCGGCCAGCTCGCCGCCGTGCTTGTAGAAGTACCAGTAAGGAATGCCGTTGACCCCGGTCACGATCGCGGTGTCCGGCCCCAACAGCGGCTGCATCTGGTCCACCACCCCGGGCACCGAATGCGCCTTGAGGGTGATGAACACATAGTCCTGGTGCCCGAGCTCACGCGGATCGCTGGTGCAGCGCACTTTCGCGACCCGCTCCTCGCCGTCGATCAGCAGCTTGACGCCGTGTTCCTGCATCGCCGCGAGGTGGGGTCCGCGCGCGACGAAGCTGACCTCGGCCCCCGCGCGCGCCAGTTGCGCGCCGACATAGCCGCCGATGGCTCCGGCGCCGTAGATACAGACTTTCATATGCTGCCTCCTTGATGGCTCGATTGGATCTTTTGATATATCACATACTATATTCCATGCGAGCACATAGCAACCTGCCACAGCATTCCTGTCGAGCGCCTTGAATCATCCTCCGACAGGCTGCTCGGGCAAGGGGCGCTGCGCTAACATGAAGCCTTGCGTGCGCCTGCGGCGGTTCACGGCGCCCTCCAACCACATCGGAGCCTTCATGGAAGCGACGTTGGCATTGCTGCGCGATCCCGCCGCCTGGGCGGCACTGGCCACGCTGGTGGCCATGGAAATCGTGCTGGGGATCGACAACCTGATCTTCATCTCGATCCTGACCAACAAGCTGCCGCTGGAGATGCGGGAAAAAGCCCGCAAGATCGGCATCAGCCTGGCGCTGCTGCTGCGTCTTGGCCTGCTGGCAACCATCGCCTTCATCGTCACGCTGACCCAGCCGCTCTTCACCGTGCTCGGCCATGGCCTGTCATGGCGCGACCTGATCCTGATCGCCGGCGGCGGCTTCCTGGTGTGGAAGGCCACGCGGGAAATCCATCACCACGTCACCGCCGCCGAAGAAGGCGAGGAAGGCGGCACGGCCAAGGCGGTGCACAGCTTTGCCGCGGCCATCGGCCAGATCCTGGTGCTGGACCTGGTGTTTTCGATCGACAGCATCATCACTGCGGTCGGCATGACCGAGCACGTGCAGATCATGTTCGTGGCGGTCATCGCGGCAGTGATGGCGATGCTGTTCGCCGCGACGCCGCTGGCCAACTTCATCAACCGCAACCCCACCATCGTGATGCTGGCGCTGGCCTTCCTGATGATGATCGGCATGACGCTGATCGCCGAAGGCCTCGGCACGCACGTGCCCAAGGGTTATATCTATACGGCAATGGCGTTCTCGGCCGCGGTCGAGGGGCTGAACATGCTGGCGCGGCAACGGCGCCGGCAGCGCCGCGCCACGCGCGAGGCGCACGAGGTGCGCGAAGTGCCATGAGGCGCTGGCGCCGCACCCTGTAACAGAGGGTGTCCGAACTTTTCCGCGGCGCCGGCGTCTTTTACAGTTCTGCACAATCCCGGACAATAAAAGGACGCTTTCACCACATGATGAACCGCCGAACGCTGCTGGTCTCCGCCACCGCCTCTGCCGCACTTGCCGCACTCGGCATTACCCCATCGGTGCTGGCAGCCAGCCGGATCAAGCTGGGCGAGGCCCAGCCGTTCGGCTTCGACGCCCTGATCGACCGCGCCCGCGCCCTGGCCGGCAAGCCCTACGCGCCGCCGCCTGCGCCGCCCGCGGACGTACTGTCCCGCATCGACTACGATGCCCACGGCAAGATCCGCTTCCGCGCCGAGGACGCGCTCTTTGCCAACGGCCCGGGCCAGTTCCCGGTCACGTTCTTCCACCTCGGCACCTACTTCCGCACCCCGGTGCGCATGCATGTGATCGAGCGCGCCAGCGGCGGCACCGGCAAGGCCCGCGAAATCGTCTATGACGATGCCTACTTCGACATGCCCGCCGACAGCCCCGCGCACAAGCTGCCGCCCGGCAGCGGCTTTGCCGGTTTTCGCTTCCAGGAAAGCCGCCTGGGCAACCAGAAAACGCGCGACTGGCGCAAGAATGACTGGGTGGCGTTCCTGGGCGCCTCATATTTCCGCGCCATCGGCGAGCTGTACCAGTACGGCCTGTCCGCCCGCGGCATCGCCATCGACGTGGCCGAAGCCGGCAAGCAGGAAGAATTCCCCGCCTTCACCCACTTCTGGTTCGAAACCCCCGAGGGCAACAGCGACACCGTCACGGTCTACGCGCTGCTGGATGGACCAAGCATCTCCGGCGCCTACCGCTTTGTCATGCAGCGCGCCAAGGCGGTGATCATGGACGTGGAATGCGTGCTGTTCCTGCGCAAGGATGTGGCGCGGCTGGGGCTGGCGCCGCTGACCTCGATGTACTGGTTCTCGGAAAGCATCAAGGGCACCGCGGTCGACTGGCGCCCCGAAGTGCACGACTCCGACGGCCTGGCGCTGTGGAACGGCGCCGGCGAGCATATCTGGCGCCCGCTCAACAATCCGCCGCAGACCACCGCGTCGGCCTTCTCCGACGACAACCCGAAGGGCTTCGGGCTGCTGCAGCGCGACCGCCTGTTCGACCACTACCAGGACGGCGTCAACTACGACCGCCGCCCGAGCCTGTGGGTGGAGCCGCGCGATGGCTGGGGCGCCGGCTCGGTGCAGCTGGTAGAGCTGCGCACCGACGACGAGATCCATGACAACATCGTCGCCATGTGGGTGCCCAAGGCGCCGGCCAAGGCTGGCAACACCTACCGCCTGCGCTACCGGCTGCACTGGGCGGCCGACGAGCCCTACCCGTCGCCGCTGGCGCGCTGCGTGGCGACGCGCCTGGGCAACGGCGGGCAGCCGGGCCAGCCGCGGCCCAAGGGCGTGCGCAAGTTCATGGTCGAGTTCAAGGGCGCGCCGCTGGAGAAACTGCCCTTCGGCGTCAAGCCCGAAGCGGTGCTAACGGCCTCGCGCGGCACCTTTTCCTATGTCTTCACCGAAGCCGTGCCCAACGGCGTGGCCGGACACTGGCGCGCCCAGTTCGACCTGACCACCGAGGGTAGCCAGCCGGTCGACCTGCGCCTGTTCCTGCGCCTGAATGGCAAGCCGCTGTCGGAAACCTGGCTGTACCAGTACCACCCGTTCCAGTCGCCGGCGGGCTGAAGGCCCCGCGCCGCGCGGGCTGGCGCCGGGCCAGCCCCTTTACACCTTATTGCGACACCGTGATGTCAGCCGTGCGCGAGCGGGTATGATGGCTGGCTACGACAGTTCCACTGCATCCGCCAGCCTCACATGATTTCTCAAGAGTTCGCCGGCGCCGCCGAGAGCGGCCAGGCTGCATCGCTCCCGCGCTCGGAGCGCGCCTACCAGCAGCTGCGCGCCGCCATCCAGGCCGGCCAGCTTTCCCCCGGCACCCGGCTGCGCGAGGTGGAACTGGCCGAATCGCTGGGACTGTCGCGCACGCCGGTGCGTGAAGCGCTGTCCCGGCTGGAATCCGAAGGCCTGGTCGTCAACGAGCCTAACCGCGGCATGATGGTCACGCAGCTCGACGCCAGCATGGTCAGCGAGCTGTACGTGATGCGCGAAGTGCTGGAAGGCACCGCCGCCGCGCTGGCCGCGCGCCACGCCACCGACGTCGAGATCTCGCTGCTGCGCGATATCGTCGAGCGCGACCTCGCCATCGCCGACGACCCCGACCGGCTCGCGTTGAACAACCGGCTGTTCCATGAAACCCTGCACCGCTGCGCCCACAACCGCTACCTGCTGAAGACGCTGCGCTCGCTGCACGAGTCCATGGCGCTGCTCGGGCGCACCACGCTGGCGGTGCCGGGGCGCGCGCGCAGCTCCTACGAAGAGCACATCTCGCTGGTGGAGGCGCTGGAACAGCGCGATCCCACGCTGGCCGAGCAGATCGCGCGCCGGCATATCCAGCAGGCCTACAAGGTGCGGCTGTCGCTCTGGATCCAGGAGCAATCGGGTACCTGAGCCGCTCGCAGCGGCGCGGCGTGATCAGACCGCCTGGGTCCGCGCCGAGCGCAGCGTGCCCACGCTCAGCACCACCAGCGCCGCCAGGATCAGCACCACCGCGCCCAGCGTCTGCGGCGCGATCTGCTCGCCGCCCAGCCATGCGCCCATCGCCAGCGCCACCGGCGGGTTCACATAGACATAGCTCGCCGCCAGGGTCTGGCTGACCGTCGAGACCAGGTGCATGTAAGCGGAGAACGCCACCAGCGACCCCGCCACCACCAGGTAGACCCAGGCCCAGCCGGCCTGCGCGCTGACGGCAGACGGCCACGGTTCCTGCCGCAGCAGCGACAGCGCCATCAGCACCGCGCCGCCGATCACCATCTCCGCGGCAAACGCCGCCGCCCCCGGCGGCAGCTCCAGCCGGCGCGCCAGCTGCGAGCCGAAGGACCAGCTCGCCACCGCCAGCAACAGCGCCACCACGCCGCCGGTGCTGACCTGGAATTCAGCGCCCGCGGTCAGCACCAGGATGCCGGCGCTGCCGATGGCGATCGCCACATACTCGAACCACTTCGGCCGGTTGCCGAAACAGGCGCCCCAGATCAGCGCGAAGATCGGCATCGACCCGATCATCACCGTGGTCGCGCCCGACGAAATCGTCTGCTCGGCAATGGCAGTGAGGCCCATGCCGCCCACCAGCAGAAACAACGCCGGCACCGCGCAATGGCGCAACTGCCGCGCCGACGGCATCGGCGTGCCACGCCATGCCAGCCACGCGGCCAGCAACAGGCCCGCGCACAGGAAGCGCGTGCCCATCATGAACAGCGGCGGAAAGCTCTCCAGCGTAAAGCGGATCGCCAGGTAGGTCGTGCCCCAGACCACATAGGTGATCAGCAGGCACAGCAGGACAAGCGCAGACATGGGGCGGACGGGGTTCGGCAAAGGCATCCAAGATAGCCGTGTCCGCCGCCGTGGCAAAACGAAAAGCGCTGGCAAGCTTTGTGAAAGTTGCTCACAAAGCACTCAAAGCGCCGCGGACAAAACAAAACCGGCCGCGTTCACCCGGGCGGGCGCACGTATGGCCGGTTCTTCAACGCAGCCCGCAAGGGCCGCAACTACCGTACTGCTGGTGCCAGCGATCAGCCGTTGGCGTAGACCACCTTGGCCTTGCGGGCCTGGCTTTGCAGGCGCTCGATCACCGACTGCACGGCGGCGATAGCGCGCTTGACATCGTGGGCGAAGCCCAGGCTTTGGGTACCGAGCTCGCGCTCGATGAGTTGGCGTTCCAGTTGATCGGTCAGCTTGATATCGGATTGGGTGTTCATGGCGTCCTTCCTTTCGGGATTACCCTTATGGGGTTTTCCCTGATTGTAGCAGAGGAATTGTCGCATTGCAGCATTAGGTGAAAGTACGTATGCGGGGACGTCACAATTCCCTGGATCGCAGAGCTGGTAGAGGTTGAGGACGGCACCCATAGGCGTTGAGCGCACGAAAAGGCACAAAGGCCCCCGAATCGGGTAGCGTGGACTAACGATGCTTCCCGAACCGCCGCAATCAAGCCACAGCCGGCCGCGGCAGCGGCCGCGCCGGCGCGGGGACCTCCGGCGCGAGATCGCTGACCGGCAGCGTCATGCCAATCCAGATCGTTTCCTGCCGCACCTGCGCGAACACGCTGCCGCCGTGCATGGTGGCAATGGCCTTGACGATGGCCAGGCCCAGCCCGTGGTTCAGCCGGCTGTCGCTGCGCGCGGCATCGGCGCGATAAAAGCGATCGAACAGACGGCCAGGCTGGATGGTGGAAAGGCGGTCGGACTCGTTGCGTATCGAGATGGTCAGCGTCCCCTCGGCCCGTTCGATAGCAACTGCCACCGGCCGTCCGGGCCGGCCATGCTGGAGCGCGTTGCTCATCAGATTGGTCAGCGCGCGCTGCAGCAGCGACACATTGACGCGTACCCTCGCGTCGCCGCTGACGAGCAGCGTGGAGCCGGCTTCCTCGAACAGCAGGTCGAGGAAGTCCGCGCTGCGCCGCACCTCTTGCGCCACGGACACTTCCACCAGGTCGCGCGCCAGCGCGCCGCGGTCGGACTGCGCCAGGAACAGCATGTCGATGACGATGTGGCTCAGGCGCTCCAGGTCTTCCAGATTGGACTGCAGGATCTCTTCCAGCTCCGCGACGCTACGCGGACGTGACAGCGCCACCTGGGTCTGGCCGATGACATTGCCGAGCGGTGTGCGCAGTTCATGCGCCACGTCCGCATTGAAGGCGGACAGTTGCTGGTAGGCGTGCTCGAGCTTGTCGAGCGCACCGTTGAAGGCCTGCACCAGCCCACACAGTTCGCCGGGCAGGTCGGCATCGGGCAGGCGCTCGAGCTGCTTGGGATCGAGCGCGCTGGCGTGGTGCGACAGCCGTTCGATCGGCGCCAGGCCGGCCTTGGCGATGCGCCAGCCGAGCAGGCTCACGGCGATCACGCCGAGCACCGACGACACCACCAGCGAGATCCCCAGCGTGCGGCTGGTTTCGAAAAACGCCGCCTGGTCCACCGCCACCGCCAGCACCACCTCGGGGCGCTCTTCCAGCGCGGGGATGCGGCGTTTGAGCACCAGGAAGCGGTTGTCGTCGAATTCCACCTCCCACACATCCGGCGCGCGCGGCGTGGCCTCGGCGCCGCGCGGGAACGGTTCGCCGTAGCGGAAGCGCGGATCGGCGCTTTCCACGACATAGCGCACGCTATGGTCGGCCGGCGTCAGCGTGCGCAGCATCGCGCCAAAGCGCTCCCACTGCTGTTCGGTGCCCATGCCCGCGGCCTTGGAGCCGGCCAGGTCGAAGCGGGCACGGATTTCGCCAAGCTGGCGCTTTTCCAGCTCCAGGCACTGCACGTGGTAGAGCACCAGGCCGGTCACGGTGAAGACCAGCGCCGCGGCCAGGCCGAACATCGCCGCCAGCCGCACCGCGATCGAACGTTTGCGGGTCATGCCAGCAGGCCGTCGCGCAATTCCATTACGTAGCCCATGCCGCGGATGGTATGCAGCAGCTTGGGCTCGCCGGGCCAGTCAAGCTTGGCGCGCAAGCGCTTGACGGCCACCTCTACCACGTTGGTGTTGCAATCGAAGCTGATGTCCCAGACCAGTTCGGTGATCGCGGTCTTGGAGACGATCTGCCCTTGCCGCCGCGCCAGCACCGACAGCAGCGTGAATTCGCGCGCGCTCAGGTCGAGACGGCGCGTGCCGCGCGTGGCACGGCGCGACAGCAGGTCGATGCGCAGGTCGCCCACGGTCAGCTGCGCCGGCTCGGTCTGGCGGCCGCGCCGCGTCAGCACGTTGAGCCGTGCGAGCAATTCCAGGAAGGAAAAAGGCTTGGACAGGTAGTCGTCGGCGCCGGCGTCAAAGGCATTGAGGCGGTCGTCCAGGTCATCGCGCGCAGTCAGCATCAGCACCGGCGTCAGTTGCTCGCGGCGCAGCGACTTCAGCAGCGAGACACCATCCATCATCGGCAGCATGACATCCAGCACGATGGCGTCGTAGGGCTCGGAACAGGCACGGGCCAGGTGCAGGCCGTCCACGCCGTTGGTCGCCGTGTCGACCACATAGCCGTTCTCGGACAGGCCGCGGCGCAGGTAATCGACTGTCTTGATTTCGTCTTCGACCAGCAGGAGTTTCATGGGTCCAGTCCTCTGAATCTAAGCAATATAGGGGAAGTCTGCGAATCGAACCTGTCAATCCTGTCAGTTGGGACCTGGCTGCACCAGGCTAGTGCGGGCCCGCGGCGCATGGGTGCCTGTCGCAATTGTCAGCAACGCGTCAGGGTGGCGTCGGCAGCGCTCCATAGACTGTAGGTGCCTGGCCGGGCTGACCTTCCCTCGCAAACAGGAGTCCTTCCATGATCCCGAACCAGAGAACCGACCTCAGAGGCCGCCATACCGTGCGCGGCACGCGTGCGCGCCGGACGCGCCTGCTGTGGCTGCGCGGCGGCACGGCCCGGCGCGCGCTGCTGCATGCCCTGATCCCGACCATGCTGATGATGGCCTGCGCCAGCCTCTCGTTGTCGGCCAGGGCGGCGCCGCGGCCGGTTGACCCGTACACCGACAGCGCCGCGAACACGGCAACCGCCAAGGGCCGTTTCGATGTGTATAGCGATGGCGCGCGCGTGCAGGGTCCGCGCGACGCGTTCACCGACGGCGCGCACAGCCAGCCCCGGCCCGCCGACGCCAACGGCTGAACACGCGCGGGCTCAGCACGGGTTCGTTATTTGACGGAGGCCTGGTCTTCGACCATCGCCACTTATCAGGAGCAGACCATGGATCAGGCAGACCATCCGCAAAACCCGGGGCGCCGCGCTGTGCTGCGGGCCGGTGCGGCAAGCGGCGTGTTCTTCGCAGTCGGCGCCGCGCCCGCGCATGGGGCGTCGGGCGCGCCGGCCCAAGGCACGCACGGCTCCGCCGTGCCGGTCCGGCCGCTGGCGCTGCGCATCAACGGCACGGAACACAGGGTCGAGCTGGACGTGCGCACCACCCTGCTGGACGCACTGCGCAACCAGCTGGCCATGACCGGCACCAAGAAAGGCTGTGACCACGGCCAGTGCGGCGCCTGCACGGTGCTGGTGAACGGCCGCCGTATCAATGCGTGCCTGACGCTGGCGGTCATGCATGAAGGCGACGAGATCACCACCATCGAAGGCCTGGCCGACGGCAATGCACTGCATCCGGTGCAATCCGCCTTCATCGCGCGCGATGCGTTCCAGTGCGGCTACTGTACGCCCGGGCAAATCTGCTCGGCCGTGGGCATGCTGGCCGAGGTTCGCGCCGGCTGGCCCAGCCATGCGAGCGGGGATGTGGCTGCGCGCGAGTTTGCGCTCGACGAGGCCGAGATACGCGAGCGCATGAGCGGCAACCTGTGCCGTTGCGCAGCCTATCCGAATATCGTCGCCGCGATCCGCGATGCCGCGCAGGGAGGCCGTTCATGACCCCCTTCACCTATGAACGCGCGGAAGATCCGGCGCAAGCGGTGCAGGCCGTGGCGTCCCGGCCCGGCGCGCGCTTTGTCGGCGGCGGCACCAACCTGCTCGACCTGATGAAGCTGCATATCGAGCAGCCGCGCCATCTGGTCGACCTCAGCCGCCTGCCGCTGGCCGGCATCGACGAGACGCCGGAAGGCGGCCTGCGCATCGGCGCACAGGTGCGCAACAGCGACCTGGCAGCCGATCCGCGTGTGCGGGCACGCTATCCGCTGCTGTCCCAAGCTCTGCTCGCCGGCGCGTCCGGGCAGATCCGCAACAAGGCCTCGACCGCGGGCAACCTGCTGCAGCGTACGCGCTGCGCCTATTTCTACGACCCGCACATGCCCTGCAACAAGCGCACGCCCGGCAGCGGTTGCGCGGCGATGCAGGGCCACAACCGCATGAATGCCATCCTCGGCGCCAGCGAGGCCTGCATCGCCGTGCACCCGTCGGACATGGCGGTGGCAATGGTGGCACTGGATGCGCAGGTGCACACCGTTTTGCCGCGCGGCGGCGGACGCGTCATTGCGTTGCGCGAGTTGCACCGCCTGCCGGGCGCGACGCCGCATATCGAAACCCAGCTCGAGCATGGCGAGATGATCGCGGCGGTCACGCTGCCGCCACCGCCGCCCGGCCGCCAGCTCTACCGCAAGGTGCGCGACCGCGCTTCGTATGCGTTTGCGCTGGTGTCGGTGGCGCTGGTGCTGGACCTGAGAGATGGCCGCGTGCAGGCGGCGCGTATCGCGCTGGGCGGCGTGGCGCCGCGCCCCTGGCGCGCGGACGCCGCCGAGCACGTGCTGGCCGGCAAACCCGCGGCAGCGCCAAGCTGGCGCGCGGCCGCGGATGCGGCACTGGCGGGCGCGCGCGGCCATGGCGGCAACGATTTCAAGATTCCGCTGGCGGCGCAGACCTTGCGGCAGACCTTGACCGCCGCCGCGATGGCCGCACCGATGGTGGCGCCCAGGCGGGCATGACGCAGGCAGGTAATCCGATGCGCAGGCAGCCAGCGGGCTGCCACGCCGGCAACAGAGACGGATAGCGAAGATGACAACGAATACGCAAGGCAATGCAGGCAGGGGGCCGGGCGCTCCGGTAGGTCTGCCTGTCGACCGGGTCGATGGCAGGCTGAAGGTGACGGGCCGTGCCACCTATGCCTATGAGCAGCGGGTGTCCGGCGGCGCGCCGCCGGCCTACGGCTACATCGTCGGCGCATCGATCGCGCGCGGCCGCATTCTTTCGATCGATACCCGGCAGGCGCGCCGGGCGCCGGGGGTGCTGCATGTGATGACGCATCTCAACGCGCCGGCGCAGCCGCCGTTCGGGCCATCGGTGCCGCCCACGCCGCGCGACGTGTTCACGCGCGCCCGGCCCTGCCTGGCCTCGGACCAGGTGCGCTATTACGACGAGCCGGTGGCGCTGGTCGTGGCCGAGACCTTCGAAGCGGCGCGCGCGGCGGCCGCGCTGGTGCAGGTGCGCTACCAGGCCGCGAACGGTGAATTCGAGCTGGCGCCCAGGCTGGCCGAAGCCTACAAGCCGCCGCGCACCAACGCGGGTTTCGCGCCCGACAGCGCGACCGGAGACTTCGACAGCGCGTTTTCCCAGGCCGGGGTTGCGCTCGACGTGACATACGCCACGCCGTACCAGAGCCACAACCCGATGGAGCCGCACGCCACCATGGCGGTATGGTCAGATGCGGGACTGACGGTCTATACCGCGACGCAGACCCTCGGCAATTTCCAGGCGGGCCTGGCTGCCACGCTGCGTATCCCGCCGGAACGCGTGCGCATCGTCAGCCCGTTCACCGGCGGCGGCTTCGGTGCCAAGCTGATCATCCATGCCGACGCCGTGCTGGCCGCGCTGGCCGCGCGCGAATTGCGGCGGCCCGTGAAGATCGCCCTGACGCGCCAGCAAATGTACGCCAATGCCGGTCACCGCGCGGCCATGTCGCACCGCATACGGCTGGGCGCAGACCGCGACGGCCGGCTCTCGGCACTGGCTTATGACGTCTGGTCGGCCACCTGCCGCTTCGAGGAATACTGCGAGCAGACCGCGGTGTTTGCCCGCGCGTTGTACGCCGCGCCGCACCGCTCGACGCGCCACCGGCTGGTGCCGGTGGACCTGAATCGCGGCGAATGGATGCGCTCGCCGGGCGAGGCGCCAGGCATGCTGGCGTTCGAGTGCGCCATGGACGAACTGGCCGAACGCCTGCGGCTCGACCCCATCGAACTGCGCGTGCGCAACGAGCCCCGCCGCGAGCCCGAGACCGGCCTGCCCTATTCGACCCGCAACCTGGTGGACTGCATGCGCACGGGCGCCGCGCGCTTCGGCTGGCAGCGCCGGCGGGCGGCGCCGCGCAGCGTGCGCGAGGGGCGCTGGCTGGTGGGCATGGGCATGGCCGCGGCGATACGGCCGAACTACCTTGGCGCCGCGTCGGCACTGGTGGCCATGGACATTCGCGGACGCGTCACCGTGCGCCTGGACATGACCGACATCGGCACCGGCACCTACACCATCCTGGCGCAGATCGCGGCCGAAAGCCTGGGCGTGCCGCTGGACTGGGTGCGCGTCGAACTGGGGGACAGCCGCTTTCCCCGCACGGCGGGGTCTGGCGGGTCCTGGGGCGCGGCAAGCTCCGGTTCCGCGGTCGCCGATGCCTGCGCGCAGCTCAAGCGCCAGATTGTATCGGCCGCGCGCGGACGGGACGGTGTGGCGCCGGCCGATGGCGCCGCCACGGAGGCGCGCTTCGCCAATGGAGCCATCACCGTGAACGGGCGCATGCAGCGCCTGGACGACCTGCTGCCGCGTGCCGCGCCCGGCGGGCTGCACGCCGAAGGCCGGGTGGCAGGCATGGACGAGGCGTACAAGGCGTACTCGCAGCATGCCTATGGCGCGCATTTCGCCGAAGTGGCCGTCGATGCCGATACCGGTGAAGTGCGCATGCGGCGCATGCTCGCCGTCATCGGGGCCGGCCGCATCCTGAATCCCAAGACGGCGCGCTCGCAGATCCTGGGCGGCATGACGTGGGGCATCGGCGCGGCGCTGATGGAGCAGACCCTGCTGGATCGGCGCTACGGCAATTTCATCAACCACGATCTTGCCGAATATCACGTGCCGGTCAACGCCGATGTGGCGCAGATGGACGTGCTGTTCCTGGAGGAACCTGACTTCAATGCCAACCCGCTGGGCGTCAAGGGGCTGGGGGAGCTGGGCGTGTGCGGCGCGGGCGCAGCGGTGGCCAATGCGGTGTACAACGCCACCGGGGTGCGGGTGCGCGAGTTCCCGGTGACGCTGGACAAGCTGCTCACCGGGCTGCAGGCTGCGGAACAGGGTGCCTAGCGTCAGGGATGCCAGGCGTCCCGCTCAGAACGAACGCGGCAGGCCCAGCACGTGTTCCGCGACGAACGAGTAGATCAGGTTGGTCGAGATCGGCGCCACCTGGTACAGGCGCGTCTCGCGGAACTTGCGCTCGACATCGTATTCGCAGGCAAAGCCGAAGCCGCCGTGGAACTGCAGGCAGGCGTTGCCGGCCTCCCAGCTGGCCTTGGCCGCCAGGTACTTGGCCATGTTGGCCTGCGCGCCCATGGACTCGTGCTTGTCGAACAGCTCGCAGGCCTTCCAGCGCATCAGGTTGGCCGCCTCGAGCTCGATGAAGGACTCGGCGATGGGGAACTGCACGCCCTGGTTCTGGCCGATGGGGCGGCCGAAGACTTCGCGCTCCTTCACGTACTTCGTGACCCGGTCCATGAACCAGTAGCCGTCGCCGATGCACTCGGCGGCGATCAGCGTGCGCTCGGCATTGAGGCCGTCGAGGATGTACTTGAAGCCCTTGCCCTCTTCGCCGATCAGGTTCTCCTCGGGGATTTCCAGGTCCTCGAAGAACAGCTCGTTGGTCTCGTGGTTGACCATGTTGGGGATGGGGCGCACGGTCAGGCCCTGCTTCTGCGCCTGGTGCAGGTCGACCATGAAGATCGACATGCCCTCGCTCTTCTTCTTCACCTCGGCCAGCGGCGTGGTGCGCGCCAGCAGGATCATGAAGTCGCTGTGCTGCACGCGGCTGATCCACACCTTCTGGCCGTTGACGACGTAGCGGCCGTCCTTCTTCACCGCCGAAGTCTTGATCTTGGTGGTATCGGTGCCGGTGGTGGGCTCGGTCACGCCCATCGACTGCAGGCGCCATTCGCCCGAGGCGATCTTGGGCAGGTACTTTTCCTTCTGCGCCTTGGAACCGTGCCGCAGCAGCGTGCCCATGTTGTACATCTGGCCGTGGCAGGCGCCGGAATTGCCGCCGCAACGATTGATCTCCTCCATGATGACCGAGGCTTCGGTCAGGCCCAGGCCGGAGCCGCCGTATTCCTGCGGAATCAGCGCCGCGAGCCAGCCCGCGGCGGTCAGCGCATTGACGAAGGCCTCGGGATAGGCGCGCTGTTCATCGACCTTGCGGAAGTACTCGTCGGGGAACTCCGCGCACAGCGCACGGATGGCATCGCGGATTTCGTGGAAATTGTTCGATAGGGTCTGTTCGATCATGGCGCTGCCTTGCGGTCGGTCTGTGTCTGTGGCGATCGGCTTGTGGGATCGGTTTCCGGGATCGGTCTCTGGCGATCAGAATGTGGCGGCCGCGGCGGATGGCCCGACGCCGCGCGATAGCCGCAATGGTCGCGGCGTTCGGCCGGCGCGACAATCAGCCTTTCCGAAAGCGCGCCTTCCACGCGGCTTAAGCCCGGGCAGGCGCTGCGCCCGCGCCCTTTTCGCAATCGCCAAAGCCGGCCATTGGCATTGTCGAATAGCGCAAACGCGGCTTTGGCGACATGCTCTGGGCTACGCAACGTTTCCCCGTGGACATGCACGACCTGGCCTCCCGACTGCAAACCCTGATCCGCCCCGGCGACCACCTCTGGTGGGGACAGGCCACCGCCGAGCCGCTGACGCTGACGCGCGCGCTGGTGGCACACCGCCATGCCATCGCGCGCGGCGGGCGCTTCAGCGTCTTCGTCGGCATCGGCCAGTCGGACACGCTGCAGCCGGAACAGGCCGACGTCATCGATTTCTTCGGCTACGCCGCCAGCGGGCCGCACCGCCGGCTGGCCAGTGCCGGCGTGCTGGACATCGTGCCGAGCCATTATTCGCACCTGCCGGGGCTGATCCGGCAGGGCACGCTGCGTGCGGACGTGGTGCTGGTGCAGGTCTCGCCGGCCGACGAACACGGGCGCTACAGCCTTGGGCTGGTGCACGAATACCTGCCCGCCGCGCTCGACCGGGCCCGCGTGATCATTGCCGAAGTGAACCCCGAGGTGCCGTGGACCCACGGCAGCCGTTATCTCACTGCGGACGAGATCGATCTGCAGGTCGAGGCGCTGCACCCGCCCATCAGCCTGGAGCGCAGCGCTCCGGGAGCGGCCGAACAGGCCATCGCCCGCCATATCGCCGGCTGGGTCGAAGACGGCGCGACCCTGCAGATGGGCATCGGCAACCTGCCCGAGGCCGTAGTGGCCGCGCTGCATGACCGCCGCGACCTGGGCCTGCACAGCGGTGCGGTCGGTGACGGCATTGCCGCGCTGGCCGAGGCCGGTGTGCTGACCAACGCACGCAAGCGCATCGATACCGGCATCGGCATCGGCGGCATCCTGATGGGCAGCGAGCGGCTGCGGTGCTGGGCCCATCGCAATCCGCAGCTGCAGTTGCGCGAGACCGCCTATACCCACCACCCCGAAGTGCTCGCCAGCATCGACCGGCTGACCGCCATCAATTCCGCCATCGAGGTCGACCTGACCGGCCAGGTCAATGCCGAGGTGGCCGCCGGCGTCTATGTCGGCGCCGTCGGCGGCGCGGTCGACTTCCTGCGCGGCGCCGCGCGCAGCCGCGGCGGCCTGCCGATCGTGGCGCTGCCAGCCACCGCCAAGGGTGCGAGCCGCATCGTCGCGCAATTGTCCGGCCCGGTCAGCACGCCGCGCGCCGATGCCGGTCTGATCGTCACCGAGCATGGCGTGGCCGACCTGCGCGGCCAGACCCTGTCGCAGCGCGTGCGCCGCATGCTGGACCTCGCCGCCCCCGAACACCGCGCGGACCTGGAACGCCAGGCCCACGCGCTGCTGCGCCAGTGCGGCGCGGCCTTCGTCGCAATTTCCGCCCCTGCCGCCCTTTCCGGGCAGGCGTAGAACGACTAACTTGATGGTTCACCCGATACCAGATTCCCAGGAGACTTCCATGCGCAGAGCTGCAATCGTCACCCCCCTTCGCACCCCCGTCGGCACCTTCGGCGGCAGCCTGCGTCCGGTTCCGGTCGAGGAACTGGCCGCGACCGCCGTGCGCGCGGTGGTCGAGCGCAGCGGCATCGATCCCGCCCGCATCGACGACGTCGTCTTCGCCCAGTCCTACGCCAACAGCGAAGTGCCGTGCGTGGGGCGCTGGGCCGCGCTGCAGGCGGGCCTGCCGGTGGAAGTGCCGGGCATGCAGCTGGATCGACGCTGCGGCGGCGGCCTGCAGGCCATCGTCACCGCGTCGATGATGGTGCAGAGCGGCGCCGCCGACGTGGTGATCGCGGGCGGCGTCGAAAGCATGAGCAATATCGAGTACTACACCACCGACATGCGCTGGGGCGCGCGCTCCGGCAACGTGCGCTTCTTCGACCGTCTCGA
Organism: Cupriavidus sp. MP-37; assembly: GCF_020618415.1. Classification (NCBI taxonomy): domain Bacteria; kingdom Pseudomonadati; phylum Pseudomonadota; class Betaproteobacteria; order Burkholderiales; family Burkholderiaceae; genus Cupriavidus; species Cupriavidus sp. MP-37. Next base: position 2,472,254 of record NZ_CP085345.1, on the reverse strand, counting down.
CCGCGGCCGCGAGCGCTCGCAGCCGGTGGAGCGCTTCGGCAAGATCTCCGGCATGATCGAGACCGCCGAGAACCTGGCGCGCGATTACGGCATCAGCCGCGAGGATGCCGATGCCTTTGCCGTGCGCAGCCACCAGCGCGCCGCGGCGGCGTGGGAGGCCGGGCGCTTCGACGCCGAAATCGTCCCGGTGCAGGTGCCGCAGCGCAAGGGCGAGCCGGTGGCATTTACGCGCGATGAAGGCTTCCGCCCGCAGACCACGCTCGAAAGCCTGGCCAAGCTGCGCGTGCTGATGCCGAACGGCACCGTCACCGCGGGCAACGCGAGCCAGCAGAACGACGCGTCGGCCGCCTGCCTGATCGTGGCCGAGGACAAGCTCGCCGAACTCGGCCTGACCCCGATGGCCTCGCTGGTGGGGTGGGCCGCCGCCGGCTGCGAGCCCTCGCACATGGGCATCGGCCCGGTGCCGGCGGTGAAGAAGCTGCTGGCGCGCCTGAACCTGACGCTGGACCAGATGGACCTGGTCGAGCTGAACGAGGCCTTTGCCTGCCAGGTGCTGGCCGTGCTCAAGGGCTGGGGCTGGCAGGACCAGGACGCGATCGAGCAGAAGCTCAACGTCAACGGCTCCGGCATCTCGCTGGGCCATCCGATCGGCGCCACCGGCGTGCGCATCCTGGCCACGCTGCTGCACGAACTGCAGCGCCGCGGCGGCCGCTACGGCCTGGAAACCATGTGCATCGGCGGCGGCCAGGGCATTGCCGCGGTGTTCGAACGCTATTGATGCCGCAGCGGCGGCGTGCGGCCCGCTGCTTGCCGCACACGCGCCGCACGCTTTGCCCCGCACAACGACGCCTGAACCATGCCACCGGACCGAGTCCCCCTCACCCGCATCAGTGACATCCCGCGCCACTGGGCCGCGCACACGCCCGGCCATGTCGCCGTGTTCGAAGACGGCCGGACCACCACCTATGCGCAGTTGTGGGCCGCTATCGGGGAAGCGCAGCGCTACCTGCAGTCGCAGGACGTGGGCACCGGCGACCGGGTGCTGGTGGTGGCCGAGAACTGCCTGGCGGTGATCACGCTGGTGTTCGCCTTGTCTGAGCTGGGCGCATGGCCGGTGGTGGTCAATGCGCGCTTGTCCGAGCGCGAGATCGAGGTGATCCGCGCCCACTGCCGCCCGCGGCTGATGCTGTTCACCCACGCCGCGTCGCCGGATGCGCTGCGCCATGGCGTGCGCTATCGCGCCCGGGAAATTGCCCCGGCCGGGCTGGGTCCGCTGATGGCCGGCGCCGTCGACGAGACCGCCGCGCGCGAGCCCGAATCGCTGGCGCGCGACGTGGCCGCGCTGATCTATACGTCGGGCACCACCGCCCAGCCCAAGGGGGTGATGGTCACCCACCGCGGCCTGCTGCACTTTGCCGAGGTCACCGTGGCCTCGCGCCGCATGCAGCCGGACGACTGCGCCTACGCGGTGATGCCGATGTCGCACGTGTTCGGGCTGGGCACCCTGCTGATCTCGACCTTGCACGCCGGCGCCAGCCTGTACCTGTGCGCGCGCTTCAACGCGGCGGACCTGGCCGCGGCGATCCGCGATGGCGCCATCACGCTGCTGCAAGGCGTGCCGACCATGTTCAGCCGCATCCTGGCCCACGTGCGGGCAAGCGGCGCGCCCTTGCGGCCGTCGCCGCGCCTGCGCTATCTCTACACCGGCGGCGGCCCGCTCGACCCCACGCTCAAGCGCGATGTCGAAGCCGCATTCGGCCAGCCGCTGCACCATGGCTACGGCATGACCGAGTACGCGGGAACGATGTTCGTGACGCGCATGGACCGGCCGCGCACCGATTGCGCCGCGGGCGAAATCGTCGCGGGCGCGGACCTGCAGGTGGTCGGGCCCGACGGCCAGCCGGTGCCGCCGGGACAGCCCGGCGAGCTATGGATCCGCGGGCCGGGCGTGATGCGCGGCTACTACCGCGCGCCCGACCTGACCGCCGACGCGCTGCGCCCCGGCGGCTGGCTCAACACCGGCGATATCGGGCGGCTCGATGCCGACGGCGCCCTGTTTATCGTCGGCCGCACCAAGGACCTGATCATCCGCTCGGGCTTCACCGTCTATCCGATCGAAGTCGAATCGGTGCTCAACACGCATCCGTCGGTGCGCGTGTCGGCCGTGGTTGGCCGGCCCGCGGCGGATGGCAACGAGGAGGTGATCGCCTTCGTCGAAATCCGCGCAGGCGAACGCTTCGACGCGCCGGCGTTGCATGACTACCTGGTCGGGCGCCTGTCGCCCTACAAGCGGCCCGAGCGCATCGTGCGCGTGGCGGCGATGCCGACCACGGCCAGCGGCAAGCTGCTCAAGCACCAGTTGCGGCAAACGCTCGCGAGCCAGGCGTAGCGCGCAGTCGAGCGGCGGCGCTGCTTCAGTCCTGGCGCCCCTGCCCGTCTTCCACCAGCAGGTCCACCAGCTTGCGCGCGAACAGCGGCAAGGCGTCGAGGTCGGCCACGCAGATCTGCAACTGGCGCTCGGCCCATTCATCGTCGAGCTGGACGATGCGCAGCGACATGGCCCGCGCATGGCGGCGCGCGGTGGTCTCGGGCAACACGCCGACGCCGACGTTGGCCTCGATCATGCGGCAGGCGGTCTCGAAATTGCTGACCTGCACGCGCCAGCGCAGGCTGCGCTGCAGGTCCGCCGCGGCGCGCTTCAGGAAGTTGTGGATGGCGCTGTCTTCGGGCAGGCCGATGAAGTCGTAGTCGAGCGTATCGATGAAATCGACGCGGCCGCGCTCGGCCAGCGGATGGCTCAGCGCGGTGGCCAGCACCAGCCGGTCGCGCCGGTATGGCATGACCTCCAGCCCCTCGGTGCGCACGTTGCCGGCGATGATGCCGATGTCGACGATGCCCTCCTGCACCGCGCGCACGATGTCCGGGCTGAGCCGCTCGTGCATGTCGATGGTCACGTCCGGATGGCTGACCAGGTAGCTGCGCAGCACCGCCGGCAGGAACTCGCTCATGGCGGTGGTGTTGGCGAACACGCGCACATGCCCTTTGACGCCCGCCGCGTATTCCTGCAGGTCGCCGCTCAGCTGCTCCAGCTGGCGCAGCACGCGGCGCGCGTGGGCCAGCAGGGTCTCGCCCGCCCCGGTCACCTTCACGCCCTGGCTGCTGCGGCTCAGCAGCTTGACGCCGACGTGTTCCTCCAGGTTCTTGATGCGGGTGCTGGCCGCGGCCAGCGACAGGTGGGAACGCTGCGCACCGCCGGTCAGGCTCTGTGCCTCCGCGATATGCGTGAACAGTTTCAGGTCGACCAGATCAAAGCGCATGACATCATTCCCGGGCACAACGGCGGCTTAGCTCGCCGGATTATCTCGCAAACCGCGCCGCGCGCGTCACGCCACCGAGCGCTGCCGCGGCATCGCGTGCGCGCCGGCGAGCCGCCGCGCGGCTTCCAGCGAGACGCCGAAGCGATCATAGAATGCGCCGTCGACATCACCGTTGACCGGCCACCCGATGCGCCGCCGGGCCTCGGCGAGGGCCGCCTCGTCCGCCATCACATCGAACAGCAGCCGCATCAGCCGTTGCGTGCGGCACAGGTCGGTCAGCGCGGTGCCTTGGGCAAACAACGCGCGCCGCAGCTGCGCCGCGGACATGCCGAGCCGTTCCGCGATAAAGGCCGCATTCCAGGCGTACTGCGGCTGCAGAAACACGCGCTTGGCAATGCGATGGTGCAGGCATTCCGACGGTTGTGCCGGGGTCAGCCCCCGCATCTCGAGCGTGCATGCCGCCGGCTGGACGCTGCTGCCATCCAGGCGCAGCGCAAACGCTTCGAACGGGTCGATGACTGCATGCTGACCGGCCAGCAGCACCCGCTCGTAGCCGCGCCGTTTGACCACCACCCTGCCGCATTCGGCGCCGACCGACAGCGGAAACGCCGGCAACAGCTGCTGCAGGCTGGCGTGCATGGAAGACTGCAGATGGACGTGCATGGCGCATCGCGGGGCGGACAGGATCAGACTGCATGATCGCCGCATTCCGGGCTGGCCGCCTCTGCCATTCCCGAACGCTCCGTTCGCCGCCGCCGCATGCCGGTGGCTTCAGGCGGCGGGAAACGCCTTGACCAGGTGCCGCAGCAGGCCGTCCGCGACCGGCGACAGATGCCGGCCCGTGCGCGTCAGGATGTGGATGCGGCTGTTGTTCAAAATGGGATTGGCCAGCGGCAGCGATACCAGCTGGCGCAATTGCGGTTCCTTCAGCGGCACCGAACGCGCCGTCAGGATATAGCCCAGCCCCATCGCGGCGTATTCCCACAGCACCTTGAAGGAGTTGGTCACCAGCATCGGCTTGAGCGTGATGTGCTCGTCCAGCTCGGCCGCCTGCACATGCTTGCGCACGCCGAACGAACCGGCCAGGAACGCGCCCTGGTGCTGCGCCAGGTCCGCCAGCGTCAGCGCGCGGCGCCGCCGCGCCAGCGGATGATCCTTGTGCACATGCGCGCGGATCGGCGACAGCCGCGAATAGTGCGAGTGCAGCCGCGCATCGTCGGGCGGCTGGAACACGAAGCCGATATGGGCCAGGTCCTCCAGCAGCAGGCGGACGGTCTCGTCGGTGCCCGCCACCTGGATGCTGCAGGTGACGTCGGGATGCTTGCGCAGGAAGCCCTGCAGCACCGGTTCCAGCACCAGGTCGACAAAGCCTTCGCCGAACGACAGCTCGACATGGCCGCGCTGGGCGTTCTTCAGGTTGTTCACCTCGGCCACGAAGGTGTCGTTCAGGTCCTGCTGGCGCCGCGCAAACAGCGCCAGCAGGCGTCCCGCGTCGGTGGCCACCACGCCGCGCCCGCGCCGTTCCAGCAGCGCCAGGCCGGTGTCCTGCTCCAGCTTGGCTACGGCACGGCTGACCACCGACGGGTCCAGCTCCAGCACTTCGGCGGCGCCGCGCACGGAACCGGTTTCGATGATCTGCAGCAGGCACAGCGCCCGCTTGCGGTCCAGCACGTCTTCCATGGCTTGGTCTCCTGCGGCGGCGTCGCCACGGTGCCGTACCGGCCGCGCCGCGCAAATGGTTTATCGTTGCATTCTATACAACGCTTTGTCGCGATTGTTGTCATGGTTTCGGCGCACGGGTGCGGAGAGAATGCGGTGAACCACCACGTTCCCCTGCCCCCATGACCCACAACCTGCCCGCAGACCTGCAGCGATCCATCCAGGCCCTCGCACCCGAGTTCGTCGCGATCCGGCGCAAGATCCACGCGCATCCGGAGCTGGCCTTCGAAGAGCGCCAGACCAGCAACCTCGTCGCCGAGCAGCTGGCGGCGTGGGGCTACGCCGTGCATCGCGGCCTGGGCACCACCGGCGTGGTCGGCACGCTGCGCAAGGGCCACGGCAGCAAGGCGCTGGGCATCCGCGCCGACATGGACGCGCTGCCGATCCAGGAACAGACCGGCCTGGACTATGCCAGCACCATCGCGGGCAAGATGCATGCTTGCGGCCATGACGGGCATACCGCGATCCTGCTGTGTGCCGCGCGCTACCTGGCCGAGTCGGCTGATTTCAACGGCACGCTGAACCTGATCTTCCAGCCGGCCGAAGAAAACGAAGGCGGCGCGCTGCGCATGCTGGAGGACGGCCTGTTCGAGCGCTTTCCGTGCGACGAGGTGTACGCGCTGCACAACTCGCCGGGAATGCCGGTGGGTCAGATCGGCGTCATCGCCGGCCCCGCCATGGCCTCGTTCGACCGCGCCACGGTCACGCTGCGCGGGCGCGGCGCGCACGGCGCGATGCCGCACCACGGCATCGACGTGATGCAGGGCGCGGCCAGCATGGTGCTGGGGCTGCAATCCATCGTCAGCCGCGAGATCGACGCGCTCAAGTCAGCGGTCATCACCGTGGGGGCGCTGCAGGCCGGCAGCACCTACAACGTGGTGCCCGACACCGCCACCATCAAGATCGGCGTGCGCACGCTCGACCCGCGCGTGCGCACGCTGGTCGAAGAGCGCATCCAGTCCTTCGTCACGGCCCAGGCGCAGAGCTTCCGCCTGCAGGCCGAGGTGGTCTACGAGCGCAAGTATCCGGTGCTGGTCAACCACGCCGCGCAGACCGAATTCGCACGCCAGGCCGCGATCCGGCTGGTGGGCGCCGACCACGTGGTCGAGCGCCCGCCGGTGATGGGCAGCGAGGACTTCGCCTACCTGCTCGAGCATCGCCCCGGCGCCTATATCCGGCTGGGCAACGGCCTGGGCGAAGACGGCGGCTGCATGGTGCACAACCCGCTGTACGACTTCAACGACAAGGCCCTGCCGGTCGGCGCCGCATTCTGGGCGCACCTGGCGCAAAGCTATCTGGTCTAAAAAAATACTGAGGAGACAACCCCATGGCTACCCTGAACCGCCGCCGCTTCCTGCAACACGCCGGCCTTGCCGCCGGCGCTTCCGTGCTGTCCGGCCTGCCCGCCTTTGCGGCGGACGCCTTTCCCGCCAAGGCCCTGTCGCTGGTGGTGCCCTACCCCGCCGGCGGCGCCAGCGACGCGTCGGCGCGCATCTTCGGCGAATCGATCAGCAAGAGCGTGCGCCAGCAGGTGGTGGTGGAGAACTACGGCGGCGGCACCGGCGTGATCGGCGCCAACAAGGTGCTGGCCGCGCCGGCCGACGGCTACACCTTCTTCCATGGCTCGATCAACGAGGTGTTCCTGGCGCCGCTGCTGAACCCCGCGGCACGCTACAAGCCGCAGGACTTCCTGCTGGCCGCGCCGATCAGCGACGCCAACATCGTGCTGATGGTGCGCAACGGCATCGCCGCGGACAGCCTGGACAAGTTCATCGAGTTCGCTCGGCAGGGCAAGGGCAAGTCGCTGACCTACGCCACCGTCGGCATCGACTCGATCTATCACCTGATGGGCGATGCGCTGGCCGCGCGCCTGGGCGTGCCGTTCCTGCACGTGCCCTACAAGGGCGGCGCCCCGGCGCTGCAGGGCCTGGCCGGCGGCGAGGTCGACTTCGCCATCCTGCCCTACCAGTCCAGCTTCGACAGCATGCAGCAGCAGGGCCGGCTGAAGATCCTGACCAGCTTCTCGCGGGCCTTGCCGCCTGCGCTCAAGTCGGTCCCGCTGATTTCGCAGAGCAAGCTGGTGCCGGACTTCGAATACACCATCGGCGGCGGCTATTTCGTCAGGCAAGGCACGCCGGCAGAGCGCGTGGCGGTGCTGCGCAAGGCCATCGGCGAAGCCCTGGCCAAGCCGGAAATCCGCGCGAAGCTTGAAGCGGAGGGCCGCACCGTGCTGCAACCGATCGACAGCCAGGAACAGGCGAACCGGATGTTCGACCAGTACCTAGCGCGCGTGAACAAGCTGATCCAGGGCGTCGGCCGCAAGACCAACGCGGCCTGAGGCGGGGCGAAGTGCGGCCAAGTGCGGCGGCGGCCGCACCGGATCAAGGCGTGCCGCCCGACGCATCGATCCGGTAGACCCGCCCGCTGCTTGCGGACGTGCCCGGATCGGCCAGCACATAGAGCGCCTGCGCGCTATCTACGCCGAACGAGAACACGCTGCCCGGGACCGTGACGTTCCAGTCGACCGGTTCGCTCGCAACGCCATCGCGATACAGGAAGCTCTGCAGCTTGCCGGTGCAAAGATCGGAGTAGAAGTAGCGCCCCTGCAGCGCCGGGCTGGCACTGCCCCGGTACACATAGCCGCCGACGATGGCACAGCCGCCGGCCTCGTGGCCGTACTCGAACACGGGCATGGTCAGCCCGCTCTTGTCGCAGGTGGTGGCGCCCACGCACGCGGTCCCTTCGGTCAGGTTCCAGCCGTAATTCAGGCCTGCACTGGTCGACGGCGAGACATCGACTTCCTCGCGCTGCTCCTGGCCGACATCGGCGATATACAACGAGCCGGCGTCGAACGAGAACCGCCACGGATTGCGCAGCCCGAGCGCCCAGATCTCGCCGCGGCTGCCGGACTGGCCGACGAAGGGGTTGCCGGCCGGCACGCCATAGCCCGACGCGCCGCTGACATCGATGCGCAGCATCTTGCCGAGCAGCGTTGCCGCGTTCTGCGCGTTGCCCGCCGGATCGCCGCCACCGCCGCCGTCGCCCGTGCCGATATAAAGCATGCGGTCGGGGCCGAATGCGAGCTGGCCGCCGTTGTGGTTGGAGAAGTTGGGGTGCGGGACCGACAGCAGCACCGTACCCGAGGCATCGGCGAGATCCGGGTTCGTGGCCGAGACCTGGTAGCGGGCGATGGTGATGGCGCCGCCGGTGTCGGTGTAGTAGACGTAGAAGCGGCCATTGGCGGCATAGTCGGGATCGAACGCCATCGACAACAGTCCACGCTCGCCGTCGGTCGTGGTCAGCGCATTGATATCGAGAAACGGCGTGGCGAGCAGCGCGCCGTCGCGCACGATGCGGATACGGCCGGCACGCTCCACCACGAACAGGCGCGCATCGCCGGCGGGCGCGGTCAGGAAGATCGGCGCGGAGAATTCGCCGGGCACCTGCGTCAACGACAGCTGCATCGATTCCGGCGCACCGTAGGCCACGCTGGCTGTCGCCCCGGTGCCCGCGGTCACCGCGACCGCCTGCGACGGCGGCTGCGGCCTGCGCAACGCACTGCCCGTGAGCACGTCGCCAGCGGTGACGGTATAGCTGCCGGGTGCCAGGTTGGACAGCGTGGTCGACTGCACCACGGCCTGGCGAAACTGGCCCGGGCCCGTTACCGTGATGGCCGCCGCGGCGCCAGACGGCAGGCCCGAGATCGCGAGCGTCAGCGAGCCGTTGCCGCCGGCGCCACCACCGCCACCACCACCACCGCCGGCCTCGCCCACGCCACCGCTGTCGCCGCCACCGCCGCCTCCGCAGGCGGCAAGGCCCAGGCAGCAGGCGATGGCGAATCGGCCAAGCGCGTGGCGAAATGCGTGGCGAAGTGCGTCGGGCATGGCGGGCTCCTGTGACGGCCGGGGCACCGCCTGCCGGCGGCAGGGGCGCCTTGCCCCTGTAAAATACGCCATGCGCGCGGCCTCGGCCAACCATTGCAGATCCGCTCGAAAGCGCGCATTCCGGACAACCTGAGCGATGCCAGCCAAGCCGCCCCCGCCTGAAAAAACCCGCCGTCACCAACCCGCCGCGCTCGATGCCCTGCTGACCGAGGTCCGCGCCTGCCGCGCCTGCGCGCCGCATTTGCCGCTGGGCCCGCGCCCGGTGGTGCGCGCCGGTGCCGGCGCGCGCATCCTGGTGGTAGGCCAGGCGCCGGGAACGCGCGTGCACGAGACCGGCATCCCGTGGAACGATGCCAGCGGCGACCGGCTGCGGCAGTGGCTTGGCGTCGACGACGCCACCTTCTGCAATGCCGCGCAATTCGCCATCATCCCGATGGGCTTGTGCTACCCGGGCCGCGGCAAGAGTGGCGACAACCCGCCGCGCCCCGAATGCGCGCCGCTGTGGATGGACCGCCTGCTGGCGCAACTGCCGTCGATCGCGCTGACCCTGCTGGTCGGCCAGTACGCGCAGCGCCATTTCCTCGGCGCGCGCCGCAAGCCTACGCTGACCGAAACCGTCAGGGCATGGCGGGACTACGCGCCCGCCTTCATCCCGCTGCCGCACCCGTCGCCGCGCAACCAGCCGTGGTTCAAGCAGAATCCGTGGTTCGAGGGCGAGGTGCTGCCGATGCTGCGGGAGCGGGTTGGCCAGCTCTTGCGACAAGGGCCCGTGCGGCCGGGGTAGGCCGCAAGCGATACCTGGCCGCCCGTCACCGCCCGGCCGGCTGGCCTCAATCGCTGGCCGTGAAGCCCGAGGCCGCGACCACCGGGCCCCACTGCGTGCGCTGCGCCTGGATCAGCTTGCGCAGCGAATCCCCGGGCTTGCCGTTCATTTCCATGCCCAGCGCCGACATCTTGTCGCGCACCAAGGGGTCCTTGACGGCGTCGAGCAGCGCCTTCTCGAGCCTCGCCACCGCGGCCGGCGGCGTCGCTGCCGGCACAAAGGCCGAGTACCAGCCGGATGCTGCCTCGAAACCTGGCGCTCCCGCTTCCGCCAGCGTAGGCACATCAGGCAACAGCGCGGACCGGCGCGTCCCGGTGACGCCGAGGAAACGTATCCTGCCCGCCCGGTACAGTTCCATTTGCCCGGCCACCGCATCGATACCCAGCGGCAGCGTGCCGCCGACCTCATCGGCCAGCATCATGACGGCGCCGCGATAGGCAGTTGGCAGCAATGGGACGCCAATCGATTTACTGAGCGACAGCACCCCGAAATGGATACTGCCGCCGAGCGTGACCAGACCGACGCCGCCCTTGTCCGGGTTGCGCTTCACCCATGCCAGGTATTCCGGCATGGTCCGATAGGGCTGGTTGACGCTGGCAGATGCAACCAGCGGCACGTCGGCCAGGTAGGCGACCGGAACCAGGTCCTTGTCGGGGTCATAGGGCAGGCGCTTGTAGGTCAGCGGAAAGATGGTGAACGGCGGCGCGGGCGAGATCAGCACCGTCTTGCCGTCCGGCGGCGCGCGCTTGACCTGCTCCAGCGCCAGTCGCGCCGATGCGCCGGGGCGGTTCTCGACCAGCACCGGCGTGTCGAGCGAAACACGCAGCTTCTCAGCAAGCGTGCGCGCGAAGATGTCCAGTGCGCCACCGGCCGCGAAGCCGACGACGATGCGCACGGGGGCATCGCCGCTGGCGGGGGCAGCCATGGCTGGCACGGCACTGACACCCAGGGCCAATGCCAGCGCTGCGGCCAGCCGTTGCAAGGGATTTGGAACTAGCATGCGGGTCACTCCGGTTGACGGCGGCGGATGCGTTCAGGCGGCATCGAGCTCAGTGTGCGCTTCCAGCGGATAGATGGGGCGGCGCAGGTTGCGGAACGGAAACTGGCTGTAGTCAGAGCTGCAGACACCGGGGCCGGCCACCAGCACGATTTCGCTGGCGATTGGTTCGAATCCGGCGCGGAAATGCTGGCGCGACTTGATCAGGATGTACTTGCGGCGCGACAGGTCGATGCCCGCGTGCGTGAACACGCCGGTATCGAAGGGCTCCTGCGGCTTTTCGCAGATCACCACCAACGTGCCTGCGACATCCAGCACCACGGTGCGGCCCAGGCTCAGCTTCATGCCCGTGAACATCGGACCGGTGACCTGGTAGTTCCCGTCGGTAATGCACTGCACCCGGCCGGTCAGCCGCAGCGGGCGGCCCTTCAGGTCCAGCGCCGGCATGTCGGTCTTGCCGCCCACCTCCAGCGTGACGGACTGCCCGACGCCGGCGGCAATCAACTCCGCCACGGCGCCCGGATCCCAGAACGGCCCGGCGACCACGCCTTCGAGCCGCTGGCGCATGACTTCGCCCAGCACCGTCATTTCATCCGTCGGCCCACCGGCACCGCAGTTGTCGCCATGGTCCACCAGCACCACCGGGCCCTGCGTGAGCGACTTGGCGCGCGCAATGGACTCCGCCATCGGTTCGATCGGGAAGACGAAATCGGCCCGGCGCTGCCACGCCATGCCGCAGAGCTCGTCGAGCAGGCGCCGCCCTGCTTCGATCCTGGCGCCCTCGGCCACGATCACCACGGCCAGGCCCGTATGCGGAATATCGGCAAGCGGAAAGCCACCGAAGACCGAGGCGTTGAGCACCTCGCCATCGCGCTCGGCCGCCATGGCACGCTCCATGATGTCCTTCATGGGTTGCGCGCTCGGAGTCTGGCGCAGCATGTGGGTCAGCATCGGCAGCGTGCGCCACAGCAAGACCGGACGGGCCTCGCCTCGCAGCGCCGCCATCAGGGTACGGGCGGCGCGTGCGCCGGTCTCGTACACGTCCACGTGGGGATAGGTGCAGTAGCCGGCGATCACGGTCGCATTGTCGACCAGTGCAGCGCTGAAGTTGGCGTGGAAGTCCAGGGATACCGCGATCGGCGTCTCCGGCGCGACGGCACGGATGCGAGCCAGCAGTTCGCCCTCGGCATCCGGATAACCCTCGGCCACCATGGCGCCGTGCAGATCCAGCATCACCGCATCGCAGCCGGCGCGTACCGCCTCGACGATGGTGGCCGCCATCGACTCAAAGGCTTCGGCGGTGACCATGCCGCTGGGCACTGCGTTCGCCATCAATGGCATCACGAAGTCGTCGCCCTGGCGCCGTGCGATATCGATGAAGGCGGCCGCGGCGCTGTTGGTGCCCTGGCAGGCACGTATCGCGTCATCGCCGTAAAGCGGGCCGTCGGTGCTGCCGCGGTTGAACGCGCTCAGGGGCGTGGTAATCGGCGAAAAGGTATTGGTTTCATGCCGCATCAGGGCAATGACAAAGCGCATGGACGGGCTCCGACAGCGTCAAGGGTTCAGTTGGATTCGAGATCGACCGCGCGCGCAATGGCGCCATAGCGGATCGTTTCGCCTTGCAGGAAGCGGCGCGCCTGCTCGGGAGTGGAAAGGACCGGCTCGTAGGCCAGCGTCTGCAGCCGTGCGGCAAAGTCCGCTTCCTGCACGCTGGCCTTCACTTCCTTGTAGAGCCGGTCGATGACCGGGGCCGGCGTACCCGCCTTGACCACCAGCGCCAGGTTGCCGCGTACCTGCAGTGCATCGGCGCCACCCGCTTTCTGCGTTGCAAGGGCCGGAAACTGCGTGATGGGCTCGGCCTGCAGCGCGGCCAGCGGCCTGGCCTTGCCATCCTGGACGTAGTTGACCGAAGAGCCGATCACATCGACATGGGCATCGGTCTGGCCGCCGATCAGATCCGCCATGGCCGGCGGCGAGCCGCGGTACGGCACGATGGTGAAGTCCAGGCCATTGCGGCGCTTCCAGTCGGCCAGGCCGAGGTGCGCGGCCCCCGCGACGACGTTGATGCTGATCGACACCTTGCCGGGATTGCGCTGGATATGCGTTTTCAGCTCATTCAGGGTCATCTCCTTGCGGTCGGCACGCGTGATGATCCAGTGCGGCACGGTGCTGACGATGGTCACCGGTGTCAGGTCGGTATCGGGGCGATAGCGCAGGCCCTTGATCGTGTGCGGATTGATGCTGAGCGTGCCGTCGCTGGCGAGCAGCAGGGTATTGCCGTCGGCCTTCTCCTTGAGCACCGACGACACACCCGGCACGGTCGCGCCGCCGGCGATGTTCTCCACCACCACCGGTTGCCCCAGCCGCTGTTCCAGCTTGCGCGCAAGCGTCCGGCCGATGATGTCGTAGGAGCCGCCCGCGGGGAACGGCACGACCAGGCGCAGCGGGCGGTCGGGCCACGCGGGAGCGGCACCGGCGCAAGTGGCCGTCAGCAAGGCGGCGCCGGCAAGCATGCCGCGCATGATCGAGCGCAAATGGCTCACTGCTTCCATGGGTCTCCTCCTGAGGTCTGATTGCCTCGTGATGGCCTGGAATAAATCAGGCGATGCGCCGACTATATGGGATCCGTTTCGACACAAAAAGCGAATAAAAATCGCTGTTTGTTGAGCAAATGGTTAACTTGTAGAATGAGCCGCCCCGCCCGCCGATCACCGCCCCCATGCCCGCCGAAACCTTCGCCCATACCCTGCTTGGCCGCCTCAAGCTGCGGCATCTGCGCATCATGCTCGCGCTGAGCGAGATGCAGACCGCCGCCGCCGTCGCCGCGCGCTTCCACGTCAGCCCCGCTGCGGTGTCCAAGACACTGGCCGAAATCGAAGACATCGTGGGCATGCCGCTGTTCGAGCGCAGCCGCCGCGGCCTGCGGCTGACCGAGCCCGGCAGGGAGATGGCGGCTCACGCCGCGGTCTTGCTGGCGCAGCTCGAACGGCTTGCCGAATCGCTGGAGGCGGTGCGCGCCGGCAGCCAGGGGGAGTTGCGCATCGCGTTCCGGACGATGTCGGTGCAGCCCTTCCTGGCGCGCGCGATGAGCGATTTCTACCGAGATCATCCGCGCGTGGAGATCAGCGTGATCGAAGGCGGCATCGGCGAGCTGGCGGATCAACTTGTGGGTGGCTCGCTGGACCTGCTGTTCGCCTATGACGATCCGCGCCTGTCGCTACCCGCGCTGCGCGCGGCGCCGGTGGTGCCGGCACAGAAGGTGGTGATCGTCGCCAGCCTGGACCATCCGCTGCTCGCGCGCCGCAAGCTGACGGCGCGTGAACTGTCCGGGCAGCAATGGTGCATTCCGGTGGCGGGCTCGCGCATGCTGCACTTGCTGCATGCGGCATTCCATACGTTGGGCGCGCCGGCGCCCTCGCTCGGCATCCGCACCAGCGATGTGGCCGCCACGGCCAGTCTGTTGCAGGCGGGTCATTTCCTGGCGGTGTTTCCCGAGCGCATCGCCGCGCAACTCACCCTGGCCAAGGTGGGCAAAGCGCTTCGCTTCGAACTCGGCAGCCGCGTGGAGCCGGTCGTCGCCGTGTGGAACGACGAACTCACGCCGCGCACGCCGGCTCGGCTGTTTCGCGAACTCGTCATGCGCCGGGCCGGCGAGACTGTCATGGCCGAGCCGGTGCCGTTGCTGGCCGCGCGCGCGGTGGCGGCGGCTGGCGTCCGCAAGCGCTGAGCGGGAAGTCTTGCGCCCGGCTCACTGCCCGCACAGCACCGCCGCCATCTCCTTCGCCGCACCCTGCAGCGTAGGCACCGCCCGCTGCAACGCTTCCAGCGAGGCCCGCGCCGTCGGCGCATGGCAGGCGATTGCGGCCACCACGCGGCCCGGGCCGGCGCCGTCCGGTTCGCGCACCGGCACCGCCACCGCGCACATGCCGCGCACGAATTCCTCGTGATCGACGCCAATGCCGCGCGCGGCGAGGCGGTCGAGTTCGGCGTTCAGTCCGGGCAGGTCGGACAGCGTGCGCGGCGTGTGCGCGGCGAGGTCCAGGCGCCGCAGTGTCTGCTGGCGTTCCACCCGGTTCATCGCTGACAGGAACAGCTTGCCGCTGGCGGTGCAGTGCAGCGGCACATGGATGCCGGGGGACAGCTGCAGCCGCAGCGGCTCGTGCGTTTCGACGCGCTCGACGTAGAGCACGCGGTCGCCGTCGAGCGCGGTCAGGTTGCAGGTTTCGCCCAGCCGCGCCACCAGCCGGGCCAGGATGCCGCGGCATTCGCGCAGCAGCGGCGGGCTGCGCAGCGTCTGCAGCGACAACGCCGCCGCGGCGGGCCCGGGCACATAGCCGCGCTCGGCCGGCATCCGCACCACGAAGCCGCTGCGCTCCATCGCCGCCAGCAGGCGCATCAGCGTCGCCTTCGGCACATGCAGGCGCTGCGACAGCTGGGACAGCGTCTGCGGCTGCTGCGCCCGGGCCAGGCTGGACAGCACCGCCAGCACGCGCAAGCTGCGGGCATCCTCTTCCGGCACCCCGTCTTCTGCTGCAGTGCGATTCTGAAACGGCATTGTCATGTTCTGTTTCACAACCGGCGTCTCCTCGCGATTGGGCTTTCCATTCCGGCCTTGAAAAATAAAATCCGGAACAGAACGTTTCAAATTATAAATCCATGCCGAAGGGCCGCGCGCCCCGCAGGCCAAAAACAGGAGACAGCGACGATGTCGCAAACCGTTGACTACATCGTGGTGGGCGCGGGCTCGGCCGGGTGCGTGCTGGCCAACCGGCTCAGCGAAGACGGCCGCCATTCGGTCTGCCTGCTCGAGGCGGGCCCGCCCGACCGCTACCCGTGGATCCATATCCCGATCGGCTACGGCAAGACCATGTTCCACAAGCAGGTGAACTGGGGCTTCTATACCGATCCCGATCCCAACATGCTGAACCGCCGCATCTACTGGCCGCGCGGGCGCACGCTGGGCGGCAGCAGCGCCATCAACGGCCTGATCTACGTGCGCGGCCAGCGCGAGGACTACGACCACTGGGCGGCGCTGGGCAATCCTGGCTGGGGCTGGGACGACTGCCTGCCCTACTTCCGCAAGCTCGAGAACAACGACCTCGGCGCCGGCCCGACGCGCGGCACCGACGGCCCGCTCAATGCCACCTCGATCGACCGGCGCCATGCGCTGGTCGATGCCTTCATCGCCGCCGGCCAGGCGCTGGGCCTGCCGCGCCGGACCGACTTCAACGGCGGCGACCAGGAAGGCGTGGGCTACTACCAGCTGACCACGCGCAACGGCTGGCGCTGCTCCACCGCGGTGGCCTACCTGCGCCCGGCGCGCGGGCGCGCCAACCTGCGCGTGGAGACTGACGCGCATACCACCGGCATCCTGTTCGAAGGCAAGCGCGCCGTGGGGGTGCGCTACACCCAGCACGGCCAGCCCTATATCCTGCGGGCGCGGCGCGAGGTGATCCTGTGTGCCGGCGCGCTGCAGTCGCCGCAGCTGCTGCAGCTGTCCGGCATCGGCCCGGCACCGCTGCTGCAGGAGCTGGGCGTGCCGGTGGTGCAGGCGCTGCCGGGCGTCGGCGAAAACCTGCAGGACCACCTGCAGATCCGGCTGATCTACGAGGTGGCCCGGCCCATTACCACCAACGACCAGCTGCGCACGCTGGCCGGCAAGGCGCGCATGGGCCTGGAATGGCTGCTGCTGCGCAAGGGCCCGCTGGCGATCGGCATCAACCAGGGCGCGATGTTCTGCCGCGCCCTGCCGCACGAGAGCGCGACGCCGGACACGCAGTTCCATTTCTCGACGCTGTCGGCCGACATGGCCGGCGGCATGGTGCACCCGTTCTCGGGCTGCACCTATTCCGTGTGCCAGCTGCGCCCGGAGTCGCGCGGCACCGTGCGCATCCGCTCGACCGACCCGTTCGAGCCGCCGTCGATGCAGCCCAACTACCTGTCGGCCGAGCTGGACCGGCGCTGCACGGTCGCGGCGGTGCGCTACGCGCGGCGCGTGGCGCAGACCGAACCGATGCGCGGGCTGATGAAGCGCGAGTTCCGGCCCGGCGACGCGGTGCGCAGCGACGACGAGATCCTGCACTTCTGCCGCGAGTACGGCGCCACCATCTTCCATCCGTCGGGTACCGCAAAGATGGGCCCCGCCGCCGATCCGCTCGCGGTGGTCGATGCGCGCCTGCGCGTGCACGGTATCGGCGGGCTGCGCGTGGTCGACTGCTCGGTGATGCCCACGCTGGTCTCGGGCAACACCAACGTGCCGGTGGTAATGATGGCCGAGCGCGCGGCGGACCTGATCCGCGAAGACGCGCGGCGCGAGATCCACCACGCCGATGTCGTCGCGCCGATGGCCGTCGCAGCCTGAAGCGGCAAACCGGCGGGCCCGGGCATCGAAAACCACCAGGCCAGGCCCCGCAGCGCATCGGCGTCCATAACCATCCTTCCAGAGGACGCCGCCCACCACCAGAGGAGACAAGCATGACTAGCCCCAACGAACAGGCGATCCGCAAGGTCGCGCTGGCGTCCGTGATCGGCGCCACCATCGAGTGGTATGACTTCTTCCTGTACGGCGTGGTCGCCGGCCTGGTCTTCAACAAGCTGTACTTCCCCGGCGATGACCCGCTGGTGGCCACCATGCTGGCCTACACCACCTTCGCGGTGGGCTTTGTCACACGTCCGCTCGGCGGCGTGATCTTCGGGCACTTCGGCGACAAGGTCGGCCGCAAGAGCATGCTGGTGATGACGCTGATGATCATGGGCGTGTCCACCTTCCTGATCGGCCTGGTGCCGACCTATGACAGCATCGGCATCCTGGCGCCGCTGCTGTTGCTGCTGCTGCGCGTGCTGCAGGGCATCGGCCTGGGCGGCGAATGGGGCGGCGCGGTGCTGATGGCGTACGAGTACGCGCCGCCGCACCGCAAGGGCTTCTACGCGTCGCTGCCGCAGATCGGGCTGGCGATCGGGCTGTGCCTGGCCTCGGGCGTGGTCGCGCTGCTGTCGCTGACGCTGACCGATGCGCAGTTCCTGGCGTGGGGCTGGCGCGTGGCGTTCCTGATCTCGGCGGCGATGGTGTTCGTAGGCATGTATATCCGGCTCAACGTGAAGGAAACGCCGGAATTCGCCGTGATCAAGCAGCGCAATGCGGAAACCCGGATTCCCTTTGTCGACATGATGCGGCGCTACCCAGGCAATATCGTCAAGGGCATGGGCGCGCGCTATATCGACGGCGTCTTCTTCAACATCTTCGGCGTGTTCTCGATCACCTACCTGACCCAGACCGTCAACATCAGCCGCACCCAGGCGCTGGTCGGGGTGATGGCGGCGGCGATCGCGATGTGCTTCTTCATCCCGTTCTTCGGCCACCTGTCCGACCGCATCGGCCGCACGCGGGTGTATTTCTGGGGTTCGCTGATCACCGCGCTGTCGGCCTTCCCCGCGTTCTGGCTGATGCTGAACAGCGGCGGCAACACCATGCTGCTGTGGCTGGCCATCGTGGTGCCGTTCGGCATTCTCTACGCCGCGGTGTACGGGCCGGAAGCGGCGCTGTTCTGCGAGCTGTTCGATGCCAGGGTGCGCTACACCGGGATCTCGTTCGTCTACCAGTTCTCGGGCATCTTCGCTTCCGGCATCACGCCCATCATCGCCACCGCGCTGCTCAAGTCCGGCGGCGGGCAACCGTGGCAGATCTGCGCCTACGTGGCCTTCGCGGGACTGGTCTCGGCGCTGTCGGTGGCGTTGATCGGGCGGCGCGCGGAGGCCGCGGCGCAGCGCGAAAGCGGCGTGCCGCTGCGCCGCCCGGCGCGCTGAGCGCAACGGTCGCGGCCAGCGTTGCGGCAGGCCGGCAATGTCTTAGAATGGCACCACGCTAATGACAGGGACATTGCATGCAAGCTTCGGACGGCACCGGCGGCACCGGCACTCCCGCCGCCCCGCTCCTGCCCAAGGTGGTGCGCCAGCGGCTGCACGACACCGTGGTCGACCACCTGCGCAACTTCATCGTCGAAGGGGTGCTGGCGCCGGGCATGAAGCTGAACGAGCGCGAACTGTGCGAAACGCTGGGGATCTCGCGCACGCCGCTGCGCGAGGCGCTCAAGGTGCTTGCCGCCGAGGGGCTGATCGAGATCTCGCCCAACCGCGGCGCCAGCGTCTCGCGCATGAGCGAGGCCGAGGCGTGGGAGGCGTTCGAGCTGATGAGCGGCCTGGAGGCCTTCGCCGGCGAGCTGGCGTGCGAACGCATCACCGCGCCGGAACTGGCCGAGATCAAGGCGCTGCATTACGCCATGCTGGCCTGCCATGCGCGCAATGACCTGCCCGGCTACTACAGCCGCAACCAGGAAATCCACGACCGCATCGCCGCGGCGGCGCGCAACCAGACCCTGCTGCAGACCTACCTGACGCTGAACCGGCGGCTCAAGGCGATGCGCTTCCGCTCCAACCACCAGACCGACAAGTGGGAGCGCGCGGTGCACGACCACGAAGAGATGATCCGCGCGCTGGAAGCCCGCGACGGCAAGCGCCTGGCGTCGATCCTGCGCCAGCACCTGCTGGAGAAGCGCGCCGCGGTGATGCAGATCCACCCGGATCCGGCCAGCGCGCCGGCCGTGCCTAATGCCTGATGCCTGACGCCTGACGCCGTCGCGCTGTCAGCGCCGCGTCGCCAGGATGCGGTAGCCGCGGCTGCAATGCTCCTGCGCCGCGGCGCGGGCTTCATCCGGATCGTCGAACAAGCCGGCCTGGCTGATTCCCGGCACCAGCACGGCCTCGCCGGACTCCGCGCCCAGGAAGCGCCCGTCGCGCGACTGAACGATATACAGCACGTCCGAGCCAACCTCCCCCACCGGCTGGCGCCGGCCGGCCGACTGGCCCAGGCGCCGGTGTCCGGGCATGCTGCCGCCCGCGGCGCCGGGCTCGCGCTGCCCGTCGTCCGCACCGCCCGCGCGGCGCGCCACCTGCAGGTTGTTGCGCACCTCGTTCACGCCCAGCACGTCTTCGGCCAGCTCTTCAATGCGGTACTTGATGCCGCGGTCGGCCACGGTGCCGGTCAGCGTGACGATGCCCGAGCCGACATCGACGGTCACATCCGAGACGTCGTCGTCGGCATGCGCCAGCCGTTCGCACAGATCGTCGCGGATGCGCGCGTCGGTACGCTGGTAGTTCTTGGGCAGCCGGCGCGACGCGGTCCGTGCCGGGATGCCGGGACGGTACTGCTGTTCCGGGCCCTCGCCGTCTTCCGCGCCATAGCGCGCCTGGCCGTAGCCAAAGCCGGCGCCGCCCGGATTGCCGCTGCGCCAGTGGTGTGCCTGGCGGGTATCGCCGGGCTCGCCATAGCCCCGGTTGCGCCACGTTTCCCTGATTTCTGACGGTGGATAGTCTTTCATGGATTGCCTCCGATCCGGACGCGTGTCGTGCGCCGTGTCTGCTATCGGTAGCATCATCCATGCCTCGCGCCGGCTCGGCGCGGATCGCAGCGGCTGGCGACGGCCGGGCCCGCGGTCAGCGCATGGCCCGGCGCAGTCCGCGCAACGGCGGCAAAGATCGAAGTTTTTACATGGTGGCGGCCTGCACGGGCCGATCCAGATAGCCGCCGACGATGCGCACCAGCAGCGGCAGCTTGCCGGTGAAGAAGTGATCCGCGCCCGGCACCACCACCACCGGCAGCGCCTGCGGCCGGGCCCAGTCGAACAAGGCCGCCAGTTCCGCGCGCTCGTCGCGCTCGCCATGGACCACCAGGCAATCGGCCGGCACCGCCGGTGTGTCATAGCTGCGATGGCCTTTCACCACGCCATAGGGGGTGCCGGCCAGCACCAGGTGGCGGATCGGCACGGACTGCGCCGCCAGCGCCGCGGCCACATGGGTCATGACGAAGGCGCCGAAGGAAAAGCCGGCCAGCGCCAGCGGCAGGCCCGGATGCGCTTCGCGCAGGTGGGCGACGACTGCCAGCATGTCCTGCGCCTCGCCGCGGCCCTGGTCATGGGCGCCGCCCGAACCCTCCACGCCGCGGAAATTCGGCCGCACCGTCAGGTAGCCGCGCGCCGCCAGCGCCTTGGCCAGCTGGTGCGGCACCTTGTGCGTGGCCGAGCCGCCCAGCAACGGATGCGGGTGGCCCACCACGGCAATGCCGAGCGGATCGCCCTTGGGTCGGTCGACCAGCATTTCAATCGCCCCGGCGTCGCCGTCGAGCCGGGTCTTTTCGGTGCCTGACGCAAGCGCCATGCGTTCTCCAGAAGATGTTGAGTGACTGAGGCAATGCGGGCCGCGCATGTCCGGAAGCCCGTGATCTTACTGCGATGACGGCGCGCATGCCGACGGCGGCCGCGCCGGCGCCGCGGGCAGGGATGCGTATCAATTTGTCACGGTGTGCCCGATCCGCCGCAGCATCCGGCGGTGTGGCGGATGCGCTTTTCTATAATTTCGCGGATCGCGGCTGGGCCGGTTGCACCGGTCCCGTCATCAGCGGCCAGCTGCCGGTGCCCTCGCGTGGGCGCATCGGGCCTGGCCGAACCACCGAGAGGACCGCCAGCGAGCGGCGATCCCCTTGCCTGTTCATTGCCGGTGTCCCGGCCGTTCCCGCATCCGATCGCCGCGCTGCACCTCTGCTGGTGGGGCGCAACTGGCGATCCGCCTGTCGATGCCGGAGCGCCGCAAGCCGTCACCGTCCGACGAGATTCCGCCATGAGCAACGTTTCACGGCTCGCACTGGGCCTTGCGCTCGCAGCGCTATGCCACCTGATGCCAGCCACCCTGCCCGCCGCGATCGCGGCGCCGGCATCCGAGGCCGCCTCCGCCACCGAGGCACAGCAGCCCCCCGCCCTCACGCACGCCGAAGCCACCGCCGAACTCAAGCGCCTGCAGACCGAGCAGGACCGCATCAAGCAACAGGCCTCCGACCCCGACGGCACCACCAGGCTGGACGAGCTCGACCATGACCTGCACCAGCTCGACACCGATGTCGACAAGCTTTCCGCCGCGCTGGCGCCGCAGCGCGACCAGCTGCAGGCGCAGCTCGACGTGCTGGGCCCGCCGCCGGCGGATGGCATCACCAAGGAGGCCCCG
Organism: Cupriavidus sp. MP-37; assembly: GCF_020618415.1. Taxonomy (NCBI): domain Bacteria; kingdom Pseudomonadati; phylum Pseudomonadota; class Betaproteobacteria; order Burkholderiales; family Burkholderiaceae; genus Cupriavidus; species Cupriavidus sp. MP-37. The sequence goes on along the minus strand of NZ_CP085345.1, from coordinate 2,450,465 downwards.
GCGGTAGTGCGGCAGCGCGCCGAGCTCAATGCGCGGCGCTTGCAGCTCGATGCGCAGCTCAAGCAGGCGGCCGAAAGCAAGGAGAACATCGCCAACCTGAGCGGCCAGATCGCGCGGCTGCAGCGCAGCCAGATGAAAGACCAGCTGGCGCTGCGCTCGGACAGCATCCTCAACCCGCAGTTCTGGAAGCCGATGGTCAGCCCCGGCACCGAGGACCGCGCGCGCATGGGCGCGTTCCTGGACCAGGTGGTGCCGATGGTGCAGCTGGCGTGGCAGCCGTCGCAGCGCGCCGCCACCATCGCCCTGCTGCTGCTCGCGCTGGGCGTGTGGCTGCTGGGCAAGCGCCTGGCCGAACGCGCGCTGGCCTGGTTCTGCCTGAACAAGCTGCCGCCGACGCGGCTGCGGCGCAGCGCGCTGGCGCTCGCCACCACGCTCGCGACCGTGGCCACCACGGGACTGGCGGTGCAGATCGTCTACAACGCCTTCACCCGCAACTATGAGCTGCCGCCGGACCTGATGACGCTGTACGGCGGGCTGGTCAAGCTGACCCTGACCAGCGCCCTGATCGCGGGCCTCGGGCGCGCGCTGCTGTGCACGCGCCATCCATCCTGGCGGCTGCCCGCGCTGGCCGATCCCGTGGCGCGGGCAATGAAGCCGTTCCCGGCGGTGCTGGCCGGGCTGTTGCTGCTGGCCGGCACGCTGGAACAGCTCAACCGCATTGCCGATACCAGCGTGCAGGTCACGCTGCTGGGGCGCGGCCTGGTCTCGCTGGTGGTGGTGCTGACCATCGGCGCGGCGCTGCTGCGCGCCAACCGCGTGCGCAACGAGCTGGCCGCCGCCGGCGAGCAGCCCGAGGCGCGCGCCACGCTGGCGGGCATGATCCACGCCGGCGTCACGCTGATCGTGATCGTGTCGATGGTGGCGCTGCTGGCGGGCTATATCAGCTTTGCGCGCTTCCTGACCTATGAGCTGGTCTGGTTCGACATCGTGCTGTGCAGCCTGTACCTGCTGACGCAGGTCACGCGCGACCTGTTCGAAAGCCTGTTCTCGACCCAGCACACCAGCGGCCAGGTGATCAAGCAGCTGTTCGGCGTCGACGATGCGCGCCTGGAACAGGCCGCCACCATCCTGTCCGGCATCGGCGCCAGCCTGTTGCTGCTGCTGGCCGTGGTGGCGCTATTGACCGGGGGCTTCGGCACCACCCCCGCGGACCTGGTCGACAGCCTGGTCACCGTGCTGGGCGGCGAAAAACTGCGCAGCCTGAACATCATGCCCGAGCGCATCCTGAATGCGCTGGTCGCGCTGGGCGTGGGCATCTGGCTGCTGCGCACGGTGCGGCGCTGGCTGGACGCGGAGCTGCTGCCCAAGCTGTGCATGGAGCCCGGGCTGCGCGCGTCGCTGATCACGTTGTTCAGCAATGTCGGCTACGTGCTGCTGGTGCTGCTGACGCTGTCGCTGCTGGGCGTGCGCTGGGACAACCTGGCGTGGATCGTCAGCGCGCTGTCGGTCGGCATCGGCTTCGGCCTGCAGGAGATCGTGAAGAACTTCGTGTCGGGGCTGATCCTGCTGACCGAGCGCCCGGTCAAGGTCGGCGACATGGTCAGCATTGCCGGCGTCGAGGGCGACATCCGCCGCATCAACGTGCGCGCCACCGAGATCCAGCTGGGCGACCGCTCCACGGTGATCGTGCCCAACTCGCAGCTGATCTCGCAGAACCTGCGCAACGTCACCATGAGCAACAGCACCCAGGGGGTGGCCTCGCTGCAACTCACCTTCCCGCTGAACACCGACCCGGAGCAGCTGCGCGACCTGCTGCTCGACGTCTACCGCGAGAACGAAAGCATCCTCGACGTGCCGGCGCCGTCGGTGATGTTCAGCCAGCTCGCGCCCAACGGCATCACGCTGTCGGTGACCGGCTATGTCGGCAGCCCGCGCATCGCCGCGAACACGCGCAGCGACCTGCTGTTCGAGATCCTCAAGCGGCTGCGCGCCGCCGGCATCTCGCTGTCGGTGCCGCAATCGCTGCGGCTGGAGAACATGCCGCCGTTCGGGCCGGAACCGGAGCGCGCGCTGGCGACCGGCTGAGGTCCGGCGGCGCCGCCGCCATGCATGCGATCGCCGCTACAGCGCGGCCTCCGCTTCGGCCGCAGCGTCCACCGCCACCGCTACCAGCCAGCGGCGAATCACCTCCTCTTCCTGCGCCGTCAGGCCCGCCGCCAGGCGGGCCTCGTTGGCCATGACCCGCTCGCGGCACTGGCCCAGCAACACCTTGCCCTGCGCCGTCAGCGCGATGGTCTGGATGCGGCCGTGCACCGGATGCGGCGCGCGCTCGATATGGCCCGCCTTTTCCAGGTTGCCGACGATCACGCTGACGGTCTGCGGCGTAAGCAGCGCCAGCCGCGCCAGGTCGGCACCCGACAGCCCCGGATACGCGCCCAGCATGGTCAGCACCACGAACTGTGGCGGCGTTACGTTCAGGTCGGCCAGCGCGCGCTCCATGCGCAGCCGGTTGGCCGCGCTGGCCTGGCGCAGCAGGTAGCCAAGATGCCCGCTCTCGCCACGCTTGCCTTCGCCGGGAGCCGGCACGGCAGCCGTGGCGCCGCGCCTGGTGGTTGTCTTGCGCATAATGTCAGAACTCTTATATTATGTTCGTGCTCTGATATTAACCCAGTTCCGCCGAAGGAGGTCCGGAATGCCAGATCCGCATGCCAGCATGACGTTCGATTCATTCACCCGCGCCGCGCCGGCCGTGTACGCTGCCCTGCGCGCGCTCGGCACCGCCGTGGACGACTCGGGACTCGACAAGCCCTTGACCGAGCTGATCAAGGTACGCGTGTCGCAGCTCAACGGCTGCGCCTTCTGCCTGCAGTTCCACCTGAACCTGGCGCGCCGGCATGGCGTGGACGCGCGCAAGCTTGACCTGGTCGCGGTGTGGCGCGAGGCCGGCGTCCACTCCGCGCGCGAGCAGGCGGCCCTGGCCTGGGCCGAGGCGCTGACCGTGCTGGGCGCCACTGCGGGCGCGGGCGCCGAACACGTGCGCCAGCAGGCGCTGGGGCAGGTGCGCGAGCATTTCAGCGAGGCCGAGATTCCCTTCCTGGCCGCTGCGATCGCCGCGATCCAGGCATGGAACCGCATCGCCGCCGGCCTGCAGTTCCCGCCGCCGGCCGCGCAAACGGCAGGGAGCGCCGCATGATCCCCGCCACCGCCCCGCACATCGAACTCCGGCATGTCGAACATGACACGGAAGTGGGCGCCTGTTTTGCACTGATGCGGCAATTGCGGCCGCACCTGGACTCGGCCGATGAACTGGTGGCGCGCTGGCGCCGCCAGGCCGCCACGGGGTATCGCCTGCTGGTGCTGTGGGACCACGGCAAGCCGGTGGCCCTGGCCGGCTGGCGCCTGCAGGAGAACCTGGTGCGCGGCATGCACGCCTACGTCGATGACCTCGTCACCGATGCGGATGCGCGCAGCAGCGGCTACGGGCAGCAGGTGATGGACCGGCTGAAACACGAGGCGCGCCAGGCCGGCTGCCGCACGCTGGTCCTCGATACGCCGCTCGTCAACGTGCTGGGCCACCGCTTCTACTACCGCAACGGCCTGCTGGCCAGCGCGCTCCATTTCCATTTCCCCCTGGAGGAAAACCACCGATGACCACCCTGCTTCACCTCAGCGCCAGCAGCCGCGGCGAGGCCTCGAACAGCCGTCAGGCCGCCGCGCGCCTGCTGGGGCAGATCGGCGCGGGTCCGTTGCGCGTGATCGAGCGCGACCTGGCAGGCGAGCCGCTGCCGCACCCGGATCGTGCCCACGTCGAAGCCAGCCTGATGCCGCCCGAGCAGCGCGGCCCGGCCGAGCATGCCGCGCTGGCGCTGTCGGAAACGCTGATCGCCGAGCTGGAGTCGGCCGATGCCGTGCTGATCTCGACGCCGATGCACAACTTCACCGTGCCGTCGGCGCTCAAGGCCTGGATCGACCTGGTGGTGCGGCCCAACCGCACCTTCCGCAATACGCCGGCCGGCAAGGTCGGCATGCTGGCGGACCGGCCGGTGCTGGCGGTGGTCTCGTGCGGCGGCCCGTTCCGGGAAGGCCCGGGCAGCCAGCAGGATTTCCTGTCGCCTTACCTGAAGTATGTGTTCGCGGCGATCGGCATCACGCAGGTGGAAGTGATGCGCATGGAACGCATGAACTGGGGCCAGGACTTTGCGCGGATGGGGCTGGACAGCGTACAGGCGCCGGCAGGCTGGCCCAGGGAGACGGCGCCGGCCTGAGGCGACGGTGCCGGCACGGGGCGGCGGAGCGATTTTTATATTCTCATGGAAAGATTGTTTTCTTTGCTATATTCTCTGAACGAGAATATCGAAGCGACCTCTTTTCCGCCTGCCGCGCCCGACCACCGATGGAACTGGCTGAACTTGAAATCTTCCGCGCCGTAGCCACCGAGCAAAGCATCACCCGTGCCGCGCGCCTGCTGGACCGGGTGCAGTCCAACGTCACCACCCGCGTCAAGCAACTGGAAGAGGCGCTGGGCGTGGCGCTGTTCCAGCGCGACAGCAAGCGCATGCTGCTGACGCCCGAGGGTCACCGGCTGCTCGCCTATGCCAACCAGATGCTGGCGTTGGCGGAAGAGGCGCGGCAGTCGGTGCAGGGCGCCGCGCCGTCCGGCCGCCTGCGCATCGGCACCATGGAAAGCGCTGCCGCCAACCGGCTGCCGATGCCGCTCGCGCGATTCCACGCAGCCTGGCCCGGCGTGGAGATCGAGATCCGGACCGGCACCTCGCGCGCGCTGGTCGATGCCGTGCTCGACCACCGTCTCGACTGCGCCGTGGTCGCGCATCCGGGCGCAGGACCGGCGCGCGCGGCCGACATGGACGAACTCGCCCCAGGCCTGGAAGGCACCTACCTGTTCACCGAACACCTGCAGCTGGTGCTGCCGGCGAGCCACCCGAAGGTGCGCGGCCCGCGCGACGTCGCACTGCGCCGCCTCGCGGCCTTCCCGAAGGGCTGTACCTACCGGCAGTGCGCGGAAGACTGGCTGGCGCAGGGCAACGACGACATGCGCCAGCGCCTGGCCATCACCGAGATGCCGTCGTACCACGCCATGCTCGCCTGCGTCAGCGCCGGCACGGCGATGGCGATCCTGCCCCGCTCGCTGCTGGCACTGCATCGCGACGCGGTCGACGTGCAGACCGTGCCGGTGCGTGCGGTGCACACCTATCTCGTCAAGCGTGCCGGCTATGCCACGCACGCCTGCGACGCCTTCGTGCGCGAACTGCGCGATGGCTGATCCCGCCATCGCGCCTGCCGCGCCATCGCCATCGACCCCGCCAAGGAGCACCAAATTGACCCACGCCACCTCCACCGCTGACCGGCTGCCGCTGCTGCGCCGGCTCGGCATCCGCACCCCGATCATCCAGGCACCGATGGCCGGTGTCAGCACGCCCGCGCTCGCGGCGGCCGTGACCAACGCCGGCGGGCTGGGCTCGCTCGGCGTTGGCGCCATGGACGCCGAAGCCGCGCGCAAGGCCATCCGCGAAACGCGCGCGCTGACCAGCGGCCCGTTCAACGTCAACGTGTTCTGCCACGCGCCGGCCGTCGCCGATGCCGCGCGCGAGCAGGCGTGGCTGGCCTACCTCGCGCCGCGCTTCGCCGAATTCGGCGCGACACCGCCGGCGACGCTGCGCGAGATCTACCGCAGCTACGTCACCGACGACGCCATGCACGCGATGCTGCTGGAAGAACGCCCGGCCGTGGTCAGCTTCCATTTCGGCCTGCCCGATGCGGGCCGGATCCGCGCGCTGCGCGATGCCGGCATCGTGCTGCTGGCCAGCGCCACCTCGCTGGACGAGGCGCACGCGATCGAGGCGGCCGGCCTCGACGCGATCGTCGCGCAAGGCGTCGAGGCCGGCGGCCATCGCGGCGTATTCGATCCGTCCGCCGTCGACGAGGGCCTGGGCACCTTCGCTCTGGTGCGCGTGCTGGCAACGCGGACCCGCGTGCCGGTGATCGCCGCGGGCGGCATCATGGACGGTGCCGGCATTGCCGCGGCACTGGCGCTCGGCGCGCAGGCGGCGCAGCTCGGCACCGCCTTTATCGCCTGCCCCGAGACCGTGGCCGACGTTCCTTACCGCGAGGCGCTGCTGCAGGCGCGCAAGCCGACCGTGCTGACGCGCGCCATTTCCGGCCGCCATGCCCGCGGCCTGGCCAACCGCTTTACCGAGCTGGGCGCGGCACCCGGCGCGCCCGCCACGCCCGACTATCCAACCGCCTACGATGCCGGCAAGGCCCTGCACGCCGCCGCCAAGGCGCGCGGCAGTGCCGACTTTGCCGCGCAGTGGGCCGGCCAGGCCGCGCCGCTGGCCCGCGCGCTGCCGGCGGCGGAGCTGGTCGCGGCGCTGGCCGGCGAACTTGCCGCGAGCGCGCGCGGGCTGGGCGCGCTGGCCGAAACGCTCGGATAAGCGGTTTCGGACGGCGCCGTTTTACCGCGTCTTACAACCCGTTAAAAAAGGCGAATCCTAAAAGCCGCAGTTACAAAGCTAACAAGTCGGCCCGGGGCCCGAAACACCTTGATTGCCGGTTTGCGTCCATCATTCAGGAACACAAGCTGTGCATGACAAGGAGTTCAAAATGCGCCCCTCCACCCGCATCGTCGCCGCGGCGGTCCTGGCCGCGTCCCTGGTAGCCGCCGGGTCCGCCTCGGCGCGCGGCCGGCACCACCACCACGGCGGCTCCAACGCCGGCGCGGTGCTGGCGGTCGGCGCGCTCGCCGGCCTGGCGCTCGGCGCCATGCTGGCCTCGGGACCGGTGGTGGCCGCCCCGGTGGCGCCGCCGCCGGTCACCTACGCTCCCGCGCCGGTCTCGTACGCGGCGCCGGCAGTGCCGCCGGGCTACTGCTACCGCGACTACGACCGCGCCTACGTGCCGTGCGGCCCGCAGCCTTCGGGCTACTACCGCGAGGCGCCGTACTACGGCTACTGAGGCCTGCCGCCATGCCGGTCGACCGCGACTATTTTGCCGGCCTGTACGGCCGCCACGAGGACCCCTGGGGCATCGGCACGCGCTGGTACGAAGCGCGCAAGCGCGCCCTGCTGCTGGCCACGCTGCCGCGCGAGCGCTTCGCCCGCGCCTTCGAGCCCGGCTGCGGCGGCGGCCACCTGAGCGTGGCACTGGCGCCGCGCTGCGATGCGCTGGTGGCGATGGAACTGGCCGAGAGCGCCGCCGAGCAGGCGCGGCAACGGCTGGCGCCGTTCCCGCAGGCCCGCGTGCTGACCGGCGAATTGCCGCAGCAGTGGCCGGAGGGCAGCTTCGACCTGATGGTGTTTTCCGAACTGGGCTACTACTTTCCCAAGCCGGACTGGCACGAAGTCGCGGCCATGGCCGCGCATGCGCTGGCCGATGACGGCGTGATCGTCGCCTGCCATTTCCGGCACCCGTTCGCCGAGCAGCAGATTACCGCGCAGGCGGTGCATGAAGCGATCGGCGCGCAGCGCGGGCTGTACCGGCATATCCGGCATGAGGAGCCGGATTTCTTGCTGGAGCTGTGGACGCGGCAGGTGGAGATGCGGCTGGCGTAGGTGGTCGCGTTAGCGGGAAAGGAAAAACGCCCCATGCAAGTAGCGACTTGCATGGGGCGTTGTCTTTGGCGCCATTCCCAGGCGCAGCGGTCCTTGATCTACCGCCGGGCTACTCCCTCTCCCGCTTGCGGGAGAGGGTTGGGGTGAGGGCGGGAGCATCAACGAAGTGAAAGCTATCGCTATTGCCACCGCCCGCCCTCACCCCCGCCCCTCTCCCGCGCGCGGGAGAGGGGAGCAAACCCGCGGGAAGGTGAAGGCAATCGCTACCTTACACCGGCACATCCCTGGTCGGATCCGGCTTGCGGTCATCAAACCACCGGTACAGCGTCGGCACCATCACTAGCGTCAGCAGCGTCGACGTAATCAGCCCGCCGATCACCACCACCGCCAGCGGCCGCTGGACTTCAGAGCCGGGGCCGGTCGAGAACAGGAACGGCACCAGGCCCAGCATGGCGATGGTCGCGGTCATCATCACCGGGCGGAAACGCTGCGTCGCGCCCTGCACCACGGCGTCGTCGAGCGACAGGCCGGAATCGCGCAGCGTGCGGATATACGACACCAGCACCACCCCGTTCAGCACCGCCATGCCCCACAGCGCGATAAAGCCGACCGACGCCGGCACCGACAGGTACTCGCCGGTGACGAACAGCCCGATGATGCCGCCGATCGATGCGAACGGCAGCACCGTGATGATCAGCGTGGCAAAGCGCAGCGAGTTGAACAGCAGGAACAGCAGGAAGAAGATCGCGGCGATGGTGACCGGCACGATGATCTTCAGGTGGCCCATGGCGCGTTCCATGTTCTGGAACTGGCCGCCCCACTCGAGGTAGTAGCCTTCGGGCAGCTTCACCTTGGCATCCGCCGCCTGCTGCAGCTCGGCGACGAAGCCGCCAAGGTCGCGGTCCTTCACGTTGATCATCACCACCACACGGCGCTTGGCCATTTCGCGGCTGATCTGCGCCGGACCGTCGTTGACCTCGATGCGCGCCACGCTCTGCAGCGGCACCTGCATGCCGTCGGGCGTGTTCACCAGCAGCTGGCGGATCGCCTGGACGTTGTTGCGGAAGTCTTCCGGCAGCCGCACGGCCGCGGCAAAGCGGCGCTCGCCCTCGAAGATGTCGGTGGCGCGCTTGCCGCCGATGGCGATCTCGATCACGTCATGGATGTCCGACACGTTGAGCCCGTAGCGCGCAATCGCCTGGCGGTCGATCTCGATCGACAGGTACTGCTGGCCCGACACGCGTTCGATGCGGATATCCTGCGAGCCCTGGATGCCGCCGGCGACGCGGGCAATCTCGCCCGCCAGTTCGCGCAGCTTGTCGAGGTCGTCGCCGAACACCTTCACCGCCACGTCGGAGCGCACGCCGCTGACCATCTCGTCAACGCGGTCCGAGATCGGCTGCGCCATCACGATCTGCACGCCCGGAATGGCCTTGAGCTTTTCGCGGATGGCATTGGCGATATCGTCCTGGGTCCAGCCGTCGGGCCACTCGTCGCGGTCCTTCAGGCTGGCGATCGGGGTCGATTCGTTCTGGCCCTGCGGGTCGGCCGGGCTTTCGCCGCGGCCCACGCCGGATACCACCGACTTCACGCCCGGCACGCCCAGCACCAGCTTGTTGGCTTCCTTCTCGAGCTTGATCGACTCTTCCAGCGAGATATTGGGCACGCGGTCGATCGCGGGCACGATCGAGCCTTCCTTCATCTCCGGAATGAACGAGGTACCGAGCAGCGGCACGATCAGCAGCGTGGCGATGAAGGCGCCGACCGCGCTGAGCACGGTCTTGCGGCTGTTGCCCAGCGCCCAGTGCAGCAGGCGCAGGTAGTGGCGCTTCATGAAGGCGATCAGGAAGGTGTCATGCTCGGCACCGCCCTTGAGCAGGTACGACGACAGCACCGGCGACAGCGTCAGCGACAGGAACAGCGAGATCGCCAGCGCAATCGAGATGGTGAACGCCAGCGGCGCGAACATCTTGCCTTCCATGCCCGACAGCGTCATCAGCGGCAGGAACACCAGGATGATGATGCCCACGCCCACGATCACCGGCGTGGCCACCTCCTGCACCGCCTTGACCAGGATCTCGGTCTTGGTCAGTCCCGGCTCCTTGTGGCCGAGCCGCTCGAACGCGTTCTCGACCACCACCACCGAGCCGTCGACCATCAGGCCGATGGCGATCGCCAGCCCCCCGAGCGACATCAGGTTGGCCGACAGCCCCGCCTCGTTCATCACCATGAAGGTCAGCAATGGCGTCAGCACCAGCGTGGCCAGCACGATGATCGACGAGCGCACGTCGCCCAGGAACAGGAACAGCACGATCACCACCAGCACCACGCCTTCGAGCAGCACCTTGGTCACGGTCCACAGCGCCGCGTCGACCAGTTCGCTGCGGTCGTAGTACGGCACGATCTGCAGCTTGCCAGGGAGCATGCCGCGCTCGTTGATCTCGGCCACGCGGGCCTTGACACGGCTGACCACTTCCTTGGCATTGCCGCCGCGCATCATCATGACGATGCCGCCGACGGCCTCGGTCTGGCCGTTCTTGACCAGCGCGCCCTGGCGCACCTCATGGCCGATGGTGACGTTGGCCACGTCGCGCAGGTAGACCGGCGTACCGTTGACTTCCTTCAGCACGATGCTGCCGAGATCATCGACGCCCTTGGCCAGGCCGACCCCGCGGATCAGGTACTGCTCGGCGTAGTGCGGCAGCACGCCGCCGCCGGAGTTGGCGTTGTTGCGCGCCAGCGCCTCGTAGACCTGCTGGATCGAGACGCCGTAGTGGCGCATGCGCTCCGGGTTGACCAGCGCCTGGTACTGGCGCACGTAACCGCCCTGCGAGTTGATCTCGGCCACGCCGGGAATCGAGCGCAGCAGCGGACGCACCACCCAGTCCTGGGCAATGCGGCGCTCGGCCAGCTCCTCCTGGGTCAGTTCGCGGTTGCCGTCGTCGGCGCGGTCGAGCGTGTACTGGTAGACCTCGCCCAGGCCGGTCGAGACCGGCCCCAGCACGGGTGTGACGCCCTCGGGCATGCGTCCGCCCACTTCGATCAGGCGCTCCATCACCAGCTGCCGCGCGAAGTACACGTCGGTGGCATCGGTGAACACCAGCGTGATCAGCGACAGGCCCGCCTTGTTCAGCGAGCGCATCTCTTCCAGCCCGGGCAGGCCGGTCATGGCCATTTCCACCGGCACGGTGACAAAGCGCTCGACTTCCTCGGGCGACCGGCCCGCGGCTTCGGTGGCGATCTGCACCTGCACGTTGGTCACGTCCGGGAACGCATCCACCGACAGCTTGGTGGCAGCGCGCAGGCCGAAGAAGAACAGGACCACGGCAATGACGCACACCACCAGCCGCTGCTTGATGGCGGCTTCGACTAAGGATTTCATCATGGCCGGTTACCCTTGTTCGAGGCGCTTGCGCTCGTTGTCCAGGTGGAAGGCGCCCTCGACCACGATGCGGTCGCCGGCCTTCACGCCGTTCTGGACCACGCGCATGCCATCGCTCTCGGCGCCCAGCTTGACGCGGGTCAGGCGGTACTTGTTGCCGGGCATCTCGACATAGACCAGCTCGTCATTGCCGTCGCGCACCACTGCCGCCGCCGGCACCACCAGCTGGTCGACCGGCTTGCCGGCAATCAGCATGCTCGCCAGCATGGCGGGCTTGAGCCGGCCCTCGCGGTTTTCCAGCTCGGTGCGGACCAGCACCGTGCGCGATTGCGGGTTGACCGTGCGGCCCACGTAGATCAGCTTGCCGGTAATGATCTGGCGCCCGGCGCCGTTGGCGAGCGACGGTACCTCGATCTCCACGCTCTGGCCTTCGGCCACCTGCGCGGCCTGCTGCTCGGGAACTTCCGCCACCACCCATACGCGCGACAGGTCGGCCACGGTGTAGAGCGCGTCGGCGGGCTGCACCACCTGGCCCTGCGCCACGTTGCGCTCGACCACGGTGCCGCTGATGCTGGAATACACCGGCGAGTGCGAATTGATGCTGCCGCTCTTGGCCAGCTGCGCGATCGAGCTCGCCGACATGCCCAGCACGCGCAACTGGTCGCGGTAGGCGCGCATCTCGGCCGAAGCGATCGCCAGTTCGCTCTCGCGGCGCTGCAGTTCGCCGCGGCCGATCACGTCGGCGGCAAACAGCTGCCGTGCGCGCTCGGCGTTGCGGCCTTGCAGCTCGGTCTGGGCCTCGCTCTTCAGGAACGCCATCTGCGCCGCGCCCAGCTCGCTGCTGTGCAGGCGCGCCAGCACCTGGCCGGCCTTCACTTCCTGGCCCAGCGTGGCGTAGAGGTCGGTCACGCGGCCGGTCACGCTGGCGCCGATGCGCGACACGCGCTGTTCGTCGAAATCGATGCGGCCGGCCACGCGCAGCATCTCGCTGAACGGGGACGTGGCCACGGGCGCCACCTTCAGGGCCTTCTGCAGGTTGCCCTCGGGCTGGATCACGCCGGGCGGCAGCTTGGGCGCCTCGGCGACCGGCTCAGGTTTGTCGGAGCAGGCCGCCAGGCTGAACGTCAGGACGGCGGCGGCCGTCAGCGAAAGCAGGAAATTGGGACGCATGGTTATTTCTGTTCGATGTTGGACGTCGGCTGCAGGCCCGGCGCGGCAGTGGCGCCCGGGGCGGTCGACATAAGCTTTTCGATCTGGATCGCGGCCAGCTGCAGGTCATACTGCGCGGCGATCAGCTCATTGCGCGCGCCACGCAGCACGCGCTGGGCATCGAGGTAGTCCAGGATGCCGCGCTCGCCGAAGCGGTAGGCGGCCTCGGCCACACCCAGCGCCGACTCGGCCTCGCGCACGATGCCGGACTCCAGCGCGGTCACCTGGGCCTGGTTGATCTCGTACTGGCGGTAGGCCGCTTCCAGTTCCTGCGTCAGCTCGAACTCGCGCATCTCCAGCGCGCTGCGCGCCTGCGTGGCCTGCGCCGTGGCTTCGCCCACCGGGCCGCTGCGGCGGTCCCACAGCGGGATGGTCAGGATCAGGCCGATCTGCGAGACGTTGTTGTCAGGCTGGCGGTCGGTGCTGGCGCGCAGCGCCACTTCCGGCCAGCGCAACGACTTCTGGTAATCGACGCCCAGCTGCGCGCGCTCCAGCTCCATGCGGCGCTGGATCAGCTCGGCGTTGCCGGCGGTCATGGTGTCGCGCAGCACCGGCAGCGGCGGCACGTCGGGCGACTGGCCCAGCGTGCCCGCCAGCGAAAACTGGCCCGGCATGGCGCCGCCCACCTGCTGGCGCAGCGCCGCCTTGGCCTGGTTCACGCGCAGCTCGGCGGTCTGCTGGCTCTTCTGCGAGGCCAGCAATTCGGTCTCGGCCTTGATCAGCTCGTAGCGCGGGGCCTCGCCCACTTCCACGCGCAGGCGTGCGCGCGAGTGGATCTGCCGCATCATCGCCAGGTCTTCCTCGGCCGCGTGCAGTTCGCTCTCGCGGCGCAGCACGTCGTAGTAGGCGGTCTTCACGCGCGCGGCCAGGTCGGCGCGGAAGCCCTGCCGCACCGCCTGCGACGATTCCAGCCCGCGCGTCGCCATGGCCTCGCGCAGGCTGCGCTGGTGCGGGTAATCGAACTTCTGCACCACTGCATAGCTGGGCGCATTGCCGCTGGCCACGCCCGGCTGCTTGCCGGACATGCGGCCGTACATCACCTCGACCTGCGGGTTCGGATAGGCGCGGGCACTGCTGATGGCGGCGCTGGCCGCATCGACATTGGCCTCGGCCGCGGCCACGCCCTTGTTGGTGGACTGGGCCAGTTCGAGCAGCTGGGGCAGCGAGTAGGCGGGTCCGGCGGCGGCGGCGCCGGCGGCAGCGGTCTTCGGTACGGCGGCGGCCGCCAGGATGGCGGCGCCCGGCAGCGGCGCGGCAGCCGGCTTGGACAGCGGTGCGCGGGCCGCGGGCGCGGCACCGGCCAGGTCTGTCGCCTTCGCGGAGGTTCCGCCTTGGGCGCCGGCCTGGGCCGGGGCCGCGGCAAGCGCCATCAGCGAAAGCGACGCGATCAGGGTCAGCTTGGTTGTTGTCATGAGTCGGGAAAGCAAGCGATACGTCTGCCTCTCGCCACGCTGCCGCCCGCCCCGGGGTGCAGCCGTCACGGGGACGCGATCACGGCAGGACGCACAACGGCGGCGGCATGCCCGGCGCGGTCAGGCGGCAGGCAGGCTGGCGAGTTCAGGCAAAGGGGCGCGGCCCGCGGCTGGACGGCTGCATGCGGCAGCGCGCGCAGTGCGGGCGCAGGAAAGCGGTCAGGCGAGGACTATCGGCGGCCGGAAAAAAGCCGAAGGCGGCGGATCGGCGCGGCCTGGCGGGTGCTGGGCCACGTCGCCGCTAGGCAGCAGGAACTTCACTGGCGGCAAGGCAAAAAGCGCGCTGGATTCTTCGATCTCGTCGAGCAGGTCGAGCGGATCGAGCAGGTCGGCCGACCAGATATTGCAGTACCCGGGGGGCGGGTCGTCGCAGATATCGTCGTCGTGCAGGCCATCGTCGCCGGGCACCACGATGCGGCCCAGATCGTCGACGGGCTGTGCCGACGCCAGGTCGACCAGGTCCACTGCCGCCTGCTGCGGCCCCTGCAACGCCGCGCGCGCGTCCGCCGCTGCTCCAAAGGAGAGCAGCGACAGGCACATGGCAGTCAGCAGCAGGAGCAACAGTCGCATTGGGTCGGGGGCGTTGACGGCAGCGCCGGAGGCCAGGGTGTTCTTGGTCACCGGGATGCTGCAGGACAGCATTGTAACTGAACGATTACGATTGACAGGGAATCGTTACGTTCGTTCCCTTGCTGTAGAGAGATCGCGCGCCTTTCAGGTCTTTCAGACTTCTCCCCTCCCCCGCATTGGGCGCCTTCCGTAGGCTTCATTTACGCCTTCGGCCCGCGCATGAAAACCCGTCGTCTACGACTTTGTAATACGAAAACGAGTGACAAATGAGCGCTATACTTGCGTATTACCCGTTGTCGGAGCCACACATGCAAGGCACGACCCTGTCATTCCGCGCAGGCGAAGAACTGGCCGAGCAGACCCGCGCGCTGGCGCTGGCGGCAGGCCAGAAGACCTCGGACTACATCCGCGACGCCGTCCGCGAGAAAAACGAGCGCGAGCTGGCCAACCGCATCGCCATGCTGTCGCGCAAGCTCTCGACGAAGCACCTGGCTGCCAACGAAGAGATGGACGGCGCCGCCGGAGACGGCCTTGATTGAACTGAAGCGGGGACAGGTCTGGGAGGTCGATCTCAACCCCCAGACCCACCGGGAAGAGCCGGCCAAGCGCAACCGGCCGGCGCTGGTGCTGCAGACCGACCTGCTCAATGATGCGGGGCACCCGACCACCATCGTCGTGCCCGGGACATCACAGGTCGAAATCGAGGATTGCTTCCCACTGCGCGTAGCGCTGGGCAAGCTGCCGGGCCTGGCCTATGAAACGGACCTGCTGATCGACCAGGTACGCGCGGTCTCGAATCGTCGCTTCATGGGCGGCCGCCCCGTGGCGGCGTTGTCAGCCAATCACCTGCGCAAGGTGGAAGCGGCCATGCGCCTGCTGCTGCGGCTCTAGGCCTTGCAGCGATGCAGGGCGTCCGGCGTCGCTGCATGATATGCAGCGTCACTGCATATCATGCAGCCGCCCTACACCACCCTGAACCCATGCGTCCCGTCGCGCTCCAGCTGCGCGATCAGGCCGAATTCCCAATCCAGGTAGCCCTGCATCGCCTCGCGCGGGTTGTCGGTGCCTTCATAGGGGCGGCGATAGCGGTCGGTGCGGTCCGAGGCCAGGCGCGTCTCGCCGTGCTCCAGCGGCAGGCCGGCGTCGATCCAGGCCTGGGTGCCGCCGTCCAGCACGAACACTTCCGCATCGGTCAGGCGCCGCAGGTCGGCGGCGGCAAAGCGCGCCAGCAGGCTGGTGCCGCAGGTGAGCACGTAGCGCCGCGGCCGCGGGATGCGGGTCAGCGCGTCGGCGAGCTGGGCGCGAATGACAAAGTACGCGCCCGGGATATGGCGCCTGACGTAGTTGGCGCTGGTGGTGAAGTCGAGCACGGCGGTGCTGCCGTCGCTGGCCTCCAGCCACGCGGCCAGCTGCGCCGCGCCAACGCCGGCTGCGGGCGCCGGCGTCGGCACCGGCGCGGCGACCGGGCCGGTCTCGCTGCGTGCGGACGCGGCCACCGGTTCCACCACCCAGACCTCCCAGCCCATCTGCGCCAGCCAGGATCCCGTCATGCCGGCCCGCACGTCATCGTCGTCCGCCAGCACGATGCGCGCGCCGCGCACCGGCGCGCTGTGGTCGGTTTCCTGCACCAGCTGCCCGCCCGGTGCGTTGACGAAACCCGGCAGGTGGCCGTCGGCGAATTCCTCGGGCGTGCGCACATCGAAGCGGTACACGGTGCGGCCGGGGGACTGCAGCGTGTCGAGCTGCGCCAGCGCAATGCGCCGCACGCCGGCGCGGTCGGCGATCTCGCGCGCGCCGCGGCGGGCGCTGTCGCGGTTGGCGTCGCTGACCACGGCCGGAGCGCGGCGGCTGGCGCCGTGGTCCAGTTGCTGGCCGGCCAGGGTCCAGCCGATGGTGCCGTTACGCAGCGCCGCCACCGGGTTCGGGATCCCCGCGTTCACCAGCGACTGCGTGCCGATGATGCTGCGCGTGCGGCCCGCGCAATTGACGATCACCCGCGTGCGCGGATCGGGGGCGAGCTCGCGCACGCGCAGCACCAGCTCGGCGCCCGGCACGCTGGTGGCGGTGGGAATGCTCATGGTCTGGTACTCGTCGAAGCGGCGCGCGTCGACGATCACCACATCGGCCCGGCTGTCGATCAAGGCCTGCACTTCCTCGGCCGCCAGCGACGGCGTATGGCGCGCGGCTTCCACCACTTCGCCGAACGACTTGCTCGGCACGTTGACGTCGCGGAACACCTCGCCACCGCCATCGATCCACGCGCGCAGCCCGCCTTCGAGCCGATGCACGCGGGTGTAGCCCAGGCCTTGCAGCACCGCCGCCGCGCGCGGCGCCAGGTCAGCGCCGGCATGCTCGCCGTAGACCACGATCAGCGTATCGCGGCGCGGGATGCGTGCCCACGCGTCCAGTTCCAGCCGGGACAGCGGGAAATTGGCCGCCCACAGCGGATGCTCCTGGGCGAAGGGATCTTCCTCGCGCACGTCGATCAGCGCGATCTCGTCGCGGTTGCGCAAGGCGTTGCGCACGGCTTCGGGAGAAACCGTGGGAAAGGCCGGCGTGGTTGGCGCGGCCGGCGTAGCGGAAACGTTGGTCATGACTGTGCAAGTTCGCGGGAACGGTCCCACGGGTTGGGCAGGGTCTGGTTGGAATAGCCGGAGACAAAGGGCTTGCGGGTGCCGTCCTCGGCGTAGACCGAGCGGCGCACCGCGCCGATATTGCCGCCGTAGACATGGATGCTGACCGAGACGCGGTCGTCGTAGGCGTTGTTGACGCGATGGATATCGCCGACGGCCGGCGACACGGCTTCGACTTGGCCGGGCAGCAGGCGCACGCTCGGGCCGCTGGCAACCGGTCGTCCGGCGCTGTCGAGTACAAACGGCTGCGCATCTTCCGCGCCGCGCAGCATGCCGATCAGGCCCCATACGGTGTGGTCGTGGATCGGCGTGCGCTGGCCCGGCCCCCAGACGAAGCTGACGATGGAAAAACGCTCGGCGGAATCGCAATGCAGCAGGTGCTGCTGGTAGTACTCGGGGTGAGGCCGGGCACAGGCTTCGGGCAGCCAGTCGTCGCGCGCGACCAGCGTTGCCAGCAAGGCTGCGCCTTCGCGCAGGATGCGGGGTTCGTCGGGATGCTGCTCGAGCAGCGCGGCCACGCCGGTGATGAAATCGCGCAGCGGCGCCAGCGCGTGGGGATTGAGGGAACTGCCCATGGGAACGCTCCGGAGTGTCTCGATGTGGTTGCCGGCTGCCGGGCCGGCCGTGCGGCCCTCTGCGGGGCGCTGGTCCCGCAAACATAGCACGGCAGGCGCGGCAGCGCTTACACGCCCCGCTTGCAGGCCGCGCTTACAGGCCCCGCTTAAAGGCGCAACTGCGCGCGCCCCGCGGCGAGCAGGATCGAATCGTTCTGCGGCGTATGGATGCGGCTGCACAGCACGTCGCGATAGTGGCGCTCGAGCGGGTGGTTGCGGCTCAGGCCGTGGTTGCCCGACAGCTGCAGCGCCAGCTCCGCCGCGCGGATGGCGTTGCCGGTCACGGTGAACTTCAGCAGGCCGCTGTCGGTGCTTGCCGGCGGAGCGCCCGCATCGGTGCGCGCCGCGGCGTCGTCGAGCAACACCTGGTTGACGCGCAGCAGCGCGGCGATTTCGCCGACGGCCTCCTGCACGCGCGGCAGCGTGGCCAGCGGCGCGCCCAGGCTGCCGGGCGCGCGCTCGCGCACGAAGTCGTCGAGCCAGGCCGACGCGGCGCGCGCCACCGCGTCATAGAGGCTGCCCAGCAACACCACCATCCAGGCCTGCTGGTCGGCGTTGGCATCGAGGTCCGCCTGGCTGGCGCCGGCCGGCGCCCACGCCGACGGCGCACGGATATCGACGGCGTGGTCCGGCGGAATCCAGACATTGTCGAGCACGGTCTCGTGGCTGCCCGAGGCGCGCAGGCCAAGGTGGTTCCAGTTCTCGACGATGCGCACGCCGGCGATGCCCGCCGCGGGCCCGGGTACCAGGAACATGCCCACGCGCGGCTGCGCTTCATCGGTGCGCGCCCACACCGCAAGCCAGCGCAAGGCCGGGATGCCGGTGCTGTACAGCTTGCGGCCGCTGACGCGCCAGCCGTCGGCCACGCGCGTCGCCACCGTGGCCGGCAGGCCGCCGCGCGCGGGCGAGCCCAGCTGCGGCTCCACGCGCAGCGAATTGATCAGCGCGCCCTCCTGTACCGCACTGGCAAAGACCTGTTCGCGCAGCGCCGCCGGCCAGTGCGAGTCGGCGCGGCTGATGGCGCGGTGCTGCAGGTAGGTCATGGTCAGCACCAGCGCGGTCGCGGCGTCGCCGCCGGCCAGCGCGGCCACGATGCGGCGCGCCTGCGCCAGCCCCGCACCGCCGCCGCCGTGCGCGCGCGGCACCACCTGCGCGATCAGGCCATGGGCGTGCAGCTGCGCAAAGTTGTCGTGCGGGAAGCTGGCCGCGGCATCGTGCGCGCCGGCATCGGCGGCAAAGCGCGCGGACAGCGTCGCCAGCACCTCGCCAAGGCGTGCATCGCTGCCGGGCAGCCGGCGCAGGGCAGACGTCAGGGACATGGAACAGGACTCCGGAAAAGATTAGCGCGCGGTGCGCATCGAATGCCGCCTAGCGTAGCGCCGCCGCTGCCCGGCGAAAACGATGCTTATTGAATATGGAGCGTCGTTTTTATTCGTTAGCGAAGCCGCGCCGCTGTCGTACTTTCTGCCTCAGCCCAATGCAACCCGACACCGACTTCAGGAGCACGCACATGAGCGTCGATTTCATCGGCATGATCCAGAGCCAGAAGCAGTCCGAGATCCATCCCCCGTCAGGGCCGGTGATCGATCGCGACTACGTGCGCGCGTTCGCCCAGGCGCACGAACAGGCCGGCTTCGACCGCATCCTGGTTCCGCACCACTCCGCCGGTCCGTCGGCGACGCTGACCATTGCCTATGCCGCCAGCGTGACCGAGCGCATTCATTTCATGCTGGCGCACCGCCCCGGCTTTACCGCGCCGACGCTGGCCGCGCGCCAGATCGCCACGCTCGACCAGTTCAGCGGCGGCCGCCTGGGCGTGCATTTCATCTCCGGCGGCTCCGACAGCGAGCAGCAGCGCGACGGCGACTTCCTCGACCACGACCAGCGCTATGCGCGCACCGACGAATACCTGCACATCCTGCGCCGCATCTGGACCGAGGCCACGCCGTTCGACCACGCAGGCGAGTTCTACCGCTTTACCCAGGGCTTTTCCGAGGTCAAGCCCGCGCAGCAGCCGCATGTGCCGATCTATTTCGGCGGCGCGTCGGCGGCCGCGCTGGCGGTTGCCGGCAAGCATGCCGACGTCTACGCGCTATGGGGCGAGTCGCTCGACCAGGTGCGCGAGCTGACCGCCCGCGTGCGCGCCGAAGCCGCGCGGCACGGCCGCACGGTGCGCTTCTCGGTATCGTTCCGCCCGATCCTGGCCGACACCGAAGACAAGGCCTGGGCCCGCGCCGACCGCATCCTCGAACGCACGCGCGCGTTGCGCGTGCAGGCCGGCTACAGCCGCGGCGGCCCACAGCAGAGCGAAGGGGCGCGCCGGCTGCTGGCGGCGGCCGAACAGGGCGACCGTGTCGACCAGCGACTGTGGACCGCGATCGCGCGCGAGACCGGCGGACGCTCCAACTCCACCGCGCTGGTCGGCACGCCCGAGCAGGTCGCGCAGGCACTGCTGGCCTACTACGAGCTGGGCGTCACCACCTTCCTGATCCGCGGCTTCGACCCGCTGGAAGACGCCATCGACTACGGCCGCGAGCTGATCCCGCGCGTGCGCGCACTGGTGGCGCAGCACGACGCCACGGCAGCCACGCAGCGCCAGGCCGCCTGAGCGCAAGCACCCCATCACCCCACGAAGACGGGAATCCCACATGAGCCAGAACCATAGCAACCCTGCCGACCCGCGCCGACGCCGCGCGCTCAGGCTTGCCGGCGCCGCGGCGGTGGCCGCGCCCGCGCTGATCCTGGGCCGGCAGGCCTGGTCGGCGCCGCGCAAGCTGACCTTCGCCTGGAACCAGAATTCCTTTTGCCTGACGCCGGTGGTGGTGGCGCAGGAAAAGGGCTTCTTCGAGAAGAACGGCCTGCAGGTCGACCTGATCAACTACAGCGGTTCGACCGACCAGTTGCTGGAGTCGATCGCCACCGGCAAGGCCGATGCCGCGGTGGGCATGATCCATCGCTGGCTCAAGCCGCTCGAAGCCGGCTTCGACGTCAAGATCATCGGCAGCTCGCACGGCGGCTGCGTGCGGCTGGTGGGGGCGAAGGCCGCGGGCGTCACCACGCTGCAGCAGCTCAAGGGCAAGACCGTCGGCGTCAGCGACCTGGCGGCGCCGGGCAAGCATTTCTTCACCATCCTGCTGGCCAAGCACGGCATCGACCCCGACAAGGACGTCAGCTGGCGCCAGTACCCCGCCGATCTGCTGGGCGTGGCGGTCGACAAGGGCGAGATCCAGGCCATCGCCGACGGCGACCCCAATCTCTACCTGCTGGAAAAGCGCACCCACGGCGCCTACGTGGAACTGGCCACCAACCTCAGCGGCGAGTACGCGCGCAAGGTCTGCTGCGTGGTCGGCGCGCGCGGCGAACTGGTGCGCAACGACCGCCCCGCGGCGACGTCGCTGGCGCGCGCCATCGTGCAGGCCACCGACTATGTCAACGAGAATCCCAACGAGGCCGCGAAGGTATTCGCCAGGTACTCGCCCAAGATCAACCCGGAAGACCTGCGCAAGCTCTATGCCACGCTGACCTATACCCACCACCCGACCGGCGTCGACCTGCGCGACGAGATCGCGTTCTATGCCGATGATTTCCGCCGCATCGGCGTGCTGAAAAAGTCCACCGATGCCAAACGCCTGGCGCAGCACGTCTACGCCAATGTGCTGGGGTAATGCCATGACGACAAGCCAAAGCGCACTCGACCCGGGCCTGCGCCCCCACCCTTCCGCGGCGCCCTTGCCGCACGCGCCCGCCGCGACACGCAACGCCGCTCCGGTCTGGGCCACCGGCATCCTCGCCGCGCTGGCATGGGCCGCGTTCGGCGCCCTGACGTGGCAATGGCCCAACCAGGCAGCCGGCTTCAGCGACTGGGCCTATACCGCGGAGCTGGGCATCGCGGCACTGGCGGGCGCGGCCTTGCTGGCCCTGGTGGCGCTGGCCGGCCCACGGGCCCGTCCGGCGCAACGCCCGCTGGCCGCGTTGCGGGCCGCCGGCCCGTGGCTGGTGGCGCTGCCCGTCGCGCTGTCGGCCTGGGAAATCCTGACCGCCAAGACCGCCATCCTGCCCACGCCCTTCTTCGCGCCGCCGCAGGCGCTGATCGAGGTGTACGCAGACGACTGGCAACGGCTGGGCGAGAGTGCGCTGAACACACTGAAACTGCTCGGGCTGGGCGTCGCGTATGGCGGACTGGCGGGCTTTCTGGTTGGCGTGTCGATCGGCTGGTCGCGCCGCATCGGCTACTGGGTGCATCCGGTGCTGCGCGTGCTGGGGCCGCTGCCGTCGACCGCCCTGCTGCCGCTGACCTTCTACTTCTTCCCGTCCAGCTATGCCGCGGCGGTGTTCCTGATTGCGCTGGCCACGGCGTTCCCGGTCGCGGTGCTGACCTGGTCGGGCGTGGCCGGCGTCAACAAGAGCTATTACGACGTCGCGCGCACGCTCGGCGCCTCGGGCTGGTTCCTGGTGCTGCGCGCAGCGATCCCGGCCGCGCTGCCGCAGGTGTTCGTCGGCCTGTTCATGGGGCTGGGCGCCTCGTTCTCGGTGCTGGTCACCGCGGAAATGATGGGCGTGAAGTCGGGCCTGGGCTGGTATCTGACCTGGGCCCAGGGCTGGGCCTCGTACGTCAACATGTATGCGGCGCTGATCGTGATGGCGCTGCTGTTCTCGGGCGTGATCACGCTGCTGTTCGCGGCGCGCGACCGCGTGCTGTCGTGGCAGAAGGGGACGGTGAAATGGTGAGCGTGGTCGAACGGCAGGACAACCACGCCGACACCGCCCCCGGCGGCACTACGGCGCGGGCCGGCGCCCGCATCGATATCCGCCAGGTCAGCCACTGGTTCGGCAACGGCGCCGACCGGCTGCAGGTACTCGACGACGTCGACCTTGCCGTCGCGCCGGGCGAATTCGTCGCCCTGCTCGGACCCAGCGGCTGCGGCAAGTCCACGCTGCTGCGCCTGGTCGCGGGCCTGGACCAGCCCGCGTCGGGCGAGATCTGGCAGGATGGCACGCCAATTACCGAGCCCGATCCCTCGCGCATCGTGGTGTTCCAGGATCCCACGCTGTACCCGTGGCGCCGTGTCTGGGACAACGTTGCGCTCGGGCTGCAGGCGCAGGGCATCCTCGTGCGGCAGCGCCATCGCGTGGACGACGCCTTGCGCCGGGTGGGGCTGGAACCGTTCGCGCGCGCCTTCCCGCACCAGCTGTCCGGCGGCATGGCGCAGCGCGTGGCGCTGGCGCGCGCGCTGGTCAACGATCCGCGCCTGCTGGTGCTGGACGAGCCGCTGGGCAAGCTGGATTCGCTGACGCGGCTGGCGATGCAGAGCGACCTGGTGGAGCTGTGGCAGCGCTCGCGCTTCTCGGCGCTGCTGGTTACGCATGACGTGGAAGAGGCACTGTTCCTGGCGCAGCGCGTGATTGTGTTCAGCCAGCGCCCGGCGCGCATCGCGGCCGAGATCCGCGTCGACCTGCCCTATCCGCGCCATCGCGGTGACGCGCGCCTGACCGCGTTGCGCCATGAAGCGCTGCGCCAGCTGGGGCTCGACGCCAGCTGGTGAAGACACGCATGACGCCGTACTTTACCGTGCGGGCCGCCCGATGAGCGCCCCGCCGCCGCAGGCATGGCTGAACGCCCTGCTGGCGCTGATCGAGGCGCTGCAGCGCGGCCTGCTGTGGCTCTGGCACGCGCTGGGCCTGACCGGCGACAGCCACGGCCAGCCCGCCTGGCCGTGGGCGAGGCGCGTGGCGGGCGAAACCCTGCTGATCGACCTGGGCCTGGCACGCCAGGTCGGCCTGACCCTGTGCGCCCTGGCCGTTGCCGGGCTGGCCATGGCGTCGGCGCTGGCCTGGCGCCGCCGCCGCGGCGTGCTGCTCGCTGCCGGCGCGCTGGCGCTGGCGGCGGCCCCGTGGCCCAGCACCTCGCTGCTGTTCGTGCCGGCCGCGCCTACCAGCTTCCACGCCAGCCCGGCGCGCTTTTCCGTCGACACCATTGCCCTCGGCGCGCGCGTCTACGCGCAGCACTGCGCCGGCTGCCACGGCACGGACGGGCGCGGCGAAGGGCCGCTCGCCGCCAGCCTGGCGCAGTGGCCGCCCACGCTGGCCAGCCCGCTGCTGGCGCGCCGCGCCGACGGCGAGCTGTTCTGGCACGTGCTGGCCGGCATGCGCGACCGGCAGGGACGGCCCACCATGCCCGCCTTCGGCGGCCAGCTCGGTGACCGTGAAGCCTGGGCCGTGATCGATTACATGAAGGCACTGTCGGCCGGCAGCAGCAGCGCGGGCAATTGGCCGGTACCGCTGCAGCTGCCGGAGATGGCGGTCCGCTGTGGCGACGCCGCGCCAGTGGCCCTGTCGGCATGGCGCGGCGGGCAGCGCGTGCGGCTGGTGGCGGTCGACAGCGCCACCGCGCTGCCATTCGACGATCCCCGCTTCCTGACCGTGCTGGTCACGCCAGACGGCCGCCCGCCGGCGCAGGTGCCGATCTTCCGCGCCGGCTGCACCGCGGCCTCCACGCAGGCCTGGCAGGCGGTCGCAGCCATCTCTGGCCAAGCCCTCGCGCAGCTGGCCGGCACCCAACTGCTGGCCGACCGTGCCGGCTGGCTGCGCGCCCGCGGCACGCCGGGACAGCCATGGTCCGACGCAGACCTGGTCTGCGTCTCGGCGCCGGCAGCCGACGCGCAGCGTGCGCCCGTGGCCGACGGGCTGACGGCGCTGCTGCTGCGCATGGATGCCGAGCCCGTGCGCTTCATCAAGGGCGGCTTCATTCACTGAGCCGCCGGCACCAGGACGCACCGATCCGCGTGCGGTCCGCCTGAACGACATCCCGATTTTTTGACCGCCGCCGCTGGGCATCTTGCCTGCCGGTGGCTTTCGGGCATTCATCTCCCGGTTTCCATCGTCTTGGAAATGCGGTACAAGGCACTCGAATAGGCTGTTTGTCTCAATTTTTCATCAATTTCATTCCGTAAACCAAAACTTTCTATTGACCAACGGAAATCTTCCGCCTACATTTCCCCCAACAAGCAATTTTCCGGAACGCCTTGTTCCACTTTATAACACCCTCATCAGGAGACAAACGCCATGCGCGACCTCGAAACCACCTCGAATCCCGCCGTTTCCGGTGGCTCGGCCGCCGCGAAGGACAGC
Organism: Cupriavidus sp. MP-37; assembly: GCF_020618415.1. Lineage (NCBI taxonomy): Bacteria > Pseudomonadati > Pseudomonadota > Betaproteobacteria > Burkholderiales > Burkholderiaceae > Cupriavidus > Cupriavidus sp. MP-37. Next base: position 2,425,889 of record NZ_CP085345.1, on the reverse strand, counting down.
CAGGTGCCGGCTGGCCCGCAGACCATGACCCCGTCCGAAGCCTTCGTCGAAACGCTGGCCGCCAACGGCGTGACCGACATGTTCGGCATCATGGGCTCGGCCTTCATGGACGCGATGGACATCTTTGCGCCCGCCGGCATCCGCCTGATCCCGGTGGTGCACGAGCAAGGCGCCGGCCACATGGCTGACGGCTACGCCCGCGTGTCGGGCCGCCACGGCGTGGTGATCGGCCAGAACGGCCCCGGCATCTCCAACTGCGTGACCTCCATCGCCGCCGCCTACTGGGCCCACAGCCCGGTGGTGATCGTCACCCCCGAAGCCGGCACCATGGGCATCGGCCTGGGCGGCTTCCAGGAGGCCAACCAGCTGCCGATGTTCCAGGAGTTCACCAAGTACCAGGGCCACGTCACCAACCCGGCGCGCATGGCCGAGTTCACCGCGCGCTGCTTCGACCGCGCCAAGGCCGAAATGGGCCCGACCCAGCTGAACATCCCGCGCGACCACTTCTACGGCAAGATCACCGCCGAGATTCCGAAGCCGCAGCACCTCGACCGCGGCCCCGGCGGCGAGCAAAGCCTGAATGAAGCGGCGGAGCTGCTGGCCAATGCCAAGTTCCCGGTGATCATCTCCGGCGGCGGCGTGGTGATGGCCGATGCCGTCGAAGAATGCAAGGCGCTGGCCGAGCGCCTGGGCGCGCCGGTGGTCAACAGCTACCTGCACAACGACTCGTTCCCGGCCAGCCACCCGCTGTGGTGCGGCCCGCTGGGCTACCAGGGCTCGAAGGCGGCAATGAAGCTGATCTCGCGCGCCGACGTGGTGGTGGCGCTGGGCTCGCGCCTGGGGCCGTTCGGCACGCTGCCGCAGCACGGCATGGACTACTGGCCCAAGAACGCCAAGATCATCCAGATCGACGCCGACCACAAGATGCTGGGCCTGGTGAAGAAGATCTCGGTCGGCATCTGCGGCGACGCCAAGGCTGCCGCGATCGCGCTGACGCAGCGCCTGGCCGGCCGCACGCTGGCCTGCGATGCCACCCGCGACGGCCGCGCCACCGAGATCGCCAACGAGAAGGCAGCGTGGGAAAAGGAACTGGACGAGTGGACGCACGAGCGCGACCCGTACAGCCTCGACATGATCGAAGAGCAGAAGAACGAGCGCACGCCCACCGGCGGCCACTACCTGCATCCGCGCCAGGTGCTGCGCGAGCTGGAAAAGGCCATGCCGGCGGACGTGATGGTGTCGACCGACATCGGCAACATCAACTCGGTCGCCAACAGCTACCTGCGCTTCGAGAAGCCGCGCAGCTTCTTCGCGGCGATGAGCTGGGGCAACTGCGGCTACGCCTTCCCCACCATCATCGGCGCCAAGGTCGCGGCGCCGCACCGCCCGGCGGTGTCGTACGCCGGTGACGGCGCCTGGGGCATGAGCCTGATGGAAACCATGACCTGCGTGCGCCACAACATCCCGGTGACCGCGGTGGTGTTCCACAACCGCCAGTGGGGCGCGGAGAAGAAGAACCAGGTGGACTTCTACAACCGCCGCTTCGTCGCGGGCGAGCTCGACAACCAGAGCTTCGCCGGCATCGCCAAGGCGATGGGCGCGGAAGGCATCGTGGTGGACCGCCTGGAAGACGTGGGCCCGGCACTGAAGCGCGCCATCGACCTGCAGATGAACCACGGCAAGACCACCATCATCGAGATCATGTGCACCCGCGAACTGGGCGACCCGTTCCGCCGCGATGCGCTGGCCAAGCCGGTGCGTTACCTGGACAAGTACAAGGACTACGTCTGAGTCCGAGCTTGCGCTTGCACAGGCGCCCCGCTTGCGATTGGTGTGCTCCCTCTCCCGCGTGCGGGAGAGGGTTGGGGTGAGGGCCGGGATCCCCACGAAGTTCCGACTGGTGGTGTGCCACCGCCTGCCCTCACCCCCTGCCCCTCTCCCGCACGCGGGAGAGGGGAGCACACCGCAAGCATGACAAGGGCTCCGGCCCTTTTTTGCGTTCTACACATCCAACCACCATGAAACCCATCCTCCGCATCATCGACCGCGCTCGCGCCGCGCCCCGCCGCATCGTGCTGTGCGAGGCCGACGACCCGCGCATCCTGCTGGCCGCGCAGCGCGCCACGCAGGAGGGCATCGCGCGTATCGTGCTGGTGGGCGAGCCGCGCCAGATCAACGCCGCCGCGGCCATCCACGGCATTGCGCTGGACGGCATGACGCTGGTCGATCCCGCCACCTCGGCGCTGACGCCCTCGTTCGCGCAGCAGCTTTTCGCGCTGCGCCAGAAAAAGGGCATGACGCTCGATGAAGCCAGGCGCGCCGTGCTGGATCCTCTGTGCTTCGCCAACCTGATGGTGCGCCTGGGCCATGCCGACGGTTCGGTCGCGGGCGCCGCCCACACCACCGCCGACGTGGTGCGCAACGCGATCCAGCTGATCGGTCTGGCGCCCGGCTTCCGGCTGGTGTCGAGCTTCTTCCTGATGATGCTGTGCGAGCCGTTCCACACGCTCAAGGGCGGGCTGATCTTCTCGGACTGCGGACTGGTGGTCGATCCCGACGCCGAAGCCCTCGCCGACATCGCCATGGCCGCCGCCGACAGCGCGCGCGCCCTGCTGAACGACGAGCCGCGCGTGGCGATGCTGTCGTTCTCGACCAGCGGCAGCGCGCACCATGCCGCCGTCGACAAGGTCGTGGCCGCGACCGAGCGCGTGCGCGCGCAGCGCCCGGGACTGGCCATCGACGGCGACGTGCAGCTCGATGCCGCCATCGTCGCCGAGATCGCCGCGCGCAAGGTGGCGCATTCGCAGGTGAACGGCCACGCCAACGTGCTGGTGTTCCCCAGCCTGGAGGCCGGCAATATCGGCTACAAGCTGGCCGAGCGCGTCGGCGGCGCCAAGGCCATCGGCCCGATGCTGCAGGGCCTGAACAAGCCGGCCAACGATCTCTCGCGCGGCTGCAGCGCCGACGACGTGTTCCATGTCATCGCCGTCACCGTGATCCAGGCGCAAGCCACCGCGGCGCAGGCACCCAAGGGCGAGCAGGCGGCGGCATGAAGGCAGAACTGTTGTTGCCGCTGCTGGGCCTGCAGGCCCTGCTCGGTGCCGGCACCTATTTCCAGACGGTGACCGGCTTTGGCCTCGGCATGATCGTGATGGGCGCCACCAGCGGCTTGGGGCTGGCGCCCGTCGCCACCGTGGCCGCCGTGGTCAGCCTGGTGACGCTGGCCAACAGCGCCTGCGCGCTGCCCGGCAAGTTCCAGCATATCGACTGGCGCGCCGTGGGCGCGGCGGCGATCGGCATCCTGCCTTCGGTGCTGGTCGGCGTGCTGGTGCTGGAATACCTGAGCAGCACCGCCGCCACGCTGCTGCAGCTGCTGCTGGGCGCGGTCATCCTGTACGGCGGCCTGAGCGCCGCCTTCAAACCCGAACCGCTGCCGCAACGTTCCGGCGACGGCAGCTTCTTCATGAGCGGTGTCTTCGGCGGCCTGCTGAGCGGCATGTTCGGCGTCTCCGGGCCGCCGCTGATCTTCCAGTTCTACCGGCAGCCGATGAAGCCGGTGGAAATCCGCTGCGCACTGATCCTGGTGTTCACCGTGACCTCGTCCGTGCGCACCCTGTTCTCGGCCTGGCAAGGGCAACTCGATGCCGCGATCTGGCTGCAGGCCGCGGTCGGGGTGCCGGTGGTAGTGATCGCCACGCTGCTGGGACGCCGCTTTCCGCCGCCGTTCTCGCCCACCACGACGCGGCGTGTCGCGTTCGGGGTGCTGATCGGGATCGGGGTCAGTTTGATGCTGCCGGCGATTTCGGTGTGGGTGCGCTGAGGAAAGCCGTCCTTGCCTCAGGCGGCGGCGCCGCTCAGGACAGCTTGGATCCCAGCATTGCCAAGAATTCCGCCCGGAACGCTTGCATGCGCGGATAGACCCGCTTCGGGTCCATGCTGTCGCCGAGCACTGGCTGGCGCTCGCCAAACGCCATGTGCTCGAGCAGCCGACTAAAGACCTTGTCGTCGCCAAGTACGGCAACCAGTTGCCTCGTCACTGCGGTGTCGCCGCGCGCCAGTGCAGCGGCATCGCGCGCGAGCAGCGCTGCTGCGGCGATGTCGAGGTCAAAGCCATATTGCTCCAGCAGGGCAGCTTCCTGCTGGTATAGCCGGTCCTGATTGCCGGCTGATTCATAGCTGCATAACAAGGTCAACAGGTCCGTGGCGTCGCGTCTGTCGTCGCGATGACGGTCGTGCCACGCCAGCAGCTTGAGCATCGCCAGCCCGGGCAGCGAGGCGAACGCGACAATCAGTCCGTCGTCGACCACGATGCGGATCGCCGCATCGAAGGCCTGGCGAAAGCCTGCGACGTTCATCACGGTATCCATGGCCGGCGGCCACGCGATGCTCGCAGCTGGCCTTTCGATGGCCCCGAACGGAATGATATCGAGCACCATCACACGTTCGCCACCGAGGTGATAGGTCAGTTTGTGCGCGTTCTTGTCGACCGTTTGAAATCGGCCGGTAGCGACCAGTTGCCGACGCAGCGCTTCGTGCTCGGCCCAGTCGGCAATGCAGATTCCGATGTCGATATCGTACGTGCGCCGCGCCGGCGGATTGCCGAAGACATTCTCGAGGATCACTTGCCTGGCCGTCGCACCACCAACGAAGTAGGAGATGCCAAGCTGTCGCGCGACCGCGTCCAGGTCGCCCAGCAAGGCCCTGCTTTCGGCGTCGATCGGCCGCGCCGCCGGAATTTCATGGAGGATGGGCAAGGTACTGTTCTCTTATTTGTCGCGCCGCCTCGACATTGCGCGATTCTCCGGTATCGAGCAAATCGGCATACACGAGCACCGGATGCGCAACACCAGGCATCGCGACCGCAGTCGCCGTAAACGCCCCTGGCCAGAAGCGCTGCACGATCTCCACTTCGCCGCCAGGGTCTGCCTTCAGCCTCGCGTCGAGGATAAGTTCGCGAGGCGTCGCCGAACTGGCGTACAGCGTGATGCGCTCGGCCCGCAGATTATGCGCAAGCTTCTCTGCGGCCGCCTCGCCTCCAAGGACGGCGTCGTATCGGTGATGGTCGATGCCCCGCCACCAATCAGGCCGCATGGCGCTAAATCGCTTGCTCGCCAGTTTCGGCCGGAGCCGCAGCGGATAAAGCGTCGCCCATTCGTCGACGACACGCTCCCAGTCAATGAAGCGGCGCTTGCCGTCATCCCCTACCCCTACCAGGCCGCGTTCGAGCAGGTCGTCCAGTGCAAGATTGACCGTGCTCAGGGCAACGCCGGCCGCGTTGGCGATGGACCGGTACGGAGCGCTCAGCAACCCAGGGTTCGCGATCAGTGCAAACAGGACTTCCAGCTGCTTGGGGCTTGCGGTCCGTGCGCGTCGCTGCGGCACGCCGCCAGCCGGCGCGCGCCGACCCACCACGTATAACAATGCATTGGGCAAGCGCAGCGAAACGTTGCCCGCGGTATCGATAAAGGCGATGTCATGGCTGCGCAGGCGCTCGGCCATGTCGGGTGACACGTATGACGTGACGAGCAGCACCTTCTGTCCAAGTCGACGCTGCATTTCCACGATCGGGAACACGGCGGAGAAACGATCCACCGCACGGCGCACCGTCACAGGCAAGGTGCAGATACCTCCGTCACCCAGATCGAAACGCATTGAGCCGTCCGGCTGCAAGTCGGAACGCGTTGATGCCGGCACGGCGTCCGCGCCCAGGGCAGTCGCAGAACGGAAGGCGCTGGCGGCAGCATGAAGCAGGATTTGCTTGTCTGCGGGCGTTGTATGCATCACATGTGATGTTCGAATTTTCGCCATTGTACGCGTAACGCGTACATTGCACGAACATCATACAACACCTGCCGGTTGCGTACGTTATTCAGCGCTGTACGCGCAGCTCATACCTGGCCGCGGGTCCGATGCTGTCCGGACGCCGCTTTCCGCCGCCGTTCTCGCCCACCACGACGCGGCGTGTCGCGTTCGGGGTGCTGATCGGGATCGGGGTCTGTTTGATGCTGCCGGCGATTTCGGCATGGGTGCGCTGACGGCACCGACAGCACCTGCCAGCAGCTTCAGGCCACCGTCCCCGCCGGCCGCGCCAGCGGCGTGGGGTCTTCCTTGCCGCCACTGCCGCCGGCCTGTTCCAGGTCCATGCCGGTGGTTTCGGGCAGCAGCGCCGCGGCGACCACGACCATCGCATAGCCAACCCCAGCGACAATGGCGATCGCAACCGGCAGCGAGGTGTGCCCGGAACTGAGCCACCCGACCGACAGCGGGAACAGCGAGCCGATCACGCGGCCTGCGTTGTACGAGACGCCATAACCCGTGGCGCGGACATCGTTGGGATAGGACTCGGCGATGGTCGCGCCGATGCCGGCAAACACGCCCTGCATCAGCACGCCCAGCGGGAAGCCGAGGAACAGCATGGACGTGTTGGACACCGGGATCACCATGTAGACCAGCGCGGCGATGAAGGCTCCCGCGGCAAATACGATGTACGTGAGCCGCCGGCCCCAGCGATCGGTGGCATAGGCGCCCGCCACGTAGCCGGCCAGTGAGCCGATGATCGTGACCGCCAGGTAGGAGCTGGTGCCGAACACCGACAGGCCGCGCTCGGTCTTGAGGAAGGTGGGCAGCCACGTGGCAATGGCGTAATACGCCCCCAGCATGCCGCCGGACAGCAGGCTGCACAGCAGCGTCTTGGCCAGCAGCGGCCCGCGGAACAGCCGGCCCAGCCCGGCCAGCGCCGAGCCATGGTGGCCGGCGGCGCGGCTCTTCAGGAAGATCTCGGGCTCCTCCAGGTTGCGGCGCAGGTAGATCACCACCAGCGCCGGCAGGATGCCGAGGAAGAAGCAGACGCGCCATGCCGTCTCCGCCGGCAGCACGCTGAACGTGATCGCATACACGATCGCCGCCGCGCCCCAGCCGAAGGAATAGCTGCTCGCGGTAAAGCCCGAGTATTTGCCGCGGTGGGCCGGGTTGCGGATCATCTCGGTCACCAGCACCATGCACAGCGACGACTCGCCGCCGAACCCGAGGCCCTGGATCATGCGGAAAACCATCAGTTGCTCCGGCGACTGCGCCAGCCCGCACAGGAAGCACGCGCCCGCGAATACGATGATGGTCCAGCGCAGCACGCGCACGCGGCCGTAGCGGTCGGCCAGGATGCCGGCCCCGATCGCCCCGACCAGCGACGACACCAGCGTCCAGGTGACGATCGCCCCCGCCGTCGACTTGCTCATGCCCCACTGCCCCAGCAGCGTGGAGATGAGGAAGGAATAGATCATGAAGTCGAACACGTCGACGGCATGCCCCAGGAACGCGCCATAGAATCCCTTGCGCTCCATGCGCGACAAATCACGGAACCAATCGAACATGATCCCCTCCCCAGTGGTGTGTGATGTGTTGTGGTCGGTTGTGGTCAGTGGTGGTGCCGCCGACTAGGCGGTCAGCTTCGGCGGCCGGTAGGCATAGCCTGCTTCCTCCAGCAGGCTGGCAAAACGCAAGGCGGTGAGATCCTGGTAGCGGCCGGCGACGATCTGCACGCCGACCGGCAGTCCGCCGGCACCGGGGCCGATCGGCGCCACCGCAGAGGGCAGGCCGCACAGCCCGGAATGGCCGGCCCAGAACAACTGCGTGGTCATCGGCTGCGGCCGGCCGTTGACGGTGAGCGTGCGCTGCCATGGCTCGCCTGCCTCGTCGAGCGCGAACGCCGTGGTGGTGGCGGCCGGGCATAGCAGCACGTCGTAGCGGCTGAAGAAGCGGCGCCATGCGGCGGCAAAGCGTTCACGCGTGACCTGCAGGCGCAGCCAGTCGCGGTGGCTCAGCGTCGCGCCGGTGTACTGCAGGGTCGCGTAGTCGTGGTCGCCCGCGTCGGCGTTGGCGCTGCGGGCCTGCGCATCGGCGAAGGCAGCGTCATCCATGTGCACCGAGGTGGTGGCGCGCAGCAGCGTTACGTAGGCATGCCATAGCTCGCCGGCGTCGAAGTCGGGCCGGGCGTGCCAGCCGACGTGGGCACCCTGCCCCGCCAGCCAGTGGCCCAGCTGCTCGATCTGCGCGGCGACCTCACTGTCTGCTTGCGCCTGGGCATGGGTGGGCAGCACCGCGATGCGGAAGTCGGCGAGCCGGCGGTGCGGGCATTCGGGCCACTGCAAGCGGTATGGCAGCGCGTCGTCGCCGGCCGGGCCCGCGATGGTGCGCAATACCAGTTCCAGGTCGCGCGCGCTGCGCGCCAGCGGGCCGGCGACGTTGATGTCCTGCTCGCCGAAGCGCGCGGCACCGCTGCCGTGGCCGGCCAGCGGCACCAGCCCGTGGCTGGGCTTGAGCGAGAAGATGCCGCAGTAGTGCGCCGGATTGCGCAGCGAGGAACCGATGTCGGAACCCACATCGAAGAACGACACGCCGGCGCAGACCGCCGCGGCGCTGCCGCCGGACGAGCCGCCCGGCGTGCGCGTCGGATCGTGCGGATTGCGGGTGGTGCCGTAGATCGCGTTGTAGCTCTGCCAGTCGCGCAGGCCGAGCGGAACATTGGTCTTGCCGAGCAGGATCGCGCCGGCGTCGCGCAGCCGCTGCACCACCACCGCGTCGCGCGCGGCCACGTGCCCGCGCAGCGCCGGATTGCCGCAGGTGGTGGGCCAGCCGGCGACGTCGAACGACTCCTTGACCGAAAACGGCACGCCGTCGAGCGCGCCGCGCGCCTGGCCGGCACGGCGGCGCCGGTCGCTGTCGCGCGCCGCCGCGCGGGCCGCGCCGAAATCCGACAGCACCAGCGCATTGATGATGCCGTGCCATTGCCTCTGCGCCGCCTCGCAGGCATCCACCAGTTCCTCCGACGACACCGTGCCGCCGGCAAGCCGCTGCGCCACTTCCCATAGCGGCGGAAAGCCGCCAGTCGTCCAGTCCGGCAGGTTCACATCGGCTCCTTGTCGTTATCCGCGCCGTTCGGCGCGGTGGGGGCGTATGAGGGGCTCGGGCGTACCGCAAATGCGTTGGTATACTATATTCCGTATCGTGCGCAGTGCAAGGACAATGCGCGCGCGGACGCACCGTCAACGGCGTGCGGGGGGCTTTGTGATCAGGGGACGATGGCTCGCAGGACGCGTGCCAGGAACGGAGGAGGGACAGTCAGGCGGCGCGGCGGAGCGCCGCCGCGCTTTATTCAGCCAGGTTCAGCAGTGGCTGCGGCGCGGCGTTCGGCCGCCCAGAGCAAGGAAAAAGCGGCCGATATCCCGCAGCCGCAGCGGTACCAGCGGCGTGGCATGGCGCACCGCGTCGCGTGCGGCGAAGTGGCCGAGCAGTTGCTGCCCGACGGGTTGGGAAAGATAGCGTTGTTCGGACGACTGCATGGCAAATCTCATGACCTTGAATGACTACAGTATACACTAGATTGGTGCAGTGCGTCATATCAGGGCACGCTATGCCCCGCAGGCGGGCATCCATGCATCGGGATCCGGGACACTGCCGGACGTCAGGACTACGACGGGATAGCCGAGAGAAACCAGCCGCCGGGTTCAGGCCGCCTGCACCGCGCTGCCCTGCCCGCCCACCGGAAGGTCGGCTGCCTTGGCGGCGCTGTAGACATGGCGCGCGGCCAGCAACGCCGCGAGGTCGGCGTCGCCGGCGATCACGGCCTGCAGGATCTGGGCGTGCTCGTCCCAGTTCTGGCGCGCGCGCACCACGTTGGCGGGGCCGAACAGCACCGCGGTGCGCTCGCGCAGCGAACGCATCATTTCCTGCAGCACGCTGTTGGCCGCGATGGTGCCGAGCACCTCGTGGAAGCGCGTATTGAGCGCCAGCAGCTCGTCCGCGCGGCCCTGCGCGGCGGCCTCCATGCCCTGCCGCAACACGTTTTCCAGCTCCGCCACCAGCGCCGGGTCGCGCCGCTGCGCGGCGAGCTTGGCGTTGAGGCCTTCCAGCGTGGCGCGCACCTCGACCATCTCGCGCGCGATCACCGGCGACAGGCTGGCCACGGTCGCGCCGCGGCGCGGCTCGATCAGCACCAGCCCTTCGCTGGCGAGCGCGCGCAGCGCCTCGCGCACCGGGATGCGCGACACGCCCAGTTCCGCCGAAAGCTTGTTCTCCACCAGCCGCTCGCCCGGGGCGTATTTGCCGTTCAGGATGCCTTCGCGCAGCTTGTCGGTGACAAGGGCGAACAGCGGCGAGTGGCTGGCACCGAGGCTCAGCGGCTCGGCGGGCGCGGCAGGAGACGGAGTAAGGGACATGGGTTGGCAGAGGCGTAAGCGGAGAGGCTGGCGTCATTGTATACCAGCCATTTATGCCATACCGCCATGTCTTAACAAGGGTGCTGGAACGTGAAGCTGTCGGCGTAGAGGTGGTCGGGACTGGCCCCATGCGCGGTAAAGGCGGCGCGCGCGTCACGGATCATGTCGGGCGAGCCGCACAGGTAGATGGCGTATTCGCTCAGGTCACCCAGATCGGCCAGCGCCGCGTCATGCACATAGCCGCGCCGGCCCTGCCAGTCAGCGCCGGCGCGCGACAGCACCGGCGCGTAGCGGAAGTCGCAGAGCCGTTCGCCCCAGGCCGGGATCTCGCCATGCAGGTACAGGTCCTGCGCCTGCCGCATGCCCCAGTACAACGACACCGGCGGGCAGTCGGGATCATCCATCAGCGATTCCAGGATCGCCTTGATCGGCGCCAGTCCGGTGCCGGTGGCCACCATCAGCAGCGGCCGGTAGTCGCGTGCGCGGTAGAAGAAGCTGCCCAGCGGCAGCTCGACCTCGATGGCGTCGCCGGCGCGCATGCGCGGCAGGATGCCATCGGTAAAGGCGCCGCCGGGAATGCGCCGCACGTGCAGGTCGATGCGCCCGTCGCGCGGCACCGAAGCCATCGAGAAGCTGCGCGCGAGCCCGTCGCCGCTCAGCAGCTTCAGGTATTGCCCGGGCCGGTAGTCCAGCGAAACCGCGCCCGGCACCTCCAGCTCGACGTGCATGACATCGGCCGACAGCGGCCGCAATGCCCGCACCAGCGCGCGATGGCGCGCCGGTTCGGCGCAGGCCTCGTCGTCGCGCGCCGTGCTGATGACCAGGTCGGCCTGTGGCTGCGCCTGGCACGCCAGCGCGAAACCGGCCGCGGCCTCGTCCGGGGCCAGGCCGAACGGTTCCTCGTCGTAGCGCACCTGTCCGTCGAGCAGGCAGATGCGGCAGGTGCCGCAGCCGCCCAGCTGGCAGTCGTGGCGCAAGGCAATGCCGGCACGCTGTGCGGCCTGCAGCAGCGTCTCGCCGCGCTCGACAAAGAAGACCTCTTCCGTTTCGGCGACCTGGATTCGGTACGACATGGGACCTCCCGGCAAGCGTGCTTACTTCTTGATGTCGGCCTGTACCAGCACCTTCAGGTCCTGCGGCGCCAGCAGTTCGGCCAGGGCCTGCAAGGCGGCCAGGCCGGCCTGCGTGTCCTGCTCGCCGTTGCCGCCGGACAGGCCGATGCCGCCGATGACCTCGTCGTTAACGACGATCGGGAAGCCGCCGACAAACGCGGCGAACTTGCCCTCGAAGCTCCACTGGATGCCGAAGGCCTCGTTGCCCGGCAGTGCCGGCCCGTTCGGCGGCGTGGTGAACAAATGCGTCGAGCGCTTGTGGCCCGCGGCGGTAAACGCCTTGTTCCACGCGATCTGCGGTCCGGTGATGCGGGCGCCGTCCATGCGCTCCAGCGCGAGCGGGTAGCCGCCCTCGTCGACCACGCAGATCGACTCGAGCACGCCGATTTCTTGCGAGCGCCGGATCGCCGCGGCAACCATGTGGCGCGCCTCGCGCAGTTCCAGCTTGATGGCTTTCTTCATTGGTATGGCTCCTTGCGACGGCCGGGCTCAGACGCCCCGGTAGACCGTCTTGACCTGCGTATAGAACTCCAGCCCGGTGCGGCCCGATTCGCGGAAGGTCGATGTGCTCGACCGCTTCAGCCCGCCGAACGGTGCGTTCACCAGGTTGCCGGTGGTGGTACGGTTGATCTTGACCGTGCCCGCCTCGATGTCGTTGGCGAAGTCGTGGATGTAGCGCGGGTTGCGGGTGACGATGGCCGCGGCCAGGCCGTACTCGGTATCGTTGGCCCTGGCGATGGCGTCGGCATAGTCCGTGAAGCCGAGGATGGCGATCACCGGGCCGAAGATCTCCTCGCACGCGATCCGCATCTGCGGCGTCACGTCGGTAAATACCGTCGGCGCGACGTAGTAGCCCTTGTCGTAATCGCCGCCGGCCAGGCGCGTACCGCCGCACAGCAGCGTCGCCTCGGCCTTGCCGATGTCGAGGTAGCGCAGCACCGTTTCCAGCTGCTTATGCGAGGCGAGCGGCCCAAGATCCATGCCCGGCGTCATGCCGCCGCCGACCTTGAGCGTGGCAACCTTCGCGAGCAGGCGTTCGGTGTATGCCGCTTTGACGGATTGGGCGACCAGCACGCGGCTGGTGCCGGTGCACGCCTGCCCCGACAGCGAGAAGCCGCCCTTGATGGTCAGGTCGACCGCGCGGTCCAGGTCGGCATCCTCCATCACGATCAGCGGGTTCTTGCCGCCCAGTTCCATTTGCGTGCGCGTGGTAAGCGGTACCGCCCGGTGGATCTGCTCCCCCGCGCGCGACGAACCGGTGAACGAAATCGCCCGCACCGCCGGCGCCTCGGTGATGGCGGCGCCGATCTCGACGGCGCTGCCGGTGATGAAGTTGAGCACGCCCTTGGGCAGCCCGGCCTGCACCAGCGCCTCGGCCAGCCGGTACCCCGAAAGCGGCGCCTCGGACGACGGCTTGAACACCACCGTGTTGCCCGTGACCAGCGCCGGTGCGATCTTGCGCGCGGGGATCGATATCGGGAAATTCCACGGCGCAATCACCGTCACCACGCCAAGCGGCTCGCGCTGGCTGTAGACCAGCTGGTCAGGGTCGTCGTTGGGATACACCTCGCCGGTGAAGGTCTGCCCTTCCACGGCATAGAAGCGCAGCGTCTGGGCGGAGCGCAGCACTTCATCGCGCGCCAGCGCCAGGGCCTTGCCTTCCTCGCGGGTCAGCTCGGCGGCGATGCTGTCGGCATTCGCTTCCAGGTGGTCGGCGGCGCGGTTGAGCATGGCGGCGCGCTTGCCGACCGGCGTCTTCTTCCAGCCGGCAAAGGCCGCCGTCGCGGCCGCGACGGCCGCCTGCGCGTCGACCGCGGACGAGGCCTGGAAGCGGCCCACGATGTCGGCGGTGTCGGCCGGGTTGACGTTGTCGAAGGTCCGGCCCGACTGGCAGGCCGTCCATTCGCCGTCGATATGGTTGAGGAACACAGTCATCGTCGATCCCGTTGCGTGGCGCCGCTCAGGCCGCCATCTCCAGATCCGGCAGCGGCAACTCGTTTTCGACGTAGTCGTGATAGAGCGCGGTGGTGTACAGCAGCCGCATCTGCGCGCCGATCTCGCAGATCTTCAGGCAGCGCTGCTGCAGCTCCGGCGTATTGGCGTGCTCGAGCACGATCTGGTAGCCGCGCTCGCCGTGGATCTCGTCCGAGACGATATGCAGGTCGAAGAACTCGACCTCTTCGTCGGTGAACTGGTACTTGTCGCGCAGCGTCGGCGTCTGCTTGCGGTAGATCGACGGCACCTGCGATTCCAGGCCCACCACCAGGCCGGCCACGGCGACGATCGGGTCCTCGCGCATCGCCACGGCGTAGCACCAGCTCTGCAGGCCGCGCGTGGTGGGCGACATATTGTCCGGGTCGATCACGCGCTCGCGCGTGGTGCCGCAGGCTTCGGCAAAACGGATCAGCAGGTCGGTGTGGCGGTCGCCGCCGATCTCTTCCTCATACATGTTGGCCAGCAGGAAGTCCTTGGCCTCGGTGTAGCGGTCCGGCGTGCGCGCATAGATGTAGCCCAGGTAGTCGGCGAACGGCCCGACGTAGTGGTAGTGGTTTTCGGCCCAGCGCGCGAGATGAGCGCGGGTCAGCTTGCCGCTGGCCCAGGCCACGCTGAACGGCGCCTGGTTGGCACTCTTGCCCTTGATCGCTTGTTCAAGGGCGGCACGGAAATCTTCACGGTTCATCAGTTCGGCCATAACGGGACTCCTGGTGGTCGGTGTGGGGCGATGCGATGGGTTGGAATGCCGGAATCCAGTTCGATTCGGAATGGGTCTCGGCATGTTTGTATACTATATACAGCCAAACGGCGACGACAAGGGCTCTGTTGACTCGTCACGTCAGTGTTTACCCGGGAAAGCTTCAGGCGGCGGAGGTCAGCCGGCGCGGCGCTCGGCCTCGCCCGCGATACGCGACCACGCGTATCCCGCCAGCGCGACGTCTTCAAGGCCGACGCCGACCGACTTGTAGATCACGATGTCGTCGTCGCGCTGCCGCGGCGACACCTTGCCGAGCACGACGTCGGCCAGTTCGACGATCTTTTCCGGCGGCAGCGCGCCGGGATCGGCCAGCACGATATCGCCCGCCTCGCGGGTCGATTGCGGCCGCCACTCGACCACCACCGCGGCGGCGCGGCGCAGCGCGGTGTCGTCCAGTTCGCGCGTGTGCGGCAGGCTGGAGCCAATGGCGGCGACAAAGGCGCCTGGCCGGATTGCCGCACCCGAGAACAGCGGCGTGGTCGCGCGCGAGGCGGTGACGATGAGGTCGGCCTCGGCCACCGCGGCATCGGGCTCGGCCAGCGCCACCGGGATGCCGCACTGCGCCGACAGCCGTGCCGGCATGCCGGCATCGGCATGCGGATCGGACACCAGGATGCGCTCGAGCCCGAGGGTGGCGCTGAGCTGGCGCGCGTGCTGTGCGCCCTGCGTGCCGGCACCGAACAAGGCCAGCGTGCGCGCGCCGGCGCGGGCCAGCCGCTGCGCCGCCAGCGTGGTGCAGGCCGCGGTGCGCAGCCGCGTGATCGCGCCGGCGTCGAGCGAAGCCAGCGGACGGCCGTCGTCGCTCGAGAAAATCAGGATGACGAAGGAAAACTGTCCATTGATGGTGGTGTAGACCTTGGCGCCGGCCACGCCCTGCTGCGGGATGACTGCCCCCAGCGTGGACAGCTTGACGCCGCCCGCCTCGGTGCGGATGCGCGCCTGCATCGCGGCATCGCCGCGCCCGAAGCTGGAAAACGCGGACGCCATGACCTGCAGGGCCGCTTCGGGGGTGACGTGGGCATCGATCATGGCGTCTGTGATGTGCTGCATGGCAACTCCGCTGGTTGGGTTGGATCTGGAAAGCCGGGAACTCAGGCAGGCGGCGCCGCCTCAGGCAAAGGCCGCGCGGCCTAGCACGCCCAGCGCGCCGGCCGCGCACAGGCCCAGCAGCAAGCGCCGCACGGTGTCGGCGGAAACGCGCCCCCGCAGCCGGTTCGACAGCGCAAACCCGGCCAGCAGGAACGGCGCGAGCGCCAGCGCCAATAACAGCTCTGGCATGCCGAAGCGCCCGGCCAGCGTCAGCATGGCCAGCGACAGCACGGCGCCGCCCGACAAGATGCAGCCCATGGTCGCGCGCATCGGCGCGGGCGCCATGTGCTGCATGACCAGCGCGAACGGCGGCGCGCCGGCCGAGGTGATGGTTCCCATAAAGCCGGACAGCGTGCCGGCAATCACCACGTTGCGGGGATCCGGCAACAGGCGCCAGCCGAGCAGGCTCAGCGCCACCGCGGCCAGGATCGACAGCGAAAACAGCACCGCCAGCGGGCCCGGCGCCAGCCAGGCGATGGTCAGCACCGCCGCCGCGCCGCCAAGTGCCCGCCCGACCAGGGCAAAGCCGGCGACAGGCCAGACGATGGCTTCGCGCTCGCGCAACGCGCCCATCAACGACAGGCAGCAACCCATCGCCAGCAGCGGCCCCGGCACCAGCTCGGGGAAAAAGATCGCGCCGAGCGGCGCGCACAGCATCGCAAAGCCGATCCCGCCCACGCCTTGCAGGCACGCGCCGGTCAGGATGAGCACGCCCATCCACAGGTAGTCCGGAGCAGAAACGCCTGGAGGCAGCAAGGTCAGCAAGGTGGAGGGCATGGCGTCGATAGTTGTCAGTATACCGTCTACATATCGATGTAATTGCCGGCAACTCACATGAGCAGACGGATGCACCATCACATGGCACGCGACAACCAAGAATCCCAATAAATGTGCGGCTTTCAGGGATACTGCACCTGATCCGGCATCCGCGTAAGTCCCGATCAGAAATCGCTTGGCGAGCAGCATATCTGGAATATAGTATACCGCCACGGACCAACGCAGTCCGAAGGAACCTGCCCCCAACCCCTCCGCCCCCAGGGAGTCCCCATGTCACAACAAGTCGTGATCGGTGCCGCGCACTGGATCTATCTGTCAGGGGTAGCAGTCATCGTGCTGACGATGATCCTGCGCGCCAATGTCGTCGTCCCGTCGATCGTCGGCACCGCCCTGGTCGTGTTTGCGCTGACCGGCAGCCCGGTGTCGGCGCTGGCGGGAGTGTTCTCGGCGAGCCTGGTCGCCGCGCGGGAGCTGTTCAACATCTTCCTGGTGATCGCCTTCATGACGGCGCTGCTCAACGCGCTCAAGACGCTGCGCTCGGACATCCGCATGGTCGAGCCCTTCCGCGTGGTGATGAAGAACGGGCATTCGGCGTTCTTTATCCTGGCGGGCATCACCTACCTGATCTCGCTGTTCTTCTGGCCGACGCCGGCGGTGCCGCTGGTATCGGCCATCCTGCTGCCGGCCGCGATCGCCGCCGGGCTGCCGCCGCTGGCGGGCGCGATGGCGATTGCCATCGCCGGGCAAGGCATGGCGCTGTCGTCGGACTACGTCATCGGCGTCGCGCCCGGCATCAGCGCCAAGGCCGCCGGCGCGGCCGTCAGCGCGGCGGTGGTGGCCGACCGCGCGCTGGCGCTGTCGCTGATCACCGGCGGCATCGCGCTGTGCCTGGCCTACCTGTCGATGCGCAAGCACATCGTGCCGGCCTGCGGCACGCTGCTCGACCGCTGGCAGGCGCGCGCCGGCGGCAGCGCCGAAGCCATCGATGGCGGCATCACCTTCGACAAGGCCGAGATCGCGAAGGGCACCGCCCACGCCGAACCGCTCGCCACCGACAGCAATATCGAAGCCAGCCTGTCGATGGTGGCGCGGCGGCGGGTGAAGTGGTCCAAGTGCTTTGCCATCGTGACACCGCTGGCCTTCCTCGCCGTGGTCGCGGTGATGGTGCTGCCCAAGCTCGGCGCCGGCGTGCACGACCTGAAGGGCGGCGAGGCCGCCGCGCTGGTGGGCGGGGTTGCCGCGGTGCTGATGATGCTGGCGACGCTGGCCGCGGAAGGCCCGCGCCGCATGCTGGATGTGTGCCCGGAGCACATCACCGACGGCTTCGTCTTTGCCTTCAAGGCCATGGGTTCGGTGCTGCCGATCGCGGGCTTCTTCTTCGTCGGCGCCGGCGAGACCGCGGCGCATATCCTCGGCCTGCCGCCGGGCAAGGCGCCCAGCCTGCTGTTCGAGCTGATCCAGGCCTACCAGCACCTGATCCCCGACAACCACATGCTGGTCGCCTTCGGCGTGCTGCTGGTCGGCATGATCACCGGCATCGACGGTTCCGGCTTTGCCGGCCTGCCGCTGACCGGCACGCTGGCCGGCGCACTGGGACCGGTGGTCGGCTTCGACCCCGCGACACTGGCGGCGGTCGGCCAGATGGGCGCGGTCTGGACCGGCGGCGGCACGCTGGTGGCGTGGTCGTCGCTGATCGCGGTGGCCGGCTTTGCGCGCGTGCCGGTGCTGGAAGCGGTGCGCGCGCTGCTGATCCCGGTGCTGATCGGGCTGGGCTGCTCCACCGTGGCGGCGATGGTGTTGTGGTCGTAGGTGGACGCAGCACCGCGACGGTTTTTCCCTGACCTTTTTCGTGACCTTGCCCAGACCAACGATGCCAAAAGTCATCCTGCACAAGTTCGGCCAGACCTTTACCGACGAGGTCGGTCCCCGCACCAACCTGGTGGTCCGCGCCGGCATCCGCCAGTTCCCCTACCCCAACCTGCGCTACGAATGCGGCATGGGCAAATGCTCGAAGTGCGCGTGCCGCGTAATCGCCGGCGCCGAGCACCTGCCCCCGCCCAACTGGAAGGAAAAGAAGCAGCTCGGCGAACGGCTCGAACAAGGCTACCGGCTGGCGTGCCAGTTGTGGATCGAGCATGACATCGAACTGGCGCAGGACGATGTGCCGGCACCGGCCGCGCTGGCCGGGGCCAGCGCGGGAGCCTGACATGTTCGTGCTGCTGACCAGCCGCCCCGGCCAGTTCCGCACCGAACCCACCGACGGCATGACCGCCGTCGAGGCTTACGACTACGTCTTCTACGGCAAGCGCACCGCACGCTTCGTCATTGCCGAACTGGCCGCCGATACCAAGGTCCGGGTGCGCGAGGAAACGCCGCCCGGCATCGTCAACCTGGTCTCGACCCGTTTCCTCGACAAGTACGCCACGCTCGAAGCCGCCCGCGACGCGCTGCGCCAGCTGGCCAGCTTCGGCAGCATGGAGATCGCCCTCGTGCCCGCACCGCTCGCCGCGGACGAGCGCTCCTGAAGCTCAACACCTGACGCCAGGCCTTTATCGCCATGATCCAGATCACCTTCCTCACCAACCACGGCAAGACCGTCAGTGCCCCGGCCAACAGCAACCTGCTGCGCGTATCGCTGCGCGAACAGGGCGGCATCCCGTTCAAATGCGGCGGCGGCCTGTGCGGCACCTGCAAGTGCCGCATCGAGCAAGGCCGCGAGCATACCGATGCGGTCAAGCCGAAGGAAAGGAAATTGCTGACGGAAGCGGAACTGGCCGATGGCTTCCGGCTGGCATGCCAGACCTTCATGGCCGGCGATGTCGCGGTCTCGTGGCAACCGAAGACCATGGCCGCGCGTCCCCAGCCCGCCGCCGCCAGCGGCGACTAAGCGGGCGCTGCGCGCGACGACCGCGCCCGATGGCGCCGCCGCTAGCGCCGCCTCGCCCCCACCAGCCCCGCCACCTCGTCCAGCATCGCCATATCCACCGGCTGCGACAGGTCCAGCGCGAGCGTATGCCGGTAATACGGGCTCAGGTCCAGCCCGACCCCCAGCCCCAGCACCTCCACATCGCGCAGCGCTTCGTGCCGCGCCACCACGGCCTTGAGGTGGTTGTCAAGGTAGCAGGCGTCGTTGGCCTGCCCCGTCGCGGTATCCATCGGGCTGCCGTCGGACACCACCACCAGGATGCGGCGCGCCTTGCCGCTGGCATGCAGGCGCGCGCAGGCCCATTCGACCGCCTCGCCGTCGACGCCTTCGCGGAACAGGTCGGCCTTCAGCAACGCCGTGATGTCGGTGCGCGCGCGGCGCCAGCTGCGCTGCGCGTCCTTGAACACCATGTGGCAGGTTTCGTTGAGCCGGCCCGGATGCTGCGGGCGGCCGCGCGCGAGCCAGTCGCTGCGCGCGCGTCCGCCGTTCCATGCGTTGGTGGTAAAGCCCAGCACCTCGGTGGCGACGCCGGCCTGGTCCAGCGCGCGGGTGAGCAGGTCGACCAGCAGGGTCAGCGGCTCGGCCTGCGCCTTCATCGAGCCGGAGCAGTCGATCAGGAAGCCGACCACGCAGTCGGCATGGGCCTTGTGCGCTTCCTGTCGGAACAGCCGGCGCTCGGCGGGCGAACTGACCAGCTGCGCCAGGCGGCGGCCGTCGATGCGGCCGCTTTCCTCGCCGAACGACCAGCCGTCCACGCGCGGCTGCGACAGCGCGGCGCGCAACCGGCGCGCCAGCCGGGCGATGTTCACGCCCCCGCGCGCAATGCGTGCGTCCAGCCGCGTGCGGTACTCGTCCAGCAAGGCGCGGCGCACCAGCGTGGCGGCGCGCACTTCGCGGTCGTAGCGGGTGGTGTAGATGCGGTAGCCATCGGTGGCGTCGGCGAGCACGCGGCTGTGGCCGCTGTCGGCCAGGGCGAAGTCCTCGGCGGGCGCTTCGTCGAAGTCGAGCCACAGCGCAAAGCCGGCGCGCGCGGCGGAGGCGGCGTTGTCGTCGTCTTCACCGGCGCCGGGCGCTTCGGTGCGGATCATCTGCGCCACCGCGCGCGCCAGCGCCAGGGCATGCGTTGCGTAGGCAGCCTGGTCGTGGCGGCTCGCACGCAGCCCCGCCAGCTGGGTGCCCAGCATCGGCACGATGGCGGCGCGCGTGGCCTCGATCAGGTCCTCGGTGTCTTCCAGCACCGGCTCGCCGGTCAGGCGCGACCATGCCACCTGCGCCACGGTATAGAGCAGGATGCCGAGATGGCCCTCGGTCAGTCCCGAGCGATGGAACGCGCGCGACCACGCCAGGAAGCGGTGGCGCAGGTTAGCCGCGACGCCGGCCATGCCGCGCGGCAGCCGGGTCTCGCAGCGCAGCTGCTCGAGCAGCTCGAACACCAGGCGCTCGACCGGGTCGGCGGGACAGAGGCTGCGGTGCAGCGCCGCGTCGGAATGCGCCTGGCGCAGCGCGGCGCCATCGGCGGCGCCGCGCAGGCAGGTGGCGGTGTCGGTGTCCGGGTCGGTGCGCAGGTGCGGCGCATGCTGCGGCACCGGGCGCAGCGCGCGCCAGAGCTGGCCGTCGCGGAAATGCAGCGCGGCATCGCCGGTCAACGCGCGCACCGCGGCGCCGGACAGCTCGTCCTGCCGCTGGCGCCGGCGCAGCTGGCGGGCGAGCGCCGCGGCATTCATCGCGCCGGCTCCGTCGCGGCGCTGACGCCGGCGGCCTCGCCCGGCAGGTGGCCGAAGCAGCGCTGGTAGTACTCCGCCACCACCGGCCGCTCGGCCTCGTCGCACTTGTTCAGGAAGGTCAGCCGGAACGCGAGCGCGGGATCGCGGAAGATCTGGCAGTTCTCGGCCCAGCTGATCACGGTGCGCGGCGACATCAGCGCCGACACATCGCCGGCGGCAAAGCCGCGCCGGGTCAGCCCGGCCAGCGCCACCATGGCATCGACCAGCGCGCGCCCGTCCGCGTGATCCAGCTCGGGCACGCGTGCCAGCACGATGCCCGCCTCTTCGTCGTGCGGCAGGTAGTCCAGCGTCGCCACCACGTTCCAGCGATCGATCTGCGCGTGGTTGAGCAGCTGCGTGCCGTGATAGAGCCCGTTGACGTTGCCGAGGCCCACGGTGTTGGAGGTGGCAAAGAGACGGAAGGACGGATGGGGGCGGATCACGCGGTTCTGGTCCAGCAGCGTGAACGTGCCGTCGCGCTCCAGGATGCGCTGGATCACGAACATCACGTCGGGCCGGCCCGCGTCGTATTCGTCGAAGATCAGCGCCACCGGGCGCTGCAGCGCCCAGGGCACGATGCCTTCCTGGAACTCGGTGACCTGGCGGCCGTCGCGCACCACGATGGCATCCTTGCCGACCAGGTCGAGCCGGCTGATGTGGCCGTCCAGGTTGACGCGCACGCAGGGCCAGTTCAGCCGCGCGGCCACCTGCTCGATATGGGTCGACTTGCCGCTGCCGTGCAGGCCCTGCACCATCACGCGCCGGTCGCGCATGAAGCCGGACAGGATCGCCAGCGTCACCTCGGGCTGGAAGCGGTAGGCCGGGTCGATCTCCGGCACGTGGTCGTCGCGCTGGCTGAAGGCCGGCACCATCAGGCCCGAATCGATGCCAAACACGCTGCGCACCGGAATCATCCGGTCCGGCTTGCCAAACTGCTCTTGCGTCACCTCATGCTCCTTGTTGCTTGCCGCGTTGCCATCGGCACGGCGGCAAGCGGAGCGGTTCCGCGTAACGCCGTGCGTGCTATTCGTCCTCTTCCGCGGCGTCCGTGGCCTCGGCGCCGCCCTGCCAGCCGCCCGCGCTGTCGGCCTCGATCGCCGCCAGCGCCGCCGCCGCGCGCTGCAGCGCGGGCAGCAGCTGCACCGCCTTGTCGCGCGACACCCGCATCACCGGGGCCTGCAGCGCCAGCCCCAGGTTGGACTTGCCGCCATCGGCCGCCGGCACCAGCACGCCGATGCAGACCAGTCCCGGCAGGAACTCTTCATCGTCCATGGCGTAGCCGTCGCGCTTGACGCGCTCCAGCTCCGACTCCAGCTGCGCATGGTCGGTCAGCGTGTTCTGCGTGTAGCGTTCCAGCTCCACGTTGGCCAGCAGCCGCTGCCGCTGCGCCGGCGCCAGCTGCGCCAGGAACAGCTTGCCGGTGGCCGAGCAGTGCGCCGGCACGCGCGAACCCGGATGCAGGTAGAAGCGCAGCGGCGCCGCGGTCTCGACGCGATCCAGGTACAGCACCTCGCCGCCGGAGAACGCGGTCAGGTTGCAGCTCTCGCCCACCTCTTCCACCAGCCGGCGCAGCACCATGTGGCGCGCGCCATGCGAGGTGCTGTTGAGCAACAGGTTCTCCGCCAGCCGGCGCAGCCGCAGGCCGGTGCCGTATTGCCGCCCGTCGCCGTTGCGCTGGATCAGTCCTGCCGCCTCCAGCTGCTGCAGCATGCGATGCAGCGTGGGCTTGGGCAGGCCGGTCTCTTCCACCAGCGCCTGCAGGTTGAAGGACTGGTCCTTCTCCGCGATGACCTCGAGCAGGCCGAACAAGCGCAGCGCCGGCGTGTCTCCGTCCGGCCTGGCTTCACTTTTGGCGAGGCGCATATCGTTCATGCCTGGCTCCATCATAGGTAAGTTTCATTTTCAGAGTCAAATCATATCAATTATCGAAACTTCTGGTTGACCTTCCCGCCCGAACGGCCTACATTCCGGTTAAACAATAATTTTTTGGAACTTCTGGTTCCATTTTTTAAGCGAACACCGGAGACAAGTCGACATGTACGGATAAGCCATCCTCTCCCGGGGGATTGCAAACACTGAACGACCACGGCCCAGGCTGGCATTTACTGCCCTGCCGCCTATACCGAAGAGAAGCCGTGGCGCCTGCCTTAAACGCTGGACTGCTTGCAACGCAGGACCGACAGCAAGCGCAGCACAGGAGACACAACATGATCCAACAATCACCGTCCGGCAACGGACTATCCCACGGCCTCAAGCAACGCCACATGACCATGATCGCGCTCGGCGGCGTGATCGGCGCGGGGCTCTTTGTCGGCAGCGGCGTCGTCATCAAATCGGCCGGCCCGGCCGCGGTCGTTTCCTTCCTGATTACCGGCCTGCTGGTGGTGCTGGTGATGCGCATGCTGGGCGAGATGGCCTGCGCCATGCCCGGCGGCGGCGGTTTCTACGAGTATGCACGCGAAGCCTGGCGCGATCGGCCCGCGGTCGGCAACCTGGCCGGCTTCCTGACCGGCTGGATGTACTGGTACTTCTGGGTCATCGTGGTGGCGCTGGAAGCGGTGGCGGGCGCGGACCTGGTGCGCTACTGGCTGCCGGACGTGCCCAACTGGATCATCAGCCTGGTGCTGCTGGTGATGCTGACCCTGACCAACCTGGTATCGGTCAAGTCATTCGGCGAGTTCGAATTCTGGTTCGCCTCGATCAAGGTGGCGGCGATCATGGTGTTCCTGTTCGTCGCCGGCGTCTATGTGCTGGGCCTGGCCCCCGGGTCGCACGGCATGGAAGTGGCCAACCTGACCGCCAACGGCGGCTTCATGCCCAACGGCATCGTGCCGGTGCTGACCGGCGCGGTGGCGGCCACCGGCTTCTACTTCGGCGCCGAGATCGTCACCATCGCCGCCGCCGAGACCGCCGAACCGCAGAAGGCCGTGGCCAAGGCCACCAGCTCGGTGATCACGCGCGTGCTGGTGTTCTATGTCGGCTCGATCCTGCTGGTGGTGTGCCTGGTGCCGTGGAACTCTACCAGCATCGCCACCCCGTACGTCAGCGCGCTGAACGTGATGGGCGTGCCGGCGGCCGCGCAGATCATGAACGCGATCGTGCTGACCGCGGTGCTGTCGGCGCTCAACTCGGGCCTGTACGCGTCGTCGCGCATGCTGTTTGCGCTGACCCGCCGCGGCGACGCGCCGCAATCGCTGGCCCGCGTCAGCCGCAACGGCGTGCCGGTGCGCGCGATCCTGGTGGCGACGCTGTTCGGCTACGGCGCGGTGGTGATGTCCTATGTCTCGCCCGATACGGTGTTCGCCTTCCTGGTGAACTCGTACGGCACGGTGGCGATCTTCGTCTACATCCTGATCGCGATCTCGCAGCTGCGCCTGCGTTCGCGGCTGGAGCGCGAGGCGCCGGGCCAGCTGCGCGTGCGCATGTGGTGCTATCCGTATCTCACCTATGTGGCGATCCTCGGCATGCTCGGCATCGTGGTGGCGATGGCCTTCATTCCCGACCAGCGCACGCCCCTGGCGCTGGGTGTGGTGAGCCTGGCGATCCTGCTGCTGGCCTACGCGGCGCGCCAGCTGTTTCGGCGTGGCGTGGAGCCTGTAGTGCCGCTGGCGGAACTGCCGCGCCGCGACCTGCACGAGTATTGAAGCGCGCAAGCGCGCATGACCGGCGTCGAGATGCCAGAAGCCACTGAACCATGACTGACGGGGCGCGCCGGTGCGGTATGCTGGCGCGCTTCGCCGTTCAGGAAACGCCCCCTGCCCCATGAGCCTGAAGTCTCCCACCACCCTCTGGTCGCAACTGTTCCAGCAGCATGTGCATTCGGGCCTGAGCCTGCAGGGCAAGATCCGGCAGATGCTGGTCTCGGCCATCCTCGACGAGCAGCTGCCGCAAGGCGAGCCGCTGCCCAGCAGCCGCGAGCTGTCGGCGCAGCTGCGGGTGGCGCGCAACACCGTGGTGCTGGCCTACCAGCAGCTGGTCGACGAAGGCTACCTGGTCGCGCGCGAGCGCAGCGGCTACTTCGTCAACCCCGAAATCCTCGGCACCCGCGTCAGCGGCGTCGCCTCGCTGCGCGGCGAGCCGGTGCCGGCGCGCGCGGGCGAGCCCGACTGGGAGCGGCGCTTCGTGTTCCGCCCCACGCAGCAGCGCAATATCGTCAAGCGCGCCAACTGGCGCGACTATCCCTACCCCTTTATCTACGGCCAGTACGACCCGGCGCTGTTCCCCACCGCGGACTGGCGCGAATGCTGCCTGAAGGCGCTGAGCGTGCTCGACATCCACGACTGGGCCCAGGACATGATCCTGCGCGACGACGAGTCGCTGGTGCAGCAGATCCGCACCCGCGTGCTGCCGCGCCGCGGGGTCTGGGCCGGCACCGACGAGATCGTGATCACCGTGGGCGCGCAGCAGGCGCTGTACCTGCTGGCCGACCTGCTGGTCAGCCCCGACACGCCGGTGGGCATCGAGGACCCCGGCTATCCGGACGCGCGCAATATCTTCGGCTCGCACACGTCGAACCTGGTGCCGCTGCCGGTCGATGACCACGGCCTGACGCTGTCCGACGCGCAGCGCGCCTGCGACTACGTCTACGTGACCCCCGGCCACCAGTGCCCGACCACCGTCACCATGCCGCTGGCGCGCCGCCAGGCGCTGCTGCGGCAGGCCGAGGAAGCGGATTTCGTGCTGATCGAGGACGACTACGAGGCCGAGAGCCGCTTCGAGGGCGATCCCACGCCCACGCTCAAGAGCCTGGACCGCAGCAACCGCGTGATCTACGTCGGCAGCCTGTCCAAGAGCCTGGCGCCGGGGCTGCGCATCGGCTATATCGTCGGCCCCGCCGCGCTGATCGCGGAACTGCGCGGCGCGCGCCGGCTGATGCTGCGGCATCCGTCGGCGTATATCCAGCGCGCGTTCTCGCTGTTCCTGTCGCTGGGCCACTATGACGCGCACCTGCGCCGGCTGGCCGCCGCGCACCGCGAACGCGCCGAAGCGGTGCTGGCGGCGCTGGCCACGCATATGCCAGATTTCCACGCGGTGCCGATCGCCGGCGGCGCCTCGTGCTGGATCGAAGGGCCGTCGTGGCTCGATGCCGATGCGCTGGCACGGCTGGCGGAGCTGCAGGGCGTGCTGATCGAGCCCGGCAGCGTCTTCTTCATGGCCGAGCCCGCGCCGCGCAACGGCTTCCGGCTGGGCTACTCGTCGATCTCGCTGGACCGCATCGAGCCCGGCATCCGCGTGCTGGCCGGCGTCGTGCGTGAACTGCAGGCCACCGCCGGCAGCGCAGCGGCCCCCGCCGCCGTCACTTCCCGGGCCCGCCCCGCTGCCTGAGCGGGGCCGCGGCCGCGCCTGCGCCACTGGCCCAAGCGATAGTCCCGAACTGGCGCTACAGCGCCGCGGCCGGTTTCCCTATGCTCGAGTCATGGCCGGTTCCGCACGGACCGGCACACAACACTCACGGAGACCAAGCCATGTCCAAGGACAACACCGCCGCCGGCATCGAACTGCTGCAAGCCTTCAACGACGCCTGGAACCGCCACGATATCGACGCGCTGATGGCCTGCATGGCCGACGACTGCGTGTTCCACGGCGTGGCCGGCCCCGACCTGCTGGGCCGCAGCTTTGTCGGCCGCGAAGCCGTGCGCGAAGGCTTCCAGCTGGCCTGGCAGACCTTCCCCGATGCGCAGTGGGTCGATGGCGACCATTTCGTGGTGGGCGACCGCGGCGTCAGCGAATCGACCTTCCGCGGCACCCGCGCCGACGGCGCCCGCATCGAGGCGCGCATGGTCGACGTGTTCACCTTCCGCGGCGGCAAGATCGCGGTGAAGAACGCCTACCGCAAGGACCGCCCGCCGGTGGTGGCCGCAGCCTGAAGCGAGGAGACGCGCCATGCAAGCCGTAGCTCCCCGCAGCAGCCTCCTGGCCGGCGAGCAGTCGACCGCCCCGACCCGGCCGTACGACCCCGCCTACGACCCGCTGCACACGCCCACGCCCGGCCACGGCCGGGAGTACGCCCCGACCTACTGGATCGGCACCGCGGGCGAGCCGCCCGCCGACGACGGCCCGATCACGCACGATATCGACGTCGACGTGGCCATCATCGGCTCGGGCTTTACCGGCCTGACCTGCGCCATCTTCCTGGCGCAGGAATACGGCATCAAGGCCACCGTGCTCGAAGCCAACCGCGTCAGCTGGGGCTGCAGCACGCGCAACGGCGGCCAGGCGCAATGCGCGTCGGGCCGGCTCAAGCGCTCGCAGTGGATCCAGCGCTACGGGCTCGATACCGCGCTGCGCCTGCATGAAGAAGTCTGCGACGGCATGGAGACCTTCAAGGGGCTGATCAAAAACATCGACTGCGATCCGCAGCCGGGCGGCCACCTGTATATCGCGCACCGCGACAAGGTCATGCCCGGGCTGGAGAAGGAAGCGAAGATCCTGCGCGAGGTCTTCAACTACGACGCGCGCATCCTCGACGCCGCCACCGTGCGGCGCGAATACGTCGACGACAAGGAAGCCGCCGGCGCCATGCATGAACCCGAGGGCATCGGCATCCATGCCGGCAAGCTCGCCTTCGGCTACCTGCGCCGCGCGCGCGAGCTGGGCGCCAAGGTACATCCGTCCAGCCCCGTGACCGGCTGGGAAACCCGCAACGGCGTGCATTACCTGCGCACCCCCGGCGGCATCGTGCGCGCCCGCGCCGTGGGCGTGGCCACCGGCGGCTATACCTCGCAGTCGCTGCACCGCGAACTGAAGAACCGGCTGTTCCCGATCCTGTCGAACTCCATCGTCACGCGCCCGCTCACCGCCGATGAACTGGCCGCGTGCAACTTCCGCACCACCCAGGTCATCACCGACACCCGCATCCTGCGCCACTACTACCGGCTGATGCCCGACGGCCGCCTGCAGATCGGCAGCCGCAGCGCCATCACCGGCAACGACGCGCCGCAGGACCAGTACAAGCAGAAGCTGATCGCCGACATGCACCGCAAATTCCCCGCGCTGCAGGGCATCCAGATCGACTACTCCTGGTGGGGCTGGGTCGACGTCAGCCACGACATGATGCCGCGCATCACCCAGCCCGACCCGGCGCAGTCGATCTACTACGCCATGGGCTACGGCGGCAACGGCGTGATGTATTCCGCCCAGGCCGGCAAGCGCCTGGCGGCGCTGATCGCCGGCAAGTCGTCGGCGCTGCCGGAACTGCCGATCTTCCGCTCGCCGCTGCCGTTCCCGAACGTGCGCGAGATGGTGGAATCGCAGATGTTCGCGCCGTTCCGCCGGATGGGGCAGCGGGTGCTGTACCACTGGTATCACTGGAAGGATGATGTGTTTTAAGGGTGGCGCGGTACTGCTTTCCGGCCATGCTTGAGCTCACCAACGCCCGCCTGTGTTCCCCCTCTCCCGCAGGCGGGAGAGGGGAGCAAACCCGCAGCCTGCTCAATCCGCTTGTCGGACCCTCACCGACACCCGAACCAGCCCTCACCGCCTCCACGTCCTGCGCAGCGCCGCAGTATGATGCCCAGGTCTCCCTCCGCGGGAGCATCGCGGCCATGCCCCGGCCGCAGTGCATCAGGAGGCACGCTTGGACCCGATCCGGCCGCTCCCATCCGAACCCGCCCGCCCCGGCGACCTGATCGTCGCCCGGCCGGAAGGCCTCTATTGCCCGTCCGGCGACTTCTACATCGATCCGTGGCGCCCGGTCGAACGCGCCGTCATCACCCACGCCCATTCCGATCACGCGCGCTTCGGGCATGCGCACTACCTGTGCGCCGCGCCCGGCCGCGGCGTGCTGCTGGCGCGGCTGCCCGGGATCCACCTGAACACGCTGCGCTACGGCGAACGCATCACGCACCATGGCGTCACGCTGAGCCTGCATCCGGCCGGACACGTGCTCGGTTCCGCGCAGGTAAGGCTGGAGCACGGCGGGCAAGTCTGGGTGGCCTCGGGCGACTACAAGCTGGAAGCCGACGGCACTTGCGACCCGTTCGAGCCGGTGCGCTGCGACACCTTCATCACCGAAAGCACGTTCGGCCTGCCGGTCTACCGCTGGCCGCCGCAGGCAACGCTGATGGCCGAGATCTTCGACTGGTGGCAGGCCAATGCCCGCGCCGGGCGCGCCAGCGTCGTCTACGCCTATACCTTCGGCAAGGCCCAGCGCATCCTGCACGGCGTGCTGCGGCATGCCGGCGCCGATGGCATGCCGGGGCCGGTGATCGTGCACGGCGCGCTGACGCAGCTCAACGCCGCCTACGCCGAGGCCGGCGTGGCGCTGCCGCCGATGGCGCTGGTCTCCGAGCTGCCCGCGCGCAGCCCGCTGCTGCGCCAGGCGCTGGTGGTGGCGCCGCCGTCGGCGCAGCGTTCGCCGTGGCTGCGGCGTTTCGGCGATGCCTCGGACGCCTTCGCCAGCGGCTGGATGCAGCTGCGCGGCACGCGCCGCCGGCGCGGCGTCGACCGCGGCTTTGCGCTGTCCGACCATGCCGACTGGCCGGGGCTGCTGCAGGCAGTCGGCGCCACCGGCGCGGGCCGCATCATCGTGACCCACGGCAACGTGCCGGTGATGGTGCGCTATCTGAACGAACGCGGCTGGCAGGCACAGGCCTTCGACACCGAATACGGCGACGACGACGAAGCCGCGCGTCCGGACGCGCCGGCGTCCGCCGATGCGGGCGAGGAACAGGGCGCGACATGAAGGCCTTCGCCGACCTCTACGCCGCGCTGGACGGCACCACGTCGACCAAGGCCCGGCTGGCCGCGCTGGTCGATTACCTGCGTGCCGCGCCGCCCGGGGATGCCGCCTGGGCCGTCTATTTCCTGGCGGGCGGCAAGCCGCGCCAGATCGTGCCGGTGTCGCTGCTGCGCGACCTTGCGCGGCAGGCCGCGGACCTGCCCGACTGGCTGTTCGAAGAGAGCTACCAGGCCGTCGGCGATCTCGCCGAAACCATCGCGCTGCTGCTGCCGGACCCGCAGGACGCCGACCACGCCGGCCTGGCCGAATGGGTCGAGCAGCGCCTGCTGCCGCTGCGCGGTCTGGCGCCGGAAACGCTGCTGCCGCGCCTCGACGCGCTGTGGCGCCCGCTCGACGCGCACGGCCGGCTGGTGCTGTTCAAGCTGATCACCGGCGCCTTCCGCGTGGGCGTGTCGCGCCTGCTGGTCACGCGCGCGCTGGGCGAGGTGGCCGGCATCGATCCCAAGCGCGTGGCCGAGCGCATGGTCGGCTACACCGACCTGTCGGCGCGGCCCGACGCGGCGCGCTTCCTGGCCCTGCTGGCGCCCGAGGACGAAGACGACCGCGCCCTGCGCGCCGGCGGCCAGCCGTATCCGTTCTTCCTGGCCCACCCGCTGCAGGCACCGGTAGAACAATTCGACACCGTGCTGGGCGCACCCGGCGCGTGGCTGGTCGAGTGGAAATGGGACGGCATCCGCGCGCAGCTGGTGCGGCGCGGCGGCCAGACCTGGCTGTGGTCGCGCGGCGAGGAACTGATCACCGAGCGCTTCCCGGAACTGCAGCAGGCCGCCGCGCCGCTGCCGGACGGTACCGTGCTCGATGGCGAGATCGTGATCTGGCAGCAGGGCCGCGTGCAGCCGTTCGCGCTGCTGCAGCAGCGCATCGGCCGCAAGACGCTGAGCGCGAGGCTGCTGCGCGACGCGCCGGCGATCCTGATGGCCTATGACGTGCTCGAGTGGCAGGGCGAGGACTGGCGTACCCGCCCGCAGGCCGAGCGCCGCGCGCGGCTGGAACAGGTGGTCGCCGCGCACGTCCACCCGGCCCTGGAACTGAGCCCGCTGGTGGCAGCCGACGACTGGCCGCACTATGCCCGCCTGCGCGACGCCTCGCGCGAACTCGGGGTCGAGGGCTTCATGCTGAAGGCGGCCGGCGCGGCCTACGGCGCGGGCCGCACCAAGGACGTCGGGGTCTGGTGGAAGTGGAAGATCGACCCGTACTCGGTCGATGCCGTGCTGGTCTACGCGCAGCGCGGGCACGGCCGCCGTGCCAGCCTCTATACCGATTTCACCTTTGCGGTCTGGAACGCGCCTGCGGGTACGCCAGGCCGCGCGCTGGTGCCGTTCGCCAAGGCGTATTCGGGCCTGACCGACGCCGAGATGCGCGCGGTCGACGCCATCATCCGCCGCACCACGGTGGAGAAGTTCGGCCCCGTGCGCAGCGTGGAACCGACCCAGGTATTCGAGCTGGGCTTCGAAGGCATTGCCCGCAGCGGCCGCCACAAGAGCGGCATCGCGGTGCGCTTTCCGCGCATGCTGCGCTGGCGCACCGACAAGCCGATCGACGAGGCCGACACGCTGGCCACGCTCGAAGCCATGCTGCCGGCTGCGGGCACGCCGCGGGAGGATGCGGCATGACCCCGCCGCGCGCTGCGCGCGTGCCGGCGGCTGCCGCCGTCGATCCGGCCACGCCCCCCACGCCCGCCCCGCATCCGCTGACCGTGGCCCAGGGCATGCAGGCGCTGTTCGACGCGCGCGGCTGGCAGCCCTTCGCCTTCCAGCGCGAAGCCTGGACCGCGATCGCGCGCGGCCAGAGCGGACTGCTGCATGCCACCACCGGCACCGGCAAGACTTATGCGGCGTGGCTCGGCGCGTTGATGGCATTTGCCACACCGCGCGCGGCCCCTGCGCACGACAAGCCGGCGCCGCCGCTGACCGTGCTGTGGCTGACGCCGATGCGGGCGCTGGCGGCCGACACCACGCGCGCGCTGCAGGCGCCGCTGGCCGAGCTCGAGCTCGACTGGACCGTCGCCCTGCGCACCGGCGACACCGGCAGCGCCGAGCGCGCCGCGCAACAGCGGCGCTTGCCGACCGCACTGGTGACCACCCCCGAAAGCCTGACGCTGATGCTGACGCGCGCCGATGCGCACGAGACCCTGCGGCGCGTGCGCATGGTGGTGGTCGACGAATGGCATGAACTGCTCGGCAACAAGCGCGGCGTGCAGGTGCAGCTGGCGCTGGCACGGCTGCGCCAATGGCAGCCCGCGCTGATGGTGTGGGGGCTGTCGGCCACGCTCGGCAACCTGGCGCACGCGGCCGAGGTGCTGCTGAGCGGCGTCCCCGGCGAGCGCCGCGTGCTGGTGCACGGCCATACCCCGAAACAGCTGGTGATCGACACCCTGCTGCCCGACAATGCCAGCCGCTTCCCGTTTGCCGGCCACCTGGGCCTGTCGATGCTGCCGCACGTGGTGGAAGAACTGGCGCACGGCGGCACCACGCTGGTGTTCCTCAATACCCGCTCGCAGGCCGAGCTGTGGTACCAGGCGCTGCTGGATGCGCGGCCGGAATGGGCGGGCGAGATCGCCCTGCACCACGGCTCGCTCGACCGCGCGGTGCGCGAATGGGTCGAGCTGAACCTGAAGAACGGCGCGCTGCGGGCGGTGGTCTGCACCTCCAGCCTGGATCTTGGCGTCGACTTCCTGCCGGTGGAGCGCGTGCTGCAGGTGGGCTCGCCCAAGGGCGTGGCGCGCCTGCTGCAGCGCGCCGGGCGCTCCGGCCATGCACCTGGACGTGCCTCGCGCGTGACGGTGGTGCCCACGCACAGCCTGGAACTGGTCGAAGCCGTGGCCGCGCGGCACGCGGTGCAGGCCGGGCGGATCGAGGCGCGCGAGTCGCCCGACAAGCCGCTCGACGTGCTGGTGCAGCACCTGGTGACGGTGGCGCTGGGCGGCGGCTTCCGGGCGGAAGCGCTGCTGGCCGAGGTGCGCTCAGCGTGGGCCTACCGCGGCCTGACCGACGACGAATGGCAGTGGTGCCTGGATTTCGTGCGCCAGGGCGGCGCCACGCTGTCGGCCTACCCGGATTTCCGCCGCGCCGTGCCCGACGACGACGGCGTCTGGCGCGTGCCGGACGCGGGGCTGGCACGGCGCCACCGCATGAGCGTGGGCACCATCGTCAGCGACGCCACCATGCAGGTGCGCTACTGGAGCCGCGCGGGCACCGGCGGCGCCTCGCTGGGCTCGGTGGAAGAGGGCTTTATCGCGCGGCTCGCGCCCGGCGACTGCTTCCTGTTCGGCGGCCGGCTGCTGGAGCTGGTACGCGTGCAGGAGATGACCGCCTTCGTGCGCCGCGCCAGCGGAAGGCGCCCGGTGGTGCCGCGCTGGAACGGCGGCAAGATGCCGATGTCGACCGAGTTGGCCGAGGCCGTGATCGACACGCTCGCCGCCGCGGCGGCGGGGCAGCTGGATCCGCGCAGCACGCCCGAGCTGCCGCTGATCCAGCCGCTGGTGGACCTGCAGGCGCAGTGGTCGGCCCTGCCCTCGCGCCATACCCTGCTGGCCGAGTCGCTGCACTCGCGCGAGGGCTGGCACCTGTTCCTCTATCCGTTCGCCGGGCGCTCGGTCCATCTCGGCCTCGGCAGCCTGTTGGCATGGCGGCTGGGGCAGCAGGTGCCGGCCACGTTCTCGGTGGCGGTCAATGACTACGGACTGGAACTGCTGGCCTCGGCTCCGGTGGACTGGGCCCGCTGGCTACCGCAGGTGTTGGCCGACGAGCGCCGGCGCGACCTTGCCGCCGACGTGCTGGGCAGCCTGAACGCTGGCGAACTGTCGTTGCGGCGCTTTCGCGAGATTGCCCGCGTCGCCGGGCTGATCTTCCAGGGCTACCCCGGCGCGCCCAAGAGCGCGCGCCAGCTGCAGGCGTCGTCCAGCCTGTTCTATGAGGTCTTCCGCAAGCACGATCCCGGCAACCTGCTGCTGGGCCAGGCCGAACGCGAAGTGCTGATGCAGGAGCTGGACGCGCACCGGCTCGCCGCGACGCTGGAGCGGCTGTCCGCGCTGAAGCTGGACCTGCACGCGCTGAAGCGGCCCACGCCGCTGTCGTTCCCGCTGGTGGTGGAGTTCCTGCGCGAGAAGCTCAGCACCGAGAAACTGGCCGACCGCATCGCGCGAATGCTGGCCGACCTGGAGCTGGCGGCCGGGCCGGAGCCCGGCGAAGCCGCGGGCATGCCGGCCGAGGCAGTGGCCGAGGCCGCGCGCTTTGGCATGGCCGACCATGCCGGCCCGCCCGGCCGCAGCGCGCGCCGCCCGCGGCGCCAACGCAAGCCGTCGAGGCCGTTGCCGCTGCTATGAACGTCGATGCCCGCACCTTGCAGGACGGCGGCGCGCTAGCCGTGTCCGCAGCCGGCGAAACCCTGTGGCTGCTGCCCGAGCATGCGCTGTGGTGGCCGGCGGCCGGCATGCTGATGGTGGCGGACGTCCACTTCGGCAAGGCCGCGGCCTTCCGCGCGCTGGGGCAGCCGGTGCCGCACGGCACCACCGGCGACAACCTGGCGCTGCTGACCCGGCTGGTGCGGCAGCTGCCGGTCGATGAACTGGTGTTCCTGGGCGACTTCCTGCACGCGCGCGCGTCGCGCACGCCATCGGTGCTGCAGGCGCTGTACGACTGGCGCCACGCATTGCCTGCAGCTCTACGCTGCACGCTGGTACGCGGCAACCATGACGCGCGCGCCGGCGACCCGCCCGCGTCAATGGAGATCGCCGTCGTGTCCGAGCCCGCGGTGGCGGGCCCGTTCGCGCTCTGCCATATGCCTGGCACCTCGCCGCTGGGCTATGTGCTGGCGGGCCATCTGCACCCGGCCTGCCGCCTGCGCGGCAGCGGCGCCGACAGCCTGCGCCTGCCCTGCTTCCTGTTCGGGCCGCGCGGTGCCATCCTGCCGGCGTTCGGCGCCTTCACCGGCCATGCCACGGTGCGGCCGCAGGCCGACGAGCGCGCCTATGTGGTCGGCGGCGGCAGGGTCTGGCCGGTGGGCCCGGCGCGTCAGAACAGCGTATAGCCGCCGTCGATGACGAAGGTATCGCCGGTGTGGTAGGCCGAGACCGGGCTCATCAGGTAGACCGCGATGCCGGCGAAGTCGCTGCCCTCGCCCCAGCGGCGCATCGGCACGCGCTTGTGCACCATCTCCTGGAAGGCATCGTTGCCTTGCGCCGCGCTGGTCATCTCGGTCTTGATCCAGCCCGGCAGGATCGAATGCGCGCGGATGCCCTTGCGCGCGTATTCGACGGCAAGCCCCCGCATCATCGAAATCACGCCGCCCTTGGTGGCGGCGTAGTGTTCGGCGCGCGGCGCCCCTTCGATGGCGGCGACCGACGCCGTGCTGCACAGCACGCCGCCCTCGCCCTGCGCCAGCATTTGCCGCACCGCCGCGCGCAGCGTGAAGAACGCCCCGTCCAGGTTGACGCGCAGGATCCGGCGCCAGGCTTCGGTCTCGAGCTGGTCAAACGGTGCCTTGCTGCCGCTGCCGACGCCGGCGTTGGCAAAGCAGCCATCGATGCGGCCGAGCGCCGCCACCGTGCGCGCCATCGCGGCATCGACCGCCTGCTCGTCGCCCACATCGCAAAGCTCGGTATGTACCTTGCGCCCATGCCCGGCAAGCCGGTCCGCGGCGGCGGCGTTCTTGTCCGCGTTGGTGCCCCAGATCGCGATATCGGCACCGGCGGCGGCCAGCCCTTCGGCCATGCCCAGGCCGATCCCGCCATTACCGCCGGTCACCAGTGCCACCTTGCCGGTCAGGTCGAACGGATGCTTGCTCATGTCTGTCTCCTCGGATGGTTTGTCGCTGTCTTGGCCAGACATTGTCGGCATGACAGGCGCAAAAGCTCGTCGTCGGATCAGATGAAATTGCTCGGCGGGAAGGAAACAGAGAAGCGGGCGTGGCGTTGCCACGCCGCACTGCAGCAAGTGCTTTGCGCCGGCTCGCTGCGCGAGGGGGGTCAGCGCAAGCCGAAGAAGCTGAGTACCGCAAGGATGATGACGACGGCCCCAACAAGCCAGACGATGTTCATGACAGCTCTCCTTGTCCGAAAGATCCCGGCGCGGCCGCAAACCGAACCGTCGCCTCGTGGCGGGTGGATGGTCGACCCGGTCACATGACTTTCGGGCCAGCGATATACCCATCGCCGCAAGGAGCTCCCGCAACATTCGTGCCTTCGGATGCCAGTGCCTTGGGCGGCGTATCGGTGGCCGCTCCTCGCCTCGGCACCGGCTGTACCCGGCACGAATCCACGGATTACAAAGACAGCCAGGGTCTTAATTACAAACGCATGACATGGAACCCTGCGGCATGGGCGCAAGCTGTGGCGATGCCTCGGCGAGCGGCGTGGCGCCACGCCTGAGCAACTCGCCCGGCGTATAGCCGAAATGCCGCTTGAAGCGCCGTCCGAAGTGGGACTGGTCGGCAAACCCCACCAGCGTGGCCACCAGCGCCAGCGGATAGTCCCCCGAGCGGATCATTTCGCGGGCGCGCAACAGGCGCACGCGCTCGACATACGCCATCGGCGTCTCGCCCACGCTGCGCTTGAACATGCGCGCGAAATGAAAGCGGCTGACGTTGGCCAGATCCGCCAGGGCTTGCAGCGTCACCACTTCCGGAGTCCCGTGGATATAGTCCAGGACCCGGCCGAGGGCATGCGCCTGCAGCCCGCCGGTCATCGGCGCTGCCCCCGGGTCGCCGACATTGAAACGATGCACGAGATGCGCGGACAGCGCGCAGGACAGGGATTCGGCAATCAGCAACTGCGCCGGATGCGCGACTGTCTGGAGTTCGCGCGCCAGCGTGAAGATCAGAGTCTCGGCAAAGGTGTCACGCACACCGAAGCAATTGCGCAGCCGCTGCGCGGCGCGCGGCAGGCGGATGGTGGCGTCGGCGGCTTCGGCCAGCAAGGTTTGCGGAACCCTCGCAATGGCGATCGAGCCCGGCCGGTCCCAGCTCCAGCAAGACTCGACCTGCCGCGGATGCAGGCTGAGGTTGCCGGGAAAGACGTTGCTGCGATGCACCTGGCCCAGCCGCCGCTGCTCGAGCTTGGCGTGTCCGGCAAGCCGCATCGCCAGCATGTCATGGTCCAGCTCCGGCGACGACACCGATCCGCCCGAGCGCCAGTGATGGATTTGCACGGTGATGCCAGCCCACGGCCGCCCGCTGCTGCTGACATCGGGACGAACCGGCAGCTCCGCCTCGATAACGCCATGTCTGGTCGACGATCGCATAGGCACCTACCCGCAAGGCCCGGGATAGCAACGGAAATAGCAGCGGAAATAGCAGCGTCGCGGCCAGGGCCAAGTGCCCGCGCGCATGGAAGCATAAGAAGTTATCGGCGCGAAGTAAACCGGCCCGCACACGCGGACACGGCCATGCCCGCTCACCGCGCGGCGGCGCAAGAATCGTCCACCGCAGCGCAACGGCGTTCTATTTCGGCGCGGTCCGTGGCGGTAGCGTGTCGACGACGGCTCCCCGGTCCGTCGCCACGTACCCTTCGCACGCAGCGGCGCCAAGGCGCGCCGGCCCGCGGCAACTTGCCGAATGCGCCCGCGCCTGCCGCGGCGGCGTAGCGAACCGGGTGCAAGCCTGCAGAGCCCTCCGTCCCCAACCGCTCAGATTCGCTGAGCCCTGCAAAGAGGAATGTCAACCATGTCAACTCCTGTTCGTCCCAATGCCAGCCAGGCACAGTCCGGCGATGCCGGCGGCTTGCCCCGCATGCCGCTGCGCATCACCATCAACGGCACGCCACATCGGCTCGACATCGATCCACGCGAATCCCTGCTGGACGTCCTGCGCGAGCGCCTGGACCTGACGGGTACGAAGAAGGGCTGCAACCAGGGCGCATGCGGCGCCTGCACGGTGCTGGTGGACGGGCGCCGGATCAACAGTTGCCTGACCCTGGCCGCCTTGTGCGACGACGCGCAGGTGCGAACGATCGAAGGCCTGTCGGCGCCCGACGGCACGTTGCACCCGCTGCAGGCCGCGTTCATCGCACACGACGGCTTCCAGTGCGGGTTCTGCACTGCGGGACAGATCATGTCCGGTATCGCTTGCCTTGACGAAGGCCATGCAGGCTGCGCCGACGAGGTGCGCTTCTGGATGAGCGGCAATATCTGCCGTTGCGGGGCGTATGCGGGAATCGTTGCCGCGATTGCCGAACTCGGCGAAAGGAAGCTGCCATGATGCCCTTCACCCTGCAAAAGGCCGGCTCGGAAGCCGAAGCGCTGGCCGCGGCCGCTGCCGGCGCGCGTTTCGTCGCCGGCGGCACCACGCTGGTGGACCTGATGCGCGAGCACGTCGAACAACCCCAGCGGCTGGTGGACATCAACGCGCTGCCGCTGAACCACATCCGCGCGGAAGGCGACGCGCTGGTCATCGGCGCGCTTGCGCGCATGGCCGACGTGGCCGCGCATGCAGACGTACGACGGCTCCACCCGGTCATCGCCGAATCACTGATCGAAGGCGCCTCGCCGCAACTGCGCAACATGGCCAGCATTGGCGGCAACCTGCTCCAGCGCGTGCGCTGTCCATACTTCCGCATGCTTGACGCGGCCTGCAACAAGCGCGCCCCGGCCAGTGGCTGCGCGGCCGTCGATGGCCTGCACGCCGGCCACGCCATCCTGGGCACGAGCGCGCATTGCAGCGCCACGCACCCTTCCGACCTTGCGGTCGCGCTGGTGGCACTGGACGCGGTGGTCCATGTGCGGGGCCCGAACGGCTCGCGCGCCTTTCCCGTGGAAGACCTGTACCGGCTTCCCGGAACCACGCCGCATCTGGAGCACACCCTTGCGCCCGGCGAACTTATCGTCGAGGTCAGGGTGCCCGCGCTGGCTTATGCACGCTCGGCGCGCTACCTGAAGGTGCGCGACCGGGCCTCATATGAGTTTGCGCTGGTATCGGCCGCGGCGGCCCTCGACGTCAGTGACGGCGTGGTCCGCGCCGCCCGTCTTGCCTGCGGCGGCGTCGGCACGCGGCCATGGCGCATGCGCGCGGCAGAGCTGGCGCTGCAGGGCAAGCCGCCGACGCGCGCGAGCTTCGCGGCGGCGGCCTTGACCACCGTGGCCGACGCCACGGCGCTGCCCGGCAACCGGTACAAGGTGGCGCTGCTGCAACGCACGGTGGTACGGGCCCTCGAACTGGCAGGAGAATGCGAATGAACACCAACCATATCGGCCAGCCGCACGCCCGCGTCGATGGCCGCGCCAAAGTGACCGGCGGCGCGCGCTATGCCGCCGACTTCAACCAGCCCGGACAGGCCTACGCGGTGATCGTCGGGGCATCGATCGGACTGGGGCGCCTGGTGGCGCTCGACACCACGGCCGCGCAGCGCGTTCACGGCGTGCTGGCGGTCCTGACCCACGAGAACATGCCAACACTGGCCTACGCGCCGCACAAGGGCTTTATCGACCCGCAGCATGGCGAGCGCCTGCACGTGCTGCAGGACGATCGCGTGCGCTTCTACGGCCAGCCGGTTGCCGTGGTCGTGGCACAGACCCTGGACCAGGCCGAACACGCAGCCAGCCTGCTGCAGATCCGCTATACCGCCGAAACACCGGTGTGCGATCCGCTCGACCCGCGCGCCGAAGCCGTGGTGCCCGAGGCCGGACGCGAGCCGGGTCCACACGCGGCGGACCGGGTCCGCGGCGACCCCGACGCCGCGCTCGCCGCCGCGCCGGTCAGCATCGACGCGCACTACGATGCCGCCCGCGAGAACCACGTGCCGATCGAACCGAACGCGACGGTTGCCGCCTGGGAAGGCGAACAGCTGACGCTGTGGAGCAAGAGCCAGTTCGTGGTCAACGAGCAGGCCGAGATTGCAGCGGTCCTGGGCATCCCGGCCGCCAACATCCGTGTCATCTGTCCGTTCATCGGCGGCGCGTTCGGCACCAGCCTGCGCACCTGGCCCCACGTCACGCTCGCGGCCGTGGCCGCGCGCGTGGTCGGCAGGCCGGTCAAGCTTGCGCTGTCGCGGCGGCAGACCTTTCATCTGGCGGGGCATCGGCCGCGCACGACCCAGCGCGTGGCGCTGTCGTCGACGCGCGACGGACGGCTGACCGCCATCGTCCATGAAGGCACTGGGGAGACCAGCCGGTACGAGCAGTTCGCCGAGGCGCTGACTTCGGTCACGCCCTTCCTCTATAGCTGCCCCAACGTGCGCACCCGCTACCGGCTGGTGCCGCTGGACATCAGCACCCCCACCTATATGCGCGGGCCGGGCGAGGCCACCGGCATCTTTGCGCTGGAATGCGCGATGGACGAGCTGGCGCACGCGCTCGGGATGGATCCGCTCGAGCTGCGCCGGCGCAATGAGCCCGGGCTCGACGAAGGGATGCAGCTGCCGTTCTCGAGCCGCTCCATGCTGGCCTGCTACGAACGCGGCGCCGATGCGTTCGGCTGGTCGCGCCGCACGCTCGCGCCCGGCTCCATGCGCGACGGCCGCCTGCGCATCGGCTGGGGCATGGCATGCGCCAGCTACCCGGTGTTCCATGGCCAGGCCAGCGCGCGGGTGCGGCTGCTTGCCGACGGCACGGCCGAAGTCGAGGCCGCCGCCAGCGACATGGGGCCGGGCACCTATACCTCGATCACGCAGATCGCCGCGCAAACGCTGGCGCTGCCGCTGGAGCGCGTGCGCTTCAGCCTGGGCAACTCTGACTTCCCGCCCACCCCGCCGCATGGGGGCTCGATGACGCTGGCATCGGTGGGCTCGGCGGTGCGCGCCGCCTGCATCGCGGCGCTGGACCAGCGCCGCGACGCAGGACACGGCGGCGGCATCATCGAGGCCAGCGCCACCGCAGGGCCGGATGCGGCGGTGCGCGGCCGGTTCTCCATGCACGCCTTCGGCGCGGTGTTTGTCGAAGTCGCGATCGACCCCGACGTGGGCACCATCCGGATCCGGCGCGTGGTCGGCGCCTATGGCGCGGGCCGCATCGTCAATCCGCGACTGGCCGCCAGCCAGTGCACCGGCGGCATGGTCGGCGGCATCGGCATGGCGCTGATGGAGCGAACCGCGCTGGATCCGCGC
This sequence comes from Cupriavidus sp. MP-37, assembly GCF_020618415.1. Taxonomy (NCBI): domain Bacteria; kingdom Pseudomonadati; phylum Pseudomonadota; class Betaproteobacteria; order Burkholderiales; family Burkholderiaceae; genus Cupriavidus; species Cupriavidus sp. MP-37. The sequence continues at coordinate 2,385,487 of NZ_CP085345.1, read as the reverse complement.
GACGGCCGCCCGGTGAATGCGCACATGGCGGACTACCTGGTGCCCGTCAACCTGGATATCCAGGGGCTCGAGGCGCATTTCGTCGACGAGGTCGATCCCCATGTCAATGCGCTGGGCGTCAAGGGACTCGGTGAAATCGCGCTGGTGGGGGTGGCGCCCGCCGTGGCCAACGCCGTGTTCCATGCCACCGGAAAGCGCGTGCGGGAACTGCCGATCCGCATCGAGCACCTGGTGGAACACTAACGCCGCGCCGCCGGCGTGGCCAGGACTGGCGCTATGATGGCCGCATTCCCAACCATTGGTTGCCAGTCATGGACAAGACCCGGGTCCTCACCCTCTTCCTCGGCGTGGTGCGCGCCGGCAGCTTCCGGCGCGCCGCGGTCGAGGCCGGGGTCACGCCGCAGGCAGCGAGCAAGGCGGTGCGCACGCTCGAGGCCCATCTGGGCGTGCGCCTGCTGCACCGGACCACGCGCAAGTTGAGCCTGACCGAGGAAGGCGCGCGCCTGTTCGAACTGACCGCCCCCGGCATGCGCCAGCTCGACGAGGCGCTCGAGCAGGTCCGAGCCAGCCGCGGCGACGACGACGGCCTGATCCGCCTGACCGCACCGCCGTCGCTAGGCAGCCGCGTGCTGGTGCCGCTGCTCAAGGGCTTCCGCGAACAGCATCCCGGCATCGCCTTCGACGTGGTGCTGAGCGACCACTTCACCGACCTGGTCGAAGCCAGGATCGACGTCGGCTTCCGCGTCGGCACCAGCCCCGGCCAGAACCTGGTGGCACGGCGCCTGTGCGATCTGCCGCTGGTGATCTGCGCCGCGCCGGGGTACCTGGCGCGGCACGGCGAGCCGGCCACGCCCGACGACCTGATGCGGCACCAGTGCACCGGCTTCCGCCGCCCCGCCACCGGCCGCATGGTGCCGTGGGAGCTGCAGGTGGACGGCAACCTCGTGTACCAGGAATTGCCGGCGGTGGCCAGCTTCAACGATGTGGAAACCGAGGTCGAGGCAGTGCGCGCCGGCATCGGCATCGGCCAGCTGCCCGCCTACATGGTCCATGCCGACCTGGTCAGCGGCCGGCTCAAGGCAATCCTGACCGGATACGGCAGCAGCCAGGTCGGGCTGTACATGTACTACCCGCATCGCAGCCAGATACCGGTGCGGGTGCGGCGCTTCATCGACTTCGTGGTGGCGGCCGCGCGCGGCGCCGAGCATTCGTTATCGCGGCTGGCAGGCGTGGCCGACTGAGCGGTCCGTCACCGGCCGTGCCACGGCGCACGCTGCGGGCGCCGTTATCCCCGCATGCGCTGGCGCCCGGCAGCGGCCCGCGCAGGGCTTGATACCCCTTCCTGTCTCCTTCCCTTTCCCCCCGCGCCGTTCGGTTGACTTTTACTCAATCGAAAGCGCCCGAAATATCGTTTGTCGGGCGGCCCGCCTGCGACAACCATTACACCAGGCACAACCCGCAGGAGACAGCCATGTCAGACCAGCCCTATCCGCTCTGGAGCGCGGAACCCGTCCCCCATCTGCTTGCCTCGCGCGAGCGCGCCACCGGCGCATGGATCTTCCCGGCGCTGCCGGCCGACTCGCCGCTGGCCGACGGCCATGAGGTCGCCGCCATCACCGGCACGGGCACGCTCTACAGCTACACCGTGATCCACCCCGCGCCCAAGACCGGCCAGCCGCCCTACGCGCTCGGCTATGTCGATTTCGTCGGGCCGGTGCGCATCTTCGGCCGCCTGCTGGGCACGGCGCGCCCGCTCATCGGCGCGCGCTACACGCCGCGGCACGACGCCGAACTTGGCTATGTGTTCGAAGCCGTCACGGCCTGAACGATCGAGAAAAGGGAAAAGGTAAGCACCATGCAGGACATCTACATCCATGGCGGCGCGATGACGCCGTTCGGCCGCCATCCGGGCGTGCTGGCACCGGAACTGGCGCAGCAGGCCATCCTGAAGGCGCTGGCCGACGCCGACGTGCCGGCCGGCCGCATCCAGGCGGTCTACTGCGCCAACGTGCTGGGTGGCATGATCCTTGGCCAGCTGATCGTGCGCGACCTCGGGCTCAAGGGCATCCCGGTCTACAACGTCGAGAACGCCTGCGCCAGCGGCGCCACCGGCGTGCACCTGGCGCGGCACGCGCTGCTGGCCGGGCAATACGACACGGTGCTGGTGTTCGGCATCGAGCAGCTCACCGCGCTCGGCGGCGGCACCATCCCGCTGCAGCGCAACGACCACAAGACCGAGCTCTACGCCAGGTCCGGCATGGTGCTGCCCGCGGTCTATGCGATGCGCGGCACGCGCTTCCTGTACGAGCGCGACGCCAGGCCGGCCGACCTGGCCGAGGTTGCGGTCAAGAACCGCCACCACGGTTCGCTCAACCCGTACGCGCAGCAGCGCAACACCACCACGGTGGAAGAAGTGCTGGCCTCGCGCATGATCGCCGACCCGCTGACGCTGCTGCAATGCTGCCCGTCGCAGGTCGATGGCGCCGCCGCGCTGGTGCTCGGCACGCAGCGGCCGGCGCAGGCGCGGCCGGTCAAGGTGCTGTCGTCGGTGGTGGTGTCGGGCATGCGCGAGGAGGCCGACGACGACATCCTCGATGCCGAGATCACCGCGCGCGCCGCGCGCCAGGCCTATGCGCAGGCGGGCCTCGGGCCCCAGGACGTCGACGTGGTCGAGCTGCACGACGCCTTCACCATCGCCGAGCTGCTCTACTACGAAGCCCTCGGCCTGGCGCCGCGCGGCGATGCCGTGGCCCTGCTCAAGTCCGGCGCCACGCGCCTGGGCGGGCGCGTGCCGGTCAACCCCAGCGGCGGGCTGCTGGCCAAGGGGCATCCGCTGGGCGCCACCGGCGTGGCGCAGATGGTCGAGATCCTGTGGCAGCTGCAGGGCCGCGCCGGCGCCCGCCAGGTGGCGCAGGCCCGCATCGGCCTGACGCAATGCACCGGCGGCGGCATCGCGGGCGTGGACCACGCCGCCTCTTCCGTCCACCTGCTGGGAGTCTGAGATGCGCACACAAAACTTCGATTCCGCGCATGTGGCAGTGGTGACCGGTGCCGCGCGCGGCATCGGCCTGGGCATCGCCACGCAGCTGGCGCGCCAGGGCCTGGCAGTGGCCCTGCTCGACCGCGACGCGGCCGCGCTCGATGCCGCCGTCGGCGCGCTGGTTGCCGAGGGCTTCAATGCCTTCGGCGCCAGCGCCGACCTGACCGACTCGGCGGCGGTCAACGACGCCTTCGCGCAGGTGCTCGCACGCACTGGCCGCATCGACTACCTGGTCAACAACGCCGGCGCAGTGCGCGACATGCGCTTCCTGAAGATGAGCGACGAAGACTGGGACCTGGTCGTCGATACCAACCTGCGCTCGCAATTCCTGTGCTGTCGCGCGGCACTGCCGGGCATGGTCGAGCGCGGCTACGGCCGCGTGGTCAATATCTCGTCGCGCGCGTGGCTGGGCGGGTTCGGGCAGGCCAACTATGCCGCGGCCAAGGGCGGCGTGGTCAGCCTGACGCGCTCGCTGGCGATCGAGTTTGCGGCCAAGGGCATCACCGTCAACGCGGTGGCGCCCGGCATCGTCGATACCCCGCTGTTCCGCGGCTTTGCGCCGGACGTGCAGGCGCGCTTGCAGAAATCGGTGCCGGTGCAGCGCATCGGCACCGCCGACGATATCGCCAATGCGGTCAGCTTCTTCCTCGACCCGCGCGCATCGTATGTGACCGGGCAGGTGCTCTATGTCTGCGGCGGGCGCAGCCTGTCGTCGCCCAGCGTATAAGGAGGCGCCATGACTGTACGACGCCATCTCGAAGGCGCGGTCGCGGTGCTGACCATCGACCGGCCCGACGCGCTCAATGCGCTGGACGTGCCCACCCTGCGTGAACTGCGCGACCACCTGGCCGAAGTGCGCGACCGCGACGACCTCCGTGTGGCGGTGCTGACCGGCGCCGGCACGCGCGCCTTCTGCGCGGGCGCGGACCTGAAAGGCACGCGCCAGTCGCCAGCCAGCTACGCGCAGGCGCTGTTCCGCGCCACGGAGCCGGCCGCCGACCTCGGGCTCTATATCCGCCTGATGGACCTGGCCGGCCTGGACCTGTGCAAGCCGCTGATCGCCGCCGTCAACGGCCACTGCCTCGGCGCGGGCCTGGAGCTGGCGCTGCAATGCGATGTGCGGATCGCATCGGCACAGGCGAGCTTCGGCCTGCCCGAAGCGGCGGTCGGCTCGATCCCCGCGGTCTCGGGCCTGCACCGGCTGCTGAAGGCCGTGCCCGCGGCGCACGCGATGCAGATGGTGCTGACCGGCGAGCGGATCGATGCGGAACAGGCGGCCCGCATCGGGCTGGTCAGCGAGACGGTGGCGCCCCAGGTATTGCTCGACCGCGCGCTGGCGCTCGCCGCGCGGATCGCGGCCAATGCGCCGCTGGCGGTGCAGGCGGTCAAGCGGCTGTCGCGCCAGACCAGCCACCTTGGCGAAGCCGACGCGCAGCAGCTCACCGAACTCTACTGGGGCGTGCTGCGCGATACCGCCGACCGTATCGAGGGCCGACAGGCTTTCGCCGAGAAGCGCCAGCCGCGTTTCACCGGGCGTTGAGCGTTCGAAAACCCATCGAAAGGAGACAGACCATGACTGGCATGACCCGATACGCACGCATGGCGCTGGCTGCCATGCTGTCGGCCACTGCGCTGGGCGCGGCGGCGCAAGTGCCCTTCCCCGCGCAGAAGCCGATCACGCTGGTGGTGCCGTTCGCCCCCGGCGGTGGCAACGACACCCTGGCCCGGCTGATCGGGCCCAAAATGGGCAAGCTGCTGGGCCAGACCATCGTGATCGAGAACAAGCCCGGCGCCGGCGGCAACCTTGGCGCCGACTATGTCGCTCATGCGGCGCCGGACGGCTACACGCTGGTGATCGCATCCAGCCAAGTGACGATGAACCCGTTTCTCGGCACAAAGATTCCATTCAGCATCGAACGGGACTTCGAGCCGGTAGGGCGGATCGCGTCTGTGCCAATCATGCTGGTCGCCAACTCCGACCAGCCGTTCCGCACGCTGCAGGACTTTATCCAGTACACCCGCGCCAATCCCGGCAAGCTCAGCTACAGCAGCCCGGGCAACGGCACGCCGCAGCACCTGGCGGGTGAAGTCTTTGCCAAGCTCAATAAGACCGAACTGCTGCACGTACCCTATCGTGGCACCGGGCCATCGATCACCGACCTGATGGGCGGACAGGTGCAGATTTCCTTCGCCACCTTTGCCTCGGCAATCCAGTATGTGCGCGCCGGCAAGCTGCGCGCACTCGGCATCGCCGGCAAGAAACGCACCGCGCTGATGCCGGACCTGCCGACATTTGCGGAAGCCGGCGTGGCCGGCTATGACGCCGAACTCTGGTACAGCCTGCTGGCACCGGCGCACACGCCTAAGCCGGTGGTCGACAGGATCAATGCAGCGCTTGTGACCGCGCTGAAATCGCCTGACGTGGCGGAGCAGATGGGCAAGCAGGGCTTCGAGCCGCAGGCTTCATCGCCGGCCGAACTGAAGGCGTATATCGGCAAAGAGCTGGCGCGCTGGCAGCGCCTGATCCAGGACAACGGCATCAAGGTGGCGCTATGAACGCGCATCCCGCCACGGTACCGCCAACGGACAACCCGCTGCTGGACTACCTGGGCATTCGCCTGGCCAGTGTCGGCGACGGCCGCTGCACCTTCGAGCTCGAGCTCGAGCCGCGCCACCTGAACCGCCAGGGCAGCGTGCAGGGCGGCGTGACGGCCACCCTGCTCGACGCCGCCTGCGGTTACGCCGGGCTGCCCGTCGGCCCTGACGGCGCACTAGGCCACGCGGTCACGGTGATGCTGACGATCAGCTATCTCAGCAAGGCCAGCGCCGGGCGGCTGCGCGCGACGGCGCAGCTCACACGCGCCGGCAAGAGCCTGTACTTCGCCGCGGCGGAGCTGACCACCGATGCCGGCGTGCTGGTAGCCACCGCGCAAGGCACGTTCAAACGATCCCGCACCCTTCCGGAGGCATGAAATGTTGCGCGACGCACTGGACGGCCTGACCGTCATCGACTTTACTCAGATCGGCGCCGGGCCTACCTGCACCATGCTGCTGGCCGATATGGGCGCCAGGGTCATCAAGGTGGAGCCGCCCGGCGGCGAGCTAGGCCGCGGGCTCGGCCCAGGCTGGCTCGGCGTCGACAGCGCGCTGTTCCACGGCTTCAACCGCAACAAGCTAGGCGTGGCGCTCGACCTCAAGTCGGCCGACGGCGTCGCGGTGGCACGTCGCATGATCGCGAGCGCCGACATCGTGGTGGAAAGCATGCGCCCGGGCGTGATGGAACGCCTCGGCCTCGGCCACGCCCGACTGACCCAGGCCCACCCCGCGCTGATCTACTGTTCTATCTCCGCCTACGGGCAGCAGGGGCCGTATGCGCATCGCGCTGGCGTCGATGGCATCATGCAGGCGGATTCCGGCCTGATGAGCCTGATCGGCCTGCCCGATAGCGAGCCGTGCAAGGTGCAGGCACCGGTGGTCGACGTGATGACCGGCTATGTGGCTTGCATGGGCGTGCTGGCCAAGCTGGCGCAGCGCGCGCGCGACGGCCTGGGCGGCCATCTCGATGTCAACCTGCTCAATGCGGCGCTGGCGCTGCAGCAGTCGTCCATTACCAGCTATTGCGCCGACGGCAAACTGCCGGAACGCGTAGGCAGCGCGGCGCCCTATTCCGCGCCCAACCAGGCCTTCCGCACTGCCGACGGCTGGGTCATGGTGGCCGCCTACATGCCGGAGCGCTGGCGCCGGTTGTGCGAGGTGTTGGGCCGGCGCGAGCTGGCCGACGACCCGCGCTTTGCCACCTCGCCGCTGCGCGTGGCTAACCGGGCGGCGATGGTGGAGGCGCTGACCAGCGAGTTCGTCAAGCGGCCGACCGATGCCTGGCTCGCCGTTCTTAAGGACGCCGACATCCTTTGCGCGCGCGTCGCGACCTACGAGGATGTCATGGCGCATCCACAGGTGGCTGCCAATCACATGCTGCAGCGCGTCCGGCATGACACGCTCGGCGAAATCCGGATGCCGGGATTCCCGATCAACAGCGCACAGGAAAACGCGCTGCCAGCGCAACCGGCACCGGCGTGCGGGCAGCATACCAAGGCTGTACTGGCCGAACTGGGCTACGGCCCGTCGCAGATCGACGCATTGGAAAAGCAAGGCGCCATTCAGTGCGCCGATGCCAGCGAGCGGCGCCTGGCGGCTGCGGGACCATGAACTGCTCACACATCATCGCCGCGCTGCACTGCCTACCCGGCATTCCACGCGAAGACACGGGCCTGTTAAGTCTTGTTAAGCCCCTTGTATCCGCTTGATATCTGAATAGAGTGATAGGGCCGCGCCCAATCGTGCGGGTTCCGATTGCACCAGGCCTGCCGGGCCGTCATCGACGCACGCCATCGCCAACGAGCGCGATGGTACAGCAGGGCCCGGGGCTAGCCTCGTCCTTACGATACCGGGCTTCGTGGCGCAACCTTGAGCAGGTTCAGCATGCACAGGAGAACAGTAAATGGCGTCCCCAAAGAATGTGCCCGTCGATGTGCCGGTTCACGGCGATGGGCAGGATGGTGGTCCGACGGTTCTTTCCCGTCGCCGATTCATGCAGGGCGTCGGCGTTTCAGGGGTGAGCATAGCAAGCGGCGCGCTGTCAGGCACGGTGTCTGCGGAAACCGCGGCGCCGGCGACACGGGAACCGGCCGCTTCGCGCTCAGGCAACGCAGGTTATCCGTTGACACTGACTATCAACGGCACCACGCAGCAACTCGTGGTGCAGGCCAATGAGATTCTGCTCGATACCCTGCGTGAAAAGGTCCACCTGACCGGCACCAAGAAGGGCTGCGATCACGGCCAATGCGGGGCTTGCACGATCCTCGTCAATGGCGTCTCGGTCAACGCATGCCTGTCGCTTTCCATCATGCATGACCGCGACGACATCACTACGGTCGAGGGCCTGTCGCGTGACGGCAAGCTGCATCCGGTACAGCAGGCGTTCTGGGACCACGATGCCTACCAGTGCGGCTATTGCACCGCCGGCCAGATGATGAGCGCGGTGGGCATCTTGCAAGACCGGCGCATCCCGTCCGACAACGCCTCGGTGCAGGAAGCCATGAGCGGCAATATTTGCCGCTGCGGAGCCTACAAGAACATCGTGTCCGCCATCCAGGACGCGCGCGGCAAGGTACGGGGGAACGTCTGATGCGGAACTTTGAATATGCGCGCGCCGTCGACGTCGAACAGGCTGTCGCGCTGCACGCGCGCGGCAGCGACACCGTCTACCTGGCGGGCGGCACGACCCTGCTGGACCTGATGAAACTCGATATCACGCAGCCGGCGCGCGTGGTGGACATCCACAAGCTCAAGCTGGACCAGATCGAACCGCTGGGCGACGGCCGCACCCGCGTCGGTGCGATGGTCAGCAACACCAACCTGGCCCGGCACGAGCATATCCGCCAGCACTATCCCGTGCTGTCGCAGGCGCTGCTGTCCGGCGCCAGCACGCAGTTGCGCAACAAGGCCACCACCGCTGGCAACGTGATGCAGCGGGTGCGCTGCGGCTACTTCCGCGACGGCGTCTCGCCGTGCAACAAGCGCACGCCGGGGTCCGGATGTGCCGCAGTGGAAGGTCTCAACCGCAACGTCCATGCGGTGCTGGGCGGCAGTCCCCAGTGCATCGCGGCGCATCCTTCCGACATGTGCGTCGCCATGGTGGCGATCGGCGCAACGGTGCATGTGCAGGGGCCGAAGGGCAGGCGCGACATTGCCTTCGCGGATTTCCACCTGGTGCCCGGCGACACGCCCTGGAAGGAACATGCGCTCGAAGCCGGCGAGATGATCACCCACATCACGCTGGACGCACCGATGCCCGGCAGCCGCTCGGCCTATCTCAAGCTGCGCGATCGCGGCTCATACCAGTTTGCCCTGGCGTCGAGCGCAGTGATCGTCGCGCTCGACGGCAACACCGTGCGCGATATCCGCATTGCGCTTGGCGGCGTGGCAACCAAGCCCTGGCGTGCCGCCGATGCGGAGGCCGTGCTGCGTGGCAAGCCGGTCTCCGAAGCGCTGCTCCGCCAGACCGGCGAAGCGGCGATGGCTGGTGCGCGCTCATATGGACAGAACGGCTTCAAGCTCAAGCTCGGCCAGCAGGCCGTGGTACGGAACCTGTCGCTTCTCACCGCCTGAAGGGAGTGCACGCGTGAACAACACTGCTATCGGCGCGTCACCGCGCCGCATCGACGGCCGCCTCAAGGTTACCGGCGCCGCCCTGTATACAGCCGACCGCGCCCTGCCCGGCATGCTGTACGCGTACGGCGTATACAGCACCGTGGCGAGCGGGCGCATTACCGGCCTTGACATGGCCGACGCCCGCCGCGTACCGGGAGTGGTTGACATCCTGCACAACGGCCATTTTCCGCGCCTCTACCGTACGCCGAAAAGCCCGATTTCCGGCGCAAACATCCTGACTGCATCGATCACGGACGAGCACCGGCTGCCGTTCGAAGACAATACGATCTACTACGGCGGCCAGATGGTGGCGCTGGTGGTGGCAGACACCTTCGAGCATGCGCGCGAGGCGGCCTACCGCGTCAAGGCTTCCTATGCCGGCGAACGGCCCGTCGTCGACCTGGAGCACGGCATCAAGGCAAACGGCCTGCGCGATGGCGGCAGGGGGCATGCGCGCGGCGCACCGGCGCCGGCCTACGACCGCGCCGCGGTCAAGGTCGACGTTACCTACCGCACCCCGGTCGAGACGCATAACCCGATGGAGATGCATGCCACGCTGGCGTGGTGGGAGAACGGCGACCTGCGTCTGTATGAGGCCACCCAGGGGGCAACCGTCCACCGCAATACCATCGCGCAGATTTTCGGCCTGACTCCCGAGCGCGTCACCGTCGATGCGCCGTTCATTGGCTCAGGCTTTGGCTCGAAGCTGTTCCTGTGGCCGCATTCCGTTGCCGCGAGCGCGGCGGCGCGCATGACCGGCCGGCCCGTCAAGCTGGTGGTGCCGCGGGCCTATATGTTTACCACCACCGGGCAGCGTCCCGAGACGCGCCAGCGCGTGCGCTTGTCGGCCGGGGCGGATGGCAAGATCACGTCGATCCGGCATGAATCCGTCAACACCACCTCATTCATCGAGCAGTACGTCGAGAATTGCGGGGGCATGACGCAGAGCCTGTACGCCTGTCCCAACCTCATGGTCAGCCACCACACCACCAACGTGCATCGCGGTGCGCCGACTTCGATGCGCGCGCCGGGCGCTGCCCCGGGACTGTTTGCACTGGAGTCCGCCATCGATGAGCTGGCCCTGGCCTGTCGCATGGATCCGGTGCGATTCCGGCTCGCCAACCTGTCGACGCGCGACGAAAGCCTGAACTTGCCATGGTCCAGCAACCACCTGCGCGAGGCCATCGACCAGGCGAGCCGAAAGTTCGGCTGGGACCGGCGCGATCCGCGACCGGGATCGATGACGGTCGGCAGTGAGATCGCCGGCTATGGCGTCGCCGTCTGCAACTGGGATGCCTGGCGTACACCCGCCGAGGCACGCGTCCACCTGCGCAGCGACGGCAGCGCGTCGGTGACCTGCGCGGTACAGGACATCGGCACCGGGATGTACACCATCGTGGCGCAGACCGTCAGCGAGTTGACTGGACTCCCATTTGAAAGGATTGAGGTCAAGCTCGGCGATTCCTCGTTTCCCTCTGCACCGGTCGCAGGCGGGTCCTGGGCGACGGCCAGCGTGCTACCCGCGGTAGCCGAAGCCACCCGCAACGCCATCGCCCAGCTGGGCACGTATGCGACCCAGGAAGGCGGCGCCTTTGCCGGCGCCAAGCCCGAGTCGCTGAAGATGCAGCAGGGCCGCCTGACCGACGGCCGGCGCAGCGTCGACTATGCATCGGTCCTGACGGCCCAGCGCTTCGCCAGCGCCGAGGGCTTTGCCCGCACCGGCGCGGCGCCGGCGGACAAGCTGTCGTTCATGTCCTTTGGCGCCCACTTCGTCGAGGTGCGCTGGGATCCCGGCATTTCCCGCCTGCGTGTGGCGCGCGTCGTCAGTGCCATCGACGTCGGTCGGGTGATCAATCCGGTCACTGCCCGCAACCAGGTGGAAGGGGCCATCGTGATGGGCGTCGGCATGGCCTTGTTCGAGGCCACCGAGTACGACGAGCGCAACGGTATGCCCGGCAACAACAACTACGCCGAGTATGCCGTGCCCGTACACGCAGACCAGCCGGAGATCGACGTGATCCTGCTCGACTATCCGGATCTCCGCTTCAATGAATTTGGCGCGCGCGGGATCGGTGAAATCGGTATTACCGGGCTTGCCGCGGCGGTGGCAAACGCCGTGTATCACGCCACGGGCAAGCGCATTCGGGAACTGCCTATCACCAAGGAGAAGCTGATGGCCTGAGGGCCCGCGCCCTTGGCGACGCCTGGCGCCTTGCGCCAGCGCGTGCCAGGCGCGAAGCCGCGTACGACGGCGCGATTGGTCAGCCGAGCCGGCAGAGCAGCGCAGCTGCCGCACGCAAATCGGCGGTTTCGAACCCTTCGCGAAACCGGTCGTACACCGCGCCCAGGATACCGTGCGCCTGCGCAATCGATCCGGTTTCCGCGGTCAGCGCTGCCAGGCTCATGGCACACCTCAGAGACAGCGACAGCGCACCTTGCTCTTCGGCCTGGTCGAGGCCGCTGCGCATCCTTTCCGCTGCAGCGGCGAGATTGCCGGCGTCGCGCAGCCGTTCCCCCTCGATCCTGAGCAGTTCCGGCGAGCTCCAGGGAACCAGGCCGCGATGGGCGCGTGCGAAATCGTCCGCGCAAGCCAGCGTGGCGTCGAAGGTGCAAAGCATGTCGCGCAAAGGAAGTGGCCATGCCGCCGGCAGCTCCACCACGCCGCCGCCACCGCGCGAGCGGCTGAGCACCATGAAATAGCCGTCGCCGTAACAGCCCCAGAATGTGAGCGAGTATTCGGTCGTGCAATGGCGAAGCGCGGCGGTATAGCGTGCAGCGCGATCGAGGTCGCCGGTCCAGAACGCGACCGGGGCGCAACCCACGGAGATGGCGAAGCACAGCGAGAGTGAATGATCGATTGCCTGGGCCCGCTCCACCGCGGCCTCGGCATGTTCTAGCGCCTGTTCGGGCATGCCCTTGATCCAGAGGATCCGCGCCAGTGCCGTCAGCGCCGCCACCCCTTGATCGAACTGAAAGCCGCTGCGGCGCGCGCTCAGACGGATGGCCACCGGCTTGCCGAGGACGCGCCAGGCGTGACGGAGCGCCTGCTCGTGATGGCCGGTGAAGTGCATGCTCCATGTCATCATCCGATCGTGAATGACGGCATGCGCCGGATCGCCGGTGTGGGCCACGAGCGCCCCGAATTCCTGCGCCCTGCGGACGGTCGAGCCGTAGTCGCCAATGGAATTGCTGATGAGCCACAGCCCCCACAATGCGTGGAGCTGATCCGCAACCGAGCTTGCCTGGCGCGCTACCTCGAGGCTGCGTTCGAATGCCGCGATGGCGGCGGGTCCCGCGCCGCGGATATTCCACAATGCATGCCCATGCGCTTCGCGCAAGGCGATTTCCCGTGCCGGTTCGATCCCGCCCGTGTCCGGCATCCGCTCGAGCAACTGCTCCACCATGCCGAGATACTCGGCCATGTGCGACAGCGCATACCAGAGCGGTGCAGAAGCGGCGGCCAGCGCCGCACCTAACGTGGCATCACCGCCATCCGACAGGCACCAGTGCAGGGCCAGGCGAATATCGTCCAGAAGATAGGCGTGGCGCGCCAGCCAGTCGGCCCGTAACTGGCGCGGCCTGGCGCGCTCCATCTCGTCGGCCATCACAAGCATATGCATGGCATGCAGACGGGACACTTCACCGCGCTCGGGGCAGGCCGACAGTTGCGCGAGGCCATACTCGCGTGTCGTCTCGAGCAGCCAGTACTGCACGGATTCCGAGGAAATGTCCGACATCAACAGCGACTTGCTGACCAGGTTATAGAGATGCTCGTCGGTATCGCCCACGAGCCCCTCCTGTGCCACGGCCCGCGCGCCGTCCGCTGTAAAGCGGCCACGGAACACCGCCAGGCTGCGCAGCAGCCGCCGCTCGTCTTCAGGCAACAGCGCGTAGCTCCAGTCCAGTGCCGCACGTAGCGTGCGGTGGCGCGGCAGCGCCGTGCGGCGGCCCCGCGTCAGCACCGCCAGGCGGTTGCCAAGCTGGGCGTACAGGCCGCGCATGCCGAGCCGCTCCACCCCCGCCGCAGCCAGTTCCAGCGCAAGCGGGATCCCGTCGAGCGCGCGGCAGATGCCGACCAGCGCCGGGACGTCTGCCTGGCACAGCGCGAACGAGCCCTGGCTGGCGCGGACACGTTCGACGAACAGTTCCGCGGAGGGATAGCGCAAGGCCTGCTGAACGTCCAGCGTGTCAAGCGAAGGCGGCACCGCCAAGGCACCGAGGCGTTGCACCCATTCCCCCTGGATACGCAGGGGCTCCCGGCTGGTGGCCAGCAGGTGGACCTCCGGTGCGCCGGTCAGCAAGGACTCCGCCAGTTCCGCCGCGGCATCGATCACATGCTCGCAGTTGTCGAGCACGATCAGCACGCGGCGGGTGCGAAGATAGGCGATCAGGCTGCGCATTGACACGGCGTCGAGCGCGGGTGCGCCGAGCGCGGCCGTCACGGCATTTGTCACGAGCGCGGGGTCGTTCAGCGGGGCCAGGTTGACGAAGACGGCCTGCTGGCCAAAAGACACCGACAAACGGCGTGCGGCCGCGAGCGCCACGGTGGTCTTGCCCATCCCGGCCGGGCCGGTAACGGTTACACAGCGTCGTGAGGACAGTACGCGGGCAAGGTCGGCCACCACGTCGTCGCGACCAATCACGCGCGCCAACTGCGCTGGCAGCGGCAAGGCTACCGGGAGGTCGGGCGTGACACTGGTGGGTCCGGCCGCCAGCGCATCGGTGGAATTCCCAGCCACCGCAGGCTGCGCGATTGCGGCAAGGGTCGCCGGCAAATCCGCATTCGCCGTAGAGATCGCGTGCGTAACTTCTGCAACGAAACAGTACCCTTGGGTGGGCACGTTCACGATGTAGCGTTCCGACTCGCGCCGATCGCCAAGTACCTTGCGCAGCTCGGTCAGGTGGACCCGGAGCGCGCCCGATTCGATAACCACCTTCGGCCACACCCGGGCGATCAGTTCGGCATTGGAGACAACCTCACCGGGCCGTTCAGCCAGCGCAACCAACAAATCGAAGGCGCGGCTGCCCAGCCGGACCGGAACACCGCTTTTCAGCAGGATCCGCTTGCGAGGCAGCAGACAGAACGGGCCGAAATGGAGGGCGGCTTCAGTTGTCATGCTCATGGGTCGCCGCAGGTCCGTGCGCGCTCGACGCCGGCGTCGGCGCTGGGGTCCGTTGCGCATGCCGCCCACCCACGATGCCCTATCGCAACCAGGAATTGACGTCGTTCCGACATGGCGCGCCTAGCTTGATCGAGATCCCGAAGCGGCGAATTTAGCATAACGGTTGCACTATCGTTATTACCCATGCGCGGCCCGGCCGACTGGCGCAATGCGCATGAATCCGAGGCTCGAAATGAAGCTGCGAGCGGTCCAGCGCGCTGCATTGTATGAAACATCTGCGGCCATTGCGGCGTGGGGCGTGACACGACTTAGCAACGCATAACTCGCATGCGGGGTACGGCCGGACCAGACTTTTGGCACCAGCCCGATATGCCCGTAGCGATGAGCCAGACCGTTCCCCAAGACCTGTTCGCGCCGTTGCAACTCGGCGCCCTGCGGCTGCAACACCGGATCGTCTTGAATAGCCCGCAAGCGCTCTGGCAAGGTGCGACAGCAAATGTCGGGGAGACGCCGGCGCAATCCCTGGAGGGCGGCCTGGTCGTCTATGCCGTCGCGGATGCCCACTGTGCTGAAGACCTCAACCGGATCACCCATGGCATCGCAAGCGCCACCGAAGTCAACGGCTGGTT
The DNA here is from genome assembly GCF_020618415.1 of Cupriavidus sp. MP-37. NCBI lineage: Bacteria > Pseudomonadati > Pseudomonadota > Betaproteobacteria > Burkholderiales > Burkholderiaceae > Cupriavidus > Cupriavidus sp. MP-37. Next base: position 2,370,485 of record NZ_CP085345.1, on the reverse strand, counting down.
GCGCGCAACGCAGGCGGTCCACGACCGGGGCGGCATGGTGGTGGCGCGAATCGGCGGTTGCCGCGTGCCCTCCGGAATAGCGCTCAATGCCGATCAGGTTGACTCGGCGCTGGATGCGTACCGGTCCGCGGCAGAGAACGCCTTTGATGCCGGGTTCGATGGCGTCGAGCTTGCCGCGACGGTCGGCACGTTGCCGGATCAGTTGTATCGACAATGGGCCGATGTGCCCGGTGCTGCGCCGGCCGCACTGACCGAATGTCCGGCGGCCACGGAGTTCCTCTGTGATGCGTTGCGGACACTGCTGGCCGCCTGGCCGCCGGACCGGGTGGGTGCCTGCATGACACTTCCGAAGACCGCTGCCGAACTGCATCGGCAACAAGCACTGCTGCCGCCCGTGGCCGCCGGAAAGCTGGCCTATCTGCATCTGCACTCGGCCGGATCCGGGCACGCGACGTACTGCAAGCCCTTTACCGCGAGTGTCCGCCTGCATTACCGCGGTCCGCTCATTGTCACCGGCGTGTGGACGGCGGAGCTGGCCGCAACTGCGATTCGCAGCGGCCGAGTCGACGCAGTCGGGATTCATGGAGACCGCTTGCAGCAAGCCGGTGAATTCGCGACGGCATGGCGTGCGCAACTGGGTGCCAATGAATGACAAGGGCGTCCTGCATGAGTTCGCACGGCGGCATGGTCCGGCGTTTTTTCCCGCGGAACCGTTCCGGTTCCTGGTTCCCTTGCGCGGAAAGCCGCGCATTTTATGAGGAGTTAGACGATGCGCAAACACAGACGAATCTCCATCAAGGCGAGCGTACTTGGCGTCGCCGCTGCCGCCAGCGTGGCGATGGGCGTGGCGGCTACGGCCAATGCGCAGACGGGCGAGAAGCGCGATCCCTTCACACAAGGTGCACGGTCGGACAAATTCGACGCCTATACGCAGGGCAGCCACATCGATACGCGTTCAAGCCTGGTGCCGGTCGACAATGCGGTGGACCCGCACACGCAAGGCGCCAGGCAAGGCGCACGCGATCCCTATACGGATGGCAGCCGGACCGGCGCGCGCGACACGTTTACCGACGGCGCGCGAACCGGCGCACGCGACGCATTCACCGATGGGGCCAGAACAGGCGACGGTACGTCCCGCTAACCCATGGGCGGCAGCGCTGCCCGCGCCCTGGACCGGCCCGCCATGGCCGGGCTTGATGCGGGTGACGCCGCATGCGCCGCCGTCGCTGCGGCGATGACATCGTGCAGGCCGTCGGCAGCGACGCCTCGTGCCGACGGAATCGCAAAGACATTACAGCCGCACGATCACGGACTTCAACTGGGTATAGTGCGCAAGCGCCTCCATGCCTTGTTCGCGCCCATAGCCGCTCTGCTTGAAGCCACCGCATGGCGTCTGCACAAAGCCGCCGCTGTACTCGTTCACGACGATCCGGCCGGCGTCGAGAGCGGCGGCGACGCGATGGACGCGGCCGATGTCGCGGCTCCAGATACCGGCTGCCAGCCCATAGTCGGAATCGTTTGCAATGCGGATGGCGTCGGCCTCGTCTTCGAACCTGATGACACAGAGAACGGGTCCGAAGATTTCTTCACGCGCAATCTCCATGTCATTGGTGACGCCAAGGTAGACGGTTGGCTCGATGAACCAGCCGTCCCCTTCTTTCGGCGCCTGCGCCATGCGGCCGCCAACGGCCGGTACAAGCCCGAGGCTGTGCGCCCGGTCAAAGCTTTGCTGGACCTTGTCAAACTGGGCGCGGGTGGTCATCGGTCCGTAGGATGCTTCGGAGTCAGCCCCGACGCGCACGCCGGCGACCGCAGCCAGCAGCTTGTCGACAAAGGTGTCGTGGATCGACGACTGGACGAGCAAGCGCGTGCCTGCCGCGCACCACTGTCCGCCATTCCAGGTGAAGGCCGCGGTGCATCCTTTTGCCGCGGCATCCAGGTCGGCGTCCGCGAACACCATATTGGCCGACTTCCCGCCCAGCTCGAGCGTCAGCGGCAGGATGCGGTCGGCAGCGATCCTGCCCAGTTCGCGGCCCGCGCGCGTGCTGCCAGTGAATGAAATCTTGCGCACGTCGGGATGTCCGGCCATCGCCGGTCCGAGCGATGGCCCGGTCCCGACCACGACGTTCAGGACGCCTGGCGGCAATCCGGCCGCTTCCGCCAGCTTCGCCAGGGCAATCAGCGAACCCGAGGTGAACTCCGATGGCTTGGCAACGACCACGTTGCCAGTGGCAAGCGCGGGCGCGATGGCGCGGGCAGCCTGATGCAGGGGTGCATTCCAGGGGAGGATCACGCCGATCACGCCGAACGGATCGCGTCTTGTGTAGACATGATAGTCCGGTCCGGCGTTGATCACTTCACCGTCCATCGTATTGACGATGCCACCGTAGTACTCGAAGTACTGCGCAATCAGGGCCATCAGTTGCGGCATTTCGCGCCCGGGCTTGCCAGTCTCCGCGCTTTCGATGGCTCCCAGCGTGTCGATGCTGTTGCGCACCGCACGGCCGATCTCGACCAGGATGCGGCCGCGCTCGGCGGGACGCATTGCCCGCCAGCCCGGCAGCGCTGCCATCGCCGCGGCAACGGCGGCGTCGACATCGGGCCTGGCGCTATCGCCCACCTCGGACAGCGCGATGCCAGTGCGCGGGTCTGTCTTCTCGATATACCGGCCAGTCGACGGCGGCACGTCGTTTCCGTTGATGTAGTTCAGCACTCTGTTCATACGCTTCCTCGACAAAGATTCAGGCGGTTGGTGTCACGGTCGTATCAGCGCTGCTCATCGCTGCCTTGGACCTGTTCGATCGTGGCGCCGGCCAGCTTCTCGAGCTGGTGGACGACGCGCGTCATGTCGTCGCTGCCGGCTCCGTTGGCCACGGCCGTATCAAAGAATTGCTTGACGACGGCAGACGCGAACATCGGAGCGCCCACCGCCTCGGCTTCCCCGAGCGCCAGCCGCAGGTCTTTGCGCATCAGGTCCATGCGGAAACCGAAGTCGAACTTGCGCGACAGCACCTTGTCAGCAAGCAAGGTCTGGACCGCAAAGCCACGCGCCGTGGCGCTTCTGCAGAGCACGTCGAGGATGGTCCCAGCAGGGATGCCTGCCTTCACACCGAACAGCACAGCCTCGGCCGCCGTCACCAGCGCCGAACCGGCAATCATGTTGTTGACCAGCTTGAGAGTCTGACCCAGCCCCGGCTGCGCACCGAGATATGCGATGTCGCCCGCAAAGGCCTCGAAAGCCGGCCGCGCAGTGGCGAAGGCGCTGGCATCGCCGGAGACCATCACGCTCAGCGCGCCCGACTCAGCGCCCGCCACGCCACCGGCCAGCGGCGCGTCCAATGCCTGGATGCCATGCTGCGCCAGTGCGGCGGCGAGCCTGCGCGTCACGGTCGGTGCCGTGGTCGAATGGTCGACGAACACTTTCACGGCACTTGCGCCCGCGACCCCATCTTCACCGGTGGCTACCCGTTCGACAATATCGGGCGTCGGCAAGCAAACCATCACCACCTGGGCATGCTCGCCAACGTCACGGGCGCTGGCACCGCGCGCGGCGCCGATACGTACCAGCTCGTCGACCGCCTGGACATTGCTGTCGAATACCGTCACGGGCAGGCCGTGTTGCACCAGGTGCCGCGCCATGTGCCTGCCCATGGCGCCAAGGCCGATAAAACCGAACGTCGTCATGCCGAGTCTCCTCACCGCTGTCGCGCGGCCTGTCGTGGTAAATGGCGTGATGCGCCACCTCTGTGCCACGGATACTAGGAGCCCTGCCGCGCCGCTTCAATCGACATTTCCTACCGGATCGATTGAGTTCTTCTCAAGCTGGATTTGCCGGGCTTGAGCGCTCCACCGGTTGCAGAAAACTCAAGCGTCCCCGCAAAAAAAGTCGTTTGAGCCGGTGTAGCCCCGCCACCTACGATGCCCAACGCGCCGGGCTCTGTCGACCCGGACATGCGAATGCGCCAAGCCGCTGGCGGCGCGAGAACCACAACAGATGATCCAAGGAGACGGCATGGAAACGACCCTGCCAGTAGATGTAGTCGAGCGCCCGCTTCCCCTCACCCGTGCGCAAAAGAAGGCAATTGCGGCAGCGACACTCGGCACTATCGTCGAGTTCGCCGACTGGGTGATCTACGCCACTTTTGCCTCGTTGTTCTCGCGGCACTTCTTTCCTGCCGATAATGAAATGGCGTCGCTGCTGTCCGCGTTCGCCGTGTTCGCGGTCGGCTTCATCATGCGGCCGGTCGGTGGTGCCGTGCTGGGCGCGTACGCCGACCGCCATGGACGCAAGAAGGGCCTGACGCTTTCCGTGGCGCTGATGTCGGGCAGCACCGTGGTGATAGCGGTTTGCCCGACCTACTCCGCCATTGGCCTGACCGCGCCCGTCATCCTGGTGATGGCGCGCCTGGTGCAGGGTTTCGCTGCCGGCGGCGAATTCGGCTCAGCCTCGACCTACCTCGTCGAGACGGCGGCGCCATCGCGCCGGGCTTTCGCCGGCTCATGGCAGTACTTCGGCATCAATGCTGGCGTCCTGGTGGCAGCACTGATCGGGTACATGCTGACGCGTTGGCTCGATACCGAGCAAATGGCGGCGTGGGGCTGGCGGGTCGGATTTGCTCTCGCCGGCCTGATGGGCGTGGTTGCGCTATGGATCCGGGTCTCGGTGGCGGAAACCGGGGCCTTTCAGCGCAAGGTCGCCCACCGCGCTGCCGCGCATCCCTCGCTGCTGGTCATCACCAGGCACTGGCGCGCGTCGTTGCGCGTGATCGGCATCGCCATGGCGGGCAACCTTTCGCTCTACCTCTGGCTGGTGTTGTTTCCGACCCTCGCCCATGTACGGACCGGGCTCAGCCTGCAGGACGCCTTCAGTGCCAGCGTGATATCGATCGTCCTTTCGCTGGTGGCGATCCCGTTGCTTGGCAAACTGGCCGACAGGATCGGACGCAAGCCTGTGCTGCTGGCATTCGCCGGCGGTTCCGCGCTGTTCGCCTGGCCCGGCTTGCACTTCCTCGCCAACGACTTCTGGCTGGCGACTGCGATCGTCAGCGTGGGGATGCTGCTGTCGTGCGGTTTCTCCGCCACGGCGGCGGCGGTCATGGCGGAGCAGTTTCCCGCGGAGGTGCGCGCGACCGGCGTGGCGCTTCCCTACGCCATTTCGGTGACGTTGTTCGGCGGATCGCTGCCGTACATCATGACATCGATGTCGAATGCGGGCTGGGCAAACTATAGCTGGACCTATATTGCCGCCGTCTGCGCAGCAGGTTGCCTGGTGTATGCCTTGATGCCCGAAACAAAGGGAAAAACCCTCGATTAGACCGGGCTGCCGTGGCAAATGTGTCCGCCGGAGTGCCAGCTTGCCGGTGGCGCGACCGCGTAAGCCTGTGCCGCTTCGACCCTGCGCTTCGACCCTGCGCTTCAACCCTGCGCTTCGAACTGCGCCAGCAGCCACTGCCGGAACACCGCCATGCTGGGGCTTTCCTTGCGCTCCGCCGGCGTCAGCAGGTAGTAGGTGAAATCGCCCATGTCGACGGTCTGGCGGAACGGCGCCACCAGCCGGCCCGCATCGAGGTCGGCCGCCACCAGGAAGCGCTGCGCCATCGCGAAACCCTGGCCTTCGACCGCCGCCGCATAGGCCATGGCCGAGCTCTGGAAAGTCATGCCGCTGCGCGCGTCGACCGCCTTGTCGGCGCGCGCGGCCTTGAGCCAGTGGCTCCAGTCATCAGGTCGCGCGATCGAATGCAGCAAGGTCTGGTGCTGCAGGTCGGCGGCCCGCTTCACCTTCGGCCCCGCGTCCAGCAGCGCCGGGCTGCACACCGGCAACAGGATGTTCGACACCAGCCGGAAGGCGTTGACGCCGTGCCACTTGCCGTCGCCCAGCCGGATGGCGCCATCGATATCTTCCCTGCGGAAGTCGACCGGATCGAGCGAGGCCGTCAGCAGCACCTCGATGCCGGGATTGGCGGCATGGAAGCTCGACAGGCGCGGGATCAGCCAGCGCATGGCAAAAGTGGTATAGGCGCGCACCTTGAGCTGCCTGCGCCGGGCGCGCTTGCTCAGGCGGCGCGTGGCTTCGCGCAGATCGTCCATGGCCCGGGTCACGGCGCGGTAGTAGTCCTCGCCGGTGCGGGTCAGCGAGATCTGCCGGTGGCCGCGATGCAGCAACTGCACGCCCAGTCCCTGTTCGAGCGCGCGGATCTGCCGGCTGACGGCGCCAGGCGTGACGTGCAGCTCTTCGGCCGCGACGGTGATGCTGAGATGCCGCGCCGCCGCCTCGAAGGCGCGCAACGCGTTCAGTGGGGGCAGTTTGTCCATGCCGGCGAGTCTGCCATACGGTTGAGGTTTGCTCAATCGAGGCAGACCCGTGGTCATTGGCAACTCACAGTTGCTATTAAAACGCCATTGTGGCGGCTAGTGTTGCGGTCTCCGCACGCCTAAATTTGTCTCCGTGGCCCCCGCCATCCGAGATCGCAGTCCAACACCATGCATCCGCAAAGGAGATTCACCATGTCCGCTATCCAAGCCCAAGCCATCCCCGCCAACCCCTCCAGAGCCAGCGTCAAGGTCTGGTTCATCACCGGCGCCTCGCGCGGCTTCGGCCTCGAGCTGACCCGCGCCGCGCTGGCCCGCGGCGACCGGGTCGTCGCTACGGCGCGCAACCCGCAGGCCGTGACCGGCGCCGTGGGCGAGCATGAAAATCTGCTCGCCGTGGCGCTGGACGTCACCAGCGAAGCCCAGGCGGTCGCCGCAGCCGAGGCCGCGGTAGCGCGCTTCGGCCGCATCGACGTGCTGGTCAACAACGCGGGCTACGGCCTGCTGGGCGCGGTGGAAGAGGCCTCGGCCAGGGAAGTCGAGCAGCAGTTCGCCACCAATGTGTTCGGCGTGCTGGCGGTGACGCGCGCGGTGCTGCCGCAGATGCGACGCCAGCGCAGCGGCCATATCATCAATATCTCGTCGATCGGCGGCTATGCGGCGTATCCGGGCTGGGGCGTCTACGGCGCCACCAAGTTCGCGGTCGAGGGACTGACCGAAGCGCTGTCGGCCGAGCTGGCACCGCTGGGGATCCATGCCACGGTGGTCGAGCCGGGCTTCTTCCGCACCGATTTCCTCGATGCCAGCTCGCTGGTGCGCGTCGGCACGGAGATCAGTGAATACGCGGAGACGGTGGGCGCGATGCGCACGCACATGGCCTCGGCCAACCACCAGCAGCCCGGCGACCCAGCCCGGCTGGCCGCGGCCCTGCTTGCGCTTGCCGACAGCGACACGCCGCCGGTGCGGCTGCCGCTGGGTTCCGACACGGTCGCCCGCATCGCCGACAAGCACCGCAAGGTGGAGAGCGAGCTGGCCGCGTGGCACGCGCTGGCGGTATCGACCGACCACGCCGGCGCGCGCGGCGGAGCCTGACGCCGCGCCGCGCACGGTTTGCTGCACTGCAGTCAAGCCGGACGTGTCTCCACAGTAGGCCGGCGGAGCGCCGGCCTCACCACTTGCAGGGGCCGTTGCGTCAGCCATTGCACGCTATCGGCACGCGCATATGTCGCTTCCGCCGAATTTCGCCAATAATGCCCTGAGAGTCATTGCCGGACGAACCGAGGGCCACCATGCACGAGAGTCCCGATGCCATCCGCACTGTCGCCCTGCTTGGGCACGCAGGCAGCGGCAAGACCTCGCTCGCCGAGGCGCTGCTGCACAAGGGCGGTGCGGTGCACACGCCGGGCAGCATCGAGCGCGGATCCACCGTGTGCGACAACGATCCGCTGGAGCGCAAGTACAAGCGCTCGCTCAGCGCCGCGGTCGCCCACCTGCACTACCGCGACACCCGCATCTACCTGATCGACACCCCCGGCTACCCGGATTTCTCCGGGCACGCCATCAGCGCGCTGGCCGCGGTGGAAACCGCGGCCATCGTCATCAATGCGCAGACCGGCATCGAAATGACCACGCGCCGGGCGATGGCCTGGGCGCAGGCGCGCCAGTTGTGCCGGATGATCATCATCAACGGCATCGACGGCGAGAAGGTCGACCTGCCCGCGCTGCTGACGGAAATCCAGGAGGCCTTCGGCAAGGAATGCCTGCCCATCAACCTGCCGGCCGACCACGGCGGCAAGGTGGTCGACTGCTTCTTCAATCCGGCCGGCGAGTCGGATTTTTTATCGGTGGCGTCCGCGCACGACGCGCTGATCGACCAGGTGATCGAGATCGACCCCGAGCTGATGGAGCTGTACCTGGAGCAAGGCGAGGCGATCACCCCCGAACAACTGCACGCGCCGTTCGAGCGCGCGCTGCGCGAAGGCCACCTGGTGCCGATCTGCTTTACCTCGGCCGTCACCGGCGCCGGCATCGAAGCCTTGCTGGACGTGTTCGTGCGGCTGCTGCCCAACCCCACCGAAGGCAACCCGCCGCTGTTCTACCGCTCCACCGGCGCGGACGCCGAGGGCAAGGAGCAGCGCCAGGCGGTGCGCGCCGAACCGGTCCCGGACAAGCATGTGCTGGCCCATGTGTTCAAGGTGGTAATCGATCCCTATGTCGGCAAGCTGGCGATATTCCGCATCCACCAGGGCACAGTCACGCGCGACAGCCAGCTCTATATCGGCGAAGGGCGCCAGCCGTTCAAGGTGGCGCACCTGCTGCGGCTGCAGGGCAAGGAGACCCAGGAAGTACCGCGCGCCGGCCCGGGCGATATCTGCGCGGTGGCCAAGGTGGATGAACTGGGCTTCGACGCGGTGCTGCACGACGCCACCGAGGACGGCAACATCCACCTGACGCCGCTGGAATTCCCCACTCCCATCTATGGACTGGCGATCGAGCCGGCGCGGCGCGGCAACGAGCAGCGCCTGGCGGAGGTGCTGCACAAGCTCAGCGCCGAAGACCCGTGCCTGCGCGTCGAGCACCCGGCCGGCACCAACGAGACCGTGGTGTTCGGCCTGGGCGAGTTCCACCTGCGCTGCGCGCTGGAGCGGCTGACCGAGCAGTACAAGCTGGAAGTGGCGACGCGCCCGCCCAAGATCGCCTACCGCGAAACCATCGGGGCGAAGGCAGAAGGCCATCACCGGCACAAGAAGCAGACCGGCGGCGCCGGACAGTTCGGCGAGGTGATGCTGCGCATCGAGCCGCTGGCGCGCGGCGCGGGCTTCGACTTCGTCGATGCGGTCAAGGGCGGTGCGATTCCCGGCCAGTTCATTCCGGCGGTCGAGAAAGGCATCCGCCAGGCGCTGGACAGCGGCCCGCTGGCGGGGTTCCCGATGCAGGACGTGCGCGTGACCGTGTACGACGGCAAGAGCCACCCGGTCGATTCCAAGGAAGTCGCGTTCGCCACGGCGGGACGCAAGGCGTTTATCGATGCCGTGCTGAAGGCCCGGCCCAGCGTGCTCGAACCGATCGTCGATATCGAGGTCACGGCGCCGGGCAGCGCCATGGGCGACATCATCGGCGACCTGTCGACCAAGCGCGGCCAGGTCCATGGCACGCGCACCGCGGCCGGCAACACGGTGATCGTCGCCGGGCAGGTACCGCTGTCGGAGCTGAACGACTACCAGTCGCGGCTGAACAGCATCACCGGCGGCCACGGCAGCTACACCATCCAGTTCAGCCACTACGACAACGTGCCCCCGGCGCAGCAGGAGAAGATGGCGGCGCGGCACAAGGCGCAGGTGGATACGGATTGAGGGCATGGCGCCGAGGACATCTCGCACGCGATGGTGTACTCCCTCTCCCGCTTGCGGGAGAGGGTTGGGGTGAGGGCCGGAGTCTCTACGAAGCAGGGCCTGCGGTATGCCAGCGCCCGCCCTCACCCCCTGCCCCTCTCCCGCAAGCGGGAGAGGGGAGCACACAAGCGGTGAGCCGGGGACAGCGTCAATACGTCTCCAGATGCAGCCTCCCCTCCCCCCTCAACCTCTCCGCCACCGTCTCCCAGTTCAGCCCCGCCTGCTGCGCGACTTCGCGCAGCGCCAGCACCACGCCCTCTTCCATGCTCTTCAACCCGCAGACATAGAAGTACGTATCCGGTGAAGCCAGCAGCGCCGCCAGGTCCGCCGCGCGCTCGCGCATCAGGTCCTGTACATAGCGCTTGGGCTGTCCCGGCGTGCGCGAGAACGCCAGGTTGATGTCGATGAAATCCTTCGGCAGGTTCTGCAGCGGCCCGAAGTACGGCAGCTCTTCCTTGCTGCGCGCGCCGAAGAACAGCATCAGCTTGCCGCCATCGAACTTGCCGGCCTTGCGCAGCCGCCGGCGCCATTCCGTCATCGCCCGCATCGGCGCGCTGCCGGTGCCCGTGCAGATCATCACGATGTTCGAGCGCGGATGGTTGGGCATCAGGAAGCTGGCGCCGAACGGGCCGATGACTTCCACCTTGTCGCCCACCTTCAGGTCGCACATGTAGTTCGAGCCAACGCCACGCACGGGATTACCGTCGTGATCCTGCAGCACGCGCTTGATTGTCAGCGACAGGTTGTTGTAGCCCGGCCGCTCGCCGTTGCGAGCGCTGGCGATGGAGTACTGGCGCGCGTGGTGCGGGCGGCCGCCGGCGTCGGTGCCGGGCGGCACGATGCCGATGGACTGGCCTTCGAGCACCGGGAACGGCGTCGTGCCGAAGTCCAGCACGATGTGGTGCGTGTCGTATTCGCGGCCAACCTCGGTCACGCGCACGTTGCCGGTCACGGTAGCGGTGATGGTCTTGTGCGCGGACCTGGCGCCATAGAGGTTGGTGTAGGCATGCGCGGCGGACCACGGCGGCACGGTGGCGCCATAGCGGGCGCTGTTGAAGGCTTCCTCGCTGGTGCCGGCTAGCGGCGATGCGGCGGCCATTTCGGGCGCGGCGGTCTGCAGCTCGGCGCCGGGCGCGAGGTCTGCCAGCTGTTCGGGCGACAGTTCATCCGGCAGCGCATCCCAGCCAAGCTGCTCCTCGATGCTATAGGCGCGCAGCTTCGGCACCTCGCGCCAGTTGTCGATCGACCCCGTCGGACACGGGGCAATGCAGGCCATGCACAGGTTGCACTTGTCGGCATCGACCACGTAGTTGCGCGAGTCGTGCGTGATCGCACCCACCGGGCAGGTGGCTTCGCAGGTATTGCAGCGGATGCAGATCTCGGGATCGATCAGGTGCTGCTTGATGACTTGAATCTCTGCCATGTCCATGGCGGTCTCCGGATGAATCAGGTGCTTCCAGGGCATAGGGCCTACATCCCTGCCTTCGGTGTTCCCCTCTCCCCTCAGGGGAGAGGGCAGGGTGAGGGGTGGTTTAGGCACCGGCGCTTCGTTGATGCTCCCGCCCTCACCCCCGCCCCTCTCCCGCATGCGGGAGAGGGGAGCAAACCCGCGGCGGGCGGAAAGCCTGCGCCTCAGTTAAACCGCACGTACTCGAAATCCACCGGCTGCCGGTTGATGCCCATCACCGGCGGCGCGATCCAGTTGGCGAACTTGCCGGGCTCGACCACGCGGCCCATCAGGCTGGCGACGAAGGCGCGGTCGCCGTCGGTGGGCAGCCACTGGTCGCGGAAGTCGCGCCATTCGGCATCGGAGATCACGCGGCCGTCGGGCGATACCTTGACGCCGGCGAGCGCGCCGATATTGCGGTGGAACGCCTTGTGCGGCACCTTCAGGCGGAACGGGATGCCGGCCTTGTCGATGACCTTGTTCCAGCGCTCGATGCCGGCCATGCTGTCCTTGATGTAGTCGTCGCGCAGCACTTCGTTGAGCGCGTTGAGCATCGGCACTTCCTTCTCGGTCAGCTGGCCGTTCTGCGCCTGCAGCACGCGGTAGGTCTGGCCCTTGAGCACGTGGTCGTCCATGCGCTTGCCTTCCTCGTAGCGGCCCTTCAGGCCGGTGCTGTAGAAGGTGGCGGCGTTGCTGGACTCGTCGGCGCCGAACAGGTCGATGGTCACGCTGTAGTGGAAATTGAGGTAGCGCTGCAGCGTCGGCAGGTCGATCACGCCGGCGGCGCGCAGCTTTGCGGGATCGTCGGTCTTCAGTTCGTTCATCACCTGGCAGGTGCGCTGGAGCACGCGCGACACGCCGCTCTCGCCGACGAACATATGGTGCGCTTCCTCGGTCAGCATGAACTTTGTCGTGCGCGCGAGCGGGTCGAAGGCGCTCTCGGCCAGCGCGCACAGCTGGAACTTGCCGTCGCGGTCGGTGAAGTAGGTGAACATGAAGAACGACAGCCAGTCGGGCGTCTGCTCGTTGAACGCCTGCAGGATGCGCGGATTGTCCTGCTGGCCGCTGCGGCGCTCGAGCAGCGCCTCGCCCTCTTCGCGGCCGTCGCGGCCGAAGTACTTGTGCAGCAGGTAGACCATGGCCCACAGGTGGCGGCCCTCTTCCACATTCACCTGGAACAGGTTGCGCAGGTCGTACATGCTGGGCGCGGTCAGGCCCAGGTGGCGCTGCTGCTCGACCGACGCCGGCTCGGTATCGCCCTGCGTCACGATGATGCGGCGCAGGTTGGCGCGGTATTCGCCGGGCACGTCCTGCCACGCGTCCTCGCCCTTGTGGTCGCCGAAGTGGATCTTGCGGTTGGCCTCGGCCGGGTTCAGGAAGATGCCCCAGCGGTAATCCGGCATCTTGACGTGGCCAAAGTGGGCCCAGCCCTGCGGATCGACGCTGATCGCGGTGCGCAGGTAGATGTCGTGCTGGTGCGAGCCTTCCGGGCCCATGTCGTGCCACCAGCTCAGGTAGTTGGGCTGCCATTGCTCGAGCGCGCGCTGCAGGGTGCGGTCTTCGCTGAGGTTGACGTTGTTGGGGATCTTGTCGCTGTAGTTGATGCCGGACATGGTGGTCTCCGTTATGCGGGCGATTCGGTATGCGTTCAGGGGGCAGGTCAGACGCGGTTCCAGTCGAAGGCGGCCTTGTCGCCCTTGCCGTAGACCTTGAGCGCACCCTTGTCGCCGACCGCGTTGGGGCGCTGGAAGATCCAGTTCTGCCATGCGGTCAGGCGGCCGAAGATGCGGGTGAACATGTTTTCCTGGCCGTTGAAGCGCAGGTTGGCTTCCATGCCGGTGAGCGCGTCGGGCGACATCGCCACGCGCTCTTCCAGCGCGATGCGCACTTCGTCGGCCCAGTCGATGTCGTCGGGGTTGGCGGTGACCAGGCCCAGTGCGTGGGCGGCATCGGCATCGAGCGGCTGCCCTGCCCTGGCGCGCACGGCATCGAGCGCGGGCTGCTCGTCGTAGAAGCGGCGGCCCAGGCGGCTCTGGCCGGTGGCCATCGGGTACAGGCCGAAGTTGACGTCGGCGACGGTGATCTTCGGCGCGCGCGCCTCGTCGTCGGGCAGCGCCAGGTGGTAACTGCGGTCGCACGCCAGCGCCAGCTCCAGGAAGGTGCCGGCAAAGCACGACTGCGGCTCGATCAGCGCGAACAGGCTGCGCGACGACACGTCCAGACGGCTTAGCGTGCGGCGCAGCAGGCCGATGGTTTCGCGCACCAGCCAGTGGTGCTTGTGCGCCAGCAGCGTGGCATCGGTGGCCAGCACCGCGGCGGCGTCGCCGCTGGTCTTGATCAGCCAGGTGCCGATGTCCAGTTCATTGGTGCGCATCGACAGGATCGCGTCTTCCAGCTCGCGCGCCAGCTGCAGCGGATACCAGCCGGCGCCGGCCTGCACGATCGCGTCGATGTCCTGCGGCTGCGCGCCGGTCGGTGCCTTCACCGTAAAGGTGGCGGTGCGGCCGGCCCGGTCGATCTCGACCGTGACGTGCGTATAGCGCAGCGCATCCGCTTCGATCACGCGCTCGATCGGCGCGAGCGCGACACCCTGCGCATCGGCCGGGCGGTCGCTCTGCGCGGCCAGCGCCAGCGCGCGTTCCCGCACCTTCTGCGCAAACACCGCCGGCTTGGCGATATCGTCGACCAGGCGCCAGTCCTTGGCGCGCTGGCCGCGCACGCCTTCGGTGGTGGTGCAGAAAATATCGGCGAGGTCATGGCGCACATGGCGCTTGTCGGTGACGCGGGTCAGGCCGCCGGTGCCAGGCAGCACGCCCAGCAGCGGCACTTCCGGCAGGCTCACGGCCGACGAACGGTCGTCGACCAGCAGGATCTCGTCGCAGGCCAGCGCCAGCTCATAGCCGCCGCCGGCGCAGGCGCCGTTGACCGCGGCGAGGAACTTCAGGCCGCTGTGCGCCGAGGAATCCTCGATGCCGTTGCGGGTCTCGTTGGTGAACTTGCAGAAGTTGACCTTCCACGCATGGCTGCTGACGCCGAGCATGAAGATGTTGGCGCCGGAGCAGAACACCTTGTCCTTGCCGCTGGTGATGACCACGGTGCGCACTTCCGGATGCTCGAAGCGGATACGGTTGAGCGCGTCGTTCAGCTCGATATCGACGCCGAGGTCGTAGCTGTTGAGCTTGAGCTTGTAGCCGGGACGCAGGCCGGCGTTCTCGTCGATATCCACCGCCAGCGTGGCGACTGGGCCGTCGAATGCCAGCTTCAGGTGCTTGTATTGGGAGGGGTCGGTCTGGTAGTCGACGCGGGGGGCGGTGGTCACGGTGAGGTCTCCTCTGCAAACTGCACTATCGTACATAAAACAGGAATCTGTTTGAACGCACTATAGTTCATCCAACAGATTTTCCGCAAGCAGTATTGTGCAGGTTGTAGACGCGTGGCGTTAAGGCCACCGGAACCGGAGATGGCACGGAAATGCTTTCCCGGCGTGTACGACGCTCGCCACTGCGGCGCTCCAGGCTAGCCATGCTGCCGTTCCGCGTCCCGGGTTAACCCAGATTCATGCAATATAGTGCTTGACACAGTCTATCAGCAGCCCTATTTTTCATCCATGCAAAATAATGCATGACCCGATCAAGGTGACTGCCGCATCAGACGGAGCCCCCCTTTCCTATGCCCCCACAGAATTCCGCACCCAGATCGCCCGGCTCAGCGCACAAGGTGCCTGCCGCCCGCTCGACTTCACCCGCTGAGATCCCCCATGACTGAACTCCTTTCCAACTACCTTGGCGGCACCTGGCAACGCGGCAGCGGTGCCGGCACCGCGCTGTTCGATCCGGTGCTCGGCAACGAACTGGTGCGCGTCGACGCCACCGGCCTGGACCTTGCTGCCGGCTTCGCGTTCGCCCGCGAGCGCGGCGCCGCGTTGCGCGCGCTGAGCTACCGGCAACGCGCCGCGCTGCTGGGCGAGGTGGTGAAGGTGCTGCAGGTCAATCGCGATGCCTATTACGACATCGCCACCGCCAACAGCGGCACGGTGCGCAACGACTCCGCGGTCGACATCGACGGCGGCATCTTCACGCTGGGCACCTACGCAAAGCTGGGCGACGCGCTCGGCGACCGGCATTACCTGCCGGACGGCGAAGCGTCGCGGCTGGGCAAGGATCCGCTGTTCCAGTCGCAGCACGTGCTGGTGCCCACGCGCGGCGTGGCGCTGTTTATCAATGCCTTCAACTTCCCGGCCTGGGGCCTGTGGGAGAAGGCCGCGCCGGCGCTGCTGGCGGGCGTGCCGGTGATCGTCAAACCCGCTACCGCGACGGCCTGGCTGACCCAGCGCATGGTGCGCGACGTGGTCGAGGCCGGGATCCTGCCGGCGGGCGCGTTGTCAGTGGTGTGCGGCAGCGCCGCGGGCCTGCTCGACGCGCTGCAGTCGTTTGACGTGGTCTCGTTCACCGGTTCGGCCGACACCGCGGCGGTGATCCGCTCGCATCCGGCCATCGCGCAGCGCTCGGTGCGCGTGAACATCGAAGCGGACAGCGTCAATGCCGCCGTGCTGCTGCCGCAGGACGGCCCCGGCAGTGCCGCCTTTGACCTGCTGGCGAAGGAAGTGGTGCGCGAGATGACGGTCAAGTCCGGCCAGAAATGCACCGCGATCCGCCGCGTGTTCGTGCCCGAGGCCGTGTACGCTCACGCCGCCGAGGCCATCGGCGCAAGGCTGGCGAAGGTGACCGTGGGCAACCCGCGCAACGACACCGTACGCATGGGTTCGCTGGTCAGCCGCACGCAGTTCGACGCCGTGCAAGCCGGCGTGGCCGGGCTGCGCCGTCACGCCCAAGTACTGCATGACGGTGCGCGGCAGCCGCTGGTCGATGCCGATCCGGCGGTGGCCTGCTGCCTCGGCCCGACGCTGCTGGGCGTGACCGATGTCGACGCGGCCGCCGCGGTGCACGACACCGAAGTGTTCGGCCCGGTCGCCACGCTGCTGCCCTATCGCGACACGGCGCACGCGCTGGCGCTGGTGCGCCGCGGCCAGGGGTCGCTGGTGGCCTCGCTCTATGGCAGCGATGCAGCCGCGCTCGGCGCCGCCGCGCTGGAGCTGGCAGACAGCCATGGCCGCGTGCATGTGGTTTCGCCCGACGTGGCGCAGCTGCATACCGGCCATGGCAACGTCATGCCGCAATCGCTGCACGGCGGCCCGGGCCGCGCCGGCGGCGGCGAAGAACTGGGCGGCCTGCGCGCGCTGCATTTCTATCACCGCCGCAGCGCGCTCCAGGCCAGCACCGCGGTGCTCGACGCCCTCGCCTGACGGATCCGGTCCACCGCTTTCCCGCGCCGCCACATCCGCATGGCGGCGCGGCACACCGTACACCAGCAACGGGGAGACAACCCATGAACGCCACGCCCGCAGCGCCATCGGTCCGGCCACCCGGCCCATCCTTCAACTTTGCCGCACACCTGCTCGACTGCAACGCCGGGCGCGCCGGCAAGGTCGCCTATCTCGACGACGACGGCCAGCTCACCTATGGCGAGCTCGATCTGCAGGTGCGGCGCCTGGCCGCGGCGCTGCTCGCTGCCGGCATCCGCCGCGAAGAGCGCGTGCTGCTGCTGATGCACGACTGCACCGACTGGCCGGTGTGCTTCCTCGGCGCGATGTACGCCGGCATCGTCCCGGTTGCCGTCAATACGCTGCTGACCGCCGACGACTACGCCTACATGCTGCGGCACAGCCGCGCGCAGGCCGTGCTGGTGTCGGCGGCGCTGGTGCCGGTGTTGCAGGACGCGCTGGCGCGTCCCGGGCATGAGGTGCGGCAGGTGCTGGTATCGCGCGCGCAGGCAGCGCTGCCCGACGGCATGGCCACGCTGGAGACGGCGCTTGCCGCGCAGCCGCCGCTGCAGGCGCCCGCCGCCACCGGCTGCGACGATCCCGGCTTCTGGCTCTACTCGTCGGGCTCGACCGGCCAGCCCAAGGGAGTGGTGCACAGCCACGGCAACCCGTACTGGACCGCGGCGCTCTATGCCGGGCCGGTGCTGGGCCTGAACGAGCAGGATGTGTGCTTCTCCGCGGCCAAGCTGTATTTTGCTTACGGGCTGGGCAATGGTCTGAGCTTTCCGCTCAGCGTCGGCGCCACGGTGGTACTGATGGCCGAGCGGCCCACGCCCGATGCCACGTTCCGGCGCTGGCTGCAGCACCAGCCGACGGTGTTCTTCGGCGCGCCGACCGGATACGCCGGCCTGCTCGCGTCGCCGGCGCTGCCTTCGCGCGCCGAGGTGGCGCTGCGGCTCTGCTCGTCGGCCGGCGAAGCGCTGCCGGCGGAGATCGGCGAGCGTTTCACCGCGCATTTCGGCTGCGAGATCATCGACGGCATCGGCTCCACCGAGATGCTGCATATCTTCCTGTCGAATCGTCCGGGGCAGGTGCGCTACGGCACCACCGGCTGGCCGGTGCCGGGCTACACCATCGAGCTGCGCGACGAAGACGGGCGTGCCGTGCCCGACGGCGAGATCGGCGACCTGTATATCCAGGGCCCCAGCGCCGCGATGATGTACTGGGCCAACCGCGAGAAGTCGCGCGAGACTTTCCGCGGCGGCTGGACCAAGAGCGGCGACAAGTACGTGCGCAACCCCGACGGCAGCTATCGCTACGCGGGGCGCAGCGACGACATGCTCAAGGTCAGCGGCATCTACGTGTCGCCGTTCGAGGTCGAGGCCACGCTGGTGCAGCACCCCGCGGTGCTCGAGGCCGCGGTGATCGGCGTGCCCGACCACGACGGGCTGCTCAAGACCAAGGCCTTCGTGGTGCTGAAGGCGGGCGCGCAGTTGCGCGAAGACGAGCTGAAGGCCTTCGTCAAGGAACGCCTGGCCGCCTACAAGTACCCGCGCGCGATCGCCTTCGTCGAGGCGCTGCCCAAGACCGCTACCGGCAAGATCCAGCGCTTCGTGCTGCGCGAACGAGAACTGCAGGCCGCCGCAGAGCGCGCCGCCGCGGTGGCGTGAACGGCAACGCCGTCCGCCGCCGCCATCCCCACCATCCCGGAGACAAAGCATGCGTCAGATCGATGTCCACCAGCTGGCCGACACGGCCCGCTTCAACCGCTTCCATGCGCTCATCCTGTTCTGGTGCGCGCTGATCATCATCTTCGACGGCTATGACCTCGCGGTGGCGGGAATCGCCCTGCCGTCGATCATGAAAGAAATGGGCGTGACCGCCACCAGTGCGGGCTTCATGGTCAGCTCGGCGCTGTTCGGCATGATGTTCGGCGCGATCTTCCTCGGCACCGTGGCCGACCGCATCGGGCGCCGGCGCGCCATTGCCATCTGCATCGCGCTGTTCAGCGTGTTCACCGCGGCGGCGGGCCTGACCAGCGACCCGGTCAGCTTCAGCGTCACGCGCTTCCTGGCAGGATTGGGCATCGGTGGCGTGATGCCGAACGTGGTGGCGCAGATGACCGAGTACTCGCCGCGCAAGCTGCGCGGCACGCTGGTGACGCTGATGTTCAGCGGCTATTCGGTCGGCGGCATGCTGGCCGCGCTGCTGGGCAAGGGGCTGATCGAAAGCTACGGCTGGCAGTCGGTATTCCTCGCCGCCGGCCTGCCGGTGGTGCTGATCCCGCTGGTGCTGCGCGCGCTGCCGGAGTCGATGCCCTACCTGATCCGCACCGGCCAGACCGCGACGCTGCAGGCGGTGGTGGCACGGCTCGCGCCGTCATATCGCCCGCAAGCCGGCGATACCTTCACGCTGCCCGCGGATGACAAGGCCGGCAGCGCACCCATCCGCCGCCTGTTCCAGGACGGCCGCGGCGTCAGCACGGTGATGTTCTGGGTGGCATTCTTCATGTGCCTGTTCATGGTCTATGCGCTCAGCTCGTGGCTGGCCAAGCTGATGGCGGGCGCGGGCTACAGCCTGGGCTCGGCGCTGACCTTCGTGCTGGTGCTGAACTTCGGCGCGATGCTCGGCGCCATCGGCGGCGGCTGGCTGGCCGACCGCCTGCCGATCAAGCACGTGCTGATCGGCATGTATGCGCTCGCGGCGGTGTCGATCACGCTGCTGGGCTATCCGATGCCCAGCGCCGCGCTGTTCGTGGTGGTGGGCCTGGCGGGCGCTTCCACCATCGGCACGCAGATCGTTACCTATGCCTACGCGGGCCAGTTCTACCCGATGGCGGTGCGCGGCACCGGCATCGGCTGGGCTTCCGGCGTGGGGCGCAGCGGCGCCATCCTGGCGCCGATCGTGATTGGCGTGCTGGTAGGAATGTCGCTACCGCTGCAGCAGAACTTCATGGCGATGGCGATCCCGGCGGTGATCGCGGTGGGGGCGGTGTCGATGATCAACCACCGGCGCTCGGCGTCGGCGCAGGCTGGGGTTGCTGCGCCGGTTCGCGGCGCTGTGCGGGAGGCCTGAGGGAAATTGCTTGTGCCAATTGGTTGCTCCCTCTCCCGCTTGCGGGAGAGGGTTGGGGTGAGGGCGGGCGTATCGACGAAGTGAACGTGTCGGCCTGCCAGTGCCTGCCCTCACCCCCTGCCCCTCTCCCGCGAGCGGGAGAGGGGAGCAAACAGGCAGCGTACCCGCCTGCACTGCTTACTTGCTGCCCTTCACCGTCGTATAAGCCGTAATCAGATTCCGATAATCCGGAATATGGTTCGAGAACAGCGTGCCCAGGCCTTCGATATCGTTGCGCCAGTCACGGTGCAGTTCGGCTGCCACGCCGAACCACGTCATCAATTGCGCGCCAGCGTCCGACATCCGTTGCCAGGCCGCGTTGCGCGTGATTTCGTTGAACGTGCCCGAGGCATCGGTCACGACGAACACGTCAAAGCCTTCTTCGATCGCCGACAGCGCCGGGAACGCCACGCACACCTCGGTGACCACGCCGGCGATCAGCAGTTGCTTCTTGCCGGTGGCGCGCACGGCGGCGACGAAGTCCTCGTTGTCCCAGGCGTTGATCTGGCCAGGGCGCGGAATGAACGGCGCATCCGGGAACATGGCCTTGAGCTCGGGCACCAGCGGTCCGTTCGGGCCATCTTCGAAGCTGGTAGTCAGCACCGTCGGCAGCTTGAAATACTTGGCCAGATCGGCCAGCGCAAGCACGTTGTTCTTGAACTTGTCGGGTTCGATGTCCCGCACCAGCGACAGCAGGCCGGCCTGGTGGTCGACCATCAGCACGGCAGCCTGGGTCTTGTCCAGACGCTTGTAGGGCTTACTCATGACGCGCTCCTGTGGAGAAATTGCGGGCGTGGCCAAGGGTCCCCGGCCACGCCCGTGTTGAAATGCAGTGCCTATAGGTTAGGACGTTAGCGCTGGGAGTCCAGCTGCTCGTGGTTCTTCTCGACCTCCTGCGCCTTCATGTAGCTCTCGATCAGCAACTGGTAGGCCGGGAAGATCTTGGTGTAGATCTCGGCCCATTGCTGCGCGTCCGCGCGGTTCCAGGTCTGCTGCAGCTCCGAGGCCACGGCGGCGGTGTCCATCGGCACCACGCCGGCCTGGACGATGCGCGCCAGCGTGATTTCCTGCGCCATCTTGGAATAGGTGCCCGAAGCGTCGACCACCGCAAACACCTTGTAGCCGTCGGCGACCGCGCTGATCGACGGGAACGCCATGCACACGCTGGTGATGGTGCCGGCGATGATCAGGGTCTTCTTGCCGGTCTCGCGCACGGCGGCGACAAAGTCGGGATTGTCCCAGGCGTTGATCTCGCCTTTGCGGGCGACGTATTTGGCATGCGGGGCGTTCTCGTGGATCTCGGGGATCAGCGGGCCGTTGGGGCCTTGCGGCACCGATGCGGTGGTGATGACCGGGAGCTTGGACAGCGTCGCCATCTTCGCCAGCGCGGCAGCGCGCAGGCGCAGTTCGGGCATCGGCATGTCGCCCACGGTCTGGAACAGGCCACTCTGGTGGTCGATCAGCAGCATTGCCGTATCGGCGGGATCGATGGCCGGACGCTTGCCGTTGAAATTGGCGGGTGTGGTCATTTGGCATTCTCCTTTGCAGTTGGCAAAACCGGCGGACCGGACCATCCGGAACCGACCGTGTTGCGAAAGCATAGGACTTGGCAAATCCGCCCGGTAGACCGGAAAATCTGCCTTCAGCGTCCTATTGGCAGGACGACAGGAGCCGCCTTTGCATACGGACCTCAATGACCTGTACTACTTCGCGCAGGTGGTCGACCACCAGGGCTTTGCCCCGGCCGGCCGCGTTCTGGGCATCCCCAAGTCCAAGCTCAGCCGGCGCGTGGCGCTGCTGGAGGAGCGCCTGGGGGTGCGCCTGATCCAGCGCTCGACGCGGCGTTTTTCGGTGACGGAGCTGGGGCAGACCTATTACGCCCACTGCAAGGCCATGCTGGTCGAGGCCGAGGCCGCCGAGAGCGCGATCGAGCAAAGCCGCGCCGAACCCAGCGGCCTGGTGCGCATGACCTGCCCGGTGGCCCTGCTGCATGCGCGCGTGGGCGAGATGGTGGCCGATTTCATGGCGGCCAATCCCAAGGTCATCGTGCACCTGGAAGCCACCAACCGGCGCGTCGACGTGGTCGCCGAGGGCATCGACCTGGCCGTGCGCGTGCGCGTGCCGCCGCTGGAAGACAGCGACCTGGTGATGCGGGTGCTGGCCCAGCGCGCCTGGAGCTTCGTCGCCAGTCCGGCGCTGCTTGCGGAGCACGGCCCCCTGCTGGCACCGGCGGACCTGAACGCCCTGCCGACGCTGGACCTGGGCCCGCCCCGGCCGTCGCACACGTGGTCGCTGTACGGGCCCGGCGGCGCCAGCGCCGATCTGCACCACAAGCCGCGGCTGGTCACCGACGACATGATCATGCTGCGCACCGCGGCGGTGGCCGGTGCCGGCATCGTGCAGCTGCCGGTGATGATGATGACCGAGGAGCTGCGCGATGGCCGTCTGGTCAAGGTGCTGCCGGAATGGTCGGTCAAGGGCGGCGTGATTCACGCCGTGTTTCCGTCACGGCGCGGGCTGCTGCCGTCGGTGCGCGAACTGATCGAGTTCCTGTCGCGCCGCTTCGCGCAGATTGAGGAGTCCTGAGCGCCGCGGCGCACCCGCGCCACGGGCAGCACCGGTCACGCCGGCAGGCTTGGCCCGGAAGTGGTATCATCCGGGATCCCATGTGCAGATCAGACCGGCAACGCCCGACTGCTGCGCATCTGCCGCAGTCCTCTGTCCACTGGAAGCACTTCAGCAGCGGCATACCAGGCGCAAACCCGGACCGATCCATCGATCCCCGGCGCGTCTTCGGGCCGGACGGCCCATCACCCTTTTCCGACCGGCGGCTGGTCCGCTCCGCAACGATCGCCCGTACCCGTGCACCCGGCACGCCGGCGTATCGGCTTGCGCAGGCATGGTCTACTTCACGCCAGATGCAACGCCCGTGCTGTCGCGCGGGCCAGACCCTGGCACATCGCAACGGCTGACGGCCACCAACGCGCCCCGCGCCGCATCGGCATGCCGATGCCCCGCGTCGCCCACGGCCGCGCCCATGAACAGGCAACACATTGAATCGAGTCAACCCTATCCAGCACAGCCCCTATACCGTTTCCGTCTACCCGATCCAGCAGGAACCCGGCCTCTGGTTCGCGACCTACATGATTGCGGAATACCGCAACGGCGCCGAACGCATCGTCGCCAACGTGGCCATGCGCCACGACACCCACCGCTCCGAAGCGCGCGCCAGGCAGGCGGCCCGCCGCGCCGGCGAACATGCCGCAGCCCGGCTGCGCCAGCAGTAAGCCGCGGTAATCCGCAGTGAGCCGCAGTGAGCCGCAGTGAGCCGCGGCCAGCCTCATCCCCCCGGTCCGCCGTCATCGGCTGGCCGCCACCACAGCACGCGCGCAAGCCGCGCGGCTACAGCAAGGAGCCTCCTTGGCAAAAGAAGAACTGGTCGAATTTGGCGGCAAGGTATCGGAAGTGCTGCCCGACAACCGCTTTCGCGTGATCCTGGAAAACGGTTTCGAAGTCTGGGCGTATTCGTCCGGGCGGCTGAAGAAAAACCGCATCCGGGTGCTCGCGGGCGATCGCGTCACGCTGGAGATGTCGCCCTACGACCTGACCAAGGGACGCATCAACTACCGGCACAAGTCGTAGCCGGACGCGTCCTGCGCCATGGCATGCGCCGCGGCGCGCGTGCCATCCCCCAACCCCTAATCCCTCAATCAAGGAGAACCGATCATGTCCGTCATCGAAGAATGGGAAGCCCTGCACCTGACGCCGGAAGGCTGGCAAGCGGGCAGCTACCGGCACGCGCCGTGGCAGCCCGTGGAAGTCGCGCCGCCGGCAGCGGGCGTGCTGACCGTCAGGCGCCACGTGACGGCAACCTATTGCGGGCCGTCGCGCGCGGTGGAAGACCGCACTCCGGAGATCACCGACATGGCGCTGATCGAAGCGCTGCTGGAGCGCCACGGCGACCCGGTGTTCCAGATCTGATTGCTGTTGCGCAAGGCCCGGCGCAACTGCGCGCCTGCGCCAGCTTTACCGCTATTCACGCCGGCGTGCCGGCACCTCAGCCAAGCACGCGCACATGCGGCCGGACCGTCCTGAGTCCGGCGCCAACCGTGCGTAGCTCGCCGCCCCATGGGGCCGCGCCTAGGTCCAGCACATAATCGCCCTCGCGCGCCTTGTCATGCAGCTGGTCGCGCACCACCTGGCCGATGGCCAGGCGGCACAGCGCCTCGCCGCTCGTGGCAAGCTCGCCCTGCAATGCGGCGGGGTCGGTCAGCACGCCGAACGAACGCCGCCCTATACCCACGAAACTGGTGAACAGCACGCCGGTAGGATGCTCGGCATCGATAAAGCAGACGGCGACGTGATAGGTGATGCCTTTGCCCTCGCCGGGCAACGTGCACAGAAAACCGGATGATCCCGTACGCATGTCCATGAACGGACTCCTTGCAGTCTGACGGATTGGGCCGCGCGCCTCCGGTTGCGCAACGCGCCGGCCTGGCCGGCACACTGCAAACACCGGCGCCTGCAGCGACGCCTAGAGCGACGCCACCGATTCGCCGGCAACCAGCCCGTTGATGATGTCCTCGCCGAACTGCAGCGCGCCGCGGCGCGCCGAGCCGATGTTCTCCCAGCGCGACTGGCCCACGGGAAACACGCGCGCATGGTCTTCGCCCGGGCGATAGCCCTCGCGACAAATCACGATGGAAGCCAGGAAACTGGTGTCGGGCCTGGTGCGCGGCCAGGCCTGCTGAGGCCGGTGGCGGTAAACCAGCGGGTACAGGTCAAAACCCTTGTAGCTGGCAAAGGGCGTGCTGCCGGGAACATTGTTGCCGGGACTGCGGCTGGGGCTGCTGTCGCTCACGACGGCTCCATGCGGCATCGTGCCGCGTTGATGGGGTAAGGCATCCAGGACCGGCGCCTGGGCTGCTCAGGATGCCGGCAAGCCGGACGATGATAGCGAAAGCCCTGGCACCGCGCCGTTGATGATGGCCTCGGCATAGCGCAACGCACCACGGCGTGCGCCGCCGACGTTGTCCCACGGCGTGGCTTCCAGGCGGAACGTGCGCGCCTGCGCGCCATCCGGCGACTCGCCTTCGAGGCAGATCACCACCGCCGCATCGAACGAGCGGTCCGGTCGCGGTTCCGGCCACACGCGCGTGATGGCGTGCTTGTACACCAGGGGGTAAAGGTCATACCCCTTGTAAGTCGCAGCTGGATAGATATCCATGGCAGTCTCCGCGGGATGGTGGTCTTGTGCCCCCACTCTACGCCTGTTGACGGCCGCGCAGTGGCTTTATTTCGCCATCGGCAGTCATCCTGCCGGCCAGAATAAAAAAGCTCCGCCGTGTGAACTGCACCCCAAAAGTTGGACACCAACTTTTGGGGTGTTTTCATGTATAGGTACACCGAGCAGTTCAGACTGTCGGTCATCAAGGAATATCTGCGCGGGCAGGTAGGAGCTGGTGCGCTTGCCAAGCGCCATGGAATAGACGACGGGACGGTGCGACGCTGGGTGGCAGCCTATCGGCTGCACGGTGAAGCCAGCCTGAGGCGCAGGTACAAGACCTACAGCGCCGAGTTCAAGCTCTCGGTGCTTGAGCGGATGCGCCGCCAAGGCTTGTCGCATCGGGAAGTGGCGGCACTGTACGACATTCGCAATATCGGCGCCATTGGTGTGTGGGAACGCCAGTATGATGCTGGGGGTTTAGAAGCTCTGACGCCTCGGCCTAAGGGGCGGCGGCCCAGCAAGATGCCACAACGGACTCCCAAGACAAAGCCATCGCGGTCTTCAGACGACCGTACGCGCACACGCGAGGAACTCCTTGAAGAGTTGAACTACCTGCGCATGGAGAACGCGTACCTAAAAAAGCTCGAAGCCTTGGTTCAAGCGAGCAAGACATCTGCGCAACCCAAAAGGCGCAAATAGTGCTTGAGCTGAGGCAGCAGTACCCATTGTCCGGTTTGCTGAGGGTGGCGGGGCTGGCGCGCAGCACCTTCTACTACCAGCAGGCAGTGCTCCAGGCGCAGGACAAGTATGCGGAGCTGAAAACGCGCATTCGCGAACTCTTCGCCCGACACATGGGTCGTTATGGCTACCGCCGCATCACAGCGGCGATCCGGCAAACCGGTACGGTCGTCAACCACAAGACGGTTCAGCGGCTCATGCACGAGATGGGATTGAAGTCGTTGGTCCGGCCGAAGAAATACCGATCCTACAAGGGCATGGTGGGTCGTGTCGCGCCCAACGTTCTGCAACGGCGATTCCACGCCAAACGCGCGAATCGGAAGTGGGTAACCGACGTGACCGAGTTCAACGTGGCCGGCGAGAAGCTCTACCTTTCCCCGGTGCTGGACCTGTACAACGGCGAGATCATCGCCTACGAGACTGCCCGCAGGCCCGCCTTTGAGATGGTGAGGAATATGCTGAAGAAGGCGTTCCGCCGCCTCGGCCCGAAGGATCGACCCGTACTGCATTCCGATCAGGGCTGGCAGTATCAGATGCCGGCCTATCAGCGAATGCTCAAAAAGCGCAGCGTCCGTCCCAGCATGTCGCGCAAGGGCAATTGTCTGGACAACGCCGCCATGGAAAGCTTCTTCGGCACCCTGAAGTCCGAATTCTTCTACCTGAACAAATTCGCCAGCGTCGAGAAACTACAGCAAGGCCTGGCCCAATACATTCACTACTACAATCACGACCGCATCAAACTCAAACTAAAAGGGCTGAGTCCCGTGAAGTACAGGACTCAGCCCTCTCAAGCCTAGCCAATCACTGTCCAACTTTTTGGGGTCAGTTCACGTGGCGGAGCTTTTTCTCATCGAACTGGCGCCGTGGCGCTCAGCTTAATGGGTGCGGTGCAATTCAGATCGGCTCGATCTTGGTCGCGGCCGGGCCCTTCTGGCCGACGCCGGCGACGTAACGCACCTTCTGGCCTTCTGCCAGCGACTTGAAGCCGCTGCCTTGAATTTCGGAGAAGTGCGCGAACAGGTCATTGCCGCCTGCATCAGGCGTAATGAAGCCAAAACCCTTCGAATCGTTGAACCACTTGACGGTACCGGTTTCCATGTTGGATTCCTCAATAATTGTTTCTCGCCCGACAAAAGCGTCGGCGAGGCATGACGATCAAGGAAGTAACTTGGAGAAAAAGTGGCGCCGTGTGGGCAAGCACCTGGACTTCGAGATTGCTGCTTGATTGATCCTGCATCCACCCTTATACAGGTCACCCCCCACCGTGTCAACGAACTTCGCCGAATCCCTCCGGAATCGCGGGCAAAGTGCGGGGTGAGGGTCTTGCCGTCCCGCACGCGGCATGCGTGCTACAGTGGCCCATCGAACGGAACACCACGGATGACACTCTGCACTGCCTGCCAGGCCATCGAACGCCATGTGCGCGGCGCCCCCGGGCATGCCGCGCTGCGCATCACCGACACCCGACGCATCAAGCCGCCGCGCTCGGCCGCCGTCACCATCAGCAGCTTCGTCTGCCAGGATTGCGGTGCCCTGTGGACTTACCGGGACCAGAAGAGCGGCCCGGAACAGGGCTGGGATCAACTCACGCCAACGCCGCCGCAATAGCAGCGCCCGCGGCGTAATAAAAAAGCCCCGGACCGAAGTCCGGGGTTCTTGCTCACAGCCGGCCCACAGGATGGGCCAACCGCGATCAGGCTGCGACCGAGGCCAGCGCGGCGTTCAGCGTCTGGCTCGGGCGCATCGCGGCGCTGAGCTTGGCGGCGTCCGGCTGGTAGTAGCCGCCGATGTCCACCGGCTGGCCCTGCACCGCGGCGAGTTCGCCCACGATCTTCTGCTCGTTGTCGGTCAGCGTCTTGGCCAGCGGCGCGAACTTGGCGGCCAGTTCGGCGTCGTCCGACTGCGCGGCCAGCTCCTGGGCCCAGTACATCGCCAGGTAGAACTGGCTGCCGCGGTTGTCCAGCTCGCCGGTCTTGGGCGACGGGCTCTTGTTGTTGTCGAGCAGCTTGCCGGTGGCGGCATCCAGCGTCTTGGCCAGGATCTTGGCACGCGCATTGCCGGTCTTGATGCCGACATCTTCCAGCGACACCGCCAGCGCCAAGAACTCGCCCAGCGAATCCCAGCGCAGGTGGTTTTCCTCGACCAGCTGCTTGACGTGCTTCGGCGCCGAGCCGCCGGCACCGGTTTCATACATGCCGCCACCGGCCATCAGCGGCACGATCGACAGCATCTTGGCGCTGGTGCCCAGTTCCATGATCGGGAACAGGTCGGTCAGGTAGTCGCGCAGGATGTTGCCGGTCACCGAGATGGTGTCGAGGCCGCGGATCACGCGCTCCAGCGTGTAGCGCATGGCGCGCACCTGCGACATGATCTGGATGTCGAGGCCGGTGGTGTCGTGGTCCTTCAGGTAGGTTTCTACCTTCTTGATCAGCTCGGCCTCGTGCGGACGGTACGGGTCCAGCCAGAACACCGCCGGCATGCCCGAGTTGCGCGCGCGCGTGACGGCCAGCTTGACCCAGTCGCGGATCGGCGCGTCCTTGACCTGGCACATGCGCCAGATGTCGCCCTGCTCGACGTTCTGCGTCAGCAGCACCTCACCGGTGGCCAGGTCGACGATGTTGGCGACGCCGTCTTCGGCGATCTCGAAGGTCTTGTCGTGCGAGCCGTATTCCTCGGCCTTCTGCGCCATCAGGCCGACGTTGGGCACGGTGCCCATGGTGGTCGGGTCGAAATTGCCGTTGGTCTTGCAGAAGTTGATGATCTCCTGGTAGATCCGGGCGAAGGTGCTTTCCGGGATCACCGCCTTGGTGTCCTTGGGCCGGCCGTCGGCGCCCCACATCTTGCCGCCGATGCGGATCATGGCCGGCATCGACGCATCGACGATCACGTCGTTGGGCGCGTGCAGGTTGGAGATGCCCTTGGCCGAATCCACCATCGCCAGTTCCGGGCGATGCTCGTGGCAGGCGTGCAGGTCGCGGATGATCTCTTCGCGCTTGGAGCTGGGCAGCGACTCGATCTTCTCGTACAGGTTGACCAGGCCGTTGTTGACGTTGACGCCCAGTTCGTCGAACAGCGCGCCGTGCTTGGCGAAGGCTTCCTTGTAGAAGATCTTGACGGCGTGGCCGAACACGATCGGGTGCGACACCTTCATCATGGTCGCCTTGACGTGCAGCGACAGCATCACGCCGGTCTTGCGCGCGTCTTCGAACTGCTCTTCATAGAAGGCGCACAGGGCCTTCTTGCTCATGAACATGCTGTCGATGATCTCGCCGTCCTGCAGCGACACCTTGGGCTTGAGCACGATGGTCTTGCCGCTCTTGGTGATCAGCTCCATCTTGACGTCGCGCGCGCGGTCCAGCGTCATCGACTTTTCGCCGTGATAGAAGTCGCCGTGCTTCATGTGCGCCACGTGCGTGCGCGAGGCCATGCTCCACTCGCCCATGCTGTGCGGGTGCTTGCGCGCGTAGTTCTTGACCGCGGCGGGGGCGCGGCGGTCGGAGTTGCCTTCGCGCAGGACCGGGTTCACGGCCGAGCCCAGGCACTTGGAATAGCGCTTCTGGATCGCCTTTTCTTCGTCGGTCTTGGGGTCTTCCGGATAGTCGGGCACCTTGTAGCCCTTGCCCTGCAGTTCGCGGATGGCGCTGACCAGCTGGTGCACCGACGCCGAGATGTTCGGCAGCTTGATGATGTTGGTGTCCGGCAGCTGCGTCAGCTTGCCCAGCTCGGCCAGGTTGTCCGGCACGCGCTGCGCTTCGGTCAGGAATTCGGGGAACTCGCCCAGGATACGGCCGGCCACCGAGATATCGCTGGTGGTCACGTTGATGCCGGCCGGCTTGGTGAAGGTCTGGATGATCGGGAGGAACGCACTGGTCGCCAGCAGCGGGGCTTCGTCGGTCAGCGTGTAGATGATGGTGGGTTGCTGGGTACTCATTGCTTCTCTCAGATCCTCTATCGGTGGGTGGGACTTCTGCCTGCCGGGTCACGGTCAGGGCAACAAACTAGGCGAAAAGTAGAATTTTGCCTCAGTTTGCTTTCAGGAATCTGAAAACCACCGCATCCGGGGCGGCAATCGGGCAGAAAATCGCGTTGGCGGCCGGCTGGTGGCGCCGGATGGCGGCCGTTGCACCTGAACGGTGCTGCCGGGGGCCGGTTTGGTGTCAACACCTGGCACTGACAATGTCGACCTTCGTCCACTCGACCGACGATGGCATCAGGCCACGGGGCAAGCATGACAGCGCATGACTTCGTGGAAACGCTGCCCTCTCCCCCGCCCCTCTCCCAGGGGGAGAGGGGAGAATGCCGGCGGCTTGCCGTCAGGCCGCCAGCCTGAACGTCGCCACCGCCTCCTTCAGCCGCTGCGCCTGCTCCTCCAGCGAACCCGCCGCCGCCGCGGCCTGTTCCACCAGCGCCGCGTTCTGCTGCGTCACCGTATCCATCTGCGTCACCGCCTGGTTCACCTGCTCGATGCCCGAGCTCTGCTCGGCCGACGCGGCGCTGATCTCGCCCATGATGTCGGTCACGCGCTTGACCGCGGCGACGATCTCTTCCATGGTCTGGCCCGACTGCGTCACCAGCATGGAGCCCTTTTCGACGCGGTCCACCGAATCGCCGATCAGTGCCTTGATCTCCTTGGCCGCGGTCGCGCTGCGCTGCGCCAGCGTGCGCACTTCGCCCGCCACCACCGCGAAGCCCCGGCCCTGCTCGCCGGCGCGCGCCGCTTCCACCGCGGCATTGAGCGCCAGGATATTGGTCTGGAACGCAATGCCCTCGATCACGGCGATGATGTCGACCACCTTCTTCGACGCGCCGTTGATCTCTTCCATGGTCTCGGCCACCTGGCCCGCGACTGCGCCGCCCTTGGCGGCGATATCCGAGGCGTTGACGGCGAGCGTGCTGGCCTGGCGCGCGTTGTCGGCGTTCTGGCGCACGATGCTGGTCAGCTCTTCCATGCTCGCCGCGGTCTGCTGCAGCGACGAGGCCTGTTCCTCGGTGCGCTGCGACAGGTCGGTGTTGCCGGCCGCGATCTGGCTGGTGCCTGACACGATCGATTCGGTGCCGGCGCGCACCTGGCGCACGATGCGCAGGATATTGGCGTTCATGTCCGCCAGCGCCTGCAGCAGCTGGCCGGTCTCGTCGCGGCTGTCGACATCGATGCGGCTGGTGAGGTCGCCCGATGCCACCGTGCGCGCCACCGCCACGGCGCGATGCAGCGGACGCGTGATGCCGCGGGTAAGCCAGAACGCGAAGGCGATGCCGATCCCCAGCACTACCACGCCCAGCGCGATCAGGCTGTTGCGCGCGTTGACGTAGATGGCGTTGATCTCGCGCGCGGTGGCATCGATGCTGGCGCGCTGGATGTCGAGCAGCTTCTGGATCTCGGCCAGGTAGGCGTCGCCGGCGGGCACGAACTCTTTCTCCAGCACCTGGTTGGCTTCCTCGGTCAGGCCTTCCTGCTTGAGCTTGGTGATCTTGTCGCGGCCGTTGTTGTACGGGTCGCGCACGCTCAGGATCTTCTGGAACGCGGCCTTTTCCTGCTCGGAGTTCAGCATCGGCTGCAGCTTGTCGCGCAGCTGCGCAATGCCTTCGATCGATGCCTTGGTTTCGGCGGCAAAGAACTGGCCCAGCGACGGGTCCGCACTGCGCGCCACCGCGGTGGTGCGGCGCACGCTGGTGTGCATCAGGCGGTACCAGTCGCTGACCAGCCGCTCCTTGGTCAGGGGCTGCTGCATCATGGCGTGCGTGCGTTCGGCCACTTGCTGCAGCCGCAGCATGCCCAAACCCGTCATCAGCGCCGCAAGCAGCAATACCACCCCAAAACCGATGCCGAGGCGAACCCCGATACCTAGATTCTTCATTTCTTCACCCTGATTAGCATTGGTCACGGCGAAGTGCTGCCACGCACGAAACGGCTCGGCGCAACGCTCTTCGCTCTCATCGTCCGCGGGCGGGCCGGGTCGGGCCGACGCACAGGCGGGCTATGGATGCCAACGGCAGGGGCGACGGTAACTTTAGGGTCTTCCTCGATTGACGGCCAGAAGTGTGCGGATACCGGCTATAGTGGACAGGATCCCGGCCAAAGGGCCAGCCATCCCCGCCGCCGGCCGACCTGCCAGTCCTTCCCCCAAGGAGATCCAGCATGGCCACGCCTCCCAATCCCTTTGCCGATTTCACCAGGATGATGGAACAGTTCCGCCTGCCGGGCGTGGACATGAGCGCGGTGATCGAAGCGCGCCGCAAGGACATCGAGGCCCTGACCGAGGCCAACCGTCTGGCCTATGAAGGCATGCAGGCCGTCATGAAGAAGCAGCAGGAGATCTTCGCCCAGACCATGCAGCAGCTGCAGGCGGCCGCGCAGCAGTACGGCACGGCGGGCAACCCGGCCGAAGCCATGGCCAGGCAGACTGAGTTCGTGCAACAACAATTGCACCAGGCGCTGGAAAATATGCGCGCGCTGGCCGAGACCGCGCAAAAGGCGCAAGCCGAGGCGCTTGCGGTAATCAGCAAGCGCGCCGAACAGAACGTGCAGGAGGCTGGCGAATTATTCCAGCCGAAACAGAAACCCCGCGGCTAGCGCTGCGCTGGCGGGACCTGGCCCACCGCTTCGACCAGGCGAGCATGCGCGGCCAGGTCCACCGGCCGGTGCTTGACCTTGGTACTGGCCGGGTCATTGCCCAGGTAGTTGCCGTTCTTCCAGTCCCGCGCCGGCCGCACCGGCCGCGGCGCGAAGCCGCCCCCGCAGTTCGGGCAGACATTGCCGAGCAGGTCGACACAACCCGCGCAGAAGGTGCATTCGTACGAGCAGATGCGCGCTTCGGTGGAATCCGGTGGCAGGGGCTTGTTGCAGTGTTCGCAGCCCGGTCTGAGTTCCAGCATGTCGCGTGGCTCCTTTTCTGGATGAGCGGTTCGGGACCGCCATCGTAGCCGGATTCCGCGCGGCCGGCATGGCGCCGGCCGCTGCTTCAGGTCAGATCACGCCTTGCGCCAGCATGGCGTCGGCCACCTTGACGAAGCCGGCGATATTCGCGCCTTCGACGTAGTTGATGTAGCCATCCGCCTTCTGGCCGTGGTGGATGCAGTTCTGGTGGATGTCCTTCATGATCGCGTGCAGCTTCTCGTCGACCTCGGCGTGGTGCCAGGACAGGCGCATCGCGTTCTGCGACATCTCCAGGCCCGAGGTGGCCACGCCGCCGGCGTTGCTGGCCTTGCCGGGCGCGTACAGGATTTTGGCATCGACAAAGCGGTCCACCGCCTCCAGCGTCGACGGCATGTTGGCGCCTTCGGCCACGCAGATCACGCCGTTGCCCAGCAGGGTCTCGGCGTCGTTGCCGTCGAGTTCGTTCTGCGTGGCGCACGGCAGCGCCACGTCGGCCGGCACGTGCCAGGGCGTGCGGCCGGCTTCGAAGGTCATGCCGTGGCGGGCGGCAAAGTCGGACAGGCGGCCGCGCTCTTCGTTCTTGAAGGCCATGACTTCGGCCAGCTGCTCGGTGGTCATGCCTTGCGGGTAGTGCAGCACGCCGCCGGAGTCGGACAGCGTCAGCACCTTGGCGCCCAGCTCGATCGCCTTCTCGGCCGCGTACTGCGCCACGTTGCCCGAGCCGGAGATCAGCACGCGCAGGCCGTCGAAGCCGCGCCCGCGACGGTGCAGCATTTCCTGCGCGAAGTAGACGGTGCCGTAGCCGGTCGCTTCCGGGCGCATCAGGCTGCCGCCGTAGGCCAGGCCCTTGCCGGTAAACACGCAGGCCGACTGGTTCGACAGCTTCTTCATCATGCCCGCCATAAAGCCGACTTCGCGCGCGCCCACGCCGATGTCGCCGGCCGGGATGTCGGTATCCGGGCCCAGGTGGCGGTACAGCTCGGTCACCAGCGCCTGGCAGAAGCGCATCACTTCAGCGTCGGACTTGCCCTTGGGATCGAAGTCCGAGCCGCCCTTGCCGCCGCCCATGGGCAGCGTGGTCAGCGCGTTCTTGAAGGTCTGCTCGAACCCCAGGAACTTCAGCACCGACAGGTTCACGGTCGGGTGGAAGCGCATGCCGCCCTTGTACGGGCCGATGGCGGAGCTGTGCTGCACGCGGAAGGCGCGGTTGACCTGGACCCGGTTCTGGTCGTCGGTCCATGCCACGCGGAACTGGATCACGCGCTCGGGCTCGACCAGCCGCTCGAGCAGGGCCTGGTCGGCGTAGCGCGGGTTGCGCTCGACGAACGGCCACAGCGTCATCATGACTTCCTTCACGGCCTGGAGGAATTCGGGTTGATTGGGGTCGCGGCGGGCAACCCCCGCCAGAAATGCTTCAAGGGAAGGAGAATTCACGGATGTCTCTTGCTGTGCTGGAGTGGCAGGATGCGGCAGCCTTGCCGGCTGGATGCCGGTCTGCGGTGCCGTCTGGCGTTGCGCCGATGGAAGGTGGGTCGCCTCCGGTTATCGGACGGGCACGGCTAGCCATGCCGGTCCGACAACCCAGCACTTTAGCACCGCCATGGGGCACACGACAGTCAAAACACCTGTGACAGCGGCGTCAAAGCCGCATTTTGGTGCGCGGCCGGGTGGATTTGCGTGCGATCAGCGGACATGGCGGCCGCCCGCCCGGGCCTGAGGCGGGGCCGTCAGGCGATCAGCAGCTTGTTGCCCCGCTCCTTCAGGGCGGCGCCGAGCTCAGGCTCCGGCGCCATGTCGGTAATCACCCAGGCCGCCAGTTCGGCATGCTTGATGGTGACGCCGGTGTTGCGGCCGAACTTGGTGTGGTCGGCGACCACGCAGGCCACGTCGGCGGCCAGCAGCATGCGGCTGCGCAGCTCCGCCGCGGCGCGCGAGAAATCGCAGATCTCGCCGCGCGGGGTGATGCCGCCGATGCCGATAAAGGCGAAGTCGGTGTGGTAGCGCGACAGCTGCTCGATGGTGTCCCAGCCGTGCGTGGCGTCTTCGTTGTCCTGCAGCTCGCCGCCCAGCACGATCACGCGGTTGCCGTTGCGCCGGCCCAGCAGCTGGGCGATGGCCAGGTCGTTGGTGTAGACCAGCAGGTTGTGGTGCCCGTGCAGCGCCTGCGCCACCGCATGCGTGGTGGTGCCGTAGTCCAGGATCAGCGAGGCGCCGTCGCGCACCAGCTCGGCCGCGCGCACGCCGATGGCGCGCTTGCCCTCGGCATTGACCTGCGCGCGGGTCTGGGTATCGGGCTCGGTGCGGTCCGGCGCCAGCGCGCCGCCGTGGGTCAGCACCAGCAACCCGCGCGTGGCCAGCGCGTTGAGGTCGCGCCGGATGGTCTCGCGCGACACGTCGAGCTCGCTCACCAGCGCGCTGATGGCCAGCGCGCCGGTCGCGGCGAGCTGGTCGAG
The DNA here is from genome assembly GCF_020618415.1 of Cupriavidus sp. MP-37. Classification (NCBI taxonomy): domain Bacteria; kingdom Pseudomonadati; phylum Pseudomonadota; class Betaproteobacteria; order Burkholderiales; family Burkholderiaceae; genus Cupriavidus; species Cupriavidus sp. MP-37. The sequence continues at coordinate 2,335,611 of NZ_CP085345.1, read as the reverse complement.
GATGTATTTCTGCCGTTGTTCGGCGAGCACGGGGACTCCGGGAGGATCGGGGACTTGGGGGCTGATTCTAGCGCAGCGGGGTCGCCCCCAGCGAGCGTGCGCCCGACTGCCATAGCCTTTCCCATGACCGGCTGTGTACTCCCTCTCCCGCTTGCGGGAGAGATGGAATGAACACCGCCCATCTACCGCCAAGCCAGGCCGCGGCCTAGAAAACAAAGGGGCTCTCGCTTGACCGACGGCATCGATGTGCCAGAGTGAAAGTTCGATCCAACACTCAAGGTCGAGGAGAGCCCAAATGAATGCTATGACATATGGGCTGGACATTGCAAAGACAGTGTTCCAGATGTACTGGATAGACCCCATTACGGGGAAGCCCCAGAACCGGCGATTCAGCCGCACCGCGCTCATCGAATTCCTGTCCAATTGCCAGCCTGGGCAGATCGCACTGGAGGCCTGTGGCGGTGCCCACTGGTGGGCGCGCAAGATCCAGAGCCTTGGCCACGAAGTGGTGTTGCTCAACCCGGGTTACGTACGCGCCTTCGTGCGTACGAACAAGAACGACGCGGCGGACGCCCGAGCCATCTGGACTGCAGCCCGGCAACCCGACATGCCGGTCGTGTCGGTCAAGACCGAAGCGCAGCAGGCTGTGCTCTCGTTGCATCGTATACGGGACGGGCTGGTCAAGACGCGCACCCGGCAGAGCAACCAGATGCGCGGGCTGCTGGGCGAATATGGCCTGCACTTCCGCACGGGGCGGCTGGCCTTCCGGGCCGAGCTGCGCCAGCGCTGGGCTGAGGTCGCTCAGGTCGTACCGCCCTTGTTGATGCGCGCGCTGGAGCGGCAGGTCTGTGCGCTGCGCGAACTCGACGAACAGATCCAACTGGTTGAGCGTGACCTCCAGGAATGGCTGAGGTCTGATCCGGCCGCGCAGATCGTGGAGAAGATTCCCGGCGTCGGCCCCATTACCGCCACCGCCTTGGTCGCGACCATGGGCTGTGCCCAGGCCTTCCGCTCAGGCAGAGCCTTCGCTGCAAGCCTGGGACTGGTTCCCGCGCAGACCGGCACGGGCGGCAACGTACGGCTCGGTCACATCAGCAAGCGCGGCGACGCTTACGTGCGACGACAGTTGGTCAACGCCGGACGCACGATGCTCACGCGCACCAAACATCCGCCGGCCTGGGCACTGTCCATGCTGCAGCGGCGCCCCAAGAACGTGGTGGTCGTGGCGCTGGCCAACAAGATCGCCCGGACAGCCTGGGCATTAATGGCCCATGGGCGCCAATACGATCCCGGACATGTGAGCTTGCGCCCGGCCTGAGCCGGGGGGCATCACCTTCCCTTAACCAGCGCTTGATTAACCTTCACGGCTGCACAGGCAAGAAACAGCAATGACGAAACAGGTAGGACCGTGGGAACCCAAACCTGCCCCAACCCAAGCGGCTTACAAGCCCGTGGCGAGAGATTGAGGACGGTTCTCAGCAGCTTCCATTGTGGCCCGCGAGAACAAGTACTCGCTCCAGGCCGGATATAAGGCAGCAGCCCCATCCTGCGACGTCAAGCTGGTTCCAAAACCTTGCAACCGGGGCGGTGTTCATATAAGGGTTGGGGTGAGGGCGGGAGCGTCAACGAAGTGAAGGCCCGCGCTATCGCCAGCGCCCGCCCTCACCCCCGGCCCCTCTCCCGCGCGCGGGAGAGCGGAGCAAACCCGCAGCGGATTTCCGCCTCAACTCACCCCCACGGCAACGTAATCGTCTTCAAATTGGTAAAACTCTTCGCCGCCTCCTGCACCCCCTCCTTGTACCCCAGCCCCGAATCCTTGATGCCGCCGAACGGCGTCAGCTCGATCCGGTAGCCTGGCACTTCCCACAGGTTGACCGTGCCCACATGCAGCGAATTCGCGATCTTGGTGAACGCCTCGATATTGTTGGTGCACACCCCCGACGACAGCCCGAACGCGGTGCCGTTGGAAATGCGGATGGCATCGTCGACATCGCGGAAGGTGATGATGGGCGAAACCGGACCGAAGGTTTCCTCGCGCACCACCGTCATTGACGGGTCGACGCGGTCGATCACGGTGGGCGCATAGCTGGCGCCGTCGCGCTGGTTGCCGACCAGCAGCCGCGCGCCCTGCGCCACCGCCTCGTTGACGCGGGCCTCGAACAGCTGCGCGGCCTGCTCGTCGATGACGGTGCCCATGTCGACGCCGCGGTCCATCGGATCGCCGTACTTCCAGGCGCGGGTCTTCTCCACCACCAGTTCGGTAAAGCGCGCCGCCACGGCCTGGTGCACCAGCATGCGCTTGACCGCGGTGCAGCGCTGGCCGGAGTTCTTGTACGAGCCCTGCACCGCCAGGTCGGAGGCGCGGTCGAGGTCGGCGTCGTCGAGCACGATCAGCGGGTCGTTGCCGCCCAGCTCCAGCACCACGCGCTTGTAGCCGGCCTTGCTGGCGATGTACTTGCCGATCGCCACGCCGCCGGTAAAGGTGACCAGGTCCACCGCGGGATGCGTGATCAGCTCGTCGGCGATTTCGCGCGGGTCGCCGGTGACCACCTGGAACATCTGCGGCGGCAGGCCGGCTTCATACAGCAGGTCGGCCAGGTAGAACGCCGACAGCGGCACCTTCTCCGACGGCTTGAGCACCATGCGGTTGTTGGTGGCGATCGACGGCGCCACCTTGTGCGCGACCTGGTTCATCGGGTGGTTGAACGGCGTGATCGCGCTGATCACGCCCATCAGCGGCTCGCGCTGCGTCATCACGCGGCGCTTCTTGCCGTGCGGCGTCAGGTCGCACGAGAACAGCTGGCCGTCGTCGCGCAGCGCCTCGGTAGCGGCAAAGCCCAGCACGTCGGCGACGCGGCCGATCTCGTACAGCGAATCCTTCTTGGACAGGCCGGACTCGAGCGTGATCAGGTCCGACGCTTCCTCGGTGCGCTCGCGCAGCAGCGCCGCGGCGCGGTTCAGGATGGCGGCGCGCTCGTAACGCGTCAGCGTGGCGCGGTAGGCCTGGCCGACTTCGAAGGCGCGGCGCACGTCGTCGAGCGTGGCCTTCGGGACGGTGCCCACCAGCGACCCGTCGAACGGATTGCGCACTTCGATGACGCGCTCGCGCACGATCTTCTGGCCGTCGATGCGCAGGGCCTCGGCGCGGAAATGGGGGCTGACGGCGCGAGCGGGAAATTGGGGGGCGTTCATGGGTCTCCTCCGGGTAGATGCGTTCAGTGCAGGTGGTTCAGCGCGACATCGAAGATGTCGAAATTGCGCAGCACGGCCTTGCCGGGAATGCCGGCGGTGGCGCGGTTGAACACCAGCGGCACGGTCTGCTCCGACACGCCGCCGTGCGAGCGCAGCGGCGCGTCCAGGCCGGACAGGTCATGGCGGCTGCGGCTGGTGCCCAGCACCACGTGCTTGTCGCTGGTGACCACGAGGTCGCCGACGCGGTCGGGCGGCAGCTCGAAGCGCGCGCAGGCCTCGGCATTGGTCAGCACGCTCTCGACGCCTTGCAGGTCGGACAGGCGCGCCTGGATCGCGGCGGCGTCGGCATCGTCGGGCAGGTAGATGGTGGCGTAGGAGCCCAGCGCGCCGTGGTGGACCACGTACGGATCGGTGATCGGCAGGATCACGCGCGCGCCGCCTGCGTCCACGCCACGCCCCAGCCACGCGTCCAGGTGGTCCTGCAGGTAGATCACGTTGGGCGCCTTGGTCGCCTCGTCATGCTTGGCGTTCATGCCGTGGTCGGCGGTCAGGGCCACCACGCAGCCGAGTTCGTCCAGCCGCGCCAGGTACTTGTCCATCATCGCGTAGAAAGCGTTGGCGCCGTCCGAGCCGGGGGCGAACTTGTGCTGGATATAGTCGGTGGTGGACAGGTACATCAGGTCCGGGCGGCGCGTTTCCATCAGGCGCACGCCGGCGGCAAAAACGAATTCGGACAGTTCGGCGCTGTACACGTCGGGCACCGGCATGCCCACCAGCTCGAGCACGCCGTCGATGCCGTTCTCCGCCAGCGTGGCCTGGTCGGCCTTCTCCGACGAGAAGCAGATGCCCCGCATGCCATGGCCCAGCAGCCGGCGCAGCTTGTCCTTGGCGGTGACCACGGCGACGCTGGCGCCGGCGTCGGCAAAGGCGGCCAGGATGGTGCCGGCGCGCAGGTACTTGGGGTCGTTCATCATCACTTCCTCGCCACGCCCGCCGTTGGCGCTGCGGTCGAAGAAGTAGTTGCCGCAGATGCCGTGCACCGCCGGCGGCGCGCCGCAGACGATGGAAAGGTTGTTGGGGTTGGTGAAGGTGGGCACCACGCAGGCGCCGCGGAAGGCGGAACCGGCCTCCAGCAGCCGCTTCAGGTACGGCGCGCGGCCGCTGGCGGCGGCGGCTTCCAGGTAATCGAACTCGCAGCCGTCGACGCAGACCACCACGACGGGCTGCTGCATCCAGCGATAGGTGCGATGGTTGACGGTAATGGTGCGGGCATTGGTATCGGGCATGGTCGGTTCCTGTGCGGGATCGCGGTCGGTAAGGCAGTAGCGGCAGTAGCGGCGGTAGCAGCGATGGCTTCGGTCAGGTTCAGGCGGCGCCATCGGTGCCGGTGCTGGTGCTGGTGTCAGGGGCCGACGCGGCCACCGCGGCATGCATGCGCGCGCGGCCGCGCTCGACGTGCTCGCGCATCAGGCGCGCGGCCAGTTCGCCGTCGCGCGCGGCAATCGCCGAGACGATAGCGCGGTGCTCGCGGGTGGAATCGGGCATGGCGGCCTGGCTGCGCGACAGCGCTTCGCGCCGGAACAGCGTCAGCTCCTTGACCAGGCGACGGTAGGTCTCCAGCAGCTTGCGATTGCCGGCCAGCTCGACCATGCGGTCGTGGAACGACAGGTTCAGCCGCGTGTATTCATCGACATCGCGCGCCTGGCTGGCCGCATCAAGCGCCTCCACCAGTGCGCGCAGCTCGCGCAAGTCCGCGGGCGTGATGCGGGCGGCCAGTTGCCGGCCGATGAACTCGTCCAGCACGGCGCGCAGTTCATAGATCTCATCGGCTTCCTCCACCGAGATGGCACGCACGAACACACCGCGGTTCTTCTCGGTGCGCAGCAGGCCGGCCTGCTCCAGCGCGCGGAACGCCTCGCGCACCGGGCCGCGCGACACATTGAGCTGCCCGGCGACTTCGATCTCGTTGAGCTTGGCGCCCGGCGCCAGCTCGCCGGACATGATCCGCAACTCCAGTTCGCGCTGCACCAGGGTGGTCAGCGACTGGCTCTGCAGGATGGTGATTTCGCTCGCCAGCGGCGCTTGGCGTGACATGAACACTCCCGTTTGTGACGGATTCAGCAGTATCGAAAATCCTTATTGCCATTAAAGCAAGCGGTTTGTATATTGTCAACAATCAAGACATCGACGCAGGTCAACGGGTGACACGCAACGCGCCGGAAGTTGGGCATATGTCTTGCAAGTGTTGTAGTACAAGGGTTTTACGGTGATTCAATGTTGTGCAGCACGCCCCACGGCATTGCAACATATTCACCACATTGACACATTTCTCCACCTACAATGCCGGAAGGAGTCCCCATGCAACCGTCCTTCACCACCACCCTGCGCACCGCCGCCGCCCTGCTTGCGCTAGCCGCCTCCGGCACCGCGCTGGCCCAGAAAACCACGCTCACCGTCTATACGGCGTGGGAGACCGAGACCCTCAAGCCCTATGCCGAGGGCTTTGCCAAGGTGGCGCCCGATATCGAACTGAAATACGTGCGCGATTCCACCGGCGTCATCACCGCCAAGGCGCTGGCCGAGAAGGCCAACCCGCAGGCCGACGTGATCGCCGGGCTGGCAGCGTCGAGCCTGGAACTGCTCAAGCAGGAGGGGATGCTCGTGCCGTACACCCCCAAGGGCTTCGAAAAGCTGACGCGCGACTACAGCGACAAGGCCACGCCGCCGTCATGGCTGGGCCTGGACGTGTGGGGCGCCACCATCTGCTTCAACACCATCGAGGCCAAGAAGCGCAACCTGCCGCGCCCCGAAACCTGGAAGGACCTGGCCAAGCCGGTCTACAAGGGCACCATCGTGATGCCCAACCCGGCTTCGTCCGGCACCGGCTTCCTTGACGTGACCGCCTGGCTGCAGCTCTACGGCGAGCAGGAAGGCTGGAAGTACATGGACGCGCTGCACGAGAACATCGCCCAATACACGCACTCCGGCTCCAAGCCCTGCAAGCAGGCGGGCTCGGGCGAATTCCCGATCGGCATCTCGTTCGAGCTGCGCGCGCACAAGACGCTGGCCGCGGGCGCGCCGATCGAGATGATCTTCCCCAAGGAGGGCCTGGGCTACGACATCGAGGCCGCCGGCATCGTCAAGGGAACCAAGAAGATGGAGGCGGCGCAACGCTACCTGGACTGGCTCGCCAGCAAGGAGGCCAACCAGCTGTTCGCCAAGGACTGGGCCATCGTGGCTTACCCCGGCGTGGCGCGGAAGGTGGAAACCATCCCGGCCAACTACGAGCAGATGCTGGTCAAGAACGATTTCGGCTATATCGCCAAGAACCGCGAGCGCGTGCTGGCCGAATGGCAGAAGCGCTACGCCAGCAAGTCGGAAAAGCAGCCCTGAGCGCCTGAGCGCCGTCCTGTACCGGCGCCGGCCCGCTGCGCGGGCAGGCGCCGGGCTCCCCCAACAGAACCCAGGCCCCAACGCCATGCAGACGACCTCTACATCCACGGCCGAGACCTACCTCAGCCTCAAAGGCATCCACAAGCGCTTCGGCGGCGGCGGCAGCGCCTTCGTCGCGCTCCACCATATCGACCTGGACGTGCGCCAGGGCGAACTGCTTTGCTTCCTGGGCCCGTCGGGCTGCGGCAAGACCACGCTGCTGCGCATCATCGCCGGGCTGGAATCGCAGAACGCCGGCACCATCCACCAGGGCGGGCGCGATATCTCCACGCTGCCGCCGATGGAGCGCGACTACGGCATCGTGTTCCAGTCCTACGCGCTGTTCCCCAACCTGACCGTGGCTGACAACGTCGCCTACGGCCTGGTCAACCGGCGCATGCCGCGCGACCAGCGCCGCGCCCGCGTGGCCGAACTGCTGACGCTGGTGGGACTGCCCGATCGCGGCAACCAGTATCCGGCGCAGTTGTCGGGCGGCCAGCAGCAGCGCGTGGCGATTGCGCGCGCGCTGGCGACTTCGCCCGGGCTGCTGCTGCTGGACGAGCCGCTGTCGGCGCTCGATGCGCGCGTGCGGGTGCGCCTGCGCAGCGAGATCCGCGCGCTGCAGCAGCGGCTGAACATCACCACCATCCTGGTCACGCACGACCAGGAAGAGGCGCTGTCGATGGCCGACCGCATCGTGGTGATGAACCAGGGCGCGATCGAGCAGGTCGGCACCCCGGCGCAGGTCTACCAGCGCCCGGCCACGCCGTTCGCGGCGGACTTCGTCGGCAAGACCAACATGCTGGGCGCGCGTGTCTGCGGCAACGGCGAGCTGCACCTGGGCGGCGTGCGCATGCGCTGCGCCGCGCCCCCGGGCTGCTGTCCCGACGAGGACGTGCAGGTGTTCTTCCGCCCCGAAGACGTCTGCGTGCGCGGCATCGAACAGCATGGCCCCAATGTGCTGGAAGCCACCGTCGACAAGATCGAGTTCCTCGGCGCCTTCTCGCGGCTGACGCTGCGGCTGCCCGAAGCCGCCCCCGCGGCAACGGGCGCCGCCAGCGCCTCCGGTGGCGCCCTCTATGCCGACCTCTCGCTCAATGACCTGCACGAGCTGCGCCCGCACACCGGCGACCGGCTGCGCCTGGCCATTCCCGCTGACCGTATCCGAATCTTCCGCCACGCATGCGCATGAGCCTCACTGCGGCGCCGGCCACCACGTCTGCCACCCTGCCGGCTACCGATACCCTCTCCCCCGCCTCGTCCAGCGTGACGACGGGGCCTGCCAACCCTGGCGCGCAGCCCACGCCGCCGGCATCGCCGGCGCTGCTCGCCACCTCGGTGCGCGCGCACTGGACCGACCGTCTCGCCTACGCGCTGCTGGCGCTGGCCGCGCTGGCGCTGGCCTGCTTCGTGCTGGCGCCGATGGTGATGATCCTGGCCAAGAGCGTGCAGAACCGCGACGGCACCCTCGCCGGCATCGCGCACTTCCGCGCCTACTTCGAGTCGCCCGCGCTGCTGCGCTCGGTGTGGAACAGCCTGTGGGTCTCGGCGCTGGCCACCTGCCTCACGGTGCCGCTGGCGTTCGGCTTTGCCTATGCGCTGACGCGCAGCCGCATTGCCTGCAAGGGGCTGCTGCGCAACCTGGCGCTGATCCCGCTGCTGGCGCCCTCGCTGCTGGCGGCGATCTCGTTCATCTTCTGGTTCGGCAACCAGGGGCTGTTCAAGCCGTGGATGGGCACCACGCAGATCTACGGGCCGCTGGGCATCGTCGCCTCGCTGGTGTTCGCCACCTTCCCGCATGCGCTGATGATCCTGATCACGGCGCTGTCGCTGACCGACGCGCGGCTGTATGAAGCCGCCGACGCGCTCGGCACCTCGACCGTGCGCAAGTTCTTCACCATCACCGTGCCGGGCGCGCGCTACGGGCTGGTTAGCGCCGCCATGGTGGTGTTCACCTATGCGATCTCGGATTTCGGCATCCCCAAGGTGATCGGCGGCAACTTCCACATGCTGGCGACCGATATCTACAAGCTGGTGATCGGCATGCAGGACTTCTCGCAGGGCGCGGTGGTGTCGCTGATGCTGCTGGTGCCGGTGGCCGTGACCTACTGCGTCGACGCGCGTGTGCAGCGCCGCCAGATGGCGCTGATGTCGGCGCGCTCGGTGCCCTATGTGCCGCGCCGCAGCCCGCGCTTCGACCTGGCCATGGCGGTGTTCTGCTGGCTGATGGCGGCGCTGATGCTGGCGGTGATGGGCATGGCGGTGTACGCGTCGTTCGTCAAGCTGTGGCCGTACAACTTCTCGCTGTCGCTGAACCACTACCGGGTCGGGCTGGTCGAGGGCGGCGTGGTCGATTCCTACCTGAACAGCCTGCGCATGGCGGGCCTGGCCGCGGTGATCGGGCCGGTGTTCATCTTCGCCACCGCCTACCTGCTGGAGAAAACCCGCGGCATGGACTGGCTGCGCAGCTTCGTGCGGCTGATGGCGGTGCTGCCGATGGGCGTGCCGGGGCTGGTGCTGGGGCTGGGCTACATCTTCTTCTTCGTGCCGCAGGCCAATCCCCTGCACGGGCTGTACCAGACCCTGGGCATCCTGGTGCTGGTGACCATCGTCCACTACTACGCATCGTGCCACCTGACCGCCGTGACCGCGCTCAAGCAGCTCGACAGCGAGTTCGAGGCCGTTTCCGCATCACTCAAGGTGCCGTTCTACAAGACCTTCTTCAAGGTCACGGTGCCGGCCTGCCTGCCCGCCATCCTGGAGATCTCGCGCTACCTGTTCATCAATGCGATGACCACGGTCTCGGCGGTGGTGTTCCTGTACGGCGCCGACACCAAGCTGGCCTCGGTCGAGATCGTCAACCTGGACGAGTCCGGCGACATCGGCCCTGCGGCGGCCATGGCCACGCTGGTGGTGCTGACTTCCGCCGGCGCCTGCCTGCTCTATTACCTGCTGCAACGCGTGCTCGATTGCAAGACCCAGGCCTGGCGCCAGGGCCAGGCCAACGACTGACGATCCGACTGACTTTCCCTTTCCACGCCTTCCCAATCAGGAGCTCAACATGATCCGCGGCAACGACCCGATCCTTCTGACCCCCGGCCCCCTGACCACCTCGCTCGCCACCAAGCAGGCCATGCTGCGCGACTGGGGCTCGTGGGACGCCGCCTTCAACACCATCACGCGCAGCCTGTGCGACGACCTCGTGCGCATCGTCCACGGCGAAGGCACCCACGTGTGCGTGCCGATGCAGGGCAGCGGCACCTTCTCGGTGGAGGCGGCGATCGCCAACGTGGTGCCGCGCGACGGCAAGGTGCTGGTGCCGCAGAACGGCGCCTACTGCCAGCGCATCCTGAAGATCTGCAAGGTGCTCGGGCGCGCCTGCGTGGAACTGCCGATCCCGGAAGACCAGCCCGCCAGCGCCGCGCTGATCGAGGAAGCGCTGCGCCGCGACCCGTCGATCACGCACGTGGCGCAGGTGCACTGCGAGACCGGCGCGGGCGTGCTCAACCCGCTGCAGGACATCGCGCTGCTGTGCCAGCGGCTCGGCAAGGGCCTGATCGTCGATGCCATGAGTTCGTTCGGCGCGATCGAGATCGATGCGCGCACCATGCCGTTCGACGCGCTGGTGGCGGCCACCGGCAAGTGCATCGAGGGCGTGCCGGGCATGGGCTTCGTGCTGGTGAGGAAGGACGTGCTGGAAGCCAGCCAGGGCAACAGCCACTCGCTGGCGCTGGACCTCTATGACCAGTACGTCTACATGCAGAAGACCACGCAGTGGCGCTTCACGCCGCCCACGCACGTGGTAGCCGCGTTCCGCGCCGCGCTCGACCAGTTCCTGGAAGAAGGCGGCCAGCCGGTGCGCGGCGCGCGCTATCGCCGCAACTGCGACACGCTGGTGCAGGGCATGGCGGCGCTGGGCTTCCGCGCCTTCCTGCCGGCGGCGGTGCAGGCGCCGATCATCGTCACCTTCCATGCGCCGGCGGATGCGCGCTATGACTTCAAGACCTTCTACAGCAAGGTGCGCGAGCGCGGCTACATCCTGTACCCCGGCAAGCTGACCCAGGTGGAGACCTTCCGCGTCGGCTGCATCGGCGCGATCGACGAGAACGAGATGCGCAACGTGGTGACGGCGATCGGCGAGGTGCTGCGGGAGATGGGGATCGAGATGCAGGCGCAGCTGGCGGAGGCGGCTTGATAGGCTGAGCTTTCCCCGATCGCTGGCAGCAAGCTCCCCTCTCCCGCTTGCGGGAGAGGGGAGAAAGCCAGCGGCATGACCAAGTGCCACAGGCCATTCAAATCCCGCTTGGGTACTCCCTCTCCCGCTTGCGGGAGAGGGTTGGGGTGAGGGCCAGAGCCACCACGAAGTGCAAACGCATCATGCTTGCCACACGCCCGCCCTCACCCCCGCCCCTCTCCCGCAAGCGGCGGAGGGGAGCAAACAAGCGGGCGTACGAATGCAGCGGCAGATCAAAGAACAACAACCCTCTTTCATGTCCTTCCCCCCTGATTTCCACGGCCTTGCCTTTGCCGCCGTGATGCTGTCGGCGCTGATGCATGCGTCGTGGAACGCCATCGTCAAGATCGGCGGCGACCGGCTGTCGTCGATGGCGCTGATCGATACCTTCTGCCTGCTGGTGGCGCTGCCCTTCCTGTTCCTGGTGCCCTTGCCCGCGCCGCAGGTGTGGCCGTTCCTGCTGGCGACGGTGGCGCTGGAGGTGGTCTACAAGCTGTCGCTGGTGGCCGCCTACAACCGCGGCGATTTCAGCCAGGCCTATCCGCTGATGCGCGGCTCGGCGCCGATGATGGTGACGATCCTGCTGTTGCTGAGCGGCAGCGAACGGCTGGGGCCGGGCGGCTATGCCGGCATCGCGCTGATCTGCCTGGGGCTGGTCAGCCTGGTGCACTGGCGCCGGCAGGCGCCCGACCTGCTCGGCTTCGCGCTGCTGGCGGGGGCCTGCCTGGCGGGCGGCACCGTGATCGACGGCACCGCGGTCAAGCGCCATGGCGAGGTGCTGACCTACATCGTCTGGCTACAGGCGATGTCGCATGTGTTCATGCCCGGCTATGCCTTTGCCCGCCGCGGCACGGCGCTGCTGGCGCTGCTGCGCACCGAATGGAAGCGCGCCGGCATCGGCGGCATCAACCGCGTGGGCTCGTATGCGCTGATGCTGTGGGCCATGACGCTCGCGCCGGTGGCCAAGCTGGCGGCGCTGCGCGAATCCAGCGTGATCTTCGCCGCGCTGCTGGGGCACTTCCTGTTGCGCGAGGATTTCGACCGCCGCCGCGTGCTGGCTACCGCGCTGGTGCTGGCGGGGATCGTCACGCTGCAGCTGGCGCGCTGAGCGCCGGTTGTTGCGTTTTGCGTTGTTTATTGGCGTTTTGTGGCATACCATGGCAATCATCCTCCACCGCCTTCGCCCCGCGCGCTGACCATCATGTCCCCTGCCATCCCCGCACAAACCCGCGTCGTCATCATCGGCGGCGGCATCATCGGCTGCAGCGTGGCCTACCACCTGACCAAGTCCGGCTGGAGCGACGTGGTGCTGCTCGAGCAAGGCCAGCTGTCGTGCGGCACCACCTGGCACGCCGCCGGGCTGGTCGGCCAGCTGCGTTCGCAGGAAAGCATGACCAGGCTGATCCGCTATTCCACCCAGCTCTACAGCGAGCTGGAAGCGGAAACCGGCCTCGGCACCGGCTGGAAGCAATGCGGCTCGCTGTCGGTCGCGCGCACCGCAGAGCGCATGACGCAATTGCGCCGCACCGCGGCGGTGGCGCGCGCCTACGGGGTGGAATGCGAGGTGATCTCGCCCGCGCAGGCCGGTGAACTATGGCCGGCGATGCGCACCGACGACCTGCTCGGCGCGGTCTGGCTGCCGGGCGACGGCAAGGCCAACCCGACCGACCTGACCCAGGCGCTGGCGCGCGGCGCGCGCAGCCGCGGCGCCCGCATTGCGCAGGACACCAGGATCACCGCGATCCATAGCCGCGATGGCCGCGCCACCGGCGTCAGCTGGCGCAACAAGGCCGGCGACGAGGGCCGCATCGAAGCCGAGATCGTGGTCAATTGCGCGGGACAGTGGGCGCGCCAGGTGGGGCAGATGTGCGGCGTGACCGTGCCGCTGCACTCGGCCGAGCACTACTACATCGTCACCGAGCGCATTGCCGGCGTGCGTCCCGACCTGCCTGTGATGCGCGACCCCGACGGCTTCATCTACTTCAAGGAGGAAGTCGGCGGGCTGGTGATGGGCGGTTTCGAGCCGGACGCCAAGCCCTGGGGCATGCAGGGCATCCCCGAGCCGTTCGAATTCCAGCTGCTGCCCGATGACTGGGACCAGTTCCAGATCCTGATGGAAAACGCGCTGGTGCGCGTGCCGGCGCTGGAAACCGCGCAGGTCAAGCAGTTCTACAACGGCCCGGAATCCTTCACCCCGGACAACAACTTCATCCTGGGCGAGGCGCCGGAGCTGCGCAACTTCTACGTCGGCGCAGGCTTCAACTCGATGGGCATCGCCTCGGCCGGCGGCGCCGGCATGGCGCTGGCCGAATGGATCGTCGCGGGCGAGCCGACCATGGACCTGTGGCCGGTCGATATCCGCCGCTTCGCCGGCTTCAACGGCAACCAGACCTGGCTGCACGACCGCGTCAAGGAAACGCTCGGGCTGCATTACGCGATGCCGTGGCCGAACCGTGAACTGGAGACCGCGCGACCGTTCCGCCGTTCCCCGCTGTATGCGCAGCTGCGCGATGCCGGCGCCAATTTCGGCAGCAAGATGGGCTGGGAGCGGCCCAACTTCTTCGCGCCGCCGGGGGCATCGCCACAGATCGAATACGCCTTCGGCCAGCAGAACTGGCTGCCCTGGAGCGGCGCCGAGCACCGCGCCTGCCGCGAAGGCGTAGCGCTGTTCGACATGAGTTCGTTCTCCAAGTACCTGGTCAAGGGCGCCGATGCCGAGGCGGTGCTGCAGTACGTGATGAGCAACGACGTGTCTGTGCCGCCCGGACAAACCGTCTATACCGCGATGCTCAACGAGCGCGGCACCTATGAGTCCGACCTGACCGTGACGCGGCTGGCGCATGACCAGTACCTGGTGGTGACCGGGTCGGCGCAGACCACGCGCGACTTCAGCTATATCGAGCGGCTGATCCCCGCGGACCAGCGCTGCGTGATCGTCGACGTCACCGGCCAGTACGCGGTGCTGGCAGTGATGGGGCCGCGCTCGCGCGAGCTGCTGCAAAAGGTGTCGCGCGCGGATTTCTCCAACGAGGGCTTTCCCTTCGGCAGTTCGCGCGAGATCGACCTCGGCTACGCCACCGTGCGCGCGACGCGGCTGACCTATGTGGGCGAACTGGGCTGGGAGTTGTACGTGCCGGTGGAATTCGCGGTGGGCGTGTACGAGACCCTGCATGAGGCCGGCCGCACGCTCGGCCTGGTCAACGCCGGCTACTACGCGATCGAGTCGCTGCGGCTGGAAAAGGGCTATCGCGCCTGGGGCCGCGAGCTGTCGCCGTCGGTCAACCCGTTCGAGGCGGGACTGTCGTTCGCCTGCAAGCTGGCCAGCGGCATCGACTTCCGCGGCCGTGAAGCGCTGCTGCAACTGCGCCAGGCGGGCGCGCCCACGCGGCGCATGGTGGTGGTGACGGTGGACGGCGCCAGCGACGCCATGCTGTGGGGCGGCGAGGCCGTGCTGCGCACCGGCGCCGACGGCAGCGTGCGCGCGGTGGGCTCGCTCAGTTCCGCCGCCTTCGGCCATACGCTGGGCTGCCCGGTCGGCATGGCACTGCTGGCGCGCGAGGACGGGCCGGCCGATGCGGCGTGGCTCGAAGCCGGCACCTACCACGTCGACCTCGCCGGCGCCCCGCTGCCCGCACGCGTGCACCTGCGCGCGCCCTACGATCCGGCCTCGGTGCGGCCGAAGGCCTGAACGAAGGGCCTGAACTGAAAGCCGGCCAGGAATATTCGCGCCGGCTGATAACCACTATTCAACGCCCCGCCTTGAGGTAAACCCTAGGCCACGGCGACAATCGCGGGGTCAGCGCAGCCGTTCAGCGCCAGGACCATGACAGCCATGCCCCGCCCCGATTCACCCGCGCCGCAGCCGTAGTGACTGGCGGCACGCCATGCCCTGCAGCGGCCGCCCAGCCACTACCGCCGCGGCCGCGTCCCCTGAACACCTGAACCGTATCCGCGCCAGCCCCCGGGCTGGCCCGCGGATGGCTGCCCCTTGCCGCGACATCTTGCGCAATTGCGCAATCCCCAAGGAAATCCATGCCCAGCTTCAACCCTTCACGACGCACCTTCCTCAAAGCCAGCGTCGTGGCCGGGGTGTCGGTCTATATCGCACCCATCGGCGGCAAGGCTTTCGCGGCCTTGTTCGAAGACAAGATCCTGACCCCCGTGCAGTGGGACGCCAAGGCCGGTGCCCCCAGGTTCCGCATCGACGGCGTCGCCAAGGTCACCGGCGCCAAGGTGTTTGCGCGCGATATCCGCTCGCGCGACATGCCGCACTGGCCGCAGCAGCAGTCGCACGCCTTTATCCTGCGTGCGACACATGCCGACCGCATCTATGCGGGCTTCGACCTGGGCGTGCTGGGCGACGAACTGAAGCCCGACCGCGTCGTTACCGCCGATGACCTGGCCCGCGACGGCGTCGCCTTCCCCGCCTTCTATGGCGACGACATGCTGCTGCCCGCCGGCAAGACGCCCGCTTACCTGGGCCACGCGGTGGCGATCCTGATCTACCACGACTTCGCGCGCTTCCGCTTTGCCAAGGACAAGCTCAAGTTCCGCGATGACGTGATCCGCTATGGCGCCAAGACCGGCCCGCTGGAGCGCGACCCGTGGGGCACCTTCCGCTTCGTGCGCGTGGGCGGCGCCACGCCTTATGCGGACGACGTGTTCTCTTCGCTGAAGAACGCGCCGGTGTTCCCGAGCATGATGCGCAAGCACCAGCCGGTCTGGCCGGACGGCAAGGACCACGGCCAGCTCGGCGAACAGGGCATGTACCACGCCGCGCAGATCCGCGCGCAATTGGCGAAGCCGTCCGACGACTGGCTGGTGCTCGAGCGCGAATACCACTCGCAGTCGGCCGATACCGCCGCGCTCGAGCCCGACAACGCCAACTGCTGGTACGACGCCGCCGCGCAGGCACTGCACATGGTGGTGCCGACGCAAGGCCCGAACGAGGTCGCCGAAAGCGTGGCCGAGATGCTGGCCAGGGCCAAGGGCGCGTTCCCGGTGAAGCAGGTGTTCCTGCACCCGTGCTACACCGTCGGCTACGGCTCCAAGGACCACTACAACTTCCCGTTCTATGGCCTGGTCACGGCGCTGTACGCCGACGGCAAGCCGGTGCGGCTGGCCAACGACCGCTACGAGCAGTTCCAGACCTCGATCAAGCGCCATGCCTTCCGGATGCGCTACCGCATCGCGGTGGACAGGAAGACCGGCCTGTTCCAGGCCTTCCAGGGCGATCTCGAGGCCAACGGCGGCGGGCGCTCCAACTTCTCGCCATCGGTGGCGATGGTCGGCGCCACCGCGGCGCAATCGATTTATTACTTCCCGAACAACGACCTGACCGCCGTGGCGATCGCCTCGCGCGCCATCGATGCGGGCTCGGCCCGCGGCTACGGCACGCTGCAGAGCATGGCCGCAACCGAGATGATGGTCGACGAGTTCGCCGAGCAGCTGAAGCTCGACCCGATCGAGTTCCGGCTGAAGAACGCGCTGCGCTCGGGCATGAAGAACACGCAGGGCGCGATCCCCGCCGGCGCGATCCGCGTCGACGAGGTGCTGGAGGCGGCGAAGGCCTATCCGCTGTGGACCAACCGCGCCAGCAAGAAGGCGGAGTATGAAGCCGCCAACCCCGGGCGCCGCTATGGCGTGGGCTTTGCCTGCGTGCAGAAGGATTTCGGCACGGGCGCGGAAGCGTCGTTCGCCAGGGTCGAGCTGAAGGCCGACGGCAGCATCGTGCTGCATCACTCCGGCGCCGAGATCGGCACCGGCATGTCGACCTCGCAGGCCGCCGCGGTGGCGCGCTGGCTGGGCAAGCCGGCGGGCGAGGTACGCACCTCCGTCACCGACTGGACCGACCTGCCGGTCACCACCTCGGGCGACCCTTACCTGATGAGCCAGGCCGAGCAGGACAAGCTGTCGGCCAATCCGCGCTGGTCGCCGGCCTATGCTTCGCCGGCCAGCGCCACCAACTCGGCCTACTACTTCACCCACAGCACGCGCGAAGCCGCGCGCGTGGTGTTCCTGCATGGCCTGTGGCCGGCGGCGATGGCGATCTGGAGCCAGGGCATCGGCGGCGGCCAGGCGGCCTCGCTGGTGGTGCGCGTGGAAGACGCGCGCTGGGTCGACGGCAAGCTCAGCGCCGGCGGCCTGCAGGCGCTGCCGTTCGAGCAGCTCGCGGCCAAGGCGCATGAACTCGGGCTGGTGACCGGCGCCACCGTGCACGCCTTCAACCGCTGGCAATGGAGCGAAGCCGACTTCGACATCAACGGGCAGGCCGCGCGGCTGCCGGTGGACGGATTGTCAGTGCGCTACGGCGACGGCGCCGATGCATCGCACAAGGCGCGCATGCGCACCCCGGGTGGCTGGCATGTGCTCGACCGCAAGCAGGTCTATATCGCGCCCACGCAGCGCAACAACGCCGCTGTGACCTACTACAGCGCGGTGGGCACCTTCGTCGAGCTGTCGGTGCACGAGGCCAGCGGCAAGGTGGAGATCCTGTCGCACCACTCGATCATGGAATGCGGCACGCAGCTGTCGCCGCAACTGGTGTCCGGCCAGCTGCAGGGCGGCATCGCCATGGGCATCGGCCACGCGCTGCATGAATACCTGCCGCTGTACGAAGACGGCCCCGGCAACGGCACCTGGAACTTCAACCGCTACCACCTGCCGCGCGCCAGCGACGTGGCGGTGTGGAGCCAGACCGGCACGGTGCTGCCGCCGGTCACGGAAACCGACCCGCCCAAGGGCATCGCCGAGGTGGTGATGATCCCGGTGGTGGGCGCCATCGTCAACGGCATCGCGCATGCCATCGGCCACCGCTTCACCGACCTGCCGGTGACGGCGGCCAAGATCCAGGAGGTACTGGCATGAGCATCGCCACCCAACCCATCACGCTCAACATCAACGGCAAGGACGTCGGCCCCGTCGACGTGCCCGAAGGCCTGATGATGATCGATTTCCTGCATGAATACCTGGACCTGACCGGCTCGCGCCTGGGCTGCGGCCAGGGTATCTGCCACGCCTGCGTGGTGATCCACGACAAGCCCGACGGCACCAGCGAGGAAGTGCGCAGCTGCATCACCGGCGCGCACTGGTTCCACGGCCGCAAGGTGCGCACCGTGGAAGGCCACGGCAAGCGCAACGAGCAAGGCGAGGTGGTCGAGCTGACGCCGGTGCAGCAGAAGTTCCTGGAGCATTTCAGCTTCCAGTGCGGCTACTGCACGCCGGGCTTCGTCAACGGCGCCACCATCCTGGTGGAACAGCTCAGGCGCAAGCCCGTGCCGAAGGATCAGGTCGAGGCCACCATCACCCAGGCGCTGGACGGCCACATCTGCCGCTGCACCGGCTACGTGCGCTACTACGAGGCGGTCAAGGACGTGATCACCAGCACGCCGGGCCTGGTGCAGGACAGCGGGAGCGACCAGTGATGCAGCGCACGCCCCTGATGATGGCTATGCGCGCCGCGCTGGCAGGCCTGGCCGCGGCCGCGATCATGGCCGGCTGCGGCAGCCGCACCGAAGCGATTGCGCCCGAAGCCGACCAGGCCCCCAAGGCGCAGCTGTCCCCCGCCGAGCAGATCGCGCGCGGGCGCTACCTGGTGCGCGCGGCCGACTGCGCCGCCTGCCACACCGCGCCGCAAGGCGCGCCGTTCGCCGGCGGCGTGGAGCTGGCCTCGCCGTTCGGCAAGTTCTACGGCACCAACATCACGCCGGACAAGACCCACGGCATCGGCAACTGGAGCGCGGACGACTTCTACAAGGCGCTGCATGACGGCAAGGCCCCGGGCAAGCAGCTCTACCCGGCGATGCCGTACACCTCGTACCGCGGCCTGTCGCGCGCGGATTCGAATGCCATGTACGCCTACCTGATGCAGGTGAAGCCGGCCGCGGTGGCCAACCGCCCGCACGACCTGCAGTTCCCGTACAACCTGCGCTTTGCGCTGGCGGGCTGGAACCTGCTGTTCCTCGAGGACAAGCTGCCCGATGCCTCCACCGGCAATTCGGCGTCGTGGCAGCGCGGCCGCTACCTGTCCAACGCGCTGGGCCACTGCGCCGAGTGCCACACGCCGCGCGCGGCGTTCGGCCGGCTGGACCTGTCGAAGCCGCTGGCCGGCTCCGCGCTGGCGCGCGTCGGCGCGCCGGACATCACGCCCGCCGGGCTGGCCGCACGCGGCTGGACCGCCGCCGACCTGCAGCAGTTCTTCGCCACCGGCATCGCGCCGCAAGGCTCGGCCTTCGGCGAGATGTACCCGGTGGTGCATTTGAGCAGCCAGTACCTGAACCAGGCCGACCTGGCGGCGATGAGCACCTACCTGCTGGGCGACCAGCCGCCCGCGCCGCAGCCGGTGAAGGCGGTCAATGCCGATGCCGCACAACTGACTCCCGGCCGCCGCCACTACGTCGCCGTCTGCGCCGGCTGCCATGGCCGCGAGGGCGAAGGCAAGCCGCACGTGGCGGTGTCGATGGCCGGCAATTCGACGGTGCGCAACACCGATGCGCGCAACCTGATCGTGTCGATGCTCGATGGCATCCAGGCGCAGCGCTTTCCCGGCATGGAGGCGATGCAGGAGATGCCGGGCTTTGCCGACCGCATGAGCGACGAGGAGCTGGCGCAGCTGGCCAACTACCTGCGTGCGACGTGGGGTGGGCAGCCGGCTGATGTGAAGCCGGGCGATGTGAAGGCGCTGCGCGCGGCGGGGCCGGGGCATTAAAACGCCCGCCGGTTTGCTCCCCTCTCCCGCTTGCGGGAGAGGGGCCGGGGGAGAGGGCAGGCGCTGGCATACCGGCGCGCTGCACTTCGTTGACGCTCCGGCCCTCTCCCCCACCCCTCTCCCACTTCGCGGGAGAGGGGAGCGATTGCGCATGGCGGTAGCCATGGTTAGCGCTACCGCATAGCAGCGGCCGTACAGCAGCTGTTCCAATCTGGAACAACCACTGTCACGCGCTTGCACACCTGCGGCACGATTTCCCGGCCAATCCCCGCTTCGTCCCGCTTTTCCATCCTCCCGCTTCCCCCGGCACACCTCTTGCGACCTGCTCCGTTGCGCACGGCCCCAACGCCGTGGCGACACCACACAGATCACTCGAACGGAGCGAGACATGGACATGGCGGAAATCGCCCAGCTGGGCGTCAGCAACCCCTACAAGCAGCAGTACGACAACTACATCGGCGGCCAGTGGGTGCCGCCCGCCGGCGGCGAGTACTTCGAGTCGATCACGCCGATCACCGGCAAGCCGTTCACGCGCGTGCCGCGCTCGAACCAGCAGGACGTCGACGCCGCGCTGGATGCCGCGCATGCCGCCAGGGCCGCGTGGGCGCGCACCTCGACCACCGAGCGCGCCAACATCCTGAACCGCATCGCCGACCGCATCGAGGCCAACCTGAAGCTGCTGGCGGTGGCCGAGAGCATCGACAACGGCAAGCCGGTGCGCGAGACCACCGCCGCCGACCTGCCGCTGGCGGTGGACCACTTCCGCTACTTCGCGGGCTGCATCCGCGCGCAGGAAGGCGGCATTTCCGAGATCGACGGCGACACCATCGCCTACCACTTCCATGAGCCGCTGGGCGTGGTCGGCCAGATCATCCCGTGGAACTTCCCGCTGCTGATGGCCACCTGGAAGCTGGCCCCCGCGCTGGCCGCCGGCAACTGCGTGGTGCTGAAACCCGCCGAGCAGACGCCCGCTTCGATCCTGGTGCTGATGGAGGTGATCGGCGACCTGCTGCCTCCCGGCGTGGTCAACGTGATCAACGGCTTCGGCCTGGAAGCGGGCAAGCCGCTGGCATCGAGCCCGCGCATCAGCAAGGTCGCGTTCACCGGCGAGACCACCACCGGCCGGCTGATCATGCAGTACGCCTCGCAGAACCTGATCCCGGTGACGCTGGAACTGGGCGGCAAGTCGCCCAACATCTTCTTCGAAGACGTGCTTGCCGCCGACGATGCCTTCTTCGACAAGGCGCTGGAAGGCTTTGCCATGTTCGCGCTGAACCAGGGCGAGGTCTGCACCTGCCCGTCGCGCGCGCTGATCCAGGAATCGATCTACGACCGCTTCATGGAGCGCGCGCTCAAGCGCGTCGCCGCGATCCGCCAGGGCCATCCGCTCGACACCGGCACCATGATCGGCGCGCAGGCGTCGGCCGAACAGCTGGAAAAGATCCTGTCGTACATCGACCTGGGCCGCAAGGAAGGCGCGCAGTGCCTGGCCGGGGGCGAGCGCAACGCGCTGGAAGGCGACCTGGCGGGTGGCTACTACGTCAAGCCGACGGTCTTCGCCGGCCACAACAAGATGCGCATCTTCCAGGAAGAGATCTTCGGCCCGGTGGTCTCGGTCACCACCTTCAAGGATGAGGACGAGGCGCTGGCCATCGCCAACGACACGCTCTATGGCCTGGGCGCCGGGGTCTGGACCCGCGACGGCGCGCGCGCGTTCCGCATGGGCCGCGGCATCCAGGCCGGGCGCGTGTGGACCAACTGCTACCACGCCTACCCGGCCCATGCCGCGTTCGGCGGCTACAAGCAGTCGGGCATCGGCCGCGAGAACCATCGCATGATGCTCGACCATTACCAGCAGACCAAGAACCTGCTGGTCAGCTACAGCCCCAACGCGCTCGGGTTCTTCTGACCATGGCGGGCCCGACTTCCGCGCCGGCAACAGCGCCGGTCGCGCGCGTGGTGGCAACGCCGGCCGCGCTCGCGCTGATCGCCGAGCTGGCCACGCGGCACGGCCCGCTGATGTTCCACCAGTCCGGCGGCTGCTGCGACGGCAGCGCGCCGATGTGCTATCCCGCCGGCGAGTTGCTGGTGGGCCCGGGCGATGTCTGCCTGGGCCAGATCGGCGGCGCCGCGTTCTACATGACGCGCGCGCAGTTCGAGTACTGGCGCCACACGCGGCTGGTGATCGACGTGGTGCCGGGCGCGGGCGGGATGTTCTCGCTGGAGGGACGCACGGGCAGGCGTTTCCTGACGCGCTCGGAGCTGTTCAGCGACGCGGAAGCCGCGTGGCTGGCGCAACAGCCGGAGCCGTGATGCCATATGCGGCAATGGCGTGCGGGCAGCCGATGCCCGCACGCCATCGCCGCGACTCAGCGTTTCTCGTCGAGCAGGTCGTTCAGGATTTCGTCGAAGGTCGCCTGGGCGTCCTCCAGCGCCTGCAGCGCCGCGTCGAAGGTCTGCAGCGCCAGTTTCGACGGCTTGCCGCTGCCCTGCGGCGGATAGTGGGCCTGCAGCGCCGTGAAGGCGACCTGCACCTGGCGCGTGGCGGCGACCACGCGTTCCATCGCCTGCGCCTCTTCGGCGCGGTACTGCTCGTGCTTCTGTTCGCTCATGCCGGTTGGCTCCCTGAAGGCGCGTCGTCTCGGTGGGGTGCGCGCGCCTGAATGAGGCATATCGTACAAGAACTGCGCCGGCCGGCTTGCGCCGCGGCCACGCCGCCGGCAAAAATAAGGTAGGCTGCGCGGCTGGGCGGCAAGGCCGGCGCACACGCGCCACGCCTGGCCGCGGCCACCGACGAATGCCATGCCATTGACCACCCGCCGCGCGCTGGCGGCCGCGCTGATGACCGCCAGCGGCTTCGCCTGCTACTGGACCTACCTGACGCTGAACCAGGACCGGCTGCTGTTCGACGCGCGCCGGCGCCCGCCGCGCGACCTGCCCGACGGCATCATCGGCTATTCGCACCGGATCCCCGGCGGCGTGGTGCGCGGCTACATCTACCACGCGCCCGGCGACACCGTGCGCGACCTGCTGTTCTACCTGCCGGGGCGCGGCGAAGATGTGCTGGAAACGCTGCAATACGCGCGCTGGCTGCCTGCCGGCATGGGCTTTGCCACCTACGACTACCGCGGCCTGGGCCACTCCGACGGACGCCCGTCCGAGGGCGCCGCGGTGGCCGATGCCAGCCAGTTCCTGCTGCACGTGCGGCGCGTGTTCCCCGACACCCGCGTGCACGTGGTGGGGCGCAGCCTGGGCACCGGCGTGGCGATCCAGCTGGCCGACCTGCAGGATTTCGAGAGCCTGCAGCTGATCACCCCCTATGACTCGCTGCTCGAACTGGTGCGCAAGCGCTTTCCGCTGGTGCCGCTGCGCCAGCTGATGCGCCACCACTTCGACTCGATCTCGCATTGCAAAAAGGTCGTGCAGAGCACCAAGGTGCTGCTCGCCGCCACCGACGAAGTGGTGCCGCACGCCTGCTCGGAACGGCTGATGGCGGCCTGGCCCGGTCCGGTCGCGTTGCAGACCGTGCCGGATACCGATCACTTCACCATCATCGAACGCGAGCAGACCTGGCTGTCGCTGTGTGAGTTCGCCCGCCAGCACAGCCAGGCGCGCCTGCGCGTGGCGGCGGTCCAGCCTGAGCCACCGCCGGCACAGCCGGCACCCCCGCCGGCATTGCCGGGCGCCGCCGCGCCGCAACCCGTCGACCATGACGAGCTGGGCAATCCGCTGCCGCTGGCAGCCAGCCGCTGAGCCGGCCGCTGGTCCGACCGCTGTTCCGACCGATGGCAGCGGGTAAAATGCGGGCCATGAAAAAATTCGCAGTCAAGGCAGGCGGCGCCGCGCTGGCACTGGTTGCCGCCGGTGCCTTGCTGGCCGGTTTTGCGGCCGTGGTCAGCCTGCGGCAGCTTCCCCCCGTCGACGCGCTGCGCGACTACCGGCCCGATGTGCCGCTGCGCATCTACACCAGCGACAACGTCCAGATCGGTGAATTCGGCAGCGAGCACCGCGAGTTCATTCCCTTCGAGCAGATGCCGCGGCGCATGGTGCAGGCGCTGCTCGCGGCCGAGGACGACCAGTTCTACGAGCACCAGGGCATCGACATTCCCGGCGTGTTCCGCGCCGCGCTGGCCAACCTCGGCCAGGGCTACGCCCAGGGCGCTTCCACCATCACCATGCAGGTGGCGCGCGCCTTCTACCTGTCGCGCGAGAAGACGCTGGCGCGCAAATGGTATGAGATGCTGCTGGCCTGGCGCATCGACCACGCGCTGCCCAAGGACCGCATTCTCGAGCTGTACATGAACCAGGTCTACCTGGGCGAGCATGCCTATGGCTTCGGCAGCGCCGCGCATGCGTACTTCGGCAAGCCGCTGGCGTCGCTGTCGCTGGCCGAGACCGCGATGCTGGCGGGCCTGCCCAAGGCGCCTTCCGCGGTGAACCCGGTGGTCAATTTCGCGCGCGCCAAGCGGCGCCAGGAATATGTGCTGGGACGCATGCTGGCGCTGGGCATGATCAGCCAGGACGACTACCGCGAAGCGCGCGCCGCGCACCTGGCCATCAGCGACGACAGCCCCGGCCGCTTTGCCGGCCATGCCGAGCATGTGGCCGAACTGGCGCGCCAGCTGGCGCGCGAGCGCTTCGGCGACGAGGCCTACACGCGCGGCCTGAACGTCTACACCACGGTGTCGTCGGTGCGCCAGACCCTGGCCTACGATGCCGTGCATGGCGGGCTGGAAAGCTATGCGCGCCGCCACCGCAAGTTCGTCAAGAACCTGTCGCAGGGCCCGCAGGCGGCGCTGGTCTCGCTCGACACCGGCACCGGCGCGATCGAGGCCATGGTCGGTGGCGCCGACTTCGCCGCCAGCCGCTTCAACCACGCCACCCAGGCGCTGCGCCAGCCCGGCTCGACCTTCAAGCCCTTTATCTACGCCGCGGCGCTCGAGCGCGGCGTGTCGCCCGGCACGCTGATCAACGACGCGCCGCTGCCCAATGGATCGCGCTGGCAGCCGTCGAACGACGACGGCCGCTTCGCCGGCCCCATCACCGTGCGCCAGGCGCTGGCCGAATCGCGCAACCTGCCCGCGATCCGCACGCTGCAGGCGATCGGCATCCCCTATGCGGTCGAATTCGCCAGCCGCTTCGGCTTCTCGCCCCGGCGCTTGCCCCGCTACCTGCCGCTGGCGCTGGGCAGCGGCACCACCTCGCCGCTGCGGCTGGCCGCGGCCTACGGCGTGTTCGCCAACGGCGGCCACCGCATCGACCCCTACCTGATCGCCCGCATCACCGACAGCGACGGCAACGTGCTCTTCACCGCCGAGCAGGAGGCCGGGGACCACCCCGCACCGCCATCCGTGATCAGCGCGCGCAACGCGTTCGTGATGCACAGCCTGCTGCGCAGCGTGGTCGACGCCGGCACCGGCGCCGGCGTGCGCCGCTACCTGCGCCGCGACGACGTGGCCGGCAAGACCGGCACCACCAACGACTCGGTCGACGGCTGGTTTGCCGGCTATGCCGGCGGCGTGGTCACGGTGGCGTGGATGGGCTATGACGACAACCGCAGCCTGGGCGAGCACGAATTCGGCGCGACCACCGCGCTGCCGGTGTGGGCCGCGTACATGGAGGGCCGCCTGGCCGGCGTGCCGGAGGCCGACCCGCAGGCGCCCGCCGGCGTGGTGCAGGCCGGCGGCGACTGGATGTACGCAGAGAACGCCGACGGCAGCCATGGCATCGCCTCGATCGGCTTCCCGCCGCCGGCGCCGGCCACGCCCGCAGCGCCTGCGCCAGCCGGCCCGCCACCGACCGATCCGGTCGCCAACAACCTCGGCGGGCCGTCCGCGACGGCGCCGGACGCGCCCGCCCCGGCCGCGCCGACCCCTGTTACCAGCCAGCCGCCAGGCGCCGCCATGCCGGCGGCGGCGGCCGACGCGCCGCTGTAGACTTGCCGCTTCAACGCGCTTCAACAACGCTTCAACGCGCTTCAACACTTTCCTGCCACATCCGATGTTTTCCAGCCACAGCCCGCTGCTGATCTGGTCGGTCGCCGCGCTGACCACCGTCGGCGTCCTGTTCCGCCCGTTCCGCCTGCCGGAAGCCTTCTGGGCTGCCAGCGGCGCCCTGCTGCTATGCGCCACCGGCCTGATGGCGCTGCCCGAGGCATTCGCCGCGGTGCTGCGCGGCTACGACGTGTACCTGTTCCTGGCCGGCATGATGCTGATCTCGGAACTGGCCCGCAAGACCGGCCTGTTCGACCACGTTGCCGCGCTGGCGGTGCGGCAGGCGCGCGGCTCGGCGACGCGGCTGTTTCTGCTGGTCTACGGCTTCGGCACCCTGGTGACGGCCTTTATGTCCAACGACGCCACCGCCGTGGTGCTGACGCCCGCGGTGCTGGCCGCCACCCGCGCCGCGCGCGTGCGCCAGCCGCTGCCCTACCTGTACGCCTGCGCCTTTATCGCCAACGCCGCCAGCTTCGTGCTGCCGATCTCCAACCCGGCCAACCTGGTGATCTTCGGCGAGCGCATGCCGCCGCTGGCCGGCTGGCTGGCGAGTTTCGCGCTGCCGTCGCTGGCCGCGATCGTGGCCACGCTGGCGGCGCTGTGGTGGACCCAGCGCGCGGCGCTGGCCGAAGCCATTGCCGATGACGTGCCGGTGCCGCCGCTGTCGCGGCAGGCATGGCTGAGCGCGCTGGGGATCGTGCTGACCGGGCTGGTGCTGCTGGTGGCCTCGGTGCGCGGCAACGCGCTGGGCTGGCCCACCTGCGCCGCGGGCGTGGCCACGCTGCTGCTGGTTTGCGCCACCCGCCGCGAACTGCTGTGGCCGGCGCTGCGCGAGGTGTCATGGGGCGTGCTGCCGATGGTGGCCGGCCTGTTCGTGCTGGTGGCGGCGCTGGAGCAGACCGTGGTGATCCGCCATCTTGCCG
Organism: Cupriavidus sp. MP-37; assembly: GCF_020618415.1. Classification (NCBI taxonomy): domain Bacteria; kingdom Pseudomonadati; phylum Pseudomonadota; class Betaproteobacteria; order Burkholderiales; family Burkholderiaceae; genus Cupriavidus; species Cupriavidus sp. MP-37. Next base: position 2,309,130 of record NZ_CP085345.1, on the reverse strand, counting down.
ACGCCGTCGCGGCGGCCTCGCGCGACGGCGGCGCACTGGCGCTGCTGGGCGTGGGCGCGGTAGTGGCGCTGGCCGGCAATGTCGTCAACAACCTGCCGGCCGGACTGATCTCGGCGTCGGCGCTGGCGGCCGGGCAGGCCTCGCACGCGGTCAGCGGCGCGGTGCTGGTCGGCATCGACCTTGGGCCCAACCTGTCGGTCACCGGCTCGCTTGCCACGCTGCTGTGGCTCACCGCGCTGCGGCGCGAGGGGCATATGGTCAGCGCCGGCCAGTTCCTGCGCGTGGGTGCCGTGGTGATGCCGGCGGCAATGCTGCCGGCGCTGGCGCTGCTGTTGCTATAGGCGCTAGTCAGCCGCTGGCGCGCACGCCGGCCGCGGGGTTGCGCGGCGCCGGCGACAGTGGCCGGCGCAGCCCGGCCACACCGTGGCGCACGGCGCTGGCATGGTGTTCCGCGACGCCGGTCTCCACCGGCGTGGCCGGTACCGGCACTGTCACCACATGGAGCAACATCAGGCTGCTGCACGGAAAGGCGATCGGCATGATGAGGAGGATCCCGACAAGGCGTCAGGCCGCGCATGGCAGCGGCCGGGGTGCCGGCAGCCTGCAACGGGCTGCCTGGCGTTGTTCAGACATTATGTGGGCTTGTCGGCGCCGTGCGTGGCGGGCTTGAGCGATGTCACGAACTCTTCATCGAAAGCGCTTCGGTTGTGGCGTATCCGGCCCACCGCAACCCGCTTTTCCGGCGGCCACGCGGTTGTGAGGCCACCGCATCTGCCATATAGTGAATCCGGCACACCCGCTGCGCCGCCATTCACGCCATCACCAAGCCCATCCATGACCAGCAAGGACGCCGTGCACCGCGCACAGGACAGCCACGCCGGCGAAGGTGCCAGCCATCCCGCCGGCAGCGTCTCGGCCCGCATCCGCGCGCGGCTGGAAGCCGCGCAGGAGCGCTTCCACGCCAACGACAATATCGCCCGCTACATCGAGCCCGGCGAAATGGAACAACTGCAGGCCGAAGTCCAGGCCCGGCTGCAGGACGTGCTGCGGGCCCTGGTGATCGACGTCGACAACGACCACAACACCCAGGAAACCGCGCGCCGCGTGGCCAAGATGTACCTGAAGGAAATCTTTGCCGGCCGCTATGCCAAGGCCCCGCCGGTGACGGAATTCCCCAACGTCGGCCAGCTCAACGAACTGATGATCGTGGGCCCGCTGCGCGTGCGCAGCGCCTGCTCGCACCACCTGTGCCCCATCATCGGCAAGCTGTGGATCGGGGTGATGCCGAACCAGCATTCCAATTTGATCGGGCTGTCCAAGTACGCGCGCCTGGCCGAATGGATCATGTGCCGGCCGCAGATCCAGGAAGAGGCGGTGGCGCAGGTGGCCGACCTGCTGCAGGAAAAGATGAGTCCCGACGGCCTCGCCATCGTGATGGAGGCCGAGCACTTCTGCATGCACTGGCGCGGCGTGCGCGACACCGACGCCAAGATGACCAACAGCGTGATGCGCGGCTCGTTTCTGAAGGACGACAGCCTGCGCCGCGAATTCCTCACGCTGCTGAACCACAACCGCGGCTAGCCGCCCGGGCCCCGCCGCCACCACGGAGCGCCACGACCATGCTAGTCCGCCTGCTCTATGCCAGCCGTGCCCGCCAGGCCATCGATGCCGCGCTGCTCGACGCCATCCTGGCCACCAGCCTGGAACGCAATCCGCGCCACGGCATCACCGGGGTGCTGTGCCATGGCAACGGCATCTTCCTGCAGGCGCTGGAAGGCGACAGGCAGGAGGTGTCGCAGCTGTTCCAGTCGATTGCGCGCGACCCGCGCCACCACGACGTGACCCTGCTGCATTTCGAGGAAACCTGCACGCGTGACTTTGCCGGCTGGGCCATGGGGCAGGTCAATGCGGCGCGGCTCAACACCGCCACCCTGCTCAAGTTCTCGGCGCGCGCCGAGCTGGACCCCTACCGCACCGGCGGCGCGGCCTCGCTGGCGCTGCTCAAGGAGCTGATCGCCGGCGCATCGGTGGTGTCGCGCACCGGCGAGCGCGGACGGCACTGAGCCGCGCCGGCACACCGCTAGACCGTGACCGGCCCGTACAGGCCGCACTCCAGGTCGCTCTCGAACTCTTCCATCCAGGGGGTTCCGGCGCCGGCCTCATAGACGCTGGTCTTGTCGGTGCCGACCCGGCGTACGCTGACGCGCCGCGCGCCGTCGCCGTCGCGCTCGTCGCTGATGTCGAACATCTCCGCCGCCAGCCCGACATGCCTGCATGCGTCCAGGACCTGCTGCTGCTCGTCGGCGGGAAATTCAGTGAACGGTCTCGTTGCCATGGCATCCTCCGTCAAGGTTGAGATCGCCGCTTGCGCGCAGCGCGAACGCGCGTGGCACTGAAGGCGCCACGCATGAAGCAGGACGCGCCCCGGCATCCGGCCGGCGGCGCGTCCGCATCCTGCTGGGATCTTGTTGTTCGGGACTCAGCTCTTGCGCTGGGTCACCGCCACGAACGGGGCCGGCGCGTGCTGGACGGACTGGCTGCCGCAATTCGGGCACGGTGGATGGGCAGAGGCGTGTTCCGCGAGATGTTCGGTTTTTTCGAACACGTGGCCGCACTTCTCGCAGCGGTATTGATAGACAGGCATGGCGTTCCCCCACGCGGTGCACACGCCGCGGGGCGCGTGTCAGCTTCATTCTAGGACAGCGGTCCGGTCCGCCAAGCGCCAAAATTCCGCGCCGCCGGCGAAGTCACCGGCGATGTCGCGGCAGCGGCACTTTGCCGTGCATTGATCTCCCGCAATGGGTGTATCGCCAGACAAGCGGCGGGAACCTGCGCAAACCCGGGTCAAGCCGGCGCGGCATGGCGCCGATCATCCAGACATGTCATGGCATTGGCCGGATCCAGCCACTTTCGCGCGCCGCCGGGTTCGACGAACTAGCGGAATTCCGATTCAGCGAGACTCGGAATCTGGCCAGAATCCGAGTCTTGTGATGACGCCACCGCACGGCGCCACCGGCACCAAACCGGTTGCCGTCCCACCCGGAGATTGCCCATGAACGACCGAATCCTGCGCGTTGCCCTGGCCGACGACCATCCACTGGCAGTGGCCGCGCTGCGCGACTGCCTGCAGCGCAGCGCGCGCGTCCGGATCAGCGGCGAATGCCGCAACGGCACCGAGCTGCTGGGTACGCTGGCGCGCGATCCCGCCGATATCGCCATCACCGATTTCTGCATGGGCCACGCCGATGCCTCGCTGGACGGCTTCAACCTGCTCAGCCGCCTGGCGCGGCGCCATCCCGCGACGCGCGTGGTGGTAATCAGCGCCCGCGCCAACGCCGCCATCGTGCGCCGCGCCATGAAGCTGGGCGTACGCGGTTTCGTCAGCAAGGAAGACCCGCTCGAGGAAGTGGTGCGCGCGTGCGCCCACGCTGCGTTCGGCCGGGGCTGCTTCTGCTCGCCCGCGGTGCAGGCAGCGCTGCAGCGCGCGGCACTGGCCGGCACGCCCGCCCGCGAGCCGACCCAGCGCGAGCTCGAGGTCATCCGCCTCTATGCGCAGGGCGCGCAGCTGACCGAGATCGCCGCCAAGCTGGGCCGCTCGGTCAGCACCATCTCCAGCCAGAAGACCGTGGCCATGCGCAAGCTGGGGGTGCATACCAACACCGGCCTGATCCGCTACGCCTATGAAAGCGGGTTGATCTGACCTTCACCGGCGCGCGACCATGCAGCAAGCCCTCGACAGCACCCGCGACACCCTGGCCAGCACCTTCGATGCGCTGGCCGACCACGCCCGCCGCCAGCAACACCTGTACTCGGCGACCATCGCGGCGCTGGTCGCCATCGTGCTGGGCGCCGGCACGCTGCTGGCAGGGCTGGCGGCGGACCAGCACCTCGATTACCGCCGCAGCCAGGTTGCGCACTATGTCGGCACGGTGTCGCAGCGGCTGCAGAACGAAGCGTCGTTCGTGCGCCGGACCGCGCTGGGCATCCGCTACCATCTTTCCGCCCCCGGCGCCCCGGCCGCCTCCGCTGTCCCGTCGCGCGACCCCGGCCTCGACGCCTTGCGCCGCACCGGCGCGGCCGGCGTCCATGTCGAGGCCGTGCGCAAGGACTACCATCTGCTGGCCGCCGACGCCACGCGCCAGGCATGGGGCGCGGACCTGCCGGCGCAGTTCGCGCGGCTGCGGCAGATCGCCCTGGCGGCGGTGGCCACGCAGCACGCCTTTGACCTCGACCATGGCGCCTATGCGGTCTCGCTGGACGAGGACAGCGCGGTGGTGATCCGCCACGCCGACGCCGGCGCGCGCGCACCGCAGGCGCTCGATCCGGCGCTCGGCCCGGCGCTGATCCCGCGCCTGCGCACGCAGCTGACCCGCGCGCTGCAGGAGCGCACCGGCCACGTCGTACCGGCGCGGGACCAGCCGGTCTGGCTGGGGCCGCTGCGCGATCCGGTGGATGGCACGCCCATCATGGTCCTGGCCGGCGCCGCCTATGCGGGCGACGCACCCACCATGCTGGTGGCCGCCTGCGTGCCGGTGCAGGCGTTCCTGGCCGGCTTGCCGCGGCCACCGGACCACGCCGGCCTGGCGCTGCTCAATCACGCGGACCGCCTGATCGACGCGTGGCCGCATGCCGGCACGCTCACCTCGGCCAACGCGCGCGACCTCGCCGCGCGGGTCCGCGGCCTGCCGCACAACGCGCTGCGGCTGACGCGCTCGGGGGTCGTGCTGGTGCAGCCGTTGCAGGCCGGCTTCGGCCTGCTGGTCTACCACCTGCCATACCGGCTGCTGGGCAACGCGCTGGCGGCCGAACTGGCGGTGATCGGCGGTGCCATGCTGCTGCTGACCGGCGCCATCGTGCTCGCCGCGCGCTACTGGAGCCGGCACCTGCTGCGGCGCTCGCATGCCGAAGCCCGCCGCGCGCTGGAAAGCGAGCGGATGAACCAGGTGCTGGTCAGCGCCACGCCGGTTGGCCTGTGCATCGTGCGCCAGCGCGACTACGCCGTGCTGGCGTGCAATCCGCTGGCCGCATCGCTGCTGCCCGCGCGGCCGCACCAACCCCTGCCCGCCGCGGTGGCCGAGGCGCTGGGCCGGCCGCCGTGCGACGCCGGCGGCGGGCCCGCTTCCGTCTCCAGCGTCATCGTCGCGGCCCCTGAGCCTTCCGGCGCTGACGCAGCGGCACCACGCTTCCTCCAGCTCACCTATGCCCCGGCGCGCTACCGCGATGAAGCCGTGCTGTTCTGCGCGGTCCAGGACTGCACCGCGCAAGAGGCGCTGCAGCGGCAGCTGCGCGCCGCCCAGCAGGCCACCGAAGCGATGCTGCGGGTGCGCTCGACCTTCTTTGCCGCGATGAGCCACGAGATCCGCACGCCCTTGCACGCGCTGCTCGGCAACCTGGAACTGCTGGCGCGCAGCAGCGGCATGGCGCCGCACGCGGCGCGGCTGCGCGCGCTCGAGACCGCGGCCGGGTCACTGCGCCGCATCGTCAACGATGTGCTGGACTTCTCCAAGATCGATGCGGGCCAGCTGGCGCTGGTCAATGCGCCGTTCCGTCCGGTCGAGGCCCTGGAAAGCCTGGCGCTGGCCTATGCGCCCATGGTGGCGGGCCGCCCGATCCGCTTCTGCCTGCAGCTGTCGCCATCGCTCGACACGGAAGTCGTGGGCGATCAGGCGCGGCTGGTGCAGGTCTTCAACAACCTGCTGAACAACGCCTTCAAGTTCACCGCCAGCGGCCGCATCACGCTGAGCGGCGAACTGCAGGCCGATGCGCAGGACACGCTGCGGCTGGTCTGCCGCGTCAGCGATTCCGGCATCGGCATGGCGCCGGCACTGGCGGCGCGCGTGTTCCAGCCGTTCGTGCAGGGCGATGCCGCCGCCGATAGCCGCTATGGCGGCACCGGGCTGGGGCTGTCGATCTGCGCCAGGCTGTGCGAGCTGATGGGCGGCAGCATCGTCGTGGAAAGCGTGCCGGAGGTGGGCAGCGTGTTCACGGTATCGGTGCCGCTGGCGCCGGCCGATGCGGGCAGGCAGGCGCTTATCTCGTCCAGGGCATTCAGCGTGGCGCGCAGCGGCCATATCCTGGTGCTGTCGCAGGACCCACGCACCGGCGCCGCGATCGAAGCGTGGCTCAGGACCGCGGGCTGGCGCACCGAGGGAGCGGATTCCCTTCCCGCGGCACAGGGCAGCGTGCAGCGCAACGCGCCTGCCGCCGTGGTCGCGACCGAAGACTTTGCGCCGGCGGCGCTGGATGCGCTGCGCCACGCCGCGTCGCTTGCGGTTGCGGTGGTGTGGCTGACGGCGGACGGCCCACATTGCCCGCGGCAGCACGGCCCCGGCATGGTGGAAACCTCGGCGTTCAGCCATCGCGCGCTGCTCGACGCCGTGGCGGCCGTTACCGGAGAGCCGCAGGAGGCGACGATGCCTGTTCCCTGCGCCGCAACGCCTGCGCTGCCCGCGCCCGCGGCATTGCCGATGACGATCCTTGTAGCCGAGGACAATCCGCTGAACCAGTCCCTGATCGCCGAGCAATTGCAGGCGCTCGGCTGCCACCCCATCGTCACGGGCAACGGCACGCAGGCACTGGCGGTGCTGGAGCGCACGCGTGTCGACGCGCTGCTGACCGATCTCCATATGCCGGGAATGGACGGCCAGGCCCTGCTGCGCGCCGTGCAGGCCCGGCAGCCCGGCCTGCCGGTGGTAGCCTTCAGCGCGCTGGCATGCAGCGATCCCGAGCAGGACTGGCGCCGGCGCGGCTTTGCCGGCTACCTCGCCAAGCCCGCGTCGCTGCAGGACCTGCAAGCCTGCCTGCGCGAGCTGCCGCTACCCGCCCCCCATGCCGGGCCATTGGCGCACCAGGACGAGCCGGCCGCCGCCGTGGAGGCCACGCGCCGCCGTTATGAAGGCATGCTGCGCCGACAACTGCGGCAAGACCTGCCGGCGCTGTCGCGCATCGTTGCGCAGCAGGACCTTGCCGGCCTGCGGCACTGGGTGCATGCCGCGGCAGGCGCCTTCATGATCGTGCGGCGCCAGTCCATCGTCAGGGAATGCCGGGCGCTGGAAGCCGTGTGCGAAGCGGCGCCTGCCTGGATCCCGGCCATGACCGAAGCCGCCAACACCCTCTACACGCGGCTGCAGCGCTACGCGCTGGGCACCGCCACCGTACCCTAGCCGCTGCGCATTACCACAATCGGCGGATTTGCGGGCAGCCCCACGCGCGACCATAATGGCAACGCCGCGCCGTGGCCCGCCTGGCCGGGCTTGTCCGATCCGGGCGCGGCATTGTCTCCAATGTCTCCCCCATGCAGCCAGAACAAGGCCTTCCCCAGCCCCAGCGAACCTGGGCGATCCTGACCGTTTTCTTCGGCCTGATCATGGCCGTGCTCGACGGCTCGATCGCCAATATCGCGCTGCCGTCGATCTCGCGCGAACTGCAGGCCGATCCCGCCAGTACCATCTGGGTCGTCAACGCCTACCAGCTGACGGTAACCGTGTGCCTGCTGCCGCTGTCGTCGCTGGGAGACATCCTGGGCTACAAGCGGGTCTACCGGGCGGGGCTTGCCACGTTCCTGGTGGGTTCACTGCTGTGCGCGCTGGCGGTGAACCTGCCGATGCTGGTGGCCGCGCGCGTGCTGCAGGGCATCGGCGGCGCCGGCATCATGAGCGTCAACACGGCGCTGGTGCGCTTTATCTACCCGCCCACGCGCCTGGGCCGCGGCATCGGCCTCAACGCCCTGGTGGTGGGCGTGACCATTGCGGTGGGGCCGTCGCTGGGCGCGCTGATCCTGGCGGTGGCGAGCTGGCCCTGGCTGTTCGCGGTCAACGTGCCGGTGGCCATCGCCGCGCTGGCGCTGAGCCGCACCGCGCTGCCAGATACGCCGCCGCAGCCGCGCGGTTTCGATTACCCCAGCGCGCTGCTGTCGGCGCTGGTGTTCGGCATGTTTATCCTGAGCGTCGATGGCCTGGGCCACGCCGGCTGGCGCCTGACCGGCTGCGCCGGCGTGGCGCTGGCGGTGGGGCTGGGCTGGCTGCTGGTGCGGCGCCAGCGCGGGCGCGCCGCGCCGCTGGTGCCGGTGGACCTGTTCGCCAGCCGCGCCTTTACGCTGGCAGTGGGCACGTCGTTCTGCTCGTTCATGACGCAGATGCTGTCCTTCGTCGCGCTGCCGTTCTATCTCGAATACCAGCTCGGCCGCTCGCTGCAGGAGACCGGCCTGCTGATCACGCCGTGGCCGCTGATGGTGGCGGTGATGGCGGCAGTCTCGGGCCGGCTGTCGGACCGCTATCCGGCCAGCATCCTCGCCGGCATCGGCCTGGCCATGCTCGGCGGCGGACTGGTCGGCCTGGCCACGCTGGGCCCCGATGCCGGCAGCTTCGACATCGCCTGGCGCATGGCCATGTGCGGCACCGGCTTCGGCTTCTTCCAGTCCCCCAACAACCGCGCCATGATCGGCGCCACCCCACCGGAACGCAGCGGCGGCGCCAGCGGCGCGCAGGCCACCACGCGGCTGCTGGGACAGACCACCGGCACGGCGCTGGTGGCGCTGCTGTTCAGCCTGTCGCCGGCCGGCGCGGCGCGCATGGCGTTGTATGTGGCGGCGGCGGTGGCGGCGGTGGGGGCGATGATCAGTTTGAGCCGGTTGCGCGATCCCGGTGGAGAGACGGTAGTGCGGGGGGCGGTGGAGCCGGATGCGTGAGCATTCGGGGTGCATGCGAACGCCAGCAGCACTGTTGACTATCTGATGCCGCTTGGGTGCTCTGTGGGGGTGAGGGCAGGCGTGTGCAATAGCGACGGCCTTCACTTCGTTGAGGCTCCCGCCCTCACCCCAGCCCTCTCCCGCAAGCGGGAGAGGGAGCAAACAAGCGGGAGTTGCAAGGCTCGAAGCAATGATGCCGCCGCGGGTTTTCTCCCCTCTCCCGCTTGCGGGCGAGGGGCCGGGGGAGAGGGCCGGCCGTGGCAATAGCGACGGCCGTCACTTCGTTGAGGCTCCCGCCCTCTCCCCAGCCCTCTCCCGCAAGCGGGAGAGGGAGTACACAAGCGGGAGTTGCACGGCTCGAAGCACTAATGCCGCTGCCGGTTTGCTCCCCTCTCCCGCTTGCGGGAGAGGGAGTACGCAAACGGGAGTTGGAAGGATCGAGGCAATGATGCCGCCGCGCGCTTGCCCAAGCGGGAATGGAAAGACGCCGGTGGCAACGAACGAATCTACTCCGCCTTCGCCCCCGACTCCTTCACCACCCTCGCCCACTTAGCGATTTCCTGCCGTTGGTACGCGGCCAGCTTTTCCGGCGTGCCCAGCACCGGATCCAGTCCCAGCGTCTTCAGCTTCGCCTGTACTTCGGGCAGCGTAAAGATGCGGTTGAGCTCCGTGTTCAGCTTGCCCACCACCTCCTTCGGCGTATGCGCCGGCGCGAACACCGCGAACCACGAATCGGCCTCGAAGCCCGGCAAGCCCTGCTCGGCCAGCGTCGGGATATCTGGCGCCGACGCCGAGCGCTTGGCACTGGTGATGCCCAGCGCGCGCAGCTTGCCCTCGCGCACCACGGGCAGGGCCGACGGCAGGTTGTCGAACATCATGGTGATATGGCCGCCGAGCAGGTCGGGGATGGCCATGGCGCGGCCCTTGTAAGGGACATGCGTGATCTTGATGCCCGCCATCGCATTGAACATTTCCCCCGCCACATGGGGCGAGGTGCCGATGCCCGGCGTGCCGAAGGTCAGGCCGCCCGGCTTGGCCTTGGCCAGCGCGATCAGCTCCGCCACGTTCTTCGCCGGCACGCCGGGATTGACCACCAGCACGTTGGGCGTCGAGGCGATCAGGATCACCGGCGCAAAGTCCTTGACCATGTCGTACGGCATCTTGCTGTACAGCGCGCCGTTGATCGAATGCGTGCCGACGGTGCCGAGCGCCAGCGTATAGCCGTCCGGCGGCGCGTGGGCCACGGCCTCGGCGCCGATATTGCCGCCCGCGCCCGGCTTGTTGTCGACCACCACGGGCTGGCCCCAGGCGGGCGAGATCTTCTCCGAGACGATGCGCGCCAGCGTGTCCGGCGCGCCCCCGGTAGGGAAGCCGACCACGATGCGGATGGGCTTGGCGGGATAGCCCTGTGCCTGCGCGGCGATGGGGCTGGCCAGGATGGATGCGGCAAGCACTGCCGCCGCGGCAACGGTACCGAAACGCATGGGATGCTCCTCCGGTCGCGCGCGGCTGCGTGGCCGCGCGCATTGTGAAGGCGGCGGCAATGCCGCCGCCGGAACCTGCCAGACGGCCCGCTGCCTCAGACCGCGATGCCGCCGAACTCCTGCATCACCTTGTCGTGCAGGCGGCGCATGCCGCGCAGCCAGCGGTCATAGTCCTGGCCCTTGCGGCGATAGTACTCAAGCACTTCGGGGTGCGGCAAGATCAGGAAGCGCTCGTCGGCCACGCCCTCCAGCGTCACCGCGGCCACATGCTCGGCGGTGACTGAGCCTTCCTGCAGGAAGCCCTTGCGCTCGCCGTTCTCGCCGAACAGCATATTGGTCTGCACGCCCTGCGGGCAGATGCAGCTGACCTTGATGCCGCGGTCGCCGTAGGTGATCGACAGCCACTCGGCAAAGCCGATGGCGGCATGCTTGGTCACCGCGTAAGGCGCCGAGCCGATCTGCGACAGCAGGCCCGCGGCCGACACCGTGTTGACGAAGTAGCCGTCGCCGCGCTCCAGCATCTGCGGCAGCACCGCCTTTGCCGCATGGATGTGCGCCATCACGTTGATGTCCCAGATGCGCTGCCAGTCGCCGGCGCTGGCGTCCAGGCCCTTGCGCAGGATGATGCCGGCGTTGGAGCAGAAAATGTCGACCTGGCCGAAGCGCTGCGTGGCCGCATCGGCCAATGCCTGCACCGCGGCCGCGTCGGCCACGTCGACCGGCTGGGCAAACACCTGGCATGCGGGCGCGGCGGCCTGGACCTCGGCCGCCACCGTGGCAGCGCCGGCCGCATTCAGGTCAGCCACGGCCACGCCGCGCGCGCCGGCCTGCGCAAAGGCCAGCGCCAGCGCGCGGCCGATGCCGGTGGCCGCGCCGGTCACCACGACGGTCTTGTTGCGTACTTCCATGGGTGGTCTCCTCGTTGAATTCGAATGCCGGCGTCCGCAGGCCGCACGATTCAGGCCCGCTTCGCCGCGCCGGGCTCGGGCCCGGGTTCCGGCTGCGCCGAAGCAAAGCGCGCAGTCGCGCGCGCGCCGCCGGGCTGCCACAGCCGCGCCTGCAGGGTCTGCGCCAGCTCGCGCACGCGCGGACCCAGGTTGGCTTCCAGGATCTCCGGCGACAGCCGCGCCGCGGCGCCGCCGATATTCAGCGCCAGCACTTCACTGCTGCCCGCCAGCCGCAGCGGGGCCGCGGCGCCGCTGACAGTACGGTCCCATTCGGCATGCGCCACGCAGAAGCCACGGCGCGCATGGTCGCGCAGCGCGCGTTCCACGCCGGCGCGCACGGCCGGCCAGCGCGCGCCGTAGTGCCGCGCCAGCTCCGCCAGCGCCGCCTCGCGGTGATCCGCATCCAGGCCGGCCAGCCACGCGCGCCCGATCGCCGAAGTTGCCATCGGCAGCCGCGCGCCCGGCGTCAGCCGGATCACCAGCGCGCCGCGCGGCTGGCAGCTTTCCAGGTAAACCATGGCATGGCGGTCCGGCATGGCCAGCGCCACCGTGCAATCGGTCGCGAACGCCAGCGACTGCATCAGCGGCTGCGCGACCTCGCGGATGCCGGCGCCACCGACGTAACGGTGCCCGAGCACCATCGCGCCCTGCCCCAGCCGGTATTTTTCCGTCGCCTCGATATAGGTCAGGTAGCCCAGCGTGGCCAGCGTATAGGTCAGCCGCGACACCGTCGGTCGCGGAATGCCCGTGCGCCGCGACAGCTCGGCATTGCCCAGGTAATCGTCCTGCGGCCCGAACGCCCGCAACAGCTCCATGCCGCGCGCCAGCGCCGTGACGAAGTTGCGGTCATCGGCGCAGCCATTGCCCGCCGGCGCGTCGGCCGGCACCAGGATGTGCGCGGCATCGGGCGGCGGCGTGGGAATGGTGGTGGTGCGTTTCATGGGCAGCGATCGGGGCGAGCACACTAGCTTGCAGCAAAGGCGGCTGGCCGGGGGCGCTATGTAGGGAAAGCATGTGCCATAGAAACGGTGTTTATGGACAACAGCCGACCGCTTGGTGCGGGCGCCGGTCACACCTCTCGCGCGCCAGATTCGTCACTTAACGGATTACCTGGCCTGGCACAGAATCGCTGCATTGACTTCGGGTGGCAGCGGAAGCGCACACGCCAGGCCTGGACTCGTAACCTGGCTCTTCAACGCTAAAACTTGACTAGCAGGCCGATCCGCGCCAGGGTCTGAGACCGGTTGCTAGCCGCACCATCTGGCTGCAACAAGCCATTGATCCACGCACGCGTGACGGGTCCATCTCCACTGGCCCGCTGGTAGATGCCTTCGACATATGCCGTGGTGCGCTTTGAAAAATGGTATTGCAGCGCCGCGGCGACCTGGTGGGCCTTGTTGTTCTGCAGCACGTCATTACCCTGCATGTAGGCATAGTCCAGTCCAGCCGCCCAGGGCCCCGAGATATTCCACAGCGCCCCTGTCTTGTACACATTGATCCTGGCACCCGTGGCCGTGTTCCTCGTGTTGGTGTAGAGCAGCATGGCCAGCACCGACGGGAACTGGTAGTGCGCCCCTACGCCAACGTTGCGGATGCTGTCGTGGCCATTGCCGAGTTGCGGGTATTTGACATCCACGTAGGCCGCGCCGAGCCCAAGCGGGCCGTTCTCGTAGTTCGCGCCGAAGCTCATGGTAGCGTTTGACGACACCGATCCCGGCGTCTCGCCGAAACCATACAGCGCGCCGAAGCTGAAGTGGCTGATCTGGGGCGAGCGGTACTTGATCGAATTGGCAACGCGCGTGGCGCCCGCCATGCGGTCGAAGTCGAACGAGCCGGTCGGGTTGTTCGGCACCCCCAGTGCCGAGAAGGGACCTTGCCGGAAATCGTAGAGGCCGCCGAACAGGAAGGCGCCGTCAAAGCGCCGGACAGTCAGCGACTCGAACATGAAGTCATACTGGTTGCCCACGGTCAGCGTGCCGAACTTCTCGCTGGCCAAGCCGACCAGCGCGGTACGGTTGAAAATCTGCCCCGCACCGGGAATGGTGCTGCCGTCGCTCAGCTCGAACTGCGAGGTCAGCTCGAACAGCGCCCTGGTGCCGCCGCCAAGGTCTTCGGTGCCCTTGAAGGTCAGCAGGTTGGGCGCAAGCACGCCGCTGTCGAGCAACGTGGCAGCGCCGCCGTGCTGATTGTTGACGTAGGTGATGCCCCCGTCGATCACGCCCGAGAGTGTGACGTTGCTCTGCGCGCTTGCCAGCGCAGGCAGTATGGCGGCGACCAGGCACGCTGGCAGTGCCATCGATGTTTTCATGTTTCCTCCGGATAATATTTTGGTTCTGATTTTTGCTGGTGCCGTGCCGCGCTACGAGGCGACCTCGCGCGCGGACGGCGGCTGCGGCGTGCCATGGATCAATGCCGTGTCGGCCACGCCTTCATGCGGCGCGGTAGGGTGCGCCGGACCCGGGTCCGCGTACACCACCCGCCTTCCTACCGGAAACAACTGCAGGCCAAAGCGCTTCGACACATAGCCCCAGATGCCCTGGGGGAAGTACAGCGCAACGACGATGGCCACGACGCCCAGCCCGATCAGGTACCAGGTGCCGTAGTCCGACAGGAACTTGTTCAGGACGAAGAAAATCAACGCGCCGATGATGGGACCCTCGAGCGTGCCGATGCCGCCGATCAGCACGATGAAAATGCCGAATGCCGTCCAGTTGACCGAGAACGCGGCATCGGGCGAGATCCGCAGGTTGCCCAGAAAGTAAAGTGCACCGGCGAACGCGGTGCCGCCTGCCGAGACCAGGTACACGGTGAGCCGGGCGCGCCGCACATCCACGCCCTGGCTGGCGGCAGCCACGGCGTTGTCGCGCATTGCGGTAAGAGCAAGGCCGGGCCGGGCGCGCAGGAATGCATAGAGCAAGGCAATGCCACCCACCACCGCGGCCAGCGCCAGCCACAGCGTCAGCGCCTCGCGCGTTGCGCGTGGGATACCCTGCAGCGCCGTCAGGCTGGTGCCCGAGCCGCCGCCCAGTGCCGACACATTGGCCATGCCCAGCCGGAACACTTCGGCGATGACCCAAGTGCCTACTGCGAAATACCCGCCCTCCAGCCGGAACGCGATGCGCGACACCGGCAGCGCCACAAGCACCGCGATGCCGGCGCCGAGGGGTACTGCCAGGAACGGTGACACGCCACACACATTGGCCAGCACCAGCATGGCATAGCCGCCGATGCCGAAAAACGCCTGCTGGCCGATCGAAACCATGCCGCCGTACCCCGCCAGCAGATTCCACATCAAGGCAAAGAGCAGGTAGGACGCCATCTGGGTGAAGTCGCGCATGGTATCGCGGCCGGCCCAGTATGGCGCGCTGGCGACGGCGAGCGCCGCCAGCAGCAGAACCAGAAGCGCAACCCTGCTTGCGCGTGAGCCTCGTTGCACCGTGAACGCGTGCCCTGCCGTCATTGCAGTCTTCACAGGATTTGTCATCTCGGTACCTCTATGCGGTCTTGGGCATGAAGCCTTGGGGCCTGGCGACAAGCACCGCGAGGAACATCACGTGTCCCAGCCAGATGCCCCAACCAGGGTCGAAGTAAAAGCCGGCCTGCTGGGCCACGCCGAGCGCCATGCCGCCGAGAAAGGTGCCCCAGAACGAGCCCATGCCGCCGATGATCACGGCCTCGAAGGCATAGAGCAGCAAGCCGGGGCCGTCCGATGGCGATACCGATGTGCGCAGCGCGTAGAGCGCCGCCGCCACCGCCACCAGCACAAAGGCAATGGCCATTGCCAGCGCATAGGTGCGGCGATGCGAGACGCCCATGAGCTGCACCGTCTCGCGGTCGTCCGAGGTGGCGCGAAACGCGCGCCCGAGCGCGGTGCGCCCGAACAGCCATTGCAATGCCAGCGTGATGGCAACTGTGGCAGCGAGCGTCAGCAGCGGCAGGTAACCCACACTGATGCCGCCCGCCAACAGCAGGCTCTGCGACTCGAAGCCGCCGCTGGCGACCGAACGCGGATCGGCCGTGAACAACTCCTGCAGCACGTTCTGGATTACGATCGACAGCCCGAAGGTCACCATCAGCGACGGCAGCGGATCGCGGCTGCTGACACGATTCAGCACCGTGTACTGGAGGACGTAGCCGGCAATGAACGCGATCACCACCAGCAGCACGACGGCCACTGCCAGCGGCAGCTTAGCGATAGCGGTCAGCGCAAACAGCAGGAAGGCCAGCAGCACGATGAAATCGCCGTGGGCGATATTGGTCAGCCGCATCACGCCGAACACCAGCGACTGGCCCATGGCGAAGAGCGCGTAGAGCGAGCCGAGCAGCACGCCCTGGATAACGATATTGAGGATCGTGTTCATGCCTCGACTCCGAAATATGCCTGTGCGATGGCTTCGTCCGACACGTCTGCGGATGCGCCGGCGAGCGAAACCCGTCCCTCCTGGAAGCAGTAGAAGCGCGATGACACCTGCCGGGCGAGCCGCACGTCCTGCTCGACGATGATGGCGCTCATGCCGCCGGCAACAATGGCGGGCAGCGCCGCGTAGATCTCGCGCACGATCACCGGCGCCAGACCTAGCGAAAGCTCGTCGCACATCAACAGGGCGGGGTTGCTCATCAGCGCACGGCCGATCGCGACCATCTGCTGCTGCCCGCCCGACAGTGCGATGGCGGCGTGATGCCGGCGCTCGCGCAGCGCGGGAAACAGGTCGAGCACCGTGTCCAGGTTCCAGCGCCCCGGCCGTCCGCTCCAGGCGCCAATGAGCAGGTTCTCCTCGACCGTCAGGCTGCTGAACAACCGTCGCCCCTCGGGCACCAGCGCGATACCCTGGCCGACGATCTGCGCGGCAGGCATGCCCGCCATCGGTACGCCCTTGTAAAGAACCTGGCCGGCCGTCGGCCGCAGCAAGCCGGCAACGGTCTTCAGGAAGGTGGACTTGCCGGCGCCGTTGGCACCGATCAGCGCGACGACCTCGCCGGCGCCCACCTCGACATCGATGCCGAACAACGCCTGGAAGTCGCCATAGCCGGCGGCCAGGCGCGTGGTCTGCAACAGTGGCTGCATGGTCATGCCTCCAGTCCGAGATAGACGCGGCGGACTTCGGCGTTCTCCAGCACCGTGGCCGGCGCGCCCTCCGCAATCTTGCTGCCGAAGTTGATCACCAGCAGGCGGTCGGCCACGGCCAGCAGCGCATGCATGACATGCTCGATCCAGACGATGGTGATGCCGCTGGCTTTGACTTGCCGGATTTCCTCGATCAACGCATGGGTCTCGGCCTCGGTCAGCCCGCCCGCGATTTCGTCCAGCAGCAGCAACCTGGGTTGCGTGGCCAGTGCGCGCGCCAGTTCCAGCCGCTTGCGGTCCAGCAGCGTGAGGCCGCCGGCCAGCTGGTTGGCCTTCTTGCGGAGGCCGGTGCGGGCCAGCACCTGCACGCACAGGTCGTAGGCTTCCTGTTCCCGGCGGGCGCCGCCGAAGGTAGCGCCCACCAGCAGGTTTTCGAACACCGTCATGCCGCCGAAGGGCCGCGGCACCTGGTAGGAGCGGCCGATGCCGGCGACGCAACGGCGGTGCGGCGGCAAGTGGGCGATATCGGTGCCCTCGAACGAGACCTTGCCCGAGTCCGGGCGGATGTCGCCGCTGATCAGGTTGAACAGCGTGGTCTTGCCGGCGCCGTTCGGCCCAAGGATGCCGTAGGTCTCGCCCGGCTTGACGGCAAAGCTGATGTCGTCGGTGACCGTCAGCGCGCCAAAGCGCTTGGATACCCGCTCCAGTTCCAGAACGAAGCTCATGATGCTCTCTCCATGCCGCACCGCATCAGCCAATGAGCTTGAGCGGGGCGCCGACCGGCACGGCAGGCGCGAACTGGTTGTTGACGATCACCAGGTCGAACTTGTGCTTCTGGCCCTTCATCCACTGGCCGCCGGCCAGCGGGGTCTTGGCCACGTTCTTCACCGGTCCCGTCCCCCAAGCCACGTTGCCAACGATGGTGTCGAGCCGGGTCGTGGCCAGCGCGTCGCGCACCGCGACATTGGAATCGATGTCCTTGGTGCGCTTGAGGACGTCCACGGCAATCTCGAACAGCGCATGGGCGAAGCCGAGCGGCTGCGTCCATTGCTTGTTTGTGGCCTGCTCGTAGGCGGCGGCAAGCTGCTGCGCCGACTGTCCCGTCAGCGAGGACTTGAACGGATGCGAGGGCGACCACCACACCTCCGTGGACAGTCCGTCGCCCAGGTCGCCCAGCGCTTCGATCGCCCCGGGGAACAACAGCGCCTTGCCAATCGAAATGACCTTGGGACGGAATCCCTGCTGGCGCGCCTGCACCAGGAAGTTCCTGGCATCCGGCGGAATCACCACGCCCGTGACGATCTGCGCGCCGGCCTGGCGGAATGCCGCGATCTGCGCGGAGAAATCCTGCGTCATGCTCTGGAAGCGGCCCGGATCCCTGAGCGCGAAGCCCTTCTGGGACAGCACCGGCGGAAAGCCGAGCTTGCCATCGCCCCAGGCATTGCCGTCGCCGTCATTCGGGAACAGTGCGCCGACCGACTTGTTGGTCTGCACCGATTGCCACATCGCGGTATAGACGCCGATCACATCCTCCAGGCCCCAGAAGAAGTGATAGGTAAAATTGAAGCCCTTCCGCGGATCACCCTTGCGCCCGAAGAACCACGGTTGCCATGGCACGACCGTCGACACGCATGGCGTCTCGTTCAGCTCGCACGCGTCGCACACGGGGTTGGCGGTTTCCGGCGTTCCGGAAACCAGCATGATGTCCACCTTGTCCTTCAGGATCAGGTCGCTTGCCACTTCGCCCGCGCGGTTCGGGTTGGACTGGCTGTCCTTGACCACGATGCTGACGGGGAAGCGCTTGCCTCGGATAACGATGCCGTCCTTCAACGCGGCCTGCATCTGCTGGATGGTAAAGCGGTCAGCCTCGCCGAACGGTGCCAGCGGCCCGGTCTGCGGCGAGACAAAGCCGATCTTCAGCGTGCGGCTGCCGGCCGCGCGTGCCTGCGGCGATAGCCACGTGGTGGTGGCGGCCAACGCCCCGCCAGCCGCCAGTTGAACCAGCGTACGGCGCCTGCCGTTGAATGAGTTCTCGGCCATGGTGTCCTGTCTCCTGTCGTTGTTGTGGAAAAAGCGCTCCCCGCGACACTGGTAAAACCGGTGCCGTCCTGCGAGGCGTCTCGCCTCTTGCTGCCTGTCAATGAATTGCGGTGGTCGCTGGACCTGCTATGCGGTCAGGGGGACCAGCATCGGATTTCACCGTCCACGATCTGCACCGGAACGGACGTCAACGCTGCGCCGGCGCACGGTCCTTCGATGCATTGGCCGTCCTCGAAACGGAACAGGGCGCTGTGGTGCGCGCACATCAGCACCTGTTGGTCATAGGTAAGCACGTCACCGGGCTCGTAGTCCAGGCATACCGAAAAATGCGGACAGCGGTTGATGTAGGCCCATGCCCGCTGCCCGCGGCGTACGACCACCACATCCCCGGAATGGCCGGTGCTTGCCACGCAGGCACCGCCGTCCGGCACCGCATCCAGTCTGCAGAGCAAAACGGATTCCATTGCGCCCTCCTAGACCCTGCGTTCCGGGTTGCCCAGGCTCCAGTCCCATGGGCGGATCTCGATGCGTTCGAACAGCCCGGCGTGCATGTACGGATCGCCGTGCAAAAAGCGCTCCACGTCCTCGATATGCTCGGCCTCGATGACGAGGAGCGTGCCGTTCATGGCATCGCCCGACGCGTCCAGTGTCGGACCGCCGAGTCGAACAAATACACTGTGGCGGTCAGCGCTGTGCAAGTAAGCCCGGTGTGCCGGGCGCACCCGCTCGCGTATGGCGCGCATGCCGGGCTTGTCGGTGGCGAAGATGGCGTAGTAGCGTGACATGGGCTCCCCGCAGTTACCGTGACGCGAGCACGAAGTCATAGCGCGCTTCGCGGAACGCGCCCTCGATGCCAAAGCGGCTGGCGAGCTCGTGTGCGGCCGGGCGCTCCTCATAGGCAACTTGCAGCGATGGCTTGACGCCAAACACGGCATCCGAATCGAGGTACGGGTCACCCTGGTTGAACAGATGCGTGACCAGCTTGCGGTGCCCGGGCGCATCGATCATGAAATGCAGGTGCGCGGGCCGCCACGGATGGCGGCCGGTGGCGTTCAACATGCGCCCCACCGGTCCATCGGTCGGCACCGGGTAGCTGACCGGCACAATGGTGCGGATCGCGTAGTAGCCGTCCGCGTCGGTGCGATATCGTCCACGCAGGTTGCCCTCGGGCTGCTCAGTGTCCTGCCCGGAATACATGCCGTTGCTGGCGGTCTGCCAGATGTCGAGCACGGCACCGGCCACAGGCGTGCCGTCGGTGGAGCGGACGTAGCCATGCACCAGCGCGGGGGTGCCGGCGGTTTCGGCCATGCTTTCTCCGCATCCGCGCTCCGGCATGCCCGGGATGTAGAACGGCCCGAACACGGTGGTGTCAGTCGCGCCGCTGGCGCGGTGGTTGATCGCATCGACCAGCATCGATACACCGAGCGTGTCGGAGAGCAGGATGAATTCCTGTCGCACCAGGCCGTCGCACATCTTGCCGGTTTCGGTCAGGAAGCGGATGGCGGCAAACCATTCTTCCTCGGTGGGCTCGACCTCGCGCACATAGGCGTGCAGGTGACGCACCAGAGCCTGCATCAGGGTCTTCAGGCGCGCGTCGGGCGTATTGGCGAGGCGCGCGACCACCTGCTCGGTGATATCGGCCTCGGTATGCCTTGTCTCCATGGCGGTGTTCCTTTGGTTTTGGTGCCGGCGCCGCTCAGGCCGGGGTTTCGCCACGCCACGCGCGTCCAAGCAGTGCGAGGATCGCTGCGCGCTCCACCGGCGCCGGGTTGTCGTAGGGGTTGGCACAGGCCAGCGTGGCGGCCTCCGCCAGACC
Organism: Cupriavidus sp. MP-37; assembly: GCF_020618415.1. Lineage (NCBI taxonomy): Bacteria > Pseudomonadati > Pseudomonadota > Betaproteobacteria > Burkholderiales > Burkholderiaceae > Cupriavidus > Cupriavidus sp. MP-37. The sequence continues at coordinate 2,289,092 of NZ_CP085345.1, read as the reverse complement.
TGCGTCCGGCATGCCCAGGGCCGACAGGCCTGACGGAATGCCCAGCGCCTGGTTGAGTCGGTATAGCAAGGGGCCGGCATCCGCCGCCTGCCCGCCCCCCAGCGCGCGCGCGACGCGCTGCAGCGCCTGCGGCGCGGCCCGGTGGTTGTAGTGCGCGGTGTGCGGCAGCATCACGGCGTGCGTTTGCGCATGCGGCAGATTGAAGGTGCCGCCCAGCGTATGGCAGAGCTTGTGGTGCAGTGCCATGCCGACGTTGCCCAGGCATACACCGGCAAGCCAGGCGCCGTACAGGGCCTGCCCGCGTGCCGTGATGTCGTTCGGGCGCCGCACCACCGCCGGCAACGCCTGCGCGAGCGCGCGGATGGATTCGTCAGCCATCAGGCTGATGATCGGGTTCGCATCCTTCGCGTACAGTGCTTCGACCGCATGGGCCATGGCATTCATGCCGGAAGCGGCCGATATCTCCGCGGGCAGCGTCAGCGTGAGTTCCGCGTCGTAAACCACCGTGCGCGGCAGGACTCGCGCATCGCGCCCGGTGGTCTTGAGCCGTCCTTCGGTAAGACCGTAGACAGGCGTGACTTCCGACCCCGCATACGTGGTGGGAACGGCGATGATGGGCTGCGCGGATTCCAGTGCAATGGCCTTGCCCAGCCCGATGGTGGAACCGCCGCCGACGGCTACGTAGCAATCCGCGCCGAGCCGTGCCGCCGCTGCACGCGCGGCGCGGGCAACCTCGACCGGCACATGCATCACCGCCTCGGCATGCACGCCGGCGGCGCGGTCGCCCAGCAGCCCGGCCACACGCTCGCCCAGGCCGCGCTGTTCGGGCGTGGTCAGCACCAGCGCTCGCCGGGCGCCGAGTCGCGCCACCTCATCCGGCAACTGCGCCAACGCCCCCGCGCCGAACACGACGCGCGACGGCGCGGACTGGTAGACAAAACCCTGCATGGTGTCCCTTAGCGCTTGAAGTGCGGCGGCACGGTCGCGTCAACATTGACCCACACCGAGCGTGCCTCGGTGTAGTCGTGCATGGCTTCGAAGCCCATTTCCCGACCATAGCCTGACTGGCCAATGCCGCCGAAGGGGCTGCCCGGATTCACCCGCTTGTAGCAGTTGATCCAGCACATGCCGGCATCGATGCTGTTGGCCATCTTGTGGGCACGGCTCAGGTCGCGCGTCCACAGGCCGCTGCCCAGGCCATACTCGGTCGCGTTGGCGATGGCGAGCGCCTCCTCGTCGCTGCCGAAGCGCAGCACGGTGACGAAGGGACCGAAAACTTCCTCCTGCGCCACGCGGTCGTGCGGCTTCGCTTCGACGATAGTCGGCTCGACGTAATAGCCCTTCTCCAGCCCGGCCAGCACCGGCGCCTTGCCGCCAGTGAGCACCCGGCCGCCCTGCTCCTTCGCCACGCCGGCATAGGACAGCACCTTGTCGCGATGCTGCGCCGAGGTCAGCGGTCCCATTTCGGTTTCCGGGTCGAGCGGGTTGCCCAGGCGGATCGAAGCCGCCAATGCGCCAAAGCGCTCAAGGAAGGCATCGGCGATCCGCTCATGCAGCACCAGGCGCGAACCGGCAATGCAGGCCTGTCCCTGGTTATGGAAGATGGCCCACGCAGCGCCATTGATGGCTGCGTCCAGGTCGGCATCGTCAAACACGATGTTGGCGCCCTTGCCGCCGAGTTCAAGCTGAACGCGCTTGAGATTGCCCTTCGAGGCCTCGACGATACGCCGTCCCGTAGCGGTCGAACCGGTAAAGGCGATCTTGCCCACGCCAGGGTGCTCGGCGAGACGCTGTCCGGCAGTATGCCCATAGCCAGGCACCATGTTGACCACGCCAGGCGGGAAGCCGACTTCGGCCATCAGCTCGGCAATGCGCAGAGACGACAGCGGCGTCAGTTCCGACGGCTTGATCACCACGGTATTGCCGGCCGCCAGCGCCGGACCCATCTTCCAGCTGGTGAACATCAGCGGGAAGTTCCACGGCACGATCTGCCCCACCACACCGATGGGCGCGCGTTGCACGTAATTGAGGAAGCCCGCTTCCACGGGGATGACCGATCCCTGCAGCTTGTCTGCCATGCCGCCGAAGTAGCGGAAGCAGGCGGCCGTGCGCGGCACGTCCAGCGCACGGGAATCACGGATGGGGTGTCCGGTGTCCAGCGATTCCAGCTGCGCCAGTTCCTCGGTGTGGGCTTCGATGGCATCGGCCAGCTTCAGCAACAGGCGTCCACGCTCGGCGGCTGCCATACGTGACCAGAGCGGGAAGGCGCGGCGCGCGGCTTCCACCGCCGCGTCGACGTCGGCCGCCTCGGCCGCGGCAATGGCGGTAATGCGGCTGCCGTCGTGGGGGTTCAGCACGTCGATCGTGCCACCGCCGAGCGCGTCGACAAAGCGGCCGTTGATGAAGAGTTTGTTCTGCATGATGCGAAGGGATTGGTGGTGTCGTTTGCCAGGTGTGTCGCGGGTCAGAAGTCCACCGGGTACGGCTTCAGCTCCCCGCTTTCATAGCGCTTGGGCAGGTTCGGCGTGGCGTTCTCCCACACCAGCAGCATCGAGCGCTTGGTCGAATAGCCCTGATGCCGGATATCGGCCGGCATGGCGCAGATGTCGCCGGCACGCATCGTGATGCGCGCACGTGGAGCGCCGGTGTTCTTGTCGCCGATGTCCCAGATGATCTCGTCCGACAGTTGCAGGAACCATTCGACGCGGTCATTGCCGTGGAAGACTGGCAGGATGTATTCCTCGGTGGTGGGGCAGAACAAGCTATGGCCGCACACCGATGTCACGGACGGATTCCACGTCACGTCCGAGCGCGACAGGTACTTGAACAGGTTGAACGCATGGAGCTGGCCTTCGAACCCGGGCTCGCAATGCACCGTGGGTTCGTCTTGCGGTACGTCCAGGAAAGCCCGGTTGACGGGCAGCTCATCGCGCAGCGGCGAGTCATCGGGAAGGCCGGGCATGCGGCGCGTGGCAATGCGCGTGCGCTCGATCGCCTGGCCATTGTCACCGTGCTTGTTGCCAAAAGCGGACCCGGTTTCTTCCGGCGCGGCAAAAGGATCGAAGCCCTCATTGGTCCAGTCATGCAGGATGGCCTTGAAGGTCGCCATGATCAGCGGCGTATCGAAGGTCTCGGTGTAATCGACGCCCGCATCCTTCATGACCCCGTTGAATGCGCCGGCGTAGACATCGACCTTGCCATAGTGGTTGCGCGTGCCGAATACATGATCGAAATTCACCCAGCCGTAGAAGAAGCCCCACGCCACGTCGCGCATCATGGCGCGCAGGAAGGCGTCGGCCGGGATGGCGTGGGTGCGGGTCTGGCCGCGCGACGGCCATTGGATGGTGGCGAAATAGCCGTCACGCGTAAATCGGAAGGCACCCAGCGTGAAGGTGCGATAGCCGGTGACGGGGTCGGGCGCGCTGGCCTGGACCTTGTCGGCGGCGAAGCCCTTGGCGGTTCCGGGCTTGTCTGCGAGGTCGAGCATTGCCATGATGTGGCTCCTGGAATAATGACGGGTGCGTTGGCGAGTTTGCGGGCGGGAAGCAGATCAGTGCAGGCAGATGTCCGCCCATTTCTGGACGGAAAGCGCGCCGAGCTTGCCTTGCAATAGCAGCGTGCAGGCCTCGGCGGTGCTGAACCGGTAGGCGCAGCCGGCGGGCAGCAGGCTCTGATGGCCCTGACGCAGCACCACGTAGCCCATCGTGGGGCCGGCGGGCTCCGCAAGCACGGCGCCATCGGCTTGCACAAGCGACTGGTCCAGCGCGACGAAATCGACGCGCACTTCGCCATCCATGGCAATCACGAACTCGTCATGCGCACAAGCGAACCACGGCGACTCGCCTTCGGCGCGCACGGTCTCGACTACATACTCCAGGTTCTTGCCGACTACGACACGCTCATACGGCGCGGACTTCGACGCCACCTCGAACACATTGGAAAAGACGTAGTGACGGGCCTCGCCCTGGGTGACTTCGATGTTGCCCTTGCTGTAATGGGCAAGGGATCCGAAATGGGTCTTGAAGGTGGGATTCATGCGTTTTGTCTCCTGCAGTCGTGGTTCATTCGTTGCGACTACGATAGTTGCTATCGCATCGCCACAACAATGGCCGGGACGGCGAATGCGACCTTCGGGGTTACCGAATAATCCGCCTCAGCTGACCCAGCCGCGCGCGAGCAGCGGCACGTCCCAGGCAGGATCCCCTGCCATGCGTTCAACCAGGAAATCCACCAGCAAGCGCACCTTGACGGCCTGACGCTGCGTGGCGGGATAGACCGCGGCGAAGGAAAAGGGCGCCAGCGTGTAGTCGGTGAGCACCGGCACCAGCCGACCGCTTTGAAGGTATTCGCTGGCGACGAGCGTCGGCAGGCAGACAATGCAGGCACCCGAGACCGCATAGTCGCGCAGCAGGTGCACCGAGTTGGAACGCACCTGGCCTGGCAGCTCCAGCGTCACCGATTCCTCCCCGCGTGTGAAGACCCAGCGATTGCGCGATGGATAACCAGCGTAAAGCGCCGTGGTATGGCTCGCCAGGTCGGCCGGTACCAGCGGCGTGCCACGCCGCTCCAGGTAATCCGGCGTGGCGCAGAACAGGCGCCGGACCGGAAACAGGCGTTTCTCGATCAGCGCACCGGAGATCGGCGGGAAGATCTGGAACGCCACGTCGAAGCCCTCTTCGACCGGATCGACGACACGGTCATTGACGATGATGTCGAGCTGGATGCCGGGATAGCGCTGCGTGAACTCATGCAGCAACGGTCCGAAATGTCCGATGGCATAGCCGGGCAGCATCTGGATGCGCAGCCTGCCCGTTGGCGTGCCCTTGAGGTCGCGCATCTGGTCGGTCAGGCTATTGAGTTGCGACACCGCCTCGGCGCAATCCTTGTAATAGGCTTCTCCGATCTCGGAAAGCCGCACATGCCTGGTGCTGCGGTGAAAGAGCGGCGTGCCGATAAACTTTTCCAGTTGCTGGACCCTGCTGGTCACGATGGACCCGGCCACGCCAAGCTGGCGCGCCGCTTCGGCGAAGCTGCTGGCTTCCGCCACGCGCACGAAGGCCTCGATGGCGAGGAAGTGGTTCATATTGTCTCCGTTGGCGGCGCAGCCGCCTTGTCGGAACCCGTTCCGCGCGCAGGCAATGGCCAACCGGCGCGGGAATGCGCGTTCCTTATTCGTGATTTCCGAATGGTAGGGCGCGGTTTTGCGCCCATTGATCCGAAAATCCGCGCAAACCGATCGGATCAGCCGATGTTGCGCGGTGCCGTGCGGAGGCCTTGATGTGCGGAGTAGGTTCTGGCCGCCTTGGCCAGGACGTCGCCGAGATGGCGGGTGGCGGGACCCGAGAGGTCGGGCTGGCTGTGGATCAGGAAAAGCGGCACGTGCCGGATGCGCCCCTCGCGCAGTGGCAGGGGGAGCAGCGCGCCGGCGCGCGCGCCATCTGTCACCAGGTGCTCCGGCAGCCAGGCAAAGCCAAGGCCGCCCGCCACCAGCATGCGCATGGCTTCCATATGGCTGACGGTCCAGCGCAGTGTGGCGCCAAGCCAGCCGTCGTCGCGCGGATTGGCCGGGCCGGAGTCGCGCAGCACTACCTGCATTTCGCGGCTCAGGTCTTCGGCGGTCAGCTCGCGGCCAAGCTGGTGCAGCGGATGCGCGGGATGCGCGACGGCGACGAACGGAATGTCCAGCAGGCGCTCGCCGAAGTGTCCGGTCGGTATGCGGGTGCCGATCGCCAGGCCGGCCTGCCGCTGCAACAACGCTTGGTCAGCGCCAGACAGCACCACTTCAGTGATATGCACGCGCGTCTGGGGCGCAAGCTGCGCGAATGCCTTTAGCGCCGACAACAGCAGGTCCGCGGGCAGGGCGGCGTCCACCGCCAGGCGTACCTCGGCTTCCCAGCCTTTCTGCAGGTTTTCGGCGAGCTGTTCGAGGCGGTAGGCATCGCCCAGCAGTTCATTGGCACGCGCCAGCAGCGCCGCGCCGTTCTCGGTCAGACGCGCCTTGCGGCCTTCCATCGAGAACAGCTCCACGCCCAGTTGCTCCTGCAGGCGTGCGACCATGTAGCTGATCGACGACTGGCTGCGGTGCAGCGCTTCGGCAGCCTGGGCATAGCTGCCGTGCTCGACGATGGCCTGCACCACGCGCCATTGTTCGAGCGTGGTCCGTGGCATGCTCATGGCATGCCAGCCTTGGTGCCAGGCGCTGCCGTCATGGTGGGGGCTCCTCTGTGGGATGGCCCGCTGATGGGCCGTTCGACAGGACAGAGGTTACTGCGGATGCGTCTTAGCGGCAACCGGGGTAAGGGCGGCTGGCCCCGGTTTGCTCCGCTCCGGTCTTCCGTCAGGCGCGTTGGCGGTTGCGCAGCCACGGGTACCGTTCCGTATCGGCCCCTTCGTAATCCGGATCCAGGTAGATATACAGCCGGTGGATCTTGAAATCGCGAATCTCGAACACATCGCACCACCGCCCCGCGTGGGTCACGCCGGCACGCCATTCGACGCCGGCACGCGTGCGTCCGTGCGTGGTGGATTCGACCACGACCTTGTCGCCTTGTTGAATCACGTTGGCGTAGGTGTAGTCGTGGCTGATGTAATCGAACAGTGCAATCAGGTCGGAGAACAGCTCACGGATCTTGTCCTTGCCGGCGGCGACCCCCCATTTGGGAAAGTACACTTCCGCGTGCACATCAAACAGGTCTAGTACATCCTGCGCCCGGTCGAGCCGTTTTAGGTACTCCAGCGCGATAGCCTTGCGTTGCTCGTCAGTCATTGCCCGGATTTCCATGGTTGTCTCCTGTTGAGGTTTCCAGCGTGCCTGGCGCTGGAGGTTGATAACGGTTATGGCGGCGTATGCGGCGTCCCCGTGCCGCTGCCGCTCAGTCATTCAGCGCTCCGCCCGCGATCCACTGACGGATCGCTCCGATCTGCGCGGGATCGAGCCGTGCGCCCGGAGGCATGGTCACGCCCTGCCCACCGACTTCGAGGTGCGCGCCCTCGAGCTTGCGCAGCAGGTAACTGCGCTCAGGCGCCGACGGGGCGACACGCAGCATCGCGCTCTGCGTCGACCTCACACCGACCAGATTGGTATGGACAACCTTGGGGAGCAGGTCGAGGCCTGCGGGCGAATTCACCCCCTGGTGACAGGCGGCGCAGTTCTGCACCAGCATGGGCTTGATATCCCGGGCAAAGCTGACGCCTTCACTGTGGCACGGTGCACTCAAGACTGCCGACAGCACACCGGCGACCAGCGCCACGCAAGGGATGCCGAATGCCTTCATTCCTTCCTCCTGTCATGAGAGCGAGCGCGACAGCCGCGCCGCCAGTTGCGCGTCCAGGTTTGCCGCCTGCACGTCGTTGGCACCAGCGAACCAGGCAACCTCGACGGATGCCCTGCGCCGCACAAGCTCTTCGGCAGTGGTTTCGGCCAGCGCGCGATCAACGGGGCCGGACGGATCAAGGAACAGCGTTACCTGTACCTGATGCATGGCACGCCACGCGGGCTGCCAGCCCTTGATGCGTGGCCAATATCCGCCCAGCGCGATGACGTGCCTGAAGCGTTCCGGCCATACCGCCGCCAGCACCAGTCCAAGCACCGCGCCCTGACCGAAGCCGACAACATCGATCCGCTCAGGCAGGCGCGATCCTGTGCCGGCCCCTTCGCCGGCTCGTTCCGCGCAGAACCGCTCCAGCTGCCACAGTGCGTCGCCAAAGCCGATCGGCTCGACGGCCGGAAACGACAGGTCCTGGTACCAGGTATAGCGCTGTCCGTCCGGCGTCCAGGCAGACCAGCGTCCGGACTTCGGCGCGACGATCGTTGCCTGTGGAGCAGTTCGAGCAAGCAGCAGCAAAAGCTGGCGTTGGTCGGCGCCGGCCCCATGCAGGGCCAGTACCTGCGGCCGCCGCGGATCCGTGCCAGGTTCATAGTGGTACTCAAGCGTGGAGCGGCGCATGTTCGTCTCTTGTCAAACCAGCGCCTCACACGGCATGGGGCGCAGCACGGCTCGCATGTAGGCCGGCGAGGTAGCCGAACGTCATGCCACTACCCAGGGTGCACCCGCCAGCCCAGTACGTGTTGTGCGCGGGGCTCGCAATACAGTTGCCCGCGCCGTAAAGTCCGGGAATCGGCCGGTCGTCGCTACGCAATACTTCTGCCCGCGCATTGATCACGGGTCCGCCGTTGGTATCCAGTGTGCCGGGTGCCAGGATGACACAGTAATACGGGCCTTTTTCCTGCAACGGATACAGCAGCGGGTTCGTTCCCGCCACGTCGCCCCAACGCGTGCCCTTGCGCGGCATACCGAAGATCGGGCGGTAATCCAGATCGTAGGCAAACTCACCTCGCTGGAAGTCCGCGTCGCGTCCGGTTCGTGCGAAGGCATTGAAACGCGCGATCGTTTGTTCCAGCTCCCGCGCGAAGGTAGGAGCGAGCTGGATGCCACCGGTATGAGGGGACAACGCGGCCAGGCGTGCGTCGATGGCCGCGGCAAGTTCGGCCGGCGTATTGCCGGAGAGCACATAGGGCGCACCGGTCGGTTGCAACGGCAACGGATGGTTGCCACCGTACAGCTCGGCAGCGCGCTGGTCATAGATCATGAACGTCAGCAGGTTCGGATACTCCGCCTTGTTCGCGTCATAGTCATGATGCGTACGGGCGCGGTCATGGTAGTTGCGCTTCTCATTGAACACGCGTCGGCCGTACTTGTTGACGACAATCATGCTGTCGCCTGGCGGCTGCCAGACGTCGTTGGGCACGCTGAGGTACTGCAGCGCTTCTTCCAACACGATCTCGGCCCGCCAGGCACCGCCCATGTTGCCGAGCTTGGCGCCCACGCCGGCGGCGATGGCGATGAAATCTCCGGTGCAGGTAGGCACCCCGCAGCCGCCGAAAACCGGGCCGGTCTGATAGAGGTTCAACAATTCCCGGTTATAGGAATACCCGCCGGTTGCGAAGATGACGCCACGATGGGCACGCACGGCAACCGCCCCCTCGTCGCTATCGGCCACGACGCCGACGACTTCGCCGCTCGCATTGGTCACCAGGCTGGTCACGCGATGGCTGGTCAGTACCGGGATGCCAAGCTGGTCAATCCTTGCCTTGAGCTGCCCCATCAGTTCACTGCCGAAGCCGAGGGTGCCGTCCGCCTTCAGCGCGCCCAGGCCCCTCCCCCGCGGAGCCTTGTTCTCGGCGCCATGCTCGAAGTAGTCAGGCAGGTCGTCCGCTTCCGATTCCGGCAGGATATGGAACCTGCCGACTCGCAGCGCACCGCTCGACCGCATCAGGTCGACCATGGCCGTGCCATGGTCGTAGTACGCGCCGATCAGGTCATAAACCGATTGCGAGACACCGAGCGTCGCTGAAGCGGGGTTATAGAGATGCGGGTAGGAATACCGGATGCAGTAAGCCAGAAAATCCGGTTTGGCATCCTCCATGCCTTTTGCCCGCATCCGGAAGTTGTTGGCAATCCAGAACATGCCCGCGGATTTGGCAGAAGTACCGCCAATCACGGGCGATTTCTCCAGCATCATCACACTCGCACCCTGACTACGCGCGGTCAGCGCGGCTACGGCAGCGGAAGCTCCGCTGCCGGCCACCACGACGTCCGCCTGATGGCGCCAGGACACCTTTGCCGTGCCCGCAACGGCGTCGCTAGCCAGCACACCCAGCGCGGTAGCAGTCGCACCCGCGCCGCCGGCGCGAAGAAAGTCTCGCCGCGAGACGCGCGATGTCGAGTCGTCCAGTTTACGCATTGTGTTCTCGGGTCCTTCGGTTCGGAATAAAAGCCGCCGCGCCGCGTCGGATATCGCTGCACCGAGTGGTGGCGCGGCAGACACAGGACTAGCGCGCGATCGTTTCGAGCGCGCTCAGCGAAACATCGCTTTCCTTGATGGACTTCTCGTTCAGCTTGTAATCGCGGAACAGGAAGATCGATGCATGCCTGGCCTTGAAATCGATGGTGTCGCCCTGCACCGACGAGACGTAGCGGATGCCGTCCTGCGCCACCGTCGGGCGCATATGGAAGTTGAAGAACTTCCAGAACTCGCCCTTCTTGTCATAGGCCTCGCCCATATACAGGCGGGGATATTTGACATCCATATAGACGATCTTCTTGCTGTACGGATGCTCGGCCGGCGGCGTCGCCTCGATCACCCAGACCTCGCGTGGCTGCCATTTTTGCACCGGATTCCAGTAAGGCGCTTCCTTCAGGTCGACGGTGGGCCACTCGTCAGGCGAGCCCTTCTTTGCAGGGTTGTGGCCGAGCCTGGCATCGGAACTGGCCAGGATCCAGCGGCGGCCGACCAGCTTGATTTTCCGGTACCAGGAAGGCCGTGCGTTCCAGATGTAGATGTCGTCGTTGAGCTGGTCGAGCCCCCCGATCGGATCCATCCACGCGCCACCGGAGAGGCGCCGCGTACGACGGGCCGATCGGATATACGCCCAGCTGTCTTCGAGTTTGGCGTTGTCGTAGCGGATGGTGAAGGTGCCCAGGCCCCGGATATCCTCGGGCGCGGTCGCGACGAACAGCGTCTTGGTCAGGGTGCTGCCATCGCCGGACACAGGGCTTTCGCCGCCCAGGCGGCCCTTCAGGTAATACCGCATGAATAGCCAGTCCTGCGTTTGCTCCAATCCCTTGTCGCCGCTGATCAGCAAATAGGTGGCCTTGTTGTTGGCGATGTCCCCTTCCGGCGATGCGTAATAAAAGTTCCAGATCAGCTTCTCGCCCGCATCCGGGTCATTCGCCGCGACCTCCGGAAACGGAATGCCGGCGACCCAGTCCGAGACCTCCCTTGTCTTGGCATCGTACTTCACCTGCCCGGCATACTTCTTCGTCGCCTCGATGTAGCGCGGGTCCAGCGCCACAGGCTTGGCGTGGGAAAGCGGAAGCTTGAGGTTCCAGTTCCGGATCTGCCACTCCAGCTTCTCGGTCAGCAGGCTGGCAATCGTGTGGCCCTGAAACGTGTCGTTCTTGACCTTGTCGAGATTGGCTTTCTCGATCACAGTGCCCTCGGGCAACTCGGCCGCAAGCGCAACGCCACATGCCATCGTGGCTGCCATCGCCAGGACTGCCGCCTGAAGTCCCTTCATGCGATTTTTCATCACCTGTCTCCTTTGCTTATCGTGGTTCAGAACTGATAGGTCGCCCGCAGCATGAACTGGCTGTTGCGTGCGAAGTCGCCGAGGGTGTGGGTCGAACTCTCGACCTGGCCCGGCTTCCTGGTGTGCTTGGGGAAGAAGAGATTGGCCTCGGCCAGCAAGCGCCAGTGATTGCCGATCTGGAACGAGACGCTGGGAATCACGAACGCATCGCCGTTGGTGACATCCATACCGACGGCCAGGCCGGGATTGAGCCGGCTGTTGAGGTAATTCAGCTGGATGAACGAGGTGATCAGCGTGGTGTGCTCGCGCAGACGGGCGCCGAAGCCAACCTGCTCGACGATGTCGTCGGAGCGCTTGTAGCCTGGCAGCCAGGTGTCGAATACCTGGACCGAGAAGAACGACGCCTGGTTCGTGCCCAACCACTCCATCAGCCGCAATTGCTTGTCGAAACGCAGCGTGGTCAACACGGCATCCTTGCGGATGATCCCGCCAAAGCCGGGCAGCGCCCCGTTCATGAAGTTGCTGCCGACGTTGTAGGCAACGTTGCGCTGGTAAGCGACCTCGCCGGTCACGACCGCATCCAGGCCGGGGATCTGGCCGCTGACGCTGACGTCGTACACATCCATCTTGGGAAAGATGAAATCGCCAAGCCCGCCAGTCGGCGCCTTCTGGTACGGCGCAAAGGCGGAGTTCACCACCGGGTCCGGCTTATAGGTCTTCAGGTAAGAAACGGCGTAGTTGACCGGTCCCGCGAGGCCGGTCCAGCGCAGGCCCCCAGTCGGATTGTGGGTATCTCCCGCCGGATGGCGGCGGTCGTAGTTCAGGAAGCCCGGTGCGAGGAAATCGACGCCCTTGTACGGCTGTGCGGCCCAGCGGCCGCCGTAGAGGTCATAGCTGTTGCCGATATCGCGTTCGCGATCGATGCCGGGGCGCAGGACCAGTTGCAGCGAGCCATCGGCCTCCGGCACATCGATCTTGGCGTTGATCAGCCAGAGCGGCTTTCTGAGTTCGTCGTTATCGCTTTCCAGAAACGAACGCCAGCGGTAGTCAAAGCCGTGGATCAGGTCCGTCGGGTGGAAGAAATCGGTCTCGCCCCACACCACCTGCTGTTTGCCGAGGCGCAGATGCACGCGCTCCGTCGGATCCATGTCGACATAGAGTTCACGAAGCTCCGCCTTGTCGTACTGCTTCATCAGGTTGCTGCCCGGACCGCCCGGAGAGTTCCTGCGATTGGCCTCCTCGAGGTCGCGCTGGTACGAGGTATTGACCTCTTTGTCGGCGCGCCCTATGGCCTTCCACTTCAGCGGCCCGGTCGTTGCCTCGGCATTCAGTGACAGCGACCCGCGCAGCATCTGAAGGGAGCCCGCGCTGCGTTGCGGGATCTCCGGATGATCCTCCAGGTTCCAGGAGGCCCAGGTCCGCGCATAACCGCCGAAGCGGAAACCGTGAACGAATCCGCGCTCGTCATCCACCGGCGTGGCCGGCTCGCCCCCCGCCGCGGACGCCTGTGCGATCGTGCTGGCGGTAGGCGCCGGTTCCGGCGCTTCGGTGTTCACCGCCATGGCAGCCGCCGGGGCGAGGCCAATGCCCAGGCCCAGCAATAGGGCGGGAATGCTCTTCATCGCGGGCACGGCGTGTCCCGGCCGCCGCACGGGCAGCCTTCCTCCTTGCATCATGGTGTCTCCTCCACTGTTGGTTTTTTATTGCGCGGGACATGCCCCCGGGGCATGTCCGCGGACAGCGTCATGCAGCCTGCTTCAAGGGTGCTTCGGGCACGAGCGCGGCCCGGACGGGCGACACCGAGCCCACGATGAAGCGCGGCCGGAATACGTAGACCATCGCCGGCATCAGGAAGAGCGCGCTGATGGCGGAGATGCAGAGCCAGAGCGCCATGAGGATGCCCATGTCCGCCTGGAACCGGAGGGAAGAGGTGCACCAGAGCACGACGCTGACGGTCAGCGTCAGGGCAGTGATCAGCACGCCCTTGCCCGCGGTAGCGAGGGAGTTGACGATGGCGCGCACCAAATCGTCGTCATGCTCCAGTTCTTCTCGGATGCCATCGACGATATAGAACGCATAGTCCACGCCGAGGCCGATGCCAAGCGCGGCAACCGGCAGCGTGCTGAGGTTCATGCCGATGCCCTTCCATGCCATGTAGCTGAACGTGACGGTGTTGGAGAGCACCACCGGCACCATGAAGAACAGTCCGGCCATGGTGGAGCGATACGCCACCGCGCAGCAGATGATCAGCACCAGCAATGCCAGCGCGATGCTTTCGATCTGGCCCGCCAGGATCACTTCGTTGACGGCGGCGAGCACGCCCACGAGCCCGCCGGCGAGCTGATACTGCACCTTGTCCAGCGGATGCTCGGCGATGAAAGTCTTCAGGCGCTCGATCGCCGTCCGGATGCTTTCGCCGCGATGGTCGCGGAAGAAGAAGGTGACCGAAGCATTGCGGGCCTGCGCGTCCATCAGCCGGGTCATGTCGCCGGGGTCCGAACCCGAGGCCAGCATGTAGAGCAGCTCGCCGTTCTCCTGCGCCGTGCCACCCAGATCCTGGTAACGCGGGTTGCCTTCGCGCAGCACCCGCTTGACCGCGGGAATGACATCGGCCACCGACACGCTTCCGCCGATTTCCGGCTGCGCCGCCATATACCGCTGCATCTCGCTCATGGTCCGCAACACCTCGGGGTCTTTGATGGCACCGGGCTGAGTGCCCGACACCACGGCATACATTCGGTCGGCGCCCTGGAACTGCCGGTTGACCGCGGCCGCATCGCGGTTGTAAACCGCGTCCGGCCACAGAATGGGCGAGCCCGGCTCGGCGTCGCCGACGGTCAGGTTGAATGCATAGAGGCCGGATGCGACGAACAGCAACGCGGCGCCGGCCAGCACGGCGTAGCGAGCTTTCGATGTCACGACGCGCACGGCGCACGACAGGATGCCGCGCAGGACGGGCGACACGTCGATCGGATGCGCATGGCCCTGGGGACGCCGGATCCACGACAGCAGCACCGGCGTCATCACGCAGGCCGTCACCGCAATCGTCATCACCCATACCGAGCCGATGATGGACACCTTGTGCATCAGCGGGATGGGCGTGAGAACGACCACGATCATGCAGCCTGCATCCGCCAGCACGCCGAGCATGCCGGGCTTGAACAGCTGGAGCATCGCCGCCCGCGCCGCGGCTACAGTGGTCGGCGCGCCGGCAGCTAGCTCGTCATCGAAGCGCGATACCAGCTGCACCGAATGCGAGATCGCCCGCGCGGTAATCAGGAACGCAATCACGATCACCAGCGGATCCAGGTTGTAGCCGATCAAGCTGGCCGAACCCAGCGCCCAGATGGCACTGGTCAGTCCGGCCAGCAGCGGCAGCAAGGTCCCGCGCCAGGTGCGCGCCGCGATGAACAGCAACGCGACCAGGCAGGCCACGGTGACCAGGAAGATATTCAGCGTCTCCGGCAGGTAGTGATTCACCCAGCCGTACAGGATCGGCTCACCGACCACGCGCACCACCACGCCGTCGCCGCGCTGCGCGTCGGCGATCTTCATGACCTGCGGGAAGATCTTGCGGTAGTCGGCCGCGCCTTCATAGAAGTCCACCGTGATCAGCGTCGACTTCAGGTCTTTCGATACGTAGGCGCCATAGACCAGCGGATTGTTCAGCACGGCTTCGCGCAGCGCCGCCAGGCCAGCCGGCGTGTCGGGCACGTCCGGCCACATGAGCGGGCGCATCTCGATGGCATCGGTCGAGCCCCGGATTTCCTTGAGCTTCTTCGACGCCAGCGAAACGATCTGGAACTGGTTGACGCCGTCGACCTGCTGCAACGCGGTGGTGATCGTCCTGACCTTGCCCAGCAGTACAGGATCGAAGATGTCGCCCTGCTCGGCCTCCAGCATGATGCTGACCATGTTGGAGCTTCCGAATGCCTGCCGGAACTCGTTGTGTACCTTGATGTAGGCGTGGCTTTGTGGCAGCAGGTCGTCGAACACCGTGCGGATGCTGACGCGCGCGGCGAACCCTGCCATTACCACGGTCAGCAGCACGAAGATCGCCACCACGTACCCGCGCCGTCGCAGGCAGAGATCGACAAAACGTTCAAGCTGATTGGAAAATAATTTGTTCACCGCCTCCTCCTTGGCTGTCGGAACCCGCGGGTCTCACAGCGCCTGCTTGTTGGTCACCAGCGGCTGCGTGCCGCTGAAGTAGTAATGGGTGTCGTCCGCCACCACCCTGGTGTGCCAGGTGCGGTCACCGGGCGCCGCCCGCGTAGCGCGCCAGGACTGTCCCGACGTATCGCCCAGCAGAACTACGCCCTTGTCGCCGGTGGCGAGCCAGCGACTGCCGTCCCAGATGACGTCGAACAGATGCTCGTCCGTGGCTCGGGTTTCGACGCGCCAGTGCTGGCCGCCGTCGCTGGTGGTCAAGACCGTGCCGCCAAGGCCCACGGTGACCCCATGCCGCTTATCGCGAAAGGCCACGGCGGTCAGGCTTGCTTTGGCAGGGGTGTCCTGCGCCTGCCAGGTCCCGCCCTCGTCTGTCGAATGTTCGATGCGGCCGAACTCGCCAACGCGCCACGCGTGCTGTCCAAGCACGGCAATGTCGTTCCACGCGACGTCTTCTTGCGCACCGACACGCGTCCAGCTCGCACCATAGTCAAGCGTGCGCAACGTGGCACCGCCCTCGCCGACGGCCCATGCCTGGCCGTTCGACATCCCCTTGACGCGCACGAGCTTGTTTGCAATGCGCGACCGCGGCGCCTCCACCTGGCGCCAGTTCGCGCCTCCGTCCTGCGTCACGACCACGACACCCTCGTCGCCAACCGCCACCGCCCGTAGTGCATCCCACGCGACGACATCCTGAAGATTCGCGGTCACATTGGAAACCTGCGGCTGCCATGTCCTTGCAGCATCCCGGCTGTGAAGGACCCTGCCATGCGCACCGACCAGCCAGACGGTGTTCGCCTGACCGCGGGTAATGCCAAAGAACATGTCGCCGCGCTGGAACAGCGGGGGCGGAAGGTTGACCCCGGAGGGCTTGGGCTTGATAAACAGGCCGGCATATAGGAGGCCACCGATCACCATCAATGGCAGGCCGGAAATCAATGTCTTGAAGATTTGCTTCATGCGTGACTCTCTGTGCTGCGCAATGGATCAATTGGCCGTAACGCGGCCGTGCAACGATGTCGGAGCATGTGGCGATGCGCGTTACCGTCATTCCTTCTACCCGCCGCCATTGAGCGGCATCGGTGTACCCGATTGGACGATTGCCCATGCTGCCAACGCTCGCCGAGAAATATATATATAAACCCGTTTTTATATCTATTTATTTTTAACATCGTTAACCCTAGGAATATATATTTTCAAACAATGAAGACATGGCGCCGGCGGTGAAATAGCGTGAAGTTGCACAACAATCGCGCCTGCGCAGCAGGCCAGCGACGGCGTCTGCCGTGCGCCATCCGGACCTTGCTCTGGACCTCGCCTCGTATCGCCCTGCCGCCAGAGTGACGATTGAGGTCGTTGATGTGACAACATCATAGTCAAATGTTGTTTTTATATATTTTTTGATCTAGTATAGGTTTTACGCGCAACGGCTACGTCATCGTCGTGTGGCCGGACGCCGTACGCACAGGGCTCGCCATGAAGCCTGATCAGCATGAGAACAACCTGGAGACAAAAGATGGAGAGCAGCCAGGCCGGCAACCGGCCACTTCCTGACGTACAGCCGGCAGCGGCTCGCTACGCGGTACATTCCATCGACTACTTCACCTTGGAGGTGCCTGATCTTGCGGTCGCGGAACACTTCTTGCTGTCTTTTGGACTGACCGTGCAGCGCAAGGAGGACTGCCTCGACGTATTTGCCGCCGACCGCCATCGCTGGGCCCGGTTCTACGAAGGCGAAAGCAAGCGACTCGCCTATCTCAGCTTCAATTGTTTCGAGGCAGACCTCGCGGGCATCCGGCAACAGCTTGCGGCTTGTGGGGCGACCATCGTCGATGACGCGCGCTTCGGCAGTCACGAAGGCGTGTGGTTCTTCGACCCTGACGGCAACCTCATCCAGATCAAGCCAGGACCGAAGACGTCTCCGAGCGGCAAGTCGGTGATGCGCATGGAAAGTACGCCTGCGGGCGTACGCGGCTCAGCGATGCGCAGCCAGGTGCCACAGATCCGGCCGCGCCGCCTTTCCCACGTGCTGATGTTCTCGCCTGACGTGAGCAGGGCACTGAACTTCTATCGCGATGCCATCGGCCTGCGCCTTTCCGACCGCTCCGGTGACCTGATCGCCTTCACCCATGCGCCCCACGGTAGCGACCACCATCTGCTGGCGCTGGTCAAGAGTTCGGCAAAAGGCTGGCACCACTCCGCATGGGACGTCGACAGCGTCAATGAAGTCGGCCAGGGCGCCAGCCAGATGGCCGCAGCGGGCTATGCCGCTGGCTGGGGGACTGGCCGCCATGTGCTCGGGTCCAACTATTTCTTCTATGTGCGCGATCCCTGGGGCTCGTTCTTCGAGTATTCGGCCGACATCGACTATATCGCCGCCGGGCAAACCTGGCCCGCCGGCGATTTCCCCCCGGAGGACTCCTTGTACCAGTGGGGTCCCGATGTTCCTGCAGATTTCGTGCGCAACACCGAAGCCTGATACGCCGGGCAAGCAGCGCCACTAACGCGGCGGCTGCAAGCGCAGGACGCGAGTTCGTGGTTCGCTCGTCTCGCACCTGAATATATACGTTTCTATTTATTTATATCTTTTAGCCGTTCCAGACAACGGCATTGATCCACATGGGAGTTCGATATGAAATTGGCAACGTTACGACTTGATGGACAGCAATGCGTAGGCATCGTGTCCGACCAGGGACTTGCGGTCCTGCCCCGGTCGGCAGGCATCGATGCCGGAGCGCTGATTGCCGCGGGGCTGAGCCCCGAGCAATGGCGCAACCTGGCGGCAGAGGCGACGCTCGTGCCGGCCTCGGCGGAGGTCAGCTACCTGCCGCCAGTCACCAATCCGCGCAAGATTCTTTGTGTCGGCCTCAACTATGCCGACCACACCAAGGAATCGCCGTACGAACAGCCAGATTATCCGACGCTGTTCCTGCGCGTGCCAACGAGCATGGTGGGACACGGGGGCGCCATCGTGAGACCACAGGCGAGCGACTCGCTGGACTTCGAGGGCGAGCTCGCCGTCATTATCGGCAAGGGTGGCAAGCATATCGCGCGCGAGAATGCCCTCGCCCACGTGTTCGGGTACTCGATCTTCAACGACGGCTCGGTCCGTGAGTACCAGTTCAAGTCGCCGCAATGGACGGTAGGGAAGAACTTCGATGCCACGGGTGGTTTCGGCCCGATCCTCGTGACCGCCGACGAACTGCCTGCGGGTGCCGCTGGCCTGCGCCTGGAGACCCGGCTCAATGGGCAGGTGGTCCAGTCCGCCAACACTTCCGACATGCTGCATGACGTGCCGTCGCTGATCTCGATCATCAGCGAGGCGATCACGCTGGAACCCGGCGACGTCATCGTGGCCGGCACGCCATCCGGTATCGGCTGGGCGCGCAGCCCGCGGCTGCTGATGCGCCATGGCGATCTCTGCGAAGTCAGCATCGAAGGGATTGGCACGCTGTCGAACCCGATCGTCGACGAGGCGACGCGCTAAGGCGACCATCAACACAGATCGAGAGGAGACAAAGTTGAAAACCATTGAAGTACCCGTTCTGGTCGTCGGCGCAGGTCCGTCTGGACTGACTGCCACTGCCTTGCTTGCGACCTATGGCATTCGCACCTTAACCGTTACGAAATACGCGGGCACGGCAAATTCGCCGCGTGCGCACATCACCAACCAGCGCACGATGGAAGTGCTGCGCGACCTGGGAATCGAGGAGCGCGTGCGCCAGCTCGCGACGCCCAATGCGCTGATGAGCAACAACATCTGGGCCACCAGCTTTGCCGGTACCGAGATCGCGCGGCTGCAGACCTGGGGTAGTTCAGAGCAGCGCAAGGCCGACTATGCGCTGGCGAGTCCCTCCGAGATGTGCAATGCGCCACAGCATCTGCTGGAACCCGAAATCCTGGCGTGCGCGCGCGAGCGCGGCGCGGAGTTCATGTTCAACACGGAACTGACGCAGATCACCCAGGACGATGCCGAAGTCACGGCCATCCTGAAGGACCGCCTCACCGACGAGGCCATCCGCGTCAAGGCGCGCTACGTGATCGGCGCCGACGGCGGTGCGAGCACCGTGGTGCCGCAGTGCGGTTTCGAGATGGACGGAAAGATGGGCCTCGGTGCAGCGGTCAATTGCTGGCTCGAAGTCGATCTCGCCAAATACTGCGAGCACCGTCCCGGCGTGCTGTATTGGATGACGCAGCCGGGCAACGACTACTGGGTCGGCAGCGGCACCTACATCTGCGTGCGCCCCTGGAACGAGTGGGTGCTTCTGTTCATGTACGACCCGGCGCAGGGTGAGCCCGACCTCAGCGAGGACGCAGTGATCCGCCGCGCCCGCGCCACCATCGGCGACGACGCGTTGCCGATCAAGGTCAAGGCGGTCAGCAAATGGCAGATCAATCACGTAGCGGCGCGAACGATGCGCAAGGGCCGGGTCTTCATCGCCGGCGACGCCGCCCATCGCCATCCTCCGGCGAACGGCCTGGGCACCAACACCTCGATCCAGGACGCGTTCAACCTGGCGTGGAAGCTGGCGTACGTGATCCGCGGCGATGCCGACGATACCTTGCTCGACACTTACTCGGCGGAGCGCCAGCCGGTGGCCCGCCAGGTCGTCGACCGTGCCATGAAATCGGTACAGGACATGCTGCCGATCGCCAAGGCGCTGGGCTTTGGCCCGGGCCAGAGCGAGGCGGAAGGCTGGGCCAATGTCGATGAGCTGTTCAGCGACACCGAGACCGGCCGCGCGCGGCGACGTGCCCTGCAGGATGCGGTCGAGCTGCAGAACTACCAGTTCAATTGCCATGGCGTCGAGCTCGGACAGGTCTACCAGTCGTCGGCCGTGGTGCCCGATGGCCTGCCCCGCGAGCCCGCCGCCAGGGATCCCGAACTCTATTACCACCCGAGCTCGTCGCCGGGAGGGGTGGTGCCTCACGCCTGGCTGGAGCGTCTCAAGGCGCGTGTGTCGACCCTGGACCTGGTAGGCCATGGCCGCTTCACGCTGCTGACGGGCATCGGGGGGCAGGCCTGGAAGGACATCGCGGCCCGGCTCTCGGACCGCCTGGGTGTCGGCATCGACGTCGTCAGCATCGGCGGCCCCAACTGCGATGCCCACGACGTCTATGGCACCTGGAGCCGACTGCGCGGCATCTCCGACGCGGGCGCAATCCTGGTACGGCCGGACCGCTTCGTCAGCTGGCGCCGGCAAGCGCTGGACGCGGAAGCGGAACAGTCGCTGTCCGATGCCATGCACGCCATCCTGGGCCGCGCACCCGATGCCAGCGGCTGCCGTCGCGCCGCCTGACGCCGGCCAACGCGCGTAAGGCCTGACGGCGGCAGCCGCTGGCCGCGGGCTTTATCACACCGTCAGCCAATGGCGCCGGGCATGCCTGGCGCCAGGGGAGCACGCGCCTGAATTAGAGACACATAACAAGGCGCAAACATGGAGGAAGACATGAACCACGTGAACGCATCGCGGCCGGTGCGGCTGCCGTGGTTGCACCGATCGCCTTCCGTCTCCATGGTGGTTATTTCGCGATCGGCACCTGGGCCCTTGCCGGGCACTTGACCGTTGGTTCGGCCAGTATGGTACCGGCTACCGGATCGGCCTGGGTGCTGCCGCCATATTGGTCACGCTGCTCTTTCCGCAAGAACTATGGGGATGGGTGCGACAGCGCTGCGGGCTGGAGGCCTTGCCGGTATCGTCGAGGCTGCACCTTCCGTCAGGCGGCGGCTACTGAGGCACCACGGCGTACGGTAAGTCCAGAAATATATATAATGAATGCCACTATCTATCATTCTGCGAGACTCACCGTGCCAGCCAAGTCAGCAAACATGGCCGTCAACGACGATACCACCGCCGTCCCGCCTGACCTGGGCGGGCGCACCTGGGCGTCGGTCCTTGAGCAGGCGGTTCGCGAAGACATCATCAACGGCAAGCTGCCCGCCGGCAGCAAGCTGCGCCTGAAAGAACTGGCCGACCGGTATCAGGCCGGCGTCATCCCGCTGCGCGAGGCGCTTTCACGCCTGTGCACGACGGGCTTCGTTCTGGCCATCGACCAGAAAGGATTCCGTGTCGCGGAACTCTCGCTCGATGAATTACTGGATGTCACTCGCGTCAGGCAGCAGATCGAGACTGCTGCCTTGCGTGATGCCATTGAATCCGCCGATATCGCGTGGGAATCCGAAGTGATGGCTGCTCACCATCGGCTTACGCGCATTCCCATGGTGTTGCGCGGTCAGGGCGGCACCCTGAATCCCGAATGGGAAAATGCCCATGCAGAGTTTCACGAAGTACTGATCGCCGGGTGCCGCTCGCCCTGGATGCGGCGGTTCTCGAGAGTGCTGAGAGACCAGACCGCACGCTATCGTGTTTTGTCCCTGGCTGCGCCGAAGGCGGAGCGAAGCCGCGATGTCGCGGCCGAGCATGAAGCCGTGGTCAACGCCATCCTGGCGCGGGATGCGACGAAAGCGTGCAAGCTGCTATCGGACCATTTCCAGCACACCACAGACCTTGTCCTGAAGTACCTTCAGCAGCGCAAAGCCGGGGCCACCGGGAAATCAAGGCGTGGCGCCGCGACGGAAGCCGCGATTTGAAGGCTTGGGGACGGTTTTCCACCATAGTGGCGGCGCGAAAGCAGCCTGAAAGTAATCAGCGCCGCACCTAGACCCTGCTTCAGGCTCCTCGCGCAGGAAGAGTGGCAGAGTTACTGGCGTTACGGCTCGATACAGTCGCTGACCGCATTTGCTGCTCCCCTCGGCTTATCGCAAACAACTTAACGTTGGGGTTCTGTATGGTTCGCCATTTCGTCAGCCTGCTCCTGCTAGCAGGCTTGAGCGCTACATCAGTTGTCACGCATGCCGACCCGTGGAAGGATGAATCGGGCCACGGCTATGGACGCAAGCACAAGGGCGGCGATTATAAGGAAGAGTACTGGGACGGCCGCTGCAAGGTCGAACGGAAATGGGAAAAGAATGGCGAGTATAAGGAAGAGCGCAAGTGCAAGGACCGCCCCGCCGCGTACCATCCGCCTGGCGCGGTCTACTATCCTGAGCCCGCCATTGTCGTTAGCCCGCAAGTTGTGATTCGCCCCTGAAATCGAGCGGCATGCGCAGCCCAGCCCCGTTGTCGTAAGCAACGGGCTTTTTTGTTTGAAGCCTCTGGCTCAACCACTCAGATCGATATCTTCGTTGAAGCTGAAGGCGAACCTTCGCTGCGCTAAACCTGGGTGTCTCCAAAGGGTCGCTAGCTGCCGCCCGGCAGCCCTCACGAAGGTCGTCTGACGAAGCGCCCCAAGATTGCGAATCGTCTGATCGCCATACCCCACCGAAAAGGCAAAACTAAGCCCATCATCGAAACAACGGTGATCGGGTGTCGCAACTCGCTATTCTCTCTGACGGATGGTCGCTCATGCGACCATCCCCACATGCACGCGCGCGTCGCTTCACCATGGCGGGCCGGGCGGGGCAGCCGATAAGGCTGGCCGGTGTTCGTCAGAGAGCCGGTATTGCGACCCCCGCTGTCAGGCCCGCCACCCTCTACTGTTTTTGCATCCCGCGGGTCTCCCACCCTTCTTCAGGAGAACGCAATGCAAGAGAAACCCCATCCCCAGCACGAAACCATCTTCGTCGGCATTCCGGCGGAAACCCTGGAATCGCTCGACCGGATCCAGGGCGGCCTGGGTAGCGTCCTGTCGCTGCTGGAAGTGGAAAGCGAACGGTCCGAGGGCTGCCACGGCGTCCATTGCCTGCTGGCGATGATCAAAATGCACGTTGATCAGATCGCGGAGGCGTTGTGCCCTGAGGCTGAGTCGTTATGACACCCGAGGCCTTTGCCGGCTGCCCTGCAGCCGGCAAAGGCGCGTACTATTTCACGCTAGGGGTCGTCGCCAGATGCCGTGCCAGGGCCTTGCCAGCCCTGTGCGCGCTCTCGGCATCCCAGGCTCCGACAAGGCAGGCGGAGATACAGGAGGACATGCCCATGGATCGCAGAAAGTTTCTCGCCACAGGCGCCGGCCTGGGTCCGGCCCTGGCCGCGGGATCGTTGATCGCCGCCACGAACTCCTGGGCGCAGACGCCCGCGGATCCCCGCACGCAGCCCCCCATGTCCAGCGCCCGACGTGGTGCAGGCCGCAAGGCGCGCGTGTTCATCACCGGCTCATCCGACGGACTGGGCCATGCCGCGGCCCGGACGCTGCTGGCCGACGGCCACCAGGTGGTCGTGCACGTCCGCTCGCAGGCCCGGCAGCCCGCCGTGAAAGCACTGGTGGACCAGGGCGCCATCGCCACGATCGGCGACCTGTCGGACGTTGCGCAAATCCGCGATCTCGCCCGCCAGGTCAATGCGATTGGCAGGATGGACGCTGTCATCCACAACGCCGCCGTCATCTCCGGTGCGCAACTGATGGTGATCAACGTCGTGGCACCGTACCTGCTGACGGCGCTGGTCCAGCGCCCCCGGCGCCTGATCTACCTTAGCAGCAGCATGCACCGCGGCGCACGCGCCACGCTTGCCGGGCTGGACTGGTCGGGCCGCACGGCCACGGGCGGCTACTCGGAGAGCAAGCTCTTCATCACTACCCTCTCCGCAGCCGTTGCGCGGCTGTGGCCAGACGTGATCAGCAACGCCGTCGACCCGGGCTGGGTGCCGACGAAGATGGGAGGCCCGGACGCGCCGGACGACCTGCGGCTGGGGCACCTGACGCAGGAGTGGCTCGCTACCAGTGACGAGCCCGCGGCGCTGACCAGCGGCGGCTACTGGTACCACCAGCAGCGCCAGAGGCCGCATCCGGCAGTCAACGACATCCGCTTCCAGGACGCGTTGCTGGCCGAACTGGCGCGTGCCACCGGTACCAGGCTGGGGTGAGTGGCCCGGGGCGCTCCGGGTCTCGTGAAGCGTTCGCAGGACAAGAAGATTGAGCTGCCGTCTTTCCAGAACAAGAATATTGCGAATCGTCTGATCGCCATCCCGCACTGAAAAGGCAAAACTAAGCCCATCACCGAAACAACGGTGATCGGGAGTCGAAACCCGCATATCATCAACGGATGGTCGCTCAGGCGACCATCCCCCATACGCACGCGCGCGTCGTTCCACTACGGCGGGCCGGGCGGGGCAGCCGTCAGGCTGGCCGGGCTTCGTTGGTGATCCGGTATTTCGACCCCCGCTGTCTGGCCCGCCACCCTCTACTGTTTTGCATCAGGCGGGTCTCCCAACCTTCTTCAGGAGAGCGCAATGCAAGCAAAAACCCATCCCCAGCACGAAACCATCTTCGTCGGCATTCCGGCGGAAACGCTTGAATCGCTCGAGCGGGTCCAGGCCGGCCTGGGTAGTGTCCTGTCGCTGCTGGAAGTGGAAAGCGAACGGTCCGAGGGATGCCACGGCGTCCATTGCCTGCTGGCGATGATCAAAATGCAGGTGGATCAGATGGCAGAGGCGTTGTGTCCTGAGACTGAGTCGTCATGACCCCCACCACACGCCCGCCAGAGCGGCGTAGGAAAGCGGCCGGGTCCGGCCTGGCAGCACGTGCAGAGGGCTGCCGGTGCCCCGAACGGTTTGCTGGACGGGTCTTGCTAGTGCTTTGTGGTGTTGCCTGACACACGCCGCCCCGGCCGCGACAGTGCGGCCGGGCAGCTGGCGAACCGGTTCATGCCGAAAGGTAGCGGCACCGGTTCCACCCATCATTCCATCTGGAGTCCCACCGACCTCGTCATGGCCTGGTAGGTCGGCCAGGTGCGGCCGATGAACCGCTGCAGCGCTTCACCGGTCAGCGGCGTGTCCTGGCTGCCCAACTGCTCGCGCACGTTCCTGACCGCCTCCGATTCGGTGACCGACTGCCGCACCAGCGTGGCGAGCGTCGAGACGATGCCGGCAGGCAGCCCGGCGGGTCCCAGCAGCATGTTGCACTCCGCCAGGTTGCTGAACACGGGGTCCGAGATGCCCTCGTCCGTCCAGGTCGGTATGCCAGGCAACTTGGCCGAACGCGGTCCGGAGATCACCAGCAGCGGCTTGAGCCCGCCGGACGCCAGCCCACCCGACATGCCGAGCAGCGAACCGGCGCCGATATCGATATGCCCCGCCAGCAGGTCGCCGATCATCGCCCCGGTGCCCTTGTAGTTGATGATGTCGAGCTGCGCCCCGGTCAGCTTCTTCAGCTGCGCCACCATCAATTGCCAGCCCGAGCCGATGCCGTAGTTGCCGACGCTGACCGGACGCTTCTGCGCCAGCGCGATCAGTTCCTTGAAGGTGCTGGCGGGCAGGCCCCTGGTCGCCACCATCACGCCGACGCCGGTACTCATCGAGGCGACCGGCGTAAGCTCGCGCGCGGGGTCGATGGGCGGCTTCTTCAGCAGCACCGGCGCTTGCGCCAGCTGGCTGTGCAAGGTGCACAGCAGCGTGCACCCGTCGGGCTTGGCACGGGCCACGGCTTCGGCGGCGATCATGCCGATGCCGCCGGGCTTGTTTTCCACCACCACTGGCACCTTCAGCCTGGCGGAGAAGAACTCGGCGAACGCGCGCGCGGTGCTGTCGTTGGACGAGCCCGGCGCCTGCGCCGCGATGATCCGGATCGGGCGCGAAGGCCAGTCGCCGGCAAGCGCCTGGCGTGGCAGCAGCCAGGGCAGCACAGCCGCCCCGGCCGCGGCGCCGAGCCATTGGCGCCGGCGCAGGTTGACGGTATCCGCGGGCAATGCGTTGCCCGAACCAGCTATGAAATGCATGGGTCTTCTCCCGAATGCTTCAAGTCCGTGCCCGTGATGAACCGCGGGCAACGTGGCCGCGGCTATGCGCCACGGCCGGCACGGAGGGCATGCCGTTACATGCCGATCAGGTCGGCGCGCTGCACCAGGTTCCTGACGATGCGGACCGAGGCGATGTCGATCATCTTGCCCTCGTACTGGACCGCGCCCAGGCCTTGCGACAGCGCTTCGTCATAGGCGCGGATCATGTCGCGGGCACGTGCCACGTCAGCAGCGGCCGGCGAGAACACCTCCTGCGCAAGCTCGACCTGCGACGGATGAATCGCCCACTTGCCGACCATGCCGAGGATCATGGCGCGGCGCGCTTCCTCGCGGAACGCATCGGGACTGCGGAAGTCGGCGAACGGGCCGTCGACGGCGTCGAGCCGGTAGGCGCGCGCGGCAATCGTCAGCCGCTGGCGCTGGTAGTGCCAGATGTCGCCCGGGTAACCTCCGCTGCCGCCGATGTCGCGCATGGACACGCCCTGGCTGGCCGAGTAGTCGCCCATGCCGAAGATCAGGCATTCCAGCCGCGGTGTCGACGCGGCGATGGCTTCGACGTTCATCATCGCCTCGACTTCCTCGATCAGCACGTCGATGCCGATGCGGTGGCGCAGGCCGAGCTTCTTTTCCATCATCGACAGCAGCTTGTCGACGAACTGCACATCCGCCGCCGACATGGCTTTCGGCAGCATGATCACATCGAGGTTGCGGCCGGCGCCCTCGACCACTTCGATGATGTCCTCGTAGGCGTACTCGGTGGTCAGGTCGTTGATGCGCACGCAGCGCGTGGTGCGGCCCCAGTCGAGCCCGTTGAGCGCATCGACGATCTTGCGCCGTGCCGGGCGCTTCTCGCTGGGCGCCACGGCGTCTTCCAGGTCGAGGAAAACAAAGTCCACGCCCATGGCCGCGGCCTTGGCCATCATCTTCTCGCTCGAGCCCGGCACCGACAGCTGGCAGCGGCGCAGCCGCTTGGTCTTCTCTTGCATGATGTTGTCTCCTGCTTGTTGTACTCGTGTAGTTCTCTTGATGCCTGTCGCCTGGTCACGACCTGGCGCGATACCTACTGCACCACGCCATCCGCGCGCAGCGCGGCGATCTCGCCGGCATTGAAGCCGAGGTCGGCGAGGGTACGGTCGGTGTGCTCGCCAGTCATCGGCGCACGCCGCCGTACGCCGCCAGGCGTGGCGCTCATGCGCACCGGACTGCCGGCAATCGTCAGCGGGCGCGCCGCGCCAGGCTGCTCGGCCTCGACCAGCATCCCGCGGATGCGGAAATGCGGATCGTCGAAGATGTCGGCGGCATCGAACACCGGCCCGAACGGCACCTCGCCGCCGAGCATCCCGGCCAGCGCACGCTTGGTGTGGCGCACGGTCCAGGCGGCGACCGCCTGCTCCACCTCGGCGCGGTGGCGAACACGCAGTTCGTTGGTGGCAAAGCGCGGATCGTCGGCCCATGATGGATGGCCCATCCGTTCCACCAGCAGCCGCCAGAAGCGGTCGTTCGGCACCCCCAGGCTGATATGGCCGTCGCTGGCCGGGAACAGGCCGAACGGGCACAGCAGCGGATGGCCGTTGCCCTCCGGTCCCGGCGCCTGCGCCGAGGCGCTGTACTGGAACACCATGCGCTCGCACACCGCCAGCACGGCGTCGACCATGGCCACATCGACGAACTGGCCGCGACCGGTGCGCTGCGCATGCCAGCACGCCGCCGCAACACCATAGGCCAGGAACATGGCCGGCACGATATCGCCGACGCCGGGGCCGATCTTGGTCGGTGCGCCACCGCGCTGCGCTCCGGTAATCCCCATGATGCCGCCCATGGCCTGCGCGACGGGATCGTAGGCGGGCCAGCCGGCGTAGGCGCTTGCGCCGCTGCGCGGGTCGCCGAAGCCGCGCAGCGCCGCGTACACGAGCTTCGGGTTCTCCCCGGCGAGCCGTTCATAGCCCAGCCCGAAGCGCTCCATCACACCGGCGCGGTAGTTCTCGACCAGCACATCGGCGCCACGCACGAGCCGCAGCAGGGTCTCGCGTCCGGCGGGCCGCTTCAGGTCCAGCACCAGCGATTCCTTGTTGCGGTTGATCGAGCCGAAGTAGCCGCCGAAGCCGCCTGACTCCATCCGCAACGCGCCGTCGAGATGCGGGCCGTTGCGGCGGGTCTGGTCGCCCCCGGGCGGCTCGATCTTGATCACGCGCGCGCCCTGGTCGGCGAGCATCATCGAGCAATACGGGCCGGCCAGCATCTGGGTCAGGTCGAGCACCACCATGCCGTCGAGCGCGCCCCTGGTGTGGCCATCTGCGCTCATCGCCCGCCCCAATGGCTCTCGCGCTTGATCAGCGCAGTGCGCTCTGCCTGCACGCACAGCTTTTCGTCCTGGTTCACGCCGTAGTGGCGGAAGCGGACGATGCCGGCATCCTCGCGGTCGCCGTCTTCCCTGGCCAGCACCTCGGTGAAGGCGTAGAGCGTGTCGCCGTGGAACACCGGATGCGACAGGCGGATCTTGTCGAGCGCCAGTTCCTGCAGGCATTGCTCGGCGGTATCCTGCGCCGCAAGCCCGAGCACCATCGACAGGTTGATCCCGCCAAAGACCACCCGCTGCGCGAAGATGCCGCCGGCGGCGCGGCGCATGGCGTCTTCGTTGAAATGCCCTTCGGCCGTGTTCATGACCATGTTGGTCAGCATCACGTTATCCATCTCTGTCACGGTCTTGCCGCGCGCATGACGGATCAGCATGCCGGGCTCGAAGTGCTCGAAGTACCCGTCGGGGCTGGTAAGTGCGCAGAGTTTCATGCCGCCTCCTTCGACTGCCGCACCTGCCCGCCGAATGCGCGGCCGGCGATCATGCCCTCGACCTCGGACTTGCCGAGCAGGCTGTTGGCGATGATGCGTTGCTGGATCTCCGAGGTGCCTTCGAAGATCTTGGTGAGGCGCGCGTCGCGCCAGTAGCGCTCGACCGGGAACAGCTTGGTATAGCCCGCGCCGCCGAAGATCTGCAGCGCCTGCGAAGTCACGCGCTCGGCCATCTCCGAGGCGAAGTACTTCACCATCGACGCCTCCTTGTCGCAGCGCCGCCCGCTGTCGATCTCGTTGCAGACGAAGTAGAGCAGCTGCCGCGCGGCCTCGATCTCGGTCGCCATGGTGGCGATCTTGAAGCGGATCGCCTGGTATTCGGCGATCGGCATGCCGAACTGGCGCCGCTCCAGCGAATAGGCGATCGCGTCTTCCAGCGCACCTTGCGCCAGGCCGATCGCACGGGCGGCGGTATGCGCGCGGGCACCCTCCAGGCCCTTGGCCATCAGCAGGAAGGCCTTGCCCTCCGGGCCCATCAGGTTGCGCTTCGGCACGCGCACGCCGTCGAGCGCCAGTTCGAAGGTCTTCCAGCCGAAATAGCCGATCTTGGGGATCGGCGAGCCGGTCATGCCCGGCGGAAAGCCGCCGCGCTGCTTCTCGATCATGAAGCACGAAATGCCTTCCCAGCGCTTGTCGGGCGATGGCGGCGCCGAGGTGCGCGCGAACACGATCAGGTAGTCGGCGCCGTCGGCAAAGGTGCACCAGTACTTGTTGCCGGTCAGCACCCATTCATCGCCGTCGGGCACCGCGCGGCACGAGATCGACGCCAGGTCGGAACCGGTATCCGGCTCGGACAGCGCGCTGGCGTTGAGAAAGTCGCCGCGCACCACGCGCGGCAAGTATTCGCGACGCATCTCCTCGGGCATCGATTTCATGATCCAGCCGCCCTGCGCGCGGGCCACGATCGACGCCACCGACATCCAGCCGCGCGACAGCTGCTCGCAGATCAGGCAATACTCGAAGATGCCGAGGCCCAGGCCGCCGTACTGCTCCGGGATGGTGATGCCGAAGTAGCCCATCTCGGCCATCTTGTCGCGCAGCGACATCGGAATCTCCGCCTCGGGGCCGTCCAGCGCGTTGGCCACCGGCAGCACCTCTTTCATCGTAAACTCGCGCGCCGCATCGCGGATCATGCAACGCGCTTCCGTCATGTACCCCAGACCGTCTCCTGACATGCTTATCCCCTCATCCTGACCAGATTGGTACGCTTGAATTCGATCACCGCATCGCCCTGCTGATTCGTGCCCCGCGTGTGCCACGTGACGATGCCGTAGCCAGGCCGGTTGCTGGCCGGCCGGCGCGACACCACCACGGAGCTGGCATAGAGCGTCTCGCCCGGGTAGACCGGCCGTAGGTAGGCCAGCTCGTCGACACCGAGAAAGGGACCGCCGCCCTCGGACAGGTCCTCCACCGACAATCCGAACACGGTGTTGAACACCAGCAGCGGATTGACCGGCACGCCCGGGTGGCCGTTGGCCCGCGCCACCGCCTCGTTGGTGTACTGCGGGTTGTAGTGCAGCGTCAGCACCGAGAACATGGTGTTGTCCGCCGCGGTGACGGTGCGGCCCCAGTGATGGTCGAAGCGGCGGCCCGGATCGAAATCCTCGTAGCGGTTGCCGCGGCCGCGCAGCCGGGCCTCTGCCTGGAGGCGGGCGACGACCGGATCGGCGGGGATCGCGGGGACGCTCCCGATGGCGGGTTGGGTGGATGTCATTGGATTGCCTCAAACAAGGGTTCGACGGAAGGAAGCCGGTCCAGCGTGTCGACCACCGACACCAGCTTCGCGAACTTGGCCGCGCCGATGCGCGGCACGACGATGGCCTGCGCCTTGTCGACCAGGCGCCGCCACTGCATGGCGAGGTCCGCGGCCGGCACCGCGACATTGGCCTGCGCGCGCAGAGTGCGGCCGTCGCGCGTCAGGATCTCGACCGTGGCGGCGTTGCGGTCCGGGCCGGGCACCACCTGCAGCGTGATCCGTTGCCGCGCCCTGACATAGCGCGGCGCAAGCGCGGTCTCGGGCGAATACAGCGCGAGCGACGCCGTGGGCGCGCCGTCCATCGCCAGCGCCGCCAGATGCTGGATCGCGAACTTGATCTCCAGGCCGGTCTGCGGGTTGGCGATATCGCACACGCCGCGATGCGGTCCGGACACAAAGATGGTCATCGACTCGAGCGCGTCGAGGTCGATCCGGTGCTCACGGCAAGCCTGGCGCACGGCTTCGATGGTGGAGTGCGTGAGGTAGCAGGACGCATGGAACTTGAACAGGGTGCGTTCGATCGCCATCGCTGCGCGGCGCTCGAAGGTGGCCGGGAACGCCGGCGCGGCGGGCGCCTGGGTGCGGCCAAAGCCCTGCTCGCACTCGATGCCGCTGGCGTTGGCGGTGAACCCGCGCGCCGCCAGCCGTGCCGCCATCACGCCATTCATCGCGGCCTTGCCCGCGTGCAACGGCTTGGCCATGGTGCCGAACATGCATTTGAGCCCAGCGGCCTGCGTCGCGGCCAGGCCGAGTGCGTGCGCCGTGCGCGCCGGGTCGAGTCCGCCCAACCTCGCACAGGCGGCGGCGGCGCCCAGCGTGCCGGTGGTGCCGGTGGGGTGCAGGCCGAGGCGATACTGTTCGGCGCCAACCACTTCGCCGACCCGGCTTTCCACCTCATGTCCGAGGATCAGCGCGCGCAGCACGTCCTTGCCGCTGGCGCCGACCGCCTGGGCTACCGCCAGCGCCGCCGGGGCCACCGGCACGGTCGGGTGCCCGTGCATGGCCGAGGCCACGTCGTCAAAGTCCAGGGCATGGCCCGCGGCGCCGTTGATCAGCGCGGCCTGCGCCGGTTCGGCACGCAGTGGGCTTCCCACCAGCGCGCACGGCAAGTCGCGCAGGCCGGCATATTCGGCGACGAGCATTTCGACCAGCGGTTCGCGCGCGGCGGCGAGCGTCACCGCGACCCAGTCGAGCATGGCATGGCGGGCCCAGGCGAAGGCCGGCGCGCCCAGCTCGGCATCGTCGACCGTGCTGGTCCAGTCGGCCAGCGCCCGGGTAAAGCCGGCGCGGTCCGCTGTGTTGTCGGAGGTTTGGTCAGGTTCCACCGGAAGCTTCGCCGCGTTGGCCGGCGCCGTGTTGTTGTCGATGGACCCAGTATTGGCGAATGCCGACGAGCGCGGCATCACATATGTGATGAATGCCGGCCGCTGCCATCCATCACATATGTGATGGATGTGCGGGCGTGGGGGACCGAAACTCTCGTCCGTGGTCATGCGCGGCACCCCGCTGCCGCACATGGCCGCCTGTCCCGCCTTCGTCAACCTTACGCGTCCACGACGCCGCCGCTCATGACCATGACCAAGCCCACGCCCCGCCGCTCCGTGCTGTATGTGCCCGCCACCAATACCCGCGCCATCGAGAAGGCGCGCCACCTGCCCTGCGACGCCATCGTGTTCGACCTGGAAGACGCCGTGGCGCCGGCGATGAAAGCCCAGGCGAGGGATAACCTGGCCGCTGCATTTGCCGCGCAGCCATTCACCGCGCATGAAACGGTGATCCGGGTCAACGCGCTGGCAAGCGCCGAGTTCGATGCCGACCTGCGCGTGGCCGTCGCCTGCGGGGCCGATGCCATCCTGCTGCCGAAGGTCGATACCGGCGCGGACCTGGAGCGCTTCGCCGCGGCCATCGGCGCCATCGCCAACGGCCGGGCGCCCCGGCTATGGGCCATGATCGAAACGGCTGCGGCGATCCACCATATCGACGGCATCCTGCAAGCCGGCCAGCGCCGGCAGGTGCAACTCGACTGCCTGGTGGTGGGCACCAATGACCTGGCCAGGGAAACCGGCGTCTGTCCGGGCGACCAGCGCGCGTACCTGCTGCCCTGGCTGATGTCGGTGGTGCTGGCGGCAAAGCGCCATGGCATTGACGTGCTCGACGGTGTGTGGAATGACTTCGGCGACCGCGCCGGCTTCGACAATGAAGTGCGGCAGTCGGTCAGGATGGGCTTTGACGGCAAGACGCTGATCCACCCGTCGCAGGTCGACCCGGCCAATGCGGCGTTCACGCCGTCGGACGCCGCCACGGCCGAGGCCCGGGCGATCGTCGCGGCCTTTGCGCGGCCCGAGCATGCCGCCGCGGGCGTGATCAACCTGGACGGACGCATGGTCGAGCGCCTGCACCTGGAACAGGCCACGCGCCTGCTGGCACGGCTCGACGCCATCCGGGCGCGCAGCGAACGGCCCGGCCGCTGAGCGCGCGCGCCGGCGCTCAGCAGTCCTGCGCCACGGCCAGCACCGCGGCCAGCAGTTTCCTGCGGCGCGCGTGCAGGCGCGCCACCGGGCCGCCGGTGCCGATGCCCAGCCACTGTCCGCGGATAGGTGTGGCCATCAGCGTGGCAATCACGCCGGCCCCTGGCGTGGCCAGGCTGGCCGATTCATAGTAGCCCTGGCGACGCGCCAGCTCGACCTCGCGCAGGATCTCGGCGGGCCGTGCCAGCGGCTCGCCGGCGGCCGCCTCGGCGTTGTAGCGGCGCAGCAGTCGTCCGATCTGCTCATCCTCCATCCGGCTCATCAGCATGATGCCGATCGCGGTGCGATGCATTGGCCGCAGAATGCCCGACGCTACCGACAGGCGCAGCGCATGGCTGGATTCGATCACCGACAGGTATTGCAGCATGTTGCCGCTCTGGCGGCCCAGCAGCACGGTCTCGCCGGTTTCGCTCGACAGGCGGCGCATGGCGTCGTGCACCGAGGCGCCGGCGCCTTGCTTGCGCGTGGTCCAGCCGCACAGGAAGGCGACCCGCACCGACGGGCAATAGCTGCGCAACTGCGCGTCGAACTCCATGTAGCCACGCGCAACCATGGTCCGCAGCAGCATCGAGACACTGGACTGCGGGATGCCGAGGCGCTCGGCAATCTCGCCGACGCGCAGCGGCCGGCGCACGCGCTCGAACAGTTCCAGCAGGTCGAACACGCGGTTTGCCGACTTGACCATGCCGCTGTCCATCATTGTCCCCTCCTTGCCCCGCGCGACTCGTGGCGACGGGTGTCGCTTTGGATCGGCCCGCCCCCCGGATGGCTCTTGCGCAGGATTTCTTCCCTCACGGTCACGGGCTCCATTCGCGGTCTGGTTCAGGCGGTGCACGACGATGCCGCGCAGCAGGCGCAAGATGATGAAGGCCGCGGACCAGCCGCGGCCGAATTGTACCGAAAGGCGGGGGTTATTCGGGAAGGTACCGGCGCGCGCGGCCGGGCCGGTCCTCGCGCCACTCCCCCACTAATTCCGCGTCAGCACGCGCACCGGCCCGCGCCGTTCCAGCACGTCGACCACCACGCGCTCGCCCGAACGTCGCACCGCCACGTCGGCGCTGCCGCCGCCCACCCCCAGGTTGCGGAACACCACCTCATCCAGGAACGGCGGCAGCGACGGGTTCTCGAACGTGATCGCCGGTTCCTGCGTGTCGAAGTCCAGCCCCAGGCAGGCCTGCAGCATCAGCAGCGGCGCGGCCGCGGCCCACGCCTGCGGCGCGCAGGCGACCGGGTAGAAGGTCGGCCCCTGGCTGCGCTGGCGCGCGAAGCCGCAGAACAGCTCGGGCAGGCGGCGCAGGTCGATATAGCTGGAGGCCGCGAACAGGCCCTCGAAGATGCGGCTCGCCTCGGGGTGGTAGCCGTAGCGCGCCATGCCCGCGGCGATCAGGGCATTGTCGTGCGGCCATACCGAGCCGTTGTGGTAACTCATGGGGTTGAAGCGCGCCGCGTCCGCGGCGACGGTGCGGATACCCCAGCCACAGAAGGAAGTGCTCTGCATCAGCGTGCCCACCACGGACGGCGCGCGCTCCGGCAGCGCGATGCCGGTGAAGAGGGTATGGCCCGCGTTGGAGGCGCGGATGCGGCACGGCTGCTTCTTGCCATCCAGCGCCAGCACATAAGTGCCCAGCGCGGGGTCATAGAAGTGCTTGTCGAAGGCGTCGCGCAGCACTTCCGCCCTGGCGGCATAGCGGGCGGCGCCTTCGCTGTCGTCCAGCGCCGCGCGGATCTGCGCCGCGGCCTGCCACGCGCCATAGGTGTAGGCCTGGACTTCGGCCAGCGCGATCGGACCGGCGGCGAGCCGCCCGTCCTCATGGAACACCGAATCGCGGCTGTCCTTCCAGCCCTGGTTGATCAGCCCCTCAGGCGAGAGCCGGCCGTATTCGACGAACAGGTCGCCGTCGCGGTCGCCGTATTCGCTGATCCAGCCCAGCGCGGCCTCCAGCCTGGGCCACAGCGCGCGGACGGTGTCGAGATCGCCGGTGCGCCGCAGGTAGGCGCCGGCCAGCAGCACGAACAGCGGCGTGGCATCGACGCTGCCGTAGTAAAGCGCGAACGGCACTTCGCCCAGGCGGGCCATTTCGCCGTGGCGCATTTCGTGCAGGATCTTGCCGGGCTCGGCATCGGCGTGCGGGTCTACCGTTTCGGCCTGCATCGCGGCCAGGTACTGCAGCACGCCGCGCGCGATCTCGGGATCGAGCCATAGCGTCTGCAACGCGGTGATCAGCGCATCCCGGCCGAATACCGTGCTGAACCATGGGATGCCGGCATACGGGTAAGGCCCGTGCACGGTGTTGGTCAGCAGCATGTACAGGTCGGAGACGCTGCGCCGCGCGACTTCGTTGAACAGTTCGTTGGAGGTGGTGATCGACGCCGCGCGCCCGGAGGAGCGCCGCAGCTCGCGCCGGGACTGCAGCAGCGCACCGAGAAAGGACTGGGACTCGTGCTCCTCGCGGTCGACCGACTGGCAGCGGATCTCCATGCGCAGCAGCTGCATGCACGACGGCTTGAGCAGCAGCGTGAAGCTGGCGCGGCTGCCGCTCAGCGCCTGCGGCACGGGATCGAACGAGAGCCGGGTCTCGCGCCGCGCCTGGTCCAGGCCGGTATAGCTCAGCGTGACCGCGGCACCGTCGACCTGCGGTGCGTGCATGGTACCGCGCCGCAGCCGCTGCGTGCCGCGCACCTCGAACAGGTCGGCAAAGTCCGCGTCGAAGGCGATGTCGATGCACACGCGGCGCGGCCGGTCGTCGAAGTTGCGCACGCTCAGGCGTTCATAGCAGGTGCCGTTCCACAGGAAGCGCGAGCGGCGCAGGTGGATCAGGTCATGCTCCAGCCACAGCGTGCCCTCCTGGTCGAACAGGTCGGGATTGGTCAGGTCGCAGGTCAGCGCGGCATTGTCGTCGCGCAGCGTCGACGACAGCAGCATCGGGCGCTGCCCTTCCACCGTCAGGCGCAGGAAGGAAAGATGGCGGGTATCGAAATGGAACAGCCCCTCGGGGCTGCCCGGTGCGCCGATCGCATCGCCGTTATGGTCGAACAGCGCGAAGGTGTCGCCATGCTTGAGCGTGCGCGGACGCCGCTCCTGCAGCGACGCGGCCGCGGGGATATAGAACTGGGCGACGTCGCCGGCGCCGGCGACCGCCACCGAGCGGTTGGGATGTTCCGTGGATTCTGCAGGCATGAGCGGGTCTCTCCAGCAGTGGTCGTGTGCGGTTATGCGAGCGCCAGTCCGTCGGCCTCGCCATGTGCCTCGCCCGCGTCGCCGGGGGTCGGCAGGCCCTGGTAGATGCGCACGTAGTCGCGCGCCATGCGCTCGGCGGTAAAGCGCGCCTCGAACGCGGCGCGCACGCCGGCGCGCGGCAGCGTGGCCACGCTGGCGACGGCGGCCACCGCTTCGTCGACGCTGTGCACGATATAGCCGCTGATGCCCGGCTCGATCACTTCCGGCACCGAACCGCAGTCGAACGCAATCACCGGCGTGCCGCAGGCCATGGCTTCGATCATCACCAGGCCGAACGGCTCGGGCCATGCGATCGGGAACAGCAGCGCGCGCGCATTGCCGAGGAAGGCGGACTTAGCGGGCTCGTCGATTTCACCGATGAACTCGACGTTGGCGTGCGTCGCCACCAGCGGGCGGATCACTTCCTGCCAATAGGCGCGGTCGACCCGGTCGACCTTGGCCGCCATCTTCAGCGGCAAACCCGCGCGCTCGGCCACCTCGATGGCATGGTCGGGACGCTTCTCCGGAGAAATGCGGCCGAGGAAGGCCAGGTAGTCGCCCGCGGGATGGGCGCAATAGTCCAGCAGCGTCGCCGGGATGCCGTGGTGCACCGTGCCCACCCAGTTCACCGGCGGCATCGGCGCGCGCTGCGCGTCGGAGACCGACACCAGCGGAAAATGCGGGAAATGCGTATAGAAGGGCTGCAGCTCCGGCAAGTCCAGCCGGCCGTGCAAGGTCGTCACCGCGCGCACCGGCAGGCGCCGCAGCAGCGGGCATTGCAGCATGTCGATATGGAAATGCAGCACATCGAAGCGCGTGGCGGCAGCCATCACGCGGTCCAGCATCATCACGTAGTAGGGCAGATGGTCGCCGACGCCGGCATCGAGGCGCAGTGCCATGTCGCAGCATGGCACCAGTTCGGCCCGCGTGGCCGAGTCACCGCTGGCAAACAGCGTGACCTCGTGGCCCTGGCGCACCAGTTCTTCCGTCAGGTACGAAACGATGCGCTCGGTGCCGCCATACAGGCTGGGCGGGCAGCGCTCGGCGAGTGGTGCAATCTGCGCAATCTTCATCGGCTTTCCCCCCTGGTCATCAGCAAACTGCAGGGTGGATTGCCGCGACAGTGCCTGGGCTGATGAAGGCACCATAGAAAGCGGCGGCGGCTTTTTCAAGCTGGTCCGGACCATGCAGGCGCGGCATGGCAACCATGTAGCGCAGCGATGGTGGCGGCCTTTCTCGTCAGGGCTTACCCGGAGGCGCGGCCGCTGCTATTTCGCGGTGCGGAATAGCAGGCCGCTTTCCTTGACGGTGCCCGCGGCCCTATGCAAAAGTCGGCGAAAACGAACGATCGTGCGGGAACGCTTTCCCGACACGGCGTCACCGGGCGGCAACGCTGCCCGGCTTGCCGGGCGGCCATCGCGCCGCATCGCACAGGAGACACCGCCATGCCGTATCCGCAGCACCGCATTGCGCACCGCCATCGCCTCGTCCCGCACGTGGACCCGGCGCCCCCGCGCAGTAACGCACGCACCGCCGCACGCACCACCGCACGCATTCCGGCACGACAGCCAACGCTGCAGCCGGCCTGACCCACTGCGCCCCGATTTCATCTGCGCGGCCGCGCTGGTCGCCGCCGCGACGGAACACGCACGGCCATTGCCGGCGCGTGCCTGGTTTTCCGAACCGTAAGAGGTACCCCCGTGGCATTGTTCCTTCAACAGTTCCTGAACGGCCTGACGCTGGGCGGCGTGTACAGCCTGGTGGCGCTTGGCCTGACGCTGGTCTACGGCATCCTGCACGTGCCCAATTTCGCGCACGGCGCCTTCTACATGGCGGGTGCCTACGTGTCGTACTACCTGATGACCGCGCTGGGCGTGAACTACTGGCTGGCGATGCTGGGCGCGGCGCTGGTGGTGGCGGTGCTGTCGATGCTGGCCGACCGGCTGGTGTTCCACCCGCTGCGCAACTCGCCCGAGCTGCACGACATGATCGCCGCCATCGGCATCCTGCTGTTCCTGGAAGCCGGCGCGCAGGCGCTGTGGGGCGCGGACTTCCACCGCATGCCCACGCCCTATGGCCAGATCGTCGACGTGTTCGGCCTGACCGCGCCGCTGCAGCGCCTGCTGATCATCGGCGCCGCCTTTGCGCTGATGGTGCTGCTGCACCTGTTCCTGACCCGCACCATGACCGGCGCCACCATCATGGCGATGGCGCAGAACCGCGAAGGCGCGGCGCTGGTCGGCATCGACGCGACGCGCGTGACGCTGCTGGTATTTGCGATCTCCGGCGCGCTCGCCGCCATCGCTGCCACGCTCTACGCCCCGATCAACCTGGTCTACCCCAGCATGGGCAACCTGGTCATCACCAAGGCCTTCGTCATCATCATCCTGGGCGGCATGGGCAGCATCCCCGGCGCCATCGTCGGCGGGCTGATCATCGGCATGGCCGAGAGCTTCGGCGGCTTCTACGTTTCCACCGACTACAAGGACATCATCGCCTTCGTGCTGCTGGTGGTGATCCTGTCGATCCGGCCGCAGGGCCTGTTTGCCGGCAAGGCAGCCTGAGGAGCACAACATGAAAGCACTGCAAGGAAAGACCGGCTGGATGCTGCTGCTGGCTTGCGCCATCGCCTTCCCGCTGGTCACGCCCA
Organism: Cupriavidus sp. MP-37; assembly: GCF_020618415.1. Lineage (NCBI taxonomy): Bacteria > Pseudomonadati > Pseudomonadota > Betaproteobacteria > Burkholderiales > Burkholderiaceae > Cupriavidus > Cupriavidus sp. MP-37. Next base: position 2,250,100 of record NZ_CP085345.1, on the reverse strand, counting down.
ACAGCTACTACCTGACCGTGATGACGCTGGCCTTCATCTATGCCATCGCCACGCTCGGGCTCAACCTGATCACCGGCTATACCGGGCAGCTGAACCTGGCGCACGGCGGTTTCATGGCGATCGGCGCCTACACGCTGGGGATCCTGACCGTGGACTACCAGGTGCCGTTCTGGCTAGCGTTCGTGCTGGCCGGGGTGCTGTGCATGGTGCTGGGCTATGTGGTCGGCGTGGTGTCGCTGCGCCTGAAGGGCCATTACTTCTCGATCTTCACCATGTGCGTGGGCTACATCATCTACCTGCTGATCGAGAAGTGGGAAAGCCTGACGCACGGCACCGTGGGCCTGATCGGCATCCCGGTGCCGGCGGCGATCGGGCCGCTGAGCTTCGACAGCGTGCAGGCGCAGTATTACCTGGTGCTGGCCTTCCTCGCGGTCGGCGTGTTCCTGATGCACCGCATCGTCACCTCGCTGCTGGGCCGCAGCTTCATGGCGGTGCGCAACAGCGACGCGCTGGCCGAGGCGCTCGGCATCAACCTGATGCGCACCAAGGTGCTGTCGTTCGTGCTGTCGGTGGGCTACGCCGGCCTGGCGGGCGCGCTGTACGCGGGGCAGGTGCGCTTCCTGGGCCCGGACATCGCCCGCACCGACCTGACCTTCGACATGGTGATGTCGATGCTGGTGGGCGGCATCGGCACCATCTTCGGGCCGCTGCTGGGCGCGGTGCTGGTGCCGTGGATCACGCAGTCGCTGCAGTTCATGCAGGACTACCGCATGCTGGTGTTCGGCCCGGTGCTGATCCTGCTGATCATCTTCGTGCCCGACGGCATCGTCGGCTCTTACCTGAAGAAGCAGGCGCGCAAGGCCGCCGCCGAGCGGCGCGGCAAGCTGGCCCAGCCCGCTGCCGCCGGCAACACCGCCGCTGTCCCGACCACCCGCGCCGGAGCCGACCATGCTTGAGATCCGCAACCTGACCAAGAAATTCGGCGGCCTGACCGCGGTGCACGATGTCTCGGTGACCTTCGAGCCAGGCCATATCAACGCCATCATCGGCCCCAACGGCGCCGGCAAGACCACCTTCTTCAACCTGGTCGCGGGCACCCATGCGCCCTCCTCCGGCCAGATCCTGTTCAAGGGCCAGGACATCGCGGGCCTGCGCGCCGACCAGATCGCGCGCCTGGGCGTGGCGCGCACCTTCCAGGCCACGGCGCTGTTCGACCGCGCCACGGTGCTCGACAACCTGATCGTCGGCCACCGCCTGCGCACGCGCTCCGGCCTGGGCGACGTACTGTTCAACACGCGCCGCCTGCGCGAGGAAGAACGGCTGTGCCGCGACAAGGCCGAAGCCGCGCTCGACTTCGTCGGCCTGTCGCACCTGGCGCACGAGGTTGCCGCCGACATCACGCAGGAGGCGCGCAAGCGCGTGGCGTTCGCGCTGGCGCTGGCGACGGACCCGGAGCTGCTGCTGCTCGACGAGCCCGCCGGCGGCGTCAACCCGGAAGAGACCGTCGGCCTGGCCGAGCTGATCCGCAAGATGGTGCGCCATGGCAAGACCGTCTGCCTGATCGAACACAAGATGGACATGATCATGCGCCTGGCCGACAAGATCATGGTGCTGAACTACGGCGAGAAGATCGCCGAAGGCACGCCCGCGCAGATCCAGCAGGATCCGCATGTCATCGAGGCCTACCTGGGAGCCGACCATGTTGCAGCTTGAACGCGTCTCGCTGTCGTACGGCAGCTTCCGCGCGCTGGACAACATCACCCTGCACGCCGGCGCCGGCGAACTGGTGGTGCTGCTGGGCGCCAACGGCGCCGGCAAGAGCTCGATCTTCCTGGCGATGAGCGCGATCCACCGCATCAGCGGCGGCAGCATGCGCTTCGACGGGCGCGAGCTGTCCGGCATGAAGCCCTCGCAGATCGTGCAGGCCGGGCTGGTGCATTGCCCCGAGGGACGCAAGCTGTTCCCGGCCATGAGCGTGGAGAAGAACCTGGTGCTGGGCGCCTACGTGCACCGGCGCGACGGCGCGGGCATCCGCAAGACGCTGGACGAGGTCTATGAACTGTTCCCGATCCTGCGGCAAAAAAGGGACGACCCGGCCGGCTCGCTGTCGGGCGGGCAGCAGCAGATGGTGGCGCTGGGACGCGCCCTGATGAGCCGCCCGCGCGCGCTGCTGCTCGACGAGCCGTCGCTGGGGCTGGCGCCGCTGGTGGTCAAGCAGATGTTCGAGATCATCCAGCGCATCAACCGCGCGGGCACGACGGTGCTGCTGGCCGAGCAGAACGCGTATGCGGCGCTGGGGATTGCGCATCGTGCGTATGTGATCGAGAGCGGCAGGATCGTGATGGAGGGGGACAGGGATACGTTGTTGAAGGATGAGGGGATTCGCAAGGCGTATATCGGGGGCTGAATCCGAAAGCCCTCCACTACCGATTGCGTGCTCCCTCTCCCGCTTGCGGGAGAGGGTTGGGGTGAGGGCCAGGCATCGCAACGAAGTGAAGGCGTTGGCATAGCGACGTCCCGCCCTCTCCCCCGCCCCTCTCCCGCACGCGGGAGAGGGGAGAAAACAAGCAGTGAAGAGTCCGCTCGCAGCAATTGGTTGCTCCCTCTCCCGCTTGCGGGAGAGGGTTGGCGTGAGGGCCAGGCGTCGCAACGAAGTGAAAGCGTTGGCATAACGACGTCCTGCCCTCACCCCCGCCCCTCTCCCGCACGCGGGAGAGGGTAGAAAACCGAGGGGTCATTGAAGACAACCGGAACTGACAAGCCGTACTTTCAGGAGACAACACCATGCAACACAACCTTATGCGCCGCATCTTCCCGCTCGCCGCCACCGCCCTGGCCGCGATGCTGGCCTCGGGCGCCGCGCTGGCGCAGGAAGTCGTCAAGATCGGCTACACCGGCCCGCTGTCCGGCGGCGCCGCGCTGTATGGCAAGAACGTGCTGTCCGGCGTGCAGATGGCCGTGGACGAGATCAATGCCGCGGGCCTGGAGGTCAAGGGCAAGAAGGTCAAGCTGGAGGTGGTGGCGCTGGACGACAAGTACTCGCCCGCCGAGGCCGCCATCAACGGGCGCCGCCTGGTGCAGCAGCACAAGACCCCGGCGGTGTTCGTGCCGCATTCGGGCGGCATCTTCGCGCTGCAGGCCTTCAACGAGCAGGAGAAATTCCTGGTGATGGCCTACTCCAGCGTGCCGCGCATCACCGACGCCGGCAACAAGCTCACCATCCGCATCCCGCCGGCCTATACCGGCTATATCGAGCCGTTCATCAAGGCGCAGATGAAGCGCTATGGCAAGAACGTGGCGCTGGCCCCGGCCGACCACGACTACGCCAAGGCCTGGGTGCAGGCCTTCCTGCCGGCGTGGGAAGCCGCGGGCGGCAAGGTGGTGGCGAACAATCCGATGTCGTACACCAAGGCCACCGACTTCTACAGCGGCGTGTCGCGCGCGATCAGCGAGAAGCCGGACGTGATGTTCGTCGGCGGCCCCTCCGAGCCCACCGCGCTGGTGGTCAAGCAGGCGCGCGAGCTGGGCTTCAAGGGCGGCTTTATCGTGATGGACCAGGCCAAGATGGACGAGATGGCACGGGTCACCAACGGCCTGGGCATGCTGGAAGGCTCGATCGGCGTGCTGCCGCTGGTCAACGACAGCCGCCCCGCCGCGCAGGCCTTCAATGCCCGCTACAAGAAGCTGCACGACGGGCGCGATGCCACCACCGAGATGTCGCTGAACTACACCATGGTGTATGCGCTGGCCGGGGCGATGAAGCTGGCCGGCACCACCAGCGATGCGGCGGCGATCCGCGCGAAGATGCCGGACGCGGTCAAGGGACTGGCCAAGGAGGTCAACCCCAACGAAGTCGACGGCATCGATGCCAAGGGCGGCTCGATGGCCGACACCGTCGTCGGCTGGGTGCAGAACGGCAAGATCTCGCAGGTCCGCTTGTCGGAACTGGCGAAGTAAGGCGAGACACGCTGCCGGCACGGCACCGCGCAGCACAAACCCCGGCAGGCCGCGAGGCCTGCCGGGGTTTTTTATTGCGGCGCTCGGGCGTGGCTAGCGGCGATCGCCGTCGCGGCCCTGGCGCGCCTCGAACTGGCCGCGCTCATGCTGCGCGCGTTGCTGGTGTTGCTGGCGCTGCTGGTCCATTTGCTGGCGCTGCTGGTCCATTTGCTGGCGCTGGCGCTCCTGTATCTGCCGTTGCTGCTCATGCATCTGCCGCTGCTGCTGCTCGGCCTGGCGCTGCATGGCCTGCTGGCGCTGCTGCTCATGCATCGCCCGCTGCTGCTCCTGCATGGCGCGTTGCTGTTCTTGCATATGGCGCTGCTGCTGCTCGGCCTGGCGCTGCATGACTTGCTGGCGTTGCTGCTCCTGCATGGCCCGTTGCTGCTCCTGCATATGGCGCTGCTGCTCGGCCTGCCGCTGCATGGCCTGCTGTCGTTGCTGCTCCTGCGCCGCGCGCTGCTGCTCCGGCATCTGCCGTTGCTGATCCGCTTGCCGCTGCATGGCTTGCTGGCGCTGCTGCTCCTGCGCCGCGCGCTGCTGGTCCTGCATTTGCCGTTGCTGATCCGCTTGCCGCTGCATGGCTTGCTGGCGCTGCTGCTCCTGTGCCGCGCGCTGCTGGTCCTGCATTTGCCGCTGCTGATCCGCTTGCCGCTGCATGGCTTGCTGGCGCTGCTGTTCCTGCGCCGCGCGCTGCTGGTCCTGCATCTGCCGCTGCTGCTGTTCGGCCTGGCGCTGCTGCGCTTCCTGCCTCTGCCGCTGCTGCTCGAAGCGCTGGCGCTGCATTTCCTGCGACTGCCGCGCCGGGTCAGGGCGCTCCTGACCGTCGGCCCACTGGCGCGGCGGCATGCCCTGCTGCCGCTGCTCGTCCAGCTGCCGTTGCTGCTCGCGCAGCGCGCGCTGCTGCTCGATCTGCTGGCGCTGCTGCTCACGCTGCATGGCCTGTTGCTGCCGCTGCGCATCCCCTGGCACGCCCGGTTGCCCGGCAAAGCCGCGCGCCTCGTCGGGCCGGGTGGTCTGGCCACGCCCAGCGCCGCGCCAGGGCTCGCCCCGGGCCTGTGCATCGTTGCGATCCGCGCGGCCGTCGCCGTCGGCATCGATACGCCCGGGGCGCGGCTGCGCTGGGACGTGGTCGCGCGATGCGTTCGCGGCCTGGCTCATGCGCACGTCCGGCAGCGGCCGTGCGTCGCGGCCGGGACGGCGCTCGTTGCCGCCGCGCCAGGCCGGGCCGGCACCGGGGACGACGCCGCCTTCGCGCGCAAAGCGCCGGGCCAGGTCTTCCGTGGCCGGGCGACCGGGCGGGCGCGCGGCGATGGCCTGGCGTTCGAAGCCATGGCGCGCCTGCGGCGGCAGCGGCCGCATCGGCGCCGCGCCCACCAGGCTGCCCTTGACCGGCGCCACCGGCGGCGCGCCGTGGGCCTCGCCCGCCGGCAGGTTGCGCCATTCGGGGCGGTGCAGCCCGCGCACGGGCCGCCCTTCGACAAAGTTGCGCGCCGGCATGCCGGTGATGGCGCCGGGCACGGTGCGGTTGGCGTAAGGCGGCGGGCGGCGGTCGCCCATCACGAAGTTGTTGACAGTGACCCGGTTGATGCGGGCGACGTAAGTCGGGCTGGCGCGATAGACCGGCCGGTAGGCGTCGCGCGGTCCCAGCGGATACCAGGCCACGCCCGGCCCGCTGCCGATGCGCACACTCCAGCTGGGCCCGGCGGCGCCGACGAAGGCGACCAGCGCCGGGGCATAGCACGGGCGCACGCGCGGCCCGGGAACCCAGCCCCAGCGCGAGCCCACATAGGCCCAGCGGCCATAGTGCGACGGCGCGAAGCCCCACGGCGCGTCGTCGATCCAGGTCCAGCCCCAGGGCGCGATCCAGGCCCAGTGGCCGGTGCTGTACGGCACCCAGCCCGCGCTGACCACGCGCGGGAACCAGATCGCGCCATAGCCCGGGTCTTCCTGCCAGTCGCCATAGCCGTCCAGCGCGGCGTAGCCCGGCATCTCGCGCGGCACGTAGCGTGCCGACTGCGAAGCGTCCTCGCGCGCGTCGCGCGCCGCGGTCCAGCGGTCGAACGCATCTTCGGGCGCGGGGCCGCCGCCGGCATCGGCCAGGTCGGTGCCGGCAAAGCGCATGCGGTCGCCGCGCTGCAGCTCGATCGTGCGGCTGTCGCCGTAGACCACCGCGCTGCCATGGCGCATGATCACGGTGGTGGTGCTGCCGTCGGGCGCCACGTCCAGGCGGTAGTCGCCGGGCTCGCGCGGCACGAAGGCCAGGTTCGGGGTATCGACCTCGACCGTCTGGCCCGGCGGCAACGCGCGCACCCGCACCTGCAGCGTGCCCTGCGTCAGCTTGACCTGCGTGGTGCTGTCGTCCAGGTTCAGGATGCTGGCGGCGGTGGCGCCGCCCATGCGCAGCGCCACCGTGCCGGCGTGCAGCTCGGCGCGGCCGCCCGGTTCCAGCCAGAGCCGGTCCCCGGTGGTGACCGGCCGGTTCAGCCCGGCCGCCGCCCAAGCGTCGGAGCCGGCCGGCGCAAAACTAAGGTTGCCGTCGACCGCCGTCAACGTGGCGATGCGCGACGAAGGATCGGCCTGCTGCAGCGCGGCGTCGGCAACCGGCGCATCGAGATAGGGTTCGGCCGGCGCGGCGGGCACCTGTGCCAGTGCAGCAGCCGCCACTGCGAGGCCAGCGGCTGCCGCCAGCGCGGTCAGCGCGAGCCGGCCGCCAATGCGGCCAGAAGCCGGGCCGGCAGATTGAAAGAGATCGGACATGGAAGGGCAGGAGCAGGACGACCACTGGGATCGGCGGGCAGGCCGGCCCACGCCGGCGGCAGCCCTATTGTCACCATACATGGCCCCGGAGTGCGGCGGCGCGTGCGGCGCGGCACAGTTTGTAAGCTCGTATTTCGCCAGGCGGCGATGCCGGGCGGCCTGCCCGGTGGGCGCGGCAGGCTGCGCGCGGGCCGGCGGCCAGCGCCGCCGTGGCGGGGCCTGGCGCGCCGACAAAGGTGGAAACAACTTTGGCTCGCTTGGCGACAGTTAAGCGACTGTCGTCCCCGCGAAAGCGGGGATCCAGTGACTTCTAACGACGCTGGATTCCCGCTTTCGCGGGAATGACGGCAGGAATTGAAACCTTATCTAAACGGCCTTACCGCTCAGCGGCCGGACTGCTGGCGCAGCATCTCGGTCAGGCGCTCGGCGGGCATCGGACGCCCGTACAGGTAGCCCTGCGCCTCATGGCAGCCGTTGGCGAGCAGGAAATCGCGCTGCTCGGGGGTTTCCACGCCTTCGGCCACCACGCCGATGTGCAGGCTGGCACCCACGTTGATCACCGAGCGCACGATGGCCGCGTCGACCGGGTCTTCGGTCACGTTGCGGATAAAGGACTGGTCGATCTTGAGCCGGTCCACCGGAAACGACTTCAGGAAGCTGAGCGAGGCGTAGCCGGTGCCGAAGTCATCGCAGGTCAGCGTGATGCCGTCGCGGCGCAGCGCCTGCAACTGGTCCGAGACCTCGTCGCCCTGCTGCAGGGCGATGGTCTCGGTGATCTCGATCTCGAGGCATTCGGGCGCCAGCTCCAGCGCCCGCAATACGTGGCGCACTTCGGTCAGCAGGCGGCTTTCGGACAGCTGGGCCGCGAACAGGTTGATCGCCACGCGCGGCGGCGTCGGGAACGCCAGCGCCCAGGCACGCGCCTGGGCACAGGCGGTCTGCAGCAGCCACATGCCGACATCGCTGGCGATGCTGCTGCCGGCCAGCGCGTCGATGAAGGCGGCCGGCGTCAGCAGCCCGCGGGTGGGATGGCGCCAGCGCATCAGCGCCTCGGCGCCCTGGATGCGGCCGTCGCGCAGGTTGACCTGGGGCTGGTACAGCAGCTCGAACTGGCGCTGGGCATAGGCTTCGTGCAGCGCCTGCACCAGCGACAGCCGCGTGGTCACGTCCGAACGCATCTGCGGCTTGAAGAAGCGGATGGTGCGGCCGCCGTCGTGCTTGGCCCGTGCCAGCGCCAGGCTCGCCGCCGCCAGCATGTCCGAGCCCTGTTCACCGGCCGCGGGCGCGACGCACGCACCGATGCTGGCCAGCACATGATGGCGGCGCCCGGCATGTTCGTGGGGGGAGGACAGCATCGACAGGATCGCGGCGCTGACGTGGCGCACCAGCGTGGGATCGGCAATGGAAGGCAGCAGCACGCCGAATTCGTCGCTGCCCATGCGGCCGATGACGGCGTCGCGGGGCGAGGCATCGCGCAGGCGGCGGGCCACGCGTTGCAGGATGATGTCGCCTTCGGCATGGCCGTGCATGTCGTTGAAGGCGCGGAAATCGTCGATGCCGATCAGCAGCAATGCGCAGCGCGGCACAGCCTCGCTATGCAGGCGTGCCTCCAGCCGCTTCAGAAAGCCCTGGCGATTGTCAACGCCGGTCAGCGGATCGAGATCCGAGCCTGGCGAGGCGCCAGCCGACTTCGCCCCCGACTTGGCCACCATCCCTGCCCCATCTGTAATTGTCGACATTGTTACCCGCTAGCAATTTAGCAAGTGTGACGAAAACTTGGAAAAAATCAAGCAGTTCCGGTACTCGCCAAAACCCCTAGGCGCCGGCGCAACGCCGCGCCCGCCGGGATCCTGCTGCGCGTTGAATCGGGCGGCTGCATACAGTACCCTACCGCGCATCGGCGCCCCCGCCGCTCGCAGTCCGGCCGCGCCCTGAACAAGAACATCACCGGGATCTCATCGTGAATTCGTGAATGAATGGACCATCCGCACGCGCATCCTGGCAAGCTTTTCGCTGATCCTGCTGGTCATGGCACTGATGGGCGTGGTCAACCAGGTGGTGACCACAACCCCGCCACGCGCGATATCCCGATCATCGTGCTGTCGACCAAGGAAGAAGCCGCGACCAAGGGCGCGGCCTTTGCCGCGGGCGCCAACGACTATCTGGTCAAGCTGCCGGACAGCATCGAGCTGATCGCGCGCATCCGCTACCACTCGCGCTCGTACCTGAACCAGCTGCAGCGCGACGAAGCCTACCGCGCGCTGCGCCAGAGCCAGCAGCAGCAGCTGGAGACCAACCTTGAGCTGCAGCGCCTGACCAACTCGGACGGCCTGACCGGCTTGTCCAACCGGCGCTATTTCGACGAATACCTGGGTGCGGAATGGCGCCGCGCGCTGCGCGAGCAGACCGAGCTGGCACTGCTGATGATCGATGTCGACGCCTTCAAGGCGTACAACGACACCTACGGCCACGTCGCCGGCGACGACGTGCTGCGCCGCGTCGCCGCGGTGATCCGCGACAATTGCGTGCGCGCCACCGACCTGCCCGCGCGCTTCGGCGGCGAAGAGTTCGCCATGGTGCTGCCGGCCACCTCGCCCGGCGGCGTGCGGCTGCTCGCCGAAAAAGTGCGGCGCGCGGTGCAGGGGCTGGCCATCGCCCACAGCGGCTCGCCCGCCTTCGGCTGCGTCACGGTCAGCATCGGCGGCGCGGTGCTGGTGCCGCAACCCGACGCGCAACCCAGCCAGCTGGTGCAGGCGGCCGATGCCGGCCTGTACCAGGCCAAGCGCAATGGCCGCAACCAGGTCATGATGTCGCCAGCCTGAGCCGCGGCGGCAATCGCGTCGGCAATCGCGTCGGCAACCGCAGCGGCAACAACCGGTTACACATCTATGCAGGCGGCATGGCGGCCCGCGGCCGCATCCCGTCGCGCCGCCGCGCTTGCGCTGCCAAGGCGCGCCGCCTTGCATCCCCGCGCAGGCATCACTTCCTGTCGGAATCGTCCGACACTGAATTCGGAGCGTCGCGCCTGTCTGGCCTACTGCTTCAAACCTATCGTTGCATCACGGCAAGCGTGATCCCGCGCCTGCATACCAGATAGCAACTGGCCACGCGGCCGCCGCGATCCGCGCCGGCATGGGCCAGCTCGTCTCTGACTCCAACAGCAAGAGGTGACCCCATGCTTCGATCCAAGACCCTGTTCCTCGGCCTCGCGCTGGCCGCGACCGCGGTGCTGACAGCGTGCGGCGGCGGCGATGACGGCATCGACGACCGCATCGGCCTGAGCAAGCCGAGCGTACGCGTGATCCACGCCGTCACCGGCGGACCCAATGTCGACGTGCTGCAGAACGGCGCGCTGACCAGCATGGTCAACAAGCCCTACAAGTTCGTCTCGACCTACTTCAACGTTGAAACCGGCAACCAGCTGATCTCGTTCAACGCCGCCGGCACGCAGACCGAACTGGCCCGTGGCAGCCTGGTGGCAGCCACCGGCCACAAGTACACCGTGGTGGCGCTGCCGGGCGCGTCTACCGCGGAAACGGTGACGATCGACGATCCGTTCGGCAAGGGCCTGCTGTCGAACAAGGCGCGCGTGCGCGCGCTGAACGCCTCGTTCAATGCGCAGAACGTCGACATCTACGTGACCATGCCCGCCATCGACCTGAACTCGGTCGGCCCGACCTTCGCCGCGGTGGGCTACAAGCAGGCCTCGCCGGCCTCGGGCCAGGATTCGATCGACCTGGACGGCAACACCACCTATCGCCTGCGCATCACCCCGGCCGGCACCAAGACCGTGATCTTCGACTCCGGCGCGCTGACGCTGGCGAATAACGCCGACTGGCTGATCACCACCATCCCGTCGGATGGCATCGCCGGCCTGACGCCAAACAAGATCAAGGTGCTGGTCGCGCGCGGCGACGACGAGTCGCAAGCCGGCCTGGAACTGGTGACCACGCAATAACCGCTGCCGCGGTTGCCCGTGGCAGGCGGGCAGCGTGCGGGAGGCCGGCCCGGAGGGGCCGGCTCTTTTTATGGTTCATCGCCAGGGAAAACTCGTAGTCCGGCGGCAGAGTTCGGCCAGTTTTCGACACTCGCCGGCGTACCTACGTGGACACTCGACCGGCCGCTCCGGGCTTGGCAACGGACGTTCCAACATCGAGCAGAACGAACCGAACACCGTTGAAGCAAGCGGTGGCTGTACTCAACGGACGGGGGTGCGGACATGCTGAGCCAGATACTTGCTCCTTTTCAAACAGCCTGACCTTGGCGTCGTCGTGCCGGCCCAGCGCAGCCTCGGTCTCGGCGATCTGCGCGCAGATCGCGCGGGCGACCGCGCCCCCGTCGCGCACGTTCTTGCGGCCGACCAGGTCGTTGGCCTGGATCGCCGTGGTGCCCTCGTATATCGGCAGGATGCGCGCGTCGCGGTAGTGCTGCGCCGCACCGGTCTCCTCGATAAAGCCCATGCCGCCATGCACCTGCACGCCGAGGCTGGTGACATCGATCGACAGCTCGGTGCTCCAGCCCTTCACCACAGAGAGGAGCACGGTACGTCATTGGTGAGCATCCTTTAGATGGGCAAATCGGCAGCGAGTGCGAGCGAGTGAGGCCCTGGTCGCCCCCTGAACCAACGCGCACCTCGCACATTGAGTGCTGGCGCCTCCGACGTCTTCATGGCATCGGATGCGGGGGACACTTCCGAATGGCTTCGTAGCGCATCGCGTAGTGCCACCCAAGGTCAGCCATCGGCCCGGCTTTCCGGCCGGTCTCCACGGCATCGGCAGCCGCCGCGTTGCCTTGCCGGGCACGCTCAGCGATCCCGAACATGATGGCCGCCAGGCGGAACAGGTTGTAGGCGATATAGAAATCCCAATGCTCGACACCCGCCGTACCGTTGGCACCGAGATACCACTGCATATACGTGTCCTCGTTCGGGATGCCGAGGCCAGCGAGGTCAAGGCCGGCGACGCCGCGCCACAACGATGACGGGATGTGCCAGCTCAGGCAGTGGTAGGCGAAGTCGACCAGTGGATGTCCCAGCGCAGACAACTCCCAGTCCAGCACGCCAATGACCTTCGGTTCAGTCGGATGGAAAACCAGGTTGTCGAGGCGGAAGTCGCCGTGGACGAGACTGGTGCCGTCGACTGCGGGAATGTTCCTCGGCAGCCAGCTCATCAGGGCTTGCATGGCAGAATGACCTGCAGCGCCGGTTGCGCGGCACTGACGCGTCCACCCGGCAATCTGGCGAGCCAGATAATCCCCGCTCGGGCTGTAGTCGGCAAGTCCGGCCGAGTGGACATCGACGCGATGCAGCGCCGCGATCACGCGATTCATTTCCGCGTAGATCGCTCTGCGCTCTTCGCGCTGCATGCCGGGTAGCGACTGGTCCACCAGCACCCTGCCATTCAAGTACTCCATCAGGTAGAACGGGCTGCCGACTACGGAGAGGTCTTCGCTATAGAGGTACACGGTGGGGACGGGCACGTCGCTGCCCGCCAGAGCGCGCATCACCCGATACTCCCGGTCGATGGCATGCGCCTTGGCCTGGACCTGCCCGGCCGGCTTCATACGCAGGACATAGCGCTGCTTGCCAGACGAGATCAGGAACGTCGGATTGGACTGGCCGCCGGTCAGGCGGGTGGCAGTGAGCAATGCCTGGTCAATCAGCCCCCGCGCATGCAGCAGCCTTGCCAGCGCATCCCAGTCGCCCTGAGTTTCGTTCATCGGTCTTTCCTTCTAGCTTGTGTGCGGGATCGCGTGCCGCCGGCCCAATACTGCATCACAGCGTGCTGACGAGATGCCCGCCGTCGACGGGCAGCACGGAACCGGTGATGTAGGTGGAAGCCTCTGACGCCAGCAGCAGCAATGCGCCGTCCAACTCGGACGGCTGCCCCAGGCGCCGCTGGGGGATCCGCCGAATCATGGCTTGTCCGCCGTCGGTTTCGAAGAACTCTCGGTTGATGCCCGTGGCGAAATACCCCGGCGCCAGCGCGTTCACGCGGATGCCATGCCGAGCCCATTCCAGAGCGAGCGCCCGAGTCAGCTGGATCAACCCGGCTTTCGCGGCGGTGTACGCGGCAACCTGCTGCGCGACCCGTAGCCCGAGAATGGAAGCGATATTGACAATGCTGCCGCGCCGGCCCGAATCCCGCATTTGCTGGGCGGCGTACTGGGCAACGCGCCAGGCTCCGCTCAGGTTGGTATCGATCACGCGCGCCCAGTCCTGCTCGGTCGTTTCCAGCGCGGGCCCGGTGGTGGCAATGCCGGCACTGTTGATGACAATCTCGACGGTACCCAGCGCCTGCTCAGCCTGGAAGAATGCGCCAGAAACGGAGTCGGCGTCGCATACATCCAGTGGCACCACACATCCTGTTCCGCCTGCTGCACGGATTTCCGCCAGCAAGCGCTCGCCCTCCGCCAGGCGCCTGCCTGCAAGAACCACGCGACAGCCCGCGTTGGCCAGTGTCAGCGCGAAGTGGCGGCCAAGCCCGCCGAATGCGCCAGTGACAAGTGCCACTTTGCCGTCGAGATCCGGGAAGACAGGAGCGGGACAGTGGTCCGAAAGCGGGGCGGAATGAGGGGCGGAAGCCATGTATGGAGTCTCCTTCGACGCGGTTGTCGGAGCGGAGATCTTTCGTGACGTGGCATCGTCGGCCGCTTCCGATGGGCAGGCAAAGGTTAAGCCGCCGCGATCGAAAAGCCAGCCACCCAAACGGGGAGGCCACCGCCGCGCAGCGAGGCGACGCGAGCAGTGGCATCCCCCGCAGGCCACCCTCGCAAGACCTCCCCTATCGGGGGGCTGGAAAGCCGTGCGCGGGCGCTTACGCTGCCAGGCATCCGGTGTCCCCTGGCGCGAGCCGTGCACGGCAAGCTGCGCGTGCTGGCCAGGCCGCCGCCACAGCGATCGAGGAGTCTCTCTCCGTGTCACGGCCTAAACCTATTTCACGCACGCCATCCGCGTACGCATATCCGCTGCTGATCAAGCAGCTTTTGCACGCGCCGCTGGCGATCAACCCTGAGCAGGAAATCGTTTACCGCGCCCAGGTCCGGCACAGCTACTGGACTATGCGTCACCGCGTCGGCCAACTAGCCAGTGGCCTGCAATCACTGGGCATCGAGGCCGGCGATACGGTGGCGATGATGGACTGGGACAGCCATCGCTACCTCGAAGCCTACTTCGGCATCCCCATGATGGGAGCCGTGCTGATGACGGTCAACGTGCGGCTCTCGCCGGAGCAGATTGCCTACACGCTGAATCATGCGGGCGTAAAGCTCCTGGTCGTGCATGCGGACTTCCTGCCCGTGATCGCGGCGATCCGCGATCAGCTGGAAACAATCGAGTGCTTTGTACTGATCGGGGAGGACACCCTCGCAATCGAGAGCACGCCGTTGCCCGACGGCTTCGCCACCGAGTACGAAGCGCTGCTGGCCGCGTCGCCGCCTGACTACGCATTTCCTGACTTCGACGAGAACGCGCGCGCCACGACCTTCTACACTACCGGCACCACTGGATTGCCCAAAGGCGTGTACTTCAGCCACCGGCAGATCGTGCTGCATACGCTGGCGACCATGGCGGCGCTGACCGGCGCTCCCAGTCAGGGTCGCGTGCATCGGGACGATGTCTACATGCCGCTGACGCCGATGTTCCATGTGCACGCATGGGGGATGCCCTATGTGGCGACTGCGCTCGGCATCAGGCAGGTCTATCCGGGGCGCTATGCTGCCGATCACCTCCTTCGGCTAATTCAGAGCGAGCGCGTCACCTTCTCCCACGGCGTGCCCACGCTGCTGCATATGCTCCTGTCGCACCCGGATTCGGCGGGGGTGGACCTCAGTGGCCTGAAGATTATCGTGGGCGGCTCGGCACTGCCGCGCGGCCTGGCCCAGGCCGCCATCGACCGGGGCATCGACGTATTCACCGGCTACGGCATGTCGGAGACCTGCCCCATCCTCACGCTGGCACAGGTCAAGACGACACTGCTAGGCGATGCCGCCACAGAGCTTGACGTGCGTACCAAGACCGGCTTGCCGATTCCCCTGGTCGACCTGCGTATCGTCGATGACGACATGCGCGATATCGCGCATGACGGCAGGTCCAGCGGCGAAATCGTTGTCCGCGCGCCGTGGCTTACGCAAGGCTATCTTGGCAACGCCGCGGAGTCTGAACACCTATGGGCTGGGGGCTACCTCCATACCAACGACATCGGCTCGATCGACAGCGATGGCTACCTGCAGGTCACGGACCGAATCAAGGATGTCATCAAGAGCGGCGGCGAGTGGGTGTCGTCGCTTGAGCTCGAAGACCTGATCTCGCGTCACGCTGCGGTCAGCGAGGTGGCCGTTATCGGCATCAAGGATGCGCGTTGGGGCGAACGCCCCTTGCCGCTGATCGTGCTCCGGCCTGGACAGTCAGCCGAAGCCGCCGACATCCAGGAGCATCTTCGCGACTTCGTCCGCCGCGGCGCGATCTCGAAGTACGCGGTGCCGGAACGGGTGCTGTTTGTCGACGCGATCGAGAAGACCAGCGTGGGCAAGATCAACAAGCGGCTGCTTCGTGAACAGTACCAGGCCGCCCAGACCTCTTCTCCGCCACCTTCCCTTCCCGGCACCCATCCATGAAGCGGCAGCGCATGCCCGCGTGGAAGGCGCGTTACTACTAAAGAAGCAAACTGAGGAGACAACCCATGCAAGATCCCAGCCATACCGAGCGCATCCGGCGCCATCCCAGGTTCTGCGAGCTGGTCCGCCGTCGCTCCCGCCTGTCGCGCGGGCTGCTCGTCGTGGTCCTGGCGCCCTATCTCGCGCT
Organism: Cupriavidus sp. MP-37; assembly: GCF_020618415.1. Taxonomy (NCBI): domain Bacteria; kingdom Pseudomonadati; phylum Pseudomonadota; class Betaproteobacteria; order Burkholderiales; family Burkholderiaceae; genus Cupriavidus; species Cupriavidus sp. MP-37. Next base: position 2,234,544 of record NZ_CP085345.1, on the reverse strand, counting down.
GATGATTGCCATCGCAATGCAGCCGCAGCGCCTCGCCCAACCGCTTCATGCCGGCACATGGCTCAACGTCGGCATCGTCCTTGCCGTCGGGATCGTGCTGCTCGGATGGCTCTGCACGTGGTTCTACGTGCACCGGGCGAACGGCACGCTCGAGACGTTGGTGCAGCAGATTCTGTCGGAGGCAGCGCAATGAATCTCCAGGCCATTGCAATGTTCCTGCTCTTTGTCGCGCTGACACTGGGCATCACGTACTGGTCGTCACTGCGGACCCGGACCGCCAACGACTTCTTTACCGCCGGCGGCGGCATCACCGGCATGCAGAACGGCCTGGCCGTGGCGGGCGACTATATGTCGGCCGCTACCCTGCTCGGCGTGGTCAGCCTGGTCTATGCGCGCGGCTTCGACGGGCTGCTGTATATCGTCGGGTTCTTTATCGGCTGGCCGGTCATGCTGTTCCTGATGGCAGAACGCCTGCGCAATCTCGGCAAATTTACCTTCGTGGATATCATCTCGGATCGGCTCGATCCGGTCAGCACGCGCTGCATGGCGGCAGCCAGCAGCCTGGTGGTCGTGCTGCTCTACCTGATCGTGCAGATGGTGGGCGCCGGCGAACTGGTGCAACTTCTGTTTGGCATCGACTATGCCTACGCCGTCATCGGCGTCGGCGCACTGATGATGGTCTACGTGACCGTGGGCGGCATGCTCGCCACCACCTGGGTCCAGATCATCAAGGCGGTACTGCTGCTGTTCGGTGGCTCGCTGCTGATGCTGCTGTCGCTGGCGCACTTCGGCTTCAGCTTCGAGACCCTGGCCGCCCGGGCGGTCGCGGTACACCGCAGCGGCCCGGCACTGCTCGCGCCTGGCACGCTGTTCGCCGATCCGGTCTCGGCGCTCTCCCTGTGCGTAGCCACCGTGCTCGGTCTTTCCGGGCTGCCGCATATCCTGATGCGCTTCTTTACGGTGCCGAATGCGTGCGAGGCACGCAAGAGCGTACTGGTGGCCAGCACCTGCATTGGCTACATGTTTCTTGCCATGTTCGCCATCGGCCTTGCGGCGATTGTGATCGTCGGCACCGACGCCCGGTTCTTTGAAGCCGGCCAGGTCGGTGGAAAACTGCTCGGCGGTGGCAACATGGTTGCCATGCATCTCGCCAGCGCGACCGGCGGCAACCTCTTCCTGGGCTTCCTGGCGGCCGTCGCCTTTGCCACCATCCTCGCCGTGGTCTCCGGACTGACGCTGGCTGGCGCTTCCGCGATTTCGCACGACATCTACGCCAATGTGCTGCGCCGCGGCACCGCCACCGAGGTGGCGGAGATCGCCGTGACCAAGCGGGCCACGCTGGTCATCGGCGTAGTCGCGGTGCTGCTCGGCATCGGCTTCAGGGGGCAGAACCTCGCATTCCTGGTCGCGCTGGCCTTCAACGTGGCGGCTTCGGCGAATTTCCCGGTGCTGGTGCTCTCGATGTACTGGCGCGGCCTCACCAGCCGCGGCGCGGTATGGGGCGTGGCGGCTGGCCTGGTGTCATCGGTAATGCTGGTGATCCTTTCGCCCGCCGTCTGGAAGAATGTGCTAGGGCATCCCGCGGCAGTCTTTCCGTACGATCACCCGGCGCTGTTCACAGTCCCGTTTGCGTTCCTGGTCGCGTACCTGTGCTCGCGCTTCGACAAGAGCGCGAGGGCGCAGGCAGAGCGCCAGGCTTTCGATGCGCGCCTGGTGCGCGCACAGACTGGCCATGGGGCGTCGGCAGCATCGAGCCACTGACGGCCAGCGCACCGCCAGGCACGGCCAGGCCTACGCCGCTGCATCGGACAACGCGGCATACAACGCCGCGTTGTCCCAATAGGCGCGCATGAATTCGATCCTGGCATCCTGGTCCACGCGGGCGATAAAGACGTGCGGCAGCGAGAAGGAGCGGCCCCGGTTCGCTATCCCCAACACGTCTTTGGCCTGCGTTCCGGTAATGGTGACTTCGGCAATGACAGTGCGCCGATCGTCGGCAGCATAGATCGCGGTGACAGCATTACTCAGATCCGGGAAGCCATCCATCAGCGAGCTCCAGATGGTCTTCCCGGTCTCGCCAGCCGGGCCCTCCAGCATCATGGGGACATAGTCAACGCGCGCCCCTGGGGAGAGCAGTGCCAGCATGCCATTCAGGTCATGCTCGCGGTAACACGCAAAAAACGCCTGGACTGTCTCGATCTGGCTCATCATCGGTCTCCCGGGGGTTAGGTGAGGGCGAGGGCTCGCGCACGATGCGCCGCGGCGCGCGTGCCTGCCCTCCCGCCCATCATCTCGCTTCGCCGTACTCTGTCAATGCCCCTCCCCGAACGGGTGGGCTGCGCCAGCGCCATCAGCCGGGACGATATGACCGCTGCCTCGCTCGCTAGCGCAGGCCCTCAAAGGCAAGCGCAATTTGCTCGATCGCTACGCGTATCCGGGCGCTGTGGCGCAAGTCCTTGTGGGTCACCAGCCACACCTCGTATGGTGCATCGCGGCTGCGTTCCGGCCAAAGCCTCACCAGGCCGTCGGCCTCGCCCATGTAGACGGGAATCTCGCCGAGGCCCAGTCCCGCCTTGATGGCGGTGCGCAGCATCAGACTGGAGTTGACTGCCGCCACGATGCGCCCGCCCGAGATCGGTTCTCCCACCAGCATGGGCTCACGCGAGGCCTTCACGTAAGGTTGATACACCACCAGGTCGTGCCCAGCCAAAGATGTCCCGGGTTGTGGTTCTCCGTGCGCCCTCAGGTAAGCAGGCGACGCATACAGGCCCATTGGCCACTGCGCCAGGCGCCGCGCGATCAGGTCGGGATTGTCGGGCCTCGCTGTACGGATCGCGAGATCGGCTTCGCGCCGGGCCAGGTTCAGCATCTGCGTCGATGCATGAATCTGCACCGCGATGTCTGGATACTTAGCATGCAGCGCCTCGAGGGCAGGCATTAGGAAATCCAGCGCCAGCGAATCTGTCGTGGTAATCCTCACCTCCCCTGCAAGGCGATCGTCAACGCCCTGCGTCAACCTTTGAAAATCATTGGCCGACTGCTCCATGCGTTGCGCTGCGTCGAGCACGCTCTCTCCCGCCATGGTCAGCACGTAGCCGCAGGACGTGCGCAGGAACAGGGTGGCCCCGACCACGCCTTCCAGTGCCGCAAGGCGCCGCCCGACTGTGGCCTGGTCCACGCCCAGCGCCCGCGCCGCGGCGCGCAGCGTTCCTTCCCGATACAGCGCCAGAAATACCCTGGCATCGTCCCAATTCATATCGCCCTATATGCCCCAAGGAGGGCCGATGCAATTCTGCATGGCAGCCATGAAAACCTGCATCACATAATCAAATTCCTGCTGCCTATACTCCCTCAACCGCGACGGTAATCCCATGACGGATTCTTCGCCAGCGTTCACAAGTTATCCAGGAAAAGCCATGCATTCGCCTCTGAGTAAGATCCCCGATATGATGACCGCCATCGAAATCACACATCCCGGTGGCCCGGAAGTGCTGGTGCCCACGCGACGTCCGGTCCCTAAGCCCGGCATAGGCGAACTGCTGATCCGCCACCATGCTGCGGGCGTCAATGGCCCCGACGTGTTCCAGCGCAAGGGACTGTACGATCCGCCTCCCGGCGCGTCCGACATTCCGGGCCTCGAGGTAGCGGGCGCGGTGGTGGCTCTCGGCCAGGGCGTCACCGGATTCAAGGTCGGCGACCTTGTCTGCGCCCTGATTCCGGGGGGTGGATACGCCGAGTATAGTGTCGCCAGCGAGCACAATACCTTGCACCTGCCCGAGGGCCTTGAACTGGTGGAAGCCGCCGCGATGCCTGAGACGTTCATGACCGTCTGGCTGAACCTGTTCCAGCGGGGTCAGTTCACCAGGGGCGACACCATCCTGATCCATGGCGGCGCTTCCGGGATCGGCACCACGGCCACCATGCTCAGCAAGGCCTTTGGCGCGGCCAAGATAATCACCACCGTCGCCTCGAACGCACAACGCGACGCCAGCCTCGCCCTCGGCGCCGATTACGCGGTCAATTACCTGGATGAGGATTTTGTCGACGCCGTCATGCGGGTCACCGATGGCAAGGGTGTCGATGTCGTGATGGATATTATCGCCGGCGATTATGTCCCCCGGAACTACGCGGCCGCGGCCGTTAACGGGCGCATCGTGCAAATTGGCGTGATAAAAGGCGTTGCCAAGGAAGTCGACCTGTTCCCGATGCTGACCAAGCGACTCACACATATCGGGTCGACCTTGCGCTCGCGCACACCTGAGGAAAAGGCCGAGATCATTCGCGAACTCGAGGCGCAGGTATGGCCGCTGTTGGCGTCTGGCGCGGTCAAGCCATTGATCTACCAGACCTTTGCGCTGGAGCAGGCGCGAGCAGCCCATGAGCTTATGGACTCCGGCACCCATATTGGCAAGATTGTGCTGAAGATGGATAAGTAGCGCCGCTGTGCTGCATAACCTGGGCGCGGGCGATACCGCCCGCTCCGACCATTCCGGTACCCGTGCCCCGCGTGCGCTCATCCTTGCCTTGGTGCCCGTGGTCAGCAAGGCAGTCAGCATGACTGCGGAGACCCCCCATCGCTCGCGATAGCGCGCATAGATCGGGGTCGGCACGCTTGCCGCCACCATGAACGTGACACGTATCGTGTGCTGGAGTGTGAATCCGCGTCCTGCGTCCATGCGGCTGGCAAAGAACGCAGGTATGGCTGGAAAGGACATGAGGGGGACTGAGTGGTTCGCAATCGGACTGCGCGTCCGCGGCTAGTTCCGCGGCATGTTTCGTTCCACGACCTTGGGCAGGTCACGGCCAAGGCCGCTGCGGACCGCCTGGATGCGGGAATTCACCTTCAGCTTCTCAAAGATATTCTTCAGGTGCCACTTCACCGTTTCCGGCGCGACGCGGATGGCCCGAGCGATTTCCTTGTTGGACAGCCCCCTCGCCACGTAGTCCAGGATTTCAACTTCGCGGGCGCTCAGCCTGCTAGCGGCCAGTGGCTCCGCCAGATACTCCGTGGAGGCGACACGCGCGGCATCCACCGCGCTGGCCGGCGCATTGAAGCTTGCGCATAGTCCGTCCACATACCAGCGCTCAACCTCGGCCGGCAGCACCGGCTGCTGGCGCAGGCCTTCAAGGATGTTCCGGGCCACCGGCCCGGCGTCGAGAAACACGCGCTGCAGGCCGTTCTTCTGGCCATATGCAACCGCTTCCTGCATGGCCTGTACGGCCTGCGCGCGCTGTCCGGCACTATGCAAAGCAACAGCGAGCGTTACCGCGATCTGGGCGCTCAGATATTGCATTCCCGTGGCGCGCAGTTTCTCATGCACGCCCTGCAGGATAGGCACGGCTTCCGCTGGCCGGCCCCGGGCCACCAGCAGACGGCAATGCGCCACTTCGAAACGCTGCCAGGTCTCCAGGTAACTGCCCTGCAAGCTCGCTGGCCGCGGCCCGACCAGCGCTTCCAGTTCGTGGCCGATCCTCGTGGCACGGGCCAGGTCGCCGGACTGGATACTGATCCTGATCGCCTCGGCCTTGCACGCGACCTGCATGCGCAGCCATTGGCGGTTCCTGGCAACGGCTTCCGCGTCTTCCACGATCCGGTAGGCTTCGTCCTGCTTTCCCGCAAGCAGCCGCAGCCGGGCCATCGTCACGCAGAAGCCGACCAACGGCCCTAGCGAGCAGGATTGCAGCGCCAGCTCGAGCCGTCCTTCCAGCAGTTCGTCGACCCGGGCCAAGTCATTCCATTCATAGTGAATGGCGGCCAGGTATCCGACCGGGAGTACCGATGCGGCAGACTGCCGGCCGGCGCGCGTGTTAGATTCGCGTAGCGCGTCCTCCAGGGTCTGAACGGCCTCGCCCAGCCTGCCTTCCACGAACAAGCTGAGCCCGACCATGCTCTGCCGGTACACCGTTGCGTAGATCGGCGCGTTCGCCCCGGTACCAAACGTCAGCGTGTTCCGCAACCGCTCGATTTCCCCAAACCCGGACGCATAGCTAAGCCCGAAGATAAGCGTCGTCAGGCCAATTCCTTCCGCCCATGAGCCTTCCGCCGGGCCGAGCTCCAGGACCTTGCGTCCCATTTCGAGAGAGCGCTGACTCTCGTCGGACAGGCCCGCGATCAGCGCCTTAACCGCCAGCAACTCGATACGGACCACCTCGGTGACAGGCAGCAGCCCGAGCCCGATGTCATCCTCGACCGCCTGCAATTCCCGCTTTGCCGCGACGGCTTGCATTGTCAGCGCGAGCGCCCAGGTATGCGCCAGGCGCAATCGCGGGTGGCCACGCACTGCCTCGGGGGGCAGTTTCGCGACCCAGCTCAGAACAGTACGCACATCGCTGGCCTCCACCAGGCTCATTGCGCATTGCTCGACCCAGGCCGCGGCGCGATCGACATCGCCGGCTGCCAGGGCGTGTCTGACGGCCTCCGTCCATAGCGATTGCGCCGCAAACCATTCACTGGCCCTTCGATGTAACCCGGCGACTTCGTGTGGCCGTTCCCGAATCAGACGTTGTCTCAGGTATTCGATAAACAGCGCGTGATAGCGGTACCACTGGCCCTCAGCATCCAGCGGCCTGACGAACATGTTCCGTGCCATCAGCCACTCAAAACTGGCATGCGCCTCGGCAGATCCTGTGACCGCATTGCATAAAGGCACTGACATCCGGTCCAGCACCGCGGTCTGCAGGAGAAATGACTGAAGCGACTCGGGGATGTGAACAAACACGTTCTCATTCAGATACGCTTCAACGCTGCGCCGGGCGAACGGCAAGCGCTCCGCGAATTCGCCGGTATGGTCGTTCGTGCTCAATGCAAGCGACGCCAGTTGCAAGCCAGCCACCCAGCCTTCAGTCGCTTGCAGCAGCGCCTCAGTCTGCGCCGCGCTTAGGGCGTGGCCCGAAACCGCAGAGAAGAACGCCTGTGTCTCCGCGCGATCGAAGCGCAGAGCTTCCGCGTCCAGCTTCAGCAATTGGCCCCGGACCTCGAAGAAGCTCAGCGGAAAAGCCGGCTCGCTGCGCCCGGCGACGAGCAGATGCAGGTTCTCCGGCGCATAGCGCAGCAGCCGGAACACTGCCTCGTGAATGGCAGCCGATGCCAGCCGATCGAAGTCATCCAGCACCAGCACCATCTGCCGCGGCAGCGCCGCGACCGCATTGAGGAATTCGGCAAGCATCACGTCCGCCGGCGCCAGCGGGTCCGGCTCCAGGCGGCTCGGAACTGGATCGCCAGCCTGCGTGCAAGCATCCCTGGCCGCGGCAAGCAGATAGGCGCCAAACTGGAAGAGATCATCATCGTCGCGGTCAATGCTGAGCCAGCCAACGGCACAGCCTTCCTGCGCCATGACTCGCGTCCATTCACTCAACAGCGATGTCTTGCCGAAGCCGGCGGGGGCTATTAGCACCGTTAGCTTGCGCTCAATGCCAAGGCGCAATCGACCGATGGCGCGCTCACGATGGATATAGTGGCGCGTTACCGGCGGAGCGAGCTTCGTCAAGATCAAGGCTGGCCGCCATAGAGGTGGTTGCGCAGCAACCACCGGCGATGATTGGGTCATCCCGAACTCTTCCTGACGGCGGGCGGAACACACTAGACGATCACATCCCATTCTTTCGCCTGTTCCCGGCGCACCATCTCGGCGGCGGACTCAGGCTTGATGATTCGATAGCGACTCCTTGCCTCTCGCGCCTGACTTTCCTTCACTAGGATCAGTTGACCAGGTGCGGGTACGACTGTAATAGATGATCGCCGAAACGGAAGTCAAGCCACAAGGGAATTGGGATACCGTCAACGGGGGGGGATGCGGGGGGCTTGTCCGACGAAACCATGCCCCCCCCCACTTAGGGAGGCTCCTTGCAAACACGGCAACGATACGGGGATCATTGGTTGGCGGTCCTTACTTCTTAAACCTGAAGACGAGTTTTGCCTTCCCACAATCAACTGCTCGCGAATGGGTCCGCAGGCCATAGAGTGACATGTGTAGTTCCAAGCATGCAGGAGTAACGTCATGCGATTCGTAAGGTTCTTCAAGGAAGGAAAAGCTGGCTTGGCCCTGGAAGCGCGGGACGAGCAGCATGGCTTGGCAGCGACGCGTCATCATCCTGCAGGCGCCGTTCCGAAGTTCTCTATCGCCCACTCGGGCTTGCACCGTGTCGGCTCGGCACCGAAAACAACCTCGAATACACGCACCTTCCGCCTAACCCGGATGCTCGGCGAGCGCCTACGCAATATTCCCAAGGCTGTGATCGCCAAGGTCGAAGGTATCCCCGTGGCGGCGGCTGCGAGATCGCCCTCTCCGCGGCATGGCCCATGCTGGTAATTGGGGGGAAATCCCTCATTCGATGTTGAAGCCGGTGAAAACTAAGCTCTAAAACTGATTTTTTTGAAGGAAACTATCATGACGTCCCAGACAGACAGCAAGCAGCCGACGCCTGACCCAGCCGAACGCAATGCGTTCTTTCCCTCCCCTTATTCACTCTCGCAATTTACGTCGCCCAAATCTAACCTCGCGGATGCCGACTATCCTGACGCTTATCAGGGTGGCCGGTGGAAGGTACTACTCGTCGCTGCGGATGAGCGCTATCTCCTGACGGGAAACGGTACCTTTTTTTCTACTGGCAACCATCCCGTCGAGACTCTCCTACCCATGTATCACCTTGACCGAGCGGGCTTCGAATTCGATATTGCCACGTTATCGGGCAATCCGACTAAGTTTGAATGGTGGGCGTTCCCTTCGGAAGACGCGGAGATTAAGGCGCTCTATGATAAGTATGAGCAAAAGTTTAAGCAGCCGCTTAAACTTTCCGACGTAGTGGATTCCCTCGACCAGGATACGAACTACATTGCTGTCTTCATTCCGGGGGGCCATGGTGCCCTGATGGGACTTCCCGAGAGCTCTGACATGAAGGCGACCCTGCAATGGGCGATGCAGAACGATAAATTCATTATCACACTGTGTCACGGACCTGCCGCCTTGCTTTCTGCCAGCGTCGGTGAACCCAACGGTGGAGATCTCTTCCGCGGCTACCGAATCTGCGCATTCCCGGATGCCATGGACAAGCAGACACCAGATATTGGCTATATGCCTGGCCCACTACGGTGGTTTTTCGGGGAAAAACTGGCTGCCATGGGGGTCGAGATCATTAACACCAAAATCGATGGGAGCACGTTCCAGGACCGTAAGCTCTTGACGGGTGATAGCCCCTTCGCTGGCAACAATCTTGGCAAACTTGCTGCGCGTGCCTTGCTTAATGAAGTGCAGGATACAGGCGGGCGCTGATTTTCCGTACCCGCAAATACCTTGTTTGCTAAAGGCGCTGAACTAGCACGACCTGCGCAGACGTGTATACGTCTCTAGCCCGGCGGCGCGTGACTTTTTACTCGTCCCGCGCCACTAGGCTTACGAGTTTCGCCGGCAAAAAAAAGCCATCCGCGAATGACCGTGACGGGCCGGCAACAGACAATCAGCAACTGCCGGAAGCAGTCCAACGAATTCGCGCATCGAGTCTCCATCTCAATCGCATTTTGCCCCATCCCTTCAGGGCGTTCTGCGCGCTCGCACCGATCGGTATTAGGCCTTTCCTATTTCAAACCTCGGCATCGGACCGCTCCAGCCCTTCATCAGCCGGTTCCAGCTCCGCCTTCAGCACCGCCAGATGCGAGATATACGTCTCCAGTTCCGCCCGCCCCTGCGCAGTAATGCAATACACCCGTCCGCTGCCTTCGACCAGCTCCGCGGTGATGGCGCGGGCCATCATCAGGCTGCGCAGGATCGGCCGCAGCGAGCGGATGTTCTTGTCGATGCCGCGCTCGCGCAGCCGGTCGACCAGGCTGAGCACCGTCGACGGGCTCGACTGGACCAGCTTGAGCACATAGATGCGTGAGAAAAACCGGTCAAGGGTAGGCGGTTTCATGGGCGCTGTCGGCACACCCGGTGGTGCGGGAATCCTGATCATGATGCGCTGCCCATGACTGCTGCAGCAGTCGGGCAAGCTGTAAGGTAAGGCGGGCGAGCACGCGGCGCGCCCGCGAAAGAAAACGGGGTGCGCGAAGGCACCCCGAATGCTTGCATGGCGTACGCCGGTCGCGCTGCACGCGCCGGCGCCATTCCGGGGCGCTCGCTGGCGCTAGTCTTCCTGGAACGCTTCCTCGCGCTTGGCCTTGATCGACGGCAGTGCCACCACTGCCACCAGCGCGGCGGCGGCGATCAGAAGGCCCACCGACAGCGGCCGGGTCACGAACACACTGAAGTCGCCACGCGACAGCAGCAGCGTACGGCGGAAGTTTTCTTCCATCATCGGCCCCAGCACGAAGCCGAGCAGCAGCGGCGCGGGTTCACACTTCAGCTTCAGGAACAGGTAGCCGATCACGCCAAAGCCGGCGGCCATGAACACGTCGAAGGTCTGGTTGTTGACCGAGTACACGCCGATGCCGCAGAACACCAGGATGGCCGGGTACAGGAAGCGGTACGGCACGGTCAGCAGCTTCACCCAGATGCCGATCATCGGCAGGTTCAGGATGATCAGCATCAGGTTGCCGATCCACATCGAGGCGATCAGGCCCCAGAACAGCGACGGGTTGCTGGTCATCACCTGCGGGCCCGGCTGGATGTTGTGGATGGTCATGGCCCCCACCATCAGCGCCATCACCGCGTTGGGCGGAATGCCCAGCGTCAGCAGCGGGATGAACGAGGTCTGTGCCGCGGCGTTGTTGGCCGATTCCGGACCGGCCACGCCTTCGATCGCGCCCTTGCCGAATTCGTGCGCGTTCTTGGAGGTCTTCTTTTCGAGCGAGTACGCCGCGAACGAGGCCAGCGAGGCGCCGCCGCCCGGCAGGATGCCCAGCGCCGAACCCAGCGCGGTGCCGCGCAGTACCGCCGGGATCATGCGCCTGAAGTCTTCCTTGGTCGGGAACAGGTTGGTGACCTTGTTGGTGAAGGTCTCGCGGGCTTCCTTCTGCTCCAGGTTGGCGATGATTTCGGCAAAGCCGAACATGCCCATCGCCAGCGCGACGAAGTCGATGCCGTCGGTCAGCTCCGGCACGTCGAACGAGAAGCGCGCGGCGCCGGAGTTGACGTCGGTGCCGATCAGGCCCAGCAGCAGGCCCAGCACAATCATCGCGATGGCCTTGGGCAGCGAGCCGGAAGCCAGCACCACGGCGCCGATCAGGCCCAGCACCATCAGCGAGAAGTACTCGGCCGGACCGAACTTGAAGGCGATCTCGGACAGCGGCGTGGCGAACGCAGCCAGGATCAGCGTGGCCACGCAGCCGGCGAAGAACGAGCCCAGGCCCGCGGTGGCCAGCGCCACGCCGGCGCGGCCGCGCCGCGCCATCTGGTAGCCGTCGATGGTGGTCACCACCGACGACGATTCACCGGGCAGGTTCACCAGGATGGCGGTGGTCGAGCCGCCGTACTGCGCACCGTAATAGATGCCGGCCAGCATGATCAGCGCGGCCACCGGCGGCAGCGTGTAGGTGATCGGCAGCAGCATGGCGATGGTGGCCAGCGGCCCCAGGCCCGGCAGCACGCCGATCAGCGTGCCCAGCACGCAGCCCAGGAAGGCATAGGCCAGGTTTTGCAGCGACAGGGCCGTGGAGAAGCCCAGCGCGAGGTGTTCAAACAATTCCATGATGCGGCGCTCCTTAACCGGTGATGAAGGCCGGCCACACCGGCATCTGCAGGTTGATGCCGTACACGAACGCGCCCAGGCTGATCAGTACCAGCACCACCGCGTTGAGCAGCGCGCCCTTCCAGCTGAACTCATGGCTCGCCATCGACGACACCAGCACCAGCACGAACACCGACAGCACCATGCCCAGCGGCTTGAGCAGCAGGCCGAACAGCACCACCGAGCCCAGGATCCACAGCAACGTCTTCAGGTCCCAGCGTGCCAGGTGGTCTTGCTCGCCCTTGGGCGACAACGAGGTCAGCAGCACCACCGCGCCCAGCACGGCGAGCACCAGGCCTAGCAGAAATGGAAAATATCCGGGTCCCATCTTGGCGGCCGTTCCCATGGAATAGCCGCGAGCGACCCAGGAAAAGCCCAGACCGACCAGAATGAACATCAGGCCGGAGGCAAAGTCCTTTTGGCTGCGTATGCGCAAAACGATTCTCCTCAAAGTTCACGAAATGCCGTGCCGGGGGCGCACTGGCTCAGGCGCGCCGCGCATGCAGGACGGCATGCTTCCCGACGGTTGACCCGAACCTTAGAGACGTGATCTTTCAGGTGCCTTTCATTTGTCCTGTTTTAGGGGTATTTACCAATAGCCCCTAAAACAAGGCAAAGCCGGCGATGACGCGCGCGCAAATACATCACGTTGTGATGTATTTGGACGAAAGGAATCCGAACGAAGAGTCGACAGGAATGTCAGGCGAACAAGACGGCGCGCGCCCTTGCATCGACGCAAGGGCGCGGCCGCGAAGACGCGCGCCGCAGCCGGGAGGGCGGGCACGCGCGCGCTGGGAGGGAGTGCCAGCGACGATACGATGACACATCGATCTTTCGGAAGGCTTTCAATGCGGGCGTCGCAGAGCAATCAGCGCGCGGCTTCGGCCGCTGGCCTGGCGCTGCTCGCCGCATCGACAACTTCGCCGGCGTCTTCGCAGGGCGTGCCCATGCTGGTATCGGGCGCCTGCCCCACCGCCTCCGCGGGATGCGCCACGGCGGGCAGGATCTGGCTGCCACGCCAGTTGCCGAAGCGGTAGTAGCCGATGGCCAGCGCCAGCGACACCACCGAGCCGAGCGGGAAGCTCCACCAGATCGCGTCGGCGCCGATGCGCGGTCCCAGCGCCCACGCGAACGGCAGCCGGATCACCCACATCGACAGGAACAGGATCACCAGCGGCGCCATCACCGCGCCGGTGGCGCGCACTGTGCCGAAGATGACGATGGTGAAGCCGAACAGGATGAACGACCACAGCACCACCACGTTGATATGCTGGGCAATGCCGATGGCGACGCCGTCGGTGCCGAGGAACAGGCCCAGCGAATGGCGGTTGAACAGGTAGATCAACGCCACCAGCGCGCCGGTCATCGCCACGTTGAACAGCAGCCCCATGCGCGTGATGCGCGCCACGCGCTGCCACAGCCCGGCGCCGACGTTCTGCGCCACCATCGACGACACGCTCGCGCCCACCGCCAGCGCGGGCATCTGCACATAGGTCCACAGCTGCGAGGCCACGCCGTAGGCGGCAGTGGTCTGCGAGCCATAGGCGTTGACCAGCGCCATCATCACGATCGCGGACGACGAGATCACCACCATCTGCAGCCCCATCGGCAGGCCCTTGACCACCAGCGCGCGCAGGATCGCCGGGTCCGGCACCAGCAGCGCCAGCTGGCCGCGGTGCAGCAGCAGGAAATGCCGGCGCCGGTACAGCAGCACCATCATCGCCGCCAGGCTCACAAGCTGCGCGATCAGCGTGGCCAGCGCCGAGCCGGCGATGCCCATGGCGGGGATCGGGCCCACGCCGAAGATCAGCACCGGGTTGAGCACCACGTCGAGCACCACCGACAGCAGCATGAACCAGAACGGCGTGCGCGAATCGCCGGCGCCGCGCAGCGTCATCATCACGAAGTTGTAGAAGTACATGAACGGCAGCGCCAGGAAGATGATGCGCAGGTAGGCCACCGCCAGCGGCGCGGCGTCGGGCGGGGTCCGCATCGCTGCCAGGATGTCGGGGGTGTAGACGTAGCCCAGCGCCGACGCCAGCACCGACAGCGCGACGAAGAAGGTGGTGCTGGTGCCGACCACCCGGCGCGCCTCGTCGACGTCGCGCGCGCCGACCGCCTGGCCGATCATGATGGTGTTGGCCATGCTGATGCCGAACACCACCCCCAGCAGGAAGAACAGGATGATGTTGGCGTTGGAGGTGGCGGTCAGCGCGGCCTCGCCCAGGAAGCGCCCGACCCAGACCGAGTTGATCGAGGCGTTGAGCGACTGCAGGATGTTGCTGCCGAGCACCGGCAGCGAGAACAGCAGCAAGGTCCGGCCGATCGGGCCGGTGGTCAGTCTGGCATCGGGCTTCATGGGGCGTGGGCTGGCGGAACTCCGCCCAGTCTATGCCTGCCCACAGGGCGCTTCAAGCATGCCAGGCTGCGCCCCGCCACTCATGCCGTTCAGTTAACCACCGTCGTTCCCGCGTAGGCGGGAACCCAGTGACTTCAAAAGACGCTGGATTCCCGCCTGCGCGGGAATGACGGTAGTGTTTGATACCTTAACTGAACGGCATTATGCGCATCGCCCGCTTTTTTACCTGAATGAGTTATTTCCCGGCGATGGCCGGCGACCCCATACTCCGCACGGGACCAGCGCGTCCCGGGCCGGCTGCCGGACGGGGATATCCGGGATTGTTCGGACTTTCCGGATCGATCCGGCCTGCGCGAGCGCCTTCCGTCGCAGTCAATAAAAAGGAGGTGGGGTCATGTTTGTCGGTTTCGAGCCTGTTGCCGGCGCCCTGGTGCCGTTTGCCTATGACTGGCCGATGGTGGGCCTGTCGTTCCTGATCTCGGTGTGCGGCGCCTACGTCGGCCTGCGCTGGTCGCGCCGGGTGCGCCAGCCAGACGGGCGCCTCGATGTCGACCGGCTGCTGTGCGCCAGCGTGGCGCTGGGCGGCGGCGCGGTCTGGTCGATGCATTTCATCGGCATGGTGGCCTACCAGACCCCCACCCACCGCGAGTTCGGGCTGTTCACCACGCTGGCCTCGCTGCTGGTGGTGATGGTGCTGGCCGGGGCCGGCCTGGCGCTCGCCTCGCGCCCGCGCGGCAGCCGCACCGCCAACGTGGTGCAGGGCGGCGTGCTGACCGGCCTGGGCGTGGTGGCGATGCACTACACCGGCATGGCGGCGATCCGCTCCAATACCCGCTTCGACTGGGATCTCGCCATCATCGGGCTGTCGGTGGTGATCGCGGTGGTGGTGTCGGTGGTGGCGCTGTGGCTGGCGATCACGGTCAAGACCGGCGGCAAGCAGCTGGCGGCGGCGGTGGTGATGGGGGTGGCGGTCTGCGGCATGCACTACACCGGCATGTCGGCCGGCACCATGATCTGCACCAGCCCGACCTACGCGCCCAGCCTGTTTGCGATCGAGGGCGACAGCATCGGCTATGCGGTGTTCGGGCTGAGCCTGATCACGCTGCTGGTGATCCTGGTGGTGGAAGCCACGCGCACCGGCGCCGCGGCCGGAACCCCCGCCATGGCACGCAGCCGCGATCCCGCCTGACCGCGGGCGAACGCGCCGGCGACCCGCGCGCCCGTTCCCGCACATTCCTGGCGGACCAGCACCCGGCGCGCTGCATGAACGCGGCGGCCGGGTTAAGCTTGCGGTTTCACCGCCCACCAGGAGAACACGCATGTACCAGGATCTCGCCCTCTATATCGACGGGGAATTCATCAAGGGAGGCGACCGGCGCGAGCAGGAGGTCATCAACCCGGCCACGCAGGAAGTGCTTGGCCAGCTGCCGCACGCCACGCGCGCCGACCTGGACCGCGCCCTGGCCGCCGCGCAGCGCGCCTTTGAAAGCTGGAAGAAAACCTCGCCGCTGGAGCGCGGCAAGATCCTGCGCCGCGTCGGCGAGCTGGCGCGCGAGCGCGCCCGCGACATCGGCCGCAATATCACGCTGGACCAGGGCAAGCCGCTGGCCGAGGCGGTCGGCGAGATCATGGTCTGCGCCGAGCACGCCGACTGGCACGCCGAGGAATGCCGCCGCATCTACGGCCGCGTGATCCCGCCGCGCCAGCCCAACGTGCGCCAGCTGGTGGTGCGCGAGCCGATCGGCGTCTGCGCCGCGTTCACGCCGTGGAACTTCCCCTTCAACCAGGCCATCCGCAAGATCGTCGCCGCGGTGGGCGCGGGCTGCACGCTGATCCTGAAGGGACCGGAGGACTCGCCCAGCGCGGTGGTGGCGCTGGCGCAGCTGTTCCACGATGCCGGGCTGCCGCCGGGCGTGCTCAATATCGTCTGGGGCGTGCCGGCCGAGGTCTCGACCTACCTGATCGAATCGCCGATCGTGCGCAAGATCTCGTTCACCGGCTCGGTGCCGGTGGGCAAGCAGCTGGCGGCGCTGGCCGGCGCGCACATGAAGCGCGTGACCATGGAGCTGGGCGGGCATTCGCCGGTGCTGGTGTTCGACGATGCCGACATCGACCCGGCCGCCGAGATGCTGGCGCGCTTCAAGCTGCGCAATGCCGGCCAGGTGTGCGTGTCGCCGACGCGCTTCTACGTCCAGGAGAAGGCCTATGACCGCTTCCTGGCGCGCTTCACCGAGGTGATCGGCTCGATCAAGGTCGGCAACGGCCTGGAAGACGGCACCCAGATGGGCCCGCTGGCGCACGAGCGCCGCGTGCTGTCGATGGAGCAGTTCCTGGACGATGCCAGCCAGCGTGGCGGCAAGGTCGTGGCGGGCGGTTCGCGCCTCGGTGACAAGGGTTTCTTCTTCGCGCCCACGGTGGTCACTGACCTGCCGGACGACTCGCGCCTGATGACCGACGAGCCGTTCGGCCCGGTGGCGCCGGTGACGCGCTTCAAGGACACCGCCGAGGTGCTGCGCCGCGCCAACAGCCTGCCCTACGGCCTGGCGTCGTATGTGTTCACCAATTCGCTGAAGACCGCGACGGAAGTGTCCAACGGCCTCGAAGCCGGCATGGTCAACATCAACCATTTCGGCATGGCGCTGGCCGAAACCCCGTTCGGCGGCATCAAGGATTCGGGCATCGGCAGCGAAGGCGGCCAGGAGACCTTCGACGGCTACCTGGTGACCAAGTTCATCACCCAGGCCTGAGCGCCCGGGCCGGTGCAGGGCGGCGTGCCGCCGGCTCCCTCCCGGGGCCGGCGGCGCCTCCCCGTCAGCGGAAGAAGATGCCGCGCGTCAGGAACGTATGATTCGCTTCTTCCGCCATCAGCCAGACCAGCACCAGCAGGCACAGCGGCGGGATCAGGATGGCGCAGATCAGCGCCATGCGCTCCCATGCCATGTGCATGAACACCGCCACGATCAGGCCCGCCTTCAGTCCCATGAACAGCAGGATCAGGGTCCAGCGCAGGTAGCCGCTGACATGGAAGTAATCGACCATGTACGACAGCGCGGACAGCACGAACAGCAGCAGCCAGATCTTCAGGTACAGCCCGATCGGGTGCTCTTGCCCGTGATGCGCCGCGTGCCCGGCGTCAGCGCCGGTGCCGTGCGGCGGGCCATGCGGGGGCGTTGCGGGCGCCACGGGAGTTGCCGCGGGGGTTGCAGGGTTCGATGCCATGGCCACCCTCACCAGAGATAGAACAGCGCAAAGATGAACACCCACACCAGGTCGACGAAGTGCCAGTACAGGCCGGCGATCTCGACGATCTGGTAGTTGCCGGTGGCTTCGTAGCGCCCGCGCAGCACGCGCGCGGCCACCACCAGCAGGTAGATCACGCCGCATGACACGTGCAGGCCGTGGAAGCCCGTGATCATGAAGAAGGTCGAGCCGAACTGCGCCGCCCCCATCGGATTGCCCCACGGCCGCACGCCCTCGTCGACAATCAGCTTGGTCCATTCGAACGCCTGCATGCCGACGAACAGCACGCCGAACGCCGCGGTGACGAACATCAGCGTCGCGCATTCGCGGCGCGCGCGCCGGTAGGCAAAGTTCACCGCCATCGCCATGGTGCCGCTGCTCGTAATCAGCACGAAGGTCATGATGGCGATCAGCAGCAGCGGGATGTCGGCGCCGCCCACGTGCAGCGCGAACACCTCGCTCGGGTTGGGCCACGGTACCGTGGTCGACATGCGCACGGTCATGTAGCCAGTCAGGAAGCAGCTGAAGACGAAGGTGTCGGACAGCAGGAAGATCCACATCATCGCCTTGCCCCACGACACCTTGAAGGCCTGCTGGTCCGACGACCAGTCGGCCAGCATGCCGCGCACGCCGCCCACCGGTGGCGCGGCCTGCGCGGGCGCCACCGCGGGGGCGGCCGATGGTGAAGACAGTTGCGTGGACATGCCGGTCCTCCTTGCCGCCGGCGCTAGGCCGTGCCGCAGATGTAGCGCACCAGTTCGGGCGTGAGCCAGCCCAGCGCCGCCAGCAGCACCGCCCACACCGCCAGCAGGAAATGCCAGTAGCGCGCGCACAGCCGCAGGCGCAGCACCGCGGCCTCGCCGCTGCCGCGTGCCGCCATGGCAAAGCCCCAGCCGGCCAGGCCGCCCAGCACGTGCAGGCCGTGCATCGCGGTCAGCAGGTAGAAGAAGCTGCCGGCGGGATTGCCGGCCGGCGCCACCTGCATCGCGCCCAGGGCCTGCCACGCCCATAGCTGCGAAGCGACGAAAGCCGCCGCTCCCAGCCCGCCCAGGCGCAATGCGCGCCTGGCCGCGGCCATCTCGCCCCGTCCGGCCGCGCGCGCGGCCACCGCCATCGCCACGCTGCCCGCGGCCAGCAGCGCGGTCGACAGCCAGACCTGCCACGGCAGCGCGATGCGGTGCCAGTCAGGGCTGTCCATGCGCAGCGCGTAGGCGGTCAGGAACAGCGCGAACAGCGAGGTGACCACGCCCATGAACACCCACAGGCCGATGCTGGCCGGCGCGCGGCGCTGCGGGTGGCGGTTGGCGGCGTTCTCGCCGGAAGGGTTGCCGCCGAAGTCGTCGCGGCTGACCTTGTAGACGGCGTCGGCGTTCATGCTACGGCTCCACGGCTGGCGTGCGGTTCAGGCTCCGAACCGCCTTCCTCGGGTGGCGCGTTCTGCGCGATAAAGTCGTCGCGTGCGCCCGGCACGCTGTAGGCATAGGCCCAGCGGTACACCACCGGCAGGTGCGGGCCCCAGTTGCCATGCGCCGGCGGCGTCTGCGGCGTCTGCCACTCCAGCGACGCCGCGCGCCACGGGTTGCCGTCGGCCTTGCGCCCGTGCCTGAGGCTCCAGAACAGGTTGAAGACAAAGAGCAGCTGCGCGGTGGCGACGACGAACGCGGCCACCGAGATATACATGTTCATCACATGCGCCGATTCCGGGATAAAGGCGTAGTTCTCCCAGGCGTAGTAGCGCCGCGGCATGCCCAGCACGCCCAGGTAATGCATCGGGAAGAAGATGGCATAGGTGCCGACGAAGGTCACCCAGAAGTGGATGTGGCCCATCCTGTCGTCCAGCATCCGCCCCGTCACCTTGGGATACCAGTGGTAGAGCCCGCCGAACACCACCAGGATCGGCGACACGCCCATCACCATATGGAAGTGCGCCACCACGAAGTAGGTGTTCGACAGCGGGATGTCAACGCTGACGTTGCCCAGGAACAGCCCGGTCAGCCCGCCGATGATGAAGGTGCTGATGAAGGAGATGGCGAACAGCATCGGCACGGTGAAATGGATATCGCCGCGCCACAGCGTGATGACCCAGTTGTAGACCTTGATCGCGGTCGGGATCGCGATGATCAGCGTGGTGGTGGCGAAGAAGAAGCCGAAGTACGGGTTCATGCCGCTGACGAACATATGGTGCGCCCACACCACCACCGACAGCACGCCGATCGCCAGGATCGCCCAGACCATGGTGCGGTAGCCGAAGATGCTCTTGCGCGAATGCACGCTGACCAGGTCCGAGACGATGCCGAAGGCCGGCAGCGCGACGATATAGACCTCGGGATGGCCGAAGAACCAGAACAGGTGCTGGAACAGCAGCGGGCTGCCGCCCTTGTACTGCAGCTGCTGCCCCATCGACACCATCGCCGGCATGAAGAAGCTGGTGCCCATGGTCTTGTCGAGCAGCATCATCACCGCCGACACGAACAGCGCCGGAAACGCCAGCAGCGCCAGGATGGTCGCCATGAAGATGCCCCATACCGACAGCGGCATGCGCAGCAGCGTCATGCCCTCGGTGCGCGCCTGCAGCACGGTGGTGACGTAGTTCAGCCCGCCCATGGTCGCGGCGACGATAAAGATCGCCAGCGACACCAGCATCAGGATGATGCCCCAGTCATGCCCCGGCGTGCCGGGCAGGATGGCCTGCGGCGGATACAGCGTCCAGCCCGCGCCGGTGGGCCCGCCCGGCACGAAGAAGCTGGCCAGCAGCACGATCACCGACAGCAGGTAGACCCAGAAGCTGAGCATGTTGAGGAACGGGAACACCATGTCGCGCGCCCCTACCATCAGCGGGATCAGGTAGTTGCCGAAGCCGCCCAGGAACAGCGCGGTCAGCAGGTAGATCACCATGATCATGCCGTGCATGGTGACGAACTGGTAGTAGCGGTTGGCGTCGATGAACTCGAAGCGGCCCGGGAAGCCCAGCTGCATGCGCATCAGGTTGGACAGCGCCACGCCCACCAGGCCCACCACGATCGCCACGATGGTGTATTGCACGGCGATGACCTTGTGGTCCTGGCTCCAGACATAGCGCGTCCAGAAGCTCTGCGGCGCGTGATGGGCGGCGTCATCGGCGTAGGCCATGCAGGTCTCCTCACTGGCGCGGCGGCGCGGGCGCGGCCGTGGGCGGCACCGCGACGGCCGTCGAAGTGGTATAGGTGCCGGACGCGGCGCCGGCGGTGGCCGCCGGCGCTGCCGAACCCGCCGCCGCGGTCGTGGCGGCGCTGGTGGTGGCGGCCGCCCCCGCGGGCACGTCCGCGGGAGCGACCGGCGCCACCATGCCGGCCTCCGCCGCGCCGCTGCCTGCCGACTTGATATACGCGGTCAGCGCCGCGATCTCGTCGTCGCTGATCGGCACCTTCGGCATCACCGGACCGTAGCCCTTGACCAGCCGCGCATGCGGGTCGGCGATCTCCTTGTGCAGGAAGGCATCGTCCACCCTGGCGCTGCTGCCGTCGGCAAAGGTCTCGGTCTTGCCGTACAGGCCCTTCCAGGTGGGCCCCACGCCCGGATTGCCGTCGATGCTGTGGCAACCGACGCAGCCCTTGCTCTGCGCCAGCGCGCGGCCCTTCTCGATGGTGCCGGCCGCGCCCGCGGCACCGGGTGCTGCCGCGGCCATCGCAGCAGGCGGCGCCGCGGCCTTCGCCAGCGTCATGGCAAAGGTCTGCTGCTTCGCCAGCCACGCCTCGAACGCGGCCGGCTCTTCCACCACCACCGTGCCGCGCATGTTGTAATGCCCCACGCCGCACAGCTGCGCGCACAGGATGTCGAAGCGCCCCGCCTGCGTGGGCGTGAACCAGAACGACGTCACCATGCCCGGCACCATGTTCATGCGCGCGCGGAACGGCGGCACGTAGAAGTCATGCAGCACGTCCTTGGAGCGCAGCAGCACCTTGACCGGCTGGTTCAGCGGCAGGTGCACCTCCGGGCCGACGATGACGATGTTGTCCTGCCCGCGCGGATCGTCCGGATCCAGCCCGAGCGGATTGGCGCCGGTGACGAAGCGCGCGTCCGAAGCGCCCAGCTGCCCGCTCTTGCCGGGAAAGCGGAAGGCCCACGACCATTGCTGCCCGACCACTTCCATCACCATCGCCTCGCGCGGCGGCCGCACGTAGTCGGCGTAGACGAACAAACCCGGCGCCAGCAGCAGGATCACGCCCAGCGTGGTGCCGCCGATCAGCCACAGTTCCAGCTTGCTGTTCTCGGGGTGATAGGAGGCGCGGTGGCCGCTGCCGCCGTTGGGATGCGGCGCATCATGGCGGAAGCGCCAGACGATGTAGCCGACGAACAGGTTGATGCCGATAAAGAAGATGCCGGTGATGACGAGGGTAATGGTCAGCGTGTCGTCCATCTGTTTCCAGTTGGACGCCAGCGGCGTTGCCCACCACGGGCTCAGGAAATGGAAGAGCACCGAAGCGGCAACCATGACGACGAGTGCGATGGCCATCGCCATATCCACCCTCCTCCTCGCGCGCGGCGAGGGATGCGCAAGTCACGCAGGTAGAGATAAGACTAGTGCATGCCGTCAGGTCACTGCAAGGCGACACGCCGGCGCATCGGTGTCGCACTGCACAAGCGCGCGCGCAAGGAAAAAGCGGCGGCGGGAACCCGTGATCCCCGCCGCCGCTGCAGCGCTATGTGCCCGGCCGTGTACTGGCCGCGTATCGGCCGCATCCGGCCGGCTTCGGCTCAGTGCGACACGTCCTTGCTTTCCAGTTTCCAGTAGCACGCCGCCGCCGCAATGCCGAAGATCAGGTGGCCGACGAAGGTATGCCAGCCGCGCACCTCGACAAACCACGGGAACGCCCGCGTCATCACATAGAAGTTGAAGACATAGACCAACACCCCGAACACCGCGCCCGCCAGCATCGCCAGCCCCAGGCTGGAATCGAGCGTGAACGGCGCCAGGATCGCCGCCAGGATCATGCCCAGCACGGCGCCCAGCACGAAGTGGATCACCAGCGCCGCGGCCACGGTGCCGACGCTGAACAGCGAGGTCTGCAGCACCTCAGGCCCCATCACGATCGCCGCGATCATGCGCGTTGCCACCCAGGGGTTCACGCCCGACACCATCGACGACCAGAACAGTTCCAGCACCAGCAGCAACGCGCCCGCCGCCAGGCCCGACACCGCTGCCGCGGTCCAGTCCGGCAGTCGCCGCACGTAGTGGTGCGATTGCATGTGAAGTTCCATAGCCACCTCCGTCTCTCGTCGGCGGGGCATCGCACGAAAGGGGAAACACGCCCCGCGTCTCTGCTCAGAATAGGACACCTGTCCAGCGCTTCGAGGGCGGCAAGCCGAAAAAAGGCTCGGAATGCGTACGTCGCGCAACGACCCGGCCGCGGCAAGTGCACCCGCCGATACCTGCGCCGACCGGCACAAGCGCCGCATCGGGGACAATCCCGATGCGCACACCATGCATACGGCACACACTGCCTATACTGGAATCACAAAAGAGAGAGACAGGAGACCGCCATGCACTTCACCGCGCATGATCTTGTATTCCTGATTCCGATGGCGCTGGTAGGCGTGATCGCCATGGGCTCGATCCCGGTGACCGCCAAGTTCCTGCGCATCAGTTGCCGCACCATGGGGGCGCTGATCGGCGCACTGGTGGCGGTGCTGGTGCTGGAGGCATTGCCGCTGCTGATCTGACTCCCAACGGAGTCTGATCCACGCGTAGCGGGAGGGCCCGCCATGTCGATCGGCCTGATCGCCGCCATGATGGCGGCGTTGCTGTGCCTTACCGTATTCTGGGCGCTGTGGCGCTGCAGCCATCCGCAGCGGATGCGGTATCGGCGCTGCATGGCGCAGCGTCAGCGCGCGGGGCTGTGCCGGCACGCGCCGCGCAGGCACGGCTGAGCGACCAGCGCGTCCGCCAGGCGCTCCTCGATACCGGATGCGCTGCTGTTCCACCGTCAGCGGTTTTGCAAGCGGGAGAGGTCCATGCACGTCTTGCACTTGCCGACTTGCTCCCGCAAACCGGGGCGTCGTCCCCGCGAAGGCGGGGACCCAGTGGCTTTTTGTCCCCCGTGGGGGACTTTTAAGACGCTGGATTCCCGCCTTCGCGGGAATGACGGTGGCATTTGCCGGCCTGTGTTGTTGTCGTTGGCGCGCTTGACGAAGCGGGGCGGCTAGCGGCCGGTTGCCTTGCGCCAGGCCGCGAAGTCCTCGCGCGCCTGCTCGCTGGTCGGCGGGTAGAGCCCGATGATCGAGCGGCCCTTGTTCACTTCCTCGGTGACGAAGTCCTCGAACGCGGTCATCTCCACGGCCTCGGCGGCGATCTCTTCGGCCAGGTGCGCCGGGATCACGATCACGCCCTCGCCGTCGCCGACCATCACGTCGCCGGGGAAGACCGCGACATCGCCGCAGCCGATCGGCACGTTGAATTCCAGCGCCTGGTGCAGCGTCAGATTGGTCGGCGCCGAAGGCCGCTGGTGGTACGCCGGCATGGCCAGCCGGGCGATCTCGGGCGAATCGCGGAAGCCGCCGTCGGTGACGATGCCGGCGCCGCCGCGCTGCATCAGCCGCGTGACCAGGATCGAGCCGGCCGAGGCCGCGCGCGCGTCCTTGCGGCTGTCGATCACCAGCACCGCGCCCGGCGGGCATTGCTCGATCGCCTGCCGCTGCGGATGCGCGGGATCCTGGAACACGGTGATGGGGTTCAGGTCTTCACGCGCCGGGATATAGCGCAGCGTGAAGGCCTCGCCCACCATGGTGCCGCCCTCCGGGTTCAGCGGGCGTACGTCCTGGATAAACTGGTTGCGCAGGCCGCGCTTGAACAGCGCGGTGCACAGCGTGGCGGTGCTGACGGTCTTGAGCTGGTCCCGTACCGCGGGGCTGAGTCGGGTCATGGTGGTCCTTGCCGGTCTGGTGGCGTCAGTAGATGCTCGGTTCGCCGGTCGGCGCGCCGAAGTCGGTTTGCAGGAAATCGAAATCGCAGCCTTCGTTGGCCTGGCGGATATGCCGGGAGAACATCCAGCCATAGCCGCGCCCGAAGCGCGGCGGTGGCGGCGCCCACTCGGCACGGCGGCGCGCCAGCTCTTCATCGGAGACTTCCAGGTGGATGCTGCGCCGTTCGATGTCGACCGAGATCAGGTCGCCGGTGCGCACCAGGGCGAAAGGTCCGCCCACGTACGATTCTGGCGAGACATGGAGGATGCAGGCGCCGTAGCTGGTGCCGCTCATGCGCGCGTCGGACATGCGCAGCATGTCGCGCACGCCCTGCTTCACCAGCTTCTTCGGGATCGGCAGCATGCCCCACTCCGGCATGCCGGGGCCGCCCTGCGGGCCGGCGTTGCGCAGGATCAGCACATGGTCGGCGGTGACGTCGAGGTCGTCGCGCTCCACCGCTTCCTTCATCGAAGGGTAGTCGTCGAACACCAGCGCCGGGCCGGTATGCCGGAAAAACCGTTTCTCGCACGCGCTGGGCTTGATCACGCAGCCGTCCGGCGCGAGGTTGCCCTTCAGCACCGCCAGCGCGCCCTGCTGGTACAGCGCGTTCTCCGGCGTGCGGATCACGTCGTCGTTGTAGACCTCGGCGTGGGCGATGGTTTCGCCCAGCGGGCGCCCGGTAATGGTGAGCGCGTCCAGGTGCAGGCGATCGCTGATGCGCTGCATCAGCGCAGGCAGCCCGCCCGCGTAGAAGAAGTCCTCCATCAGGTATTTGTCGCCGCTGGGCCGGATATTGGCGATCACCGGCACGCGCCGGCTGGCCGCGTCGAAGTCTTCCAGCCCGATGTCATGGCCGGCGCGCCGGCCCATGGCGATGAGATGGATGATCGCGTTGGTCGAGCAGCCCATCGCCATCGCCACGGCGATCGCGTTTTCATAGGCTTGTCGGGTCTGGATGCGCTGCGGCGTCAGGTCTTCCCACACCATGTCGACGATGCGGCGGCCGGCCTCGGAGCACATGCGGATATGGTTGGCGTCGGCCGCCGGGATCGACGACGCGCCGGGCAGCGTCATGCCGATGGCTTCGGCAATGGCCGTCATCGTGCTGGCCGTGCCCATGGTCATGCAGGTGCCGTGGCTGCGCGCGATGCCGGCCTCGATGCCGGTCCACTGCGCATCGGTGATATTGCCGGCACGGCGCTCGTCCCAGTACTTCCACGCGTCCGAGCCGGAGCCCAGCACGTTGCCCTTGTAGTTGCCGCGCAGCATCGGCCCGGCGGGAACGAAGATGGCCGGCACGCCGGCACTGGTGGCGCCCATCAGCAGGCCCGGCGTGGTCTTGTCGCAGCCGCCCATCAGCACGGCGCCGTCGATCGGGTGCGAGCGGATCAGTTCTTCCGCCTCCATCGCAAGGAAATTGCGATAGAGCATGGTGGTCGGCTTGACCGAGCTTTCCGACAGCGAGATCGCCGGCAGTTCGATCGGAAAGCCGCCGGCCTGGAGGATGCCGCGCTTGACGTCGTCGACGCGCTGCTTGAAGTGGGCGTGGCAGGGATTGATGTCGGACCACGTATTGATGATGGCGATGACCGGCTTGCCCATCCACTCGCCCGGCGCGTAGCCCATCTGCATGATCCGGGACCGATGCCCCGACGAACGCAGGTCATCGGGTGCGAACCAGCGCGCGCTGCGCAGCGCGTCCGGCGTTTTCTTGCGAGCCGTCATTTGTCTCTTCCACCTTGTTGTCTTGTTCCTGGCGGCCGTGCCGCCGGGCACCTCCGAAAACACTAAAGCACTCGCATTCGCATTGGCAGGCTTGCCGCAGTGCGAACGCGAATCAGCCCCGCGCCAGTGTTTCCACAATCCCCTGCACACCAGGGTTCAGTGCGAATATGGCCCCAGCCAGCGGGTCGCTGCTTCCATCCGGGCATATCGTGGTCACAAAAAGGGTGTCGAGGCGGGGGCCGCCGAACGCGCACATCGCCGGCTTGCCGACAGGCAGGCTGATGCTTCGGTCCAGCGCGCCTGAGGGCGTGAAGCGGTGGATTTGCCCACCATCGTTGGCGCAAATCCAGTAACAGCCGTCGACATCGACTGCCGCACCGTCAGGGCGGCCCGGGTATTCGTTCATGTCGACAAACAAGCGACGATTGTGCGGGCGACCTTCGTCGGTGTTGTAGTCGAAGGCCCAGATCGCCCGGCGAGACGGATGCGAATCGGACAAGTACATCGTCTTGCCATCCGGTGAGAAGGCCATTCCATTGGGAACGATCAGGTCATCGATCACAGCCTCTTCACGCCCGGCGAGCACGTCGAAGCGATGGAGCCGGCCCAAAGCCAACGCCCTCGACATGTCCATCACCATGGTGCCCGCCCAAAAGCGGCCCTGTCGGTCACATCGTCCGTCATTGAACCGCATGCCGGGCTGCGCGTGAGTCGTTGCGACGACGCACTCCGCGACCGGCAACGGGCTTCCCGGCGGCGGGCCGCCGATCCGGAACAGCCCTGATTCCATGGCCATGAGCCATCCGTGGCTCGCCGTCATGGCCAGGCATCCGGCCATCTCGGGCAGCGCCCAGTGATCGGCCCGAGATGCTTCCATATCCCAGCGCCATAATGTGCGGGCCGGAATGTCGGTCCAATACAATGCCTGCTCCGATGGGTGCCAGACCGGGCTCTCGCCGACGAGGCAGCGCATTTCGCCTACGCGTTCGATGGATGTCACCATGTCTCAATCGCCGAAGGGGCCGATGGTAACGAAGCTGCCACCCTGAAAACGCGCCGCCGGATCGTCAAGCGGCAATGGCGGCAGGCTTTCCGCCTTTGCGCGGAACGGCTCCGACGACTGGACCGGAGCAAACCCGAGCTTCGCGGCACAACGGTTATCCCACCAGCAGTCGCGATTTGCCGACACGCCGTAGACGATCGTGTGGCCCACCTCCGGCACAAACATTGCGCGACAAAGCAATTGCTCCAGGTCATCGTATCCGAGCCACGTCGCCAGCATTCGCCTGTCCCTGGCTTCGGGGAACGATGATCCGATGCGAAGCGACACCGTTTCGATGCCATACCGGTCGAAGTACAGTTGCGCCAGGCCTTCGCCAAACAGTTTGCTGACGCCATAGTTGCCGTCAGGGCGGACCCTCGCACTGGCGTCGATCACTTCATCCTGCCGGTAGAAGCCCGTTACATGATTGGAACTCGCGAACACCACCCGTGTTACGCCGTGTCGGCGTGCTGCCTCGTAAACATTGAAGGTACCCTGGATATTCGCTGGCAGGATCTCGTGGAACGGACGCTCCACCGAGACGCCGCCAAAATGCACGATGACGTCCGTGCCCTGAACCAGGGCTAGCACGGCGTCGGCATCCGCGAGATCGCAGCGCACCACCTCTTCATGCGGCCGGGGCTGGCCGGGATCTGCCAGATCGGAAACACGCACGATATCTGCGTACCGCTTCAGCCGGTCGCGCATTTCCGCACCCAGGTTTCCGGCCGCACCCGTAAGCAATATGCGATGGCAATGCGTGACAACGCCGTGCAGAGGATCGTCGCCATGAAACGTCATATTCATTCCAGCATCTCTTCGGTGTGGGTTCGAACAGTCCCGCCGCGCTCAGTCGTTATGCTGCTGCCGGCCGCGTGTCGACTTACGCAGAACCAGCCTGGGCTCTGGAAACTCGGCTTGGGACTCACGGCCACCCAGGATGTCGATCAGGTGCTGTGTCACGATCGCCCCTATGCTTTCGCCGCCCATGTCCACCGATGTCAGCGTAGGCGTGACGTACTCGCAGAACGGAATATTGTCGAACCCCACCACGGAACAATCCTGAGGTACCGAAACGCCAAGTTCCGCGGCTTCCTTCAGGAAGCCAACGGCGATCATGTCGTTGAAGCAGATCACCGCGTCGACCTTGTCGGCGCCCAGCAGGATCTTCGAGCAAAGACGGGCCCCTTCCTGCGGTGACGAGGTCTCGGCGTTGAAGCGCGCCAGCGCCAGGCCGTGTTCCTCGAGGCAGGCAGTGGCGCCGATATATCGCTCTTCGTCCGCTCGGGACTTGTCGAAACCAATATAGGCAATACGCCGGTGGCCGGTTTTCACCAGGTAGTTCGCCACCATGTACGCCGCCTGCCGGTTGCGGGATTCGATCTGGCGCTTGCCCCAACCCTCGCGCCTGTCAAAAAACACCAGCGGTTTGGTCAGCTCATCGACCCATTCCATTTCGTCTTCGCGCAGTTTGGAATGGATCATCAGCCCGTCGACCCGCATGCAAAGGTCTTCGAGCAGCTGGCGCTCCCGGCTGGCGTTTTCCTCGCTATCGACCAGCAACAGGCTGTATCCGTGCTTCATCGCCACCCGGTTTGCACCCTGTACCAGCCCGGCGAAGTACTGGTTGTGCATGTCGGGGATCGACAGGCCGAGCGTCTTGGACCGCCCGGTGATCATCGACCGCGCCATCGGGTTGGAGTGATACCCAAGATCCCGGATGGCTTGCGCCAGCCGTGCCTCCACGTCAGCCGAAAATCGCTGTGTCCGGTTGATGTACTTGGACACGGTTGCGGTGGAGACCTTCGCAGCAGCGGCGACGTCCTTTATCGTCGGTGCGCTCTTCTTTTCCATTAACTGATAACTCTGAGAATGATTGACCACGCGGCCTTCAGCCACGCCAGGGGCGGCCCGTCGCTTCCCGCCATCGCTCATATCGCACACGCGCCCACGAGCGCCCTCGCACGCACCTCCACATCCGCCGCGGATAAGCCCGGCCGGTACAACGTACCACCGATGCCGAATCCCGCCACACCGGCTTCGCGTAAGGCAGGGATGGTCGCAGCATCGACCCCGCCGACGGCTAGTATTCTTGCATCGGCGGGGAGCACCGATTTCCATGCCTTGAGGGCGCCGCAGCCGATCTGTTCGGCGGGGAACGCCTTCAGGGCATGGGCTCCGGCGGAAAGGGCCGTAAATGCTTCGCTCGGGGTAGCCACGCCGGGGAGCGAAACCATGCCGGCAGCCACCGCTTCTCGAATGACCGCCACGTTGACATTCGGCGAGACCGCCAGATCACCGCCGGCTGCGGCGACATGCGTGACATCGGCAACTTCAAGTACGGTCCCCGCCCCGATCATCGCAGTATCCCCAAACACGGTGGCAAGCCGCCAGATGCTCTCCAGCGGCTCTGGCGAATTCAGCGGGACTTCGATAATCCGGATGCCGCTGCGGATGAGCACGTCGCCAACCGACACCACTTCCGCCGGCCGGATGCCTCGCAGTATCGCAACGATAGGGCATTGCGACATCAGGGCATTGAAACGCGCCGCGCTGCTGACCCCTTCCATCATACCTCTCCATTGAACCGGGCCACCTGGTGGCAACCCATAAAGCTTGCATTCGGATCAGCCACTTCGGCCTGGATATCCAGGCACGCCGCAGCATAGGCATAGCACGCGGTCAGCGCCGGCGAACCGACGAATTTCACGCCGGTGCGGCGGGCGGCCGGAAAACAGGTCACGCCCGCGCCCAGTTCCTCCCCGATGAGCAGACCTGAAAGGTAGCTCACCGCATCGAAATCCTCACCTTCATAGAGGCTGCGGGCACGTACCGCAAATGCATCAGCCAGCAGGCTGACCGACGAATAGCCCGCCTTGACGCCTTGCGTGAAGGCGGGGGAATCCGTTGATGGTGACTGCCCCACGCCAATCGAGCGGGCCAGAATGGTGTGAGATTTCATGGCGGCGTACAGATCGCCGGTCATGAAGGTCCTGAACTGCGTGACCGCCTGGTTCCTGCACAGGATCCATTTGGAATGCGTGCCCGGGGTGACGACGAGTTCTTCCCGGTCGAACCCCATCACGCCGATTACCTGCGTTTCCTCGCCCCGCATCACATCATGGCCATGAGGTAGTTCATGGCTGTGCAATCCGGGGATGAACCGCATGGCCATGCCTTCGACCTCTCTTCGCACGACGGCACGGGCAATCGCGTCAAAGCCGGCCGGGCAATCGGCATAGCCGGTTTCCACCCAACCCTGGCGGCTCCCGACCATTCCGCACAAATAGATCGGCAACTCACGGATCTCGCTCTTCCAGCCGGCCAGGGCGCGCGCGAACACGCCATGGAAGTCCGATGCCGGCACCGTCGCAATGCCATCCGAGGTCGACACTGACGACAGGACCTCACCGCCGGCAGACATCAGTGCGGCACGGAACGAAGAGGTCCCCCAATCCACGGCGATCAGCCCTGGTGCTTCCCGCTCGACTCGCGGTGCGACTGGAGGCAAGTGGCCGTCGGAACAGATCATCATGGCCCCACGCTCCCGACGCCAGTCCTTTGCACCTGGCCGGGATCGAGCCTGACGCGCTCGACCGCCATCCCGGGCACCGATACCTCGACGGCAAACAAGCCGCCAGCCAACGGGCCCGCGTTCAGCCCTTCATTACCGACGTTGATCGTGGCCGATGTGATATAGAGCGTACGCAGGTCTTTCCCGCCGAACGCCAGGCTGGTGGGCCGCTGAACGGGCATGCGTAGCGCTGTTTCCACCGCCCCATGCGGATTCAGGCGCACCACGCTCCATCCATCCCACAGCGCCGACCAGACAAAGCCGTCGGCGTCCACGGCGAGGCCATCGGGCACACCGTTGTCAAACCTGGCGAACACGCTGCGTTCGCCGAGCGTGCCGCTGTGAGGGGAATACTCGTACCGCCAGATGGTGCGCAATGCGGAATCCGTCGCGTACATCACCGTGCCGTCCGGGCTCCAGCCGATGCCATTCGGGCAAGTCCAACCATCGGTCACCTCGGCCAGCTCGTTTTTTCCGTCAAAGCGATACATCTTCCCCGAGGCGCTCCCACTCTCCTCGTTCATGGAGCCGACCCAGAAGCGGCCCACGGGGTCCACACCCCCGTCGTTAAACCGGTGATGTTCGGTCGCGTGCTCTGCGGTGGTCAGGCGTGCGAGCGCGCCCCCTTTGGTGGACAACGCGAAAAGACCACTTTGCAGTGCAAGCAGCAAGCGCCCGTCCTCAAGACCGGCGATGCATCCCACCTTCTCCGGCAGCGTCCAGGCGCCGGTCTGCCCCACCCCGGGCGCGTAGCGATAAACGCCGGGGCGTGCGATGTCGACCCAATAGAGCGCCTCTTCCTCTGCGCACCAGAGCGGCCCTTCGCCAAGGATCGCGTTGGCAGCCTGTACAAGTCGAATATGCATTCCCGCATCAGCCTCTAAATTGCTTTGTCTGTTCTTATGTCTACCCACGTCGGAACCGTCATCAATAGACCGTCGTCCCATTCGCCTCGAAAGCAAAGACGTGCTGTGGCGGGAAGCGCAGCCCGACATTCTGGCCAATCTGGATGTCGCCTTCCTCCGCCTTGAGCTTCACCGCGATGGGTTCGCTGTGGCCTTGAATCTCGACGTAAGCGATGGCCATCTCTCCCAGGTGTTCGACGAGCCGGGTGCGGCCCGGCACGTCGAGGCTACCGGCTGGTCCCATTTCGATATGCTCGGCCCGGATCCCGATGGCACCCGCCGCCTCTGGCACACGCCGTTCGCCCTGGCCAAGCGAAAACGATGTCACTGCGCCGATGGTGGCTTTGCGCACGCCGTCCGCCGCAACGGAAAAATCGGCAGGCATGATATTCATGCTGGGCGATCCCAGGAACGTAGCGACGAAGCGATTGGCCGGGCGGTTGTACAGTTCCAGCGGCCGCCCGACCTGCTCGATGACACCGCCGTTGAAGACGGCGATGCGGTCCCCGAGCGTCATGGCCTCGATCTGATCATGCGTGACATAGATCATCGTGGCCTTGAGCTGGCTATGGAGCCGCGCCAGTTCGATACGCATCTGCACGCGCAGCGCAGCGTCAAGGTTGGATAGCGGCTCGTCAAACAGGAAAACGTCTGGCTTGCGCACAATGGCGCGGCCAATGGCGACACGCTGGCGTTGGCCGCCTGAAAGTGCCTTCGGCCGGCGGCCGAGCAACGGCGTGAGCTTGAGGGTCTCCGCCGTCTGCCGCACCAGGCGGTCCACCTCGTCCCGGCTCGCGCCGGCAAGCTTGAGGCCGAATGCCATGTTTTCGTACACCGTCATGTGCGGATACAGCGCGTAGCTCTGGAACACCATGGAGACACCACGCTTGGACGGTGCGACGTCATTGACACGCCGCTCGCCGATGGTGAGGTCCCCTTGCGTGATGTCCTCCAGGCCCGCGAGCATCCGGAGCATTGTCGACTTGCCGCAGCCGGACGGTCCGACAAACACCATGAACTCGCCGTCCTCGATATCGAGGCTGACATTGCGAATGACTTCCGTACCGTCGTCATATCGCTTGCCCAGTTTTTGCAGTGCAACTCTTGCCATGTCAATTCCCTGTTCGTTAGCGCCCGTGCCTTACCATTCGGCGATCGAGCCGTCCTCAAGGCGGAATACCGGGTTGCGCCAGCGATGGCCGGTCACGGCCGCTTCCCGTACCGCTTCCTCATTGATCTCCACGCCCAGCCCCGGGCTTGCCGTGCGGGCAACAAAACCATCCCGGAACTCGAACGGGTTGCCATGCAGATAGCGGAACATGGCGTTCTCACTGTCCGCGTGATAGGCGACGTTGGTGGATTGCTCCTGGATAAAGGCGTTGGGCGTGCAGTAATCGAGCTGCAGGGAAGCCGCCAACGTCAACGGACCCAAGGGGCAGTGCGGCGCCACCGCAACGTCGTAGGCCTCTGCCATGGCGGCGATCTTGCGCATCTCCCAGATGCCTCCGGCATGGCTGACATCGGGCTGGATGATGTCCACAATGCCCTCTGCCAGCACGGACTTGAATTCCCAGCGGGTGAACATCCGTTCACCGGTGGCCAGCGGCACCGCACAGGTCCGCGCCACTTCGCGCAGGGCATCGGTATTTCCTGGCAATAGCAGTTCCTCGTAGAACATCGGGTCGAATGGCTCTATCGCTTTTGCGATGACTTTCGCCACCGGACGGCGTACACGCCCATGGAAGTCGATGCCCACCCCAACGTCGCGCCCCACTGCTTCGCGCACCGCTGCAAACCTGGCAACGGCCGCGTCAATCGAAGCGGGCCGCTCAACCCAATCGGTTTCAGCGACCACTCCCATTTTCAGCGCGGTATAACCGGCCTCGACCAGCTGGCGCGCGTTGGCGGCGTATTCCTCGGGCGAGTCTCCACGTACGTGCGCATAGAGCCTGACCTTGTTTCTCACCGGCCCGCCCAGAAGTTCGTAGACGGGAATGCCTAGCACCTTGCCCTTGATGTCCCACAGCGCTTGTTCGATGCCGGATATGGCACTGCTGAGTACGGGGCCGCCGCGATAGAAGCCACCGCGGTACATTACCTGGAACAGGTCCTCGATATGCCTGGGGTCCTTGCCGATCAGATGGTCGGAGAGTTCCTCGACCGCGGCCGCCGTCGTTTCCGCACGCCCTTCGACAATGGGCTCGCCCCAGCCGGACACGCCTTCATCGGTTTCAATCTTCAGGAATTGCCAGCGTGGTGCTACCCGAAACAGTTCAAGCTTTGCGATCTTCATATTCAGTCTTCGTGGCGGTTGAATAGATGCGCCGACAGGCCGTTGTCCGCCAGCAGGTCCGCACCGGTGATGCCGATCGAGGCATCCGAAATCAGAAACGCCGCGATCTGGCCTACGTCCTCCGGAGCGTTGATACGGCGCGTGGCATGCAATGACGGATAGAAGCGCTGGAGCTGCGGCCGGTCCTGCATCAGTTGGCTGATGTGATCAGTCGAGGTGAGGCCCGGGCTCAGCGAGTTCACCCGGATGCCGTACTGCCCCAGGCTCCAGGCCATGGCGCGAGTCATTGCGCAAATCCCGCCCTTGGTCGCCGCATAGCCCTCGAAGCCTTCCATGCTCGCACCGGCGTGGTTCGACGACAGATTGACGATTGCGCCGCCTCGGCCAACGTCCTTCATCAAACGCGCGGCCTGCTGGGTACACAGGAACACCGAGCGCAGATTCGTGTTGATCATGCGCTGCAAGTTCGCCAGGCTCGCCTCCAAAAAGTCCTCATGGATCGTCAGCCCGGCGTTATTGACGAGCCCGTCGACGCCACCGTACTCGCGTGAAACGAGCGAGAACAGGTCTTCAATGCTTAGCGGGTCGCTGACATCGCACGGCACCCACCTCACGTCGAGGTCCGCATCTCTGAGAGACTCGGCAACCTGTCGGCCGGCCGGGTTGCATTCGGCCATCACAACCCGAGCGCCTTGCCCGGCCAAGACCTTGACAATGCCGAGGCCGATGCCGGCACCGCCTCCGGTTACGACAACGATGCGCCCGGTCAGGTTGTAGTGCATTTCACCCATGGCTTACCCCTTTACGGCACCTGCGGTAATGCCGGCCACGATCCTGCGCTGCAGGACGAGAAACATGATCAGCAGCGGCAGGGTCCCCATCACTGCAGCGGGGAACAGCTTGGTCGGGTCCACGTCCATGGTGCCGATAAAGCGAAACACGGAAACGGTGATCGGAAACTTCTCAGGATCCGACAGGAACAGCAGCGGATAGACAAGATCGTTCCAGACGTGGAGCGTGACGAACATCGCCAACGTGCCGGTGATCGGCCGCAGCAAGGGCAGGATGATGTAGCGGTACACCTGCCACGGCGTGCAGCCGTCGAGCACCGCGGCTTCTTCCAGTTCCATCGGCACGCTCTTCAAAAAGCTCGCGTAGAAGAACACCCCGAGCGGCAAGTTGAGAACGGTGTAGGCCAGGATGATCCCGGCATACGAGTTGAGAAGGCCCAGGTCACGCAACAGCAGATAAATCGGGGTCAGGCTCACGAACATCGGAATGGTCAGGCCCAGCGTGAGCACCATGTACAGGAGGCTCGAGATCGCACCGCGGATGCGGGCCAGCGGATAGGCCGCCATCGAGGCAAGCAGGGAAACCAGTACCGTGACTACGACGGTGATCCCCAGCGTGTTGGCTACGCTGCGCCAGTAATTCATGGCAGCGAATGTCCGAACGTAGTTTTCCCAGTGAAATCCCCTGGGCAACCCGAGCGGAGCCGCGGCAATCTCGCTGCCAGAGCGAACCGACATCATCAGCATGTAGAAGATCGGCAGCAGGATGACAGCGACAATACCGACCGCCAGGGCCGAGCGGAACATTCCGGACATGCCTCGCAAGCTGATCAGGGTGCGGCCGCGGGAACGTCCCTCGACATGCGGTAAGGTGGTGGTGCTCATACGGATTGCTCCCGCTTGCGCAAGAACCAGTTCTGCGTGTAGGCAATGAAAACGATCATCAGCAGCATGACGATGGACAATGCGCTGGAGAAGCCAAAGCGGTAATCGTTGAACAGGCTGTTGAAAATCTGCAGGCCAAGCGTTGTCGTCGCACCGTCCGGCCCCCCCTGCGTCAGCACGAGCGGAAGCTCAAAGCTCTTGAGCGTGCCGATGGTGCTCAGCGTGATGTTCACAGTGAACGATGGCGCCAACAGCGGCACGTCGATCCTCGCAAAGCGTTGCCAGGAATTGGCGCCATCAATCCTCGCCGCGTCATGCAGTTCGGCGGGGATGCTCAGGTAGCCTGCGAGAAAGATGGCCGTCGAGTACCCCACGTACATCCAGATCTGGACGGCTGCCACAGAGAACAGCGCAATCGATGGCTCGCCCAGCCAGGTGCTTTGGTAGTCGGCCAGCCCGACCGCCTTCAGGATTTCATTGAGGCCACCGCCCAGCGGGGAGTAGATGTACTGCCAGACAAAGGCTGCGATCACCGCCGAGTACATGCTCGGAACCAGCATCGCCACACGGGCGCCGCTGCGGATTTTTGGCACTGAGAACAGCAAGGCGGCAAACAAGAGCCCAAGCAGGTTCTGGACCGTAACCACAATGACCGTATATGCCAGCGTGACCTTCAGTACCGTGAGGTAAGCGGGATCCATGAGGATCTCGAAATAGTTCTTCAAGCCGATCCATTTCGGCTCCCCCACGCCTGCGAAACTGGTGAAGCTCAGTTTCACGGCGCTGATCAGCGGATAGATCCCGAAGACTGCGTACAGCAACAGCGCCGGGGCCGCGAACCATAGCAAGTGGTGCTTTTTACTCATATCATTCCTGCATCGTTGATGCCACGAACGTCCGTGGCATCAACGCCACGTGAGAGCGATGGTCTATTGCTGCTGGGGCGCGTTGTCCCAGCGGGCCAGTACGGCAGTCGCATCCTGGTTGATGTTCAACAGGAACGCCGTCATGCTCTTCTGCACTTCCTGAATGAATGCTGCTGACACATCCCCCTTTGGATGCGGCACCGTGTTGCCGGCCTTGCGCGCGTCAGCGTAGAGCTGTGCCGACTTGGGCAGCCTGATTGCGCCATCTGCAAACGGGCTGAACGCGGCCTCTGCCTGCAGGAACTTGCCGAGATTCTCATCCTTGGTCCAGAACTGCACCCAGCGCTTGGCCGCCGCGGCATTCTTCGTGGAAGCATTGATCGCCCAGGCCGTGCCCAACATGTCAATGCCGCTCGCCTTGCCGCCCTCCAGTCCTGGCAACGGCGCGAACGCAAAGTTGACAGCCTTGCCATCCACCGTCATCTTCTGAATGCTCCACGCACCCTGCGGGATCATGGCTACGCGACCCGCGGTGAACTCGGTCAGGCCAAGTCCCCACGGGTCAATGCCAACGTTGAGCTTCGGATCGAAGCACTTGGCTTCAGCCAGTTCCTTCACCGAGGCAACGGCCTGCCTGAAGTTGGGGCTTGCCGAGAACTTCTGCTTGCCGGAAACGACCTCGCTGACGAAAGCGGGATTCGCTTTCACGCTTGGCGCAAGCCCCATGGACAATGCCAGCATGGCAGGCGCCCAACCATCCTTGGCCGGCAACAGCAGCGGCGTGATACCTGCGGCGCGGAGCTTGCCGCAAGCCGCCTTCATTTCACCAATGGTGGTCGGCACCTGTTCGACACCCGCCTTTTTCAACAGGTCCAGATTGGCGAACAGGCCAATGCCAACGATCTCCATCGGCATCATGAACGTCTTGCCGCCGAGCTGGGCCAGCGGCTTCACATCCGCGGACAGCCGGCTGATGGCCGGGTCGCCGCTGAGGTCCAGCAGTTGACCTGCCGACGCCCATTGGCGCATCAAGGGGCGGTCCACCATCATCACGTCGGGCGCGGAGCCACCCTGCAGACGCGAAGACAGAATCGTCGTGGTGTCGTTGCGGGCGATGTAATCGAACTTGATCTTGATGTCGGGATTTTCCTTCTCGAACTTTGCAATCAGTTCGGGAACCGCTGCCGGTTCAGCCGCCCCGCCCTTCCAGGCACTGATGTTCAATTCGACGGGCGCTGCAATCGCCGTAGCGGTCGCAATGCCCAGCAAGCTTCCCAGCAGACCTGGGATAAGTTGACGCTTCATGTCTTCCTCCACAGATGCGGCGAACTGGCGGGACAGCCAGACAGGCCTGTCCCGGTTCGCTCGAAAATTTTTGTTAAACGTTTAACCTGATGAGCGAATGATATACGGTCGAAGGGCTTTGGAGAGTTCTCCAGGCTAAGTGTTTACCCCCTTTGGCTTGCATGATCGGGATTCAGAAGTTGTGCATGACGCCCGCGAAGGCGCCCGTCTGCCCACGGCCCGGCAACGTTCTTGTGCTGTTGCCAGTGATCGGATTCCCATACCCTGGCGCCGTGGGGCGCACAGAGAAGTTGGCATTGGCGCTGTTCCACACGTGGGCGACGTTCGCATAGAGGAAAGTGCGCTTGGACAGGTCATACATGGCGCCGATTGCCAGCATCGTGCCGCGACCTTCACCATCATGGTCGGATGTCCAGCTGCCCTTGCCAACCTTCATCGAATAGATGGCGCTTTGCGCATGGAAGCGCGGCGTCACATCGTAGGTCAGGCCCGCCCACAGATGATCGGCACGGTTCGACAAGCCTGCGGCAGTATCAGGCGCGGTGTAATGGACCCAGGCGGCCTGTACCAATGCCCGGCCAAATCGGGCCTTGCCTCCGAGGAAGAGCTCGCGAGACGCGATGAACAGGTTGTCCATCTTGCCGTCCTTGTTGTTGAGCTCGTTGTAGATGGCACGAACTTCCCAAGTCGGCTGCCGGTAGGCAATCGTTGCGCCCCAGGCCATGCCGTTTTGCACGACCGGGTCGGCAGGCCCCGAGCGGAAGCCATTCAGACCCTCGCCCAGGTTCAACTGTGCGGCGAACTCCAGACCGCCAAACGATGGTGCCTCATAGCGAATGCCATTCGCCAGCTTCACGCCGTTGCGATAGTTGGTGAACGTGGAAGCTGAATAGTCCTCCAGCAAGAAGGGATCGTAGCCCCAAATATAGTTGTTGATGAAATTTCCCTGGCCCAGTCGCAGGAAGCCAGCCTTTTCATTCTTGAGCCCGACCCAGGCCGCACGCTGAAACAGCTTTCCGCCCCCCTGGGTACCGGTGTCAGAAGCGAACGCGCCTTCCAGCGAGAAAAGTGCCTGATTGCCATTGCCCAGGTCTTCGCTGCCGCGTATGCCCCAGATGCTTGTCCCCCAGTGGCTGCCTTCCGCCACTCGCGATCCCGTGGTATTCGGACCGGTCTTGATGCCGCTGAGGTACTCCACCCCGCCACCGACGCGGCCCCACACCGTCACATTAGACTGGGCTTGCACGCTCAGGGCGACGCCCATTGCAGCCAAGCCGGTTAAACATTTACCTTTCATCTCCCCTCACCTCTTTCAGGTTGGCTAATTTCCTCGGTCTTGCTGAGGCTTTCTCTTTGGAAATCGTTTAACTAATTTAGCCAACGAAGGCCCACAGGGGAAGCCAGTGTTTTCCCCGATGTGCGTTTTTGCGACTACGCCGAGAGGGACGGATGGGGATCAAGTCGGGCT
The DNA here is from genome assembly GCF_020618415.1 of Cupriavidus sp. MP-37. Classification (NCBI taxonomy): domain Bacteria; kingdom Pseudomonadati; phylum Pseudomonadota; class Betaproteobacteria; order Burkholderiales; family Burkholderiaceae; genus Cupriavidus; species Cupriavidus sp. MP-37. Next base: position 2,195,494 of record NZ_CP085345.1, on the reverse strand, counting down.
AGTGCGCCACTAGCCGCTTTGTGAGGAGCTTTGCGATCCTGCCTTTGTGAGCTTCCCCCGGAGTGTTACCGGGTAGCGATCATGAGGCGTGGAGGATGGCGCGGATGACAGCACATCGGCAGGCCGCCTGCCGGGCAAGGCGCGCGACGGCGGGCAAGGACGGCAACGGAGAGCGGCGGCTGGATGTGGGTCAGTACCGAAGCCGACGGTATTCCCACCGGTCGCGCGCGTAGCGCTGAGGTGGCGAGCGTCTCCCGAAGGCGAGTGCCAACGTGCTGCTTGCGGCTATGGTGGCCCAGGCTCAGGGGTGAGCCCGCCAGAAGAGAAACCAACGGAGAAGTGCGTGCGCCGTTACAGCTCGATCATCGCGAATTCGCCCTTGCCGACGTCGCATTCCGGGCAGCGCCAGTCATCGGGGATGTCCTCCCAGCGCGTGCCGGGGGCGATGCCGTCTTCCGGCCAGCCCTGCTCTTCGTCGTACACCCAGCCGCAGATCACGCACACCCACGTCTTGTAGGCGACGGCGGCTTCCATTGGCTCCTGCTGCAAAATTCACTCCTGATTCGGCGATGGAACGGATTGTCCGGGCCGAATCATACCGGTTTTCGGTGCAGGGCCCCGTGGCGGCGCCGCCGGTTGCGGCACCGCCACCCGGGCTAGCCGCGGATAGAAAAGTCCACGCGGTTGGGCGTGCCCTTGTCCTTGAGGCCCTCGGCGCTGAGCTTGGGCGCGGTCAGGAACAGCCGGCTTTCCGGCACCTTGCCTTCGCGCTCGAGCGCCTGCTTGACCACCAGTGCGCGCTGCTCGGCCAGGCGCTTCAGGTCGGCCTCGGTCACGGTGGCGTTGGCCATCAGCAGCTTTTCCATCTCCTCGGGCGGCAGGGTCTTGGCAAAGCCGACGAAGTTGCGCGGCTTTTTCATCGACGTGCGCTTGTAGACCTGCTCCAGGTATTTCGGGTACTCGGCCTTCGATACCTTGATCTCGGCGCCCTGCTCGCCGGCTTCGTCGTCGCCGGCCTCGGCCCCGGCCTTGGCGTTGTCGCGCAGCTCGCGGCGCTTCTGCTCGGCCACGCGTGCATCCAGCCAGGCGCGGCGGGCGCCGGCCTCATCCGTGGCGGGATCGATGCGGCCGCTGATTTCCAGGCGCAGCGAAGGCCGGTCATTGAGCGCCTGGCCCAGCTTGGCGATCTTGTCCTTCGCCGCCGGCGTCAGCGTGGCGGTGCCGGGCGCGAACTCGACATAGCCCAGCTCCTCGCCGCTGCCGCCGAAGGCCGAGGCGATCAGCGAGAACGGCGAGGTGATCGCCTTGGTCAGCAGGTTGACGATCACGCGCACGATCACGCCGCCGATGCTGAACTCGGGATCCGACAGCGAGCCCGACACCGGCAGGTTCACGTCGATCACGCCGTTGCGGTCCTTGAGCAGCGACACCGCCAGCAGCACCGGCAGCTTGGTCGCATCGGGGCTGTCGACACGCTCGCCGAAGGTCAGCTGGTCGAGGAACAGGTGGTTGCGCGCATCGAGCTTGCCGTTCTCGATCTTGTAGGCCACGTCGACGGTCAGCTTGCCCTTGGTGATGGGGTAGCCCGCGTACTTGGCGGCATAGGGGGTGAGCCGCGTCAGCTCGACTCCCGCGGCCTTGGCGGCAATATCGAGGTACAGCTGCTCGCCCAGCGGGTTGAGCTTGCCGCTGATATTGACCGGCGCGTCGTCGTCGATGCGGCCGTCCAGCACCAGGTCGGCCGGGGTGGGATCACCCGACGACACCTTGGACACCGAGCCCTTCATGCCGGTCAGGTTGGCGGTGTAGTTGGGCTTGACGAAGAAGTCCGAGAAATTGATGTTGCCCTTGTCGACCGAGACCCCGCCGATGCGGATCTGCGGCTTGGGCCCGCCCGGCTTCTGCTCGACCTGGGCCGTGCGCGTGTCGCCGGCCTGCACCGGCGCGGCCGACGCCGAGGCAGGCGCCGAGGCCGGGTTGGCCTGGGTCAGGCTGGTGGAGGGGGCGGCCTCGCCCTTCTCGGCGCCGCCGGCCAGCACGTCCTGCAGGTTCAGGCGGCCGTTGGCGTTCAGGATCACGCGGGCGTAGAAGTCGGACAGCGCGATTTTGCCAAGGCTCACGCGCATCGGCCCCTTGCTCTCGTCCATCGCGAAGTCGATGCCCGACACCGCCAGCGAGCGCCAGCGCAGGAAGTCGTCGCCGCTGACGCGGTCCACCGTGCGCACGTTGCCGGTCTGCACGTTGCCGTTGAATTGCGCGGCAAGCGGCTTGCCGGTGGGCGCATCGACATTGAGCCTGCCCTTGACCGTGAGCGTGCCGCTGCGCAGCGCGGCATTGAAGCGGTCCGCCAGGTAAGGCTGCAGCGGGCTCACGTCGACCTGGCGCAGGTCCAGCTGCAGACGGCTGGCCGGCAGCGCCGGCAGCACCGTGCCATCGACGCCGATCACGCCACGGCGGCCGGTTTCGGCATGCAGCTTGAGCGGCACCGCCGCCGGCGTCAGCGGCCAGGCCACCGCGCCGGTGGTCAGCCCGATATTGCGGAACTGGTGGATCACCGGCCGGCCACGGTTGGCCTGGGCCGGCTGGTAGTCCGCCAGGCGGGCGCTGCCGCCTTCCACCACGACCTTGCCGATATTGGCCTTCCAGCCGCCGCCGCTGGCAGCCGCATTGGCGCCGTTGGTGCTGGCCGGCGCCGCGCGCCGCGGCGCGGCGCGCGCCTGCTGCGCGGATTCGCTCGCCCACAGCCGCGCCAGCTCGATCAACTCGCCGCGATGGTCACGCGTGGCGGCGATCTGCGGCTGCGCCAGCGTGACCTGGCTGCTGGCAAAGGTCTGTTTGGCGAGGTCGAACTGGATCTCGTCCAGCACCAGCTTCTGGGCCTGCAGCAGCGGCGCCCCGGCACCATCTCTGTCCCCGCTGCGATCGCCGGCGTGCTCGCGCGCACGGCGGGCGGCGCCTCGCGGCCGGTCTCCGGCCTGCGCCTTGGCTTCGCTGCCGCGCGCTGCGGCGGCCGCCGGCATCACTACCGGCTCGCGCGTGGCGACATACAGCGGCGCCAGTTCCAGGCGCGATTTTTCCAGCACGAACTGGAACTGCGGCGTGCCCCACGCCATGCGGTAATGCAGTTCCGCATTGACCGCGGTGGTGCCGAACTGGCTGCGCAGCTCGCGCGGCCACCAGGCGGCAAACCCCTGCGGCCGCAGCCCGGTGGTTTCCAGCGTGCCGGCCATCGAGCCGTCGCGCAGCAGCAAGTCGCCGGTGTGGTGCAGGGTCTGGCCCTCGGCCACCGTCAGCGTGGCCTCGACGCGCACGGGCTTGTCGCCGTCGGTGCCGGCAAAGCCCTTGACCTCGGCATCGAGCGGCCCGAGCGCGAGCTTGCCCGGCCCCGATGGCGCCAGCGCGTCCTCGAAGCCCAGCCGCGCCTGCCTGATGACGATGCGGTCGACCGCATAGCGCCACGGCACCTCCTTGGGCGCGGCCGTTCCAGGGGCGGCGGGGGCGGCCGGTGTGGCCGGTGTAGCCGAAGCGGCAGCCGGGGCCGACGCCGGCGCGGGTGCCGGCGCCACGCCATCGGTGGACCGGCTCACCGCCTGCGGCAGGAAAGCCGTGGCCAGGTTCAGCGAGCCGTCCGCGCGCCGCGCCGCCTCCACCGCCAGCCCTTCGATTTCGACGCTGCGCAGCTGCGCGCGATGCGCCAGCGGCTCCAGCCTGGCGATATCGACTGCCAGCTTGCCGCTGCGGATCAGCGGCTGGCCGGCGCGCGTGCGCACGTCGGCCTCGCGCAGCGCGGCGGTGCCCATCACCACCATCTCCTGCGTGTCCTTCTGCTGGCGGAACGCCACCGTCAGGCGCGTATCGAGCTTGCCGGCCTTGACCTCGGCATCGCGCAAAGCCGGCGCGAACGCCATCATCCGCGCCACCTCGAGCCCGTCCAGGTTGACGTTGAGCCGGGTCTGGCGCGAATCGGCAAAGGGCAGCACCTCGCCGTCCAGCGCCAGCGGCGTGCCGTTGACCTGGGCGCTCAGCGTGGGGCGGGTCACGATCTCGACGTCGTGCGGCAGGTTGGACAGGAACGGCAGCGTCAGCGTCAGGTTGTCGACGCGCAGCGTGGTGTCGAGCAGCTTGTCGTCATAGCGCAGGCTGCTGCCCGTTACCGCGATGTTGTTCACCGAGAAGCGCGCCGGCTCGGCATCGGCCGGCTTGGGCGGCAGCGCCGCGAACTTCTCCTGCACATCGGCAAAGCTCATGCGGCCGTCGGCACCGCGCACCACGTGCACGGCCAGGCGGTCGACATGCAGGTTGTCCACCACCGGCGCCAGGTGCCAGAGCGAGGCCAGCGAGGTATTGGCCTGCGCCTCGCCCAGCGTCAGCGCCGGCGTCTTGCCGTCGCGCTCGTAAATGGTCAGGTCGGTCAGCGTGGCCGCCAGTTCGAACGGACGCACCTGCGCCTGCCCCAGCGTGACCTTGCGGCCGAGCGCCTCGGTCGCGTTCTTCTCGACCAGGTATTTGATCAGCGGCGGGCCGCCGAAATACCCGGCCAGCCCGAACACCGCCAGCGCCGCCGCCACGCCGCCCGCAATGCGCACGGCCAGCCGGCCGCGCGGCGTGGCAGCCACCGTGGCTGCCGCCTGGATGGATTGCTTGAATGCCATGACGTTCCAGAAATTCCGACCCCGCAATCCGGCGCTGCACGCTGCTTTGTGCCCCGGATTTCACATTTTTCGACATTATGGCAACGGTTAAGGACAAAGCAAAGAAATTGGGCCGGGCGCGGCTCTGCGCGTGACCGACGCTGGCACCGCGCCGGTCTTGACCGCGCAACGGGCATGCGCCGATCTGGTATCTTTACGTCCTTTGCGAAGCGTCCCGTCGCAAGCCTGTGGCTTACCCGCCGCGTCGTGCCTGCCTCTCCTGCGCTGTACCCTCCGGCCACACCCATCACGTTATTCCGTGCTGCGCGCTTCGCATGCGTTCTCTTCCATGCGAGTCCATTCCATGTCTACCACCAGCAGTACCGCCGCGGGTGTCGGCACGCCGCGCGCCGGCGCGCGCGCGCTCACCGGCCAGGATTACAAGACCCTCTCCCTCGCCGCGCTGGGCGGCGCGCTCGAATTCTACGACTTCATCATCTTCGTGTTCTTCGCGACGGTGATCGGCCAGCTGTTCTTTCCGCCTTCAGTGCCGGACTGGCTGCGCCAGTTGCAGACCTTCGGCATTTTCGCGGCCGGTTACCTGGCGCGTCCGCTGGGCGGCATCATCATGGCGCACTTCGGCGACCTGCTCGGCCGCAAGAAGATGTTCACGCTGTCGATCCTGCTGATGTCCGTGCCCACGCTGCTGATGGGACTGATGCCGACCTACCAGTCGATCGGGCTGGCCGCGCCGGTGCTGCTGCTGGTGCTGCGCATCCTGCAAGGCGCGGCCGTCGGCGGCGAAGTGCCGGGCGCCTGGGTCTTCGTCTCCGAGCACGTTCCCGCGCGCCATGTCGGCTATGCCTGCGGCACGCTGACCGCGGGGCTGACCGCCGGCATCCTGCTCGGCTCGCTGGTGGCAACCGGCATCAACACCGTGTTCACCCCGACCGAGCTGACCGACTACGGCTGGCGCGTGCCGTTCCTGATCGGCGGCGTGTTCGGCATCGCCTCGATGTACCTGCGCCGCTGGCTGCATGAGACGCCGGTCTTTGCCGAATTGCAGCAGCGCAAGGCGCTGGCGGCGGAGATGCCGCTGAAGTCGGTGATGCGCAACCACGGCGGCAGCGTCGCGGTATCGATGCTGCTGACCTGGATGCTGTCGGCCGGCATCGTGGTGGTGATCCTGATGACGCCCACCTTCCTGCAGAAGCTGTATGGCTTCGACGCGCGCACCGCACTGGTCGCCAACAGCGTGGCCACGCTGTGCCTGACGGTCGGCTGCATCGTCTCGGGCGCGCTGGCCGACCGCATCGGCGCGCGCCGCACGCTGTTCTTCGGCGGCCTGCTGCTTGCAGTCTGCGCCTACGCGTTCTATACCACCATCTTCACCCGCCCCGACCTGCTGCTGCCGCTCTATGCGCTGGCGGGCTTCCTGGTCGGCACCATCGGCGCGGTGCCGTTCGTGCTGGTCAATGCGTTCCCGGCGCAGGTGCGGTTCTCGGGGCTGTCGTTCTCCTATAACGTGTCCTATGCGATTTTCGGCGGCCTGACGCCGATGGTGGTGACGCTGATGCTGAAGAACGACCCGCTGGCGCCCGCGCACTATGTGGTGGCGCTGTGCGTGCTTGGCATGGTCACGGCGTTGTTCGTCAAGGATCGGTCACGGGGGTGAGGCTGCCTGTGGTCCGCATCCGGCCCAACAAGCTTGGTATGGTGCCGCCCGGAAAACGCTCCGTCCGATAGACGCGCGCAGCCACTCTCTGGCTATACTCTCCCTGGTTTTCGTCCTGCCGCTGTTTTCCCGCCACGCCACGAAATTCCCAGGGAGCCACGCCATGCGAACCCGGCATTGCGCCAGCCGGCCACGGCATGCCTTGCCAGTGACGAGGTTGCGCAAGCGCTACCGCGCGCTGCCGGCCATTGCCGCGGCATTCGCCATGACCTGCGGGGCGCAGGATTTCGACGACATCGAGCGGCCGTTGTGGGAAGCCGGGCTGGGCCTCGGCGGCATTACCCTGCCGCACTACCGCGGCTCGGACGCACGCGCCAACCTGCTGTTTCCGGTGCCCTACTTTGTCTACCGCGGCGAGCATTTGCGGGCAGACCGCAACGGGGTGCGCGGCAAGTTGTTCGACAGCGACCGGATCGAGATCAATGTCAGCCTCGGCATCTCGCTCCCGGTCGAAAGCAGCGAGGATGAGGCACGCCGCGGCATGCCCGACCTCAAGACCGCCGTTGAGATCGGTCCTTCGCTGGCGCTCACGCTGTGGCGGTCCGCCGAGGACCGGACCAGGCTGGACCTGCGCCTTCCGGTGCGGCTGGCCGTGACGGTGGAGTCGTCGCCCAAGGCGATTGGCTGGATCTTCTCGCCGCACCTGAACCTCGACGTTGCCAACGTCGGCGGCCTGCCCGGCTGGAACCTGGGCCTGATGGCGGGGCCGCTGTTCTCGACCGCGCGTTACAACCAGTATTTCTATTCGGTCGAAGAACAATTCGCGACCGCCGCGCGTCCGGCCTATATCGCCCAGGGTGGCTATTCCGGCAGCACGGCGCTGGCTTCGTTGTCCAGGCGATTCCGCCATGTCTGGTTCGGCGCCTTCGTCCGCTACGACCGGCTCGACGGCGCCCGCTTCGAGAGCAGCCCGCTGGTGCGCCAGAAGGACGCCTTTGCCGCCGGCCTGGCACTGAGCTGGATCTTCGGCCAGTCGTCAACATACGTGCCGAGCCGCGAATAGCGTCACCGACGTAATCAGCGCTTTCAGCGAAACGTCTGCGCTAATTCGCCGGGGTGAAGATCGGCGCACCCTGCTTCTTGAGCAGGAACACGACGAACTTGGCCGGCTTGGTCTTGCTGGCATTGCGGCCGACGGTGTGGAGATCGTCGGGGCCTTCATAGAAAGTCTCGCCCGCCTTCAGCGTAACTTCCTTGCCGCCCTTCACGCCCATCACAATGCTGCCTTCGAGCACATAGACGAACGCATGCGCGTCATGGCGGTGCACCGGGTCGAAGCCGCCGGGCGGGTACTCGACCGTGATCATCTGGACTTCCTTGCCCGCGTAGTCGGGCAGTGCCTTGGTGGTCAGCGACTGGACCACCACCTCCGGCGGCGCGGCGTTGGCCAGCGGCGCCGACAGCAGCGCCAGGCTTGCCGCCATGGCAATCGACCATTTCATGGCATTACTCCAGGTTGGCCTTGTCCAGCCCGAAGGCCTTGTCGGAAGAACCCGGCACGATGCGGAACGCTACGTTCAGCCGGTTCCAGGTGTTGATGGCGCCCACCAGGAAAGTCAGGTCGGACAGCTCCTTCTCGGAATACTGCGTGCGCACGCGCTCGTAGACATCGTCCGGCACACCGTGCGCGGGCAGCTGGGTCAGGGCCTCGGTCCAGGCCAGCGCGGCGCGCTCGCGCGGCGAGAACAGCGGCGATTCGCGCCAGATCGCCACGTGATGCAGCCGGAGCTCGCGCTCGCCATGGATCTTTGCCATCTTGATGTGCATGTCGACGCAGAACGCACAGCCGTTGAGCTGCGACGCACGAATCTCGACGAGTTCGCGGATGTGCTGCTCGATGGTGGTGCCCTGGAACAGGCTGTTGAGCTCCATGAGCTTCTTGGACAGCTCCGGGGATTGCTGGAAGTAGTTGAGTCGTTGCGTCATGATTTCTCCTGCTGAGATGGCGGGAATGCCCGGCGGACCCGCGCCCGATGTCACCCGGGTACCGCTTGCAACAAATCGTAGCCGTGGGACGGTGGCACCGGTAGTGCCGCCGCGGTACACGCACTGTTACCGCGCCGGCACCAATCGTGCGGCACGATGGCATTCCCGCCGGCGCCTATCGGACTGCGTTGGCTTCGCGCTCGAACTCGCGGATCACCGGGTTGCCCAGGACCGCATCCATGCCCGCTTCGATCAGGCGATCGACATCCTTCTCGGGCAACCGAAGCCGGGTCGGCAGCTCGTTCAGGCTTGCAGCGCGCGCCTTGTCAAGGGCGTCGAAGGCCAGCCGTGTGACGAAAAACTCGACGTCGTCGCAGCGCCAGCCTGGACTGCGTTCGGCAATCGCCTGCTGCCGGGCAAACGGCATCGCGCACCGGTACGCGACGAGGTCGTTGCGCCACTGGCGCATCATCGGGACGAAGGCGTCATAGCTCATGCGCACGTTGGTGGCCATGGCCGCGTCGATCGAGGCGTTGGCGACTTCGATTCCCGACGGGCCGTCCTGGCTCTGGTTCCAGTCGCCACGCGGCCCCTGGCCCGCGTCCACCACGACGAACAGCAGCCGCCGCACCTTGATCGCGTCGTTCTCGCTCATGGGTCCGTAAGGCGTGCCCAGCAGCAGTCGGGACTGGAAAATGGTGGCCAGGCCATAGTTGTCCGTCACACCACCGTCGACCAGCTTGATGTACTTGCCCTTCGACAGATCCCGGTGGCCGCGCACCGCGACCGCCAGCGCGCCAAGCAGCAGCGATTGACCCGGCGCCTGGGCGTGGTCGAGGCTGGGCAGCGGCGCGCGGCATGCGTCGGGATGCTTTTCCAGCACGATGGGCGCGAAGAACAGCGGCACCGCCATGGAGGCGGCGACGGCCTCGGAGACGGGAAAGCTCGCGAGATCGCTGCAAAGCGCATCGAATGCCAGCTGGCTGAACGGAAACGCGACCCGGTAATAGACGTTGGTGGCGTTGATCCACACCAGCGGCTTGCCGCGGCGGAACATGTCGGCGTACGTGGCGCCCTTGAAGACGTCCTGGTCCAGCCATGCCTGGAGATCTTCCCGATTGTTGAGTCCTCCGGCAAAGAGGCGCGCAAGGTTGAAGGGATTCAGCAGGCTGAAGCGCAGCCGGGCCTCTCCGTCCTTGAGCAGCACCGAGCGGAACGTCGCCAGGCTGTCCTTGCCGTGCAGGCCGTAGTACGCGGCGGTGAGGGAGCCGCCGGACACGCTGCTGACAAAGGCAACGTCGTCGAGCAAGGACGCGCCGCCGGGGCGTTTCAGGGCGTCCAGCCCCTGCAGCGCGCCGAAGGCGAAGGCCGCGGCCCGCGTGCCGCCACCGGAGAACGCCATGGCGATGGTAGTCGGCCCGACCACGTCGGTAGGTTCGCGCAGGGGTACGGTTGCGCCGGCATCCGCCGCCTGAGGCTGATTGCGGGGGACATTGTGGGCAAGCGACCCGCAGGCACCGATGCCCGCCAGCAGAAGCAGCATCAGCGCACGGCCGGCCCATGCCCAAGTGCGGCGTCCGCTGCCTGGCCTGCCGGAGCGCCCGGGCAGGCAGCGCTTGCAGAGGAGAATCTGGTCTTGATGAGACATGGTTGGGGTGGCGCAGCCTGCAAGATCGGTAAGTGGAAGGCAGCAATTCCTGGCGATCAAAACCCGTCGCCCGTTATTCGTTTTGAAGATACCAGATGTTGGAATTCTTGAATTTACGGCGCTGCGGCCGCTTCTTACACTCCTCCAGACAAATAAAAGCATCCGGAGACAGACATCGTGAATGCCACCCTGCCCGCCCACCCGCACGAAGCCGCAACGCGGCGATAGCGCGCCACTCCCGCTTTAGCCGACCAGTTCTCCCTTGTAGCGCATCCGCCCGGTCACGCTACCGCGGCGGCCAGGCCATATGGCCCAACCTCCCCCGAGCACTGAAGCATGAGCACCGACAATCCATTGCAGTTCGTTACGGAGCCTCATCCCGGCCCCACCCCCGCCGATCAGATCGCCGCCAGGCTGGAAAACCCCAGCTTCGGTCGCGTTTTCACGGATCACATGGTCACGATCCGCTGGACCGAAGGTCGCGGCTGGCATGACGCCAAGGTCGAAGCACGCCGTCCTTTCCAGATCGATCCCGCCTGCGCAGTCCTGCATTACGCACAGGAGATCTTCGAAGGCATGAAGGCATACCGTGGCGAGAACGGCAAGATCTCGCTGTTCCGACCTCAGGAGAATGCAAGGCGTTTTCGCGCCTCCGCGGCGCGCATGTCGATGGCGGACCTGCCCGAGGCCACATTCCTGCAAGCCGTGGAAGCGCTGGTCGATATTGACCGCGCCTGGATTCCGGGCAGCCAGGGTAGCCTCTATCTGCGGCCGTTCATGTTCGCCTCGGAGAGTTTTCTCGGGGTGCGGGCCGCGGCCGAATACATATTCTGCGTGATCGCTTGTCCGGTAGGCCCGTATTTCAAGCCTGGCAAGTCGGCGGTGACCGTGTGGGTATCGGATCAATACACCCGTGCGGCTTCGGGAGGCACCGGCGCCGCCAAATGCGGCGGCAATTACGCCGCCAGCCTGATCGCACAGACCGAGGCCGCGGCCAAGGGCTGCGACCAGGTCGTGTTCCTTGACGCTGCCGAGCACCGCTGGATCGAAGAGCTCGGCGGCATGAATGTGTTTTTCGTGATGGACGACGGCTCGCTGCGCACGCCGCCCCTGAAAGGGACGATCCTGCCGGGCATTACCCGTGCTTCGATCATCGAACTGGCGCGGCACGAGGGGATTCCGGTCGACGAAACGCCATACGACTTCGCGTCGTGGCGCGCCGATGCGGCCAGTGGCCGGGTCAAGGAAACGTTCGCCTGCGGCACGGCCGCGGTAGTCACCGCCATCGGGCAGGTGCGTCACGCCGGCGGGGAATTCACGATCGGCAACGGCGGCGAAGGTGAAGTCACGCAACGGCTTCGTTCCTTGCTGACCGGCATCCAGCGCGGCAGCATCGCCGACCCGTTCGGATGGGTGCATCACGTCGAATGAAACCGGCGTGATCGACTCTGGCGGCGAGCAAGGAATCGGCGGGCAGCCCTCGCCGCGTCGATCTGGCTCGACGCCCGTCCCTGCCGCCTGAGCGGCCTGGGCAACTCCCCAAAAATTACCGGGACCGGCGCGCGACCTGCGTGCCGGCAAGCCCGTGCCGTCTACCCGACGGCACGTGTCCCGAATGCCATCGCACCGCATGCCTCGCCGCCATCTCCGGCGCGCAGACGTGCGAGCGCGCGGCATAACCCATGCAGGAGATCCCTATATGAGCTTGTTCCGAACCAAGGACATTGACGCCATGCTGGCGCAGAGGCACGTCGCCAGCCTGAGGAAGGTGCTGGGTCCGGTCGACCTGGTGCTGATGGGCATCGGCGCCATCATCGGCACCGGCATCTTCGTGCTGACCGGCACCGGCGCGTTGACCGCCGGGCCGGCGCTGACGGTGTCGTTCGTGATCGCTGCGCTGGCGTGCGGCTTTGCCGCGCTGTGCTACGCGGAGTTCGCCTCGGCGATCCCGGTGTCGGGCTCGATCTATACCTACAGCTATGCCACGCTGGGCGAGATCGTCGCATGGATGATCGGCTGGGACCTGCTGCTCGAATACGGGCTGGCGACGTCGGCGGTGTCGGTGGGCTGGTCGGGCTATTTCCAGTCGCTGATGGCGGGCTTCGGCATGAAGCTGCCGGCGGCGCTGAGCGCGGCGCCGGGTTCGGTGCCGGGCGTGCACACCGTGCTGAACCTGCCGGCGTGCCTGATCATGCTGGCCATCACCTGGGTGGTGTCCTACGGCGTGCGCGAGTCCGCGCGCGTCAACAACCTGATGGTGGCAGTGAAGATCGGCGTGGTGCTGCTGTTTATCGCGGTGGGCGTGTGGCACGTGCAGCCGGCCAACTGGCAGCCGTTCGCACCGTTCGGCTTTACCGGCATCTTCAATGCGGCGGCGCTGGTGTTCTTCGCCTTCATCGGCTTCGATGCCGTGACCTCGGCCGCGGAAGAAGTGCGCAACCCGCGCCGCGACCTGCCGATCGGCATCATCGGCTCGCTCGCGGTGTGCACGGTGCTGTATGTGGTGGTGGCGGCGATCATGACCGGCATCGTGCCGTTCGCGAAGTTCGCCGGCGTCGACCATCCGGTGTCGCTGGCGCTGCAGTTTGCCGGGCAGAACTGGGTGGCGGGCTTTGTCGACCTGGGCGCAATCCTGGGCATGACCACGGTGATCCTGGTGATGACCTACGGCCAGACCCGCGTGATCTTTGCGATGTCGCGCGACGGGTTACTGCCCGAGCGGCTGTCGTCGGTGCATCCGGTCCATGCCACGCCGTATTTCGCCACCTGGACCGTCGGTGTGGTGTTTGCCGCGATTGCCGCCTTCGTGCCCCTGAAGGTGCTGGCGGAGCTGATCAATATCGGCACGCTGGCCGCCTTTACGCTGATCTCGGTGGCGGTGCTGGTGCTGCGCAAGACCCGGCCCGAACTGCCGCGCGCGTTCCGCTGCCCGGGCGTGCCGGTGGTGCCGCTGCTGTCGATCGGCTTCTGCCTGTTTCTGATGGCACACCTGCAGGCGCTGACCTGGGCCGCCTTCCTGGTGTGGCTGGTGCTGGGGCTGGTGATCTACTTTGCCTATGCGCGGCGCAATGCTGTGTTGCACGGTGGTGCCGGTTAGACCCAGCACGGGGAGCGTAACGGTTCAGTCCGGCGGGGTCCTGGCGTGGTCGTTGTGCCGCATGCCAAGCGCCACCCCGGTCTGGCTGCGCGCGCCGGCAGCAAGGGTCGCCAGCGCTGCGAAATTCAGGCCGGCATTGCGCACGTACGCGACCGCCCCAAACATATCCGTTCCTGTCTCCGCTCGCTGTGGTTTCTTCCGCCCAGCGGTAGCCGGCCGTCAAGCGCCATGATTGCCGCGTAGGTAGCCGCCATTGCGGATTATGGCGGCTTGCAATATCGGCCTGCGGATGGTGCAGCTGCTGCGGCGCCACCTCGCGCTCCAGCTTAGCTAGTGCGCGTGCTTTCTTCCACAAACGCCACGAAGCCTGCGACGAACGCCCTCAGCCGCGCCTGCAGGTCGGCATCGGTGAGCTCGCCTTGCGCATTGAAAACCTGGCCAGCACGCGCAACCAGCAAACGGCCGCCGCTATAGTGGCGCGTGCCCAGGGTTTTCAGCACCGGCAGCCAGTCATTCTGCGCCAGCACCGTGCCGAAGCCGCCGGCAGAAGCACCGATGACCGCTACCGGGCGATTGCCGAAGACCGCGGGAATATCGCTCGGGGGCCGCGAGAGCCAGTCGATGGCGTTCTTGAAGACGCCGGGAATGCCATTGTTGTACTCGGGCGTGGCGAAGATTAAGCCATCGCTCGCCATGACTTGTTTGCGCAGGTCCACGACCGCGGCTGGCAAGCCTTCACGCTCCTCCAGATCGCCATCGTATAGCGGGATGCCATGCAGGGTGGCGATGTCAAAGCGAGTCTCCGGACCAGCGTCCGCCTGTGCCGCGCGCAGCAATGCGGTGTTGTACGACTGCGCACGCAGGCTGCCGGAAATTCCAAGGATTTTGATCATCGATCATGCCTCCGTTCACAAAGCTGAAAAGGTGCGACTTACCTATTATCCAGCATGATCTCGACGGGCGTCGCAGAAATGCTACGTGGCAAGGTGCGTATCAATGCGGACTTCGCCCGTCAGCAGCTTGTGCACCGGACATGCATCGGCAATCTGCAGCAGCCGCTTTTGCTGCTCGGTACGCAGCGCCCCGGTCAGGGAGCGTTTGGTCGGGGAAATGCTGAAGGCAAAGACGCCTTGGAAAATGGGTTTTTGCGGCGCTCTTTGTGCGGGCATGCCGATTGAGCCTGCCATGGCCCGCGAGCGGCGTAAAGCAATCAATGGTGAGGATGCCATCGCGTTTGGTGATGGCATTCCGTTCTGGTGGCTGATAAAGCCCGCGCGGGTCATCCATCATTGCACCGCCCCCATCCGATTCAGTATGCTGTCGCCCCAATGAAAAGTTCTCGAGATCTGGCATGCAACTCCGAACCGAGGATATTGAGGCGTACCTTCTGGTCGTTGAACTGAGCAGCGTCAGTGCTGCCGCGCGCCACATGTCGCTGTCCAAATCCGTTGTCAGCAAGCGCATCAGCGACCTCGAGCGCAGCCTGGGCGCTACCTTGCTGCAGCGCTCCACCCGGCGCGTGCAGCCGACTGAAAGCGGCCGTCAGTTCTACGACCAGGCGCGCGCCGCGATGGCGCAGCTGACCCAGGCTGCGGAGAACGTCTCGAAATTCTCGCAAGAGCTCTGCGGGGAACTGCGCATCCTCGCGCCGATGAGCTTCGGCACGCTGTGGCTGTCTCCCCTGATCGCCCGCTTCGCCAAGTCGCACCAGCGCCTTCACGTCATCATGGAGCTGGACGACCGGCTGGTCGATACGGGCTATGAGCGCTACGACGTGGCCATCCGCATTACGCGGCTATCTGACAGCGCGCTGATCGCGCGCAAGCTGGCCGCCAGTCGGCGTGTCGTCTGCTGCAGCCCGGACTATGCTCGGCAAAACGGCCTGCCGGAAAGCATCGACGACATCCCTCGGTACGACTGCTTGTCCTACAGCAATTCGCTGCCTGGCCAGATCTGGGCCTTCCGCGGCACGACGCCCCACGCTGCACCGAAGATTCTCACGCCGCGCGGCCCCTTTACCGCCAATAACGGAGAGGTGCTACGCGATGCAGTGGTGGCAGGCCATGGCCTCGCGGTGCTGCCGCTGTTTATCGTGGCGCCGGACCTGGTCGCAGGCCGGCTGATTCCGGTGTTGCCCGAAGTGCCACCTGTCGATGATGGCATCTTTGCGGTCTATCCGAAAACGGCCTTCACCTCGCAGAAAATCCGCACGCTGATCCAGTTCCTGCAGCAAGCGATGTCGCCGCCGCCGTGGGAGTCAGGCTCGCACGGCATCGGCGCGCTGGCGCCGGCGCCACCGGTTTGAACCGTCACCGCGGCGCCAACCGGGGCACCCACTCGCGTGCGGCCACATACCCGCGACCTTAGCGCCGCTGAGGCTTGAGGTGCATGCCGCTCATATCAGGCGCAACCAGGCGCGCACCGACATCCCCGGCAACCTCGCCAAAACGGCTGGCGCCACCGTTCCAGTCACGCGTGGCGGCCTCGATCTCGGCCGTACTGCGCGCCACGAAGTTCCACCACAGCACAATGTCCTCTGCGAACGGGACTCCGCCGATCAGCAGCAGGTCGGCCGGGCCGTCGCTGCGCACGGAAATCTGCTGCCGCCCTGCGCCGAGATAAAGCAGCGTGTCGGGACCCAGCACCTCCCCCTCCACGACCGCCTCGCCGCGCAGCGTAAGCGCCGCGTATTCGAACGCCGGATCGGCAGGAACAGCCGTGCTGGCAGCCTGCCCGGTTGCAAGGTCCATCCCGACCAGCGGGGAATGCACCGCCACCGGAGAGGTCTGGCCGAACGCCGTCCCGGCCAGGACCGTGATGCCAAATCCGCCCGACACCAGGCGTGGCAGATCCGGATAGTTCTGGAACGACGGCGCCATGTGCCGCTTGTCGTCCGGCAAGGCAATCCAGAGCTGGGCGGCATGCAGGCGTCCGCCGGCGCCAATCGAATGCTCTGCATGGGCAATGCCGTTGCCCGCCGTCATCAGGTTGACCTGCCCGGGCCTGACCACCTGCTCATAGCCCAGGCTGTCGCGGTGCAGCACTTCGCCTTCGATCATCCAGGTAAAGGTCTGCAGGCCGATATGCGGATGCGGCCCGACCTTCAACCCGTCGCCATCGGGGAATTGGATGGGCCCGGCGTGGTCAAGGAAGCACCAGGCGCCGACCATGCGCCGCTGCCGGTTCGGCAAGGCACGGTGAATAACCAGGCCTTCGCCGACCTCCGCCGGCCGCGTCGGGATACGCTCCAGGACCGGATGGCCGGGGCACGCAACCACGGGATGGGTCATGTGGGAACTCCTTGCCGCCGACGCGGCGCAGTGAGGGGGGAAGGACTGACCAGCCTACCGGCTGCACGGCGCAAGCGGAAGGCTGGTGTTGGCGAACACCATGTTTGGTCAGCGCGAACACTCGCTGGCACCTTCCTGAACTATGATCACGCCGTGACAGAAGCCACAGAAGACCAAACTTGCGTCATTGTGTCCATGCACGGCTATTCCGCCACCCACTCGATGCGCACCGCTCCCTGGCGCGCCCAGCGCTTGCGCCTGTGACCGCCGCTGCCAATTCCATCTCTGCTGCCGGCGCAGGACTGATCGGCGCGGCCCGCGCCTGGTGGCAAGCGGACCGTGGCCGCCTGCTCCATGCGGCAAAGACCGTCATGGCGGTGCTGATGGCAACGTGGCTGTCGATGCGGCTGGAGCTGGCCTCGCCGCGCACGGCAATGGTATCGGTGGTGATCCTGATGATGCACCAGCACAGCGGCATGGTGCTGGCGCGGGGCTTCTACCGCGCCATTGGCATGCTGGTAGGCAGCATGGCCGCGCTGCTCTTGTTTTTTGCGTTCCCGCAAGAACGCGTGCTGTTCCTGCTGGGACTGTCCGTATGGATCGGCCTGTGCGTGGGCGGCGCGGCATATTTCCGCAACTATCAATCGTATGGCTTCGTGTTGTCGGGCTATGCCACCTGCATTGCGGCAGTGCCGTCGATCGCCAACCCGTACGCCATCTTCGACAACGTCGTGATCAGCCTGAGCGAGGTCTCGGTTGGCATTGCCTGTGCCGGCATCGTGAGCGGTCTGATCTTTCCGCAGCGCGTGGCATCGATGCTGCTGGCCGCGGGGCAACAGCACATCGCCACGTTCGCCGGCTTCATCCGCATCGCGCTGCAGGGCAGCGAAACCCCCGCGGGCCTTGGCGCGCTGCACTTGCGCCTGGCCGGCGAGCGCGCACAGCTGGAAAACCTGCGCAGCGCAGCGGTGTTCGAGGATCCGGAGATGCGCGCCAACAATGCGCTGATGCTGCGCCTGAACCACGATTTCCTCGAGGCCCTGGCGCGCTTCCACACCATCCACCAACTCAGGGCCCGCACGGCCAAGGCTGCCGACCACCGGGCGGGCGATGCACTGGACGCCCTGTTCGGGCGCCTGGCCGCGGTACTTCCTGTCACGGCGGGGCGCACCCGGCTGGAGGTGGGGGAAATCGCGTCACTGCACCAGGCCATGCTGGGCCTGGATGCGGAACTGCCCGCTTACATCGCCGCGGCACGCGCCACCCTGGCCGATGCGCCACCGCTGGCGGCCGACCGCTTTGCGTCCGGCGCCACTGCGCTGCGGGAGGCCGTGATCGACTTGCTGTCATACACCGAGAACTTCCTGAAGCTGCGGGCCCCCGGCATTGCGCCGGCATCGGCGCCGCGCGAGCGGTCCCGCAGGCGTGCCAACCCGGCCAACCGAGCCTTCGCCATCGCCTCCGGCGTGCGCGCGGCGGTGGCGGTACTGGCCAGCGCATGGCTGTGGATCGCCTCCGGGTGGGCCAGCGGCAGCTCCGGCGTGATCGCGGCCACCATCGCCATCTCGCTGTACTCGATCATGCCCCAGCCCGTCACCATTGCCCGGCAGATGCTGATCGGCTGCGCCCTGGCGTGGATGGCAGGCCTCTTCTTCAACTTCTTCCTGCTACCGCATCTGGACGGCTTCGTGCTGCTGGCCGTGGCGCTGGCGCCGTTCATTGCGATCGGCAGCTACATTGGAACCTTCCCGCCGACCGCGGTAATCGGACTGGGCTTTGGCATCTATTTCTGTTTTCTCGGCAACCTCGCCAATCCGATGGTCTTCAATCCTGTCGGCTACCTCGACGCGGGCATCGCCACGTTGATGGGTATCGCCATCGCCTCGCTGGCGTTCGCCACCATTGTGCCGCAGGGCGGCCACTGGCTGGCCGAGCAGTACCTGAAGCAGCTGCGCGAACTGGTAGCGACCGATATCTGCCGTACCCCGCTGGCGGGACTGCGCCTGCACTTCGAAACGCATATCCGCGACTTCATCCAGTTTGCCGGCTCGCGCCCGCCCGCCGGGCGGGCCGGCCAGACCGAACTGCTGGGCTGGGCCTTTACCGCGCTCGAGATCGGGCTGGGGACGATTGCCCTGCGCGAGGTGACCGCCCGCGGCGTGCTGCCCGTGGCATGGGAGCGCCACCAGGCGGACCTGCTGGCGGCCCTCTCGGCGCTGTTTCGCGCACCGTCGTCCGCCACCTTCGGGGCCGCCATGCAAGCCCTGGAACAGAGCATCGTCTGGACCGGCCACCATGCTTCGGCCGCCGCCAACGAGGGGCGCGCCATCCTGCATGCCATGCGACTGTCACTGCTTGACGATGCCTTGCGACTCGTTGGCGATGCGGCCGCCAACGACACAGGTACCGCAGATGCGCGCTAAGACAACGTCAGCAAGAATACGGGCGCTCGCGCTTGCCGGCGCCTGCATCGCCATCCTGGCAGCTTGCGCCAGCACAGGGGGGATCAAGCCCGTAGCCACGCCGCTCGATGCCACCGCGGTAGATGCCGGCGCAGCGCTGCGCGCCACGCAGCAGGACGCCGGCTGGCCACAGCGGTCATGGTGGTCGCAGTTGGGCGACCGCAACCTGGACGCCCTGGTGGCGCGCGCGGTCGCGGGATCGCCAGACCTGCGCATCGCGCAGGCGCGCAGCGAACTGGCGCTGGCGCAGGCCAAGATCGCCGGCGCTGCCATCGAGCCCAATGTGAATGCGGCAGGCGCCTTCGGGCGCACGCGCTTCCCGCGGTTGTCCACGCCACAGCCCCTCGGCGGGCACACCACCTGGAATAACCGTCTCGCCGCCGATCTCTCCTACGATCTGGACCTTTGGGGGCGCAACCGGGCCGTGCTGCAAGGGGCGCTGGACAAGGTGCAGGCGGCGGCGGCCGATGCGCGCATGGCGCAACTGAGCCTGGAGACATCCGTGGTGCGCGCCTACATCGACCTGGGACTGCAATATGCCCTGCTGGACGTCAACCAGGCCAACCTGGCGCGCCAGACCCGCATCTACGAGATCATCCGCAAGCGCAACAGCCGCGGCCTCGCCAGCGACCTGGAACTGAGCCAGGCGCGCACGCCGATCCCTGCACTGCAGGCACAGGTACTGCAGGCAGAACGCGCGATCGCGCTGGTGAAGAACCAGCTCGCGGTGCTCAGCGGCGACGGCCCCGGCGCGGGCGACAAGCTGGTGCGCCCTGCCCTGGTCCTGGCGGCGCCGATCGCGGTGCCGGCCTCGCTGCCGGCAGAACTGATCGGACACCGGCCCGACGTGGTGGCACAGCGCTGGCGCGTCGAGTCCGCCGCGCAGGGCATCAAGGTCGCCAAGGCGGATTTCTATCCAAACATCAATCTGGTGGCAAGCATCGGCCTGGCGTCGGCGGCGTTCGGCAATTTCTTCACCTTCGTCGACCGGGATGCGATCGGGCACAACGTCGGCGCTGCATTCTCGCTGCCTATCTTTGATGGTGGCCGCAGGCAAGGCAACTACGGCGTGGCCACGCGCGGCTATGACATCGCCGTCGAGAGCTACAACAAGGCGGTATTGGCCGCCTTCCAGGGCGTGGCTGACGCATTCATCTCGCTGGAATCCCTCACGCGCGAGCAGGCCGGCGTCGAAGACGCGCTGCGCTCGGCCCGGCAGTCCTATGCGCTGGCAGAGCGCGGCTATCGCAGCGGCGTCACCGAGTATCTCAACGTCCTTGCCGCCGAGAACGAGCTGCGGCGCCAGGAATCGAGCCTGGCGCTAGTGCGCGCAGCCCGCCTGGACGCATGGGCGCGCCTGATGCAGGCGCTAGGCGGTGGCTTCGACGCTGCAGCGGCCGCCGGCGAACCATCATGATGAACGGGGGTCCCTGCCATGCCGCGTGAGATCGCCCTGGCTTCCATCCTGATGCCGTCGCTGCTGCCGGTCTTTGTCGGCTGCCTGCTGCTGTACCTGCTGGTGGACCGCCTGCTGGTGCGGCTGGGCGTCTACCGGCGGGTGTGGCATCCGGCGCTGTTCCGGGTCTCGCTGTTTGTGTCGATCTTCAGCGCCATCGGCCTCGCGCTATGGCGCTGATTGCGCCCGGCGTGCGCTACCAGGCAAAGAGTAACTGGATCAGAAACATGAAAATCAACGGACCTGCCGTCTTGCGCGTGCTCGCCACCGGCCTTCTGCTGGCCGCCGCCGTCATGCTGGGCTACAGCCTCTGGCAGCACTACATGTATTCACCATGGACCCGAGACGGCCGCGTGCGGGCGGACGTGATCAGCATTGCCGCCGATGTGTCGGGCCCGGTGGCGCAGGTGCCGGTTCGGGACAATCAGGAAGTCCGCAAGGGCGACTTGCTGTTCGCGATCGACCCGGAGCGGTTCCGGCAGGCCGTGGCACAGGCCGAGGCACAGGTGCGGGCGCGCAAGGCTGAGCTGGACTTGCGCCAGCAGCAGGCACGGCGGCGCATGAACCTGGACAGCACGGTGGTCTCGGCCGAAAGCCGCGAAGACGTCGGAGCCCAGGAGAAGCAGGCGCGTGCCAACTACGAAGCCAGCCTGGCGGCACTCGATAGCGCCCGGCTGAACCTGCGCCGCAGCGAAGTGTACGCGCCGGTGGACGGCTACGTGACCAACCTCAACCTCCACGGTGGCGACTACGTGAGTGCCGGCGCTGCACGCATGGCCC
Organism: Cupriavidus sp. MP-37; assembly: GCF_020618415.1. Lineage (NCBI taxonomy): Bacteria > Pseudomonadati > Pseudomonadota > Betaproteobacteria > Burkholderiales > Burkholderiaceae > Cupriavidus > Cupriavidus sp. MP-37. Next base: position 2,174,469 of record NZ_CP085345.1, on the reverse strand, counting down.
TCATCGACAAGCACTCCTACTGGGTCTATGGGTACTTCGAGGAAACCAAGCTGCCAAACGTGCACGTCGGCGCCAGGGCCGAGGTCCGACTGCTTGCCGGCGGCAAGCCATTGTCAGGACACGTGGAAAGCATCGCCCGCGGCATTGCCGATCGCGACAATCCCACCAGCGCCAATTTGCTGGCGGACGTGAACCCGGTCTTCACCTGGATCCGGCTCGCGCAACGCGTCCCCGTGCGCATCCGGCTGGATGCGCTGCCCGACGACCTGCCGCTGGCCATGGGCACCACGTGCACGGTCACCATCCTGACCGAGCAAAAAAGCCGCAACCTCCTGAAATAACCGCCTAAGCCACAAGCTTCATCCTGTAGAACAACTCCATGCGTTCCACGGCATCGCTTCCCTCCTCCTGGAAGCGGCGGATGTGGTCGGTCTGGGTATGGTGTGCCGCTTGCGCTGCCGGGCTCTCCCAATGCTCGACAAAGATGAATCGGCGCGGATCATCCTGTTGTTCGAACAACTCGTAGCGCAGGCTGCCGGCATCCTGCCGGGAAGGCTCCACCACGGCCCGCAACGTCTCCCGAAGCTCTGCCTCGCGACCTGGCTTGGCATACACGACCGCCAGCACATAGAAGTCATCCATCGGTTGTGTCCTCCCCCCGTATCGTGTCAACAAAGACTAGCCAAATGGCGCGGTGCGGGCAAGCCCAATCCGCATCCGGCGCGCATTGTTCTGCTGCGGCGAACAGCATGTTTTGCCCAGGCCTATCACGCGTTTTTCGATGAATGGCATATGCTTCAGGGGCTCAAGGGAACGAGCGATTACCGCGTACGCTGACAGCCGTATCCGCCTGGCAGTGTCACGATGTCCCGCCCGTCACCAAGAGCCGGACGAACGTTGCGCACGATCCGTGCAACGTCCGCCATGAAGCGCCGAGTAGCAGCAATCCACCACCTTGCACTGGAGATAACCATGGCCAGCGAACCCATTCGCGACCCCGCAAACGACCACCTGCTGACTCCGCAAAACGCGGCCTTCGTGATCATCGATTACCAGCCGGTTCAGGTGAACTCCATCGCCTCGATGGACCGGCAGCTGCTGATCAACAACATCGTCGGCGCCTCGCGTGCCGCAGTCGCTTACAAGCTGCCGATCGTACACTCCACGGTCAACGTGAAAACCGGCCTGAACAAGCCGCCCATCCCGCAGCTGCAGAAGGTGCTGGGCGACTTCCCGACCTACGACCGCACCACCATCAACTCCTGGGAAGATGTCGAGTTCCGCGAGGCAGTGAAGGCGACCGGCCGCAAGAAGCTGATCATGACCGCCCTGTGGACCGAAGCGTGCCTGACCTTCCCCGCGCTGGACGCGCTCAAGGAAGGCTACGAGGTCTATGTCGTGGCCGACGCCGTAGGCGGCACTTCGGTGGCCGCACACGAGGCCGCGCTGCGCCGCATCGAACAGGCCGGCGGCAAGATGATCAGCGTGCCGCAACTGTTCTGCGAACTGCAGCGCGACTGGTCGCGCAGTGAAACCGTCCCCGCATTCATGGACCTGTTCATCCAGACCGGTGGCACCGCGGGCATCCAGTTCTCTTACGACAAGGCGTGATGTGCGCCGGCGGGTCGGCATGCCGATCCGCACTTCCATGCGCCCCGTCCTGCGGGGCGCCATCCCCGTTCTTGCCCACCCCATGCAGACAGGAGCCGGCATGGCCGACTACTATCTCCTTTCAGGCCGCCTGTTCATTGCCTTCATGTTTGTGCTGAGCGGCGCAAACAAGCTGATCTTCTTCGGCCACGGCCTGGACGAAGTGCGCTCACGCAGCCTGCCGTTTCCGCGCCTTGTGCTGTCGCTGACCATCCTCGTGCAGCTGACTTGCGGCCTGGCCATCGTCGCTGGCTACCAGACCGAGATTGCCGCCTTCCTGCTGGCAATCTTCACGCTGGCAACTGCTGTGGTCTTCTATGATTTCTGGAACCAGAAAGGCGCACAGCGCACGCTGCTGTTCACCGGGTTCCTTGAACACATCAGCATCATCGGCGGCTTTGTCATCCTGATGGCGGCGGGGCCCGGCAGTATCGTGCTGCCCTTGCGTTAAACGTTTCGCTCGCCCTGACAGGCGGCCACCTGGACAGGGCTCGTCCTCGCGGCTCGCCGACTTTGCCGCCCGGCGCAGGCCCGGCAGCGGCGGCGGGCATTCCACTTATGAAGATATCAACACTGACTCTCGCCGGGGTCTGTACTGCGATGATGGCATCAGTCGCCCACGCCGACGCGGTCAGCCTTGCGCCGATGAACCTCGGCAATACCAGCTTCCTGGATGGCGTCGCCGGGCCGGGCTTTCTGTTCGAGATGGCCTCCAGCTACTACCGCGCCACGCGGATCCGCGACGATGCCGGCAATGCCGTTCCCGGCAGTCCACGCATCGAGACGGTAGCGATCGTGCCGCATGTTGCCTACATCTGGCCCGACATCAAGCTGCTCGGCGGCAACGTGGGCGCCGAGGTGCTGCTGCCGCTCGTGTATGCCAATGTCCGACCAGGGCCGGGTACAGCCGATCACAACTTCGCGGCCGGCGATATCCAGTTCAGCCCGTTCATTGTCCAGTGGTCCGGCCAGACGCTGTTTGGGATGCCGTTCTTCCAGCGGTTCAATCTGCTGCTCTCGGCGCCGACCGGACAGTACGATCCCAATCGTCTGGCAAACGCTGGCAGCAATCTCTGGACGGTGACGCCGCACTATGCCTTCACCGTCATGCCGACTGACAAGCTGGAGGTCAGCGGCAGGTTCAACTACCAATGGAGCGGCAAGAACACGCGACCTCCCGCCTCACTGGTGGCCGGATCGGTCCAGCCCGGCGACGCTCTGTCGCTGAACCTTTCCGCTTCCTATGCGATCTCGAAGCGCTGGAGAGTGGGCGTTGCGGGATATATGCTGGAGCAGCTCGGCGAGGACCGCATCGATGGCATCCGCCAGGCCGATTCGCGCGAGCGCGTATTCGGCGCAGGGCCGGGAATCCTGGTGCAGGGCGATGGCTGGCAGGTGTTGCTGAACGCGTACAAGGAATGGGGCGCGAGAAATCGCCCCGAAGGCAGCAAGGTCGTCTTGCGGGTGTTGGCGCCACTATGAACCCGGGGCTCAGGGGCAACCTTCCATAGAGATCGCTGGCGATACAGCTATCTCGCCATGATCACGATCTAAACTGGATCCGTCGTCGCCAGACGCAGCGCCCCGGTTGGAGCAACCGGCCATCGGTTCTACGGCTCTCAATATGCATCTCACACTTGGCCCACGGCTTTTCGGAGGGACCGCTCAATTGCCGGGAAGGTGGGCACGCCGCGTCAAGCCACCTTGGCGACCGCTTGCGGCTGCCTGGGTTGCCGCAGGTGGCCTGTTCGGATGCGCGCCGCACCAGGCATACGCCGGTCAGATATGCGATGCGCCCTATATTCACGACGGCGGCAGGATCCGTTTCGAGGCGGATGGCTTGATGCCGATGACGACGCTGGCCTTCTTCCGGAACGTCAACGATGTCGAGCGCGACCTATGTTCGCTCGATCTGGACATCTATTCCAAGTCTGCCCTGCGGCGCTTGATGGGGCCACCCGTCGAGACCGTGCAGCGTCACCGGCTGGTGATTGACGAACGCTCCGGTCAGCCCATCGTGCGCAGTCTGAATGCCCGTGTTCAGGCCTACGGCCAGTACACGGAATTGATTGGCGAAATGAATACGAACTCGAACGGACTGCTGCTGTATCCCCCAGCGCTGGTCGAGGGGCAGATTCTTCCCGCCGAGACCTTTGTATCCCGCTATGATTTTCGAATCGTCGATCGGCGCACCGGCACCAAGGTGTCGGATTTCGTTGGTTCGAATGTGCGCCTGACCCTGTCTGAGCGGACAGTAGGTCGGTTGCAGCGGTTGCAGCTTGCCACCGGCACACTTCTCTGCTGGCCGATCCGATATACGAAGTTCGTTGATCCTGGCAGCTTTCGGCTGGTCGATACGGATATCCAGCTAGAGCCGACGGTGCTCGACATGACCGACTGGTATTGCCCCGCCCGGCGATTCGTCATGCGTCAGGAAGTTCGCTACGGGAATCAGCAGCAGGTTGTCGATGTGGTGGAAATTGAGTAGGGCCGCTGCCGGCCTGAACCGGCAGCGCGGCGCCTTTGCGCGTGTCAGGCATGCAGCGGGTACGGCTTGTCCGGATCCAACCCGTACTTCTTCAGCGCCTGCGCGACGACGCCCGCGTCCAGCGTGCCTTCATCCGCCAGCGCCTTCAGCGCCGTCACCGCGATCCAGTGGCGGTCCACCTCGAAGAAATGCCGCAACTGCTCGCGGGTATCCGATCGCCCATAGCCATCGGTACCCAGCACCGCGTACCGGCGCGGCACGAATGGCCGGATCTGGTCGGCCAGCGCGCGTACGTAGTCGGTCGCCGCAATGACCGGTCCCGGCATCGGTGCCAGGCACTGCTCGACATGCGAGCGCCGCGCGGGCTCGTCCGGATGCAACAGGTTCCAGCGCGCCACCGCATTGCCCTCGCGTGCCAGCTCCGTGAAGCTGGGGCAGCCCCACAGGTCCGACTGCACACCCCAGTCCCGCTGCAGCAGTTCCGCTGCGGCAATCACTTCGCGGAAAATGGTGCCGGCACCAAGCAGTTGCACGCGCGGTTCGCCCGAGGCCTCGCCGTCATTGCCGCCTCGGCGGAACAGGTACATGCCCTTGAGGATGTCGCTTTCCGCGCCCTCGGGCATCGCCGGGTGCTCGTAGTTCTCGTTCATCACGGTGATGTAGTAATACACATCCTCCTGGTCCTGCACCATGCGGCGCAGGCCGTCCTGGATGATCACCGCCAGCTCGTAGGCGAAAGTCGGGTCGTAGCTGATGCAGTTGGGAATGGTGCCGCCCCACACCAGGCTGTGCCCGTCCTCGTGCTGCAGCCCCTCGCCATTCAGCGTCGTGCGCCCCGCCGTGCCGCCCAGCAGGAAGCCGCGCGCACGCTGGTCCCCGGCGGCCCAGGCGAGGTCGCCAAAGCGCTGGAAGCCGAAGATCGAATAGAAGATGAAGAACGGGATCATCGGCTCGCCATGCGTCGAGTAGGACGTAGCGGCGGCGATCCAGTCGGCCATGGCGCCGGCCTCGTTGATCCCTTCCTGCAGGATCTGGCCGTCTTTGGATTCCTTGTAGAAGCTCAGCTGCGAGGCATCTTGCGGCGTGTAGGTCTGCCCTTGCTGCGACCAGATGCCGATCTGGCGGAACAGCCCTTCCATGCCAAAGGTGCGCGATTCATCGGACACGATGGGAACGATGCGCCGGCCCAGCGCCTTGTCGCGCAGCAGCGTATTGAGGATGCGCACGAAGCTCATCGCCGTGGAGAACTCGCGGCCCTCGCCGCTGGCCTTGAGCTGGGCCTCGAACGCCGACAGTGGCGGCACCGGCAGTGACGGCCCGCGCCGGCGCCGCGCCGGCAGGTAGCCCCCCAGCGCCTGGCGGCGCTCATGGAGGTAGGCATGCTCGCGCGAGCCCTCCTCGAAGCTCAGATAGGGCAGCTGGTCGAGCTGCTGGTCCGTGAGCGGCAGCCCGAAACGGTCGCGGAAGTGCATCAGTGCCTCCACCCGCATGCTCTTCTGCTGGTGGGTAATGTTCTGTGCTTCGCCGGCCTCGCCCATGCCATAGCCCTTGATGGTCTTGGCCAGGATCACGGTGGGCTGGCCGCGGTGCTCGCTGGCAGCCCGGTAGGCCGCGTACACCTTGTGCGGGTCATGGCCGCCGCGGTTCAATGCCCAGATGTCGTCGTCGGACCAGTCGGCCACCAGCGCCTTGAGTTCGGGCGTATTGAAGAAGTGCTCGCGCACGTAAGCGCCGTCCTTCGACTTGAAGGTCTGGTAGTCCCCATCGACACATTCCATCATGCGGCGCGCCAGGATGCCGGCGCGGTCGCGCGCCAGCAGCGCATCCCACTTGCTGCCCCACACCACCTTGATCACGTTCCAGCCCGCGCCGCGGAATTCCGACTCCAGCTCCTGGATGATCTTGCCGTTGCCGCGCACCGGTCCGTCCAGGCGCTGCAAGTTGCAGTTGATGACGAAGACCAGGTTGTCCAGCTGCTCGCGCCCGGCCATGCCCAGCGCGCCGCGCGATTCCGGCTCGTCCATCTCGCCGTCGCCGCAGAAGACCCACACCTTGCGCCCGTCATGCTGGCCGAAGCCTCGGTCTTGCAGATACTTCATGAAGCGCGCCTGGTAGATGCCCATGATCGGCGCCAGGCCCATCGACACGGTGGGGAACTGCCAGAAATCGGGCATCAGCCACGGGTGCGGATAGGACGAGATGCCCTTGCCATCGACTTCCTGGCGGAAGTTGTCCATTTGCTCCACGGTCAACCGCCCTTCCAGAAAAGCACGCGCGTAGAAGCCCGGCGCGGAATGCCCCTGGAAGAACACCAGATCGCCGCCATGGCCGTCGGACGGCGCATGCCAGAAATGGTTGAAGCCGATCTCGTACAGGGTGGCGGCGGAGGCAAAGCTGGCGATGTGCCCGCCGACATTGGTATCGCGTGCCGCACGCAACACCAGTGCGATCGCGTTCCAGCGGATGTAGGAGCGGATCCGATGCTCAAGTTCCTGGTTGCCAGGGCTGCGCGCCTGTACTTCCACGGGAATGGTATTCAGGTAAGCGGTGTTGGCGCTGAATGGCAAGTAGATGCCGGCACCATGCGCCCGCTCGATCAGCCGCTCGATCAGGTAGTGCGCGCGCTCCGGCCCCTCGTACGCGATCACCGAGTCGAGCGCATCCAGCCATTCGGCGGTTTCCTGCGCATCGCTGTCATCGTTGCGGAAAGTGGCTGGGTCGGCTGCTGCCATGGTCGGACTCCTCGGATGCGTAGATCAGGCAAAGTGTCCCGCGCCGCTTGCACACGGACTGCAGGACATGGCTGCCAAGGCTAGCATCCGGCACACGCCACGGTAAGACGGCAAATCGCGAACACGGCGTTTCTCCAGCAGAAACACCATGCGCGTTCACGCCGGGTCGCGGTTATCGACCCGCATCACGAAAGGATGGATATGCACGTGCTGCCACACTCCTGCCTGGTGAAACGGATCGCCCCGGTTGAAGTCAACGACTTGCTGCTTGTCCTGCGCACGCACCAGGAACAGGCTGCCGATCATCTGTTCGCCATCCTCAGACATCAACGGCCCGCATACTACGCACTGCACCGCGGCCGCGTCCAGATAGGCGCGGTGCGCATCGTAGCTCTCCAGCCGGCGCGGCAAGGCATCGGCATGGTCCAGGCAATGAATGATGAAGTACATCTCCCATCCTCCATCTGAGAGTCCGGCGCCGGTGGGCGTCAGAACACGTGCTTGATGCCAATCATGGTGCCGAACTGGTTCGCCCCCGGCGGCGGGTTCGAACCAGCCTGGCCGGCGCTGACAGACATCGCCAACTGGCCGCCGTTGTCGATAAACCCGGCGGTGGCATACACCGAGGTGCGCTTGCTGAAGGCGTACGATCCGCGCAGCGCATACAGCATCGCCTTGTTGTCGCTGTGGTGGTAGCGCAGGTAGTAGACCTGTCCGGCCAGCGTCAGAGCCGGCGTGATGTCGTAGGCTATACCGCCGTACCAAAGGTCGGAGCGCGGCGTCGGGCTGGCCTCGTTGTCGCGGCGGATCACGCCCAGGCCAAGCTTGGTGCGCGACAGCAGCATATAGCCGCCGAGCGACAGGCGGTCGTCTGAGAGGCCGCTGCTGGTCAGGCCGGCAAAGGCGCCGGGCCCGCCGCGCAATGAATCGTAGCTGGCCGACACGCCCCACCACTTGGTTTCATACATCACCAGTGCGGACCACTCCCGACAGGCATTACGGTCCGCAGGATTCTCGCCGGCGCAATTGGTCCCCGCCGGACTCGGTCCGGCATTGACGGCGTCGCGCCCGAAACTGTAGGTTGCGCCCACCGTCAGGCCGCCGAAGGTGCCCTTGTACGAGACCGCATTGTCGGCGCGTGAGTTCGGGATATAACTGTCAAGCGAAGCCGAGCCATAGATGTTTGGCCCGAGAATGTCCGTATCCAGATTGGCCCAGAACAGCATGGTGTACTGCCGCCCCAGCGCCACCTGCCCCCAGTTGCCTGACAGGCCCACGAACGCCTGGCGCCCGAACAGCCGACCGCCCTGGTTGGCCTGCCCGGAATCCGGCGCAAAGCCTGATTCCAGCACGAACACGCTCTTCAGGCCGCCGCCCAGGTCTTCACTGCCGCGCAGGCCCCAGCGCGACGGCACCGTGCCCGTCAGCACCGGCACGCGCGCCACGCCATCCTTGGATGGGCCGACGTTGTTGACATACTCTACGCCGGTGTCAAACACGCCATACAGCGTGACCGACTGCGCTGCGGCTGCCAGCGGTACTGACAGTGCCGTCCCGGCCAGGAACTTGCTCAAATTCACGTGTGTCTCCCCACCTTTATTGTTATGGCAGTTGAAATTCCCGGCTAAGGCGCAGGCGGGATTGGCGTCGAGGCCCACGCCACCATCTGCCACGCGCCGTCCTGCCGCTTCCATACGCTGAGAAAGCGGTTGTCCAGCGTCCGCTCCACCCCATCGACGATCGCGATCAGCAGGGCCTTTCCCTGCATCACGGCGATGTCGTCGTAGATCTCCTGGCCCACGTCCTGCACCGACGCCTGCAGGTAGCGCACCCGCCCGCTGCGCAGCGATGCCAGGTATGCCTGCTTGCCCTCTTGCAATGCCGACGAGTGGGTATAGGACAGCTCATCGGCAAGCAGCTTTTCCAGCGCGGCGATATCACCTGCGAGCATCGCGCGGTATCGCGAGGCGTCCGCCTGCCTGAGCGCAGCGAGATCTTGCGTGTATCCCCTGGCAATCGTTGCCGGATGGCTCATGTCCGTTTCCTCAACCATGCAAGTACGCCTTCACCAGCGTCTTGTCGTTCAGCAGGGCCTGCCACTCCCCGCGCCGGACTTCGTGGATCACGCGCCCCACCGACAGCACATAGGCGCGATCCGTCATCTCCGCGGCAATGGCCACGCTCTGCTCCACCAGAACGATGCTCAGGCCGCGTTCGCGCAGCTGGTTCAGCACGGCAAGGATTTCCTTGACGATGCGCGGGGCGAGGCCGGTGGTCAGCTCGTCCATGATCAGCAGGTCGGGCTGCAGCAGCAGCGCCCGCGCGATCGCCACCATCTGCTGCTGGCCGCCCGAGAGCAGGCCAACCTGGGTGTCGCCACGCTCCCGCAGCAGCGGGAACAACTTGCAGACTTCGTCATGGGTGAAGCGCAGCGCGCCGCCGCGGGCGCGCCTGCCCGCATGCTCGGCAAGCCGCAGGTTGTCGCGCACCGACAGTTCGCCGAACAGGTTGCGGTTCTCCAGCACGACGGCAATGCCATGCTCGAAGCGCCGATGCCCCGGCACGTGGCCAATCTCAACGCCTTCCTTGACGATGCTGCCCGCCATCGGCCGCAACAACCCCGACAGCGTGCGCACCAGCGCGGTCTTGCCCGCGCCGTTGGCCCCGACGATGGCCACTGCTTCGCCGGGCCCGACTTCGATATCGATGTCGTGCAGTACGGGCACGGCGCCGTATTCGGCGCGCAGGCCTTTTACTTTCAGCATGGTCACACTCCCAGATAAGCTTCGCGCACGCGCGGGTCCGCCTGCACCTGTTCCAGCGTGCCGCTGGCAATGATCTCGCCGTAATACAGGACGTGGGCGGTGTCGCAGATCGTCATCAGACCCATGTCATGCGACACCAGCAGGATGGTCATGCCTTCGCGGTTCAGCCGCAGGATCCATGCGCGCAGCAGTTCGATCTCTTCGCTGTTCAGCCCCGACGACGGTTCGTCCAGCAACAGCAGGCCCGGTTCGCCGATGCACGCGCGCGCCAGCTCGACAATGCGCCGCTGGCCCGCCGGCAGCGTGCCGGCCTGGTGCTGCAGAAGGCTTTCCAGGCCGAACTTCCGCGCGCACGCCAGCGCCGCCTCATGCATCCCCTGCAGCTCGCGGCGCGACAGCGGCGAGCGCAGCATCGCGTGCCACACGCCGCTGCGCGTGGCCTTGTGGCAGCCGGCCATCAGGTTCTCCAGCACCGTCATGTGCTCGAACACCTGCGGCGTCTGGAAGGTGCGCACCAGCCCGGCGCGGCTGCGCTGCTGCACGGTGTCTGCGGTGATGTCCCGGCCCGCCAGCAGAACCTTGCCGCCCCTGGGACGCAAGAATCCCGAGATGATGTTGAAGCAGGTAGTCTTGCCACTGCCGTTTGGCCCGATCAGGCCGACGATACGGCCAGCTGGCACTTCGAACGCGACGTTGCGCAGCACGTCCAGCCCGCCAAAGCTGTGCGCGATCGCTTCGACCCGCAGCAGCGCCTGCGCGCTGGCCGCGCCCTCGGCGCGGGTGCTGAAATCAGCGACGGCGGTATTCATCGCGCCTCCTTCAGCACGCGGGCATGCGCGCGGGTCTCCATGCGCCTGAGCATGCCGGCGATGCCACCCGTGATCCCTCCTGGCATCAGCGTGACCACCAGCACCAGCACCGCGCCGAACAGCACCTGGTGGAAATCTCCCAGGCCGCTCAACAGTTCCGGCACCAGCGACACGAACAACGCGCCCAGCACCACGCCATAGGTGGATCGCGCCCCGGCGGCCACCGGCACCAGCAGGAACACGATCGAGCGCTCGACCGTGAAGCTCTGCACGCTGACGAACGAGACATAGTGGGCGAACAAAGTCCCGGCCAGCGAGCCGAGCATGGCCGAGGCCACGAACATCGTGGTCTTCAGCCGGTGCATGTCGATGCCGAGCACCTGCGCGGCCGGCGCGGCATCGCGCATGGCCCGCATCGCAAGGCCCGGCCGGCCCTTGACGAGGTTGTCCACCAGCCACAGCAGCAGCGCCACCAGCGGCCAGGCGAAGTAGTAATAGCGCTCCGGCGTGTCCAGCGCAAAGCCGAACAGCGACAGCTTGGGGATGCCGCCGATGCCCAGCGTGCCGCCCGTGAGCCAGTCCCACTCGAAGAACAGCACATTGGCGATGCTCCCCACCGCCAGCGTCGCCAGCGCCAGGAAAAAGCCGCCCAGGCGCAGCACCGGCACGCCGATCGCGGCGGCCAGCGCCGCGCTGACCAGCAGGCCGGCTGCGGCACCGGCCAGCGCCGGCCAGCCAAGCGCCGTGGTGCAGTATGCCGAGGCATAGGCGCCGATGCCGTAGAACGCGGCCTGTGCCAGGTTGACGATGCCGCACTGGCCGAGCAGCAGGCCCACGCCCAGGCCGCCCACGGCAAGGATGGCGGCGAAGTTGAGCAGGTCGATGTAGTGCCGCGACAGCAGTTGCCCGGCCAGCGCCCACACCACCACGGCCAACAGCAGCACGCGCGCGGCATTCGATGACATATTCATGCTTATCCTCCCTTGCGTCCCGCCCGGCCCAGCACGCCGTTGGGAAGCAGAATCATGATGACGACCAGGATCGACAGCGCGACCACGTCGCGATAGCCCGACGGGAAGCCCACCACCGCGAGCGACTCGGTCAGCCCCAGCAGCAGTCCCCCCGCCACCGCGCCCAGCGGATTGCCCAGTCCGCCGAGGATGGCCGCGGCAAAGCCCTTCAGCGTGAGGCCGATGCCCATCTGGTAGTTCATCGACAGCAGCGGTGTCACCAGCACCCCCGCCACCGCGCCGAAGCCGCCGCCGAGCAGAAAGGTCAGCGTGCGCATGCGCCGCACGCTGATGCCGGTGGTGGTAGCCCCGTCCGGGTCGAGCGACGCCGCGGTCATGGCCAGGCCTACGAGGGTCTTCGTATAGAACAGGCGCAACGCCAGCACCAGCAGCACCGAGATCCCCACCAGCGCCAGCGCATGCATCGGCGCGGTCGCGCCCAGCAACTCGACCACGCCTTCGCCGCCGATGGCCGGCAGCAGGTGCGAATCGCGGCCGCCGAAGTACAGCGCCGCGGCCGACAGCGCGAACGCCAGGCCGATGGTCAGCAGCAGGAAGCTCTCTTCGCCGGCGCCGCGGCGCATCATCGGCCGGACGAACAGCACGTCGATGAGCAGCCCGCTGGCAGCGCCGGCGACGATGCCGCCGGCAATCGCCGCGGGATATGGCAAGCCCAGCGCGTTGAGCGCAAACACGGCAACCAGCGCGCCGATGACCGCGAACTCGCCCTGCATGGCATTGACGATGCGGGTGCCCTTGAAGATGATGGCCATGCCCACGCCGATCAGCGCGTAGACGAAGCCATTGGTGATCCCCGACAGGACCGCCTGGAAAATGAGGGTGTCAGACATAGCCGGATCCTTTTCCGCGACCGCCGCCGGCTACGGCCGGGGCTTGTAGTCCAGCCGCACGAACTGGCCCTTCTGCAGCTTCGAGTAGGTAAAGCCGGCCAGCGTCATGCCGCCCATGTCGGGCGCGGCGAAGTCGTAGCCGGTGGTGACGCCCTGGTAAGGCCGGCGCAGGGCGCCGCAGAGCTTGTCGCCGGCGGCGTCCGCGCCCGCGGTCTTCAGGCCATTGGCCAGCGCCATCACCGCATCCCAGCCCACGGCGGCGAAATGCTTGGGCAACTTGCCGTATTCCTTGCGGTAAGCCTCGACAAACTCCTTCTGCGCGGGCAGCGGATCTTCGGAGACGATGAACTCCGGATGGATGATGTTGTCGGCGGCCTCGCCCATGCCCTTGACGGTCTCGTAGGTGGCGGTGCCGTGCACCGCGATGATCGGCGCGCCGATCTTCAGCTGGCGCACGTTGCGGAAGGGTGCCGGCGAGGTGGAGATGACAACGATGGCATCCGGTGCCGCGGCCTTGAGCTTCGCCGCCTGGGTGGTCACGTCCGTCGCCGCGATCTCGAACTTCTCCACCTGCACAAAGCTGACACCGTACTGGCGGTCCAGCGTCTTCATGCTGCTCCACACCACCTGCCCGTAGCCCGAGTCATGCAGCACGCCGACGCGCTTGAGGCCGTTGTCGCGTGCATAGGCCAGCACCGCGCGCGCATTCAGTTCCTGCGATGGCGTCAGGTGGAACACGCAAGTGCGCTCCCGCTCCACTGCCGGCCCCAGCCCCGAAAAGGCGAACAGCGGCACCTTCTGCGCCTGGGTGATGCCGCCGATGGCCACCGTCTGCGCAATGCCGGACGGGCCGATGATGGCGCGCACCTTGTGGGTATGCAGCAGCGCGTTGGCCTTGGCCACCGCCGAATCCGGGCTGGAGCCGTCGTCCTCGACCATCATCTCCAGCGGCCGTCCGTTGATGCCGCCGCGGGCATTGATGACCTTCTGCGCCAGCAGCGCGCCTTCACGCTCGGCCTGCCCCACGGCCGCCAGGCCGCCGGTGGTTGAGAACAGGCCGCCGATGCGCACCGGTTCCGCAGCGGACCTGGCCTGGGCCAGCGCCGGCGGCGACGCCAGCACCAGGGGCAGCGCCGCCATCGCGGCGCACAGGGCGCCGTGCCGCGCCCGGGTAGTTTGCTTGCGTTTCATGTCTCCATCCTCTTTATATGAATCGGGCTACGACGCGTGCTCGCGCAGGCCCCTTCAGTTGGCATTGATTGGTGCATCGGTGCCGCCCGGCGCACCGGTCCACGCCGGCACATCGGCCAGCGCAGCAATATCGAGATGACCGAGGTCGCGGTGCTGCATCATCGCCAGGTACTGGCGTACCAGCGACGAGATCGGCAGCGGGACCACGTTGTCGCGTGCCACGTCCAAAGCCATGTCCAGGTCCTTCACCACCAGCGAGATCGGCCCGACCGCGCCGTACTCCCGCTGCTTGAGCTTGTCAGCCTTGGTGCGGTAGTGCGGACTGCCGACGATGCTGTCGTTGATCGCGTCGATCATCAGCGCGCGGTCCAGCCCCGCGCGCGCGCCGAAAGCCAGCCCCTCGCCGATCACCGCGGTGCTCATGAACACCATCATGTTGATCATCAGCTTGATCACCCGCGCCTCATCTGCAGCGCCGACATAAGACTGGCGCGCGGACAGGCGGGCCAGCAGCGGCTGCACCGCGTCGAAGGCCTGACGCGGCCCTGACACGAAGCAACTCAGCTGCGCGCTGGCGGCCAGCGACACCGTGCCCGACACCGGCGCCCGCAGCCAGCTGGCGCCGCGCTGGGCCAACGCCGCGGCCACCTCGGCCGAGGCTTGCGGGGACACCGTGCTCATGTCGACAAAGATCTGGCCCGCACTGGCCGCGTCACCGGCACCGCCGTCGGACAGGAACAGCGCGCGCAGGCCGGCGTCGTCGAAGATGGTCGAGAACACCACATCGGACTGCGCTACCAGCTCCTGCACGGACCGCGCGGTACGGGCGCCCGCCGCGACCACCGCCTCGCACTGCGTGGGCACCCTGTCGAACACCGTCAGGACATGTCCCGCCTTGATCAGGTTCAGACACATCGGGCGGCCCATGGCACCGATCCCGATCCAGCCGATCCGCGGCGATTGCCCGGTGCCGCCATCCTTCACGTCTTCCATGTCCTTTCCTTCTCCATGCGGCCGGCACCCTGCCCGGTGTCGGCATCGTTCGTGGTGAAACCAGGTGAATTCGTTACGCCCGGCTGCGGCGGCGCTTTGTCGCAACCGGGCGGATGCGGCTGCTACTCGACCTTGACGCCCGCCAGCGCGACGATCTTGCGCGTCTGCTGGGTCTGCGTTTCGATATAGCGCGCGAACTGCTCGGGACTGAACTTCATCGGCACCATGCCCTGCGCGGCAAAGTTCTTCTCCACGAAGTCCTTGTCGTCGAGGATGTCGCGGACGGTGGCGTTGAGCTTTTCCACCACCGCGCGCGGCACCTTGGCCGGCGCCAGCAGGCCGTAGACGGCGGAGATATTCATCTCCTTGTAGCCGGCCTCGTCGAAGGTGGGCACCTGCGGCAGCGCGCGCGTGCGCTTGTCGCCGCTGACGGCCAGCACCTTGAGCTTCTTCGCGGCAACAAAGCTCTGGATGGTCGGCAGCGCCGGGAACGTCATCAGGATCTGCCCGCCGACGACATCGGCCACGGCAGGCGCCGATCCCTTGTAAGGCACGTGAACCAGGTCGGTGCCCGCCAGCTTGTTGAACAGCGCGCCCATCAGGTGCGGCTGGCTGCCGCTGCCGAACGAGCCGTAGCTATGCGCCTGCGGGCGGGCCTTGGCGTAGGCGGCCAGGTCCTTGACGCTTTCCACGGGCAGGCTGCCGGATACGGCCAATACCAGCGGCACGTAGCCGATCGTCGCCACCGGCGCAAAGTCGCGCGTGACGTTGTACGACACCGAGGGCAGCACCACCGGGTTGAGCACGAAGGTGGCGTCATTGGTCAGCAACAGCGTGTAGCCGTCCGGCTGCGCCTTGGCCACCGCGTCGGCACCGATCACGGTGTTGGCGCCGCTCTTGTTTTCCACCACCACCGGCTGGCCGAGCTTTTCCGACATGCGCTGCGCCAGTTGCCTGGCGATGATGTCGGTGGTGCCGCCGGGCGCATACGGCACCACCATGCGGATCGGCTGCGCGGGATAGGCCTGGGCCATTGCGGCGCCCGTGCCAGCCACGCAGGCAAGGCCGAACGCCGCGGCACGCAGCGCGCGAAGGGTCTGAGTAGTCCGGTACATCGTGTCTCCATTCATCGTTTTCAGGGCATTCCGGCTCGTTTGGCCGGTTTCCCGTTCAGTTGAACAACCAGGGTTCGCGTTGCCGCCGCGCCTGTTCGTATTCCTGTATCTGTGCGGCATGGCGCAGCGCCAGGGCAATATCGTCCAGCCCGTTGAGCAGGCAGTGCTGCTTGAACGGGTCCAGCGTGAAATGGATGACCTCCCCTGCTGGCGTCACGACCTGCTGCGCCGCCAGGTCCACGTGCAGCCGGTAGGCCGGCGTTGCCGCGACCTCGTCGAACAGGCGGTCCACCACCTCCGGCGCCGCCACGATCGGCAGCAGGCCGTTCTTCAGGCAGTTGTTGTAGAAGATGTCGGCAAAGCTGGGCGCAATCAGCGCGCGCAGGCCGAAGTCTTCCAGCGCCCATGGCGCATGCTCGCGCGAGGAGCCGCAGCCGAAGTTCTCGCGCGCCAGCAGGATCGAGGCGCCGCGGTAACGCGGCTGGTTCAGCACGAAGTCCGGGTTCAGCGGCCGCGCGCTGCAGTCCTGGCCGGGCTCGCCGTGATCGAGGTAGCGCCATTCATCGAACAGGTAGGGCCCGAAGCCGCTGCGCCGGATCGATTTCAGGAACTGCTTGGGCAGGATCGCGTCGGTGTCGACATTGGCGCGGTCCAGCGGCGCCACCAGCCCGTCCAGCGTGGTAAAGGCTTTCATGATTCGGTTTGCTCCGGTGCGTTACAGCGAGCGGACATCGATAAAATGCCCGGCCACGGCCGCGGCGGCCGCCATCTGCGGGCTCACCAGGTGGGTGCGTCCGCCGGGCCCCTGCCTGCCTTCGAAGTTCCGGTTGGAGGTGGAGGCGCAGCGCTCGCCCGGGGCGAGCCGGTCGTCGTTCATGCCCAGGCACATCGAGCAACCCGGCTCGCGCCATTCAAAGCCGGCCGCAATGAAGACCTGGTCCAGCCCCTCGGCCTCGGCCTGCGACTTCACCAGTCCCGAGCCGGGCACCACCAGCGCCTGCCTGATGCGCGGCGAGATATGCCGCCCGCGCACCACCTCTGCCGCGGCCCGCAGGTCTTCGATGCGCGCGTTGGTGCACGAACCGATAAAGACCTTGTCCAGCGCCACCGCCTCGATTGGCGTGTTGGGCAGCAGGTCCATGTAGCGCAGCGCCTGCTCAATGCTCTTGCGCCGCACCGGGTCGCGCTCGTCACGCGGATCGGGAATGCGCGCGCCGATGGGCACCACCATTTCCGGCGAGGTGCCCCAGGTGACGTGCGGGCGGATGGTGGCGGCGTCCAGCTCCACCACCGTGTCGAAGGTTGCGCCCGCATCGCTGCGCAGCGTGCGCCAGAGTTCGGTCGCGGCGTCCCACACACGGCCTTGCGGCGCCTGCGGACGGCCGTTCAGGTACGCCAGCGTGGTCTCGTCCACCGCCACCATGCCGGTGCGGGCGCCGGCCTCGATGGCCATGTTGCATACGGTCATGCGCGCTTCCATGCTGAGCGCGCGAATGGTGCTGCCGGCAAACTCGATCACATGGCCGGTCGCGCCGGCAGTGCCGATGCGACCGATCAGCGCCAGCGCAATGTCCTTGGCGGCCACCCCCTTCCCGAGTTCGCCCTCGACGCGGACCAGCATCGACTTCGGTTTCTTCATCCACAGGCATTGCGCCGCCAGCACCTGCTCGACTTCCGATGTGCCGATGCCGAACGCGAAGGCTGCGAACGCACCATGCGTGGAGGTATGCGAATCGCCGCAGGCAATGGCCATGCCCGGCAAGGTCGCGCCGCGCTCCGGTCCGACCACATGCAGGATGCCCTGGCGGGGATCGTCCATGCCGAAATTGACGATGCCATTGGCCTCGCAATTGCGGTCCAGCGCTTCGACCTGCTCGCGGCTCACCGGATCGGCAATGCCCTGGCTGCGCGCGGTGGTGGGCACGTTATGGTCGGCAGTGGCCAGCACCGAGGCCGCGCGCCACACCTTGCGCCCGTTCAGGCGCAGGCCTTCGAAGGCTTGCGGGCTGGTGACCTCGTTGACCAGGTGCCGGTCGATATAGATCAGCGCCGGGCCGTCGGCCTCCTGGTGGATCACGTGGCTGGCCCAGAGCTTGTCGAGCAGGCTGGCGGGACGGTTGGATTCGGTCATATCGGGTCTCCCTGTGTCTGTGCTAGCGCGCGCCCACCCACTCCGGCACCGGATGCAGCTCGGTGCGCTTGCCGGCCTTCACCACCTGCCCGGAAATATCGTGTCCGACCAGCGCCGGCAGGTCGCGCGCCGCGCCCAGCAGCCGGTCCAGGTCGACGCCGGTGTCGATGCCGGCCGACTCGAGCATGTGCACCAGGTCTTCGGTGCAGATGTTGCCGGTGGCGCCCGGTGCGAACGGGCAGCCGCCCAGCCCGCCCAGCGAGGCATCGAAACTGTCCACGCCCGCGGCCAGCCCGGCCAGCACGTTGGCCAGCCCCATGCCGCGCGTATTGTGGAAATGCAGGGTCAGCGGTACGCCCGGGAACCAGCCGCGGAACGCCTCGACCAGCTCGCTCACCTGCCGCGGATCTGCCATGCCGGTGGTATCGGCCAGCGTGATGCTGTCCATGCCCAGCTCCAGGTAACGGCCCGCCGCCCACTGCACGCGCTCGGGCGCCACCGCGCCCTCGAACGGGCAGCCGAATGCGGTGGCCACGCAGCCGCTGACGGCGAGGCCGCCGCTGCGCGCCAGCTGCATCACGTCGCGGAATTGCGCCAGCGACTGTTCGCAGGTCATGCGCATATTGGCCAGGTTGTGCGTCTCGCTGGCCGACATGACGAGGTTGATCTCGTCCAGGCCGCACTCGAGCGCGCGTTCGCAGCCGCGCGCGTTCGGTACCAGCGCGGTATAGACCACCTCCGGATGGCGCCGGATGCGCTTGGCCACCGCCTCGGCATCGCGCAGGTTTGGAATGGCCCTGGGCGAGACGAACGAGGTGATCTCGATCCGCGCGAGCCCGGTTTCCGACAGCCGGTCGATCAGCGCGATCTTCTGTTCGGTGGGGACGAATTCCGGCTCGATCTGGAAGCCATCGCGCACGGACACTTCATTGATGCGGACGCGCCGCGGGGCCTGGGGAAGCCACATGATTGTTTCCTCTTGCTTGCCTTGGGTATGGCGCTGCGGGCTCAAACCACGCCGGCCTCGCGCAGCGCGCGGAATTCGGCGCCGGCAATGCCGATGCCCGCCAGGATTTCTTCGGTGTGCTCGCCCAGTGCCGGGCCGATCCAGTTGGTGCGTCCAGGCGTTGCGCTGAGCCTGGGCACGATGCCGGACAGCGCCAGCGGCGAGCCGTCCGGCAGCTGGTGCGACTCGATCATGTCGCGTGCGCGATAGTGGCGATCGCCGCAGATATCCTCGGCGGTGTAGATGCGCCCACACGGCACCGCTGCGGCTTCCAGCGTCGCCAGCACGGTGTCGAGTTCGTGCGCGGTGGTCCACGCAGCGATGGCGTCATCAAGCATGGCGTTGTGCTGCACTCGCCCGTCGTTGTGCGCCAGCCGCGGATCCTGGCCCAGGTCATCGCGCCCGATCGCTGTCATGAAGCGCCGGAAGATCGCATCGCCGTTGCCGGCGATGATCACATACTGCCCGTCCTTGCAGGGATAGGTGTTGGACGGCGAGATGCCCGGCAAGCTGGCGCCGGAGCGCTCCCGCACATGGCCGAACTTGGTGAACTCGGGCACCAGGCTTTCCATCACCGCAAACACCGATTCGTACAGCGCCACGTCCACATATTGCCCTTCGCCGTTGTTGTTGCGCAGGTGATGCATCGCCAGCAGCGCGCCGATCACGCCGTACAGCGAGGCCAGCGTGTCGCCGATGCTGACGCCGGAGCGCACCGGCGGCCGGTCGGGATAGCCGCTGACGTAGCGCAGCCCGCCCATCGATTCGGCGATTGCGGCAAAGCCGGGACGGTCCTTGTACGGACCGGTCTGGCCGTACCCGGAGATGCGCACCATGATCAGCGCCGGATTCACCTGGCGCAGGTCCTCCCAGCCGAGGCCCCATTTCTCGAGCGTGCCGGGGCGGAAGTTCTCGATCACGATGTCGGCGTCGGCCACCAGCTTGCGCACGATCTCCTGCCCTTGCGAGCTGCGCAGGTCCAGCGTCATGGACTTCTTGTTGCGGCTCTGGCTGTACCACCACAGCGAGGTGCCCTCATACAGCTTGCGCCATTTGCGCAACGGATCGCCTTCGCCGGGCGACTCGATCTTCACCACCTCGGCGCCGAACTGCGCCAGCAGGCCGCCGGCATACGGGCCGGCGATCAGCGATCCCAGCTCCACCACGCGCACGCCCTGCAGCGGCATCTTTTCCTTGTTCGCTTCGTTGACCATGACGGTTTGCTGCTCCTGTCCAGATACGGTGACTGCCATGCAAGATTGGAAGAACTGGCGCGGCCGGTAAAGCAGTCATTGGCGAGCCCGCCATCGCGTGACGCGATGGCGGCAATGCCTGCGCTATGCCGCCTCGCGCAAGCGGTCGACCAGCAGCCGTGCCACGGCCGACAGGCTGTCGTAGGCGCGCACGCCGATCACCAGCTGGCGCGCGGCCCAGGGCTCGTCCAGGCGGACGGCACGGATGCCGAGCGTGTCCTGGTAAGGCGCCGCGCTGGACCGCGGCAGGATCCCCAGCCCCAGCCCCGCCTGCACCATCAGGCACAGCGCGTCGTAGCCCGGCACATGGATGCGCGGCTTGAACGCGCGGCCCGCCTCGCTGGCCGCCCTCACCAGCTGCAGATGGATCTGGCTGCCGGCATGCAGGCTGATCAGGTCATGGTCCAGCATTTCGCGGATCGTCACGCCCTGCTGCGCCGCCAGCGGATGCCCGCGGGGCACGACCACCACCAGCTCGTCGCACCGGTAAGGAAAGGTCTCCAGTTCGGCGCCGAAGGCGCCCGCCGTGAAGATGCCTATGTCGGCGGCGTTCTCGGCCACGGCACGCACGATGGCGGTGGAAATCCGCTCATCGAGATGCACGTCGACACGCGGGTAGTCCGCCAGGAACGACTTGAGCTGCGCCGGCAGGAACTGCGTGATGGCGGAGATGTTGGCGAACACCCTGACCTGCCCGCGCAGGCCGCCGCCGTAATCGCGCATGCGAACGACGATGTCGTCGAGGTCGTTCAGCACGCCGCGCGCAAGATGGACCAGCTCGAGTCCCGCCGTGGTCGGCTCCACGCCCTTGTTGCTGCGCCGGAGCAGGGGCGTGCCCAGCCCTTGCTCCAGCTCGCTGATGCGCTTGCTGACCGCGGCCGCGGCCAGGTGCGTACGCTCCGCCGTGGCGGCGATGGAGCCCTCTTCGGTCACGCAGACAAAGAGGCGCAACGAGGTAGGATCGAGTCTCATGTGGATCTGTCTCCCGGACGCCGGCCTTGCCGCCGTCCCCTTTGTTCCGGCCCGGCCGTTGCGGCTAAAATGCACGCATGACCTCTGCCGCTGATTCGCCCGACCCTGCCACCGCCCCCGCCGGCCAGGACGCCCCGCCCAAGCTCGAAGAAGGCCACCGCGATTACGTCGCGGCGCTGGCGCGCGGGCTGGCGGTGATCCAGGCATTTACCGACGCCATGCCTGAAATGACGCTGAGCGAGGTGGCCCAGGCCACCGGCATGACGCCCGCCAGCGCGCGCCGCGCGCTGCTGACGCTGCAGGCGCTGGGCTACATCGGCGCCAACGGGCGGCGCTTCGTGCTGCTGCCCAAGGTGCTGTCGCTGGGCGCCGCCTTCCTCAGTTCGATGAACCTGCGCGACATCGTCCAGCCCTTCCTGCAGGAAGTGGCCGAGCGCTTCCGCGATTCAGTCTCGTTCGCCGTCCTCGACGGCGACAGCGTGGTCTACCTGGCGCATGTGCCCAGCCAGCGCCGCATCGCGTTCCGCGCCTCGGTCGGCTACCGGCTGCCGGTCCATTGCACCTCGCTCGGCCTGGCCTTGCTGGCGCATGCGACCAAGCCGCAGCAGAAAAAGGTCCTGGACCGCGCGCCGTTCCAGAAATTCACGCCGATGACGCTCAGCGACGCGGATTCGCTGCGCGCCGCGCTGGCACGCACGCTCGAACAGGGCTATGCAATCCAGAACGGCCAGCTCGAACTCGGCGTGCTGTCGATCGCCGTGCCCGTGCGCGATCCCCAGCGGCGCGTGATCGCCGCCATCAACTGCTCCACCGAGACCGAGCGCGCCAGCCCCGAGGAGCTGGTTGCCACGCGTCTGCCGGCGCTGCGCGAAGCGGCGGCGGCCATCGAGGACGCGATCCGGCGCGCGCCCGCGCTGGCACACTCCATCACGGCGGCCTACTGAGCCGCGCACATCGTTCAGGCTGCCGCTTCAGGCTCAATCACCACGTCCAGCGTCACCAACTGGTGCCCGTCGCGCTCCGGATGGGGCATGGCCTCGACGATATGGTCATCGATGGTCGAGAAAATGCAGTCGACCGGATTGGCGGGATCGCCCTTGAAGTAGAGCTGGCAGGTCAGCGTGCGGTATCCCGGCTGCATCACGCGGTAGTGGATATGCGGCGCGCGCTGGCGGTTGCGGCCCAGGCGCTTCATCAGCACGCCGACCTCGGTATCCTCGCGCCCGATGATGTAGCCGCCCGGACGCACGGTGAAGATCTGGAAACCACCTTCGGCATCGCAGCGCAGCTTGCCGCGCAGGTTGTCTTCGGACTGGGAGTCGTCTTCGTTCTCGTAACGGCCGAACTGGTTGGGCTGCCACACGATCAGCGTCGCGCCCGGCACCGGCTGGCCGGTGCGCGCGTCCCGCACGCGCCCGCGCACTTCCAGCCGCTGCCCGGGTTCCTCGTCCGTCGCCAGGTGGCAGGGGTTGCTGCCTTCGGGCACCTGGTCCTTGGGGAACGGGCCGGTCACGTTCTGCGGCGTGGCCTGCTCGTCGGTACGCGCCAGGTCCAGCGCGCGCATGGTCAGCCCCATCATGTCGCACAGCATGATCAGCTCATCCTGCGCGGCGACCCTGCCCAGCCAGGCGGCAATGCCATAGAGCTGGTCATCGGTCAGCCGGAGCTCGTCCAGCATGGCGTGGAAATGCCGCAGTGCCACGCCGAACTGCGCCTGCAGCTTTTCATCCGAACCGGGCGCCCCGGCGCACATGGCGGCCAGCGCGCGCTGAAGGGTGTAGTTGTCCTGAGTGCTCATGGTTGTCTCCGTTGTTCTGGTTCATTGGCCGGCGGCGGACAGGTCGACCGCGCGCGCCAGCAGTGTCTGGTCCGCCTTCAGCTTGTGCTTGGCGGGCTTGTGGGTGGGTGTGTGCGGGATGGCATCCACGGTGACGATATAGCGCGGCAGCTTGTGCGCGGCCACGCGGCCGCGTGCCCAGGCAAGCAGTTCGGCAGCACCGGCCGACTGGCCGGAGCGGAACTGCACCGCCAGCAGGATTTCTTCCTCGCCCAGCTCTGCCGGCACGCCGATGGCTGCGGCCTCCTCGACGGCCGGGTGCTCGCCGAAGATGCGATCGAGCTCGGCGCCGGAGACGTTTTCGCCCTTGCGCCGGATCACATCCTTCTTGCGCGCAACAAAGACGTAGTAGCCGTCATCGTCCTGCCGCACCAGATCGCCGGTGGCGAACCAGCCGTCGCGGAACGCGGCCGCCGTCTGCTCGGCATCGCGGTAATAGCCTTGCATCAGCGTAGGCGTGCGGATCAGCAGTTCTCCCTCGCCGCCCGGCGCCACGTCATTGCCTTCGTCATCGACGATGCGGGCCTGCGGCACCGGCACTTCGGGGTCCGGGTGCGGCGAGATCAGCCCCATCGTGCCGAGCTTGTGCGGACCGTTGAACGGGTTGGCGATCACGCCCGGAATCTCCGTCATGCCATAGCATTCGATCAGGCGCGGCACGTGAAACTCCTGCTTCATCACGCGCACCATCTCCTGCGTCTGCGGCGCAATGAACATCTTGGTGATGCGATGGCCCGGCACGAACTCCTCGCGCGGACGCCTGGCCAGGATGCTGCCGGCCGCAGCCACCAGATTGACTTCCGTCGCAGCGGTCTCGGCCGCGAAACGCCAGAACGACGACGCCGAGAACCTGCGCAGCAGCACCAGGCAGCCGCCGCAGGCCAGGGCGCCGCCGACCGAGTACATCAGCGCGTTGATGTGAAACAGCGGCATCACGCACATCACACGCTCGTCGGGCTGCAAGTGCAGCCGGCCCACGAAGGCCTCGGCCGTCAGCACATAGCCGCGATGACTATGCATCGCGCCTTTGGGAAAGCCGGTGGTGCCGGAGGTGTAGATGATCAGCGCGGTGTCCCGGCTGTCCGCGGACTCGCCGGCAAGTTGCGCGCCATCGGCCAGCATCGATTGCTCGAGCGTCGGTACGCCGTGGTCGCCGGGCTCGTTGGCACGCAGCCATACGTTGCCGCCCAGCGTTTTGGCGATGGCCGCACCGGTTTCCAGCGTGGCCGGCGCGCACACCAGCCCGCATATCTGCGCGTGCCGGAAGACATAGAGTGCTTCATCCAGCCGGTATTCCGGATTGGCCGGAACCATGGTGGCGCCGATGCGCGCCAGCGCGAACATCAGCACGACCGTGGACGGATGATTGGTGGACAGCACGCCGACGCGGTCGCCGGGGCGCACGTGCATGGCTTGCGCCAGCCAGCCGGCGGTGCGCACGATGCGCGCCTCAAGCTGCCGATAGCTCCAGGTCTCGCCTTCGAACAGCAAGGCGGGCTTGTCCGGATGCGCGGCCGCGCGGGCCGCCAGAAAGCCGGTCAGCGTGAAGTCATGCGCCGGGTATTGCCGAAGCACGTCGAGCGGCGCCATCGGGTCAGCGCCGGTGTGGGTGGCCGGCGCGCTCATGACGCCTGCGCCGGCGTGGCGCTGTGGGTGATGGCCTGTTCGGCGGCATTGGCCAGGATAAAGCCGATGGGCTGCCGGCGTTCCTCCTGCAGGTGGGCGATCAGGCTGGCGACGCGCGCCAGCAGGGGCACACCCTTGAGCGCGGTGGCAGGATAGCCGGCGTCCAGCAGCACCGCCGGGATCGCGCCCGAAACATTGAGCGGCAGGGGCTTGCTGAAATGCTCCGGCACCGCGGCGGCGACCGCTTCCAGCGCGGCGACGTGCTCGCCGGCAATGCCCAGCTCGCGTGCGACCGCCAGCAGCCGGTGCGCGCGTGGATCGCCCTGCTTGTGCGTGGGATGGCCGAAGCCGGGCAGCGGCTTGCGCGCCTGGCGCACCGTCGCCACCACCGCGTTCGCGCTCTCGGCGAGCGACCGACCTTCGCGCCCCGCCAGCACGTCAACCAGCATCTGTCCCGCGGTCTCGGATGCGCCCAGGATCACCGAACCGCAGCCCAGCACACCAGCAGCGACGGCGCCCTGCAAGGCATCGGGCGCGGCTGCCAGCGTCATGCGCGCCGCCTGCACCGAGGGCACCAGGCCATGTTCCGCGATGGCCACCAGGCAGGCATCGGTGGCCGCCACCAGTTTTGCGTCCGGCTCACGGCCGGTCAGCAGGAACAGGAAATAAGCGGTGAAGCCGGTCTTGCCGATCAGGGCCTCGCTCAGGTCCTTGCCATGTACCGTCACGCCGTGGATATCCACTTGCGCGATGGCGGTCTGCCCCGCGGCCCGGGAGGGTTGTGCGTCCGTCACGTTGTCTCCATATTTTGCGCTAGGCGCAATCAAATGCGATATACGAATAATTTTAGGTGGGCGCGCTGGGCGGTACAAGTTCGGTAAACCCGGATCCTGGCGCCAGCGCACAGCCCTTGCCGCGCATGTGCGCGGCAAGGGCGCTCACGCGCCCTGCGAGAAGGCGTCGGCACTGCCCATGCTGGCGAGTACTCCGTCGGCAAAGGGGTCATCCCCCTGCCGCACGGCGCCATCCACAAAGGGATCCGGCTTGCGAATGGCAACCTTGCGGAACTGCTCGTCGACCAGCCTGCCGGCTTGCGAGCGCTGCAGCGCCTCAACGGTATGTGCGCCGTCCGTGTAAGCGTCCCGGTTACGCGTCGCCGCCTGTGCCTCGATTCCAATCACCAACATCACCATGGCGCCGATCATTGCCTTTTTCATCACTTGCTCCTGTGCCAAACTGGAAGTGAAATGCGGACGGACATAGCGCGCCGCTCGTGGGGAAACTATAGTTAAACCGTACTGTACGGTATTCAATTTATCAGATGAACTCCTTCAGTTTTTTTGAAGGCGAAGGGTGCTTGACCGCCAGCGCTGGGCCTGTGCGGCCTTTTGGTAGACTGCGCAGGGCACCGACGCCCGTCCATTGCTACCTGTCCACCCGATGGCATTACCCTCGAGCATTCCCGACGCCCTCCCTCCCCGGCCGCCCCAGCGCATGACCCGCCGCGGTGAAGAAAAACGCGCCCTGATTCTGAGCACCGCGGCCGACATGTTTCTCGAGCACGGCTACGACGGCGTCAGCCTGGACGACATCATCAAGGCGTGCGGCGGCTCCAAGACCAATGTCTACAGTTACTTCGGCGGCAAGGACGGGTTGTTTGTGGCGGTGGTGGAGCGGCTGTGCGACCGCTTCCTGGAAAAGACCGAGAAAAGCCTGGACTTGTCGCGCTGCGACGCGGCGCAGGGGCTCGGCAGGATCGCGCACAGCTTCCTGCAGTCATTGCTGGATGAGCGCCACCTTGCCTTCCTGCGGCTGATCCTGGCGGAATCGCGGCGTTTCCCCACGCTGGGCAATGCATGGTACACGCGCGGGCCGGGGGCGACCTGTGCCTATATCGCGGCCTTTCTTGCCGCACACCAGGCCAAGGGCACCCGCCTGTCCGCCAACCCCGAGGTCGCTGCCCGGCTATTCCATGGCATGGTGCTGGCCAGCGTGATGCACCGTACGCTGGCCACCGGTATACGTCCGGACAACGCGGAGCTCGATGCGCTGGTCCGCGACGCCATCGCGGTGATCGTGCCGGCCGTGGATGCCGGCACGCCGTCCTGACGGAAGTCAGAAGCGGCGCGGCATGTGGTCGTCCGTATCCGAAGGGGGGCCAGCAGCCTCGCCCTAGCGCCGGTGCTGCCGGAAAAACTGCCACATCATCCTGCTCGCATCCGGCCCGATCTCGCTGTGGTAGTTGTAGCGGTCGTCGCCGCCGCTCCAGGCGTGGCCCAGGCCCTCCACCTCGACCAGCGTCACCAGGTCGCGGTGCCAGCGGCCGAAGCGGTATTCATGCGACCGGCCCGGGACATTGCTTTCGGGCTCGAAGCGCGCGGGGCGGCCGGCGAGGCGGTCTTCCAGGCCGTTGTAGGCCAGGAACTGCCGCGCCAGCAGGCGGCCGTTGACCGGATGCACCGCTTCATCGGCCAGCCCGTGAATCACCAGCGCGGGCATCTCGGGGCCGCCCGGCGTTACGCCGGCGGCATCGAGCAGCCACGCCGGCTCGGCCTCGGAGCCGGCCTGCATCGCGCGCAAGCCGGCGCGCGGGTTGCTGGCCGCGCCGATGACCACGCCGGAATGGAGCGCCACAGCCGCCACCTTGTCCGGGTAGCGCAGCGCCACCACCGCGGCCATGGCCGCGCCGGCGGACATGCCAGCCAGGTAGATCTCGCGTTCGCGCACGTCATGGCGCGCCGCCAGTGCGTCGACCAGCGCGGCCACCGCCTGCGCCTCGCGTCCGCCGTCGGCCGCGCCGAGGTCGAACCACTGCCAGCAGCGCTGCACCTGGCGGCGCAATGGCTGTTGCGGGTAGGCGACGATAAAGCCCTCGCGTTCGGCCAGGGCATTCAGGCGCGTACCCGCGGCCAGGTCATCCGGCGTCTGGCGACAGCCGTGCAGCACTACCACTACCGGTAGCGGGCCGCGATGGGCCTTCGACGGGATGTAGAGGTGATAGGACAGTTGCGGCACCAGCTCGCCCGGCATGGGCGCCAGGCGCAACCGGTGCGCCTGCCAGGTGCCGCGCAGGGCGCCGGGCTCGACCGACGGGCGCGCGGGCCGGGCGGGCCGGGGCGGGTCGGGCAGGCGCGTCGGCGTCAGCGGATTCAGCGAATCCATGCTCCGGAGCCAGGACTTCACCTGGGCTTCCGTGCGGGCCTGCACGCGGCTCAGACGCCGCATGCGCGCATGCCAGTCAGCAGCAAGGCTCTTGGTCATGAGGACTCCTGTATGACGGAATCTCCTCCTATGCCTTATTGTTGCGTTGCAGCATACCACAGCCAAGAGAAGTCCACCCGCCATCGGCGGTCACGCTTTGTCCGCTGGGATAGAACCTGGTGCCCGTCCCGGCATCAGCCGACGGCGGCCCGGCGGCAAAGCGCGCCGGGGCGTCGGCTTGCCGAAAGGCCTGAAAAGTCAGCGATCGGCCACCCGCTTCCAGCCTTCGGGCGAGAAGCTGCGAATGGACCGGGCGCGCGAGGCGGTGCCGGGTCCGAGGTCCCGTTCGTAGAACACACGGTCGCTGCCGAGCAGGAAGGTATTGACACCGGTATCGCCGTAGCGGGCCGGCCACGCGAGCAGGCCATACGGAGCATCGCTGCCCTTGCCCGCGGGCAGGATGCGGTAGTGATAGCCATAGAATGCGTCGGCGGCGGGCGTTTCGGGAACCATCGCCAGTGCGTCGGGACCGAGCGGGCTGGCGTCCTGCTCGCTGGCGGCAGGCCAGTAGAGTCCGTCGGTCTTGCCCGGCGTGCTGATCAGGCGCCTGGCGTAGCGGCCCTGGCCCACCTGTTCGGCATAGCGCTGCTGGGCATCTGCCAGCTGCAGCAGGGTCTCCATGGTGACCAGCTCATTGCGCCCGAGGCGGCGGCGGCGCACTTCCTGCTTGCCGGCGGGCAGGTCGAACTGCCAGCCGCCCTGCCGCCGGGCCAGCGGCACGGGGAAGGTCCAGCCGCTCTCTCCCACCGCGATGCGCGCGCGGTTATCGCCTTCGGGCTGCACGGCGTGGTGGCGCGCCCATGCGCCCAGGAAGTCATAGACGTCGTCCTGGTCGATCGAGCCTTGCGGCACCAGCGACTGGTATTGCGGGCCCAGCACGCGCTGCAGCGCATCGCCATCGCTGCGCGCGATGGCATCGCCGAGCGCATCGGCCGCCGCTTCCGCGCTCGGGTAGACCTGCTGAGCCGCGGCAGGGACGGCCAGTGACAGGGCCAGGACCGCAGCCACCAGAGGCAGCACGCGCGCACCGCGGACGAAGGCGACGGCAGAGATCAGGTTACCGGTCTTGCGCATCATGCTTTACCTCCGGCCATGGCCAAAATGTTCGCCGCCGCCCAGCCGGCCCCCGCCGCCCTGACGCAAGCCACCCCGCTCGAATCCTGCCGGGCGCACCGGCGCCACCTGGTGCTGAGACAACGCGGCGCGCTGCGTCTGCTGGCGCATGCGCTCGCCGTTGCCGGCGTCGCGCAGTGCGCTGTCACGATTGGCATTGCGCGCGCGGTCGCGCGCCGCGGCCTGGTCCGCGCGCTGGTGCTCGGCACCCGCGGGGCGCGGATTGCGCGCGCCGGCGCCGCCCGCGCCGGGCCGCGTGCCTTCGGTGCGACCGGCCACGCCGCCGGCATGGCCGGCATGGCCGGGAATGGCCTGCCCGGTACGCCCTTCGAACGAGCGCGCGGCGCGCTCGCGTGCCTGGTCGCGCGCCGACGGCTCGCGCTGCACGGCCCCGGCGCCGCCGACGCGCTGGCCCGGCTGCGCCCCCGCCTGGCGACTGGCCAGGCCGGCCTGGCGCTGCTGGTCATAGCGGCCGCGCACCGCCGCATTGTTGTAGGGCACATTGCCGCGCCGGGCCGGGTTGTGCTGCCAGCTCACGTTGGCGCGATTCACGTCCAGGCGCTGGTTGACATTGATGTTGTTGTAGCGGTTGACATTGATATTGACATCGTGGTCGTGCCAGTCGAACCCGCCCCACATCGCGTCGACCGCGGCCACGCCGAGCCCGAAGCCGATGCCCGACACCAGCGCCGTGGCGAACACCGAGCCTGGCGGCGGCGGGTAATACGCAGGCGGATAGGCGGGATACGGCCAGGTGCCGTAGACCGTGGTCGGGTTATAGGTAGGCACGTAGACCACTTGCGGATTGGCCGGCTCGATCTGCACGATGGTGGTACCGCCGGAACTCTGGGTCACCACCTTCTGCTGTTCGGTGGTCTTGAGCGTGCCCGCCTTCTGCGCTTGCAAGCGCAGCCGCTGCACCGAGTCCATCACGTCGTTGGGCTGCGCCAGGAACGCGTCGCCGATCGACTGCACCCACTGCGGCTGGCGTCCCATCATGTCGAGCACCGACGGGAAGGCAGCCAGCGATTGCACGCTGGGGTCCCAGCTCTGGCTCGCCACCGCCTTGGTGGCGGCGTCGCCCGAGAGACCGGGATTGGCCTTGGACCATTGCGCTGCCGCGGCGACGTCGGCGGGATACGTGGCGGCCATCAGCACCTGGGACAGCAGCGCATCCGGATACAGCGCCACCGGTGCGGTCAGCTGGTCCAGCTGCGCCTGGCTCAGCGTGGTTTGCGCCACCGCGGGCTGCAGCGGCGCCATCAGCATCAATGCCAGGCACCATGCGAAAAGCTGTTGAAGACGATGCATGTTGACGCTCCACAAATCCGCAAGTGACAGCCGGCCGCCCGCCGTGCGCCGCTTAGCGACGCTCTTGCGCGCACTGCTGGCGATACGCCTCTTCCAGGCGCTTGCGATCCGCCTGGCGTTCCAGCGTCGGGTAAGTGCGCCCGTCCGCCGTGGTGACCGAATCTTTGCCGGTGGACCACTGCGGCCCGCCGGGCAGTGCGTTGAG
Organism: Cupriavidus sp. MP-37; assembly: GCF_020618415.1. Classification (NCBI taxonomy): domain Bacteria; kingdom Pseudomonadati; phylum Pseudomonadota; class Betaproteobacteria; order Burkholderiales; family Burkholderiaceae; genus Cupriavidus; species Cupriavidus sp. MP-37. The sequence continues at coordinate 2,144,150 of NZ_CP085345.1, read as the reverse complement.
CTGGTCAAGCAAGCCCTGGCAGTGCTGCCGCTGCGACGCCGAGAGCGTGCCGCCAGGCCCTTCCACCACCGCCGTGGCCTCATCCAGCATCCGCGGCGGTGGCGGCGCCACCATCGGCGTAGCGGCCGCCGAAGCGGCCGCAGCCGCGCCGGCATTGCCGGCTGCCCACAACGGGGCTGCCACCATGGCGCTGCATGCCAGCATGCCCGCCTTGATCAGAAACTTCGTCAAACCCATGACTCCAGAGCCGTCCACGGCGCGTCCCTGGCCGTGGACATATTGCGGGAACCGTCCGCCGCTAGCGGTCCTTGCCGCTGCCGCCGCGGCGGCCGGTACGGTTGCGCATCAATTCAAGCTTGAGCAGCGCATCCGCAAGCATACTCTTCAGGCGGGCATTCTCTTCCTGCAGCTCGCGCAGCTTGCGCCCGTCGCGCGCCTCGCCGTTGCCGGGCTGACCATAGCGGGTGCGCCATCCGTAGAACGATGCATCGCTGAAGCCATAGCGCGCACACAACTCGCGCACCGGCACGCCGCTGGCGGCCTCCGCCAGATAAGCGCGGATCTGTTCTTCCGAATACCGTCTGTTCACGAATCTCTCCGCTTCGCAACGGCGGGGGCCCAGGCGTCGCACAGCCGCGCCGCCAACCGTGCCGACTCTCGCCCTAAGTTAGCCCAGGGCTGCCGCAAAAGGCAATTCAGTGTCTTCGCAGTGCGAGTTAAGAAAATTATCGTGGTGCACCGGCAGCAGCCATTGGCATGCGTCACCAAATTTCGTTATTCCAATTTGGAAATTGCATGGACTGATTGCATGCAAATGTCACCCAAGCGGGGGATGAAATACCATCGCCAGAACCGGTATTTGACGCCAGATTGGCCCTTAAACGCTGATGGCAAGCCATGTCTTCGGAGCGCTACAAAGGCATCAAAAAGAATTGACAGGTCAGTCATCAATTCAAGTTTCTATGACTTTTGCTAAGCATGTATTAAGATTCCTCGGCATAACTAAATTTCACACGCCTTCGCACGACGCGCTTGCAGCGCCGGCAGAAGCGCGGGCCGGCAGCGCGCACCATCGCGCAGCGGCCGGATACGCCGGCGCCATCCCCGCCGCAAACATGCGCCGAATTGGTGGATCAAAAGCGTCGCTACGCTGGTGGTCGAAGCAAGACGGACACCTGCTTGTCACACGTGTAGCGAAGCATCCTGCTGGAACATTCAAGTGCGGGACTTCGTACCAGCCATACCAGCTCGCGCGGCATCGCGCCGATAGCGAGCATCCGTGGCAAACGCGCCGCGGAGCGCCCTGGTTCCGTGCGCCATGACTGGCGCATCGCTGTTTGGATCGACAGACAAACAACAAGAAAGCGAAGTCGTGTATCAGGAGAAGTCGGAATGCGTCATGTCAGCACGAAGCTGTTGCATGTCTTTGTTCTCGTGATGGAGTACCGTGACCTGAGCGCGGTTGCCGCCTGCACGCAGGGCCGCGTGCCCACGGTGGCCTACAGCCTGGCGCGCTTGCGCGAAATCACCGGCGACCCATTGTTCGTCAAGCGCAACGGCATGCTCGAGCCCACCGCGCACGCACTGCGCCTGGAGCAGACCGCGCGCCAGATCCTGGCCAAATGGAACCACCTGGTGCGGCCCGGCGAACCCGGCCTGGGCAAGCGCCGCGACGGCGGCCGGCGTGTCTCCATCGGCTTCTCCTCATCGATCGGCGATCCGGTCATCACCGAGATCCTGACCGCGCTGTGCGAGCAGTTTCCGCAAGACAGCTTTGTCACGCGCCCGGTGATTGCCGATGCTGCGCTTGCCGGCCTGCTGGGCGAAGGCGAGCTGGACTGCGCCTTCGTCGTCGACAGCGGGCATGATCCCGAACGCGTGCGCCAGCACAACATCATGGCGACGCCGCGCCGACTGGTCAGCGCCACGCGCGGCGGCAGCCAGGAAAACGAGAGTGCCTGGATCCTGCTGCAGGAAGACAGCGAGGCCGGCAGCCCGCTGCGTGCCTTCCTCAGCCGGCAAGCCAGCACACCCGGCCATCGCGAAACGGTGGTGCCCTCCTGGCATACGCAGATCACGCTGCTGCATTCCGCCGGCGGCATCTGCCCGGTGCTGGATTTCAACGTGCCGCTGGTGACGCGCGAGCACAAGACCCGCCTGCTGGCGCCGCCAAGCAGCTTCCCGGAATGGGCCGCGGTGCATTTCTGGGGGCCGGAGCGCGGCCGCGACCAGGGCGTGCTGCGCGACGTCATGGAGATCGGCAGCGCCGTGCTGCGCGACCCGCTCAAGGCCATTGGCGGGCGCCGCAACGGGCGTCCCGCAGTGCCGGCCGAGGCCGTGACGACCTGAGCCCGGGCGCGGGATACCAACGTGCGCATCGGCGCTGCCCGACAAAAGGCGCCAGCGTCCCCTCTTGTCACGCATCGGCAACGCCCGCGCCGCCGATCAGTTTCCTGAGACCGATTTTCGATTCGCCCGCCCGCGCCACCCCGCGCGCGCATGCTGGCGCAGGCATCGTCTCGGGCCCGATTTACGAATCCTCCTAGTTCCGCCGGACCGGCTCGCCGCTATGCTGCCATGGCATTGCCGCAGTCCGGCCGTCTCCCGTTTGGCCCGGGCCGGCGGCAATGCGAGCAGTTGTCCGGCGCCTCCATCTCTGGCGTCATTTTTGCGCCGCACGCCCCCTTGGCGTGCGGCGTTTTCTTGACGTTCGCCGAGGGCTGCGCCGCCTGAACAAGAATCGAGGAGCAACCCGATGGCATTGAGGATCCTGCTTGCCGACGACCACCCGCTGGTCTCGGCGGCCGTCGCAGACCGCTTGCACACGCAGACCGGCTGGGAAGTCTGCGGCAGCGTCACCACCGCGACCGCGCTGCTCAACAGCATCGACAGCCTGCGCCCCGATGTCGTCATCACGGACTACCACATGCCCACGCAGGGCGAGCGCAACAGCGACGGACTGCGGCTGCTGGCAAGCCTGCGGCGGCGGCACCCGTCGATGGCCGTGATCGTGCTGACCATGATCACCAACCCGCTGGTGCTGCGCTCCATTCTCGACACACAGGTGCATGGACTGGTGCTGAAGGACGCACCGCTGACCGAACTGGTCACGGTGGTATACCGCATCCAGCGCGGCTTTCACTACATCGGCAAGTCGGCCATGGAAGTCCTGTCGCAGGCCGACCCGGGCAGCCCGTTGGGCGTGGGCCGGCCCGGCGCGGAACGCCTGTCGCGGCGCGAAATGGAAGTCTTGCGGCTATACCTGACCGGGCGCTCGGTCAGCGAAATCGCCATCCAGCTGTGCCGCAGCGTCAAGACCATCAGCCGGCAGAAGAACTGCGCCATGCAGAAGCTCGGCGTGACCAACGACCGCGAGCTGTTCGAGTTTGCCGCGCTCAACGGCCTGCTGCTCAGCGGCTGAGCGCAACGCCGCGCGGCGCTGTTGGCGCTCTCGGCGTCAGGCCGCGTCGGCCTGCTCCGCCGCGCGGGCCTGCGCGTGGGCAATGCCCGCCTCGAGGCGAGCCAGCCCGCGCGACAGTTCGCGCATGGTCGTAGGCGACACCTCGGACAGCACGTCCTCAAGAAAGGCAGAACGCAGCGGCATGGCGCGGGCCACCACCTCGCGGCCGGCCGGCGACAGCGTGACATGGGTCACGCGGTTGTCCCGTTCGGACGTGGTGCGCTCGACCCAGCCCAGTTCCTGCATGGCCTTGAGCTGGCGCGTCAGCGCGCCGGGGTCCATCACGACGAGGTCGGCCAGCGCCTTCTGGCCGATCGCGCCCTGCTGGTGATACAACGCATGCAGGATGCGCCAGCGCGGCAAGGGCAGTCCCATGCGCTGCTCGAACGCCCCCGCATAGGCGCGGTAGGTTCGGCCGAACTGCTGCAATACGGCCACGCTCTGTCGCTCCAGTTCCATCCATTCTCCTCCGGGTAAGTTGCCGCCGCGCTTCAGTCCGCCGCCATCGCCGGTGCGGGGGCCCGGGTGAGCTTGATCGATGGCACCTGCCGCGCGCACCACACGCCCAGCGCGGCCGCCGCCCCTGCCACCACCAGGCCAAGGTGGATGGATCCCACCAGCGACACCCGCGCCTGCTCCAGCAGCAATGCGCCATTGTGCCCGGCCTGTTCCAGCTGGCCGAGCAGCGCCAGTTGCGACGCCTTGTCGATCAGCACCTGCGGGTCCGCCATGCGCGACACCCACTGGGCCGCATTGGCGCCGGACAACGCCTGTTCGACGCCGCCGGTGTAGCTGCGCGTCACCAGCGTGCCCACGATCGCCGTGCCAACCATGCCGCCGACCATGCGCAGCGACTGCAGCATGGCCGTGGCGATGCCGAGGTGCTCGCGCCCCGCGGTCTGCTGCGCGAACACTGTCAGGTTCGGCATGATAAAGCCAAGGCCCAGGCCGCCGACCAGCATGATGGCCATCAGCACGCCATGCGGCATGCCGCGCGTGGCCTGCGACAGCCCCAGGCACGACAGCGCCAGCATGCCGAAGCCGGCGTAAAGCATGGTGTTGGGCCGGCGGATGCGCGTCACGATGCGGCCGTTCAGGATGCTGCCGACGGTGATGCAGACCACCAGCGGCGTGATCAATACCCCCGCCTCCTTTGGCGAGTAGCCGAAGCCGCCCTGGAACAGCAGCGGCGCATACAGCAGTAGCGCAAACATGGTGAAACCGGCGAACACCGAGAGCTTGAACAGCGGTGCCAGCCCCGGATCGCGGAACATCTCGACCGGCAGGATCGGATTGGCGCAGCGCCGCTCCCACTGCCACAGCGCCACCAGCGCCACCGCCGCCAGCACGAGCAGCCCCGCGGTATAGGCGTCGAGGCCGCGCGCCGGCAACAATTCCACGCTCATCTGCAAGCTGCCGAGCCCGGCCGCGATCAGCAGCGCCCCCAGCCAGTCGACGCGGATCTGTCCGCGATGCGCCTGCTGGCGCAGATGCGGCAGGTAACGCCACGCAAACCACAGGCCCAGCACGCCGACCGGCAGGTTGACATAGAACACGGCGCGCCAGCCGTACCACTCCGTCAGCAGGCCGCCCAGCGACGGCCCTACCGCATTGGCAACGCCAAACGCCGCGCTCAGCATCACCTGCCAGCGCAGCCGCACATGCGAGTCCGGAAACAGGTCGGCGATGCAGGCAAAGGCCGTACCGACCAGCATGCCGCCGCCGATGCCCTGCAGCGCACGCGCCAGCACCAGGAACGGCATGCTTGGCGCCATGCCGCACAGCGCGGAGGCGACCGAGAACACGACGATCGAAGCCAGCACGAACGGCTTGCGTCCGTAGTAATCCCCCAGGCGGCCGAACACCGGCACCGTGATGACCGAGGTCAGCAGGTAGGCCGTGGCCACCCATGCGTAGTACTCGAACCCCTGCAGCTCCGCCACCACCGTGGGCAGCGCCGTACCGACCACGGTCTGGTCCAGCGCCACCAGCATCACCACGAAGGCCACGCCCAGCATGGCCAGCAGCGACTCGCGAAAGGGCAGGACCTGGCCGGCCGGCTGGGGACTATGTGGTTCCGGGGTCATTTTATTGCTCGATCAATCGTTGCATTATCAAGAATTATAGGGCAACTTCCGCGGCCTTGCCTGGCCGTCTCAGGCACGGTTGCCATGCCGGCGCCCGCGACATGAGCGCGCGGAAGCCTCACTCGACCAGCAAGGTTGCGCCGGCCCAGACGATCAGCAGGACACCCAGCACGCGGCCGGCACGCTCGCCGCCGGGCAGGATTTTTTCGACGAACACCACCAGGGACAGCGCGGCGATCCAAACGATGTTCATGATGCCGCCGACAAACAGTAAGGCCATCAGCATCCAGCAGCAGCCCACGCAGTAGGCGCCGTGGCGCAGGCCGAGCAGGAAACTGCCGGCGACGCCGGGACGCCAGTGCGTGACCAGGAGAGCCGCGGGCGAGCGGCACTGCGCCAGGCACGCGCGCTTGAGCGGCAAAAACTGATAGACGCCCGCCACGAGCAGCACGACCGCGGAAAGGAGCGCGCTCTTGGACCACAGCATCATTGCCGAGATGAGGCCGGCGGGTTGCAGCGCCAACTGCAGCAATGCCGCGCCAATCGAGAACCCCAGCCATGCAGTGAGGTAGCCGGCCAGCAGGAACATCGACGTGGCAGCAGGCCTGCCCTCGGACGTGCCGTGATACCGCAATACGCGCCGATGCAGCAAGATGACCGGCGCCGCGCTGGGCGTCATCATCGCAATCATCATCACCCACCACATGAGGATGACGGTGAACAACGGCGTGTCCATGCCCCCGATACCACCGGGCAGCCGATGCGGAAAAAGCGTGACTGCCGTCATGTCGAGCGCAGACATGCCGGTACCCGCCCCCGTCCACAGATAGCCCCACGACAACCCGACAATGGCGACGATGCCGAGTAACGTGATGGCGCGCTCGCGTCCGAGGACGCTGTCGAGACTGCTCATGCGGCGGTGCGATGCCGGATCAGTCCCTGGTTGTTCATGTGCAATCGTGCGAATTGCGCGTAGGTGCCGTTGAGTTCCAGTGCGATATTGCCTTGCGAGCGGCTGGTGCCGGAGCCGATCTCGGCCAGCTCGTACTCGAAGCCGTGCGGCAGATCGATGCGGGCGCGATGTTCGGCGCCGGTGACCGGGTTGCGGATCGGTTCGCCGACCGTGTCGAACACACCTTCGACATGGATGCGGCCGCGGCGGGCATCGACGTCGACGTCAAAGTCGATCTTCGTGAAAATCGGCTCGAAGGCTTGCTCGAGTGTCGACGCGAACACCGCGAACATGGTCGCGAACGGCTCGGTGTCCTGCCCTGTCATGATCTTCAGGACGGCTTCGCGCTGCGCCGGCGTGGCCCGTTCGTCGACGATCGGCTGACACTTGCCTTTGCCTTCGTGGATGGGCCCGGGCCACTGGAACACCACGGCGATGTTGAGGCCGTCGAGTCGCACATTGCCGTAGTAGCCGTCGTTGATCGAGATCGCGCCCATGGCTTCGCAGAAGCCCTTGGTTGGCAGCGCGTTGAATTGGCATGGGCAACCGTACGAGCAATTGCAGTTGATCAGCTCGGTGCCTTGGATTTCCCAGGGGGTCATGGCAGTTCTCCTTGCGCTTGACGTCTGAAGCGCCTGCTTATCGTCCCCGCACGATGGGCAGTCTGGCTTGAATCTAGTGCGCTGCAAGGGGAAGTCAAGACGGGATCTGCGCCAGCATGTGCGTTCGGCGACCCAAGTCTTGTGAGGTACCATCGCGGGAAACGGAGGTCGCCATGCCTGCACCGATGCGCAAGAGCCTGTGGTGGTACAAGTTGTGCTGGATCCTGGTTTTGCTGTGCGCCTGCGCCTTGCTGGCCGGTGCGCCGTGGCTGCTGGTGGCCGGACTCTTTATAGCCGCCGCGTTGGCGGGCGGCGCTTCGGCGGCGTACCTGGAACAGATCCGGCCAACCATCGTCGCCGATTTCGTCTGGTTCGTTGCCCCCGGGGCGCTGTTTCTGTTCCCGCTTGCGCTGGCGATCCACAGCGTGCGCGTCTATCGCCTGAGCCGGACCGACTGGGCGTAAATCCCGTCTCGACCGCCTTGTCTGCCGCATGCGGCTACCGTCCGGTCGATGCGGCCTTCGGCGCGCAGGGCCTGCGCCGCGGCAAAGCCCGCTCCGGCGCACAGTTCCGTCAGCGCCTGGCCGATCTGCAGTGATGCCCGCGCGGCTGCGGCGCCGGCGTCAGGCGGCGTGGCTGCCGCACTGCGCTTCCAGCCGCTCCGCCAGTTGCTCCAGTTCGGCGTGGATCGCTTGCCAGTCGGCACCGATGGCGCCCAGCCCGGCGCGCCGCACGGTCTGTTCGAGCCAGCGGCAGGCCTGGCTCTGCACCGGATGGCCCATCACCGCCAGCGCGCCGGCCAGCCCGTGCAGGCGCTGGGCGAAGGTGTCGGCATCGCCGGCGAGCAGCGCCTCGGCCAGCGCGCGCTGGTCGCTGCGCAGTGCATCGGCATGCAGCACGGCGCCGCCGACGGCATGCCGGTCGGGCACCCTGCGTGCGGCCAGGCGGGTGCCGGAGTAGTCCTCGAGCAGCTCGCGCAGCGTGGCCAGGCCGACCGGCTTGGTCAGGCAGCGGTCGATGCCGGCGTGCCGGCAGCGCTCGGCCACATCGGGCCCCACGCTCGCGGTAATGGCGACGATGGGCATGGCATGTCCTGCCTCGCGCATGCGCCGCGCCAGCGTGAAGCCGTCCATGCCCGGCATCTGCAGGTCGGTGAGGATCAGGTCATAGTGACGCCCCGACGCCAGCGACAGGGCCTCGGGGCCATCGCTGGCCAGGTCGACCGATTGCCCCAGGCTTTCCAGCTGCTCGCGCATGACTACCTGGTTGATGGGGTGGTCTTCCACCAGCAGCAAGGCCAGCTGCGCGGCGGGCACTTCGGCGTGAGCCGGCGCCGCGCCGGGCATTTCCGCCACCTCCGCGCCCGCCGCGGCCGCGATCGCGGCGACCAGGCCGCGCCAGGCATAAGGCGAGGCCACCACGGGGGTCTGGGTCAGGTCCGGCGAGACCGGCGCCAGCGCGGAAATCACCACATCGGCATCGGGGCAGGCCGACAGGGTCTCTTCGTCGCAGACCAGGACGTCGACCGGCGTCACCGGCGGCGCGCCGGGGTCGTACCGGACCGCGCGGGCGCCGTAGAACCGCAGCAGCTGTTCCACGCCCAGATAGAGTTCCTGCAAGGTGACGTTCAGGCCCACGGACAGCCCGCGCAAGGCGGCCCGCGGCCATGCTTCCGCGGGCTCCGCGATGCCCGCGCTGGCCAGCGGCAGGCTGACGATAAAGCAGCTGCCCAGGCCGGGCTCGCTGACCACGCGGATCTCGCCGCGCATCAGCTCGACCAGCCGCCGGCAGATCGACAAACCCAGCCCCGTGCCGCCGTAGTGGCGCGTATCGGGCTGCTCGGCCTGCACGAACGGCTCGAACAGGCGGCGCTGGTCGTGCGCAGCGATGCCGATGCCGGTATCGACGACGCGGATCTCGACACCGTCGGCGCCGCTGCCATGGCCCGCCCGCATGCGCCTGGCCGTGACGATGACCTTGCCTTGCTCGGTGAACTTGACCGCATTGCTGACCAGGTTGTTCAGGATCTGCTCGACCTTGACCACGTCGGCCATCACCGGTTCGCACAGCGACGGATCGTTGATGCACAACAGGCGCAAGTGCTTGCGCGCGGCTTCGGCGGCAAAGCCCCGGGTCACTTCCTCGACCACCTCGTCGAGGCGGCACGGCCGCGGCTGCAGCGACATCTGGCCAGCCTCGATCTTGCTGAAGTCGAGCACGTCGTTGATGATGTCGATCAGCGATTGCGAGGCGTGCTGCATCACGGCCAGCTGGTCGCGCTGGCGCGGGTCCAGCCGCGTCATGCTGAGCAGTTCGATGCTGCCCAGCATGCCGTTGAGCGGGGTACGGATTTCATGGCTCATGGTGGCCAGGAACGAAGACTTGGCCCGGTTGGCGGCATCCGCGGCGCGGATGGCCTCGCGCAGGCGGGCCTCGCCGCGCCGCGCCTCGGTGACGTCGTTGAGGGCGCACAGCAGCGCGGCGCGGACCTCGTAGGTGATCTGCACCAGGCGGACTTCCAGGTAGCGTGTCTCGCCGTTGCTGCAGGCCATGTCGACATCGAAGCAAGGCAGCACCTGCGGCGGGCCTTCCGCGCTGGCGTCGCAGCTGGCCAGGCGGGCTTCGCATGCGTCCTGCAACTGCGCCAGCCCGGCAGGCGTGGCCTGGCCGATAAGCGACTGGGCCGCGGCATTGGCCAGCAGCACCTGGCGCGTGCTGCGCTCGACGATCATCAGGCCCACACCCGCCACCTCGATCACGAAGCGCCCCAGCGCGTCGCTTTCCTGCAGGCGCAGGGACTGGCGCTGCGCCGGCCGCATGATGCGCCGGTCGATCAGCCAGATCCACGCAAACACCATCAGCGACAGCGAACCGGTCAGGCCCAGCATCCAGAAGGTATTCTCGCGGAACTGCCGCCACACGCGGCCCACCTCGACCACGGCCACGGTGCGCCAGCCCCAGGCGTCGAGCGGGTACTCCAGCACCACCTCGTGCTCCAGCAGCCCGTGCCGCACCAGCGCCGACCGCACCGTGCCCGGCCGCGCGCCTTCGGCGGCGAGCGCCGCGGCAACCGGCGCTTCGAGCGGCCCGCCGGGCATGCCGTCGGCGGTCAGCACCATGCCGGCATCGGTCAGCAGCATGAAATCGCTGTCCACGGCCTGCCCGTCGGGCAGCATCGGCGACAGCGGAAACTCCATCGCCAGCACCGCGGCGGGCTCGCCGCCGTCCTGCACCAGGGTGGCAAAGGTGACGGTGCGGATGCCGCTGACCCAGTCCTGTGCCGGCGCCAGCATCACCGCCTGGCCCGGGTGTGCGCGCAGCCGCGCCAGCAGCGCATCGTTGCGCAGCCGCTGCAGGGTGTCGTGGAGGAAGTTGTGGCGCGCGTCGTCACGCTGCAACAGCGTGCGCGCCGGATTCAGGCGGCGCGGGACGACATACAGCTGGTCGGCCTGCAGGTCGATCAGGTAAGCGTTCTGCACGTCCCGGTATTGCAGGTTGTTGACGCGGAAGGTGAACGTCATCACGTCAGCCAGGTCCTTCAGCCGCTTGGCCGGTTGGCCGGCGTGCGCAGGCGCGACCAGCAAGGCGATGTACTGGCGGTCGCCGCGACGCTTCAGGCGGTCAGTCCATTGCGTGTCGCGGACCGCCGTGACATCGTCGGCCACGCCAATATCGGACAGCCGTGCCAGCGATCCCTGCGCGCGCACGGTCAGCGCCTCGGCCCGGTGCAGCGTCGACTGCAGCTGCTCGGACTGTGCGCGCAGCACCATGCCCTGCCGGTCGATCGCCTCGCGCAGGCGGTAATGGAGCAGCACGCCCCACGACAATACCGTCAGGCCCACCACGCAGGCCGAGAACAGATAAACCAGATAGCGGATCTGGCGAATGCTAAGCGGCAATGCGGCGCCGCGGTCGGCCGGCATCAGCCTTTTCATCACTTACCTCGCATTTACGTCGGCCGGGCGGCGCATCCGGCCAGTTCAAGAGTGGCGGCAAGCCCGCGCGCATGCGGCGCCGGGCTGCTCACAACATGCCGCGCTGGATGGCGAAGGCGGCGAGCTCGACGTCGTTGTCGGCGCCGATCTTGCGCATGACGCTCTGCTTCTGCGTGCTGATCGTCTTGACGGTCCGGCCCGTGCGCTCGGCAATGGCGGTCACGGACAGGCCGGACAGATAGAGCCGCAGCACTTCGCTTTCGCGGGTGGTGAGCAGTTCGGCCCAATCGTCCCAGTCGGCCAGGCTGCGGCAGCGCCGGCCCCAGATCAGGTCACAGGCGATTTCCGAGACCGAGGCGAGTTCGAGGTGAGCCATCCGGACCGCCTTGACCACCTCGTCGACGTGATCGCGGGCGGTCACGACGTTGCGGCAGCCATCCCGGATCAACCCGAGCACGCCGGCACGGTCCGCGATGTTGGCGATGGCCACCACGCGCTGCCGTCCCAGCCCGGCCAGCCGCGCGCCCAGGCGCGCGTAGCCGTCAGGCTCGCGGTCTTTGCCGTTGCCGAGCGGGAACCGCAGCGCCACTACATCGCAGGCGCGCTGCCGCAATGCCTGCAACAGGCCGCGTTCATCGGCCACCAGCTCAACCAGCTCAATGCAGGCGCTGGCCGCGAGCTGCCGGCTCAGCAGGCGCCGCATGACTGGTTGCGGGTCCGCGACGATCACCCGGATGCTTTCCATGGCCGCCTTACGCTCCACCGTTGTCCCGGTTTCAGGATGGGCCATGGGCCTGGCTTGCGGAATCAGCCAAGCCTGAAATGTCGGCGGTATTTTCTGATCCGGCACCCGGCAAGGGGATGCGCGTTCGGATGACGCGCGGCGATAACCTCGCGGGGCAGAGCCCGCGCAGAAAGAGACGGTGAAAAAAGAGGAAGGGAAAGAAGAGAAGAAAGCCGGGTGCTCATGCACCCGCGGCCGCGCAGCGGCCGCGAGGCTTATGCGCCGCCAAGCAAGCCGCTGGTGCGGGCATACTCGTAAAGCTCATAATCATTTGCCAGGCCCAGCTTCTTCATGGCAATGCTCTTTTGCGCGCTGATGGTCTTGCTGCTGCGATTGGCCTGGCGTGCAATCTCGATGACCGGCACCCCGGCCGCGCACTGCCGGATCACTTCGAGTTCCCGGCGCGTCAGGATCGGGCGGCGCGACAGCTCGTCGAGACCGCCGGAGGCAAGGATGGCGCGCACCGATGCCGGCTGGTAGCTCAGCCCGCTGAACGCGGCGCGCACCGCGGGAATCAGTTCCTGTACCGGATCGGTCTTGTTGAGGATTACCGAAATGCCGACCTTCTGGATATTGCGGATCAGCGCCGGATTATCCAGCATGGTCATGACCACGATGCGCGTGGTGGGATAGCGGCGCCGCAGCATTTGCAGCATCGGCAGGCCGTCGCCAAACTGCCCGCCGGGCATGGAATAATCGGTCACGATGACGTCGCAATCGGTGCTTTCGAGCAACGCGACCAGCTGCGTCGAATTGGCGGCGCTGCCTACGACCTGCATGCCCACTTCAAGCGCCAGCACACGGCTCATCCCGTCCAGGACGACGGGGTGGTCATCGGCGATGATTATCTTGATCATGCTTACCCCCTGATTTTCGGTTCCGTGGCCACGCAGCGGTGCGCCTGGGAACTGAGCCGGTATTCAATACCGGTCATTTTCGCTGATTTGAATATTAGGAGTCTTCCGAACAGCCCGAATTAAGGTATTCCTTAAATGCTACTCCGCCAATCGCCCTGGTGGCCGTTCTGGTTGCCGTTCTGGTTGCCGTTCTGGCTGCTGGCCGGGCCGTCGGGCCCGTCAAAGTACGCTGCAAGATACAAGGCCAGGTTGTCGACATGGGCCTGCACGGCCTCTTGCGCCTGCGCCACGTCCCGTTCCAGTTCCCGGCACAATGCGACGATTTCGTCGCCGTCTTCGGCGAGCGCCATGGCGCCGCGCATGCGGTGGGCGTGGTGGCGAAGCGCCTTCAGTTCCCCGCTGGCCGCGGCGGCTGACAGCGCCGCAAAATCGTCGCGCATGGTACGCGCCAGCAATGCCAGGCTGGCGGCGCTGTCGGCCATCCGCGGCAAGGCGCTGTCGTTGGCCTCATGGTCGGCCTGGTGGTCACCCAACGGCACCGGGGACGCGGCATGCGCCGGCAGCACCGCCCGCAGGCACTCGGCCAGCGGCCCCAGCAACACGGGCTTGGACAGGTAACGGTCCATGCCGGCGGCCAGGCAGCGCTCCGCCTCACCCGGCGCAATGCTCGCGGTCAGCCCCACGATCGGTACCGTAGCCCCTTGCGCGCGCAGCCTGCGGCTCAGCTCGTTGCCGTCCATACCGGGCATGTGGATGTCGGTGAGCACCAGGTCGAACTTGCGCTGCTGCCACAGCCCCAGCGCCTCTTCGCCACCGGCCGCCAGCGTGGCGCGGCAGCCAAGGCGTTCGAGCTGCTGCTGCATCAGCAGACGGTTGTAGGGGTGGTCGTCCACCACCAGGATCTCCAGGTCCAGGCGCGGCACGGGATCGGCTGCCGTCGCCGCGGGCGGCGCACTCGCCGGCGTCATGCCGGCGGCCAGGCAAAGCGCGCGCAGGATGCCGGCCTGGTGATAGGCGTTGACCAGCCAGCTGCCGCCGACGAGCTGCGGTTCGGCCGGACCGTCGGCGCGTGCGAACACCACGCCGGCGTAGCCCTCCGGAATGGCCGCGATACGGCGGGTGGCGACGAACAGCACCATGCCCGCCGCCGGCGCCGGCCCGCTGCAGGCGATCGCCTCGCACCCCATCGCACGCAGCGTGTCGATGGCATGGTTGCGGATCTCTTCGTCCTCGGTCAGCACGGCCACCGGCGGCAGCACCGGCTCCAGCGCCGCGCGCGGCCCCGCCTGCGGCAGCCTGAGCAAGACCCGGAACACGCTGCCCTTGCCGGGCTCGCTGTGCACGGAAACGCTGCCGTCCATCAGCGCGGCCAGCCGCCGGCAGATCGACAAGCCCAGGCCGGTCCCGCCATACCGCCTGGCGGTGGACGGGTCGGCCTGCACGAACGGCTCGAACAGTTTTTCTTGTATTTCGGGCGCGATGCCCGGCCCGGTATCCGCCACCTCGAGCAGGATCGCGATCCTGCCTGCCGCGTCGGCAGCCTCCGGCACATCGGCCCGCGGCGCGCGCGCCAAGCGCACGATGACATGGCCTGTGGCGGTGAATTTCAGCGCATTGCCGAGCAGGTTGCCGATGATCTGGCGCACCCGCACCGGGTCGCCGGCCAGGCAGGGCAGGCCCGGCTCCGGATAGCACGACAGCGCCAGGCCCTTTTGCAGCGCGATCGGCGCGTGCGCCCGCACCGTCGACTCGAGCAGATCGACCGGATCGAACGGCACGCTGTCCAGGTGCATCTGTCCCGCTTCGGCGCGCGAGTAATCCAGCAGGTCGTCCAGGATCTGCAGCAGCACCTGCGACGAAGACCGGATGGTCGACAGCATCTCGCGCTGGCTATGCGCGAGGCCGGTCAGCGACAGCAGTTCCAGCGTGCCCAGCATGCCGTACAACGGCGTCCGGATTTCATGGCTCATGGTGGCCAGGAAGCGCAATTTGGCGGCGCTGGCCTCGTCTGCGAGCTGGCGTGCGCGTGCCAGCCTGCGGTGCGCCTCGCGTTCGTCCGTGACGTCATGGATCGCGCACAGCAACACGTCCTCGCCTTCAAAGCGGGTACGGCGACCGACCACCAGCACGTCGCGCGCGGCACCGGCACCCGCCGGCACCCGCACCTCCAGCCGCACGGGCGCGTCGCCGCGCTGCGCCAGGATGGCGTCCAGCCACGGCCGGCCCTGCGTGCGGGCATCCAGCGGCAGCCATTGCGCGGCGAGCGCGTTCTCGGCCCGCACATGCGCATCGGCGGTGCGCACCACCCGCAGGCCAACCGGCGCCGCCTGCATCACGGTGCGGTTGAAGCGCTCGCTGTCCTCGATGCGTTCGGCGTTGCGCCGCATCGGCACCAGCACCCGGCGCCGCACCATGCGCGCGCCTTGCAGCACCGCCGCGATGCCGAGCCCGTAGAGCAGCAGTGCCGCCGCCAGTGCCAGGCCGTGGTCCGCCAGCCCTTGCGACAGCGGATAGGCATAGGCCGCGCGCCAGCTGTGGTCGGGCGCCATGCTGCCGATCATCAGGCTGCCTTGCTCGAACCAGTAAGCCACGCCCCGCTCGCTGGCGGCCAGCTCACGGGCGACCCGCTCGCCCAGGGCGTGGGGACGCAACCAGCCGGCATCGCGGCCCTGGAACAGCAGCTTGCCGCGTTCATCGAAGAATACCGCGCGCTTGCCGGAGACCGGCTGGCCCGCCTGGGCGCCGCCCGGCATGCTGACATCGGCCATCAGCGCGCGTACGGGAATGGCCGTGGCGGCATAGCCCAGCAGCGTTCCGGCGGCGTTGTGAACGGGCAGGAAGCAGCTCAGCATCGTTTCCTGCCCGATCAGGCCAGGATAGGGGCCGGCCCACAGCGGCGTGCCGGCTGGCGTACTGGTCCGCACCTCGCTCGAGCGGCGCGCCAGCGCCTTGGCCCAGTTGCTGACGGCATCGGCCACCTGCGGCCCGCTCAGCCGCAACGCCGCCGGCAGCGCGGGGGTCACCAGCGCCTCGCTGCCGTCCGCCAGCAGAAACACCGAGCGCACCCCTTGCGGTGCCGTGCCCCAGTACGCGCGCTCGAAGATGGCGAAGCGGATGACATGCGACAGCGCCACGGACCGGTCCGCGCCGGGCACCGGCGCGCCGCGCATCAGGGTCGCGGGATTGATCAGTCCGGGCACCTCGACGGCACGCGCGCTGCCGACCGGCACGGCCATCAGCAAGGCTTCGAGCCGGGTCGCGGGACGATCGCTGCGCACCAGCCGGTATTCGGGCCCGGTGATCTCCGCCATGCGACGGATAAAGTACTCGTGGGTAGCCTTGGCCGCCAGCACGGCGCCAAAATGCTGGCGTGCGGACCACGCCTGCTCCCAGACAATGCGCTGGAACCGGCTATGCAGGAACAAGGCGAGGCAGCCGCTGATCACCACGATCAGCAGGGCGGCAACAACGGCGAGAAGGCGACCGGGAAACTGCTTGTTTGCGCGAGACAGCCAATTGGGCATTGGCGAAGCTCCTTCTCAGCAACCTGCCTGACGTCGCTCGGGGACCGGGCATCGCCCGGCGCCCCCTGGCTGGGGAATTGCCTACGGATTATGCATCAACATCCCGGGTGATCCCGGCTGATCCCGGCTCATCCCGGCCCGCCAGCACGCCAACGATGCGTCGCCAAGACTGACCCCGTCCATGGGCGGTGCCATGGCCCCGGTTACCGCGCCGCCGATGCCACGCACGCCCCGTCAAGCACCGCAAACGGGTTGGCCGGGTGCGCCGCTTCGGGCGGCAGGGCATAGGGCAGCGTGCACGAGGATTTGGCATCGCTGCCCCATTTCACCAGCAGTTCGCCACGGTCCTGCTTCAGCCCGCGCACGATGATGCGCCCGCCCTGCCCCACCGTGCCGGCCGCCTGGCCCTGCGCATCGGTGACCTCCGCGCCGAACGGCAGCGGCGCCCCATCCGGGCCCATGACACGCAGGATCGCGGCACGCCCGGGGTTCTCGGTCTCGAACTTCATCTTCACGATGGCGCCCGCGGTTGGCGCCGTGTTTTGCAGCGTGGTCTTCAGCGACACGCTGATCGGCAGCCCCTTGGGGTCGATCTCGACCTGGTTGCTGGAGAACGGGGTCAGGCTCGGCACGAGAGCGTGGCCCCACGGATCCACGCGCAGGCCGCTGCCGTTGGCCACTCGTGCGCCGGCTGCGTCCGCGGCCTCGACAATGGCCATGGTGTCGCCGGGCATCGGCGTGAACACCACGCCGCCGGCATAGGCGACGATGCCGCCGCTGATGCCGAAACCGGCCTGCGAGTAATTGTTGCCCTTGCTCGCGCTGGCCGTGACGGTGGCGAACGGAGACACGTAGCCGAGATTGGCGCCGACGGTGGCGGTATCGGCCGCATTGCCGCCGCCGGTGTAGCCGGCGTTGACGCCGTAGCTGAAGGCATTGTCGTCGCCCAGCGTGCCGGTCACCGATTCCTGCAGCGAGGTGCCGCCCTGGGAGTCGCGGGACAGGCTGGTCATCGAGTACGGCGCATGCTGCCCCGTGCCGAGCGGGATGCCCACCGTGAGCATCACCCGGTTATCCCATTTGCCGGCGTTGACGTTGAACTGGCGCGATGCCGAGACGCCGTAGTTGATGCGCTTGTAGCTGTTGTTGTAGCCCGCCTGGAACTGGGTGTCGCTGCCGCCGCGGTTCCAGTAGTTCTGCGTCGAGCCGGCCAGGTAGAATGAGCCGTAGCCCTGCGGCAGCATCTGGTTGATGGTGACCTGCAGCCGCCCGCGCTGGATCCCGCCCATTAACATGCCCGCGGCCATGCCGCGCTGCTCCAGGTCGCGCAGCGCCATGGCATCGGCCATGCTGAGGTAGCCGCTGCTGGAGTAGCGGTAGGCCGCCAGCGTCAGGTTGGTATTGGTCGGCGCCACCAGCTTGCTGTATGACAGCCGCAGGCTCTGGCCGCTGCGCCCGCCGGCATTCTGCAGGTCGGTCCAGGCTTGCGTGATGTCGGCGCCGAAAGCGCCCAGGTCCGTGTTCAGGGCGCCGCCGCCCATCACCGCCGTGTAGTCCTGTGCCGCAATGAAGCCGCCATAGCCCGTCACCATATTGTTGATGCCATGCTGGACCGTCGCCTGCATCATCATCGGCCGGCTGTGGAGCGCGACATTGCGGTACTGCCCCACGGTAATGCTGTAGCGCGTGATGCCGGGGCGCAGCGCGTTGACGGCCGCGGCATAGGGCAGGCGCGAAGTGCGCACGCTGCCGTCGGCCTCCGTGATCACCAGCTCCAGGTCGCCGCCATAGCCGGTCGGATACAGGTCGGTGATCTCGAACGCGCCGGGCGCGACCGTGGTTTCGTAGATGATGTTGCCGCCCTGGCGCACCTGCACGCGGGCATTGCTGTTGGCAATGCCGCGCACGACCGGTGCATAGCCGCGCTGCGACTCCGGATACATGCGGTCGTCGCTGGCGACCTGCACGCCACGGAAGCCGAAGCTGTCGAACAGCGCGCCGTCGGTATAGGCCTCGCCGATCACCAGCTGGCTGCGGATCGGCGCAAGCGCGCGCTGCAGGCTGGTCTGCACGCTCTGGTAGCGGTTGCCGCCGATATCGCCATGCGTCAGGTTGCCCACATGACGGAAGCGCCAGGCGCCGACGTTGACGCCGGCATTCAGGCCGACATAGGTCTGCGTGGTCGACAGCCCGCTCGCATCCGAGTGGTAGACGTTGGCGTTGTACTGCAGCCGCGCCGCGGTGACGCCGTCGTCCCAGTACTTGGGATCGACATAGCCGCGTGCCGTGCGCGACAGGGCAATCTGCGGCACCGACACGTCCAGCCGCTGCTCGCCGTTGTCGAAGCTGGCGGTGGCATCGGGGACCAGGTCGGGCAATGCCACGCAGCCGGCCAGCAGCCGTGCCGACGCGTCCGGCGAGAGCTTGCCCAGGTCGATCCCCATGCGCTCGACCGCGGCGCGGTCAAAGCAGGGCTGCACGTTGCGGGCGTCGTCGCCGATCTGGCGCAGCGTCACCTCGGTGCGGCCCAGCCAGACGTCGTTCACGTAGAGCTCGGCGCGATAGTCGCCCGGCAAGGCCACGTTGCCCTTGTTGAAGCGGCTGACGTCGATGCGGACCCCGCCTGGCTGTTGCAGGAAGGTATCGTTGAATTCGACTTCGGCGACCAATGTCGAACCGCGGGAACTGCCGGGCGCTCCCCACGCGCTGACGCTGGCAAACAAGGACAACACTACCGCGCTGGCCGGACTCAGCCGCGACGGGAACGACGAGGTCTTCTGGGTTCTCATGGTTTATGCCGGATTTCTGGCACTGCGCGGGCAAGACTCGCCCCTGCCGCCTGCGCGGCATCGTCAATCGAAGGATTCAGCCTGGAAGTTCGCCGGGCGCCGCCCGGCGCAAGATCAGTGCGAAACGGCCTGGGTGCTAGCGCCGTCGAGCGTGGCTTCACCGCGCGCGGCGCCGCCGTAGTCATTGATGGAGTTGAAGCGGACCCTGGCGTCGGGGCCCTGCGCCACCTCGCCAGTCAGCGGGAAGCTTCGGGTCTCGCCCGGCGCGATCATGCCGCCGTCTTCAAAGCGGGCGGTCTTGCCGCCGCCGACCAGTTCAATCTTGGCGAAGGAAACGTGATACGCACTCGGGTTGCTGCCCTCCAGCGCGGTCTTGCCGCCAGCGTGGACGACGCGCCAGCGGATCAGGCCAGGCGCCTCGTCCGCCGTGCCCTTCAGGCCCGCGGGCCGAAAGAACAGCTTGATGCGCGAGCGAAACGCCAGTTGCAGCTTATTGGTATCGGCCTCTTCCGCCGACGGCTTGGGCGGGATTTCGAGCACATTGAGCCAGAACACCGATTCGCGGTCCTGCGCCAGCGGCTCGCCGGTATAGATGATGCGCAGCGTCTGGCCCTTGCCCGGATCGATACGCGACACCGGCGGGGTCACGGTGAACGGAACTTCGATGGCCGCCGGCGCTGCCTTGGGATCGCCCTTGTCGATCCACACCTGCGTCAGGGCCGGCATCTTGCCTTCGTTGGTCAGCTTGATGGTGGCCTCGGTCTCCTGGGCACGATAGATGACCCGCGTACCGGCGATGACCACGGAGGCCTGCGCGTGCACGGCACTCAGGAGCCCCAGCGCAACAACGCCGGCGTAAATCAGGGACTTGATTGTCATGTTCATGATGGCAGCGGGACCCATGGTTCGGATGAACCGGCAACCGGATGGACCGCCAAATGGGTTTACCGGCGCACATCGGGTAGTGCAAGGCGCGGAGCGCGCCGGTAACACGCTCCGCACCCTCGGGCACAAGGCTTACTCGTAGGCGATGGAGTACATCACGCTTGAGTTGGCGGGACCGGCACCTGCCACGCCGGTGGCGTAGTACTGCGCGTAGTACGACAGCGTGGCCGCACCGTTGACGATCGGCACCGAATTCGAATTCTGCGCAGCATTGGTGGCGCCGGCGCTGATGGGGGTGTTGGCGGCGCCGCCGTTCAGCAGGCGGATCTGCACGTTCTGGGCGCCGCCCGCATCCAGGATCAGGTTGCCGGTGCTGAGGTCGGTGGTCGGGCCAGCCTCGAAGAACGTATGCACGTTGCCGGTGTCTGGCGTGCACTCGGTCAGCGCGATGTTGAAGGGCGTCTGTCCAGCGACCTTGCCGGCCCCGTTCAGGGTCAAGGCCGAAACCGTCGGCAGCTGCACTGTAAAGTCGTGCGAGCCGGTGCCGTTGCCGTTGATGGTGCAGGTCTGGGCGGTGATATTGCCTTTGAAAGTGATGGTGCCATCGGCGGCATGGGCAAACTGCGCGCCCATGGCGGTACCGGCGACGATCAGAGCGGCGAGAAGCTTGTTATTGGTCATGATGGGTGATTCGGAGGTAGGTAGGTCAATGGCTCGCGGATCCGGCGGATCCTTGCCTTGCCCCGTGCCGCGTGCAATTGCCGATCAGCTTGTGCAGTTGCCGGCCGCCCCGGGGACAAGTGGAATATAGGGATGGGGCTTAATGCCACCAATCAGGCAAGCCTTAGATCTTGTTCGGAATTTTCCCTTTGACATGCCACGGTCACGCCATGATGCGTTGACACCACCGGGGGCCGGCGTGGGTCGCCCAGCCCCTAAGCCGCCCTGTTGCAGGGCCGCGCTGCGCGCCTCAGGCCAGGCGCGGCAGTGACACCGATACCGCAAGCCCGCTCGGCCGGGCGTTGCGGGCCGACACCGTACCGCCATGCGCTGCGATGCCCGCATGCGCGATGCTCAGCCCGAGGCCCGCGCCGGCCGGATGGCCCGGGCCGCTGCGCACGCGGTAGAACGGTTCGAACAGGCTTGCCAGCGCCTCTGGCGGCACGCCGGGGCCGCCGTCGACGATATCGAGCCGGATTGCCGCCGCGTCGGCCTGCAGTGTCACGGTAACGGGCGCGGCCGGGTCAGTGTACCGGATCGCGTTGCGCAGGATGTTCTCGATGGCGCTGCCCAGCGCCGCACCGTCGGCGTCGAAGATCAGTTCGCCGGGCCGGGTCCAGCGGATCGCCACGCCCCGGGCCGCGGCCTCGAAACGCGCATCGGCGACGATCCCGTCGACCAGTTCGCCGAGGTCGATGGGCTTGCGCACCGGTGCCGCCGCGTGCAGGCGCGCCAGCTGCAGCGTGCGCTCGACCAGGCCATCGAGCCGTTCGGTCTCGCGCTCGATGCGCTCGAACTGCAGCGCGAGCGTGGCGTCGCGGCGGCGCGCCAGCTCCAGCGACAAGCGCAGCCGCCCCAGCGGTGAACGCAACTCATGCGCAATATTGCGCAGCAGTTGCTCGCGCCAGTCCACCAGGCACTGCAGCCGGTCGGCCATGGCGTCGAAATCGCGCGCGAGCTGGCCCAGTTCGTCGGCGCGGCGCGCCAGTAACTGCGGCGTGCGCGTGGCCAGTTCGCCCGCGGCCAGCGCCTGCGTGGCTTCGCGCAGGCGCCGCACCGGGCCGGTCACGTGCCGCGTCAGGGCCCAGCACAGCGGCGCCGAGACCGCCAGCGCGAACATGCCCAGCGCCAGCGCCACCGGCGACAGGCGCAGCACCTCCCAGCGCGACGAGTCGAACGGCAGGAACAGCATCAGCACCTCGCTGCCGTCCGGCAGCACGATCGGTTGCGGGTCCCACCATGACACGCGCGCACCGGGGCGCGCGACCTGCGCGACCGCATGGCCGATCATGCCCGCGCGCCACACCGGCACGATCCGGTCGACGAGATGGTCGCGCAGCCGCGCCGGCAGTTGCCGGCCGAGCAGGTCCTGCAGCGCGGGATCGACGATATAGACGTCCAGCGCCGAGGCATGCGAGTCCATCATCCGCAGCCAGCGCCTGAGCCCCGGACGCCCCTGGGTGCGCGCCACCTCGACCGCGTCCGCGGTCAGCGCGGCAGGGCTCAGGCCGTCGAGCGCCTCGAAGCGGTACCAGGCCACCGCGGCGGTCAGCGCCATGCCGATGCCGACGATCGCGGCCATGCCGAGCCAGAAGGCCAGGAAGTTGCGCCAGAACAGCGGCAGCGGCAACAGCGCGCGCACGCTGCGCCAGCCGTTCACGGCACCTGCACCAGCAGGTAACCCCGGCCGCGCAGGTTGCGGATGCGCAGCGGCGACGAGGTGCCGTCGAGCGCCAGCTTGCGGCGCAGCGCGCTGACATGGGTATCGAGGCTGCGATCGTAGCGCTCCGGAGCGCGTCCCAGCGCGAACCGCCCGATTTCCTCCCGCGCGACCACCCGGCCCGCCGAACGCATCAGGATTTCCAGCACGCGCTGCTCGGCGCCGGTCAGCGTGGCCTGTGCAGGTCCGTGCATGGCTTCGCCGGAAGCCAGGTTCAGGCGCAGCGCGCCGGCTTCCAGCCATGCGCTGGCGCCGCTGGCCGGCAGCGCGCACTGGAACCGGCGCAGCACCGCGTGCATGCGCGCCCGCAGTTCGCGCGGGCTGAAGGGCTTGCTCAGGTAGTCGTCGGCGCCCAGTTCCAGACCGAGCACGCGGTCGGTCTCGTCGCCATGCGCGGTAAACATGATCACCGGGCGCTGCGAGCGCGCGCGATGCAGCCGCAGCAGCTCCAGGCCGTTGCCGTCGGGCAGCATCAGGTCGAGCAGCGCGACATCGTAGTCATTGCGGGCCAGCAGGGCCTCGCCCTGCTCGCGGGTGTGCGCCAGCGTGACGGTGCAGTGGTCGGGCTCCAGGTACTCGCGCAGCATCTGCGCCAGTTCCAGGTCGTCGTCGATCAGCAGCACGCGCGCGGGCGGCGGGTGAGAACACATCAGCATGCAGCTTGCCGCGGGCCTGGCGGGCGAGGAATGGGCCGCCGACCCCCGGTTCCGTCAAGAAACGTCAAGAAAACAAAAGCTTTCCAAAGTGACTGGTTAGCAATTTGGATCCCCGATTCTAATATGAGAATGATTGTTATTTGCATACAGCGGGGAAAATAATGAAGGACAGGCAGGCCGCCGGACGCGGGTGGGCATTGAAGGCGGCAGCACGGGTAGTGGTCGGGGCGGCATCATCGGCGGGCACGCCGCGGGGCATAGCGCAGGGTCAGTGGATCAAGGGGCTGGCAGCGCTCTGCGCGGCCTCGGGCATGACGGGGACCTGGGCCCAGGCGGAGGCACCCAAGGCGGAAGCCACCCTTGCCACCGTGGTGGTGACCGCGGCCGGCAGCGCGCAGGACATCCGCGATGCGCCTGCGTCGATCAGCGTGGTCACGCGTTCGGACCTGGAAAACAAGGCTTACCGCGACGTCAACGACGCGCTGGTCGAAGTGCCGGGCGTGATCGTCAGCGGCGGCGGCGACCGCACCGATATCAGCCTGCGCGGCATGGGCGCCAAGTACACCCAGGTGCTGATCGACGGCAAGCGCCAGAGTTCGCGCGAGACCCGCACTAACTCCGATTCGTCCGGTGTCGAGAGCAGCTGGACCCCGCCGCTGGCCGCGATCGAGCGGATCGAAGTGGTGCGCGGCCCGATGTCGTCGCTGTATGGCTCCGATGCCATGGGCGGCGTGGTCAACATCATCACGCGCAAGGTGCCGAAACAATGGACCGGCGAGCTGCGCGGCGATGCCACGCTGCAGCAGCACAGCGACTCGGGCAACCAGTACCAGGGCAACTTCTACCTGGCCGGCCCGCTCAAGAGCGACCTGCTGGGGCTGCAGCTGTACGGCCAGAGCACGCACCGCGTCGAGGACGACATCGCTTACGGCTTCCACGGCCGCCGCTCTGAAAGCCTGACCGCCAAGCTGGCGCTGACTCCCACGCGCCAGCACGACATCGTGTTCGAGGCCACCGGCATGCGCCAGCAGCGCAGCGAGACCGTCGGCAAGACCGTGCCGCCGCTGCCGCCCGGCACGGCGTGCCCGCGCACCGGCTGCCCGACCTCGTCCGAGACCGACTACCGCAGCGAGAAGTACGCGTTGTCGCATACCGGGCGCTGGGGCTTCGGCGTCTCCGACAGCTATATCCAGCAAGAGGAGTTCGACAACCGCAGCCGCCGGATGAAGATCAGGAACCTGAACGCGCGCACCAGCTGGGCCATGCCGCTGGGCAGCCACATGCTGTCGGTCGGCGCCGAATACCTGAACCAGCGCCTGAACGACCAGACCGGTAACCAGATCGCGGGCGGCCCGAACCGGGTCGAGCGCTACCAGTGGGCGCTGTTTGCCGAGGACGAATGGCGCCTGGCGCAGAGCTTTGCGCTGACCGGCGGCGTGCGCATGGACCATGACCAGAACTTCGGCCAGCACTACAGCCCGCGCTTGTACGGCGTCTGGCACGCGGCCGAGCGATGGACCGTCAAGGGCGGCGTGTCCACCGGCTTCCGCGCGCCGGACCTGCGCCAGACCGTGGCCGGCTGGGGCCAGACCAGCCGCGGCGGCAATATGTACGGCAACCCGGACCTGAAGCCGGAGACCATGGTGTCGCAGGAACTGGGCCTGCTCTACGACAAGGGCAATGGCCTGCAGGCCGGCGTGACGCTGTTCAACAATGACTTCAAGGACAAGATCACGCGCGTGGCCTGCCCGCTCACGCAATGCAGCGACGGTCCCAACCAGTTCGGCGCTGCCCCGACCACGTACATGAACGTGGACCGCGCCTATTCGCGCGGGGTGGAAGCCAGCCTGCGCTGGCCCATCGCGCAGGCGTGGTCGCTGACGGGCAGCTATACCTACACCCGCTCGGAACAGAAGACCGGGCAGTACCAGGGCCAGCCGCTGAACCAGTTGCCGATGCACCTGCTGGTGGCCACGCTGAACTGGCGCCCCTCCGAAAAGCTCAACGCGTGGGCCCGCGTCAACTACCGCGGCAAGGAAAGCCAGCCGATCACCGGGCCGTCTTCCAGCACCGTGGTGGCGCCCTCGTACACCTTTGTCGACCTGGGCGCGACCTACGCGCTCACCAAGAACGTGTCGCTCTTCGCCGGCATCTACAACCTGTTCGACAAGCAGGTGAACTACACCGACTACGGCTATGTCGAGGATGGCCGGCGCTACTGGATGAGCGTGGCGGTGAAGTTCTGAACCCCGTGTTGCCGTGCGCCCCGGCGCATCCATCTCCAAGAGGAAATCCCGATGACGACCTACCAACCCAAGCGGCGGCGCCTGCTGGCCGCCTGCGCGGCGGCAATGCTGGCGCCTGCCCTGCCCGCCCTGGCGCTGCCGTTCAAGCATGCGCAAGGCATCACCGAAGTGCCCGACCATCCCGCCCGGATCGCGGTGTTCGACCTCGCCACGCTCGACGCCCTGCGCGTGCTGGACGCCCCGGTGGCCGGCGTGCCCGACGGCAAGCTGCCCGGCAAGCTCGGCATTTACCAGGACGCACGCTACACCCGGCTCGGGTCTGCCAGCGAGCCCGACGTCGACGCCCTGCGCGCGCTGGCGCCGCAGCTGATCGTGGTCGGCGGGCGCTCGGCATCGAAGTATGAAGCGATGGCAAAGCTGGCCCCCACGCTGGACCTGAGCCCGTCCCGCGATGACCTGGTCGGCAGCGTCGCCGCGCAGGCGGAACTGCTGGGCCAGCTGACCGGCCGCCAGGCCCGGGCCGCGCAGCAGGTTGCGGCGCTGCGCGCCGCGGTGGCGCGCCTGCAGGCGCAGGCGGCGGGCGCCGGTACCGCGCTGGTGGTGCTGACCACCGGCGGCAAGATCAGCGCACAGCCACCGGGCACGCGCTTTGGCGTGATCCATGCGGCGTTCGGCCTGCGCCCGGCGCTGGCCACCGCGCCGGAAGCCGGCGCGCGCGGCATGCCGATCACGCCGGCGGAGATCCGCCAGGCCGATCCGGACTGGCTGCTGGTGATCGACCGGGATGCCGCCATCGGGCGCGCCGGCCCCTCGGCCAAGGAACTGCTCGACGTGGCGCCGCTGCAGGGCGGGCGCGCCTGGCAACGCGGCCAGGTGCTGTACCTCGACCCGGCCAACTGGTACCTGCTCGGCGGCGCCGGGCTGGGCGCCATGCAGGACAACGTGAAGCAGATCGCCGACGCGCTCGCGCGGCAACACTGACCACAAGGCACGCGCGGCTCAACTCGCCGCGCCATCCGCGCGGCAAGTAGCCGGCACCTCGCCGTAGCGCGCCATCAGCGCACCGGCAACCGCATTGGTCCAGCCAAAGCCGTCCTGCAGCGGATACTCGCCGCCGCCCCCGCCCTGGGCGGCCCCTTCGATATGCCGGATGCGGTATTTCTCCACCAGCTTGCATTCGTGGGTGTACAGGCTGGCCACGGTGGCCAGCCAGCGCCGCGCAATCTCGCGCGCGAGGGCCGCGTGGCCATAGCGCTCCAGGCCGCATACCGCCAGCCATTGCAGCGGCGCCCAGCCATTGGGATGGTCCCATTGCTGGCCCGAGGTGCACTCCGTGGTGGCCAGGCCGCCGTCGACCAGCAGCCGCTCCTGCACCGCCCGCGCCACCGCTTGCGCCTGCGCCGGGCGGGCCAGGCCGAGATAGAGCGGCATCACGGTGGCGGCGGTGAGAAACCGGCGCGGTGCGCCGCGGCACCAGTCGTAGTCGATGAAGACGCCCCCGGCCTCGTCCCACAGGTACTGCAGGATGGCCGCCTCGCGCCGCTGCGCTGCGGCGCGGTAAGCCTCTGCCGCGGCATCGCCGGCGCGCTCGCACAGCGCGGCAAGCCGTGTTTCCAGGTGCCACAGCAGCGCATTGAGATCGACCGGCAGCATCGCCGTGGTGCGGATGGTGGCCAGGTCAGCGGGCTGGCCGGCGGCCGGGTCAGGCGCATCGAGCCAGCGCGAGCTGAAGTCCCAGCCCGACTCCGCCGCGGCGCGCAGGTCGCGGAACACCATATGGTGCGGGCGGCCGCTGCGCAGCGCGGTTTCCATGTCCTCCAGGAAAGCCTCCTCGCGCGGCCACGGGCGATCGTCCCAGTAGCGGTTGAGCAGCGCGCCGCCGGGCAGGCAGACCACGCGGCGGTGCGCGTGGCCGGGACTCAGGCCGTCGGCACCGTCCATCCAGAACGCATATTCGCGGCGCAGCTGCGGCAGGAAGTCCTGCGCGCTGGCGAGTTGCTCGCGTTCGAGCAGGTCCACCATCAACGCAAACACCGGCGGCTGCGAGCGGCTCAGGTAGTAGTTGCGGGTGCCGTTCGGCACCAGGCCGTAGGTATCGATCAGGTAGGCGAAATTCCGCGTCATCTCCACGATCAGGTCGCCGAGGCCGCTGCGGGCCAGCCCTTCCATGGTGAAGTAGGAATCCCAGTAATAGAGTTCGCCGAAGCGTCCGCCCGGCACCACATAGCGGTGCGGCAGCGGCAACAGCGACGACAGCGGTGGATGGTCCACGGGCTCGCGCGTCAACACCGGCCACAGGCCGTCGATATGCTCGCGCAAGGTGTTATCCGGGTCGGATACGTAGTGGCTTTCCGGCACGGTGGCGCGGGTGAAATACGCCTGCACGAAATCGGCCAGCGAAAAACCGGGTGTATCGCGCATCTCGCGATAGCGCGCCACGATCAGGTCCGGGTCGCAGTTGGGAATGCAGTCCGGGAAGGTCTTGCTGTCGGCGAACAGGCCGCTGTGCTGGACGTCGACGAACAGTTCGCAATAGCGTGCCGCCGGCGACAGCATGTCGGCGCACGCGCAGCCCGGCAGCGCGTGCGGCGGCGGGCAGTCGCGGTGCGTGATCAGTCGCGGGCGCGCGGCCGCATGGACCTGGCCGGGCGCCGCGGCGGGGCCGGCCACGGCGCCGGCGCCGTCCGGCGTGGCCGGGGCGCTGCGCGGCACCGTGCTGCCGCTGGCGGCGGTGCCGGGCTGCGGTGCCACCGCGGTTTCGGAATCGGGCTTGCCGGTCGGCCGCATGCGCGCCTCCTTGTACCGGCATCGGCCGGCTCCAACGGGATAGAAATAGGAGCCGCAAAGCGCATGGTAAGTTCGCCGCCGCGGCGCAAAGCGCTGCATGTGCCACGCCAGGGCGATACGGTCGGCGCGCTACACCTCCTTCTCGCCATGCTGCACCGGGATCGCCGGCGCGGCTTCGCGCACGCCCAGCTGCATGAAGATCCACGCCGACGCGCAGGTGATCAGCCCCATGCAGACAAAGGTGGCATGGAAGGCGGGCAGCACCGCGGCGGGATCCCCGCCAAAGCGGTGCTGGAAGGTTGCCAGCAACGCCCCTGCCGCGGTCACGGCCAGGCTCATCGACAGCATCTGCACCATCGACAGCATGCTGTTGCCGCTGCTGGCACCGGCGCCGCTGAGGTCCTTCAGCGTGACCGTGTTCATCGCCGTGAACTGGATCGAATTGACCATGCCGAACACGGCTAGCAGCGGCACCAGCAGCCACAGCGGCAGCTGCGGCGTGATCAGCGCAAAGGCCGCCATCACCACGCCGACCACGAAGGTGTTCGACACCAGCACGCGCCGGTAGCCATGGCGCTGGATCAGCCGCGTGGCGAGCCGCTTCGACGCCATGCCGGCCGCCGTGACCGGCAGCATCATCAGGCCGGCGTCCAGCGGCGCATAGCCCAGGCTGACCTGCAGCGTCAGCGGGATCAGGAACGGCATCGAGCCGTTGCCGATGCGCGCGAACAGGTTGCCCAGCAGCCCGACGCTGAAGCTGTGGATGCGGAACAGCCGCAATGGGAACAGCGGCTGCTTGCGCCGGTTGGCGTGCAGCCCGTAGGCGGTCAGCGCGGCCATGCTGCCGATCAGCAGCATCAGCACGGTGGCGTGCTGGAAGCCCAGCCCGGCGAGCCCGTCGAGCGAAAACGACAGCGCCAGCATGGCGGTGGCCAGCAGCAGGTAGCCCGCGAGATCGAAGCGGCCGACGCCGGCCAGCCGCGCATTCGGCATGTAGCGCACCGTGGCGAGCGCGCCCAGCACGCCGACCGGCACGTTGATCAGGAAGATCCAGTGCCACGACAGCGCCTGGGTCAGCCAGCCGCCCAGCGTGGGGCCGATCAGCGGGCCGATCATGCCGGGAATGGCGACGAAGCTCAGCGCCTGCAGGTACTGCTCGCGCGGGAAGGTGCGCAGCACCGAGAGCCGCCCCACCGGCAGCAGCATCGCGCCGCCCACGCCCTGCACCACGCGCGCGCCGATCAGGAAGTTCAGCGTCGGCGCGTAGGCGCACAGCAGCGAGCCGGCCACGAACAGCGCGATCGCGGTCTGGAAGATGGTGCGGGTGCCGAAGCGGTCGGCCAGCCAGCCCGAGGCCGGGATGATCACCGCCATCGTCAGCGAGTAGGCGATCACCACCGACTGCATCCGCAGCGGGCTCTCGCCCAGGCTATGCGCCATCGACGGCAGCGCGGTGTTGACGATGGTCGAGTCCAGCGTCTGCATGAAGAAGCCGACTGCCACCACCCACAGCATGATGCGGCGGGTGCGGTCGTCGGGTGCGGGCGAGGTCATGGTGCGGCTCCGGGTCCGGCCAGCGCCGCGGTGACCCGGTGCGCGCCGGCCAAAGCCAACACCTTAAAGGGCAACGACGGCCGAGGCAATCGGCGTGCGGCTTACAGCGCGGCGCGCAGCCCGATGAAGAAGCGCCGGCCCGGTGCCGGCTCGAAGTAGCGCCCGTTGGCCTCGTTGACGATCACCGAGCCGATGTAGCGCCGGTCGGCCAGGTTGTCGATGCGCCCGAACAGGTAAAGGCGGGTCGGGCCGATGCGGAACGCGTAGCCGGCGCGCAGGTTGATCACGGCATAGCCCGGCGCCGCCTGGGTGTTGAGGTCGTCGGCATAGACGCGGCTGTCGACGCGCAGCTCGGCCCCCAGCGTCAGCGGCGCGACGGGTCGCCACGACACGTCGGCGGCCAGGCTGTGGCGCGCGGTGCCGGGCAGGCGGTTGCCGGCCGCCACCGCCTGCCCCTGCGCATTGATGAAGCCATCGCCGAAGTACGCATCCAGCCAGGTATAGGCCAGCCCCGCCTCGATCCCGCTGCCGCCGCCCTGCCCCGGCGTGCCGAGCTCGCCGAGAAAGCCGCCGCGCCAGCCCAGTTCCAGGCCGCGCCGGCGCACGCCGCCGACGTTCTGGTAGACGGTGCGTCCGGCATTGTTCGATTGCGGCACCACCTCGTCATGGCTGTCGGCATCGAACAGCGCCGCTTCCAGCCGCTGCCCCGCCGCCTGCCACTTGATGCCGATCTCGCCCTGCCGGCTGGTCGAGGCCTGCAGGCCCAGGTTGCTGCCGGCGCCGCCGGGGCCGTAGGCCACCTCGGTCAGCGTCGGGGTCTCGAAGCCGCGGCCGAGGTTGGCGTAAACGTTGAGGGAATCCAGCGCATGCCAGACCAAGCCGAGCACCGGACTGACATTGCTGTAGCTGGCGAGGCCACTATCGTCGGGGCTGGCCGCATTGATGAAATGATCGTCGATGCCCAGCCGCACCCGGCTGGCGCGCGCCCCGCCCACCAGTTGCCAGGCCGGATGGAAGCTCCAGTCGAACTGGGCGAAGGCGCCGAGATCGGTCGCGGTATTGGTTTCGTCGCGGCGTAGCGCACCCTGCGAGCCGTTCTGGTTGACGTAGCCGTTGCGGCCGTCGCGCATGCCGTTGGCTTCGACCCCGGCGCTCCACAGCAAGGGCAGACCCGCGGCGGTGGTGGTGCGCCGGCTCCAGGACAGCGCGGCACCGCCGAAGGTGCGGTCGAGGTCGACGATGCCGCCGGACGACGCCGGCGCGGCGCCGCTGAAGCCCAGCCGCTGGTACAGGTTGCGCGTGCCGCCGTACAGGCGTGCCGACAGGCTGTCGCTGTCGCTGAGCTGGTGGTCCACCACCACCCCGGCCTGGGCCTGCTCGACGGTCTTGCCGGTATCGAACTGCGTCGCCGCGGCCACCGCCTGGCGCGGATCGGCATCGGCCTGCGCGCGGGTCAGGCCGAGCGGGTCCTGGGCCAGCGGCTGGTTGAAGTAGTTGAACTGCCCGGTCACGCGCGTGCCGCTGGCCGGCTGCGCCACCACTTTGGCATTGAGCTGGTAGCGGCGCGCCGCGCTGTGCTCGCGATAGCCGTCGGTCTGGTAGGTCCACGCATCGAGCGAGCCGCCGAGCCGGTCATTGCCGCCGGCCAGCGCCACGCCCGCCTGCCACTGGCCGTCGGCGCCGAAGCCGGTCGAGACGCGCCCGGTGAATCCGTCAGTGGGCGGATCCGGCGTGAACACCTGCACCACCCCGCCCGAGGCATTGCCATACAGCTGCGCGAACGGGCCGCGCAGCACCTCGACCCGGCTGGCATTGGCCAGGTCGGCCGTCGATGCCTGTCCCTGCCCGTCCGGCATGGTGGCGGGAATGCCGTCGACATAGAGGCGCACGCCACGCACACCGAAGGTCGAGCGCGTGCCGAAGCCGCGCACCGCCAGCTGCAGATCCTGCGC
This sequence comes from Cupriavidus sp. MP-37, assembly GCF_020618415.1. NCBI lineage: Bacteria > Pseudomonadati > Pseudomonadota > Betaproteobacteria > Burkholderiales > Burkholderiaceae > Cupriavidus > Cupriavidus sp. MP-37. The sequence goes on along the minus strand of NZ_CP085345.1, from coordinate 2,112,640 downwards.
ATAGTTTTGCCGGTCGCGCACCGCCACGCCGGGCACGCCGGCCAGTACCTCCGACATATTCACCAGCGGCGTGGCGCTGCGCAGCGGGTCGACCGGCACGCTGTCGATCGCGGCGGGCGCGTCGAAGCGGCGCTGCTCGCTGCGCGTGGCGCTGACGACCACGTCGGGCAGGGTCTCGCCGGTGGCCGCGGCAACGGCCGCGTCTGGCGCATCCGCCGCCCGCGCAGCAGCGCTGGCCAGCAGCAGCGCCGCGCGGGCCAGCGTGGAGACAGCCGGGAAACGGGAGAGAGCGCGGCGCTGCTGCCGCATTGCCAGGACCTGCCTGCCGCCGGGGTTCATGGGAATCGGAAGCGGTTGGGGCGCGGAATCGGGCAGCGCCGGGCGTGAGGGGATATGGCGCAACTTTATCCCGGCCGCGCCATGCTGGCTACGCGCCGCCGGGAAAACCCGTGGAGGGGAACGGCGGACCACCCCACGACTGCATATTCAGAAAATTTCAACAACTGATTGCAGAATCGCGCCGGTCAGCGCCGGCTCGCCGCCCTACACTTCCTTCACCAGCCGCTGCAGCCCGCCATCCTCCATATAAGCGATGCAGCATAAGGATATTCAGATTTTCGCAATCAATAAGGATCCGACATCATGACCACCGCCTCCACCCGCGTTGCCATCGTCTACCACAGCGGCTACGGCCACACCGCCAGGCAGGCGCAGGCCGTGGCGCGCGGCGCCGGCAGTGTGGCGGGCGCCGAAAGCCTGCTGATCCCGGTCGAAGACATCGACCAGCACTGGGATACCCTGGAGCAGGTCGATGCCATCATCTTCGGCGCGCCGACCTACATGGGCAGCGCCTCGGCCCAGTTCAAGGGCTTTATGGACGCGACCTCGCGCAACGTGTTCGCCAAGGGCGGCAAGTGGGCCAACAAGGTCGCCGCCGGCTTTACCAACGCGGCCTCGCGCTCGGGCGACAAGCTGGCCACGCTGCAGCAGATCGCCATCTTCGCGGCGCAGCACGGCATGCACTGGGTCAACTTGGGCCTGCCGCCGGGCCACAACAACTCGAAGTCGACCGAGGATTCGCTGAACCGCCACGGGTTCTTCCTCGGCGCGGCCGCGCAGTCGGATGCGGATGTCAGCGCCGAAGTCGCGCCGCCGCCGGCCGACCTGCGTACCGCCGAACACCTGGGCGCGCGCGTGGCCGAAGTGGCGCAGCAGCTGGTGGCGGGCCGGCAGGCGCTGGCGGCGCTGAAGCAAGCGGCCTGAGCGCCCGCCTGGCACTGGCAACAGGGTCCGAGGCCCGATTCCGGGACGGCCCTGAAGCTCAGTACAGGACTTCCAGCGCGTCGAACAATTCGATGTCCCTCTGCGCCGCCGAACGCGCGCGGCGCCGGATTTCGTCGAGCAGGCAGTCGGTAAAGCATTGCGCCGCGGGGCTGCGCACGGCGTTATGGCGCGTAATGATGCCAAGCCGGCTGGTCTCGAACTGCTCGGCTAGTGACAGCGCCTGGACCCAGCCCCGCATCGGCTCGGCCAACAGCAGCGGCAGCGGGCAATAGCTGATCATGCCGGCATGGCGGACCAACTCGAGCAGCAATGCGGTCGAGTGCGCGCAATGCAGGCGTGCCGGGTCGATGCGCGCCTCATGCTGCCAGAACAGGTTGCGCATGAAGGGGTCGTAGCTGGCCGCGGTGTAGTTCACGACCCAGTCCTGTTCCAGCAACTCGTGCAGCGAGCGCGCCTGCGCGCAGGGATGTCCGCGCCGCGCGATGACGCCCGAGCGATAGGCAAGCAACGGCTCGCATTCGAATTCCTGCGTGGACATCGCCGCCGTGAAGGGCCCCACCGCGAAGTCCAGGGTGCCTTCGCGCAGGCGCGGCAAGGCCACAGCGGTCAAACCTTCAAAGATCTCCACCTGCACGCCGGGCATGCGCTCGCGAAAGCGCAGCAGCACGCGCGGCAGGAACGTCAGCATGACCCACGGCGTGACGCTCAGGCTTACCCGGCCCACGCCTTCGCCCCGCAGCGTAGCCAGTTCTTCACTGGCGCGGGCGAGTTGCCCGACCACCAGCCTGGCATGGCCCAGCATGCGCTGCCCCGCTTCGGTCAGCGCCACGCCGCTGGCGGTGCGCGACAGCAACGGCAGGCCCGCTTCGGCTTCCAGCTCGCGCAGCGCCTTGGTCAATGCCGCCTGTGACAGCCCCATCAGCCGCGCAGCGGCGCGGATGCTGCCGGCATCGGCCACCGCGACAAGGGCCTGGATCTGGTGCAGTTTCATCGGCATGGCGGCGCGGAAAGGGGTGACAACCAACGGTTGTCAGGATAACAGTATTGCGGCTGGCGGCACATGCGGGCGCTGCATAAGATCGGTCCACACCATTCCCCGCCAACGCCTCCCCGGAGACTCCATTGCATCCCGATCCCGTCCTGCCCGGCATCCGCGACATCGAAGCCGAGATGGTGGAACTGCGCCGCCGCATCCACGCCCATCCCGAACTCGGCTTCGAGGAATTCGCCACCAGCGACCTCGTGGCGGAATGCCTGCAGGCCTGGGGCTATGCCGTGCATCGCGGCCTGGGGGGCACAGGCGTAGTCGGCACGCTGCGTCATGGCGAAGGCCGCGCCATCGGCTTGCGCGCCGACATGGATGCCTTGCCGATCCAGGAAACCACGGGCCTGCCGTATGCCAGCAAGCTCGACGGCAAGATGCATGCGTGCGGCCATGACGGCCATACCGCCACGCTGCTGGCCGCCGCCCGCTACCTTGCCGAACACAGGCCCTTCCGCGGCACGCTGCATGTCATCTTCCAGCCGGCCGAGGAAGGCATGGGCGGTGCCCGCGAAATGATCCGTGACGGCCTGTTTCGCCTGTTCCCGTGCGATGCGGTCTTCGCGCTGCACAACATGCCCGGCCATCCCACCGGCAAGTTCGGCTTCCTGGGCGGACCCTTCATGGCGTCGTCCGATACCGTCACGATCCGCGTCAGCGGGCGCGGCGGCCATGGCGCGGTGCCGCACCGGGCGGTCGATCCGGTGGTGGCGTGCGCATCGATGGTGATGGCCTTGCAGTCCGTGGTGGCGCGCAACGTGAATCCGCTCGACATGGCGATCGTCACGGTAGGTTCGATCGAAGCCGGCAAGGCGCCCAACGTGATTCCGGAGAGCGCCGAGCTGCGCCTGTCGGTGCGCGCGCTGACGGCCGAGGTGCGCGACCTGCTGCAGGCACGCATCACGGCGCTGGCCCATGCGCAGGCCGAGAGCTTCGGCGCCACCGCCGAAGTGCGCTACGAGCGCCGCTACCCCGTGCTGGTCAACGACCCGGCCACCACCGAGATGGCACGCGAGGTCGCACGCGACTGGCTCGGCGAGGACGGCCTGATCGAAGACATGGTGCCGCTGACTGGCAGCGAGGACTTCTCTTTCATGCTGGAAGCGTGCCCGGGCTGCTATCTGATCGTCGGCAACGGCGACGGCGAGGGCGGCTGCATGGTCCACAACCCGGGCTATGACTTCAACGACGCCTGCCTGCCGCTCGCGGCCACCTACTGGGTAAAGCTGGTCGAGCGCTACCTGGGCTGACCAGCGCCAGCCACCAAGACCGGCCCGGAGGCCGGCGCCAACACCCTATGGAGACACAGCATGTCGACACCTCTTCCCGCGCAGCCGCTGGACGGCGCCTTCGCCGCGCCGGTCACGCGCGCAGCGCCCCGTCGCCGCGTGATTGCCGCCATTACCATCGGCAATGGCCTCGAGTTCTACGATTTCACGGTCTACAGCTTCTTTGCCGTGCTGATCGGCAAGCTGTTCTTTCCGGTTTCCGGCGGCATTGGGCAATTGATGCTGTCACTGGCGACCTTTGGCGTGGGCTTTGTCGCGCGCCCGCTCGGCGGCTTGCTGATCGGGCTCTATGCCGACCGTGTCGGGCGCAAGCCGGCGATGGCGCTAACGCTGTGGCTGATGGGGCTGGGTTCGCTGCTGTTCGTGGTGTCGCCCACCTACGCACAGGCCGGCATGGCGGCGCCGCTGCTGATCATGCTGGCGCGGCTGCTGCAGGGCTTCGCACTGGGCGGCGAAGTCGGCGCCTCGACGGCGCTGCTGATGGAGTACGCCGATGACCATTCACGTGGCTATTACGGCAGCTGGCAGCTGTTCAGCCAGGGCGTCAGCGTGCTGCTGGGCGCGCTGGTCGGGCTGTCGCTGACCAACGGGCTGTCGCCCGACGCCCTGCAAAGCTGGGGGTGGCGCGTGCCGTTCGCCATCGGCATCCTGGTCATCCCACTCGGCCTTTATATTCGCCGCCACCTAGAGGAAACCGCCGAGGCACCGCCCGCCGGCAAGGCGGGCCATGAACGCGCCGGCCTGGTCGAGATCTTCCGCGCCCACGGCCGCGTCGTGGTCGCCGGCGTGCTGGTGACCATCGGTGGCACCTCGGCGACCTATATCGTGCTGCACTACATGACCAGCTACGCGGTGACGATGCTGAAAATTCCGCTCGGGCTCAGCATGGCCGCAGGCTGCGTCGCCGCGCTGGTGCAGGTGGCACTGTCCGCGCAAGCCGGCCGGCTGTCGGACCGCATCGGCCGCAAGCCTGCCATCCTGTGGTCGCGCCTGGCCATGCTGGCGCTGGTCTATCCCGCCTTCATGCTGCTCAACGCGCGGCCGTCGCTGGGGATGCTGCTGGCAGTGGTCGCGGTGCTGGCCCTGCTGCTGGTGCTGAATTCGGTGCCGTCGGTGGTGCTGATCACCGAGCTGTTCCCGCGCCGCATCCGTGCCAGCGGCCTGTCGGTGGTCTATTGCATCGGCGTGCTGATATTCGGCGGCTTTGCCCAGCTGATCGCCACCTGGCTGATCGAGCTGACCGGCAATGCCAGCGCGCCGGCGCTCTATGTGATCGGCTGCGGCCTGATTTCACTGGTCGGACTGGCGATGGTGCCGGAGACCGCAGGCAAGCGGCTGGATTGAGTCATGGACAGCCCGGGAATGCATCGTCGGCACTCCCTGGATTGGGCCGCCCATCCGGACGTTGCCCCCGCAGGTCGCCTTCGTTACCAAGAATCTGCTAAAGCCCTTGCCCCTCCCGACCGTTAAGCAATGGGGTCGCATCAGGATGGAGGGGAGACAGAGATGCAAGATCTGGGGATTCGCATACGCCTGGGCGCGGCGTTTGGCGCCATGTGGTCGCTGCTGGCGATCGCGATCGCGGTGGCCTTGCCGCGCCTGCACGACGCCGCCGATGCCCGGCGCCTGCTGATCGCGCTGGCCGCGGCAAGCCTGTGCGTGGCGGTGGCCGCGGTATGGGGTCTCGCGCGCAGCATCGAGGCGCCGCTGCTTGAAGCCGTCCACATCGCCGAGACCGTGGCCGCGGGCGACCTCAGCCAGGAGTTCAACACCGAGCGCGGCGGCGAGTTCGGCCGGCTGCTGGGCGGCCTGGGCGAGATGGAAGACATGCTGACCGACCTGGTCACACGCATCCGCACCGCCACCGACTCCATTACCGACGCTTCGCACCAGATTGCCGCCGGCAATACCGACCTGTCGCAACGCACCGAAGAGCAGGCCGCGGCGCTGCAGCAAACCGCGTCGAGCATGGGCGAGCTGACCGCGATGGTGCAGCAGAACACCGAACGCGCCCGCGCCGCCAACGGCATGGCGGCCAGCGCCTCGGGCATCGCGGCGCGCGGCGGCGAAGTGGTGGGCAACGTGGTGCAGACCATGTCGGCGATCAGCGCCAGTTCGCGCAAGGTCACCGACATCATCGAAGTGATCGAAGGCATCGCTTTCCAGACCAATATCCTGGCACTGAACGCCGCGGTCGAAGCCGCGCGCGCCGGCGAACAGGGCCGCGGCTTCGCCGTGGTCGCGGGCGAGGTGCGCACGCTGGCACAGCGCAGCGCCGCCGCGGCGCGCGAGATCAAGCAGTTGATCGATGATTCCGTGCAGCAAGTGGACAGCGGCTCGGCGCTGGTGGGCCAGGCCGGCACAACCATGCAGGAGATCGTCCAGGCGGTGGCCAGCGTCACCGGGCTGCTGGGCGAGATCACCGCGGCCTCGGAACAGCAGAGCGCCGGCATCGCGCAGGTCAACGAAGCGGTGGCGCAGATGGACACCGTGACGCAGCAGAATGCGGCGCTGGTAGAGCAGGCGGCCAGCGCGTCGCAGGCACTGGCGGGGCGGGCGACGGAATTGCAGCAGGTGGTGGGGGAGTTCAGGCTGGATGCCGAGCCGGCGTAACCGCCAGGACGCTGGTGCATCCAGTCAGGTTGCGGCGTGCGACTGTCGGAGGCATCACGACCGATTGTGTACTCCCTCTCCCGCTTGCGGGAGAGGGTTGGGGTGAGGGTGGGAGTACCAACGAAGTGAAGCAGATCGGTATGCCCGCGCCTGCCCTCACCCCCGGCCCCTCTCCCGCAGGCGGGAGAGGGGAGCAAACCGGCAGCAAGCGGTGGCCTTTCAGTGAATCAGGCCGCAACGCTCGCCGGCAGCACCGCCTCCACCGCCGCGACAAAACGCTCGACGATGTTGTCGATATCTCGTGGCGTACAAATAAACGGCGGCGCGAACAGCACGTGGTCGCCATGCACACCGTCGACCGTGCCGCCCATCGGATAAACCAGCAGCCCATTCTGCATCGCCGCGGTTTTCAGCCGCGCATGCGTCTTCAGCGCGGGATCGAGCGTAGCCTTGCTGTCGCGGTCGGCGACAAATTCCACGCCGACGAACAGGCCGCGGCCGCGCACGTCGCCCAGGTTGGGGTGCTCGCCCAGGGCCTCGCGCAGGCGGCTGCGCAGCTGCTCGCCGCGGGCCAGCACGTTGGCCAGCAGCTTGTCCTCGGCGATGGTGCGCTGCACTGCCAGGGCCGCCGCGCAGGCCGTGGCATGGCCGATATAGGTGTGACCGTGCTGGAAGAAGCCGCTGCCGCCGACAATGGCGTCATAGATCCGGCGCGTCGACAGCATCGCGCCGATGGGCTGGTAGCCGGCGCCCAGGCCCTTGGCGATGGTGACGATGTCCGGCACCACGCCGTCCTCTTCGCACGCGAACAGGTAGCCGGTGCGGCCCATGCCTGACATCACTTCATCAAGGATCAGCAATACGCCGTACTTGTCGCATACGGCGCGGATGCGCTTCAGGTAATCGCCCACCGGCGGCACCGCGCCGGCGGTGGCGCCCACCACGGTTTCGGCGACGAATGCGGCCACGGTCTCCGGGCCTAGGGCCAGGATCTTCGCTTCCAGTTCGTCGGCCAGGCGCTGCGCGTATTGCGCGTCGGTCTCGCCCGCCAGCTGGTCGCGGTACGCATAGCACGGCGACACGTGGTGCGCCGGCACCAGCAGCGGCAGGAACGGCTCGCGCCGCCAGGCGTTGCCGCCGATGGCCAGCGCGCCCAGCGTATTGCCGTGGTAGCTCTGGCGGCGCGCGATAAAGTGGCGGCGCGCCGGCTGCCCCACCTCGACGAAATACTGGCGCGCCAGCTTCAGCGCCGATTCCACCGCCTCGGAGCCGCCCGAGACGAAGTAGACGTGATCGAGATCGCCGGGTGCGGCCTGCGCCAGGGTTTCGGCGAGCGTTTCCGACACCTCGGTGGTGAAGAACGAGGTGTGCGCGTAGGCGATGGTGTCGAGCTGCGCCTTGATCGCCTCGATCACGCGCGGATGGCCGTGTCCGAGGCACGACACGGCGGCGCCGCCGGAGGCGTCCAGGTAGCGCTGGCCGGTGCTGTCGATCAGTTCGATGCCCTGCCCGGCAACGGCAACGGGCAACTGCTGGCGCGGATTGCGATGGAATACGTGGGTCATGATGAAGTGGTGGTGGCAGTGCCGGGCCGCGCGTCAGCGGTGCGCGGCGGAAGGATTGTCGTTGGCAACGCGCCGCAGCACGCGGCCGGAGAATGCGGCCAGCGCGCTGCCGATGCTGTGGTCGCCCCCGGCGGACTGTTGCCAGACCTGCGCGCCGTTGACCCAGACCCCGTCGATGCCGGTGCTCAGTTGCAGCGGGTCTTCGAAGGTGGCGCGGTCCTGCACGCGCTGCGCGTCGAACAGGACCAGGTCGGCGAACGCGCCCGGCGCGATCCGGCCGCGGTCTGCCAGTCCGTATTGCTGCGCGGCCAGCCCGGACATCTTGTGGATCGCGGCCTCGAGCGTCATCAGCTGCTCTTCGCGCACCATGCGCGCCAGGATGCGCGGGAAGGTGCCCCACTGGCGCGGATGCGGGCGCGGATCGAACGGCAGGCCGTCGGAGCCGAAGATGGTCAGCGGGAACTGCGCGATGCGCGCGACGTCGCGCTCGTCCATGATGAAGTAGATCGCCGCCGCGGGACGCAGCCTGGCGAGCAACTCTTCTTCATCCAGTCCAAGCTCCTGCATCAGCTCATGGAAGTCACGGCCGCCCGCCGCGGGGTAGCCGGTCGACCACGTGATCAGCGTGCGGGTGGACTGGCGCACGCGGTCCAGCCGCAGCATGGTCGAGGTCGCGGGATAGGGATGGCAGTCCAGGCACAGCGGCTGCAGGCGCGCGGCCTCGGCCAGCAGGCCCAGGGTCTCGACAGAGCGGCCATGGTTGCGCTTGCCCGCCACCTTGTGGTGAGAGAACACCACCGGACAGTCCAGCGCGCGGCCGATGCGCAGCGCTTCCTCGATCGACGGCACGATGGCGTCGGTCTCGTCGCGCAGGTGGGTGGAATAGAGGCCGCCATGCGTGCGGACCGGCTCGCAGACGGCGATGATCTCGGCTTCGGTGGCCGCGGCCGCGGGCGGATAGAAGGTTCCGGTCGACACCCCGAAGGCGCCCGCCTCCATCGCCAGCGCAACCTCCTCGCGCATCGCGGCAATCTCCGCGTCATTGGCGGGACGGTCCAGTTCCGGCATCGCGCGCACGCGCAGCGTGGAGTGCCCCAGCAGCGGCACCACGTTGACGTTGGCCGGCGCCGCGCGCAGCGCGTCGAGCCACTGCGCGAACGTGTCGAAGCGGAACAGCGCGGGCGGGCCCAGCAGGTCCAGCGGCTGCGGCGGCGCGCCGCTGACCAGCGGCGCCACGCTGATGCCGCAGTTGCCGGTCACCACCGTGGTGATGCCCTGCGACACCTTGGGCGTCATGTCACGGTGCACCAGCAGGTAACCGTCGTCATGCGTATGCGCATCGATAAAACCCGGCGCCAGCACGCGGCCGGTGGCGTCGACGGTATGGTCCGCGGCGATGCCGCCGCAATCCCCCACGGCAACGATGCGGTCGCCTGCGACGGCGACATCGGCCAGGCGGCGGTCGGCCCCGGTGCCGTCCACGACCGTGGCGTTGCGGAAGATCAGGTCGGCGCGCCGGGGCGCGGGGGGTTGTGATGCCATGGTCGATCCTTGTCTTGCCGGCGGGCTTATTGCGGCGCGATGCCGGCCTGTCTGACCACCGCCGCCCACTTGTCGGTTTCTAGCGCGGCATAGCCGGCCAGCGCCTGCGGCGTGCCGCCGACCGTCTCGGCGCCCAGCGCAGAGAATTTTTGGCGAATGGCCGGGTCCGCCAGCGCGCGGTTGAAGGCGCCGTTGAGCCTGGCCACCACGTCGGCGGCGGTGCCTTGCGGCGCCACCACGCCGCCCCACGCCACCCCCTCGAAGCCCGGCACGCCGGACTCGGCGATGGTGGGCAGCGCCGGCAGCAGCGGCGAGCGTGCCAGGCTGGTCACGGCCAGCGGCCTGAGCTTGCCCGCCTTGATCAGCGGCAGGATGGTCGGCATGTTGTCGATCAGCACATTGACCTGGCCGCCCATCACATCGGTGGCGGCCTGCGGGCTGCCCTTGTAGCCGACGTGGGTCCAGGCCAGCCCTGCCTTGTCCGCCAGCAACTGTCCGGTCAGGTGCCCGGACGTGCCTTGCCCCGGCGAGGCGTAGGTGACCTTGTCCGGATTGGCCTTGATGTGGGCCACCAGCTCGGCAAAGTTCTTCACCGGCATGTCCGGCCTGACCGCGATCACGTTCGGCACCTTGAACAGCAGCACCACCGGCACGAGGGCATCGGGGCGATAAGGCAGCTTGCGGAAGGTGCTCTTGTTGATCGACAGCGTGACGTTGTTGGCGTAGCCGAGCGTGTAGCCGTCGGGCGTGGCGCGCTCCAGCTCCGAGATGCCGATCACGCCCGAGGCCCCAGGCTTGTTGTCGATCACGAACGACTGGCCCAGCGACTTGCCGGCTTCGGCGCCCAGTGCGCGCATCAGCACGTCCGGACTGCCGCCGGCCGCCGATGGCACCACCAGGCGGATCGGACGCGCGGGATAGGTGTCGGCCAGCGCGGGTCCGGCCAGGATCGAGGCGCCCAGCCAGAACAGTGTGGCCAGCGATCGCCGTTTTCTTTGCTGCTGCCTTTGCTGTTGCATCTCGATCTCCCGTTCAGTCCCTGCGGTTGGCCCGGTTACGCGAGGCAGTATAGGGGCATGGCGCGAGGTAATGCAACATTTGTTTCTCACGTTGCGCAAATGAACCGAAACGAAGATGCAATCGCCGCCAGAATACTTACAGTAATGCGCTCACCAAATGAAACAGTCGTTACACTGGCCGCGGCCTTGCGCCTCAGGAAGATGCGCCGCCATTGCCAAAAAAGAAAAAGGGCGGCATGCCTGCCGCCCCGGAATGGCCTGGCCGCTACCGCCGGCCGGCGCGCGCGCCGCTGTCAGGGAGTCACATCCTGCGACGCTCCCACCATGGTCAGCGCGTTGCCGTGCTCGTCCAGCGTGACCTCGCCTTCCTCATGGATGTCGCGAAGGCTGCCGTCCGGCAGCTGGATGCGGTAGTCGACGCGATACGGCACCTTGTCGACGATGGCCGCGCGGATTGCCGCCTGCACGCGCGGGCGGTCTTCTTCGACGATCGATGCGAGGTAGCGCTCCATGGTCACCTTGAACGCCTGGGGGGCCCAGCCGAAGATGCGGTAGGCCTCGTCGGTCCAGGCGCAGTCGTCGGTCTGGATGTTCCAGTACCAGCCGCCCAGGTGGGCGATCTGCTGCGCCTTGGCCAGCAGCGCCTCGCTCTGGCGCAGCGCGGCCTCGGCGCGGCGGCGCTCGGTGATGTCAAGGCTGACGCCGATCATCTTGACCGGGCGCTGGTCGAAATCGCGCACCAGCGTCGCCCGCGACGAGATCCAGCGCGTGTTGTCCTGATGCACCACGCGGAATTCCCACTCGTGCATCTCCTGCGCGCCCAGCGTGCGCGCCAGCACTTCCTTCAGCCGCGTCACGTCGCCTGGATGCACGCAGGCCCAGAAGTCGTCCATGTTGCGGATATGGCGGCCGAACAGCGAGACATCGTTGGAAGAATAGGTCAGGCCATCGGTCAGCACGTTCCATTCCCACGTGACGATGCCGGAAACCTCCTGCGCGAATTTCATCCGCGCCTCGCTTTCCATGATTTCGGCGAGGTGCTTCTGGCGCAGTTCCTTGATGTGCGGGTCGGACGCGGTGCTGGCCTCGAGGTCGGCGATGGCCTGCTCGCCGTAGCGCAGCCACAGCCAGTTGACGCCCAGGAAGCGCGCCAGCGCCAGCAGGCGCTCGTACTCGATCTCGCCGCCGCGCGTCCATTTGTGCACGGCCGACGGCGACACCGACAGGGCCTCGGCCACCTGCTTGAGCATGATCCTTTTGCCTTCCAGCACCCCCTTCAGGCGCGTGGCAAAAGTGTCTTCGGTCATGGGCGCTCCTCCGCTTTTTTTCAACCGATGGTGAATTGAGTAACTCGAACCTTACACCATCCCTGCAAATCGCGCGAATCGATAGTAACCGGCAATTGTCTTTGCACAGAAGATCGCTTTTTTGAATTGCAACAACCCATTCCCTCTCACTAGACTTCGTCTCACATCACTATTAGTAATTTAATTTACTTTCAGTGAATCAACAAAGCATCGAGATCAACGAGGAGACACCCCATGCAAGAGACCGCCGCCCCCGTCTGCAGCACCACACCGCCGCTCGCCTATACGCTGCCGGCCCACTACTACACCTCGCAGGAAGTCTTCGAGCAGGAAAAGAAGACCATCTTCGCGCGCAGCTGGGTATGCGTGATGCACAAGAGCCAGGTGGCCGAGAACAACCAGTACGCCACCGCCCAGGTGGCGGGCGAGAACATCTTCGTGGTGCGCGGCCGCGACGGCGTGCTGCGCGCGTTCTACAACGTCTGCCCGCACCGTGCGCACGAACTGTTCGCCGACGGCGCCGGCAAGGCGAAGAACGTGATCACCTGCCCCTACCACGCCTGGTCGTTCGGCCTGGACGGCAAGCTGATCCATGTGCGCAACGCCGAGAATGTGCCGGGCTTCTGCAAGGACAACGCCGGCCTCACGCCGGTGCGCGTGGAAGAATTCTGCGGGCTGGTCTTCGTCAACCTCGACATGGACGCGAAGCCGCTGGCCGAACTCGCCGCCGGCCTGAACCACGAGATCCGCGCGCGCTGCCCGGACGTCGACCAGCTGGTGCCGGCGCACAAGCTCACTTACGAGATGAAGGCCAACTGGAAGGTGGTGGTCGACAACTACCTGGAATGCCTGCACTGCCAGACCGCGCACCCGGCGCTGGTGGAGTCGATCCAGATGGAGACCTACAAGCACGAGGTGCGCGGCCTCTATACCAGCCAGGTCGGCCAGACCCGCTCGGGCAGCGACGCCTTCACCTATGCCAGCGACGCCCCCAACACCGACTTCGCCGCGTACTGGCTGTGGCCCAACGTCACGCTCAACGTGCTGCCGGGCGATGGCAACTATGGCGTGTTCTACATGTTCCCGGTGGATGCCGACACCACCATCCAGCACTTCGAGTTCTACTTCCGCGACAGCACGCCGACGGCCGAGCAGGAACAGCTGATCGATTACTACAAGAACGTGCTCAAGCCGGAGGACCTCAGCATCGTCGAATCGGTGCAGCGCGGCCTGAAGTCGCGCGGCTACCGCAACGGCCAGGGCCCGCTGCTGGTCACCGACGACAAAACCTCCGCCATCGGCGAGCACGGCGTGCAGCACTTCCAGCAGATGGTGCTCGACGCCCTGGCCGCCTGAACCCACAAGAACAACCGGAACCGCAGCAATGATCCAGACCCAGCTCTATATCGACGGCCAGTGGCAGTCGCCCATCGACCGCGGCACGCGCGCCATCGTGAGTCCGGCCGACGAATCGGTGATCGCCCAGGCCGCCGAAGCCACCCGCGCCGATGCGCGCCTGGCCATCGCGGCCGCACGCAAGGCCTTTGACGGCCCGTGGCGCCAGACCACGATCCGCGACCGCGCGAAACTGCTGAACAAGCTTGCCGAACTGATCGACCGCGATGCCGACAAGCTCGCCCACCTGGAGTCGCTCAACACCGGCAAGACGCTGACCGAAAGCCGCACCGACATGGGCGATATCGCCGCCACCTTCCGCTACTTTGCGGGCCTGGTGGCGTCGGAATCGGGCGCCGTCAACGAAGCGCCGCACCACGTGATCAGCCGCACGCTGCGTGAGCCGGTGGGCGTGTGCGGCCTGATCACGCCGTGGAACTACCCGCTGCTGCAGGCCGCGTGGAAGATCGCGCCGGCGCTGGGTGCGGGCAACACGGTGGTGATCAAGCCCAGCAACCTGACGCCGCTGACCACGCATCATTTCACGCAGCTGGTGGCGGAGCTGGACCTGCCGCCGGGCGTGTTCAACCTGGTGACCGGCGGCGCCGAAGTCGGCGCGGAACTGGCCGAAAGCCTGGACGTGGACCTGGTGTCCTTCACCGGCGGCGCCTTTGCCGGCGAGAGCATCATGAAGGCCGCCACCGGCAACTTCAAGCGCATCGGCCTGGAGCTGGGCGGCAAGAACCCCAACATCGTCTTTGCCGATGCCGACCTCGATGCCGCGGTCGACTACGCGCTCAACGCCGCGTTCTTCCACGCCGGCCAGGTCTGCTCCGCGGGCTCGCGCCTGATGGTCGAGGACAGCATCTATGATGCATTCATCGGCCGGCTGGCCGAGCGCCTGCCGCGCATCGTGATCGGCAACGGCTTCCATGGCGAAACGCAGATGGGCCCGGTGCAGTCGGCGCAACAGCACGAGAAGATCCTCGGCATGGTGCAGGCCGGCATCGCCGAGGGCGCGCGCCTGGTCCACGGCGGCAAGCGGCCGGCCGGTGACGTGTACAAGAAGGGCTACTGGCTGGAACCGACGCTGCTGGCCGACGTGACGGCGGAAATGAAGATTGCGAAGGAGGAAATTTTCGGGCCGGTGATCACCGCCGAGCGCTTCCGCTCCGAAGCCGAAGCGCTGCGTGCCGCCAACGACACGCCGTATGGCCTGGCCGCCGCAGTCTGGACCCGCGACCTGGACAAGGCCAACCGCATGTCGCGCGCGCTGCGTTTCGGCACGGTGTGGGTCAACGACTACCACCCGTACTTCCCGGAAGCGCCGTGGGGCGGCTACAAGGCCAGCGGCATTGGCCGCGAGCTGGCCCGCATCGGCCTGGACGAGTACACCGAGCTCAAGCACAGCTATATCAACCTCGCCCCGAAGGCGATGGGCTGGTTCGGCGCCTGAGCGCAGCTGACTTCGCAATCGCGTGCGCGGCGGCACCGCCCCCGGGCTGCCACGCACGGCGTCACGCAAACAAGGAGATTGCACCATGCAGGCAATCCATGAGTACGACTACATCATCGTCGGCGCCGGCTCCGCAGGCTGCGTGCTGGCGGCGCGGCTGACCGAGGACGCCGGTGTCTCGGTGCTGCTGCTGGAGGCAGGCGGCCCCGACTGGCGCCTGGACTGGCGCACGCAGATGCCGGCCGCGCTGGCCTACCCGCTGCAGGGCACCACCTACAACTGGGCCTATGTCACCGAGCCCGAGCCGCACATGAACCACCGGCGCATGACGCAGGGCCGCGGCAAGGGCCTGGGCGGCTCGTCGCTGATCAACGGCATGTGCTATATCCGCGGCAATGCGATGGACTACGACGGCTGGGCCGAAAGCAAGTCGCTGGAAAACTGGAGCTACGCCGACTGCCTGCCCTACTTCCGCAAGGCCGAGACCTACGACAAGGGCGCCAACGATTACCACGGCGGCGACGGTCCGCTGCACGTGACCACGCCCAAGGCCGGCATCAGCCCGCTGTTCGATGCCTTTATCCGGGCCGGCGAGCAGGCCGGCTACGGCCGCACCGACGACCTGAACGGCTACCGCCAGGAAGGCTTCGGGCCGATGGACCGCACCACCACCGCGGGCGGGCGCCGCTGCAGCACGTCGCTGGCCTACCTCGACCAGGCGCGGGAGCGCCCCAACCTGACCGTGCACACGCGTGCGCTGGCCGACCGCATCCTGTTCGCCGGGCAGCGCGCCATCGGCGTGTCGTACCTGCAGGGCGACCACGTGTGCGAAGCGCGGGCGCGGCGCGAAGTGATCGTCAGCAACGGCGCGATCGCGTCGCCGCAGCTGCTGCTGCGCTCGGGCGTGGGCAATGCCGATGAACTGCGCGCCTTCGGCATCGACACCGTGGCCGACCTGAAAGGCGTGGGCGAGAACCTGCAGGACCACCTGGAGATGTACCTGCAGTACGAATGCACCAAGCCGGTCTCGCTGTACCCGGCGCTGCAGTGGTGGAACAAGCCGGCGATCGGCATCGAGTGGTACCTGCGCGGCACCGGCACGGCGGCCTCCAACCACTTCGAGGCCGGTGGCTTTATCCGCAGCAGCGACGAGTTCGCGTGGCCCAACCTGCAGTACCACTTCATTCCGCTGGCAATGAACTACGACGGCAGCAACCCGGTGAAGTCGCACGGCTTCCAGTGCCACGTGGGTTCGATGCGCTCGCCCAGCACCGGCTTCGTCAAGCTGGCCAGCCGCGACCCGCGCGTCAAGCCGCGGCTGCTGTTCAACTACATGGCGCATGAGGTGGACTGGCGCGAGTTCCGCGCCGCGGTGCGGCTGACGCGCGAGATCATCGGCCAGCAGGCGATGGACCAGTTCCGCGGCCGCGAAATCAAGCCCGGCATGATGGTGCAGAGCGATGCCGAGATCGATGCCTTCGTGCGCGAGCATGCCGAGACCGCGCTGCACCCGTCCTGCACCTGCAAGATGGGCGATGCCTCCGACCCGATGGCGGTGGTCGACCACCAGGGCCGCGTGCACGGCTTGTCCGGGCTGCGCGTGGTCGACGCGTCGATCATGCCGAAGATCGTCACCGGCAACCTCAACGCGCCCACCATCATGATGGCCGAGAAGCTGGCCGACGTGATCCGCGGCCGCGCGCCGCTGCAGCGCTCGACCGCGCCGTACTACAAGGCGGCGCCCACGCGCAGGCAGACCGTGGCGCAGAGCCCGCAAGCGCCTGCCGCACGCATGCCCTTGCCAATGCCTGCCTGACCCGAGCGGCGCGGCGCGCGGGTCTGCGGCCCGAACCCTGACTGCGGCACCCATGCTGCCGGGACCAGCGTCCCGGCGGGCAGCGTGCGCCCGGTCGGACGCGTCGCGCCTCCATCACCACCAAAGCCGGCAACCAACACACAAACCCAGACCGGCTGCACGGAGGAGACACAACCATGCTGAGCAAACGCTTTGCCGCAAGATCCGCCCTGGCAGGCGCACTGCCCCTGCTGCTGTGCCAGGCGCCGCCCGCGCTGGCGCAGGCCGGCGGCGACACCACGCTGGCGGTCGCGCCGGTGCCGCAGGTCGCCGCGACCGTGCCGCCCGCGCAGACCGCCGCGGCAACGTCGCCCTGGAGCGCGAACATGACGCTGCCGTCCCAGTACGTGTCGCGCGGTTTTCGCCAGACCTGGGGCAAGCCCGCGGTCCAGGGCGGCATCGACTACAGCCACCCGAGCGGCTTTGCCGCCGGCACCTGGATGTCGAGCATCAGCGACAAGTTCATCGAGGGCGGCACGGTCGAATGGGACCTGTATGCCGGCTACACCGGAAGCGTCGGCGACTTCGTCTACGCCGGACAGCTCTACTACTACCTCTACCCCGGCGCCAGGCTGCAATACGCGCAGACCAGGTACAACTACGGCGAGGCGGTCGCGTCGCTGACGTGGAAGTGGTTCAACGTCAAATACTGGCTGACGTACACCCCCGACTACTTCGGCTACAACAGCGCCTCGCTGCTGTCCGGCAACAACCTGCACAGCCGCGGCTCCGGCTACCTGGATATCAACGGCACCTTCGACCTGGGCCACGGCGTCACGCTGCTGCTGCACTATGGCCAGGAGCGCGTGCGCAACTTTGCCGCCTACAACTTCCGCGACGTGCGGGTGGCGCTGTCCAAGGCCTTCGAGGGCGGCTGGACCGTGACCGGCGCCTATACCCGCGGCTGGGGCCGCACCGACGTCTACGACCGCTACACCACCGGCGCGCTGGATTCCTCCGGCAATCCGTCCGTTTCCAATCCGCTGAAAAGCACGTTCCTGGTTTCGCTGACCAAGACGTTCTGACGGCGTTTATCCACCGCTGCACCACTGCCTTACGAAGCACACCACCATGGCCTCCCTGGGTCTTACCGACGCAACCGGACTTGTCGGCGTTGCCGCCTACGTTGCCGCGCATTTTGCCGTGCAGGTCCTGCACAAATCCCCGACGGGCCGGCTGGCCGTCGCCCTCAACGTGATCGGGCCGGCCTGCATCCTGATCTCGCTGACGGGCGCGTTCAACCTGGCGTCGTTCCTGACCCAGTGCTTCTGGCTGGTGCTGACATTGCTGGGCTGGTGGCGCAAGCGCCGGGCCGGCGCCGCGGGGCGCGCGATGGTGGAAACGCTCGGTGCTCCGCGCCCCGGGCAACCCGTGCAGCAGTAGCCACGGGGACGGCCGGGACTTCGCAGCGCGATACAAAACTTCCGTTGCCTTGCCTCCGCGCCGTTCCTATACTCACCCGAAACACCACAAGTAATCTAATTTACTTACAGTGAATCGATAAGACCGGAATACCACGCGCCCTGCGAATCGGACAAGTGGCAACCCGGGATGACAACAGGAGACAACCATGAGAAACGCCCCCAGAATCCCCGCCAGACCTTCCCGACCGTCGTAACCCCGGCAGGCAGTACCGCAACGTACCCACCCAGACCGCAGACGGCAGACCGTGACGGAGCCCAGCTCCCGCAACACGGCGACCCGGGAAGCAAGGAGACATCGTGTATTCACAGAAAGACGTGCTGTCGATCGGCGCGCAGGCGCCGCTCGCCCCCGCGCAACAACCCCAGCAGCAAACCCAGCAACAAGCCCCCTCGCACGAACTGCAGCGCACGCTGACCTGGAAGGACGCCTTCTGGGTCACCAGCGGCGTGCCGGCGGGCGTGCTCTTCACCATCGGCGGGGTGTCCGCCACCATCGGCAACCCGGCCTGGGTGATCTGGATCCTCGCCATCCTGGTCGGCTTTGCCCAGTGCTTCGTCTATGCCGAGATCTCGGGCCTGTACCCGCACAAGTCGGGCGGCGCGTCGGTGTACGGCGCGATGGGCTGGGTCCGCTACAGCAAGTTCGTCGCACCGGTCTCGGTCTGGTGCAACTGGGTGGCGTGGTCGCCGATGCTGGCGCTCGGCACCAGCCTGGCGGCCGGCTATATGCTGAGCGCGCTGTTCCCGGCCGATTCCGTCATCAACACCTGGCAGCTGACGCTGGTGGACCTGGGCTTCGTCAGCAAGGGCCTGACGCTGCGGGTGAATTCCACTTTCCTGCTCGCCACCGCGTTCCTGCTGATCACCTTCAAGCTGCAGCACAGCGGCGCTTCCGCCGCCGCGACCACGCAGCGCATCCTGGGCATCGCCTCGCTGACGCCGCTGGTGGTGATCGCGCTGGTGCCGCTGTTCACCGGTGACATGCCTTCGACCAACTTCTTCCCGCTGCTGCCGCTGACCCATGACGCTTCCGGTGCCGCGGTGCTGGGCGGCTGGAACGCCGCCGGACTCAGCACGGCGATGGGTGCGATGTTCCTGGCGTGCTGGTCGACCTTCGGCTTCGAGACCGCGGTGTGCTACACGCGTGAGTTCAAGGACCCGCAGAAGGACACCTTCAAGGCCATCTTCTGGTCCGGCGTGCTGTGCCTGTTCATGTTCATCGCGGTGCCGATCGCGTTCCAGGGGTCGCTCGGGCTACAGGGCATGCTGGCACCGGACATCGTCGACGGCTCCGGCGTAGGCGCGGCAATGGCCAAGTTCGTCGGCGGCGGCGCGGTGGTGTTCAACGTGATCGTGGTGATGCTGGTGCTGGCGATCCTGCTGATCGTGATGACCTCGATGATGGGTTCGTCGCGCACGCTGTACCAGGCCTCGGTCGACGGCTGGCTGCCGCGCTACCTCTCGCATGTGAACGAGCACGGCTCGCCCACGCGCGCGATGTGGACCGACCTGCTGTTCAACCTGTTCCTGCTGCTGATGTCGAACTACATGGCAGTGCTGTCGATCTCGAACGTCTGCTACATGATCTTCGTGTTCCTGAACCTGCAGTCGGGCTGGATCCACCGCATGGACCGCCCCGACTGGCCGCGGCCGTACAAGTGCAAGAACTGGCTGCTGGCGCTGGGCGCGTTCCTCGGCTTCTTCGACCTGGCCTTTGTCGGCGCCGGCGCCAACTTCCAGGGCGAACACACGCTGCGCAACGGCCTGATCGCCGCGCTGCTGATCGTGCCGGTGTTCATCTACCGCCACTACATCCAGGACAAGGGCCGCTTCCCCGAGTCGATGCGCCGCGACATGGAACTGCCCAACGCGCGCGCCGGCGTGCTGCCCTATGTGGCGCTGGTCGTGGGCGGCCTGGTGGTGTGGATCGCCGCCAGGCTGACGGTCATTACCTGATGGCCCGGGCGGACCGGCGCCATGCCGGTCCGGCTTCCCTCCCGCATTCCCTGCAATTCCTGAATTCCGAGGTACCGCCATGACTGACACGCTCCGCGTGCGCGTCGGCCGCGTCGAGCCGCTGGCCGCCGGCATCAAGCGCTTTACCCTGCAACCCTGCGACGGCGGCGCGTTGCCCGCCTTCGACAGCGGCAGCCATATCGTCGTCCACATGGACGGCGGCCGGCTGCGCAACGCCTACTCGCTGACCAGCACCCTGGGCGAGCCCGGCCACTACCAGATCGCGGTGCGGCTGGAAGAGGCCTCGCGCGGCGGCTCGCGCTACATGCACGAGCAGGTGCGCGAAGGCGACGAGCTGCACATCGGCGCGCCCGGCAACCTGTTCAGCCTGGACCACGGCGCCGGCCGCCACCTGCTGATCGCCGGCGGCATCGGCATCACGCCGTTCATGACGCATATCCAGGTGCTCGCCGCACGCGGCGCCAGCTTCGACCTGCACTACTGCTTCCGCAACGCGCAGTCCGCCGCTTTCCTGGATGTGCTGCCCGCCACGCTGCAGCCCGGCCAGCTGCACCTGTACGAAAGCGACAGCGGCACGCTGCTCGACATCGCCGCGCTGATCGCCGCACAGCCGGCCGACACCCACGTCTACGTTTGCGGCCCGGCCCCGCTCAACGATGCCGTGGTCAACGCCGCGCGCGCCGCCGGCTGGGACCCCGCGCGCATCCACTTCGAGCAGTTCCGCAACGAGGTCGACGCAACGGGCGGCGCCTTCGAGGCCGTGCTGCACAAGAGCGGGCTGACGCTGCAGGTCGGCGCCGACGAATCGCTGCTGCGCGCGATCGAGAAGGCCGGGGTCAACGTGGACTGCATGTGCCGCGAGGGCATCTGCGGCTCGTGCGAGACCGCCATCCTCGAGGGCGAAGCCGACCATCGCGACCAGTACCTGTCCGACGCCGAGAAGGCGGCGCAGAAGACCATGATGCTGTGCGTGTCGCGCTGCAGGGGGCAACGGCTGGTGCTCGATCTCTGAGCACCTTTGCCCGCAACAATAAGCAACCATTTGGTTGCGCTTTCCGAGCCGGTCTCCTAACATGCAACCACAGCGTTGCAGGCAACGCCTGGCACAGGAGACCGGACATGGCCACAGAAACCGACCGCATCGAACGCAGCATCCTGATCGAAGCCCCCGTCGCGCGCGTCTGGCACGCCCTCACCGATGCCGATACCTTCGGCAGCTGGTTCGGCGTCCGCTTTGACGGCGCGACCTTTGCACCCGGCCAGCGCGTGGTGGGCAGCATCACCTATCCGGGTTACGAGTACCTGAAGTTCGATGTGCAGGTCGATCGCATGGAGCCGGAACGGCTGCTGTCGTGGCGCTGGCATCCGGCGCCGCTGGAACGCGGGCGCGATTATTCGAACGAGCCGGCCACGCTGGTGGAATTCACGCTGCGCGAGGTGGAAGGCGGCACCATGCTGACCGTGGTCGAGTCCGGCTTTGACCGGATCCCGCCCGAACGGCGCCAGGAAGCCTTCCGTATCAACAGCGGCGGCTGGGACGCGCAAGTCAACAATATTCGCCAGCATGTTGCCGGCACTGCCTGAGGCGCTGCCGGACGCGCCGGAACTGCGGCAATCCGCCGCGGTGTTTGCCGCGCTCGGCGACGAAACCCGGCTGCGGCTGGTGGCGGCGCTGTGCGCCGGCGGCGCGATGTCGATCGCGCAGTTGACCGCGGGCAGCGCGATGACACGGCAGGCGGTGACCAAGCACCTGCAGGTGCTCGCGCAGGCCGGGCTGGTGCATGACAGCCGCGCCGGTCGCGAGCGCCTGTGGCAGTTCGAGCCTGGACAGCTCGATGCCGCGCGCCGGTCGCTGGAAGCGATCGGGCGGCAGTGGGAGTTTGCGCTGGGCAAGCTGAAGCTGGCGGTGGAGGGCGAGCATTAAGCTGACCACCTCGATCGGTTTGCTCCCCTCTCCCGCTTGCGGGAGAGGGGCGGGGGTGAGGGCAGGCGCTGGCAATAGCGACCGCCTTCACTTCGTGGACACTCCCGCCCTCACCCCAACCCTCTCCCGCAAGCGGGAGAGGGAGCAAACAAGCGGTCGTCTGGCTGCCTCGCCGGTCACGTAGTCTCTTGGCATCACCGCTATACTGACAGCCCCGCCCATTCCAGCGAGAGGAAGCGCGTAGTGGCTGACCACGACCTGTCCAGGCTCAAGATCGACCGGCAAGCCGCCGCGGCCGGCGTGCGTATTCGCCCGCGGCGCAAATGGCTGCGCATTGCGGCCATCGCGGTGGTGCTGCTGGCGCTGGCCGGCATTGCCATGCGACTGGCCGGCCCGCGGCCGGTGCAGACCGCCACCGTCACCTCGGCCTACCCCACGCAGAACTTCACGCTGCTGAACGCCACCGGCTATGTCGTGCCGCAGCGCAAGGCGGCGGTCGCGTCGAAGGCGCAGGGCCGGCTGGAATGGCTGGGCGTGCTCGAAGGCTCGCGCGTGAAGAAGGACGAGGTGATCGCGCGGCTGGAAAGCAAGGACGTTGCCGCCTCGTTCGCGCAGGCGCAGGCGCAGGTCCAGGTGGCGCAGGCCAACCTGGCGCTGCAGCAGGCCGAGCTGAAGGATGCCGAAGTGAACCTGCGCCGCTCCAGGGTGCTGATCGTGCCGAACGCGATCTCGCGCACCCAGTACGACGCCGACGTGGCGCGCTTCGACAAGGCGCGGGCATCGGTGAACAGCTCGCGCGCGTCGGTGGTGTCGGCGCAGGCCAATGCGCGCGCGGCCGAGGTTGCGGTCGAGCAGACCGTGGTGCGCGCGCCGTTCGACGGCGTGGTGCTGGTCAAGCATGCCAACGTGGGCGACAACATCACGCCCTTCTCGGCTGCCGCGGACACCAAGGGGGCGATCGTCACCATCGCCGACATGGAGACGCTGGAAGTCGAAGCCGATGTCGCCGAAGCCAATATCGCCCGGATCCGCGTCGACCAGCCCTGCGAGCTGCTGCTCGACGCCCTGCCCGGCCTGCGCCTCGCCGGGCAGGTCTCGCGCATCGTGCCGACGGTGGACCGTTCCAAGGCCACCGTGCTGGTCAAGGTGCGCTTTGTCGACCGCGACGCGCGCGTGCTGCCGGACATGAGCGCCAAGATTGCCTTCCTGTCGCGCGCCGCCACCGCGCAGGACCGCCAGCCGGTGGTCGCGGTGCAGCCGGCGGCAATCGCCACGCGTGATGGCCGCCAGGTGGTCTACGTGGTCAGGGACGGCAAGGCGCACGAGATGACGGTCAAGACCGGCGACAAGCTGGGCGAACTGGTCGCCGTGCAGGGCGTCAAGCCCGGCGACGTGGTGGTGCTGTCGCCGGGCGACCAGATCGGCGACGGCCGCCGCGTCAGCACCGCCAAGCCATGAGGAGGGCCGCATGAGCGCCGCGCCGCTGGTGCAGATCGAGCACGTCGCCAAGTCGTACCGGCGCGGCGTGCAGACCGTGCCGGTGCTGACCGATATCTCGCTGGAAATCGGCGAAGGCGATTTTGTCGCGCTGATGGGGCCGTCCGGCTCGGGTAAAAGCACGCTGCTGAACCTGATTGCCGGCATCGACCGGCCCGACCGCGGCACGCTGCGCGTCGCCGGGCTGGACATCACGCAGCTGCCCGAAGCGGCATTGGCCGACTGGCGCGCCGCCAATGTCGGCTTTATCTTCCAGTTCTACAACCTGATGCCGGTGCTGACCGCGTTCGAGAATGTAGAGCTGCCGCTGATGCTGACCCGCCTGCCGCGCGCGGAGCGGCGTGCGCGCGTGGAACTGGTGCTGGACATGGTCAACCTGGCCGACCGCATGAGCCACTATCCGTCGGAGCTGTCGGGCGGGCAGCAGCAGCGCGTGGCGATCGCGCGCGCGCTGATCACCGACCCCGCGCTGATCGTCGCCGACGAGCCCACCGGCGATCTCGACCGCACCTCCGCGGCCGAAATCCTGGCGATGATGCAGCGGCTCAACGCCGATGCCGGCAAGACCATCATCATGGTCACGCACGACGCGCACGCCGCCGCCGCGGCCGGCGCGCTGGTGCACCTGGAGAAGGGAGAGCTGATCCGTGGCGAGCCGGCGTAGGTTCCATTCCCCATGTACGCGCTCAAGCTGATCGCCCGCAATGCGCTGCGGCACAAGCTGCGCACCACGCTGACGGTATTCGGGCTGGTGATCGCGGTGCTGGCGTTCGGGCTGCTGCAGACCGTGATCGATGCCTGGTATGCCGGCGCCTCGGCCGCGTCCAGCGCGCGACTGGTCACGCGCAATGCCATCTCGCTGGTGTTTCCGCTGCCGCTCAGCTACGAAAGCCGCATCAAGGGCGTCGACGGCGTGACGCAGGTGGCGCGCTCCAACTGGTTCGGCGGGGTCTATCGCGATCCCAAGAACTTCTTCGCGCAGTTCGCGGTCTCCGACAACTACCTCGACCTCTACCCTGAATTCATCGTCCCGGACGCGCAGCGCGCCGACTACCAGCGCGACCGCAAGGGCGCGCTGGTCGGGCGCCAGCTGGCCGACCAGTTCGGCTTCAAGGTGGGCGACGTGATCCCCATCAAGGGCACCATCTACCCCGGCACCTGGGAATTCGTGGTGCGCGGCATCATGGACGGGCGCGACGAGAGCACCATCACGCGCCAGATGGTGTTCCACTGGGAATACCTGAACGAGACCGTGCGCAAGCGCACCCCGCGCCAGGCCGACCAGGTCGGCGTCTATATCTTGGGGGTCGCCAACCCTGACAACACCGCGGCGATCTCGCGCCAGGTCGACGGCGTGTTCCGCAATTCGCTGGCCGAAACGCTGACCGAGACCGAGCAGGCCTTCCAGCTGGGCTTTGTCGCCATGTCCAACCAGATCATCGCGGCGATCCGCGTGGTGTCGTATGTGGTGATCGTGATCATCATGGCGGTGATGGCCAACGCCATGGCGATGAGCGCGCGCGAGCGCACCGTGGAATACGCCACGCTCAAGGCGCTGGGCTTCGGCCCCGGCTTCCTGGCGCTGCTGGTGTTCGGCGAATCGCTGGCGCTGTGCGTGGCCGGCGGCGCGCTCGGCATGCTGGCCACGCCGCCCGTGGCCACCGCCTTCAAGCAGGCGGTGGGCGGCGTGTTCCCGGTATTCACGGTATCGCCGCAGACCATGCAGTTGCAGGCGGCGTGCGCGCTGGCGGTGGGGGTCTGCGCCGGCATCGTGCCGGCGGTGCAGGCGGCGCGCGTGCGCATCGTCGAGGGCCTGCGGGCCATCGGCTAGCGCGAGGGAGACTGCCGTGGCCATCCCGCTGACGTATATCGCGCGCAACCTGTGGGCCCGGCGCCTGACCACCGCGCTGACCGCGGCCGGGCTGGCGCTGGTGGTGTTCGTCTTCGCCACCATGCTGATGCTCGACGCCGGCCTGAAGAAGACCCTGGTCACCACCGGCGAGCACGACAACGTGGTGGTGATCCGCAAGGGCGCCGAGACCGAGATCCAGAGCGCGGTCAACCGCGACCAGGCGAGCATCATCGAGATGCACCCGGCCGTGGCCATGAGCGGCGCCGGCCTGCCGCTGGCGTCGCGCGAGGCCGTGGTGCTGATCTCGCTGACCAAGGCCAGCACCGGCCAGCCCTCCAACGTGGTGATCCGCGGCATCTCGCCGGCGGGCATGGACCTGCGCCCGCAGGTGCGGCTGGTGGCCGGGCGCATGTTCCGGCCGGGCTCGTCCGAGATCATCGTCGGCAGCAGCATCGCCGGCGGCTTTGCCGGCGTGCAGATCGGCGGGCACCTGCGCTTTGCGCAGCGCGACTGGACCGTGGTCGGCCACTTCGACGCCGGCGGCAGCGGCTTCGACTCCGAGATCTGGGGCGACGTCGACCAGCTGATGCAATCGTTCCGGCGCAACGCGTATTCGTCGATGGTGGTCAGGCTGGCCGATGCCGCGCTGTTCGAGCGCTTTCGCGCCGATCTCGACGTCGATCCGCGCCTGGCCGACGAGGCCAAGCGCGAGCAGGCGTTCTACAGCGACCAGTCCAAGGCCCTGTCCGGCTTTATCAATATCCTGGGCTTTACGCTGTCGACCATCTTCTCGATCGCAGCCATGATCGGCGCCATGATCACCATGTACGCCTCGGTGGCCAACCGCGTGGCCGAGATCGGCACCTTGCGCGCGCTGGGCTTCCAGCGTGCCAGCGTGCTCGCCGCGTTCCTGGCCGAAGCCGCGCTGCTGGGCCTGGTCGGCGGCGCCGCGGGCCTGGCGTGCGCGGCGCTGATGCAGTTCGCCTCGTTCTCGACCACCAACTTCCAGACCTTCGCCGACCTGTCGTTCCGCTTTATCCTGACCCCGGCCATCGCGCTGCAGACGCTGGCGTTCTCGATGGCGATGGGGCTGGTGGGGGGATTCCTGCCGGCGGTGCGGGCGGCGCGGATGAATATTGTGGACGCGCTGCGGGCGCGTTGAGGCTACGTCTCCCGCTGGTTTGCTCCACTCTCCCGCACGCGGGAGAGGGGCGGGGGTGAGGGCCGGCGCTTCCACGACAGCTATGTCCTGAAAAACCATTGGCGCCGCTTGATGTGGACGCCAGCTAGACCACCCCTCACCCCGGCCCTCTCCCCATGAGGGGAGAGGGAGTACACCCTGCCCTGCCCTGGCGCGGCGGCCCCATCCTTTCCTTGCCTTCTCCCCGGTGTCCGACTACAACCCGTAGTGATGCATGCTACGCGTCAGGACGCCCCCAATGAACCTTGACCTGCTGGCCTCATTGCTGACCGCCGTCGTGGTGCTGCTGATCGGTACGCTGGTCAACCGCAGCGTCGGCGTGCTGTCGCGCTACAACATTCCCGATCCCGTCACTGGCGGCCTGCTGTTCGCGATCATCGCGTCGATTGCGGTGGCGGTGGTCAACGTCCGCGTGGTGATCGATCCCGGCATGAAGCCGGTATTGCTGCTGATGTTTTTCGGTGGCGTCGGCCTCTGCGCCGACCTGCGCATGCTCAAGCGCGGCGGCAAGGCGCTGGTGGTCTTCCTGGTTATCCTGCTGCCTTATATCGTGGTGCAGAACGTGGTGGGCGTGGCCATGGCGCGGGTGCTGGACCTGCATCCGATCTTCGGCCTGGTGAGCGGTTCCATCACGCTGGTGGGCGGGCATGGCACCGGTGCCGCCTACGCCGAGCGCTTTGCCGAGGTCAACAACCTGCAGGCGGTGATGGATTTGTCGATGACGGTGGCCACCGTCGGCCTGATCGTCGGCGGCATCATCGGCGGACCGGTGGCGCAGTACCTGATCTCGCGCTACCGGCTGCGCTCGACCGCGCGCGAGGCCGGCGACACCGAGGAGGAAGCGGCGGCGGTCTCGCCCATCACCACCGTGGGCGCGCTGGCGTCGCTGGCCGGCATCCTGGCCGCGGTGATCGGCGGACGCTGGATCGCGGCGCAGATGCCGACCGGCGCCATCACCATCCCGGGCTTCCTCTGGTGCATGATGCTCGGCATCGCCATCCGCAACCTGCTGCCCTTTGCCGGCATGCGTTTCGACGACCGCGCCACCGACCTGATCACCAATGTCTGCCTGTCGCTGTTCCTGGTGATGACGATGATGGCGCTGGACCTGGCCGACGTGGCGCTGTCCGCAGGTCCGTTCCTGCTGATCATCGCCATGCAGGTGGTGTTCATCATCCTCTATGTGGTGCTGGTGTGCTTCCGCTTCATGGGGCGCGACTACGAGGCCGCGGTCAGCTCGGCCGCGTTCATCGGCTTCAACATGGGCTCGACCGCCACCGCCATGGCCAATATGCGCGCCATCACCGCGCGCTACGGGCCGGCGCCCACCAGCTACCTGATCACGCCGCTGGCCGGCGCGTTCTTCGTCGACCTGATGAACGCGTTCGTGCTGACCATGATGCTGGCGCTGCCGCTGATCGGGGGCTGAGATGGGGGCTAAGATGCGGCGCCGCGCCCTGCTGACCCTGCTGTTCGCCGTGCTGGCCAGCGCCTGGCTGGCGGGATGCGGCGGCGGCCCGGCCGCCGACGGCATCCGCGCCGGCGTCGAAGAGCGGCTGGCGCTGGCGCTGCCGCCGGGCACGGTGCAGGTGGTGGAGCTGGAGCGCCGCGGCTCGCAGGCCGATACCAAGGCCCCGGCGGGCGAGACGCGCCGCATCGTCTATTTCGATGCGCAGCTCAAGCTGCTGCGCGACTATGACTTCGGCGCCTGGGATTCGCCGGGCGTGGCCGGGCTGGTGTCGGCGCTGGGCGCGGGCCCGCGCGGCATCACCGGCATCACCAGCGGCGGCAACAAGGCCGGCGACATCATCCGCGCCCACGGCACCGCGCTGTACCGGCGCGACGGCGAGCGCTGGGTCGGCGTGCTGCCGGCCGGCTACCGCCCCGCCGAGGCCCCGTCCGTCGCCACCAATGCCCAGACCGGTCCGGCAGCGATCCTCGACGCGATGCGCAAGGTGATCGACTCGGTGCAGAAGGATGCCTCGCCGGCGCAGCGCGCGGTGATCGAGCAGGAGCTGACCACCGCGCACGCCAATATCCGCGCGCGGCTGGCGCGGGTCAACGAAGGCTATGCCATTGCCGCCGGCGCCGAGCACGGCCAGTACCTGCGCTTTGCGCAGGCGCTGGTGGCCGGTACGCGCGTGCGCGCCATCCCGCTGGTCACGCACGGCGGCGAAGAGAACCTGCGCCTGCTGCGCGCGGGCAAGGTCTCGGTGGCGCTGGCGCAGGGCGACGCCGCGCTCGACGCCTACGAGGGCAAGCACGCCTTTGCCGGGGACGGCCCGCAGGCCTCGCTGCGCGCCATCGGCAGCCTCTATCCGGAACCCGTGCACGTGCTGGTGCGCGACGCCGATCCGGCGCGCTCGGTGTCGGACCTGCGCGGCAAGCGCATCGCGGTGGGCGAGCGCGGTTCGGCTTCGCGCGGCACGGCGCTGCGCGTGCTGGCCGCGCATGGCCTGGCGGACAAGGACTTCAAGGCCGAGGAAGTGGGGCTGGGCACCGGCCTGGTGGCGCTGCGCCAGAACCAGGTCGACGCCGTGATCCAGGTGATCGGCGTGCCCGCCGACAGCATCCGCGACGCCCTGGCGGAAATGCCGCTGCGGCTGCTGCCGCTGGACGAAAAAGCGATCAGCGCGCTGGTTGGAGGCAAGGCGGGCTATTTCCGCGCATCGATTGCGCCGGGCACCTATCCCGGCCTGAGCGCACCGGTGCGCACGATCGCCACCGCGGCCGTGCTGGTGACCGGCCCGGACTTGTCCGACGCCGAAGTGGCCGACCTGACGCGGCTGGTCTACCGCAGCGGGCGCGACCTGGTCGCACGCGGCAGCGCCCAGGGCGGACAGATCGCGGTGGCCACGGCGCGCCAGGGGCTGATGATTCCGCAGCATCTGGCCGCGGCCAAGGCGCTGGATGCCATGGGCCCGGCCGGCGCCGCGCCGGGCGCGGCAAGGCCCGCTCGGCCGCCAGCAGCGTCCGGGACGCCGGTCAGATAGGGACGCGGAAGAATGCGCTGGCCGGCTTCAGCGCCGGCCCGATACGCCGTAGAACGTTCCTGCGCGTGGATTAGACACCACATAAGCGTGGCGCTGCGCCCAGAACTGTGCGGTACGGAAGGCTTCGGCCTCGCGCTCGCTCCAATCCGTAGCCAGCAGCGGCAAGGCCTCGGCATCGGTGGTCAGGTAGACGCGCGCCTGGTAGCGCGCGGATTGCATGGTGCCGGTACGGATGGTGCGGATCGTGACGTGGAGGGTCATAGGCAGCTTCTCGACAGGGCAACTACCAGATCATAACCACTTCCATGTGTTGGATTGGTGAAACCGTTGCGAATGTGCCAAGGCCGTCAACCTGCCACGGCGCTGTCAGGTTCCGGCGCCGGCGCCGACATACCGGCATCATCGTGCCCTTCTGGAGCCAGACATGCCTGCCAGGCCCGCCATCCTCGTCGTCACCCACCTCGCCATGCTGGCGATCGGCTTTGCCGCCGGCATCTATGTGCTGCCGATCCTGACGGCGCAGCCTGGGGCCAGCGCCGGGCAGCTGCAGGCGGTATCGCAGCAGGCGCGCTATGCCGGCACCTTCCGCAAGGACCTGGCCGGCAGCGACGCGCTGCACTGGGCCAGCGGCCGGCTCCATGTCTCGCCCAGCGCGCTCGCCTTCGAAGGCAGCGTGGCGCCGGGACCGGATTACCGGATCTACCTGGCGCCGGCGTTCGTCGATAACAAGGAGGCCTTCCTGCGGATCAAGGACCAGTCGCTGCAGGTGGCTGAACTGAAGACCTTCGGCAATTTCACCGTGGACTTGCCGCCCGGGGTGGATCCGTCCCGGTATGCGGCGGTGGTGATCTGGTGCGAGCGGTTCGGGCAGTTTATTGGAGCGGCGGGGTATCGGTAGGGACCGCGGGCAGGCCGCGGAGCCATGGCGCGGACCGATCAGCGAAGCACCCGGCGAAAGGAAAAAAGGGCCGATCAAGGCAACCGGCCCAACGAACCCCGCAAGACAGCCGCAGGTGTCGATATGAGAGTTAAGCACCCGCCCGTGCAGGCATGGGCGCCTGCCGCGCGGGCATCAGATGGCAATACTCAGAAGCGGTGACGCAGGCCGATGGTGGCGCCGGTCTGGTTCTCGCCCGCGACCACGGTGCCCACGCCGTTCAGGCCCAGCGCCGAGCCCGACTTGTTCTTCGAGTAGCCCAGGTTCAGGTACACGTCGGTGCGCTTGGACAGCGAGTAGTCCGCCGACAGCACGAACATCCACGGATCCGCGTCGCTGTTGCGGGTGTCGTTGTAGTACGCCGCGCCGGTCAGCTGGAACGCCGGCGTGAAGCGGTACTGCGCGCCGGCCCAGTAGACGTTGCTGCGGGTCGCGGCCGCGGTGGCGCTGGACACGCCCTCGTCGCGCAGCCAGCGGTAGCCCGCGAACACCTTGGCGCCGCCGAAGGCGTAGGCCGCGCCCACGGCCGCGCGCTTGGCGGCGCGGTCTTGCAGCGCTACCGTGCCGCCCTGGAACTGGTCATAAGCCGCGCCGACCGAGAAGCCGCCCGCCGCATACGACAGGCCGCCGCCGAAGTTGCGGCCGACCTTGGTCTCGCCGGGGATTTCGTTGTTGTCGCGGCCGAAGCTGTAGAAGCCGGTGGCGGTCAGGCCGCCGAACTTGCCGGTGTACTTGACGGCGTTGTCGGCGCGGCCGTTGAAGGCCGAATCGACGCTGTTGAGCGAGTAGCGCGGGCCCACGCCCATCGGGTCGAAGGCGCCGAACAGGTCGTACAGCGCGTTCTGCTGGCGGCCCAGCGTGACCGCGCCCCAGCCGCCCTGGAGGCCGACGTAGGCCTGGCGGCCGAACAGGCGGTTGCCCTGGCCCGAGGTGCCGGTGTCGACGTCGAAGCCGCTTTCCAGCACGAAGATGCCCTTCAGGCCGCCGCCCAGGTCTTCGGTGCCACGCAGGCCCCAGCGCGAACCGGACAGGTTGCCCGAGTTCAGGCGCACGGCCGTGCCTTCGGCGCCGCCGCTGCCCGGCACGTTGCTGATGACTTCGACGCCGGCATCGACGATGCCGTAGAGCGTCACGTTGGACGTGGATTGGGCCGACGCCACCCCGGATGCGGCCGACGCGGCCGCTGCTGCCGTCATTGCAAGGAGAGCTTTCTTCACTGTAGTTTCTCTGTGTTCTGTTTGAGGCACGACACCGCACCGGACCCAGGGCCCCGATCGTCATGGACAGCCATGGCGATCCGGCCCAGCCGGGCAACCCGGCAACGGCGCTTCGTCCGCACGAGTGGCGGCCCCGGCATTGTTGCGGCGCAATATGAAACCTTTGTGACCCATGCTTCGCAGCAGAAAGTGGCGCATCGCCCCCGAATGGGGGTTTTCCCTGTAACGGGTGAGAACGTTTTGGTAGGATGCAGGCTTTTCCGACGACGGTAATGCCAGTGTTCCGTGCCGCCCCGCGCCTGTGCCTCGACCGCTTCGCCTCATGAAGCTGGCTGAGATCAAGACCCGGCTTGCCCCGCTGCTTGCCTCGTTCCCGGCTTCACTGCCTGCTCCCCTCCGTCGAGGCCTGTCACGACTGGCGGCGCGCGCCGCGCGCGCCGGCTTGACTCGCCCCGGCACGCTGCGCCCCACCCGGCGCGGCCTGCTGGCCGGCCTGGCCGCGATTCCGGCGGCGCTGCTGCTCTATGTGCTGGTGCTGATCCCGTTCACGCCGGGCATCAGCGATATCCGCAAGGCCAAGTCCGAGCAGCCGGCGCAGGTGCTGTCCGCCGACGGCAAGGAACTGGCGGTGTTCAAGTGGGCCAACCGCGACTGGGTGCCGCTCAAGCAGATCTCGCCCAACGTGGTGGCGGCGCTGATCTCCACCGAGGACCACCGCTTCTATCAGCACCACGGCCTGGACTGGCGCCGCATTGCCTCGGCCGCGCTGCATACCTTTTCCGGCGACCGCCAGGGCGGATCGACCATCACCCAGCAGCTGGCGCGCAACCTCTATCCCGACGAGATCGGGCGCGCGCCCACGCTGACGCGCAAGCTCAAGGAAGCGATCACCGCGCTGAAGATCGAGGCGCTCTACACCAAGGACGAGATCCTCGAGACCTATCTCAACACGGTGCCGTTCCTGTACAACGCCTTCGGCATCGAGATGGCGGCGCGCACCTACTTCGACCGCCCCGCCCGCTCGCTCGACGTGCTGCAGAGCGCCACGCTGATCGGCATGCTCAAGGGCAACAGCTACTACAACCCGGTGCTCAATCCCGAGCGCGCGCTGGACCGGCGCAACACCGTGCTGGGGCAGATGGTCAAGCGCGGCAAGCTCGACGCGGCGCGCTACGAGCAGCTGAAAAAGCGCCCGCTGCGCATCGACTTCGAACGGCAGACCGAGCCGCCCGGCCCCGCGCCGCACTTTGCGCAGCAGCTGCGCAAGTGGCTGATCGGCTGGGCCGACCGCAACGGCTACGATATCTACGCCGATGGCCTGGTGGTCCACACCACCATCGACGCGCGCCTGCAGGCGATGGCCACGCAGGCCGTGGTGCAGCAGGGCAACCGGCTGCAGGCAGTCGCCAACGCCGCCTGGGCGCCGCGCGCGGGCTGGGCCGCCAACAAGCCGCTGGTGCAGGCCTTCGTGCGCGAGACCCCGGAGTACCGCGCCGCCGTAGCCGCCGGCACCGCGCCGGACGAGAAGCTGCGCCAGCTGATGGCCGACAGCACCTTCCTGCGCGCGCTGCACCAGAACAAGACCCGCATCCAGGCCGGCTTCCTCGCCCTCGACCCGCGCAACGGCGAGATCCGCGCCTGGGTCGGCAGCCGCGATTACACCCAGGACGCGTTCGACCACGTGCAGCAGGCGCGGCGCCAGCCAGGCTCGACCTTCAAGCCCTTCGTCTACGGCGCGGCCTTTGAAGAAGGCAAGACGCCCGACGATACGCTGGTGGACCAGCCGGTGGCCATCGAGCTGGCCGGCGGCGAGATCTGGCGGCCGAGCGACGAAGGCCGCCCCACCGGCCGCGCCATGACGCTGCGCGACGGCCTGGTCTATTCGCGCAACACCATCACCGCGCAGCTGATGCAGGAAGTGGGGCCCGCGCGCGTGGCGCGGCTGGCGCGCAACATGGGCGTGCGCGACAGCCAGCTCGACGTGGTGCCGTCGCTGGCGCTGGGCACCAGCCCGGTCACGCTCAAGGAAATGGTGGCCGCCTATGGCACCATCGCCAATGCCGGCGACTACATCGCGCCGACCATGGTGACGCGCATCGAAGACCGCCAGGGCAATGTGCTGCAGGTGTTCCGCCCCGCGCGCGCCGAGCACGCACTGCCCGCCGCCGCCACGCAAACCCTGCTCGATGTGATGCGCGACGTGATCGACCGCGGCACCGGCGCGGGCATCCGCTCGCGTTTCGGCATCCGCGCCGACGTCGCCGGCAAGACCGGCACCACCCAGGACAATGCCGACGGCTGGTTCATCCTAATGCATCCGGAGCTGGTGGCGGGCGCCTGGGTCGGGTTCAACGACAGCCGCATCACCCTGCGCAGCGACTACTGGGGCCAGGGCGCGCACAGCGCACTGCCGATGGTGGGCGACTTCTACCAGCGCGCCTTGCGCGCCCGCATCATCGACGGCCGCGCGCGCTTTGCCGAGCATGAGGAGACCCACATGTTCGCGTCGCTTGGCACGCAGTTGCGCGGCTGGTTCAGCCAGCTGTTCACGCGCGACAAGGCCAGCGAGACCCCGACCCCGCGCCCGGCGCCGCGCCGCCCGGCGTTGCCGGCACAGGAAGCCGAACTGCCGCCGCCGGCGGGCGCGGCCTCGGCCGTGGCGGCGGACGGTGACCACGATGAGTCCAGCCTGGCGCTGGACCGGGGAGAAACGGTGATAGCGGTGCCGCCGCCGGACCTCAACGCGGGCAGCGCGCCGGTTGCGCCGGCCCCGGCGAATGAACCGGCCCCGCCAGCCATCCTGCCTCCGGCCTCCCCCACGCCAGCGACTCCGCCGGCTCCAGTTCCAGCTCCAACGCCAGCTCCGACTCCGACTCCGGCGCCAACGCCAGCGCCCGCCGCACCGATCACGCCGCTCGCACCCACCATCATTACCCCGGCCGGCCAACGATAGTCGCTGAACCAGGCGTTCCGTCTGCCGGGACGCGCCTCACACCAGGCCGATATCCCGCCCCGCCACCCCCGGAAACACCTGCGCCAGCCGCTCCGCATCCAGCCCGTACAACCTGCGGAACAGCCCGCCCAGCAGCGCCCGGTACTCGTTGCGCACCGGCCAGTCGCGATTCTGGTTGAGCGTGGCCGGTTCCACTGCAATCTGCTCGCCGGCGATGCGGCCGCCGCGCACGGCGCCGCCCAGCACCCAGTAGACCGTGCCGTGGCCATGGTCGGTGCCGCGCGTGCCGTTCTCGCGGAAGGTGCGGCCGAACTCGGACACCACTACCACGGTGGTCTTGCTCCATGCGGGGCCCATCTCCGCGGCAAAGGCCGACAGGCCGCGGCCCAGGTTGTCGAGCAGCCCGGCCAGCTGGCCCTGCGCTGCGCCCTGGTTGACGTGGGTGTCCCAGCCGCCCACATCGATAAAGCCCAGGTTGAAGCGCTCGCGCATCAGCCCCGCCATGCGCCGGGCCTCGATCTCAAAGCCGCGGGCGCTGAGCGCGCGGCGGCTGGCGGCCTGCATCTCCTGCTGGCGCGACGCCATCGTGGCCGGGCCGGCGCCCGCCATGCCGCCCTTGGTCGCTTCCGCCTGCGCCTGGCGCGCGACGGTCTCGCGCAGTTCGAAGCCCTCGTCGATCAGTGACTCGAAGCGCGTGCCGCGATACATCTGCGCCAGTAGCCCGGCCTGGCGCGCATCGAAGGGGGCGCGGCCGGCGCCCTTCAGCGAGACATTGGGCACGTCGCGCGCGCCTGACAGCACCAGCGGCAGCCCGTCGGTAAACGCCACCGGCGCGGCCTCGCCGCCCATGGCCTGGGCCAGCCGGTTGAGGAAGCCGCTGCCGCGCAGCGCGGCCACGGCCCGGCGGCCATCGTCATGGCCAGGGAGGCCGGCCTCGATGCCGTCCTGGGTCTCGAAGTGGCTGCGCGACAGGTCGTGCGTGCCGGCGAACGGCACGAAGGCCAGCTGGCCCTGCTGCCACAGCGGCAGCAGGGTCGGCGCCAGGGCCGGATGCAGGGCCCAGTCGCCGATGCCGCGCGCCGCGCTGTCGGCGCCAAAGGCGGATGCCAGCGCCACCGCGGCACTGGGGTCCGCGTCGGCACCCGGCGCGGGCGGACGGCGGATGGCGATATTGGGCCGCGCCGCGTAGTAGAAATCGCTGCCGGCCGGGACCAGCACGCTGGCGGCGTCATAGCCGCCGCGCAGGAATACCAGCAGGAAACGCGCGTCGGCCTGCGCCGGGAGCGCATAGACGCGCGCGGCGATGGCGGGCAGCGCCAGCCCCAGCGCGGCGCCGCCCATCGTCCTGAACCAGTGTCGGCGTTGCATGGCGTGATCTCCTTTGCCTTCAGCGCTGCATCCATTCGGGCGAGGCCAGCAGCAGGGTGTTCCATTCGGCCTGCGATTGCGCCTGTGACAGCGCGGTGCGCGTGGCGGGGCCGAGGGTGGCTTCGATGGCCTCGTAGTACAGCTTGTTGCCGATGGTCGGGAAGCGCGCGCCGCGCGGCGCGGTGCCATCGCCGGCGAACAACCCCGCCGGCCCCGCGCCGATCGCGCGCGCGATCTCGAAGCGCCTCACCATCTGCCCCGAACTGGCCCACGCGCTTTCGGCCGACGGGTAGCCGTCGGGCGCCACGTGGCCGTACAGCGGCTCGCCCAGCTGGTTCAGCCAGTTCATCACCGGGCGCAGGTTGGCCAGCGGGCGCCCTTCATACGCCAGCCGCAGCGACGACACCACATAGACCATCGGGTCCTTGAACTTGCGCGGGGACGGGTCCGCTTGCCGGTCCAGCTCGGGCGCCAGCAGCATGGTGCGCAGCACCGCGGCGATATCGCCATCGCTGCGCGTAAAGGTCTGTGCCATGCGCTCGACCAGCGCGGGCGGCGGGTGGTCGGCGATGAAATAAGCGGCCAGCCTGGCGCTCACAAAGCGCGCCGTGGCCGGCTCGCGCGCCAGGATCGACACCGCGCGCACCACTTCGTCGAAGCCGGACGGCTCGATGCGCTGGCCCAGCAGCATCTTGGCGCCGAAGTCGTGGCGCGCGGGATTGAACTCGAACAGGCCATCACTGCGGTACAGGCCGGCGCGCGCCGGGGGCAGCTTGGGCGGCGGCGTGCCGCGCAGGTTCACGCCCACGCCGGTCAGCACGCGCGCCAGTTCCTGCACGTCCTGCTGCGTATAGCGCGAGCCGCTGGGCCCGCCGGAGACGCCCAGCGCATGCAGCTCCATCAGCTCGCGCGCGTAGTTCTCATTGACGCGGTTGACGCTGCTCTGGGCATTGTCGAGATAGACCAGCATCGCCGGCGCGGTCACGGTGGCCATCAGCAGGTCGCGGAAACGGCCCAGCGCGTGGGGCCGGATGGCGTGTTCTTCGTAATCGGCCAGCAGCAGCCCGACCTGGCCCTTGCCCGCATAGACGTTGAAATGGTTCATCCAGAACCACGTCATCTGCTCGCGCAGCTGCGCCGGCGAATACAGCGCGCGCAGCAGGTGGCGCCGCGCCACATCGGCGACGATCTCGCGGCCCTGCAGGTTGAGCGCCTGGCGGGCCTGCTGCTTGCTGGCGTCGTCAGGCAGGGCATCGATGCGCTGGCGCGCCTCGCGCGCGGCCTGGACCTGCGCCGCGGCGCCGTCGCGCAGGTTGGGCAAGGCGGCGATGGCGGCCGCCAGCTCGGGCGGGTCGGCCAGCGGCATCGCCAGTTGCTGCGCGAGAAAGCGCTTGCGGCCCAGCCGGCGCAGCGCGTCCAGCGAAGCCTGGTCGGCGCCGTAGGTGACGGTATTGAGCCAGCGCAGGTCGGCAGCGGCTGTGGCGCCACGGCCGTCGCCGTTGCCCGCCACGCCGGGCAGCTGGGCACAGCCCGCCAGGCACGCGGCCAGCGCCAGCGCCGCGGCGGCGCGCCGGGCGGCCAGGCGCCCGCGGCCGGGTGGTTTCGGATGCTGCGCTGGATCCATGTGGTTCACCTCGTCCGGTTCGATCCCCATCCCCATGTTACGTGGCAGGCCCCGGCCGGTTGACGCGGCGACGCCACGCGAGTGTTACCAATGCTTTCAGCGGGCGATTGCCGGATTTGCCAAGACAGCGGCGGCGCGCCGCGCTAGCCTTGCGCTTTGTGCTGTCCTTCCCGCCGCCGCCTGCCCGCATGTCGCGCCCCCTGTCCACGTTCGCCTGGCTGCCCGCCGTGGCTTTTGTCCTGATCTGGTCCACCGGCTTTATCGTCGGCAAGGCCATCGTGCCGCTGGCCGACACCAGCCTGTTCCTGCTGGGCCGCTTTGCCGTGGCCGGACTGATGTTCGTGGCCTGGTCGCTGGCCGCGCGCGCGGCATGGCCGCCGCTGCGCGAGGCGCCGCGCCACCTGCTGGCCGGCGCGCTGATGCAGGGCATCTATCTGTGCGCCGGCTACGGTGCCGTCGCCCGGGGCCTGCCGCCGGCGATCATGGCCCTGCTGGGCGCGCTGCAGCCGCTGCTGACCGCGCTGCTTGCCATCCCCCTGCTGAAAGAGCTACCTTGCAGGCGGACCTGGCAAGGGCTGGCGCTGGGTGCACTCGGTGTCGCGCTGGTGGTCGCCCCGGCGATGCAGGCCGGCCTGCACGGCGCGGCCCGCCCGGTATCGCCGTGGATTGTGCTGCTGGGCGTGCTGGCCATTGTCTCCATCACCATGGGAACCCTGTTGCAGAAGACTGCCATCGCTGCCTGTGACCTGCGCGCCAGCTCGGCGTGGCAGAACCTGGGCGCCATGCTGGTCGCCGCCGCGATGGTGGCGATCCAGGCAGCCGACGCGCCGCTGCACTGGCACGGCGGGCCGGAACTGTGGGCCGGCCTGGCCTGGGCTGCCATCGGCCTGTCCGGCGCCGGCACCTGGCTGCTGGTCAGCCTGGTGCGGCGCGGCCAGGCCGCCAATGCCGCGGCGCTGATGTTCCTGGCGCCGCCGCTGGCCGCGCTGCAGGCCTGGGTCCTGTTCGGCGAGCGCCTCGATGCAGTGCAGATACTGGGCATGGCGGTGGCCGGGGCCGGCGTCTGGCTGTGCCAGACCCGTGGCAGGATGCGGCATGCCGAAGCCCGCTGAAGCGCGCGCCGCGCCGCTGGTCGAGCACCGGCGCTACCGGCCGCAGCCCGAGGGCCACCAGCACGGCTACCACCAGCTGCTGTTCGGCCTGGCCGGCGCCTCCGAGCTGGAACTCGACGGCCATCTCTACCGCGTCGACGACCGCACCGGCCTGATCGTGCCGGCCGGCAGCCATCACGACTACATGGGCTACCAGGGGAACCTGCAGCTGGTCGCGGACTTCCCCGCGCAATCGGTGGCGCTGCCCGCGCGGCTGATGGCGCGTCCGCGCGCGTTCGCGCTGGAGGGCGCCTTTGGGGACCGGGTGCGGGCCCTGGCGGCGGGGCGCACGGCGCTCGCGGCACGCCCGCCGCAGGCAGACTGGCAGCTTGCGGCAACCCTGGCCGCGGCGCTGGCCGACAGCCTCGGCATGCCCGCGGAGCGCGATGTCTTTCCGCTGATGGCCGTCGACGCCTACCTGCGCGCCAACCTGGCCGCACCGCTGCGCGTGCCGGAACTGGCCGCGCATTTCGGCTGGAGCGTGCGCCGCTTCCAGACCCTGTTCGCCGAGGCTTTCGGCGATACCCCGCACCGCTACCAGACCCGCCTGCGGCTGGATCGTGCGCTGCAGTGGCTGTCGAGTTCCCGGCTGCCGCTGGCCGAGATCGCGCTGATGTCAGGCTATCCGGACCAGACCACGTTCACGCGCAGCTTCACGCGGCGCTTCGGGCTGCCGCCGGGGGCATGGCGGGCGGCCACGCGCAGGTGACAACGAGGGTGCTGGCCGCCTTGCGCCACCGGGTTACCGCGAGACAATATCCTTGCGCATCGGCCCCAGGATACTCAGCAACTCCTTCTGCTCGCGCGCCGGCACCTTGAACTTGTTGAGCGATTTCACCAGGTCGTCGACCAGCGCATCGAACTCGTCATTGCTGATGGCCATGCCGGCATGGGCGGTTCTCATATCGCGGCCCGAATAGGTGCAGGGCCCGCCTGAACCCGCGCAGATCTGTTCGACCAGCCTGGTCTTCAGCCGCGGAATATTGGCATTGGCGAACCTGGCATTGATGCGCGTGTCGGTCGCCACGTTGCCGACAAAGTCGTCGACCACCGCGGTAATGGCCTGCATGCCGCCAAGCCGGTCATATAACGACGAAGTCGTGGCAGGCTTGGCACGATCCGGCGTTGCGCAACCGGCAAGCCCCAGCATCGCCGCCACAACAAAACCGCACAGAACAGGCGAGATACGCATGGCTGCCTCCTTCCTTTACCGGTAGATGCGGGATCGGAGCCAGTGCCGCGGCGCAAATTGCATTGACCGCATGCGGGGATAGCGCCGACAGCGCCGGCCTCGGCTGTTTCAGCATAGCAGGTTGGTTCCGCTTTGCTTTCAGGCCGATGACGGCATGGCGCTTTCGATACCAAACGGCTAGAGTCGGAGACGACAAGACACGGATGCGGCCATGCCCAAGCCCCAGATCCTTACCTATGTCGACGCCGGCGCGTCGGACTGGACCGCGTGCCTGATGCGAACCATCGGCCATCAGCTGCCTGCCGGGGCCTATGAAATCCGCGCGGTGATGGCAAGCGAGATCCGGCACGACGCCACGCTGTTCGATGATGCGGTGATGTTCGTCATGCCGGGCGGCGCCGACCTGCCCTATTGCGCCTTGCTCAATGGCGCCCCGAACACGCGCATCCGGCAATTCGTCGAGCAGGGCGGCATCTATCTCGGTATCTGCGCGGGCGCGTACTACGCCTGTCGCGAACTGGCATTCCATGCCGGCACCCGCGGCGCCATCTGCGGCCCGCGCGAGCTGTGCCTGGTCGACGCGGTGGCGGTCGGCTCGCTGCCTGAACTGACCGGCGGCAGGCTCTATGACGGCACGCCGCGCACCACGGCCGCGGTGGAACTGCGGACCACCGACAAGCTGACCGATGTCCCGATGTCGCTTTACACGCATTACCACGGCGGCTGCCGCTTCGACTTCGCCGAGGCTCCCGGCGCCGGGACCGAAATCCTGGCCGTGTATGCGGGCATCGCCGGCACGCCGCCCGCCATCGTCAGCGCACAGGTCGGCAAGGGCCGCGCGCTGCTGAGCGGGGTCCATCTGGAAATCTCGGAGCGGGAGTGCAAGGACGCGCTGCGTGGACACAGCGATATGTCCGAATACCTCCACGTGTGCGACCGGCTGGCGGAAACGGGCGATGCGCGCCTGGCGGTGTTTCGGCGACTGCTGGCGCAAGGTGGGCTGTCGCTTGGCTGAACGGGCGGCACCCTAGCGCGCCACCTTCCCCGCCGCATCCCCGGTAAAGTGATAAAGGTGCGTATTGTCCGGCGCCTCGCTGATCCCCTCGCCGCTCGGACGGAATTCGATATGGCGCTGGAACTTGTCGCTGTCGGCCCGGGCGTCGCGCTCGGCGGCCCGCAGCGCCTCGGCATAGGGCATGGGGTCCTTCGATTTTTCGATTTCCAGCAGCAAGGTCTGTTCGTTGACCCGCACGCTGTACTTGCCGAGATGGAACAGCAGGTACATCGCCAGCAGGTTGTCATAGTCCTGGTACGCCCCGGCCTCGCGGCGGAAGTCCAGCGACAGCACCGAGGGAAAGCGGTCGGGCAGGTCCTTGAAGGCGATTTTTTCTTGCTCTTGCGGATCGACATAGGTCGAGCCGCGGTACTTCTTGTACAGCACCACGTCCATGCCGTAGTTGCGCTGGCCCCATTCCCGGATCAGCTTCATCGCCATCTCGGTCGGGATATTGGCGGTGGCTGCCGCGACCATGCGCTGCCCTGAAAGCAGCGTCGCGCCGGTCACCGCCAGGTCGCGGTAGCCGGCGCCATACTTGAAAGCGGCGCCGATGGTCTTGGCGCAGTTCAGGCGCAGGTAGTCGTAGCGGACCGGCCCGTGGTGATATTCGGTGTTGCTGCGTTGCTGGTGATAGTCGTCGTTGATGCGACGGAAATAAGCGGCCAGCGCCGCCTTGTCCGCCGCCGGCACGCCATAGACACGCACCCCGATGACCGAGCGCTTGTAGATCTCGCCGAAATCGAGCCCGAACGATGCGGTATCGGCAACCGTGGATGCGGTCTTGAACAGATATTCCTGCTTGGGAATGGCGATCATCAGATCGGTGGTGTAGCGGCCGCTCGCGTGCGCGGGGTCGCGGTCGGCGTAGAAGTTGGCCGAGTACACCACCTCGTCCCCCGCCGCATCGTCACGCAAAGCGAGAGCAATATGGCCGGCCGATCCGCCTTTGGAGGTGCCGAAGCTGATCAGCAGCTCCAGGTCATACGGGTCCTCGCGCAGCCGTGCCGCGATCTGTTCGAGGTTGGCGGGCTCCGGCCCGCCCTTGCTGCCGAAGCCGGTGGCCAGCGCCAACCGCGGCAAGAGCAACGCTATCGCGACGAACCACAGCACCAGCCTCATTCTCAGTATTCCCCCCCCCCACTTGTGGGTGTCCCAGGGCATGACCACGACATGCCGACGATACCATGCTGCACGTCGCCAGGGCGCACGGCTGCCCGCGCGAGCCGGTATAATGCTCCGCTTTCGAGGACGACCTCGCCCGCGTTGGGTATGAATGTCCGGGACGGCCCGGCTCTTGATCAAGGAGCCGTCATGGCCTGGATATTTCTCGTCATCGCCGGAGTACTCGAGGTCCTGTGGGCCTACTCCATGAAGCTGTCCGAAGGCTTTTCACGCCCCGGCTATTCGGCCATCACCATCGTGGCCATGATTGCCAGCTTCGCCCTGCTCTCCCTGTCAATG
Source organism: Cupriavidus sp. MP-37 (assembly GCF_020618415.1). NCBI lineage: Bacteria > Pseudomonadati > Pseudomonadota > Betaproteobacteria > Burkholderiales > Burkholderiaceae > Cupriavidus > Cupriavidus sp. MP-37. The sequence continues at coordinate 2,070,445 of NZ_CP085345.1, read as the reverse complement.
AAAAGCCTGCCGCTCGGCACGGCCTACACCATCTGGACCGGCATCGGCGCCGTGGGCGCGTTCCTGGTGGGGTTGTTCGTGCTGGGTGAACCCGCCAGCGCGCCCAGGGTGCTGGCGGCGGGGCTGATTGTCAGCGGGCTCGTGTTGATGAAGGTGACCTCCTGATAGTTCAGGCATGCGTCGGCTTGTACTGCTGATGCCGCGGCCGTGGTGCGGCGGCTCGACAAGTTCGTCGCTAAATGCACGCCAGCGCCAGGCCCTGCACCGCCTTGCCGACGGGGGTAGAATCTGCGCCTCACACCGAAGAAGGCCGCCCGGTGCGCATGCCGGCTGAATCGCGGGCCTTCTGTCGTTTCGGAGGTCCCCTTGCTGCGCGCGTTCGAACGTCTGCTTGATCCCTTCCCGCCCGACGAGGCACCGCCGCCGCCCAAGGGGCTGGCGGCCTTCCTGTGGGCCTGCACCCGCGGCACGCGCCGCTATTTCGTCGCGCTGGCGCTGCTCAGTGCCGGCGTGTCGGTCTACGAGGCGTGGCTGTTCTCCTTCCTCGGGCAAGTGGTGGATCTGCTGGCGGCGTGGCAGGGTAACCGGGAAGCTTCGGCACAGGAGCAACGCGTGCTGTGGGGGATCGGCATCGTGCTGGTCACCAGCATCGGCCTGGTGGCGCTGCGCACCATGGTGCAGCACCAGGTGCTGGCGATCAACCTGCCGCTGCGGCTGCGCTGGGACTTCCATCGGCTCATGCTCAGGCAGAGCCTGTCGTTTTTCTCCGATGAGTTCGCCGGACGGGTCACCACCAAGGTCATGCAGACCGCGCTGGCCGTGCGCGAGGTGCTGTTCACGTTCATCGAGATCGTGCTCGCCATCGGCGTGTACTTCATCACCATCATCGCGCTGGCGGGCGGCTTCGACTTCCGGCTGATGCTGCCCTTTATCGGCTGGATCGTGCTGTTCGGCCTGGCCATGCTGTACTTCGTGCCGCGCCTGGGCAAGGTCGGGCAGGAGCAGGCCCATGCCCGCTCGTCGATGACCGGGCGCGTCACCGACGCCTATACCAACATCACCACCGTCAAGCTGTTCTCCCACACCCGGCGCGAGGCGCACTTCGCGCGCGCGGCAATGGAGGATTTCAAGGAGACCGGGTTCCGGCAGATGCGCCTCGTCAGCCAGTTCGAGATCGTCAACCAGGCCCTGGTGGTGGGGTTGATCCTGGCGGCGGGCGGCTATGCGCTGTGGCTGTGGCACGGGGCCGAGATCGGCACCGGCGCGGTCGCCGCGGTGACCGCCATGGCGCTGCGCATCAACGGCATGTCGCACTGGATCATGTGGCAGATGGCTTCGTTGTTCGAGAACATCGGCACCGTGCAGGATGGCATTGCCACCCTCACGCACGTGGCCAAGGTGCAGGATGCACCCGGCGCTCCCGCGCTGCAGATCAAGCGCGGCGAAGTGGAATTCGACCAGGTCTGCTTCAACTACAACGGCGAACGCCAGGTGCTCGACGGCCTCAGCCTGACCGTGCGTCCCGGCGAGAAAATCGGGCTGGTGGGCCGCTCCGGCGCGGGCAAGTCCACGCTGATCAACCTGCTGCTGCGCTTCTACGACGTCGACAGCGGCCGCATCCGCATCGACGGGCAGGACATCGCCAAGGTGACGCAGGACAGCCTGCGCGGCGCCATCGGCATGGTCACCCAGGACACCTCGCTGCTGCATCGCTCGATCCGCGACAACATCGCCTACGGCCGCCCCAACGCCACCGATGCCGAGATCCGCCACGCCGCCGTGCACGCCCAGGCCGATGACTTCATCCGCCAGCTGAGCGACCAGCACGGCCACACCGGCTACGACACCCTGGTGGGCGAACGCGGCGTCAAGCTCTCGGGTGGCCAGCGCCAGCGCATCGCGATTGCCCGCGTGATGCTCAAGAACGCGCCCATCCTGCTGCTGGACGAAGCCACCAGTGCGCTCGATTCCGAAGTCGAGGCCGCCATCCAGGGAAGCCTGGACGAAATGATGGAGGGCAAGACCGTGATCGCGATCGCCCACCGTCTCTCCACCATCGCCGCCATGGATCGCCTGATCGTGATGGACCGGGGGCGCATCATCGAGCAGGGCACGCACGCCGAATTGCTGGCGAAGAACGGCACCTATGCGCGCCTGTGGCGGCACCAGAGCGGCGGCTTCCTGGGTGAAGAGCAGGACGAGGTGTCCGAATCGGTTCAGTAGGCGTCAGCCATGTCAGGTCAGCGCGATCCCGCCATCGACGCGCAGGTTCACGCCGGTGATGAAGCTGCCTTCGCCGCTGGTCAGCATCAGTGCCGCAGAGGCAATCTCGTCGGCACGCCCAAGGCGACCAAGCGGAATGGCACTTGCCACGCCTGCCTCGAAAGCGGGCCTGTCATCCGCGGCAACGCCGAGCTTGGACAGGATCGGCGTATCGATGGGACCCGGGCTGATGACGTTCACCCGGATGCCACGCGCCTTGAACTCGAGCGCCCAGCTCTGCGCAAACGCTTCGATCGCCGCTTTGGTCCCTGCATAGACGGCGTGCCCATCGAGTACCTTGGCGCTGGCAATCGAACTGACAAGCAGGATGGAGCCGCCATCGCGCAACACCGGCACGATCTTCTGCACGCCGAAGAACACACCTCGCGTGTTGGTGGCGAACTGTGCGTCGTATTCGTCGATGTCAACCTGGCCGGACGGCCTGATCTGGTTTATGCCCGCGTTGGCCACGTAGATGTCGGCCCCGCCAAACCGCGTGGTGACCTCTGCCGACACACGATCATGCGTGGACAGATCGGCGATATCGCCGGTCAGGCCAAGCGCCCGCGGTCCCAGTTCGGCTACCGCCGCGTCAACGGCGTCACCACGCCGGCCAACGATGAGCACCTGGGCCCCCTCGTTGACGAACCGCCTTGCCATCGCCAATCCTATGCCGCTGTTCCCACCCGTAATGACCGCGACCTTTCCTTCAAGCTTGCTCATCGTGTACCTCGACATTCCTGTTGGATGAGGTTGAAAATCTAAGGGATCCGTCGCAAGCGGGGCAGTCCTACAATGGACGCATGACTTGTGCCACATTGTCTTCTATGTCGATAGAACGTCTCCATGGCCTTTCAGCCTTTGTCCGTGCGGTGGAAGCGGGTTCGTTCACCGGTGCTGCCAGGCTCCTCGGCACGACGCCATCGGCCATTTCGAAGAGCGTGTCGCGACTTGAAGCCAGGTTAGGCGTGAAGCTCTTTCACCGATCTACCCGCGCCTTCGCATTGACCGACGAAGGGGCCGTCTTCTACCGACGCGTCGCGCCGCTGGTACGGGGACTGGAAGAAGCAAGCGAGGGGTTGGTCGCGCCATCGGAGACGGCGGTGGCAGGTCATCTTCGCATCAGCATGCCGGGCGATCTGGGCACTACCTTGCTGGCCGCGATCGCGGCGAAACTAATGCCGCGCCATCCGCGTCTGTCGCTGGACGTCAGCTTCAGCGACCAGCACGCCGATCTGATCCGCGAGGGGTTCGACGTGGCCTTTCGCGCCGGTCACGCAACTGACAGCGGCCTGCATGCACGGCACCTGACAAACCTTCCTCTGGTGCTCGTGGCGTCGCCTGCGTACCTGGAAAGTTACGGGGAGCCTCGCACGGCGGCGGACCTGCTGCACCATCGCCATGTGCGTTATCGGCTGGCCGGACAAGTCATGCCGGTCACGCTTGCCGACGGCACGCGGCTGCAGACAAAGGGATCGTTCGATGCCGACAATGGCGCCGCGATGCGCACGGCGGCGCTCAACGGCCTCGGTATCGCGCAACTGCTGCAGCTCTCCGTGCAGGCTGATCTCGATGCCGGCCGGCTGCAGCGCGTCGTGCCCGCCCTGGCGCTACTCGCGGTACCGCTGCAGGTGCTGCACGGCTTCGGCCGCCGTATCCCGGCGCGCGTAAGCGTACTGGTGGACTTTGTCGCAGCGGAGCTTGCCGGCCAGGCGGAACGCTGGGCAAACTCTGCCCGCCAATAGGCAGCCTTCAATTCGGGTATGTCGGCTGGGAAGACCTAGAGGTTTCATGCAGTCAGTCGATCACGCTCACGACGCTGTGAATGCCCTCGCGAGCCATCTTGGCGTAAGGACAAAGACGCTCGGTGTTGCGTACCAGTTCCTCGGCCTGGCGCCGCTCTACGCCCGGCATGCGGACGCGAATCTCGGCAATCAGCGCGTAGCCGCCATCAACGGGATCGCGGCCGAAGGACACCTCGACCGCCACCGTCGCCCGGGTCGTGTCGACCCGCGCGCGTCGGGCAAGAAGACTCAGTGCCCCGTGAAAGCAGGCGGCATAGCCCGCGGCGAAAAGCTGCTCGGGATTGGTACCGCTGCCGGGGCCGCCCATCGCCGCGGGCAGTCGCAGGTCGAGGATGAGATTGCCATCGTCGGACCTTGCCATGCCGGACGCCCGGCCATGCGCGGCCTCGCCTCCGGACACCGTGACCGTCGTGGTGTACAGCGCCAAGAATCCCTGTCCCCGATATCTGTCGAGCAAGGTCAATGGCGGAGGCTGCAACCGCTCGCTATCCATCATCGTCTCCGCCTTTTCTTGTCTGACGAATCCCTTCCCGTAGTGGATGTGTCCAAGCCGTGCCTCGCCGTCCGGCACAAGCGCGCCCTCCTGACGTGCTGCCGAAACAGAGCGACGCCGGACCTGCCACGATGGCGCGCTTGTCGCCGGTCGCCGGTCGCCTGCAGGCAGCGCTGCACGAGGTGACGCATCTCCATGCAGGCAAGTGGAGCCTGACCACGGTACCTGCATGCTACGTGTGGCCGCGGGCCGGCACCAGACCGGTGCCGGACCCACGGTGTTTCCTTTTCCGCATCAATCGGATCCGGGAGCGGAGCGAGCGATCCTAGCGGTTGACCTTCAGCCGGTACTCACTTGGAGACAGTCCAAAGTGGCGCTGGAACGTCACGCGCATCCGCTCTTCGCTGCCGAAGCCGCACTCGCGCGCGATGACGTCGAGCGGCCGACCCGGATCCTGCAACTGCCGCCGCGCCGCTTCGAGCCTGAAATGCTCCACGCCTTTGGCCGGCGTGCGCCCCGTCTTTTCCTTGTAGATGCGCGCAAAATTACGCGGACTCATGCCGACACGGTCGGCAAGCTGTTCGACGGACAACTCCTGCGTGGAGAGGTTCTGCAGGATCCACAAATGCAGAGATTCAAACACCGGCACCTGCCGGCTCTGGGAGATCAGGATCTCGCTCAACTGCGGCTGGGCTCCGGGGCGTTTCATGTAGACCGCCAGCTCCTTGGCGGAATTGAGCGCGACCTCGTGTCCGTAGTCGGCTTCCACCATCGCCAGGGCCAGGTCGATGCCGGTGGTCACGCCGGCCGACGTCCAGAGGTTTTGCTGCTGCACGAAGATCGCGTCGGGATCGAGGTCCACAGTGGGGAACAATGCGCGGAACCGGTCCAGCATGGCCCAGTGCGTGGTGGCGCGCTTGCCGTCCAGCAAGCCCGCGAATGCCAGCAGGAATGCACCGCTGCACACAGAGGCCATGCGCCGGATCCTGCCCGACGCCGTTGCCAGCCAGTCGATCAGCGCCGTCTCGTTCTTCGCGACCTCAAGAATCGTGGGTGACCCCGGTACGATCACCGTGTCGACGACCCGCAGGTCGAACGACGCCAGGGACACCGAACTCATTGCGGTGCCCTCCACCGTTGCAACCATTCCACCGGTGAAGCTGGTGGTGTGGCACCGGTAACCCGCCATCCCGCGCGCCCGCGCGTAGTTGGACGCGGCCCAGAACACGGTCTGCGGTCCGGCGAGATCGAGCAGGCTGACATCGGGATACGCCACGAACAGGATGTTGCGCGGCATGTCTTCAATGTTCTCTGAGGTGGGGAGCGACTGATGTTGAAGCATGAGAGGAATCGCGGGCATCGAGCGATGCTATGCCAATAGGGCAATCCCGCGCAAGCCGGTGCCCGGACCATAACAGGACGGCCAGCGGGCGCTGCTGCACGACGGCAATCTCCCCGGTACATGCCTGTCGCTCGACGGCCTCGCGTATCGATAGTGCTGTCATCCTCGGCTTCCGTATGTCACATCCGGTGGCATCGCACGACTCTCAGGCATAGGCCAGGCGTCCCGGGTCGGTCAGTCCGGCGGGTGTCGTGGCGACAGGGCAATGTGGCCGCGAGTCTAGTGCGCGCGTGGGTGCGTCACAAGGGAGTCCGGAGCGCAACGCCGTTTCCCGAAATGCACCAATGCCGGATGACATTGTCGTGACGTGACCCGGACGGCCGGCAGCCTGGCAGAAAAAATGGGATCGCTGTCATTTACGGTCTATTAAGCGCTCATTACCATGGGGACACACCACGGCAGACACGCCAAATGATCCTGCACCTGGCCGCCGACACGCACGACGCCGTCGTGGCGGTCAGCGACCGTAGCTGCGGCTTTGCCGGCGACGCCGTGCTACGCCTGTGCGACGCGTTCTATACGACCGGGGATGGCGGGGTGGGGATGCGACTGGCAATCTGCCAGCGCATCGTGAGCGGCCCCGGCGGCAGCATCCGTGTGGAATGCCGGCCCGGTGGCGGCGCACGCTTTTCCGTGCGCCTGCACACCGCCAGGCTCCGGCGGCCATTGAGCGCCGCTCGCAAGACAGCCGACACCAGGCAGCGCAATGCATTGGGGAAAAAACACATGGAATCGACGCAACAGGCGGGCGTATTGGACCGCAGTTTCCGCATCAGCCCGCCGAATCGCTCTGACGCGCTGTCGACAAGCTTTGCCGCGAGCTACGCGGGGATCATGGCATTCATGGCCGTGGCCAGCGAAGGCAGCTTCGCCAAAGCCGGCGAGCGCCTCGGCATCGGGCGATCGGCCGTGAGCCGCAACGTGCAAAAGCTGGAAACACAGTTGAGCACCAGACTCTTCCTGCGCACCACGCGCACGACACAGCTCACGCGCGAAGGTCAGCGCTTCTTCGAGAACTGCCACAAGGGCGTCACGCATATCGTAGAAGCCATGAACGACATGCTGGAGTTGCGCGAGGGCCCCCCGCGTGGCCAGCTGCGCATAAGCGCCACCGTGGGTTTTGGCCGAAAGGTCGTGGCACCGTTGCTCGACAGCTTCGTCAAGACCTATCCGGACATTGCCATCGACCTGCTGCTGGATGACCGGCCGACGGACTTCGCATCGGCGCAGATCGATGTCGCATTCCGCAATGGGCGGATCGAGGATTCCAGCATCATCGCCAAGCAACTGATCCCGATGCAGATGGCACTATGCGCGGCGCCGTCGTATGTGGCGCGGCACGGACTGCCGGAGACACTGGACGACCTGGCACACCACGAATGCATCAACTTCCGTTTCTCCAGCGGGCGCATCTTCGAATGGGAGTTCAAGGTCGACGGCATCGTGCGCAAGGTCCTGCCCAAGGCGCGGATGACATTCAACGATGCGGACCTCGTGCTGCACGCAGTGCTGCAAGGCTGGGGGATCGCACAAATGGCCGGCTACCAGATCCGGGATCATGTCGCAAACAATGAACTCGGAATCGCCTTGGCCCGGCACGCGCCGGACGATCGCGGCCATTACATCTGCTACCTGAGCCGCCAGCACCTTCCCACACGTATACGCGTGTTTATCGACTTCATGACTGACCGGATCCGCGCTCTCGGCATCGACTTCATGACGAATTTCAACGGGGAAAACCCCGGGGCGTTTTCAGCGCCCTCACCGATAACCCGCATGACGGGAGCAGCGGCATGAGCATGCTGGCCTGGATCTGCGCGACCGGCGCGATTCTGCTTTGGGCGTCGTTCGCCACGCTGGTGTCGTACGTGCCAGACTTGCCGCCGCTGTTGCTGACCGGGCTGGCACTTTCGGCGGGAAGCCTCACCTGCCTGCATCGCGTGCGCGCCTGGCGCGTGCCGTTTCGCACGCTCGCATTCGGCGTGGGGTGCCTGTTCATCTATAACGCCGGCCTCGTCATGGCCTTCCGGATGGCACCGATCGTGGAGGCGAATCTCATCAACTATCTGTGGCCGCTGATCCTGGTACTGCTGGGCACAACAGCCTGGCGCGGAACAGAATGCGCTGCCAGCCTGCTTGGCGCCCTGCTGGCCTTTGCCGGCTGCGTCATTGCCATCACCTCCGGCTCGGGCGCAGTGGCGTTCAGCAGCGATCACGCCGCCGGCTATGCCCTCGCATTGCTCGCAGCCTTCGTATGGGCCGTCTATTCGCTGGGCACGCGCTGGTTGCCGCCGTTTTCATCGTGGGCGACGGGCGGCTTCTGCCTGGGCGCCGGCATACTGGCCCTCGCCAGCCACCTTGCATTCGAACCCCGCACCGCAATATCCGCCGCCGACATGGGATGGGTACTGGCGATCGGCCTCGGACCGCTCGGTGTCGCCTTCGTGCTTTGGGACGTTGCGATGCGAGGCGGCAATGCCGCGCAAGTCGGCATTCTCGGCTACGCCACGCCCGTACTGTCGATGCTCAGCCTGGCGTTGGCCGCGCGGGTGACGGACCGAGACTGGTCGTCAGTCTTCCTGGCCAGCATACTTATCGCGGCAGGAATCGCCATGGCGGCGAAAGGACCTGAGGCATTGCGGCGCATGACGAGCGCGACCCCATGCGAGCGCTGAGGTGGGTGACAATATACTGAATGTCCTCGATCACCCCCCGGCATAGGCCAGGGGGCAACTATTGCTGGTCCGCGTCGAAGCAGACCAGGCAGCTGTCTCCGGCTTCGGCCGATCAGGCCTTGATGAAGTTCGCCAGATCAGTGTTGATGACCTCCGCCTGCGTCGTCGGCATGCCATGCGGGAAGCCTTTGTAGGTCTTCAAGATGCCCTTCTTCAAGAGCTTGGCCGACAAGGGTCCGGATTCTGAGTAGGGGACGATTTGATCGTCATCGCCGTGCATCACCAGCACTGGTAAATTGATTTTCTTCAGATCCTCGGTAAAGTCGGTCTGCGAAAACGCCACGATGCCGTCGTAATGCGCCTTCGCGCTACCCATCATGGCCTGCCGCCACCAGTTCTGGATAACGCCTTCCTGAGGCTTTGCGCCCGGCCGGTTGAAACCATAGAACGGCCCCGCGGGAAGGTCCCGGAAAAACTGCGCCCGATTGGTGGCCGTCTGCAATTGCAGGCCGTCAAACACCTCCCTCGGCAGGCCTCCCGGATGGGATGACGTCTTGACCATGAGCGGCGGAACCGCCGCAATCAGGCAGGCTTTCGAGGCCCGCTTCTCGCCGTGTCGCGCCAGGTAGCGCACAACTTCGCCACCGCCAGTGGAGTGGCCCACGTGGATGGCGCCCTTGAGGTCAAGATGCGTTACCACTGCTGCCAGATCGTCGGCATAGTGGTCCATATCGTGCCCTTCCCAAACCTGCGACGAGCGGCCATGCCCGCGCCGATCATGGGCAATGACGCGATAGCCCTTGGCCAGGAAGAACATCATCTGGGCATCCCAATCGTCGGAACTCAGCGGCCATCCGTGAGAGAAGACGATCGGCGTGGCATCGGCAGGTCCCCAGTCCTTAAAGAATATCTGGACACCGTCCTTGGTAGTGACATAGTTCATAGCGAAATTCCTTTGTGAGGTTGCCGCGCTGTTCGGCGCGGTGGACGTCTTCGAAGCAGCCGTAGCCGTGATGGGCAAGGACGCAGCGACTGCGGCACTCGTTCCGAGCGAGAGCAGTTGGCGGCGGGTGATTCCCCCGGGGACAGACAGCGAGGTAGATGCAGGTTTCATGGCATTAAGAACCTTCTTAGTTCGTGCAAGCAAAATGAACGGATAAAGCAACGCCCTCGTCTTCCACTGGATGAATGAATGGCGACGTGATCGGGTCAAGAAAATGGGCTGGCATTGCATCCACCGCCATCGCAATGGACCGATGAATCGATACTTGGCGGGTTGCGTTGAATCCTAGCCGTCATTCTTGGCAGGCACTAGGCAAGCGTGGAGAAACAGCATGTTGTTCGCGCAGCGCCAATCCCCTCGCCTGATTGCGTCTTCCACCAGTGCGCGGCGCTGGCCTATGCCGCGGTGATGGATGCCGTCGCGCGCCACGGCGGCAACAAGAAGCGCGCGGCCGAGCAACTAGGGATCTCTCGCTCGCATCTGTACAAGATCCTGGAGCGCGGGCCGCACGGGTCGCGATCGAAACAGGGTGCCTTCGTGGCCGCGAGTTCGTTGGCGACCTTGACTGCGAACAGATGCAGTGGGCCATCTGTCGGGTGAGCTGTTCAAGTCTATGGCGGACGTCGAGTCGTGCACGTGCCTTGACTGAGGGGGTGTTGGTGGCGGTAGTCGTGCCATGAGTGAGTGCGGCCCAAAGGCAGCCGTAAGTCCCCACAGCCAACCTGGTTCAGCGCCGCTGCGCCTGGCCCAGCGCCGGGGGCTCCGGTGGCGGCAGCGGCGTGGCCACGGGCTCCAGCCCGGTACTGCTGACAATCGATGCCGCCGCCGGCGAGGCCAGGAAACGGATGAAGCGGGAAGCTGCCGCGCTTTGCCGGCCCGCGGCCGTTCCGGCGGAAAAGAACACCCTTTGCTGCAGCTCGGCGGGCAGCGGCCCCACGTAGTCCAGTTCCTTGAACGGCAACAGCTCGCTGACCTGCTGGAAGCCGATCTCGGCATCGCCTCGCGCGACCACGGCGCCGACACGCTCGCTGTAGATCTTGCGCGCCTTGCCCTGGATCTGGTCTGCGACGCCAAGCCGGGGGAACAGCTCGGTGGAGAGGTAAGTCCCGCTGGCGCTTGCGGAATAAGCGATGGACTGCGCGTTGAGCAGCGTCTGCTTCAGCGCCTCGGCCGTGCTGATATCCGGCTTGAGCGTGCCCTTGCGCACGGACACGCCGATCAGCGAGCGCGCCAGGTCGACCCGGCTGCCGACGGCCACCTTGCCCTGCTCGACCAACTTGTCCAGGCCCGAGTCTGCCAGGATCACGACATCGAAGGTCTCGCCTCGCGCCAGCCTGCTGGGAATGGAGTCGGGCGCATTGCCCATTGACGCGCCATAAGCAGTGATGACGCGGTCCTGCGTGGCGGCCTCGTACAGTGGCACCAGTTGCTGGTAGGCCGCGGTAAAGCCGCCCGAGGTAATCACGCGGATCTCGTCGGCCCAGGCCGGCGCCGCCAGCCATAGCAGGAACACCAGCAACGCGTGCCTGGCGGCAAGGATGTTCAGTTTCATGTTGTCTCCTGTGGTTCAGTATCGCGGGCCCTGCGGCGCCTTTGTCGTCTTTCAGGTTCGCGGCCTGCGCAATCGCGCCAAGCTGGCCTCGTAGTTCAGGCGACTTGATAGCCGGCACCACGTTCCAGTCAGGCATTGCAAGGCTAGCCACGGGTGACTATTCTGTGAATTGCAATGTTCTGATTATTTAATGCATGCCGTGCATCAATTTCGCCCTGGAAGACTTGCAGGCTTTTGTCGCCACCGCTGACAAGGGCAGTTTCCGCATGGCGGCCGAGGCGCTGCATATCTCGCAACCGGCGCTGAGCCGGCGCATCGAAAAGCTGGAAAAGACGCTGGGTTCGCGTCTGCTGGACCGGACCACGCGTCGCGTGGAAGTGACCCATGTCGGCCGCCAGTTCCTGGAGGAGGCCCGCGCCGCGCTCGATATCCTCGATAACGCCGTGCTCCGCCTTGGCGACGAAGCGGCGCTGCAACGCGGGCTGGTGACCGTGGCGGCGATACCATCTGCTGCCCTGCATTGCCTGCCCCATGCGATCCGCGCGTTTGCCGGGCGGCATCCTGGCGTGCGCGTGCGCGTGATTGACGAAAGCGCCAGCAGCGTACTGGCCAGCGTGCTGTCCGGAGAATCGGATTTCGGGCTCAACTTCATGGGCGGGCAGGAGCCCAATATCGACTTTCGTGCCATCCGCGCTGAACGCTATCGGCTGGCAATGCGGCGGGACCACGAATGGGCCGGGCGGGAAAGCGTGGCCTGGCAGGAACTGGCCGGGCAACGGATGGTCAGCGTGTCCCGGCACAGCGGCAATCGCGCCCTGATCGAGAACGCCATCGCCCATCTGGAGCGGCGGCCGACCATTCATTACGAGGCCAACCACGTCGTGGGCGTGCTCGCGCTGGTTGAGGCCGGCCTTGGCATTGCCGTGCTGCCTGGCATGGCGGTGCCGCCGGATCATCCACGGCTTTGCGCCATGCCGCTGGTCGAGCCCGATGTCGATCGCGTGCTGGCACTGATACGCCGTCGCGACCGGCCACTGCAGCCCGCTGCGCAGGCGCTGTACGAAACCATCTCGTTGTCGATGGCGGGCGACGCATGACGACGGGGCCGGCCGGTCCGGAACCGAACCATGTTTTACAATCTCGCCGGCTGCACCTGGAACCCGCGGCCCCCGCAGCATTTCCGGCCGGCCGGCACCAGTGAAGACGCCGGCCCGACATTCCACCGCTGCACGGTACAAAACCTGCTTGGCCGGACCAACGACATCGAGGAGCATGACCGAATGACAAACTGGCTGCATCAGCGGCAGCTTTGCCGCGCGCGGAGGTCCTGACATGGCGGGTTCGAGCTTGCTGGTATTGATCGACGACATCGCCACCATCCTGGACGATGTCGCCGTCATGAGCAAAATGGCGGCCAAGAAGACCGCGGGCGTGCTGGGGGATGACCTGGCGTTGAACGCGCAACAGGTCAGCGGCGTGAAGGCGGAGCGCGAGCTGCCGGTGGTATGGGCCGTCGCCCTGGGGTCGATCCGCAACAAGGTGATCCTGGTGCCGGCGGCGCTGGCGATCAGCGCCTGGGCCCCCTGGGCCGTGGTGCCGCTGCTGATGATCGGCGGCGCGTTCCTTTGCTACGAAGGCTTTGAAAAACTGGCACACCGGTTCTTGCATAGCAAGGCCGAGGACGCCGCCCACCACGCGCGCGAAGTCCAGGCCGTGGCGGACCCGGCCGTCGACATGGTTGCCTTCGAGAAAGAGAAGATCAAGGGCGCGGTCCGTACCGACTTCATACTCTCGGCGGAAATCATTGTGATCTCGCTGGGCACCGTCGCCAGCGCGCCCTTCGGCCAGCGGCTCGCGGTCCTGTGCGCGATCGCGGTGATCATGACGGTCGGCGTCTATGGCCTGGTGGCCGGCATCGTCAAGCTCGACGACGCGGGCCTGTACCTGAGCAAGAAGGCGTCGGCGGGGCTCCGCTGGCTGGGGCAAGGTTTGCTGCGGCTGGCACCGTTGCTGATGAAAACCTTGTCGTTTGCCGGCACGGCGGCGATGTTCCTGGTCGGCGGCGGCATCCTGATGCACGGCATCCCGGCGATGCACCACATGACCGAAGCCGCGGCACTGGCTGCGGCGGGGGTGCCGGCGATCGGCGGTGTGCTGGCGGTGCTGACCCCGGTGCTGCTGGACGGCATTGCCGGCATCGTCGCCGGCGGGCTGGTGCTGGCGGCGGTGAGCGTGGTGAAGGCCGGCATGCGGGCGTTGCGGCCTTCGGCGCGCTAGGCCCCGAAAGGAGCAGGCGTCGCCGCGGTGAGCGCGGCGCCCGACGCGCGGCATCCTGCGAGGCCGCGCACTTGGCCTGAAACAGGCGAGTTGTCGCACACCGCGCCCGCAACGAGCCACCCCCACGCATTGCCGCACCATCCGGGCAGGAGATTGCGCGCCACAGTGACCGGCGCGCGCAACCAGCATTTTTTTCTGAATTCCCTGTGGAATTCAGCAACAAATGTCCCTCCGATCTGATTAACCTGCCCGCTATTTTCCGTTTGCAGCGCCTGGCCGGCGGGCAACCGAGCGCGGCGCCTCGCGCAGGCGCCCTTGCGGATTGCTGCCCCTGGCCGCAATCCGGCCCTACCCATGGCCCGATGCAAACGTGAAAACCCGCTACCCGCGCCACCCCACAAGGGCCGCGCGGCCATTCAGATGACACGGAGACAACGACACATGAGTGCAAGCGCAGAACATCTGCAACGCGGCCTGGGCGAACGCCATATCCGGCTGATGGCGCTGGGATCGGCCATCGGCGTGGGCCTGTTCCTGGGCGCCGGCAATGCCATCAAGATGGCCGGGCCCGCCATCATGCTGGCTTACCTGATCGGCGGTGCGGTGATCTTCCTGATCATGCGCGCGCTGGGCGAGATGGCCGTGCACAATCCGGTGGCCGGCTCGTTCTGCCGCTACGCGCAGGACCACATGGGTCCGCTGGCGGGCTACCTGACCGGCTGGAACTACTGGTTCCTGTGGCTGGTGACCTGCGTCGCCGAAATTACGGCCGTGGCGATCTACATGGGCATGTGGTTCCCCGACGTGCCGCGCTGGATCTGGGCGCTGGCGGCGCTGGCGGCGATGGGCTCGGTCAACCTGATGGCGGTCAAGGCCTATGGCGAGTTCGAGTTCTGGTTCGCCATGATCAAGATCGTCACCATCGTGCTGATGCTGATCGGCGGCGGCGCGATGATCGTGTTCGGCTTCGGCAACGGCGGCGTTGCCACCGGCATCTCCAACCTGTGGGCGCACGGCGGCTTCATGCCGAACGGCGCCTCGGGCGTGCTGATGTCGCTGCAAATGGTGATGTTCGCCTACCTTGGGGTCGAGATGATCGGCCTGACCGCCGGCGAGGCGCGCAATCCGAAGAAGTCGATTCCGGACGCGATCAACTCGGTGTTCTGGCGCATCCTGATCTTCTACGTCGGCGCGCTGTTCGTGATCCTGGCGCTGTACCCGTGGAACGAGATCGGCGCGCAGGGCAGCCCGTTCGTGCTGACCTTCGAGCGCCTCGGCATCAAGACCGCTGCCGGCATCATCAATTTCGTGGTGCTGACCGCGGCGCTGTCGTCGTGCAACGGCGGCATCTTCAGCACCGGGCGCATGCTGTACAACCTGTCGCTGCAGGGCCAGGCGCCGGCGGCTTTCGCCCGCGTCGACCGCAACGGCGTGCCGCGCCGCGCGCTGCTGGTATCGATCGCCGCGCTGCTGGCCGGCGTGCTGCTCAACTACCTGGTGCCGGAGAAGGTGTTCGTCTGGGTGACCGCGATCTCCACCTTCGGCGCGGTCTGGACCTGGGCCATCATCCTGGTCACGCAGATCCAGTTCCGCCGCGGGCTGGCCCCCGCGGCGCGCAAGGCGCTGGCGTTCCGCATGCCGTTCTGGCCGTATGGCTCGTATATCGCGCTGGCGTTCCTGGCGCTGGTGGTGGCGCTGATGGCCTACTTCCCCGATACGCGCGTGGCGCTGTACGTGGGTCCGGGCTGGCTGGTGCTGCTGACGATCTGCTACTACGCGCTCGACATGCGCTCGCGCGGGCCGGTCAGCTACCGCGCCTGAGACCGGCGGCTGGCCAGCGCCCGCCGCTGGCCATCGCCTAAAATAGCCCCCGAACCATGCCACCGCAGGGGGCTGCATGACTGAGACCACCGTGCCCGGCGCCGCCATGGCGCTGTCGCTGCTGTCGCTTGCGATCTGGGCCGTGCTGCTGTTCGGGCGCGCCGGTTTCTGGCGCGTACGCAAGCCGCCGGCCGCGCCGGCGCCGGCGCACTGGCCCGCGGTGGTTGCCATCATCCCCGCGCGTGACGAAGCCGATGTCATCGGCAGCGCCGTGGCGGGGGTGCTGGGCCAGCGCTACCCCGGCCCGCTGGCGCTGGTGGTGGTGGATGACCACAGCGCCGACGGCACCGCCGACATCGCCCGCGCCGCCGCGGCGACCACCACGCGCCCGCACGCGCTTACCGTGATCGGCGCGCGCGAGCTGCCGGCCGGCTGGAGCGGCAAGGTCTGGGCCCAGTCCGAAGGCCTCGCCGCCGCCGACCGCATCGCGCCGCAGGCGCGCTATGTCTGGCTGACCGACGCCGATATCCGCCACGGTGCGGGCGTGCTGGCCGCCCTGGTCGCGCGCGCCGAGGCGGAACGGCGCGACCTGGTCTCGCTGATGGTGCGGCTGCGCTGCATCTCGGCGTGGGAACGGCTGGTGGTGCCGGCCTTTGTCTTTTTCTTCGCCAAGCTTTACCCCTTCGCCCGCGTGCGCGATCCGCGCAGCCGCGTTGCCGCCGCGGCCGGAGGCTGCATGCTGGCGCGCCGCGAGGCGCTGGCGCGCATCGGCGGCTTTGCCGCGATCCGCGGCGAGCTGATCGACGACTGCAGCCTGGCCGCGCGCATCAAGCCCGGTGGCGCCATCCGGCTGGACCTGGCCGACGACAGCGTGTCGCTGCGGCCCTATGACGACTGGCGCAGCCTGTGGGACATGATCGCGCGCAGCGCCTATACGCAGCTGCGCCATTCGCCGCTGTGGCTGGCGGGCGCGGTCGCCGGCATGGTGCTGACTTACCTGGTGCCGCCGGTGCTGGCGCTGGGCTGGCGGCTGTGGCCGGCATGGCTGGCCTGGGCCGCGATGGCGCTGGCCTACCTGCCGATGCTGCGCGAGTACCGGCAGCCGTGGTGGCTGGCCCCGCTGCTGCCGGTGACGGCGCTGTTCTATCTGGGGGCGACCATTGACTCGGCGCGGCGCTACCGGCTGCGGCGCGGCGGGCAATGGAAGGGCCGGACCCAGGCGCCAATGCGCCCGTGAGCGCGCCAGGGGCTCACGAGTTGCCCAGGTATCCGTGCGCGCGGAACCATGCCAGCGCGTCGCGCAGCCCCTCCTGGTACGGACGCGGCTGATACCCCAGTTCCTTGCGCGCCTTGTCTGAAGTAAAGAACATCCGGTAGCGGGACATATTGAGTCCATCGACAGTCAGGAACGGCTCCTTGCCGGTCAGCCGCGCCGCCGCTTCCGCGCCGTAGGCCAGCGGATACAGCGGCCAGCGCGGCAGCTGCAGCGTCGGCGCGCGCCGGCCGCACAGCTGGGCGATGTCGCGCAGCATCTGCTGCAGCATCACGTCCTGGCCGCCCAGGATGTAGCGCTCGCCGGTGCGGCCGCGCTCCAGCGCGAGCAAATGCCCGTTGGCGACGTCGTCGACGTGGGCCAGGTTCAGCCCGGTATCGACGAAGGCCGGGATCTTGCCGGTGGCGGCCTCGACGATGATGCGGCCGGTCGGCGTCGGCCGCACGTCGCGCGGTCCGATCGGGGTCGACGGGTTGACGATGACCGCTGGCAGGCCATGGTCGGCCACCCGTTGCTCGACCACGCGCTCGGCCAGCACCTTGCTGCGCTTGTACGCGCCGATGGCTTCATGCGGGCGCAGCGCCGCGGTCTCGTCCACCGGTGCCTGCGCGCCGGCGACGCGCAGCGTCGCCACGCTGCTGGTATAGACCACGCGCTCGACGCCGGCCCGCTGCGCGGCTTCCATCACCGCCAGGGTGCCGTCGACGTTGGTGCGCACGATGTCTTCCGGGTCGCGCGCCCACAGCCGGTAGTCGGCGGCCACGTGGAACAGGTAGCGCACGCCCTGCAGCGCCGCGGCCACCGCGGCGGCATCGCGCATGTCGCCCTGCGCCACGGTCACCGGCAGCCCGGCCAGATTGGTGCGCGGGCTTTGCGGGCGCACCAGCACGCGCACGCGCCAGCCGCGCGCCAGCGCCTGGCGCGCCACCGCCGATCCCAGGAAACCCGCTGCCCCCGTCACCAGCACGTCATCGTTTTTGGTCATCAGCCCGTTTCCCCGTAAGGCGGCATCGGCAGGGCCGGCCCCGCGCCGGTCATGGCGGCGCCAGACAAAGCCGGCGTGTCGGGTATATAGTAACCACCGTGCGAGGAAAATGTGATCCGCGGCGGATCTCCGGTGGGTCTGGCTCGATACCGGGCATCGCTCGGGCATCGCCCGGGCATCGTTTTCCGTTGCGCGATCCCAAACACTGAAACCCGTAGCAAAAGGGTCGGGGGCCTACTCCATGCAGGTGATTCTTGCTCAGCCCCGGGGCTTCTGTGCCGGCGTGGTGCGCGCGATCGAGATCGTCGACCGCGCCCTCGTGAAGCACGGCGCGCCGGTGTTCGTGCGGCATGAGATCGTGCATAACAAGCACGTCGTACAGGGACTGAAGGACAAGGGCGCGCGTTTCGTCGAAGAACTGGACGAAGTGCCGGCCGGCGCGGTGACGATCTTCAGCGCGCACGGGGTGTCGCGCGAAGTCGTCGACGATGCCCGCCAGCGTCAGCTACATGCCATTGACGCCACCTGTCCGCTGGTGATCAAGGTCCACACCCAGGGCCGCCAGTACGCCGCCAGCGGCCGCACCGTGATCCTGATCGGCCATGCCGGCCACCCCGAGGTCGAAGGCACCATGGGCCAGATTCCCGGCAAGGTGATCCTGGTGCAGAACGAGGCCGACGTCGGCAAGCTCGACCTGCCCGACGACACCCCGGTCGCCTACGTCACCCAGACCACGCTGAGCGTGGACGACACCCGCAACATCATCGCCGCGCTCGGACGGCGCTTCAGCAACCTGGTCGGCCCCGATACGCGCGACATCTGCTACGCCACGCAGAACCGCCAGAGCGCGGTGCGCGACCTGTGCAAGCTGGCCGACGTAATCCTGGTGATCGGCGCGACCAACAGTTCGAACTCCAACCGCCTGCGCGAGATCGGCACCGAAAGCGGCGTGCCCAGCTACCTGATCGCCGAAGGCAGCGAGCTGGACCCGGCCTGGGTGCGCGACGCCAACGTGGTCGGCATCACCGCGGGCGCCTCGGCCCCCGAAGCCATGGTCGAAGACGTGATCGCGGCGCTGCGCCGGCTCGGCCCGGTCGAGGTCAGCACCATGGCCGGGCGCGAAGAGCATGCCGAATTCCGGCTGCCCGCCGAACTGGCCGACGTGAAGGCGGCCCCCGCCAACGAGAACATTGCAGGCTGAACCAACCAGAGGAAGCTGTCGTGGCCATTCCGCTCCTGCAGGTTGCCCGCGTGGGCGCCTATATCGTCGGCAAGCACCTGTCGCGGCAGAAACGCTATCCGCTTGCGCTGATGCTGGAACCGCTGTTCCGCTGCAACCTGGCGTGCTCGGGCTGCGGCAAGATCGACTACCCCGACCCCATCCTGAACCAGCGCTTGTCGGTGCAGCAATGCCTCGATGCGGTGGACGAGTGCGGCGCCCCGGTGGTTTCGATTGCCGGCGGCGAGCCGCTGCTGCACAAGGACATGCCGCAGATCGTGCAAGGCATCATCCAGCGGCGCAAGTTTGTCTACCTGTGCACCAATGCGCTGCTGATGGAAAAGAAGCTGGACCAGTACCAGCCCAGCCCGTATTTCATCTGGTCGGTGCACCTGGACGGCGATCGCGAGATGCATGACCGCTCGGTGTGCCAGCAAGGCGTGTACGACCGCTGCGTCGAGGCGATCCGCGCGGCCAAGGCGCGCGGCTTCCGCGTCAATATCAATTGCACGCTGTTCAACGACGCGCAGCCCGAGCGCGTGGCCAGGTTCTTCGACTCGGTCAAGGCGCTGGGCGTCGATGGCATCACCGTGTCGCCCGGCTACGCGTATGAGCGCGCGCCGGACCAGCAGCACTTCCTGAACCGCGGCAAGACCCGCCAGCTGTTCCGCGACATCCTCAGCCGCGGCCGTGCCGGCAAGAACTGGGCATTCAGCCAGTCGACGCTGTTCCTGGACTTCCTCGCCGGCAACCAAACCTACCACTGCACGCCGTGGGGCAATCCGGCGCGCACGGTGTTCGGCTGGCAGCGCCCGTGCTACCTGGTGGGCGAAGGCTATGCCGCGACCTTCCGCGAACTGATGGAAGAGACCGACTGGGACGCCTACGGCACCGGCAATTACGAGAAATGCGCCGACTGCATGGTGCACAGCGGCTACGAAGCCACCGCCGTGGCCGACACCTTCGCGCATCCGCTCAAGGCGCTCGGCGTCAGCCTGCGCGGCGTGCGCACCAGCGGCCCGATGGCGCCGGACATTGCGCTGGACCGGCAGCGGCCGGCCGAATACGTGTTCTCGCGCCACGTCGAGATCAAGCTCGAGGAAATCCAGCGCGCCCGGCCGTCCGCCCGGCAGCCACGGGCGGCCGAGGCGCCTGCCGGCGCCGCCACGCACTGAAGCCATTGCCATGGCCGCCGGACTTGCCAGCATCCTGCCAGGCGCAGCGCTGGTGTGCGCGGCGGCTGGCTATGCACTGGCGGCGGCCTGGCTGTCGCGACGCAAGCCCGCGCCACGCGGCGCCATGGCCGCCACGCCGGTCAGCGTGCTCAAGCCGCTGTGCGGCGCAGAACCCCGGCTCTATGCCAACCTGGCAACCTTCTGCCGGCAGCGGCATCCGTGCTTCCAGCTGGTATTCGGCGTGCGCGCCGCGGACGATCCCGCCATCGCGGTGGTGGAACGGCTGCGGCGCGACTTCCCGGCCTGCGACATCGCACTGGTGATCGACCCGCGGGTGCACGGCAGCAACCTCAAGATCAGCAACCTGATCAACCTGTCCGGCGCGGCCAGGCACGATGCGCTGGTCATCGCCGACAGCGACGTCGCGGTAGCGCCGGACTACCTGGCGCGGGTGACGGCGCCGCTGGCGCAGGCCAGCGTCGGCGTGGTGACCTGCCTGTACCGCGGGCATGCCATCGGCGGCTTCTGGTCGCGCCTCGGCGCGCAGTTCATCGACGACTGGTTCGCGCCGGCGGTGCGCATCGCCCACGCGGGCGGCTCGCGGCGCTTTGCCTTCGGCGCGACCATCGCGCTGCGCCGCGACGCGCTGGCGGCCAGCGGCGGATTCGAGGCGTTGCGGGACCGGCTGGCGGATGACTTCTGGCTGGGTGAGCTGACGCGGCGGCAGGGATTGCGAACGGTGCTGTCGGAGGTGGTGGTGACGACCGATGTCACTGAAAACCGCTTCGCCGACCTGTGGCGGCATGAGTTGCGTTGGCTGCGGACGATCCGCTCGCTAAATCCGGCTGGCTTTGTCCTGGCCTTCATCACGTTCACCTGGCCGGTGCTGACGCTGGGCGCGCTGCTGGCGCCTCTGCCGCTGGTCTTCGCCGTGGCCGCAACCGGCGCTGTGGCGCGCAGCATGCTGGCGGGCAGCATCGCCGCCGCACTGCGTGCACCGCTGCGCGATGCGCTGCTGATGGCTGGATGGGCGGTTGCGCTGAAAGGCAGGCATGTGCAGTGGCGCGACCAGGTATTGTCGGTACGCAGTGGGCAGCACTCCGGGCAAGCGCCCGCCCTCACCCCCGCCCCTCTCCCGCAAGCGGGAGAGGGGAGAAAACCAGCGGCCACGGAACCGCGATCGCTTCATTCGAGAAACGGTGATGCGGGGGCACGTGCCAGTGCGGCTCCCCTTAGCGCGCCAACGGTTTGCTCCCCTCTCCCGCCTGCGGGAGAGGGGCAGGGGGTGAGGGCCGGCGTATCCACGAAGTCCCCACCCCAGCACCAACCCTTCACCGGCACCCCTTCCAAGAGGCCGCTATGAAAAAAACCCTGTTCCTGCAGGCCCCGTCCTTCGACGGCTTCGACGGCGGCGCGGGTTCGCGCTACCAGGCCAAGCGCGAGATCAAGTCGTTCTGGTACCCCACCTGGCTGGCGCAGCCCGCCGCGCTGGTGCCAGGCAGCCGCGTGCTCGATGCCCCGGCCGATGGCCTGACCGTGCAGCAGACGCTGGAGATCGCCGCGGATTATGAACTGGTGATCATCCACACCAGCACGCCGTCCTTTCCCACCGATGCCAAATTCGCCGAGGAACTGAAGCGGCGCCACCCTGACGTGATGATCGGCATGGTCGGCGCCAAGCCCGCGGTCGATCCCGGCGGCACGCTGGGCGCCAGCGACGCCATCGACTTCGTCTGCCGCGAGGAATTCGATTACACCTGCCAGGACGTGGCCGCGGGCAAGCCGCTCAGGGACATCCTGGGGCTCAGCTATCGCCTGCCGGACGGCTCGCTCGAACACAACGGCCAGCGCCCCATGATCGAAGACATGGACGCGCTGCCGTTCGTGGCGCCGGTCTACCAGCGCGACCTCAAGATCGAGAACTACTTCATCGGCTACCTGAAGCATCCCTACGTGTCGATCTACACCGGCCGCGGCTGCCGCTCGCGCTGCACCTTCTGCCTGTGGCCGCAGACCGTGGGCGGCCACCGCTACCGCACGCGCTCGGCCGCAAGCGTGATTGCCGAGGTGAAATGGATCAAGGAGAACATGCCCGAGGTCAAGGAGATCATGTTCGACGACGACACCTTCACCGACTTCAAGCCGCGCGTGGAAGAGATTGCGCGCGGGCTCGGCCAGCTCGGCGTGACATGGTCGTGCAACGCCAAGGCCAACGTGCCGTACAGCACGCTCAAGATCATGAAGGACAACGGGCTGCGCCTGCTGCTGGTGGGCTACGAGTCCGGCGACGACCAGATCCTGCTGAACATCAAGAAGGGCCTGCGCACCGACATCGCGCGCCGCTTCACCGAAGACTGCCGCAAGCTCGGCATCCAGATCCACGGCACCTTCATCCTGGGCCTGCCGGGCGAGACCCGCGAGACCATCGAGAAGACCATCGAGTACGCCAAGGAAATCAACCCGCACACCATCCAGGTCTCGCTGGCGGCGCCCTACCCCGGCACCACGCTGTACCGGCAGGCGGTGGAGAACGGCTGGCTGGAGGAGAACAAGGTCATCAACCTGGTCAACGACCAGGGCGTGCAGCTGGCGGCGATCAGCTATCCGCACTTGTCGAAGGAGGACATCTACCACGGCGTGGAGACCTTCTACAAGCGCTTCTACTTCCGCCCCGGCAAGATCTGGGAAATCGTGCGCGAGATGCTCGGCAGCTGGGACATGATGAAGCGGCGCCTGCGCGAAGGCGTGGAGTTCTTCCGCTTCCTGCGCTCGCACGAGGCCTGATCCTGGCCCGGGCGCTTTCCAAGGCGGCGCGACGCGCGCTGATCGTCACCGCCGACGACTTCGGCCTGCACCCGGCCGTCAACGAAGCGGTGGAACTGGCCCACCGCGACGGCGTGCTCAACGCCGCCAGCCTGATGGTGGGCGCGCCGGCGGCGGCGGATGCGGTGGCGCGCGCGCGCCGGCTGCCGGCGTTGTGCGTGGGCCTGCACGTGGTGCTGGCCGACGGGCCGGCCACGCTGCCGCGCGCGCGCATTCCAGCGCTGGTCGATCAGCACGGCCGCTTCGGCTCGGCCATGGCGCGGGACGGCTGCCGCTTCTTCTTTCTGCCGGCGGTGCGCCGCCAGCTCGCCGCGGAAATCCGCGCGCAGTTCGAGGCTTTCGCCGCCACCGGCCTGCGGCTGGATCACGTCAACACGCACAAGCATTTCCACCTGCATCCGACCGTGCTGTCGCTGATCCTGTCGATCGGGCGCGAGTACGGGCTGCGTGCGATGCGGCTGCCGCGCGAGGCGGGCGCGCCGTGGCTGCTGCGCCCGTGGCTGGCGTTGTTGCGCCGCCGGCTGGACCGCGCCGGCATTGCGCACAATGACTACGTGGTCGGCATCGCGCGCAGCGGCCAGATGGACGAGGCCGCACTGCTGCAGGCGCTGGCGCAACTGCCCGCGGGCGTGGGCGAGATCTACCTGCATCCGGCGGTGGTGTCCGGCGCGGCCATCGCTGCGTCAATGCACGGCTACCGCCACGCCGACGAACTGGCCGCGCTGCTGTCGCCGCGCGTGCGCGCCGCGCTGGAGCAGGCGGCCCACCGGCGCGGCGGCTTTGCCGATGTGCTGGGCAGCAGGACACTCTGCTGACGATTGCCGATGAAACGCCTGGCTTACCTGACCGGACTGCTCGGGCTGCTGGCGCTGACCGCGCTGGTGATCCACCAGGGCGCGAGCGATATCGCAGCGGTCATGGCCCGGGGCGGCTGGCCGCTGTTGCTGCTGGTGCCGCTGCACGCGCTGCCGCTGCTGCTCGACGCGCAGGGCTGGCGCGTGCTGCTGACCTCCGCCGATCCCGACGAACGTGCCGGCGTCGGCTTCCTGTGGTGGGTCGCCGCGGTGCGCGAGGCGGTGGGCCGCCTGCTGCCCACCGTGGGCGTCGGCGGCGAGCTGGTCGGCATCCGCCTGACGCGGCTGCGCATCCACGACACCACCGCGGTCACCGCCAGCGTGGTGGTGGAAGTGATGGTGACGATGTTCTCGCAGTACCTGTTCGCTGCCGCCGGCGTGCTGATGCTGGTGGCCGCGCTGCAGCAGCGCGCCGGCGCGTGGATCATCCTGGCCGGCCTGCTGCTGTCGCTGCCGGTGCCGGTGCTGTTCGCGCTGTCGCTGCGCCACGCCGGCTTGTTCGAAAAGCTGGAAGGCGCGGCGCGCCGGCTGTTCGGCGCCGACCACCGCGTCGTCGCGCTGATCGACGGCGCGCGCCTGGACGCGCAGATCCGCGCGCTCAACCGGCGCCACCGCGAACTGGCGAAAGCCCTGGGCTGGCAACTGGCCGGACTGCTCAGCGGCACGCTCGAGATCTGGCTGGCGCTGTGGCTGCTGGGTCATCCGGTGCCGTTCTGGCAGGCGCTGGCGATCGAGTCGCTGACGCAGGCCGCGCGCCACGTGGCGTTCTTCGTGCCGGCCGGGCTGGGCGTGCAGGAAGCCGTGATGATGCTGCTGGGCCAGGTGCTGGGAATGAGCGCGGAGGTGGCGCTGGCGCTGGCGCTGGTCAAGCGCGCGCGCGAGATCCTGTTCGGGGTGCCGGCGCTGCTGTCATGGCAGTGGGTGGAACTGCGCCGCTGGCGGCGCGGCGGGGAGCGCGAACAGCGCGCGCCCTAGCGCGCCGCAACGTCGGCAGGCCGTTCAGATCTCCGCCGCCTGGCGCGCGTTGTGCGTGGTCAGGTACTTCACCAGGCCGTCGACGCCGTTGCGCGCGACGATGTCGGCAAACTGCTTGCGGTACACCTCGATCAGCCACGCCCCCATCATGTTGATGTCATAGATCTTCCAGCCGGTCGCGGTGCGCTGCAGCCGGTAGTCGATCTGCATCTCGTCGGCGTTGTTGATCACGCGTGTCTGCACCACCACATCGGCGGCGCCGCTGGCGGCCCTGGCCGGCTGGTAGCGGAACCTGACGTTCTGCTCGCGCAGTTGCGCCAGCGAGACCGCATAGCTGCGCACCAGCAGCGTCTGGAACTGTTCGTACAGCTGTTGCTGCTGCTCCGGCGTGGCCGTGCGCCAGGCGCCGCCCAGCGCCAGCCGCGTGGTGCGCTGGAAATCGGTGTAAGGCAGGAACTGCTTCTGCACGACCGCGGTGATCTTGCCGAGGTCGCCGGCGCGGGTCTCGGGCTGCGACTGGATGGTACCGATCACGCCCTCCACCGCGGCCTGCACCAGCCGCTCGGGGCTGGCGCGCAGGTCGCCGGGCTGGACTGCCTGGGCGTGCACGACGGATGCCATGGCCAGCGCCGCGAGCGGCGCCACGGGAAGCAAACGGTGAATCGTCATGGATGCAAGAGCGGGGAAATGACGGAGGACGGTGAAGCGGCAGCGCCGCGCTACATCGCCGGCACCGGCTGACAGTGTATAGCGGATCCGCCCGCATCGCGGCCGCTCCGGCGCCGCATGGCGCATGCGGCACCGCGCCAGCCGATATACTCGCGGTTCGTGCTCCTTCCGGATCCGTCCATGCTGACCTCGCTGCTGACACGCATCGTCCGGCTTGCCACCGCCTGGCCGTGGCGCGTCATCCTGCTGGCGGCATTGCTGACGGCGGCCAGCGGCATCTACGTAGCCCGCAACTTTGCCATCAACACCGACATCGGCCGCCTGCTGGACTCCGACGCGCCGTGGGCGCTGCGCGACGAGGCCATCGCCAAGGCCTTTCCGCAGCGCGGCCAGATGATCCTGGCGGTGGTGCAGGCGCCGGCCGCCGAGCTGGCCGATGCCGCCGCCGATGCGCTGGCCGATGCCTTGCGCCGGCAGCCGGCGCGTTTCACCGCAGTCAGCCAGCCCGGGGGCGGCGCTTTCTTCGCGCGCAACGGCCTGCTCTTCGCCGGCACCGATGAAGTCCGCCAGCTGACGCAGCAGTTGACGCAGGCGCGCCCGCTGGTCAACGCCCTCGCGCACGACCCGACACTGCGTGGCCTGTCCGATGTGCTCACCACCACGCTGGCGCTGCCGCTGCAGATGGGGCAGGTCAAGCTGGGCGACATGGCCGGTCTGCTGGGCAGCAGCGCGCGCACGCTGGACCAGGTGCTGGCCGGCAAGCCCGCCGCGCTGTCGTGGGCGGGGCTGCTCGACGACAGCCTCAGGCCCGGCGCCGACGGTCAGGTCTACCGCTATGTCGCGCTCAGCCCGGTGCTCGACTACAGCGACCTGAAAGCCGGCGCCGCGGCCGCGCGCGCGATCCGCCACGCCGCGGACGAGCTGCAGCTGGCACAGCGCTACCAGGCGTCGGTGCGCCTGACCGGACCGCAGGCGCTGGCCGACGATGAATTCGCCTCGGTCAGCGACGGCGCCCTGCTCAACGGCGTGCTCACGGTGCTGGCGGTGGTGCTGATCCTGTGGCTGGCGCTGCGTTCGGCGCGGCTGATCGTGGCGGTGCTGGCGAGCCTGTTCGCCGGGCTGCTGATCACCGCCGCGCTGGGCCTGGCCATGGTCGGCGCGCTGAACATGATCTCGGTGGCCTTCGCGGTGCTGTTCGTCGGGCTGGGCGTGGACTTCGGCATCCAGTTCGGCGTGCGCTATCGCGCCGAGCGCCATGACCGCGACCATATCGTCGATGCGCTGGGGCTGGCCGCCCGTGCCGTCGGCGCGCCGCTGGCGCTGGCCGCCGCGGCCACGGCGGCGGCGTTCTTCTGCTTCCTGCCCACCGACTACCGCGGCGTGGCCGAACTGGGCCTGATCGCCGGCGTCGGCATGATGGTGGCGTTCGCCACCACCTTTACGCTGCTGCCGGCGCTGATCGCCGTGCTCAAGCCGGGCGGCGAATCCGTGTCGCCGGGCTTTGCCTGGCTGGCGCCGGCGGACCGCTTCTTCGACCGCTACCGCAAGCCGGTGCTGGTAGTCACGCTGCTCGCCATCCTCGCGGGCGCGCCGCTGCTGCCGCACCTGCGCTTCGACTTCGACCCGCTGCACCTGAAGGATCCGCAGTCGGAATCGATGGCCACGCTGCTGGCACTGAAGGACGCCCCGCAGGCCGGCACCGACGATGTCAGCGTGCTGGCGCCGTCGCTGCCGGCCGCGCACGCGCTTGCGGGCCGGCTTGCGGCGCTGCCCGAAGTCGCGCGCGCGGTCACGCTGCAGAGCTTTATTCCCGACGACCAGCCGCCCAAGCTGCAGGCCATCGGCCAGGCCTCGGCCGCGCTGATGCCGGCGCTGGCGCAGCCCACCGCGACGCCCGCTACCGACAGCGCGCGCGTCAATGCGCTGCGCAACGCCGCGCGGCAACTGGCCATCGCCGCCGACGAGCATCCCGGCCCGGGCGCCGCCGAAGCCGCGCACCTGTCCGCCACGCTGAAAAAACTGGCCAGCGCGGACCCGCCCACGCGCGACCGCGCCGAGCGCGCCATCGCCCTGCCGTTGCAGCTGGCGCTGGCAAAGCTGAAGCTGGCGCTGGCGCCGCAGGCGGTCAGCCAGCAGACGCTGCCGCCCGAGCTGGTGCGCGACTGGATTGCCCCGGACGGGCGCGCGCTGGTCAACGTCAGCCCCAGGCTGCCGCCGCCCGCCAGCGCGCAGCGCGAAGCCGCGCTGGCGCGCTTCATCGCCGCGGTGCAGCGCGTGGTGCCCGAAGCCACCGGCGGACCGATCTCGATCCGCGGCTCCGCCGATACCATCATGAGCGCCTTTGCGGAGGCTGGTGCCTGGGCAGTGCTGTCGATCACCATCCTGCTGTGGATCACGCTGCGCCGCTTCGGCGACGTGCTGCGCACGCTGATCCCGCTGCTGGTGTCGGCCATCGTCACGCTGGAACTGTGCGTGGTGTTCGGCATTGCGCTGAACTTCGCCAACGTGATCGCGTTGCCGCTGCTGCTGGGCGTGGGCGTCGCCTTCAAGATCTACTACGTGATTGCGTGGCGGCATGGCAAGACCCAGCTGCTGCAGTCCAGCCTGACGCACGCCGTGCTGTACAGCGCCGCGACCACCGCCGTCGCCTTCGGCAGCCTGTGGCTGTCGCAGCATCCCGGCACCGCCAGCATGGGCAAGCTGCTGGCGCTGGCACTGGCCTGTACGCTGGTCGGTGCGGTGTTCTTCCAGCCCATCCTGATGGGCCGTCCGCGCGAAGATGGCCATCATGGGCCGGACCAGCCGGCGCTGCCCTGAACCGCTTCCCGCTCGCGCGACCGACTCTGTTTGCCTCGATGCCTGTTCCGCTTCGCCTTCCGACGCTCGCCACGACCGTCGTCGCCGCAGCCGCGCTCGCGGGCTGCGCTACCGGACCGCAAGCCAGTCCGGACGATCCGCTGGAACCGATGAACCGCGCCATCTTCACCGTCAACGACAAGGTGGACCAGTATGTCGCCGTGCCGGTGGCCAAGGGCTACCAGGCGGTCACGCCGGCGCCGGTGCGCACGGCGGTCAGCAACTTCTATTCGAACCTCGCCGACATCGGCAACTTTGCCAATAACCTGCTGCAGGGCAAGGGCGTGGCAGCAGCGGAAAGCTTCATGCGGGTAGCGATGAATTCCGTGCTGGGCCTGGGCGGGCTGATCGATCTGGCCACGCCCGCCGGGCTGCCGAAGCACTCGCAGGACTTCGGGCTGACACTGGGCACGTGGGGCGTGCCGTCAGGGCCGTACCTGGTGCTGCCGCTGTTCGGCCCCAGCTCGTTGCGCGACGGCGCGGGCCTGTATGTGAATTTCTGGTTCGATCCCACCACCTATGCCGAGCCGGCGGTGCGCAATTCGCTGTACGGGATGAACGTGGTCGACGTGCGCACCAACCTGCTGGGCGCCACCGACCTGCTCAAGCTGGCGGCGCTGGACAAGTACGCCTTTGTGCGCGACGCGTACCTCCAGCGGCGCCGCTACCTGCTCGGAGAAAACACCGCGCTGCCGGACTACGGCGACGACGAGGATCAGCAGGACACCGGCGCGGCGCCCGTATCGCCGGCCCCCGCCGGAACGCCGGCGCCCGCGCAGCCGCAGGCGCCGCGCTGAGGCGCTTAGCTACCGATCCCCAGCAGCACCACCTCGAAGGTCAGCGTGGCGTTCGGCGGGATCGTGCCCGGCACGCCGCGCGCGCCGTAGGCGGTGCCCGACGGGCAGGTCAGGCGGGCCTTGCCGCCGACCTGCATGGCCTGCACGCCCTCGGTCCAGCACGGGATCACACGATTGAGCGGAAACGAGATCGGCTGGCCGCGCTTGTACGAGCTGTCGAATTCGGTGCCGTCCGCGAGCGTGCCGCGGTAGTGCACCTGTACCGTGTCGGTGGCCTTGGGCGAGGCGCCGGTACCCTTGATCAGGTGCTGGATGGTCATGCCCGACGCCAGCGTCTGCGGCGCTGCCGCGGCGGGGGCAGAGGCGGCAGGTGCCGAAGCGGCCGGCGCGGCAGCGTACGCGGCGCCGGCAAAGGTCAGGGTGCCAAGGAAAAGCGCGAATGTTTTCATGGAAGGCCTGGTCTGAAGGTCGTGATTGGGGATGCGGCAGTTTAACCGACGCGCGCCGCCGGTATGGCGGCGGCGGCATATCGCGCACCGCGCCCGCGCCACCCGCAGGCATGGTGCGCCGCACCGCGCCGCAACCGTTACACCGGGCGTTTTGCCGTCTACGATGGTTCGTGACAGCCCGCTGCCGCGCGGGCGCACGGAGACGGTCATGGCACTGACGGATTCCAGGGACCTCGCGGTCTCGACCTTGAACACACGCTCGGTGGCGCAGTACGAGACCGCCCTGCGCCTGCTGAACGGCTACTACGGCGACCCGCTCGCCGTGATCGACGCGGCGCTGGCCGACGATCCGGGATTCGCCATGGGCCACGCCCTGCGCGCGGCGCTGATGGTGACTTCCGGCGACGGCACCGCCGAGCCCATGCTGCGCCAGAGCGTCGAAGCCGGCGAAGCCCTGCACGCCCGCGCCAACGACCGCGAGCGCCGCCATATCGCCGCGGCGCGCGCCTGGCTCGACGGCGATTTCGAGCGCGCCGTGCGCTGCTATGGCGACATCGTGATCGATTATCCACGCGACTTGCTGGCGCTGCAGACTGCGCATCTGGGCGACTTCCTGCTGGGCCAGTCGACCATGCTGCGCGACCGCGTGGCGCAGGCGCTGCCGCACTGGGATGCCGCCATGCCCGGCTACGGCTACGTGCTCGGCATGCATGCGTTCGGCCTGGAAGAAACCCAGCTTTACGAACGTGCCGAGGAAACCGGACGGCGCGCGCTGGAATGCCAGCCGCGCGATCCGTGGGCGGTGCACGCGGTGGCGCACGTGATGGAGATGCAGGGCCGGCTGGCCGACGGCATCGCCTGGCTGGAAGGCCGCCGCCAGGACTGGGCCGACGACAACATGCTGGCCGTGCATAACTGGTGGCACCTGGCGCTGTTCCTGCTGGAAGACGACCGCACCGACGCGGTGCTGGCGCTGTACGACCGCGCCATCAGCCGGCCCGCGCCGGCGATCGCGCTGGACCTGGTCGACGCCTCCGCGCTGCTGTGGCGGCTGCACCTGCGCGGCGTGGATGTGGGCCGGCGCTGGCAGGTGGTGGCGGATGACTGGCTCGGCCGCGGCGCGGCCGGCTATTACGCCTTCAACGACGTGCATGCGGTGATGGCGAGCCTGGGCGCGCAGCGCCCGGCGGCGGCCGACCAGGTGCGCGCGGCACTGGAGCGCGCCGCGCTCGGCAACGGCACCAACGCGATGATGTCGCGCGAGGTGGGGTTGCCGGTGGCCGATGCGCTGATCGCATTCGCGCAGGGCGATTACGCCACCGCCATCGAGCTGCTGATGCCGGTGCGCCTGGTGGCCCACCGCTTCGGCGGCAGCCACGCGCAGCGCGACGTGATTGGCCTGACACTGCTCGAAGCGGCGCTGCGCAGCGGCAGCGGCAAACTGGCGCTCGCGCTCACGGCCGAGCGCGCCGCGCTCAAGCCCATGAGCCCGAGCCTGCGCCGGCTGGTGCAGCGCGCCGACACCTGCCGCGCGCAGCCCTGAGGCACGGGGCCGGCGCCGTGGCAAGGTCGGCAAGGCCGGCAAGGCCGGAAATGGGCGCCTATACTGCACCTGTCCCGACCGGAGACCCGCCATGCCCAGCATCCGCGCCCTGTTCCGCCCCGCCCTGCTCTCCGCCGCCCTGGCCATGGCGGCCGTGCCGGCGATCGCCCACCACGGCTGGTCGACCTATGACGAGACCAGGCCGATGACGCTGACCGGCAAGATCGTCGAAAGCCATTACGAGAACCCGCACGCGCACATCCGCATCGACGCCGGCGGCAAGCGCTGGCTGGCGGTGCTGGCGCCCGTCTCGCGCATGGAAGCGCGCGGCGCGACCTCGGACAAGGTTGCGGTGGGCCGCGAGGTCACGCTGGTCGGCTACGCCAGCAAGGAAAAACCGGACGAACTGCGCGCCGAGCGCATCACCGTGGACGGCAAGACGGTCGAGCTGCGCTGAGCCGGCACGCCGCATGCCGGCGCTCTTCACCGCATGGACCGAATGGGCCGGCACGCTGGCGCGGCTGCCGTTCGCGACGGCGCTGCGCAGTTCGGCGTGGGCCTATCCCGCGGTGGAGATCGTCCACCTCGCCGGCATGGCGCTGCTGTTCGGCTCCATCGTCGTGGTCGACATGCGGCTGGCCGGGCTTGGCCGGCGGCTGCCGGTCAGCCTGCTGCTGCGCCATGCGCTGCCCTTCAGCGTCGGCGCCTTCATTGCCGTCGCGGCCAGCGGCGTGCTGCTGTTCGTGGCCCATGCCGATGAACTGGCCGCCAATCCCGCCTTCCTCGTCAAGCTGGGCCTGATCGCGCTCGCGCTCGCCAACGTGCTGTGGTTCCACGCCGGGCCCGGCCGCAGCCTGCATGACCGCGAGCGCGGCTGGGACGCCGACGCAGCGCCACCAGCCGGCGCACGCCTGAATGCCATCCTGTCGATCGCCGCCTGGCTGCTGGTGATTTGCGCCGGGCGGCTGATTGCCTATGTCTGAATCGGCACGCCGGCGGTAACTATGCCGTGCCAGGCCGGCGCCACTGCGCGTAAACGCCAATCCCCGGCCGTTTTCCCGGCAAGCACAATGTATTCACATTTCCAATATTCGATTAAAGTGATACACATTGTCGTAAATGCAAATTTCAACACCAGATATTATTTTTATTTAAATCTGGTTTGCCGATAAGAAAGACCGGCGGCGGTCTTGCCTGGCACTATCCGGCTCCCGCGGATGCGGCCCGTCAATGGGCCGCGGCGAGCCTTGCAGGCAGCTCCGTATGCCACGGCGCATGGGGAACCCCTTTGCATGGCGTTGGCCGGCAAGGGCGCGGGGTCGTCATGAAGTCCGGTTTGCCATCACGGCCTTGCCGTGATTTTCGTGGGGGAAACCTGGCGGCGCATCGGCGCCGCCAGGCCGGCTTCGGCCATCACCCAGGAAACGCATCGGCACATGACCAAAGCCACGATCCAGACCGCGCGCATCGCGGGGAGCAGCCCGGAACAGATCCGCGCAGCGCTGTCGCAGCTCTATCCCGGGGTTGCGGTACACACGGCGGCGCCAGCGCTGGAATTCGAACTGCAGCAGCACCAGTTCGGCGAACTGGCGGTGATCCGGCTGTCGACCACCGCGACCATCCAGCTGGAGCTGGTGCAGCGTCTTGACGGCTACCTGCTGTCGACCGCCGCGCAAGGCGCCGGCCTCGAGACCGGCAAGACGCCGTCCGCACCGCTGTCGCCCATGCCGCCATCGTTTGTGCTGGACATGCAGCAGGTGGGAGTCTGGCGCTGGCAGCCCGGCAGCTACGACATGGTCATGATCGACGGCGCGCGCCTGCACAACCGGCTGCGGCACCTGCTGGAACGCCCGCTGGTGCAGCGCGTGAAATTCCACCAGTCGATCCCGGCCGAGGCCCCGGCGCTGCAGCTGGCGCGCGCGCTGGCCGGGGCCGCGCCCGGCTTGCGGCGCGATGACGCACGCATGCGCGCCTGCGCGGCGGAACTGGCGCTGAGCCTGGCCGACGCCCTGGCCTATGCCGTGCTGGACGATATCCCGCACAACTACTCGTTGCTGCTGGAGCAGCGCCACGCCGGGCCGTCGCCGCGGCACGTCAAGCGCGCGATCGACTATATCCATGCCAACGCCCGCTCCGTGCTGGCGCTGGACGACATTGCGCGGGCGGCGCGCGTCAGCGTGCGCACGCTGCAGGCCGGCTTTGCCCGCTTCCAGGGCTGCTCGCCGATGCAGTATGCCAAGCGCGTGCGGCTGGAAGGCGTGTATGGCGCCTTGCGCGGCGGCGACCTCGAGCAGTCGGTGGCGCAGATCGCGCGGCAATGGGGCTTCGGCCACCTCGGCCAGTTCGCCCATGACTACCGCATGGCCTTCGGCGAAACGCCCTCGGAAACGCGCCGCACACGCCAGAGCGCGTCGAATGACGAGGCCTTCGCCAGCCGCGGCGGCATGCCCGGCTGAGCCGCGCGCGCGCCGCTGCGGGCCTGCCGCTATCGGGATTGCGCAGCCCCTATCAAACCGGCGCACTGTATCGAATCTGAAACAGATCTCGCATGGACGAACCTGTGTGCGCGCGAATACTGTGCATGCACCACCTACCGGTCACTCAGGATGAAGGAGACTCAGCATGGCTTCGTCAGGCGTTCTGCTCAACCACACGGATGTTCCTGTCGCCCCTGGCACCCGCACCGTTGCCTCACCTGACGGACCCGCCAACTTCCTGATCGCGGCGCAGCGCGACAGCGTCGCCAACTTCGCGCGCGAAGGCAACGACCTGCTGCTGACGATGCGCGATGGCAGCACGCTGCGCATCCAGGGCTTCTTCACCCACGGCGCACAGTTCAACAACCTGGTGTTCGTGCAGGAAGACGGCCAATGGCTGGCCGACTTCAGCCAGGCGCTCGGCGCGCAGGGCGATGGCGTGGCCGAGGCGGCCATGCTGTTCGAGCCGATCGGCGACAGCGCTTCGACGGCATTGCTGCTGGGGCTGCTGGGCGCCGCGGCCGGTGCCGGCATCATCGCGGCCGCTGCCGGCGGCGGCGGCGGGGATGGCGGCGGCGGTTCCGGGTCCGGCGGCGGCACCCCGCTGGCCACGCCCAAGGTGGCGCCCACCAACGGCGCCACGCTGTCCGGCACGGCCCCGGCCGGCAGCACGGTCGGCCTCGACTTCAACGGCGACGGCAAGGCCGATGCCACCGTTACCGCCGATGCCGCGGGCAACTGGACCTACACGCCGCCGCAGCGACTGGCCGACGGCACCGTGGTCAGCGTGACCGCCACCGACGCCTCCGGCAACACCAGCCCGCCGGCCACGGTGACCGTCGATGGCGCGGCCCCGGCAGCGCCCGTGATCAGCGCGGCCAGCAACGATGCCGGCACGGCGATCGCCGCGGGAGGCAGCACCAGCGACACCACGCCCACGCTCTCCGGCAGCGCCGAGGCAGGCAGCACCGTCAGCATCTACAGCGGCACCACCCTGCTCGGCACCGCCATCGCCGACGCGAACGGCCGCTGGAGCTTCACGCCGTCGTCGGGCCTGGCCGATGGCAGCCACGCGCTGACGGTCACCGCCACCGACGCGGTCGGCAATACCGGGCCGGCCAGCGCGCCGTTCCTGCTGACGGTCGATACCGCACCACCCCCGGCCCCCGCGATCACGCCGAGCAACGGCACCGTGATTGCCGGCACCGCCGAGCCCGACAGCACCATCCACATCGACCTAAACGGCGACGGCACGCCCGATGCCACCGTCATCGCCGACGGCAGCGGCAACTGGACCTATACCCCGTCGCCAGCACTGGGCGACGGCGCCGTGGTCAGCGTCACTGCCACCGACGCCGCGGGCAATACCAGTACACCGGCCACCGCCACCGTCGATGCCAGCGCGCCCGCTGCACCGGTGCTCGCCAGCGTCACCGACGACGCCACCCCGTCGACCGGCCCGCTCGCCGACGGCGACAGCACCAACGACAGCACCCCGACACTGTCCGGCACCGCCGAAGCCGGCAGCACCATCAGCATCTACAACGGCAGCACGCTGATCGGCACCACCACTGCCGACGCCACCACCGGCGCCTGGAGCTTCACGCCCACCTCACCGCTGGCCGACGGCGCCGTGAGCCTGACCGTCACCGCTACCGACGCCGCCGGCAATACCAGCGCGCCCAGCACGCCCTTCACGCTGACGCTGGATGCTACGCCGCCGGCAATCCCGGCCATCACCGGCGTCACCGACGACAACCCGGTCGCCAGCCCACTGGCATCCGGCGACAGCACCAACGACACCACCCCGACGCTCACCGGCACCGCCGATGCCGGCAGCACCATCAGCATCTACAACGGCACCACGCTGATCGGCACCACGGTTGCCGACGCCACCACGGGCGCCTGGACCTTCACGCCGGCCACGCCGCTGACCGATGGTCCGTATGTGCTGATCGCCACCGCCACTGATGCATCGGGCAACGTCAGTGCGCCGACCACTGCCTTCAACCTCACCGTCGATACGGCGCCACCGGCAGACCCCAGCATCACCGTTGCCGGCGGCACCACGATCTCGGGCACCGCCGAAGCCGGCAGCACAGTCGATATCGATCTCGATGGCGATGGCGCGCCCGACGCCACCGTCACGGCCGACGCCACCACCGGCGTGTGGACCTATTCGCCCGCCACGCCGCTGCCTGACGGCACCGCGATCAGCGCCACCGCCACCGATGCCGCCGGCAACACGAGCGCACCAGCAACCGCTATCGTCGATGCGCTCGCGCCGGCCGCGCCGGCGATCACCAGCGTCACCGACGACAACCCGGTCAGCAGCCCGCTGAACTCCGGCGACAGCACCAACGATTCCACGCCCACACTGACGGGCACCGCCGAAGCCGGCAGCACCATCAACATCTTCAACGGCACCACGCTGATAGGCACCACCACCGCCGATGCCTCCACCGGCGCGTGGACCTTCACCCCGGCCACGCCGCTGACCGACGGTCCCTATACGCTGACCGCTACAGCAACCGATGCGGCGGGCAACGTCAGTGCGCCGACCGCTGCCTTTAACCTCACCGTCGATACTGCGCCACCCGCTGACCCCATCATCACCGTTGCCAACGGCACCACCCTGGCCGGCACCGCCGAGCCAGGCAGCACCGTCGATATCGACCTGGACGGCGACGGCACCCCGGAAGGCACGGTCACGGCCGATGCCACCACCGGCGCCTGGACTTACACTCCCGGCACGCCGCTGCCCGATGGCGCGGTTGCCAGCGTCACCGCCACCGATGCCGCCGGCAATACCAGCGGCCCCGCGACGGTGACCATCGACGGCACGCCGCCCGCGATCCCGCTGATCACCAGCGTCACCGACGACAATCCGGTAGCCAGCCCATTGGCTTCGGGCGACAGCACCAACGATTCCACGCCTACACTGACGGGCACCGCCGAAGCGGGCAGCACCATCAGCATCTACAACGGCTCCACGTTGCTCGGCACCACCACCGCCGATGCCACCACCGGCGCCTGGACCTTCACCCCGACCACGCAACTGACCGATGGGCCCTATGTACTGACCGCTACCGCGAGCGACGCAGCCGGCAACATCAGCGCGCCAACCGCCGCCTTCAACCTGACGGTCGATACGGCACCGCCCGCTGATCCGAGCATCACCGTTGCCAACGGCACCACCCTGGCCGGCACCGCCGAAGCTGGCAGCACCGTCAACATCGACCTGAACGGCGACGGCACCCCGGAAGGCACGGTCACCGCCGATGCCACCACCGGCGCGTGGACCTACTCGCCCGTGGGCGGACTGCCCGATGGCGTGGTCGCCAGCGTCACCGCCACCGATGCCGCGGGCAATACCAGCGGCCCCGCGACGGTGACCATCGATGCCGTGCCGCCCGCGGTCCCGCTGATCACCAGCGTCACCGACGACAATCCGGTCGCCACCCCGCTGAATTCTGGCGACAGCACCAACGACAGCACGCCAACCCTGGTCGGTACGGCCGATCCCGGCAGCACCATCAACATCTTCAACGGCACCACGCTGATAGGCACCACCACCGCCGATGCCTCCACCGGCGCGTGGACCTTCACCCCGACCACGCCGCTGACCGACGGCCCCTATGCGCTGACCGCTACCGCGACCGACGCGGCGGGCAACATCAGCACGCCGACCGCTGCCTTCAACCTGACGGTCGATACGGTCGCGCCGACCGCCACGGCGACGGCCACCGCGCTGACCGACGACACCGGCACCGCCGGCGACTGGATTACCGGCGACACGACCCCCGTCGTCAGCGGCACGCTCAGCGCGGCACTGGCCGCCAACGAGACACTGCAAGTCAGCCTCGACGGCGGCGCCACCTGGACCGATGCCGTGGTCACCGGCACCACGTGGCAATGGTTCCCGCCGGGCCAGCTGGCGGACGACACCTACACCATCACCACGCACGTGATCGACAGCGCCGGCAACATCGGCGCGGTCACCACCCAGAGCTTCACCGTGGCGCAACAGGTGGCGCCCGAAGCTGCGGTCAATGAAGCGGGCGGATTGCTCGGCATTGCCGATGCCAACCTGCTGGGGCTGATCGACCTGAGCGCCCAGCAGTTCTTCACCGCCAGCGACTACAACGAGAACATCAATAGCGTTGTGATCCGGTATGGTGGCCTGCTGGGCATTGGCATGCAGCAGCTAGACGCCAGCGCCGCGCTGGCCGCGGAACTGGGGCTGACCTTCAACGTGGTCAACGACCCCGGCACGCTGCTCATCGGTCCCTCGTCAACGTTGTCGATCTCCGCCATCGGCGGCGGACCGATCGACAACCTGAGCCTGAACGAACTGCTCGGTTCGATCACGCTGGAAGGCGGCCTGCTGGGCGTCAGCCTTAGCCTGCTCAACGCCATGACGATCACCGCCACCGACACCACGGGGCTGACCACCACGTCGACCGGCAGCCAACTGGTCAGCGCCGGCGTGCTGACCGAGCTGCTCGGCGCCAGCCAGCCGTCGGCGATCATCGAAGGCGATGCCACGGGCAATACGCTCACGGGCAGCGCCGACAATGACCGGCTCTATGGCTACGATGGCAACGACACCATCAATGCGGGCGCCGGCAACGACCTGGTGCGCGGCGGCGCGGGCGACGACACGCTCAATGGCGAGGGCGGCAACGACGTGCTGATCGGCGGCGCCGGCAACGACACCATGAGCGGCGGCGCCGGCACCGACGTGTTCCTGTGGGAGGCGCGCGGCACCGATGGCACCGGCGGCAACGGCAGCGACCTGATCACGGATTTCACCGTGGGCACCGCGCCCGGGCAGGCCGGCAATGACGTGCTCGATGTATCCGCGCTGCTGGAGGGCTACGCCGCCGACGCCAACGGCCCTGCCCACTACCAGAACGGCGTGGCCACCATCGATGCGGGCGACGACATCGGCCAGTACCTCAGCGCCACGCAGTCGGGCGCCGACACCGTGATCGCCATCGACCGCGACGGCGCCGGCACCAACTACAGCGCGCAAACCCTGGTGACGCTGACCAACGTCACCACCAACCTGGAGACCTTGCTGGCTAACCAACAGATCCTGGTCTGACCCTGCAGCCCCCGGCCCGGCAGCATGCGCGAGCAGCCGGGCCGGCCGTGGCGCCGGCAGCCATGCGTGCATGCCGGCGCGATCGACACATCCGGACGGCATCGCCATCTTGTTCACAGTCAGACTGACCCTTGACGCCGGCGCGAGCGCCGGCCCCCGCTTCGGCCTCGTTCTGTTTCCCGGTTCCACCGCCTCGCGCGCGGCAAGACCTTTCCTCGCCACACTGCTGGCGACCACGCTGATGGCCGCGCCGGCTGCCGCAGCGCCGGTGCCAGCGCTTGCCGCCACAGCCACGCTTGCCGCCGCGCCGGCGCCGGGTGCCGCCGCGCCAGACGGTGTGCCGGCGGCCCTGCGCATCCCGCTGGCGGGCATGGCGCTGCACGAGGCCGTCGGCATCGCCATCTCGCGGCATCCCGATATCGGCCGCGCCAACGCGGTGGTGGCGCAGAGCGAGGCCGAGATTGCGGTGGCGCGTTCGGCCTGGTATCCCAAGCTGGAATATGGCGTGCGCCCGGGCTACGGCGGCAGCTTCGGCAGCGGCGGCAACGACATGGGCGCACGCGCCTCGGTGGGCGTGAGCCAGCTGCTGTACGACTTCGGCCGCACCGCCAGCAAGATCTCCGCCGCGGACGCCTCGCTGGTGCAGCGCCGCCATGAACTGTCCGACACGGTCGAGCAGATCGCCTACAACACCGCCTCGATCTATATCGAACTGGCCGCAAGCCAGGCGGTGATGGCGGCCGCGCAGCGCCAGCTCGAGACGCTTGCCGTCACGCGCGACAAGATCGGCCAGCGCGTGCGCGCGGGGCTGTCGGTCAGCTCGGACGGCACCATGGCCGACGTGGCGATCCAGCGTGCCCGCACCGAGGTGCTGCGCGCACGGACCCGCTTCGACGTGGCCGCGTCGCGCCTGGCCGAGCTGATCGGCGTGCGGCCCGAGCGCGTGGCCGAACTGGCGCGTACCGAAGATGAAGTCCGCAGCCTGGGCGACGAGGGCGACGACATCGAGCACACCCCCAAGGTGCTGGCCGCCGCGGCCGCGGCCGAGGCCGCGCACGCGCGCGTGACGCTGGCCGAGGCCGAGCGCTTCCCGTCGGTCAGCGTCGGCGTGAGCCGCTCGGTGTCGACCGGCCGCGCCAATGCCAACGACGACACCTGGATCGGCGTGGCCATCGCCGGCGACTTTTCGCTGGGCGGGCTGAACCGGCACCGCATCGACGCCGCCCGCGCCGGCCAGCGAGCCGCGCAGCAGGCCTTGGACAACGAGCGGCTGCTGGCCCGCACCACGCTGCACTCCGCCGCTACCGAGGCGGCCGGCGCCGCGGCGCGCACGCAGAGCTACGCGCAGATGATCGCGCTGCTGCGCGCTTCGCGCGACCTGTACTGGCAGGAATACATCCTTAACAAGCGGACCCTGACCGACGTGCTCAATCCCGAGCGCGAGATCTTCCTGGCCGAGCAGGAATGGATCGGCGCGGTCGCCGACGGCATGCTGGCGCGCATCAAGGCGCACGCCGCCACCGGCAGGTTCGTGGCCTTGCTGCGGGAGCACGACAGTGCAAGCCACCCTTGACGCACCGGATGCCGGCACCACGCCTGCCGGCGCCAAACCCCAAGATGGCGGCGCACCGGCGCAGACCGCGCAGCCGGCGTTGGCCTGGGCCGAGGCCCTGCTGCTCACGGCACGCCATCTCGGGCTGTCGCCGTCGCCGGAACTGGTACGCGGCGCCGCCGCCTGGGCCGACCGCGCCGATGCGGACCGCGCCGTGGTCGAGATGGCCGCAGCGGCCGGCCTGTCGGCCCAGTTTGCCGACCTGCCCGCGGCCGCACTGTCGCCGCTGCTGCTGCCCGCGCTGGTGGCGCTCGACGGGACCCAGGTGGCCCTGCTGACCAGCATCGCCGACGGCAAGGCAGTGCTGCAGCTGCCCACCGCAGCCGGCACCGTCGAACGCACGCCCGCGCTGGCGGCGCTGGCTCGGCAGGCCGACGGCACCGTGCGCCTGCTGCTGGTACGCGAGCGGGTGGCGCCGCGCAGCGGCCGTCTCGACGCCTACCTGGCGGCACGCCCGGAAGGCTGGCTCGGCAGCATCTTCACCGCCAACTGGCGCACGCTGGTGGAGCTGGGCGCGGGCTCGCTGTTCGGCAACCTGCTGGCGGTGGGCACCTCGCTGTTCGCGATGCAGGTGTGGGACCGCGTGGTGCCGGCGCGTTCGCTGCATACGCTGTGGGTGCTGGCCAGCGGCGTGGCACTGGCACTGGTGCTGGAGCTGCTGATCCGCACCGTGCGGGTGTCGATCGCCGATCATTTCGGCAAGCAGGTCGACCAGCGCCTGTCGGCGATGTTCTTCGCGCGCGTGCTGGATATCCGCAACGACGCGCGCCCACGTTCGCCCGGCACGCTGGTGGCGCAGCTGCGCGACCTGGAGCAGCTGCGCGAGCTGCTCACCTCGAGCACGCTCGGGGTGCTGATCGACCTGCCCTTCGTGGCCGGCTTCCTGGTCATCATCTGGCTGCTGGGCGGCTGGCTGGTGCTGGTGCCGCTGGTGGCGATCCCGCTGCTGGTGCTGCCCGGCCTGGTGGCGCAGATTCCGCTGGCGCGGCTGTCGCAGCAGGGCATGAGCGAGGCCGCGCTGCGCAATGCGATCCTGATGGAATCGATCTACCGGGCCGAGGACATCAAGACCCTGCAGGCCGAGCCGCGCTTTCGCAAGCTGTGGGACCGGGTCAACGCGGTCAACGGCGAGATCGGCCTGCAGCAGCGCTTTATCGCCGGGCTGCTGCTGAACCTGTCGCAGACGGTGCAGCAGCTGGCCTATGTCGGGGTGCTGGTGGCCGGCGTGCATGGCATCCTGGACGGCGGCCTGTCGTTCGGCGCGGTGCTGGCCTGCTCGATCCTGACCAGCCGCACCATCGCGCCGCTGTCGCAGATCCCCGCGGTGCTGGGGCGGATCCAGAACGCGCGCGTCGGCAAGCAGGGGCTGGACGCGCTGCTGAGCCTGCCGCTGGACCACGACCCGGCGCGCGACGCCTACCACCGGCCCGCGCTGGTGGGCCGCTATCGCTTCGAGCAGGTGGTGTACGGCTTCGACCCCCAGGAAAAGCCGGTGCTCAACATCCCGCAGCTGCAGATCGCGCCCGGCGAGCGCATTGCGGTGCTGGGCCGCGTCGGCGCCGGCAAGTCCACGCTGCTGCGCCTGCTGGGCGGGCTGGCAACGCCGGTCCAGGGCCGCATCCTGTTCAACGACACGCCGCTGCCGCTGATCGACCCCGCCGACGTGCGCCGCGATGTCGGCATGGTGATGCAGGAATCCAGCCTGTTCTACGGCACCTTGCGCGACAACCTGCTGGTGGCCGATCCGCTCGCCACCGACGAGGCCATGCTGCAGGCGCTGCGGCTGGCGTGCGCCGACCGGCTGCTGCTGAACCAGGTGCACGGGCTCGACCTGACCATCCGCGAGAACGGCGTGGGGCTTTCCGGTGGCCAGAAGCAGGCGCTGATCCTGGCGCGCACGCTGCTGCGCGCGCCCAACGTGCTGCTGCTGGACGAGCCCACCGCATCGCTGGACGAAGCGACCGAGCAGGCCGTGATCGCGCGGCTGCGGCCATGGCTGGGCCAGCGCACGCTGGTGGTGGCCACGCACCGCTACGCGGTGCTGGCGCTGGTCGATCGCATTATCGTCGTCGACAACGGGCGCATCGTGCGCGACGGCCCCAGGGATGCGGTGCTGGGTGCGCTGCGCGGCCAGGGCGCGCCAGCCACTGGCGCTGCGGATCCGGCAGGAGACTGAACATGGGCATGGGCACTGGCATGGGCACAAGAGCGGCCGGGGCGGCGGACTGGATGCGCATCGGCGGGCAGCCCGAGGGCCCCCGCTACCTGCTGTGGGTGATCGTGGGTGCGCTGACGCTGTTCCTGCTGTGGGCAGCGCTGGCGGGGCTGGATGAAGTGGCGATCGGCGAGGGCCGCGTCACGCCGGCGTCCAAGGGACAGATCATCCAGAGCCTGGAAGGCGGCATCCTGGCCGAGCTGGCGGTGCGCGAGGGCGACGTGGTCGAGGCCGGGCAGCAGCTGGCCACGCTCGACCCGGTTCAGGCGCGCGCCTCGATGGAAGAGACGCTGGAGCGGATCGCGGCGCTGCAGGCGCGCGCGGCGCGGCTGCATGCGGAAATGAACGATGCCGCCAGCGTGGCCTTCCCGGCCGAGCTGGCCGGCAATACCGCGGTGGTCGACCGCGAGCGCCAGCTTTTCACCGCCAACCGGCGCGCCTTTCGCGAGAACGTCGGCAACCTGCGCGAACAGCTGCGGCTG
This sequence comes from Cupriavidus sp. MP-37, assembly GCF_020618415.1. Lineage (NCBI taxonomy): Bacteria > Pseudomonadati > Pseudomonadota > Betaproteobacteria > Burkholderiales > Burkholderiaceae > Cupriavidus > Cupriavidus sp. MP-37. The sequence goes on along the minus strand of NZ_CP085345.1, from coordinate 2,027,641 downwards.
GCCGAGAACGAGCTGCAGATCGCCATCCCGCTGCTGCGCACCGGCGCGAGCAATGAGGTCGAGGTGCTGCGGCTGCGGCAGAAGGTGGCCGAATTCTCGACCAAGCTGGCCGCCACGCAAAGCGAATACTACGTGGCGCTGAAGGCCGACTATGCCACCACCATGGCCGACCTCGGCCCGCTGCTGAAGGTGCGCGAAGGCCGCGCCGACCAGTTGCGCCGCACCGCCATCAACTCGCCGGCGCGCGGCATCGTCAAGGACATCCGCGTCTCGACCATCGGCGGCGTGGTTAGCCCCGGCGGCGTGCTGATGGAAATCGTGCCGCTGGGCGACCAGTTGCTGATCGAGGCGCGGCTGAGCCCGCGCGACATCGCCTTCATCCATCCGGCGCAGCCGGCCACGGTCAAGATCACGGCGTTCGAGCCGTCGATCTACGGCACGCTGCCGGCGCGCGTGGACCGGATCTCGCCCGACACCATCGAAGACCAGGTCGACAAGCGCATCTACTACTACCGCGTCTACGTGCTGACCGACCACGCCTACCTGGAAACCAGCGACGGCAAGCGCCACCCGATCCTGCCCGGCATGGTCGCCACGGCCGAGATCCGCACCGGCCGGCGCACCGTGCTGGATTACCTGCTCAAGCCGCTGCGCCGCGCCGCCGAGGCCTTGCGCGAGCGCTAACGGTTGCCCACCCGCCCGGCAACGCGGCAGTCATGCCGGTGCCGGCGACAGCATGCCCAGCACCGCCACCAGCGCCAGCACCAGCGCGGCGGTGCCGGCTTCGAACAGCAGGCTGCGCCGCAGCGCCCGTACTGCCTGCAGCACCGGGCCCCGCTCACCCGTGCGCGCGGCCGCTTGCAGCCGTGGCGCCAGCGCAAACCGGTTCGCCGCCGCCAGCCCGAGCATGGCGGCAAACAACGCAAGCTTGGCCGCCAGCAGCCCGCCGTAGGACATCGGCGCGAACACGGGCATCACCGGCCCGACGATAAGCCAGTAGTTGAGCACGCCGGTCATCACCAGCAGGACCACGATGCGGGTGCCGATGCGCGCGAAGCCGTTGGCGCTGCGGCTCAGCAGCGCCAGGCCCTCGCCGTGCGGAGCCGAACCGGGCCGCGCCAGCAGCAGGAACGCCGCCAGCGCCCCCACCCATGCGCCCGCGGCCAGCAGGTGCACCACGTCCGACGCCAGATGCAGGGTGCGCATCGCGCCGTCATGCATCGCGCCATGCCCGCCCCACGCCAGCGTGGCCAGCGCCACGCCCCCAGACCCGGCCAGCACCGCAAGGGGTGCACGCAGCCGGTGCGCGTGCATGCCGGCCAGCACGAACAGCAGCAGCGCCGCCATGCGCACGCACCAGGCCACGCCGAAGTCCGTGCCGGTGACGATCATCGCCAGCACATGGGCCTGCAGCGCGGCATAGTCGGACGCGCCCGTCATGGCGCGCGCCATCTCGACCAGGGCCAGCAGCGACAGCGCGATGCCCACGCCGGCGCCACCCAGTGCCAGCGCGCGGCAACTGCGCGCGAAGCGGCCGGCGCGTTCGTCCCGTTGCAGTGCGTACAGGCAGAACAGCGGCAGCCCGAACACCAGGGCGAGATCGAGATAGAGCGCCAGGCGCAGCCCGGCGGCCAGCCATTCCGGCTGCGCCAATTACTTCACCGTGAACGTGACGTTGCCGTTGACGGGATGGGTATCGGAAGAGACCGCGCGCCAGTCCACCCGGTAGCTGCCCTGCGGCAGCGGCTGGGTGGGGGTGATGACCATGGTTTTGGGGTCATCGCTGCCCGAGACCTTCACCGCCATCTTCATCGGCGCATGGTTGGCCATGCCCGGCATCCCGGTCATCACCAGGTTGGCGCCGGAAAACTGGGTGACGAGATTCTCGGAGAAGCGCAGCTCGATCTTCTGCGGCGCCGGCACCTCGGCCTTGTCGGCGGGCGTCGACGATTCCAGCCTGGGATGCGCGAAGGCAAGGCTGCTGGCCAGCGCGGCGATGGCCGCCATCGTGGCGTGGATCAGGGGGCGATTGGCATGCATGGTGGTCTCCGCTCAGGGATGTGGAAATGGTCGTGGCAACGTGCTCGCGTCAGAACCACACGCGGACGCCGGCGACGAAGCGGGTCTCGCCCGACTTGCCGCCGGCGGTGCGGATCATGTCGGCGGTATTGCCGAAGGTCTGGTAGCGCTCGACGCCGATATACGGGGCGAACTGCCGGCTGAACTCATAGCGCAGCCGCAGTCCCACGGTGCCGTTGGACAAGCCGCTACCGATGCCCACTTCCCGATCGTTCTTGCCATAGAGATTGGCCTCGATGCGCGGCTGCAGGATCAGGCGCTGCGTCAGCAGCAGTTCATACTCCGCCGACAGCCGCAGCGCGGTGCGGCCGCTGGTGCCGACATAGGCGGTGGCGTCGAGCTCGAACCAGTACGGCGCCAGTCCCTGCACGCCGAACGCCAGCCAGTTGCGCGCCGGGCGCCCGCTGCCTGCATCGTTGCGCAGGCCCAGCTGGGTGTCCCAGTAGCTGGCCACGGCATGGCCCCACAGCAGCTCGGTGCGGGCTTCGTGCAGCTTGCCCCCGGCCGCCTCGCCCTCGGCCTTGAGCACCAGCTTGTCGAAGCTGTTGCCGAACCACGCCTGCGCCTCGTAGGCGGCGGCATTGTGGCCGTTGGCATGGGCCCATTCCAGGCGGTCGACCAGCACCGACGCGAACAGGTGCTCGTCGGCCATCACCAGCTGGCGCTTGTCGCCCAGCGCGTACTGGCCGACACCGAGCTGGTAGCCGCCGGAATAGGCGTGCGGATCGCGCGCGTCGGGCGGCGCGCTGCCGCCCTGCATCTTCATGTCGCCATGGTCGATGGCCGGGGCCGCCTCTTGCGGCGGCGCATTGGCGCCGTCCATGGTCTGGATCTCCGGCTGGTCCATGCCTTGCACCTGGCCGTGGTCCATGCCCTGCATCGTTGCGGGCGCAGCCTGGTGATGGTGGCCGTGCGCATGGCCGGCATGCGGGTCCTGCGCAAAGGCTGCGCTCATGGCGCCCAGCGCCAGCGCCGCGGCCAGCATGGTCTTCTTGTATCCGGACATCGGGATCAGGAGTTCACGTTGCATCATCACGCCACCACCACTTCGCGGAACATGCCTGCATCCATATGCAGCATCAGGTGGCAATGCCAGGCCCAGCGCCCCAGGGCATCGGCCGTGACCAGGAAGCTGATGCGCTGCGCCGGCTGCACCGGGATGGTATGGCGCCGCGCCTGGAAGCTGCCGTCGGGCGCCTCCAGCTCGCTCCACATGCCGTGCAGGTGCATGGGGTGCGTCATCATGGTGTCGTTGTGCAGGATCACCCGCAGCCGTTCGCCGTGCTTGAAGTAGACCGGCGTGGACTTGCCGAACTCGACGCCGTCGAACGACCACGTATAGCGCTCCATATTGCCGGTCAGGTGCAGCTCGACCTCGCGCCCCGGTCCGCGCGCATCCATGGCTCCGCCGATGGTGTGCTGGTCGGCCAGCGTCAGCACGCGCCTGCCGTTGTTGCGCAGGCCGATGCCGGGGTCGTCGAGGTTGGTGCGGGCCATGTCGACGCGCATGTCGGTGCTGGCGCCGTACTCGGTGCGGGCATGGCGGGCGGTCTTGCTGGGCACCCGCAGCGCATCGGCGGATGCCACGGCGTGCTGGCCGTGGTCCATGCCGGCGCGGTCCATGCCCGCCATCGGCATCGCGCCATGGCCGGCATGCCCGGCATGACCACCGTGCCCGGCATGCCCTCCATGTCCGCCATGACCGCCGTGGCCGGTCATCGCGCCCATCATGTCGGTCATGGTCAGCCATTCCGGGCGGTCCAGCGCGGGCACCGGCGCCGACAGGCCTTCGCGCACCGCCAGCGTGCCGCGCGCATAGCCGGTGCGGTCCATCGACTGCGCGAACAGGGTGTAGGCATCGTCGCGCGGCGTCACGATGGCGTCGCAGGTCTCGCCCGGACCGAAGCGGAATTCGTCGACGGTGACGGGCTCGATGTCCTGGCCGTCGACCTGCACCACGCGCAGCTTGAGCCCGGGGATGCGCACGTCGTAGAAGGTATTGCCCGAGCCGTTGATAAAGCGCAGGCGCACGGTTTCGCCGCGGCGGAACAGGCCGGTCCAGTTGCCCGCCGGCGTGACGCCGTTGGCAAGGTGGGTCAGGGTGGCGCTGGACAGGTCCGCCAGGTCGGTCGGGCTCATCCGCATCTGGTTCCACATGCGGCGCTTGTCCAGTGCCTGCTTCAGCCCGTCGCGCGACACGTCGCGGAAGAAGTCGACCACCGTGGGCTGGTTGTAGTTGTAGTAGTCGCCCTGGATCTTGAGCTTGTTCAGCACCCGCATCGGGTCTTCGTCGGTCCAGTCCGACAGCAGCACGGTATGGTCGCGCTCGGCGTGCGCGCGCTCGTGCCCGGAGGCCGGATCGATGACGATGCCGCCGTACACGCCGGTCATCTCCTGGAAGCCGGAGTGCGAGTGGTACCAGTAGCTGCCGCTCTGCGCGACCTTGAAGCGGTAGGTGAAGGTCTCGCCGGGCGCAATGCCGGGAAAGCTGATGCCGGGCACGCCGTCCATCTGGTAAGGCAGGATGATGCCGTGCCAGTGGATCGAGGTGGGCTCGCGCAGGCGGTTGGTCACGCGGATGGTGACGGTGTCGCCCTCGCGCCAGCGCAGCGTCGGGCCGGGCAGCATGCCGTTGATGGTGGTGGCGATGGTCGGCTTGCCGGTGTAGTTGACCAGCGATTCGCCGATCACCAGGTCGAACTCGGTGCCGCGCAGCACCGGGCCGGCACCGCTGCCGGCCGGCGCGGGCTGCCCGTCGCGCGCACCGCCGCCGTGCCCCGCATGCTGCGCCCAGGCGCTGCCGGCCAGCCCCAGGCCGGCCACCACGCCGCCGGCGGCCAGCCCCTGCACGAAGCGGCGGCGCCGCAAGTCGGGCAAGCCGGAGAGCGGGTCAAGCAGCAAAAGGGGCAGCGCTGGGCGGCCGGGGCTGGGATGGCGTCGCATGTCACGTCGGTTGGGTTGGTTGGCACGCCAAGCGTAGCCAGCGCCACCCTACCGCGGTCTGACCGGAACATGACAATCCGGTAATCTTGCGGTCATGTTGGCGCCGGCAACGCCGGCGTAGAGTTGCCTGGCCGTCATGAAGAGCAATCGGCCCGGCCGATCGCGTAAGGAACGTACTGATGAAACTGCTTGTGGTGGAGGACGAGTCCAAGACCGGCGAATACCTGCGCCAGGGGCTGACCGAGGCGGGCTTCGTCGTCGACCTGGTGCGCAACGGGCTGGACGGCCAGCACCTGGCCATGACCGAGCCCTACGACCTGGTCATCCTCGACGTGATGCTGCCGGACGTGGACGGCTGGCGCATCGTGCAGGCGCTGCGCGCGGGCCAGAACCCCGTGCCGGTGCTGTTCCTGACCGCGCGCGACAGCGTGGCAGACCGCGTCAAGGGCCTGGAACTGGGCGCCGACGACTACCTGGTCAAGCCGTTCGCCTTCTCCGAGCTGCTGGCGCGCGTGCGCACGCTGCTGCGCCGCGGCACCGCGCAGATGACGCTGGACCGCATCCAGGTGGCCGACCTGGTGCTGGACCTGACCCGCCGCCGCGCCACGCGCGCCGGGCGCCGCATCACGCTGACCAGCAAGGAGTTCGCGCTGCTGGAACTGCTGGCGCGCCGCCGCGGCGAGGTGCTGCCGCGCTCGCTGATCGCCTCGCAGGTGTGGGACATGAACTTCGACAGCGACAGCAATGTCATCGATGTCGCCATCCGGCGCCTGCGCGCCAAGATCGACGACGGCTTCGACGCCAGGCTGATCCAGACCGTGCGCGGCATGGGCTATGTGCTGGAGGCGCCCGAAGCCGCCGACGAAGCAGACGCGCCGCCGGCAAACGACGGCCAGCCCGCATGAAGCCCCGCCTGTCACTGACGGCACGGCTCACCATCCTGTTCTCGCTGTCGTCGGCGGCGGTGCTGCTGGGCCTGGGCGTGCTGATCTGGCTGGCTATTGACGATCATTTCGCCGACGAGGACTACGCCGTGCTGGGCGACAACGTGCGGCTGATCGAAAAGATCGCCGCCGACGGCCCGGCGGCGTCGCTGCCGCAACGGCTGGGGCCGGCGCTGGAACACCATGCCGGCTTCGTCGCCGAAGTGCGTGGCGCCGATGGCAAGCGCCTGTATGCCACGCGCGATTTCGATTTCCGCCCGGCGCTGGCCGCCGCCGCGCAGGCGCCGGCAGGAAACGACGCCTTTGCCTGGGAACAGCAGGGCCAGACCTACCGCGGCCTGCGCGCGCAGCTGGCGGCGGCGCCCGCCGGCGGCCAGCCGGGCGCGCTGCAGGTGCTGGTCGGCATGGACACGGCGCTGCATGACCACTTCCTGCACGCGTTCCGCAACACGCTGGCCTTCTACGGCACGCTGGCGGCGCTGGCGAGCGGGCTGCTGGGCTGGTGGGCGGCGCGCCGGGGACTGTCGCCCCTGCGCACCATGGCCTCGCGCGCGCGCATCGTCACCGCGCACAAGCTGGACGAGCGCATGCCGGTCGACGCCGTGCCGGTGGAGATGGCGGACCTGGCGGCCACGCTCAACGCGATGCTGGAGCGCCTGCAGCGCGACTTCGCGCGCCTGTCGGAATTCTCGTCCGACCTCGCGCACGAGCTGCGCACGCCGATCACCAACCTGATGACGCAGACCCAGGTGGTGCTGTCGCAGCCGCGCGATGCGGCGCGCTACCGCGACGTGCTGGCCTCGAACGTGGAAGAACTGCAGCGGCTGTCGCGCATGGTGTCGGACATGCTGTACCTGGCCAAGACCGAGCACGGCATCACGCTGCCTAACGCGGAACCGATCGAGGTGGCGGATGAAGTCGCGGCGCTGTTCGACTTCTACGATGCGCTCGCCGAGGACAAGGGCGTGCGGCTTGCGCTGCGCGGCCGCGGCCGCATCACCGGCGACCGGCTGATGCTGCGGCGCGCGCTGAGCAACCTGCTGTCGAATGCACTGCGGCATACGCCCGCGGGCAAAGCCATCGTGGTGGAGATCACGCCCGCTGCCGACGCGGTGCAGGTGGTGGTCGAGAACGAAGGCGAGACCATCCGGCCGGAGTTGCTGCCCGTGCTGTTCGACCGCTTCTTCCGCGCCGACAAGTCGCGCGCGCGGCCCGAGTCCGACGGCGCGGGACTGGGGCTGGGGCTGGCGATCACACAGGCCATCGTCGCCGCGCATGGCGGTGCAGTCGCGGTGGCGTCAGCAGCCGGCAAGACGCGCTTTACCCTGACGTTTCCCGCCTGATTCCGCGCCCGGGGGCGAAAAAAGCCGCCCACGCCAGTTACGACATTGGGGGAGCTGGCGTGGGCGTGAAGACCACCGGATGCGGCTCCAGCGGTGCTCCGATGCTACGCAAATCCCCCGTTTGCGACTGCCAACAATTGTGTCGGCGGCCGTAACAGACTGGGCCCCTGGACGCGTCACGGGCAGCACACGCGTCATGGCGAAGTGGGCGGGGTAGGCGGGGTAGGCGGGGCGGGCGGCGCGGGCAGCTCGATGCGGAATTCGGCACCCATGCCGGCCTGGCTGCGCACGCTGGCCCGGCCGCCATGCCGCTCGGCCACGGCGCGCACCAGCACCAGGCCCAGGCCGGTACCTTCCGGCGCGCCCTGCTGGCCTTCATGCAGCCGCGCAAACGGCTCGAACAGCCGGGCCTGGTCGGCCTCGGCAATGCCCGGCCCATGGTCCTGCACGGCCACCACGAAGCACTCCGCCTCGCGCGTCAGCGCGACCGTCACGGTGCCGCCCGCCGGGCTGAACTTGATCGCATTGCTGACCAGGTTGGCGATGGCGCGCACCAGCAATGCGGGTTCGCCCTGCAGCACCGCGGGGTCGTCGGGCAGGTCGATCTGCAAGGACACCTCGCGTGCCTTGGCCAGCGCCCACAACTGGTCGGTGGCGTCGAGCACCAGTCCGCCGAGCTCCACTTCCATGAACGCCAGCGCCTTCGACTCCGCGCGCGCCACGCTGATGAAATCGTCGGCCAGCGTCAGGGTGCGGCGCGCGTGCGCGGCGATGCGGGCCAGCACGCCGCTGTCCGCGGCCGCATCGCCGGTGCTGGTGCCAGCATGATGCGCGCGGCGCTCTTCCAGTTCGATCAGCGCCAGGATCGACGCCTGCGGCGAGCGCATGTCGTGCGACAGGAAGCGCAGCATCTGCTCGCGCTGGCGCTCCGCCAGGCGGATCGCGGTGATGTCGATCACGCTGACGATCAGGCCCGCCACGGCGCCCGATTCGCCATGCAGCGGCGCGCCATGCAGCAGGTAGCGGCGGTCGCCGCGCCCGGCCACTTCGATGCCGCCCTCGGGCACGGGCACTGGCGTGCGCGCCGCGGGCGCGCCGGCGTAGCGGTCATGCAGCGCCTGCCAGTAGGCCAGCGCCGGTGCCGGCGCCGGGCACACCGCCTCGATCAGCGCGCGGATGCCGGGACGCGGCAGGCCCGGCTGCGCCGGCCCTTCCGGGACGCGCGGCGACCCGTGCGCCAGCACCCCCGGCGCCAGCGCCGTGCAGCGGCGGTTGGCCAGCAGCACGCCGCCGTCCAGGTCGCAGATGGCGGTGGCGTCAGGAAGGCTTTCGAGCCCGTCGGAGAGGAAGCGCCGCAGCCCGCGCAACTGCGCGCTCACGCCGTAGACGGCGCGCATGCGGCTGTCCAGGGTGGCGCCGGTGTGGCGCGGCGCGGGCATCACGCCGGGCTCGCGCTCCAGCCGCGCCAGCTCGTCGCTGAGGAAGCGCAGCGCCGCTTCCTGGCGCAGCCAGCTCCACAGCGGATAGAACAGCACGCAGCCCAGCACCGCGGCGGCCGGGGCAAACCATAGCCGCGCCAACGCCAGCAGCGCCAGCGAGCCCAGCAGCAGGCCTGCCAGCAGCAGCCCGGTGGCGACCAGCGCGCCGCGCGGCGGCAGCCGCAGCGCCGCCAGCGCGGCCAGCAGCACCGCCAGCAGCGTGCCGCCGGCCTGCCACGCCGGCGCTACCGCGACAATGGCATCGCCGTCGGTCACGGCCTGCACGGTGTTGGCCAGGATCTCGACGCCGCTCATGCCGCGGCCATCGCGCGAGACCGGCGTCGGCAGCACGTCGCCCATGCCGGTGGCGAGCGCGCCGATCAGCACCGCCTTGCCGGCAAAGATGTCCGGCTCGACACGGCCCTCCAGCACGTCGCGCACCGACACGCGGGCAAAGGTGCCGGGCGGGCCGGCGTACGGAATGCGCAGGCGGCCGCTGCGCTCCCAGCCATTGGCTTCGGTGACCACGGCCGGCTCGTGGCGCACGCCCACGGGCAGCCCGCCCGCGCGGCCGAAGCCCGCCATCACCGCGGCCAGGTGCGGCACGCCGGCGGCGGCGACCGGGTGCGGGCCTTCGCGCAGGTAGACCTGGCGCGCCACCCCGTCGGTATCGACCACCATGTTGATATGGCCGACGGCGGCGCCCAGCCCGGCCAGCGGGTAGCGCACCAGCATGCCGGCGGGGCCGGGCTCAGCCAGCACCGGCAGCACCACGTTGCCGGCCAGCGCCATGCTGCGCGCCAGCATGGCGTCGTCGTGCGGATAGCGGGTATCGCGCTCGGACAGGATCACGTCGACGCCGATCACGCGCGGGCCGCCGGCGGCGATGCGTTCGAGCAGTTGCGCCAGCACCGCGCGCCGCCACGGCCAGCGGCCGATCGCGGTGATGCTGGCGTCGTCGATGCCGACGATGACGATGTCGTCGCGGGCGGGATGATGCTGGGCGCCGATGGCGATGTCGTAGGCGGCCAGGTCGGCGCGTTCGGTCCAGCCCTGGCGCGCCGCCAGCATCACCAGCGCCAGCACCGCGGCGGCCAGCAGGCACCATTCGACCAGGGTGCGCCGGCCGAATGGACGCCCCGCCGCACGCCCCCCCGCACGCTGCTCAGCGCGCGCGCCCGGCGGGCCGGGGGCGTCAGTGGAGCCGGATGCGGCCACCGCCGTCCGGCCGGTCGCCCGAGCCGATTGCGCCGCCCTGCCCATCGCGCAGCATGGCGATGACTTCAATACGTTGCGGCGCCGAGAACGCGGCCGGGTCCGGTGCCACGCCGGGCGCGGCGCGCGCCACCCGGATGAAATAGACGCCCGGCGCGGGGCGCGGCAGGTCGATGGCGTTGGCGACGGTGTGCTCGTCCGCCAGCAGCGTGGCGAAGCCCGCATCGGCCGCCAGCTGCACCCGGTAGCCGGGGCCGCCACCGCCATCGGGCCAGCCGATGTGCAGCGGGCCGCCGTCGTCCTGCAGGGTTGGCACCGGCGGCTTGGGCTCGACGCGGAACGGCACCGCGTCCGACCACGGCCCCGGCAGGCCGGCCGCATCGACGCTGCGCACGCGCCACCACCAGCGGCCCGGCGCCAGCGCCTGCGCGGCGGGCGAAGCGGCGGCGGCGTGGACGGCGGCATCGTGGGTAAAGGCGGCATCGGTGGCCAGCGCCAGCTCATAGCTGGCCGCGCTCGGCACGGTGGCCCATTCGAAGCTCACGGCATCGGCATAGCGCACCGCATCCGCGGCGGGCTGCTGCGTGAACGGTGCCGGCGGGTTCAGCCGCACCGAGACCGGAGCCTGGGCGTCGTGGCCGGTCAGCTGGTGCTTGTCGATGGCGCTGACGCTCAGGTACAGCCTGCCTTCCGGCAGGCCGTCGACCCGCATCCGGGCGGCATCGGCGCCGCTGGCGGTGCCGCTCCAGACCAGCTCGCTCAGCGCCGCATCGCGCGCCACCCGCACGCGGTAGCCCACGGCGTCCGGCACCGGTTGCCAGGCCGCCTCGAACGACGGCCCCAGCACGGTTTCAGCGGGCGGCAGCAAGGCCGGCGCCGGCAGCAGCGGCACCGGCTGCGACAGCTTGCCGCCGGCCGACACGCCGATGCCATAGCCGGCATCGAGCGACGCCGCCGCGGTCATGGCGCGCTCCGGCGCCGGTGCGGGGCGCGCGCGCGCGGCGCTGACGCCGACACGGCCCTGCAGCACCTCGCTGCGGCTGCCATCCGCGTCGGCGGAGACCCGGTAGCGGGTGCCGCGCACGCCGGTCACCATCATCGGCGTATGCATCTCGAAGCGGCCGACCCCTCCGCCCTCGGGCGCCACGCGGGTCTCGGCCGCGCCCTTGTCGATACGGATCACGGTGTCGACCAGGCCGCTGCGCGTGAAGGTGCGCAGCCGGCTCACCGCCACGGTGGTCGCGGGCGGCAAGGTGACGCGGGTGCGGTCCGGCAACTCGAGCGTGGCTGAACCGCCGGCCGGGGTCTCGATGCGCGCGGCCTCGTCCAGGGTCATGCCGACCTGCACCGGCCGGCCATTGGCGCGGACTTCGCCGCTGACGTAGACCACGCGCGCGGACGCAGCCTGTTCCGGGATCTGGCTCAGCGGGATGCGCACGCGCGATCCCGGCACCAGCCGGTAGGGATCGGCCACGCCGTTCAGGCGCTGCAGCGTGCGCCAGCCCTGCTCGGATGCCATGTAGCGCGAGGCCAGCCCGATCAGCGTATCGCCCGGTTCCACCACGTAGATAAAGTCGGCGCCCTGCGCGCCCGCGGGCCCGGCTTGCGCGGGTGCCACCATGCCACCGAGCAGCGCCGGCAGGGCCAGCGCGACAGCGCGTACCGCCTTGCGCACCGCCGCCTTACTCATCGCTGGCATCGCCGGCATCGTCCGCCTGCGCTTCGGCCGCGGAAACTTCTTCGAAACGATAGCCATGCGAATACACCGAGGTCAGCCGCACACCGTTCTCGGGACGCAGCGCCAGCTTCAGCCGCAGCCGCGAGATATGCGTATCCAGCGTGCGCGAACCCGCGCCCATGGCACGGCCCCACACCGCCTGCTCCACCACCTCGCGCGCCAGCAGGCGCCCGGTATTGCGGAACAGGAACAGGGCCAGCTCATATTCGCGCGGCGACAGCACCGCGGCTTCGCCGCCGACGGCGATGGTGCGCGCGTGGGTATCGACGGTGTAGTTGCCGCGCCGGATCAGCTCGACCTCCTGCGCGGCCTCGGGGTAGGCGCGGCGCAGCAGCGAGCGCACGCGCGCGACCAGCTCGCCGGCGCGGATGGGCTTGAGCATGTAGTCGTCGGCGCCTACCGTCAGGCCGTCGACGATATCGGACTCGGCGGTGCGGCTGGTGACGAACAGGATCGGCGGCATGTTGCCGGATTTCTGCCGCACCCAGCTGACCAGTTCATAGCCGCTGGTGCCCGGCAACTGCCAGTCGACCAGCAGCAGGTCGTAGGCGCGCTCGCGCAGTGCGCGCAGCAAGTCGGCGCCGTTGGCGAAGGATTCGCATTCGAAACCGGCTTCGCTCAAAATCTGCCGGATCAGCTCGGCCTGATCCGGATCATCCTCCACGGATGCAATTCGCATACCTCTACACCCTTCTGCCAGCTTCCGACTGCAACTGCGGTCTCTGCCACGGCGTGTCGACGGCTCGGCCGGCAAGTCATTCTTTATATTCACCCTGGCAAGGGGGCGCGGCCGTCGATCTGAACCGGCGAGCCAGGCCGAAGCCCGCCGGCTGCCGCAATGTTACCCAATCGCGGCCCATTCCGTCGAGACGCCCCGACGGGGGGTGCGCCGGCGTGCTCCCGGACGCTATTGCGCTATTGCAGCATATAGGTCTCGTACTCCAGCCGCTCCAGCTTGTGGTCCAGCAAGGCCAGCGCCAGTGCCACCACCACCAGCAGCGACACCGCGAAGCCGTAGCCGTACCAGGCCGGCCCCAGCTGCAGCGTCACCAGCGTCAGCGCGAAGTTCAGCACCACGAACAGCGCGGTCAGCAGCAGCACCTCGCGGCGCCGGTCCAGGTAGAAGTAGATGTTGAGCACGCCCAGCAGCACCACCTGCAGGCTGGCGCCGATCACGTCGACGTACAGCAGCGGCAGGTACAGCTCGGAAATGCCCAGCAGCCGCAGCACCCACGTGCCCACCGCGAACAGCAGCAGCGCGGCGATGGCCTGCACCTTGACGATCTCGTACAGCCCCAGCCGGATGGTCTGGACCATGGTGTTGCGCATGTCCTCGATATGCTCCAGCGAGCTGCCGCCGCGCACCGCATCGTAGAACGCGTCGTAGTATTCGACGAAATCGGTCTCGATGCGCACCAGGAACACCGCCATGCCGGGAATGATCGCCAGGTAGGCCAGGAACACCGGGATGTCGTAGATGATCGACGCGTGCAGCGGCCCGATTACCTGGTGGCCGGTGGACGGCGCGTACCAGAACATGAACTTGTCGATCCAGATGCCAAGGTTGTAGAGCAGGCCGATCGCCACCAGGCTGGGGTAGGCATAGCGGCGCTGGAACACCTCGAACGAGATGAACTGGCGGCTGGTGTAGTTGCGGTAGATCAGCGTCACCATGCCGGTCAGCAGGCACAGCTGGCCCGCGGCAAACCCGCCCAGCAGCCCTTCCATGCCGTAGCCGCGCAGCGCCAGCGCGGCCGCCACCGAGACCGCGTAGCCCAGCAGGAAGGTCCATACGATGGCCTTGTACTGCTTCATGCTCGACAGGAAGATCGCCGCGATCCAGATATTGCTCAGCACCACGAAGCCCGCCACCATCAGCAGCCGGTACAGCACGGACTGCGCGCCGAAGCTGAACACCGCGCACGCCACGCCGATGCCGCCCGACAGCACCGTGGCCAATAGCGCGACCGCGTGGTAGTTGCTGAGGATCAGGTGGTCGCGCTTCTCGAACAGCCGGTCGGAGGTAAAGCGCGTGAACGACAGCTGCATCGGCCCGGTCAGGATCAGGCTGCCCGCGATCAGGTAGGTCACCGAGACCTGGAACTGCGTGATCAGCGTCCCCGGCACCACGAACGGCAGGCTCAGCATGCCGATCAGCAGGATGCCGACGATCGACAGGATCCACGGCCCGGAGCTGATGATGCCGGCATACGCATAGGCGCTCAGCATGCCGGACAGGTTGTCCCGCCGCAGCATCTTGCGCAGCTCGAAGCCAATGCCCGCCATGCTCAGGCTCCTCCGTGGACAGGGCAGCGCGCGGGCTTGCCGCCGGGCCGGGCCGATCCGCCAGGCCCGGTGGCATCGGCCTGCGCCATCAGCCGTTGATACAGTTCGCGGTAACTGCCCACCATGCGCTCCTGCGTGTAGTAGCGCTCCACGCGCGCCACGCCGGCGGCCTGCGCCGCCTGCCAGCGCACCGGGTCGCGCAGCAGCCCGAGCGCGGCCGCGGCCAGCGCGGCGGGGTCGGCAATGCGCACCACCTCGCCGGCCGGGCCCAGTGCGGCGTCCTCGCCGGGCAGGCCGAACAGCAGCTCGCGGCACGAGCCGACGTCGGTGGTCACGCACGGCACGCCGGCGGCAAAGCCTTCCAGCACCACCAGCGGCAGCGCCTCGCTGATCGAACTGAGCACCAGCACGCCGACCTGCGGCAGCAGCGCGTCGATGCGCTGGAAGCCCAGGAATTTCACCTTCTTGCCCAGGCCCAGGCTTTCGGCCAGGCTGCGGCATTCGCGCGCGTATTCCGGGTCTTCGTCCTCCGGGCCGGCGATCCAGCCTTCGGCCTCGGGATACTCGCGCACCACCGTCAGCATCGCGCGGATAAAGGTCTTGACGTCCTTGATCGGCACCACCCGGCCGATCAGGCACAGCACCGGCGGCACCCCGGGCGGGCGCTGCGCGCGCAGCGGCGCCAGGCGCGGCAGGTCGATGCCGTTGGGGATGCTGCGCGTGCGCGCCTCGGGCGCGCCGTCCTGCACCTGGCGGCGGCGGTTGCCCTCGTACAGCGCGACGATGTCGTCGCCGGCGTCGTAGCAGACCCGGCCCAGGGTTTCGAAAAAGCGCACCCACAGCTCGCGGAAGTAGCTGATCTGGGAGATGTCGCGCTCGAACACATTGCGGTTGTCGCGGATCCACTGGCTCTGGAACAGGTCGATCTTGCGTTCCTTGGTATAGATGCCATGCTCCGACACCAGCAGCGGGCGCTGGTTGCGGTGGCGCAGCAGCGCGCCGAGGAAGCCCGCATAGCCGGTGGAAACGGTGTGGTAGACGCGCGCCGGGATCAGCCCGTCGGCAATCCGCACCAGCTGCCACAGCGGCTTGTGCATGATGCGCACGGTCCAGAAGTAATCGGTGAACGACGGGTCGGTGCAGAAGCGCCGGTACTGGTCGGTGATGGTCTGCCAGGCACGGCGGCTGTACAGGAACGCGTCCTCGCCGAGCGCGCCGCCCGCGCGCAGCGCCGGCATCAGTTCGCGGATCATCGCGCCGGCCTCGGCCTCGCGGCCCGGTTCGCGCAGCAGGTCGTGCAGGCGGTCGGCCGCATCGAAGGCCTTCGCGTCGCCGCCGCGGGCCTGCGCCAGCGGCGGCGGCGGGAAGTCATAGAGGTAGTGCGTTTCCAGGTGCACCACGTTGGCCGGCAGCTGGTAGGCCATGTCGCCGTAGTCCTCGCGCCGGCTGCCGATGAAGACGATGCCGAAGCGCAGCTGCGGAAACGCGCGGATCATCTGGTTGACCCAGCTCGACACGCCGCCGCTCACGTAGGGGAAGGTGCCCTCGAGCAGCAGCATGACGTCGGCCGACGCCGCTTTCAACAGGATCTCGCTCATGATTGCCAGTACCGCAGCAGGGGCCGCACCAGCGGGAGCGGCGAAGGGCTGTCGAACGATGCCATCAGCTGGCGCACCGCGGCGTAGTCGCGTTCCAGGTAGGCGGCCTCGGCCAGGTGCGGCACGACGCGCTCGCGCGCGAAGCCGAGCGCTTCGGCGCGCTGCAGCCAGGCGCGCGCCTCGCGCGGGGCGTTGCGCGCCAGCGCCAGGCGCCCGCGCATGTACCACAGCGAGGCAATGCTGTCGTCATGCGACAGCGCCGCGCTGGCGTAGCGCTCGACCTGGCTGGCGGTATAGCGGTAGACATCGCCCTGCACCAGGTTCTGGTAGATCAGTTCCCAGTACAGGTCGGCCAGGCGCTTGCTGATCTCGGCGCGCTCGCCCGGGCTGTAGGCCGTTTCCAGCCGCGGCAGCTCCGCCAGGATCTGCTGGGTCAGCTGCTTCTCGGCGCCGTCGAGCATGCCATAGGCCAGCAGCCGGATATCGTCGGCGCTGTCGGCCAGCAGTTCGCGCAGCACCGGGCTGACGGTGCGCGCCGGCATCGACTGCATCGCCACCAGCGCGGTCATGCGCTCCGGCAGCGGCGCGCGGGCATTGCCCAGCTGCGCCCGCAGGCGCGCGCCGCCGCCGTGCGTGACGCGCGACATCAGGTGCGTGACAAACTCGGGCAGGCCCACGGTGCCGATGCCGCTGGTATCGACGCGGCGCCGGAACAGCTTCGACAGCAGGTAGCTGCCCACGCAGACCAGCGCGCCGCCGAGCGGCACGAAGAAGCAGAACAGCGCCAGGAAGCCATAGCTCCACGCGAACGGCACACGCAGGCGCCGCGGCAGCAGGCGCCACAGCAGCAGCGCCGTCAGCGCGGCGGCCACGGCCTGCATGCCGAGGAACGCCAGCAGCAGCGCGGTGCTGTTGCCGGCGCGCGCCAGCAGCGCCAGCGCGGCGATCTGGGCGGCCAGGCCGCCGGCGCCGAGCTTAAACATGGGGCGCTTCCCCGGCCGCCGGCGCGGACCGCGCCGCCGTGCCATCCACCTGGGCCCGGCGCAGCAGCCTGACCAGCGCCTCTTCCGCGCCGGTCGCCGGCACCGCCAGCGTGTAGACGCCGATGCCGGCACTGGTGAAATCGGTGCCGAACTGCGCGCGCAGCATGTCTTCGATGCGCACAAGGTAGGCCGCCACGGCCTGCGCATCGGACAGCGGCATCAGCGTCAGCATGGCGCGGTGGTGCGGGTTGACCAGCGGCCAGGCCACGTCCAGCGCGCGCCGGCTGCGCACCACCTGCTCGAACAGCGCATCGCGCTCGGGATCGGTGTCGAACACCAGCGCCACCACCGAGCTGTCGATGCCGGTCTCGCGCTGCAGGCGCGCCAGGCGCGCATAGTCCAGCGCGAACGGATACGGGCACGCCGGCAGCGCCGCTCGGATGCTGTGGGTGGCGCCGGCGTGCTCGACGCCGTCGGCGTAGTAGCCCAGCAGCACCATCAGCATCTGCAGGTTTTCATAGTTCAGCGACAGGAACGGCATGCGCTCCACCACCAGCAGGCCGATCAGGTGGTCGGAGCCCGCCAGCACCGGCGCCACCGCCACGTAGCGCGTGCGGGCGTCGTGCTGCAGGCCGTCGGCGCGCAGGTGCGCCAGCTGGCGCGTGTCCAGGCAGTGGCGCACCAGCGGATCGGCGGTGTCGAGCGGGAACGCGGGGCCGATGCTGGCCGCGGGCTCGGCGGCGACGCGCTCGCCATCGCAGGCATAGAGCGCGGCCGCCTCCACCTGGCAGGCCTGCGCCACCACCTGCAGCACCGGCTGCGCGCCGGCCAGCACGTGGCCGCCGCGCGCCGCTTCATCCAGCGCCACGCCGCGCAGCTGCGCCAGGGTGTCGCGCAGCGTGGTGGGCCGCGCCAGCAGGTCGTTTTCCAGCCGCGCGTGCGAGATGCGCAGCAGGTAGTGGTTCTTTGTCAACGCCGCCAGGCGTTCGTCCAGGTAGCGGTTGACGGCGCGGGCGCGCGCCAGGCGCGTGCCCCAGATATCGCCGAACTGCCCGGCCACCAGCACCAGCAACAGGCCGCCGAGGAAGAACAGGCGCGGGAACGGGCCGGGCATCACGCCGGTCTGGTGGTACAGGTACCACGCGCCCAGCAGCATCAGCACGCTGCCCACGCCGATCAGCGTGCCGTAGCGCAGCGCCAGGATCACCGGCAGCAGCCAGGCCCACGGAAAGCCCATGCCCAGCAGCAACGGGTTCTGTGGCAGCACCAGCCACGCCAGCCCCAGCGCGGCCAGCATTGCCACTACCAGTTCCACCACGGCGGCGGGCCCGGTGACCGCGGGTGCCAGCAGGCGCGCATAGCGCCCGCCCAGGCCGATGCCCTGCCCCTGCCGCGCGCGATAGGTGTTGTCAGCCGTCTTGGCCACGCTCATCCCCTTGCTTCAACCCATCCATCGCCGCGCTGGCGCGGCGTCGTGCCGATGCTCGCCACGCCGGCTCAGCCCTGCATCAGCGGCGCCAGCAGCCGGCGCAGCAGCTTCTGCGCGGTGCCCGACAACGAGGCGCGGCTCCAGCCGCTGTCGCTGCCGGTGGCGGACCAGACCACTTCGCCGCTGTTCACGTCGAGCAGCTGCAGCGAGATGCCGACCGCCGGCTCGCCGTCCACACCCACCTTGTAGCGCCATTCCTGCACCGCGCCGGTCAGCGCATAGCGGGCCTTCTCGGCACGCGCCCATTCCAGCGCCTTGCCCACCGCCTCGCGCTCGGCCGGCTCGAACAGCGTTTCCGGGTTGAGCGCGGCCGGATAGCGTTTCAGGCTGGCCACGCCGCCGGTCTTCAGCAGGCTTTCGGCAATCGCTTCGGCGCGCAGGCCGGCCTGCGGCGTCTCGGTGTAGTTGACGATCGGCAGCACCGCGATGGTTTCGCCGCGCGCCAGCGCCGGCGCGCGGCCGACGTCGGTCACCGCGCAACCCGCCAGCCACAGCGCCGCGCCCAGCGCGCCGCACCATGCGGCCAGCCGCATTGCCACCGCCCTGCCCGTCATGTCCGTTTGCTTGTTCATGCTCATCCCCTTTTTCCGTATTGCCATGTCGTGTCAATGCCCCACCGCTACCTGCCCCGCTCAATACAGCCAGCGGTAGCGCAATCCCAGTTCCGTCATCGGCCGTCCGCCGTTGCGCGCCGCGGTCTCGTGCGAGACATAGAGCGCCAGGTGGTCGTTGCCGAACACCGATGCCGCCACGCCACCCTGCAGGCGGAAGTTCTGCCGCGCACGGGTATCGTGCAACAACCCGATTTCGCCGAACGGCCGCCACTTGCGGGTGTATTCATCCAGCAGCTCGGTGCCGAAGCCGAACAGCACGCCGGCCTGCGTGAAGCCCTGCGGCATGTAGAACGCCGGCGTCGCCGCGGTGCCGGCCGGCACCAGCGCGGCCTGGCGCGGCGTCAGGCTGCCGCCCTGCGTGCTGTAGCTGGCATGCGTCGCGACCACGCGCACGGTGTAGTCCGGATACGCGGTGCGGATCTTGTAGCCGGCCTCGACGTCATAGACCATGCCGTGGCCCAGCGTGCTGCGGTCCTGGCCGCGGAAGCGGCTGTACTCGATGCGCGCGCCGACGAACTCGCGCAGGCTGAAGCGCCACGTCGCGCCCAGCCCCAGCACGTCCTTGGCCCCGCCCACGCGCAGCGGCGCGGACTCGTCGGCCGGCTGGTTGAGCCCGGCCAGCGTGCTGAACTGCAACCGTCCCTGCTGGTTCCACTCGCCGAAGAAGCGCGCCGTGGCCATGGTGTCGAGGCCCTCGCGGTAGCCCGCGGTGGCGCGCCAGCGCTGCTGGTTATCGCGATAGCCCAGCGACAGGTCGGCGCGCCGGTCCGACGACGGCACATTGGCGAGCTGTTGTGGGTCGGTGCTGCGCTGGTCGCGCCAGGTGCCGCGCAGGTTCAGGTCATAGCCGTCCCACAGCCGCACGCCCCCGGCCAGGCTGCCTTCGGTGAACTCGAGCGGCTTCTGGTGCAGGAAGCGCACGCGCGGCTCGATCGCCTGGGCATTGAACAGCAGCGTTTCGCGCAGGGTTTCCTGCAAGGCGTCATCGGAGCGGGCCCGCTGCTGGGTCTCGAAGGCCAGCGTCTGCGCCGCGCCAAGGCGGTCCAGCCGCTGGTTGGCCTCGATCTGGCTCGCCACCGGCACGCGGCCGGCCTGGCGCTCCAGGATGCGGTCCAGGCTGTTCAGGTCCTGCCGGTCCAGCGCGATCGCCACCTCGGCATACGCCGGGCGCTGCAGCCGGCTGGCGTACTGGCGCGCCAGCCAGGCGCGCGCCAGTTCGTTCGATTCGGCCGACATCGCCCACGCCAGCGCGGTATCGCGGCCAGCGGCAGACAGCGCGGCCTCGCGCCACGCCGCGTCGCGCGCGACCTCGGCGGGGACGGGCTCGCGCAGCGGCGGCAGCCCGTCGATCTCGCCCAGCTGCGACCGCGCCCCGGCGGCCCGCGGATTCAGTTCGCGCGCCGCCGTGGATGCGCGGTCGGCGCGCAGCATCTGGATTACCAGCGCGCGCGAGACATCGCCCGAGGCGAAGATCTGTCCCAGCGCCACGGTCTGGCGGCGCAGGTCCGCGCGCGACGGCGCGCCCGAGGCGTTCTCGTGCTCCTCGTCGCCGTCGCTGTTATCCGGGCGCATGCGGGCATCGCCCGCGCCGCGCCGGGCCCAGCCTCGCCGCAGGTCGATCCAGGCCTGGCGGCGCACGCGCCAGGCCATGTCGGTCTGGCCGATGGCTTCATAGGCGTCGGCCAGCAGGCTCAGCCAGAGCGGATCGGCGCTGTTGCCATCGTGGAGCCTGCGCAGGTAATGCAGCGCCGCACGCCCGTCGTGGAAGCGCATATGGCCGGCGGCGAAGGCGCCCCACAGGTCGGGATTGTCCTCGGCCTGATCCTGCAGTCGGCGCATCACCGCGCGCACCTCGGTATCGCTGCCCTGGTCGACCAGCGTCCACAGCAACGCGGCCAGCGTTTCGCTGTCGGCGTCCGGCAGGCCCGCGGCATGGCGCAGATCGGCCAGGGCCTGCTCGCGCTGGCCCGTGACGCGGTAATACTCGGCGCGCCGCATCAGGAAGCGGCTCGACTGCCAGGCGGCGCGGCGCTGCTCCGGGCTCATGTCCTGCAGCAGCCGCTCGATGCGGCGGTAGGCATGGGCGCGCGTGTAGTAGTACAGCGCCAGCTCCAGCGAGGCCGGGCTGGCGCCGCGGCGCCAGTCGGCCTCGGCGATGCGGCCGGCGTCGATCGGGGTCTTGTCGTAATAGGCGATCAGGTTGGAGAAGTCCGCCTCGCGCGCGCCCCGGACTTCGTTCACGCAGTCGTTGCGCGCCGGGCCCTCGGGCAGCTTCTGGCAGTGCTCGTCGCGGGTCTGCGCCGCCGCCATCATCAGCTGGCGATAGCCGTCCTGGAGCAGGTCGTCGCGCTGGTTGAGCCGCGCGAGTTCGGTGAAGGTACGCCAGAACAGCAGGTCGCGCGGGCCCGCGGCGGCGCGCGCGGGCAGCATCGCGTCCAGCGCCTGAACCAGCCGGCCGCGCACATAAAGCAGGTTGGCCAGCTTGAGCGCATAGGCCGGGCGCGGGCCGAAGCGCTGCTGCAGCTGTGTATAGAGCTGGAATGCGTGCTCGTCCTTGCCGGCGCGCTCGGCCAGCGCGGCGTGGCGCTCGATGATGTCGCGCGCCTTGGGGCCACGGCTCAGGCCTTCCAGGAAGCGCATGGCCTCTTCCGGCTCGCCCAGCCGTTCGTAGGCGGCCACCACCTCGTCCACCGTCTTCAGGTCCGAGCCGCCCGCGCGGTGGCGCAGCGCGGCCAGGTAGGCGCGATCGTCGGACAGCCCCGGCGCGAGCCGCATCACCGCGTCCCAGGCGCGCTCGTCGTTGGTGGCGCGGGCATAGTCGAGCCAGCTCTTCAGCGCCACGGCCGGCTGGCGGTTCCATTCGGCCACCTGCGCCAGCCGCTCGCGCCAGACCGGCTCGTGCGGCAGCCGGCGCACCGCGGTCTCGGCCACGCGCTGCGCCTGGTCGAGCTTGCCCGCCGCCAGGAACACGCGATAGGCCAGCTCGTAGTCGTCGGCATTGAACTTCGTGTCGTCCGGCTGCGGAACCGCGGCCTGCTGTGCCGCGATCCTGCGCACGCCCAGCTGGCCGGAAGCGGCCAGCGCCTCGCGCAGGGCCAGGCCCCGCGGTCCGTCGAGAAACACCACGCCGCGGTCGTGCCACGGCTGGCCGGCGGCGATGCGCCGCACCCGGGCCTGGTGCGCGGCCGGGGCGTCCAGCGCGGCCAGCGCGGCCGGGTCCGCATGGCCGGCATCGCGCAGCCGCGCCGACACCTTCAGCAGCCGCTCGACATAGCGGCTGGCCTGCTCCGGCTTGTTGGCCGCCAGCGCCAGCCGGGTCAGGTAGCGCAGCACCTCGGCGTCGTCGAGCAGCTCGCCGCCGTGGCGCTCGGCCTGCGCCAGCGCCTCGTCCAGCAGGTTGCCGGACTGCAGGGTCTGCACCGCCTTCAGGAACAGCGCGCGCCGCTCGGCCAGCGTGGTCGCGGCCGCCTGCTGCGCAAACAGCGCCTTGGCGGCATCGCGGTAGTCGCCGCCGGCAATCGCCATCTCGGCCAGCTGACGGGTCCAGAACGCTGCGTTGTTGCGGTCCTGGCTCGCCAGCGCGGTATAGAAGCGGCGCATCGCCGCATCCGCGCCGGCCTGGCGCGCCTGCGTGGCCAGCGCCTGCAGGTCCGCCAGGCTCCAGCGGCGGCCGGCGGCCTGGTCCAGCAGGCTGCGCAGCTGCACCAGGTTGTGCTCGCGCTCGGCCGTTCCCGGCAGCGCGGCCCAGGCGCGCTGCTGCGCGATCTCGATGCGCGTGCGCAGCACCTGGCCCGACAGGTCGGTGCCCTGCATCGCCTGCATCCGCTCCAGCATCACCTGCGCCTCTTCCAGGCGGCCGGTGCGCGCGTACTGCTCGGCCAGCACGCCCATGAAGGCGGGGTCGTCGGGCGTGACCTTCCACCAGGCTTCCAGGTAGGCCATGGTCAGCCCGTCGATGGTGCGGCCCTGCCCCAGCAACCGCTCGCGCAGGGTCTCGCGCGGGAACATCAGCGCCAGGCCGACCCCCACGATCGCGGTAAACGTCAGCACCAGCGTCGGCGGCAGCAGCCGCTCGCGCTCAGCCGGCGCAGCGGACTTCGACTTGTTGCCTGACATGATTGGGGTCGGTCACGGGTGCGGTATCGACGCGCAGCGTATTGCGCTCGCGCACGGCCGGTACCGCCTTGCCATCGACACTGACGCGGCAGTGGCCGGCGTTGGCCAGGCGGAAAAACGGCTTGTAGTAGCCACTGAAGGCGAAACGGGTGACGCCGTCGCGCTGCGACCAGTCGCGCACGATGCCGCTGGCTTCCGCCAGCTGCGGCGTGGCCGCCGCCGGGGCCACCGCGTCGCGCATGGCGAAGCGCGCGTCGCCGCCGTCCAGGTGCAGGTAGACGCCGCCGCCGGGCGCCGGCGAGGTGCCGGTCACGCCGTGCGCGGCGGCCACGTCGGGCAGGCCCGCGCCGCTCCAGCGCAGGTTGCGCAGGTTGCCGTCGCCGCGCACGATCCATTGCGTGGCGGTGCCCGCACTGCCATCGTCCACCTCGCGCGCCACCGCCATCTGCTGCCAGTCGAGCACCTTGCGCACGTAGTCGGTCGCATGCAGCGGCAGCAGCGGCTGCGCCAGCACGTAGTCATAGACCTTGCGCAGCGCCTTCAGCGACGCAGCCTTGGTGCCCGAGTAGCTGTGGTAGTAGATGTTCACGGGCTTGAAGCGATACGGCCGGTCGGTCAGCTCGAAGGTCTCGATCACGCGCTCGAAGCCGTAGAACGGGCCATGCCACAGGTTGGTGTAGACGTTCTCGTTCTGGTTGGGCGCGAACACCTGGAAGGTGCCGCCCGGCTTGTTGATGCCCAGCGGCGCGATCGCGGTCCAGCTGGGATTGCCGCGCGTGATCACCGTGTCGCCGCCGTTCATGTTGAGCACGCGCGCCTGCTCGGTCAGGCGCAGCGCCTCGGCCGGCGGCTGGCAGTCGCCCGACCACAGCAGCAGGCCGACGGGCTTGCCGGCAGGCGCCAGGGTGCGGTTGATGTAGTCGATGGAACCGCCGATCTCGCGGTTCAGGTCCATGGTGTAGCCGGGGATATTGAGGTGGTAGGCCTCGTCGCCCGCGCCCGCGGCGGCGTTGCCGCCCCGCCCCGGCTGGCCCGGCACCGTGCGCGCCCATTCGAACGGGTGCGAAAACGTGTGGCTGGCCACTTCGACATAGGGCTGGGCAAAGATCTTGCGTGCGATCGGCTCCAGCTCGGCGGCGAGCTTCGGGTACATGCCGTCGCGGCTGACCTCGCCCTGGATTACCGACATGGTCATCGGCAGCCGGTAGCGGTCGAAGATCTCGCGCAACAGCACCTCGCCGGAGAAGCCGCCGCCGGGCATCTCGGCACGCGAGGCAAAGCCGTCGCCATCGATATGGATGGTCAGCAGGCGCCGGCCGTTCTCGGTGGTGACGTCGGGCACCGGCATCGCGGGCAGGCGCAGCGCCTCGCGCAGGAAGTCCAGCGGCTGCACCACCCAGCGGCTCTGGGTGGTGCCGATGCCGTCCTCGCGCACCGCATACGGGCCCAGCACATAGCCGCCCCACGGCGTGATGGCCGCGGCGTCATAGGTCAGCGTGCCGGAGCGCAGGCGCAGCAGCGAGCGGAAGCCGTCGCCGTCGGGCACCTGGATCGCTTCGGCCTGGGTGCGGTCGGGCGCCAAGGGCATCTCGAAACCCATCATGCGGTCCTTGGCCAGCACCTCGACCGGGCCCGAGACGCGGCCCCTGACCGCCTTCAAGCCAAAGCTGCGCGCCACCGCGCCGCTGACGTCGACGCCCAAGTCGTTCAGGAACACCACCGGCATGCCCTGCGCCATGCGCGCCTGTACCCAGGTGTGGAAGCGGCCCGGCTGCGCCTTGACCTTGCCCGCCAGGTACACCACCACGCCGGCGTAGCGGTCCGGCCCGATCTCCGGCAGCGCGTCGCCGGTCTCGGCAAACTCGACGCGGTAGCCCAGGTAGTTGAGCGGCATCGAGACAAAGCGCACGCCCGGCGAATTGTCGATCGACTCGCCGGGCGGGCGTTCCTGCACCACCAGCACGCGCCGCGGCAGCACTTCGACCTTGCCGATGCCGATCGTCTGCAGGCCGGGATCCGCCACATAGGGCGTAATGCCCAGCGCGCGGATGCGCCGCGCGGTCTCGCGCGCGCAGCGGCGGTCCGCCGGCGGGCAATAGTCGATCGACACCACCGGCAGCCGGTATTGCTCGCGGATGGTACGCGCCTGCGCCAGCAGCCAGTCGCGGTCGGCCTGCGGCACCTCGACATAGCGGCCCTGCGCCTGGTTCCAGCCCCGGAACAGCGACTCGAAGGCGACGGCATAGGCCAGGCCATGCACCTGCGGCAGGATCTCGAAGCCACGGTTGAAGATCAGCCGGGCGTCGGGGTAGCGCGCCTTGATCGCGCGCACCACGCGCACCAGGCCGGCTTCCTGGCGCGCGCGCTCGGCGTCGGTCCTGGCGGCGAGCTGGTACGAGTCCAGGGTATCGAGGAAGAAGCCGCGGAAACCCCGCGCCCATAGCGGCGCGATCACCTTGTCGACATAGAAGGCGGGCCAGCCGTCGGCCGCCTGGTCGATCACCGGCGCGTTCCAGGCGTCGTTGCGGCCGACCAACCAGTTCTTGGGGATGTCCTTGAAGTAGGGCCGGCTTTCCAGCACCTCGCCCACGCTGACATAGGCAAACCAGGCGGTCGCGGGCGTGGCGACCTGGCGCGGATCAAAGCCGCTGTCCGGTTCGACCACGGCGATATCGAAGGCCTGCAGCGCGTCGACCGGCGGCTTGGCGCCATAGTGCAGCGCGATCGAAGGCATCGCCGGAGCGGGTGCGGCAGCGTCGGGCACCGGCTGTGCCGCCCCGGCGCCGGCCGCACTGACGACCAGCGCCAGCGCCCCGCGCCGCGCCAGCTGCCCCAGCGACGTCAGCCAGCCCGGCCATGCCAGCGCTGCCAGCGATGCCAGACGAAAGGGCACCCAGGCACCCCGCCCGCCTTGCGCTTCCCCCAGTCGATTCACAAGTGTACTTCCCGTTGTTTGTGCACTCGAAGTGCTCGGCGCCAGACATTTTAGAGGCGATTCATGACCGCGTCCGTCTGATTCTGACCGGCAATTCGGAAACGTCCGATGGTATCCGGCAACCGCATGCTAGAGCAGCCGCCGGGGCGGTATTGTCAACAATTGTCCCGAAAAGGAGACATTGGCCTAGCTTGTACGTTAACGGCTGCCCTGCCCGGCTGACGATGCGTCGCCACCGGCGCGTCAGCAGCCAAGGGCGGAGGGATTCGCATAAGCGGTGAGCCCGATCATGGCGCTGTCCGTTACCGGATTTCCGGACAGCCGGGTTTCCGGCAACACGAAAGATTTGCGCACATTCGCGAATGTATGGCCCCGCATGCAGGCCATTGACTCATGTATGCACGCGTACAACCCGACCGCCGTCACGGGTATTGCGTGGTATTCGCATAATGTAATATCGGCGCCGGGCTGGCCTCACCCGAACGCGGTAGAAGGCGCGCCGTAAAAATTTGTAAAAAAGGTGGCACCACCCTGCGGCAGGCGGGCAGCCATTATGCACGACAAGGCGGCACGGCGCCCGCCGGCGGTGCACGCACAGGTAAACCGGACAATAAAAAATCAGGGAATTCACTGAACTGGTACCGAAGTAGAAAACGCTAATATCTCCTGTCGGAACCTCTCATCATGATTAGGCGCTTAGCCTGATTGACACACCGGGAAAATTCGGCAGAATGATTCCCACTTGTGCAGCGCCCATTCGGTGTGTCTTTTGGTGTTGTCGTTCCGTGACGGTTTCGGTTGTCACGACAGCGACATATCGAAGTCATATGGAATGCGCCGGCGGGTAACATAAAACAGGCCTGCTGGTTGCGTTGCACACGGTGTATAACGAGCGTTTTCGCTCATTTTGAAATTCAAGGTTGAGATAGATATGGAAACCGGTACCGTTAAGTGGTTCAACGACGCCAAGGGCTTCGGCTTCATCACGCCGGACGAAGGCGGCAATGACCTGTTCGCGCACTTCTCCGCCATCGAAGGCTCGGGCTTCAAGTCGTTGAAGGAAGGCCAGAAGGTGCGCTACGTCAAGGCCATGGGCCAGAAGGGCGAGCAAGCCACCAAGATCCAGGCCCTCTGATACCGGTGAGGTCCCGGGCTGGCCTGAAAGGCCAGCCGGCACAAAAGCCCCGCAGCATCGTTGCGGGGCTTTTGTTTTTGGCCGCGCGCTGCTGCAGCATGGTGGCGGCGGCGCCGTTGCAGGTGAAATTGCTATAATCGCCCGACCCACAACCACCTCCCGGGCGGGTGCGCGCCGATGCCGCGCGGCCGGCGCGGGACGGTAAGCAGCGTGTCGAGGAGTTACGTGGCCGGTACTCAGATCGCAGCTTCAGACAGCCGTGCCGCCATCGGCGGCCAGGCTGGGCCCGCCGCTTCGTCGGGCAGTTCCTTCCATGCCGCGTTGCGCATCCTGCCCGCGGCACAGCGCCAGGCCATGTTCGAGATCTACGCGTTCTGCCGCGCCGTCGACGATATCGCCGACGGCAGCGCGCCGCACGCCGAGCGCCTGGCCGCCCTTGATGGCTGGCGCCGCGACATCGGCGCCTGCTACGCCGGCAACCCGCCCGCGCCGCTGCAGCCGCTCTCCACCCAGATCCGCGCCTTCGACCTGCAGCAGGCCGACTTCCTTGCCGTGATCGATGGCATGACCATGGACGTGGTGCAGGATATCCGCGCGCCCGACGCCGCCACCCTCGACCTGTACTGCGACCGCGTCGCCAGCGCGGTGGGCCGGCTGGCGGTGCGCGTGTTCGGGCTGGAGGCGGAATGCGGAGTTGCGCTGGCGCACCACCTGGGCCGCGCGCTGCAGCTGACCAATATCCTGCGCGATATCGACGAGGACGCCGCCATCGGCCGGCTCTACCTGCCCGCCGAGGCGCTCGCCGCAGCCGGCATCGCGCCCGCCACGCCCGCCGCCGTGGCCGCGCACCCGGCGCTGGGACAGGCGTGCGCGGCCGTGGCGCGCGAGGCCCAGTCCCACTACGACCAGGCCTGGGCAATCATGGCGCGCTGCCCGGCACGCCAGGTGCGTTCGCCGCGCATCATGGCCGAGGTCTACCACCGCATCCTGGCGCGGCTGTGCGCGCAGGGCTGGCGGGCACCGCGCCGGCGCGTGCGCCTGCCGCGTACGCAATTGCTCTGGATCGTGCTGCGCCACGCCATTGGCTGAGCACGGCAAGCCGGTGCACGCCGTGCGCCGGCACAAGGAGGCTGCATGTCGATGAACGAGACCGCCTTTGCCAAGGCCGCGCCGCAGCTGGATCCGGCGCCGCGGCAGCCGGCGGCATCCCCCGCGCCGGCACTGGCGCTCGACCACGGCATCGACCGCGCGCTCGACGCGCTGCTGCGCCAGCAGCGCCCCGACGGCCACTGGATCTACGAACTCGAAGCCGATGCCACCATCCCCGCCGAATACGTGCTGATGGTGCACTACCTCGGCGAACACCCCGACCTCGACCTGGAAGCGCGCATTGCCCGCTACCTGCGCCGCATCCAGAACCCTGACGGCGGCTGGCCGCTGTTCCATCAAGGCCGCTCCGACATCAGCGCCAGCGTGAAGGCGTATTTCGCGCTGAAGATGGCGGGCGACGATCCGCAATCGGCGCCGATGCAGCGCGCGCGCCAGGCCATCCATGCCATGGGCGGCGCCGAGGCCAGCAATGTGTTCACGCGCACGCTGCTGGCGCTGTACGGCGTGTTGCCATGGAAGGCGGTGCCGATGATGCCGGTCGAGATCATGCTGCTGCCGCGCTGGTTCCCGTTCCACCTGTCCAAGGTCTCGTACTGGGCCCGCACGGTGATCGTGCCGCTGCTGGTGCTCAACAGCCTGCGGCCGCAGGCGCGCAACCCGCGCGGCGTCGGCATCAACGAACTCTTCGTCGGCAACTGCCACACGGTGGGCCTGCCGCCGCGCGCGCCCCACCAGCATGCCGGCTGGTACACGGTGTTCCGCGGTCTCGATGCGCTGCTGCGCATGGCCGAGCCGCTGTTCCCGCGGGCGCTGCGCCGGCGCGCGATCGCCGCGGCGCAGGCCTTTGTGCGCGAGCGCCTCAACGGCGAGGACGGCCTGGGCGCGATCTTCCCCGCCATGGCCAACAGCGTGATGATGTTCGACGTGCTGGGCGTGCCGCCCGACGATCCGGCGCGCGCGGTGGCGCGGCGTTCGCTCGAGCGCCTGCTGGTCGAGCACGGCGACGAGGCCTACTGCCAGCCCTGCCTGTCGCCAGTCTGGGATACCGCGCTGGCCACGCACGCCCTGCTCGAAACCGGCGCAGCGCGCGCGGCGCAGGCTGCCGGCCGCGCGCTGGACTGGCTCAGGCCGCTGCAGGTGCTGGACCTGCGCGGCGACTGGGCGGTGCGCCGCCCGCTGCTGCGCCCCGGCGGCTGGGCCTTCCAGTACGCCAACGCCTATTATCCCGACGTCGACGACACCGCGGTGGTGGCCGCCGCCATGGACCGCTTCATGCGCGCGCACCAGGCGCCGGGCCGCTACCGCGAAGCGGTGGCGCGCGCCACCGAGTGGATCGTCGGCATGCAGAGCGGCAACGGCGGCTGGGGCGCGTTCGAGCCCGAGAACACGCACCTGTACCTGAACAACATCCCCTTCGCCGATCACGGCGCGCTGCTGGACCCGCCCACCGCGGACGTATCGGCGCGCTGCCTGTCGATGCTGTGCCAGACCGGCGCCACCCCGGAACAGAGCGAGCCCGCCGCGCGCGCGCTGCGCTACCTGCTGGCCGAGCAGATGGCCGACGGCAGCTGGTTCGGCCGCTGGGGCACCAACTATATCTACGGCACCTGGAGCGCGCTGTGCGCGCTGAACGCCGCCGGCCTGCCGCCCGAAGCACCGGCGTTGCAGCGCGCGGTGGCGTGGCTTGCGCGGATCCAGAACGCCGACGGCGGCTGGGGCGAGGACGGCAGCAGCTACCGGCTCGACTACCGCGGCTACGAGCCCGCGCCCAGCGTGGCCTCGCAGACTGCCTGGGCGCTGCTGGCGCTGATGGCCGCGGGCGCCGCGCAGCATCCGGCGGTGGCGCGCGGCATCGATTACCTGCTGCGCACGCAGCAGCCCGGCGGCCTGTGGCAGGAAGCCCGCTTTACCGCGGTGGGCTTTCCGCGCGTGTTCTACCTGCGCTATCACGGCTACGCACGCTACTTTCCGTTGTGGGCGCTGGCGCGCTACCGCAACCTGCAGCGCGGCCACGCCGCCGGGGTGCCGTGGGGGCTGTGACGGCCCCGTTCGTGCTGGTCGTCACCGGCATGGCATTCGAGGCGCGCATCGCGGCCGGGCCGCATTGCCGCGTGGTGCACGGCGTGCGCGGCTTGGCGCTGGAGCAAGAAGTGTCCGCGATGGCCAGCCGGCAGTGCATGGGTATCCTCAGCTTCGGCGTGGCGGGCGGGCTCGATCCGACGCTGGCGCCGGGCGACGTGGTGCTAGCCGATGCGGTGTGCGCGCCCGGCGAACGCTACGACACCGACATCACCTGGATGCGCACCATGCACGCGGCGCTGCCGCACGCGCGCATCGGCGCCGCGGCCGGGGCCGACCAGCCGGTCCTGTCGGTGGCCGCCAAGGCATCGCTGCACCGGAGCATGGGGGCGCTGTGCGTCGATATGGAGTCGCACCTGGCGGCGCGCATGGCGGCGGCCTGCCGGCTGCCGTTCGCCGCTTGCCGGGTGGTCATCGATCCGGCTTCCCGAGCCGTGCCAGCAGCCGCCGCGGCGGGCATGGGCAATGACGGCAAGACCGATGTGGCCGCGGTGCTGGGCGGGCTGCTGCGCGCGCCTCAAGATTTGCCCGCGCTGCTGCGCCTGGCCGGCGATGCCGCGGCCGCGCGCGGTGCGCTGCGGGCGGCAAGGTTGGCGCTGGGGGATGCCTACGGGTTGCGCGATATGCGGGCGCGGTAACCAGCGTTGCCAACCGTGTAGAGAGCCAACCCGCAGCAGCATCAATGCTTAGATGCCTTGCAACTCCCGCTTGTGTACTCCCTCTCCCGCTTGCGGGAGAGGGCCGGGGTGAGGGCCGGTGCCCCCACGAAGTGACGCGCGTCGCTATTGCCAGCGCTCGCCCTCACCCCCGCCCCTCTCCCGCAGGCGGGAGAGGGGAGCAAACACGCGGCGTGCTGCAGCCCTGTGCCATCCCCCTCACCCAAACTTCCTCACCGCATCCAGCGCCAGCCCGCTGCCGATGCTGCCGAACCGGTCCCCCTCCACGCAGCGCGCCTCCGGCAGCAACGCGGCCAGCCGCTGGCGCAGCAGCGGCACGCTGCTGGAGCCGCCGGTAAAGAAGATGGTATCGACCGCCGCGCCGGCCACGCCGGCGTCGGCCAGCAGCTTGTGCACGGTCTGCTCGGTCTTTGCCACCAGCTTGTCGATCGAGGCATCGAACTCGTCGCGCGTGATGGTCAGGGACAGGCCTGCTTCCAGCCGGTGCAGGTCCACCTCGGTGCTGCCCGTGTCCGACAGCGCAATCTTGGCGGCTTCGACCTGGATCGCCAGCCAGTGCCCGGCGCGCTCGCGGATCAGGCGCACCAGGCGGTCGAGCTTGACCGTGTCGGCGGCGTCGCGGTAGTTGTCCATCACCAGCGACCACGCCTTGCGCGTATAGAGCAGGTTGATGGTGTGCCAGCTGGCCAGGTCGAAATACTGGCTCGACGGCATCGCCTTGCCGTTGCGCAGCGCGCTGCCCAGGCCCAGCAGCGGCATCGCGCGCGCCAGGCTGAGCGCACGGTCGAAGTCGGTGCCGCCGATGTGCACGCCGCCGTTGGCCAGGATGTCGTCGCGCCGGTCGCTGCGCGTAGCGCGCTCGGGCGACAGCCGCACCAGCGAGAAGTCAGAGGTGCCGCCGCCGATATCGGCAACCAGCACCAGCTCCTCGCGCATGATGCCGGCCTCGTAGTCGAAGGCCGCCGCGATCGGCTCATACTGGAACGCGATCTCGCTGAACCCGGCGTCGCGCGCGATCCCGGCCAGCGTGTCTTCGGCCAGTTGGTCGGCCACCGGATCTTCGTCGATAAAGAACACCGGACGCCCCAGCACCGCGCGTGAAAACGCGGTGCCGGCGGCCT
This sequence comes from Cupriavidus sp. MP-37, assembly GCF_020618415.1. Lineage (NCBI taxonomy): Bacteria > Pseudomonadati > Pseudomonadota > Betaproteobacteria > Burkholderiales > Burkholderiaceae > Cupriavidus > Cupriavidus sp. MP-37. The sequence continues at coordinate 1,995,758 of NZ_CP085345.1, read as the reverse complement.
GCTCCGCGCGCGTCTTCAGTTCACGGATGAAATGCGCCAGCAGCTTGCGGAACGGCATGGCCTGGCCCATCACCTCGGTGCTGTCGTCCATCATCGAGGTGCCGAGCAGGCTCTTGAGCGACCGCATCAGCCGGCCCTCGTAGCCGGCCAGGTAATCGCCCAGCGCGGCGCGGCCGTAGCTGACCAGCGGATCCTCGGCATGGAAAAAGATCACCGACGGCAGCGTCGCCTTGCCATCTTCCAGCGGCAGCAGCGCGGCCGCGCTGCCGGGGCGGCTCCAGCCTACCGTCGAGTTGGACGTGCCGAAGTCCAGGCCGCATGCGTTTGACATCATCGATTCCATTCCAGGCAAGCAAAGTGGCCCGCGGGGCGCAAGCTGGCCGCGGGCGGGGGGCGCTATTGTAGGGCAGTGCCGGAGTGCGTGCTCAGCCGGCCAGGTCGGGTTCCGGCTCCAGCAGCGGCGCAGCCGCCGCGCCGGCTGCGGGCTCGGCCATCGACGATGCCAGCACATAGCGGTCGCGCCCTTGCGCCTTGGCGTGGTAGAGCGCGCGGTCGGCATCGGCAAACAGGGTCCGCCACAGCGCCTCCCTGCCGCCCGCCCCGCCGCGCAACTGCGCCACGCCGATGCTGACGCTGGCGTGGCCGCGCCCGGCGGGCAAGGGGATCGCATGCACCTTGCGCAGCACGCGGTTGGCCAGCGCCGAGGCCTGCTGCTCGTCGGTATGCGGGCACAGCACGCAGAACTCTTCGCCGCCGTAGCGACCGGCCACGTCCGAGGCGCGGCGCGAGTTGTCCAGCGCCTGCGCCACTTCGCGCAGCACCGCATCGCCGGCGTGGTGGCCGCAGGTATCGTTGACCTGCTTGAAGTAGTCGATATCGATCACCAGGCACGACAGCGGCTGGCCATCGCGCTGCCACCGTGCCACCAGCGACAGCGCCGACATCTCCAACGCGCCGCGGTTGAGCAGCCCGGTCAGGGCGTCGATGCGCGCGCCGCTTTCGTTGTGCGCGACGATCTGCTCCATCGCCATCACGGTGAAACCGAACAGCCCCAGCAGCGCGGCGATCAGCGGCGCCAGCACCCAGGCCGAACCGGCCGGGCCGGCGAAGAACAAGGTCAGCGGCGCAGCGGCTGCACCGGCGGCCGCTGCGTCGGCCGGCAGGCTCATGGCATGGCTGAAGCCGGCGACCTGCGTGGCCAGTTGCACCAGGCTCGCCACCAGCACCAGCGGCGCACCGATGCTGCGGCGCCCGCGCCCGGCGCGCGCCAGCGTGGCGAAGGTAGCCAGCGACACCAGCGCCAGCACGCCATAGACGATGCGCAGCACCAGTTGCGGGCCTTCGGGCAGCCCGCTGAAAGCCGCCATCAGGCCCAGCACGATCGCGCCCGCCCCGGCCAGCGCGCCCGGATGCGCCGGCACGCCGTAGTAGACCCGCACGCCGCGGTAGATCAGCAGCCAGCCGGCGACGAAGGCGAATGCGCCCAGCGTGCCGAGCTGGCCGGTGCCGCTGGCCGCGCTGACCGCCAGCGCCAGGCCGGCGGCCGATACCAGCACATGGCCAAAGGCCCACAGCCGCCCCGCCGTGCTCGCGCGCAGCGCGAACACCAGCCCCGCCGCAATGATCAGCGTGCTGCAGAAAAACACCATCATCACCACCGCAATGGTCTGCTGGTCCAGGTGCAAGGGATTTCCTCAAGGATGCCGTGCGCCAGCCGTCAATACCGATCGGCGGGCATCGGGCCACGGGGCGCGACGCGAGGCATGCGGGCGCTTGTTTCACAGGATGTGACGTGCGCTGTTTTTCATGCCAGCCGCATGATAGCCCGCGCCGGCGCCATGTTGGCACCCCCTGCAAGCCGGGTCGGGTAGGCTTCACCTGGCGGGCCGTTCTGGACCGTGCCGAACGCCATGGCCTGGTGTCTCGCGAGCGAGAACGACGCCGCAAGTTGGCGTTTTTCTGCAACACCTGTCGCCGCAGTGCGGCCGGACTGCCCGCCCGGGCAAGCGCTTCGTCCGCCCCCTGGACCACCGCATGCGCCACATCGCGTGCCCCGCGCCTAGCCTATTCGCCACTCCTGGCTTTGCAAGCCGAATCAGCGGTCAAAATCCCCCTGGCTTTTGCTTAAGCGGCGGCTGCATCGGATGGATAGAATCATGCGTCGCTCAACTCCGCACCCCCTGCTGTTTCCGCCGCAATGTCTCATCGCCGTGCTATTCCCGACCCTGGTATGACCGTTCCTGCACTCTCGCTTGGTGCCATCCTGGACGACCTGCGCAGCGCCCCGCGGCCGCTGACGTCCGCGGAATATGCATACCTGGCCCAGCTGCGGCGACGCATCGTCACCGGCGACGCAGACCTGTGGACCACGCTGGAAACCGCGGGCGTGCCGTGCAGCGAGCGCCGCCTGTCGCCCGACGTGGTGCTGGCACTGACCGCGATCGGCCAGTTGCCGATGCACTGAGGCCCAAGCACTGACTGCGTAGCTGCCGCACGCCTCGCCGGAAGATTCCGCACAGCATTTCTGAATCCGGCTGCCCACCAGCCCCGCGCCACCCCGCTACGATCGATCCACTTCGATCCGCCGGGGACCGTAGCAGCGCGCGAGCGCAACACCGCCCCCCCGGCCATGACCTGGGCATGGCTTACCGACTCATCAACCGGCGCGTCTCCTTTCTCTCCCTGCGTGTCTTTGTCGCGCTGATGCAGCATCGCGACGCCGGCCGCGCCGCCCAGGCGCTCGGCATCCAGCCGCAACGGCTCCATTACCAGCTCCGCCAGCTCGAGGCCGCGCTCGGCATGCCACTGTTCCAGTCGTGCGGCACGGCCTGGCTGCCGACCGCGGCCGGGTTCAATGCCTTGCCCAAGATCCGCGCCATGCTCGACATCTGGGAGCAGGTCCAGGCCAGCACGCACGCGCGGCGCCGTGCCGAGGCGGACCGGCAGCGCGAGCGCTGCGCGGTGCGCGTCGGCGCGGCGTTCTGGGTGCGGCAGGCCACCATGTAGGTTCAGGCGAGCCGTTCGCAGTGATAGGCCTCGGTGCGGTACGGAAAGGCGACCTCGGCGCGGCCCGACAGCGCCGGATGCTGGTCGATGAGGGCGTGCAGCCGCGCGCGCACGCGCGCCTGCTCAGCCTCGGGCAGCGATGCAATAAAGCTAACCGACATGACGCGGTCCACGATCACCTGCTGTGGCGGCCCCGCGTGCGCATAGGGCAGGCTTTGCAGCGCCAGCGGTCCGAAGCCCTCGGCGGGAAAGACCCGCTTCCAGTCGCCCTTGTGGAAACGCGGGGCGTCGCCCTCATACGGCGCCATGATGACAGTCAGCTGCGCCACCCAGTCGACGCTTTCATCCCGCACGTTCCATACCAGCCCGAGCCGGCCGCCGGGCCGCAGCACGCGGCGGATTTCCGCCAGCGCCTGCGCATTGGCAAACCAGTGGAACGCCTGCGCGCAGATCACGGCGTCGACGCTGGCATCGGCCAGCGGGATCGCCTCGGCGCTGCCTTCGAGCGTCTGCACCGGCGCCACCGCGGCCGCCAATTGCGCGCGCATCTGCGCCACCGGCTCCACTGCGATCACCGCGGCGCCGGTCTGCACCAGCCGGCGCGTGAACTTTCCGGTGCCCGCCCCGAGGTCGAGCGCGACACGGCCGGCCTGCAATGCCAGCGCGCCGCGCAGCCACGCGTCGATTTCGGCAGGGTATTCGGGACGTCCGCGCGCGTAGGTATCGGCCTGGCCGGCGAATCCCCGGGCGGCGGCTTGATGGATGGTGGGCATGGGCAGGCTCCGGTTCGTTACCGGTGCCGTAGCCTACGCGCCCTTGCGTGATCGGACAAGCTACTGCTGCATGCCCCAGCGGCGCACGGTCAGCCGCTCCAGCGTGGTGAACACCAGCCCCTCGACCAGCAGGCCGATCAGGATCACCGCGGCCAGCCCGGCGAAGACGCGGTCGGTGTAGAGCTCATTGCGGTTCTGGAAGATAAACCAGCCCAGCCCGCCCTGCCCGGACGACGCGCCGAACACCAGTTCGGCGGCGATCAGCGTGCGCGAGGCAAAGGCCCAGCCGATCTTCAGCCCGGACAGGATCGCGGGCAGCGCCGCCGGCACCAGCACCAGCGCAACATAGCGCAGCCCGCGCAGGCCGTAGTTGCGCCCCGCCATGCGCAGCGTCGGCGGCACCGCGCGGAAGCCGGCGTACATGTTCAGCGCCAGCGGCCACAGCACCGAATGGATCAGCACGAACACCAGGCTGCCGGTGCCGAGCCCGAACCACAGCAGCGCCAGCGGCAACAGCGCTATCGCCGGCAGCGGGTTGAACATGGCGGTGAGCGTGTCCAGCACGTCGCGCCCGACGCGCGTCGATACCGCCAGGGAAGTCAGCACGAACGCCAGCACGATGCCGGCGGCATAGCCGCGCAACAGCACCGACAGCGAGATCGCCGCCTTGCCCGGCAGCTCGCCGCTGGCCACCGCCGCGCCAAAGGCGCGCAGCGTGGCCAGGCAGGAAGGCAGCAGCAGGTCGTTGTCCTGGATGCGCGCCACCGCTTCCCAGATCAGTGCCAGCGCCAGCAGGATCAGCGCCTTGCGCAGCCAGTCTTGCTGCCACGCGCGCTGGTGCCACGGCAGTGCGCGCGCCAGCGGGGCTTCGGTGAACGGCTCGGGGTCGCGCTCGTATTCGGGCCGCAGCGAGTCGGCCAGGGTCAGGGTTGGTTGCGTCATGATGCGATGTGGGTGTCAGCGCGCCGCCGCACTGCGCGCCTGCGGCAGGTCCTTGGCGGCCGGCGCGTCGAACAGCAGGGCGTGGATGCGTTGCGCGGCGGCCTGGAATTCGGCGCCGCCCTGGCTCGCCAGGCTGAACTGGTGGCTGTTGAGCTCCGCCCGCACGCGGCCGGGATGCGGCGACAGCAGCAGGATGCGGCTGCCCACCACCAGCGCCTCTTCGATCGAATGGGTGACGAACAGCAGCGTCAGCGCGGCGTCGTCGCACAGCGCCAGCAGTTCTTCCTGCATGCGCCGGCGCGTCAGCGCGTCGAGCGCGGCAAAGGGTTCGTCCATCAGCAGCACCTTGGGGCGCATGGCCAGCGCGCGCGCGATCGCCACGCGCTGCTTCATGCCGCCCGACAAGGTATGCGGATAGGCATCGGCAAAGTCGGCCAGGCCCACCTTGCGCAGGTTCTCCAGCGCCAGCTCGCGCGCCGCCGCGCGCGCCAGTCCGCGCGCGTGCCGCAGCGGGAACATCACGTTCTGCAGCACCGTCTTCCACGGCGGCAGCTGGTCGAACTCCTGGAACACCACGATGCGGTCCGGGCCGGGCTGCTGCACGCGCCCGCCTTCGAGCCGGATCTCGCCCTCGGCGGGCGCGACGAATCCCGCCACCGCCTTCAGCAGCGTCGACTTGCCGCAGCCCGAAGGGCCCAGCAGCACGAAGCGGTCGCCCGCGTGCACGTCGAAGCTGACCCGATGGGTGGCGCGCACGATGCGCTCGGGGGTGCGGTATTCCAGCGACACGCCGTCCACCTGCAGCAGCGGCGCGGCGCGGTCAGAGACCACGCGCAGGTTGTGGGTGGCCATGCTCAGCTCCCCTGCGCGGTGACCGGGTCCGGGAAGAAATAGTCCTGCCAGGACTTCGGCTGGTTGCGGATCGCGCCGACGCGATGCATGAACGCCGCCAGCGCAAAGGTGTTCTGCGGCGCGACGCGGAACTGCACCTGCGGGTTCTTCAGCACGCGCAGCAGCAGTGCGCGGTCGGTGCGGGCCTTGCTCTGGCGCAGGTAGATGTCGGCGGCTGCCTCGGGATTGGCGGTGGCAAAGGCGGCGGCCTCGGCCAGCGCATCGACGAAGGCGCGATAGGTCTTGGGATTGTCGTTGCGGAATTTCTCGGTGGCGTACAGCACCGTGGACGAGCTTGGTCCGCCCAGCACGTCATACGAGTTCAGCACGATGCGCGCGTTGGGGTTGCCGGCCAGTTCCTGCTCCTGGAACGGGGGGTTGCCGAAGTGGCCGGTGATTTCGGTGCCGCCGGCAATGATGGCCGCCGCCGCATCCGGATGCGGCACCGCCACGGTCCACTTGTCGAGGCGGTTGTATTCCTTGTCGCCCCATTGCTTCGCCGCGGCCAGTTGCAGCACGCGAGACTGCACCGAGACGCCTACTGCCGGCAGCGCGATGCGGTCCTTCTCCGTGAAATCGGCAATCGACTTCACCCTTGGATTGTTGCTGACCAGGTAATAAGGGAAGTTGCCCAGCGACGCGACGCCGCGCACGTTCTGCTTGCCATGGGTGCGGTCCCACAGCGTCAGCAGCGGTCCCACGCCGGCACCGGCAATATCGATGGCACCCGACAGCAACGCGTCGTTGACCGCGGCGCCGCCGGACAACTGGGTCCATTCGACCTTGATGTCGACGCCCTGCTGCCGGCCGTGCTTTTCGATCAGTTGCTGGTCGCGCGCCACGTTGAGCAGCAGGTAGACCACGCCGAACTGTTCGGCAATGCGCAGCCGGCCTTCGGCGTGCGCGCTGCCGGTCATGGCCAGACCGGCGCTGAGCGCCAGCAGGCCGAGCTTGCGGGAAAGACGAGAGAACATGTTCCTTACTCCGGGGGATGCGTTGCACTGGCACTCGCGCAAGCGAGCGCCACGGGATGGCAGGCGACCGCGCTGCCGCAGTCAGCCCGGCGCGGCGCCTTCGACGGTGGTGCGGCACAAGCCTGCACTGTAGGGAGCGGCCCCGGGCACGGTCAACGAATCAAAGCGCCGACCCATATCCGCTGCTTGCATATCCATGTCTCGACATTGGCACCACGCCACGCATATCGACATGCAACAAGCTTCCTTGCCGCGCACGGGCGGGGTCCGCGACGATGGCGACGATGGCGGCGATGCGTTGCCATGCGGCCCTGCGCTGGTACCATCGCATGGCCCGGCAACAGCGCGGGGCTTGCTTCGCGGCGCCGCTGCGCCATCCAACAGAGAGAAGACGATGAGACTAGAAACCCTGGCCGTCCACGGCGGCTATTCGCCCGATCCCACCACGCGCGCGGTGGCCGTGCCCATCTACCAGACCGTGGCCTATGCCTTCGATAACGCGCAGCATGGCGCCGACCTGTTCGACCTGAAGGTGGCGGGCAACATCTACAGCCGCATCATGAACCCGACCAACGACGTGCTCGAGCAGCGCCTGGCCGCGCTCGAAGGAGGCGTGGGCGCGCTGGCGCTGGCGTCCGGCATGGCGGCGATCACCTATGCGATCCAGACCATTGCCGAGGCCGGCGACAACATCGTCTCGTCGAGCCAGCTCTATGGCGGCACCTACAACCTGCTGGCGCATACGCTGCCGCAGTCCGGCATCGAGACCCGCTTTGCCGACGGCCGCAATCCGTCCAGCTTCGGCGACCTGATCGATGCGCGCACCAAGGCCGTGTTTGTCGAGTCGGTGGGCAATCCGCTCGGCAACGTGGTCGATATCGCGGCGATCGCGCGCGTCGCGCACAACCACGGCGTGCCGCTGATCGTCGACAACACGGTGCCGTCGCCCTACCTGTGCCGGCCGTTCGAGCATGGCGCGGATATCGTCGTGCATTCGCTGACCAAATACCTGGGCGGCCACGGCAACAGCGTCGGCGGCGCCATCGTCGACAGCGGCAAGTTCCCGTGGGCGCAGCACAAAGAGCGCTTCCGCCGCCTGAACGAGCCGGACGTGTCGTACCACGGCGTGGTCTATACCGAGGCGCTGGGGCCGGCCGCCTATATCGGCCGCGCGCGCGTGGTGCCGCTGCGCAATACCGGCGCGGCGCTGTCGCCGTTCAATGCGTTCCTGATCCTGCAGGGCATCGAGACCCTGGCGCTGCGGCTGGACCGCATCACCGACAACGCGCTGGCGATCGCGCGCCACCTGCAACAGCACCCCAAGGTGGCGTGGGTCAACTTTGCCGGCCTGCCCGACCATGCCGACCACGCGCTGGTGCAGCAGTACCTGGGCGGCCGCGGGCCCGGCATCCTGTCGTTCGGCCTGAAGCAGGGCGGCCGCGAAGGCGGCGCGCGCTTCCTCGATGCGCTGCAGCTGTTCACGCGCCTGGTCAATATCGGCGATGCCAAGTCGCTCGCCACCCACCCGGCGTCGACCACGCACCGCCAGCTCAACGCCGAAGAACTGCAGGCGGCCGGCGTCAGCGAGGACATGGTGCGGCTGTCGATCGGCATCGAGCATATCGACGACCTGATCGAAGACCTGGACCGCGCGCTGGCCGCGGCCTGAGCCACGGCCCAATTCAATACCGCTGCTCTGCTCCCCTCTCCCTCCTGAGAGGGGCCGGGGCAGAGGGCCGGCGCTCGCACCAGCCGCTCACCTCACTCCACCTCCCTCCCCGCCATCGCGCCTGCCCCGCGCCTCCAGCACAAAATAGCTGACCGAGCCGATCATCAGCGGAATCAGGTAGTACAGCGCCCGGTAAGCGATCAGCGCCGCGAGCAGCAGCCCGTGCGGCACCTGGTCGCCCAGCATCGTCAGGAACACGGTCTCGATCACGCCGAGCCCGCCGGGGATGCGCACCACCACGCCCGCCAGCCCCGACGCCAGCAGCACGCCCAGCACCGTGAAGTACGTCGCATGCGTATGCAGCAGCGCGTACAGGATCGCGCCCATCGCCATCCAGTGGGCCGCCGACAGCGCGCATTGCAACGCCGCGAAGCGCACCGTGGGCACATAGATGTCGTGGTCGCGCACGGTGCGGTGGCGCCCGTGCCAGAGCGCGCACGCGGCCAGGTAAGCGGCCGGGACCGCCAGCATCAGCGCGCCCAGCAGCCGCGTCAGCGCCGCGGGGATGCCCCACTCCGGCGGCAGCACCACCAGTTCGCCGGCCAGGATGGCGCCCGCCAGCACGGCATAGCCGAGCCAGTTGCTGCTGACCACCACCACGAACAGGCTCCAGATCTGCGGCGCGCTCAGCCCCGCGCGCGAATACAGCCGGTAGCGCACGCCGGCGCCGCCCAGCGTGGCGCCGAGGTTGAGGCTGAGCGTGTAGCTGACATAGGAAATCGCCATCACCCGGCGCAGCGGCAACGGGTGCCCGGCATAGCGGCAGCCGAGCACGTCGAACTGGCTGTACAGCAGCCCGCTCAGCGCGACGTAGCCGGCTGCCGGCAGCAGCGTGCGCGCGTCGAAGCCGCGCAGCGCGGCCAGCACCGCGTCCCAGTCGATGGTGCCCAGCTTGCGCGCGATCAGCGCCAGCACCGCGGCAATGAACAGGATGCCGATGGCACGGCGCCAGGCCGGCCAGTGCGCATGCTGGCGGATGGCGGACAGGGCCTCGGCGCCCGTCATTCCGCGCCTCCGCGCAGCACCACCACGCGCCGCGCGTTGCGGCGCCCGCCCGGCATCGGCTGCACCAGCCGCGGCGCATGCGCCGGCAGCCAGCCCGCCCACGCCGGGAAGCGGCGCAGGAAGTGGAACATCAGCGTCGCGCCGAGCGCGTCGAGGCGGCTGCGCGGCGACTTCTGCCCCGGCGGCACCGCGCGGCAGCGCGCGCCGATCAGCGCTTCGAGCCGGCCGCGCAGGTGGCAGGCGAAGGCTTCGTCGCGGATGACGAGGTTGGCCTCGAGGTTCAGCGACAGGCTCAGCGGATCAAGGTTGCTGGAGCCGACCGTGGCCCAGCTGTCGTCGACCACCGCGACCTTGCCGTGGAAAGGCCGCTCGACGTACTCCAGGATCTGCACGCCGGCATCCTGCAGATGCGCGTAGAGCAGGCCGCCGGCGCGCGCCACCCACGGCATGTCAGGCTTGCCCTGCAGCAGCAGCCGCACCCGCACGCCGCGCGCGGCGGCCTCGCACAGCGCGTGCAGCAGCCGGTAGCCCGGCAGGAAGTACGCATTGGCGATGATGACCTCGCGGCGCGCCGCACGGATCGCGTCCAGGTAGGCGAACTCGATGTCGTTGCGGTGGCGGTGGTTGTCGCGCGTGACCAGGCACGCGCGTGCGGGATGCGTGCGGAGCTCCGCCCCCTCGTGCCCGGGCGGAGGCAGGGGCAGCGGCGGCGGCGGACAGTCACCGGGCATCGCACGCACCAGGAAGTCATGCACCTGGCGCGCGAACGGTCCGCGGATTTCCACCGCATAGTCCTGCTTGGCCCGCGGTCCGAACTGGTACAGGTGCTCTGCCGAGAAGTTGAGACCGCCGACGAACGCCACCTCGGCATCGACGGCGATCAGCTTGCGGTGCATGCGGCGGAAGATATGCGTGCGCACGCCGAACAGCCGCGGTCGCGGCGAGAATGTGCAGAACTGCACGCCTGCGTCGACCAGCCCGGCGATAAAGGCAGGCGACAGGTCATGCGAGCCGAAGCCGTCCACCGTCAGCGCCACGCGCACGCCGCGGCGCGCGGCTGCCACCAGTGCCGCGTGCAATTTGTGGCCTACCTCGTCTTCAAACAGGATAAAAGTTTCCAGCAGTACGCTTTCGCGCGCGCGCGCAATGGCGTCGAACACGCACGGAAAATACTCCTCGCCGTTCTCCAGCAGGCGGAAGTGGTCGGAAACGGGCGGCAGCAGTGTCATGGCCGGCGAATCGCCGCAAACACCGTGCCAGCGGCATCGCCACGCCAGTCCGCACTAACCCGGGCGACGGCCGCGCCGCCAGCGCGCCAGCACCGCGGCGGCCAGCGCACCGGCCACCACGCCGGCAACGAAGATCGCCCCCGCCATGCCGCTCCACGTCCCCGCGGATGCGTCGTCGGCGCTGCTCCGCGCCAGGGGCGCGAGCGACTGCCAGTCGGCGGCGGTGAACTGCGTCATCGCGGGCGCGCCATCGAGGCCGTACACGCAGACCTCGCCGCCCGGCAGCTTGCAAAAGCGCGCCGGCGGACAACTGCGCAGGATGGCCTGGGCCTCGCCCTCGCCGCAGCGGGCGCCGGCGCTGCGCAGCACCTGGATCGTGACGTCGGGATGCTTGGTCAGTTGTTCGGGCATGGCAGCCTCCCATGGCGGGGCAAAGGGGTGACGCGTTCCTACAGCGTAGCCCTTATTCTGCGCAGGCATATCGCCATGCATATTTGCTCGTTCGTCCATTGGCTGCCTTTCCATACAATGGGCCGCTGCCACGGTGCGACGCCGCAGGCAGCCAACAACATCAAGAGAACAGGGAGCATCCGATGCAATACGGGAAATTCGGCCTGGCCGCGCGGCTGGCAGCGGCCGTGCTGGCGCTGGGCGTGGTGCAAGGCGCCGGTGCGGCCGATGCGGACAAGAAGGAAATCCGCTTCGGGGCCACCGCCGGCCCCTATGCCGACCAGATCCGCTATGGCGTCAAGCCGGTGCTGGAACAGCGCGGCTACAAGGTCACCATCATCGAGTTCAGCGACTACGTGCAGCCCAACCTGGCGCTGGCCGATGGGGCCATCGACGCCAACGCCTTCCAGCACGTGGCCTACCTGAAGAAGTTCTCGGCCGACCGCAAGCTGGCGCTGAGCGACGTGATCCAGGTACCCACCGCGCCGATCGGCATCTACAGCCGCAAGCACAAGGCGCTGGCCGAGGTGAAGACCGGCAACACCGTGTCGCTGCCGAACGATCCGACCAACCTCGCGCGCGCCATCGCCATCCTGCAGCAGATCGGCTGGGTCACGCTCAAGCCCGGCACCGACCCGATCCGCGCCAGCGAACGCGATATCGACGCCAACCCGCACAAGCTCAAGCTGATCCAGCTGGAAGCCGCGCAGCTGCCGCGCTCGCTCGACGATGTCGACTATGCCTTCGTCAACGGCAACTATGCGCTCGCCTCGGGCCTGAAGCTGACCTCGGCGCTGGCGCTGGAGAAGATTCCGGACTACTACATGAACCTGGTCGCGGTGAAGACCGCCGACCTCAACAAGCCCTTCGTCAAGGACATCCGCGAGGCCTATCAGTCCGCCGAATTCAAGGCGGTGACGCAGCAGCGCTTCGCGGGTTTCGTGCCGCCGCCGTACCAGCGCTGAGCCCCCGCCCGCATTGTTCTGGTTTTCTGGATGATCTATCCAGCCGCCGCCGATTTATTCCACCGTCCCGGCCGCCTAAGCTGAAGCCTCCTTCGACGCATCCACAGGAGAGTTTCCATGGCTGACCATTCCATCCGCGGCAAGGTCGCGCTGATCACCGGCGGCGCCAAGAACCTGGGCGGGCTGATCGCGCGCGACCTGGCCGCCCAGGGCGCGCGGGCCATCGCCATCCACTACAACAGCGCGGCCTCGCGCGCCGACGCCGAGGCCACGGTCCGCGCGCTCCAGGCCAGCGGCGCCCAGGCGGTGGCACTGCAGGCGGACCTGACCAGCGCCGGCGCTGTCGAGCGGCTGTTTGCCGATGCCGTGGCCGCGGTGGGCCGTCCCGATATCGCCATCAACACGGTCGGCAAGGTGCTGAAGAAACCGTTCGCCGAGATCAGCGAGGCCGAGTACGACGAGATGTCGGCCGTCAACGCCAAGAGCGCCTTCTTCTTCCTGAAGGAAGCCGGCCGCCACGTCAACGACCACGGCAAGATTGTGACGCTGGTGACCTCGCTGCTGGGCGCGTTCACGCCCTTCTATGCCGCCTATGCCGGCACCAAGGCGCCGGTCGAACACTTTACCCGCGCCGCGGCCAAGGAGTTCGGTGCGCGCGGCATCTCGGTGACCGCGGTAGGACCCGGCCCGATGGATACGCCTTTCTTCTACGGCCAGGAAGGCGACGACGCGGTGGCCTATCACAAGGGCGCGGCGGCGCTGTCGCCGTTCTCGCCGACGGGACTGACGCATATCGAGGATGTGGTGCCCTTTATCCGCCATCTGGTCAGCGACGGCTGGTGGATCACCGGCCAGACCATCCTCATCAACGGCGGATACACGACCAAGTAAGAACCAGGCCAGCAGCCGGGCCACCGCTCGGGTGCGCGCACGCATTGCAGGTATGCTTGCGCCATCGACGAGCGAGGCGTATGGACAGATTCGACCAGTACCGCGTATTCCTGCAGGTGGCCGAGATGGGCAGCTTCATCAAGGCCGCCCATGCGCTCGGGCTGCCGCGCGCGTCGGTGTCGGCGGCGGTGCAGGAGCTCGAGGCCCAGGTGGGCACGCGCCTGCTGCACCGGACCACGCGGCAGGTGCGGCTGAGCGCCGATGGCGCGCAATTGCTTGAACGATTGCGCCCGCTGCTGGCCGAGGTCGAGGACATCGACCAGCTGTTCCAGGCCGGGCAGCGCCAGGCCAGCGGCCGCCTGAACGTCGATATGCCGAGCCGCATCGCCCGCCGCCTGGTGGCACCCGCGCTGCCCGCCTTGCTGCGGCGCCATCCGCGGCTGCAGCTGTCGCTCGGTTCCAGCGACCGCGCCATCGACCTGGTGCAGGAGGGCGTGGACTGCGCGGTGCGCTTCGGCGTGCTGGCCGACAGCAGCCTGGTCGTGCGGCCGCTGGGCCGGATCGCGCTGGTCAACTGCGCCAGCCCCGCCTATCTGCGCGAACACGGCGAGCCGCGTGACCCGGCCGACCTGCGCCGCGGCCACCTCGCAGTGGGCTACGCCAGCCCCCGCACCGGCCGCGACCTGCCATGGGAGTTCCTGGATGCCGATGGCAGCGGGCGTGAGGCCGAAGTGGCAACCCGCGTCTCGGTCAACAATGCCGAGAGCTATATCGCCTGCTGTCTCGCCGGAATCGGGCTGATCCAGATTCCGCGCTTCGACGTGCAGCACCTGCTCGACAGCGGACAGCTGCTGGAAGTCATGCCCGGTTGGCGCCCGGCGAGCATGCCGGTGTCGCTGCTCTATCCGCACCGCCGCCAGCGCTCGGCACGGCTGGCGGTGTTCCTGGAGTGGTTCCGCGCGCTGATGCAGCCGCACCTGGAAGGCTGAGCGGCGGCTGGCGCTGGCACGGCCGCATTGTGCGCAGCAAGACAATTTCGCGCCGCGCCGGCCGCGCAAATGCCCTACACTCAAGCTCAAGTCCCCCGCGCCCAAAAAGCACGGCAGGGATCACAACGCGATCATTGCCGCGAATGGCTGCGAAGATCCTCGCCGCTGTCCGCGCGGATCCTGTCGAGACAACCGCATCGAGAGACCCGCCATGTCCACGGTTGCGCGCTTTGAGATCGGCTATACCCGCTACCTTGCCCCGCCGGGCGACACCTCCCCAACCACTGCTCCCCCTCCCGCCTTTGCCAGCGACCCTGACGCGCTGGTGCCGCTGTACCAGGCGATGGTCCTGACGCGCCAGTTCGACCTGAAGGCGATCGCGCTGCAGCGCACCGGCAAGATCGGCACGTTCGCCTCGGCGCTGGGGCAGGAGGCCATCGGCGTCGGCGTGGCCTACGCCATGCGGCCGGAAGATGTGCTGGTGCCTTCGTACCGCGACCACGCGGCGCAGTTTGCGCGCGGCGTCACGATGACGGAGAGCCTGCTCTACTGGGGTGGCGACGAGCGCGGCAGCGGCTTTGCCGCGGCGCCGCATGACTTTGCCAACTGCGTGCCGATCGGCACCCAGGTGTGCCACGCGGCCGGCGCCGCCTACGCGTTCCAGCTGCGCGGCGAGCCGCGCGTGGCGGTGTGCCTGCTCGGCGATGGCGGCACCTCCAAGGGCGACTTCTATGAAGGCATGAACATGGCCGGCGCGTGGCGCGCGCCGCTGGTGATCGTGATCAACAACAACCAGTGGGCGATCTCGATGCCGCGCAGCGGCCAGACCGCGGCGCAGACGCTGGCACAGAAGGCCATCGCCGCCGGCATCCCGGGCGAGCAGGTCGACGGCAACGACGTGGTCGCGGTGCGCCACCGCGTCGGCGAGGCCATCGCGCGCGCGCGCGATGGCGGCGGTCCCGCGCTGATCGAGGCCATCACCTACCGGCTCGGCGACCACACCACCGCCGACGATGCCTCGCGCTACCGCGACGAGGCCAGCGTCAAGGCGCACTGGCAGCACGAGCCGCTGCTGCGGCTGCGCACCCAGCTGCTGGCCCTGCATGCCTGGGATGCGGCGCGGGAAGAGGCGCTGGTCAAGGCGTGCTCGCAGCAGGTGGCGCAGGCGGTCGAGACCTACCTGGCGATGCCGCCGCCGGACCCCGCGGCGATGTTCGACTGCCTGTACGCGGCCATGCCGGCCGAACTGCAGGCGCAGCTGGAGATCGCGCGGCGCTTCCCGGCGCAGCACGGCTAGCCACCGCTGCGACACGCTGGCGGCGCTGCACGCGCACGCCTCCATCGACCCGGCCCCACAGCGAGCGAACCATGGCGGAAATCAATCTGGTCGAAGCAGTCAACCTGGCACTGGCCCATGCGCTGGAGCACGATCCCGATGTGCTGCTGCTGGGCGAGGACATCGGCGTCAACGGCGGGGTGTTCCGCGCCACCGTGGGCCTGCAGTCGCGCTTTGGCGCCGCGCGCGTCATGGATACGCCGCTGGCCGAAGGCGGCATCGTCGGCGCGGCGATCGGCATGGCGGCGATGGGACTCAAGCCCGTGGCCGAGATCCAGTTCACCGGCTTTATCTATCCGGCGGTCGATCACATCATCAACCACGCCGGACGCATGCGGCACCGCACGCGCGGGCGGCTGACCTGCCCGCTGGTGGTGCGCTCGCCGTGCGGCGCCGGCATCCACGCGCCCGAGCACCATTCCGAAAGCCCGGAGGCGATGTTCGCGCATATGCCGGGCATCCGCGTGGTGGTGCCGTCATCGCCGGCGCGCGCGTACGGGCTGCTGCTGGCGGCGATCGCCGACCCCGATCCGGTCATCTTCCTCGAGCCGACGCGGCTGTACCGCCTGTTCCGCCAGGAAGTGGCCGACGACGGCGCCGCGCTGCCGCTCGATACCTGCTTCACGCTGCGCGAAGGCAGCGACATCACGCTGGTGAGCTGGGGCGCGATGGTGCAGGAGACGCTGGCCGCCGCCGACGCACTGGCCGCGGAAGGCGTCACCGCGACCGTTATCGACGTGGCCACGCTCAAGCCGCTGGACATGCAGACCATCCTGGATGCGGTCACGCGCACCGGCCGCTGCGTGATCGTGCACGAGGCGCCGCGCACCGCCGGCTTCGGCGCCGAGATCGCGGCGCAACTGGCCGATGCCGGGCTGTACTCGCTGGCCGCGCCGGTGCAGCGCGTGACCGGCTTCGATACCGTGGTGCCGCTGGCGCGACTGGAGTACACCTATCTGCCCGGGGTGGCGCGCATCGTCGATGCCGCGCGCAAGGCGCTGGCGGCGTAGGCACCAGCCCGCAACCAGACCGTTCAAGCTAGCCAAGGAGGACCGATGCGAGTCTTCAAGCTGCCCGACCTGGGCGAAGGCCTGCAGGAGGCCGAGATCGTGGCGTGGCACGTCAAGACCGGCGACACCGTGGCCGCGGACCAGCCGCTGCTGTCGGTGGAGACCGCCAAGGCCATCGTCGAAATCCCGTCGCCTTATGCCGGCAGCATCGGCAAGCTGTTTGCGCAGCCGGGCGACATCGTGCACCTGGGCGCGCCGCTGGTGGGCTTCGAGGGCGCCGGCGAAGATGCCGATGCCGGCACCGTGGTGGGATCGGTCCAGGTCGGCACGCACGTGGCCAGTGAAGCCGCGCCGCCCGGCACCGCCGCACCCGCGGCGGGCATGGCCGCGCGCGTCAAGGCCACGCCGGCGGTCCGGGCGCTGGCGCGCCGGCTCGGTGTGGACCTGGCAATGGCCACCGCCTCGGGACCCGAGGGCGTGGTCACCGCCGCCGACGTGGAACGGGTCGCCGCCACGCTCAAGGACCTCGGCACGCCCGAAGAACTGCGCGGGGTGCGCCGCGCGATGGCGCAGAACATGGCGCGCGCACAGGCGGAAGTGGCCGCCGCCACCGTGATGGACGACGCCGACATCCACGCCTGGCAGTCCGGCGCCGACGTCACCATCCGGCTGGTGCGCGCGCTGGTGGCAGGCTGCCGCGCCGAGCCCGGGCTCAATGCCTGGTATGAAGGACAGACCGGGCGCCGCCACGTGCTGAAGAAGATCGACGTCGGCATCGCCGCCGACCTGCCCGAGGGCCTGTTCGTGCCGGTGCTGCGCGATGTCGGCAACCGCGACGCGGCCGACCTGCGCCACGGGCTCGACCGCATGCGCGCCGACATCCGCGCACGCACCATCGCCCCCGAGGAGATGCGCGGCAACACGATCACGCTGTCCAACTTCGGCATGATCGCGGGGCGCTATGCGGCGCCGATCGTGGTGCCGCCCACCGTGGCAATCCTCGGCGCCGGGCGCGTGCGCGACGAAGTGGTCGCGGCCGGCGGCGCGCCCGCGGTGCACCGGGTGATGCCGCTGAGCCTGACCTTCGACCATCGCGTGGTCACGGGTGGGGAGGCTGCGCGGTTTCTGGCGGCGGTGATTGAGGATCTGGAGAGGGCGGAATAGGGCTGGCTGGCAACAGGTGCGGCCCGACGAAGTACGACAGGCTTTTCCAGCACTAGCTGCGTACTCCCTCTCCCGCTTGCGGGAGAGATGGAATGAACACCGCCCATCTACCGCCAAGCCAGGCCGCGGCCTAGAAAACAAAGGGGCTCTCGCTTGACCGACGGCATCGATGTGCCAGAGTGAAAGTTCGATCCAACACTCAAGGTCGAGGAGAGCCCAAATGAATGCTATGACATATGGGCTGGACATTGCAAAGACAGTGTTCCAGATGTACTGGATAGACCCCATTACGGGGAAGCCCCAGAACCGGCGATTCAGCCGCACCGCGCTCATCGAATTCCTGTCCAATTGCCAGCCTGGGCAGATCGCACTGGAGGCCTGTGGCGGTGCCCACTGGTGGGCGCGCAAGATCCAGAGCCTTGGCCACGAAGTGGTGTTGCTCAACCCGGGTTACGTACGCGCCTTCGTGCGTACGAACAAGAACGACGCGGCGGACGCCCGAGCCATCTGGACTGCAGCCCGGCAACCCGACATGCCGGTCGTGTCGGTCAAGACCGAAGCGCAGCAGGCTGTGCTCTCGTTGCATCGTATACGGGACGGGCTGGTCAAGACGCGCACCCGGCAGAGCAACCAGATGCGCGGGCTGCTGGGCGAATATGGCCTGCACTTCCGCACGGGGCGGCTGGCCTTCCGGGCCGAGCTGCGCCAGCGCTGGGCTGAGGTCGCTCAGGTCGTACCGCCCTTGTTGATGCGCGCGCTGGAGCGGCAGGTCTGTGCGCTGCGCGAACTCGACGAACAGATCCAACTGGTTGAGCGTGACCTCCAGGAATGGCTGAGGTCTGATCCGGCCGCGCAGATCGTGGAGAAGATTCCCGGCGTCGGCCCCATTACCGCCACCGCCTTGGTCGCGACCATGGGCTGTGCCCAGGCCTTCCGCTCAGGCAGAGCCTTCGCTGCAAGCCTGGGACTGGTTCCCGCGCAGACCGGCACGGGCGGCAACGTACGGCTCGGTCACATCAGCAAGCGCGGCGACGCTTACGTGCGACGACAGTTGGTCAACGCCGGACGCACGATGCTCACGCGCACCAAACATCCGCCGGCCTGGGCACTGTCCATGCTGCAGCGGCGCCCCAAGAACGTGGTGGTCGTGGCGCTGGCCAACAAGATCGCCCGGACAGCCTGGGCATTAATGGCCCATGGGCGCCAATACGATCCCGGACATGTGAGCTTGCGCCCGGCCTGAGCCGGGGGGCATCACCTTCCCTTAACCAGCGCTTGATTAACCTTCACGGCTGCACAGGCAAGAAACAGCAATGACGAAACAGGTAGGACCGTGGGAACCCAAACCTGCCCCAACCCAAGCGGCTTACAAGCCCGTGGCGAGAGATTGAGGACGGTTCTCAGCAGCTTCCATTGTGGCCCGCGAGAACAAGTACTCGCTCCAGGCCGGATATAAGGCAGCAGCCCCATCCTGCGACGTCAAGCTGGTTCCAAAACCTTGCAACCGGGGCGGTGTTCATATAAGGGTTGGGGTGAGGGCGGGAGCTTCCACGAAGTTCGAACGCCTCGCGCTTGCCACACGCCCGCCCTCACCCCCGCCCCTCTCCCGCAAGCGGGAGAGGGGCGCAAACCGCCCGCGTCCGAACGGCTGCCGGGCACTCCAGTGGCGGTGTATATAATGCCCATCCCATCCCCGCCGCCATCCCCGGCCCGGACCGCCGCACACCCTCATGGAATCCAAGACCGCCCGCCTGACCATCCTGATCGATCCGGTCAAGAAGAAGGCCTTTGAAACGCTGTGCGCCGCGCAGGACCTGACGCCGTCGCAGGTCGTGCGCCAGCTGATCCGCGACTACCTGGCGCAGCATGGCGTGGATTACGCCACCAAGCCCAAACCGGCCGGCAGCACGCGCCAGAAGAAGTAGCTCAGCGCGGGGCGTTGCCCGCGCCTGGCGCGTCACCGGCCAGCGCGGCGCAGCGTTGCGCCGCCTGCGCCAGCGAATCCGCATAGTTGCCCTCACCCAGCGCCGCCAGCACGCCGGCGCGCGCCAGCTTTTCCCTGACCCGCGCGTTGGCTTCGGCCAGCACCACCGCGACGCCGCGCTTCTGCAGCGTGACGATCACCGCCTCGAGCGTCTGCAGCCCGGTCATGTCCATGAAGGGCACGCGGCCCAGGCGGATCAGCAGCACGCGCGGCTCGGTATGGGTCTGCACCAGCGCACGTTCGCAGGCCTCGACCGCGCCGAAGAAGAACGGGCCGTCGATGACATAGACCAGCACGCCCGGCGGCATCGGCGCCGCCGCGCCGGTGCCCGCATCGCCCAGCTCGCGCGCCACGGCCTCGGCGGCCTGCGGTGCTACCTCCACCGATGCCGACATGCGCCGCAGGAACTGCAGCATGGCCAGGATCACGCCGATATTGACCGCCACCACCAGGTCGGTCAGCACCGTCAGCGTAAAGGTGATCAGCAGGATCGCGACATCGGCGCGCGGCGCGCGCCGCACCATGCGCGCAAACTGGCGCATCTCGCTCATGTTGTACGCCACCACGAACAGGATCGCGGCCAGCGCGGCCAGCGGCACGCTGGCCGCGAGCGGCGCCAGGAACAGCAGCACCAGCACCAGCGTGAGCGCGTGCACCACGCCGGCGAGCGGGCTGTTGCCACCGTTGCGGATATTGGTGGCGGTGCGCGCGATCGCGCCGGTGGCGGCAAACCCGCCGAACAGCGGCGCCAGCACGTTGGCAATGCCCTGTCCCACCAGTTCCTGGTTGGAGTCATGCCGGGTGCCCGCCATGCCATCGGCCACTACCGCCGACAGCAACGATTCGATCGCGCCGAGCATGGCGATGGTGAACGCGGGTCCGGCCAGCTCCAGCACGCGCGCCAGCGAAACCTCCGGCAGCGCCGGCACCGGCAAGCCGCGCGGCAGGCCGCCGAAGGCGGTGCCGATGGTAGCCACGCCGTCGAAGCGGAACAGCGCCTGCGCCGCGGTGGCGGCCACCAGCGCCACCAGCGGCCCCGGCACGCGCCGCAGCCAGCGCACGCGCGGCGCGCCCACCACCAGCGCCAGGCTGCCCAGCGCCAGCGCGGTGGTGGCCGGGTGCCATTGCGGCAGCGCCTGCAGCAGGTGCCAGAGCTTTTCGTGGAAATGCGCGCCGGCCACCGGCGGCAGGCCGAAGAAATCGCGCCACTGGCCGACAAAGATGATCACGCCGATGCCTGCGGTGAAGCCGACGATCACCGGCGCCGGGATGTAGCGGATCACGCCGCCCAGCCGTGTCAGTCCCATCGCCAGCAGGATCAGGCCTGCCATCAGCGTGGCGAGCTGCAGGCCGTCGATGCCGTGGCGCGCCGTGACCGCGGCCAGCACCACGATAAAGGCGCCGGTGGGCCCGGCGATCTGCAGCCGGCTGCCGCCGAACAGCGACACCGCCAGCCCGGCGACGATGGCCGTGTACAAGCCCTGCTCCGGCTTGGCGCCCGAGGCAATCGCGAACGCCATCGCCAGCGGCAGCGCCACCACCCCTACGATCACGCCCGACACCAGGTTCGGCAGCCAGTTGCCGCGGCGGAACAATCCGGCCAGCCAAGCTTCGCGCAGCGCAATCATGCGTCAGTCCCTTCCATCGGTGCGGGGGTACAGGTGCATCGGATGATAACAGGATGTTAATGCCCGGCCGGCCGCCGGCCATGTGCGCGGACGCGCTCCGGCCGCCCTGGCGCCCTGTTCCTTATGCCGCGCAATTCCTATACTGGATTGGCTCGCCCGCCAGTGCGCGGACGCGCCCGGCTGGCGCGGTATCTCTCTGCAAGCGGAGGCTCATCATGTTCAGGCACCTCCTAGTACCGACCGACGGCTCCCCGCGCGCCGAAGCCATGGTGGGCCGCGCGATGGCATTCGCCGGCCGCATAGGCGCCCGCGTGACCGGGCTGCATGTGCTTCCCGAGTACCACGTGCTGACCTACCGGCTGACCAGCCTGCAAGACACCAAGGGCAACTTCGCCGCCGAGGCCGCGCGCCACGCCGACACCTTCCTGGCCGCGCTCAGCCACACCGCGGCGCAGGCCGGCGTGCCGTGCGACACCGTCACCGCCACCGACGACCATCCGTGGCAGGCGATCATCGCGTGCGCGCAGCAGCGCGGTTGCGACCTGATCGTGATGTCGTCGCATGGCAAGCGCGGGCTGCAGGCGCTGCTGATCGGCAGCGAGACGCACAAGGTGCTGACCCACAGCACGATCCCGGTGCTGGTGTTCCGCTAGCGGCGGACCGGGTGATGGCGGGATGGGCGAGATAGGCGGGATAGCGGGCAAGCGTGCGCGGCGACGCGCGATTCCAAACCAAGCCAACTGCAAGGAGCGCAACCATGGCGATTCGACTGGGCGAGCAAGCCCCTGATTTCACCGCCGAGACCACGGAAGGCACGATCAACTTCCATGAGTGGATCGGCGACGGCTGGGCCATCCTGTTCTCGCATCCCAAGGACTTCACGCCGGTGTGCACCACCGAGCTGGGCTACATGGCCCGGCTCAAGCCCGAGTTCGACAAGCGCAATACCAAGATCATCGGACTGAGCATCGATCCGGTGGGCGACCACCAGCGCTGGGTCAAGGACATCGAGGAAACGCAGGGCTGTACCGTCAACTATCCGATGATCGGCGATGCCGACCTGAAGGTTGCCAAGCTCTACGACATGATCCATCCCGAGGCCAGCGGCAGCGGGCCGCGCACCGCGGTGGACAACGCCACCATCCGCTCGGTGTTCATCATCGGCCCGGACAAGAAGGTGAAGGCGATGCTGGTGTACCCGATGAGCGCGGGACGCAATTTCGACGAGGTGCTGCGGCTGCTCGATTCGCTGCAGCTCAATGCGAAGCACACCGTGGCCACGCCGGTGAACTGGAAGCCGGGCGAGGACGTCATCATCCCGACCTCGGTCTCGGACGAGGAGGCCAGCAAGAAATACCCACAGGGCTTCAAGACGCTGAAGCCTTACCTGCGCACGGTGGCCCAGCCCAAGTAACGCAACGGCGACGGACGGGCGCGGACAGGAGGGAAACAGGGGAGAGCGAGGAGCGGCGCCAGGGAGCGCGGCGGCGCGGAGCCCGCGCCAGGCCGCGGTCGGGGCTTCCCGGCCGGCATCGCCTGATGCCGGCCGGGAGCGCACCGGCGGGCTCCACTTGTCCACAGGAAATATCCACAGGATCAGTGGATATCCCCCATCTTGACAACCGCGAAAGGCGCGCCCGCACTGGAACGCGCTGGAGTGCCCGTTTTATAGGCAACCAGGCGGCGTACGGGAATGCTTGCGGGCGCTTGCATTTTGTGCCTGCCGCAGGCTAAGCGGTTTAGCGCGTCAGCACCGCGCGGATGGTGTCGGCCAGTTCCTTGGCGACAAACTTGGCCACATAGGCGTCGGCCCCGACCTTGCGCACATGCTCTTCGCTGGCCTCGCCCGACAGTGATGAGTGAATCACCACCGGCAGCGATTTCAGCCGGCTGTCGGCCTTGATCTTGCGGGTCAGGGTAAAGCCGTCCATCTCGGGCATTTCCAGGTCGGTCAGCACCAGCGCCACGTCGTCCTGGACCGCGCGACCCTGGCTGGCGGCCTCGGCCGCGATGCGGTCCAGGAGTTCCCAGGCCTCCTTGCCCGACTTGGTCATCACCACCGGCGCACCCAGCGCCTTCAGGCCCTGCTCGATCAGCCCGCGCGCCAGCGCCGAGTCGTCGGCGGCGATCACCCTGGCGCCCGGGCGCAGTTGCAGCTGCGGCCCGACCTCGCCCGGATCGACGTCTGGCTGGCGCGTCGGCAGCACGTCGCGCAGGATCTGCTCGACGTCGAGCACCTGCACCAGGCGCGCGGCGTCTGCGCCCGCTTCCGTCCCGGCTTCGGCGCCTGCTTCCGCGCCGCCTTCCAGCTTGGCGATGCTGGTCACATGGCCGGTGCGCACGCTGGCCTCGGCCGAATGCACCTGGTTCCATTCCAGCCGCACGATTTCCTCGACCGCTTCGACCGCAAAGCCCTGGGTCGAGCGCGCGTATTCCGTCACCAGCAGGATGCCCAGGCCGCCGCGCGGCTTGCAGCCCACCAGCCGCGGCAGGTCGATCACCGGAATCACCTGGCCGCGGATATCGGCCATGCCCAGGATCGACGGGTCGGCGCCGACCACGGTCGTCACCGGCGGCATCACCAGGATCTCGCGCACCTTGAAGACATTGATGCCGAACAGCTCCGACTGGCCGGAATGCTGCGCCTCGCCGAGCCGGAACAGCAGCAGCTCGAACTGGTTGTTGTTGGTGAGGTTAGTCCGTTCGTCGATGTCCCTCATGGAACTGCTCATGCGTCGCTCCCGTGCCGTGCGTGTGGTGTGTTGCCGCCATCGTGGTCATCTGCCTGCGGCCGCGGCGGATGGCGCACGGCAGGGTTACTGACTGGATATCGGCCGGGGGCACGGGGAGTTGAGCGGCGCCGCGGCCGGGGGCTAGCCCCCGGCCAGCGCCTGCAGGATATGGACCTCGTCGGTCTCCTGCAGCGGCGCATCGAGCCGCATCAGCTGGGTGCGATTGACGAAGACGCGGATATACGGCCGCAGCTTGCCCTGTTCGTCGACGATGCGAAAACGCATGCCGGGAAACTGGCGGTCGAGATCGTCGAGCAGCTCGGCAATGCTGGCGCCGCGGGCCTCGACGTACTCGCGCTGTCCGGTATAGGAAAACAGCGGCGTCGCGATACGGACCTGCATGGGAAATCCTCCGGAGCGGCGGCTGGCGCTCAGGCCGGGCGCGCCACGCTGACCGCGTAGATCTGCGGCAGGTTGCGGGCGATGCATTGCCAGGCCTCGCCCTCGTCGGCGCTGGCCCACAGTTCGCCGCCGGTGGTGCCGAAGTACACGCCCACCGGCGCATGGCCGTCGGTGGCCATGGCCTGCCGCTTGACCGTGAACCAGCCCTGTTCGGGCGGCAGGCCGCGGTCCTGGCGCTGCCAGGTCTCGCCGCCGTCGCGCGTGACATAGGCGGCGGGCCGGCCGCCCGGGCTGACGCGCGGCCACACATCGCTGCCGTCCATCGGGAACACCCACACCGTGCGCGGGTCGCGCGGATGCGCCACGATCGGGAAGCCGATGTCGCCCACCTCGGCCGGCATCGCCTCGCCGATGCGTTTCCACACGCCTTCGCGGCGGTCCATCCGGTAGATGCCGCAATGGTTCTGCTGGTACAGCAGGTCAGGGTTGGCGGGATGCTGCAGCATGCAGTGCGGGTCCTGGCCGTATTCCGGATTCGGATCGGGCAGGAAATTGGCGATGCTGCCGCGGTTGAGCGGCTTCCAGTCGGCGCCGGCGTCGGTGCTCTCGAACACGCCGCCGCTGGACATGCCGATATACAGGTGGCGCGCGTCGCGCGGATCGACCAGCACGGAATGCAGCTTGGGACCGTCCGGGGTGCCGTCCTGCTCGCCGCCGGTCCAGGCGCGCCACATCGGATGGTCATTGAAGCCGCGCACCGGCTCCCAGGTCGCGCCATGGTCGGCACTGCGGAACAGGCCCTGCGGCGAGGTGCCGGCGTACCACGTGCCGGACTCGCTGGCATGGCCGGGCGTGAGCCAGAACACATGGTCGACGACGCGGCCGGCCTCGCCCTGCGCCGCCTTGTCGAACGCGGGCGGGCGCGCCGCCTCGGTCCAGTTGCGGCCGCCGTCGGTGGAGCGGAACACGGTCGGGCCCAGGTGGCCGGTGCGGGCCGCCATCAGCAGGCGCGACGGCTCGCGCGGGTCCTGCACGATATGGTGGATGGTATGGCCGAGGAAGGTCGGGCCTTCGATCTGCCAGCTGCGGCGCGCGGCGTCGCTGGTCAGGAACCAGGCGCCCTTGGTGGTGGCCACCAGCAGCCTGACCGGGCCGGTCTCCGCGTCCTGGCGGGCGATTTCGGGAGTGGGGGAAGTCGTCATCTTGGCTCCTGCAACAAGGCCGGGGAAACGATGTTTCCGAGTCTAGTACATGTAGACAGTGTTCACAATGAACGATGACGTCGACCCCGTCCTGCGCGCGCGCAGCCCAGGATGGCAGCACGAAGTAGAACGGAGTTCGCCGCGGAAGCCGGTAACTTGACTGGACATTCCCGATGAAGTGTGGCATAAGCAATGTTCCTTCGAACCCTTGCGCCCCAGCCTCCATGCCCTGCGTTGCCCGTTCCGCCCCCCTGAACCGCCCGGCCCGGCCGGCGGCAGGCGTGTGCGTGCGCGCCGCGCAGCGGGGCCTTGCCCTTGACCCGGCCAGGCACTTCCCCGCCTGCAGCCAGGTCCGCCGCGCCGTGCTTTTCCTGGCCGTGCGGGCAGTTCGGGGCGCCACCCTCCAGCCCTGAGCTTTCCCGCACGGCCCATGTCGCGGATGCCATCCGGCACCCGCTCGATCATGCAGCCAGGAGAAAGCCAGACATGTCACCGCTCTACCGCCACACCTTGTGCGCCATGGTGGCGCTCGCCGCCCTCTACCTGATCCTCAATCCCTGAGCGGTCGGGAGACGTTCCATGGCCAATTTCCATGCCCTGCGCCTGCCGGCGCCGGCGCTGCCGCGCGCGCTCGAACTGCGCATCGACGTTGAACTGGCGCCGGCCGAGATCGAGCGCGAGCTCGACACCCTGCACGGCCGCCTTGTCCGGCCGGGCGACCGCCTCCATGCGATGCCCGCGCTGCCGGCGGGCGCGCCTGGCCTGCGCCTGCGCTACCGCGAGGCCGACGGCGAGTACTACGTGTATGTGGAAGACGTGATGCAGCGCCGGCTGGCCGGTTATACCGTCTTCAACCGGCTGATAGAGGTCGGCCGCCGGGCCGATCCGTGGGTGCGGGCGCCGCATAGCAAGTTTGCGCCCGCTTACCAGCGCCGCGGCCTGGCGCGGGCCTTATATCGCTGGGCACTGGACGGCGGGCTATGCCTGCTGAGCGGCGCGCGGCAGTCGGCCGGGGCCCACGCCTTGTGGCAGGCACTGGCGCCGGACTACGCCATGGGCTATGTCGATTTGCGCAGCAAGACGCTGACGTGGCTCGGCGATGCTGTCGATGCGGCCACGCGGGAAGGGCTGCATACGCGGATGCTGATGCTCGGACGCGGCTGGACGCTGGATGCGTTCATGGCGCGCACCGGCATGTACTGATGCAGCGCGCGGCTCTTTACAGCCAGCGGATCGGCGCGGCCTCGCGCGCATTGGCCGCGTACAGCGTCCAGCCCTGGGCAAAGTAAGCGCGCACGCGCGCGGCCAGCGACAGGCCGCCGCCCATGCGGGCGTAATAGGCGACATCGCGCGCCGGCTGGGCCGCGGCGGGCTGGGCCGCGTTGGCCTGGGCGGGTTGGCGATAGAGGGTGTCGGCGAGTGCTTGCATGGCGATTCTTCCTTTCCGATTGGAAACAGAGATATGTCTCACGAAGCACTTCAAGCCGGGATTCGGCCCGGATCGCGAGACGATTCAGGGTTATCCCTAGTATAGAGAAGTCGACCGTCAGACATCCGGGTCATTCCCTATAGGCCGTATATGCATCGCCTGATAATGGGAGCCGCCGAGAAAGCCACCTGGCGCGGCTTCGCCATCCAGAGATAACCGTGGATCACATTCGATATTCCCCACCGCACATGCCGCGCATTGAGCCCCGGTGATGATGGCTGGCGCCCCGTCACCTAGCCTTCAGCCTTGCCCGGATCACGCCCGCAGAAGGCACCGACAAGCGGCACACCGATAACAGCGGGGTTGGCCAGGATTCCGCCTCCAGCCCAGACCAGAACCACGTGAGACCGCCTGACGACGTTCCGCACGACGGACGTTGCAGCGCCCGCAAGGAGACAGCTCATCATGATCGAACAACCCTATCCGTCGTCCGCGGCGGAGGCCGATCCCGCACGCCCCCACGCTCCCCATGTTCCGGAAGTCAAAGGCCGGCTCGACGCCTTCTTCGAGATCACCGCGCGCGGCAGCACCCAGCGCCAGGAAGTGGTGGCCGGGGTCACCACCTTCATGGCGATGGTCTACGCCGTCTTCGTCGTGCCGGGCATGCTCGGCAAGGCCGGCTTCGACACCAGCGCGGTGTTTGTCGCGGTGTGCCTGACCACGGCCTTCGGCTCGCTGCTGATGGGCCTGTGGGCCAAGCTGCCGATCGCCATCGGCTGCGCCATCTCGCTGACCGCGTTCATGGCCTTCGGCCTGGTGCTGGGACAAGGCCTGTCGCCGGCGGTCGCGCTCGGCGCGGTGTTCCTGATGGGCCTGATCTTCACCGCGATCTCGGTCACCGGCGTGCGCTCCTGGATCCTGCGCAACCTGCCCGCCGGCGTGGCGCACGGCACCGGCATCGGCATCGGCCTGTTCCTGCTGCTGATCGCCTCGAATGAAGTCGGGCTGGTGGTCAAGAACACGCATGCCGGCCTGCCGGTGGCGCTGGGCAAGATCACCTCGTTCCCGGTGGTGATGTCGGTGCTGGGCCTGGCCGCGATCTTCGGGCTGGAGCGGCGCAAGGTGCCGGGCGGGATCCTGCTGGTGATCATCGCCATCTCGGCGCTGGGCCTGGCCTTCGATCCGGCGGTGAAGTTCACCGGCGTGTTCGCGCTGCCGTCGCTGAGCGCACCGGGCCATGAATCGCTGATCGGCGCCATGGATGTGCGCGGCGCGCTGACGGCGGCCGTGCTGCCGAGCGTGCTGGCGCTGGTGATGACCGCGGTGTTCGACGCCACCGGCACCATCCGCGCCGTCGCCGGCCAGGCCGGGCAACTCAATGCCGCCGGCCACATCCACAACGGCGGGCGCGCGCTGACCGCGGACTCGGTCAGCTCGATCTTCTCGGGCATGTTCGGCGGCGCCCCGGCCGCGGCCTATATCGAGTCGACCGTCGGCGTCGCCGCCGGCGCCAAGACCGGCCTGACCGCGGTGGTGGTGGGCCTGCTGTTCGTGGCGGTGATGTTCTTCTCGCCGCTGGCCGCGCTGGTGCCGTCGTACGCCACCGCGCCGGCGCTGATGTACGTGGGCCTGCTGATGCTGTCGAGCGTCAGCCGCCTGCACATGGATGACCTGGTCGATGCGCTGGCCGGCCTGGTCTGCGCCGTGTTCATCGTGCTGACATGCAATATCGTCACCGGCATCATGCTCGGCTTCTGCACCCTGGTGGTGGGCCGCATCGTCGCCGGCGAATGGCGCAAGCTCAATCTCGGCACCGTGGCGATCGCGGTGGTGCTGGCAGCGTTCTACGCCGGCGGCTGGGCAATCTGACCCCTCGATGCATGACCGCGTCCCGGGCCGTCCCGGGACGCCAACAACCAGATGTCTCCTCCACCGCGATCCAGGTGGATTTCAAGCCCGGGCTTCCTGCTTTCCCGGGCTGTTTTTTTTGGCGCTGTCCCGGCGCGATGGCGCAATTACTGCGACGCCTGCAGCGCCGCCATATCCATATACGCCAGCTCCCAGACATGGCCATCCAGGTCCTGGAAGCCGTGGCCGTACATGAAGCCCAGATCCACTGGCGGCTTGTAGGTATTGCCGCCCGCCAGCACCGCGGCATTGACCATTTCATCGACACGCGCACGGGTTTCCATCGACAGGCAAACCAGCACTTCGGTGGCTTTGCGCGCATCGCAGATGTCGTTGGGCGAGAAGGTGCGGAACTTGGCTTCGGTGAGCAGCATCACGAAAATGTTCTCGCCGACGATCATGCAGGTACCGGTATCGTCGGTAAATTGCGGATTGAAGGAAAAGCCCAGCTGGGTAAAGAAGGCGATCGACTTTTGCAGGTCGCGCACGGGTAAATTGACAAAGATCTGCTGACTCATAGGGGGGCTCCGGTAGTCGTGAGGTGGCACTGCGCGGGGCGCAGACAACCCAGTTTAGGCGCTGAAGCAAAGCGGCGCGGGTATTTTCATTAGCTCTAAATGCGGGAAAAAATGGAGCAATCCTTCCCGCAATCCTTTCCGCAAACGGCATGGCAATGATGCCGACAAGCGGCGCGACAATCTGTCCGTGCAATCTGCGTTATTTTTTGTAAAATTTTTTCAGGTGCTCTGTCACCGGAATTTCTAGTACCATGCAGCGGCCTAATTGCAGAAAGGGGATATAAATGGCGACATACAAGCAACTCCTGGCTGAGAAGGAAGCGCTGGAAGCCAAGCTGAATGAAGTGCGCGCGACCGAAGTCGCGGGCGTGATCGATAAAATCCGCGAACTGATGACCGAATATGGCCTGACCGCGGAAGACATCCTGCCCCGGCGCAAGCGCGGCCGTCCCGCCGGCAGCAGCCCGCGCAAGACCGCCGCCGCCCTGCCCCCGAAGTACATGGACCCCAAGACCGGCAAGACCTGGTCCGGCCGCGGCCGTGCGCCGGCCTGGCTGGGCAAGCGCCCGGAGCGCTTCCTGATCGAGCAGTAAGAACCGGCGCTGCCGCCGGACGGCAGCGCCTCACCCGTCCACGGCCCGGGGGCCCGGACGGGTTTCACAACGCCTGGCAGACATAATCCTTGCGCAGCGCCCTGAAACCCTGCTGCGTCGGCTCGGCGGTCAGGCGCGCGCTGCCGTCGGCCAGCGGCTGCAGGCGCAAGATCCGCGCGGAACACTGGCTGGCGGTCTCGTCCCGCTGGTAGCGGATCTCATACTGCGCGCCGGCCGCCGGCACGAACGACACGCCCGCGGCACAGCGCATCTCCGGCAGCGGCGGCGCCGCGGCCGAAGTCACCGCCACATAGATGCGCCGGCCCGCCTCGACCAGCCGCTCACGCGTGCGCGCGGGCGGCTCCGGCGAACGCCCGGCCATATCCAGGCTGCGCTCCCTTCCCATGGCCGACAACTGCTTGCCCATTCCCGCCAGTACCAGCGGCCGGGCCGGATCCGGGCACCGGGCCGGATCGACGATGGTGAACGAGGTGTTTTCGTCGGTGCTGGTCACCAGCCGCACGCTGGCGGACGGGGCACCGGCAGGCACCCGGTATTGCGCCACGCAGCCCGACAGCGCCAGCGCGGCGGCAAGCATCGGCAACACAGCAAGGCGGGGCAGGATGGCGGACGACCGGTCAGGGCGCATGGCGGCGGGCAGGTTGAGTCGCGAACGCGGCATGCCGGCCCAGGGGCCGGCGTTGGCGGCACGATGATGCAAGATGCGGCATGGATGCGGCCCGATCGGCGCTGGCGCGGACCGTCGCGGCGGCGGGCCGGCCGGTGCCGGCACGAGCTGCCATGCCGCCAAAGCCACCCAGCATACCCGCTTCCAGCGCCCGCCGGCAGCCGCACAAACCCATGTTGAAAACTCCGACGTGATATCCACAGAATCTGTGGATATCCTGGCGTGCCATGTCCGAAAACCCCGGTCTGTGCGCCAGCGCACCGGACTGCCCAAAATTTAAGCAACGGGTTGCAGCGGCCCGCCAGGCCAGCAGCGGCGCGGCACGCGCCGCCGTCAAGCCGCCGCCGCGGCCCAGTAAAGCTGCCTGGCGCACACTTCCGGCCGTCCCGCGCCCTTGAAGGGGCCATCGTCACCGCGTAATCTCTTTCGTACCGGGGGCTGCACGGGCGCACTTGCGCCACCTTGCCAGCCAGAAAACGACGATGCCACAACAAGAGCCTATCCAGGCCGGGCCGTTGCCTCGTGACCTGCTGCACGCGCTGCGTGAAGGCGGTTACGACGTATCGGCACTCGCGCCTGCCCCGGAATCCGATACCGGCTCCGACTCCTGCGACCACCAACCCGCCGCGCATGCGGCCGACCCGCAACAGGCCATCCACCTGCTGCTGGCCGTCTATCACGCCACCGGCGACCCCGCCATCGGGCTATGGCTGGGCAGCCGGATGCCGCCCGACCTGCTCGGCCTGGCCGGCCTGCCCGCCATGGCCGGCCCGTCGCTGGGCACGGCCCTGCGGCGCATCGCGCGCTACCAGAAGCTGCTCGCCGGCGACCGCGTCGAGCTGCGCCGCCAGGGCGACGAAGCCTGGGTCTGCATCCGCCCGAGCGACCCCGAGGCGCCCGACAGCCGGCCGCGCATCGACATGGAGCTGTGCTCGCTGCTGGCCTTTGGCCGGCGCTTCACGCGCAAGCCGCTGCATCCGCTGCGGGTGTCGCTGCGCATCGGCCGCCCGGCCTGGCACCTGCGCTATACCGAGGCCTTCGACTGCCCGGTGCGCTTCGGCGAGCCGGAAGACGCGATCGTGTTCGGCCGCCGCGACCTGGCGCTGCGGCTGGTGGCACGCGACCGCTCCAGCCCCGCGGCGCCCGCTGCCAGCCGCGACCTGCGTCCGGCCGCGGCCTCGCTCTACGATGTGCGCAGCGCCCTGCAGCAGCTGGCCGGCGACCGCGCCCTGAGCCTGGCCGCGGTGGCGCGCCACCTCGACATCAGCGAGCGCACGCTGCAGCGCCGGCTGATGGCCGCCGGCACCAGCTTCCGCACGCTGTGCGAAGACGCCCGGCGCGAGCTGGCCGGCCATTACCTGAGCGAAGGCGCGCTGTCGCTCGGCGAGATCGCGTTCCGGCTCGGCTTCGACGATGCCAACTCGTTCTTCCGCGCGTTCCGCCGCTGGACCGGCATGACGCCGGGCGACTACCGGCGCCACGCCACGCCCGCGGTACAGCCGCCGGCGTAGCGGGAAACCGCGCTCACCCGCCGCGCAGCCGTTCCCACGGCGGGTTCTCGCCAAAGCGCTCGGCCAGGAAATCGACAAAGGCGCGCACGCGCGGCGGCACCAGCCGCCGCTGCGGCATCACCGCGTAGATGCCGGTGTCAGCCAGCGGGTAGTCGGGCAGCACCTGCACCAGCCGGCCGGCGTGCAGGTCGGCGCAGACATGCCAGGCCGAATGCAGTGCGATGCCGAAGCCGGCCAGCGCCGCGTCGGACAGCAGCTCGCCGGTGTTGGCCTCGATCCGGCCGCGCACGCGCACGGCAATTTCGCCGCCGGCGCCATCGCCCAGCCGCCACACGTCCTGCCGTCCCTGGCTGCCGACCAGCAGCAGGCAATCGTGCCGTGCCAGGTCTTGCGGCGTGCGCGGCGTGCCGCGCCGGCGCAGGTAATCCGGCGACGCGCACAGCAGGCGCCGGTTGTTGGCGAGCCGGCGCGCGACCAGCGCCGAATCGTCGAGCGCGCCGATGCGGATCGCCAGGTCAAAGCCGGCGCTGACGAGGTCCAGCACGTGGTCGCTCAGGTTGACGCTGAGCGATACCCCCGGGTGCCGCGCCAGGAATTCCGGCAGCAGCGGCGAGACATAGAGCCGCCCGAACGACGACGACGTCGTCACCCGCAAGGTGCCGGTAATGCCGGTGCCGGCCTGCCGCAGCGACGCGCCCAGCGCTTCCAGGTCATCCACCAGCGCGCGCCCCTGTTCGGCCAGCACGGCGCCCTCCGGGGTGGCGTGCAGCTGGCGTGTGGTGCGATGCAGCAGGCGCACGCCCAGCTCGCGCTCCAGCCGCTGCAGGCGCTGGCTGGCCACCGCCACCGACAGGTCCAGGCTGCGTGCCGCGGCACTGATCGAGCCCAGGTCGAGCACGCGCAGAAACAGGCCGATATCGCCGATCCGGTCCATGATTCTCAAGAATTTATTGAAACTGATTATGGATCATGCCGGTTTTTACTGAAGCCGAAAAGGGCCAGACTGCGGGCTTCCTTACCCTTGCGCCCGTCCCCACCATGGCTTCCGCTCATTCCACCGTTACCGCCCCTGCCAGCGGCCGCTTGCCGCTGGCGCTGTACGCGCTGACCGCCGGCTCCTTCGGCATCGGCTGCGCCGAATTCGTGATCATGGGCCTGCTGCTGCAGGTTGCCGCCGACCTGCAGGTGACCATCGCCGCCGCCGGCATGCTGGTCTCCGGCTACGCGCTGGGCGTGTTCGCCGGCGCGCCGGTGCTGACGCTGCTGACGCGCCGCATGCCGCGCAAGGCGGTGCTGCTGGCGCTGATGGTGATCTATACCGTCGGCAACGCCGCCTGCGCGCTGGCGCCCGACTACACCACGCTGATGATCGCGCGCGTGCTGACCTCGCTCACGCATGGCACCTTCTTCGGCGTCGGCGCGGTGGTCGCCACCGGGCTGGTGCCGGAACACCGCCGTGCCTCGGCGATTTCGGTGATGTTCTCGGGCCTGACCCTGGCCACGCTGCTGGGCATGCCCGCCGGCGCCTGGCTGGGCCTGCACCTGGGCTGGCGCTCGACCTTCTGGGCGATGACGCTGGTCGGCCTGCTGTCGCTGGCGGTGATCGCGCTGCTGGTGCAGAAAAGCCAGGACCACGGCGCGCGCGTGGCGCTGCGCGACGAGCTGGCCACCATCGGCCGCCCGCAGGTGCTGCTGGGGCTGTCGATGACGGTGCTGCAGTCGATGGGCATCTTCGCCGTGATCACCTACGTGCAGCCGCTGCTGACGCGCGTGTCCGGCTTTGGCGAGGCGGCGGTGTCGCCGATCCTGCTGCTGTTCGGTGCCGGCATGATCGTCGGCAACGTGCTGGGCGGGCGCTTTGCCGACCGCGCGCCGACGCGCGCGGTGCTGGCCACGCTGGCGGCGCTGACGCTGGTGCTGGCGGCGATGACGCTGGCCATCCACAGCCAGGTGCTGGTGGTGGCCTTCGTCGGCATCCTGGGCGTCGCGGCCTTTGCCACGGTGTCGCCGCTGCAGCTGCGCGTGCTGCGCCACGCCCGCGGCGCCGGCGAAAACCTGGCATCGAGCTTCAATATCGCCGCGTTCAACCTGGGCAATGGCCTGGGTGCGTGGCTGGGCGGGGTGGTGGTCGACCACGGGCCGGGGCTCACGGCACTGCCCTGGGTTGCAGCACTGGCGCCGATGGCGGCGCTGGCGGTGGCGTGGCTGAGCGTGAAGCTGGAACAAGGCGCCCGCACGCGCGCGCCGATGGCGCAGGCCTGCCCCTGAACTCCAGGGACTCAGCCCGGCTTGCCGTCGACGCGCGGGCGCGCGAGCCGCGGCGCATACGTCAGCGCATAGAGTCCGAAGCCCGCCACCCAGCACGCGCCCGCGCCCCACACCCAATGCAGGTAGCCGGCGGGCCAGGCCATCGGCCCGAACACGCGCAACACCGCCGCCGCGGCTACCAGCCAGTACGCCGCGGTCTCGGCGCGGCCGGCCACCAGCATGCGGCCGGTGTGGCCCAGTGCGGTGCGGGTGATCATGGCGATGATCGCCACGCCCAGCACGCCCACCGTGAACGCGTGCGTCGCCAGCCCGGCCATCACCAGCCCCAGCGCACCGAGCGCCTGCAGCAGCAGCGCCACCGGCAGCCATGCATAGGCCAAGTGCAGCACCCACAGGATCGGCCGGTTGCCGACCGCATACCCGCGCCACCCCGCCACGCGCACGCCCAGCACCAGCGCCGCCAGCAGCGACAGCGCCGCCGCCAGCCATGCGGGCACGGGCAGCAGGCCAGCCGCCAGCCCCAGCACGGCCGCGGGAATCGCCAGGCGATCCACCTGCCGGTACTGGCGCAGGCGGAAGCCCGGAATCGCATTGGTGGTGAACATCGGGATCACGCGCCCGCCGATCACCACCACGAACAGCGTCACCAGGGCCACGCCGGCGCGGCACGCCAGCATCGCACCGGCATCATGGCCGCGTGCCTGCAGCCACAGGCTGGCCATGTCGGCCAGCGCCAGCAGCCATAGCGCGAGCGCCAGCGGATAGTTGCGGCGGTTGCCGGCGCGCACCAGCGTGCGCGTGAACGCCAGCGCCGCCAGCGGCAGGAACGCGGCTTCGATCACGAAGGCCGCGATGCCCGGTGCCAGCCACAGGCCCGCGCGCCCCGCCACCCACAGCCCGAACAGCGCCGCCAGCGCGGCGCCGGTCGGCGTCGGCTGCCCGGTCCAGGCCCGCCCGGCGGTGAACAGGAAGCCCACCACGATGGCCGCGGCAAAGCCGAACACCATCTCGTGCGCATGCCAGAACATCGCCGGCAGCGCCGCTGCCGGGCCGACCGCGGGCATGCCCGCCAGCATCGCCGACCACGCCGCCAGCGCCAGCGCGGCAAACACCGCGCCGCCCAGGTAGAACGGGCGGAACCCCAGTGCAAACAAGGCGAAGCCACGTGGCGGCGGCCCCGCGGGGGCCTTGCCGGAGGGCGGCGTACGCCGCGCGGGAAGGATGGGAATGGTGTCCATGGCCGGAGCGAGCAATCAGGGTGCGGCGCGGGGTTCGCCGCGGCGGCGCGCAGCGATGCGCCGCAGGTCGTTCCCACGATAGCACCGCTGCCGCGCCGGCGACCTCCGCCGGTAGAACTACTGCCAAAGGCAGTCGGCGCGCGCGCGTGCGCTGTGCTGCCGGCGAATAGGCAGCACCAGCGCCCGCCCCTACTCTGGCATCACCCCCGCCAAAGTTGACACAGGAGCATGGCCATGGCCACCCAATCCCGCGCGCCGGAGCCGATCCCGCCCGGCGCCGCAATGACGCTGGCGTCCAGTACTTTTGCCTTCACCATCTGCTTTGCCGTGTGGATGCTGTTCGCGGTCCTCGGCATTCCTCTCAAACAGCAACTCGGTCTCAACGACACCGAATTCGGCCTGCTCGCCGCCACCCCGGTGCTGAGCGGCTCGCTGATCCGCGTGCCGCTGGGGCTGTGGACCGACCGCTTCGGCGGCCGCATCGTGTTCTTCGTGCTGATGCTGGCCACCGTGATCCCGATCTGGCTGATCTCGTACGCCACCACGCTGTGGCAGCTGCTGGTGCTGGGGCTGTTCGTCGGCCTGGCGGGCGGCTCG
Source organism: Cupriavidus sp. MP-37 (assembly GCF_020618415.1). Classification (NCBI taxonomy): domain Bacteria; kingdom Pseudomonadati; phylum Pseudomonadota; class Betaproteobacteria; order Burkholderiales; family Burkholderiaceae; genus Cupriavidus; species Cupriavidus sp. MP-37. The sequence goes on along the minus strand of NZ_CP085345.1, from coordinate 1,959,706 downwards.
TTCTCGGTGGGCACGCCGTACGTGGCGCGCTGGTTCCCGCGCTCGCGCCAGGGGCTGGCGATGGGCATCTTCGGCGCCGGCAATTCCGGCGCCGCGCTGACCAAGTTCGTCGCGCCGGCGCTGATCCTTGCCGCCGGCACCTGGACCATCGTGCCGCGCGTGTACTCCGTTGCGATGCTGGCCACCGCGCTGCTGTTCTGGGTGTTCTCGCGCAGCGACCCGGCGCACATGGTCAAGTCCAGCGTCGGCTGGCGCGAGCAGCTGGCGGTGATGCGCGACCCGCGCGTGTGGCGCTATTCGCAGTACTACTCGGTGGTGTTCGGCGGCTATGTCGGCCTGTCGCTGTGGATGACCAAGTACTACATCGGCGAATACGGCTTCGATATCAAGGTGGCGGCCTTCCTCGCCGCGTGCTTCTCGCTGCCGGGCGGCGTGCTGCGCGCGATCGGCGGCTGGATCTCGGACCGCTACGGCGCGCACCGCACCACCTGGTGGGTGATGTGGGTGAGCTGGGTCGGCTTCTTCCTGCTCAGCTATCCGCAGACCGACTTCATCATCCAGACCACCAGCGGCCCGCAGGCCTTCCGCATCGCGCTTTCGCCCACGCTCTTCACCATCCTGCTGTTCGTGGTCGGCATCGCCTTCGCCATCGGCAAGGCCTCGGTGTTCAAGTTCATCTCCAACGACTTCACCCACAACATCGGCGCGGTCTCCGGCGTGGTGGGGCTGGCCGGAGGCCTCGGCGGCTTCGTGCTGCCGATCCTGTTCGGCATGCTGGCCGACCTGACCGGCATCCGCAGCAGCTGCTTCATGCTGATGTACGGCACCGTGTGCGTGAGCCTGGTGTGGATGCACTACAGCCACCGCGCCGAACGCCAGCGCAAGGCCCAGGCCGTCGGCCTGACCCAGGCGGCCTGACGCGGCACTGACCACCCTGCGCCTCCGCGCAATCTTCATCAAGGCACACTGATCATGACCTCATCCGTACTCACCCGCTGGGAGCCCGAGAACGCGGCATTCTGGCAAAGCGAGGGCGAGCGCATCGCCTACCGCAACCTGTGGATCTCGATCCCGGCGCTGATGCTGGCCTTCGTGGTCTGGATGCTGTGGAGCGTGGTCGCGGTCAACCTCGACCGCGCCGGCTTCCAGTTCACCAAGAACCAGCTGTTCTGGCTGACCGCGCTGCCGGCGCTGTCCGGTGCCACGCTGCGCATCTTCTATTCCTTCCTGGTGCCGGTGTTCGGCGGCCGCCGCTTCACGGCGATCTCCACCGCGCTGCTGCTGATCCCCGCGCTGGGCATGGGCTTCGCGCTGCGCGACCCGTCCACGGGCTATCCCACGCTGCTGGTGCTGGCGCTGCTGTGCGGGCTGGGCGGCGCCAACTTCAGTTCGTCGATGGCCAATATCAGCTTCTTCTTCCCCAAGGCGAAGAAGGGGCTGGCCACCGGGCTGAATGCCGGCATCGGCAACCTGGGCGTGTCGGTGGTGCAGTTCGTCACGCCGCTGGTGGTGTCGCTGGCGGTATTCGGCGCGCTCGGCGGCGAGCCGCAGCAATACCAGGCCAACGGCGCCACGCACAGCCTGTGGCTGCAGAACGCCGGCTTTATCTGGGTGCCGTTCATCGTGGTGTCGGCGCTGGCCGCGTGGTTCGGCATGCATGACATCGCCGACGCCAAGGCCTCGTTCGCCGAGCAGGCGGTGATCTTCAAGCGCAAGCACAACTGGCTGATGTGCTGGCTGTACGTCGGCACCTTCGGCTCGTTCATCGGCTTCTCGGCCGGGCTGGCGCTGCTGACCAAGTCGCAGTTCGCGGGCGTGAACCCCACCGCCTACGCCTTCCTGGGGCCGCTGGTCGGCGCGCTGACGCGGCCCGTGGGCGGCTGGATCTCCGACAAGCTCGGCGGTGCGCGCGTCACGCTGTGGACCTTCATCGGCATGATCGCGTCGGTGTTCGCGGTGCTGGCGGCGCTGCCGCACGACGGCGCCGGCGGCAACTTCACGTACTTCCTCGCGGCCTTCATCGCCTTGTTCGCGCTGACCGGCATCGGCAACGGCTCGACCTTCCGCATGATCCCGGTGATCTTCCTGATCGAGCGCCAGCGCGCCGCCAAGGGGCAGGGCGACGCCGCGCAACGCCAGGCGCTGCAGGACGCCGGCAAGGAATCCGCCGCGGTGCTGGGTTTCTCCGGCGCGATCGGCGCCTATGGCGGCTTCTTCATCCCCAAGAGCTTCGGCACCTCGCTGGAGCTGACCGGCGCGCCCGACGCCGCGCTGTATTGCTTTATCGCCTTCTATCTCAGCTGCGTGCTGGTGACGTGGTGGTACTACGCGCGCCGCAACGCCCCCATGCCCTGCTGAACGCCTTGCCGGCCGGACTAGTTCTTCGGAACTAGGTCCGCGCCCGACGCCTCCCCCGATCGCCATCCGGCGGCTGTTCCACCAGCGAATTGGCCGCCGCCCCGCTCCCCCATAAGCTCAAGGTGTCCCTGCAAATGCTCCCGGGCAACCGTCGGAGCCCCGCAGAATAGCCTCGCGGAGAACAAGCAAATGAGTCATTTCCTGGATCGACTGAAGTTCATGTCGCGCGTCAAGTCCACCTATGCGGACGGCCACGGCGCGGTGGTGAACGAAGACCGCAAGTGGGAAGACGGCTACCGCAGCCGCTGGCAGCACGACAAGATCGTGCGCTCCACCCACGGTGTGAACTGCACCGGCTCCTGCTCCTGGAAGGTCTACGTCAAGAACGGCCTGATCACCTGGGAAACCCAGCAGACCGATTACCCGCGCACGCGCCCGGACCTGCCCAACCATGAGCCGCGCGGCTGCCCGCGCGGCGCGTCCTACAGCTGGTACGTCTATTCCGCGCAGCGCGTCAAGTACCCGATGATCCGCGGCCGCCTGATGGAAATGTGGCGCGAGGCCCGCAAGACCATGGACCCGGTCGCCGCGTGGGAATCGATCAGCCAGGATCCGGTCAAGGCGGCGCGCTACAAGAGCGTGCGTGGCCAGGGCGGCTTCGTGCGCGCCGACTGGAACACCGCCACCGAAATGATCGCCGCGGCCAACGCCTTCACCGTGAAGAAATTCGGCCCCGACCGCGTGATCGGCTTCTCGCCGATCCCGGCGATGTCGATGGTCTCGTACGCCGCCGGCGCGCGCTACCTGAGCCTGCTCGGCGGCGCCTGCCTGTCGTTCTACGACTGGTACTGCGACCTGCCGCCGGCCAGCCCGCAGATCTGGGGCGAACAGACCGACGTGCCAGAATCGGCGGACTGGTACAACTCGACCTACCTGATGGTGTGGGGCTCCAACGTGCCGCAGACGCGCACGCCCGACGCCCACTTCTACACCGAGGTCCGCTACAAGGGCACCAAGACCGTCGCGGTCTCGTCCGACTTCGGCGAGATGGTCAAGTTCGGCGATATCTGGCTGGCGCCGAAGCAAGGCACCGATGCCGCGCTGGCGATGGCGATGGGCCACGTGGTGCTCAAGGAATTCCACGCCAGCGGCAAGTCCGCCTACTTCCGCGACTACATCAAGCAGTACACCGACATGCCGATGCTGGTGCTGCTGCGCGAGCATGGCGACACGCTGGTGCCCGACCACTTCCTGCGCGCCTCGCACCTGGCCGACAACCTCGGCGAAGCCAACCATCCGGAATGGAAGACGCTGCTGGTCGACGACGCGACCGGCGAGATCGTCGCGCCCAACGGCTCGATCGGCTTCCGCTGGGGCGAAGCCGCGCACAACGATGGCGAGAAGGTGGGCCGCTGGAACCTGGAACTGAAGGACGGCGGCAGCGGCCGCCCGGTCGAGCCGCGCCTGTCGCTGCTCGGCCACCACGATGCGGTGGTGGAAGTCGGCTTCCCCTACTTCGGCGGCGAGCACGACGAGCTGCTGCGCCGCCGCGTGCCGGCGCGCCGCATCACGCTGGCCGACGGCAGCAGCGCGCTGGTGGCGACCGTGTATGACCTGCAGATGGCCAACTACGGTGTCGACCAGGGCCTGGGCGGCCCCAACGTGGCGGCGTCGTATGAAGACGACGTGCCCTACACCCCCGCCTGGCAGGAAAAGCACACCTCCGTGCCGGCCCGCCTGGTGATCCAGGTGGCGCGCGAGTTCGCCGACAACGCCGACCGCACCCAGGGCAAGAGCATGGTGATCGTCGGTGCCGCGCTGAACCACTGGTACCACAACGACATGATCTACCGCGGCATCATCAACCTGCTGATGATGTGCGGCTGCATCGGCAAGAGCGGCGGCGGCTGGGCCCACTATGTGGGCCAGGAAAAGCTGCGCCCGCAGTTCGGTTGGGCGCCGCTGGCGTTCGGCCTGGACTGGTCGCGCCCGCCGCGCCAGATGAACGGCACCTCGTTCTTCTACAACCACACCAGCCAGTGGCGCCACGAGAAGCTGGCCGTCGACGAAATCCTGTCCCCGACCGCCGACCGCAAGCGCTACGACGGCCTGTCGCTGCTGGACCTGAACGCGAAATCCGAGCGCATGGGCTGGCTGCCGTCGGCGCCGCAGCTCGGCGCCAATCCGCTCGACGTGGTCGACGCGGCCGAGCGCGCCGGCAAGGACCCGGTGGCCTACACCGTCGAGCAGTTGAAGTCGGGCGCGCTGCAGTTTGCCTGCGACGATCCCGACAATCCGGCCAACTTCCCGCGCAATATGTTCGTGTGGCGCTCGAACATCCTGGGCAGCTCGGGCAAGGGGCATGAGTACTTCCTGAAGTACCTGCTCGGCACGCAGAACGCCGTGTTCGGCGACGAGAACGACGCCATCACGCCGAGCGAAGTCAACGTGCGCCCGGCCGCAGAAGGCAAGCTCGACCTGCTGACCGTGCTCGACTTCCGCATGAGCACCACCTGCCTGTATGGCGACATCGTGCTGCCGACGGCAACGTGGTACGAGAAGGACGACCTCAACACGTCCGACATGCACCCGTTCATCCACCCGCTGTCCGAGGCCGTGCAGCCGCTGTGGGAAAGCAAGACCGACTGGGAAATCTACAAGGCCATCGCGAAGAAATTCAGCGAGATCGCCGGCCCCTATCTGGGCACGCGCAAGGATCTGGTCTGCACGCCGCTGCTGCACGACACCCCGGGAGAGCTGGGCCAGCCGTTCGAGCCGAAGGACTGGAAGGCCGGCGAGTGCGACCTGATCCCGGGCAAGACTGCGCCGTCGATGACGGTGGTCGAGCGCAACTACGCCGACATCTACAAGAAATTCACCTCGATCGGCCCGCTGCTCGACAAGCTCGGCAACGGCGGCAAGGGCATCAACTGGAACACCCGGCATGAGGTGAAGGAAATCGGCGAGCTCAGCCACACGGTGACGGAGCCCGGCGTGAGCCAGGGGCGCCCGAAGCTGGAAACCGCGATCGACGCCGCCGAGATGATCCTGACCTTTGCGCCCGAGACCAACGGCCACGTCGCCGTCAAGGCGTGGCAAGCACTGTCGAAGATCACCGGCCGCGACCACACCCACCTGGCCGAGGGGCGCGAGCACGACAAGATCCGCTTCCGCGACGTGCAGGCGCAGCCGCGCAAGATCATCTCCGCGCCGACGTGGTCGGGGCTGGAATCGGAAGAGGTCAGCTACAACGCCGGCTACACCAACGTGCACGAGCTGATCCCCTGGCGCACGCTGACCGGCCGCCAGCAGTTCTGGCAGGACCACCGCTGGATGCTGGACTTCGGCGAAGGCGCGTGCGTGTACAAGCCGGCCATCGACACCAAGACCGTGGCGCCGATGCTGGGCAAGAAGCCCAACGGCAACCCGGAACTGGTGCTGAACTGGATCACGCCGCACCAGAAGTGGGGCATCCACTCCACGTATTCGGACAACCTGCGCATGCTGACGCTGTCGCGCGGCGGCCCGCACGTGTGGATCTCGGAAGCCGAGGCCAAGGCCAACGGCATCCGCGACAACGACTGGGTCGAAGTGTTCAACGTCAACGGCACGCTGACCGCGCGCGTGGTGGTGTCGCAGCGCGTGCCCAAGGGCATGTGCCTGATGTACCACGCCCAGGAAAAGATCGTGAACGTGCCCGGCGCCGAGACCAGCGGCATGCGCGGCGGCATCCATAACTCGGTCACGCGCGCCGTGACCAAGCCCACCCACATGATCGGCGGCTACGCGCAGCTGGCCTACGGCTTCAACTACTACGGCACCGTCGGCAGCAACCGCGACGAGTTCGTGATCCTGCGCAAGATGAAGAAGGTCGACTGGCTGGAAGGGCCGCTGGTGGAAAAGACGCAGTTTCGTGTGAAGGAAGGAGCAACGCAATGAAGATCCGCGCCCAGGTGGCCATGGTGCTGAACCTCGACAAGTGCATCGGCTGCCATACCTGCTCCGTGACCTGCAAGAACGTCTGGACCAGCCGCGACGGCGTCGAGTACGCCTGGTTCAACAACGTCGAAACCAAGCCCGGCATCGGCTATCCCAAGGAATGGGAGAACCAGGACAAATGGCAGGGCGGCTGGAAGCGCAATGCCGACGGCACGCTCGAGCCGCGCCAGGGCAGCAAGCTGAAGATCCTGGCGAACCTGTTCGCCAATCCCAACCTGCCGGCGATCGACGAGTACTACGAGCCCTTCACCTACGACTACGAGCACCTGCAGAAGGCGCCGCTGTCGCAGACGCCGCCCACCGCGCGCCCGGTCTCGGTGCTGACCGGCCGCAAGATGGAAAAGATCGAGTGGGGCCCGAACTGGGAAGACGACCTCGGCGGCGAGTTCAGCTCGCGCGGCCGCGACAAGCTGTTCGACGACGTGCAGAAGGAGATGTACTCGACCTTCGAGAACACCTTCATGATGTACCTGCCGCGCCTGTGCGAGCACTGCCTGAACCCGGCCTGCGTGGCGTCGTGCCCGTCGGGCTCGATCTACAAGCGCGAGGACGACGGCATCGTGCTGGTCGACCAGGACAAGTGCCGCGGCTGGCGCATGTGCATCTCGGGCTGCCCGTACAAGAAGATCTACTTCAACTGGCAGAGCGGCAAGGCCGAGAAATGCCTGTTCTGCTATCCGCGCATCGAGGCCGGCCAGCCCACGGTCTGCTCCGAGACCTGTGTCGGCCGCATCCGCTACCTCGGCGTGATGCTGTACGACGCCGACCGCATCGAGCAGGCCGCGTCGGCGGCCGACGAGCGCGACCTGTACCAGTCGCAGCTCGACCTGTTCCTCGATCCGCACGACCCGTCGGTGCAGGCCGAGGCGCTGCGCCAGGGCATCCCGCAAAGCTGGCTCGATGCCGCGCGCAAGTCGCCGGTCTACAAGATGGCGTGCGAATGGAAAGTCGCGTTCCCGCTGCACCCCGAGTACCGCACGCTGCCGATGGTCTGGTACATCCCGCCGCTGTCGCCGATCCAGTCGGCGGCCGAAGCCGGGCACATGGGCATGAACGGCGTCATCCCCGACGTGAAGAGCCTGCGTATCCCGGTCAGGTACCTGGCCAACCTGCTGACCGCGGGCGACGTGATGCCGGTGCTGTCGGCGCTGGACCGCATGCTGGCGATGCGCGCGTACAAGCGCTCGCAGGTGGTCGACGGCGTGCAGGACCTCGATGTGCTGAAGCAGGTGGGGCTGACCCCGGCGCAGGTCGAGGACATGTACCAGACCATGGCCATCGCCAACTACGAGGACCGCTTCGTGATCCCGTCCTCGCACAAGGAGATGGTCGAGGACAGCTTCAACGACAAGGCCAGCTGCGGCTTCACCTTCGGCAACGGCTGCTCGGGCGGCACCTCGGAAGGCGCGCTGTTCGGCAAGAAGCCGCAGGGCAGCGTGCATTTCGTCGACATGCCGAAGTCGCGCAAGAAGGCCGTGATGAGCTGAACGCCCGCGAACCAACCGGAGAAGAACATGCCCCTCTATCCCATCCTCAGCGCCCTGCTCGGCTATCCCGAGCAGGAACTGCTCGACGCAATGCCCGAGATCGACGCCGCGCTGGCCGAATGGCCGCAGGCGCGCGCGCTGCTGGCGCCGGTGACCGCGATGCTGCGCAGCGAGTCGCTGATCGCGCTGCAGGAAAACTATGTCGCCACCTTCGACCGCAACCCGGCGCACTCGCTGCACCTGTTCGAGCATGTGCACGGCGAAAGCCGCGACCGCGGCCAGGCCATGGTCGACCTGATCGACGAGTACCGGCGCGCGGGCTTCGAGCCGGCGGCGTCCGAGCTGCCCGACTACGTGCCGCTGTTCCTCGAGTTCCTCGGCGCGCTCGCGGCGGACGGCAACGAGGCACGCGCCGAACAGCTGCTGGGCGAAGCCATCCACGTGCTGGCCGCGATCGGCGACCGGCTCGCGCGCAACCAGAGTCCCTACGCCAGCGTATTCGCGGTGCTGCGCACGCTCACCGACGTGCAGCCGCAACCGCAGCAGGAGCCGCCGGTGCGGGACATGGACGAGGCGCTGGAAACCTTCGGGCCGGGCGCCGATGGCGTGGAGCCGCTGCTGGCCCCGCAGACCGGTCCGCAGGCGGTGAAGTTCTATCCGCGCGGCACCGCGCCGGTGCCGGCGGCTTGCTGATATGCCTTCACTGACCGACTGCTTTCTCCCCTCTCCCGCTTGCGGGAGAGGGGCGGGGGTGAGGGCTGGAGCTTCAACGAAGCGCCCGTGCTTAAACCATCCCTCACCCTGCCCTCTCCCCTGAGGGGAGAGGGGAACGCAGCTGGCAGATGTAGACACCGAGGCAAGCCCATAGTCGAGTCGCTTCTGCCTTTTTCCGAGCTAACACAACACCATGGCAACCCTCCACCAATTCCTCTTCGGCATCTACCCGTACATCGCGCTTGCCATCTTCCTGTTCGGCAGCCTGGCGCGCTTCGAGCGCGAGCAATACACCTGGAAGAGCGACAGCTCGCAGGTGCTGTACCGCGGCAACCTGCGCACGGGCAACATCCTGTTCCATGTCGGCATCCTGGGCCTGTTCTTCGGGCACCTGGTGGGCCTGCTGACCCCGGTGGCGATGTGGGACGCGCTGGGCGTCTCGCACGGCTTCAAGCAGGGCGTGGCGATGGCCGCCGGCGGCGTGATGGGCACCATGTGCCTGGCCGGCCTGCTGATCCTGCTGCACCGCCGCCTGACCAACGCGCGCGTGTCCGCGGTGACCCGCACCGGCGACAAGGTGCTGCTGCTGTGGCTGCTGGTAACGCTGCTGCTGGGCCTGTCCACCATCTTCGAATCGGCCGGCCATATGGACGGCCACATGATGGTGCAGCTGATGCACTGGGCGCAGCATATCGTCACGCTGCGCGGCGATGCCGCCGGCTTTATCGCCGATGCCCCGCTGCTGTTCAAGGCGCACCTGTTCATGGGCATGACCCTGTTCGTGATCTTCCCGTTCACGCGGCTGGTGCATGTGTGGAGCGGCTTTGCCTCGCTCGGCTATCTCGGGCGCGCCTGGCAGCTGGTGCGCAGCCGCTGAGCGCCGCGACCGTACAAGGAGAACCCGATGCCTGTCACCGTCAACGGCGTGGAACTGCGCGACGCCGATATCGAGCGCGAACTGGACCACCATCACGACGCCGCCAATCCTGCGAAGATGGCGACGATCGCTGCCATCCTGCGCGTGCTGGTGCGCGAAGAGGCCGGACGCATCGGCCTGAGCGTGCCGGGCCAGGACGACGACGCGCTCGCCATGGCGCTGCTGGAACACGAGGCCGGCACCCCCGAGCCGGACGAAGCCAGCTGCCGCCGCCACTACGACAGCCGTCCGGAGCGCTTTCGCGATGGCGAATGGGTCGAGGCCGACCACATCCTGTTCCAGGTGACGCCACGCGTGCCGCTGGACGCGCTGCGCGAAATCGCGGCGCAGACGCTGGCGCTGGTGCGCGGCGATCCGTCGAGCTTCGCGCAGCATGCCCGCGCGCTGTCGAACTGCCCGAGCGGCAATAACGGCGGGCGCCTGGGCCGCGTGTTCCGCGGCGAGACCGCGCCGGAGTTCGAGCGCGCGCTGTTTGCCGCGCAGCATGACGGCGTCTTGCCGCAGTTGGTCGAAACCCGTTATGGACTGCATATCGTGCGCATCCTGGAGCGCTGCCCCGGCACCCGCCTGCCGTTCGAGGCCGTGCGCGGCGACATCGCCGGCGCGCTCGCCACGGCGGCGCGCGACCGCGCCTGGAAGCAGTACGCCAGCCTGCTGATCGGCCGCGCCCGCATCGAAGGCATCGAGCTGGACGGCGCCGACAGCCCGCTGGTGCAGTAGCGAGCGGAGGCCGCCGTGCATCACATCGAACATCTGCTCAAAGGCTTCGAACGCTTCCAGCAACGCTATTTCGACGACGAGCCCGGGCTGTTCGACACGCTGCGCACCGGCCAGCGTCCGCCGACGCTGCTGATCGGCTGCAGCGACTCGCGCGTCGATCCCGGCCTGCTGCTCGGCTGCGATCCGGGCGAATTGTTTACCGTGCGCAATATCGGCAACCTGGTGCCGCCCTGCACCGGCCGCCACGAGGGCAGCCTGCATGGCGTGTCCGCCGCGATCCAGTTCGCGGTGCAGCAGCTGCGCGTGGCCCGCATCATCGTGATGGGCCACGGCGGCTGCGGCGGCATCCGCGCGCTGCTGGCGCAGCCGGCCGACGCCGGCGACCATGCGCCCGACGACGGCCAGGATCCGGACTACCTTGGCGCCTGGGTCCGCATCGCCGCACCGGCGCGGCGGCAGGTCGAGGAAACGCTTGCCGGCGCCAGCCCGGCGCAGCGCCAGCGCGCCTGCGAACAGGCGGCGATCCTGGTGTCGCTGCGCAACCTGCAGACCTTCCCGTTCGTGCAGCGCGCGCTGGAAGCCGGCGAGCTGACGCTGCACGGCTGGTACTTCGACCTGCAGGCCGGTGCGCTGCTGGCCTACTCGCAACGCGCCGATGCCTTCCTGCCGCTGGTATGCCCCTTGCCCGTTACCGCGGCACCCACCGAATCCGTCACGACATGAATCCCTTTATCTTCGGCATCGCCGGCACCTCGGGCAGCGGCAAGACCACGCTGATTACCGCACTGCTGCCGTGGCTTCGCGCGCACGGCCTGACCGTCAACGTCATCAAGCACAGCCATCATCCGCTGGAACTCGAGCCGCCCGGCAAGGACAGCGCGCGCTTTCGCGCGGCCGGTGCCACGGAAGTGATGGTAGCCTCGCCCTATCGCTACGCCATCGTGCGCGAACTCGCCGACGAGGCCGAGCCGACGCTGGCCGAACAGGTGGCACGGCTGCGGCCGGCCGATATTACGCTGGTGGAAGGCTTCCGCCGCGAGGATATTCCGCGCCTCGAGGTGTATCGCCCGGCGCATGGGCGCGCGCCCTACTATCCCTGCGATCCTTCGATCGTTGCGGTGGCCACCGATGCGCGGCTCGACACAATGCTGCCCTGCCTGCCGCTGGACGATGCCGCGACCGTGGGGCGCTTCATCCTCGCCATGCGCGGCCGGAACCACCTGGAGCCGCTCGACCCAGGCGCTTTCCTTAAGGCGATGGAGCGGATCGCCATCTGACGGCGGCCGCGAAGGCGGATGCCGGATGCCGCCTGTGCCGCACCGGCGCGCGCGCCAGTGCCCGCTGCGTCACCACACTCGACAATTTCCGCACGCCGCCTATCTTTAGGGGTGCCAGTACCGTCGACGTCGGTGCTGCCGCTTGCCCGTGCGCGGCAGGCGGCAGCCACCGGTTCGCGCGGACCCAAGCAATAAGCGAATGAACGAGGACTCGCCCCCGCGGCAGAACTACGAGGATGCCTTGCTCGGCATCGTGGGGGAGATGTCTACCGCTATGCGGCCGCAGGCCGAGTCCGGGGCGGCGAACGCGCCCTCGATGGACAGCGCGCTCGAGGCCGAACTGGGCTTCGACAGCCTGACGCGCGCCGAACTGCTGACCCGCATCGAGCAGCGTTTCGGCGTCAGCCTGCCGGAGCAGGTACTGGCCCAGGCGGACACGCCGCGCGCGCTGCTGCGCGCCGTGCTCGCCGCCCGGGACCTGCCGCCCGGCGCCGAAGACGGACCCGCGCGGCTGCTCAGCCCGGCAGCGGCGGAGGCCGCGGCGCAGGCACCGGAAGACGCCGCCACGGTGACCGACGTGCTGCGCTGGCACCTGCACCGCCATCCCGACCGCACGCACCTCATCCTGCTCGGCGGCGAAGGCGACGATACGCCCATCACCTTTGCCCAGCTGCACCGGCGCGCCTGCGGCGTGGCCGCCGGCCTGGCCGCGCGCGGCGTGCGCGCCGGTACCACCGTGGCGCTGATGCTGCCGACGTGCGCGGAGTACTTCTACTGCTTCACCGGCATCCTGATGGCAGGCGGGATACCCGTGCCGCTCTACCCGCCGGCACGGCTGGCGCAGATCGGCGACCACCTGCAGCGCCATGCCGGCATCCTGGCCAACGCGCAGGCGCCGATCCTGATCACGGTGGCCGAGGCCCGGCCGCTCGCGACCCTGCTCAAGGCCGGCACCGGCACGCTGCAAAGCGTGCTGACGCCCCGGGAAGTGGAAAACACCGCCGCCGCGCCGGCCGATGCGATGGCGGGCGCGCATGACATCGCGCTGCTGCAGTACACCTCGGGCAGCACCGGCTCGCCCAAGGGCGTGGTGCTGACGCATGCCAACCTGCTGGCCAACCTGCGCGCCATGGGCATGGCGCTGTCGGTCGACTCGCGCGACGTCTTTGTCAGCTGGCTGCCGCTGTATCACGATATGGGCCTGATCGGCGCCTGGCTGGGCAGCCTGTACTACGCCTTCCCGCTGGTGGTGATGTCGCCGCTCACCTTCCTGGCACGGCCCGAACGCTGGCTGTGGGCGATCCACAAGTACCGGGGCACGCTGTCGGGCGGGCCCAATTTCGCTTATGAGCTGTGCCTGCACCGGCTGGCGCAGGCGGATCTGTCGGGGCTGGACCTGTCGAGCTGGCGCTTCGCCTTCAACGGTGCCGAGCCGGTGAGCCTGCAGACCATGCGCAGGTTCACCGCGCGCTTCGCCCGGCATGGCCTGCGCGCGCACGCGGCGGCGCCGGTCTACGGGCTGGCGGAAGCATCGGTGGGCCTGACGTTCCCGCCGCCAGGACGCGCTTTGGCTGCCGACCGCATCGACCGCGAAGCCTTCGTCCACACCGCGCGCGCTGTTCCCGCCGCTCCCGCCGAGGGGGACGGGCAAGACGCGGCAGCCGCACGCGAGGTGATGGAGTTCCCGTCGTGCGGCCGGCCGCTGCCGGGCCACGAGATCCGCATCGTCGACGCCAGCGCCTGCGAACTGCCCGAGCGGCGCGAGGGCCTGCTGCAGTTCCGCGGCCCGTCGGCCACCAGCGGCTATTTCCGCAACCCGGCGCAGACGCGCCAGCTCTTCGACCGCGGCTGGCTCAACACCGGCGACTACGGCTATATCGCCGACGGCGAGCTCTACATCACCGGGCGCGCCAAGGAAACCATCGTGCGCGGCGGCCGCAATCTCTATCCCTACGAAGTCGAGCAGGCCATCGGCGCGATTCCCGGCATCCGCAAGGGCTGCGTCGCGGTGTTCGGCAGCCCCGATCGCGACAGCGGCACCGAGCATATCGTCGTGATGGCGGAAACCGCGGCCACCGACGCCGCGGCGCGCGGCGCGCTGCAACGGCAGGCGCTGAAGACCGCGCTCGATGTACTCGGCATGCCGCCGGACCATGTCGTGCTGGTGCCGCCGCACACCATCCTGAAGACGTCGAGCGGCAAGATCCGGCGCGCCGCCTGCCGCGAGCGCTTCGAGCACGGCGTCACCGGCCAGGGCGAAGCCGCGCCATGGCTGCAGCTTGCGCGCTTCGGCTGGCAGGCGCTGCTGCCGCAGCTGCGGCGCGGCCGGCATGCCGCCGCCGGCCTGTCCTACTCGCTGTACGCGTGGCTGTTGTTCGCCGCGATGGCGCCGGTGACGTGCCTGGCATCGGTGGCAATGCACCGGCCCGCCATGGGATGGGCGCTCAGCCACCACGCCGCCCGGCTGCTGCTGCGGCTGGCCGCGGTGCCATGGTTCGTGCAGGGGCTGGAGCACCTGCCGCGCGATCGCGCCTGCGTGCTGGTATCGAACCATGCCAGCTACCTGGACGGCATCGTGCTGATCGCCGCCCTGCCGCTGCCGGTATGCGTGGTGGCCAAGCGCGAGCTGCAGGCGCAACGCATCCCGGGCGCCTACCTGTCCAGCATCGGTGCCGACTTCATCGACCGCTTCGACAACGTGCGGGAATCCGAGGCCATCGCGCGGCTGGTCACGGCCGTGCGCGCCGGGCGCTCGGTGCTGCTGTTCCCGGAAGGCACCTTCGGCCGCGAGTCCGGGCTGCAACGTTTCCGCTCGGGCGCCTTCATCGCCGCCGCCCGCGCCGGCGCCCCGGTGGTTCCGATTGCGCTGCGGGGCACCCGCTCGGTGCTGCGCGATGGCCAGTGGCTGCCGCGCCGGGGACCGGTCAGCGTCGTCATCGGCCAGCCGCTGGCGCCCGACGGGGATGACTGGCCGGCCGCCATGCGCCTGCGCAATGCGGCCCGCGCCGAAATCCTGCACTACTGCGGCGAACCCGACGCCCTGCGCGTGAAGGCGCAGTCCGCGCGGCGCCACTTCGCGCGGCAGCTGCCATGATCTCCGCCGGCCGGGCCTGGCGCCTGCCGGCGGCCATCACCCACCCCGTCCCACCCGCCGTTTCACCATAAGGCAATGGAGACCTTTGCCACCGCCCCGATGTGGGCCGGATTTTTCGTCCTGGTGCTGGGCACGCTGGTCGTGGACATCTTCGTCCTGGGCGGGCGGCACGCGCACCGGGTCTCCTCGCGCGAAGCGCTGGGATGGACCCTGACCTGGATGACCCTGGCCGTGCTGTTCGGCGTGGCGCTCTGGTGGGTGGTGGCCGAGGATGCCGGACACGACGCGGCCTATCGCAAGGTGCTGGAGTTCTACACCGGCTACCTGATCGAGCTGTCGCTGTCGGTCGACAACATGTTCGTGTTTGCGATGATCTTCAGCTATTTCGCCGTGCCGCCTGAGCTGCAGCGCCGCGTGCTGCTGCTCGGCGTGCTCGGCGCCATCCTGATGCGCGCCGCCATGATCCTGGTGGGGGTCTGGCTGATCAGCCAGTTCGCCTGGATCCTCTACGTGTTCGGCGTGTTTCTCGTCATCACCGGCATCAAGATGCTGTTTATTTCCCGGCACGCGCCCGACCTCTCGCGCAATCCCATCGTGCGCTTCCTGTGCGCGCATATGCGGATCACCTCCGAGTACCACGGCGAACGCTTCTTCGTGCGCATCGGCGGACTGCGCCATGCCACGCCGATGTTCGTGGTGGTGCTGATGGTCGAGGCCACCGACCTGGTGTTCGCGGTCGACAGCATCCCGGCGATCTTCGCCGTGACCACCGATCCGTTCATCGTCTTCACCTCGAACATCTTCGCGATCATGGGCCTGCGGGCCCTGTATTTCCTGCTCGCCAACCTGGCGGCGCATTTCCAGTACCTGAAGTACGGGCTCGCCATCGTGCTCGCCTTTATCGGCGCCAAGATGCTGGTCGCGCCGTGGTTCCACGTACCGGTGCACTGGTCGCTGGGCGCGGTGGCGATGACGCTGTTCGTCTCTGTCCTGCTCAGCCAGGCCAGGACCAGGCGAGCCGCCGCAGCGGGCGATCAGCCGGGCCGCAGCGGCGCACCGCGCGAACGCGGGGCCGGCAACCGGCGCACATGAGGAGCAAGCCATGAACACGATCCTGCTGGCGACCGACGGGTCGTCCTATAGCGACGCGGCCGCGCGTTTCCTGGCGCAAAGCCCGCTGCTGACGCGCGACCTCGTCGTGCATGTGGTGCATTGCGAACCGGATGTGCCCGGCGACATCAAAACCTTCATCGACCGCGGCACGCTCGAGGACTGGCATCGCGAACAGAACGAGAAGGCGATGGGCTCGGTGGCCACCATCCTGGGCGAGGCCGGGATCCCGTTCGAGCGCCACGGCCTCACGGGCTTCGCGCCGGCCCGCATCGTCGAGCATGCGAGCCAGATCGGTGCCAGCCTGATCGTGATGGGCTCGCACGGCCGCGGCGGCTTTCTCGATGCCATCGTCGGGTCGGTGGCCAGACGGGTGCTGGCCCATGCGCACTGCCCTGTGCTGCTGATCAAGCATTAGCAGCGCGTGCTGCCACGCGCTTTTCTCCCC
Source organism: Cupriavidus sp. MP-37 (assembly GCF_020618415.1). Lineage (NCBI taxonomy): Bacteria > Pseudomonadati > Pseudomonadota > Betaproteobacteria > Burkholderiales > Burkholderiaceae > Cupriavidus > Cupriavidus sp. MP-37. The sequence goes on along the minus strand of NZ_CP085345.1, from coordinate 1,943,562 downwards.
GACCCTCTCCCGCACGCGGGAGAGGGAGCATCCAATCGGCATGTTTGGCTCCACCATCCCGCCCGGTTTGATGCCAGTCAATCCCCTTCTCGCAGTGTGTCCGCATCATCACTGCAAGCGCCAGGTGCCAGTTCGCGCCCCACAAAGCACCGCGACAACAGCTTTCCACAACCCGCTGAACCACGGCACCATGAAAGCAAGACCATGGCTTTACCCCGCATTCGCGGCACTCCCGCTCTCGCTCTGGCTGGGTCTTCCCCAGGCAGCCACCAACATTGCAAAGGCCGCGCCGAAGCCTGAAGCCAAGGCCGAACAAAAGGCGGCCATCCCCACCCTCACCACCGCTGAATTCGACCACGCGCGCCAGATCTACTTCGAGCGCTGCGCCGGCTGCCACGGCGTGCTGCGCAAGGGCGCCACCGGCAAGGCACTGACACCCGACATCACCCGCGCGCGCGGCACCGAGTACCTGAAGACCTTCATCAAGTATGGCAGCCCCGCCGGCATGCCCAACTGGGGCACCTCGGGCGACCTCACCGACAAGGAAGTCGACCTGATGGCGCGCTACATCCAGCTCGACCCGCCGACGCCGCCGGAGTTCTCGCTCGCCGATATCGAGAAGAGCCGCAAGGACATCCTGCCGGTGGCCAGGCGCCCGACGCAGAAGATGAACCAGTACAACCTGGACAACCTGTTCTCGGTCACGCTGCGCGACGCCGGCGAGGTCGCGCTGATCGACGGCGACAGCAAGCAGATCATCAATATCGTCAAGACCGGCTATGCGGTGCATATCTCGCGCATGTCGGCGTCGGGGCGCTACCTGTACGTGATCGGCCGCGACGCGCGGCTGGACCTGATCGACCTGTGGCTGCCCAAGCCCGATATCGTCGCCGAGGTGAAGATCGGCATGGAGGCGCGCTCGGTCGAGACCTCCAAGTACAAGGGCTACGAGGACAAGTACGCGGTGGCCGGCTCCTACTGGCCGCCGCAGTACGTGATCATGGAGGGCGACACGCTCAAGCCGCTGAAGGTGGTGTCCACGCGCGGCATGACCGTCGACAACGAATACCATCCCGAGCCGCGCGTGGCGTCGATCGTGGCCAGCCATTTCCATCCGGAATTCGTCATCAACGCCAAGGAGACCGGCAAGATCCTGATGGTCAACTACTCGGACCTGGCCAACCTGAAGACCACCACCATCGACTCGGCCAAGTTCCTGCATGACGGCGGCTTCGATTCGACCGGGCGCTACTTCCTGGTGGCGGCCAACGCCTCCGACAAGATCGCCGTGGTCGACACCAAGGAAGACAAGCTGGCCGCGCTGATCAACGTCGGCAAGACCCCGCATCCGGGCCGCGGCGCCAACTTCACGCATCCGCAGTTCGGCCCGGTCTGGGCCACCAGCCACCTGGGCGACGAGACCATCAGCCTGATCGGCACCGACCCCGCCGGCCACCCCGCGCAAGCGTGGAAGGTGGTGCAGACGGTCAAGGGCCAGGGCGGCGGCTCGCTCTTTATCAAGACCCATCCCAAGTCGTCCAACCTGTGGGTCGATACGCCGCTGAATCCGGATGCCAAGCTCAACCAGTCGGTGGCGGTGTTCGACACGCGCAACCTCGAGGCCGGCTTCAAGGTGCTGCCGATCGCCGAGTGGGCCGACCTGAAGGGCAGTGGCGCCAAGCGCGTGGTGCAGGCCGAATACAACAAGGCCGGCGACGAGGTCTGGTTCTCGGTGTGGGGCACCAAGGACGGTGAATCGGCGCTGGTGGTGGTCGACGACAAGACCCGCGCGCTCAAGACCGTGATCAAGGACAAGCGCCTGATCACGCCGACTGGCAAGTTCAACGCCTACAACACGCAGCACGACGTCTACTGAGGCCGCGCCCTCGCTGCGCCGTGGCGCAGCGAGGACCGCCAGCGTTCCCCCGCACCTTCCATGGAGAGTTCATCATGCGAACCCAACACGCGCTGACAGCGCTGCTGGCAGCGTTCGGCTGCCTGGCACTCGGCGCCGCCATGCCCGCACACGCCAGCCAGGCGCTGGCATCGAGCAAGGCCTGCCTGGCCTGCCATGCCCTCGACAAGAAAATGGTCGGGCCCGCGTTCCAGGACATCAAGGCCAAATACACCGGCCGCAAGGACGGGCAGGCGCAGATGGTCCAGTCCATCCTGAAAGGCAGCAGCGGCCGCTGGGGCCCGGTGCCGATGCCGGCCAACGCCGTCAGCGAGGCCGACGCCAACACGCTGGCCAAATGGATCCTGTCGCTCTGAACCGCAGCGCGTGGCGCCGCGCCGCGGCTGCCGCGCTGGTCGCCACGGCGGCGGCAAGCGCATTCGCCACGGCCGATCCGCCCGCGCCGGCGCGGCAGGCGCAACTGGCGCACTGGCTGCGCGATGACTGCGGCGCCTGCCACGGCATGACCTTGCGCGGCGGACTGGGCCCGCCGCTGACGCCGGCAAGCCTGGCCGGCAAGCCGCCCGATGGCCTGGTGGCCACCGTGCTGTACGGCCGGCCCGGCACGGCAATGCCGCCCTGGCAACCTTTCATGACGCAGGATGAAGCCCGATGGCTGATCGATCGACTGCAGGCCGGCCAGCCGCCGGCCGTCTCGCCGCAAGGCAACTGATGCGCGGCCTGGCCACGGCGGCGTGCGCGGCACTGGTGGCCGTGCTGGCCGCGGGTTGCGCCGCCACCGTGCGCGGCACCGGCGACCTGGGCGTGGTGGTGGAGCGCGCCGCGGGCCGGCTGCAGATCGTCGAGACCACCGGCATGACACGCCTGGCCACGGTCGAAGGACTGGGCGACCTGTCGCACGCCAGCGTGGTGTTCTCGCGCGATGCGCGCTATGCCTATGTCTTCGGCCGCGATGGCGGCCTGACGCGGGTCGACCTGCTCGGCGCCCGCATCACCCACCGCGTGCTGCAGGCAGGCAACAGCATTGGCGGCGCCATCTCGCAGGACGGCCGCGTGGTGGCGGCACAGAACTACGCGCCGGGGGGGATCCGCCTGTTCGACGCCCGGACGCTGGAAGCGCTGGCGGATCTTCCCGCCATCGGCAGCGACGGGCGCCGCGCCAAGGTGGTCGGACTGGCCGACCTGCCCGGCCGGCGCTTTGCCGCCAGCCTGTTCGAATCCGGCGAAATCTGGATCATCGATGCCGGCGACCCGCGCCACCCGCAGGTGACCCGCCTGCCCGCCGGCCGCGAGCCTTACGACGGGCTGGTCACGCCCGACGGCCGCTGGTACCTGGCCGGCCTGTTCGGCGAAGACGGGCTGGCGCTGGTCGACCTGTGGCAGGCGCCGCCGCAGGTGCGCCGCATCCTGTCCGGCTACGGCCGCGGCAACGCGCCGCTGCCGGTCTACAAGATGCCGCACCTGCGCGGCTGGGCCATGGCGCAGGGCATGGCATGGCTGCCGGCGATCGGGCGCCATCAAGTGCTGGTGGCCGATCCCGCCAACGGCTGGCGCGAGGCGGCGCGCGTGGCGCTGGCGGGCCAGCCGGTATTCGCCATGGCGCGGCCCGACGGGCGCCAGGTCTGGGTCAATTTCGCCTTCCCGCACAACGACACCGTGCAGGTGATCGACACCGCCACGCGCCGGGTGGTGCGCACGCTGCAACCCTGCCGCGGCGTGCTGCACATGGAATTCACGCCCAAGGGCGAGGCGCTGTGGCTGTCCTGCCGCGACGACAACCGCGTCGAGGTCTACGACACCGCCACGCTGGAACGCCTGGCCACGCTCCCTGCGGACAATCCCAGCGGCATCTTCTTTACCGCGCGCGCGCAGCGCTTCGGCATGTAGGGCGCGCCATGTTCAACGAGCACAACCTCTACGACCAGCTGCAGCGCGGCTTCCCGCTGCTGCCGCGGCCCTACCAGGCGCTGGCCGCCAAAGCCGGACTGTGCGAGCACGCGCTGCTGAGTTTGCTGGCGCGCGACCTCGGCACCGGGCGCATCAGCCGCGTCGGCGCCGTGTTCGCGCCGAACGTGATCGGCGTCAGCACGCTGGGCGCGCTGTCGGTGCCGCCGGCGCAGCTGGACCGCGTGGCGGCGCGCGTCAGCGCCTGCGCGGCGGTCAGCCACAACTACGCGCGCAGCGGCCACCGGTACAACCTGTGGTTTGTCGCGGGCGCGCGCGAACGCGGCATGCTCGAGGCCACGCTCGCGTCGATCGGCGAGCTCACCGGCCTGGCGCCGCTGGACCTGCCGATGACGCGCGAATACCACATCGACCTGGGCTTTCCGCTGGCGCGCCAGCGCGGCGCCCAGCCGCGCCGGCCTGCCGCGCTGGCGGCGCCCGCCGCCCCGGTGGCGCTGGACGACGATGACTGGCGCCTGGTCGCGGCACTGGAAGCGGGCCTGCCGCTGACGCCGCGCCCGTTCCATGCGCTGGCGCGGCAGGCGCGCCTGGGGGTGCCGCAGGTGCTCGAGCGGCTGGCGCAATGGTGCGCGCAAGGCGTGATCCGGCGCCTGGGCGTGGTGCTGCGCCACGGGCGCTTCGGCTACCGCCACAACGCCATGTGCGTGTGGGACGTGCCGGACGGCCGCGTCGACGCCATCGGCATGCGGCTGGCGCGGCAGCCGCGCGTAACCCTGTGCTACCGCCGCGAGCGCCGGCTGCCGGACTGGCCCTACAACCTGTTCGCGATGATCCACGCCCGCAGCGCGCAGGACCTGCAGCCCGCGCTGGCCCAGGTCCGCGCCGCCGCCGGACTGGAGCAGGCACCCGGCTCGGTGCTGGTCGGCACGCATTGCTACAAGCAGCGCGGCACGCGCTATGCCATCCAGGTGCCGGCATGAACGGCGCCACCGCGTCGTGCGACGCCATCGATCCAGCCGATCGTCCCGATCCCCTCGACACGCTCGACGCGCTCGACCGCCGCATCATCAACGCCCTGCAGCGCGGCCTGCCGCTGGTGCCGCGCCCGTATGCCGAGGCCGCCGCGGCGCTCGGCATCACCGAGGCCGTGCTGCTGGCGCGGCTGCGCGCGCTGCTGGCAGCGGGCGTGCTGACCCGTTTCGGCCCGCTGTACCAGGTCGAGCGGGCGGGCGGCCGCTTCGTGCTGTGCGCCTGCCATGCGCCGGCGGCGCGGATGGAAGCCGTCATCGCCGCCATCAACGCCCAGCCCGAGGTCGCGCACCACTACGCGCGCACCCACCACCTGAACCTGTGGTTCGTGCTGGCGGTGGCGCGGCCGGAACAGGTTGCGCCGGTGCTCGCGCGCATTGCCGCGGCGGCCGGCGTCGAGGTGTTGCCGTTTCCCAAGGAACGCGAGTTCTTCGTCAATCTCTACCTGCCCGCCTGATGCCCGACGCCGTCGACGCTACTGACCTCACCGACCTGGCGCTGATCCGCGCCACCCAGGCCGGCCTGCCGCTGGTGCCGGCGCCTTACGCCGCGATCGCCGCCGAACTGGGCCTGACCGAGGCGGCAGTGATCGCGCGGCTGGCGGCGATGCAGGCGCGCGGCGTGCTGCGCCGCATCGCCGCCGTGCCCAACCACTACCGGCTCGGCTGGCGCGCCAACGGCATGACGGTGTGGGATGTGGACGACGCCTGCATCGACGCGCTGGGCGCGCGCATCGGCGCCCTGCCCTTCGTCAGCCATTGCTATCGGCGTCCGCGCCGGCTGCCGCACTGGCCCTACAACCTGTTCGCGATGGTCCACGCCCGCTCGCGCGAAGACGCCGCGCCGCAGGTCGCCGCGATCGCGGCACTGCTGGGCGATGCCTGCCGCGCGCACGACGTGCTGTGGTCCACCCGCGTGCTGAAAAAGACCGGGCTGCGGCTGCCGCCAGCCGGTGCCGGCCCCGATCCGGACCCAAGCCCAGACCAATAGCAACCGATAGGAAGCCCCACCCATGTTCCGCCTGTCCCGCTTCATGGAAGCCCTGCGCGATAACGGCCCGGTGCCGCCGCCGCGCCAACCCGCCGGCCCGGTGGTGATCTGGAACCTGATCCGCCGCTGCAACCTGAACTGCCGGCACTGCTACGCCACCTCCGCCAATACCGACTTCAAGGGCGAGCTCGATACCGCCGCAGCGCTGGACGTGCTGGGCCAGCTGCGCGCGGCGCGCGTGCCGGCGCTGATCCTGTCCGGCGGCGAGCCGCTGCTGCGGCCGGACCTGTACCAGATTGCCGGGCACGCGCGCGCGCTCGGCTTCCACCTGTCGCTGTCGTCCAACGGCACGCTGCTCGATGCCGGCCACGCGGCGCGGCTGGCGGCGGCGGGCTTCGACTACGTCGGCGTCAGCCTCGACGGCCTGCCCGCCACGCACGACCGCTTCCGCCGCAGCGACGGCGCCTTCGCGCAGGCGCTGGCCGGCTTGCGCACGGCGCGCGCGGCCGGCCTGCGCGTGGGCGTGCGCATGACGCTGACCGAAGCGAACGCGGCGCAGCTGCCACAGCTGGTGGCGCTGGCCGAGCGCGAAGGCATCGACAAGTTCTACCTGTCGCACTTCAACTATGCCGGGCGCGCGCGCAGCCATCGTGCCGACGACGCACGCCATGCCCGCACCCGCGCCGCGCTGGACTGGCTGTTCGACCATGTCTGGCAACGCGCCCGGCAAGGGCACGCGGGCGATTTCGTCACCGGCAACAACGATGCCGACGGCGTGTACCTGCTGTACTGGATCGCCCGCCGCTTTCCGCACCGCGTCGCCGACATGCGCCAGCGGCTGGAGCGCTGGGGCGGCAATGCCACCGGCGTCGGCGTGGCCAATATCGACAACCTCGGCAACGTCCATCCCGATACGATGTGGTGGCATGTGACGCTGGGCAACGTGCGCCAGCGGCCGTTCGGCGAGATCTGGGCTGACCGCGCCGACCCGCTGATGGCGGGCCTGGCCAGCACGCCGCGTCCGCTGCAGGGGCGCTGCGCGGGCTGCGCGCAGCGCGCCATCTGCAACGGCAATACGCGCGTGCGCGCCTTTGCGCTGACCGGCAACCCATGGGCCGAGGACCCGGGCTGCTACCTGAGCGATGCCGAGATCGCGCACGCGCCGGACGCGGAGGTCGCGGCATGAATGCGCTGACCCGATGGCTGGGCGCACTGGCGCTCGCCTGCCTCGCGCAAGCCGCGACGGCTGCTACGGCTGCTACGGCGGCCGACCCGGCCGCACTCTACGGCCAGCATTGCGCCGCCTGCCATGGCACCGACCGCCTCGGCGCGATGGGCCCGGCGCTGCTGCCGGAAAGCCTGGAGCGCCTGCGCGCCGGCGAACTCGACGCGGTGCTGCGCGACGGCCGCACCGCCACGCAGATGCCCGCCTTCGCCGGCACGCTGGCCGCGGCCGAACTGCAGGCGCTGGCGCGCTGGCTGCGCACCGCCCCGGCCGCCGCACCGCAATGGGACGAGCAGGCCATCCGCGCCAGCCATATCGTGCACCACGCCCCCGGCAGCCTGCCGGCGCGCCCGGTGTTCCACGCCGACCCGCAGAACCTGTTCGTGGTGGTGGAGGCCGGCAGCCACCACATGACCGTGCTCGACGGCGACCGGCTGGAGCCGGTGCATCGCTTTGCCACGCGCTTCGCGCTGCATGGCGGGCCCAAGTTCAGCCGCGACGGCCGCTATGTCTACATGGCCAGCCGCGACGGCTGGGTCAGCAAGTATGACCTGTGGAACCTGGCGTATGTGGCCGAGATCCGGGTCGGCGTGAACACCCGCAACGTGGCCGTCAGCGATGACGGACGCTGGGTGCTGGCCGGCAACACGCTGCCGCGCACGCTGGTGCTGCTCCATGCCGACGACCTGTCGCTGGTGCGCGTGATCGACGTTGCCGGGCGCAACGGCGAGCGCTCGCGCGTCTCCGCGGTCTACGATGCCGCGCCGCGCCACAGTTTTATCGCCGCGCTGAAGGACATCCCCGAGGTCTGGGAGATCCCGTATGCCGACGCCGCGGGCGCGCCGCTGCCGCCTTCGGCGATGTTGAAGCCGCGCGCGATCGAACTGGACGAGGTGCTCGACGATTTCTTCTTCGACCAGCCCTACCGCCATATCCTGGGCGCCGCGCGCCAGGGCGGCGGGCAGGTGATCGACCTGCAGCGCGGGCGCAAGGTGGCGTCGCTGGCGTTGGGCGGCATGCCGCACCTGGGCAGCGGCATCACCTGGCAGCGCGATGGCCGTGAAGTGATGGCCTCGCCGGACCTTGGCCAGGGACGCATCACCGTGATCGACATGCAGGACTGGCACACCGTCGCCACCGTACCGACCAACGGCCCGGGCTTTTTCCTGCGCAGCCATGAGCGCACGCCCTACGCCTGGGCCGACGCCATGATGAGCCCCAGGCGCGACACCCTGCAGGTCATCGACAAGCAAAGCCTGCGCGTGGTCGGCAGCGTCACGCCCAGCCCCGGCCGCACCGCCGCGCACGTCGAATTCACGCGCGACGGGCGCTACGCGCTGGTCAGCCTGATGGAGCGCGACGGCGCCATCGTGGTCTATGACGCCGCCACCTTGCAGGAAGTCAGGCGCCTGCCGATGGACAAGCCCATCGGCAAGTACAACGTCTTCAACAAGACCACGCGCTCGGCCGGCACCAGCCACTGAGCGCGTGGCGAGATCCCATTGGAGTGCAACATGCAAGCACCGCTGAAGCCCGGCAAGGTCTGGCTGGTCGGCGTCGGCCCCGGCAGCCCGGACCTGGTCACGGTGCGCGCCATGCGCGCGCTGGCCGCGGCAGAAGTCTGGCTGGTCGATGACCTGGTGTCGCCGGAGATGGCCGGCTATGCCAGCCCGGGCACCCATGTGGAGTGGGTCGGCAAGCGCGGCGGGCGCTGCTCGGTGAGCCAGCAGCGCATCCAGCAGCTGACGCTGCAGCATGCGCTGGCCGGCCGCGCGGTGGCGCGCGTCAAGGGCGGCGATCCGCTGCTGTTCGGCCGCGGCGGCGAAGAAGCCGCGTTCCTGCGCGGCCATGGGCTGGAGGTCGAGATTGTCAACGGCATCAGCAGCGGCATGGCCGCCGCGCAGGCACTGGGCATTGCGCTGACGCATCGCGCGCACTGCCACGGCGTGACCTTCGTCACCGGCCATACCAGCGCCGACGGCTCGCCCGACTGGCACGCGCTGGCGCGCGGCGGCACCACCCTGGTGATCTACATGGGCATGAGCCGCATCGCCGCGATCCGCGACGGCCTGCTCGCCGCGGGCATGGCGGCCGGCACGCCGGCGGCGGTGGTGATGCACGCCGGCAGCGAGCACGCGCGCAGCTGGACCGGTTCGCTGGGCACGCTGGCCGAAGCGCTCGCGGCCGGGCTGGCAAGCCCGGCGGTGGTGCTGGTGGGCGGGGTGGTCGCGGACGCACTGCCGGCAATGGAGGCGATGGCCGCGGGTGCGGTTACGCTGGCCGCTTAGCGTCGCTCCTCCGGCGCGCGCGTCAGGTCGCGGCGGCCGCCGTCAGCCATCCTGCGTCGGTACTGCCCGCGCTGCCTCGTTCAATAAGGCAAGCCCACATAGTTCTCCGCCAGCATCCGCGACGCCGCCTCCGACCCCACCAGATAGTCGAGTTCGGCGCGCTGCATGCGCAACGAGAACGGATCCGCATCCGGGAAGCGATGCATCAGCGAAGTCAGCCACCACGAAAAACGTTCGGCCTTCCAGATGCGGCGCAGGCAGCGCGCCGAGTAGGCCTCCAGCTCGCGCTGGTCGTCATGCCGGTAGGCGGCGACCAGCCCGTCGGCCAGCGTCAGCACGTCGCTGGCCGCGAGGTTCAGCCCCTTGGCGCCGGTCGGTGGCACGATATGCGCGGCATCGCCCGCCAGGAACAGGTTGCCGAAGCGCATCGGCTCGCACACAAAGCTGCGCAAGGGCGCGATGCTCTTCTCGATGCTCGGACCCGTCATCAGCGACTGCGCCGACTGCGGATCAAGGCGGCGGCGCAGTTCGTCCCAGAAGCGCTCGTCGGGCCAGTCTTCCACGCGCTCGCTGGATGGCACCTGCACGTAGTAGCGGCTGCGCGTGCGAGAGCGCATGCTGCATAGCGCAAAGCCGCGTTCGTGGCGGGCGTAGATCAGTTCGTCGGCCACCGGCGGCGTGTCCGTGAGCATGCCAAGCCAGCCGAACGGATAGACGCGCTCGAACCCTTGCGTGGCGGTATGCGGCACGCTCTGGCGGCTGACGCCATGGAAGCCGTCACAGCCGGCGATGTAGTCGCAGCGGATCTCGTGTGCGACGCCGTCCTTGCGATAACGGACCACCGGATGCGCACCGTCGAAGTCATGCAGGCTGACATCCTGCGCCGCGTAGACGGTCGTGATGCCCGCTTCCTGCCGGGCCGCCATCAGGTCGCGCGTGACCTCGGTCTGGCCGTAGACGGTCACGCTGCGGCCGACCAGCGCGTGCAGGTCGATGCGATGCCGCTGGCCATCGAACGACAGCTCGATGCCGCCGTGCACCAGCCCTTCGTCATGCAGCCGCGCCGCCACGCCCGCGCGCTCCAGCGCCTCGACGGTCACGCTCTCGAGGATGCCGGCGCGGATGCGCCCGAGCACGTATTCCGGATTGCGTTGCTCGACGATGACGTTGTCGATACCCGCCCTGGCGAGCAACTGCCCTAGCAGCAGGCCGGCGGGGCCGGCACCGATGATGGCAACCTGGGTGCGCATGTCTTGTCTCCTTGTGCGTAGCGATCAACCGGAGCTGCCGGGATCAGGCTGGCTGGTCCATCTGATCCGTCTGGTCCATCCCGGCGAAGACTTCCTCGGCCATGTGGAACGCCGAATTCGCCGCCGGCACACCGCAATAGATCGCCGTCTGCAACAGCACTTCCTTGATCTCGTCGCGCGTCACGCCGTTGTTGGCAGCGGCGCGCAGATGCAGCTTCAGTTCTTCCGAACGGTTCAGCGCCACCATCATGGCGATGGTCAGCAGGCTGCGGGTATGGCGCGGCAGGCCCTCGCGCGTCCAGATCTCGCCCCAGGCATAGCGCGTGATCAGGTTCTGGAATTCTTCGTTGAGCGGCGTCAGCCGCGCCAGCGAACGATCGACATGCGCGCTGCCGAGCACCTCGCGCCGCACCGAGAGGCCGGCGTCATAGCGGGCGTGGTCGTCGCTCACCGGCCGGCGGCCGCGCACGAAATCGACCAGCGCGGCAGAGAAGCGGGCGCCGGCGTGTTTTAGGTAAGGCAAGGGCGTCTCCCTGGATGTTGGTTATTGGTGAAATTGGCGCGTGGCGGGCTTGACAGGCGCCGGCCCTCTCCCCCGGCCCCTCTCCCGCGCGCGGGAGAGGGGAGCAAACCGGCCGTTATGCTGAGGCCATCGAGTTGGCTAACACCCTTCGCGAACGCTCCCCTCTCCCGCTTGCGGGAGAGGGGTGGGGGAGAGGGCCGGCGCCACCACGACGTACCGCCCGCCAACAGGCGGCAACCCTGCGATCCCGCAGGCAGCCTCAAGCAAGGCCGACACAGCAGGCAGTCGTGCCGATCGCACATCAATGCCTCGCCACCGCTTCCCGCCACGCTGCCACCGCGGCATCCGCGAACTGCACCGACTGCCCCGCATAGTTGGCCGGATCGGCGAGCCGGTCCAGTGCGGCTGCATCCAGCAGCCCGGCATGCGCAGGATCTTCGTGCAGCATCGCCGCCAACGCATCGCGCAGGCTCGTGCCCTGCTCCACCGCGCGCCGCGAAGCGTTCTCCACCAGCTTGTGTGCCGGCAAGCGGCCGATGCAATCGCCCAGCGCCAGCATCGCGGCCTCGCTTAGGATCAGCCCGCGCGTGAGATCGAGGTTGGCCCGCATGCGTGCCGCATCGACCTGCAGCCCTGCCACCACTTCGCCCATCCGGCACAGCGCGCCCGCGGCCAGCGTGACGATCTGCGGCAGCGTGTCCCATTCCGCCTGCCAGCCGCCCAGCGCGCGCTCGTGCTCCTGCACCATGCCGGAGAGCATGGTGGCCACCAGTGGTGGCACGCGCACCGATGCCGCCAGCACCGCCGCGCAGCCGACCGGATTGCGCTTGTGCGGCATGGTGCTGGAACCGCCGCGCCCGGGTGCGGCGGGCTCGGCCACTTCCGCCACCTCGGTCTGCATCAGCAGCGAGATATCGCGTGCCATCTTGCCTAGCGTGCCGGTGAGCATGCCGAGCGTGGTAGCGACGTCGACCACGCGGTCACGCTGCGCATGCCACGGCAGCACCGGTGCGACGAGGCCCAGCTCGCGCGCCAGTGCGGCAGCCACGGCGGGCGCGGCGTCGCCGAGGCTGGCAAGCGTGCCCGCGGCGCCGCCGAACTGCAGCGCGCGGGCCTGCGCGCGCGCCGCGTCAAGGCGCGTGAGGTCGCGGCGCAGCGCGTCGAGCCAGCCGGCGGCCTTGCAGCCGAAGGTGGTCGGCAGTGCATGCTGCAGCCAGGTGCGCGCCACCATCGGCGTGGCGCGATGCGCGGTGGCCAGCGCGGCACAGGCTTCGCCCAGGCGTACCAGGTCGGCATCGAGCACGCGCAGCGCGTCTGCCAGCTGGAGTACCAGCGCGGTGTCGATGATGTCCTGGCTGGTGGCGCCCCAGTGCACGAAGCGCGCCGCCTCGGCATCGCGCGCAGCCACCGCGGCGGTCAGTTGCCTGACCAAGGGAATGGCGAGATTGCCGGAGTTGACCGCGGCCTGTGCCAGCGCATCGCGGTCGATCGCGCCCACCTCGCGGCAGACTTCGGTGATGGCTGCCGCGGCCGCGGCCGGGATCACGCCGCACTGCGCTTCGGCGCGCGCGAGCGCGGCCTCGACGGCAAGCATGCGTTGCACGGTGCCGGCGTCGGAGAAGATATCCAGCACCGCCGGGCTGCCGGAGATGGGGTCGGTGAGGCGCGTGACGGTTGGCATGGGGGCGATTGATCAGGGTCGTGGTCATGACGACCACCGGTTTATGCGTCTGTCGCCGGCGGCGCGGGCACTTGCCCCGCTGCCGGCACGGCCTGTCAGATATCGAAGAACACCGTCTCGCCCGGGCCGTGCAGCACGATATCCCAGCGCAGCGTGCCGTTGCCGGCATCGTTGCCGACCAGCGTGCCGCGCCGCCCCGCCGGCACCAGCGCCAGCACCGGATCGGCCTCATTGGCGGCGGCCTCGTCCGGGAAGTACATGCGCGTGGCGACGTGCCTGACCAGACCGCGCATGAACACCGACACCATGATGTGCGGCGCCTGCGGCCGGCCGTCGGCACCGGGCACGACGCCCGGCTTGACGGTGACGAAGCGGAACGAACCGTCAGCCCCGGTCGGCACGCGGCCGAAGCCGGTAAAGCCGGGCACCAGCGGCAGCTCGCGCGTGTCTTCGGCGTGGCGGTAGCGGCCGGCGGGATTGGCCTGCCAGATCTCGACCATGCCGTCCGGCACAGGCTCGCCGTTGCCGTCGGTGACGCGGCCTTCGATCACGATGCGCTGGCGGGCCAGTGCCGGCGCGCCGGCGGTCAGGTCGGCGCAGTTCAGCCCGCTCAGGCCGATATGGAGATAAGGACCGACGGTCTGCGATGCGGTGGCGTAAAGCATGGTCTTACTCCATCGGCGTGGCATCGCGGCCACGCAGCACGATATCGAAGCGGTAGCCGAGCGCGTATTCGGGCTGGGTGGTCTCCCAGTCGAGGCTGGCGATGAGCCGCTCGCGCGCCTTCTGGTCCGGCACGCAGTTGAAGATCGGGTCGAACGGCAGCAGCGGATCGCCGGGGAAGTACATCTGCGTCACCAGCCGCGTGGCATAGGCATTGCCGAACAGCGAGAAGTGGATATGCTGCGGCCGCCAGGCATTGTGGTGGTTGCGCCAGGGATAGGCGCCGGGCCTGATGGTCTTGAACCGGTAGTGCCCGTTGGCGTCGGTGACGGTGCGGCCCTCGCCGGAGAAATGCGGGTCCAGCGGCGCGTCATGCTGGTCGCGCTTGTGCACGTAGCGGCCGGCCGCGTTGGCCTGCCACACCTCGATCAGCGCGTTCGGCACCGGCCGGCCGTTCTCGTCGAGCACGCGGCCGGTCACGAGGATGCGCTCGCCGATGGGCTCGCCGCCGTTGCCGACGGTGAGGTCGTTATCGCCTGCGCGGACGAACTCGGCGCCGAAGCTGGGGCCGGTCACCTCGGACAGGGATTGCGGCAACGCGATCAGCGGCTGGCCCGGCGAGCGCTTCTGCGTGGAAGCGTAGGGATCGAAGCGGTATGCGGGCTGGGTGTCCCAGTAGGGACGGCGATACTGGGCAAGGCGGCTCATTGCGCAGTCTCCTGTCGTTGGATTGGTACGGACTTTAGGCAACACATAAAGTCATGTAAATTGAGATTTCTGCGATTTACGATAACTTTTCAACATGAAGGCCTCCGCCCCGCCCGCGCTCGAAATCTTCCGCAACCGCGTGCGGCTGCGGCACCTCTATTGCTTCGTCGCGGTGTCGCAGACCCAGCATCTGGGTCGTGCCGCCGACCGCCTGGGGCTGACCCAGCCCGCCGTGTCCAAAACCCTGAGCGAGCTGGAGGAGCTGGCCGGCACACGCCTGCTGGTGCGCCAGCGCGCGGGCACGGAACTGACCACCGCCGGCACGCGCTTCCTGCGCCACGCCCTGCGCCTTCTCGCCGATCTGGACGCGGCGGCCGACAGCATCGCCGGCGAGCAGGCGCAGCCACAGGAGCGCATCCGGCTGGGCGCGCTGCCCAGCGTCGTGCCGGCAGTGCTGACCGATGCCTTGCTGCGCTTCCGCGCCGCGCACCCCGAAGTCGGGCTCGCCGTGCACACCGGCATGAACCGCAGCCTGATCGACCAGCTCAAGGCCGACGTGCTGGATCTGGTCATTGGCCGGATGGACAACCCGGTGGCCATGGAAAGCCTGTGGTTCGAGTCGCTGGGCCCGGACTCGCTGGCCCTGGCGGTGCGTCCCGGGCATCCGCTGGCCGCCATGGCCGTATCGCGACGGCCGAGCTTGCTTGACGTGCTGGCATGGCCGCTGGTGATTCCCGCCGCGGGCTCGATCCCCCGCCACAACACCGAAAGCCTGCTCGCCCGCCACGGCCTGCCCCTGCCGGGCGGATGCGTGGAAACGTCGGATGCCTACCTCGGCCGCCTGCTGGCCCGCCACAGCGACTGCGTGTGGGCCGCACCGCTGTCCGCCGCGCGGCGCGCGGTGGCGGAGGATGAGCTGGTCCTGCTGCCGCTCGATACGCAGGGCACCGAGGAACCGATCGGCCTGCTGCGGCACGGCGACCGCGCGCTCAGCCCGATGGCCGAAGCGCTGGCGGACTGCATCCGCGCCGCGGCCAGGCCGCCTTCCGCCCAGTGAATGCTCAGTGAATGCTCAGTGAATGCTCAGTGAATGCTCAGTGAATGCTCAGTGATGTTCAGTGAGCGGCCACGCCCGCACTGCCAGCGGCGTCGGCATCCGGCGCGCCCCTGCCGCTGAAGTGCTTGACCACCAGCGCACCGGCGGCGACGAATGCCGGCACGGTAAGCAGCGTAAAGATGGTGTCGAAGCCCAGCTGCAGGCGCAGCAGCTCGGCGCCGAGCAAGGCCCCCGCTATGCCGCCGAAGCGGCCGATGCCAAGCATCCACGCCACCCCGGTGGCACGGCCCTGCGTCGGGTAGAACGCCGCCGCCAGCGCCGGCATCGACGACTGCGCCCCGTTCATGGCGGTGCCGGCCAGGAAGATCAGCACGCCAAGCAACACCTGGTTGCCGGTGCCGTGCCCCACCGCGTAGATCAGCACGCCGGTGGCGGCATAAGTGATGGCAATCACCTTGTTCGGATTGCAGCGGTCCATGAACCAGCCGGCCGCGATGGTGCCGATGCCGCCGCCGAGCGGGAACAGCGCCGTCAGCAATGACGCGTGCTGGATCGAGAAGCCGGCGTCCTTCATCAGCGTGGGCATCCAGCTCGTGAGCAGGTAGAAGATGACCAGCCCCATGAAGTAGGTGCACCACAGCATCGCCGAACCGAGGCGATAGCCGGGTGCCAGCACGGTGCCGATGGCGGAGCGGGTCGCGGGCGCCTGTTCGCCGATGATAAAGGCATGCGCCTCACCCACGTCCACGCCGCTCACGCGCCGCAACAGCTGGCGGATCTGGTCGGCCGGATAGTTGCGCACCACCATGTAGCGCACCGACTCCGGCAGCAGCACCACCAGCAGCAGCGCCAGCGCCAGCGGCACGATGCCGCCCAGCAGCAGCACGCTGTGCCAGCCGAAGTGCGGGATCATCGCGGCGGCGACAAAGCCGCCGGCGGCGGCGCCGAGCGGAAAGCCGCAGAACATGGTGTTCACCAGCACGGCGCGGCGGCGTTGCGGCGCGAACTCGGCGGTCAGGGTCACGGCATTGGGCATGGCGGCGCCCAGGCCCAGGCCGGTCAGGAAGCGCAGCACCGTCAGCCAGCCCAGCGTGGGCGCGAAGGCCGTGGCCAGGCTGCACGCGCCGAAGAACAAGACCGACAGCACCAGCACCTTCTTGCGCCCGATGCGGTCGGCCATCGGACCGGCAACGATCGCGCCGAAGGCCAGGCCGAACAGGGCCGCGCTCATGACGGGCCCGAGCGCCGATTTCTCGATGCCCCAGTCCTGCACCAACGCCGGCGCGATATACCCGATCGCGGCAGTATCGAAGCCATCGACGGCAACCAC
Organism: Cupriavidus sp. MP-37; assembly: GCF_020618415.1. Taxonomy (NCBI): domain Bacteria; kingdom Pseudomonadati; phylum Pseudomonadota; class Betaproteobacteria; order Burkholderiales; family Burkholderiaceae; genus Cupriavidus; species Cupriavidus sp. MP-37. The sequence goes on along the minus strand of NZ_CP085345.1, from coordinate 1,926,998 downwards.
CAGGAAGCACAGCACAAGGATGCGCCACTGGTAGCCAGTGAATCGCTGTCCGTCGATCAGGGCCTGGACGTCCGCGACGCCAGCCTTGGATTGGAGGGATTGGGGCACTGTGGTCTCCGTCTGCCTTGTGAATCGCGCACCGCGCGATTGTTCTATTAGCGAACTCGCGTTCTCTGATTGAACGCATCTTAGGCAGCGGGGATCGGGGCCAAGAATTGGCGTTAACCCCGGGAAAACTGCGTGGCGCTTTGAGGTGGAATTCACCCGAATTTGGCTACTATTCCGCTTTCAGAACTAGCTGAAGCGCCACTTACAGGCATTCTATTTCAGTAAATCGCTGATCCATGAAATGTTCCATATGACATGTGCATATAGATAAGGAAATTTCATAAAAAATGCGCCAGCCTTCAATTTACATTCCAGAACCTTGGAAAAATCTCAGCAAGTTGACTGGCTGGCCGCCCGCAGCAAGCTGGAATCAATGCCTCCATCCGCCGGTCAAACGCCTCAAAGACGCCCTCGCGCCCCCATCCCATGCAACGCCTGCTCCTCATCCTGGGCGCCGTGCTGCTTGCCGCCGGCGCCGCCTGGCCCTGGCTGTCCAGGCTGCCGTTCGACCGCCTTGGCCGCCTGCCCGGCGACATCCATATCGTCCGCGATGGCTTCAGCTTCTACCTGCCGATCACCACCTGCATCCTGGTGTCGGTGGTGGTGTCGGTCGTGATCTGGCTGTTGCGGCGCTGATCCTGCGCGAATCCGCCGCCGGCGTCCTCAGGCCGCCTGCGCCTCGGTGCGGAACACCGCCATCGCACGCTGCATCTGCTGCGCCTGCTCCTGCAATGACTGCGCCGCGGCCGCCGCCTGCTCCACCAGCGCGGCGTTCTGCTGCGTGACCTGGTCCATCTGCGCCATCGCCTGGTTGACCTGGCCGATGCCGGTGCTCTGCTCGCGCGAGGCCTGGCTGATGTCATCCATCATCGCCGCGACCCGGCCGATGGCGTCGACGGTGCCGGCCATGGTCGCGGCAAGGTCCAGCGCCAGCGTATTGCCCGCGGCCACGCGCGCGCCGGATTGCGAGATCAGCATGCGGATCTCCTTGGCCGAGGCGCCGGCGCGCTGCGCCAGCCCGCGCACTTCGCTGGCCACCACCGCAAAACCGCGGCCGGCCTCGCCGGCGCGCGCCGCTTCCACGGCCGCGTTCAGCGCCAGGATATTGGTCTGGAAGGCTATGCCGTCGATCACCGCGATGATGTCGGCGATGCGCCGCGAGTCGGCGTCGATCGCCTGCATGGTCTGCTGCATGCGGCCGACCGCGTCGCCGCCGGCGCGCGCCGCTGCCGACGCCTCGCGCGCCAGTGCGCTGGCCTGCCCGGCGCTGCCGGCATTCTGCTGCACGGTGGCGGTCAGTTGCTCCATGCTGGCCGCGGTCTGCTCCAGCGACGCCGCCTGTTCCTCGGTGCGCTGCGACAGGTCGACATTGCCTTGCGCGATATCGGCCGCCGCGGCCAGCACGTTGTGCGCGCCGGCCTTGGTGTCGCCGATCAGCGTGCGCCAGCCCGCGGCCAGCGCCAGCAGGTGCCGCTTGATCTCGCTCAGCTCGTCGCGCCCGCGCACCGCCAGGCCCACGGTCAGGTCCCCCGCATTGATGCGCGCGACCATCGCGCCGACCTCGCGCACGTCGGCGCGCATGCCGCGGCTGAAGCCGATAAACAGGTAGAACGCGGCGCCCACCGTCACCAGCGCAAGGCCGGCCAGCCAGGCGAATTGCCGGGCCTGCGCCGCGGCGCGGCGGGCCAGCATCTCGGCGGCCATCGCGGCGAAGGCCTGGCTGGCATCGGCCACGCCTTCGATGGCGGTGGTGGCCTGGTCGAAATAGGCCCTGGCATCGATGTCGATGCCGGCGGCGCCCAGCATGCGCACCTGGAGCGTGCGATGGAAGCTTTCCATCGCACCCAGCCGCGCCAGCGCGGCATCGATGCGCGCGCGGTAAGCCGGCGTTGCCTTGCCAACGCGCGCGATATCGCCCCGTATCGTGTCCAGCCCTGCGTGGATCTGTTCGGCCAGCGCGCCCAGCCCGGCTTGCTGCGCGGCGTCGGCATAACCGCCTTGCGCGATGATGCCGGCGCCGCGCCCGCGCGCCAGCGCGCTCAGTTCAGCCAGGCGCGGCATCGGGCCCGACAGCAGGCTGACCAGGTAGTACGAGCCCGTGTCGCTGTCCAGCGCCAGTTGCGAGCGCTCGGCCACGTCGGCGACAAACGCCTGCGTTTGCCGCACCAGCGCGCTGTGGCGCTGGAACAGCGGCCCCGCCGCGGTGTCGAGGCCAGGCCCGCGCAATTGCTGCCAGTCCTGCTCCAGCTGGCGCATGCCGGGCGCGAGTGCAAAGTCGGGATTCTGCGCAATGCTGCGCGCCAGTGCGGCCAGGCTGGCCGCCGCCTTTTGGTCGGCCTGGTCGAAGGTGGCGCGGAACGCGGCGTTGCCCGACAGCACCGCATGCGCGGCGCCACGCCGGACCTGGGTCTCGCGCATAAAGTCGAGCGCGTGCGCGACCACTGCCAGCCCGCGGATTTCCTGGCTGGTGGTGCGGCGCGCTTGCGCTGCATCGCGCAGCACCACGGACAGCGCGCCGGCCAATGGCACCAGGAACAGCACGGCAATCAATGCCAGCTTGCGGCGGATATTCAGGCGCGCCATCAGGCGCTCGGCGGGAAGGAACAGGGCGGGCATGGATCGTCGCAGAGGGGCTTGGTTGCCCCCTGCTATCGGCCCGGTTTAGCGGTGCTGAAGCGCAGATTTCCGGGTTTTTGACGATGCGCAAATGCGGTGCGACAAAAGCGCTGAAGTGGGGCAAAAGGCGCGCCGCCAAGGGGCATGGTGCCCTGTTGGCGGGCCGCCTTGCCGGCATCGCGGCACCGCTCAGAGCTGCGCGCCGATCAGCGAGGCCAGCCGGTCGCGCACTCGTTCGTGCCACGGACGGTTGAGCCACGCCTCGTAGGTGACCGGGCGCGACAGCTTCAGGTCTTCCTCGAAGATCCGGGTCTGCTGCGCGGCGAACGCCGCATCGAGGATATTGAGCGTGGCTTCGTCATTGAGGCGGAACGACCGGTTGTCGAAGTTGGTGGACCCGACCGAGACCAGCAGGTCGTCGACGATCAGCACCTTGCAGTGGTACATGGTCGGCGCGTACTCGGCGATCAGCGCGCCGGCCTTGAGCAATTCGCCCCAGCGGGCACGCGACGCCGAGCGCACGGTTTCCGAGTCGATATGCTCGCCCGGCACGATCACCCGCAACCTGACGCCGCGTGCCAGCGCCGCCAGCAGCGCCCGCTCGGTCAGCGCGTCGGGCACGAAATACGCTGCCGACAGGTCGATGGTGCGCGCCGCCGCGGTGATCGCCAGGTGGTACATCAGCGCCATGCTCTCGCTGCCGCCGGTGGGCGAGCTGCTGAACATCTGCGCCCGGCCATGGCCGACCGGCGGCAGTTCGGGAAAGTAGTCGGGGCCATGCGGCACCGCGCCGCTGACCTTGATCCAGTTGTCCAGGAACACCGACTGCATCTGGCCGACCACCGGACCTTCCACCTCGAAATGCGTATCGCGCCAGTGGTCGGGGTCCTGCGCATGGCCGGTCCACTCCGGCGCGATGCCGACGCCGCCGGTAAAGCCGATGCGGCCGTCGACCACCAGCACCTTGCGGTGGGTGCGGTTGTTGAGCTTGCCGATGGTGTACCAGCGCACCGGATGGTAGCGGCGCACATCCACGCCGGCCCGGGTCATCAGTTCGAGCGCGGCCTTGTCGATCCTGGAACTGCCGACCGCGTCCAGCAGCACCTTGACGCTGACGCCGGCCCTGGCGCGCTCGGCCAGTGCCTGCGCGAAATCGTGGCCGATATCGCCCGACCAGTAGATATACGACTCGAAGTTGATGGTCTTCCGCGCGGCGCGGATCGCCCCCAGCATCGCCGGGAAGATCTCGTCGCCGTTCCTGAGCACGCGGTAGCGGTTGCCGTCGACCACGGGCGGTCCCAGCAACACGCCAAGTTCGCGCGCGAACTGCGGGTCCTCCAGGCTGTAGACGCGGTCGAGGCGGCGCTCGATGCGCTTCTCGCCGCCGACCAGGTTGTAGGCGACGATGCCCGCCACGGCGAGCAACACGATGGCGGCGGCGAACGCGAACATGCGGCCCCTTGTTCGAAACCTGGGAAAGACGCGGCGGATCACGCAGGCACCATGAGGTCGAAGCGCGCGGTCGCCCGCGGCGGAGGTAATGGCCGATACAGGATAGGCGTTATCGGCGCGCTTGTGTCATCCCGCGCGGCACGCGCGTCCGTTCGACCATGCCGGCGGTCGGTATCGCTTGCCGCATGGCGTCGGCGAACAGGCGCAGCCTGGCCGGATAGAAGCGCGCATGCGGATAGACCAGGTAGATCGGCAGCGGGTCGGCCTGCCATTGCGGCAGCAGGTGCAACAGCCTGCCGTTGGCAATGTCGTCGGCAAAGATCCACGACGAGCCCACGGCAACGCCCAGCCCCAGCCGGGCCGCCGCATGCAGCGCGTACAGGCTGTCGGTGCTCATGCGCGGTGCGAAGGCCAGGCCGTGGCGCGCCTGCGTCTGCCGGTTCTGCAGCACGATCTCGTTGCGGTAGAACGTGCGCAGCGCCAGCCAGGGCAGGCTTTCCAGGTCTTGCGGGCGGCGCGGCGGCGGCTTGCCGTCGAACAGCGACGGCGCGGCGATGACCGCGCGCGGCACCTCCGCCAGGCGCACGGCCACCAGGCCGGGTTCATGCACCTCGCCCACATGGATCGCGCAATCGATGGCTTCGGCGATGAAATCCGGGGTCCGGTCGTGCAGCAGCCATTCCACCGCGACCTGCGGATATTGCCGCAGGAAGCTCGCCAGCGGACCCACCAGCAGCTCCTGCCCGAACGCGTGCGGCACCACCACGCGCAGCGTGCCGCTGGGCGCGTGGCCTGTGCCGCGCACGTCGGCCTCGAACCTGGCCCAGTCCGCCACCAGCTCGCGGGCGCGCTCGTAGCAGCGCGCGCCGTCTTCGGTCAGCTTCATCGCATGCGTGGAACGCTGCAGCAGGCGCACGCCCAGCAGTCGCTCCAGCGTCTGCAGGCGCCGGCTGATGGTGGGCTGGGTGGTCTGCAGCTGCGCGGCCGCCAGCGACAGGCTGCCGGCCTCGACGATGCGCACGAAGGTCTGCATCAGGTCGATGCGGTCGGCGCCGGGCGCGCCGCGGGTGGCGGCGGGGGCGGCGCGCGGGTTAGTGGCGGGCTGGCCTTTCATACGCGTCTCGTATAGCCATTGTTCACCCCGCACGTCTACCAGAATCGGCGCGCGTGGACAACACTTCGGGCCATCGCAACCTTCCCGCGCACCGCGCCAACCCATCATGTCCACGGTTCCCACAACGTCGTCACCCGCTACCACGCTGTCCGGCCCCGCCGTGCCTGGGCGGCTGGTGCTGCTGCTCGCCACCGGCGCCGGCCTGGCGGTGGCTTCGCTGTACTACAGCCAGCCCATGCTCGGCGTGATGGCACCCGACCTGCATGCCAGCGATGCCACCACCGGCGCCATCCCCACCCTGACGCAGCTCGGCTATGCGCTGGGCATCCTGCTGCTGGCGCCGCTGGGCGACCGCTATGACCGCCGCCATATCATCGTGGCCAAGGCGGTGGCGCTGGTGGGCGCGCTGCTGCTGGCGGGCCTGGCGCCGGGCATCGGCCTGCTGCTGGTGTCCAGCCTGGTGGTGGGCCTGTCCGCGACGCTGGCGCAGGACATCGTGCCGGCCGCGGCGGCGCTGGCGCCGGCCGCGCAGCGCGGCAAGGTGGTCGGCACCGTGATGACGGGGCTGCTGCTGGGCATCCTGCTGTCACGGGTGGTCAGCGGCTTCGTAGCCGCGCACTTCGGCTGGCGCGCGATGTTCGTGCTGGCGGCGGCCAGCATCGCGGCGGTGGCGCTGGTGGCACGGCGCCAGCTGCCGCGCTTTGCCCCGGCCACGACGCTGCCGTATCGCGCCCTGCTGGCCTCGCTGGCGGCACTGTGGCGCGAGCATGGCGCGCTGCGCCGCGCGGCGCTGGCGCAGGGGCTGCTTTCGGTCGGGTTCAGCGCGTTCTGGTCGACACTGGCGGTGATGCTGCACGGCGCGCCGTTCCACCTGGGCAGCGAGGCCGCCGGCGCGTTCGGCCTGGCCGGTGCCGCCGGCGCGCTGGGTGCGCCGCTGGCCGGCCGCCTGGCCGACCGCAGCGGCCCGGAACGGGTGATCCGCGCCGGCGCGGCGCTGGCGGCGCTGTCGTTTGCCGCCATGCTGCTGGCGCCGCTGCTGGCGCGGCAGGCGCAACTGTGGCTGATCGGCGCCAGCGCCATCGGCTTCGACCTGGGCGTGCAGGTGGCGCTGGTGGCGCACCAGACCATCGTCTATGGCATCGATCCGGGTGCGCGCAGCCGCCTGAATGCCGTGCTGTTCGTCTGCATGTTCACCGGCATGGCGGCCGGGGCGGCGCTAGGCAGCGTGGCGCTGGCGCGCTTCGGCTGGACCGGTGTGGCCGCGCTGGCTACCGCCGCGGCGCTGTCCGCACTGGCGGTGCGGCTGCTGCCGAAGCGCGCAGCGCAGTAATCCGCAACCAGCCCTATGCCGCGGGCGCGGTCCCTTCCCCGGGCGTGCCCGCCTCATCGCCCTGCTCCTCGGCCAGCGGCAGCTCCACCGTCAGCGCCGTGCCGCCGGGCGCCGAGCGGATCTGCAGGCGGGCGCCGATTGCCGCGGCGCGCACCTGCATATTGCGCAGCCCGCGCCCGCCGCGCGTGGCCCCGGTATCGAAGCCGCGGCCGTCGTCGGCCAGCGTGATGCGGATCGCCTGCGGGTCCGCCTGCGCGGTCACGGTCAGCGTGTGCGCCGCCGCGTGTTGCAGCACGTTGGTGATGCCTTCGAGCAGCAGGTATTGCAGCTCCTGCACCTTGCGCGCGGAGAAATGCGGCAGCGTGGGCAGGCGTTCGACTTCCCAGCGGATCTCCAGCCCGGCATCGGCGATGCGCGGCCCCAGCCGGTAGCGCAGGTTGCCCAGCACCGCGGCCAGGTCGCCGCCGGTGTCCTGCATCGCGTCGATGGAAAGCTTGAGCGAATCCAGCGCATGCCGCACCTGCGTGGCGACTTCCGGGCCGCTGGCCTTGCCGGACTCCAGCATCGACAGGGTCGTGACCAGCTGGCTGCCCAGCCCGTCGTGCATGTCGCGCAGGATGCGCCCGCGCTCGCGCAGCGCGGTTTCCTCGGCGGCAATCTTCTGCGTGCGCGCAAAGGCGGCGCGCAGCTGCGCCTCGCGCTGCGCGACGCGCTCGGTCAGCACCTGGTTGGCGTTCTGCAGGCTCTGCACCGCGCTGGTGTAGCGTTCCACCAGCATCCACGCCATCACCACGCTGAACGGCACCGAGACATAGCGGGTCAGCGAATGGACCCAGTAATAGTCGCCGGTCAGCCAGACCTTGATCCAGTCCGCCAGGAACAGCACCGCCGACACGCCCACGGTGACGGCCAGCAGCGTCGCCTCGCGGCTGGGCCGGCGCAACGCGCCCCACACCATCGCACCGGCCACGGTCAGGATGATGCCGACCTTGACCAGCCAGCTCAGCGGGAACACCAGCGGATGGCTGGAGACGGCGGCCAGCGGCGCAAGCACCGGCAGCGCCAGCCACAGGTAGGCGTTGAGGGTGCGATGCAGCCAGCGCCAGGGCACCCGGATCACCAGCAGGCAGAACCGGGCGATGGCGCCCAGGAATACCTCGCGCGCGGCGGCGACGATATAGCCGCGCAGTTCCGCCGGGATGGCGAGGTCATCGACGAAGTAGTCGAGCAGGCGCACGCTCCAGGCAACCTCGGCCAGCCCGTACAGGCCGAACAGCGGATCGCGCTGGCGCCACCAGATCAGCAGCGCCAGGCCGCCCAGCACGACGCTGAGCACCGCCGCGATCAGCGGGCCGACCACGCGCAGCAGGAAGGCCCGCTCATACTGCGCGCGCACCTCGGCGGCCGGGCCCACCGTTACCGGCAGCAGGCCCGAGCGCGCATAGGCGCGCGCCGCCACGGTGATGCGCAGCAGGTTGCCGTGCGCGTTCGCCAGCTCCGGCGGCACGGCCACGTAGTAGGGACGCTTGGCCAGCGCCGACGCGGGCGCGTCCAGGCGCCCGCCGGTGGCGATCAGCACCCCGTTGAGGCGCACCTCGTAGCTGCCCCCGGCCCAGGGCACGAACAGCCCCCCGGGCGCCGCCGCGGGCCAGTTGCGGTCGAAGCGCAGTTCGTAGACCAGCGTGCCGGACTTGCCCGGCATCACCCGGTCCCAGTAGTCGGGCAGCGTCAGCGGGCGCGCCGGCAGCACGGTGCCGTCGGTCAGCGTGGCCGAGCGCGTGGCCGCGGCCAGTGCCATCGTGTCCGCCGCCGCCATGCCGGGCAGCAGCAGGCTGGCCCACGCCAGCAGCGTGGCAAGCACGATGCGCACAGAACACGGCCAGGGCAGCATGGCGCGCTTACAGGGACTTGAGCAGGCCGAGCTTGGCCGCCTCGAACACGGCCTCGCCGCGCGAGCGCACCGCCAGCTTGCCGTAGATGTTCTTGATGTGCGACTGCACGGTATGCACGCTCAGCCCCAGGTAGCGTGCGGTTTCGGCGTAGGTGTAGCCGCGCGAGATCAAATCCAGGATCTCGTTCTCGCGCACCGACAGCGCCACCGCGCCCGCGCCCGTGCCCGCGCCCGTGCCATTGGGCGGCGTCGCTTCCGGCGGCGCGCCGCGCAGCCGGTTCACCACCTGCCGCGCGATCAGCGGGCTCATCGGCGAGCCGCCCGCGCGCAGTTCGCCGATGGAGGCGGCGATGCGGTCGGTGGTTTCATCCTTCAGCAGGTAGCCGATGGCGCCGGCCTCGATGCTGGCCAGCACATGCTGGTCGTCGCCGAACACGGTCACGACCATGCAGTCGCAGGCCGGATAGCGCTCGCGCGTGGCGCGGATCACGTCGATGCCGCTGCCGTCGGGCAGGCCGAGGTCGCACAGCAGCACGTCGGGCTGGTGCCGCGCCAGCCACGCCAGCGCCTCCGCCACGGTAGCGGCGCAGCCCGACGCCGCGGCTTCGGCCGCATGCAGGTCGACGGCCTGCACCAGCCGGCGCAGCGCCAGGGGGTCGTCTTCGACGATGAGGACTCTTGTTGTGCTTGCCATGCCTGTCTTCCCGAGCCACGCCGCGGTGCGCCCCTGTGCTGCCGCGCTGCGCGCACGTTGCGGCGGCACGACGGCGGATTCTGACATATCCCGCCCGCGCGCGGACGGCCCGGCGGGCCCCTTCAGGGTAAACGCCGCCGCCCGTACCGATCGCACGGCGGCACGCCGTTGCCCATCCCATATTCTGGGGAGGCGGCGGGCCGGGCCTGCCCCTATGATCGCGGCAAAACAGCCCCGCCCGTCCGGACCACGACCGCCGGCGCGGGCAACAAGGCCATGACGGGAATACGGGGAGCATGACCGTGACAGACAAGACAGCCGGCACACCGGCCGCACGGGAAATCGGGGAAGCAAGGGGGAACGCCGCGCGCGCCATCCCGGCAACGGCCGCGCTGAGGCTGGCTGGCGGGATGGCGGCATGCGGGCTGGCGGCGCTGCTGGCTGGTTGCCTCGCCAGCGCGCCGAACGCGGCCGGCGTGGCCGCGCTCGAACTGGACGCCGGCCGCAAAGGCCCGGTCTCCGGCGTGGGCCTGGAGGGCCACGACATCGTTGCCATGGCCGACCAGATGATGCGCGACATCCTGGCGCAGCCGCGCTTCGCGCCCGGCCGCGATGGCAAGCGCCCGCGCATTGCGCTGGACGGCGCCAATTTCATCAATGAAAGTGCCCAGCCGCTGGACCGCCAGCTGATCGTGGACCGGCTGCGCGTCAGCCTGAACCGCGCCGCGCAGTCGCGCCTGCAGTTTGTCAGCACGCAGACCGCGCTGGTCGAGCGCGAACGCCAGGCCAAGCGCAGCGGCGCCACCGACGCCGGCACGCTGGGCCTGGCCCGTGCGCGCCTCGGCGCCGACTACAGCCTGTCGGGCCGGATCGGTTCGCTCGACAGCCGCAGCGCCGCCACCGGCATGGTGCAGCGCTACATGCAGATCTCGTTCGAGCTGGTCGAGGTGGAAACCGGCGAACTGGTCTGGAGCAACATCTATGCATTCCAGCGCGCCGCGGCGGACGATGTGGTCTATCGCTAGCCGCAGCGGCGCGCTCGCCGCGGCCTGGCTCGTGGCCAGCTGCGCCGCCACGCCGCCTGCCCATACCGGCTGCATGCCGTGGCAGCAGCAGCGCGCGCGCCCGCCCCTGCCGGTCTCGTTCCTGTCGCCGGAGCTGGCCGCCATGGTGGCAGTGCCTGAAGCCGGGACGACGGCCAGCGCCAGCGGCCTGGGCGCGGTGCACGCGGGCCTGCACAACTGCACCGAATTCGACGTCGCGCTGCTGGTACGCACGCGTTTCCGCGCGGCGCAGCGGGCCGTGGCCGCCGAGCCGCCCAGCGCGTGGCGCACGCTGGTGCTGCCGCCGCGCACGCAGGCCGAGTACGCCGAGCATGCGGTCATGGCCGGTTCCGTGCCGGCCGCGCTCGAAATCCTGGACGCGCAGCGTGCGCAGCAGCCCTACCGCCCGGGACAACTCTATCCGGTGCTGCCGGGGCCCGCGCGGCCGTAGCGCCGCCCCGGTTCATACCATGCGCAGCCACACCGGCCGCACTGCCATCCATCCAGCCTTCCCATTCTTCTGCCATGACCCTTGCCCGCTCCGTGCCACGACTGGCTTCGCTTGCCACCCTGCTGGCCGCTCTCCTTGCCACCGGCTGCGCCGCCCCGCCGATGGTGCTGAAATCCACCCGCACCGGCGGCGACAACGCGCCCGTGGTGCGTGCCGACGTGGCCGGCAAGGCGGACCTGTCGGGCCTGAACGTGGGCGATACCGTGGCGGTTTCGCCCGGCAACAACAAGGTGGTGGTGGCCTCGACCCCGCTGGTCTACACCCTGTATGAAGACGGCATGGTGACGCAGGCCGAAGTCAAGCGGCAGCAGCTCACGGTCAACCGCAAGGACGCGCCGCGGATCGAATTCATCAAGGGCGAACTGCACCGCGGCGACTTCATCCGGCGCGAGATCCTGCTGGACCTGCACAGCAAGGATCCGAACGAGTTCAACCGCACCATCCACTTCCTCGCCTTCAACCGTGGCGACAAGGCCTTTCGCGGCGACCTGACGGTCTATGACCTGCTGCCCGCCGAACTGGAACTGGTGAAGCTGGGCAGCGCCAACAAGTACACCGACCAGACCACGGTCAAGGGCGTGCTGGGCGGGCTGCCGTTCCTGTCGCTGGTGACGCTGGCCATGGACAACTATTCCCGCTCCGACGAAGCGGTGCCGATGCGCCATGAACGCCTGGACCAGGTGCAGAAATTCACCTTCCAGCGGCTGGTGCTGGAACCGGGCCAGGCCGTCGGCTTCACCTTGCAGGTGCGCTACCAGCTGCCGGGCGAAGCGGAACTGGCCGACCTGCGCGAAACCGCCGCGCCGCTGGCCCGGCAGCAGTAAGGGGCGCCCATGCGGAGTCCCCACGCAGCCGGGATCTGGCGGCGCACCGGCGCGGCGCTGCTGGCACTGGCGCTGGCCACGCCGCTGTCCGGCGCGGCGGCCTGGTTCGACGGCGACGAGAAGCGACTCGCGGCCGAAGCGGACCGCTTTGTCGCCGACAAGCCTGCCGAACTCCAGCGCATCCTGCATACCCTCTACATGGAGGGCGAGTGGAATGCCGTGCTCAACCTCGACCTGCTGGGCCTGGCAGCCATCGAAGCGGGCCGCCCGCACCTGGCCGGGCGCGCCTTCGACATGGCCGCGGCACGCATCCTGCGCATCTATGCCGACGACCCCAACGCCCGGCAGGCCCGCTCACTGTGGTCTGCCGAGAGCGTCAAGGACTGGAAGGGAGAGCCGTACGAACGCGCCATGACGTTCTACTACCGCGGCCTGCTCTATGCGCACGCCGGCGACTACCAGAACGCCCGCGCCGCCTTCCTGCAGGCCGACATCCAGAACGCCTTCGGGCAATACGAACGCGCTGACGCAGGCCAGGGCAGCTTTGCGTTGATGGCGTGGCTGGCGGCATGGGCCTCGCAGTGCGCCGGCGACGGCACGCGCGCGGCCGAACTGGCGGCCCGCGCCGCCGCGGGCGCGGCCGAGCCCTTCCTTGCGCAGGCGCGTGGCGCACTGCCGCGGCACCTGAGCCTGTTCGAAACCGGCCTCGGCCCGGAAAAGGTCACGCTCGGCGAAAGCAAAAGCCTGCTCGGCTTCCTGCCGCAAGGCACGGCCGCGGGCGCGCCGCGCATCCGTTACGGATCCGAGGTGAAGCCGCTCGCCGCAGGAATTGCCGCCGACCTGGACCGGGTCGCGCTGACCCGCGGCGGGCGGCCGATCCAGGGCATCCTGGACGGCAAGGCGGTGTTCAAGGAGAGCACGGCCACGCTCGCGGACACTGCCGGTGCGCTGTCGTCAGGGCTGGCGCAGGCGGCGTTGTCGGGAGCGGGCAGCGGCAACGCGGGCCTGGCCCAGGGCCTGGGCGCCGCGGGCGCGGCCGGCTCGCTGCTCAGCCTCGCCGCCGGGGCGCTGTCCAGCGCGGCCAATGCCGAGGCCGATACCCGCTACTGGGCGTCCCTGCCCAAGACCATCTACATCGAGGCGCTGGCGGCCCCGCTGGCCCAGCCGGCGGTGCAATTCAGCCCCGCCGCCGGCGCCAAGCCGCGCGCCGCACTGCTGCAAGGCCGCCAGGGCGACTGCTCGCTGGCCTGGGGACGCGAGCATTCCGCCTTCGACGGCGAGCACGGCGGCGTGGCCAATCCCTCGCCGTGGCCGGCCGAGCCGGTCGAGTCCGGGCGCGAACGCGCCAACGCCGTGCTGCGCAACGAATTGCTGGCGCTGCCGTTCGGCCCCTAGCCCACCAGCCCCGTTCGGGGGATATCCGCCCGCACTTGTCGACCGTTGCAGCGCTTTTGGCAGTTCTGTTGGATTTTGCAAGATGTACGCATACAATGCCCCGGCGTCAGCCGATAGAGCTGGCGGACCTGGAGAAGAAGCAAAATGCAGACGGGAAAACTGATGGCAGGGCTGGTCCTGGCCGGGTTGCTGGCCGGTTGTGAATCGATGGATGGCGCCATGTCCTCCATCAGCGGCGTGCTCGATGGCACCGGCGACGTGCTCAGCGGCGACTTCCGCATGCTGGCCGACCCCAAGCCGGCTTCGCTGGGCGACATCTGGGCCGACTGGAAGAAGAACGAAATCACGGCGAAGAAAAAGTGGGACGCCCAGGCCATCCTGGTGTCTGGCACGGTCTCGCGCATCACCAAGGTCGACGGCCTGAGCATCACCAACGACACCATCGCGGTCTACTTCAAGGATTCGGTCAATCCGCAGTGCACCGGCAAGGCGCTGATGCGCGATGCGATGCTGGTCAACCAGAAAAAGATCAGCAACCTGCAGACCGGGGACAAGATCAACGTGACCGGCGTGCTGGCGACCAGCGATTCCGAGTCGTACAACAGCAGCAACAAGGAATGCTATTTCGCCTTCGCCAAGTCGAAGATCGAAGCGGCGCCGGCCAGCGCGGCCGCCACCAGCACGGCGGCCCCGTCGAAGGCCGCCACCAGCACCAAGTCCAGGTCGACCAAGACCAGCAAGAAGTAAGCTGGCCCTGAGCGGAACCGGCGGCTGGCATGGATCAGCCGCCGCGCGCCAGCCACCCCTTCGCCTGCACCGCTGCGTGCGGGCCACGCCACATCCGGCAGCCCAGGCTGCATCCCTTACACGCTCTGAAACGGTTGCACGGACCCGCGTCCGCATCGTTCCCACCAGTCTGGGCCCGCGGGGCTGTCGGCCGCACGGTACGAATCTTGCCCCTTGCCGGGTATCCGCCCGCGGTGCCGGCGCGTCTTTGCGCCGGTTTCCGCACATGGCGTTTTACCTGTCAGGAAATCAGCATGGGCTACTACTACGATGAGCGTGAGGCGCGCGACCAGCGCGAGCGCCAGGCATGGGACGACGATGACTGGCAGCCGGAATCGGAACGGGACCGCTGGCAAGCGCAGCGCCGACGCCAGCAAATGACGCCGGGCCAGACCAGCTACGGCGGCCCCGCCCGCCCGGCCCGGGAATTCAACGAGCAATACGGCGCCGGCCGCTACCCGGACTATCCCCGCGAAGGGCGCTACGGCAGCGACCTGCGCTATGGCCTGAACGGCGGCTACGGCTGGGAACGCGCCGGCGAATGGCGCGACCCGCAGGCCTGGCAACGCGACGACGAATACGCGGAACAGCAATGGCGCCAGAGTGCCGAACGCGCCCGCGAGCCGCGCGAGCGTTATCAGGGCCGCGAGCGTTATCAGGGGCGCGAGCGCTATGAAGGACGCGAGCGCTATGCGGGGCGCGGATCATCCCGCGACGAAGGCCGCGAGCGCTACTTCAGCGACCTGCGCAGCGACACCCGCTACTGGACGGAAGCAGACGACGACGAAGACGAAGCGCGCCGCTACGCGGCGCAGCACAGCCCCGGATACCGCCAATACGCGGAGCGGCGCGGCTGGGAGACCGATGACCGGCGCCATGACGAGCGCGACGACGACGGCGAGCACGGCATGCTCTATAACCTGGGCCGCCGCATCGGCGAAGTGGTCGGCGACTGGTTCGGCACGCCGGACGAGCGCGAACGGCGCGCCGGACCGCGCGGCTACCAGCGCAGCGACGAGCGCATCCGCGACCAGATCTGCGAGCGGCTCAGCTATGCGCGTGGCGTGGACGTCAGCGATGTCAGCGTCGAGGTCAACGACGGCGTGGTATCGCTGACCGGCACCGTGCGTGACCGCGGCCAGAAGTACTACATCGAGGACATGGCCGACGGCACCTACGGCGTCAAGGACGTCAACAACGACATCCGCGTGCGTCGCGACAGCGACCGCCCCGGCGAATTGTCCGGCGGCGCCCGCAGCACAGGCAGCTCGGCAAGCTCCGCAAGCGCGGGCAGTTCGGGCAGCACAGCCGCCACCACGAGCGGCAGCGCCACCACCGGCAGCACCTGGCGCGCATAAAGGCCAGTAGCCGGCGGAATGTTCCGCCGGCTTTTTTGTCGACCTCGTCATCGCCCGCGCCGCATGCCCGCGTCCTCACTGAAGATCGCCACCTTCAACATCAATGGCATCCGCAGCCGCGTGGGCGCGCTGTGCCACTGGCTCGCGCGCGAAGCCCCCGACATCGTCTGCCTGCAGGAACTGAAGACCGCCGACGAGACCTTTCCGGTGCGCGAGATCCATGACGCCGGCTATGGCGCGATCTGGCATGGCCAGAAGTCCTGGAACGGCGTCGCGATCCTGGCACGCGGCGCGGAGCCGGTGGAAGTGCGCCGCGGCCTGCCCGGCGACCCCGACGACAGCCACAGCCGCTATCTGGAAGCGGCGGTCGCGGGCATGGTGATCGGCTGCCTCTACCTGCCCAACGGCAACCCGCAGCCGGGGCCCAAGTTCGACTACAAGCTGGCGTGGTTCGAACGGCTGATCGCACACGCGCAGGAACTGTTCGACAGCGGCCACCCGGTGGTGCTGGCCGGTGACTACAACGTGGTGCCGACCGACCAGGACATCTACAACCCGCGCTCGTGGCGCAAGGATGCGCTGCTGCAGCCGGAAAGCCGCGAGGCGTACGCGCGCCTGCTGGCGCAGGGCTGGACCGATGCGCTGCGCCAGCGCCATCCCGATGCGCCCATCTACACCTTCTGGGATTACTTCCGCCGGCACTGGCAGACCAACTCCGGCCTGCGCATCGACCACCTGCTGCTGAGCGCCGAGCTGGCGCCGCGGCTGCGCGACGCCGGCGTCGACCGCTGGGTGCGCGGCGAGGACCATCCCAGCGACCACGCGCCGGCGTGGGTATTGCTGGGCCCGCCGGCGCGGCGCAAGCGCGCGGGCTAGGCCGCGGCCTCGGCCGCCAGCTTGTCGCGGACAAAGCCCAGGAAGGCGCGCACGCCCTCGGGCAGGGTGCGGCCCGCCAGCGTCTGCAGTTCGATCGCACGGCCGCGCATGCCGCGTTCGCGGATGGTCGCGGCATGCAGCTCGCCGCGGCGCAAGCGGTCGCCCACGGTCACGGCGCCCGAGATCGACAGGCCGCCGCCGTGCAGCACAAAGCTGGTCAGGGTCTCGAAGTGGTTGGTCACCAGCACCGGCTCGAACACCATGCCACGCTCGCCGCAGGCCAGGTCGAACAACTGGCGCACGGTGTTGTCGCCCTCGGGCAGCGCCAGCGGATACGGCTGCATCTGCGCCAGCGTAACGCTGCGGAAGCGCGCCAGCGGATGGTCGGGGCGCATGATGGCGATCACCGGCGCCGCCTGCCGGTGCGCAATGCGGATGCCCTGTTCGGCGGCGCGGCTGTAGGTGATGCCGATATCCGCGTCGCCATGCAGCACGATGCCGGTGACCTCGGCCGGCGGCGCCACGCGCACGTGGAACTGCAGGCCCGGATAGCGCTGGCGGAACTCGGCGATGATGCGCGGCAGGAACTCGATCGCAAACCCGGCGGAACTGGCCACCCGCACCCGGCCGCGGCGCAGGCCCTGCAGCGCGGCGATCTCGGACACCACGCGATCCGCTTCCAGCGCGCCGCGCAGCGCGTAGGCCGCCAGCAGCTCGCCGGCGGCGCTCGCCACCATGCCGCGCGGGCGGCGGTCGAACAACGGCACGCCCAGCAGGGCCTCGAGCGCGGCGACCTGCCGGCTCACCGCCGACACCGTCACATTGAGCCGCTGCGCCGCCTCGGTCAGCGAGCCGCTGCGGACCACTTCCAGGAAATAGCGCAGCGAGGTGTCCTGCAGGCGATGCGACAACATGGATCTGGGGGCTCCGGCCTGGTTTGCGTTTTACGCAAGGATATTTGAAAAAATCGTCGATTGCCGGAAACCCTTCACCGCCCGTATGCTGTTTCCCGACACCACCGGAGACATCTCGCCATGGCGACCGCCCAGACCCCTGCTCCTCTG
This sequence comes from Cupriavidus sp. MP-37, assembly GCF_020618415.1. Taxonomy (NCBI): domain Bacteria; kingdom Pseudomonadati; phylum Pseudomonadota; class Betaproteobacteria; order Burkholderiales; family Burkholderiaceae; genus Cupriavidus; species Cupriavidus sp. MP-37. The sequence continues at coordinate 1,909,936 of NZ_CP085345.1, read as the reverse complement.
TCCGATCCGCTCACCGATCTCATCACCGACCCGATCACCGACCTCGATGCCGTCGCGCTGTCGCGCGCCATCCATGCCCGGGACGTCTCGTGCGTGGAAGTGCTCGACGCCTTCCTCGGCCAGATCGACCGCCACAACCCGCGCGTCAATGCCATCGTCGCCGCGGTGGACCGCGACACGCTGCGCCGGCAGGCGCGCGCACGCGACGACGAACTGGCGCGCGGCGCCAGCCGCGGCCCGCTGCACGGGTTCCCGCAGGCCCCCAAGGACATCAGCCCGGCCGCGGGCATGGTCACCACCAAGGGCTCGCCGATCTTCGCCGGCCAGGTCAGCGACACCGATGCCGTGATCTTCGAGCGCATGCGCGCCGGCGGCGCAATCTTCGTCGGGCGCACCAACTCGCCCGAATTCGGCCTCGGCGGCCACACCTACAACCCGGTTTACGGCACCACCCGCAACGCCTTCGATCCGGCCCGCTCCGCCGGCGGCAGCAGCGGCGGCGCCGCGGTGGCGGTGGCGCTGCACATGCTGCCGGTGGCCGACGGCTCGGACATGATGGGGTCGCTGCGCACGCCCGCGGCGTTCAACCATGTCTATGGGCTGCGCACCTCGGTCGGCTGCGTGCCGCACGGCCCGGGCGACGAAGTGTTCTTCCAGCAGTTCAGCGTGGCCGGGCCGATGGCGCGCAACGTGCCGGACCTGGCCTTGCTGCTGTCGGTGCAAGCCGGCTTCGATGCGCGCCTGCCGCTGACGCGCCGCGGCGAGGCGCCCGGCAGCTTTGCGCTGCCGCCCGAACGCGACTGGACCGGCGTGCGCATCGGCTGGCTCGGCGACCTGGGCGGGCACCTGCCCACCGAAGCGGGCCTGCTCGACACCTGCGTGCAGGCGCTCGCGCACCTGCGTACGCTGGGCTGCACCATCGACGCGGCACTGCCGGAATTCGACCTGGAACGCCTGTGGCGCGCCTGGATCGACCTGCGCAGCTTCTCGGTGGCGGGGGCCAATGCGGCGCTGTACCACGACCCGGCCAGGCGCGCGCTGCTCAAGCCGGAAGCGGTCTGGGAAATCGAACGCGGCCTGGCGCTGCCGGGCACGCGCGTGTACGAGGCCATGGCCGAACGCAGCGCGTGGTACCAGGCGCTGCGGGCGCTGTTCGAGCGCTTCGACTATCTGGTGCTGCCGGCCGCGCAGGTGTTCCCCTTCGATGCCGGCTGGGACTGGCCGCACGCCATCGACGGCCGCGACATGGACACCTATCACCGCTGGATGCAGGCGGTGGTGCCGGCCACCATGGCCGGGCTGCCGGCGCTGGCCGCGCCCGCCGGCTTCGGCCCGCAGGGACTGCCCGCCGGCCTCCAGATCATCGGCCCGGCGCAGGCCGACGCCGCGGTGCTGCAGCTTGGCCACGCCTACGACCAGGCCGGCGGCTTCTCGCGCGTGCGCAGCCCGTGGCTGGGCTGAGTCCGGCTGCGCATCGATACCGATTGCTCCCATTCCTACCACTGCCGCCGGAGTGCCAACGATGACTGCAATGCCCACCAAGCTGTTTCTTGCCTGCGCCGCCTTGGCCGCGCTGTCCACCGCGCCCGCCGCCCGGGCGCAAACGTGGCCGGAGCGCCCGCTGCGGCTGGTGGTACCGTTCGCCGCGGGCGGCGCCACCGACGTGCTCGGCCGCCTGCTGGCGGTGGGCCTGAGCGAAAAGCTGGGCCAGTCGGTGGTGGTCGAGAACAAGCCCGGCGCCAGCACCGTGATCGGCGCCACCCAGGTGGCCAAGGCCGCGCCCGACGGCTACACGCTGCTGCTGGCGGCCAGCACCACGCTGACGCTGAACCCCGCGATCCGCCAGCACCTGGGCTACGACCCCATCAAGAGCTTCACCCCGCTGGGCCTGGTCGCCGACATGAGCCTGGTGCTGGTGGCCAACCCCGACACGCAGATCGCCTCGCTCAAGGATCTGGTGACGCAAGCGAAGGCGAACCCCGACAAGTTCTCCTACGCCTCGTTCGGCGCCGGCTCGTCGGTCCATTTCGGCGCGGAGATGCTCAAGACCGCCACCGGCATCCGCATGGTGCACGTGCCGTTCAACGGCAGCGCCCCCAGCCTGACCGCGCTGGCGGGCGGGCAGGTGCCGGTGGCCGTCGATACCGTGGTGGCAACGCTGCCGCTGATCAAGGGCGGCAAGATCCGGCCGGTGGCGGTGCTGTCGCCGCAGCGCCTGCCGGCGCTGCCGCAGGTGCCGACCGTCGCCGAAAGCGGCTACCCCGGCTTCCAGATGGGCACCTGGTTCGCGCTGATGGCGCCCGCGGGCCTGCCCGCTCCCGTGCAGCAGAAGCTGGAGAAGGCGCTGGCCGACGTCGCCAATGCGCCGGCCACGAAGGCGCGCATGGTCGAGCTGGCGTTGACGCCGGCTTATGGGAATGGAGCCGCGGTCAAGGCGCGGGTGGAGAAGGAATTGCCGGAGATGCGGGCGGTGGCGGCGCGGGCGGATATCCGGGCCGAATAGTGCTTGCCCCGGGCGCGCTCAGGACCGCCCGCCATCCACATGCGCCGCGAATCCCACGGTTTGCGGCGCCACCGCTTCGCGCAGCGTGAGTTGCGGGATCAGGTAGTCCCCGCCGTTCTGCCGCCGGAACGGAATCGGTGCGGTCGTCCCGAGCGCATCCAGCCGCTCGCCCAGCTCCTCGCGGATCTGCGCAAAGCGCACCGCATCGACCTTGCCGGTCCGGTACACCAGGTACGGCGGCAATACGTCGAACCCCGGGTAGTGCAGGATGCCGTGGTGGATCGGGAACAGGATGTCGTCGATTGGGCCGTTGATGCCGCGCGCGCTGTAGTGCGATTCCCAGCCGCCGGCGGTGACGATCAGCATCGCGCGCTTGCCGGCCAGCGTGCCTTCGCCATAGCGGTCGCCCCAGCGCTGGTCCGAATGCTCGCCGACGCCGTAGGCAAAGCCATAGGCGTAGACGCGCTCGACCCAGCCCTTGAGGATTGCCGGCATCGAGAACCACCACAGCGGGAACTGCAGGATCACGGCGTCGGCCCAGCGCAGTTTGTCCTGCTCGCGCGCGATGTCATCGCTCTGCAGCCCGTTTTCGAACGCGTATTTCGAATCCAGCGAGGGGTGGAACGGCGTGTCGGCCGGTGCAACCTTGGAGTCGGCGGCGTCGAGCTGCGGCTTCCATTGCATCGCGTACAGGTCCGACACCTGGACCTGGTTGTTGGCTTCGCGCAGCCGCTGCACGGCAAAGTCGCGGATGGCGCCATTGAGCGAGCGCGGTTCGGGATGGGCATAGACCAGCAGTACCTTCATGGCGGTGGCTTCACAAGTTTTTGGTGAAGCCAGCATAGGCAGTCGTCCGGTATATTGGAAATGAATATCCAATATTCCAGGTATTGCCATGACTAATTCCACTGCCAGCCTGAGGCGGCTCGACCTGAACCTGCTGGTGACGCTGGACGTGCTGCTGTCGGAGCACAACGTGACCCGCGCGGCCCGGCGGCTGCATCTGTCGCAGCCCTCGGTCAGCGTCCACCTGGCCCGGCTGCGCGACCACTTCGGCGACCCGCTGCTGGTGCCGGGCCCGCGCGGCATGCGCCCCACCGCCAGGGCGGAAGCGCTGCGCGAGCCGTTGCGCGAAGCGCTGGCCGCTCTGTCGCAGGCGGTGTCTGCCGACACACCGTTTGACCCTGCCACGTCGACCCATACCTGGCGCGTGGCCGCGACCGACTACGGCGAATCGACCATCGTGCTGCCGGCGCTGCAGGGACTGCGCAAGATCGCGCCCGGCGCGCGCCTGGCCGTGGTCGAGATGGTGCCGACGCGCATCGCCCGGCAAGCCGAACGCGCTGAGCTGGACCTGGCCTTCCACACCACCGACGGCTCGCCGCCGGCGCTGCACCGGCGCGCGCTGTTCACCGAGCGCTATGTGCTGGTGGGCCGCGCCGGCCATCCGCGCCTGAAGCGGCGGCCTACGCTGGCGCAGTTCTGCGCGCTCGAGCACGTAATCGTGTCGCCGGATGGCGGCGGCTTCCACGGCGTCACCGACGACGCGCTGGCACAGGCGGGAATGCAGCGGCGCGTGGTGCTGTCGGTGCCCCACTTCCTCTTTGTCACGGCGGCGCTCGCCAGCACCGACCTGGTGGCGATGCTGCCCGAGCGGCTGGTGCGCGGCGTGCCGGCACTGCGCGCGGTGGCGCCGCCGGTCGAGGTGCCGGGCTACGAGATGTCGATGCTGTGGCCCGAGCGCGTGCATTGCGATCCGGCGCACCGCTGGCTGCGTGAACAAATCGCCACATCCCTCTGAGCGCGGTCGTCATTGATCTTTTGCATACAAAACTGGAATACAATCAGCGCTTTCAACGTTGCGGCATGGCGCAGTCCCTGCCGTCCAGTTTTGGAGGAGATCATGACGTTTTCGGAAACGGGCCTGACGTCCCGCCACGTGGCCGCGCTCGCGCCGATCGAGGACTACCTGCAGGGCCATATCACCGGCAAGGCCGAATTCATGTACAAGGCGTTCGCGCCGGATGCGCGCATTGTCTCGTTCCGCGACGGCAAGCTGCATGCGCTGACGGTCGAGGAATTCGCCACGGCGCGCTGCCCCGGCCATCCGGCCGCGGACGAAGCGCAGCGCAAGCGCTTCATCACGCAGTTCGACGTAGTCGGCAACGCCGGCGTGGCCAAGGTGGTGCTGGAATACCCGGGCGTGACCTTCACCGACTACATGACGCTGCTCGAGATCGACGGGGTCTGGAAGATCGTCAACAAGACCTTCAGCGCCGCGGCGCGCTGAGTCCCGGCGCCGGTTCGCGGACCGCCGCGGTTCAGGCAGGCAGCACTGCTGTCGCTTCGATCTCGAACAGCATGTTGTCCAGCGCCAGCCGCGGCACCGGGATCAGCGTGCAGGCCGGCGTCGGCCGGTCGCCCCACATCTCGCGCAGCGCCGCGCCGAAGGTGCGCAGGCGGTCGTGCGAATGGTCCACCACCAGCACCGTGAGCTTGGCCACGTCGCCGACGTCGGCACCCGCTGCCTGCAGCGCAACGCGCAGGTTGTGCATGGCGCGCGCCACCTGGCGCGGAAAATCGAGCGGCAGGCAGCCCGCCGCATCCTCGCCGCCCTGCCCCGAGACATAGACGATGCGGACCGGGCCCTCGACCACGGCTACGTGCGAATAGCCGTTGGGCCGCGGGTCATACAGGCCGTCGGGGTTGAGCAGGCTCAGCGAATCATTGGGACGCGCGAAGGGCACCGCCGGCGCCACCGGCAGGGAAGGCATCGCGGGCGAGCGCAGGGACGAGGGCGAGAACGGAAACATGGTCATCGGCTTGTAGATGGCATCTCGGACAGAGGAGCCGCCAGTATCAAACCTCAAGTTAGGTTAAGGTCAAGCGCGGCCATGGTGGTAGCATGGGCATTCCCGTATTCCAGCGCTGCCCGTCCTTGCCATGGCCTCCAAGCAACCGCCCGCCAACCCGCGCCGGCGCCGTCCCGCACCGTCGGAAGAACTGCTCTCCGTCGGCGAAGTGGCGGCGCGCACCGGCATTGCCGTCTCCGCCCTGCATTTCTATGAAGCGCGCGGCCTGATCGCCAGCACCCGCAGCGGCGGCAACCAGCGCCGCTATGCGCGCGCCGTGCTGCGGCGCCTGGCGGTGATCCGCGTGGCGCAGCGCATGGGGCTGCCGCTGGCGGTGATCGCCGACGCCATGCAGAAGCTGCCCGATGGCCGCGCACCCACCGTGGCGGACTGGCGCAAGCTCTCCGCCAGCTGGCGCGATGACCTCGACGAACGGATCCGCACGCTCACGCAATTGCGCGATCAGCTGGACGGGTGCATCGGCTGTGGCTGCCTGTCGCTGAAGGCGTGTCCGCTACGGAATCCGCATGACGCGTTGGCGGGCGAAGGGCCGGGGCCGCATTTTGCGGAGTGAGGCGGCGCGGGCAGAGCCGCGCCGGCTTACTTGAAGGTCTCCAGATACGCCAGCAGATCGGTGATCTGCTGGTCATCGCCCAACCCCCAGAACCGCATCTTCGTGCCCGGCACCACCTTGCCGGGCGAGCGGACGAAGGCACGCAGCGTGTCATGCGACCACACCACCTTCGACGCGCGCATCGCGTCCGAATACTGGAAATCCGGCGTGCTGCCGGCTGCGCGGCCGAAGACCCCGTTCAGTTGCGGACCAAAGCCCGCGCGCGCATTGCGCCCGACGTGGTGGCACGAGGCGCAGCGCGTGGCGAACAACGCCTTGCCGGCCTGGAGATCGGCGGCGGCGGTGGCAGCGATGGCGGCAGTGGGATTGGCGGTGAAGGCGGTCAGTGCCAGCAGGGTGGCGGCGGTACGGCGCATGAGCAGCTTGGAAGCGAAATGCCTGGGTCAGGCCTGGCATGATACAGGCCGCGCCGGCACGCTCCGGCCGGGCGCGGGGTTACACCGCGTCACACTTGCAACACTTCGCGCGCGCCATATTACAGCCCGCCCCCCTACAGTGAGCCCATGTCCAACGCCCCTTGGGAGGCAGCCATGAAACGAATCATCGCAATAGCGGTAGCAGGTGGTGCAATGCTGGTGGCCAGCGCTGGTGCTTACGCCGGCGTGAACATCGATATCGGCATCGGCGTGCCTGGCGTGGTGGTGGCGCAGCCGGCGCCGGTCTACCATCCGGCCCCGGTCTATGCGCCGGCGCCGGTGTATGCGCCCGCACCCGTGGCCTATGCGCCGCGCCCGGTCGTGGTGGCGCCGCGCCCCGTGGTGGTCGCGCCGGTGCCGGTGCGCTACGACAACGACCGTGGCTATCGTCGCGCCTATTACCGCGGCTATTACCGCGACGGCTACCACGACCACCGCCGCGAATGGCGCGAGCGCGAATGGGCGCGCCGCCACGGTGACCACGATGACCACGGCCGCGGCTACGGTCGCCGCTGGGACTAGCACGGCCACGGCGCGGCGGGGGGGCGCGCGGCCACCGGCCGAAGCGTCCGCCTGCAAGGATTCGGCAGTCACGCTACCCTGTCGGCAACATTCAATCCGGGCCGGGGCATGGCCTCGCCCCGGCTTGCGAACACGCCCAGGAGCCGCCATGCCACAAACCCTCAAGATCGACTTCGTCTCCGATATCGCCTGCCCCTGGTGCGCCATCGGCCTGTCTTCGTTGCAGCTGGCGCTGCAGCGGGTCAGCGATGCGGTCGACGCCGAGATCGTCGTGCATCCGTTCGAGCTGAACCCCGGCATGCGCCCGGAAGGCGAAGCCATCGTCGACTATCTCGGCCGCAAGTACGGCCGCACGCCGGCGCAGATTGCCGAAACCCAGGCGATGATCCGCGAACGCGGCGCCGCCGTGGGCTTCGCCTTTGGCCCGCGCACCCACGTCTACAACACCTTCGACGCCCATCGCCTGCTGCACTGGGCGCGCCTGCAAGGCAAGCAGCTGCCGCTGAAGCTGGCGCTGCTGCGCGCCTACCATGCCGAAGGCAAGGACCCCAGCGATCATGACGTGCTGGTCGACGCCGCACAGTCCGTCGGCCTCGATGCCGCGGCGGCCCGCGCGGTGCTGGCGGGCGATGACCATGCCGATGCGGTGCGCGCGGAAATCGACGAATACCAGCGCATGGGCATCAGTTCGGTGCCGTCGATCATCTTCAATGACCGCTACCTGGTGACCGGCGGCCAGCCGGTGGAAGCCTTCGAGCAGGCCATCCGCGAGATTGCCGCCGAGGCGCAGCAGAAGGGACAGCAGGCGCAGCGCTAGCCCCTGCTGCGTCGCCAGCCAGCACGCCAGTGGCCCGCACGGCATCCCGGGCGGGCCACCGTGCTGCCGGAACGGCGGTTCAGCGGGCCGCCGGCTTCATCCCAACCGTCACGGCATCCGCCGCGCGCGGCGTGCGCCTGGCGAGCCCCAGCACCACCTGCCAGGCGAACGACACCGCGCCGACGATAAACACCACGTCGCCGAAGGTGCGCACCCAGCGCAGCGTCTGCAGGATGGGCTGCTGCATGAAGGCCTCGCTGCGTGCATACCAGGTGCCATGCTCGACGCTGGCCAGGAACTGGATGATGCCGATCGGCAGCAGGCTGGTGCCGATCATCAGCACCAGGCCGGCATTCAGGCCCCAGAACGCGGTCTTCATCAGCGCCGGGCTGAGACGGTAGGCGGGGCGCACGTAGCGCAGCACCAGCAGCGTAAAGCCCAGCGCCAGGAAGCCGTACACGCCGAACAGCGCGGCATGGGCGTGGACCGGCGTGGTGTTCTGGCCCTGGACGTAGTACAGCGAGATCGGCGGGTTGATCATGAAGCCGAATACGCCCGCGCCCAGCATGTTCCAGAACGCCACCGCGACAAAGCACATCAGCGGCCACTTCAGCTCGGCCATCCACGGCGCGCGCTGTTTCAGGCGCCAGTTCTCCCAGGCCTCGTGGCCCAGCACGATCAGCGGCACCACTTCGAGCGCGCTGAAGGCGGCGCCCACCGCCATCACCGGCGTGGTGGTGCCGGCAAAGTACAGGTGGTGGAAGGTGCCGGGAATCCCGCCCAGCATGAACAGCGAGGCCGACGCCAGGCTGGCCGCCGTGGCCATCGGGCGCGACACCAGGCCCAGCGTGGAGAAGATGAAGGCCAGCGCCGTGGTGGCGAAGACCTCGAAGAAGCCTTCCACCCACAGGTGCACCACCCACCAGCGCCAGTACTCCATCACTGTCAGGCTGGTGCGTTCGCCGTAGGCCAGGCCCGCGCCGTAGAACAGGCCGATCGCCACCACCGACGAGGTCAGCAGCGCCAGCAGGTTGCGGTCGGTGCCGCGGGCGCGCAGCGCCGGCAGGATGCCGCGCATCATCAGCACCAGCCAGATCACGATGCCGGCGAACTTGCCGATCTGCCACAGCCGGCCCAGGTCGACATATTCATAGCCCTGGTGGCCGAGCCAGAAGTTCAGGTGCGGCGGCAGCTTCTGCGCGATCGCCAGGTAGTTGCCGGTAAACGAGCCCACCACCACGACCACCAGCGCCCAGAACAGGATGTCGACACCCAGCCGCTGGAACTTCGGGTCCTTGCCGCCGTTGATCAGCGGCGCCAGGAACAGCCCCGCGGCGAGGAAGCCGGTGGCGATCCAGAACAGCGCGCTCTGGATATGCCAGGTGCGCACCAGCGCGTACGGGAACCACTGCGACACGTCGATGCCGTAGAACTTCTGGCCTTCGACGGTGTAGTGCGCGGTAAAGCCGCCCAGGAACACCTGGAACACGAACAGCGCCACCACCAGGAACAGGTACTTGCCGAGCGCGCGTTGCGACGGCGTCAGCGCCACGGACAGCAGCGGGTCGCGCGCCGGCGCCTGCGGCGGCGACTCTTCCTTGCCGCGCAGGAAGGCCCACGCCCACACCAGGAAGCCGACGCCGGCCAGCAGCACCACCACGCTGATCACCGACCACACCACGTTTTCGCTGGTGGGCTGGTTGCCGACCAGCGGCTCGTGCGGCCAGTTGTTGGTGTAGGTGGCCTGATGGCCCGGGCGCGCGGTCGATGCGGCCCACGCGGTCCAGAAGAAGAAATGCGTCAGCTGCTGGCGGCGCTCGGCGCTCGGCAACGTGCTCTCCTTCATTGCGTAGTGCTCGCGGGTGGCGTGCAGCGCCGGCGCGTCGGAGAAGAGCTGGTCGTAGTAAGAGGCGGTCTCGGCCATGGCTTGCGCGCGGCGCTTCGACACGGTCAGCACGTTGCTGGCCGGATCGGCGGCATTGCCGCGGTATTCGGTGCGCAATTGCTCGCGCAAGGCGGCCTGCGCCGGTGCGTCGAGCTGCGCGAAGGCACGGCCGTAGGCATCACGCGCGGCCAGCTCCAGCCATGCGGTCAGTTCGCGGTGCAGCCAGTCGGCGGTCCAGTCCGGCGCCTGGTAGGCGCCATGGCCCCAGATCGAGCCGAGCTGCATGCCGCCCACCGATTGCCATGCGGTCTGTCCGTCGAGGATATCGTCGCCGCTGAACAGCGTGCCGCCCTCGGCCGTGACCACCTTGGCCGGGATCGGCGGGGCCTGCCGGTACACCTCGACGCCGTAGTAGCCGAGCAGGGAGAACGTGACCGCCAGCACGGCGATCAGCAGAAACCAGAGTTTGCGGTAGGGACCCATGATGCGAAGTGGTTGGGGGTGATGTCGGGCTCAGGCGTGCGCCGAGCAGCCGCAGCCGTTGGCTTGCGCGGCGGGCGGGGTGGCCGTGGCGGTTTCGAACAGCACGTTGTTTTCCAGGTGGATGTGCTCCATCAGGTCTTCGCGCAGCGTGCCCAGGCCCAGGTAGAGCGCGCGCCAGGTATTGCAGGCGGCGCGCGGCAGCGTGATGTCGTGGGTCAGTTCGGCCAGCCGCTGCAGGGCCACGCCGTGGTCGTCATGCTCGGCGCGCATCACCGCGATCGGGCGGCTGGCGGCGGCATGCAGGCCGCGCAGCAACATCGGGAACAGCACCTGCTCTTCCTTCTGCATATGGGATTCCAGCTCGCCCAGCATCTCGGTCAGGTGGTCGGCCAGGCCGAGCGGGCAGTCCGGCCGATCGCCGTGGACCTGTTCGACCCGCCGCGCCAGCCGGATCAGCTCGGGCAACTGCTCGCGATGGCGCGCGTGGAAGCGCGTCAGGATATGGTCGATCAGCGCCGCGGGCGCGGCCGTGTTCCAGTCCTGCGCCGACGGATCGGCCTCGTCCTGCAGGGCGTGCAGCTGTGCGGCGATGGCGGCCACGGCGGCGGCATCGAGCCCCTTCTGCTGCGCGGCGTCGCGCAGGGTCTGCTTGCCGCCGCAGCAGAAGTCCAGCCCGTGGTCGTGGAAGATGCGGGTGGCGCCGGGGATCTGGCGGGCCAGCTGGCCGAGCGAATGGTCTTGCAACGTCATGGCGGTTTCTCCGTGTGGAAGTGATGACCGCCTGACTTACGCGAGCAGTGTGCCAGTTAAAAACCACGTTGAATCAAGGTGTTGGAAAACTCAGGGTATTACTTACCCTATACTTCTCGCGGTACTAATTACCCTTTGCGGTTTTTTTAACCATGCTACCAAGCGCGATGTATCCCGACCTGCTGGCCGACCTCGTCATCGATTTGCCGCATGCGGTGCGCCTGCAACGTCTGGTCAGCGCGTTGCGCGCGCATTTCCGCTGCGGCGCCGTGGCGCTGCTGCGGCTGGAGGAAGACCACCTGCGCCCGGTGGCGGTCGACGGCCTGGTGCGCGATGCCCTGGGCCGGCGCTTTGCCGTGGGCCTGCATCCGCGCCTGGCCGCGATCCTGGCGCGCCGCGGCGTGACCTGTTTCCATCACGACAGCATGCTGCCCGACCCGTACGACGGCCTGATCGACGAGCATGTGGGCGAGCCGCTGCCGGTGCATGACTGCATGGGCACGCGGCTGGAAGTGGACGGGCAGCCCTGGGGTGCGCTGACGCTGGATGCGCTCACGGTCGGCACCTTCGACGGCGCGGCCCAGGCCGAACTGCAGCGGCTGACGGTAATCGTCGAAGCCGCCGTCCGCACCACCCGGCTGGAGGGCGAGATCCGCGCGCTGCAGCTGGCGCGCGGCACCCCCGATACCGAAGACAGCGCGGCCCCGCATGACAGCGGCGCGGAGATCATCGGCCAGAGCGAGGCCATCGCCAACCTGCTGCATGAACTGGAAGTGGTTGCCGACACCGACCTGCCGGTGCTGCTGCTGGGCGAGACCGGGGTCGGCAAGGAGCTGTTCGCGCACCGCCTGCACCGCCAGTCGCGCCGGCGCGCGCAGCCGCTGGTGCATGTCAACTGCGCCGCGCTGCCCGAGTCGCTGGCCGAGAGCGAGCTGTTCGGCCACGCGCGCGGCGCCTTCTCCGGCGCCATCGGCGAGCGCCCCGGGCGCTTCGAGGCCGCCGACGGCGGCACATTGTTTCTTGATGAGGTGGGCGAGCTGCCGCTGGCGATCCAGGCCAAGCTGCTGCGCACGCTGCAGAACGGCGAGATCCAGCGGCTGGGCTCGGACCGCCCGCGCCGCGTCAACGTGCGCGTGATCGCTGCCACCAACCGCAACCTGCGCGAGCATGTGCGCGACGGCTCGTTCCGCGCCGACCTGTACCACCGCCTGTCGGTCTACCCGATCCCGATCCCGCCGCTGCGCGAGCGCGGCAACGACGTGCTGCTGCTGGCCGGGCGCTTCCTCGAGCTGAACCGCGCCCGCCTTGGGCTGCGCAGCCTGCGGCTGTCGGGCGGCGCGCAGGATGCGCTGCGCCACTACCGCTGGCCCGGCAACGTGCGCGAGCTGGAACACGTGATCAGCCGCGCGGCGCTGCGCGCGGTCAGCCGCGGCGCGGGCCGCAACGATATCGTCACGCTGGAGCCGGAGCTGCTCGACCTCGACGGCCTCGAGCTGCCGCCGGCCGCACAGGCCGGCTCCGACGCGGCCAGCGCGCCCGCCACGCCGGCGCTGGCCGCGGGCATCACGCTGCGCGATGCCGTCGAGCACACCCAGCGCGCCTGCATCGCGCAGGCGCTGCGCGACCACGGCGGCAACTGGGCGCAGGCGGCGCGCCAGCTCGGCATCGACGCCAGCAACCTGCACAAGCTGGCCAGGCGGCTGGGATGCAAGTGAAGTGCACCGGAGCGGGGTCCGGGTGCCGCGGCATGGCAAGCCGCGCCATTCCCGCATAAGCTGATCCGGATGCCCACGCAGGGCGCCATCGTCGTGTGCAGCAACTGCCGCCCACTGCGCGCACGGCCCGCCACTGGAGAATCCCCGTGATGATGACCGCAACGCAAATCTTCTGGCCGCCGGTGTTCTGGCCCTTTCCCACCGTCTACGCCGGCGCGCCGCAGCTGGATTCCATGCAGGCCGACCTGGCCGGGATCTGGCACCGCATGGCCGAACTCAACCTGGACTTCACCCGCACCCTGTTCGAGAACATCCAGTTCGACGCCATGGGCACGATGATGGAGCCGGACCCCGAAGCCCGCTACGCGCGCGAAATCGCCAGCGAGGTGCCACTGCTCGGCGCTTCGCTGCATTACGCCTCGTCCATGCTGGAGCTGTATGCGCGCGCGCAGCAGAAATGGATCGACGGCTGGGGCCACCTGCTGACGCGCGGCATGGGGTTCGAGTGGCCGGGCCTGCAGCAGGACGTTGTCGATATCCCGTTCTGGCTGGTGCGGGAAACCCCGAGGCCGACCTGACCGGGTCCTGATGCCGCCGCGGCGGCTTGCAGGGCGGCGGCCGCTGTTGCATCGGCGCACCCGCTGCCAGGCCAGCGATGCCGCCCGGTATCATGCGGGCTGACGGGAACGCGGCGCGCCGCAACCGGCGCGCGCCGGCCGGCGCGCCCGGGTCTCGAGACGCGCGCCGCCTTCAATGCCCTCATATTCGCTGGTTCTACTGCTTACCGTCGCCGTGGTTGCCTGCATCGGCATGGCCATCGCCACCTGGCCGCGGCGCGACGATCCGACCGTGCAGGCCTTCCTGGTGCTGGCCGCCGGCGCGGCCACCTGGAGCGGCGGCCGCCTGCTCGAGATCAGCTCGACCGACCTGGACGGGCGCATCCTGTGGGCCAAGATCCAGTACCTCGGCATCGTCGCCGTGCCGATCGGCTGGCTGGTGGCGATGGTGCACCTGAGCCGCCCGCGCTACGTGGTGCCCTGGTCGCGGCTGTGGCTGCCGGTGCTGGCGGCGGTGGTCACCGTGGTGATGGTCTTTACCAACGAGCGCCACGGCCTGGTATGGCCGCGCATCACGCTGATGCCGCCCGGCGTGCTGCCCGGCGCGGTGTTCGACCATGGCATCGGCTATGCCGTGGTGGCGGCGTGGTCGTACCTGCTGCTGGCGCTGAGCCTGTACTTCCTGGTCACCGCCAAAGTGCCCAACGGCGCCTTGTCGCGCCGCGGGCGCGCCATCCTGGGCGGGGGCCTGGCGCTGCCGCTGGTCGCCAATGTCGCCTATCTCAACCGCTGGACCGGGCCGCTGGGCGGAGACCTGACGCCGGCGACGTTTTCGCTGATGGCGGCGCTGGTGTGGTTCTGCGCGCTGCGCACGCATCTCGACGATATCGGCCACTACGCGCGGCTGCGCGTGTTCGATGCGCTCAGCGAGGGCTGCGTCATCGTCGACGGCCACGGCACCATCGTCGAATTCAATCCGGCCGCGGCGCAGCTGTGGCCGGCGCTGCGCCGGGGCGACCCGCTGCCCGCCGGCTGGGACACAGCGCTGCGGCGTTCTCCTGGCGAGCCCCCGGCCGACGGCGCTGCCGCGCCCTTCGTCCCGCCCGGCGCGCCATTCGAACTGACTGGCGAGCGCGTCGCGCGCCTGGACGGCAGGCACATGGGCAGCCTGCTGTTCCTGCGCGACATCAGCCGCTTCCAGTCGCGCGAGCTGGCGTTGAGCGCGCGGCTGGGCCAGACCGAAGAGCAGTTGTGGCAGGTGCAGGCGGACCTGGACATCGACGCCCTGACCGGCATCCGCAACCGCCGCTACTTCCAGCGCGAATCGATCGCCGCCGTGACGCGCGCGTGCGAACTCGGCCAGCCGCTGGGGCTGCTGATCCTCGACGTGGACCAGTTCAAGCAGTACAACGACCTGCACGGCCACATGGCCGGCGACGATTGCCTGCGGCAGATCGCCGGCGCGCTCAGCGGCATGCTCCATGGCGAGCAATTCTGCGCGCGGCTGGGCGGCGAGGAATTCGCGGTGGTGCTGCCCGGCGCTGCCCGCGACGAAACCCGCGCGGTGGCGCGCCGCATGGTGGCCGCGGTGCGCGACCTGGGCATCCCGCACCACGGAACGCCGGTGCAGCCGGTGGTCACCATCAGCGTGGGCGCGGTCTGGGCGGTGCCCGAAGCGCCGCGGCTGGAGCCGCTGCTGCACCGCGCCGACAGCGCGATGTACCGTGCCAAGCGCGCCGGGCGCAACCGCTTCATGCTGGACGGCGACGCCTGAGCCGCGCTCAGGATGCGGCGCCGGCCCGTCCCACGGTGGCACCGTGCAGCGCCACCAGCCGTGCCGCGGCCTGGCTGACCCACGCGGGCCGCGGCGCCGCGTCGAGCCAGTACTTGACTTCCAGCCCCAGCGCGGTATCGCCGCTGATCACCAGCCGGCGCTGGAAGAACAGCGTGTCGGTGTCGGCCTCGCCGCCCAGCAGGCGCAGGTAGTCCACCGCGCAGGCGCGCAGCGTCAGCGCTGGCTCGGCGTCGGTGCTGCCGGCGCGGAAGCGCCCGCCTTCGCAGCGGAACGGCACGGCCAGCGCCAGGTCCTGCACCGTCAGCAGGAAGGCATGCCCGTCCAGTGCCGCGGGCGGCTCCAGCCAGCCGGCGCGGCGCGCCAGCTCCAGCGCGGCCACCAGCGGCAAGGCCCGCGCGCGTGCCGGCAGGCGCCGGTGCACGCTCGCCATCAGCTTGTGCAGCGTGCTCATGCCGGGGCCTCCCAGGCGATGCCGGCGCGGCCGTGCCAGTAGCCGTTGCACGGCTTCGCGCCGGCCGGCATGATGCCGCTGGCGGCGGGCGCGCGCTGCCCGGCGCGGATCGCCGCCAGCTGCCGCACCACCGCAAGCGTGCCGGTCGAATGCGGGCTGACGCGCAGCATCCCCACCCCCATCCGGGCCATGTCCAGCGCCTCGGCGCACAGGTCCAGGCAGGTGGCACTCTGCGTCTGCACCCCGTTCAGCGTGAAGAACGGCTGCCCTTCGCCGGTCGCGGCGACCAGGCCGTCGGGATAGTCCATGCAGCGGAATTCGCAGCTGTCCTTGCGCAGGCGATGGTGGCGCGCGGTAAAGCAGCGCGCCGAGAACGCCAGCGGCAGGCGGCCCCAGACAAAGGCTTCCAGCTGCATGCCGGCGGGCCGCGCCGCCGCCAGCGCCGACAGCGTGGCGCCGTCCATCTCCACCGGCGCGACGCAGCCCACCGCGCCCAGGCCGGCGAGCCAGGCCAGCGTATCGGCATGGTAGGCGTTGAGATGCGGGCCGCCGACGAAGGGCCGCCCGCCCATGCAACGCACCGCGCCGGGATCGTTGGCCTCGACCAGGAAGTCATGCTGGTCGCACACGCGCCGCATCCAGGCGATATCGGTATCGGACTCGACCAGCACCGGCGTGGACAGCACCACTTCCTTGCCGGCATCGCGCAGCATCTGCGCAATCTCCAGCCATTGCGCATGGCGGATTTCATGGCGGCGCGTGCACACGGTTTCGCCCAGGTAGACGCGATCGACGGGAGCATCGGCGACCGAGGCGTAGAACTGCAGCACGGCCTCGCGCGGCCAGTAGTACAGCAGCGGACCCAGGGCGATGCCGAAACCGGGCATCGCGGCGGCGAGCGGCATCGCAGCCGCGGCGGTGTGTGGCATGGAAAGCTCCGTCGTGGCCGGCAGGTCCGGCGTATCCGGATACAGGCAGGTGAAGGTCATGGCGTCAGCGCCAGGGGCGGTCATAGGCGCCCTGCGTGACCTGGTCGCCTTCGGCATGGCGCCCGAGCGTGGCCTGCCACTCCTGGCGCGGCGCGAAGCGGGTCGGATCGGCGCAGGCGGCGTCGATCGCCGCGCGCAGCACGCCGACCACATCGCCCACATAGCGCGGGCTGCGCTGACGCCCTTCGATCTTGATCGCGGCGATGCCCATGTCGAGCAGCGCCGGCAGCAGCGACAGCGCATTCAGGCTGGTCGGCTCCTCCAGCACGTAGCCGCGCTCGCCCTCGACCTCGAAGCGGCCCTTGCACAGCGTCGGATAGCCGGCCGGCTCGCCGGGCGCGTAGCTGTCGATCAAAATGCCCGACAGCCGCGCCTGCATGGTGCCGTCCTGCTCGGTCCAGCGCACCGCATGCGCGGGCGAGCACACGCCCTTGTTGTTGGGCGAATCGCCGGTGGCATAGGACGACAGCAGGCAGCGCCCCTCGGCCATCACGCACAGGCTGCCGAAGCCGAACACCTCCAGCTCGACGCTGGTCTGGCGCGCCAGCTTGCCGATCTGCGCCAGCGACAGCACGCGCGGCAGCACCACACGGCGGATATTGAAGCGTTCGCGCATCAGCTCGATGGCGTCGGCGTGCGTGGCCGAGCCCTGCACCGACAGGTGCAGACGCAGGCCGGGATGGCGCGCGCAGGCATAGCCCATCAAACCCGCGTCGGCCATGATCACGGCATCGGCGCCAAGGTCCGCGGCCGCATCGACAGCGCGGTGCCACTGCGCCACCGCGCCCATCTGCGCAAAGGTGTTGATGGCAAACAGCACCTCGGCGCCGCGCGCATGGGCTTCGGCCACGCCGGTGCGAATGTCGGCCTCGGTGAAATTCAGCCCGCCGAAGTTGCGCGCGTTGGTGGCATCGCGCAGGCCCAGGTAGACCGCGTCGGCGCCGTGCTGCAAGGCCATGCGCAGCGCCGCCAGCGAGCCGGCGGGCGCGACCAGCTGCGGCCGGCGCGGCGCGCACGCGGGCGTGGCCGGGGCCGCGGATGAGGCTTGGGTGGAACAGGTCATCGGTGATGGCGCCGGCGGCGGCGCGGGGATGAGGACAGCGGCCGATGCTAGCCAAGCGTCCGCGCCAGGGGCTTGACCGCGCGCAAACCCACGCCAACGGCACCCCGGCCGCGCCGGGCTACGCCGGTCGGCGTAGGCCGATGGCAGACCACGTTGTCGCGGTTGACCTGCGGCAAACGCGGGCCCGTGCCGCTGTGCCACGCTTGCGCGTCATCCCCGCGCCGGGGCCGCCATGCGGCCCGGCGTCCATCCCCTTCCGGAGACCCGTTTATGAATCACCCCTGGCTCAAGCTGGGTGGCCGCCGCCTGCTGCCGATCGTGCAGGGCGGCATGGGCATCGGCATCTCGGCCCACCGGCTGGCCGGCGCGGTCGCGCGCGAGAACGGTGTCGGCACCATCGCCAGCATCGACCTGCGCCACCACCACCCCGACCTGATGGCGCGCACCCGCGGCAGCCGCGGCAGCCTTCGCAAGCCCGCCATCGAAGCCGCCAACCTCGAGGCGCTGGACCGCGAGATCCGCGCCGCACGCACCGCGTCGGAGGGCCGCGGCCTGATCGCCGTCAACGTGATGAAGGCCGTCGGCTCGCACGCGGCGCTGGTGCGGCAAGCGTGCGAAAGCGGCGCCGATGCCATCGTCATGGGCGCCGGGCTGCCGCTGGACCTGCCCGAACTGACCGCCGGCCATCCCAAGGTGGCGCTGATCCCGATCCTGTCCGAGGCACGCGGCATCGGCCTGGTGCTGCGCCGCTGGATGAAGAAGGGCCGGCTGCCCGACGCCATCGTGGTCGAACACCCGGCGCACGCCGGCGGCCACCTCGGCGCGGCCACCATCCAGGACTTGGCCGAGCCGCGCTTTTCGTTTTCGCGCGTGCTGAGCGAATGCCGCGAACTGTTCGCGCAGCTGGGACTGGCCTGGGACAGCATCCCGCTGATCCTGGCCGGCGGCGTCGACAGCCACGCCAAGGTGCGCCACTGGCTGGGCCAAGGCGCCGCCGCGGTGCAGCTGGGCACGGCCTTCGCGGTGACCGAGGAATGCGATGCCCATCCCGCCTTCAAGCAAGTGCTGGCCACCGCGCGGCCGGAAACGCTGCGCGAATTCACCAGCGTGGCCGGCCTGCCCGCGCGCGCGGTGCTGACACCGTGGCTGCAGCGCTACCTGTCGAGCGAAGCGCGCCTGCAGCGCCGCGCGCGCGTGCGCGAATGCCTGGAAGGATTCGATTGCCTGCAGGCATGCGGACTGCGCGACGGCATTGCGCGCATCGGCCAGTTCTGCATCGACCTGAAGCTGGCGCAGGCCGTGCGCGGCGACGTGGAACGCGGCCTGTTCTTCCGCGGCCGCGGCGCACTGCCGTTTGGAGAGGCCATTCGGCCGGTGGCGGAGCTGATCCACTATCTGCTGACGGGGGAGAAGCCGGCGGGGTTGGCAGCGGCGGCCCGCTGACCATCATGGCCTCGAGCCCTGCAACTCCCGCTTGTGTACTCCCTCTCCCGCTTGCGGGAGAGGGCTGGGGTGAGGGCCGGTGCTTCCACGAAGTGACGCGCGTCACTATTGCCAGCGCCCGCCCTCACCCCCGCCCCTCTCCCGCAAGCGGGAGAGGGGAGCAAACCCGCAGCAGGCAGACTTTGTCAGAAGCCTGAGCGTGGCGGCAGTCCACCGCCCTTCCTCATCCGCCGCATGCAGCGCAGCGCCGCCAGCAACTGCCAGCCCAACCACGCATTGGCAATCGCCAGCAGCACTCCACCGACGCGCGCCAGCAGCACCGGTGCCAGCGGCAGCGCCAACAACACCGCGTAGGCCGCCAGCAACAGCCACGCCTGCGCCCGCTGCCGGCCCGGCGCGATGATGGCCTGCATGGCCGGCACGCGTGCCCGTGGCGGCAGCAGCCGGCGCAGGTGCAGCCAGACCAGGAACGGCACGATCTTGCCCAGCATCGCCGTTACCGGCAGCACGCCCACGCCGACCAGCGCCATGGTGCCGGCCCACCACGCCAGCGGCAGCGCCACTTCGGGCAGCACCACCGCCACCACCCCCAGCACCGCCGCGCCCAGCATGCTGGCGCATGCGACCGGCCACAACCGCCACAGCGGATCGTGGCGTCGCCGTGCGCGCAGTGAGCCGGCCAGCCCGCATGCTCCCAATACCGCCACGAACGACAGCCACACCACCAGCGCCGCCTGCGCCAGCACCGGCTGGTCCGGCCACAGCAGCAGCGCGGTGCCGGACAACGCCAGCGGCACCCAGTGCCCCAGCGGCAGCCAGCGCGCCATGGCCGCCGGCATGCGCGGCGTCTGCCAGAACATCGGCAGCACCGTGGCCGCGACGCCGCTGACCAGCGCGGCCAGCCAGCCGCCCAGCGCCCACGCCACGTGCAGGCCAAGCACCTGCGCCACCGGCACGCGCCACAGCCCGCCGAAGCTGCCCGCCAGCGCGATCCCGGCCAGCACCGCTACCATCAGCGGCGCGCCGATGCCGGCCAGCGTGCGCGTGGTGGCGTCCACCGCGGCCACGCGCCGGCCCGCGGCGAGCAGCACCGCGCCCACCAGCAGCAGGACCGCGCCCAGCGCGGCGGCGGCCCGCATGGCCACCGGTTCGCCGCCCAGCAAGCCGAAGCCGAGCGCGGCCGCGAGCGCCGCACCGGTCGCGGCCATGAACGGCGCCAGCCGTCCGGCGCCGGGCACATCCACGCCGGCCACCACTGGCATCATCTGGAACAGCGCCCCGACCATCACCGGCAGCAGCATGCCCAGCGCCAGCGCATGCACCGCCGCCAACGCCAGCGGCGCAAAGCGGTCGGGCAGGCCCGCGGCCGGCCCCGCTGCCAGCAGCAGCCCCGCGGCCGCGCCCAGCCACGGCGCCGGCATCAGGCAACCGAACACCAGCGCAGGCCGCGGCGCGCGCGCGTAGTCGAGATCCGCGCCTTTCATGCGCGCGCCGTGGCGTGACGGTGGTGACGCATGCGTGCGCCGCTCGTGGTGGACATGGCCATCGCTCCTTTCTCAGCCGTTCTGACAAAAGGCCCGATGCTAGGCCGCCGCGCCGCGCAGGGATTTGACCAGCGCCAAGTGCGACGGCAAGTGCGACGGCAACTGCGGCGCGACCACAAATATCACGGTGTGATGAAACACGCCCTGGCACCACATGCAATGGCGCCGATGCGCCGCTGCCCGCACATACGCGTAGCAAAGCCGGGTTTCCTTGATCTTGCGCAGGGAGCCTGCCCTGTCGCGCGGGGAAAATCGCTTCCGACCCCTGCGTGACCCTGTTGCCATGGCCGTCGGGCCGCTGCCCGGCTCCCGCGACAGGCCCGCGACAGGTCCCCCTGGTAGCCCCCGATACCGCCATGCCCGATACCGATCCTCCTGCCGCCCCTGCCACGGCGGCGTCCGCGTTGCCCGCGCTGCGCCACCGTCTTTCCACGCGCATCATCTCGCTGTCGCTGGCCGTGCTGCTGGTGGTGCTGGGGATGATCTCCGGCACGCTCTGGCTGTCCTGGAAGCTGGAAGGCGCCGGCGCGGCCATCAACGATGCCGGCAGCCTGCGCATGCGCGCCAACCGCGTGGCGATCGAGCTGGCGCTGGCGCACGCGGGCCGCGCCAATGACCTGGGCACCCACATGCAGGCGCTGGACGCGACGCTGGCGCTGCTGAAGAAGGGCGACGCGGCGCGGCCGCTGTTCCTGCCGGACGAGCCCGCCATCCACACGCAACTGGACCGCGTCACCCATGACTGGCAACAACGGCTGCGGCCGCTGGCGGTGGCCGGCGCGTCGCCTGCCGCGTACATCGCCGCGCTGCCGGGTTTTGTCGCCCAGGCCGACCGCCTGGTCGGCATGATCGAACGCAACAGCGCGCGCAAGACCGACCTGCTGCGCCTGTCGCAAACCGCGCTGGCGCTGATGGCCTGCATCGGCACGGTGGCCGTGATCTACCTGCTCTACCTGTGGATCATCCTGCCGGTGCTGCGCCTGCAGGACGGCTTGCGGCGCATGGCCGGGCGGGAATTCTCGCTGCGCCTGCCGGTGGAAAGCCGCGATGAGTTCGGCTCGCTCAGCGAGGGCTTCAACCGCATGGCGGGCGAGCTGCAGGGCCTGTACCACGACCTCGAAGCGCGCGTGGCGCAGAAGACCGCCGAGCTGGAGCGCCACAACCGCGACCTGGAAACGCTGTACGAGATGGCCGCCTTCCTGAACCAGGCCGCCGACGCCGAGGCCATGGCGCAAGGCTTCCTGGCGCGGGTGATGCGCCAGTTCGACGCCGACGGCGGCAGCGTGCGCGTGCTCGACAGCCGCCACGGCCGGATGCACCTGCTGGCGGCCGCCGGCCTGCCCGCGGCGCTGGCCGAGGCCGACTCCTGCGCGTCGGCCAGCGGCTGCCATTGCGGCGATGCCACGCGCGCGCCGGTGATCGCCATCGTCGACCTGCGCGGCGCGCATGCGGGCGCGGCCGACGAGACGCCGTGCGGCCGCGATGGCTTCCAGTCGCTGGCGGCGTTCCGCATTGCCAGCCAGCGCGGCGCCACCGGCATGTTCGCGCTGCACTTCCGCGCGCCGCGCAAGCTGCCGCCGTCGGACCGGCAATTGCTGCAGACGCTGGCGCAGCACCTGGGCACCGCGCTGGAACACCTGCGCCTGTCCGCCACGGCGCGCCAGCTGGCGGTGGTGGAAGAGCGCAACCTGGTGGCGCAGGGGCTGCACGACAGCATCGCCCAGGGGCTGAACTACCTGAACCTGCAGGTGCAGCTGCTCGACGACGCGGTCGCGCGCGATGACCTGGCCGAGACCCGCGAACTGGTACCGATGCTGCGCCATGGGGTGGAAGAGAGCTACCAGGACGTGCGCGAGCTGCTCAACAACTTCCGCTCGCGCCTGGGCACCGGCGAGCTGCGCCCGGCGGTGGAAGAGACCGTCGAGCGCTTCCGCCGGCAATGCCGCACCGAGGCCACGCTGGCCATCGACGAACGCGGCGGCGCCTGGCCGCTGTCGCCCGAGCAACAGCTGCAGGTGCTGTTCATCCTGCAGGAGGCGCTCTCCAACGTACGCAAGCACGCGCTGGCGGCGCACGTGGCGGTGGCGCTCAGCCATGGCCGCGACTTCCGCCTGGTGGTGCAGGACGACGGCGAGGGCTTCGATCCCGACGAACTGGCTACCCGCGCCGATGCCCATATCGGCCTGCGCATCATGCGCGAGCGCGCCGCGCGGCTGGGGGCGCAGCTGCACGTGCAGGCCAGCCCCGGCCGCGGCGTGCGCATCGAACTGGTGCTGCCCGCCGGCAGCCACGGCGCCGCCCGGCGCGACCGCAGCGCCAATCCCATCACCAGCGTGGCCAGCCTTGGCAGCCTTGGCAGCCTTAGCAGCCCCGCCCTCCCGAGCGAGACCCAGCCATGACCATCCGCATCCTGCTGATCGACGACCACACCCTGTTCCGCTCGGGCATCCGCGCGCTGTTGCAGCGCCAGGCCGACTTCGAGATCGTCGACGAAGCCGCCGACGGCGTGGAAGGCATCAAGCGCGCCAAGCAGCACCGCCCCGACGTGATCCTGCTGGACCTGAACATGCCCGGCCTGTCCGGACTCGAGGCGCTGCAGCTGCTGGTCGAAGACCTGCCGCAGACCGCGGTGATCGTGCTGACGGTGTCCGAGGAGGCCGAGGAACTGGCCGCCGCGCTGCGCGGCGGCGCGCGCGGCTACCTGATCAAGAACATCGAGACCGAGGCGCTGATAGCCGGTATCCGCCGCGCCGCCGCCGGCGAGCCGGTGATCTCCGACAGCATGACCGCCAAGCTGGTGGCCCAGTTCCGCGCGCCCGCGCCGCCGGCCGCGCCGCGCCAGGAAGACGCGCCGCGGCTGACCGCGCGCGAGCGCGAGATCGTGCAGGGCCTGGCGCGCGGAGAAAGCAACAAGGAGATCGCGCGCGACCTGGGCGTGGCCGAAAGCACGGTGAAGATCCACGTGCAGAACATCCTGAAGAAGCTCAACCTGGCCAGCCGCGTGCAGGTGGCGGTCTATGCCGTGGAACACGGCCTGAACACGGCCTGAACACCGCCTGAGCGTCCTGCCAGGCTTGCGCACGGGGCTTTTGCACCGCAGCGGCGCGCCAGCGGGCGCCGCGCGGGTCGCCTTGCCCGCACCCGGGCGTCGTCCGATTCCTACACCGATATCAGTCCCTGCCCGGAGGGATGCCCGCACCCCTTGTTATACGCTGAACGGTAAGCGGATGGCTCTGCGGGGCCGCCTCGGAGCGGAAGCCGCGCGGCTTCCCCGATCCACGAACAAGGAGCACGCCATGGGCATCGGCACCATCCTTCTGATCATTCTCGTCCTGCTGCTGATCGGCGCCCTGCCGGCCTGGCCGTACAGTTCCGGCTGGGGCTACTGGCCGAGCGGCGGCCTCGGGCTGATCGTCCTGATCGTGGTGCTGCTGGTGGTGCTGGGGCGCATCTAGCGTCCGGCCGGCAGCGAGCCGCGGCACAGTGCGCGCAATCGGTGTTGCGCGCCGGCCGCGCTTGTCGCGGCCGCGCCTGGCGCCTATAACGAAGCGCGGGCACGCGCGTCAGCGTGCGCCCGGTCCTTTCCACCTTTCCACCTTTCCACCTTTTCACCTTTTCACCTTTCGCAAGGAGACTGAGATGCCAGCAAAATCCAAGGCGCAACAGCAGGCCGCCGGAGCGGCGCTCTCCGCAAAGCGCGGCGAAAAGAAGGCCGGTTCGCTCAAGGGACCTTCCCGCTCGATGGCCAAGTCGATGAGCGAGAAGGAACTCGAAAAGATGGCTTCGACCAAGACCAAGGGCATGCCGAAGCACAAGTCGGAACGTTGACGGGCAAGCGCCGGCCTCTCGCGGGAGGCCGGACCCGCGCTGGCAGCGCGGCGTATTTCCAACACAGGGCAGGCGCGCGCCTGCCCTGTTGCTATCCGTCCCTGCCGTTTTTGCCCTTGCCCGTCTTCAATGGCTTCGCAGGTTGGCCGGTCTTGCCCTCCAGCGGGCCGCCGCAATAGCCGGGCAGGCGCCTGGCCCGGGCGCTGCGGGCGAGCTTGATCGATTCCGCCAGCGCCAGCCCGAAGCCGGCAACGCTGTCGAGATCCTGCTCGACCCGCTTGCGCAGGAACCCGGCCCAGCAGAAGTCGCCATAGGCGCTGCCCGGCTTGCGGTACGCGCCCGCTTCACGGGCAAAGGCGGCCAGGCTGCGGTACGGGTCGTCGCGCATGCTGCGCACGGTCGAAGGCAAGGCCCTGGGCCCGAGCCGCTTGCCGCGCTCATCGTAGGGATGGACATGGCCCAGTTGGCGCATGCGCTTCCAGAACGCGGCGCCGTCCAGATGGCTGAAGTCTTCCAGCACCCGCACCGGGGCGAGCTGGTAGCCGAGATCGAGCCACGCGCGCGCCCAATGGTGGTGATCCACGATATAGAGCTCTCCGCCCGGGCCGGCGACGGTCTTGATGCGATGCCGGCGCATGAAGCGCTGCAGCGCCTCGCGGTCTTCCGGATCGGCGTGGCGCTGCGTGACTTCCATCTTGTGGTGCACGTGGATGTAGCCCAGCGTCAGCTGGGTCGGGCGCAGCCTGGCTAGTTCGGCGACGGCCTTGCCGCGCGGACAGCGCGGCGCGGTCACGGGTGCAGCGTCCGCAGCCAGGTCATCCGGCCCGGCGCGGCGTTCAGTCGTGTTCGACACGTTTCTGATTGACGAAATGTTCCAGTTCGCTGCCGGGGTCTTCGTTGCCGGTGCTCTCCTCGGCGGTGGCGTCGCTGGCCAGCGGCCGCGGCCAGTACTCGCCCTCGCCCTCGCGCACCGGCTCGCCGCGCCGGGCCGGATCGAAATCGGTCCACTGGCCGCATTCCCAGGTGCCCTGCGCGCGCTCCAGCTGGCTGGCGCCGCTTTCGCGCAGCACGTCGATCACCACCGAACCCAGCCCGTTGTTGACGCAAGCGGCCAGCATGACGTTGTCGGCGGGCTGCTGCGGCGCGCTGTCTTGCTGGTCCGCGGCGGGTTCCCGCACTGACACGATGGATACATCCCAGACCGAGAACCCGCGCGCGAACAGCGTGCGCGCGGCATCTTCGGCGCTGGCGAGCGAATCGAAACGTCCCGCGATAATCGATGACATGATGCCTCCCAGGGATTGGCGATGGCAGTCGGCTGATCTCACCCGTATTGCAAGAGCCACGCCCGCGCAGGATCTGCACGGCGTGGCAGGCGGCGGGACCGCTGCATGCAATATTTGCAAATGCGGCCCCCGGAACTACATGCGCGGATGGCGCAAAGCCGGTCGCTCAGCCGTTCACGACCTCGCCGCCATTGATGTGCAGGATCTGCCCGGTGATATAGCTGGCCGCGTCGGAGGCAAGAAAGACATAGCCGCCAGCGACCTCGAACGGTTGTCCCGGGCGGCCCATGGGCGTCTTCTTGCCGAATTCCGCCACTTCCTCGGGGCTGAACGTGGACGGAATCAGCGGCGTCCAGATCGGCCCCGGGGCCACGCCGTTGACGCGGATGCCGCGCTCCACCACTTGCAGCGCCAGCGAGCGCGTGAACGACACGATCGCCCCCTTGGTCGCGGAATAGTCCAGCAGGTGCTTGCTGCCGCGATAGGCGGTGACCGAGGTGGTGTTCAGGATCGACGCCCCGGCCTTCAGGTGCGGCAGCACCGCGCGCGTCAGGTGGAACATCGCAAACACATTGGTGCGGAAGGTGGCCTCCACCTGGCTGGCCTCGACTTCCTCGAGCGATTCCTTGGGGTGCTGCTCGGCGGCGTTGTTGACCAGGATGTCGAGCTTGCCGTACTGCTGCAGCGTCTGCCGCGCGACAGCCTCGGCGTGTTCGCAGTCGGCAAGGTCGCCGGCGATGGCCAGGCATTTGCAGCCGGCCTGCTCGACCAGGTCGACGGTCTCGCGCGCGTCGGCATGTTCGTTCAGGTAGGCGATGGCGACATCGGCGCCTTCGCGCGCGAACGCCACCGCAATGGCGCGGCCGATGCCGCTGTCGCCGCCGGTGACCAGCGCTACGCGTCCGTTGAGCCGGCCGCTGCCGACGTAGTCGTCCGCGCCGCTGTCCGGCTGCGGCCGCATCGGGGCTTCCAGGCCGGGCTGGCGGGACTGGTGCTGGGGCGGGACGCTCTTGGGTGTGGACATGGCAGTCTCCTGTCGGGGGTGGCCGCGCCATGCGACGCCGGCGTGACGGCGCGCCGCGGCCATGCAAGATGCCAGGGTGGCGCGCAAGTTCCATGCCGCAAAGCGCAAGGCCCGGGCCCGCATGCCGCCGCGCGCCGCCGCGCACGCCGCGGCGCGCTGCCCGTAACCCTTACATCGCACGGCAATCCTTACAGCGCACCGGGATGCCACGCTGCGCCGCTTCGTCTACGCGCCGGGGCACGGATTTTGCGGCCTTCTCCATGTCCGAAACGTCAACGGCTTCCGGCGCCTGCCGCACTTCCCCCGGGGCAGTGCCAGCGCGCGGGGCCTCACAGCCAGGAGGCAGATATGTTCAACTTCCGCAATGACCGCGGCAGCCGCGGCCGGCCCGAAGCGCAACGCCGCGACCGCGGCCCCGAGCAGAGGATGCGCGATGAAAGCGAGGGCCGCGGCTCGGAGGACTGGGGGCAGGAATGGGGCGAGGACTGGCGCGGGGCAGGCAGCCAGCCGCGCGGCGAGTATGGTGGCTATGGCTATGCCAGCCGCGACCAGGGCTGGGAGGAAGGCCGCGGCAACGAAAGCCGCCGGGACGAAAGCCGCGGCCAGGGCCGCGGCATGGGCGGCGAGCGCGAATCCTCGCGCCACGGCGGCCCCTGGTATGAGCAGGACACGCCCGCGGGCCAGCGGCGCAGCAGCTGGGGCGAGCGCGGCTATGGCGCCGCCGATGTCGGCGGCAGCGGCCATCCGTACAGCAGCGCCTATGGCGGCTACCGGCCATCGCAGCAGGACAGCGGCTACCGCAGCGAGGAACGCGAATCGGGCTACGGCTATCGCGGCGAAGACCGCTTCGGCCCGCGCGGGCGCCGCAGCGAAGCCGGTGGCGGCGGCGGGGAACGCTACGAGCGCGACGAACGCAGCGAACGCAGCGAACGAGACCAACGCACGCAGCGCGGCCAGGGCGGCTGGGGCTCCGGACGCGGCCGCAGTGAAGGCGGCCGCGCCATGCACTGGCAAGAAGGCAGCGAGCGCGACCGTGCCCAGCGCGGCGGACAGCCCAGCTATGGCGGCGGCTACTTCGGCGATCCGGGCCGCGGCGGCCAGTCGTTCAGCGGCGGGCAGCGCGTCTATCCGGACGATCCGGGCTACCGGCGCCGCACGCCCTACGCCGGCCAGGCCAGCGCCTCCGGCACGCAGGGCGGGCAGCATGCCGGCCGCCGTGCAACCGGTCCCAAGGGTTACCGCCGCTCTGACGAGCGCGTGCGCGAGGACGTGTGCGAACGACTGGCGATGAACCCGTATATCGACGTCGGCGAGGTCACCGTCGAGGTGGCGAACGGGGTCGTGACGCTTGACGGCACCGTCAGCGAGCGCCGCGAGAAATACGTGGTCGAGGAAATCGCCGACGCCGTGTTCGGCGTCACCGAGGTCGACAACCGCCTGCGCGTGCAGCGCCAAGCGGGCAGTTCGTGGGCCGCGGGCTCCGAGGTGGGCGGCGACACCGCGAGCGGCAGTACCGGCACGACGCCGTCCGGCGCGACTTCGCCGGACCGCACGCTCAACAAGAGCTGAGCCTTGACCTCCGGCCAGGCCCCCGCGCGCACGGCGCCCGCACTGCGACGGGCGCCGCGCAAGCTGGCGCCTGACAGCAAGCTGATGGTGCCGCTGGATGCGCTGCGTCCCACCCAGATCACGGTGGGCGGCTACCACGTGGCGCAGAAGGTACACACCACGCGGCGCGTTGCGCCCGAAGCGCGCGCGGCGTTCCTGGACCGCCATCGCGTGCACCTGGTGATCGGACCGGAGCAGGCGCTCTATGTGGTCGACCACCACCACTGGGTGCGTGCCTGGCATGACCTGGGACTCACGCATGTGCCCGGCATCGTCCGCGCCGACCTGAGCGACATGGACGTACCCGCGTTCTGGCGCTACATGGTCGCCAACCACATGGTCCATCCCTACGACGAGCACGGCCGCCGGCGGCCGCTGACCGAACTTCCCGACGCCATCCACGACATGCGCGACGACCCGTACCGCAGCCTGGAGGCCTTCGTGCAGCTGGCCGGCGGCTATCGCAAGGTCAAGACCGCCTACCTCGATTTCCGCTGGGCCGACTTCTTCCGGCGCCACGTGCCGGGGCCGTTCGACACGCCGCATCACTTCGCCTTTGCGGTGGCGAGCGCCTTCCGGCTGGCGCACTCGCGCGAGGCCAGGGACCTGCCCGGCTATATCGGCGCGCTGGGCTGCTGAGCACCGGGGCGGTGACCACTACGCGTTCTTGCCGTTGTTGCCGTTGTTGCCCTTATTGCCGTTCTTGCCATGCTTGCCGTTCGCCGGCCGGGACTGGCCCGCCGCCAGCAATTGCAGCAGCCGCGCCTCGTCCGCGCGCAGCCGGGTCATGGTGGGGGCGCGGCCGCCCACCTGCAGTACGCCGGCCAGGTATGCATCGATGACGTCGGGATGCACATAGCACTTGCGGCACACCGCGACGGTGTTGCGCAACTGGCCCGCGACCTCGCGGATGGCATCGGTCACGGCCTTGCGGCGCGCGCTTTCGCTGGCCGCTTGCGGCAGCTTGCGCAGGATCGCCAGCGCATGCACGCTGCCGGCCCAGGTGCGGAAATCCTTGGCGGTAAAGTCCCCGCCGATCACTTCCTGCAGGTAGGCGTTGACGTCGGCCGAACCGATTTCGCGGATTTCGCCGTCGCCGTCGCGGTACTTGAACAGGCACTGGCCGGGCAGGTCGGCGCAGTTGCGCACGATGCGCGCGAGGCGCGGGTCGTTGACCGAGACATCGTGCGTGATGCCGCTCTTGCCGGTGAACTGGAAGCGCAGCCGGCTGCCGCGCACGGTGACGTGGCGCCGCCGCAGCGTGGTCAGCCCGTAGGTGCGGTTCTGGCGCGCGTAGCGTGGCGAGCCGACGCGCACCAGCGTGGCGTCGAGCAGCAGCACCACCGCGCCCACCACCTTCTCGCGCGGCATGCCGTTGCGGCGCAGGTCGCGCGCCACGCGCGCGCGCAGGCGCGGCAGCGCGGCGCCGAATGCCGCCAGCCGCGCGTACTTGTCGGAATCGCGCAGCGTGGCCCATTGCGGGTGGTAGACGTACTGCTTGCGCCCGCGCGCATCGCGCCCGGTGGCCTGCAGGTGGCCGCGCGGATCGGGGCAGATCCACACCGATTCGTAGGCCGGCGGAATCGCCAGCGCCGCAATGCGCGCCAGCGTGGCGGCATCGGCGACGCGTTCGCCGTCCGGGCCGGTATAGCTGAAGCCGCTGCCATGCCGCTGGCGCGTGATGCCGGGGCTGCTGTCGTCGACATAGCGCAGCCCCGCGTCGCGCAGCACCGTGTCGAGCGCGGCGGGGGCGTCGGCGCCGGGCAGCGTGCTGTCCATGGGCGCGCGGGCTAGGCGCCGCCCGCCGCGCCCGCCGCTTCGGGCTGCGGCGTCTCGAGGCCGGCGTCGGGCGCGGGCGGCGCAGGCTTCGGCGGCGCCGGCGGCACCGCGCGCTCGGCGGTGACCGGACCGGCGCGGGCCACGGTGACCATTTCACGCAGCCAGTTGACCAGCATGCTGCTGTAGGTGCGCTGGAATTCCTCGTCGCTCAGGCCATGGTCGGCGCCCTTGATGACGCGGTAGGTCAGCGAGTTGGCATGGATGCAGGCGTCGACGTAGCTCATCACGACGGCATGGGGCACGATCTGGTCGTGCTCGGATTCGATCACCAGCACGTCGCCGGTAAACGCCGTGCACGCGCGCAGCGCGCGGTTGCTCGCGGGCGGCACCATGCTGCGCCGGTAGGTCACCAGGTCCTGCTCGCGGTGCAGCTGGCGCTTGGGCAGGTCCCAGCCCGAGTCCATGTACAGCGCCGGGGCCCGGAACGCGAGCCAGCGCACCTGGCGCAGGCCGCTGAGCAGCGCGGCCAGGTAGCCGCCATAGCTGCTGCCCACCACCGCGATCGCGTTGCGGTCGACCTCGGGCTGGCGCACCAGCACATCGTAGGCCGCCACCACGTCGGCGAGGTTGCGCATGCGGCTGACGGTCTCGTACTGCGAGCGCGTGCCGGCATGGCCGGTCAGGTCGAAGGTCAGGCAGACGCAGCCCAGCCCCGTTACCTTGCGCGCCCGCACCAGGTATTGCTGCTGGCTGCCGCCCCAGCCATGCACGAACAGCACGCCGGGCAGCTTGGTTTCGGGGCTGATCAGGGTACCGGCAATGGTGCCGCCCTCGCTTTCGATTTGCAGCAGTTCTTCATGCGTTGCCATCGGATTCAGGCTCCAGTCGTGCGTACTTGGTCAGCGGGCCGACATGGCGGTCTTCGCCCTGGTAGTAGATCTCAGCGTCATCCGGCACGCGCACATCGTTGCCGTAGACTTCGCGCGTGGACGCGACCACGCGCGTGCGGCGCGGATCGTCGCGCAGCGCGGCCAGCGCCACCAGTTCGGCGCCGGTCGCGCCGCCCACGCGCCAGGACTGTTCCAGCACCCCGCCGAGCATCTGCCCGCAATCGGCATTGCCGGCCGGCGCGCCGAAGGCGACGTCGTAATTGCAGCGCGACAGCACCATGCCGCCGGCCTCGCCATAGCACGCCAGCGCGGCCTCGTGGTACACCATCGCCGCGCGCACCGCGGCGACGATGCGGGCGTCGAACGGGTGCTGCAGCAGCGCGTCGAAGCCGCCGCGCACCACCGTCAGCGTGGAGCCGCCGTAGACCTTCTGCCCCCGGTTGTTCTCGGTCAGCCCCTGCGTGCCGCAATAGCTGGCCTCCAGCCCCGCCAGCACCACCTTGCCGACGCTGTAGGTCTGCGGCGCGCGCAGATCGCGCTCCACCACCACGCCGTCGCGCTCCACCGCCTCGGGGGCGAGCGCGGCCAGCGCTGCTTCCAGCGCCGGTTCGCCGTCGACCACGCGCTGGCCCAGGCCGCCGACGCCGCCGGTATCCTTGAGCCGCACCGGCCCCAGCGTCAGCAGCCGCAGCGCCGCGATGCGCGCATCGCCGACGCTGAACGCGGTGAAGCCGGGCAGCGTGGCCCCCACCACGCGGCGCACGAAGGCCTCGGACCAGCCCCGCGGCGCCGCGGCACCGGGCTCCACCAGGCCGTGCGTGATCGCCTTGGTGGCGACGAATGCATAGGGCACCACGCCGCCGAAGAGGTCGTCTTCGCCGTGCACGCCCAGCTCCGCCGCAAGCTCACGGCCGACCAGGGTCTGCGCCGGCACCAGGTAGGGCGCGGGTCGTTGCGCCGGCGGCGCGGCGTAGCCGCCGGCGTACGACAGGCCGGCAATCTCGGCCACCTTGCGGGCGATATTGGCAAGGGTCATGCCATGGTGGCTGTCGGCCTGGCCCAGGGTCTCGCAGCCGTAGGCCATCACCGTCCGGCTGCCCTGCTGGCCGGCTGCCGGGGCTGCGCCCGCCGGCGCCGGTTTTCGCTTGCTTGCCTGGCTGGATGCGGTCATGGGCGGCTCCTGTCTCGGTTTGTCGCATGGGTGCTGCGCAAGGGGGCCGCGGGCCGGCACGCTACGAGGCTGCCGAGGCGGGGGTGGCGGGCGGGCTGCCGGCATCGCCGGCGCGCGCTTCGGGCGGGCGCCCGCGCGCAGCGCGCGCGTGGCGCTTGGCGGCATGGTTTTCACGCGCCTCGTCGAGCGAATGGCTGGTCTTGATGCCGTCTTCCTTGTCGGCCAATTCGGCCAGATGGCGGTAGAAGCTCACCAGCTGGCGCAGTTCCTCTTCGTCGAGGTCTTCGATCGACACCAGCATGTTGCTGGCTTCGCGGTGCGAGGCGAGCAGCTCGTTGAGCTTCAGGTGGACCGCTACCGCATCCTTGTTCTGGCTCTGCTGGATCAGGAACACCATCAGGAAGGTGACGATGGTGGTGCCGGTATTGATGACCAGTTGCCAGGTTTCGGAGTACCCGAACATCGGGCCGGTCAGGCCCCACGCCACCACCACGCCGACCGCCAGCACAAAGGCGGTCGGCGAGCCGGCATGGCGCGTGGCGCCGCCGGCAAAGCGGTCGAACAGGTGCAGCACGGTGGCACGTTTGCCGGCGCCGGGCAGATGGCCAACGCCGGGCAGGTTTGGGCTGGATTTGCGCATCGTTGCACTCCCATGGATAGGGCGCTGAATAGCTCGCCGGGTTGGCCGCCAGGAGTGAGCCGCTGGGCTCGGCGGCATGCTGATTTCATTGTATGGAGCGCATGGCCAATGTGCAGCGGGCGCAGTCCTACAACGGGCGCAGCACTTGCCACCTGTTTTGCCGCGATGGCCGTGTCCTGCAGCTTTCGTTTCTACATCCGGTGATAAATCTTGCCGGCGGCATGACCGCCTCCCGTGCCAGAGCCGGCGGACGCGGGGAGGGAACGCTTCTTGCGCCGGATTCCGTGACGAAGCGGCGACTCCCGGTGCGCCGGTGGCCTGTCGCCGCCCTGTTGACCAGGGCCGGTCCGCACACGGGACCGGACCCATCAGCGAACCGGAGTCAGCCATGTACCAATCCCCTGCCACGCAACCCCATGCGCCGCAGCGCGTCGTCGACATCATGACGCGCCAGCCGGCCTACATCTCCCCCGACGAAACCATCCAGCATGCCGCGCAGCTGATGGCGGACCTGCATGTCGGCTCGCTGCCGGTATGCGACGGCCGGCGCCTGGTCGGCATGCTGACCGACCGCGACATCACCGTGCGCGCCACCGCGAGCGGCCAGCCGCCGCAGGCCACGCGCGTCGCCGATGCGATGTCGCCGCAGGTGGAATGGTGCCTCGAAGACGAATCGCTCGAAGACGCGCAGCACAAGATGGCGGCCGCGCAGGTGCGGCGCCTGCCGGTGCTTGACCACGACCACGCCCTGGTGGGCATCGTGTCGCTGGGCGACCTCGCCAGCAAGGGCGTCGATACGCGCGATTCCGGCGAGGCGCTGGCGTCGATCTCCACGCCGTCGGCGCCCGCGCGCTGAACCGCTGCATTCACGACAAGGAGCCGCGATGAGCGCAACCCCTGCTGCGGATGACGAAGCCCTGCGCGTGGCCGTGCGCGCTGAGATTGCCGCGGCCTTCGACGGCCGCTTTCCCGACGGCGTGACGGTGGAGGTGGCCGACCGGCGCGTGACCGTGCGCGGCTGCGTGGAAGACGTCGACACCGCGCAGCGCGTGGAAAAGGCCGCGGCGGTCAGCCCCGGTGTGCTGGGCGTGCATAACGCGCTGTCGACGCGGCAGCCGCCTGCGCCCGCACCGCAGGGCCAGCCCGCCGGCAGCGGCAGGCATGCCGATCCGGCCGACAAGCCGGCCGGACAGGTGAACCACAAGGTCTGAGCATCAACGCTGCGAATGTGGTCTCCCCTCTCCCTTCTGTGGGAGAGGAGCGGGGAGAGGGCCGGCGTTGCCACGCAGTGAGGCGCCACCGTGCTTGCCATGCGCCTGCCCTCTCCCCCGGCCCCTCTCCCGCACGCGGGAGAGGGGAGCAAACAGCCTGGAATTTCCACATTTTTCAGTAATCTGGAAACGCAAAGGCGCCGGAGAAACCCTCCGGCGCCTGTTATCGACGCATCAGGCCTGCCGTGCCGCGCTCAGCCCCATGGGTCATAGCGGTCGGCTTCCCAGTACGGGGAGATGCCGTAGTACTGGTGGATGCTGGTGGCCCATTGCGAGTCGGCCATGGTCGGCCAGTGGTCCTTGTCGAAGCCGGGCGCGGCCTTGAGCCGGTCTTTCTCGACGCCGAGCACGAAACACTTGCGCCGCGTGTCCAGCGTCAGCGCGGACCACGGCAGCGCGAACAGCTTTTCGCCGATGCCGAGGAAACCGCCCATGGCCAGCACGGCATAGGCCACGCGGCCGCCGAGCACGTCGATCATGATGTGGTCGATGGTGCCGATGTCGTCGCCGGCCGGGTCAACCACCTTGTTGCCCTCGAGCGTGTCGGCCGCCATCACGAACGGCCCGGGTCCGGGGGAATTGCGGTCGATGCCGCCGACGATCGATGCGCCGTGCGGATGCTCGGCGCCGGGCGTTTCAGGTTGGACTGGATTCATGGATACCTCCGTTTGGCTGCTCGGGTGGCGGGTTGGAGCGGAATGCGGAACTCGGGGTGCGGGGTGGGGGGCGCTAGCGGCGCTCGCGCGTGTCCGCCGGCACCGGCGGCACCAGCGGGTCGAAGTCGGCCCAGCGGCCGTCGACCCACTGGCCGTCGGCGCGCTCGACATCCTTGGCGCCGCCCTGGCGCAACACGGTGGCGACCGTGTCCACCGTGGCGGTGTCGGTGCTGGTCAGGTGCGCCGCCAGCACGACCCCGGCATTGCGCACCGCGGGCTGGCCGGTGCGCGGATTGCGTCCGGCATGGCGCGCCAGCGCCAGCGCGCCCGCAAGCGAGCCCAGGTAGGCACCAAGCCCGACCGCGAACACCAGCACCAGGATCGACAGCGGTGGCGTTGCGCCCAGCGCGGCCACCAGCGCCGCGCCCACCGCGGCGCCGACGGCAGCGCCGATCAGCACGCCGCTGATGGCACCCACGCCAGACTTGCGCGCACCGGCGTCGGCGGCGTGGTCGCCGCCGATGGCATAGGCGGCGTGCTGCCCGGGCGGGTTCACGTAGAACAGGTTCAGGTCCTGGTCGGCAAACCCTTGCGCACGCAATCGGCTCGCCGCGGTTTCGGCGGTGGAAAAGCTGTCGAAGCGCCCAGCGATGATGGCGGACATGGTGGCTCCTTTTCGTTCATCGTGTGTTCGGAACCGCGGCGGGGCGTTGTGGCAGCCGCGCCGCGGCGCTTGGACTCAGGGTGGACTAAAGGGGGCAGGCACCCACCTCAGCGCTTGGCCGACTTGCCCGGCTTGGCGGGCCTGGCCGCGGTCCGGGTTGCGCTCTTGCCCCCGGCCGCTGCCCCGGTCTTTGCGGCAGGCTTGGCTATGCGCTTGGCGGCGGGCTTGGCGGCGGGCCTGGCCGTACCGGAACTGGCCGTCGATTTCGCGGCGGTCCTGGTCGCGGTCTTCGCAGCCGGCTTTGCTGCGGACTTTGCGGCCGGCTTTGCGCCAGTCTTTGCCGCAGGCTTGGCCGACCGGCCCGACTCCGCGGCGGCGCCCTTGCGCTGGCCGGCGGGTTTCGCGCCTACCGGCTGTTCCTGGCTTCCCTCCTTGAGCTTCCAGTCGACGTCGTCGCGCGCGGTGTGCGTCTTCTTCTCGGCGTGCATGGCAGCGCTGGGCGAGATCGGATCGCTCGCGGGGAAGGTCATCTCGAGCGAATCATCGACAGCAGCCTGGTAGGTCTTGGCTTCCTTGCCGCGCGACTTGGCGCCTACGGCCGGCTTGCCGGCTGCGCTCTTGCCCGCGGACGGGCCGCTGCTGCGGGCTGCCGGCGAGGTGCCGGCACGCGCGGATGCCGTGGCCCTGGTGGACGGCGCGGACCGCGTAGCGGTCGCGGACTTCGCCCGGGACGGCTTCTGAGCAACCTGCTCGGCCTGGGCGGACTTGCGGCTGGCGTTGGGCATGGTTGTTCCCTCCTTGGTTAGGGTGTTTCATCCATGCAAGGGGCGGGCCAGAACCTTGCCGGCAAAGCGGCCGGCCAGACCGGCACGCCACCACCGGTGTGAACGCTGCCATACCGCAGCGCGCAGCGGCCTGGTGCTGGCGTCGCGGGCAAGTGGTACGCGTAGCGTTGGCGGCAGTCTGGTAAAAACTACATCTGCGGCGGCCTCAGCTTCCGCCGCGGCGCCCTCAGGCGCGATGCATATGGCGCGGGAACCGGACCGCGATGCAGACGCTGACCTTGTCGCTGTCGCAGCCATCGCTCTCCGCGCTCAGCACGGCGCCGTGCATCTCCACCATGCGCCGCGTCAGCAGCAGCGCGCTGCTTTGCCGGGAGGGGGGCTCGCCGGCCTGCGGCGCGCGGCGGCCGAAGAAATCGGTCAGCGCCGCCAGCCGGCTGGCACTGCGCTGCGAATCCAGCGGCGGGCTTTCGGTGATGCGCAGCTTGACGTAGTCCGGCTCGCTGAACAGGTGCACGCTCACCGCGCCGCCCGTCGGCGCGCGCCAGATGCAGTGCACCAGCAGGTGCCGCAGCAACGGCGCCAGCCGCATGGCATCGCCGTCGACGTAGTAGACCGCCGCGGAGTCGGCCGGGTCCGGCGCGGTGGCGCTCGCGGTGGCGGTCGGGGTGGCCGGCCAGACCGAGCCGTCCGCGCTCAGCGGCGACAGCAGCACGCCGCGCGCCTCGGCGGCGGGGCGCCGGTCCGCAATGGCCTGGATCGCCAGCGCGCGCAGGTCCAGTTGCTGCCAGCGCGGCGGGCTCTCGTCGGCGAGCAGCCGCACCGCTTCTTCCATTTCCTCGATCAGCGCCAGTTGCTGCTGCATGCCGGAGCGGATGCCGTCGAGCGCGCGCTGCGCCGGCGCCGGGGTGGTATCGAAGGCGCGGTCCAGCACGTAGGCCCAGCTCTGGATGGCGTTCAGCGACGAGCGCAGGTCATGCGCGGACTGCTCGATCAGCGTGCTGACCTCGTTCACGCTATGCACCGGCTGCGCACTGCCGTTGCCGGCGGCCGCCTGCGCCTGCGGAGCGTGGAGGTCCAGCGGCGGCGCCGGGCGTTGCTCAGGAGTGTCCGGCATGCCGGACGGCGGGATTTGCTGCGTCATGTGCGGAGCGGCCGCAATGGCCAGTGGACATGGCAGGCCGGATCGGCCGGGGACATCGCCCTGCTGAAAAGCAAGAAACGTGCTGCGCGGGGCGCAACGTGCCCCGGCAAGGCCGCGCCGGCCTGCCATCCCCGTTGGCCCAAGCGCTGGCGCACGCTGTCACCCGGTTGCCGACGGCCCTGAGTCATTGCGCGAGGCGCGCAGCCACTCGGGCAATTCACCACGGGCAGCATAATCTTCCAGCCGGTTGTACAAAGTCTTCAGGCTGATGCCGAGGATTTCTGCCGCGTGCTTCTTGACCCCCGCGCACTGCTCGAGCGTGGCAAAGATCAGTTGCCGGTCGGCGTCGGCCAGCGACATGCCCACCGGCACCGACACCACCGCCGCCCCCGGCGCCTGCGTGGCGGCGACCTGCAGCGGCACCTGCGCTTCGGTGATGAGGTCGTCGTCGGCCATGATGAAGGCGCGCTGCACGAAGTTGCGCAGCTCGCGCACGTTGCCGGGCCACGCGTGCAGGCGCAGGCTGTCGAGCACATTGGGCGCGAAGCGGCGCTGCACGCCCTGCTCGGCATTGAGCTGGTCCAGCATCATGTTGGCGATCTGGATCACGTCGTCGCCGCGCGCGCGCAGCGGCGGCAGCTCCACCGGAAATACGTTGAGGCGGTGGAACAGGTCGGCGCGCAGCTTGCCGTCGGCCACCGCCTCTTCCGGGTTGCGGTTGGTGGCCGCCAGCACGCGCACGTCGGCATGGCATTCGCGGTTGGTGCCCACCCGCATGAAGGTGCCGGTCTCGAGCACCCGCAGCAGCTTGACCTGCAGCTCCGCGGGCATTTCGGTGATCTCGTCCAGGAACAGCGTGCCGCCGTCGGCGCGCTCGAAGTAGCCCTTGTGCTGGCGGTCGGCGCCGGTAAAGCTGCCGCGCTCGTGGCCGAACATCTCGCTTTCGATCAGCGTCGGCGAGATCGCGCCGCAGTTGACCGCCAGGAAGGGCTGGCGCCGCCGCGCCGACAGCTCGTGCACGGTCTGCGCGGCCAGCTCCTTGCCGGTGCCGCTTTCGCCGATCAGCAGCACGGTGGCCTCGGTGGGCGCCACGCGCGCGAGCTGGTCGTAGACCGTCTGCATCACCTCGGAACTGCCCATCAGGCGCCCGAAACGGCCGTAGCGGCGCAATTCGCCGCGCAGGGAATGGATTTCGGCGCGCAGCTCGCCGGTGGTGGCCAGGCGCTTGAGCACGGTCTGCAGGCGCGCGACGTTGATCGGCTTGACCAGGTAATCGGTCGCGCCCGCGCGCAGCGCTTCCACCGCGCTTTCGACGCTGGCGTAGCCGGTGGTCAGGATCACCTCGACGCCGGATGCGCCGACTTCCTCGAACAGCTCCATGCCGTTGCCGTCGGGCAGGCGCAGGTCGGCCACGATGGCGTCCGGCATGCGCCAGCCGATCTGCAGCCGGGCTTCACGCAAGGTGCCGGCGGTGGCGGAGGTGAAGCCTTCCATGGCTACGATCTCGGCCAGGGCGGCGCATGCGTTTTCGTCGTCATCGACAATCAGGATGTGGGGCATACGATCCGTCAGTGAGACCTAATGGGAACTCAAGGCAACAACCGCTCGAGGGCCTGCTTCCGGCACCGCACCGCTGCCGGCGGCTGAGTTCCGGAGATCCGTCGGCCCGCTCCATGCGCGGCGGGCACGACGGTGATGACAGGCACAGGAGGGCACGGCTTTGACTGCGGAATCGGGTCCGCGGGGGCGGGTCCACACTGCGTAATGCCAGTCTAAGCCTGGGCCGGCATGGTCGTTGCCGGTGTCCGTCTGACACAGCTGTCGGAAGTTTCCGCGCAGGCGCCCACCGCTATGGCAAGCCCCCACGCCAAAGGCTAGCATAGGAACTTCTCGGGGCAACCCGCTGCCCACCACCCTCGATCGGCCGATATCGTGCCAGTAACCGTGCCAGTCTCCGCCAGCACTTCGCGGCGCAGCAACGCCGCCTCCGCCTCGAGCCACGCCGCCGGCACCACGCCGGCCAGCGAAGCCGCGCCGCGCCGCGCCGTGCCGTCGCAGGTGTCGCTGCTGTGGGAAAGCACCTCGCCCGCGATGCAGCGCCTGCTGGCGCAGATCGCACGCGTCGCGCCCACCGATGTCACCATGCTGGCCGTAGGGGAAAGCGGCTCGGGCAAGGAAGTGGTGGCGCGCGCTGTGCATGAACGCAGCGCCCGCCGCAACGGCCCCTTCATTGCCGTCAACTGCGGCGCGATCCAGCCCACGCTGATCGAATCCGAGCTGTTCGGCCATGAAAAAGGCGGCTTTACCGGCGCGATCGAGCAGAAGGCGGGCTACTTCGAGCAGGCCCAGGGCGGCACGCTGTTTCTGGACGAAGTCACCGAGATGCCGCTGGAGATGCAGATCAAGCTGCTGCGGGTGCTGGAAGGCCGCACCTTCCACCGCGTCGGCGGCGATACGCTGATCGCCACCGATGTGCGCATCCTGGCCGCCACCAACCGCGACCCGGTCGAGGCCGTGCGCGGCGGCCAGCTGCGTGAGGACCTGCTGTACCGGCTGGCGGTGTTCCCCTTGCATATCCCGCCGCTGCGCGAGCGGCCCGACGACATCGTGCCGCTGGCACGCCACTTCCTGGCCGAATACAACGCCATGGAACGGACCGACAAGACCTTTTCGGCCGGCTCGCTCGACCGCCTGGTGCGCTACGACTGGCCCGGCAATGTGCGCGAGCTGAAGAACGCGGTCTACCGCGCCTTTATCCTCGCCGACAAGGTCGTGGAGATCGGCAATCCCAACCTGGCCACGCAGGCGCCGCGTCCCACCACCGTCGACGGCGTGGTCAACGTGCGCGTCGGCACCACGCTGGCCGATACCCAGCGCGAGATCATCATGGCCACGCTGGCGCGCTTCGACGGCGACAAGCGCCAGGCCGCGCGCGCCCTCGGCATCAGCCTGAAGACGCTCTACAACCGCCTCGACGCCTACCGCTCCTTGTGAGGCGCCGGTTCGGCCAGCGCGCGCGACAAGGTCTCG
The DNA here is from genome assembly GCF_020618415.1 of Cupriavidus sp. MP-37. NCBI lineage: Bacteria > Pseudomonadati > Pseudomonadota > Betaproteobacteria > Burkholderiales > Burkholderiaceae > Cupriavidus > Cupriavidus sp. MP-37. The sequence continues at coordinate 1,869,744 of NZ_CP085345.1, read as the reverse complement.
ACCGACAGCGGCTTGGTCAGGTGCGCATCGAAGCCGGCCTGCCTGCTGTGGCGCTGGTCTTCGGCGGTGCCGCGTCCCGACAGCGCCAGGAACTGCACCGCGCGCCCGCCTAGGTTCTGGCGCAGCGCCGCCAGGACTTCATAGCCGGACATGTCAGGCATCTGCAGGTCCAGCAGCACGCAGTCGGGCCGGAACGGCACGGCCACCTCGACTGCCTGTTGGCCGCTGTGCACAGCCCGGGCCTCGTGGCCGAGCAGGGTCAGCAGTTCGGCCATGCTGTCGGCCGAGTCGGCATTGTCATCCACCACCAGCACGCGCCGGCGCGGCGCCTTGCCCGGCGGCAGCGTGGCGGGCTCGGAAGGACGCGCGGTGGCGCGCGGCAGGATTACGGTGAAGGTGCTGCCCTGGCCCGCGCCCGCGCTGTCGGCCTGGATCGCGCCGCCGTGCGCTTCGAGGATGGCCTTGGCCAGCGCCAGGCCGATGCCCAGCCCGCTGCGGCCGCCGGCGTCGCCCTCCTGCGCGAACAGGTTGAAGATCCGGTCCAGCGCCGCCGGCTCCAGACCCCGGCCGGTATCCGACACCGCGGTGATCACGCGCGCCGGCTCGACGCTGACATGCACGCTGATGGTACCGCCGCGCGGCGTGTACTTGGCCGCGTTGCTGAGCAGGTTCAGCAGCACCTGCCCGAGCCGCGCGGCATCGGCGCGCACATAGGGCGAAGCCTCCGGCAGCGCCACCACCAGCTGCTGCCCCGAGGCCTCCAGCGTGGGACGGATCGCTTCCAGGCTGGTGCTGACGACGTCGTTGTAGGACGTCGGCGTCAGTTCCATCTTCATCTTGCCGGCGGTCACGCGGCCCACGTCGAGCAGGTCGTTGACCAGCCGCTCCAGCTGGCGCAGCTGGCGATCGATGATCTCGGCGCAGCGGCGCACGCGCGGCCCGGTGTCGGGGGTCAGCACGATGACTTCCACGGCATTGCGCACCGGCGCCAGCGGGTTGCGCAGCTCGTGGGCGAGGATAGCCAGGAAGGACTGCAGCCGGCGGCTGCCGGCATCGAGCATTTCCAGCCGCAGCGTATCGCTGAGGTCACGCGCGGTCCACAGCAGGCTCTCGGGGCACCCCGCCGCATCGCGCACCAGCACCATGCGGGTGGCGCACCGCACCACCGAGCCGTCCTTGCGTGCCAGGCGTTCTTCGCCGGCCCACTGGCCGCAAGCCCGCGCCGCCTCCAGCGCGGCCTGCGGGCGCCCGGCGGCGGCATCCTGGCGGGTATAGAGCCAGGCCAGCGGCTGCCCCGCCGCCTCCTCCGCGGTGTGGCCGGCGAGCGCGCGCGCGCCCGCGTTCCAGCTGCGGATGGTGCCGTCCAGGCCGAGTTCGCACACCGCGGTGCAGGGCAGGTTCTCGGCCAGCAGCCGCAGTTTGTCCTCGGCCAGGCGGGCATGGTCGGCCGCCGCCTGCTGCACGGTGGTGTCGCGGCACGACACGATAAAGCCGGCGTCCGAGGCGCCATCGGGCAGGCCGGCCACATCGATGCGGCGCATCTCGCAGCTGGCCTGCAGCAGGCTGCCGTCGCGGCGCACGCGCCAGCCCTGGTCGCGCGCATGGCCGCTGCGCGCGGCCGCACCCAGCCATTGCTGCGGCAGCCCCGCGGCCACGTCCTCGTCACGGTGCAGCCGCGACACATGGCTGCCGGCGATCTCCGCGGCGCTGTAGCCGAACAGCCGGCGCGCCGGTTCCGGCCACGCCACGATCACGCCGTGCGCGTCGAGTTCGAACACTGCGCAATCCTGCACCGCGTCGAGCAGGCGGCGATATCGTTGCGCCAATTGCAGGACATCACCCTCGCCGGATGGCTCCACGGGGGTCGAGCGAACTTCGTTTGCCGCTTGCAGCCCTGGCATGATTCCCTTCGGTAGATGGGGTTGACGGCAGTCGGCCTCGCCGTTGTGGTGCACCTTATGCAGCCATGGGCCCGTGCTGCCCACAGCGCCAAATGCCCGCGGAGGCGGGCAGTCCAGTCAATGATAGGCGCTCGCGGCCCATGCGCCACCCAATATGTCGGCGCACGGGAGCAAACCCGTTCGGGAGAGAAGGAAAATGGTGGCCCGCCGCACGCATGCCGTCTGCGGCAGCGCGCAGGCGGGGCGCAGGCGCGCGCTAGCGGCGACGCCGCTGGACCATCGCCGCGACCGCGGCCGAGGCTCCGACCACCAGCGCCGTGGTCAGCATGGGGTAGCGCGCGGTGGTGGTGTACGGGCACGAATGCAGCGCGGCGTGCGTGCCGGTGCGTTCCTGCAGGCCGCTGCCGCTGCCGTAGAGCGCGTTGTCTTCGAGCGGGCCGGCCGGATGGCGGGTCTGCTGCGCGCGGCCCATGAAGCGGCGCATGAAGCGGTCGAAGGTATGCGGCGCATGGTACGCGGCCGCCGAGAAGGCCTTGGCCGCGGCGCCGACGAACAGCTCGCGGCGCGGGTTCTCCGCGGCGAACAGGATCGCGTCGGCGGCCAGGGCCGGGTCATACAGCGGCGGCGGCAGGCGCGGCTCGACGTCGAGGAAATTCTTGGCGTGCATCGCCAGCGGGGTTTCCAGGCCGGCGGGCTTGATCAGCGTCACGCTGACCGGCGCCTGCTCCTGCTCCAGCTCCAGCCGCAGCGAATCGGTAAAGCCCTTGATCGCATGCTGCGATGCCGAGTAGGCGCTCTGCAGCGGCATCGGCCCGTCGGCGGCCTCGCTGCCCATGTTGATGATGGCGCCGCCGCGATCGCGCAAATGCGCCGCGGCCGCCAGCGAGCCATGCACGGTGCCCCAGTAGTTGGTGTCGAACAGCCGTCGCTGGTCTTCCAGCGGCACGTCGCAATGGCGCCCGAAGATCGTCACGCCGGCGTTGTTGATCCAGGTGTCGAAGCCGCCGAAGCGCTCGATCGCGGCGTGTGCCACCTTGCCGACCTCGTCGTGCCGGCCGACGTCCGCGACCACGGTGATCACTTCCGTACCCTGCTCGCGCAGCTCTTCCGCCAACTGGTGCAGCGACCCCTCGCTGCGCGCCACCAGCACCAGGCGTGCGCCCTGCTGCGCCGCCTTGCGCGCAGTGACCAGCCCCACGCCGCTGCTGGCGCCGGTCAGCACAATGACCTGCGAGCTGATTTTCTTCAAGGTGGGTTTCATCTGCCGCTTCCTCCAGTGGGAGACCCGGCACGGCGCCGGGCGTGCCGGTGGGAAGTCGCAAGGAGCGTTCCCGTCGCGGAGCAGCCGCGACCGCGGCACCCAGGCATGACGCGCACGGCAGATTTACAACGCCCGGTAAGAACCACATGGCTTCGGGGGCGCACCGGTCATGGTCGCCGCGCTGTTCGTTCGGGGGGGCCCGCCTGCGGGTGCCGCATGTAGGACGAGCGCCGATTTCAGCGCGGGCATGTGCTGCCTAAGCTGGATGCATCCACGCAACCGGCGACCGCCATGGCCAAGACCACTCCGCAGGACTCGCGCGCACGGCGCGCCGCTGGCAAGGGCGCGGCCAAGCCTGCCGCCGGCAAGGCGCGCAAGCCCGGCACCGGGGCCGGCAAGACCACAGCGGCAAAGCCGGCAACCAGCCGGTCGACCGGCGCACGCCCGGCAGCACGCGGCGCGGCAGCGGCCGCCGGGACGCCGGCGGCGCTCGACAAGTACCGCCGCATGCGCGATTTCGGCGCCACACCGGAGCCCAGTGGCGGCGCAGCCCGCGCCACGCCGCGCAAGCGGGCCGCGGCGCTGTCGTTCGTGATCCAGAAGCATGCGGCGCGGCGGCTGCACTACGATTTCCGGCTGGAACTCGGCGGCACGCTGAAGAGCTGGGCGGTGCCCAAGGGACCCAGCCTGGATCCCAACGACAAGCGCATGGCGGTGCATGTGGAAGACCATCCGATGGACTACGCCGGCTTCGAGGGTGTGATTCCAGCCGGGCACTATGGCGCCGGTACCGTGATCGTGTGGGACCGCGGCACCTGGGTGCCGGTGGGCGACCCCGAGGCTGGCTATCGCAGCGGCAAGCTCAAGTTCGAACTGCGCGGCGAAAAGCTGCACGGCCACTGGACCCTGGTGCGCATGCATGGCAGCCGGCAGAAGGAGCAGGACGCCTGGCTGCTGATCAAGGAACGCGACGATGCCGCGGTGCCGGCGTCGGAGTTCGACGTGGTCGAGGCCATGCCCGACAGCGTGCTGGGCGGCACGCAGCGCAAGCCCGCGGCCAGGCGCGCCAGCGCCGGGAAGGCGGCTGAGGCGGCCGAGACAGGTACATCGGCAGCGCAAGCTTCCATGCGCGCGCTGAAGCCGCCGCCCGGCGCCACGCGCGCGGCGCTGCCGCTGGCGCTGGCGCCGCAACTGGCGACGCTGGTCGAAAAGCCCCCACCCGACGCCGAAGCCTGGCGCTACGAGATCAAGTTCGACGGCTACCGGCTGCTCGCCCGCATCGACGGCAAGGATGTGCGGCTGTTCACCCGCCAGGGCCACGACTGGACCAGCAAGCTGCGCGCGCTGGCCCGCGATGTCGGCGCGCTGGGCCTGCCCGACGGCTGGCTCGACGGCGAGATCGTGGTGCTCGGCAAGCACGGAGAGACTGACTTCCAGGCCTTGCAGAATGCGTTCGATACCGCCCGGGTCGAAGCCATCCAGTACTTTGCCTTCGACCTGCCCTACTTCGCCGGCCATGACCTGCGCAAGGTGCCGCTGGTGGAGCGCCGCGCGCTGCTGCGCCGCATCTTCGAGCACAACACCTCGGCTCGCCTCCAGTTCAGCGAAGACTTCGAAGCCAGCGCGGGCGACATGCTGGATGCGGCGTGCCGCATGAAGCTGGAAGGCGTGATCGGCAAGCGCGTGGACTCGGGCTACGTCAGCGCGCGCAGCAATACGTGGATCAAGCTCAAATGCACCTTGCGCCAGGAGTTCGTGGTGGCGGGCTTTACCGATCCCAAGGGCAGCCGCAATGGCATCGGCTCGCTGCTGCTCGGCGTGCACGACAGCGGCGGACGGCTGCGCTACGCCGGCAATGTCGGCACCGGCTTCGACACCCGCACGCTGGACGAGCTGCGCGCGCAACTCGATGCGCTGCGTGCCGATGCGTCGCCCTTCCACGCGGTGCCGGCCGGCGTGCGCGGTCATTGGGTCAAGCCCAGGCTGGTGGCCGAAGTTTCGTTCGGCAGCTGGACTCGCGAAGGCCGGGTGCGCCATGCGGTGTTCCATGGCCTGCGCACCGACAAGCCCGCCGGCGCGGTCTCGGTGGAGCAGCCGGCGGCGCCCGCCGGCAAAGGCAAGGCGGCGGCCACGACGCGCGACAAGCCAGCCAGCAGGCCTGCGCCTGGCTCAAAGGCGGGCGCGGCAAAGCGCCAGACCGCGGTGGGCGGCAAGGTCTCGATCAGCAACGCCGAGCGCGTGATCGATGCCGAATCGGGCCTGACCAAGGGCGAGCTGGTGCGCTACTACGAACGCGCCGCGCCGCTGATGCTGCCGCACCTGCGCGGGCGCCCGATCGCGATGGTGCGGGCGCCATCGGGCGTGGGCGGAGAGCAGTTCTTCCAGCGCCACAGCGACACGCTGCGCGTGGACGGCCTCAACGTGCTGGACCCCGGCCTATGGCCGGGACATCCCGCGCTGCTGGAGATCGCCTCGGCCGAGGCACTGGTCGCGGCCGCGCAGCTCAACGTGGTCGAGTTCCATACCTGGAACGCGAGCAAGCGCAGCATCGACCGGCCCAACCGCATCATCTTCGACCTCGACCCCGGCGAGGGCGTGCCGTGGACACAGGTGCAGGAAGCGGCCGCGCTGATGAAGGCGCTGCTGGACGAGCTGGGGCTGGCCAGCTTCCTCAAGACCAGCGGCGGCAAGGGCCTGCACGTGGTGGTGCCGGTGACGCCGCGCGCCGGCTGGGACGAGCTGAAGGATTTCGCCCGCGACGTGGTGCTGCATGTGGCCGCGACGCTGCCGCAGCGCTTCGTCGCCAAGAGCGGCGCGCGCAACCGGGTCGGCAAGATTTTCATCGATTACCTGCGCAACGGCATGGGCGCCACCACCGTGGCGGCGTTCTCGGCGCGCGCGCGGCCGGGCCTGGGGGTGTCGATGCCGGTGGCATGGGAAGAACTGGACACGCTGACCAGCGCCGCGCAATGGACCGTCGCCAACGTCGAGGACGTCGAGGCGCGGCTGGACGCGCTGGAAGCGGCCGACCCGTGGGCCGACTACGCCGGCACCCGGCAGGCCATCACGCGCGCCGCGGGCCGCCTCGCGCGGGCCGGATAGCGACCGCGCCGAAGGCTGTCGCGGCCTCTGGCCGGCGGCACATTTCTTGCCCCTTGGTGGCGAGCGCGTCCGGGCGCTTCCCCTTCTGCCAATCGCAAACCACGCCGGGACGGCAACACCCTATGGAGACTGACGATGCCCCCACTCCAGATCCTCTCAAACCTCCGCGCTGCCGGCACTACCGGAGCCGCCCCGCTCAACCGCCGCGGCCTGCGGCGGCTGCTGGTCTCATGCGCCATGCTGTCCTGCGCGGCCGCACCGGTGCAGGCAAAGCTGCCTCCGCCCACGCCCGAGCAACAGCAGGCAGCCGAGGCCAAGAAAGCCAAGGAAGCCGAGACCGCCAAGCAGCAAGCCGATGCGCTGGCCGCGGTGCAGGACCGCATTGCCGCGCGCTTCGGCAAGGGCACCGACTACAAGGGTTGGACCGAGCCGGGCAAGATCCCGCAGAAGGCCGCCGAAGCGCCGCGCTCCACCGGCCCGCACGGCGGAACCTCGCCCAGTGCCGAGGCCCACAGCGGGGAGGCGGCGCGCCGCTAGTCCCGCTCGCCGGGCCAGATACCGGCATGCTGGCCCGGCGAATTCCTCACCAGCCCCAGGCTTCCGGTGGCGTCGCCCGCCCGGCACGCGTCTTGCCACGGCGAAGCAGAACGGCCTTCGCAAAGCAGCGCGGCCATGTTGATCGACAAGGGGGACGAGATGATCAGGGGGATGGGAGATTGCAAAATCTTCAAAGGCAGTGTGCGGCACCGTAGTACGTTTTACACAGCGCCCGCGCCAGCCCGCGCGCTTTTACACGCCGTGGTCGGGTCTGCTCGCCAGTCCGGCCGCGCGCGCACGGCCATGGCGTCGAGTGTGCAGCCATGAAGCCGCACGCCAACCGGGCCCCGCTGATCCTGAACGTCGAGGATCGCGAAGGGCCGCGCTACGTCAAGAGCCGCATCCTGCATCGCGGCGGCTTTTCGGTGATCGAGGCTGTGACGGGCCATTCGGCGTTGTCGCTGGTGCGCCAGCACGCGCCGTCGCTGGTACTGCTGTCGGCAAGGCTGCCCGACATCAGCGGCCTGGAAGTGTGCCGCCTGCTGAAGGAGGATCCGCAGACGGCGCGCACGCTGGTGTTGCTGACCTCGCCCGGGCTGGCCCAGTCGCGGCAGCGGGTCGAGGCGCTGAATTGCGGCGCCGACGGTTACCTGGTGGAGCCTGCCGAACCCGAGGAAGTGCTGTCGAGCATCCAGGCGCTGCTGCGCCTGCGCGGAGCCGAGGACGCCTACCACCGCACCTCGCGGGCCCTGCACGAGCATGAGGACATGTTCCGCCAGCTCGCCGAATCGCTGGCCGACGTGGTGTGGATCCTGGATCCGGCGACCCGGCGGCTGCTGTTTGCCAGTTCGTCGCTGGCAACGGTGTGCGGGCACTCCGCCGAGCAGTTGATGGAAGACCCGCGCCTGTGCCTGGAACGCGTGGCACCGGCGGACCGCGCGCGCGTGGAAGCCGCGGTGGAGAGCATGCTGCGCGATGGCCGCATGGACATCGAATTCGCGCTGACGCTGCCCAGCGGCGAGCCGCGCGAAGTCCGCGCGCGCGCCTTCCCCGTGCGCAGCCAGGGCAGCGCCGACGACACCGGACACGCGCAGGCGGCCGCGGACCATCCGCCGCTGCGCATTGCCGGGATCTGCCAGGACGTGACGCTGCAGAACCGCGCCGGGCGCGCGCTGCACGACGAGGAACGGCGCAAGGACCAGTTCCTGGCGATGCTCGCGCATGAACTGCGCAACCCGCTGGCGCCGCTGCGCAGCGCCGCGGACCTGCTGCAGCAGCTGGCGCCCACGCGCGAGGACATGTTCCGCGCGCGCGACATCATCGGCCGGCAAGTGCACCACCTGACGCGCCTGGTCGACGAGCTGCTCGACATCTCCCGCTTCAACCAGGGCCGCATCACGCTGCGGCAAGACCTGGTGGAGCTGCGTACCGCGCTCAATACCGCCGTGGAAGCGGTGCGTCCGGTGCTCGACGGCTACCGCCACACGCTGCGGCTGTCGCTGCCCGAACAGCCGCTGCCGGTGCGCGGCGACCTGGTGCGCCTGACGCAGATCTTCAGCAACCTGCTGCAGAACGCGGCCGCGTACACCCCGGCCGGCGGCATGATCTCGGTCGAAGCCGGCTTCGACGAGAGCGCGCCGGAAACCATTCCCGATGCCGTCTCGGGCGGGCAGGTCACGGTGCGCGTGCGCGACAACGGCACCGGCTTGTCGGAAGCGCTGCAGCGGCAACTGTTCGATCCGCTGGCCCCGCCGGACCCGGCCAATCCGGCGGCCCGGACCGACGAGAGCGACGAGAGCGAGGTTGCCACGCAAGCCCCGCGCAGCGCTTTTGCGCATGACGGGCCGGGCATCGGCCTGACGCTGGTGCAGAAGCTGGTGCAGCTGCACGGCGGCACCATCCGCGCCTTCAGCGCCGGTCCCGGCCAGGGCAGTACCTTTACCGTGACGCTGCCGGTCGAGCCCTGGCAGAACTGGCACCCCGGTTCGGGCAAGGCCGGCCCGCGCCGCAGCGTGCCGCGCCGCATCCTGGTGGTGGACGACAACGTCGACGCGCTCGAGGCGATGACGATGGCGCTGCAGGCCATGGGACACACGGTGGTGACCGCCCCCGACGGCCCCAGCGCGCTGGCGCGCGCCAGCGCCGCGCGTCCGGAGGTGGTGCTGCTGGATCTCGGCATGCCGGCCATGGACGGCTTTGAAACCGCGCGCCGGCTGCGCGCGCTGCCCGAACTGCGTGGCGCCACGCTGGTCGCGCTGACCGGCTTCGGCCAGCCCGAGGACCGCCGCCGCGCGCTGGCAGCGGGATTCGACCAGCATCTGGTCAAGCCCGCCGACCTCGACGCGCTGACGCGGCTGCTGGACGAGCTGGACCACGAGCGCGCCTAGCGCCATGCCGGCGCCGGCCTTCACCCGATCACCCAAGCCATCGACAAGGAGTTATCCGTGCATACCACGCCCGATCCCGACATCCCGCCGCGCGAGCCCGAAGTCCCGCCGCCCGAGCCGCCGCCGGGCCCGCCCCAACCCGTGGAAGACCCGCCTCCGGGCGACATGCCGCCACCGCCGCCGCAACGCGCGCGTGACCGTGGCAAAGGAGCGATCAAGTGTCTCGCATCATCTGGAAAGGCGCCATTGCCTTCGGCCTCGTCAACATCCCCGTCGTCCTGCGCCCCGCGTCGCGCAGCCAGTCGCTAGACCTGGACCTGCTGGACGTGCGCGACATGGCCCCGGTGGGCTACCAGCGCATCAACAAGAGCACCGGCAAGCCGGTCGACAAGGAGCATATCGTCAAGGGCTACCAGTACGCCAAGGACGAGTACGTGCTGCTCAACGAGGAAGACTTCCGCCGCGCCAATGTCGAGGCCACGCAGACCGTGGACATCGTCAGCTTTGTCGATGCCGAAAGCATTCCGCCGTACTACTTCGACACCCCGTATTACCTGGAGCCCGACAAGCGCGGCGAACGCGGCTACGCGCTGCTGCACGAAACCATGCGCCGCACCGGCAAGGCCGCGCTGGCGCTGGTGGTACTGCGCGCACGCCAGCACCTGGCGGCAATGCTGGTGCACGGCGATGCGCTGGTGCTGAACACCATGCGCTTTGCCGACGAGGTGCTGCCGATTGCTGAGCTGCGCCTGCCCAAGGCCGCCAGCGGCAAGCCCACCGGCGCGCACGCGCGCGAGATCGAGATGGCCACCAAGCTGGTCGACGACATGACCGAGGACTGGGCGCCGGAGCAATACCGCGACACCTACCGCGACGACCTGATGGCCCGCATCGAGGAAAAGATCGAATCCGGCAAGACCCACCAGCTGACGCCGCCGGCGGAAGAGGAAGAAGCTCCGCGCCAGGGCGCCAAGGTCATCGACATGGTGGCGCTGCTGCGCCAGAGCCTGGGCAAGCGCGGCAAGGACAAGCAGGAAGACGAGACCGAAGCCGAAGCCGAGCCCGCCCCCCGCAAGACCCCAGCGCGGCACGCCGCGTCGCGCAAGCAGCCGGCAGCCAAGCGCACCAGCGCGACACCGGCCAAGCGCGCCGGCAGCACCGGCGCAAAGACCGCCGGCACCAAGCGCGCGCCCGCCAGGCGCGAGTCGCACGCCCCCGCCGCGCGCAAGAGCGCCGGCACGACCGCCAAGAAGCGCGCGGCCTGACGCGGTGCGTAGCGACACTGCAGCAAGAGAGAAATCCCGCCTGGGTACTCCCTCTCCCGCCTGCGGGAGAGGGCCGGGGTGAGGGCGGGAGCCTCAACGAAGTGAAACGCCGAAGATGTCAGCGGCCGCCCTCACAGCCCTGAGAGCACTCCCCGCGCTCACCCCCTCATCGCGCCGACACCTTCAGATTGTCCGTCACCGACTTCACGCCCTCGACGCTGCGAATCGTCTTCAGCGCGATGTCGTGCTGCTGCTGCGTGGGCACCGTGCCGCTGACTTCCACCGTGCCCTGCTGCGTGGTCACGTGAATGCCGGTGGACTTGAGATCCTTGGTGCCGAGCAGCCTGGTCTTGATCTTCGTGGTGATGGCGCTGTCCTCGATGCTCTGCTTTGCCTGGTCGACGCCGGTGACCGCGCTGGTGTCCGGATCGGGCCGGCCTGGCATGCCCGGCGCCGAGTTGACCGGTGCCACCGGCGCATTGTCCGTCGCGGCGAATATCAGGCCACTCTTGTCGAGTGCCAGCGCGCTGCCGGCGGCCACTGCCAGTGCCGCCGCCAACCCGGCCCTGCGCAGCGCGCGCGCGGTGGTTGAGGGAAATTGCATGGCGTCCTCCTTGATTGGTCCGGCGCGCACCGCTGCCGGGCTGGCAGCCAGCGCCACGGGTAAGGCATTTTTCAGCAAGCTCCATACCCGCCCTGTCGGCCCTTGCCAGGGCCGCGGCGCCGCGCCCGCCGCTGTGTAAAACGGGCCACGCGTTGTAAAAGCGCCGCGGCGCGGGCGTGGCGCATCCGGCGCAGGCGCCCGGCGCAGGCGGCACGCCGGCGCTGTCGCGCTTGGCATGGCGATTGCGAAGCAAGGTCTGCGGCAGTTCGCCGCGTCAAGGAGCTAGCAATGGGACAGCAGCAACAGCCGGGTCAATCGCAGTCGGGCCAATCGCAATCTGGCCAGAAGCAGCAGGAACAATCGCAAACTGGCCAACGCGGCAGCCAGCAGCAACCGGGACAACAAGGCGGCGGGCAGATGGGCGACAAGGACCGCATGCAGGACCAACAACAGCAGCAGGACCGCGGCAGCTCGCAGCCTGGCCAGCAAGGCGGCCAGCGTAGCGGCCAGCAGGGCGGCCAGGGTGGCCAGGGCGGTCAGCAAGGCGGACAGGGCGGACAACGCCAGCAATAATCCCCAGCCAGCACAACCAGGCAGCTATCCGGGTATGTGCGTGAGCAACATGCGGTGCTGACGCAGGGGCATACGCCGGAGATTGGCAGGCCGGAACCCCGTACGGGGCTCCGGCCCTTTTTACGGCCGCGGCACCGCAGGCGCGGCGCGCAGATGGCCGCCATCCCGTGTATGCTGGCCCTGACCCCATCCCTTGCCTTCCAGGCATTTCCGCTTTGTCCAGCGTCACCGACCCCGCCCCCGGCAGCGCCACGCCGCGGCACCGCGGCCCGCTGCGCCAGCTCTCGGCAAGACTGCGAGAACAGGCCGGTGCGCACGTGCGCGCGCTGACCCGCAGCAACTCCGGCCTGAGCCTGGACTATGACAATCCGCCCGGCGACGCCGGCCTGTTCGGCCCGGAAGCGGTCTGCTGGCGCGTGCATGCCGATTTTCCAGCGATGCTGGCCGGCGGAGTCAGCGCCCTGCTGCTGCAGACCCTGCATCCGCTGGCATTGGCCGGGGTCTGGGACCACTCCAGCTTTCGCACCGACATGCAGGGGCGCCTGGGCCGCACCGCGCAATTCATCGCCGGCACCACCTATGGCAGCCGCGCCGATGCCATGGCGCTGATCGAACGCGTGCGGCGCATCCATACCGGCGTGTCCGGCATCGCGCCGGACGGACGGCCCTACGCGGCGTCGGATCCCGCGCTGCTGACCTGGGTGCACGTGGCTGAAGTGTCGAGCTTCCTGGCGGGCTACCTGCGCTATGTCGGCCCGCTCGGCGCTGCCGAGCAGGACCGCTATTACGCCGAAGTCGCGCGCATCGCGCAGCTGCTGGGCGCGGCCGAGGTGCCGCGCTCGCGCGCCGAAGTGGCCGCCTATCTCGAATCCATGCGGCCCGCGCTGCTGGCCAGCGAGCGCACCCGCGAAGTGGTGCGGCTGGTCAGGAAGATGCCGGTAGCGAATCCGTTGCTGCAGCCGGCGGTCAGCATCATGGCCGACGCCGGCATCGCGCTGTTGCCGCCGTGGGCGCGCCGCCAGCTTGACCTGGACGGGCCGTCGATCCGCCGCCCCGCCGCGCTGGCCGGCATGCGCGTGCTGGCGCCGGCCCTGCGCTGGGCTTTGGGCGCCGGCCTGGCCGCGCGGGCGCGACGGCGCGTGGCGCGCGGCACTGACGCCCAGAGCGGCTGAGGTCCGGACGTTCGAGTGCGACGTGCGCCGCGCAGAACCAAGTGACGATCAGCGAACTATTCTGGGCGGGAAAACGGAAATAGGGCCAGAATCCCCCGCATTTCAGGGAATCGGTCGCCGGCGAAGTGACGTTTAATGTTGCACGGCATTCCGAACGGCCGGTCGGGTTATCCAACCTTCCGGCCACTGCGCCGCAGAGCGCGATTTCGAACGACGCGGGCAAAAAAGAAGCCCACGCGCGGGGTGCTCGTAGGCTTTCCAGGACTGCTCGAGCCAAACAGCTCTTGTGGTGAATATAAACGCGCTTACATGAGGTGTAAATCCCGCTTCTATCAGGGGATTCCCTAGCGCGGAACCGCACGCGCTTTCATATTTTTGGCGTTTCTGCCTCTGAAATCATTTTCAGATCACTTCTCGCAGAGGCTGGCAGATCCCCGCCAGGCCAACGCGCGCCTGCCTTGCCGGCCATGAGCGCGCTGCCGCTCGCGCGCCTACGGCGCAGTTTCCTACCTTAGCGCACAAGAAAACGCAACAACATTAGTAGAGCATTACCTCTAGACGATCAGAGGCGCGCCTTCCGTCAACGCTTGTAAAACTTTGTTACTCTCACCCCTGAAGTCCCCTTCTCTTCTGGCAGCGCCCACCGCCGGCCATTGCGCGACATTCCAAGGCCCACACGCGGGGCCGGATCCCGGTGCAATGCAGGCGGCCGGTCCGGTCGCCGTTACCGAGAGCGGATGTTTCTCCTGCCGCCCAGGTCGCGCCGCACCCCCAGCCGCCGGCCAACGGACCGTTATCAGCCGCCAGAACCCTTGCGGGCTCTTCCGGAGTCGTTGTGAAGAAGAAGGAAATCCGGCCCAGGCAACCCAGCCGACGGCAACTGCAGCCCCAGCAATTCGCGGCGTACCACATCAGCCAGACCCCGGTGATCGTGCACTTGTCCAACGGCGCCCGGCTGCACGGGCTGGTGCTGGCCGCCGACGATTTCGTGCTGCTGCTCGGTCGCGGGCTCGACGACATCCAGCCTACCGTGGTTTACAAGCGCGCCATCTGCCTGGTCACGCCGGCCGATGCCCCGGAGGTAGTCGGGGTCGCGCCGGAAACGGCGGCCGCGCCGGATTTCGTGCCCCTTTTTGTCCCGCGCACGCGCAAGCGCCGCTAGGCCGGCGTTCAGTCCGGCACCCTTCCCACCCTCGCCGCCCGTCGCCGTACGGCGCCTCTGCCGCCCAGCCGGCACCCCGCGAAACTATCGCGGAGATCACTCTAAACCTTTGCCTTGCCCGGTCGATAACCCAAGCAACGGAGGCACTCTACGCCCTGCAAAGCAGGCCGCCAACGTTACGGCACTAGCCGGAATGCCCAAAACTTTGCATATAGGAGTCGTACCATGGCGCAAGTCATTAACACCAATTCGTTGTCTCTGATGACTCAGAACAACATGAACGCTTCGCAATCGTCGCTGAACACGGCGATCCAGCGCCTGTCGTCGGGCCTGCGCATCAACAGCGCCAAGGACGACGCCGCCGGCCAGGCCATTGCGAACCGCTTCACCGCCAACATCCGCGGCCTGACCCAAGCCCAGCGCAACGCCAACGACGGCATCTCGCTGGCGCAGACCACTGAAGGCGCGCTGACCGAAGTCAACAACAACCTGCAGCGTATCCGTGAACTGAGCGTGCAGGCCGCCAACGGCTCGAACTCGGCTTCGGACCTGAAGTCGATCCAGGACGAAATCTCGCAGCGCCTGTCGGAAATCGACCGCACTTCGCAGCAGACCGACTTCAACGGCGTGAAGGTGCTGTCGGCCAACGCCAAGCCGCTGACCATCCAGGTTGGCGCCAACGATGGCGAGACCATCACCATCGACCTGAAGCAGATCGATTCGTCGACGCTGGGCCTGAAGGGCTTCAGCCTGAGCAGCAACGCCCTGAACGTCAGCGAAGCCATCACGCAGACCAACACCGACGGCACGCCGGAAGCGGTCGACCTGTCGTCCGCCGCGACCTCGCTGGGCGTTGCCGCCAGCAGCCTGAGCCTGCACAACGTCAAGGACGCCACCGGCGCCGCCACCGCCAACTTCGTGGTCAAGTCGGGCGACGACTACTACGCCGCTTCGGTGGACGATGCCACCGGCAACGTCGTGCTGAACCGTGCCGACCTGGAGTTCACCGATCCGGACAACGGCGTGACCACCGCAACCGCGCTGGCTAACCAGCTGGTCAAGGTCGGCGTCGACAGCACCGGTACCGTGACCGCCTTCGCCACCATCCAGGGCCGCAACTTCGCCGTCGGCGCTGGCGCGCTGGCCAACGGCGGTGCCACGCCGACCGACTTCGACTACACCGGCACCGACATCGTCCTGAGCGGCGCCGGCGCCACGGCGGAATTCGCCGGCGCGTCGACGGTTGACCCCCTGAAGAAGATCGACGCGGCCCTGAAGATCGTTGACGACCTGCGCAGCTCGCTGGGTGCCGTGCAGAACCGCTTCGACTCGACCATCGCCAACCTGGGCACCACCGTGACCAACCTGTCCTCGTCGCGCTCGCGCATCCAGGACGCTGACTACGCCACGGAAGTGTCGAACATGACCCGCGCGCAGATCCTGCAACAGGCTGGCACCTCGGTCCTGGCGCAAGCCAACCAGACCACGCAAAACGTGCTGTCGCTGCTGCGTTAATCGCATCCGCAGACCGGCATACGAGGCTGGGCCGCAAGGCCCGGCCTTTTTGCCAACGCACAGGAACACGCTGGAGCGTTTCGCAGGCAGACCACTGCCTGCCAAGCGTTTCAACCTGAACCCGCCACACGCCCACGGAGCACAGCATGGCGCTTCTTCCCACCGTGAACCCGACCGCAGTGCGCCTGCCGTCCGACGTGCCGGCCCACGGCACGACGGCAAGCACCGCGCGCGCCGGCCTGCGTGCGCAGGAGGAAGACGCCGCCAAGGCCCCGGCACAGTCCGGCGCCACCTCCGCCGCGATCGGCGAGCTGGTGGAAGCGTTCAAGACCACCTCGATCGGCCTGCGCTTCGAGATCGACGAGGCCACGCACCGTGTCATCACCAAGGTGATCGACAAGGAAACCGGCGACCTGATCCGGCAGATGCCCACCGAAGAGGTGCTGCGCATCGCCCGCGCCATCGACAAGCTGCAGGGGCTGTTCGTCAGCCAGGCGGCCTGAGACCTGATCATCAGTTGAAGACGAGAACAATCACATGGCAACGATCTCCTCCATCGGTATCGGTTCCAACCTGGACCTGAGCAGCCTGCTGGACCAGCTGCAGAAGGCCGAGCAGCTGCCACTCGACGCCATCAATACGCAGGCCAAGAGCTACCAGACCAAGCTGTCCGCCTACAGCCAGGTGCAGAGCGTGCTGGACGCGTACAAGGCCGCCGCCACGAAGCTGTCCAGCGCCGCCACCTTCGGCGCGGTCAAGGCCACGGTCGGCACGCCGGACGTGATGTCGGTGACCACCGCGGCCAATGCCGTGCCGGGCAACTACACCATCACCGTCAACACGCTGGCGACCGCGCAGTCGCTGGTCAGCGGCAACGTGGCCGACCAGAAGGCCGCGATCGGCGGCGGCGAGCTGGTGTTCGACTTCGGCGAGGCGCTGGCCACCGGCGGCGCCCCCACCAGCACCAAGAAGGTCACCATCGCGGCGGGCTCGTCGCTCGAAGGCATGCGCGATGCCATCAACAAGGCCGGCATCGGCGTGACCGCCAGCATCGTCAACGACGGCAGCGCCAGCCCCTATCGCCTGGTGCTGACCTCTGACAAGACCGGCACGCAGGCCACCATGCGGGTGTCGTCGACCGATCCGGCGCTGAACAACGTGGTCGCGTTCGACCCGGCCGCCGCGCCTGCCGCCAACAAGATGGAGCAGAAGGTTCCGCCGGCCAACGCGACGCTGAAGATCAACGGCATCGACGTGGTCAGCCAGAGCAATGCGGTGGTGGACGCCGCGCAGGGCGTGACCATGAACCTGTCCAAGACCGGCACCACCTCGCTGGTGGTGACGCGCGACAACGACGCGATCAAGGCCTCGATCCAGGCCTTCGTCACCGCGTACAACAATATCCAGAGCACCGCCAAGTCGCTGACGGCGTTCGATACCAAGGCCGGCACCTCGGCGGCGCTGACCGGCGACGGCACGCTGCGCTCGATCCAGTCCAGCCTGCGCTCGATGCTGGGCGGCGCCATGGACGACGGCAACGGCGGCAAGATCACGCTGATCGACGTCGGCATCACGTTCCAGAAAGACGGCACCATGAAGCTGGACGATGCCAAGCTTGGCAAGGCGCTGAACGACAACCTGGGGCGGGTCACGTCGCTGTTCTCCAGCACCACCGGCGACGGCGGCATCGGCAAGCGCGCCACCACCTATATCGAAGGCCTGAGCAAGACCGACGGCGCGCTGAAGGTGGCGCAGGACGGCATCACCAAGACGCTGAAGGACCTGGAGGACGACTATGACCGCGTCCAGGACCGCGTCACCGCCACCATCGACCGCTACAAGGCCCAGTTCACGCAGCTGGACCTGGTGGTGGCACAGATGAACCGCACCAGCAGCTACCTGACGCAGCAGTTCAACGCGCTCAACAACAGCATCAAGAAGTAACCCGCCGCATCTCACCGCCACCAGGCATCGCCACGAGGAACCCAGCCATGTTCGCCCGCGCATCCGCCAACGCCTACGCCCAGGTCGGCGTCCAGACCGGTGCCATGAGCGCCAGCCCGCACAAGCTGATCGCCATGCTGTACGACGGCGCGCGCGCCGCGATCGCGCGGGCCAGGTTCCACCTGGAAGGCGGCAACGTCGCCGAGCGTGGCAATGCCATCTCCAAGGCCATCGACATCATCGACAACGGCCTGCGCGCCGTGCTCGACCACGACGCCGGCGGCGAGATCTCGGCCAACCTCGAAGCGCTGTACGAATACATGGTGCGCCGGCTGATGCTGGCCAACCTGCGCAGCGACGCAGCGCTGCTGAGCGAGGTCGACGCGCTGCTGGAAAGCCTGGCCTCGGCATGGGCGCAGATCGATGACGCGGCCGCCGGTGCCGAGCGGCAAGCCGCCTTACAGGACAACTGACATGGCCTTCCCTTCAGGGTTTTCGCCGATCGTGGCCTGCTACGAGCAAATCCTCGCCTTGTCCGCGCGCATGCATGAGGCGGCGCAGGGCGCCGACTGGGACACGGTCACCAGCTTGCAGCAAGCCTACCTGGCCCAGGTCGAGCACCTGCGCGGGCTCGACCACGACGCCCCCTTCTCCGATGCCGAGCGCATGCGGCGCTACCAGTTGCTGGACCGCATCCTGACCTACGACGCCCGCATCCGCGACCTGGCGCTGCCGCAGCTCAAGCGGCTCGGCGACATGCTGACCAGCTCGCGCCGGCAGTTCGAACTGAGCGCCGCCTATGGTGCGACGGCAGTCGCGACGACCGGCGCCACCTGACGCGGCCTGAGCGCCGCTTGCTCTTCCCGGCAGGCCGCACCGCCAGCCGACCCTTATCCACGCGACCCATATGACCGGCATCCATTTGCCGCCAGGCCTGGCACCCGGTCAGGCCCCCGACCCCCAGACCCTGCGCACCGCCATCGCCATCGACCAGATCGCGGCGCTGCAGCCGGTGGCCGAGGCGACCGAGTCGAACGTCCAGAACGCCACCGGCCAGGCCATCCGCCACAGCGCGCTGGCAAGCGGGCCCAATGCCATGGCCGGCCAGGGCGCGTTGCTGCCGGGCGCGTCGACGCAGGAATCGCTGAGTGCGGCGGCGCGGGCCATCCTGGCCGTGATGGACGGTGCCGAAGCCCAGCCGGTGCGCAGCCCCGCCTCGCTGTTGCCGGCACCGCCCACGGCAGCGACGGCGCAGGCCACTGCGGCGGCGCTGGCCAATGCGGTCGGGCACAGCGGCCTGTTCTATGAATCGCACCTGGCGCAGTGGGTGGCCGGCGCGCGCGGGCTGGCCAGCCTGCGGCAGGAGCCGCAGGCGCAGGTTCCAGTGCCGGGCCGGCCCGCGGTCCCGGCCAGTGCCAGCCAGGGCGCCGCTGCCGCGCCGCCGTCGTTGCAGCTGGCCTACGCCGGCAGCGGCGCAGGGGCGGAACCGGCGCGGCCGTCCATGCCGCCGCTGCTGCCGGCCTCGCAGGTGCTGGCCGAAGCGCTGGCCTCGGCCGGCAATCCGCGCGTGGCCCACAGCCATGCGGCGGCCGAGCAGGCGTTGCGGCAAGGCACCGCGACCACCGCCGCCTACAGCCGCGGCGCCGCTGCCGAACCGGCCGCGCAGCGCCCTTCGGCGGCAGCGCTGGCCACGCAGGCCTACCAATCCACGGCCGAGGCTGGCGCGCGCCTGGCCGCGCTCGACAGCTTGGCCAGCCAACCGGCGCGCGCAGCGCAAGGCGATACGCCATCCGCTGCGGCGGATGCCGGCCGGCCACCGGCGGCCGCCGCTCCGGCCATCCATCCCGCCACCGAAGGCGTGGTCCGTCAGCAGCTGGAGCTGCTCGCCACGCAGCAGTTCCGCCTGGCCGGCGAAGCGTGGCCCGGCGTGCCGATGGAATGGGAACTGCTGCGCGCCGAGGCGGACGCCGCGGCAGCCCATGGCGAAGCCGCGCGGCCGTGGTCGAGCCGCCTGCGGCTGCAGTTGCCGAACCTGGGCGTGGTCGAAGCGGTGCTGACCCTGGGGCCGTCCGGCCTCGACGCCCGCGTGGCCACCCCCGAGACCGACGTCGCCGCGCGCTTCATCGCGGCGCGGCCGCAGCTGCGCAGCCAGCTCGAGGCGCATGGCATCGCCGTGCAGCGCCTGAGCGTGCAAACGCAGGACAGCCTGGCGCAAGGCGAGACGCAATGAGCGACGCAGCACAGGAACGCGGGGCAGCCATCGCGCTGTCGTACCAGCACAGCGACAAGGCGCCGCGCGTCGTCGCCAAGGGCTACGGCGTGGTTGCCGAAGCCATCATCGCCCGCGCGCGCGAAGCCGGCGTCTACGTCCACGACTCCCCCACGCTGGTGAACCTGCTGATGCAGGTCGACCTGGACAGCCACGTGCCGCCGCAGCTCTATGTGGCCGTGGCCGAGCTGCTGGCGTGGATCTACCACCTGGAATCCGGACTGGACCCCGACCCGCTGCAGGCCTGACCGCCCGGCTAGACGGCAAAAGCCCCCGGCCGCTTGCGCGCCCCGGGGGCTTTCCACTCCAGGCAAGGCTCGCGCCTTACACCGGCATATTCATCATCTCCTGATACGCCGCCACCAGCCGGTTGCGCACCTGCACCCCGGTCTGGAACGACACATTGGCCTTCTGCAGGTCGATCATCACGTCGTTGAGCGCCACGCCGGGCTTGCCGAGCTCGAACGCTTCGGCCTGGCCGTAGGCGCGCTCCTGCGCGGCGTTGATGCGGCCGAGCGAGCGCTGCAGCTCGCCGGCAAAGCCGCCGCCGGCAACCGATGCCGACTGGGTGGCGGAGTTGCCCGAGGCAACCTGGGACATCCCGCGCAGTTGCTGCAGCATGCCCTCGATGGAAGAGATTGTGGTCATGGGTCGTGATCGGCCGGAAGTCCGGCCCGGTTGTTCGTAGGGCGCGCCGTTGGCGCCGGTTGGCCGGTTCCCGGCCTGCCACAGGCCCGCTCCAGGCGGATCCGCAGCCAGTTTCAGCCTTCGCAGAGTACCCGTCGCCGCGGCCCGCCCATGGACTGAAATCGGCCGGAAAACCCGGTCTATTCACCGGATTGTCGCGCTCAAGTCTGGCCGATCATTGCCACCGTGCCGGAAAAGCGCGGGCTGTCGTCCCGCGCCGGCTCCGCAAATCACCAGACAACCATCGATTCGGGAGTACGCGTGTTTTCTCTGCAGCGTAATGTGAGCCGTGCCGTGAGCCGCGCCGACGACCAAGGCGGTCAGCATCGCCCGTGCCGTCGCGCGCATCACCGCGCCGCATCCGGAGCACGCGCATGACCGCGGCCGTGGCACTGCCCGGGCGTCCGGCCGAGATGCTGGAGCGCCTGAAGGCCAACCCGAAGCTGCCGCTGATGCTGGGCGGCGCGGCGCTGGCCGCCGCGATCGCGGTGGCCGTGCTGTGGTCGCGCGGCCCGGACTACAAGGTGCTGTACAGCAACCTGTCCGAGCGCGACGGCGGCGCGGTGCTGCAGTCGCTGCAGCAGATGAACGTGCCGTACAAGTTCGCCGAAGGCGGCGGCGCCGTGATGGTGCCGGCCGAGAAGGTGCACGAGACGCGCCTGCGGCTGGCCTCGCAGGGCCTGCCCAAGAGCGGCACCGCCGGCATGGAACTGATGGACAACCAGAAGTTCGGCATCAGCCAGTTTGCCGAACAGGTCAACTACCAGCGCGGGCTGGAGGGCGAGCTGGCGCGCTCGATCGAGTCGATCGCCGCGGTGCAGTCCGCGCGCGTGCACCTGGCCATCCCCAAGCCGACGCTGTTCGTGCGCGAGCGCCAGAAGCCGACCGCCTCGATCGTGCTGCAGCTGTACCCGGGCCGCGCCATCGATGAAGGCCAGGTCGCTGCGATCAGCCACCTGGTGTCGTCGAGCGTGCCGGAACTGACGCCCAAGTCGATCTCGATCGTCGACCAGCACGGCAACCTGCTGTCGAACACCGGCAACGAGCGCATGCTCGACGCCACCCAGCTCAAGTACGTGCAGGCGCTGGAGCAGAACACCCTGAAGCGCATCGAGGCGATCCTGACGCCGATCGTCGGCAAGGACAACGTGCGCGCGCAGGTCACCGCCGACGTCGATTTCTCCATCGTCGAGCACACCGACGAGAGCTACAAGCCCAACCAGGACCCGACCCGCACGGCGATCCGCAGCCAGCAGACCAGCGAATCGACCCAGCAGGGCGCCACTCCGCCGGGCGGCGTGCCCGGCGCGCTGTCGAACCAGCCCCCCGCCGCCGCCGCCGCGCCCGTGACCACGCCGCAGACGCCGCGCGCGGGCCAGGCACCGGGGCAGGCCGGCGCACCGGCAGCGGCGCAACCCGGCCAGCCTGGCCAGGCCGCGCAGGGCGCCACGGCCACCGCGTCCAGCGGCCCGAGCAGCAACCGCCGCGACTCCACCGTCAACTATGAGCTGGACCGTTCGGTACGCCACGTGCAGCAGGCCCCGGGCGGCGTGCGCCGGCTGTCGGTGGCGGTGGTGGTCAACTACCGCCAGCAGGCCGACGCCAAGGGCAAGCTCGTCGCCGAGCCGCTGCCGCCGGCGCTGCTGGCGCAGATCCAGAACCTGACCAAGGAAGCGATGGGGTTCTCGGTCGAGCGCGGCGACTCCATCAACGTGGTCAACAGCCCCTTCACCGCCGAGCGCGAGAAGGCCGAGCCCGAACTGCCGCTGTGGAAGCAGCCCGACATGATTGCACTGGGCAAGAGCCTGGCCGGCTACCTGCTGCTGGCGCTGCTGGCGCTGTTCGCGTGGTTCAAGGTGGCGCGCCCGATCCTGCGCCGCTACACCACGCCGCCGTTGCCGGCGCCGGAGCCCAAGGACGAGACCGAGGCGGTGCTGCTGCCGCCGGAGGAGCCGGCCAATCCGGAAATCCTGCGGCTTGCCGCGAAGTATGAAAGCGACCTCGCGCTGGTGCGCGACGCCGCCCAGCGCGACCCCCGCCTGGTCGCCAGCGTGATCAAGAACTGGATTAGCAATGACAACCGCTAAGGGCATCTCTGAATCCGGCCTGCAGAAGAGCGCGGTGCTGATGATGGCGATCGGCGAGGATGCCGCGGCCGAGGTGTTCAAGCACCTGTCGCAGCGCGAAGTGCAGGAGCTGGGCGCGGCCATGGCCACGCTCAGTTCGGTCACCCGCGAGGAAATGGCCGAGGTGCTGGGCGAGTTCCGCGCCGAGACCGAGCAGTACCTGGCGCTGAACGTCGACTCCAGCGCGTTTATCCGCAGCGTGCTGAACAAGGCGCTGGGCGAGGAGCGCGCGCAGTCGGTGATCGAGGACATCCTGGAGTCGCGCGATCCGGGCGGCGGCATCGACTCGCTGAACTGGATGGACGCCACGGCGATTGCCGAGCTGATCCGCGACGAGCATCCGCAGATCATCGCCACCATCCTGATCCACCTGGACCGCCAGAAGTCGTCCGAAGTGCTGGGGCTGTTCACCGACCGCCTGCGCAACGACGTGATCCTGCGCATCGCCACCTTCGGCGGCGTGCAGCCGGGCGCGCTGCAGGAGCTGACCGACGTGCTGACCAAGCTGCTGGCGGGCCAGAGCCTGAAGCGCAGCCGCATGGGCGGGGTGCGCACCGCGGCCGAGATCATCAACCTGATGAGCACCGCGCACGAAGAGGCCGTGATCGACGGCGTGCGCCTGCACGACGGCGACCTGGCGCAGAAGATCATCGACGAGATGTTCCTGTTCGAGAACCTGCTCGAGGTCGACGACCGCGGCATCCAGCGCGTGCTCAAGGAAATCGCCACCGAGTCGCTCATCGTCGCGCTCAAGGGCGCGCCGCAGGAGTTGCGCGACAAGTTCATCCGCAACATGTCCACCCGCGCCGGCGAAATGCTGCGCGAGGACCTGGAAGCGCTGGGCCCGGTGCGCGTGTCGCAGGTCGAGGCCGAGCAGAAGGCCATCCTGCAGGTGGTAAGGCGCCTGGCGGATGCGGGCGAAGTACAGATCGGCGGAGGCGACGATGCCTATGTCTGAGGCAGACCCCGAGCGCGGGGCCGGGCGCCGCCGCTTGGGCGCCGATCCGCTCTCGACCCCGGCCGGCAACGGCGCTGCCGGGGCCGGCGGCTTCGCGCCGTTCGAGCCGCCGCGCCGCGCGCGCGGCGGAGCCGCCGGCTGGCAGCGCTGGCAGATGGGCTCGCTCGATCCGCGCCATGCCGAGCCGCTGGAAACGCTGGCCGCCGTGCCCGCCGAACCGGCGCCGCCGCCGATCGACTTCGCCGCGCTCGACGCGATGCGCGAAGGCGCGCGCAAGGAAGGCTATGCCCAGGGCTACACCCAGGGCCAGACCCAGGGCTACGGCGACGGCCATCGCGAAGGCTATGCGCGCGGCCTGGAAGCCGCCCGCAACGAAGCCGCGCAACTGCAGGCGCTGGCCGGCAATTTCCGCAGCGCGCTGAGCAACGTCGACGACGCGGTCGCGCACGCGCTGGTGTCGCTGGCGCTCGACGTGGCGCGCCAGCTGGTGCGAACGACGCTGGCGCAGGACCCGGCGGCGCTGCTGCCGGCGGTGCGCGAGCTGCTGACCAGCGAACCGGCACTGTCCGGATCGCCCAGCCTGCTGCTGCACCCCGACGACGTGGCGCTGGTCGAGACCCACCTGCAGGGCGAACTCGCCGCCGCCGGCTGGACCGTGCGCGCCGATCCGTCGGTGGCGCGCGGCGGCTGCATCGCCAGCGCCGCCAGCGGCGAGCGCGACGCCACGCTGCCCACGCGCTGGACCCGCGTGGTGCGGGCCATGGGCCGCGACGATCCGTGGGAGCCGCCGCATGCCTGATACCGCGCCGGACACCCACGCCGCGGCAACCGTGCCGGACGCCGCGCATGCCCACACGCAACGCTGGATCGGCGCGCTCAACGGCGCCGCGGCCGGCATCGCCGGGCTCGACAGCAAGCGCAGCTGCGGCCGCCTGACGCGCGCCGCGGGGCTGGTGCTGGAAGCCGTGGGCCTGCGCCTGCCGGTGGGCAGCGATTGCCTGATCGAGCTGCCCGCCGGGCAGTTCACCACCGACAGCAACGCCCCGCGCACCGCGGAGGCCGAAGTGGTCGGCTTCGGCGCCGACCGCCTCTACCTGATGCCGCAGTCCGACGTGGTCGGGCTGCTGCCGGGCGCGCGCGTCTACCCGCTGGAGCCGTCGCCGCAACCGGCCGGCACCGCCGCGCCGCGCGAGCCGGGCTCCAAGCGCCTGCCGGTCGGCGCGGGCCTGCTCGGCCGCGTGCTGGATGCGGCGGGCCGCCCGCTCGACGGGCTCGGCCCGCTTGCCGCGGCGATGGAAGTGCCGCTGGCCGGCGAGCAGATCAATCCGCTGATGCGCGCGCCGATCGAAACCGTGCTCGACACCGGCGTGCGCGCCATCAACGGCATGCTGACCGTCGGCCGCGGCCAGCGCATGGGCCTGTTCGCTGGCTCGGGCGTGGGCAAGAGCGTGCTGCTCGGCATGATGGCGCGCTACACCAGCGCCGACGTGATCGTGGTCGGCCTGATCGGCGAACGCGGCCGCGAAGTGAAGGAGTTCATCGAGAACATCCTGGGGCCGGAGGGCCGCCGACGCTCGGTGGTGGTGGCCGCGCCGGCCGACTGCTCGCCGCTGCTGCGCATGCAGGGCGCCGCCTATGCGACGCGGCTGGCGGAGTACTTCCGCGACCAGGGCCAGCATGTGCTGCTGATCATGGATTCGCTGACGCGCTACGCCATGGCCCAGCGCGAGATTGCGCTGGCGATCGGCGAGCCGCCCGCCACCAAGGGCTATCCGCCGTCGGTCTTCGCCAAGCTGCCGACGCTGGTCGAACGCACCGGCAACGGCCCCGAGGGCGGCGGCTCGATCACCGCGTTCTACACCGTGCTGACCGAGGGCGACGACCAGCAGGACCCGATCGCCGATTCCGCGCGCGCCATCCTCGACGGCCATATCGTGCTGTCGCGCAGCCTGGCCGAAGCCGGCCACTATCCGGCCATCGACGTCGAGGCCTCGATCAGCCGCGCCATGACCGCGCTGATCCCGCACGAGCAGTTCGGCTCGGTGCGACGCTTCAAGCAGCTGATGTCGCGCTACCAGCGCAACCGCGACCTGATCAGCGTGGGCGCCTACGTGCCCGGCAACGACCCGGAACTTGATCTGGCGATCCAGCTGCATCCGCGCATGGAAGCCTTCCTGCAGCAGGACATTCACGAGCGCGCTGGCTACGCCGACGCCATCGCCGCGCTGCACAGCCTCTTCGACAGGAGTGAACATGCTCAAGCATTCACCGCTCAACACGCTGGCTGACCTGGCCCAGACCGACACCGACGCCGCCGCGCGCGAGCTCGGCCGGCTGCAGGGCCTGCGCACGCAGGCGGAGCTGCAGCTCAACCAGCTCACGCAGTACCGCCAGGAATACCGCGAGCGCATGCAGGTGGTGGCGGCGCAGGGCATCACCTCCAGCCGCTGGCAGGATTTCTCGCGCTTCCTGGATTCGCTGGACCAGGCCATCCGCCAGCAGGGCGCGGCGCTGGCCAAGGCCGAGGCCGACCTGCTGGCCGGCCGCAACCGCTGGCAGCACCAGAAGCGCCGCCTGAACTCGTTCGACACGCTGATCGCGCGCGCCGAAGCGAAGCAGGAACAGGTGGCCGCGCGCCGCGAACAGCGTGCCAACGACGAGTACGCCGCCCGCCTGGCCCGCACCACGGCCAGCCGCCTGAGCGAAGCCTGAACGATGCCTGGGCGGACAGAACCCGCCAGGCCACACCGTAGCGAATCCCCCATGATCGATATCAGCCAGATTGTCAGCAGCGCCGCCAACGCGGTGGAAGGCGCCCGGCGCGCCAGCGCCGACGCCGCCTCCAACGGCTTCCGCGACGCGCTCTCGCAGGCCCGCGACAGCCACAAGGCCGCCGCTCCGGCGCCCGCCGCCAAGGAGCCGGCCGCGCGCGACAAGCCCGCGGCGCGGCCGGCTGCACAGGCCGACGCCGGCAAGCCCCAACACACCGCCGCCACCGGCAAGCAGGCCGCTAACGGCGAGAAGGATCAGGACAAGGAAGACGCCGCCGCGGCAACGCCGACGGATGCCGCCGCGGCAGCGGCCGCATTGGCGTTGATGCTTCCCGCCGCCGCGCCAGCAAACCCCACCGCCACGCCAGCCGGCGCGGCAGGCACCGCCGTCGCCGGCATGGCCGACACCGGCAGTGCCGCGGCCTTGCAGGCGGCGCTGAGCGGTACCACCGTGCCCAATGCCACCGCGCAAACCCAGGCCGATGCGGGCACCACGGCAGGCCCCGCGGCCGGCACGGCACTGCCCGACCCGTTGCAGGCGGTCACAGCCGAATCCCGGCCGGCGCAGCCGTCGGTCGCCGACACGCTGGCCACCATCGCCTCGCAACGCGCGGCGATGCAGCCCGGCGGCAACGCCGGCACCGATGCCAAAGCCGGCGCCACGCCGGCGGTTGCGGGCGACGCATTGGCGGTCCGTCAAGCGGAGCTGCCCGGCCAGGATGCCGGCGCCTCCGCGGGCGGATCAGGGCATCGCCCTGACAGCAGCCTCGGCCAGCATCGCGCCGATCCGCTCGCCGCCAATCCTGGCGCACCGGATTCCCGCCCCGCTGCCGGCCAGTTCGTCTCCGCGCAGGCTGCCGCGCGCGCCGGCGAAGCCGCAGCGAGCAGTCCCGAGAGCACTCCTGCGGTAGCCGCCACGCTGGCCGGACAACCCACCCCGGCCGCAGCCGCCGCTGCCGCCAACCGGCCCGTGGTCGCCCCGCCGCTGTACGACAGCCAGTGGCCGCAGGCCCTGAGCCAGCAGATGATCCGCCTGGGCACGCAAGGCCAGCAAAGCGCCGAACTGCAGCTGAACCCGCCTGACCTGGGGCCGCTGAAGGTGGTGCTCAACGTGGTCAACGACCAGGCCCAGGCGCAATTCGTCTCGCCCCACCAGGCCGTGCGCGCCGCGGTCGAAGCCGCGCTGCCGCACCTGCGCACCGCGCTGTCGGAAAACGGCATCCAGCTGGGACACACCTCGGTCGGCGCCGACGGCTTTGCCAGCCAGGCCGGCAACGGCAACGGGCAGCAACAGCAGGGGCCTGGGCACGGGCGCACACAAACCAGCTTTGGTGGCGCTGCGGTGGCGGCGGCAGATCCGGTGCCAACGGCCAGTGCAGCGGTACGGTCCGCGCGTGTGCTGGGACTGGGGGAGATTGATACGTTTGCTTGAAGGACTCCGCCGCGCGGACTCGACCGCGCCCGGACAAGAGATCAAGGCCGCCTCAAGGGCGGCCTTGTCATGTCCGCATAGGACCGCGCACGAAAGCCGGACACCTTGCTGCAACAAGATTGGCCGTTTTACTGCTAGAATACGTAAACATTTTTGCTTACCCTGTTCACCACTGAGCGGCAGGAGAGTTTGGGTGAAGCAGAGTGAATTTCGGCGATGGCTCGCAGGACAAGGCGCGACCTTCATTGAAGGCGCGAAGCATGTCAGGGTGTATCTCAACGGCAGGCAATCGACCTTGCCCCGTCATCCCAGCCATGAGATCGGTGAGGGACTGCGCAAGGCGATCCTCAAGCAACTTGGCTTGGGGTGAGCTGCAAGTCTGGACGTATCCTGCCCTTGTCGCCAAAAGGAGTTCAAATATGCTGCGTTTTCCCGCCAACATCGTCCCCGACGGCGACGGCTTTGCGGTCTCGTTTCCCGATATCCCGGAAGCCCTGACCAGCGGCGATACTATCGAGCACGCCCAGGAGATGGCCGCTGATGCGCTGGCCACGGCCATGGAGTTCTATTTCGAAGACGGCCGCCCGGTGCCGCTGCCGTCGAAGGCCGTGCGCGGCCAACATCTGGTCGAACTGCCGGCAAGCATGTCGGCAAAGGTGCTGCTGCTCAACGAGATGATCGCGCAGGGTGTGACGCAGGCCGAGCTGGCACGTCGGCTGCATACCCGCAAGCAAGAAGTCCAGCGCATCGTCAACCTCGATCATGCGACCAAGATCGACACGATCGAGGCCGCGTTCCGGGCGCTGGGAAAGCGCCTGGAACTGAAGGTCGCCTGAGCACACCAGGCCATGGCGGCACCCTCCCCACCATGACGTTCGACCTGTTCGACGACCTGCCCGAAGACAGCGCCGCCACCCCCGCCATCGAACCCCTCGCGGACGGCGCCGTCGTCCTGCGTGGCGTAGCGCGGGCAGATGCCGAAGTGCTGCTCGCCGACGTGCAGGCCATCGTCGCCCTGGCCCCGTGGCGGCACATGGTCACCCCCGGCGGCCTGAAGATGTCGGTGGCGATGACCAACTGCGGCGCGTGCGGCTGGGTCTCCGACGCGCGCGGCTATCGCTATGACCCGGTCGATCCGCTGAGCGGACAGGCGTGGCCGGAGATGCCCGCGAGTTTCCGCGAGCTGGCCGCCGGCGCGGCAGCGCAGGCGGGCTTTGCCGGCTTTGCGCCGGATGCCTGCCTGATCAACCGCTATGTGCCGGGCACCCGCTTGTCGCTGCACCAGGACCGCGACGAGCGCGATTTCACCGCGCCGATCGTCTCGGTGTCGCTGGGGCTGCCGGCGGTGTTCCTGTTCGGCGGCATGCGCCGTGCCGACAAGCCGCAGCGGATACGGCTGGCGCACGGCGACGTGGTGGTGTGGGGCGGGCCGTCGCGGCTGGCGTTCCATGGCGTGGCGCCGCTGGCCGAGGGCGATCATCCGCTGCTGGGATCGCTGCGCATCAACCTGACGTTCCGCAAGGCGCGCTAGGCGCCTGCCCGGGCTTGGCACTTTGGCGGGGGTTTTCTACAGTCAATGGACTGTCCTGAACGCCACCGTGCAAAGGCCCATCCCATGCATCTCGACGGCTCCTGCCATTGCGGCGCGGTCCACTTCTCGCTCGAGTCCGATTCGCCCTGCCCTTACATGCATTGCCATTGCTCGATCTGCCGCAAGACGGCGGGCGGCGGCGGCTATGCCATCAACATCGGCGGTGATGCCGCCACGCTGCGCGTGCGCGGGCGCAAGCACCTGGGCGTGTATCACGCGGTGCTGCGCGAGCCCGGCAAGCGCGCGCGCAGATCGCCGGCGCAGCGGCATTTCTGCGTGAAGTGCGGCAGCGCGCTATGGCTGTGGGACCCGCGCTGGCCTGACATGCTGTATCCCCATGCCTCGGCCATCGATACGCCGCTGCCGCGCCCGCCGGAGGTGGTGGAGGCCTCGCTGGACTCGGTGGCGCCATGGGTCGACGTGCCGCGCGGCAAGGGCCATGTCCACTGCGACACGTGGCCGGAGGAATCGCTGGCCGACTGGCACAAGCGGCACGGCCTGCTGTCGCACTGAACCGACGCGCGTGCGATATGAACGTTTTCACCGGGAGATCTTAGTCTTTCTTGCCGACGCGGCCATTGCAACGGATTGGGCGCCACCCGCATTGCCTCGTGCGGCGCGCACCAGTATCTTCTGGCGACGACCATGCACAACCGCCAGGGGAGAGCCATGCCGCCAGGTGCCGCCACGGCCGCCACGCCACGCCGCATCCGCTTTGCCGCAAAGTGGCCGCGCGCCGTTGGCACCGTCGTGCTACTGGCAGCGCTGGCGTGCCCGCCGATCACCGCACAGGCGTGGGTCGCCGGCAACGGCGGCGAAGCGGCGGCCAGCACCAGCGCGGTACCCGGCGCCAACACCTCGGCCGGGCCCTATCGCGGCTATGTCGGCCCGCCCGCGCAGCCCGGCACCGGCGAACCGGACACCACCCCGCGCCAATGGGACCGCGCGCTGCCGTTCTTTGCCCAGCGCGTGATCGACAAAGGCTATGACCTGCCCAACCCCTATGACGTCGGCTATTCGTATTTCGACGGCCACCAGCGCTACCAGCTGAGCGGGCTGAGCGTTTCGGCGGGCAGCGCGCCGCTGCGCAGCGCGGATTTCGTGCGCTTCGACCAGTCGCGCATCCGCAATACCTCGAACCAGGTGCAGGTCGGCGCGTGGCTGTTCCCGTTCATGAACGTCTATGGCATGCTCGGCACGGTGCGCGGCAGCGGCGATATCGGCATCCGCTTCTCGTCGCTGACCGAGCTGGAGCGCTTTTTCGGCATCGATGTCGGCTGCGGCGGGCGCCGGCCGCGGCCGGATTGCGCCAGGCCGATCCGGCTGCCGACGCAGCATGCCAGCTACAGCGGGCACTCGTACGGCGCGGGCTTTACGCTGGTGGGCGCCTACGGCGACCTGTTCTTCTCGCTGCCGGTGACGTTTACCGTCTCCGATATCTCGATGTCGGACACACCGGTGAAATCGCTCAATATCGGCCCGCGTGTCGGCTGGAACTTCCGGCTGGGCCGCTTCGGCGTGCTGAC
Source organism: Cupriavidus sp. MP-37 (assembly GCF_020618415.1). Classification (NCBI taxonomy): domain Bacteria; kingdom Pseudomonadati; phylum Pseudomonadota; class Betaproteobacteria; order Burkholderiales; family Burkholderiaceae; genus Cupriavidus; species Cupriavidus sp. MP-37. Next base: position 1,838,961 of record NZ_CP085345.1, on the reverse strand, counting down.
GCCCTATGTGGGCGCCACCTGGTTCCGCACCCACGCCAGCATCACCGGACATTTCGACGTGCCAGTGCCGGGCAGCGACCAGACCCGGCGGCTGAACTACCAGATCGATGAAAAAGTGGCGGGCGCCTGGAGCGGCTCGGTAGGCATGAACTGGACCGTCAACAAGTACGTCGGGCTGCTGCTGGAGGTCGGCTATGGCTACAACCGCAACAACGTGATCGCGACCGGATTCCTCCGCTTCTGACGCTGCCCAGACCATGTCCGCGCTGCACCGCCGCCTTGCCGCCACCCTCGCCCTGCTGTGCGCCGGCGCGCCGGCGCACGCGGACCAGCCGGGCTGGATCGACCGGTTGCTGACGCGGCTGGGCGCATCCAGCCAGGTGGACCTGAGCCACGGCATGGACTGGGGCGTGCTGCCGGGGCCGTTCTACAACCCGGAGATGGGCCTGGGCCTCGGCATGGCGGCGATCGGGCTGTACCAGCCGCCCAACGCGCAGGCCGGCACGCAGGTCTCAACGCTCAATTTGCACGGCTTCGTCACCACGCGCGGCGCGATCGGCCTGGGCGTGGACAACACCACCTTCTTTGCCGACGACAGCTACCGCTTCGTCGTCACCGGCGCGGTGCTCAACATGCCGACGTCCTATTGGGGCATCGGCTACGACCGCGCCAGCAACGATGCCAACAAAGAAGGCTATACCCGGCGCGAGTTCTTCCTGCAGCCACGCATGCTGATGCGGGTGCGGCCCAACACCTATGTCGGCGCCGGCTTCTCGGTGCAGAACGACGATGCCAACAGCCTGCAGCGCGGCGCGGCCAGCGCGCTGGCCACCGATCCTAACGGGCCGCATGTGTTCAGCGCCGGCGTGACCGCGCATTTCTCGTACGACACGCGCGACTTCCTGCCCAATCCCTATTCCGGCCAGGCGCTGGTCGCCAATGCCGCGCTGTACCGGCGCGCGCTGGGCAGCAATACCGATTTCGAGACGCTGGAATGGTCCTATGACCGCTACCACCGCCTGCGCGGGCGCGATGTGCTGGCGTTCGACCTCTACGGCCGCTTCAGCTGGGGCGACGTGCCGTGGAACATGCTGTCGCAGCTGGGCGATAACAAGCGCATGCGCGGCTATTTCCTGGGGCAGTACCGCGACCGCAACGTGGTCATGGCGCAGGTGGAATACCGGCTGCATCTCGCCGGCCGGCAGGGCATGGTGTTCTGGGCCGGCACCGGGGCGATTGCGCCCAAGCCGGGCGAGCTGGCGTCGGCGCACTGGCTGCCGAACGCCGGCATCGGCTACCGCTTCGAGTTCAAGCCGCGCGTCAATGTGCGGCTCGATGCCGGCTTCGGCCGGCGCACGCGCGGCGTCTACTTTCAGATCAACGAAGCGTTCTGAGCGCCCAAGCCGGGCGCGCACAACGCTCACGCCGCTCAGGCGGGCAGGAAGCCCTCGACCGTCAGGTAACGCTCGCCGGTGTCGTAGTTGAAGCCCAGCACGCGCGCGTTGGCGGGCAGCTCAGGCAGCTTCTGCGCGATCGCCGCCAGCGTGGCGCCGGACGAGATCCCGACCAGGATGCCTTCCTCGCGCGCGCAGCGGCGCGCCATCTCGCGCGCGGGCTCGGCGTCGACCTGGATCACGCCGTCGAGCAACGCGGTGTCGAGGTTTTTCGGGATAAAGCCCGCGCCGATGCCCTGGATCGGGTGCGGCGCCGGCGCGCCGCCGGAGATCACCGGCGACGCCACCGGCTCGACGCCGAACACTTTCAGCTGTGGCCACTTGTCCTTCAGCACCCGCGCGCAACCGGTCAAGTGGCCGCCGGTGCCGACGCCGGTGATCAGCGCGTCGAGCCCCTCGGGGAAATCGTTCAGGATCTCCTGCGCGGTGGTGCGCGCGTGCACGTCGGCATTGGCCGGATTCTCGAACTGCTGCGGCATCCATGCGCCGGGGGTGGCGGCGACCAGTTCCTCGGCGCGCGCGATCGCGCCCTTCATGCCCTTCTCGCGCGGGGTCAGGTCGAAGGTGGCGCCATAGGCCAGCATCAGGCGGCGGCGCTCGACCGACATGCTGTCCGGCATCACCAGCACCAGCTTGTAGCCCTTGACCGCGGCCACCATGGCCAGGCCGATGCCGGTGTTGCCCGAGGTCGGCTCGATGATGGTGCCGCCGGGCTGGAGCACGCCCCGGCGTTCGGCGTCTTCCACCATCGCCAGCGCGATGCGGTCCTTGATCGACGCCCCGGGGTTGCTGCGTTCGGACTTGATCCAGACCTCGTGGCCGTTGCCGAACAGCCGGTTGATGCGGATATGCGGGGTATTGCCGATGGTTTGCAGGATGCTCTGTACCTTCATCGTGTTCTCCGTGGCGGATGCGCTGCGGCAAGCCGGCAGGCCGCGCAGCGCGGGAATCGAATGGCCTCGCCGATTCTAGTGCAAAGCGCCCGCCGGGGCGCTCGCGTATGATTGAGGCCGCCGCGCCTTGCCCCCGCTTTCTCCGGAATCCGGCCTCAAATCCCCGCATTACCCCCTTGCACCGATGCCTGACCACCTGCTGCTGTCCTCCCTGCTGATCTTCGGACTTGGTGGTTTGCTGGGCGCGGTGGGCGGGCTGTTCGGCATAGGCGGCGGGCTGATCGCGATTCCGGCGCTGGGGCTGCTGTTCGGCATGGACCAGCAGCTGGCGCAGGGCACCGCGCTGGTGATGATCGCGCCCAACGTGCTGATCGGCTTCTGGCAATACCGCAAGCGCGCCGACATTGCGCTGCGCACGGCGGTGGTGCTCGGACTGTCGGCGGTGCTGGCGACGTGGCTTTCGGCGCGCGCGGCCACCGCGATGGATGCGCAGTTGCTGCGGCGGATCTTCGCGCTGTTCATGATCGGCATGGCGCTGTACTTCCTGTGGCGCCTGCTGCCAGGGCGCGCCGTGACGGTGCAACAGGCCCGCGTCTCGCCACGCTGGATGCCGCTGGTGGGCGTGGTCGGCGGCTTGTTCTCGGGCTTCTTCAGCGTGGGCGGCGGCGTGGTCGCCGCACCGGCGCTGGTCGGACTGTTCGGGCTGCGCCAGGCGGCGGCACAGGGCCTGGCGCTGGCGCTGGTCACGCCCGGCGCGGTGGTGGCGCTGGCCACCTATGCCCATGCCGGCCAGGTCGACTGGGCCAGCGGCATTCCGCTGTCGCTGGGCGGCATGCTGACCATCTCATGGGGCGTGGCGCTGGCGCACCGCATGCCCGAGCGCCGCCTGCGCGCGTTGTTTGCCGTGTGCCTGATCGCCACCGCGGTGGTGATGCTGGTGCGCGGCTGAATCCGCGCAGCCCGCGCGCGGCGCCCTACTTGCGCAGCACCAGGCAGAAGTTGTTGGCCGGCATCGGCACCGGCTCGTCGCAGCGCAGGCCCTGCGCCGCGCCCAGCGCGATCACGGCTTCCATGTCGCGCACGCCCCAGTCGGGGTCGGTGGCGCGCAGCTGCGCGTCGAAGGCGGCGTTGCTGGGCGCGGTGTGCGCGCCGCCGCGGCGATAAGGTCCGTACAGGAACAGCACGCCACCGGGGCCCAGCAATTTGCCGGCGCCGGCGAACAGCGCCTCGGCCGCGGCCCACGGGGCGATATGGATCATGTTGATGCAGACCACCGCATCGGCGGCGTCGATGCCCCACGGCTGGCGGCAGACATCCAGCGCCAGCGGCGCGCGCACATTGGCCAGGCCCGCGTGCGCGGTCCAGGCCGCGATCGACGCGCGCGCGGCGGCGTCCGGATCGCTGGGCTGCCAGGTGATCCCCGGCAGCGCCGCGGCAAAGTGCACGGCGTGCTGGCCGGTGCCGCTGGCGATTTCCAGCACTGTGCCGCTGGCGGGCAGCACCTGGCGCAGCACGGCGAGGATGGGCTCGCGGTTGCGCTCGGTGGCGGGCGCCATGCGGCGCGCGTCGGGGTCGTGGGTCGGGCCGGTCATGATGGATGTGCAGGCGCAAGCAGAGGGAACGGGCCTAGCGTAGCAGAATCGGCGCGCGGACCGCGCGCCGATCAGCCCAACTAGTCCAAAACGCGGCGGTCAGCCCGGCGCGCACGGGAACGCCTGCGCCACCGACGGCCGCAGCGCCGCCGTGGTCGGGCTTTCGTCGCCGCTTGCCAGCGTGTTGTCGGTGAACTTGCAGCCGTAGGCCGGGCTGGCCACGGTGGCGGCGTCCAGCACCTCGTCTCCTGCCGGCTTCACGCCGTTCTGCTCCCAGTTGACCATGTCGTCGAAGGCCCGGGCCTGTTCGGCCACGGTGAAGTCGCAATGGCTGACGCCGCGGATGGCGCGCTGCACCAGCCATTGCGCGGTGCCGTTGGCATCGGCGCGGCGCTTGTAGATCTGCTCCATGCTGAACGGCACGTACATGTCGCCCAGCGTATGCAGCGTCACCACCGGCACGCCGATGCGCGCATTGGTCCTGGGAATCCAGCGCAGGCCGTCGCTGCGCGCGCGGTTGGCCTCGGCGCTGCCGGTCACGCGGAAGATGCCCGCATTGAACGACTGCTCCGCCACCGACTGCGCCGGGTCGTTGTCGAACTGGAAGGTGATGCCGGTGGTGTTGACCACGTTCTGCGTCAGGATGCCGTTGACCGAGCCATCCTGGCCAAAGGTGCTCCACACCGCGTCCTGCAGCCCCTGCGCGCCCGGGCCGCCGAAGCCCCAGTCGAACAGCGGCCGTTGCCCGCCGGTCAGGTTGCGCACGATCGCCTTGAGGGTATCGCCCTGCGCCGTGGTCTGGCCGGGATAGGTGGTGAACAGCGCCGCGCGCACTGCCGGCCCGATCTGCGCCCAGTTGGCCGCCGGCCACGCCGTCACCGGATAGCCTGCCAGCTGCTGCGCCGCGGTCTGGTAGGCGCCGAAGTAATTGAACAGCTCGGTATCGCCGAGCACGCCGCACATCGGCACCGCGCCGTGGTAGCGCACCTTGTGGTTGGCGGCCTGGATGTTCTCCTCATCGACCGCCGCGGCCGAGATATGGCCGCCCATCGAATGGCCGACGATGTAGAGGCGCGACGGCGCCGCCAGGGTGCGCCCGTTCTGCGCGGCGATGCGCGTGAAGGCCAGCGCCAGCGCATTGGTGTCTTCCAGGCCGGCACGCACGTCATAGTAGTTCTTGGCATAGCTGGACGCGGCCCAGGCGTAGCCGTTGGCCAGCAGGTGCCGGCGGATGCTGGGAAGCGTCACCGACAGTGCCGCGCCGGTGCCGGCATAGCCGTGGGCATACATCACCAGCCGGCCATTCCAGTTCTTCGGTACTTCGATGCGGTAGCCGGCGCCATCCAGCACGCCCCACCAGCGGTCGGCCTCGGGCGCGCCGGCCAGCGCCGCGAACGGCAGCGTGGCCGCATCCATGGTGAAGGTACGGTCGTCCTGCGGGCGCTTCTCTTCGGCCTGCGGCGGTGGGTTCTGCGCCGGTTCGTCGTCGTCACCGCCGCAGCCGTACAGCAGCGTGGCGGCGAGGCACAGCATCGCGGCTTTCCCGACAGCTCGTTTCATGCCTGGTCTCCTTTGTTATGCGGATCTTGTTGTCCTGGGCGGATGGCGCGCCGCCGGCGAAGTGCCGTGGCGGGCGCCCCCACCACTGTAGGACACGGCAGCGCAAGCCGCATGGAGGCCATCCTCGGTACGCCGGGGCCGTTGCAACGGATGCGGGTTAGCCCCGTCTCGCCTGAACCGTTCGTGCGTGTTAGCGGATCCGCAGGCGACCGCAGACGAGCACGCCCCAATGCAAACGGCGGGCCGAAGCCCGCCGTTTGCAGTGCCGCACGCAGCCGCGCGTCAGGCCTTGGCCAGCTTCACGCCGGTGGGATCACCGGTCAGGTAGCCGACCGCCGCGCCGAAACGGTCCTTGTAGTTGGCGCGCACCAGCGGATCGAGCTGCGCCTTCACCTTGTCGTGCAGCGGGGACTCCCAGTCGCCGACATGCTGGAAGTTGCTCATCACGTAGGTCCAGCCGTTGATCTCGTCGACCGCATGCAGCCCGGTGGACTCGGCGCCGGCCGGGCACGACAGCACGCGGCTGAGTACCTTGGTGTCGACGTTGTACGCCCACAGGAAGTTGTTGACGTGGGTGTTGCTGTCTTCGCCGACGAACAGCGTGCGCAGCTTTTCCGAGAACTTCAGGTTGTCCGGCGTGGCCACCTTGTCGGGGTTGGCAAAGTTGCCCAGCGCATCCTGCTGCTTCATCTTGCCGCCGCCCAGGTCTTCGCTGATCAGCGCCGGCACCGCGGCCATGTCGACCGGCACCCATTCGCTCGCCATCGCCGTGCCGCTCCTGTCGGCCTGGCCGCCCTTCAGGTTGAGCTCGTAGACCGCGCCCGAGTACGGGCCTTCCACCTGGATGTCGCCGGCATTGGCGGCATTGCCCGCCAGCATGCTCGACTCGATGCGCGACATCGCCGAATAGGCCTTCTTGTCCCGGATGTTGACGGTGGTGCCTTCCATCTTGGTAAAGCCCAGGCTGCCGCCGACCAGCGCGGCATAGCGGTGGGTTTCCAGGAACGCCGCGGCCTTTTCCATGCCCGGCACCAGCTTCACCCAGTTGGGCTTGCCGTTGTAAATGATGCGGGTGTAGCTGGCATCGGCCGGGTCGGCGGTCTTGACGTCCATGATGTCGGCCAGCCGGATGCCGCCGTCGACCAGCGCGCGAATCTCGGCGCTGGTGGCGCGGCCCAGCCGGATCCACGACAGCGTGGCGCTGCCCGGGCCGGTGCCCGAGGTCTGGTGCCACTTGGCCACGTACAGCGTGCCGGCGGACAGCTCGCGCGGCTGGTCGGCGATAAACAGGAACAGGCCGCCGTTGGTGGCATCGTCGCCCATCAGCACGGTGCGCTCGTCGGGCATGACCTGCACCAGCTCGTGCGAGATGCGGCCCAGGCAGTAGTGCTTCTTGATCGTGCCGGTGCCGTCCGGGTGCACCGTGACTTCGGGCAGGTGGCCGTAGTGGTAGGCATTGGCGCGGGCGGGGTCGCCGTACAGGTTGCGGCTGTAGCCCTGCAGCTGCGTGACCGCGTTGGAGTCCATCAGGTCGGTCTCGTACTCCTCGCTCGACAGGTGCGTGTTCCACGGCGACAGGCTGGCACCGCAGGTAATCCACAGGCCGTTGACGCCCGAGGTGTCGACGTTGTGGTACTTGACCGGGGTCAGCTTGCCGGTGGCCGGGTCCTGGTCCAGCGTCAGCACCGCGATCGGCGACGGCAGCAGCCCGTACATGCTGGCATTGCCCTGGTTGCGCGTGGTGTATTCGAACTGCACCACCGCGAACACGGTGTTGCCCTTGACGCCCGGCACGGCGGGGTTGGCCAGCGTCAGCAGCGAGCTGCCGTCCGGCGCGTCGGAGAAGAACTGGCGTTCCTTGCCCGGCACCGAGGTATCGATGATCGGCTGGTTGTTGATGTCGTAGTAGCCGCCCGCCAGGATGGTGCCGCCCTTGCCGTCGGGCAGTGTGTCGCCGGTGACGAAGAAGGGCTGGTAGGCCAGCTTGTAGGTCTGGCTGCTGCCATCGCTGAAGGAGACCTTGAGGCTGGACCCCACCGTGGTGGTCGCCATGGCCTCGGGCGTGGCCAGCGTCGGTGCGCTCATCGGCACGAACTCGGCGGTGGTGAAGGTCGCGGCCGGGCCCGGCGCGGGGGCCGGGGCCGGGGCCGGCGTGGCGGCGGCGTCATCGCCGCCGCCGCAGCCTGCCAGCAGGCTGGTGGAGGCGAGGCCGAGCGGCAGCATGGGCGCGCCGGCCAATAGCTTCAGGGCCTTGCGACGGCCAGCATTGGGTTGTTCAAGCATGTTTTTGATCCGGGGAAAGGAAAGGGATGGTTCATGTTTGCGCCAGTTCCCGGGGGCGGAACCAGGCACCTGTTGCACAGGCGGGCGGCGGGCGTCATCGCGCACGTCCGGGGCGGATCGTAGGCGCCGTTTGTGACACCAAGTTGACGATGCAACACAAAGCGCAGCGGGCTTCGGGCCGGCCGGGTCCACTGCGGTACACTGCCGCCTTGATTCCGCGGCCCGGCCGGCGCGGATTCCCGTACCAGTTCCGCGCCGCCTGCCCTTGCCCACCTACACGCTAGCCACGCCCGTCCACGCCGAGATCGAGATCCGCAAGAGCCGCTTCCTGGCGCTGGCGCTGCCGGTTGCCGACCGCGATGCCGCCATGGCCGCGCTGCAGGCGCTGCGGGCCGAGCACCCCACTGCCACCCACGTGTGCTGGGCGCTGCTGGCCGGCGGGGCCTCGGGCATGTCCGACGACGGCGAGCCCTCCGGCACGGCCGGCCGGCCGATCCTGGAAGTGCTGCGCCACCACGACCTCGACGGCGTGCTGGCGGCAGTGGTGCGCTACTACGGCGGCGTCAAGCTGGGGGCCGGCGGGTTGGTGCGCGCTTACACCGACGCCATCGCCGCGGCGCTGAAAGCGGCCGAACGCGTCGAGCGCATCGCCTTCGGCACGCTTGCCGTCGCGGTCGACTATGCCGACGAGCCGCGCGTGCGCCGCTGGCTGGACTACGAGGCGCCCCCTGGCTGCACGCTCGCCGAGACCGCCTACGGTGCGCTCGCCACGCTGGTGCTGCGCATGCCCGCGACGCAACTCGACGCCGCGCGCGACGCGTTGCGGGACGCCACCCATGGGCGCGCGCAGTTTCCGCAGGTCGAGGATGACGCCCATGGCTGACCCCGCCGCCCCGGACGAAAGCGCCGAATTCACCGCACAAGTGCTGCCGGGCTCGGTCCGCTTCCCGGCGCCAGCGTCGCTGAGCCTGCTGGAAGCCGCGCTGCTCGAAGGCGTCGCGCTGCCCAATTCCTGCCGCAATGGCACCTGCCGCGCCTGCGCCAGCCGGCTGCATGCGGGGACTATCCGCTACCGGATCGAATGGCCGGGACTGAGTCCGGACGAGAAGGACGAGGGATGGATCTTGCCGTGCGTGGCTTGCCCGGCGAGTGATGTGGTGTTTGAGCCTGCCAGTCTGGAGTAGCAGCGGTCAGACCAGGCGGATGGGCCCTGGGTATTGGGCAACCAGCTGGTCCGAGGTCAGCAGCGTCAGGCCTTCCACGGTGGCCTGGGCGACAAGAAGCCGGTCGAACGGATCCTTGTGAATCGGCGGGAGGCAATCGATCGCCACCGCATGATCACTGCGGATCGGCAGCTCACTGTAGCCGTTATCCAGCAAGCCTCGGCGAAAAACCCGGGCATTGATCTGGAAGTCCGCCCGGCCAAGGCCCTGCTTGATGGCGATTTCCCACAGGCTGGCGGGGCTGAAAACAAGCACCGTGTCGTCGGCATTCAATAGCGCCTGCGCGTCTGGCGAGAGGCGCTCAGGCGTCAGTGCCATCCACAGCAAAAGGTGAGTATCGAGCAGGAGCTTCATGACTCGCCGCCAAACATGGCTTCAATCTCGCGCTGGCCCATGCGATCGAAATCATCCGGCACCTGGCCTTGGCCGGCCATGAATCCCAGCCGCTTGATTTGGCCTTGCGCCGGCACATCCAGCGCCACCACCTTGACCAGCGGTTTGCCTGCCTTGGCGATCACAAAAGGCTCGCCGTTGGCCGCCTGATCGACCAGCCGCGACAGATGGGTTTTGGCCTCATGGATATTGATGGTTTGCATGGCGCCTCACTAAACTAAGTTTAGTTAGTCTAGTCCATTCATCGTGATGCGGCAATCGCCGTTCGTCTAAACGCCAACCTCCAGAAAAAACCGCAACGCCAGCTTCAACCCATCCGGCCCCGCCGGGTCCGAAAACGCATGACCGCCCGCGCCACCGCTCCACGCGTGGCCCAGGCCTTCCACGCGCACCAGCCGCAGGTAGGGCGACCTGCCCTCGTACCAGTCGAACACGTCGATAGCCCGGCGCATGCCGCGCTGGATGCGCCGGGCCGGCACGCCGGCCAGCGGCGGCGCGCCTTCGGGCTGCAGGTGCATCCACATGCCGGCCGCGGCGGTGGCGTTGCTGAAGTCGACCACGTGGTCGGCATCGCCATGCAGCAGCAGCAACGGTGGCGGGCGGCGTCCCGCCAGGCCGAAGCGCAGCGCCTGCATGGCCTTGGCGTCGGGCCCGCGCTGCCCGCGCATGGCGCGCGTGGCTTGCGCGGCATTGCTGGCGCTCCAGGGCACGGCGCCGGAGTGCGAGCCCACCGCGGCAAAGCGCGACGGATAGCGCAGCCCCAGCGTCAGCGCCATGGCGCCGCCGGCGGACAGGCCCAGTACGCTGATGCGGTCGGCCGCCACCGGATGGCGTCGGCAGGCCTGGTCGATCAGCGCCATCAGCAGCCCCGCCTCCATGGCGCCCTGCGCGGCGGGCCGGAACCAGTTCCAGCAACGCTGCGCATTGGCCTGCGAACTCTGCTCGGGCAGCAGCACCACCCAGCCGGATTCGCGCGCCACCGCGGCAGCGCGCGTGACCGCGGCAAAGCTGGCGGCGTCCTGGCCGCAGCCGTGCAGCAGCACCAGCATCGGCGCACGGCGCGACGCGGTAGCGCCGGCCGGCACGAACACACGGTAGCGGCGCGGCGCCAGCGGCGCGCCCCACGCGCCCTCTTCCCAGCGCCCGCTGCCACGGCTCTGCGGCGCCGCCACCGGCGACACCACACCGGACAAGGCGCGCTGCGTGGCCGCCGTGACTGCAGCGGATTGCTTCACCGCGTTGCGCACGATGGCCTCGGTCATCGGCTTGGTGAGGTTCTTGTTGACGGCGCGCTGCATCTGGCGCGCATGACGGGACGCGGTCTTGTTCAGCGTGGACCAGAGTTTCGCGCCGGGTGAGCGGGGCATGCGGCTTCCTGTGCAGGGGATCACCGCCACATGATATGCGCTGCGGCCGGCGCAACTTGCATGCAACGCGCGCCGGATGTCTGCCTACAATGCAAGGACCGTGTCGCGCCCAGACACGAACCGGAGGCAAGCATGAGCGATGTGAACAGCGAATTCAGGCCCCTGGATCCGGGCCGCATCAACCTGATGGATCCGCTCGAAGTGCAGTACTGGTGCAAAGAGCTCGGCTGCAGCACCAGCGATCTGGAAAACGCCGTCGACCTGGCCGGCGATCATATCTCCGCGGTGCGCGCGCAGCTGGAACAGCAGCACGCCGACGCCCGCTCCGGCTGACATCCCCACCTGGCGGGGATGCCAGCGCGCAGCGTGTTGCGCAACCTGGCGTCCTAGCCGCCCAGGTTGAGTGCCTTGGGCAGCCGGATCTGGATGAACTCGCTGTCATCCGGCATCTTGCTGCCGACATGCCGCCCGACACTGAACGGAAAGTTGTTGTCGTCGATCACTAGCAGCGTGGTCGCGTCCAGCACCAGCACGTCTTCGATGGTGTTGAACGGCATGCCGAACGGATCGCCCAGGGCCACGTCGCCCGGGGCGCCGCCGGCGCTGATGCCGGACGGGTCGCGCAGCGCCATCAGGTTGGCCAGCTCGGACTTGGCGACGTAGCCGCCCGGCTGGCCCAGCGTCACCTGGAACAGCTTCTTGAAGCCGTTCGGGTCGCCCTGCGAGCCATCGCGCTCGATCACAATGCCCTCGCTGGCGTTGAACAGGATGAAATCGCCGATATTGGTGCCCTTGTCGTCGAGCCGGTACTTGTATTGCACCCCGGTGTACCGGCGCGTGGCGATGTCGAATTCCGAGATCAGCAGCGTCTTGCCGTCGTGGCCGGCCAGCGGCAGTTCCAGCAGCGGATAGAGCTTCTTGCCGTCCGGGCTGATCGCCATGCCCTCGAAGCCACCCGAGCGCTTCGCACGCATGGGGTTCGACGTCGCGGTGGCGCGGTACGGCCAGTACAGGCCCGCCATCCACGGCGTGTTGGCACCGGCTTCATCCTGCATGTTGGTGCCGTCGTCGCTGTTGGCCGCGTCGCCATAGATGGGGAAGTCGCCGAACAGGTACACCGTGCGGATTGCCGGGAACTTCTCCTGCACGCGCAGCAGCGTGCGGAAATCGAAGCTCTGGATATCGGCGCGCTGCGTCATGCCGGCGGCGCTGATCACGCCCGCCAGCGTGTCGGCCATCTGCTCCGCGCCGACGGTGCGGTCCTTGTAGACATTGCCCTTGCCGTCCTTGTCGCTGCGCGGGTTGAGCTTGGTCTCGAGATTGAAGCGCACCGCCTGCGCGTTCTTCACGCGCTGCGCCGCCTGCGGATGGCCCTGGCCGGCGCCGGTGCTGTAGTACGCGACATAGGCACTGACCAGGTCGAACACATCCTGCACGCGCGGCACCACGTACGGGCTGGCGTAGCCCTTGCCGGCCGTCACCGCCGCCGACACCGGCGACAGCGCCGCATCGTTGCGCTGGCTCGGGCCGCGGAACAGCTTGTCGCAGATGTAGGTGGACTGGATCTGCGCCGCGGTCAGGTTCTTGATCAGCACTTCGTCGGCGCTGCCGTAGGGCGCGCCATCGGCGCGGCGGCACTTGACCGATTCGATATAGGGATCGTGCTTGAGCACCGCGACACCGTCGGACGTGATGCCGACATCGGTCTCCAGCGTAGTCATCAGGTTGTCCAGCGCGGCCTCCATCGCCGGCAGGGTGTTCTCCGGGCGCAGGTCGCGCGCGCCGCGGTGGCCCTGGGCGTCGAACCTGGCGGCATCGATCAGGCCGTCGGCGGTCAGGTAGTCGCCGGCCTTGCCATCGCCGTTGGCATCAAAGGCGGCGACGGCCGCGTAGAGCAGGTCGGGCCGGTCCGAGATGATGCCGTTGACGCCGGCCTTCAGCAGCTCGGTCATCTCGGCGCTGTCGTTGACGGTCCAGGTCACCACGCTGTAGCCGGCGGCCTTGACCGAGGCCACGTCGAGCGTGTCGGATAGCGCCGGCGTCAGGCCCGGCTGCGGGTTGCCGCCGCGCGCGTAGTGCGCGTCGGGGCTCGACTTGACGCCGTTGACGTCGTACTTGAGCTGCACGTAGTACGGCGCGAACACCGGCGCGCGGGTGCCGCCATGCGCAAAGGCATGCGCGCGCACCGCGTTCATGATGCGCACCGGCGAAGCCTCTTCGTTGAACGGGTTCTGCGGCGAGCGGATCTCCTTGCCGGGGTTCTCGAAGTCCGGCAGCGGGATCGGCGCTTCCAGCAGCACGCCGTTGGCATCGGTATGCAGCAGGAACGGGCCGAACTCATCGCCGAACCACAGCGTGCCGTCGCTGCCGCGCTGCATGCTCTCGATATCGAAGTCGGCACCGGTCAGCACGCGCTCGGTGGTGAACTGGTTGGCGATCGCGAACTTGACATGCCGGTTCGGATCCTTCAGCTCGATAAAGCTGCGCACCGCCACGCTGCCCGCGCCGCCGGCCGCGGTCTTGAACGTGGGCGCCACCGTGTAGACGCGCAGGTTGAAGTCGGCCGAGTTTTCCAGCGAACCATAGCCGTTGTCGGCCATCACCATGAAGCTGCCGTCCGGATTGCGCAGCACCGCCGAGAAACCCTGCACCGGCTGCGATGCGAACGGCGCGGTCTGTCCGTTGAGATCGCCGGTAACGTAACGCCCTGACTGCGGGCCGCTGGCAAAAGTGGCGGCGGGCAGCACGGCGCGGCCCACCAGCGTGGGCGCGGTGACCGCGGGCGTGCCGTTGTCACCGTCGTTGTCGTCGCCGCCGCAGGCTGCCAGCAGCGATGCCGCCACCGCGGCACTGGCCAGTGCCGCGCGGGTCCGGCGCGAAGGGAAGACGCTCAGGCGCATTGCAGGTTCCTGGAGTTGGGCAATGCGCCATGGTGGTGGGCCGATATGTCGGCTTGATGTCGCTTGCGTGACAGCATGAGCGACACGCATCAATCAAGCGCCGGCATGCAGCCCTTACCTCCGTTAAGCGCAGTGCAGACCGGAATTCAGCAATGCCTTATTCGCCGGCCCGCAGTTTTGCTGCATGATTTCCGGCCCGGACCCGAGTGCGGGTCGGGCACTCAAGACTGGGACAGATCGATAACACCACGTCGGAAAACAAGGGGTTTGTCAACACGAGGACGCATCGACACATGAACACCAAGCTGCCGCTTTTCACGGTTTGCACCGCCTTGCTCGCACCGGCCGCATGGGCCGGCAATGAACACCCGCACTGGAGCTACACCGGCCCCACCGGCACCAGCCACTGGGCCGAACTGGACCAGGCCTACCAGACCTGCGCGCTGGGCAAGCACCAGTCGCCCATCGACATCCGCACCCGCAAGACACACGCCGCGGACCTGAAGCCGATCGGCTTCGGCTACGCCGCCGCGCCCGGCACCGTGGTCAACAACGGCCATACCGTGCAGGTCAACCTGCCCGCGGCGGGACAGATCGAACTCGATGGCGTGCCCTACAAGCTGTTGCAGTTCCACTTCCATACGCCTAGCGAAGAGAAGATCAACGGCAAGACCTATCCGCTGGTGGCGCACCTGGTGCACCAGAATGCCGAGGGCAAGCTGGCGGTGGTGGCCGTGCTGTTCAAGTCGGGCCGCGAGAACGCCGCGCTCAAGCCGGTCTTTGCCAGCCTGCCGGCCAGCGCCGGCGAGTCGCGTGAACTGCCTGCGCCGCTGGACGTCGCGGCCCTGCTGCCGGCGCAGCAGGCCTATTGGTCCTTCACCGGTTCGCTGACGACGCCGCCGTGCAGCGAAGACGTGCGCTGGCAGGTGCTCAAGACCCCCGTGGAAGTCTCGCCGGCGCAGCTGGCGGCGTTCCGCCGCTTGTATCGGATGAACGCGCGGCCGGTGCAGCCGTTGAACGGAAGGACGGTGCAAGCGAGCCGCTGAGGGACCTTGTAGAGCTGAAAGACTCTCAACCCCGATTGGGTACTCCCTCTCCCGCTTGCGGGAGAGGGCTGGGGTGAGGGCCAGCGCGTCAATGCAATTCGAACGCCTCGTGCTTGCCGCACGCCCGCCCTCACCCCCGCCCCTCTCCCGCAAGCGGGAGAGGGGAGAAAACCGACCGCAAGCAAAGAAACTCAACGCCCCTCACCCCAACCCCCGCATCGCCAGTTCCCCACCCAACACCAGCAACCCGCAGAAAAACAGCTTGCGAAAGCGCTCCGCGCTGATCCGGTGGCGCAGCCACTGGCCGAGGAACATGCCGCCCAGCGCGGGCACCAGCGCCAGCGCCGACGCGCCCAGTACCGGCATATGCAGCAGCGCCCCGCCCAGCGCCAGGCTGACCGCCAGCGCGATGGTCGACACCGTGAACGACAGCCCCAGCGCCTGCACTAGGCTCTCCTTGTCCAGCCCCAACCCCTGCAGGTAGGGCACGGCCGGAATCACGAACACGCCCGTCACCGCGGTGATGCCGCCAGTGACCAGCCCGACCAGCGGCCCGAGCCAGCGTTCCGCACCGGACGGCACCGTCAGCTTCACCGCCGCCAGCCCCACCACCGCGTACAGCACCAGCGCCACGCCCAGCGCGGAAGTCGCGTGCGTCATCATGCCGGCCGGCACCAGTGCCGCGCACAGCCATGTGCCGGCGCAGATCGCCGCCAGCATCGGCCACAGCCGCCGCACCAGCAGGCCGAAACGCGGGCCGCTGAACAGCTGCACCACGTTGGTCACCATCGACGGCGCCACCAGCAGCGCCGCGGCCTGCGCGGGCGGCATCACCAGCCCCAGCATGCCCACCGCGACCGTGGGCAGGCCCAACCCCACAACGCCCTTGACGAAGCCTGCCAGCAGGAAGGTCAGGCCGATAAACGCGGCCTGCGCGCCGATCGATTCCATGGTCATCGCCGCGCCTTCAGTCAGCGGCGCGGTCGTGCACCGCGCGGCTGTCCGCCGGCGCCTGCTCGCGCGCATCGAGCCCGTAGTCGCGCAGCACCTGCGCCACGCGCAACCGGTAGCCGGCAAACACGCCGCTGCGCCCGGCGGCCTGCGCCTGGCGGTGCGCCAGCGTATTGCGCCACGCGATCACCGCGGCCTCGTCGCGGAAGAACGACAGCGACAGCAGCTTGTTGGGGTTGGTCAGGCTCTGGAAGCGCTCCACCGAGATAAAGCCATCGATGGCCTCGAGCTGCGGGCGCAGGTGCGCGGCGATGTCGAGGTAGGTGTCCTGCCGGCCCGGTGCGGGCTCGACCTCGAAGATGACTGCGATCATGGTTGTCTCCGTAGTATCAAAGGAAATGGGGAATGCGCGCATTCAGCGACGGACGATAGCGGAAGGCGCGCGCCAGCGCGTAGGGATCGGCGCCACGCGCGCATAGCGCCGACACCGTCGCCGCAGCCAGCGCCTGCGCCAGCCGGTCGCCGGGGCAAGCATGGCGGCCATGGCCGAAGGTCCACGCCCGCGCATCGTCGGCAAGGCCGCTGCATGACGCCGCGGCCAGCAGCACCAGCACCGTGTCGCCGGCCTTGACGGCATGGCCGCAAAGCTCGGTATCCGCGGCAAGAAATCGGCGCGTATTCTGCACCGGCGGGTCGTCCTGCGCGACGCGCGCCACCACGCCTTGCAACGGCATACCGCCGGCGGATGGATCGCGGCCCAGCCACAGCAGAGTATTGCCCGCGAGCCCCGCTGCCGCTTCGCAGGCCTGGACCAGCAAGCCGATGATATTGGCGGCGACGGCCTGCGCTTCGATACCGGCGGCCTGTGCCGCTTGCTGCAGCACTGGCAGCGGTCCGTCAGCCGCGACGCTGCTGGCCAGCGCCGAAGCCAACCATGTGCCCAGCCACCGCGCAGCCTCGGCGCCGGCGCGCACGGTGTCCGTGTCCGCCAGCGGCGACTGGGCGGCGGCAAACGCGGCAACCTGTTGCGCGACCTCGACCGCCGTGCCACGGTCGCGCGCCATCGGCAGGCCGAGCACGGATGCCAACGCGACGACCGGCAAGGCAAAGAGCCAGCGGTTGACCGACGCGGCCGGCATGGCCGTGCGCGCGCCGTCGCCGGCATCCAGCACCTGCGCCATCGCGGCGGCCTGCTGCGCGGCCTGGACCGGATCCACCGCCGCCAGCATCGGCATCAGCAGCGCCTTCAGCGGCGCATGCGCGGCGCCATCGTTCATCCGGACCAGGCGGCCGAACAGTTCACCGGCAGCGGTGCCGGCCAGGGCCGGCGGCACCGGCTGCGCGGGCGGCCGCACGCGGCAGTCGGCGTGTGCCAGCACGGCCGCGACTTCACGCGGTCCGGCCGCCACCCACAAGCCCAGCCGGGCATCGCGGAAGAAGGGCCGGCTGGCGGCCAGTTCCCGGTAATACGGATACGGGCCGGGATGGGTGACGGCGCTGAGCGGGTCGATCCCGGCGCTCTGCGCCGTCGCTGCAATGGGGCTCTGGTTCATGGTGGCGCGAACGGTAGGTGCCGCGGCGGCGGCGATCTGCGCGCCGCGATGTCCGGCGCACATGCGCATCATGCCGGGCCCCGGCCGGGCAAAGATTCATGGCGTCGTGAACTGTCGAATGCGTGCCGGCAAATGGATGTATGCTTCAGGCACGGCGTGCCGCACCTCCCGGGCGGCGACGCTGGCACCATGGCCTCCACCACGCTGTCAGACCACGCCGGACCAAGTACGGCGGTGGCGACATGAAGCGTGTTCACGCACTGGTTGTGGCCGGCATCCTGTTGTCGGCATGCGTGTCGACGGGCGTCGACGTGAAGCCCGAGCACCTGTCGAACTTCCTGCCCGGCTTCTCCACGCTCGACGAAGTCACCGCGCAGCTGGGCCCCCCGTCCTCGCACGCGACGCTGCGCGACGGGTCCACCATCCTGGTCTATTCGTTTGCCACGTCCCAGCCCCATCCGGAGAGCTTCATTCCGTTCATCGGGCCGCTGTTTGCCGGCGGCGCGATCCGGTCGTCGACGGTGCTGTTCGAATTCGACCAGAACAGTGTCCTCAGGAGCCAGCGCCGGAGCACCTCGAGCGGGGTCTCGGGATGGAGCGTGCTGACGCCCGGCGCGTTGCCTGGTGCGCCCCAGTAAGAGCAGCGATCGGTTTCAAGCGAGCTCCCCTGCGCCGCGCACCGCCGCCGTCACCGGCCCGTCGTTGCGATGCGCGAGCCGGTACAGCACCGGCAGCACCAGCAGCGTCAGCGCCGTCGACGACAGGATGCCGCCGATCACCACCGTCGCCAGCGGCCGCTGCACCTCGGCGCCGGTGCCGGTGGCCAGCGCCATCGGCACGAAGCCGAGCGAGGCCACCAGCGCCGTCATCAGCACCGGGCGCAGCCGCGTCAGCGCGCCTTCGCGGATGGCATGGTCCAGGCCGTGGCCGGCCTCGCGCAGCGAGCGGATGAACGAGAGCATCACCAGCCCGTTGAGCACCGCGACGCCGCACAGCGCGATAAAGCCCACCGCCGCCGAGATCGACAAAGGAATGCCGCGCAGCCACAGCGCCAGGATGCCGCCGGTCAGCGCGAACGGAATGCCGGTGAAGACCAGCAGCCCATCCTTGACGTTGCCGAACATGGCGAACAGCAGCACGAACACCAGCCCCAGCGCCAGCGGCACCACCACGCGCAGCCGCGCGGTGGCGGACTGCAATTGCTCGAAGGTGCCGCCCCAGCTGGTCCAGTAGCCGGCGGGGATCGCCACGCGCGCGCGGATGGCGGCCTCGGCTTCGGGCACGAAGCTGCCGATATCGCGCCCGCGCACGTTGGCGCTGACCACGATGCGGCGCTTGCCGTTCTCGCGCGAAACCTGGTTGGGGCCCGGCGCCATCTCCACGCTGGCGACTTCGCTCAGCGGGATATAGCTGGTGGGTGCGCCGGCGTCTTTGGGAAGCGCCACCGGCAGGCGCCGCAGCGCGTCGACGTCGGCGCGCACGGCCTCAGGCAGGCGCACCACGATATCGAAGCGCCGGTCGCCGCTGAAGAAGGTGCCGGACACCTTGCCGCCGATGCCGATCGACACCGCGTCCTGGATCTCGCGCAGGTTCAGCCCGTAGCGCGCGGCCTGGTTGCGGTCGATCTGCACCGTCAGCATCGGCAGCCCGGTGGTCTGCTCGACCTTGACCTCGGCCGCGCCGGGAATGCCCTGCAGCACCGCGGCGATGCGGTTGGCGGTCTGTTCCAGCACGGCGTTATCGTCGCCGAACACCTTGACCGCCACGTCCGAGCGCACGCCCGAGATCAGCTCGTTGAAGCGCAGCTGGATCGGTTGCGAGAACTCATAGTTGTTGCCCGGCAGCTTGCCCACTTCGGCGCGGATCGTGGCGATCAGCGCGTCGCGCGTGCGGCGCGGCTCGGGCCATTGCGACTCGGGCTTGAGCATGATGTAGCCGTCGGAGATATTCGGCGGCATCGGGTCAGAGGCAATCTCCGCGGTGCCGGTGCGGGCAAAGATGCGCTCGATCTCCGGGAATTTGGCCTTCAGCGCGGTTTCCACCTGCTGCTGCATCGCCACCGATTGCGTCAGGCTGGTGCCGGGGATGCGCAGCGCCTGCACCGCGAGGTCGCCTTCGTTGAGGCTGGGCACGAATTCGCTGCCCAGGCGCGTGGCAATCGCCAGGCACAACACCACGGCCACGCCGGCACCGGCCAGCACCACCGGCGTTGCGGCCAGCGCGCGCTCCAGCAGCACCGCGTAGCGGCGGCGCGCCCACGCCATCAGCCGGTTGTCGCGCTCGGCCACGCGGTTGCCGATAAACAGCGCCACCGCCGCCGGCACGAAAGTCACCGACAGCACCATCGCCCCCAGCAGCGCCAGCACCACGGTAAAGGCCATCGGATGGAACATCTTGCCCTCGACGCCCGTGAGCGCAAAGATCGGCAGGTACACCACCATGATGATCAGCTGGCCGTACAGCAGCGGCCGGCGCGCCTCGCGCGCGGCGGCAAAGACTTCGTGCAGGCGCTCGTCGCGCGTCAGCGCGCGTCCCTGGCTGGCCTGCGCATGGGCCAGCCGGCGCACGCAGTTCTCGACGATCACCACCGCGCCGTCGACGATGATGCCGAAGTCCAGCGCGCCCAGGCTCATCAGGTTGGCGCTGATGCGGTAGTGGACCATGCCCGTGAAGGTAAACAGCATCGACAGCGGGATCACCAGCGCGGTGATCAGCGCCGCGCGCAGGTTGCCCAGGAACAGGAACAGGATGGCGATCACCAGCACCGCGCCTTCGAGCAGGTTCTTCTTGACCGTGGCGATGGCCTTGTCGACCAGCGTGGTGCGGTCGTACACGGTGACGGCCTTCACCCCCGCCGGCAGCGTGCGGTTGATCTCGGCCATCTTGCGGTCGACCGCCTGCGACACCGCGCGGCTGTTCTCGCCGATCAGCATGAACACGGTGCCCAGCACCACCTCGCGGCCGTTCTCGGTGGCCGCGCCGGTGCGCAGCTCGCCGCCGGTCTGCACCGTGGCCACGTCGCGCACGCGGATCGGCTGGCCCTGCGCGCTGCCGACGATCACGTCGCCGATTTCATCAAGCGAGCGCACCTGGCCCGGCACACGCACCAGGTACTGCTCGCCGTTGCGCTCGATATAGCCCGCGCCGACGTTGTCGTTGTTCTTCTCCAGCGCACCCACCACATCGGCCAGCGCCAGCCCGTACGACGCCATGCGTTCCAGCTCCGGCGCCACCACGTAGGCGCGCGCATGGCCGCCGATGGCGTTGACCTCGGTCACGCCCGGCACGTTGCGCAGCTGTGGCCGGATCACCCAGTCCTGGATCTCGCGCAGGTCGGACAGCGTGTAGGCGCTGCCATCGGGCTTGCGCGCGCCGGGGTCGGCTTCGACGGTCCACAGGTAGATCTCGCCCAGCCCGGTCGAGATCGGTCCCATCGCGGGCGTGATGCCGGGCGGCAACTGGTCGCGCGCTTCCTGGATGCGCTGGTTGACCAACTGGCGCGCAAAGTGGATGTCGGTGCCGTCGCGGAAGATCACCGTCACCTGCGACAGCCCGTAGCGCGACAGCGAGCGGGTCTGCTCCAGGCCGGGCAGCCCCGCCATCACGGTCTCGACGGGATAGGTGATGCGCTGCTCGGTCTCCAGCGGCGAGTAGCCCGGCGCGGCGGTGTTGATCTGCACCTGCACGTTGGTGATGTCGGGCACCGCGTCGATCGGCAGCCGGGTGTAGCTGTACAGGCCCAGCGCGGCCATGCCCAGCACCGCCAGCAGCACCAGCCAGCGTTGCGCAATGGCAAAGCGGATCAGGCGTTCGAACATGCGCGCCTCCCGCTCAGTGCTC
Source organism: Cupriavidus sp. MP-37 (assembly GCF_020618415.1). Lineage (NCBI taxonomy): Bacteria > Pseudomonadati > Pseudomonadota > Betaproteobacteria > Burkholderiales > Burkholderiaceae > Cupriavidus > Cupriavidus sp. MP-37. Next base: position 1,817,906 of record NZ_CP085345.1, on the reverse strand, counting down.
ATGCCCAGCGCTGGCTTTGCCCAGCTCGGACTTGAGGATGAAGCTGTTGGCCGCGGCGTAGCGCGCGCCGGCCTGCAGGCCCTGGGTCACCTCAACCAGCTTGCCGTCGGTACGCCCGGTATTGACCGGCTGCACCGCAAACCCGTCCGGCACCGCGACGAACACCACGCTCTGGCCATCGACCTGCTGTACCGCGTCGGCCGCTACCGTCACCGGCGCCTGCACCGGCGCGCCCAGCACGCTGACTGTGACGAACAGCCCCGGGCGCCATGCCGTACCCGGGTTGGCCAGCGTCACGCGCGCCTTGGCGGTGCGGGTCTGCTCGCCCAGCAAGGCGCCGACGTAGGACACCTTGCCTTCGGCCTGCGTGGCGGAGGCGCTGGAGCGCACCGTGACCGCCTCGCCCACGCGCACCCGGTCCAGGTCGCGCGCGGACACCACGAACTCCGCCCATACCGAACTCAGGTCCGAGACCGTGAAGACGCTGGCGTCTTCCTTGACCGCTTCGCCCACCGACAGGTGCTTCTCGACCACGATGCCGTCGAACGGCGCGCGCAGCGCGAACTGGTTCAGCGCGCCGCCACCGGCCCCGCCGCGCTCGGCGGCGCCGATCGCGGTGAGCTTCTGGCGCGCGTTCTGCACCGCGATCTGCGCCTCTTCCAGCGCGGTGCGCGCCTGCTGGTAGTCCTGCTCGGCGGAGATCTTCTCCTGCCACAGCGTCTTCTCGCGCGCGTAGGTGGCCCGCGCCAGTGCCTCGCGCTTCTGCGCGGCCAGCAGTTCGCTGCGCTGCTCCGCCACCGTGGTGCTGGCAATCAGCGCCAATACCTCGCCCTTGCGCACCGCCTGGCCCAGGTTGGCCGGCACCGCCTGCGCCACGCCCGCGACGCGCGGCACCACGTGCGCGGTGCGGTCGTCGTTGAAGCGGATCTCGCCGGGGAAATCGACGCCGCTGCGCAGCGCCGCGGCAGCGGCGGTGGCCATGCCGATGCCGGCCTGCTCGATCTGCGCGGGCGTCAGCGCGATCACGTGCGGCTTGCCCTCGGCTTCCGGTTGCGCCGCCGGCGCGCTCGCGTCGGCATGCGCCGACTTGTTCTCTTCCTTGCCGTGCTCGTGCCCGTGCTCGTCGCCATGTCCGGCATGCCCGTGCGCGGCCTCGCCGGTGGCGCCACCACCCTTGCCGGTGAACAGGATCACCGCGCCGCCCAGCAGCCCCGCGACCAGGATGGCCACCACGGCGGCCCGTTGTTGCTTGCTCATTGCCATGTCGGAGCTTCCGTATCAGTGTCCGAGGATGCGGTCGATGTTCGCCGCCGCGTCGTAGGTGCGGGCCAGCACATCCAGGTAGCGGATGCGCGCCTGGAACAGCGTGCGCTGGGCGTCCAGCACGTCGAGGAAGTCGAACTTGCCGGCCTCGAATCCGCGCGAGGCGGCAGCGTAGGCCTGCTCTGCCGCGGGCAGCACCGAGGCCTGCAGCGTCTGCGCCGCGGCGCGCGACACCGAGAGCTGCGTCGAAGCCTGCTGCAGTTCGCCCTGCAGGCGCACGCGCGTGGCGGCGTGTGCGTCCTGCGCGCCGTCGGCACGGCGCAGCGCCGCATACAGGTTGCCCTGGTTGCGATCGAACAGCGGCAGCGGAATCGCCACGCCCAGCACCGCCATGTTGCGATTGGCCTCGTTGTCGCGCTTGGCGCCCAGGCTCACGGTCACGTCGGGATACTGGCGGCTGCGCTGCACCGCCACTTCGGCACGGCTGCGCTCCGCCGCCAGGCGGCTTGCCGCCAGCAGCGGGGAGTCTTCCAGCGCCGCCTGCAACGCAGCCGGCGCCGGCCGCGACGGCAACGCATCGAGATCGCCCTGCGCCTGCGCAAAGCGCGGCACGCTGTCGCCCCACAGCGCCGCCAGCGCCTGCCGCGCGGACTGCAGCGCGCCGGTGGCCTCGGCCAGCTCCAGCTCGGCGTTGGCCTGCTCCACCCTGGCGCGCGTGGCTTCAAGCGGTGCTACCTTGCCGGCCGCCACGCGCCGCCCGGCGGCGTCGGCGGCCTGGCTGGCGATGCCGACCGAGCCCTCGGCCAGCCGGACGCGCTCCTGCGCCACCAGTACGCCGAAGAAGCGCGCGATCACCGCGGCGCGCAGCTCGGCGCGGGTGCTGTCCAGTTCAGCCTGCGCCAGCTCGTGCCCGCGCTCGGCCAGGCCGATGCGCGCGGCGCGCTTGCCGCCCAGCTCGATCGGCAGGTTGAACTGGCCGGTGGTCGAGCGCGAGGCCTTGCGCGTGTCTTCCATCGACACCGCCAGCTCCGGGTTGGGCAGCACGCGCGACTGGATCAGGTCGCCTTCGGTGGCGTCGAGCTCCTTGCCGGCGGCGGACAGCGTGAAGCTGCCGGCTTCAGCCAACGCCTGCGCGGCATCAAGAGTCAGGATCCGGGTCTGTGTCTGTGCCGGCGGCGTCTGCGCGACGCCGGACAAAGGGCTGGATAACACGGCCGCCAGCCCGAGCGGCAGCAAGAGTCTTCGCATCGAATTGCACCAGAAAAAAACCGGGGAAATTCGGCGAGACGCCCGGCGTCATGTGGTCATGACGACAGGGGGCGATCGCAAGGATCAGGAATGCGGGGAAGCGTCGTCTCGCCGGCTAAGCGAGACGCGGCCACTGGGGGCGGTCGGGAGCCCGCGCGCTGTGCGAAGAGAAGCTGGGCTGCGGCACTGGCGGCGCCAGCTCCACCCGGCGCAGCGCAGGCACGTCCTGCGCGTCGGCCGGCGCGAAGGGCAGCGAGGCGATATGGCAGACGCCGCAGTCTGGATCGGCAAGGTTGAGCTTGGCCTTGTCCTGCGCAGGATCGGCTGGCTGCTCCGGCTTGCCGATGCCGGCCTGGTGCCGGTGCTCGTGATGGCCGAAGTGGGCCTTGTCCGACGGCGCGACCTCATGACCGCAATACGCGGCGGCTCCCGCCCAGGCGAACTGGAGCGGCAGCACGAGCGCAAGGAGGATGAGGAGGAGCCGTTGCATGAAGGGTGAGATCGGCGCTGCTGGCATGACAACCGGGGCGCCGGCAGCGAGCCGCAAGTTTAACCGAGGCGCGGCGGGCATTCGGGCAACGGGGTCATTACATTTGCGTCATGCCAGCGGCGCCGGCGGCTGCGTCCGTATATTCAGTATTTTTGAATAACTCATCCGGCAAAGCGCTCGCTTGGCGTGCGGCTGGACTCCTATAGTTCCGTACATGAACGGCACGCACACAAAGCAACGCCTTCTGACAAATTCAACAAGCTAACGGAGAAACCACCATGACCAAGACCACCCGCCTCGTTTCCGCCCTGTTCCTGTCCCTGGCCGCGCTGGGCGCCGCGCAAGCCGCCACCGCCGCCGACGCCCTGCCCGGCGACAAGTACGGCTACAGCTTCCGCAGCACCGTAGCCGGCGACAAGTATGGTTATGAATTCCGCAGCCACGACGCCTTCACCGACGGCGCCCGCGCCGGCAAGGCCGATCCCTTCAGCGACGGTGCGCGCTCGGGCAAGGCCGATCCGTTCACCGACGGTGCCCGCACCGTGGCCGGCCTGGACCGCAGCGGCGTGTCGACCACCCCGGGCCGCAGCTTCGACACCTTTACCGAAGGCAGCCGCGCCGGCAACTTCGACCCCTACGGCGAAGGCGCCCGCGCCTGAGCGGCCGACGCACCAAGCCAACCACGCCGGCGAGCAGGCCAGCGCAAGCGCTGGCCTTTTGTCATTCGTCGCGCCCCAGCCGGTGCATGGCTTCGCGCAGCGTGCGCATCTGCGCGCTGAAGCGGGTGCAGGCATCGCAGATCGCCAGGTGCGAGCGCACGCGCAGCCGCTCCGACCAGGACAGCGGCAGGTCCAGGCTCTTCATGGTCAGGTGGTGCACCTCTTCGCAATCCGGCAGCAGCCGGCGCGGGGGGCGGGAGGGCGGGGTTTCCGGCATCTGGCTCGATGGTGATTCGGTTGCGTGGACGTTGGCAGGCTCAGCCCGCCTTGCCGGGCCGGCCGCGCTGGCCGAACCAGTGCAGCTCCAGGCATTCGCGCAGGCGCATGCGGGCCCGGTAAAGCATGGCCCAGGCATTGGTCGCGCTGATCTGCAAATGCTGACAGATTTCCTCGGTGTCCAGCTCCAGCCATTCGCGCATCATGAAGATGCGGCCGGTCCGCGCCGGCAGGCGGTCCACGCATAGCTGCAGGATCTCGAAGAACTCGCGGCGCTCGAACGCGCGCTCCGGGTCGCCCCAGTCGGAGGGCGGATCCTGGTAGTGGCCGTTGCGCGTGAACAGGGCGTCGAAGGCGTCGTCGTCGGACTGCGGCTGGCCATCGCCGTCGGCGGCCAGCGCCAGCCGCACCTCGCGCCTGCCGCTGCGCAGCGCATCGATGATCTTGTGCTTCAGGATGCCGACCAGATAGGTGCGCAGCGCGGACTGGCCGGCAAAGCGCTCGGGGTGCTCGAGCGCCGCCAGCAGGGTTTCCGAGACGGCATCCTCGGCCACCGCCTCGTCGCGCAGCTGCAGGCGGGCGAAGCGCAACAGGTAGGGGCGTAGCGCCTGCAGTTCGGCGGGGTCGAGGCTCATCGGGGTGGCTGGGGCGGTTGCCTGGACGGATGCGCCATCATACCCGCGGCCATCCCTTTGCCTGCATCCCCCTTTACCCGATCCCGCGGAACTGCCCGCACAGGCGGAACACGTCCATCGACAGCGGCATCTGCCTGGCCTTGCCGTAGCGCGTCGCCAGCTTCAGCAGCTCCTTGATGTCGCGCCCGCTCGCGGTGGGGTAGGCGTCGGTCAGCGCATCGATCAGCGCATCGTCCAGGTCGGCGCCGAACTGCGCCGCCTGCAGCTGCCACAGCCGCACGGCATCCTCGCGGCACGGCGTGGTGTAGTGGATGGTGGCGATGCAGCGCGACAAAATGGCATCGTCGACGTCGCCGATGCGGTTGGTGGTCATGAACAGCAGGCCGCTGAAGTACTCCAGCGTGCGCAGGAACTCGGCGACGATGGCGTTGTGCTCGAGGTCGTTGTCGCGGCGGCGGATATAGACGTCGGCCTCGTCCAGCAGCAGGATGGCGTTCCAGCGCATGGCGCGGCGCAGGATGGTCATCAGCGTGGCCCCGACCGACGCCGCGGTGGTGCCCAGCTGCCCCGAGTGCACGCGGTACAGCGGCTTGCCGACCACCTCGGCATAGACCTCGGCGGTTAGGGTCTTGCCCAGGCCCGGCGCGCCCTGGCACAGGATGGTGGTGCCGCCCGACTTGCCCGGCACGAAGTCCGGCGCCAGCATGTCCATGTGCGAGGTCAGGATGTCGATCAGGTCGCGGTGGTGCGCGGGCAGCACCAGCTTGTCGCGCAGCGCGGGCTGGTAGCGATATGCGTCCAGGTGCTGCACGTGGACCCAGATATTGCGGTGCCATTCCAGGTGGAACAGGTGCACGTAGCCATGCAGCGGCACCCGCTCGAAGCCTTCCATGATGCCTGCCTCGCGCCAGAACGACGGGTCGCAGGTCATCTCGAAACGGCGCTCGAGCCGCTCCTCGTCATTGACGCAGCGCGCACCGGCGGCATCGGCGATGGGGATCAGCTCCGCCGCGCCCTTGGCATCGACCGAGAACGCCGCGCGCGTCGCCACGAACTGCGCGCCGAAGCCGCGCTGGCAGTGCACGAAGCGCTGCGCGTGCTGCTCGTATTCCTGGCGGAATTCCGTGCATTCCTTGTAGAAGCCGAATTCGGCCAGCAGCTCAGGGATGGTGCGGTTGGCAATGTCGTCGCGGGTGATCACCATTGACGTGGTCATGCCCGAGCGGCGCAGGTGGTGGTCGGTCAGTGCGGAGTTCGCCGATTGCATCGTGTTGGCGAGCAGGTCCACCACCACGTATGACAAGCCCTGCTCCGGCGCCACATACCGCATGCGGCGCACCAGCCAGGGCAGCAGCACGCCGTCGCGGTTGCGCTGGTACAGCCAGCCGTCGATGGCATCGCGCGACAGGTAAGCGACCAGGCCCGCCACCAGTTGCTCCAGCCCCGGAATCAGGCGTGCCTGTGGCGCGTTGTAGATGTTGTCCAGCGCCAGCATCTGGAACATCAGCGCGCGCTCGTTGCTGGTCTTGCTGAGCGTATAGAGCGAAGTCAGCGCCTGCGCATCGAACAGCTTGCTCGATACCAGCATGTTGCCGTGGCACACGCCATGCTGCTGCAGTTGCCGCGCCAGCGGCGTCCCGGTCTCGATCATCGCCAGCAGGGGATGGATCAGCGCCTCCGGAATCTCGAAATCCATGTACCGCACTCCCGTTCAATGGCGTGGCCGCGCCCGGCCAGCGGCCAGGGTTTCACTGCAGGAAGAAATCGATCGCGCGCTCGACCACCGGCGCATGGATGACATGCGGCCCGTCGAACTCGACGTATTCCACGTCATAGCCGGCGGCCCGCAACTTGGCCGCATGCGCGCGCCCGCTGGTGGCAATCGGCAGCTGCTCGTCGGCGAGCCCGTGCGCGACAAACACCTTGGGGACGCCGGTCTGCATGAACACGGAAAGGAAGCCGCCGGAGAACGCGATCACATGGCTGGCGATATCGCCATTGGTGATGCCCAGCGACAGCGCATAGCTGGCGCCATCCGAGAATCCGGCAAACGCCAGCCGCTGAGGATCGATGCGATAGCGCGACGTCACCGCGGCCAGTGCCTGGTGCAGCCGCTGCAGGTCCGGCCCATTGCCGCCGATGACGATGTCCCAGGTGGGATAGAGCGAATGCGGCGCCAGTACCAGGAAGCGGTGCCGCTGCGCATGGGCTTCGAGATGCGGCAGGACTTTTTCGGGGTAGCCGCCGGCGCCGTGGAACATGACCATCAGAGGCACTGGCGTCTGGGCTTCGAGCCCGTCCGGCACGAACAGCACGGCATCGCGGTCATCAGCCACGCCGAGCCGATGGCGGCCGGCCGGCAGCGGACCGGCATGCGGTTCCGCGGCGGCAAAGGACATGCGGCCGAACAAGGACGGGTCAAGCATGGCGCCTCCGGGGCGCGGCTCTTTGGCCGCACCGTTATGGTGATATTCTTGCTGATATTCTGTATATTACATACAAACACCAGACGGCGCCAGCCGCCGCGCCGCCCCCCTCGGTGCGTCATCGCCCTAGGTTTCGCGCGCCATCCGGGCCTGGATGGCGGCGGCAAGCTTCATCAGCGGCGCCGCCAGGCCGGCCTCTACCGCTTCCGCAGGCAGCGGCGTGGAGATGCTGACGTTCAGGACATGGACGGCATATCCCGCGCACCGCAGCGGTGTGGCCATGGCCACCACCTGGGGTTGCCATGACGCGACGCAGTAGCCCTTCGCCTGCACGGACGCCACCGCCACCTCGATGTCCCGCCGCAGCTCGCCCCAGCCCCGTCCGCGGTTCTTGTCGGCCAGGGCCCGCATCCTTGCGCTGAACGCCTCCGGCGGCAGCGTTGCAAGGTGCGCGCGGCCAAGCGAGGTCAGCGCCATCGGGATGCGCTGCCCGCTCACCACCGTGCGCAGCGACTGGCGCCGGTTATAGCGGAACGACTCGAGGTAGATCATCTCGTCGGCCTCGGCCACCGCCAGCCCGACATTGATCCTGTGCCGCATGGCGACCTCCACCATCATCGGTGCCGCGACCTTGAGCACCTGCGAGCTGTCGCGCATGGCATGCGCCATGCAGAGGACCGGAACACCCAGCCGGTACGCCCGGGATCCCGCTATGTATTCGAGCATGCCGGTCTCGACCAGCGATTGCGTCAGCCGGCTGACCGTCGAACGCGACAAGCCGGTCCGTTCGGCGATTTCGCTGTTGCCCAGCACGGACGATCCGGCGCGGAAGGCACGCAGCACGGCAACGCCACGTTCGAGCGATCGGTTCGGCGTCGCCTTGCCCTTGCCTGGTTTGATCCGTTCGGAGTCGATGATGCTGTTTGCCATGACGCGGAATCGCTGCTTGCCACCATGTGGTCGGACGGCGGCATCGGGCTATGGGGCGCGTGGCCCGCCGCCTTGAGACACCGTACCATACGTCGGCAGCGTATCCGGGCCGCCGAGAGTGAGCCAGACAGCATCACACTCGCTGCCCATGGCGGGGCCCCGTCAACGCCCATCGTTGCCGGCCAGCACCGCCACGCCGTCGGCGGCCACCACGCCCTGCCCCGCAGGCAGCACGAACACCGGATTGATCTCCGCCTCGACGAGCCGGTCGCCAAGGGTGGCGACCATGCGCGAGAACGCGACGATGGCGTCCGCCAACGCGTCCACATCCGCCTGCGGGCGGCCCCGGAAGCCGCGCAGCAATGGCGCGGTCTTCAGGCGCGCGATCATCTCCAGCGCGGCCTCGCGCGTCAGTCCGCGCGCTCCGGGCAGCAGCCGCAGCGTGGTATCGCCGAACAGTTCCGCGGTCACGCCACCCATGCCGAGCAGGATCGCGGTGCCAAGCGCATCGCGGTGCATGCCGAGGATGACTTCGACGCCGCCCTTGACCATTTCCTGCACCAGGAAGCGCCGGGGCGCGATCCCCGTGGCAGATTGCACCTCGCTTGCCATCCTCGCCAGCCGGCTCGCCACCTCCGCGGGCGGGACATCGACGGCCACGCCACCGACATCGCTCTTGTGGCTGATCTCGGCGGACAGGATCTTCAGCACGACATTGCCGCGAAAAGCGTGCGCGGCCGCCGTGGCCTGGTCGCCATCGGCAACCACCACCTCCTTTGCGACAGGTATGCCGAAGCCGGCGAACAGGCGCTTGGCTGCGGCTTCGTCGAGCGGGCCCGTGCCATAGGCCGCAAGGTCCGGCAACGGCAGCGTGGGCGTCCCCGCCTCATCGATTGTGCCGAGCCGGCCCGCGCGCAGCATCGCGTCGATCGCCACGGTGCAGGCTTCCGGCGCCGAAAACGCCGGCACGCCACGACGATTCAGCAGCGACGCCACTTCGGGCGCATGCGGGCTCACATAAGCAATCACCGGCTTGTCGCTGCCGGGCAGGCAGTCGCGAATGGCATTGGCCATCAGGTCCGGCATGGCCAGGCCCGACGAGCCCACGATCACCGTCACCGCGTCATAGCTGGGGCTGTCGAGCAGGATGCGGATCGCGGCGCGCAGCAGGTCAGGCTGCAACCCGGCCAGGGTCACGTCGATCGGGTTGCGGTCGAGCGCAGCGTGGTCGCCTTGCTGCAGCGCGCGCAGCTTCGCCGCGGTCGCCTCGTCCGGCGCCGGCGTCTCGAAGCCCGCTACGCCCAGGCTGTCGGAGACCAGCGTGCCGGCGCCGCCAGTCGAGGTCAGGATCGCGACGCGCTTGCCGCTCAGCTTGCGCCCGGTCGCCAGGGCGGCGGGCATGTCGAGCAGGTCCGAGAAGGTCTGCGCGCGCATCACGCCTACTTGCTCGAACAGCGCGTCGTACATGCGGTCCGCCCCGGCCAGCGCGCCGGTATGCGACACCGCGGCGCGCGCGCCGCTTTCTGAGCGGCCGATCTTGAACGCCACCACCGGCTTGCCGGCGCGTGCCGCCTTCAGCGCCGCACGCCGGAACGCTTGCGGATTGCGCACGCTCTCGACATACAACGCGATCACCCGGGTGGCCTCGTCATCGGCCAGGTAGTCGATAAAGTCGGCCAGGTCCAGGTCGACTTCATTGCTGGTCGACACCAGCTTGGACAGGCCGATGCCGCGCGCCGCTGCACGCGACAGCAAGGCGCCGAGGATGCCGCCGCTTTGCGACACCACGCCGATGCTGCCGGCCGGGAACTGGTCCATCTCCAGAGCGCCGCTGGCCGACAGCGGGATGTTGTCGGTCAGGTTGACCAGGCCGATGGTATTGGGCCCCAGCAGGCGCATGCTGCCGGCCGCCGCGACCAGTTCGGCCTGGCGCCGCGCGCCCTCGGCACCGGTCTCGGTATAGCCGCTCGCCAGCACGATGGCTGCGCCCACGCCGCGTGCCGCCAGGTCGCGCACCGCGATGTGCGCGCGCTCGGCGCCCAGCAGCACGATGCCGACGTCCGGCACTTCGGGCAGCGAAGCAATATCGGGATAGCAGCGCAACCCGTCGATCGACTCGACCTTGGGGTTGACCGGATAGATCGCCCCGCCGAAGCCATGCTTGCGCAGGTAGGAAACCGGGCGGCCGGCGGTCTTGGCGGGATCGGCGGAAGCGCCGATCACGGCAACGCTGCGCGGCGTGACAAGTCGTTGGATCGCGTTCATGGTGTCAGGCCCTGGCTGCGGTCTTGTTCAGGAAGGCCAGCACGGACTCGCGATGCTCGTTGCTGGTGTAGCAGATGCCCTGTGCCTGGCTGCCCTGGGCAAAGACCTGGTCGGCGGGCAGTTCGAAGGACTGGTTCATGATGCTCTTGCCCAGCGCGATCGCGGTGGCCGAGCCCCGGCTCAGTTCCGCCGCCCAGCCCAGCGCATCGTCGATGAGCGCCTCGGGCGTGCTCAGGCGGTCGGCGATGCCAAGCGCCTTCGCTTCCTGCGCCTCGACCTTGCGGCCGGTGAAGACCAGCTCCTTCGCTGCCGGCAGCCCCACCCGGCGCGGCAGGAAATACATGCCGCCCCCGTCCGGGATCAGGCCGCGGTGGATATAGGACCACGAGAACGACGCCGCTTCGGACGCCAGCACGAAATCGCAGCACAGCGCGGTATCGGCACCCAGCCCGGCCGCGGCACCGTTGACCGCGGCGATGGTGGGCTTGGGCATGGTGTGCAGCAGCTTGACGGTGTGATGGACCCGCTGCTGGCGGCTCCAGCCGTTGAAGCCCACCTCACCCTGCGGCGCTTCCATGCGGCGCTGCATGCCGGCCACGTCGCCGCCGGCGCAAAAACCCTTGCCGTTGCCGGTAAGCACCAGGGCGCGGATCGCCTGGTCCGCCGCCACGCGTTCCAGCGCATCGATGAATTCCGAGCGCATGTCGTCGCTCATCGCATTGCGCTTGTCGGGGCGGTTAAAGGCAAGCAGCGCAATGCCAGCTTCGATCTTCAGTTCGATCAGGGAATAGTTGTCCATGGTCTGTCCGGTTCGTTGTTGTGAGATCGGTGCGATCTGTCCTGTACGGTGCCGCGCTCAGTCGGCGGTGATGTTGGCGTCCCTGATCACCTTGCCCCAGCGCTGGCTCTCGCCCTTGACGTAGCGGCCGAACTCGTCCGGCGTGCCGCCGCCGATGGCAAGGCCTTCGTGCTCGGCGCGCTTGCGAAAGGCGTCGGTGTGCACGGCCTTCTTCGCCGCGGCGTTCAGGCGTGTGATCACCGCCGGTGGCGTCCCCGCCGGCGCGAACAGGCCATACCAGCTATCCGCCGCGTAATCGGGCACGCCGCTCTCCGCGATCGTCGGCACCTTGCTCAGCGCCGGCGCCTGCGAGCGCTGCGCGGTCGTGACCGCCACCGCGCGCAGCTTGCCGCTCTCCAGGTGCGGCGCGACCGCAGCCGCCGTGGCGAACATCACGTCGACCTGCCCGCCGAGCAGGTCCGTGATCGCCGGGCCGGCGCCACGATAGGGAATGTGGTTCATGTCGACCTTGGCCATCTTCTTGAACAGCTCGCCGGCCAGGTGCGCCGAGGTGCCGGGGCCTTGCGAGGCATAGTTGAGCTTGCCCGGTTTCGCCCTGGCGGCCGCAATCAGGTCCTGCACGGTCTTGATGGCGCTGTCCGGCTTCACCACCAGCACGTTGGGAGAGCGGCCCACCAGCATCACCGGCGCGAAGGCCTTCTCGGTATCGAACGGCAGCTTCTTGTGCAGGCTGGGATTCACAGCGTGGGCCATGGTCGCCATCACCAGGGTGTAGCCGTCGGGCGTGCTCTTGGCCACCGCGTCGGTGCCGATGATTGTGCCCCCACCGGGCTTGTTCTCGACGACGACAGGCTGGCCCAGGTCCTCGCCCATGGTGATGCCCATCGCACGCGCCAACAGATCCGTGCCGCCGCCGGCGGCGAATGGCACCACCAGGCGGATTGGTTTGTCGGGAAAGGCCGCCAGCGCGGGCAGGGGCGCAGCCATGAGGCAGGGGATGGCTGCCGCGGCAAGCCAGCGGAAGAGCCCGGTACGGAACGGATGCATGCTGTGTCTCCTGGAACAAGTCGGAACGCCGCGGCCAGCAGTCTGCATGCACCGGGCGCGTTTCTTTGTTACAGGGAGCTTAGGCTCTGGCGGGCCGCTGCACAGCCCCACAATTCCACTGTATGGAATTGGTGCAGGGCGTAAGCGGGCGGCGGATTGCGGATGCGTTGGCGCAAGCCCTTATCTCGGCGGCGGAAAATGGCGGTGGCCGGCAGCTGCCAGAACCTCGATGCACGCCGGCCGGCTGAAATCGGCCATGACGCAGTGGGGGCGCACTCGCCAATGGCCCCGGCTGTCACTGTATGCAGGGCACGATGCCCAGCTTTTCCGCGAGCATTCGTTCGTAGACGCCAAAGTGCTTGTCAACGTCTGCCTGGCTGACTACCACGATTTCCATGGCGACTTGGCCCAACTTCAACCCAAGCATCGTGGACAACGCCAGCTCCAGAATGCGGGGCTGCTTCACGGTCTTTGGCAAACGTCGTGCCGACGCTGACCGTGTAGGCCCTTTCGCCTTCACTGCTTACCTCGACCAGCCGTGCCGCTGCGCTCAGATTGCTCTCGATGGCAATCCTGGCGAGTTCCGCCACACACCGCGTCCTCTCCGTTGGGAACCCGCGCGCGCATCTCAGCCGCAGCCGATGCTTGCCCAGCGTTATCCATTCGGAATCAAACTCCATCGAAGTCTCCCTTTGCCAACAGATACCCATCGGATGCTGCGCATCAATGCCCCATACGCGCGCTCCAGGCGGCAGCAGCCGTCGGCAGCGCGCAGGTTGGCGCTGCCGACGTGCCAGCGGACACTCACGCCACGGTGACTTCGATGCGGCGCGGGCGCGCTTCCTCGCGCCGCGGGATCGTTAATTTGAGTACGCCGTCGTGCAGGTTCGCCTCGATTCTCGACGTATCAAGATCGGCACTTAACGAGAACGCGCGGGCGAAGTGAGGTTCCCGGATTTCTGCGTGTTGCACGCGCAGGCCTTTAGGAGTCGGCACCACCGCCTCGGCCTCGATATGGAGGTTGCCGTCATGGACATTCACCTCGAGCTTGTCCTTGGTCACGCCCGGAAGGTCTGCCCAGAGGGTGACACCGTTGCTGTCCTCGACGATGTCGACCGCGGGCAGCAACGTCATGGCCGGCAGCGACTTTTCCTCCTGGTCTTTCGTCACCGCGCTCTGGCTGCGTTCAACCACTTGCGTCGTATCGTTCATGGCTGGCTCCTCGCGTTACTGGACCGTGATCGCCCGGGGCTTCGAGGCTTCCTGCTTGCCAACAGTGACAGACAGGCAGCCGTTGGCATAGCGCGCCTGGACTTTTCCAGGGTCGGCGCCCTGCGGCAGCTCGACCACGCGCCGGAAGCTGCCGGTGAATCGCTCCTGCTTGTACAGGCGCAATTCCGGATCGTCGACCGCATGTGTCGGTTCGCGCTCGCCGCTGATGGTCAGCAAGCCCTTATCGATCGACACCTCGAGCTTGTCTTGCCTGATCCCGGGTGCGAACGCCACCACCTCGAACGAGTCGTCCGTGGCACCGATATTGATGGGTGGAAAGGCTCCGAAACGGCCGGAGCGAATGCTGGATGGGAATCCGCCGAACAAGCCCGCCATCTGCCTCTGCATGCGGTCGAGCTCGTTGAACAGGTCGGTTCCGAAGAATAGATCACTCATGGTCGTATCCTCCTTCGATGCAGCAAGGAGGCGAAGGGGCAACGCGCTCCCATTCGCCTGCCAAGCTGCTGGCAAACAAACAGAAACACGCAGCGCGCGACGTCGCGACTGCCTGAGCGAAAAATAAAATAGTAACGGCGCCGCGAAATTTCAAGAGGGATCGCGTTGGACACCGCCGCGGAACGTGCCGTGACCTTTCGTACTCATTGACTGAGAAGGGCGGGAGCTGGTTCGGATTGCTTGGGCGGGGCTATAAGCGCTTCCACCCATGATTGCACCGCTCCGCGCCTCAACGCCGGTCCTGCTGCGCAGTCCGGCGCTTCAGTCCGTGCAGCCTGCGGCCGTTAGCTTATTGCGCCGGCACGACCAGCTTCGCGCCTTTCGTGACGATATAGGTTGCCAGCTCCGACGCCTGCCCGCTACCAACGTTGCGGGCCGAGTGCGGCGTACCTGCCGGAATGAATAGCGATTCACCTGCCTTCAGCCTCACCGGCGGCTGCTCGCCAAGTTGATACTCAAGGGTGCCCTGCAGTACGTAAGCGATTTCCTCACCCGGGTGCGCATGCCTTGGCGCAAATGCCCCGGGCTCAAAGTCCACCCGCACCTGAATGCCTTCCTTGCCCGCGACGCTCAGCTCATGGCTGACCAGGTCGGTCCGATGGATTGCCGGTGTTTGTGCCTGAGCGCTGTGGAGGGTTGCAGCAAGGCAGACGACGGTCATGGCGGCTGTTGCAAACTTGGCGAAATGCATGTTGGAGTGTCCTTCTGTTCGGATCGGGATATTTGCAAATGACATGGGTCTGGCGCGGTCGAGACCTGCTCGACCCGCATGTCATCTGCCCTTTGCTTGAGGGCCTGCAAGCCATCCAGCCATCGCGGCGGATATGCGTTGCATGAACAGCATTGAACGATGCAGATGTATCCCGGTTATAGCCAACGCCGGCGTTTAATGTATTCGTCTGTATCGGCCGGTTGCGCCGCTACGTTGTCATACAAAGATCCCGACTGCCCGCCGCTGAGGTGTGTTCCTATACGAGGCCTGTCCTGAAGCTGCTCGTCACACCGGTCCAGGCCGTGCACGTGGCGGCGACCCATCTGCATGAAAGGAAAACGCCATGCCCAGTGTTCGGCAAGCGGCCGTCGACATCTCGCCGCGTATCGGGCACCTGCACGTGACGGTTGACGATGCCCATGGCACCTGGGCCCATACAAGCCAGGATCCGATCATCGTGGTCGGGCTTACGCCGGGGCCGCACAAGCTGCGCCTGGAACTGGCGGATCCTGGCCACAAGATCCTCGCCACTGAGGTCGTCACCGTCACCGTCCCTGACCTGAAGGCCACGGGATCGCCGCCGACATCGATGACCGTACCGCATCAGCATTGACCGGATCTGGGGCCACGATATTGCCGCGCGTAGGTCGCTTCGCGGGAACTTGCGTGCCTTGACCTTCAGACCTTTTCCGCTCGCCTATACTGCGCAGACACCCTTCACCCGGACCTGAACCATGGATTACACCCCCGGCATCAGCCACCTCGCCAGCCTGCTCGCCGATCCCGGCCGCGCCGCCATGCTGTGGGCGCTGATGGACGGCAGCGCACGGCCGGCGGGCGAGCTGGCGTTGATCGCCGGCCTGTCGGCGTCTTCCACCAGCGGGCACCTGGCGCGCCTGACTGAAGGCGGCCTGCTGGTGGCGGAGACGCGCGGGCGCAACCGCTATTACCGGCTGGCGGCGCCGGAGATCGGCGTGGCGATCGAGGCGCTGGCGTCAGCGTCGCTGGCGAGCCAGCCGCCGCGGCTGCGGGCGGTGCCGGTGTCGCGCACGGCGCCGCCGGCGCTGCGCCAGGCGCGTACCTGCTATGACCATCTGGCGGGGGAGCTGGCAGTGGGGCTGTTCGAGCGCATGACGCAGTCGGGCTGGCTGATGCAGGACGGGCAGCGGGTCGAACTCAGCGGCGACGGCGCGCAAGCGCTGGCGGGGCTGGGCGTGGACGTGGACGCGGCGCGCCGCAAGCGGCGGCAGTTTGCCTGCACCTGCCCGGACTGGAGCGAGCGCAGGCCGCACCTGGGCGGCGCGCTGGGCGCGGCGCTGCTGGGCAGCCTGCTGGCGCGCGGCTGGGTCGAGCCGACGCGCACCTCGCGCGCGCTGCGCGTGACACCGGCGGGCCAACGCGAGATCATCCGCATCGCGGCCTAGCGCGCCGCGGCAACAGGAGAAAAAGATGGTCACACCGCTGGACGACGACACGCAGGACGCGATCGCGCGTTTCTTCGCCCTGATTAACCTTGGCGACAGCGCCCAGACCTCGGCGCAGCTGGCGATGTTCGAGGATGCCCTGCTCGAGGCCGAGGACGACGACACCGAAGGGCCGGAACTGCTGTGGGTGATCCGCGAGGTCATCGACTGGCAGTCCGGGTTCTTTGTCGACTGGAAGGATGCGCAGTCCTTTATCGGCTGCCTGAACCAGCTGTGCGAGCGGATGGACCTGGAGCTCGACTGGGGCACCGACGACCCCGAGGACGAGGTCTTCCTGGAGAGCACCAGCGTGCCGGAGCTGATGGAGCTGGCGCATAACCAGCTGCGCGTGGCCGGCTATACGCTGTGGAACTGGGATACCGGCGGTGACGCCTACGGCGGCTGGATGACGCGCAGCGAAGATGATGAAGAGATGCTGGACCTGGCCGAGATCCTGCGCTTCGAGGTGCGGCCGGCGGATCAGCCTTATTGACCGCGGGCCCGGCGCCCCGCCTGCCGGCAAGACGCCGAGCCCGGTTGCGCGCCTATTCGAACAAAATCACCGAGCGCGCCAGCTCGCCGCGGCGCAGTTCGTCGAAGGCGTCGTTGATGCGCGCCAGCGGCAGCCGCTGCGCGATCAGCTCGTCCAGGTGCAGGCGCCCGGCCATGTAGAAATCCACCATGCGCGGCATGTCGACCGGGAAGCGGTTGGAGCCCATCAGCGAGCCCTGGATGCGCTTCTCACCCAGGAAGTCGCTGCCCTTCAGCTCGATCTTGACGCCCGGCGCGATCATGCCGATGACCGTGGCGGTGCCGCCGCGGCGCAGCATGGCAAAGGCCTGCTCGGTGGTTTCCTTCAGGCCGATGGCCTCGAAGGCATGGTGCACGCCACCGCCGGTAAGCGTGCGCACCGCGTCCGGTACATTGCCGTCGCTGGCATCGATCACGTCGGTGGCGCCGAACTTGCGGGCCAGCTCCAGCTTGGCGGGCACACGGTCGATGGCGATGATGCGGCCGGCGCCGGCAATGGCGGCGCTGTTGACCGTGGCCAGCCCGATGCCGCCGCAGCCGATCACGGCGACGGTCTCGCCCGGCTGCACCCTGGCGGTATGGATCACGGCGCCCATGCCGGTGGTCACCGCGCACCCGATCAGCGCGGCGCGGTCCAGCGGCATGTCGCGCCGGATCGCCACCAGCGCGTGCTCATGGATCAGCATCTGCTCGGCGAAGGCCGACAGGTTCAGGAACTGGTGCAGGGTCTTGCCCTGCGGGGCCTGCAGACGCGGCTCCTGGTCTTCGCGGCGGCGGGTATCGGGCTCGGTGCACAGCGACAGGTGGCCGGTCAGGCAGTGCTCGCAATGGCCGCAGTAGGCCGACAGGCAGGTGATGACGTGGTCGCCGGGCTTGACCGTGCGGACTTCAGAGCCGACCTGCTCGACCACGCCGGCGGCCTCGTGGCCCGGGATGGTCGGGACCGGGTGCGGGTAGGCGCCGTCGACGAAGTGCAGGTCCGAATGGCACACGCCGACCGCAGCGGTGCGCACCAGCACTTCGCGCGGTCCGGGCTTGCCGATGGCCACGTCTTCGATCACCAGCGGCGTCTTGGGTTGATGCAGCACTGCAGCTTTCATGGGAGTCCTCTCGGGGCAGCTACGGTGCCGGAGAAAATACCCCCAAACAGCGGTTCAGGAAAGCCGCCCGCCGCGCGCGGGCCCGCGTCAGAGCTCTTCCTTGATCGGGAGCACACGCAACACGCCGATCCCCAGATGTTGCAGCGGGCCCATGCCGGGCTCGCGGTCGTACACCACCAGCTGTCCCTTCTCGCGCGTGGTCCAGGTCAGGCGCGGGTTGCCGCCGTCGCCATCGGTCTGCAGCCCGACGCAGTAGGCCATGTCGAGCAGGCCGTCCTCGGTGGACCGGGTCATGCGTTCGGCCAGTGCCGGGCTGTCGAGCACCACGCCCATCTCGGTGTTCAGCTTGGCCGAGCGCGGGTCCATGTTGAGCGAGCCGATAAACACCAGGCGCCGGTCGACGATGTAGTTCTTGGCGTGCAGGCTGGCGCGGCTGGACGACAGCCAGGCGCGCGAGCGCGAACCGCGCGCGGCCTTGCCGCGGTTGGCCAGCTCGGCATAGGCGCTGGGCTTGAGCTCGTACAGCTCGATGCCGGCGGCCACCAGCGCCTGGCGGTGCGGCGCGTAGCCCGCGTGCACCGGACTGACGTCGGTGGCGGCAAACGAGTTGGTCAGGATGCGCACGCGGATGCCGCGCCGCGCCAGCGCGATCAGCCAGGCTTCGCCGTCGTCGTCCGGCACGAAGTAGGGCGAGATCAGCAGCACCTCCTTCTGCGCGCCGCTGATCATCTTCTCCAGCCGGGCGGTGGCGTGCCCGGGGTCGTCGTGGGTCTGGTGGGTGATCTTGGCCGCCTTGTCGGACACCACCACGGCCTTGCCGTAGTAGCCGGGCATATGGCCGCTCTCTATCCCCCTGGCCAGGCCCGAATCCAGCAGCTCCTGCACGTAGGGGCTGGCCACGGCCTGGTCGCCGCGCGCCTCCAGCCGCTTGCGCAGGCTGCGCATCTCCACCGGCGCTTCCTTGCCTGCGGGGATCAGCGCCACCACGGGATAGGATGACGTGTCGTTCCAGTACTCGTCGAACACCGCGGAAACTTGCGGCACCGCCGGCCCGGCCACCAGCACGTCGAGGTCGCTGAAGTCCATGTCGGTGCGCGCCGAGAAGTACGCGTCGCCGACATTGCGCCCGCCCAGCAGCGTGATCTGGTTGTCCACCGTCATCGACTTGTTGTGCATGCGCCGGTCCAGGCGCTTGAAGCTCGTCAGCATTTCCAGCCAGCGCACGCTGCGGTTGGCGAACGGGTTGAACAGGCGCACCTCGATATTGGGATGCGAGTCGATCGCCGACAGGACCTTGTCGAGGCCGCCGGTATGCAGGTCATCGAGCAGCATGCGCACGCGCACGCCGCGGTCGGCCGCGTCCAGGATGTCGCCCAGCACGGCGGCGCCGGTGCCGGTCGGCTCGAAGATATAGGTCTGCAGGTCCAGGCTGCGCTGCGCCGCGCGCGCCATCGCCAGCCGCGCCGCCAGCGCGTCGGGCCCGGACTGGAGCGGGTAGAACAGCGACTCGCCCGGACGCTTGGCCAGGCGCGGCGCCAGCACCTTGCCCAGCGGCGTGTCGCCGGTATTCGCCGGCGCGCTCGAGGGGGTGCGCTCCGCCTGCGCCGGCAGGCTGGCGCAGCCGCCCAGCACCGCGGTGCCGAGCACACCGGCCAGCGCGATCGCGGCCAGCCGGCCCGCGCGCCGGCACCAGCCTGCGCCGGCGCACCCCGCGGTCATCGGCCGCCGGGCGTCGAACGGAACATCGCTGTGCGTCTGGAACATCCGTCAGTCTCCCTGCACCAGTGAATGAAGGAACGGGGATGGGCCGGTTCCTCACACCGGCCGGCGTGCAGCGCCTGCTACTTCGCAAGATATACCGCGCGCGCCGGCATCGGCAGCGGTGCCATTCCTGTCCGCGCCGGGAGTTTGTCCTACACCGCAACAGCTACGGCGGGCGGCCCGGCACCTGGCGACGAGTGCGCCACTTCGCACAGCGCACCCGGCCCACGCGGGCGGGCAGCGGCTTTCCCTGCACAGCGATTTCTCTTATGATGCCGCCCAATATACCGGCCGGTAAGCACCGGGAGGAGGCCCTGCGGCAGATGTCGCCGCCCATGCGGCTGGCGCCCTGGCGCAGCTTGCGGCCGCCCGGCGCTGCCGGCATAGTTGCGCGCCTTCGCGGCCGTTTGCCTTGCACCGCACGGCGCGCGCCCAGACCGGATCCCGATGTCGAGCCAACCTTCCCAGCCTTCCTCCGCCGGCGCAGCCGCGCCCACCTTGCGCCGCACCCTGCGCGCACGCCATCTCACCATGATCGCCATCGGCGGCTCCATCGGCACGGGACTGTTCGTCGCCTCGGGGGCCACCATCGCGCAAGCCGGGCCCGGCGGCGCGCTGGCCGCCTATGTCCTGATCGGCGCGATGGTCTATTTCCTGATGACCAGCCTGGGCGAACTGGCTGCCTACATGCCGGTGTCGGGCTCGTTCGCCACCTATGGCGCGCGCTATGTCGACGAGGGCTTCGGCTTCGCGCTGGGCTGGAACTACTGGTACAACTGGGCCGTGACCATCGCGGTGGAACTGGCCGCGGCGCAGCTGGTGATGCAGTACTGGTTCCCGGACACGCCCGGCGTGCTGTGGAGCGCGCTGTTCCTTGGCCTGATGTTCGCGCTCAATGCGATCTCGGTGCGCGGCTTCGGCGAGGCCGAATACTGGTGCGCGCTGGTCAAGGTAGTGACGGTGATCGCCTTTATCGGCATCGGCACGCTGATGATCTTCGGCATCCTGCGCGGCGACATGTCGGCCAGCCACGGCCTGGCCAACCTGACCACCGGCGATGCGCCCTTCGTCGGCGGGCTGCCGGCGCTGATCGGCGTGGCCATGATTGCCGGGTTCTCGTTCCAGGGCACCGAGCTGATCGGCGTCGCCGCCGGCGAATCGGCCGATCCGGCCAAGAACATCCCGCGCGCGGTGCGCCAGGTGTTCTGGCGCATCCTGCTGTTCTATGTGCTGGCGATCCTGATCATCGGCATCCTGATTCCCTACACCGACCCCAGCCTGCTCAAGAGCGACGTGCAGACCGTGGGCGTGAGCCCGTTCACGCTGGTGTTCCGTCATGCGGGCCTGGCCTTTGCCGCCGGCGTGATGAACGCGGTGATCCTGACCGCCGTGCTGTCGGCGGGCAACTCCGGCATGTATGCCTCGACCCGCATGCTGTACAACCTGGCCACCGAGGGCCGCGCGCCGCGCGTGTTTGCGCGGCTGACGCGCAACGGCGTGCCGCTGGTGGCGCTGCTGGCCACCACCGCGGTCGGCGCGCTGTGCTTCCTGACCTCGCTGTTCGAAAGCAAGTCGGTGTACCTGTGGCTGCTGAACCTGTCGGGCATGACCGGCTTCATTGCCTGGCTCGGCATCGCCGTCAGCCATTACCGCTTCCGCAAGGGCTTTGTCGCCCAGGGGCATGACCTGAACCGCCTGCCCTATCGCTCGCCGTTCTTTCCGTACGGGCCGATCTTCGCCTTCGGGCTGTGCCTGGTGGTGACGCTGGGCCAGAACTACCAGGCCTTTACCAGCGGCAAGATCGACTGGGTCAGCGTGGCCGCCACTTACATCGGCATTCCGATCTTCCTGCTGATCTGGCTGGGCTACCGCGTGGCGCGCAAGACGCGCTTCGTGCCCTACGCCGAAATGGAATTCCCCGCGCTGCCGGCCCGCGATGCCGCCGTAACGCGCACCGCCGTGCCGGCGGCCGGTGAATAGGCGCCGTTCCCGGGCGCCTGCAATCCGCAGTAACAAGCAAAAAGCACAACAACAAGGAGCATCGCTTTGAAGAAAGCAATCCGCATCAGCCTGCTGGCACTTGGCGCCGGCATGGCCCTGGGCCTGCCCGCGCACGCCGCGCCCACGCTGGTGGAGTCGGTGCAGGGCTATACCCTGCAGCAGGACAAGGTCACCCGCTTCACCGGGCTGGTATTCGACCAGGGCAAGGTGCTGGCCACCGGCGACGCCGCCGCCCTGCGCGCGCAGTACCCCGGCGCACAGCGCATCGACGGCCAGGGCAAGACCCTGCTGCCGGGCCTGATCGATGCCCACGGCCATGTGTTCCGCCTGGGCTTCAAGACCACCGAGATCTCGCTGTCGGGCACGCGCACGCTGGCCGAGGCCCAGGGCATGATCCGCGCCTATGGCGACAAGAACCCACAGCGCAAGTGGCTGCTGGGCTATGGCTGGAACCAGGTCAACTGGAAGCTGGGCCGCTTCCCGACCGCGGCCGAGCTTGACGCCGCGGTGTCGGACCGCCCGGTGCGGCTGGTGCGCGTCGACGGCCACGCCGCGTGGCTGAACACCAAGGCGCTGCAAGCGGCCGGCATCACGCGCGATACCAAGGATCCGGCCGGCGGACGCATCGAGCGCGATGCCAGCGGCAACCCCACCGGCGTGCTGGTCGACAAGGCCATGGCGCTGGTCAACAACGTGATCCCGCCGTACAGCGACGACGACCGCCGCGCCGCGCTCGCCGCCGCGCTGGCGCACATGAACGCGCTCGGCCTGACCGCCGCGGGCGACGCCGGCGTGACCGTCGCCGAAGACCGGATCTACCGCGAATTCGCCGACCAGGGCAAGCTGACCACCCGCATCTACGGCATGATCCGCGACACCGGCGACGACTTCAAGACGCTGTCGGCCAAGGGGCCGCTGTCGGGCTACGGCAATGACCGCTACTACCTGCGCGCGGTCAAGCTGTACGGCGATGGCGCGCTCGGCAGCCGCGGCGCCGCGCTGATGGCACCGTATTCGGACGACCACGTGCACAGCGGCCTGCTGTTCATGAGCGATGCCGCGATGCAGGCCGCCGTCAAGACCGCGATCAAGGCCGGCTACCAGGTCAACATCCACGCCATCGGCGACGCCACCAACCACCAGGTGCTGGACGCCATGGAAGCGGCGTACAAGGAGGTGGGCGGGCGCCAGCTGCGCAACCGCGTCGAGCACGCACAGGTGATCGCGCTGCCGGACATCCCGCGCTTCAAGTCCCTCGACCTGATCGCGTCGATGCAACCCACGCACGCGACCAGCGACATGAACATGGCCGAGGACCGCGTCGGCAAGGACCGCATCAAGGGCGCCTACGCGTGGCAGACCCTGCTCAAGCAAGGCACGGTGATCGCGGGCGGCTCCGACTTCCCGGTGGAATCGGCCAACCCGTTCTACGGCCTGCACGCGGCCGTCACCCGCACCGACCATGAAGGCCGCCCGATCAAAGGCTGGCATCCGGAAGAAGCGATGACGCTGGCGCAGGCGTTCCGCGCCTTCACGCTGGACGCGGCCTACGCCGAACACCAGGAGAAAACGCTGGGCTCGCTCGAGCCGGGCAAGTGGGCGGACTTTATCCTGGTCGACCAGGACCTGTTCAAGGTCAAGCCTGCCGATATCTGGAAGACGCAGGTGCTGGAAACGTGGGTGGCCGGGGAACGTGTTTATGTGAAGGACGGCAAGCGGTGAGCCAGCGGTAGCGCGCCGCCGAGTTTCGGGGGGTGATGCAGGTGCGCACGAATTGATGCGCCTGACTTCGTTGATGCGCCGGCCCTCACCCCCGCCCCCTACCCAGGAACCGTTGCTAACCCATTGATTCTGCTAGTACCGCCAAAGAATCAAATGCCACCGTCATTCCCGCGAAGGCGGGAATCCAGCGTCTTAAAAGTCCCCCTTCGGGGGACAGAAAGCCACTGGGTCCCCGCCTTCGCGGGGACGACGCCCCGGTTCGTGGCAGCAAGTCGGCAAGTGCAAGACGTGCGTTGATCTCTCCCGCAAGCGGGAGAGGGGAGAAAACAGGCGGGAGGGAAATCGCTGTTTGGGGGCGCACCTCAAATCCACTGGTCGTTCTCAACGGTACGCGCGCCCGCCGGACCGTCGCCCGTGTTCACCACGCCGCGCGGCTCGATCAGCAGCAGCTTGGCTTCCGCGCTGGCGCAGGGCTTGTGCTCGACGCCCTTCGGCACCACCGCCATCTGCCCGGCCCGCAGCACGATCGAAGCGTCGCCGGACGGCCCCTGCCGGACATCGATGCGCAACTCGCCTTCGAGGACGATAAAGGTTTCATCGGTGTCGGCATGCCGGTGCCACTGGAAGTCGCCTTCGACCTTCACCACCTTGAACTGATAGTCGTTCATTTCCGCGACGACGCGCGGTTGCCAGTGACCGTCGATCTGCGCGATCTTGCCGAGCAGGTCAATGCTCTGGCACTGGCCCCGGCCGGCCGGCGCGGTGGGATCGTTCGAGTGTCGGGACATCGTCCTCTCCGTTCAGAAGTTGACGAGTACAGGATACCCGGGCGCCTGACGGCCGTATTGAACATGGCGGTGCATGGCATACGCCTTGCCCCGGCACCACGCTTCAATACGCTGGACGCCTGCTATCGGCCTGGCGTGCCGCACCCAGTCGCGGCTTGACAGGAGGGATGGTCGGTTCATGAGGTGTAACCCCGGATGGCCTTGGCCTCGCGTTACGAGTGGGATGTCCGTGCCGCGCGCTGCCTAGGCAGCAAAAATTGTCGCACGGCACGGCGGACACCTTGCGCTGTCAGCGCAAGGTGCTATGTTGGCTTGGAGAGTCCACGGCGTGACCGCCTTGAAGCTGTGCCGGCGCAGCTTCCTTCATATGCGCTCGCCCCAGCCTCAGCCGCCACACCGGCACAGAACCCGGCAGAACCATCTTGGCAGACCACCACGCGCTTGCCCTCGCCCTGATCGCCGTCTCCGGTGCCGCGCTGGCGCAGGCACCGGCCGATGCGCCTGCCTACAAGTCCCTGCGCTACGAGGAGGACTATCGCTTCCTGCAATCGCCCGCCACGGCTTCCCCGCGCAGGGACTTCTGGGATCCGGTCAAGTACATCCCGCTTGGCGCGCCGGACACCTACCTGACTCTTGGCGGCGAGATCCGCGAACGCTTCGAGCACTATTCCGCGCCGAACTTCGGCACGCCGGGCCGCGAGGCCGATGGCTACCTGCTGCATCGCATCCTGTTGCACGCCGACCTGCATGCGGGCGAGCGCCTGCGTGCCTTCGTCCAGTTCGGCAATCAGCTCGCCGCTGGCAAGGATGTGGCCGTGCCTCCGTATGAAGACCGGCTGGACCTGCAGCAGGCGTTTTTCGATGCGCGCCTGCCGGTGTCGGGCACTGCGGCGGCGGACCCCACGCTGCGCGTGGGCCGGCAGGAAATGGCGTTCGGCGCCCAGCGCCTGGTCTCCGTGCGCGACGCCCCGAACGTGCGCCGCGCCTTCGACGGCGTTCGCCTCGGCGGCCAGGCCAGCGACGTCCGCATCGATGCCTTCGCCACCCGGCCGGTGCTGCTCAAGGCGGGCAACTTCGACGACCACCCCAATCACGCGCAGGGTTTCTGGGGCGTGTACACGACATGGCCGCGCAGCTTCGTGCCGGCATCCGGCGTCGATCTCTATTACCTGGGCTTCGAGAACAGCCGCGCGCTGTACAGCATCGGCGCCGGCGTGGAGCGCCGCCATTCCGTGGGCGGGCGCATCTTCGGCAGCCGCGGCCGGTGGGACTGGGACTGGGAGGCGCTGGCGCAGTTCGGCAGCTTCGGCCGGCAAGAGCTGCGCGCGTGGGGCTTCTCGACGGACACGGGCTATGCCTTCGCCGTGGGCGGATGGAACGCGCGCGCCGGGGTCAAGGCCACCGCGGGCAGCGGCGACCGGAATGCCGCGGACGGCAAGCTCGGCACCTACGGCGGGCTCTTTCCCAAGCTGGCCTACTTCAACCAGGCCGGACTGCTTGGCGCCTCCAATGTGCTGGACCTGCAGCCGTCGCTGACGCTCAGGCCCACAGCATCGCTACGCTTGACCGTGTCGTGGGACTTCATCTGGCGCCAGACCACCGGCGACGCCATCTATACCGCGACCGCCGTCCCCATCGCCGGCACGGCAGGCCGCCCCGGCCGCTATACCGGCAGCCAGCTGGCCTTCGACGTGTTCTGGCAAGTCGACCGGCATGTCACCGTCAACGCCGGGCTGGTGCATGTGCAGGTGGCGCCGGTGCTGAGCACGGCGGGCGGGCGCAACACGAACTTCACTTATCTGTCGGCGGCCTATACCTTTTGAGGCCGGTCCCGCCAGGCCGTCGCACTCAGTCGGCGCGGATCCTGGCAGTCGCCGCCACCCTGGCCCAGCGAGGGACTTCCTCGGCCACACGCTTGGACAGGGCTTCGGGTGAACCGGCCACGACGGCGAAGCCCATTTCCGCCAGTCGCCGCCGGACTGGCGCTTCGGCAAGCATGCTTGCCACCTCGCGATGCAGGCGATCGATCGCGGCCGGGGGCGTGCCCGCGGGCGCGTACAGGGCTTGCATGGTTTCGGAGCGATAGCCGGCAAACCCGGATTCCGCAATCGTCGGCACGCCGGGCAGCGCGTGCCAGCGCGAGGTACCGCCGAGGGCAAGCGCACGCAGCTTGCCGCCGGCCAGCAATGGCAATGCCGGCGGCAGTGCACTGAGGGCACAGTCGACCTGCCCGCCCAGCACCGCCTGGATGGCCGGCGCGGCGCCGTTGTAGGGCACGTGCAACAAGGTCACGCCGACCTTTTGCCAGAGCAGTTCGGCGCCCAGGTGCACGCTGTTGCCATTTCCGGGTGTTGCGTAGCTGGCCGCACCGGCACTCGCCTTCGCCTTGGCCAACAGGTCGCCGAGGGTCGAGAAGGGGCTGTCGGACCGTACCAGGATCACGTCCGGTGCACTCACCAGTTCACTGATCGCAGCGAACTGCCGCACCGGATCGTATGGCGGCTGGTCGGGGTGCAATGCCGGATTGGTCAGGAATGCCGTGGATGCCAGCAGCAGCGTGCGGCCGTCGGGCGCGGCCCGCGCAACGCTGGCGATGCCGATATTGCCGCCGGCGCCGGCACGGTTTTCGACGATCACCGGATGGCCAAGCCGTCTGGCCAGGCCCTCTGCGAGCAGCCGCGCGACCAGGTCGGCAGTGCCGCCCGCGGCGAACGGCACGACCAACCTGACCGTGCCGCCCGGTGTCCAGCGCTGCACCGCCTGCGCCGCTGCGGCCCCCTGGCAAACGGGCAGCACGCTGCCGAACCCGGCCAGGATTGCCGCACGCACCAAGCGGCGGCGCGCCGGCGAAGGCTGTGAGTCCAACGCGTGGGGATGGCTCGATGGCGTTGCGGGCCGGGGCATGCCTCGTCTCCTTACCGAGCCGGGAAAGCGTCCCCTGGTGCTCGAATTCCGACTGCGCCTCTCCTTTGGCTTCGCTGCGCCAGCCGCAGGAATTCTCCGGAGTTAAGCGTTTTGAACCCACTACCTTATGCGTGGCCGTTCATCCGATCCAATCACATTTTGTTCCGGTCGCCATCAGCATTTGGTATGGGCCTTCATCGCCATGCGGGGCGATATGCCCTCGCCTGCAGCGCGGCTGAAATGGTTGCGGACTGCGCGTCAACCGCCTAGATTCATGTAACCCGCGCGAGAGCGCCATGTGCTCAGCGCCGGGTCCAGCCAGCGGTAGTCATCCCTTTACCCGATGTCCACGCATCCCTATTCCAAAGGAGACCCACCATGAGCAGTCCCGCCAACTTCAACGGCAAGCGCCCGGCCATCGATCCCGCCGATACGGCCATGCTGCTGATCGACCACCAGAGCGGCCTGTTCCAGACCGTAGGCGACATGCCCATGCCGGAGCTGCGCCTGCGCGCTGCCGCGCTGGCCAAGATGGCCACGCTGTCCAAGCTCCCGGTCATCACCACGGCGTCGGTGCCGCAAGGCCCGAACGGTCCGCTGATCCCGGAAATCCACGAGAATGCGCCGCACGCGAAGTATGTGGCGCGCAAGGGAGAGATCAACGCCTGGGACAACCCAGAGTTCGTCGCCGCGGTGGAAGCCACCGGCAGGAAGAGCCTGATCATCGCCGGCACCATTACCAGCGTGTGCATGGCGTTCCCCTCCATCAGCGCGGTGGCAGACGGCTACCGGGTGTTTGCCGTGGTCGATGCCTCCGGCACCTACTCGAAGATGGCGCAGGAAATCACGCTGGCGCGCGTGGTCCAGGCCGGCGTGGTGCCGATGGATACGGCGGCCGTCGCCTCGGAGCTGCAGCGCACGTGGCATCGCGATGATGCCCAGCAATGGGCCGAGATCTACACCAAGATCTTCCCGGCCTACCAGTTGCTGATCGAGAGCTACATGAAGGCACAGGCGGTGCAGAAGGACGGCGAGGTCCTCGACTCGGCACGCTGACAAAGGCGGCGCGGGCCGGCCGGCCGCGCGCGCGCTCACTGCATCGACGGTGCCGGCTTGCCGGCGTCGATGCCGTAGCGCGCCAGCGCCTGCGCCACCAGCCCGGCGGGCACCGTACCTTGTGCCGCGAGTGCCCGCAGCGCCGCCACGCACACATAGGCGCGGTCCACCTCGAAGAAGCGGCGCAGCGACGGCCGGTTGTCGCTGCGGCCGTAGCCATCGGTGCCCAGCACCGTGTACGGCGCGCGCACATAGGGGGCGATCAGCTGCGGATAGGCGCGCACGTAGTCGGTCGCGGCCACCACCGGTGCATCGCCGGCCAGCAGTTGTTCAACATGGCTGGGCGCCACCTCGGCTTCGGGATGGTGCAGGCGTTGCCGCGCCGCCTCGCGCGCCTCGCGCTCCAGTTCCGCAAAGCTGGTCACGCTGAAGACTTCGCTGTCGACCTGCCAGTCCTCGGCCAGCATCCGTGCCGCCGCTTCGACCTCGCGCAGGATCGCGCCGCTGCCAAGCAGCCGCACCTTGCCGCGCCCGCCTCCTGCGGATTGCGCAAGCCGATACATGCCGCGCACGATGTCGCCTTCCACGCCGGCCGGCATCGACGGCTGCGCGTAGTTCTCGTTCATCACGGTGAGGTAGTAGAAGACGTCTTCCTGCCGCTCCATCATCGCGCGCATGCCTGCATCGACGATCACGGCCAGCTCGTAGGCATAGGCGGGATCGTAGGCACGGCAGTTGGGGATGGTCGCGGCGATGACGTGGCTGGTGCCGTCCTGGTGCTGCAGGCCTTCGCCGGAGAGCGTCGTGCGCCCCGCCGTGGCGCCGACCAGAAAGCCGCGCGCCCGCTGGTCGCCCGCCGCCCACACCAGGTCGCCGATGCGCTGGAACCCGAACATCGAGTAATAGATGTAGAGCGGCAGCATGGCGGTGCCATGGGTGCTGTACGCGGTGCCGGCGGCAATCCACGACGACATCGCGCCGGCTTCGGTGATGCCCTCTTCCAGGATCTGGCCGCTGACGTCCTCGCGGTAGTACAGCATCGAGCCGGCGTCCTCGGGCTCGTACAGCTGTCCCTGCGACGAGTAGATGCCGACCTGGCGGAACAGGCTGGCCATGCCGAAGGTGCGCGCCTCGTCGGCGACGATGGGCACCACGCGCGGGCCCAGCGTCTTGTCCTTGAGCAGCCCGGTCAGCATGCGCACCATCGCCATGGTGGTCGACATCTCCTTGTGCGCGGCGTCGATGGCGAATTGGCCATACTGCGCCAGCGGCGGCACCGGCACGGCCTCGGCGCGGCAGCGCCGCGCCGGCAGGTAGCCGCCGAGGGCGGCGCGGCGCTCGCGCAGATAGCGCAGTTCGGGGCTGTCTTCGGCCGGGCGGTAGAAGCGCATCGCTTCCAGGTCGGCATCGGACAGGTCCAGGCCAAAGCGGCCGCGGAAGGCCTTGAGCGCATCGAGGTCGAGCTTCTTCTGCTGGTGCGTGGTGTTCTGCGCCTGGCCGGCATCGCCCATGCCATAGCCCTTGACGGTCTTGGCCAGGATCACGGTGGGCCGGCCCTTGTGGTCGCGCGCCGCGGCAAAGGCGGCATGCAGCTTGCGCAGGTCATGACCGCCGCGGTTGAGCGCGGCCACTTCCTCCGGCGTCATGTGGGCCACCAGCGCCTTCAGTTCCTCGTTCTGGCCGAAGAAATGGCTGCGCCCATAGTGGCCGTCCTTGGCCTTGTAGGTCTGGAACTGCCCATCCATGGTGGCTGCGAAGGCGCGCAGCAGCGCACCGCTGTGATCGCGCGCGAAAATCGGATCCCAGGCGCTGCCCCACAGCACCTTGATCACATTCCAGCCGGCGCCGCGGAACAGCGCCTCCAGCTCCTGCACGATCTGGCCGTTGCCACGCACCGGCCCGTCCAGGCGCTGGAGGTTGCAGTTGATGACGAAGGTGAGGTTGTCGAGCTGCTCGCGCGCGGCCAGCGGGATCGCGGCGATCGATTCGGGCTCGTCCATTTCGCCGTCGCCGAACACGCCCCAGACGTGGCGGCCCGCGGTGGCTTGCAGTCCGCGATGCTCCAGGTAGCGCATGAAACGCGCCTGGTACACCGCCTGGATCGGCCCCAGCCCCATCGAGCCGGTCGGGAACTGCCAGAAGTCAGGCATCAGCCACGGATGTGGATACGAGCACAGTCCCTTGCCGTCGGACTCGCGACGGAAATTGTCCAGCTGCGCCTCGGACAGGCGGCCTTCGAGGAAGGCCCGCGCGTAGACCCCGGGCGCCGAGTGCGGCTGGAAATAGACCAGGTCGCCGCCGTTGCCGGCGTCGGCGCCGCGGAAGAAGTGATTGAACCCCACCTCGAAGATATCCGCGGCCGAGGCGTAGCTGGAAATGTGGCCGCCCAGTTCGCCATAGGCCTTGTTGGCGCGCACCACCATGGCCAGCGCGTTCCAGCGCACGATCGCCGTGATCCGCTCTTCCATCGCGGCGTCGCCGGGATACGGCAGCTGCCGCTCGACCGGGATGGTATTCACGTAGGGCGTATTGCTCTGCGCGACCGTCGGCACGCCGAGCGCAGGCGCGGCATCGAGCAGCCGTCCCAGCAGGTAGTGCGCGCGCTCATGGCCGCATTGCGCTACCACCGCCTCCAGCGCCTCCAGCCACTCCTGCGTTTCCTGCGGGTCGTCGTCGCGCTGCCGCGCGGCCAGGGCGAGCAGCTTGGCATGGGGGGAGGCGAGGTTTGTCATGGAAGGTCTCCGTAGGCTTTTTTTTATTCTATGGAGAGGCCTGCGGCACGAGGTGCTGACTTTCCACGCGGCGCTAGCGGTTGGCGGCAGATGACGCTGCGGCAGGCGCCAATCACGCGCAACGATGCTGCGCGACGCGCGCCTGGCCGGCAGCGCGTGCCGCGCAGCATCGAGCCGCAGCCGGCAGCGTTGTTATCGCCTGAACGAGTCCGCCGGCAGCCGGTCGATGAATTCGCTGGCGCGCCTGAGGTGCTCGCGGATCAGCTGTGCCGACTTGTCGGCATCGCCGCTGACGATCGCCTGGGCAATCAGGCGGTGCTCGTTGACGGATTCCTGCAAGGCTTCGCCGTGGATGGCGTTGCCCAGCTGGAACATGATCATCGGCAATTGCAGGCGGCCGATGAAATCGGTGAGCTGCGCATTGCCGCACTCGTCGGCGATGGCCTGATGGAAACGGCGGTTCTCTTCGAAGTACGCCGCCGGGCTCATGGCATGGTGGTCTTCCCAGATCGGCCGGGTCGCGTTCAGAAAACGCTCGCGCACGCAGGCCTCGTCCATGCGGCTGGCGGTGCGCCGCGCCGCCAGCGCCTCGAGCTCGGCACGTATCTCGAACAGCTCTTTCATCTCGAGGTGGGTGTAGCGCCGGACCATGGTGGTCTGGTTCGGGATGCTCTCGACCAGGCCCTCGGCCGACAGGCGGCGGAACGATTCGCGCACCGGACCCCGGCTGACGCCGAGCTCGCGCGTCAGGTCAGCCTCGACCAGGCGCTGGCCCGGCACCAGACGTCCGCTGAGGATGGCCTGCCTGAGCGTATCGACAACATATTCGAGCGTGCTGCGCTGCGGTTCGGATGGATTCGTCATATCAGGGGCTCGGCTGGCGATAACCCTGATTGTATCCCACGCTGACGAACACTATTGTCCTACAACATCGTTTGTTCATTGATGATGTAAGGCTGGATTGGACTTGCGAAGTTCGGGCGGGCGCCGATTATCAAAGTCCATTTTTCGCCGCTTTTTCAGCACCTGAATGCCGCTTTAAGGGCACGCAGGGCGGCATGCCAAGCGACAAATTGTCCTACAATCACGTCGACCAAATCGGCGGCACTTGAAAACGCGCCAGCTGCAAGGGTGGTGCGACCGGACGGAACATCCATCCGCCGGGAAATCAATACGGAGACATTGATGGCCGCAAGCATCCAGCAAAGCCCGATCGGGGCCGTATTGCCCGATCTCGAGAAGACCGCCTATGACAAGGTGTTCTGGCGGACCGTGCCCCTGTTCTTTGTCTGCTACGTGGTGTCTTACCTCGACCGCGTCAACATCGGCTTCGCCAAGCTGCAGATGCTCGGCGACCTGGACCTGACCGACAACGTCTACGCGCTGGCGGCCAGCATGCTGTTCTGGGGCTATGTGCTGTTCGAAATGCCGAGCAACCTGATCCTGCACCGCGTCGGCGCACGCCGCTGGATCTCGCGGATCATGATCAGCTGGGGCATCGTCTCGATCTCGATGATGTATATCGGCCCGCTGGCCACGCTGTTCCACACCACCCCGGCGAACGTCTTCTACGTCCTGCGCTTCCTGCTGGGCGTATGCGAGGCGGGCTTCTTCCCCGGCGTGGTGCTGTACCTCAACCAGTGGTTTCCCTCGCACAAGCAGAACCGCGTGCTGGCCGGCTTTATGTTCGCGCTGCCGCTGAGCCTGTGCATCGGCGGTCCGGTATCGGGCTGGATCCTGCAGAACATGCAGGACACCCTGGGCCATCGCGGCTGGCAATGGATGCTGCTGATCGAAGGCCTGCCCGCGGTCATCCTGGGCATCGTGGTGCTCGCCCGGCTGACCGACTCGGTGGACCAGGCGCACTGGCTCAGCGCCGAAGAAAAGGCGCTGGTCAAGCGCAACCTCGCCACCGAGAACGCGCACAAGGCGCACAACTTCGGCGCGGCGCTGAAAAGCCCGGTGATCTGGCTGCTGTGCGCGATCCTGCTGGCGATGAACACCGGCTTCTACGGCCTTTCGTTCTGGCTGCCGTCGATCATCCGGGCAAGCGGCATCGACAACGTCTACCACGTCGGCCTGCTGTCCGCGCTGCCCTACGTGGCGGCGGGCGCATTCATCGTGGCCAATGCCATGCACGCGAACCGCACCGGCGAACGGCGCCTGCATGCCGCGATTCCGGCGGGCTGCGCCGGCATCGGCCTGATCCTGAGCGCGGCCTTTGCCAGCCAATTTGAATTGTCGCTGCTGCTGATCTGCGTGGCCGCGGCCGGCATCCTGGGCGTGGCGCCGCTGTTCTGGATCTTCTCCGGCCGCGCCCTGACCGGCGCCGCGGCCGCGGCGGGCCTGGCCATGATCAACTCCGTGGGCAGCCTGGCCGGCATCACCGGGGCCATGATTTCGAATGTGGCCAAGAACATCACCGGCAGCGTCCACAGCGGCACCTACGTGCTGGGTGCCTGCCTGCTGCTGTGCTGCGTGCTGATCCTGCTGCTGCCGCGGGCCATCGTGTCGGCCGACGCGCCCCGCCCCTGAGCGCCAATGCCTGCGCCCCGACCCACTCATGTCAAGACAAGGAGAGACCATGGAAACACCATCGCTGCGATCGGAGATGGGCTGGAGCACCGCCGATCGCATCACCGTGCGCGGCATGGACCTGTGCCAGGACGTGCTGGGCAAGCTCTCGCTGGGCGACTTTGCCTTCCTCGAAATCACCGGCCGAACGCCGAGCGCGGCGGAATCGACCGTCTTCAATGCGGTGCTCGCGGTGCTGGTGGAACACGGCATGACGCCCTCGGCCATGGTGGCGCGGCTGACCTACCTGGGCGCACCGGAGTCGATGCAGGCCGCGATTGCGGCGGGACTGTGCGGCCTGGGCACGACCTTTGCCGGCACCGCCGAGGGGGCCGCCCGCCTGTTGCAGGGGGTGCGGCCGCTGGGCACAGACGTGCCATACGACGCCGCCGAGGCCGCCGACACCGCCGCGCGCATCGTGCGTGAGCACCGGGAGCAACGCCTGCCGGTACCGGGCATCGGCCATCCCGTGCACAAGCCGGTCGATCCGCGCGCCGTCAGGCTGTTTGCCATCGCGCAGGAAAACGGCCTGGCCGGGCCTTATGTCACGCTGATGCAGGCGATCTCGCAAGAGGCCGAGCGCGCCTTCGGCAAGGCAGGCAGGCTGCCCGTCAATGCGACCGGGGCCATCGGCGCGATCGCCTCCGAACTCGGTTTGTCCTGGAAGCTGTGCCGCGGCCTGGCGGTGGTGAGCCGCGCGGTCGGCCTGCTCGGCCATCTCGCCGAGGAAATCGAACACCCCATCGCCAATACGCTGTGGGTGCGCACCGAGGAAGCATCGTCGTCGCACCTGGTACCGAAGGAGCCGCAATGAAGATCCTGCAGAACATCCGCGTCATCGAGATTGGCCGCTTCATCACCGCGCCCTTGGCGGCGCAGTTGCTGGGAGAGCTTGGCGCGGAGGTGATCAAGATCGAATCGCCCAAGGTGGTCGATCCGTTCCGGACCTTCGACGGCGGCATGTACGCGGGCCATTTCCAGTCCCATAACCGCAACAAGCGCTCGCTGGCGCTCGACTTCGCCACGCCCGACGGGCGCAAGGTACTGCAGGACCTGCTGTGCGAGGCCGACGTGCTGCTGCTGAACATGCGCCCCGGCAGCGAGGCCAGGCTGGGGCTGGATGCCGCCCACCTGCAGCAGGTCAATCCGCGGCTGGTGCATTGCTCGATCACCGGCTTCGGCGCGGATGGCCCCTATGCGCACCGCCCCGCCTTCGACAATGTCGGCCAGGCCCTGTCCGGCTGGATGTCGATGTTCCATCGCGGCACCGACGCCCGCGTGCCCGGACCGCCGGTGTCCGATACCATCTCCGGCATCTACGCCTGCATCGGCATCCTGGGTGCGCTGGTGGAGCGCGCCACCACCGGCCGCGGCAGGAAAGTCGAGGTGTCGATGCTGGAAGCAATGATCGCGCTGGCCACCGAGCCGCTCGGGCAGCTGTCGGCCTATGGCAGCGCGCCGGAGTTCTTCAGCCGTGCGTCGAAGTCCCAGTCCTACCTGGTCACGTGCCGGTGCGGACGCCGCATCGGCATCCATCTGTCTTCGCCGGAGAAGTTCTGGCAGAACCTGCTCGGCGCGATCGAGCGCCCGGACCTGGCACAGGCCTATCCGGACCGCATGAGCCGCGTGCAGGGCTATGACGCCATCGCCGCCGAGCTCGGCGCGGTCTTTGCCACCGCTGAGCGCGATACGTGGATGGCACGCCTGCAGCAGTACGACGTGCCGGCGGCGCCGGAACTGCGGCTCGACGAGCTCGGCGGCGACGCCCAGGTGCGCCACCTCGGCATCTTCTACCAGATGGAACACCCCGACTACGGACCCGTGCGCGCAGCCAACCGCGCCATCCGCTACGATGGCGACAACGCCAGCGGCTTCCGTGCGCCGCCGGCATTCGGCGAGCATTCGGTCGAACTGCTGCGCGAGGCCGGCTTCGACACGGCACGCATCGAGCAGCTGATCGGCGCGGGAATCGTCGTCGACCACCACCGGCAGCCCGCTGGCGAAACGCCAGGCTGAGGCGATCGCAGTCAACCATGATTCTTGCCCATGATCGAACTCGACAAGACCGACCTGAGGATACTGGCCGAGCTCCAGCGCGATGCCAGCCTGACCAACGTAGAACTGGCCGCGCGCGTCAATCTCTCGCCCTCGCCCTGCCTGGCGCGCGTGCGCGTGATGAAGCAGTCCGGACTGATCAGCAAGCATGTCACGCTGCTGGACCCGCGCAAGCTTGGCCTGAACGTCAATGTCTTTATCCAGGTCAGCCTGGAAAAGCAGACCCGCGCCGGCCTGGAATCGTTCGAGCGCGCCGTGCTGGCGTTGCCGCAGGTGATGGAGTGCTACCTGATGAGCGGCGATTCCGATTACCTGATCCGGGTGCTGGTTGCGGAAGTGCAGGCGCTCGAACACTTCATCGTCGACAAGCTGACGCGGCTGGCCGGCGTCGCCAGCATCCGCTCGAGCTTCGCGCTCAAGCAGGTGAAGTACCAGACCGCATTGCCGCTGCCGGAGCCGGTGCCAAAGAAGCAGGGACGATAGCCGCGATCCGGTGGCGGTTTCGTGCGCCGCCGACAAACCCCGCGCGGACTCCGCAGCAACCCCAATTGTTGTTCGTCAGGCTGACTCGGTACATTCACGTCGGCATCGGTTGCCGACGAACGCTGCCATCGGCGGCATGAACGAACAGGAGTAGAAGATGGCGGAGCGGTTTCCCGCGCAGATCCTGCAGGGCGACTTCGGGCGCGCAACGATCAATACGACCGAGCAGGCGATCGTCGAACATGCCCATCGTGAATTCAATGTGATCATCAAGCTCAGCGGCGCGGATACGAGCCTGCAGTCAGGCTCGGTTTCGCTGACGGTGGACGATGACTCGGTGGTATTGCTCAATCCGTGGGTGGTGCACGCCAAGCTTCCCAGCGACAACGGCCCGGCGACGATCCTGTCGCTGTTCCTGAACCCGTCCTGGCTGGCGGATGAATTCGCCGAGACGGCGCTGCACCTGGATCATCTGTTTCCCGATCCCAGGGTTGCGCGGGTCGATGCGCTGCGGGAAACGGTGAATCTGCTGGTCGCCGCCATGTCGACGCGGTCCCTGGAGTCGCCGGGAATCTGCGAGGCACGCCTGAAAGCCGTGGTGGCCACGGTGGTGAGGCACTATGCAAAGCTGGACGGGGACAGCCTGGCGCTCAGGAACACGCGCCCGACGGATCGCCGCATCCGCAAGGCGATCGCTTATATCCACGAACATGCCACCGAGAACCCCAAGGTTGGCGACATCACCCGGTCGGCCGGCATTTCGCGCTCGCATTTCTTTACGCAGTTCAGCCGCTGCGTCGGGGTCTCGCCCCGGCACTATATCGACAGCCTGCGCCTGGGCATTGCCACGCGCTGGCTGGCCGGCACGGACCGCCCGCTGACCGACCTGGCCGATGAACTCGGCTTTGGCACGCACAGCAACTTTACGCGCTTCTTCACCCGGCACATGGCGCTGTCGCCAAGCGAATTCCGCCGGCGCGCGACGCCGCTGGCCCACCCGGATCGGCAGTGAAGTCTGCCGGGGCCGCGACGGCCAATGGCCACGGCTTGTGCCGGGGGCCTCGCGGTCGCTAGACGCGTCGCTGCCCGCTCATCGGCTTGAAGGCGCTGCGCTGTCCGATGCGCGCATACCAGGCGTCGAGCGCCGGGAACTCCGCCCAAGCCGGCTCCATGATCTTCCAGAGGTTGTAGCTGATCGCCACCGGGATATCGGCAATGGTGAAGCGGGCGCCCGCGACATAGTCGCGCGTCGCGAGCTCGCGCTCCGCCAGCCGCAGCAGCGGCAGGATGCCGGACCGCGCCGCCTCGATCTCTTGCGCGGTCGGCATCGTGCTGCGCGGCTTGACCACCAGTACCGCAAGCGCGCGGATGGCCGGCGCCAGATGCGCGCACTGCCAGTCCAGCCATTGGTCGATGACGGCGCGACTGCGCAGGTCGGCCGACGTCAGCCGCTGCGCCGGATCCTTTGCCGCCAGGTAGCGAAGAATGGCGTGCGATTCCCACAGCGCGTGGCCGCCGTCTTCGATGGTAGGAACGCGGCCGTTCGGATTCCTGGCCAGGTAATCGGACGTGTCGAGTCCGCCGGCAGCGCCACCGGTCTCTTTCAGCACGTAGTGGAGGCCCAGCTCCTCGCAGGCCCACAGCACCTTCTGCACATTCGGCGAGCCGCGGTGGCCCCAGACGGTGAGCATCGATGATCCTTTCGAACAGGGATTGAGACAGACGTGGGGCGCCCGCGCCCGTTACGGCGTCACGGTGCCGCCAATGGATTCGATCGCCCTGATCAGCGTATCCTCCTCGACCTCGGCCTGGCCGCCGCTGGTTGCCACGGCGCCGACCAGCACCCCGTCGATCCAGATCGGCAGCGAGCCGATGGCAGGCAGCAGCGGCGCGCCATATCCCAACGACGCGATATTGCCCCACACCATCGGATGGTCGACATAACGCTGGCGCAGGGCCCGCCCCGATTGCCCGCCGGTGGCGACGCAGGCAAAGGCTTTTCCGCGCGCCACTTCCATCGTGATAAAAGGGGCGCCGTCCATTCGCGCGGCCGCGACCGGATGCCCCGCGCTGTCGACTACGACAAAGCTGAGCGCGGTGCCATGCGCTTGTGCCAGCCGGATCGCGGCTTCCAGTATCTGGCTGGCTTGCTGGTAGCCGATCAGCGTGAGGCGATTGGCATTCGAAGTTTCGGTAGTCATTGGCGTTTCGCTTGTCAGAGAGAGGGATTCGTCCCGCGCCTAGCGGATGGCGGCGCGAAAGGTGGCGGTGCGGCTCAACAGGAATACCGAAGCCGCTGCCAGGAAGCCGGGCAATGCAATCGCGGCATAGATGCTGGCCGTAGACCAGTGCCAGCTCACCAGCCAACCGACACTGAGCGGACCCAGCACCGCGCCGATACGCGCAACGCCGAGCGACCAGCCCACACCGGTGGCACGGACGCGTTCCGGATAGAGGCTTGCCGCGAGTGCGAGCAGCGACCCGCCCGCTGCCGACGAGAAGAAGCCGGCAAGGCAGGCCGCGATCGCGACTACGGCGAAGCTTTGCGCAAATGCGCCCAGGCATACGATCGATATGGCCGCCGCCGTCAGCGCCAGCATCAGGGCGCGTTGCGGAGAGACATAGCGCAGCGCGGCGCTGATCAGCACCGTTCCCGCGACGCCGCCGGCGTTCAGCAGGCCCAGCATCGATGCGGCCATGGCAATGGTCCAGCCGGCCTGCTGCAGCAATGACGGGGTCCAGACGCCCACCACGACCAGCACCGTCCAGGTCATCCAGCACGCCAGCCACAGCCACGCCGTGGCCATGCCGCGGCCTTCGCCGAACAATGTCCGCAGCGGCGCAACCCCCGGCGCGCGGCCGGCCTTGCCATGGGGCTGGCGTTGCACCTCGCGGGATTCCGGCAGCAGGTACGCCAGCAGCGGCACCAGCAGCAGCGGCGCGCCGCCGCCAAGCAGGAAGATGGCCTGCCAGCCGAAGCGCGGCAGCGTGAAGGCGCTCGCAAACGAGCCCACCATGCCGCCGATCGGCACCGCCGCCCACAACAGCGTGACGACCCGGGCGCGTAGCGCAGGCGGCGTGAACTCGGATGCCAGGCTGATGAAATTGGGGGCGACGCCGCCCAGGCCGATACCGGCCAGGATGCGGATCACCATCAGTTGCCCGTACGAGCCCGCCAGGGCCGTGCCGAGCGAACTGAGCGCGATCAGCAAGGTTCCTGCCACCAGCAAGCGCTTGCGGCCAAAGCGGTCGCCCAGCGCGCTGAAGGTCACGGCGCCGATCAGGAAGCCGATCTGCGACGCGCTGAACAGCAGCCCGAAATCCTGGATACCGATGCCGATCGACGTCGCCATGGCATCGGCCGCAGGACCGACGGACTGGGTGTCGAAGCCATCCAGGAACGCCACCAGCCCGCACAGGACGTAGACGCGCCAGGGCAGGCGCTGCGCGCCGTCTGGCGCCGAGGGCGCGGCATCCGCCTGCGTTGCCGCGATATCTTGTTGAACAGAGACCATGTCACCAACCCGCGCGAGGCGGGATCGAAGGATGCGGGAAGGCGTGCCCGCCGCTGCGGGCACGCCGGGAAGACCTAGGCCCCGGTGCGCAGCGAGCGCGAAATCTGCGCCTGCCGCTCCGGGCTGAAGATGCGCTTGGGCAGCATGGCCTGCATGACTTTCGGGGACTGGAAGTGGTAGTTGCTGTTGGTCTGGTTGGCGTACTGGGTTACGCGGAAGCTGCCCTCGATACTGCAAAGCGCATACACGTCGTGCCAGGACAGCGCCGTCGCGCCGCTGATCCAGCCGATCATCTGCCGCAGTGCGGCCGTGAGTGCCTCTTCGAGGCTTGGTCCCGAGCCGAGCACGATCCAGTGCGTCGGCGTTTCGGCCACCGGCGCGCTCAGCGGCATACGCTTGTGCAGCACGTATTGGATGCGCAGGTCTTCCATCGCGGTTTCGATGCCGGTCTGGTTGACCGCACCGTCTCCCTGCGCGGCATTCGAGTCGCCGGTCCACATCCTGGCGCCGGGCACCTGCACCGACACAAACAGCGAGGTGCCTTCGACCAGTGCCGGCAGCGACAGGTTGCCACCGTTAGCACCAAGCAGCAGCGCACTGGTCGGCTTGTCGCCGGCCGGCTGCGCGGCAATCGCGCCCTGCACCGGCGCCAGCGGGATGCGCACGCCGCTGGCGAACTCGGCAAAGCGCCGCTCGGCGTCGAAGCGGAAGTAATGCAGATACGGTTCCTGGAAATCCCCTGGCAGCGCACCCATGCCCTTCACCGTCGAATTCCAGCCCCAGTCGATCGGGCGCAGACGC
Organism: Cupriavidus sp. MP-37; assembly: GCF_020618415.1. NCBI lineage: Bacteria > Pseudomonadati > Pseudomonadota > Betaproteobacteria > Burkholderiales > Burkholderiaceae > Cupriavidus > Cupriavidus sp. MP-37. The sequence continues at coordinate 1,777,942 of NZ_CP085345.1, read as the reverse complement.
AACATCCTGCACTCGATCACGTCGCCTGGCATGGCACCCTTGATGCCGACCGGTCCCACCAGCGATTGCGGCCCCTGCGGATACCGCTTGCGCACCACGTTGCGCTCGGCGAAGGACATGCCGTACTTGGCTTCATTGCCCCAATGCACCCAGGTATCGGGGTAATGGACGACATCGCCCGATTCAATCTCCAGCACCGGCGGCGCGGCCGGATCCATCTCGCCGACGCGCACGGTCTGCGGCGTCGAGCGCAGCGTGTGCACCTTGCCGTGCTGGTTCGGGTCGAACACGCGGGCCTGGCCGCGCTCGCCGTCGGCGGCGCTGCCCGATGCGGCGTGCGCTGTCGCGCCGAACAGCATCGAAGCGCCGCCGATGCCCGCCAGCTTCAGCATGCCACGCCGGCTGAGCCCGGTGCCGACCTCGGCTGCAAGCCGGCGGATAGCGTCAAGGTTCGATGCGTCGGCGTCATCGCAGGCATTTGCCTGGCCGATGTTGGTTGTCTCTGTGTTCACTTGCTTTCCCCCAAGTTTTGTCCGGTCGAACACTGCCGGTCCCGGCGCTGCTGTCGCACGTGGCGATCGGTCCGACGATACCTGCGGTGGTACGGCAGCCCTTGCCCGGCGCGTCGGCTCGCTTATCAGATCGTCTGATTTTCAGCACGGCGCCGCGCGGCTTGCGCCCAGCACCACGGCGGCGAGCCAGGCACGTTCCGTCCCGTGGTTCAGCCAGCGATGACGCACGCCGTTCTGGACCACCGTGTCGCCGGCCTGCAAGGTGGTTGCGACGCCGCTGTCGAGCTCGAGCGTGATCGCGCCACTGAGCACCACGACAAAGTCGATCGACGTGGTCGCATGCATGCCGGGCACCTCGGGGTCCATCAGTTCGAGCAGCCCGGGAATGTCCCGCTCCATCTCTTCCCTGGCCCGCCCGAGGTCGGCCGGCGCTTGCGCACCCAGGACTTCGCTGAGCGGCGGCACGCTGAAGACGGAGAAGTGATAGCCGCCAGGCGGCGGCGAGAACGTCGGCGCGGCAGTCGGCTCGCCTGGATTCGGCACCGCGGGCGCTGATTCCGCGCCCCACAGCGGCACCGTGGTCACGCCGCCCGCCAGCGCCGGTGCGCGTTCCCGCACCGTTTCGTCGGAGGCGATCACCGCCTTGCCATGCTGCAGACCTGTCACCACGCGCCTGATTTGCTTCATTGGATCGTCTCCCGGACGTCTTCACTGTTGACGACGCGCCGGACTGGCGGCGACTCATGCGGCACCGGCAGCCCGTACGCAACGCTGCGCAGTCTAGGGCGGGCGCTGCCACGCCTGGCATGCACCGACGAGATATTCGGACTGCGGGTTAAGCCTGCGGGCTATCCGGTCACGAGGATCCGCCGGTGCCCGATTACGCTGCGTCCTCACAGGCGGTGGGCGGAAACAGGAAGGCGGCATCGGCCGGTCCACCCGTCCCACCTTGCTTCGACATCCATGCACCCGTTCTGAACATGAAGATCATTGCTTATGCAAACGGCAACGCGACTGCGCTTGGCGTCGTCACCAGCCCCACGCACTTCGTCGCGGTCGCGGAGATCGCACCGGATCTGCCTGCCAGCCTGATCGCGCTGCTGGAACTCGAGGACGGACTCGCGCGGCTGCGCGAAGCCGTGGAGGGTGTGACGGGCAATCGCGCCCTGGCCTCGGTCAGGCTCAAGCCATTCCTGGCCCGCCCCAATGCCATGTGGGCGCTGGCGCTGAACTTCAAGAGCCACCTCGCCGAGACCGGGCTGCAGACCAACGGCGACTATCCGCATCTGTTCTTGCGGACGCCGGCGTCTTACGTCGGCGCGGGCGAAGCGATCGTCGCGCCGCCCGAAGCCGTTGCGCGCGCGTTCGATTACGAAGGCGAACTGGGGGTGGTCATCGGCAAGCCCGGCCGCTTCATTGCCGAGGAGCGCGCGCTGGAGCACGTGGCCGGTTACACCTGCCTCAACGAAGGCTCGGTGCGCGAGTACCAGGTGCACAACCGCCAGTTCGGGCTGGGCAAGAACTTTGAAGCCTCGGGCTCGTACGGGCCGTGGCTGATGACCGCCGACGAGTTCGGGGACCCCGCCACCCACACGGTGCTGACCCGCCTCAACGGCGTGGTGCGCCAGCGCGCGCGGCTCGACGACATGCTGTGCAGCGTGGCCAGGGTGATCAGCTACCTGAGCGAGGGCTACAAGCTGCGGCCCGGCGATCTGATCGCGATGGGCACGCCGGGCGCGCTGAAGCCTCAACCGGATGACGTCGCAGGCCTGGACCTGTCGCGCCAGTACGGCCTGTTCAAGGTGCCGGGGCTGGTCCACATGCGCCCCGGCGACGAGGTGGAGGTGGAGATCGACGGGCTCGGGGTCCTGCGCAATCCGGTCGTTCGTGACGACACGCATCCGGGAACAGCAGGGTAAGACGAGACATCCTGCGCTGCCGCCAGCGGCGCCGTGGGCCGGTGCGCCTGTCGTGTCCCTTTTTCGAGTTCATAACAAGAGAGATTGGAGGAGAAGATGTTGGAAGCACGTCATTGCCTGAAGCACAGCCTGACCCTTGCCTTGCTCGCCGGGCTGGCCGCCTCGGCCACGGCCCATGCCGGCGGGGTGCGGCTCTACGGCCTGATCGACACCTATGTCGGCAGCATCAAGCCGAGCGGCGCGCCACGCAGTTCCTGGCAGCTCGACAACGGTGGCGAGACCACGCCGTTCTGGGGCATGGGCGGCGAAGAAGACCTGGGCGGCGGCCTCAGCACCGTGTTTGCCATCGAGAGCTTCTTCCGCCCCGACACCGGCGAGATGGGCCGCAGCCCGGTCGACACGATGTTTGCCCGCAACGCCTATGTCGGCCTGTCTTCGAACAAGTTCGGCGAGCTGCGCATCGGCCGGAATTCCACGCCCATGCTCTATCTCACCGGACAGTTCAATCCCTTTGCCGGCTCGACGCGCTTCTCGCCGCTGAACGTGCAGAACTGGATTCCCACGTTCGGGCGGCTGATCCATGGCGATACCGGCTGGAGCAACGCGGTGCGCTACCTATCGCCCGACTTTGGCGGGCTGAGCTTCCAGCTCATCTATGGGCTGGGCGAGGCCGCCACCAACAATGGCACCAACAACATGGGCGCCATGATCCGCTACCAGAACGGCCCGCTGGACCTGGCCGTGGGCGGCAACCACACCAAGACCGGCGCCGCCATCACGGCGCTGGAGCCAAGCCAGAAGGTGCTGTTCACCGGCGCCTCGTACGACTTCAAGGTGCTGAAGCTGTTCGGCACGTTCAACATGACGAAGAACGGGCGCTCCGAAGTGCGCACCTATACCTACCAGGCCGGGGTCTCGGCGCCGCTCGGACCCGGCCGGCTCAATGCCAGCTACGCGTGGACCCGGAACGACCGCCGCACCCTGGATGACTTCAACCGCACCACGGCAGCGATCGGCTATAGCTACGACCTGTCCAAGCGCACCGACGTCTATGCCAACTACCTCTACGACAAGCTGACCACCGCCGGCACCGGCAACACCTTTGGCGTGGGACTGCGCCACAAGTTCTGAGCGCGCAGCCGCGCAGCACATCGTGCCGGCCAGGCCGGGCAAGCCGGAACAAGCCGCGCTTTGCCCGGTGCATCGCGCCTGGAAACGGCACATCCTGCCGCGCGGCGGTCCTTAGAATGGATCGCAACCATCAGAACGATAATTCGACAGGAGACCGCATGCGCTATCCGAAGATCGTCCTCGGCCTGCTGGGGATCACCGCAACGATGCTCGCTGCCGTGCCTGTGGTGGCCGCCGCACAAGACTATCCGGCACGCCCCATCCGCCTGGTGGTGCCGTTCGTGCCCGGGGGCGTCACCGACGCCACCGCGCGCCTGCTGGCAAACAAGCTGGGACAGTCGCTGGGCCAGAACGTGATCGTCGACAACCGCCCCGGCGCCTCCGGCAACATCGGCGCCGAGATCGTCGCCAGGTCCGCTGCCGACGGCTACACGCTGCTGCTGGGCTTTGACGGCGCGCTCGTCACCGGCACGCACATCACCCGGCCGCGCTTCAATGTGCTGACGGACTTCGCGCCCGTGACCAAGGTCGGCGATGCCACCCTGATCTTCGTGACCAGCCCTTCGGTACCGGCGAAGAGCTTCAGCGAACTGGCGGCATATGCGCGCGCCAGCAAGGGCGGCGGCCTGTCGTTCGGCAGTTCCGGCACCGGCACCACCTGCCATCTCGCCGGGGAACTGCTGCGCGACCAGGCCGGGATCCCGCTGCAGCACATCGCCTACAAGGGCGGCTCGCAAGCGCTGACCGACGTGCTCGGCGGCTCGCTGCCGGTGCTGTGCACGGCGGTCGCCAGCGTGTCGCAGTATGTGAAGAACGGCCAGGTCCGGGCCATTGCGGTGACCGGCAGCCATCGCGTCGGCGCGCTGCCCGAGGTCCCGACCCTGATGGAGTCGGGGGTGAAGGACTTCAGCGTCGATTCCTGGGTAGGCATCCTCGCGCCGGCGGGCACGCCTGCCGCGGTGGTGACGCGCCTGCAGCGGGAAATCCGCAAGGTGCTGGACCAGCCCGAAACACGCAGCAAGATGCTCGACCTTGGCATCATCCCGGTCGGCAATACGCCGGACGAATTCACCCAGCAGATCCACCGCGACTATGCCCGCTACGGTGACGTGGTGAAGAAGGCCGGCATCACACTCAACTAGCGCGGCCAGTCCTCACTGCAAGCGCGCTTCCCATCCCACCCTGTCGATCATGTTCTCTACCAGCGATCTTTCCGACGCGCATCCGGACACAACCTCGGTCTGCCAGCTGCAGTTCCGCAGCTTCGGCCTGCGCGAGCAATTTGCCGGTCCCTGCGCGACCCTGCGCGTGCAGGAAGACCACCGTCCCGTGCTGCGCCAGCTGTCCAGGCCAGGTGCCGGCCGGGTGCTGGTGGTCGACGTGGGCGGGTCCCTGCGCATCGGCGTGTTCGGCGACCGGCTTGCGACCCTGGCGGCAAGCAACGGTTGGGCCGGCCTGGTGATCCACGGTGTCATCCGCGACAGCAAGGCGGTCAATGGCATCGATATCGGCGTCAAGGCGCTGGGGACCACGGCGCTGCGCAATGCGGCCGAGCAGCCCGGCGCCGAAGATGACATCCCGCTGCGCTTCGGCAACGTGACGTTCCGCCCGGGCGAGTGGGTCTATTGCGACGCGGACGCCGTGCTGATCAGCCCGGAACCCATCGGCGCGGCCGCGCCGCAAGACTACTGATCGTGGAGACAGCGAATGTCCGTGCCGCATGAACATGAGCCTGCGTCGCGCAGCATCGGCGTGCCGGTACACGGCCTGCACCACTTCGCGTGGCGCTGCCGCGATGCCGAAGAGACGCGCCACTTCTATGAAGACCTGCTGGGTCTGCCGCTGGTCCACATGGTCCGCGCCGACGTGGTGCCCAGCACCGGCGAACGCTGCCCGTATGCGCACCTGTTCTTCGAAATGCAGGATGGCTCCTGCGTCGCCTTTTTCGACCTGGGCGATGACCAGGCCGCCGAACCTTCACCGAACACACCGCCCTGGGTCAACCACCTGGCGCTGCGCGTGGCCTCGCGCGAAGACCTGCTGCAGGCCTGCCATCGCCTGAGAGCCGCCGGCGTCGACGTGCTGGGCGTGACCGACCATCATTTCCTGGAATCGATCTACTTCTTCGACCCCAACGGCATTCGCCTCGAGCTGACCACGCCGGCCGGCGACCCGGACCACGCCCGCGCGGCGCGCGAGAGCGCGCATCGCCAATGCGCGGAATGGATGGCGGAGAAGGCCCGGGCGCGGCAACAGCGTGCGGGCCAGGACCCCGCTGACACACACCGCGGCTAACCCCCACGTCAACGGCACGGCGCCAGCGGGCCGGTGGCGCCCCGTCACGCTTGGCGCCTGTGCGCGGCCGTGCCGACGCTCGCACTTTTGCGGGCACCTCCGTGCGCGGTTGTGCCCCTTTCCCCATCCAGCACCTTACCCAAACGGATGCGCAATGCCTGATCTTTCACGCAAATACGAGTTCGACCGGCTGCCGGTCATCATCAAGTTCCAGGAGCCGGCCGGCATGGCCGAGACCTACGGCTTTGCCGGCAGCCAGGGCTACACCTTCCTGGAGGGGCAGCGGCTGGTACCGCGCGGCGCGCCCTCCGGCGTGGTCTACCTGTTCATGCATCCGTCATCCACGCTGCAGCTGATGCCGATGCCGATCGCGCTGGCGGAGGCGGGCATGCACGTGCTGTGCGCCGCCAGTCGCTACGCCAAGAACGATAGCGCCCTGATCATGGAGAAAGTGGCGTTCGACCTCGGCGCCTACATCCGCCATGCGCGCGAGGTGCTCGGCTATGAGAAGGTGGTGCTGGTGGGCTGGTCGGGCGGGGGAGCGCTGTCCCTGTTCTACCAGGCCCAGGCGGAGTGCGCGACCATCACGCATACGCCGGCCGGCGATCCGTACGACCTGACGCAGGCGCGCCTGATCCCGGCGGATGCGCTGATATTCGTGGCCGCGCACCTGAGCCGGCCCGAGACCCTGACCGAGTGGCTGGACCCGTCCGTGACCGACGAACTCGATCCCGACCGCCGCAACCTGGAGCTGGACATCTACGACCCGCGCTGTCCTTATCAGCCGCCGTACCCGGCGGAATTCGTCACGCGCTTCCGCCAGGCGCAACGGGCACGCAACCGCCGCATCAGCGACTGGGCCATCGACATGCTGGCCCGGCTCAGGCGCGGCGGCACGGAACTGGAGCGGGGCTTCGTCGTGCATCGCACCATGTGCGATGTGCGCTGGCGCGATACCACCATCGACCCGAACGGGCGCAGGGCGGACTGGTGCTATCTGGGCGATCCGCGCGTGGTTAACTCGGGACCGGTCGGCCTGGCTCGCTTTTCGACGCTGCGCAGCTGGCTCTCGCAATGGTCGTATGACCATTCCAACATCAAGGGTCCGGTGAATGCGGCGCGCATACGGCATACACCGGTGCTGCAGATCGAGAACGGCGCCGACGACGCGGTGCCCGCCACGCACAACCCGCAGGTGTTCGAGGCGCTGGCGACCGCCGACAAGGAATTCGTGCGCATCGAAGGCGCCACGCACTACTATCTCGGACAGCCCCGGCAAATGCAGCAGTGCCTTGACATCGTCGCGAGCTGGTCCGAACGCAAGGTTGCCGCTTGATCTGGCAAGACGGCAAGACGGCGGCACGAGGCCGCCGTCTTCATCTTCAGCGCAAGCCAGTACGGATCACGGCAGCGGCGGCTTGGGCAGGCGCGTCTCGCCCGGCTCCAGCTTCAGTTCCACGTCAAGGCGGAAGCCGCCCTTGCCGTCGGGTTCGAAATCTCGCAGCAGCGAGCCGACCGCACCGAACGCCGCGTCGCTGAAGGCATACGGGTCCAGCGCATCGAAGATCTGCGTGGTCAGCACCTTGTGCCCCGGCGCGATGGCGATGAAGTGCAGATGCGCCGGGCGCATGTGGTCGCGGTTCTGCAGCTTCAGCAGTTCGCCGCAGGGGCCGTCGATCGGCACGCCATAGCCCGACGGCCGCACGCTGTCGAACCAGAAGCGCCCGTCGGCGTCGGTCTCGAACACGGCACGCAGGTTCATGTCTTCCTGGTGTTCATCCTGGTTCTCGTAGAGGCCGCTGGGCGCCGCCTGCCAGGTTTCGATGCGCGCGCCGGCGATGGGGGTGCCGTCGATCGACACCACGCGGCCCTGCACCGTCAGCGGATCGCCGGTGGTGTCAGGCGTGGCGATATGCGCGCCGTTGGGCCGCACCGGCTGGTTCGCGCGCCAGAACGGGCCGATCAGCGCGGGCTCGGTGCCGCCGGCGGCCAGCACCGCCTTGGCGTCCATCAGCAGCACCAGCGTGGCCAGCCCGAGGATATCGGCAAGCAGGATGCCCTCATGCTTCTTCGGCCCGGTGGCCTGGCCGATGCGGACCATGAAGTCCAGGCCAGCATGGAGTTCTTCATAGGTCAGCTGCACCTCGGACGCGAACGCATGCGCATGCCGGATCAGGGCATCGAGAATGGTGCGGGTGCGCGCGTCGGCGGTGCCGGCATTGGCCTTGAGCACGGCTTCCAGCAGCGCCTCGGGGGTGGCGGGAATCGATTGCGGGGCCGCGTCGGTCGCGGCGCTTGCGCGGGCTACGGAAGCAGAAGTCATAGTGTGGTCAGCTCCGGTGGAATGTGGGGATGGAATCTGGCGCGGAGCGGGGCGTCGAGGTGACGCCCCGCCCGATGCCGCAGGCGCCTGCGCGTTGACCACGCGTCCGGGTCGCCGCGGAGGTCGTCAGCCTTCTTTGCGCGGCTGCGCCGTATCCGCCCCGCTTTCCTTGATGTAGCCGTCGTCGCCGTACACCAGGCCAGTGGCCTCGGCCGCCTTGACCACGTCCGGATGCCAGGCGATGCGGCCGCATTCCTCGTCGGTGCCGCCCACCACAGAGTAGACCACCAGCGCGTGGTCGTTGGGGTTGCGGAAGCCGCGCATCACGCCGATCGGGCAGGAGATCACATCCCACTGGTTCAGCATCAGCGAGTACTGGCCCTTCTCGCCCCAGATGACTTCCATCTGGCCGTTCAGCGGGCAGAACACTTCCTCGGTCTTGTGCGCGTGCAGGCTGGCACCTTGTCCGACCGGGATTTCGATAAAGGTCACGCCGAAGCGGTGGTTGCCCGGGATCGCCGGCTCGACGCCTTTGTTCTCGAGCACGCCGCGGTTCATGATCTTGTAGATGTTCTTCTTCATCCCGGGCAGCCGGCTTTCGATGAAGGTCTCGCCGTAAGGCTTGACCTTGCCCCAGCGCGCGATGCGGGTGGCTTCCATTTCCTGTGGGGTCGGATCCATGTGATTCCTCGATGTCGTGAAGTTGGGTGGAACGAGAGGGCGATGGCCTCTGTTCCTGCAACTTTAAGAAAGCACCAATGGGCCAGTCCAACATCATTTTTCGCCGGGCGCCATAACAATCCGCTATCGGGTTTTGCGCCGCGCCTTGCGCCGGGCGGCAATCCGGTCGCCCAACCTGCGTTCATGTGCGCGGCAGTCGCGTGTTGGCTGCGCCCCGAGCCGCGCCATCTGCCGTTGCTTTCATCACGAACCCCCAGCCTCCCGCCTTGACGCCATGGCGCGCCCATAGGCATCATTCGGACTTTTCGTAAATGCGAATTATTCGCATTTGTATTGACATTCACCCACAGGCCTGCCTGTCTTCTGCTGTTCCATCATGAGCCGCCAAGTCCCAAGCGCCGCGCGTGCGCGCGCACCCCAACCCCGCCATCTCGCCGTGCTGGCGCAATTTGCCGTGCTCGCCGGCTTTCCGGCGACGGCCGCGCTGGCGCAGCAGGCCGCGGCGCCGGCGGATGCGCAGTCGCTGCCGGCGGTGACCGTGAGCGCGTCGGCGGTGGACGATTCCGGCCTGCAGCTTGAGAAAAAGGCCAGCACCGGCGCGCTGGGGTCGCGCACGCAGCTGGACACGCCTTACTCCACCACCATCGTCACCGGCGAAGACCTGGCCGAGCGCCAGGTGGCCAAGCTGGGCGATGTGTTCACCATGGATGCGTCGGTCAGCGACAACGGCAACGGCTACAACAGCTGGTCCAGCTACCTGAGCGTGCGCGGGCTGCAGATCGACTGGCAGAACGGCTTCAAGATCAACGGCCTGCCGTTCGTGGCCTACGGCATCACGCTGCCGTACGAGCACATGGAGCAGGTGGAGCTGCTCAAGGGCCTGCCGGGCTTCATGTACGGCTTCGCCACGCCGGGCGGCATCGTCAACTACGTCACCAAGAAGCCGACCGATACCTTCACGGCGTCGTTCGAGCTGGGCTACCGCGCCGCCAATGTCTGGAGCGAGCACGTCGACCTGGGCGGCCGCGCCGGCCCCGACAACATGTTCGGCTACCGCCTGAATGCGACGCATGAAGAAGGCACCCCTTACAACGCGCGCAACATCCGGCGCGACAGCGTGTCGCTGGGCCTGGATGCGCGCCTGACCAGGGACCTGACCTGGACCTTCGATTCGATCTACCAGGACCGCCGCGCCACCGGCCAGATGCCCTCGTTCAGCCTGTGGAGCTACGGCGATACGGCGCTGCCGGGCGCGGTGTCCGGGCGCATCCGCAACTTCGCCGGCGCCGACCAGCACCTGAACACCAACCTGCAGCTGTACAGCACCGGCCTGCGCTACCAGATCAACCCGGACTGGGCGGTCAGCACCAGCTACAGCTTCACCAAGGTCAACCGCAGCCGCAATGAGAGCACCTACAACCTGCTGAACCAGGCCGGCGATTACCTCGACCAGCGCTACGACACCGCGCAGAACCAGCAGGTGGGGCAATGGCAGGCGATGCTGGAAGGCAAGTTCCGCACCGGCCCGTTCGGGCACCAGCTGGTGGCGGGGCTGTCGTGGCAGAAGCAGATCGACCGCTACGACAACAACGGCTTCGGCGCGGTCATCGGCACCGGCAATATCTTCGCGCCGAACACCAACACCTATTACAGCTCGACCGCCTTCAACAAGGTGCGCAACAGCGACATCACGCAGAAGTCGGTGTTCGCCAGCGATACCGTGCAGCTGAGCGATCGCTGGTCGGTACTTGCCGGCCTGCGCGTGACCAACTTCGAGCAGAACGGCTACGTGCCGGTCACCTCCAGCTACAGCAAGAACGGCGTGGTCACGCCAACGCTGGCACTGATGTTCAAGCCCGTGCCCACGGCCACGGTCTATGCCAGCTATGTCGAGGCGCTGGAGCCCGGCTCGATCGTGCCGGACGGCTACACCAACGCGCGCCAGCTGCTGAGCCCGATCCGCAGCAAGCAGTATGAACTCGGCGTCAAGGCCGACCAGGCCGCGTGGAGCGCGACCGCTGCCGCCTTCCGCATCGAGCGCGGCGCCGAGTACGACAGCATCAGCGGCGGCGTGCCGACGCGCCAGCAGGACGGCACCTCGATCTACCAGGGCCTGGAACTGGCGGGCGTGTACCGCCTGGGCTCGCAGTGGGAGTTCGGCGCCAGCGCGATGTATCTGGATTCGTACTACGACAAGGGCGTGGCCAACAGCGGCAACCGCGTGGCGGGTGCGCCCGGCTTCATCATGGCCGGCCGCGTCAGCTACCGCGTACCGTTCGTGCCGGGTCTGCGCCTTGGCGTCGATGGCAAGTACACCGGCAGCACCAAGCTCAATGCCGGCAATACGCTGGATGCCGGCGGCTACACGGTGTTCAACCTCGGCGCCAGCTACAGCACGCGCGTCGCGGGCAAGGACCTGACCTTGCGGGCCGCGCTGAACAACGTGACCAACAAGCGCTACTGGGGTTTCCAGTATGAGAACTATATCCAGCCGGCGGATCCGCGCAGCATCAGTCTGACGGCGAAGATTGCTTATTGAAGGCCATCGCCAGCCGGCACCACCACCCGCTCCCAGGAGCGGTTTTTTTTTCGTCGCCGCATGGGAATGACGGAGGTGCGCGGCGATTGACTTCGTGGATGCGCCGGCCCTCACCCCCGCCCCTCTCCCGCAAGCGGGAGAGGGGAGAAAACCGGCGGCTGCAAGCAACTCTCAGCGCGTTCATTTGCCCCGGCCTTCCAACTCCCGCTTGCGTACTCCCTCTCCCGCTTGCGGGAGAGGGTTGGGGTGAGGGCAAGAGCGTCAACGAAGTGAAGGGCGTCGTAATTCCACCGCCCGCTCTGTCCCCCATCTTCAGGGAAAACGAATGTTGACAATCACGAATCCGTGATCTACAACATCGTCTACACACTTAATCCATTTTGTAGACAATTTAGTAGACACATATAACCATCCCTCGGCGCCCCGCAAAGAGCCAGAAAGGCCGCGGGTCGCCTATCGTCAAGACACACATCTGCCAGGAGACTCAGATGATGCAAACCACCGCAACACCCGCCGACGCAGCGCAGGCGCAGGGCGGGCATGCCGCACATGGCAATGCCCTGATCAAGCCCAGCTACGACGAACGCCTGACCAACGAGGACCTGGCGCCGTTGCGCAAGCAGACCTGGGGCACCTACAACATCTTTGCGTTCTGGATGTCCGACGTGCACAGCGTGGGCGGCTATATCACCGCCGGCAGCCTGTTCGCGCTTGGGCTGACCAGCTGGCAGGTGCTGGTGTCGCTGCTGGTGGGGATCGTGATCGTGCAGTACTTCTGCAACCTGGTGGCCAAGCCCAGCCAGGTGACCGGCACGCCCTATCCGGTGATCTGCCGGGCCTCTTTCGGCGTGCTCGGCGCCAATATCCCGGCCATCATCCGCGGACTGATCGCGGTGGCGTGGTACGGCATCCAGACCTACCTGGCGTCGAGCGCCTTCCTGGTGCTGGCGCTGCACTTCTTCCCGTCGCTGGCGCCGTACGCTGACCTCAAGCTGCATGGCTTCGCCGGGCTGTCCACGCTGGGCTGGGCGTCGTTCATGGTGCTGTGGGTGCTGCAGGCGCTGGTGTTCTGGACCGGCATGGAGACCATCCGCAAGTTCATCGACTGGGCCGGCCCGGCGGTGTACGTGGTGATGATCGCGCTGGCGATCTGGCTGGTGAACAAGGCCGGCTGGGAGAACGTCAACTTCACGCTGAGCTTCGTCAAGTACACCGGCTGGGAAGCGGTGCCGGTGATGCTGAGCGCGATCGCGCTGGTGGTGTCGTACTTCTCCGGCCCGATGCTGAATTTCGGCGACTTCTCGCGCTATGCCAAGGATTTCAAGGCGGTCAAGCGCGGCAACTTCTGGGGCCTGCCGGTCAACTTCCTGGGCTTCTCGCTGCTGACCGTGATCACCACCTCGGCCACGCTGCCGGTGTTCGGCAAGCTGATCACCGACCCGGTGGAAACCGTCAGCCATATCGACAGCACCTTCGCCATGCTGCTGGGCGCCTTCACCTTCATGACCGCGACCATCGGCATCAATATCGTCGCCAACTTCGTGTCGCCGGCGTTCGACTTCTCCAACGTGTCGCCCAAGCACATCAGCTGGCGTACCGGCGGCATGATCGCCGCGGTGGCGTCGATCTTCATCACGCCCTGGAACCTGTACAACAACCCGGCGGTGATCCACTACACGCTCGACGTGCTGGGTGCCTTCATCGGCCCGCTGTTCGGCATCCTGATCGCCGACTACTACCTGGTGCGGCGCCAGCACGTGGAGGTCGACGACCTGTACACGCTGAACCCGCGCGGCCGCTACTGGTACCGCAATGGCTTCAACCCGGCGGCGGTGGCCACCATGATTCCCGCGGCCATCATCCCGATCCTGTGCGTGGTGGTGCCGGCCTGGCAGGCGGCGGCCAACTACAGCTGGTTCATCGGCATGGGCATCGCGCTGGTGCTGTACCGGCAGCTGGCGCCGCGCATGATGCCGGGCCACCTTGCCGCGCCCACCGCACCGGCCTCCGGCCAGGTTTGAGCGATACCCCTCTTCGACAGCATCCATCCCAGAGCCGCACCCATGAAGCTGAAGATCATCAATCCCAATACCACCCAGAGCATGACCGACAAGATCGGGCAGTGCGCCGCCGCCGTGGCGGCGCCCGGCACGCGCATCAGCGCGGTCAGCCCGCGCATGGGCCCGGCTTCGATCGAAAGCCACTATGACGAGGCCCTGTCGGTGCCCGGCATCCTCGACGAGATCCTGGCCGGCGAGCAGGAAGGCGTGGACGGCTACGTCATCGCCTGCTTCGGCGACCCCGGCCTGTACGCCGCGCGCGAAGTGGCGCGCGGACCGGTGATCGGCATCGCCGAGGCCGCGATGCACATGGCCAGCGTGGTCGGCAGCAGCTTCAGCGTGGTCACCACGCTGGCGCGCACTTGCAATATCGCCTGGCACCTGGCCGAGCGCTACGGCATGAAGCGCTTCTGCAACAACGTGCGCGCCTGCGACCTGCCGGTGCTGGAACTGGAGCGCCCCGGCTCGGACGCGCGCCGCATCATCACCGAGGCCTGCCGCCGCGCGCTGGTCGAAGACCGCAGTGAATGCATCGTGCTCGGCTGCGCCGGCATGACCGACCTGTGCGACGAGATCGCGGATGCCATCGGCGCGCCGGTGATCGACGGCGTGTCGTGCGCGGTCAAGCTGGCCGAGGCGATGGTCTCGGTGCGACTGGGCACCAGCAAGCGCGGCGACTGGGCGCGGCCGCTGCCCAAGGCGTATGCCGGCATGCTGGCGCCCTATGCCCTGAACTGAACTGAACTGAACTTTCCCTGAACCGCTTACCTTCTCCCGCAACATGCTCCAGACACGTTATCCCCGCGATCTGATCGGCTATGGCGCCCGTCCGCCGCACGCACGCTGGCCAGGCGGCGCGCGCATCGCCGTCCAGTTCGTCCTCAACTACGAAGAAGGCGGCGAAAACTGCGTGCTGCACGGCGACGCCGCGTCCGAGCAGTTCCTTTCCGAGATCGTCGGCGCCGCGGCCTACCCCGACCGCCACATGAGCATGGAGGGCATCTACGAATACGGCTCGCGCGCCGGCGTCTGGCGCATCCTGCGCGAGTTCGAACGGCGCGGCCTGCCGCTGACCATCTTCGGCGTGTCAATGGCGCTGCAGCGCCATCCGGAACTGACGCGCGCCTTCGTCGAACTGGGCCACGAGATCGCCTGCCACGGCTGGCGCTGGATCCACTACCAGAACATCGACGAAGCCACCGAGCGCGAGCACATGCGCATCGGCATGCAGATCATCAAGGAGCTGACCGGCGAGCTGCCGCTGGGCTGGTACACCGGCCGCGACAGCCCCAACACGCGCCGGCTGGTGGTCGAGCACGGCGGCTTCCTCTATGACTCGGACTACTACGGCGACGACCTGCCGTTCTGGACCGAAGTGGAAGTCTCCGGCGGCGAGAAGAAGCCGCACCTGGTGGTGCCGTACACGCTGGACTCGAACGACATGCGCTTCGCCACGCCGCAAGGCTTCAATACCGGCGAACAGTTCTTCCAGTACCTGAAGGACGCGTTCGACGTTTTGTACGACGAAGGCGACCCCGGCGGCCAGGACAGCCCCAAGATGCTGTCGATCGGCATGCACTGCCGCCTGCTCGGCCGCCCCGGCCGCTTCCGCGCGCTGCAGCGTTTCCTCGACTACGTGCAGGGGCACGACAAGGTGTGGATCTGCCGCCGTGTCGACATCGCCCGGCACTGGGCGCAGGTGCATCCGTTCGAAGCCGCGAGCGCCGCCGCCGGGCCGCGCACTGCCTGCCAGGAAACCGCCCTGGCCTGAGCCGCGCCTCGCTGTTGCCATAGTTGTGTACGATATAGCCGTGTTTCGTCGCCAGTTCCGGCGACAGGCTGAATGTCCGTACCCTGATATGGCAACCACATCGAAAAAGGCGGCGCCCGGCGCCGCCGCGAAAGCCCCGCGCCGCGCCGCCGCCAAGGCGACCCCGAAAACCATGCAAAAGGCCGCCGCCAATGCCGCCCCGGACGACGAGGCAGGCCAGGAAGGCGCCGCCAGCGAGGCGTCGGCCACCGAGGCGATCTACCTGAGCCTGCTCTACGCCATCATGGAGCACCGCCTGCTGGCGGGCACCAAGCTGGTCGAGGAACGGCTGTGCGAAGTGACCGGCGCCAGCCGTGCGCGCATCCGCCAGGTGTTTGCGCGCCTGGCGCACGAGAAGCTGGTGACGCTGGTGCCCAACCGCGGCGCCTTTGTCTCCAGCCCGACTGTGGACGAAGCGCGCGAGGTGTTCCAGGCGCGCCGCGTGGTCGAGCCCGCGCTGGCCGCCGAACTGGCACAACGCGCCACGCCCGCCAAGGTGCGCAGCCTGCGCCGGCATGCCATGGAAGAAGACAACGCGCGCGCCCGCGGCGACCGCGCGGCGATGATCCGGCTGTCAGGCGAGTTCCATATCCTGCTGGCGGAAATGGCCGGCAACGCCATCCTCGAAAAGCTGATCCGCGAGATGGTGTCGCTGACCTGCCTGATCATCACGCTGTACGACCGCCCCGGCGCACCCGCCTGCGCCGAGCATGAGCACCGGCAGCTGATCGACGCCATCGAGCAGCGCGATGCCGCGCGCGCCAGCGCGCTGATGGCGGAACACCTGGAACACATCGAAGGCTCGCTCGACCTGAGCATGCCGGACAGCGGCGCGCCGGACTTCTACAGCATCTTCAGCAAGGGCTGATCCGGACTAGACTGCATCCAGCCCATCGCAACCGGAGACGTGCCATGGATGCTGGCAAGCCTGCCGCCCCGCCACCCCCTCCCGCCGTGGTTCCCGTGGCGCCGCCAACGCCGCAAGTGGTGCCCACCGGCTATCGCCAGGGCATCATCACCGCGATCACCGTGCTGCTGGGCTTTTCGCTGGGGTTCTGGCGTTTCTGGGGCTTCGAAAGCCCGGGCGAATGGGACTGGCGCTCGCTGCTGGCGGCGGTGGCGCTGCTGGCCGCGGTGGTGCTGCAGATCGTCGCGCTGTTCCGCGCGCTGCGCGTCGAGGACGATGCGGTGCCGGAGTACCGCAAGACGGTGCGCTGCTTTATCGCCTCGGCCATTGCACTGGTGATTGGCCTGGCCGCGGCGATGATCGACGCGGCGCTCGAAACTTAGGGCCCGATGATTTCGATACTGTCGACACGATCCGGATAAAACGCCAGGAGCGCGCCGATGGCGGCAACGGCAACGTACGGCGACTCATAGCTCCACACCGCGTTGCGCGCGCGCTCGCCGCCGGCCGGAATGGAGAAGTAACTGCAGTCGCCCTTATACGGGCAGTAGGTGGCATGCGCGCTGCGCTCCAGCCGCGCCATGTCGACATGCGCGCGCGGGATGTACTGCACCGGCGCATAGTTCGCCTCCTGCAGGGTCAGCGCCGCATCGCTGTCGGCAATCGTGATGCCGGCCACCTTGACCACCACCCTGCCGGCGGTCGGCGTGATGGTGATGGGATGGTCGGGGCCGGGGATCCTGACGGGCTTGCCTGACATCTCGTGCTCCTGCAGGTCGGAATGCAGGACATTCTAGGCGCTTGCCAGCCAGCTTGCCGGCGCGGCTTGCGCGCGCGGCGATCGCGAGCGGCGGCCTGATGCCGTTCAGTTGGCTTATTCGACCTTGACGTTGGCCTTCTTCACCAGCGCGGCGTAGCGCGCGGCTTCGCTGCGGAAGAACGCGGCGGCAGCCTCGGGCGTGCCGGGCTCGATCACCGTGCCCTGCTTCTTCATCGCTTCCAGCACTTCGGGCGACTTGAACGCTTTGGCAAAGGCATCGTGCGCGCGTTTGACTTCCGCCGCCGGCATGCCGGCCGGCCCGATGACGGCGAACCAGCCCGCCACGTTGTAGCGCGGCAAGCCTTGTTCCGCGATGGTGGCAATGTCCGGCGCGGCGTCGGTGCGCTTGTCGCCGCACAGGCCGATCGCGCGCAGCGTGCCCGCCTTCAGGTGCGGCGCCACCGCGTTGAGCGCGACCACGCCCATTTCGACCTGCCCGGCGACCAGGTCGTTGACCATCGGGCCGGTGCCCTTGTACGGCACATGGCGCGCCGTCACGCCGGCCTCGTCCAGAAACATCTCGCCGGCAAGATGGATGATGGTGCCGTTGCCGGACGACGCATAGTTGTAGCCATCGGGCTTCGCCTTGAGCAGCGCCACCAGCTCCTTCACGTTCTTCGCCGGCACCTTGGGGTTGACCACCAGCACCAGCGGCGTGGTGCCGATCACGCTGATCGGGGTAATGTCCTTGATCGCGTCGAACGGCATGGCGCGGAACACGCTGGGGTTGATCACGTGGTTGTTCGACACCAGCCCCAGCGTGCTGCCGTCCGGCTGCGCCTTGACCACCGCGGCGGCGCCGGTGATACCGCCGGCGCCAGGCAGGTTCTCGATCACCACCGGCTGGCCGAAGGCCTTGCCGAGCGCCGGGCCCGCGGCGCGCGCGATGGTGTCGACGCCGGAGCCGGCGCTGATCGGCAGGATCAGGCGCACGGGCTTGCCCGATCCGCCCTGCGCGAGCGCGTCGAAGCCGGGGACGGCAAGGGTTGCGGCGAGCGTGGCGGAAAGTGCCAGCGCGGACTTGAGCAGGATGCGACGTTGCATGGGTTGTCTCCGTATCGTTATCGTAGGGCGTGGTCGGTGCCGCTGTGGCGCGGCTTGCCCGTCAGTGCTTCAGCCCCGGCCCTTGCCGAGCCGCGCCAGGATTTCTTCGTTATGCTCGCCGGCCCGTGGCAGCGGGCTGCGCACGCCGGGGCGGCGGCCGCCCATCAGCAGCGGCAACAGCACGGTGGGCGTGGTCGAGCCGTCGTCGGCCTGCATCGGCACCAGGCCGCCGCTGGCAAGCAGGTGCGGATCGTCGAGCAGCTGGTCCGGACGCACGATCGGCGCATAGGGAATGCCGGCGGCTTCAAGCTTGGGCGCGAGTTCGGCAGCGCGATGGTGGCGCAGGATCGCGCCGAGCTCTTCCAGCAGTTGCGGCCGCACCGCGACGCGCGAGGTGTTGCTGGCGTATTCCGACTTGTCGATCAGTTCCGGATGCTGCAGCACGTGGCACAGCGTGACGAACTGCTTGTCGCTGACCGCGCCGATAAACAGTTGCTCGTCCTGCGCCAGCGTGAACACGTCATACACGCTCCACGCCGACACGCGCGACGGCATCGGCGGCGGCGGCTCGCCGGTCATGGCGTATTGCTGCATGTGCTGCGACGCCAGGAACACGCAGTTCTCGAACAGCGCGCTCTGGATTTCCTGGCCGCGGCCGGTGCGGTCGCGCTCGCGCAGCGCGGCCAGCACGCCGATCGCGCCGAACATGCCGCCCATGATGTCGTTGACCGAGGTGCCGGCGCGCAGCGGCCGGCCGCTGGGACCGGTCATGTAGGACAGGCCGCCCATCATCTGCACCACTTCGTCCAGCGCCAGCCGGTGCTCGTACGGGCCGGGCAGGAAGCCCTTGTGCGACACGTAGATCAGGTGCGGGTAGTCGCGCGACAACGTAGCGTAGTCGAGCCCCAGCTTCTGCATCAGGCCGGGGCGGAAGTTCTCCAGCAGGATGTCGCTCTGACCTGCCAGTTCGGCGGCGGCGGCGCGGCCTTCGTCGGTGGTGATGTCGAGCACCACGCTCTTCTTGTTGCGGTTGAAGGTGCGGAAGAAGCCGATGCCCAGGCCTGGCAGCTTGCGCGTCTTGTCGCCGCCGGGCGGCTCGACCTTGATGACTTCGGCGCCGAGGTCGGCCAGGATCATGCCGCAGGTGGGGCCCATCACCATGTGCGTGAATTCGACCACGCGCACGCCCGCGAGCGGCAGGGGATTGTTGGTGCTGGTGCTGTTGCTGTCTTGGGGCATGTTGGTTCTCAGACGGTGGCCGCGGCCGGCTGGGCCGCGAAAGTCTTGGGCAGGCCGGCGCGCCACAGCGTGCCGTGCAGGGTTTCGTCGCGCAGCCAGCCGGCCACGTCCGCACGCAGCGCCAGCAGGCGGGCGATATCGATGCCGGTATCGATCCCCATGCTGGCCAGCATGTACGCGAGGTCTTCGGTGGCGACATTGCCGCTGGCGCCGGGCGCATGCGGGCAGCCGCCGATGCCGGCCAGGCAGGCGTCGAAGCGCGTCACGCCGGCTTCGAGCGCGGCATAGACATTGGCCAGCCCGAGTCCGCGCGTGTCATGGAAATGGCCGCACCAGAACCGATCGCCGGCGATCGCCACGGCGCGCGCGAACAGCTCGCGCACCATGCGCGGATCGGCATAGCCGACGGTGTCGGCCAGGCTGACGCGATCGGCACCGGCATCGAGCAGCGCCTGCATCAGCCGCAGCACTTCCTCCGCATCGACATGACCCTGCAGCGTGCAGCCGAACGCGGTGCCGACGCCGCCTTCGATCAGCGTCCTGGCGCCGCTGGCATCGCGCGCGGCGCGGATGCGCGCCACTTCGGCAACGACTTCATCGGGCGTCTTGCGCAGGTTGGCGAGGCTGTGCGCATGGCTGGCCGACAGCGGCACGATCAGCAGGTCGGCGCCGCTGTCGAGTGCGTCCTGCGCGCCGCGCAAATTGGGCACCAGCACCGAAGTGAACAAGCCCGGCAGCGTGCGCGCGAACGCGACCAGTTCGGCGGTATCGGCCAGTTGCGGCAACAGCCGCGCGGGGACGAACGAACCGACTTCCAGTTCGCGCAGTCCGGCGGCGTAGGCGCCACGGATCCACGCCAGCTTGCTGGCGGTAGGCAGGATGGTGCGGACGCTTTGCAGGCCATCGCGCAGACCGACTTCGCGGATCACGGCGTGGCTGGGGAGGGAATGGGTCATGGTTCTCGGGGACTGGAAAAGGCGTCCCTCGGCGGGGCGACGGAACAACTCTATGAGTTTCTGCGGGCAAGCTGAAGCGATGGTTTACGCAGCCAGGCATGCCGGATCGGAAAGCCAGGATGACAATCTCACCTGCGCTACGGGATTTCCCGGATGCGATGCCGTGACGCGGGCAAGCGGCGTAGCATTCCAAGCCGGAAACATTGCGCCCCCGCCATGCGAGACCTCGACCTCACCACGCTGCGCCTGTTCGTCGCCGTCTGCGAAACCCGCAACATGGCGCGCGCCGGCGAGCAGGAACACATCGTCGCTTCCGCCATCAGCAAGCGCCTGGCGCAGCTGGAGGAAACCGTCGGCGCCACGCTGCTGGAACGCCGCCGCCGCGGCGTGATCCCCACGCCCGCCGGCGAGATCGTGCTGGCGCATGCGCGCGCCATGCTCGCCGCCGCCGATCGCGTCGCGCGCGACATGGCCGACTATGGTTCCGGCGTGCGCGGGCAGGTGCGCCTGCTGGCCACGGTGTCGACCATGGCGGAATCGCTGCCGGACGACATCGCCGCCTTCATGCAACGGCCCGAGCACCGCGACGTGCGCGTGACCATCGAAGAAAGCCTGAGCAGCGAGGTGGTCAGCGCGCTGCGCGACGGCACCGCGCCGCTGGGCATCTGCTGAGACGCGGCAGACCTGGAGGGCTTCCAGACCCGCCCCTACCGCGCCGACCACCTCGCCGCCGTGGTCTATCCCGGGCACCCGCTGGCGCGCGCGGAGAGCTGCCGGTTCGAAGACACGCTGGAGTACGACCAGATCGCGATGCCGGCGCAGACCGCGGTGCAGATCATGCTGGCGCGCTACGCCGCGATCCAGGGGCGCCGCATTGCGCACCGCGCCGTGGTGTCGACCTTCGACGCCGCGCTGCGCTGCGTGCGCGCGGAACTCGGCATCGTCATCATCCCGGCCGAGATCGCCACGCTGATTGCCACGGCCTTCGGCCTGCGCGTGATCCCGCTGCGCAATGACTGGGCGCGGCGGCGCTTTGCCATCTGCTGCCGCGACTTCTCGCTGCTGTCGCCCGCGGCGCAGTTGCTGGTGCAGTTCCTCGAGGAAGCTGGGGCGAGCGAAGCGGCCGCTTCCGGCGTTGGCCCCGCGCAGGCGCCGGCACGGCGCCGACGGTAACGCCGGCGCGCAACTTCCTGTGCGTTTCGAGGGTTACCCCGGGGCATTTTCGCAAGCTTATGTTGCGTGCGGTTGCGTAGACTGGCTTGCGTTTTTCGCTGACGGCCACGAAGGTTCAAAAGAACAAAGCGCCGGGCGAAGCCTGATCACGACAACGCGCGCCGCCACGGCGCAGGAGCACGCAAATGAACTTCCACGGCAAGAACGTACTGGTCACCGGCGCCAGCGGCAACCTCGGACGCGCGGTCGCGCATGCCTTCGCCCAGGCAGGCGCGCGCGTGGTGCTGCTGGACCGCCATGCCGCACCGTTGCCCGAGGCCGGCAGCGGCCACCTGGCGCTGCAGGCCGACCTGCTCGATGCGGACAGCCTGGGCCAGGCCATCGGCGGGGCCGTGCAGGCGTGCGGGCGCATCGACGTGGTGTGCAACCTGGCCGGCGGCTTCGCCATGGGCACGGGCATCCACGAGACCAGCGCGGCCGACTGGAACCGGCTGTTCGACATGAACGTCGGCACGGTGCTGAACATGGCGCGCGCGGTGGTGCCGCACATGCTGGCCGCGGGCGGCGGCGCCATCGTCAACGTCGGCGCCAATTCGGCCGCGCGCGGACTGGCGCAGATGGGTGCCTACTGCGCCTCGAAGGACGCGCTGGCGCGGGTCACCGAATCGATGTCGGCCGAGCTGCGCGACCAGGGCATCCGCGTCAACGCGGTGCTGCCCAGCATCCTCGACACGCCCGAGAACCGCCAGGCCATGCCCGATGCCGACAGCTCGCGCTGGGTCGCCCTGGATGCACTGGCCGACGTGATCGTGTTCCTGGCATCGGATGCCGCGCGCGCCGTGCACGGCGCGCTGCTGCCGGTGGTCAACCGCGCCTGACGCGCGGCCGCTGCGCGGCGGGCGCGGCCACGCCGATGGCGCCGGCCACTTCCTGGATCTGCTGGCGCAGCCAGCGCCGCAGCCGGTCGGCATCGGTGCGCGCGTGCCAGATCTGCATCATGTCGACCTGGGGCAGCGCGAACGGCACCGGCAGCATCACCAGGTCCGGATCACGCGCCACCGCTTCCTGCGCGACCGAGCGCAGGCAGGTCAGCAGCAGCGCCGAGCCGCGCACCAGCCGGCTCGGCGCGAGGAAGCTCGACAAACCCGCCACCACCGTGCGCCGATGCCCCAGCCGTGCCAGCGCGCGATCCACCACGCCGTTGAGGTCGCCGGTCAGCGTGGTCAGCAGATGCTCGCACGCCAGGAACGCGTCCAGGTCCAGCCCCTGAGCGACGCGCCGGTTGGTGCGCGAGGCCAGCACCACGAAATCCTCGCTGCCCAGCCGCTGCTGGTGGAAGGTGTCGGGCAGGTTCTCGTAAAAGCCCGCGATCGCCAGGTCGCAGGTGCCCTTCTCCAGCTCCTCGCGCGGCAGCTCGCCGCGCGTATTGTGCGTGACCAGCACCACGCCGGGCGCATCGCGGCGCAGCCGCGGCAACAGCGCCGGCAGCAGCAGTTGCTCCATGTAGTCGGTGGTGTAGATGTGCACGGCCTCGCTGCGCGCGAGGAAATCGCGGCCGTCGCAGGCGTCGTAGAACGCATCCAGCTCCGCCACCAGCCGCTGCACCTGCGGCGCCAGCGCATGCGCGCGTGGCGTCGGCGTCAGGCCGCGCGGCGCGCGCACGAACAGCGGGTCGCCCAGCTCGTCGCGCAGGCGGTTGAGCTTGTGGCTGAGCGCCGGCTGGCTCAGCGCCATGCGCGCCGCCGCGCGTGAGGCGTTGCCTTCCTGGTAGAGCACATGGAAGACATAGAGCAGGTTCAGGTCCTTGCCGGCGATATTCATTTTTTGGATGGCAGACATCGAAGATTCGAGGTTTTCGAATCATAGCCAGCTGCGTAGGATGTTGCCAATGCCGGGGCTGCCCGGCCCACCGTGGATGCAAACCGGAGAACCCACATGAAAATCCTGATGGTGCTGACCTCGCACGACCAGCTCGGCAATACCGGCAAGAAGACCGGCTTCTGGCTGGAGGAATTCGCCGCCCCGTACTACGTCTTCAAGGACGCCGGCGCCGACATCACGCTGGCCTCGCCCAAGGGCGGCCAGCCGCCGATCGACCCCAAGAGCGACGACCCGGATGCGCAGACCGATGCGACACGGCGCTTTCGCAGCGATAGTGCCGCGCAGCAGGCGCTGGGCAGCACGCTGACGCTGGACCAGGTGAAGGCCGAGGACTTCGACGCCGTGTTTTATCCCGGCGGCCATGGTCCGTTGTGGGACCTGGCCGAAGACAAGCGTTCGATCGCGTTGATCGAGCAGTTCGACCGGCTCGGCAAGCCGGTGGGCGCGGTCTGCCATGCGCCCGGGGTGCTGCGGCACGTGAAGGGCGCGGATGGCCAGCCGCTGGTGCAGGGCAAGGAAGTCACGGGCTTTACCAACAGCGAGGAAGCCGCGGTGCAGTTGACCGAGGTGGTGCCGTTCCTGGTGGAGGATGTGCTCAAGGCCAACGGCGGGCGGTTTACGCGCGGCGACGACTGGACCAGCCACGTAGCGGTGGCGGGGCGGCTGGTGACGGGGCAGAACCCGGCGTCGTCGGAGGCGGGCGCCGAGGCGGTGTTGGGGTTGTTGAAGTAAGGGCTACGGCGTTCAGCCCGCTGCTGGTTTGCTCCCCTCTCCCGCGAGCGGGAGAGGGGCCGGGGGTGAGGGCGGGCGGTGGCAATAGCGACGCGCGTCACTTCGTGGTGGCTCCCGCCCTCACCCCGACCCTCTCCCGCAAGCGGGAGAGGGAGTACACAAGCGGGATTTGGGAAGCTAGAGAATTACTGCGGCACCAGCTCCACCCTCTCCCGGCTCGCCCTCTCCACCGCCTTGCGCGTATAGACCAGCGGGAAATACTCGCCCTTGGCCCACAACGGCGCCAGGTCGCGGTAGTGCGCGCTGGCGGGGTTGCCTGACTGCCCCGGCGTGTTGATCACGCGCGAGGCGTCCCAGTTGCCGACATCCAGCACCATGCGGAACGACGCGCCGGCGGTCAGCCGGAAATCGTTGTTGCGGTAGCTGGTGTTCATCGGCGTGAAGGCCGAGCCGCCGATCGGGCCGGCGTTGACGTTGAACTGCTGGCGTTCGGCATCGCTCAGGATCGGGTCCAGCGGATGCGTGAACACGGCGGTGTGGAGCTTGCCCCATTGCCAGCCGCGCGGGTCCGGGCCGAGTTTGGCTTCGACCTCGGCCATGGCGGCCTTCAGCGATTCGAGCATCACCGCGTTGCGGCGTTCCAGCGGCATCCACGGCCCGGGCTGCTCCAGCACCGCGACCACGCGCGCGGCATCGCCCGCACCGACCAGGCGCGCGGCTTCGGGCGGCAGCGCGGCGCGCACCACGGCCTGGCGCAGGTGCTTGCTGAACCAGACCTCGAACAGCGCCGCGGCCGCGCTGTCGGCGCGTTCGTTGCCGTTCCAGCCACGCAGCAGCTCGAGCCCGCGCGCCAGTTGCGCGTCGTCGCTGCGCACGTCCTGCAACAGCGCCACCACGCGCTGCGCCGGCAGCGACACGGTGTCGTTCTGCCACGCCATCGAATCCTGCACCGAGCTGCGCGGATTGGCGCCGACCACCGCCTTCAGCCGGCGCGCGCGCGAACTGTCGCTCCATTCGTAGCCCACGCCCAGCTTCGCGGCCGGGTGCTCGGGCGGGATGTTGTTTTCGTTGGCGGTGACGATATAGCCCGGCGCGGGGTTGTAGGCCCACGGCAGTTCGTCCATGTTGCGGTAGCCGGCCCATTCATAGCGGCCGTCGCCGGCCACCGGTGTCAGGCCGTCCCAGTTGGGACGCTTGACGGTCAGCCCGCCCGGGATCCAGCCGATATTGCCGGCGGTATCGGCATAGACCTGGTTCTCGCCCGGCGCGCCCCAGCGGTTCATGGCGGCGCGGAACTGGTCCCAGTTGCGCGCGCGCATGTAGTCCATCGACCCGAAATACGGCGCCATGCCGTTGTCCAGCCACGCAGCGCGCAGCGCCCATGCATGCCCGGACCCGGACACCAGCACCGGGCCGTGGCGGGTGAAGTCCAGCGTGACCTTGCGCGGCGCGGGCTCGCCCTTCACCACGATATCTTCGGTGATGGTCTCGATCGGCTCCCAGCGGCCCTTGTATTTGTACTCGCGCGGGTTGGCCGGGTTCAGCTCGTAGCCGTACAGGTCTTCCTGGTCCATGTAGAAGCGCGTCAGGCCAAAGGCGATGGTGCCGTTGTGCCCGATCGAGATGCCCGGCAGGAACGGCTCGCCGGCGCCGATCACCGACATCCCCGGTGCGTTCAGGTGGCTGATGTAGCGCAGGCTGGGCGCGCCGTGCGAGCGGTGCGGGTCGTTGGCCAGGATCGGGCGGCCGGTGGTGGTGCGCTTGCCGCCGATGACCCAGTTGTTCGAGCCCAGGCTGCGGCCGGTATCGCTGTTGGCATCGACCACGGCGTAGAGCTGGTCGAGCGGGATGCCGGCGGCCTTCGCGTCGCCCCAGGCTTCCTTGGGGAAGCGCGCGGCGGCGGTGGCCAGTTCGTAGGCGCGGCGCAGTTCGGCCGCGGGCACGGTGCAGGGGTCGAGGCCGGGGTTGAGCCGCGGTTCGATCTGCGGATCGAGCTCGCGGCGCAGCCAGTCGGCGCGCGCCGCCTGCTCCTTGGCCTCGCAGTAGAGGCGGGCGCGGTCGATCTCGCCGGTGAAATTCAGCGTCAGGCCGTGATGGCGGATGCGCACGATATCTTCCGCGCGCCAGCGTGCCGGCTTGTAGTTGAGCTTGCGGAACTCCGGCGGCAGCAGCTCCGGCTTCTGCTCGGTCAGCGCCACGTAGGCGTTCACCCCCGCGACAAAGGCCTCGGCCACGCGCTTGGCGTCGCTGCCGTAGGCCAGCCATTCGCGGTACATGTCGCCGCGGAACAGCACCGCGCGCGCCATGCGGTCGCCATCGGCGTAGGCCGGACCAAAGTCTTTGGCCATCTCGCCGAGGCCGCGCTTGCGCCACAGGTCGATCTGCCACAGGCGGTCGCGCGCGGCCATGAAGCCCTGCGCATAGAAGGCGTCGTAGAGCGTGCCGGCATAGATATGCGGCACGCCCCAGCGGTCGACCAGCACGCTGGCGGGCTTTTCGAGGCCGGGTACGGCGAAGGTCTGCTGCCGGGCAGGCGCTTCGGCCATGGCCGCGGGGATAGTGGTGGCGAGCAGGGCCAGCGCAGCGGCCAGGCGGCGGGGGGTGCGTAACATCGGGTCTCCTCGTGTTGTGATGGCTGCAGATGTCTTGCAGTTCACACCGAAGATAGTGCATGGCCGGCCGGCGCGCGAGCGCCGCGGCCGATCTCCGCACGCCGCGTGGCCAGCGGCACCAGCGGCCGGATGCTAGTAGACGTCGCGCCGGTAGCGGCCGTCGTCGGCGAGGCGGCGCAGGGCGTCCTCGCCCAGGATTTCGGCCAGCGCCTCATGGACGCCGCCGGCCATGCCCTGCAGGCTGCCGCAGACGTAGATGGCGGCGCCGTCGGCGACCCATTGCCGCACCGCATCCGCCTGCATGCGCAGGGCGTCCTGCACATAGCGCGGCGCGCCACCGTCGCGCGACCAGGCGTGGTCCACCCGCGCCAGCGTGCCTTCCGCGAGCCAGCCGGCCAGTTCCTCGGCAAAGAAGGCGTCATGCCGAGCCGAGCGCTCGCCGAACAGCAGCCAGTTGCGGCGCCGCCCGGCCGCGGCGCGGGCCTTGAGCTGGGCCCGCAGCCCGGCCAGCCCGGTGCCGTTGCCGATTAGGATCAGCGGCCGGTCGCCGGCCGGCGGATGGAAACTGCGATTGGTGCGGATGCGCAGCGCGATGCGGCTGCCCACCGGAGCGTGCTCGGTCAGCCAGCCCGAAGCCAGGCCGAGGCGGCCGTCGTCATGGCGGGTCTGGCGCACCAGCAGCTCGAGCCGGCCGTCGCGCGGCAGCGAGGCGATCGAATACTCGCGGTGCGGCAGCGGCGCCAGCGCATCCACCAGTTGCTGCGGCGCCAGGCCCTGCATCGCGGCAAAGTGCGGCGCGGGCAGCGGCATGCGCGTGGCCATGGCCGCGGCCAGGGTGGTGTCGGCGCCATCGCAGCGCACCGGGGTGGCGCCATCCAGGTCAAGCCGCGCCAGCAGCCGCTCGACCTCGGCCGGCGCGTGGCAGGGGCCGACCTCGGCAATGTCGCCGGCCTGCCAGTCCAGGGCCGCGCCGTCCGGTGGCGCCAGGACCAGATGGAAGGCGGGCGCGCCCTGGCTGCCGGGATTCAGGTGGCGGCGCTGCGCCAGCCGCCAGTCGTCATAGCGCGGGCGCTCCCAGTCGGCGATCTCGGCGCCGCCGCTCAGCGCCGACAGGTGGTTCTGCCAGTGGCGCAGCGCACCGGCGTCGCCGTTGTCGACTTCGATCAGGTCGAACAGAGGCTGGGCGCGATGGCGCCGCAGCCACGCCTCCAGCGCGTGGCCGAAGGCGCAGAAGCGCGCGTAGCTGCTGTCGCCGAGCGCGAGGATGCCGTAGCGCAGCGCGTGCAGGCCATCGGCGCCCGCCAGCAGGCGGCGCGCGAAGCCCGACGCGCTGTCCGGGGCGTCGCCCTCGCCGGTGGTGCTGACCACGAACAAGGCCTGGCGGCATGCCCGCAGGCGCCGGCCATCCAGATCGGCCAGCGACAGCAGCTGCACCGGCATGCCCGCGCCCTGCAGCGCGCTGGCAGTCTGCAGCGCGAGCTGCTCGGCAAACCCGGTCTGGCTGGCATAGACCACCAGCGTCGCGCCGTCGCCCGTGCCGGCCAGCGCCGCCACCCTGGCGCGCCGTTGGCGATAGTGGGCCACCACCGCGCCGCAGAACCCCGCGTACGCGGCGACCACCCCGGCGGCCATGGCCAGGCGCGACGGCCCCAGCACGGACAACGTCAAGCCGCCGGCCACGGCAAGCCAGCCGGCACCGGCGATGGCGGACGGCATGGCGCGGCGGCTCATGCCAGCATCGCGGCAAAGGCCGGCGAAAGATGTTCGAGAAAGCCGTCCGCGCTGCGCACCAGGAAGCGCGCGGCAATGCCGTGGCGGCGCGCGTGCGCCATGCCGGCGTCGGGGCCCAGCACGGTCAGCGCGGTGGACAGCGCATCGGCCAGCATGCACTGCGGATGGATCACCGTGACCGAGGCCAGCGCGTGGCTGGCCGGATAGCCGGTGCGCGGATCGATGGTATGGGCATAGCGGCGGCCATCGCTGTCGAAGTAGCGCCGGTAGTCGCCGGAGGTGGCCACGGACAGCCCGTGCAGCGCGACCAGCGTTTGCTGCGCGCCATCGCTGCCCGGCCCCGGCGGCGCCTCCAGCGCGACCCACCACGGCATACCGTCGGGCTTGACGCCATGGCCGCGCAGTTCGCCGCCGATCTCGGTCAGATGGTGGTCCAGCCCCTGTTCGCACAGGTAGCGCGCCACCGCGTCGACGGCGAAGCCCTTGGCGATGGCGCAGAAATCCAGCGCCACGCCGCCCGGCTGGCGGGCGCGCTGGCCCGCGGCATCGACTTCGACGCGGGCCCAGCCGCAACGGCCGCGCGCGGCCTGGACTTCGTCAGGCGACGGCGGTGCGCGGCGCGCGGGGGCGGGACCGAAGCCCCACAGGTCGACCAGCGGACCGGCACTGGGGTCATAGGCGCCGCCGCTGTCGCGTGCGACTTGCAATGCGGTCCGCAGCACCGCGAAGCAGTCTGCCGGCAAGGCGTGCCAGGTGCCCGGCGGCGCGCGGTTGAAGCGGCTCAGGTCCGAATCCGCCTCCCAGTTGCTCATCTGCGAAATCACGCGCGCGAGCACCGACTGGATGCCGGCGGCGATGGCATGGCCGTCCGCGCCCGGCGGCAACAGCGCGGCCACCGTCCAGCTGGTGCCCATGGTCTGTCCGCCCCAGCGCTGCAAGCGCGCCTCGGGCGCCGGCGGCAGCGGCGGCGCGGACAGCGCCACGGGAACCAGGACGCGGTTCAAGTCCGGCATCCGGCTTAACCGGCTTATTGCGGCAGCACTTCCACCGTCACCGCATAGACGGCGCGGCGCGACTTGGCCTGCTTGAAGGTGGTCTTGTCGTCCTTCACTTCGGCTTCCATCCAGTACATGCCGGGGGCCGGCCACTTGACGCTGAACTTGCCGTCGGCGTCGGTGGTGGCGCTGAACTCCTGCAGCTGGTCGCGGTAGCGGATGCCGCCCGGCACCACGGCGACCTTCAGGTTGCTGGCGGGCTTGCCGTCGAGCAGCAGGCGGAAGCTGGCGGTGTCGCCGGCGACCAGGTCGTTCGGATGCGTGATCGGCGCCAGCTCGAGGCCGCGGCCGACGGGGCGCAGGCCCTTGTCGCTGGGCTTGCCGGCGGTGACGAAGGATTCGATGCGGCCCTCGGCCTGCGTGACCTGCAGGTCCTGCGCGTTGGCCGGGACTTCCCTGGCGAAGTTCTCGGCGCTGCCGCGCCAGCGCTTGGCCTGCCCGTCGACCTTGTAGCTGGCGAACAGGCCGTTGTTGACCACCGCCACGCGATAGGTGCCCGGCTGGGTCAGGTGCAGGTCGAAGGTGCTGCGGTACTTGCCGGTGGCCGCGTTCTCGGCCTTGACCGCGCTGCCGTCGGGGGCGGTCACCTGCAGGTTGTCGAGCCGCATCGGCACGTGCTCGAAGTAGAACAGGTCGTTCGAGACCGCGGCGTCCACGGTCACCCACGGGTCGCTGCCGGACAGCACGGTGGCCGACGGCAGCAGCCACTGGCGGTGCGCGTGGGCGGCCAGCGGCGCGAGCGCGGCGAGGGCCAGGACGGCGGCGCGCACCGCCAGGCGGGAAGAAGCGGCGGACATCAGGGAAGGTTTCATGGTCGGGCTCCGGGACGGGACGAGTTAAGGCTTCAGGTCGACGGTGACGCCGCCGAGTTCGTGTTCGCCCTTGGCGCGGGCGCTCTGTGCGGATTGCGGCGGCCACGTGAACGGCACGCGCACCAGCTCGCGCCCGCCCACTTCGCGCGCGGCCTCCACCACCAGCTGGTAGTTGCCGGCGGGCAGCTTGCCCAGCGGGGCCTTGCCATCGCTGAAGCTCACGCTGTGCTCGCCCGGCGCGCGCGTGGCGCCGGAGATGCCATCGGCCGGCATGTGCAGGTCGCGGCCGGCCTTGCGCCACCACTGGCGCATGTCCTTGAGCCACTTGGTGCCCTCGCCGTCCTTGAGCTTGCCGTCGTACCAGACCGCCAGGGTCTGCACCGGGCTCTGGTCGGCACGCTCGACCCACATCGCCACATAGGGCCGGTGGTATTCGGCCACGCTCAGGCGCGGGATGTCGACCTTGACGTTCAGGTCCGCGGCCAGCGCGGGGCCGGCCAGCGGCACGGCGGCGATGCCGGTCAGGGAGACGGAGAGCAGTCGGCGCATATCGGAGAAACCTCGTCAGTGAGATGCAGGAAGAAGATCGGATCGAGCGCGACCGATCAGTGGATAAACAGGATCGCCAGCAGCACCGGCACCACCAGCCCGAGCCCCACCAGCGGCCAGGTCGCCACGCGCCCGCCAGCATGCAGCTTGAGCAGGAACAGGCCGGTCACGCAGAACACCAAGCAGGCCAGCGCGAATGCGTCCAGGAACAGGCTCCACGCCGCGCCGGTGTGGCGCCCCTTGTGCAGGTCGTTCAGGTACGAGATGGCACCGCGCGAGGTGTTCTCGTACTGCGC
Organism: Cupriavidus sp. MP-37; assembly: GCF_020618415.1. Classification (NCBI taxonomy): domain Bacteria; kingdom Pseudomonadati; phylum Pseudomonadota; class Betaproteobacteria; order Burkholderiales; family Burkholderiaceae; genus Cupriavidus; species Cupriavidus sp. MP-37. The sequence goes on along the minus strand of NZ_CP085345.1, from coordinate 1,746,865 downwards.
TTCGCCGCTGTCGAGCGCGATGCTGACCCAGGCATCGCCACCCGGGCGCGGCAGCGCCACGTAGATCTCGTCGGCGGACCATTCGGCCTCGCGCCCGCTGGCATCGATATCCAGCGCCTGCGCCAGCCAGTCGGCCAGCACCGCCGGCACCGGCGCCCTGGTCTCGCTCGCGCGGGCCGCACCGGCAGCACCGGCGGGGGCCGCGGCCCGGACCTTGTCGAGCACGCGCGCGGGCAGCGTGGCGTGCCGGGTCTGCACCGCGGGCCGGGCCTCGATCTGGCCGGCGTGGTTCAGGGTGAAGCCGGTGACCGCGAACAGCAGCATCCCGACCAGGCAGATCGCGGAACTGATCCAGTGCCACTGATGGAGATGCTTGAGCCAGAAGGCACGGCGCTGCTGGCCGGCGGCCGGCTGGGTGTCGGTCATTGCGGTGAATGGGCAGGCCCGGCCTGGTCGGGCCGCGCCCGGTATTGCCTGCGTACGGGTAGCGTGAGCGTCCCTGGGACCTCACGTGGCGTCATGGGTGTGCCATGACAGGCACACGAACGCGCGGAAGAGAGAAGGATAATCGTTCGCATTTGAAAGTGCAAACGGGTGTGGGTGCGGCCGGATTACAGCGCATTACAACGTCAAGCCGGCCTCTGTCCCCCGCCTCACAGGGCGGCAGTGACTACCCACCCCGCCACGCCGCTGGCCACCACCACCAGCCACGGCGGCAGCTTCCACCGCATCAGCGCCACCAGCGCCAGTGCCACCAGCACGATGTCCAGCGGACCCTGCACCGCGCTGGTCCAGACCGGATGCCACAGCGCCGCCAGCAGCAGCCCGACCACGCCGGCATTGATGCCGGCCAGCGCCGCCTGTGCGCGCCGGTTGCGGCGCAGGCTTTCCCAGAACGGCAGCGCGCCCAGCACCAGCAGCGCGCCGGGCAGGAAGATCGCCAGCGTGCACAACAGGCCGCCGGCAATGCCGGTGGGCGGACGCTGCATGGCGGCGCCGAGGAAGGCGGCAAAGGAGAACAGCGGCCCGGGCATGGCCTGCGCCGCGCCGTAGCCGGCCAGGAAGGTTTCCTTGCCGACCCAGCCGGGCGTCACCACGGCCGCATCCAGCAGCGGCAGCACCACGTGCCCGCCGCCAAAGACCAGTGCGCCGGCGCGGTAAAAGGCGTCGAACACGCGCACGGCCGGATCGGCGGCCCACTGCGCCAGCAGCGGCAGGCCGGCCAGCAGCGCGGCGAACAGCGCCAGCGCCAGCACGCCGCCGCGATGCGTCACCGGCAGGCGCAGCGGTTCGTGCGCGCCGCCCAGCGCCGGCCGCAACAGGGCCATGCCGGCGGCCGCGGCGGCGGCCATCAGGGCCACCTGCGACCACGGTCCCGGCCACGCCAGCATGGTGCCGGCGGCCACCAGCATGATGGCGATGCGCACCGGCCCGCTGCACAGCGTCCGCGCCATGCCCCATACGGCCTGTGCCACCACCGCCACCGCCACCAGCTTCAGCCCGTGCAACGCGCCTGGCGCGGCGGCCATGCCGTAATGGGTCACCCCCAGCGCGAACACGATCATGAGCAGCGCCGACGGCAGCGTAAAGCCCACCCATGCCGCCAGCGCGCCGCCATAGCCGGCGCGCGCCAGCCCCAGCGCGATGCCGGTCTGGCTGCTGGCCGGTCCGGGCAGGCACTGGCACAGCGCGACCACGTCGGCATAGGCCGCCTCGCTGAGCCAGCGGCGGCGGCGCACCAGCTCCTCGCGGAAGTACGCCAGGTGGGCCACCGGACCGCCGAACGAGGTCAGGCCGAGCCGCAGGAAGATCAGGAACACGGCAAGCGGCCCGTCATGGCCACGGGTGTCGTCGGATGGGCTGGGCAAGGTGGCCATGGGGCGGTTTGCTGGCAAGCGGAAGGCGGTGGAGGCGCGCGGAGGACAGGGGCAGATTCTGACCGATTTTGCCGGCCGAAGGGCGGCAAAGCGAAGGCGACGGCACGCCCGCTGGCCGCATGGCGGCAACAAGCGCTGCATAGCGCACAAGCCCTTGGCAGGCGTTTTGAAGCCAATCAACCACACTCTCAGTGTGGCGGAGTTACCTCAATCAAGTTACCTCGGCTTTGCGCCGTTATGGGGCTGACGCATGCGCCCGTCCGGCTTCTGTCCCCCCGCAGCACGCCGGCACGCGCCACCCGACGTGGCGCAGGCATGCGCATCACCGATGACAAGCGCAAAGCGCAAGGAAGGAGGAGTCGAAGCCATGCTGCACAACCTGAGCCTGAAGAAAAAACTGCTGTTGCCGCTGGTGCTGAGCTGGGTCTGCCTGCTCGGCATCACGCTGTGGGACGCGTGGCACATCCGCACGCTGCGCATGGAGGAGCGCCGGCTCGACCTGGCCCACGTCACCGACGCCGCCGTTTCCGTGGTGGCCGACTACGAGGCCCTGGCCAAGGCCGGCAAGCTGCCCGTCGAGGAGGCGAAGCAGCAGGCGATCGAGCGCGTGCGCGCAATGCGCTTTGGCGCCGACGGCTATTTCACGCTGATGCGTTCCGACACCGTGGTGCTGATGCACCCGTTCAAGCCGGAAATGAACGGCAAGGCGATGGAGGGCATGAAGGATCCCAACGGCGTCTACCTGTTCCGCGACATCGCCGCGATCGGCAAGGGCCCCGGCAAGGGCTTCGTCGAATACCTGTGGCCCAAGCCGGGCGCGCAGGCGCCGCAGCCCAAGCTCAGCTACGTGGCCAACTTCCGCCCGTGGGACTGGAACTTCATCGCCGGGCTGTACCTGGATGACATCGAGGCGGCGTTCCGCGCCGAGCTGTGGCAGGCGCTGGGCCTGCTGCTGGCGGTGGGCACGCTGATGTCGCTGGTGATGGTGCGGGTCGCGGCCAGCCTGCAGCGCCAGCTCGGCGGCGAGCCGGCCACCACCGCGCAGATTGCCGGGCGCATCGCCGAAGGCGACCTCGCCGGCCAGGTCGAAGTGCGCGCCGGCGACGAGCACAGCGTGCTCTACGCGATGCACCGCATGCAGTCGCGCCTGACCGGCGCGATCGGCAGCATCCGCGGCTCGGCCGATTCGATTGCCGGGGCGGCCAAGCAGATCGCCGCGGGCAATGCCGACCTGTCGCGCCGCAGCGAGGAGCAGGCCGCGTCGCTGCAGGAAACCGCCGCCAGCATGGAGCAGCTCACCAGCACCGTGCGCCAGAGCGCCGAGAACGCGCGCCAGGCCAGCCGCCTGGCCGAGGGCGCGTCGGACATCGCCGTGCGCGGCGGCACCATCGTCAGCCAGGTGGTGGACACCATGGGCGAGATCAAGAGCGCCTCGGGCAAGGTGGTCGACATCATCGGCGTGATCGAGGGCATTGCCTTCCAGACCAATATCCTGGCGCTCAACGCGGCGGTCGAGGCGGCCCGTGCCGGCGACCAGGGCCGCGGCTTCGCGGTGGTGGCCGGCGAGGTGCGCACGCTGGCGCAGCGCAGCGCCACCGCGGCCAAGGAGATCAAGGCGCTAATCGGCAACTCGGCGCAGCGCGTCGAAGACGGCGCGGTGCTGGTCGAGAACGCAGGCCGCGCGATGGGCGAGATCGTCGACGCGGTCAAGCGCGTGACCGACCTGATGGGCGAAATGCGCGCCGCCACCGAGGAGCAGACCGGCGGCATCGAGCAGGTCAACCAGGCGGTGTCGCAGATGGACCAGATGGCGCAGCAGAACGCCGCGCTGGTGGAACAGGCCGCCGCCGCAGCCGCATCGCTGGAAGACCAGGCCGAAGCGCTGCACCGCGCCGTGGGCCAGTTCCGCCTGGCGGCCTGAGCGGCGCCACCCGCGCGATCGCCGCGCGCGCCCTACGCCTGCCGCGCCTGCGTGTATGATGAAGCGAAGCCGGCCGCACAGGCGGCCGGCCCAGTGCATCAGACCGTTACCGCAGACCACTGACAGGAGCGCACCATGATGGCATTCATTGGCACCGTGTTCGTTGGCCTTATCGTCGGCCTGATCGCCAGGGCGGTAAAGCCCGGCGACGACAAGCTGGGCTGGATCATGACCATCATCCTGGGCATCCTGGGCTCGGTGGTCGCCGGCTATGTCGGCCGCGCGCTGGGCTGGTACCAGCCGGGCGAACCCGCGGGCTGGGTCGCCTCGGTGGTCGGTGCGATCGTGCTGCTGGTGATCTACGGCATGGTGCGCCGCAAGGCCTGACTGGCTCGGCGCACGCCGGCCGCGTCGCTGTTGTCGGCCAGGCCCGGCACCTGGGGCGCGGACGGCGGCGGTATCACCGCCACCTCTTGCCGCGCCGGCGCCTGCAGCGCCGCCTCCAGCCCGTCAGCCAGCACCGGGCCGGGCACACCGTCGGCGGGCGCCGCCATGGTCGGCGCGCGCGGCGGGCGCAGCCCCGGGGCCGCGTCGCGGCAGCGCAGCAGCGCGCGGTCGCCGCCCGGCGCCATCGCCGAGACCTGCGGCGCGATCGCGCGCAGCACCCGCACCGCCAGCGCGCTGGTAAAGCTGTAGCGCGCCGCGTACGGTTCGCGCACATTGACCACCACGGTGCCGAAGAAGCGGTCGCCCAGCGTGAAGACGAAGGTGGCCGAGCGGTTCACCGAGCGCGACGAGATCAGCCGCCCGCCCGGCCCATAGACCTGGAAGCGCTGGTCGCCGGTGCCGGTCTTGCCGGCCACGGTCAGCGTGGCGCCATCGCGCCCCGGCACCGTGAACGCGCCGCGGATCGACTTGGCGGTACCGCGCTCCACCACATCCAGCATCGAACGGCGCGCCAGCTCGGCCACTTCGGCCGGCAGCACGCGCTTGCCCGGGCCGGGCTGCAATACGTAGCGGGTCGCGTACGGGGTGCCGTCGGCGAACGCCAGGCTGCGCACCGCCGCGTTCTGCGTGACCACGCCGCCCGACAGCAGGATGCCGGCCAGTTCGGCCAGCGCGGCGGGGCGGTCGCCGGCGGCACCGATGGCGCTGGCATACGACGGTGTCAGCGAGTCGAACGGATAGCCCAGCCGCTGCCAGCGCCGCGCGATGCGCTTGAAGGCATCCTGCTCCAGCAGCGTGCGGATGCGGTTGTCCTGCCCGGCCTTGCTGCGCGTCTTGAACAGCCACTTGTACACTTCCTGGCGCTCGGCGGTGCTGGCGCGCAGGATCTCGGCCAGGGTCGCGTCGGGGTGCTGGTGCAGGTATTCCACCATCCACAGTTCCAGCGGATGCACCCGCGACAGGTAGCCGCGGTCGTTCAGGTTGAACTTGTCCTTGCCGTACTTGCGGTACAGCGCGGGCAGGTCTTCCTTGGCCAGCTGCTTGTCGCCCAGGCGCGCGCGCATGATGCGGATATAGCTGTCCTCGTCCAGCGTGGGCCGCGCGCTCAGCAGCGTTACCGACATGCGCACCGCGTTCAGGTGCGGCGTGGTCATGCGCACCCGCCCCAGCAGCGTGGCCAGTCGCTCTTCGGAAGTCTTGCCGCGGTAGCGCTGGTAGAAGTTGGTCATGTAGGCGCTGCCTTCCTGGTCGGCAAAGCGCTCCAGGTAGGCGCGCCGGCCCGGCGCGTCGCGGTCTTCGAACAGGTCGCCGATATCCGGGCTGGCGTGGAAGGTCTCGTAGCGCACGATGTCGCGCATCATGCGGATGAACACCAGGTTGACCGAGTGCTGGAACGCGGTGCGCACGGTCAGGTTGCGCAGCCCCGACTCGCGCTCGAAGTTGGTGAAGCTCTGCAGGCCGCCGCCGGTGTAGAAGGCTTCGCCGGCACCGCCGGCGTACTTGCGCTCCATCGCCGCCTCGAGCATCGGCATCAGCTCGCGCTCGGCGGGCTTGCGCGCCTTGGCCAGGTAGTCGACCGCCCAGCGGCTGAGCGCGTCCTGGCGCGCCAGCGGCACGGCGGCCAGTTCGGCGCTGCTCATGCCGGCGTAGCGCGCGTGCAGTTCGCTGATGATCTCCAGGTAGGTCACCAGCGTGCGCAGCTTGGCGGTGGAGCCCAGGTTCAGGCGCGCGCCGCTGTTGATGTCGAACGGCTGGTCGATATTGTCGGCCTGGATCCGCACCACGCTGGCATTGCCGACGCGCTCGTACAGCGTGAAGCTGGCCATCAGCCGGGACGGATCGTCGTGGTCGCGCAGCAGGTTGTGCCCATACAGCCCCATGGCGCGCGCGTCGGCCTTGTTGTTCACGCGCTGCAGCGTGTCGACCACGATGCGCTGGGCCTCGCGGTTGATGGTGCTGTCCACGGTCAGGTCCAGCCGGTCCATGTCGTAGCGGCTTTCGACCCCGGTCAGCCGGCTGATGTCGGCGCGCACGCGGTTGACGGCCTTGCGTGTGACAAAGGGCTCCTGCGGCGGGCGCTGCGGCGCTGACGCCTTGTCCAGCGGCTGCGCCAGCGCGGCGTCGCGCAGCTCGGCGGTGATGATGCCGTTGGCCGCCATCAGGCGCAGGTAGCTGCCGGTCAGCGCATCCAGGTTGGTGTCGTCGCGGCGCAGGTGGTACGACGGGCGGCGCTGCGAGATGATCAGCGACAGCGCCCGCTTGAAGGCCTGCGCCTGGCGCGGATCCGGCGCGCGCTGGTCCATCTCCTTGAGCAGGCGGTTGACCTCGCCGAAATCCTCGCCGTACCAGACCCACAGCGCGTCGCCGATGCCGTTGATCTCGCCGAAGCCGGCGCGCGCCGACAGCGGCACCGTATTCAGGTAGTCGACCACGATGCGCTCGCGCGCGCGCTGGGTGTCCGGGCCGTCCAGGTAGGCGCGCAGCGATGCCGACGCCATCTGCCGGAATTTTTCCGGGATCGAGGTGGTGCGGCCTTCGGGCGAATGGCGGTATTTCTCGATCTGCGTTGCCAGCGTGCTGCCGCCGGGCGCGTCGTGCGACTTGTCGGCCAGCCGGATCATCTGGTCCAGCACCGCGCGCGACAGCCGGCGCCAGTCCAGCGCCGGGTTCATGTTGGGGTATTCCGGATTGAGCAGGCCCTGGTTCTCGACGTACAGCAGCGCGCTCACCAGCACCGGCGGCACCGCGCCGAAATCGGCGTACTGGCGCTGCGGATAGCGCTCGAACGCCAGCGTCAGGCCGTTGCAGTCGCGCAGCAGCAGGCCGGCCTGGTTCTTTTCGCGATAGGGCGTGAACAGGCCTTCGTCGATCAGCCGCACCATGTCGGGCGACATGCGCGCCTGTTCGGCGGGCACGTAGCCGCGCTGCTCCAGCCGCTGCGCGAACAGCGGCAGCCTGCCGTAGCCCATGCGGGCGTCATAGGGTCCGGAATGCGGGAAGCGGATGCTGTCGCTGGCACCCGGCTGGATCTCGAACGTCAGCCGCTGGCCCAGGCTGCCGATCAGCCGCGCCTGCCAGTGCGAGTTGCGCACCTCGCTTGCAACAACGCTATACACGACATAGGCGCCGCCTGTGAGGGCGACCGCCAAGCCAGCGAAAATCCAGCCACGACGCGACACGTTTGGGCTTCCTTGATGGGCCGGCGCAGCGCGCAATCTCTTCATGCGCCGGCTCGAAGCGCGATGTTTTCGCGGTGCGCGCCGCACGCGCGCCCGCCTGTCTTGATATTAGTAGGAGTCGCGCCCGGGCGCAGCAAGCACGCGCGCGCGACGCGTGCCGTTGCAAGCGGGCGTCACTTCAGGCAGCGCCTGCGCCACTTGCGGCGAGTCCGAAAGGTGGCGCCGGATTATCGGCCAGCCGCCGCGCGACCGACGGGGCGGCCGATCAGCGGGTAGCCCGGATCGTTGTAGCCCGGCGTCGAGGCATGGCCGGGCGACACCAGCGCATCGATCATCGCCTCTTCCTCGGGCGTGATCGTGGCCCCGAGCGCGCCGAAGTAATCCTCGAACTGGGCCAGCGTGCGCGGGCCCGCGATCACCGACGAGACGATCGGGTTGGCCAGCACCCAGGCCGTGGCGAACTGGCCCGGGGTCAGCCCGCGCGCCTCGGCATGGGTCTTGAGCTGCTGCGCGATGACCAGCGATTCCTCGCGGAATTCGGTCTCCATCATGCGGCGGTCGGCGCGGCCCGCGCGCGTGCCCTCGGCCGGCGCCTGGCCGGGCGCGTACTTGCCGGTCAGCACGCCGCGCGCCACCGGGCTGTAGGGCACCACGCCCAGGCCGTAGTGCTCGCACGCGGGCAGGATCTCCACCTCCGGCAGCCGGTTCAGCAGGTTGTAGTACGGCTGGCACGCCACCGGACGCGGCACGCCCAGCTCGGCGCACAGCCGCGCGATCTCGGCGATGCGCCAGCCGCGGAAGTTCGACACCGCCCAGTAGCGGATCTTGCCGCTGCGCACCAGGTCGCCCATCGCGCGCACCGGCTCTTCCAGGTTGGCGCCGGGGTAGTCGCGGTGCAGGTAGAGGATGTCGATGTAGTCGGTCGCCAGCCGCTGCAGGCTGTCCTCGACCGCGCGCGCGATCCACACGCGCGAGTAGTGCCCGTGGTTGGGCGCCGCCTGCATGGCGTTGCCGAGCTTGGTGGCCAGCACCCAGTCGTGGCGGCCGGCGGCGAGCAGGCGCCCGACCATCTGCTCGGACGCGCCCTTGCTGTACACGTCGGCGGTATCGATGAAATTCACGCCGTGGTCGCGCGCGCTGGCGACGATGCGGCCGGCCTCGGCCTCGTCGGTCTGGTCGGCGAACATCATGGTGCCCAGGCACAGCGCCGAGACGCGCAGGTTGCTGGCGCCGAGGCGGCGGTACGGCATGGAGAAGTCTGGCATGGCGGTTCCTTGGGATGGGACAGCCCACATTGTGCCGCCAGCCGGCCGGGCCTGCCGGCGCGGCGTCAGGCGCGCGGCTCGCGCGAGGCGGGACCAGCGCCGCGGCGCTTGCGGTATTCCTCGCGCCCGACGTAGGCCGCGGCGGCCGCCACCATCAGCGCCAGCCCGTACCAGGTCAGCGCATAGCCGAGGTGGTTGTTGGTAAAGGCCGTCACCGTCAGCCCGCCCACGGGCCAGGCCTTGGGGTCCGCCCCGGCCGGCGGCGGCACCGCCGCGGCATCGATGAAATACGGCGCGACCGGGCCCGGACCCAGGCCGCGGTGCGCGGCGATCGCCGCGACGTCGCGCGAGAACCACTGCTCGCGCGCCGCGTCATTGTGGCGCAGCAGGCCGGTGCCCGGCTCGCTCATGCGCAGCAGGCCGACCACTTCGCTGCTGCCGCCGCCGGCCGGGACCACGCGCGCGCGAAAGGGCTCGGCGACGAAGCCGCGGTTGACCAGCACGGTGCTGCCGTCGGCCAGCCGCAGCGGCGTCATCACCCAGTAGCCGCCGCCCTGCTCGGTCACGGCCTGCACCAGGGTCTGGCGGTCGTCGAGGAAGGTGCCGCTGGCGCGGACGCGCCGGTACTCGGCATTGGCCTTGGTCAGCGCCGCCCACTGCGCGGGCGCGGGCGCCGCCACCGGCGGCGCATGGACGCGCTCGGCCACCTGGGCGATCAGGCCGAGCTTCCAGGCACGGCGCTCGACCTGCCAGTTGCCCAGCGCCACCAGGCCGGCGATGGCCGCCGCGGCGAACAGGGCCAGTGCGGTCAGCCAGACTGTCGACAGCGGGCGCGGGGATTCGGGGGCGCCCTGGTTGGCGTGGGCGGTGCGCAATTTTTCGACCGGCGCGCGGTCGTCGGTGGAACCGGTCAAGGCAAGGTCTTGGTGGTATGCATGCCCGGCATCATATTGGAATTCAGGTGGAACATCACCCACAGCGTACCGGTCAGCGTGATCACCACCAGCACCAGCGTGAAGATCAGCGCCAGCATGTTCCAGCCGCCCTCGGACCTGGCGTTCAGGTGCAGGAAGTAGATCATGTGCACCACGATCTGCACCGCGCCCAGCGCCAGCAGCACCATCGCGGTGGTGCTGGACTGCGCGAACACCTTGCCCATCACCAGCCAGAACGGGATCGCGGTCAGGATCACCGACAGCACGAAGCCGGTCACGTAGCCGCCCAGCGAGATATGGATCTCGCTGTCGCCGTGGCCATGGTCGCCGGCGTGTCCATGTCCATGGGCCGGCAGCGTGTCGTCATGCGCGCTCATGGCAGCACTCCCATCAGGTAGACAAAGGTAAAGACGCCGATCCAGACCACGTCCAGGAAGTGCCAGAACATCGACAGGCACATCAGGCGGCGCTTGTTCTCCGGGATCAGCCCGTGGCGGCGCAGCTGGGCCACCAGCGTGACCAGCCACACGATGCCGAAGGTCACATGCAGTCCGTGGGTGCCGACCAGCGCGAAGAACGAAGTCAAAAAGCCGCTGCGCTGCGGGCCGGCGCCCTCGCCGACCAGATGCGCGAACTCGTAGATCTCGACGGCGAGGAAGGCGGCCCCCAGCAGGCCGGTCACGGCGAGCCAGCCCTGCGTCGGCCCCAGCCGGCCGCGCTGCGTCTCCAGCATGGCGAAGCCATAGGTGATCGACGACAGCAGCAGGAACGACGTATTCAGCGCCACCAGCGGCAGGTCGAACAGCTCGGCGCCGGAAGGCCCGCCCGCGTAGTTGCGGCCCAGCACGCCGTAGGCGGCGAACAGGCACGCAAAGATCAGGCAGTCGCTCATCAGGTAGAGCCAGAAACCGAGCAGCGTGCCGTTGGGCACGTGGTATTCCTCGGTCAGGTAGAAGCGCAGCTCGGCCGGCTGCGCGGGCGCGCGCGGCGGCAGGGACTCGTGCGTGCGCGCGCCCTCGGCAGTAAAGGGGACGTAGGTATCAGCCATGGCTGGCCAGCAGCGCGCTGCGCTCTGCCTCCGTGCGGTGGACCGTGTCGGCCGGGATGTAGAAATCGCGCTGGTAGTTGAAGGTATGGCCGATCGCCGTGACCAGCGTGGCGGCGAAGGCCAGCGCCGCCAGCCACCAGATATGCCAGATCAGCGCGAAGCCGCACAGCGTGCTCAGGCCGGCCAGGATGATGCCGGCGCCGGTGTTCCTGGGCATGTGGATCGGGATGAAGCCGTGCGCTGGGCGCTGGTAGCCATGCTGCTTCATCTGCCACCAGGCGTCGGTGTCATGCACCAGCGGCGTGAAGGCAAAGTTGTACGGCGGCGGCGGCGACGCGGTCGACCACTCCAGCGTGCGGCCGTCCCAGGGATCGCCGGTGACGTCGCGCAGCGAGTCGCGGCGCAGGTAGCTCACCACCAGCTGCACCAGGAAGCAGCCGATGCCGAGCGCGATCAGCAGCGCGCCCACCCCCGCCAGCTGGAACCAGATCTGCAGCGAGGCGTCCTCGAAATGGCTGACGCGCCGGGTCACTCCCATCAGCCCGAGCACGTAGAGCGGCATGAACGCCACGTAGAAGCCGACCAGCCAGAACCAGAACGAGCATTTGCCCCAGAACGGGTCCAGCTGGTAGCCGAAGGCCTTGGGGAACCAGTAGGTAATGCCGGCCATCAGCCCGAACAGCACCCCGCCGATGATCACGTTATGGAAATGCGCGACCAGGAACAGGCTGTTGTGCAGCGAGAAATCCGCCGGCGGCACCGCCAGCAGCACGCCGGTCATGCCGCCGATCACGAACGTCACCATGAAGCCCACGGTCCACAGCATCGGCACCTCGAAGCGGATGCGCCCGTGGTACATGGTGAAGAGCCAGTTGAACAGCTTGGCGCCGGTGGGGATCGAGATGATCATGGTGGTGATGCCGAAGAACGAGTTCACGCTGGCGCCCGAGCCCATCGTGAAGAAGTGATGCAGCCACACCAGGTACGACAGCACCGTGATCACCACCGTGGCATACACCATCGAGGCGTAGCCGAACAGGCGCTTGCGGCAGAAGGTCGCCACCACCTCGGAGAACACGCCGAACACCGGCAGGATCAGGATGTAGACCTCGGGGTGGCCCCAGATCCAGATCAGGTTCACGTACATCATGGCGCTGCCGCCAAGGTCGCTGGTGAAGAAGTTCATGCCCAGGTAGCGGTCGACCGCCAGCATCGCCAGCGCCGCGGTCAGCACCGGGAACGCGGCGATGATCAGCACATTGGTGCACAGCGCGGTCCAGGTGAAGATCGGCATGCGCATCAGCGTCATGCCGGGCGCGCGCATCTTGACGATGGTCACCAGCAGGTTGATGCCGGACAGCAGCGTGCCCACCCCCGCCACCTGCAACGACCACAGGTAGTAGTCCACGCCCACGTCCGGGCTCTGCAGGATGCCGGACAGCGGCGGATAGGCCAGCCATCCCGTGCGCGCGAATTCGCCGACGAACAACGACATCATCACCAGCACCGCGCCGCCCACCGTCATCCAGAAGCTGAAGTTGTTCAGGAACGGAAAGGCCACGTCGCGCGCGCCGATCTGCAGCGGCACGACAAAGTTCATCAGGCCGGTGACCAGCGGCATGGCGACGAAGAAGATCATGATCACGCCGTGCGCGGTGAAGATCTGGTCATAGTGGTGCGGCGGCAGGTAGCCCAGGTTGTCGCCAAAGGCAATGGCCTGCTGGATCCGCATCATGATGGCATCGGCAAAGCCGCGCAGCAGCATGATGATGCCGAGGATCATGTACATGATGCCGATGCGCTTGTGGTCGATGCTGGTGAACCACTCGCGCCACAGGTAGCCCCACTTGCCGTAGTACGTGACCGCGCCGGCCAGCGCCAGCCCGCCGAGCGCCACCACCGCGAAGGTGGCGATCAGGATGGGTTCATGCAGCGGGATGGCCTCCCAGCTCAGGCGGCCGAAGAGTTGCGTGGCGAGTTCGGATCGCTCCGGCATGTGGTTCTCCAGGACAACAACGGCGTTCTAGGTCACGGTCTTTCGCAAGGCCGTGCGCGTACGCGGGCACGCTACCGCAGCAGCTTGCCGGCACCGGCGGCGCCAACCTCGAACGGAGGCTCGCCCAGCGAGTTGCTGGCGGTGCAGACGGCGGCGCCCAGGCCCGCGGCGCGTTGCGCATCGCGGGCCATCAGGTCTTTCTGGCAGACCTGCCCGGCCTGCACGCAACGGTTCACGATGGCATCGAACAGGCTGGCGTCGACGCTGCCGTAGCGCCGCACCGGCTCGCGCTCGCTGGGCTGCGCCAGCTGCGTGTAGGTGGCCCGGCTCAGCGGCGCGCCGCCGGCCCGCACCGCCTGCACCCAGCGGCCGAAGTCATCGTCGCTCATGCCATGGAAGCGGAAGCGCATGTGCGAAAAACCCGCACCGCTGTAGTTGGCCGAGAAGCCCTCGTACACGCCCGGCCGGTTGACCACCGCATGCAGGCGCGTTTCCATGCCCGGCATGGCATAGACCTGGCCGGCCAGCGCGGGGATGAAGAACGAATTCATCATGGTGGTGGAGGTGATCTTGAAGCGGATCGGCCGGTCGACCGGCGCGGCCAGCTCGTTGACGGTGGCGATGCCCTGCTCCGGGTAGACGAACAACCACTTCCAGTCCAGCGCTACCACCTCCACGGTCAGCGGCTGCGTGCCCGGCGGTAGCGGGCGGCTGTCGTCGAGCCGGGTCAGCGGCTGGTAGGGATCGAGCTTGTGGGTGCTGACCCAGGTGATGGCCCCGAGCGCGATGATGATCAGCAGCGGCGCCGACCAGATCAGCAGCTCCAGCACCGTGGAATGGTCCCAGTCGGGGTTGTAGTGCGCGTCCTTGTTGGCGGCGCGGTAGCGCCACGCGAACACCAGCGTCAGCACGATCACCGGCACGATGATCAGCAGCATCAGGCCGGTGGAAATGATGATCAGGTCACGTTGCCGGACCGCGAGATCGCCGGCCGGCGACAGCAGCACGGCGTTGCAGCCTCCCAGAAACAGCAGGACTGGCAGCAGCAACCAGCGGATCGGGCGGTGCATGGACATAGTCTGACCGGAAGATTGCATAGCTTTCGGGCCCGCGCCATTTGTACGCCGCGGCGCAAGTGACTTAGACTGGTCTGAGCAACTATGGCAGTGTAGGCGCTCAAGTGCCATTCTTCATGGTGCAATTTGCAGCGCCCTCGCTCACAGACAGGGGAGGTATGCCGATGACCACCGCGACCCACCAGCACCGGGCGTCTCCTACAGCACCTCCCGCACCCGGCGCCGCGCATGTCGCGCCCGCGGAAATCGCCACCGGCGTGGTGATCGGCCGCGCCTCCGAGTACTTCGATTTCTTCGTCTACGGCATCGCCTCGGTGCTGGTGTTCCCGGCGGTCTACTTTCCGTTCGCCGACCGGCTCGACGCGCTGCTCTACGCCTTCGCCATCTTCGCGCTGGCCTTTATCGGCCGGCCCTTCGGCACCGCGCTGTTCATGCGCATCCAGCGCCGCTGGGGCCGGGGCGTCAAGCTGACCGTGTCGCTGTTCCTGCTGGGCACCGCCACCGTCGGCATCGCCTTCCTGCCCGGCTATGCCTCGCTCGGCCCGGCCGCCATCGTCCTGCTGGCGGTGTTTCGCACGCTGCAGGGCGTGGCCTTCGGCGGCTCGTGGGACGGGCTGCCTTCGCTGCTGGCACTGAACGCGCCCGCGCAGCGGCGCGGCTGGTACGCGATGCTGGGGCAGCTGGGGGCGCCCACCGGCTTTATCGTCGCCGGTGCGCTGTTCCTGTTCCTCAACCTCAGCCTCGAGCCGCACGAGTTCCTGGCGTGGGGCTGGCGCTATCCGTTCTATGTCGCCTTCGCCATCAACGTGGTGGCGCTGTTCGCGCGCCTGCGCCTGGTGGTGACGCACGAATACACGCAGCTGCTGGACGAGGACGAGCTCGAGCCCATCAGCACCACCGAGATCGTCAGGAAGCAGGGCTACAACCTGCTGCTGGGCGCGTTCGCCGCGCTGGCCAGCTTTGCGCTGTTCCACCTGGTGACGGTGTTTCCGCTGTCGTGGGTCGCGCTCAACGGCTCGCAGCCGGTCACCGACGTGCTGGCGGTGCAGATCGCCGGCGCCTTCCTCGGCATCCTCGGCACCATTGCCTCGGGCATGATCGCCGACCGCATCGGGCGGCGCACCACGCTGGCGCTGATGGCGATCCTGATCGGCATCTTCAGCCTGTTCGCCCCCTGGCTGATGGGCGGCGGCCCGGTGGCGCAGGACCTCTTCATCCTGGTCGGCTTCGGCCTGCTGGGCTTGTCCTACGGGCAGGCCGCGGGCGCCGTGACCTCGAACTTCGAGCGGCGCTTCCGCTACACCGGCGCGGCGCTGACCACCGACATGGCCTGGCTGTTCGGCGCCGGCTTCGCGCCGCTGGTGGCGCTGGGGCTGTCGGCGGAATTCGGACTGGTGGCGGTGAGCGGCTACCTGCTTTCGGGCGTCGCCTGCACGCTGCTGGCGCTGCGGATCAACCGGGCGCTGGGGACGCATGTCTGAGGGGGCGCGCCGCGCCCGCGCAGTTGTCGCCGTGGGTCGCGAAAGCCGCCGGGGCCGGTTTTGCCGGCGCCCGGCAGCGTTCTGAGTACAATTGACGCCCGCCAAAATCCCGTCGTTCCGGATGTGATTCCGGAACCGAAGCTTATGAAAACGGAAACCACGGACGTCGTCATCATCGGCGCAGGGCCTGCGGGCTCGGTCGCCGCCGGCTTGCTGCGCAAGCACGGGATTCCGGTGCTGGTGATCGAGAAAGAAATCTTCCCGCGCTTCTCCATCGGCGAAAGCCTGCTGCCGCAGAGCATGGCTTATATCGAGGAAGCGGGCATGCTGCGCGCGGTGGTGGAAGCCGGCTTCCAGTACAAGAACGGCGCCGCGTTTGCGCGCGGCACGCAGCGCACCGCCTTCGACTTCCGCCAGAAGTACTCGCCCGGCTGGGGCACCACCTACCAGGTGCAGCGCGCGCAGTTCGACCACGTGCTGATTCGCGAGGCCGAGCGCCAGGGCGCCGAGGTGCGTTTCTCGCATGTGGTGGAGAACGTCGATGTCAGCGGCGCGCAGCCCGAAGTCACGGTGCGCGCGCCGGACGGCAGCCGGTACACGGTGCGCGCGAAATTCCTGCTCGATGCCTCCGGCTTCGGCCGCATCCTGCCGCGCCTGCTGCAGCTGGAAACGCCGTCGGGGTTTCCGGTGCGCAGCGCGATCTTCACGCACGTGCAGGACCGCATCCCGACCGGCGCGTTCGACCGCAACAAGATCCTGATCAGCGTGCATCCGCAACACCAGGACGTCTGGTACTGGACCATCCCGTTTTCCGACGGGCGCTGCTCGCAGGGCGTGGTGGCCGAGAAGGCGTTCCTGGACCGCTACGCCGGCACCGAGACCGAACGCCTGCAGGCGCTGGTGGCCGAAGAGCCGGGCCTGGCAGCGCTGCTGGCCGACGCGCAATGGGACACTCCGGCACGCCAGATCGCGGGCTACTCGGCCAACGTAAAGTCGCTGTGGGGCAACGGCTACGCGCTGCTCGGCAATGCCGGCGAGTTCCTTGACCCGGTGTTCTCGTCCGGCGTGACCATCGCCTTCAAGTCGGCCAGCCTGGCGGCGCAGTGCCTGGTGCGCCAACTGCGCGGCGAGACGGTGGACTGGGAGCACGACTTCGCACGGCCGCTCAAGGCCGGCGTCGATTGTTTCCGCGTCTTTGTCGAAGCCTGGTATGAAGGCCGCTTCCAGAAGCTGATCTTCCATCCCAACGCCACCTCGGAAATCCGCGACATGATCTCGGCGATCCTGGCCGGCTACGCGTGGGACCGCGACAACCCCTTCGTCACCGAGCCGCGCCGGCGGCTGGCGGTGCTCGAAGAATTCTGCAGGGTCTGATGCGCCGCGCCACCTCGTACGCGCGCGGGTATCGCGCCAACTTCACCGCATGCCAGCCTGCCGTGGCTCAGGCGGTTCTGCAAGGACAACAGCCATGACTCATCCGACCGTGCTGGTCACGGGTTCGTCGCGCGGCATTGGCCGCGCCATTGCCCTGCGGCTGGCCCGCGACGGCTATGACGTGGTGGTGCACTGCCGCGCGCGCCGCGACGAGGCGGATTCGGTCGCCGACGCGGTGCGCGCGTGCGGGCGCAAGTCGCGCGTGCTGTGCTTCGACGTGGCCCGCCGCGAAGACGCCGCCAGCGCGCTGCTGACCGACATTGCCGCGCATGGCTGCTACTACGGCGTGGTCTGCAACGCCGGCCTGGCGCGCGACGCCGCCTTCCCGGCCATGACGGGCAACGAATGGGACGAGGTGGTGCACACCAACCTCGATGCCTTCTACAACGTGCTCAACCCGGTGGTGATGCCGATGGTGCAGCGCCGCCAGCCGGGCCGCATCGTCACGTTGTCGTCGGTGTCGGGGCTGGTGGGCAACCGCGGCCAGGCCAACTACAGCGCGGCCAAGGCCGGCATCATCGGCGCCACCAAGGCGCTGGCGATCGAACTGGCCAAGCGCGCGATCACCGTCAACTGCGTCGCGCCGGGCCTGATCGACACCGACATGGTCGAGCCGCACGTGCGCGACGAAGCGCTGCGCCTGATCCCGGCGCGCCGCATGGGCACGCCCGACGAAGTCGCCGCCACCGTGGCCTTCCTGCTGTCGCCGGACGCTGGCTATATCACGCGCCAGGTGATCTCGGTCAACGGCGGGATGTTCGGCTGACGCGCGATCAGGCCGCCGTGAAGCCTGGCAGCGCCGCGATCTCGCTGGCCAGGAACTCCATCAGCACCCGCACCCTCACCGGCTGGTAGCGCCGCGACGGACAGACCAGGAAGGCTTCCTGCGCCGGGCCCTGCCAGCGCGGCAGCACCCGCTTCAGCGCGCCGCTGTCGAGCAGGTCCTGCACCAGCCACGCCGGCGTCATGCCAAAGCCGGCGCCGGCAAGGAAGCTCTCGCGCATCGCCAGCGAGTTGTTGACGCGGTAGCGGCACGGCGCGCTCACCAGCGCCTGCCCGCCCGGACCTTCCAGCATGATGTCGTCGCCGCTGGCGAGCCACGTGAAGCGCAGGATCTGGTGGCGCGCCAGGTCCGCCGGCTGCCGGATCTTCGGGTGCCGCGCCAGGTAGTCCGGCGCCGCCACCAGCACGCGCTGCGACACCGCGATGCGGCGCGCCACCACATGCGGCGGCAGCGTGGCGCCGAGGCGCACCGCGACGTCGACCCCGGCTTCGACCAGGTCGACGAAACGGTCGTCGAACAGCAATTCCACCTCGACTTCCGGATAGCGCTGCTGGAACGCCAGCACCAGCGCGTTGAGCCTCAGCACGCCGAAGCTGGCTGGCGCGCTCACGCGCACGCGGCCCGAAGGCTGGCCCGTTACGCCGCGCGCATCGCTGACAGCCTCGCCGTATTCGTCCAGCACGCGCCGCGCACGTTCGTAGAAGCGCCGCCCGGCCTCGGTCGGCGACAGGCTGGTGGTGCTGCGCGCCAGCAGGCGCACGCCCAGGTCGCGCTCCAGCGCGGCCACGATCTTGCTGATGGTCGGCTGCGTCGACTGCTGCTCGCGCGCCACCGCCGACAGGCTGCCCAGCTCGACCGCGCGCACGAAGACCTGCATTGCCCGGATCGTGTCCATGCCGCTCCTGTTTTCCTCCATTCCGGATTGGAATGAGCAATATGCCATTTTGCCTGCTACCTGGCATGAGTGGAATAGCCTAATTTTGGCCCCATGCCGGCGATGTTGCCGGTCCACCTGACCGGACCCACCCATGATTTGCACTCTACGTTTCCTGCGCCGCGTCACGGCGCTGACCCTCGCCGCCGCTATCACCAGCAGCGCGGCACTCGCCAGCCCGTTGCAGGACCAGGCCTGGCTGACCAGCTGGATGGCCAGCCAGCAGCCGGTGTGGCAGCCCGATGCCCTGCCGCTGCCGACCGGCGTGCCGGCGGAGCTGGCGGACCAGACGGTGCGCCAGGTGGTGCGACTGAGCGTGGGCGGCAAAAGGCTGCGCGTGGTGTTGTCGAACCCCTATGGCCGGCAACCGCTCGTAGTCGGCGCGGCGCAACTCGCACCTCACGCCGGCGGTGGTCGCATCGACCCCGTCGGCAGCCGCGCCGTGACTTTCGGCGGCAGTGCAACGGTCACCATCCCGGCGGGCCAGTCCGTGGCAAGCGATGCGATCGTCCTCGAGGCGCCGGCACTGGGTGAGCTCGCGCTCAGCCTCTACCTGCCGCGGCAGACCAAGATCGAGTCCTTCCATTGGGATGGCCGCCAGACTGCATGGCTGGCTGCGGGCAACGCGACCGCGCAGGCCGTGCTGGCGGCGCCGCAGGTGTTCAGTGCGCGCGTCCTGCTGAGCGAGGTGCAGGTCGAAGCGCCGGCGGGCGCAGGCGCGGTGGTGGCGATCGGCGATTCGATCACCGAAGGCAACGGTTCTACCCCCGACACCAACCGGCGCTGGCCGGACCTGCTGGCGCAGCGTCTGGCCGCCGATGGCGTGGCCGTGCTCAACGCCGGCATCTCCGGCGGCCGGCTGCTGCGCGACGGCATGGGCGTGTCCGCGCTGGCGCGCCTCGATCGCGACGTGCTGAGCCAGCCGCATGTGCGCGCCGTGATCGCGGCCATCGGCATCAACGATATCGCGTGGCCGGGCTCGACCTTTGCGCCAGCCGATGCCGTGCCGCAGCCCGCGGAACTGATCGAGGGCTACCGTCGTTTGATTGCGGCGGCGCATGCGCGCGGCGTGCGCGTGATCGGCGCCACCATCACGCCGTTTGCCGGGGCGTTGCGCGATACGCCGATCCGCGGCTATGACGGCCCGGGCAAGGAAGCCGTGCGGCTGGCGGTCAATGACTGGATCCGTCATGGCGGCGCGTTCGATGCGGTGGTGGATTTCGACGCGGCCGTGCGTGACCCCGCGCGCCCGCAGGCGCTGCTGCCGGCATTCGACAGCGGCGACCACCTGCATCCGGGCGATGCCGGCTATCGCGCCATGGCGGCGCGGTTCGACCCGGCCCTGCCCGCCCTTGCCGGTCAGTCCCGCTCCGGCGCTCCCGGCGGGAACAGCGGGCGATAGGGCCGCGCCTCGTCCACCGCGCGCGCAAACGACGGCCGCGCCAGCAGCCGGTTGCGATAGGCGCGCACGTTGCCGCAGGCCGCGGGAATCGGCTGCACCCAGTCCGCATAGAACAGCGACGGCGCGGCGGCGCAGTCCGCCAGCGTGAAGGCATCGCCCGCCGCCCATTGCCGTGCCGCCAGCTCGGTCTCGAGCCAGGCGTAGGCCGACTCCAGCAGCTTGCGGTGCTCGGCCACGCCATAGGGATCGCGGTTCGCCGCGGGACGCAGGTAGTCGGCCACGATGCGCTGCATCGGCGTCATCACGTACTGGTCGAAGAAGCGGTCGAGCAGGCGCACCTTCAGCGCGGCATCGGGCGACTCCGGCAGCCAGCGCACCGGGCCGCGGTGATGCTGGTCCAGGTATTCGATGATGATGCTGGACTCGAACACCGAGCGGCCATCATCGACCAGCAGCGGCATGCGCCGCAGCGGCCAGCGCACGCCGAGTTCGTCCATGTGCTGCGCGTGGTCCGGCGACAGCATGCGGAATTCGAAGGGAATCGCGTTCTCGTACAACGCCACGAGAACCTTCTGGCAATAGGACGAAAACGGGTGCGCGTACAGCTCCATCGTGGTCTCCGGTGGTGGTGAACGTGTGGCGTATGCCTCGGCGAGCTTCGGCGCCGGTTATCGCTGCGCAGCGAAGCGGTCGGTCGCGGCAAGCAGCTGGTCCATGATGCCCGGTTCGGTCCACGCATGACCGGCCCCTTCGATCAGGTGGAATTCCGCCTGCGGCCACGCCTGGTGCAGCGCGTAGGCATAGCGCACCGGGCACGGCATGTCATAGCGGCCATGCACGATCACGCCGGGGATATCGGCCAGCTTGTGCGCGTCGCGCAGCAGCTGCCCCTCTTCCAGCCAGCAGCGGTGCGTGAAATAGTGGTTTTCCAGCCGGGCGAAGGCCAGCGCGAAGTGGCCGTCGTCATGCCTGGCGCTGTTGCCGGCGTCCGGCAGCAGCGTGATGGTCTCGCCTTCCCATACGCTCCAGGCGCGTGCCGCTTCCACCTGCTTGTCCTGGTCGGGGCCGGTCAGCAGCTTGCGGTAGGCCGCCATCATATTGCCGCGCTCGGCCTCGGGCACGGGCGCCTGGAAGCGCGCCCACTTGTCGGGGAACATCTCGGACACGCCGTACTGGTAATACCAGTCCAGCTCCGCCTGCGACACCGTATAGATGCCGCGCAGCACCAGCTCGCTCACGCGCTGCGGGTGCTTCTGCGCATAGGCCAGCGCCAGCGTCGAGCCCCACGAGCCGCCGAACACCAGCCAGCGCTCCACCCCGGCCAGCACGCGCAGGCGCTCGATATCGTCGACCAGGTGCCAGGTGGTGTTGGCCTCCAGCCCCGCATGCGGCGTCGAACGCCCGCAGCCGCGCTGGTCGAACAGCAGCACGTCATAGCGCGCCGGATCGAACAGCCGCCGGTGATCGGCCGAAATGCCGCCGCCAGGCCCGCCATGCAGGAACACCGCGGGCTTGGCGCCGGGCGTGCCCACGCGCTCGTAGTAGACGACATGGCCGTCGCCGACATCCAGCGTGCCGGTTTCATAGGGCTCGATTTCGGGGTAGAGGGTGCGCAGGGCGGGCATGGGTGGGGTCTCCGGATTTGCGAGGCACAGTGTACGACGGCCGTGGTCCACTTGGGCCGTGCCAAGCTACCCTGCAAACACCCCCATCACCCAATCCCGCAACAACCGCGTAGCCGGACGCTCCGCCGCCCGCTCGCTGTAAACCAGGTCATAGCGAAAACTTTCCAGCGCCAGTTCAAAGGGCTGCACCAGCGCGCCGGAAGCCAGTTCTTCCGCCACCAGCGTCAGGCTGAGCAGGCCCACGCCCTGTCCGGCGATGGTGGCCTGCACCGCGTGGATCTCGTCGGTAAAGCGCAGGCCGGCCTGCGGATCGGCCACTTCGACGCCGGCCTGCGCCAGCCAGTGGCGCCAGACCGGTGCGCGCGCGTCATCGCGCGCGGCAGAGCCCCATTCGAAGTGGATCAGCGTGGCGTGTCTCAGGTCTTGCAGCGTGGCCAGTTTCAGGGCGGGGCTGCAGACCGGCGCGAAGCGGTCACGGAACAACGGCTCGACCAGCAGGCCAGGATAGCTGCCGCTGCCGTAGCGGATCGCCGCGTCCGCATCGTGGTCCAGGTCGACGATCTGGTCCGACGCATCCAGGCGCAGGGTCCAGTCCGGATGCGCGGCGCGGAACTGGCCGGCGAGCGGCGCGAGCCGCCTGGCCATGAACGCCACCGTCGACGTCAGCGTGGCCACATGCGGGCGGCTGCTGCGCTGCACCGCCAGCACGGCGCGCTCCATGCCATCGAGGCCGTCCCGCACCGCGGGAAACAGCTGATGCCCGGCCGCCGTCAGGCGCACCTTGCGGGTCTGCCGTTCGAACAGCTTCACGCCCAGGCCGTCTTCCAGCGCGCGGATCTGGTGGCTGATGGCTGTCGGCGTGACGTGCAGTTCATCGGCGGCGTGCTTGAAGCTGGCGCGGCGGGCGGCGGCTTCGAAGGCGCGCAGGGCGCCGAGGGGCGGCAGTTTGCGCAAGGTGGCTCCATGGATAAGTTTACCTCATGCATCGACTGAGAATCGACCATTTGTCGTGGGCGTTACCCGCTTCGATACTTGGCATGTCGGCTGGCCAGCAAGACAACCAGCGATGAAAAGATGAATTTTACTGAATCATTACCGGAGTCAGCGATGCACCTGCAACAAGTCCACACCCAGCCCGATCCCTATGCCCCCTACCTGCTGTCGCAGGCCATCCGGGCCGGCAACCTGCTGTTCGTTTCCGGCCAGGCCGGGGTCGGCGACGATGGCGCCATCGTCGGCCGCGGCGACTTCGACGCGCAGGCCGAGCAGGCATTCCGCAACCTCAGCCGCGCGCTGCAGGCGGGCGGCTCGGGGCTGGACCGCGTGGCCAAGGTGACGATCTTCCTGACGTCGATGGAATACTTTCCGAAGATCGTCGCGCTGCGGCGCAAGTGGTTTTCCGCCCCCTATCCGGCCGATACCATCGTCGAAGTCTCGGCCCTGTATTCGCCGGACGCGATGATCGAGATCGAAGCCATCGCGCTGGCCACGGAGGGCGCGCAATGACCGCGCCCGCCGCGCCTTCGTTGTTCGATACGCCGGCGCTGAACGGCGTGCCGCTGCGCAACCGCCTGGTGGTGGCGCCGATGACGCGCATCAGCGCCACCGACACCGGCGTCCCTACCGAGGCCATGCGCCGCTACTACGCGGGCTTTGCCCGCGGCGGCTTTGGCCTGATCGTCAGCGAGGGCATCTATACCGACCGCGCCTATGCGCAAGGCTATCCTGGCCAGCCGGGTCTGACCGACACGCAACAGGCACAGGGTTGGCGCCGGGTCGTCGATACGGTGCACCAGGCCGGCGGGCGCATGGTCGCGCAGCTGATGCATGCGGGCGCGCTGTCGCAGGCCAACCGCTTCCGCGACGATACGGTGGGGCCTTCGGCCGTGCAGCCCAGGGGCCGGCAGCTGACCGCGTATGGCGGCACGGGCGCATTCCGGATGCCGTGCGCGATGGACGAGGCAGAGATCCTGCAGGCCATCGAAGGCTTTGCGCAAGCGGCGCGGCTAGCGCGCGAGACGGGCTTTGACGGCGTGGAAATCCACGGCGCCAACGGCTACCTGCTCGACCAGTTCCTCAACGGCCATACCAACCAGCGCCAGGACGCGTGGGGCGGTGGCATCGCGCAGCGCATGCGCATGATGCTGGAGACGATCCGTGCGGTGCGCGCCGCGGTGGGGAGCGATGTCATCGTCGGCGTGCGCATCTCGCAGGCGAAGGTCAATGACTTCACCTACCGGTGGCCCGAAGGCGCGGATGGCGCTGCCGCGGTATTTGCGGCCATCGCGGAAAGCGGCGTCGACTACCTGCATGTGACCGAGCACGAAGCCTGGCAGCCGGCCTTCGCCGACGGCGATGCGTCGCTGGTGCAGCATGCCCGCCGTGCGGCGCCCGGGCTCGCGATCGTAGCCAACGGCGGCCTGCATGAGCCGGCGCGGGCCGCCGGGATGCTCGCCCTTGGCGCGACCCTGGTCGCGCTCGGGCGCGGCGCGCTGGCCAATCCGGACTGGCCCGTGCGGGTGCGCAACCAGCAGCCACCAAGGCAGTTCGACGCGGCCGTGCTTGCTCCGCTCGGCAATATCAAGGACGCCGAGCTGGCCATGCGCGAAACCGGCACGGCATCCACGGCATAGCGGCAGCCGCTCGAAGCCAAGGTCACGCGCGGCCCAAAAAAAAAACCGGCACCCGAAAGTGCCGGTTTTTTGCTGTCAGCAAGCCTGGACGATCTCAGTCTTCCAGCTTCGGCAGCGAAGCGCTGACCTGCGCCGACAGCAGGCCGGTCTTGGCATACGTCTGCAGCTTCTCGCGCGTGTCGACGATATCCAGCGTGCGCATGGTCAGCTGGCCGATGCGGTCCAGCGGCGTGAACATCGACTCGCCCTTCTCCATGGTCAGCCGTTCCGGCTTGTAGGTCAGGTTGGGCGAGGTGGTGTTCAGGATCGAGTAGTCGTTGCCGCGGCGCAGTTCGATGGTGACCTCGCCGGTGATGGCGCCGGCCACCCAGCGCTGGGCGGTTTCACGCAGCATGATGGCCTGCGGGTCGAACCAGCGGCCCTGGTACAGCAGGCGGCCCAGGCGGCGGCCGTTGTCGCGGTACTGTTCGATGGTGTCTTCGTTGTGGATGCCGGTGATCAGGCGCTCGTAGGCGATGAACAGCAGCGCCAGGCCCGGGGCCTCGTAGATGCCGCGGCTCTTGGCTTCGATGATGCGGTTTTCGATCTGGTCGCTCATGCCCAGGCCATGGCGGCCGCCGATGCGGTTGGCTTCCATGAACAGGTCGACGGCGTTGGCGAAGGTCTGGCCGTTCAGCGCCACCGGCTGCCCTTGCTCGAAGCGCACCGTGACTTCCTCGCGCTTGACTTCGACGTCGTCGCGCCAGAACTGCACGCCCATGATCGGCTGGACGATGCGGATGCCCGAATCCAGGTGCTCCAGGTCCTTGGCCTCGTGGGTCGCGCCCAGCATGTTGGAGTCGGTCGAATACGCCTTCTCGGCCGACATCTTGTAGTCGAAGCCGTTCTGGCGCATGAACTCGGACATCTCGGCGCGGCCGCCCAGTTCGTCGATGAACTGCTGGTCCAGCCACGGCTTGTAGATCTGCAGGCCGGGGTTGGTCAGCAGGCCGTAGCGGTAGAAGCGCTCGATGTCGTTGCCCTTGAAGGTGCTGCCGTCGCCCCAGATGTTGACGCCGTCTTCCTTCATCGCGGCAACCAGCATGGTGCCGGTGACGGCGCGGCCGATCGGGGTGGTGTTGAAGTAGGTGATGCCGGCGGTGGAGATATGGAAGGCACCGCACTGCAGCGCGGCGATGCCCTCGGCCACCAGCTGCGCGCGGCAGTCGACCAGGCGGGCTTCCTCGGCGCCGTAGGCCTTGGCGCGGCGCGGGATGTCGTCGTAGTCGGGCTCGTCGGGCTGGCCCAGGTTGGCGGTGTAGGCGTAGGGGACGGCGCCCTTCTGGCGCATCCAGAGGAGTGCCGCGCTGGTGTCAAGGCCGCCGGAGAAGGCGATACCGACGCGCTGGCCGGTAGGAATGTGCTGCAGGATGGTAGTCATCGCCAGAAATCAATGTGAATTTGTCGGCTCTTGGGCGGGCTTCCACTGCGTCGGCCGTCAAGGGCCGGGGGGCGGCGGGAAGCACGGCGACGCGGCCGGCCGAGTCACGTGCCGAGTCAGTGCCAAACGCGAATTGTGACACGGCAGCGCCCACGCGCCAAACCCGGGGGCCGGCGGGGGCCCCGGCGCCACCCGCCGCACCATTCAAATCCGGCGAACGCGCCCTTCAAAACTCTCGACTGGTTCGCCCCGATACCCCTCCCTATACTGCGCCGCACTGTTATCGGAAAGCGGAGTCGTCATGCTGCATCGCGCCCTGGAAGGCGTCCGGGTCCTGGATTTGTCGCGCATCCTGGCCGGTCCCTGGTGTACCCAGAACCTGGCCGACCTGGGCGCCGAGGTGACCAAGGTCGAGCACCCCGAACGCGGCGACGATACCCGCGGGTGGGGGCCGCCCTACCTCGACGCCCCGGCCGGCACCGAAGGCGATCCGCGCCTGTCCGGCTATTTCATCTGCTGCAACCGCGGCAAGCGTTCGGTCGCGATCGACTACGGCACGCCCGAAGGCGCGGCGCAGGTGCGCGAACTGGCGCGCGAGGCCGACGTGCTGGTCGAGAACTACAAGGTCGGCACGCTGCGCCGCTACGGGCTGGACTACGACACCCTCAAGGCGATCAACCCGCGCCTGGTCTACCTGTCGATCACCGGCTTCGGCCAGAGCGGGCCAATGGCGGACAAGCCGGGCTACGACTACGTGTTCCAGGGCATGGGCGGGCTGATGAGCTACACCGGCCAGCCCGACGGCGCGCCCGGCGCCGGCCCGCTGCGCACCGGCGTCGCGGTGGTCGACCTGAGCACCGGCATGTATGCCACCTCCGCGGTACTGGCCGCGCTGTACCAGCGCCAGGCGAGCGGCGTGGGCGCGCACCTGGACATCGCCCTGCTCGACGTGGCCGTGGCGATGAACGCCAACCAGGCCGCCAACTACCTGGTCTCGGGCCAGAACCCACAGCGCAGCGGCAACGCCCATCCCAACTGCGCGCCGTACGAAGTGTTCCGCTGCGCCGACGGCCACCTGATCCTGGCGATCGGCAACGACAGCCAGTTCGCGCGCTTCTGCGCCGTGGCCGGCATCCCGGCGCTGGCGCAGGATCCGCGCTACGCCACCAATTCCGCGCGCATCGAACACCTCGACGCCTTGCGCGCGCGGCTGACCGAACTCTTCCCCACCCGCACCCGCGCCGCCTGGACCGAGGCCTTCGACGCCGCCGGCGTGCCCTGGGGACCGATCCACACCATGGACGAAGTCTTCGCCCATCCGCAGGTCCAGCACCGCCGGCTGATGCAGGTGGCCGAGCACCCCGTGATGGGCCGCGTGCCGATGGTGCGCAACCCGATGCTGGCCGGCCACGACGCCCCGCCGGCACCGCCGCCGCTGCTGGGCGAACACAGTTCGCCGCGCTGAGCGCCCTGCCACGACACCCATAACCCTGACCCGGAGACACTTCGATGAAGCCAGCCCTCTTTGCCATCGCCCTGCTCGGCATCGCCAGCAGCGCGCACGCCGCCTACCCCGAGCGGCCGATCAAGCTGATCGTGCCCTACGCGGCCGGCGGCACCACCGACATCATTGCCCGCATCGTCGGCACGCGCCTGGGCCCGGTGCTGGGCCAGCCGGTGGTGATCGAGAACCGCCCCGGCGCCGGCGGCGCGGTCGGCAGCGCCTACGCGGCCAAGCAGCCGGCCGACGGCTACACGCTGGTGATGGAGGTGGAAAGCTCGCACGCGGTCAACCCCAACGTCTACCTGAAGACCGCGTATGACCCGGTCAAGGACTTCGCGCCGATCAGCAACCTGGCCGACGTGCCCAACGTGCTGGTGGTCAATCCGGCTTTCCCGGCCACGGACCTGGCGTCGTTCATCAAGCAGCTCAAGGCCAGTCCCGGCAAGTACTCGTTCGGCTCGTCCGGCAACGGCGGCCTCAGCCACATGAACGGCGAGCTCTTCATGAACGCCACCGGCACGCGCATGCTGCACGTGCCGTACAAGGGCCTGGGCCCGGCGCTCAACGATGCGGTCGCCGGGCAGATCCAGGTGGTGTTCGACAATATCCCGTCGTCGTCCGGGCTGATCCAGGGCGACCGCCTCAAGCCGCTGGCGGTGGCCGCCAAACAGCGCCTGAAGGTGCTGCCCAACGTCCCCACCTATGCCGAGGCCGGCCTGCCGGCAATGAACAACCCGTCGTGGTTCGGCCTGGGCGCCCCCGCGGGCACGCCCGCCGCCATCCTCGACCAGCTCAACGACGCCGTGCGCCAGGTGCTGGCCGAGCCGGAGGTGATTGCCGCCATCGAGAAACAGGGCGCGATCCCGGCACCGACCTCGCGCAAGGCCTTCGGCGACCTGATCCGCGGGCAGAACGCCCACTGGAAACAGGTGGTCGAGGCGATCCACTTCACCAAGCTCCAGTAAGCCACGAGGACCGACATGAGCGCACTTCAGCAGGAACCGCACGCCGGCGTCGAGATCGACGCGCGCGGCATTGCCACCGTCACCATCCGCGAGGCGGGCTCGCTCAATATCCTGAGCTCGCCGGTGATCGCCTCGCTCACACGCGCGATCGAAGCGCTGGCCGCGCAGGACGCGGTGCGCGTGCTGGTGCTGCGCGGCACCGGCGACAAGGGCTTTATCGGCGGTGCCGACATCAAGGAAATGGCCGCGCTCGACCGCGCCAGCGCCGAGGCCTTCATCAGCGGCCTGCGCCGCCTGTGCGATGCCGTGCGCCACCTGCCGGTGCCGGTGATCGCGCGCATGCCGGGCTGGTGCCTGGGCGGCGGGCTCGAGCTGGCGCTGGCGTGCGACATCCGCATTGCCGCCGACACGGCGCAGCTGGGCATGCCGGAAGTGAAGGTCGGCATCCCGTCGGTGATCCATGCCGCGCTGATGCCGCGCCTGATCGGCAATGCGCGCACCGCCTGGATGCTGCTGACGGGCGAGATCTCCGATGCCGCCGAGGCGCTGCAGTGGGGCCTGCTCAGCCGCGTGGTGCCGCTGGCCGGGCTGGACCAGGAAGTCGAGCGCGTGGCCGCGCTGCTGGCCGGCTTTGGCCCGGTCGCGGTGCGCCAGCAGAAGCGCCTGCTGCGCGAGTGGGAAGACGCGCCGCTGGAGGTCTCGATCGGCAACAGCGTGACCGAGTTCGGCAGCGCCTTCGACACCGGCGAGCCGCAGCAGCACATGGCCACCTTCCTGAACCGCAAGCGCTGAAGCGCGGACGGGCACGCTGACGGGCAGTTACGGCGCCGTGGCGGCCACGGCGCCGCCTTCGCGCGTGGCCACCACACGCGGATCGTTGAGCAGGAACTGCGCGAAGGCCTCGGCAAAAGCGGGCAGCTTGCCGTCGGCGCGCACGATCAGGTTCAGTTCGCGCAAGGCCCACGGCTCGGCCAGCCGCACCCCGGCCACGCGCGCTTCGCGCAGCGCCTGCGCCGCCACGCTGCGCGGCACCAGCGCCACGCCGACGCCGGCCTCGGCCAGCGACAGCACCGCATCGAAGCTGTGCGCATGCAGGCGCACGTTGGGGCCCTTGCCCGCGCGCTGCGCCATCTCGCGCAGGAACAGGAAATTGCTGCTGGTGCGGCTCATGCAGACAAAATCGAACGCCAGCGCCGCGCCAAAGCGCACCTCGGGCTCGCGCGCGAGCGGATGGTCCGCCGCCATCACCAGGATCAATTCGTCGCGCGCGTAGCGCACCGAGCGCACGCCGGCCGCATCGTCGCCGGTATGGAAATCTCCCGCCAGGATGCCGACATCGGCCTCGTGCGCCGCCACCGCGGCCAGGATCGCCTGGCTGGCGCGCTCCTCCAGGTCGATGTTCACGTCCGGATTGGCCAGCAGGAAGCGGCTCACGCTGGGAATGATGAAGCCGTTGAGCGAGCTGCTGTTGGCTAGCAGCCGGATATTGCCCTTCAGCCCGGCGGAGAAGCGCCCGACCTCGCCGTGCATGCGCTCCACGCCCAGCAGCAGTTCGCGCACATGGACCAGCAGGGTTTCGCCGGCCGGCGTCAGCTCCATGCCGCGCGCGCTGCGCACGAACAACGGCGTGCCCATGGCGTGCTCCAGGTTCTTCAGCCGGTAGCTCGCCGCCGACGCGGTGATGTGGGTGGCCGATGCGCCGCCAGACAGGCTTTGCGCATCGGCGATGGCCTGGAACAGGCGCAGGTCGGTCAGTTCGTAACGCAAGGCAACTCCATTTGGGCCGCGGCAGTCGAAACGGTTGGCGATGGGCGGCGGTGTGGCGGCGGCGATGTAGCGGGCCATTCTAGTGCACCGCCACGTGCTTGCCGGCGGCCGCACCCGCCGCTCCTTTCGCATTCGATGTGGACGCCGTCCATTTTCTTTGCTAAGGTATTGTGGACGGCGTACACAAATGGTGCGCGCCATTGCCACCGCGCCGGTTGGCGGCCTGAGTTTCCTGGCTTGCAGACGGCGCCCATGCCGAGATCCCGCGGCCCACGGGCCGCCCCTTCACAGGAGTTGTCATGCAAGTCCAGCCCTATCTGTTTTTCGAAGGCCGTTGCGATGAAGCGGTCGAGTTCTACAAGCAGACCCTTGGCGCCAAGGTCAACGCCCGCATGACCTTCGCCGACAATCCCGACGCCGGCAAGGGCGGCGAAGGCTGCCAGCCCGGCGCGGGCGCCCAGGACAAGGTCATGCACCTGGAATTCCAGGTCGGCGACAGCATCATCCTGGCTTCCGACGGGCAGTGTTCCAATCAACCCGCGTTCCAGGGTTTCGGCCTGGCGATCACCTTTCCCGACAAGGCCGGGGTCGAAAAGGCCTTCAACGGCCTGAAGGAAGGCGGCCAGGTGCTGATGCCGCTCGACAAGACCTTCTTTGCCGAACAGTTCGGCATGGTCGCCGACCGTTTCGGCATCATGTGGATGCTGCTGACGGCGCCCAAGTAAGCCAGGGACGCGGTTTCCCGATCGCGGCGCGCCCGCTGGGCGATGGGCCCGGCGATGGGTTTACAATGCGCGCCGCCCGCCGGAGAAACCTAGCCATGGACGATCGCATCAACGAACTCGAAATCAAGCTCGC
The DNA here is from genome assembly GCF_020618415.1 of Cupriavidus sp. MP-37. NCBI lineage: Bacteria > Pseudomonadati > Pseudomonadota > Betaproteobacteria > Burkholderiales > Burkholderiaceae > Cupriavidus > Cupriavidus sp. MP-37. Next base: position 1,716,314 of record NZ_CP085345.1, on the reverse strand, counting down.
CTTCCAGGAAGACCTGCTCGATACCCTGAACAGCACCGTGGCACGCCAGCAGCAGCAGATCGACCTGCTGCAGGAGCAGTTCCGCGCGCTGTACCAGCAGGTGCGCAGCGCCGCCACCACCGCGGCCGAAGCCGACCCGTTGCAGGAAATCCCGCCGCACTACTGAGCCGAACGGCCCAGCCCCCCGGCATGCCCCGTGCCGATGTGACGGAACGCCGCCGCTGCCGCGGCAGTCTGACAGGCTGATCCCACTGACCGCGCCATTCCATGGCGCGCCCGATCCGCCACATGCGCCTGAAACTCTCCCTGCTGCTTGCCGCCGCCTGCATCGCCGCCCCGGCCGTTGCCGGCTACAACATCTGGACCGGCGAATATTCCCTGACCCGCCAGGAACTGCAGACCGAACTGGACAAGCGCTTTCCCGCGACGCTGCGCTACGCCGAAGTCGTCAGCGTCCAGCTCAGCCACCCGCGGCTGGTGCTGGACGAAGCCAGCAACCGCATCACCACCCACGTCGACGCCCGCCTGACCAATGCCCTGCTGCCGTCGCCTCCGGTCGACGGCAAGCTGGCGCTCAACAGCGGCGTGCGCTACGACCCGGCCAAGCGCGCCGTGCTGCTCGACAATCCGACCGTGCAACAGGTGGAAGTCGCAGGCATGGGACTCTATCGCGAACAGCTCAGCGCCATCGGCGCCGTGGTCGCGCAGCAGCTGCTGAAGGACTACCCGATCTATACCTTCAAGCCGGAAGAGCTGCGCGTGGGCGGCAAGGAGGTGGAACCGGGGGCGATCACGGTGGGCAAGGATGAGGTGCGAGTGGAGGTGAAGCAGCGGTAGGCTATGGGCCGCCGTGTTCCGGGTCTGGTGATTGCTCAGCCTGCCGCGCGGCGTGGCCGCGTTGCGCGCACCGGGCCCAGAACCAGCCACAGGCAATAGCAAGGCCGCCGCTCAGAGCGAACACCAGCGGAATCCCGATCTTGCGCCCAAGCACGCCGCCCAGCAGCGGCGCAAGCACCAGCGCTACCAGTTGCACGCTCCTGGCGGTGGCGCTGACGCTGCCCAGACAATAGCGCGGGCATTGCTGCTGGATCGCCACGGCCTGGCTCAGGCACGCCAGACAATAGGCACAGCCGTTCACCACCCATAGCCCGGGCCACATCATCTCGGGCATGCCGCTGCCGCTGCCGGCCAGCACGCCGGGGATCAGCACGGTCAGCCCGACCACAGCGAGACCCGGCGGCGCCAGGCGGATGCCATACCGCCGGAACAGGCGCGGGAACGCCAGCGCGCCACACACGGCGCCCGCGGCAGTGCCGCTCACCAGCATGCCAAACGCCGATGGCGGCAACCCCTGCGACTTGATGAACAGCGCCAGCAGGGGATCGTAGAGTCCAAACGTCACAGTCAGCATGAACACGCAGCTGAACGACACGCGCACGGCATGACTGCCGCGCAGCAGCGCCATCAGTGGCCCGAGCTGCAACGCGCTTCGTGCTGGCGTGCCTTGCGCTGCGACCGGGCGCGCCCTGTCGCGCAGCGGCACCAGGCAACCGATTGCGAGCAACGACAGGCCGCCCGAAAGCCAGAGTCCCGACATTGGCCCGTACAGCGCGGTCGCGCCGGCCGCGATCAGTGGCGCGCACACCTTGGTGATCTGGTCGGCCGCCGTCATCAAGCCGGCATTAGCGGCAAGCTGTGCATGGCTGAGCATGGATCGGACCATGACCTGTTCCGGCGGCAAGGCGCTGGCGTTGGCCAGCGCCTTGAGCATGACCAGGAGCACGAACACGTTCAGGTCTGGCGCCATGAGCAGCAGCAACGATGTAATGCCGCGTGCGCTGTAACTCGCAAACAGCATGGCACCAGGGTTGCCCCTGTCAGCCAGCCAGCCGAAGAAAGGCCCGCCGACCAGGACCGGCAAGACGAACAGCGAGGCAGCAACGCCCGCCGCAGGTGCATCTGCGCCCCAGTGGAAGGCGAGCAGCGAAAAGATCACGGTGGCGTCGAGCCACATCATCAAGGCGCTGACAATCCTGGCGGCGAGCAGCGGCTTGTATCCGGGGACGGCGGCCAGCCTTTGCATGGGTACGAAGGAACGCGTTGTCGAAACGGGTCAGCATAGGGCGCGATCGCTGCCCCGGCCGTCGCATGCGCGAGATCCTGACCTTTCCGCAGTGCATTTCGGAACTTGCTGGACGATTCTGGCGAAATTTCAGATCAACCGCGCATCTGATTTCGCCCTCCCCTGAACACCAACCCCAACCCCGCCAGCACCGCCCCCATCCCCGCCAGCGCCAGCGCCGTCATGCGGTTGCCCAGCAGCAGGTAATCGAGCGCCGCCGTGCCCGCCGGCACCAGGTAGAACAGGCTGGTCACGTTGACCAGGTTGCCGGCCTGGATCAGGCGGTAGAACAGCAGCGTCGCGCCGATCGAAATTCCCAACGCCAGCCACAGCAGCGGCGCGGCGAACGCCAGCGATGCTTCGAAGGCGAAGGGCTGGAACGGCAGGCACAGCAGGCAGGCTACGAGGCTCGCGCCGTACTGCAGCGGCAGCACTTCGGCCGGCGCGCGCGGGCTGCGCTTCTGCAGGATGGCGCCGACCGTCATGCTGGCCAGCGAGGCCAGCGCGCACAGTACGCCCGCCGGCGACAGCCTGGTCAGCAGCAGGCTGTCGAAGACGACCATGGCCAGCCCCGCGAACGCCAGCGCCAGGCCGCCCAGGCGCGCGGCACTGGCGCGGCGCTCGGTCAGCAGCAGTGTCAGCATCGGCTGCGCGCCGAGCACCGTGGCCAGCACGCCGGGCGTCATGCCATGGTCCAGGGCGAGAAAGTAAAAGACGGCGTAGCCGCCGATCAGCAGCAGGCCCGTGCAGGCCGTATGCAGGCGCTCGCCGCGCGGCGGCAGCAGGCGCTTGCGCGCCAGGCCGATCGCGCCCAGCACGGCGCAGACCAGCGCAAAGCGCAGCGTCAGCAGCGCGAACGGGGTGGCGTGGTCAAGCGCCAGCCGGGCGGCGATGGCGCCGCTGCTCCATAGCAGCACGAACAGCGGCGTGGCCCACAGGGCGGTGGATGTGGTGCGCGTGGCGAGTGTGTCGCGCGCGGCGCCGAAACGGGCCGCGCAGTCTTCGTTGTTGGTCATGGCTTGTCATCTGTCGTCAGCTTGGCGGGCTCCGGCGACGCGCATCGGCATGCGGCCACGACGCGGCGGCAGCACGCACGGGCGTGCGGCTGCCGTGCGCGCGGGCGCACGAAGGCGGGATTACCGGAGACGAGAAGGGCTGGGCGCGTGCCCGTCAGCCGCGCGGCGGCGGCGGCGGGTGTGCACCGCCCGAGAACGGCGGCGGCGGCGCGACAGATGTGAACGCAGGCTGGCGACGCGGGCACGGCAGCGCGCGGCCCGGGGGCGCGGCGTTGACGGGGCGTTGGCGGTCTGCGGTCATGGTGGGAATGGGAGTATCGAAGAATATCGACAGGCGTCGATCAACTGGTGTGGCGATGCTATGCCCGCCCGGCGCTGGCGTCAACGGGATCCTGTGTCGTCCTGCTCCAGCCGCGACACCAGTGCCTGCAGCGCCGGCGCACAGCCGGCCTCGACCTTCAGCGCCAGCATGGCGTCGGCACGCGTGGTACCCAGGTTGAGCGCGGCCACCGGCTTGCCCATCTGCCCGGCCCAGACACAGAAGCGGTAGCCGGAATAGACCATCAGCGACGATCCCACCACCAGCATCGCATCCGCGGCCGCCAGCGCCGCGCGCGCGGCGTCGACACGCGTGCGCGGCACGGATTCGCCGAAGAACACCACGTCAGGCTTGAGGATGCCGCCGCAATGGCCGCAATCGGGCACCTGGAACTGCGCGAACAGCGGCGATTCGAAATGCACGTCGCCGTCGGCGGCGGGCGGCGCGATCACGTCGCGCAGCGCGGCATTGCGGGACATCAGCCAGTCCTGCAGGCCGGCGCGGTCATGGCTGGCGCCGCAGTCCAGGCAGATGGCGCTGGCCAGGCTGCCGTGCAGCTCGATCACGCCCTCGCTGCCGGCGCGCTGGTGCAGGCCGTCGACATTCTGCGTGACCAGCGCCGCCAGCCGGCCCTGCGCGCCCAGCCGCGCCAGCGCATGGTGGGCATCGTTGGGCCGCGCCTGCCATGCCATCGGCCAGCCCAGCATGCTGCGCGCCCAGTAGCGCTGGCGCCCGGCGTGCGAGCCGAGAAAGGCCTGCAGCGTGATCGGCGGCGAGCGCTGCCACTGGCCGCGCGCGTCGCGGTAGCCGGGAATGCCGGAATCGGTGCTGATGCCGGCGCCGGTCAGCACGAACAGGCGCGGGTGACGCTGCACGAAATCGAACAGCGCCGCCGCGGCTGCCGGCGAGGGATGCGACGGCGGCAACGTCAGGGCGCTCAACTGGCCGGATCCTCGGCATGGCGCGCGGCCTGGCGTGCCTCCCATGCGCGCAGCGCCTCGCGGTAGCGGTCCATCTCCTGGTAGTAGTAATCGAAGATGCAGGGATCGCAGCCGGAGCCGCAACACTCGCCGTCGGCGGGCCGCTCCGGCGGCTCCGGGCGGGGATCGTCAGCGGGAATCGAGGCACTGGCGAGGGGGACTACGGGGGACACTTGAGACACTTGCGGATCGCGCGCGCGGCGCCATGGCGGACCAGCCCCCAGTATATTCCGGCGCGCCCGGCGCTGCCCCGCGGCCCTTGCAGCGCCAAAAGCCGATCTGAACGCTTCCGAGCCGCGTGTTGAATTGTTTCGGGGGGCGGCGCGCACAGGGGCCTGCACGCCACGTTTTGCCGGAAGATAGCCGGACTTCCCGCCCCGGCAACCGGCCGCGCAGCGGACTGCGACCCCGATCGAGCCATGAAGGCAGCCCCACACCAACGCCGGCGCCACGCCAGCACGAAGCGCCTGCTTGCCGCCATCGCGCTGGCTGCCGGCGCCGCGACGGCCGCGGAGCGCCCGGCGCCCGGCCGGGACGCCGGCGCCGCCGCGAGCCCGGCAGACCCCGCCCAGGCCCAGCCTGTCGCGGCGGGCCGCCCACGCATCTGCCTGGTGCTGTCGGGCGGCGGCGCGCGCGGCGCCGCGCATATCGGCGTGCTCAAGGTGCTGGAGGCGATGCGCATTCCGGTCGACTGCATCGCCGGCACCAGCATGGGGTCGCTGGTCGGCGGCGCCTATGCCACCGGCATGGGGCCCGCGGAGATGGAACGGCTGGTCGCCGGCCTCAGCACCGACAAGCTCTTCAAGGAACGGCCGCCGCGCCAGGACCTGGCCATCCGCCGCAAGCAGGATGACTACACCAACCTGATCACGCCCGAGATCGGCGTGCAGGCGAGCGGCCTGCTGTTGCCCAAGGGCGCGGTTTCCGGGGTGCAGCTCGAGACGGTGCTGCGCCAGCTGGCCAGGACGCCGGGCTTCCGCGATTTCGACCGCTTGCCGATCCCCTACCGCGCCGTGGCGACGGACCTGGTGGCGGGCACGCCGGTGGTCTTCAGCCAGGGCGAGCTGGCCAACGTGATGCGCGCCAGCATGTCGGTGCCGGGCGCGGTGGCGCCGGCGGAATACGAGGGCCGGCTGCTGGTCGACGGCGGGCTGACCGACAACCTGCCGGTCGGCGTGGCGCGCAGCATGGGCGCCGATATCGTCATCGCGGTGAACCTGGGCACGCCGCTGATGAAGCGCGAGGCGCTGACCTCGGTCATCGGCGTGACCGGCCAGATGCTCAACATCCTGACCGAGCAGAACGTGCGCGCGTCGCTGGCCTCGCTGCGGCCCACCGACGTGCTGATCGAGCCCGCGCTGGGCGACTTCTCCGCGACCGACTTCGACCACCTGCCCACCACCATCCCGATCGGCGAGGCCGCCGCGCGCAAGGTCGCCGACCGCCTCGCGCCGCTGGCGCTGCCGCCGGCGCAGTATGCCGAGTTGCGCGCGGCCCAGCAGGCGGTGCAGCCGCCCGACACCAGGCCGGTCGACGAGATCCGGCTGGCACCGCTGCATCGCGTCAATCCGGACTATGCGACCGCGGTGATGCAGACCCGGCCGGGCGAGCCGATCGACCAGGCCGCGCTGGACCAGGACATGCGCCGCCTGTTCGGCACCGGCGACTTCGAGCACGTCAACTACGGCATCCTGGAAGAGCCGGGCCGGCGCGTGCTGACGGTCAATGCGGTGGAAAAATCGTGGGGCCCAGACTATCTGCGTTTCGGGCTGGGCCTGAGTTCTGACTTCCGCGGCGACGCGTACTTCAACCTGGTCGGCAGCTACCGGCGCACCTGGCTCAACGCCTTGGGGGCCGAATGGCGCACCGACGCGCAGGTGGGCCAGACCTCGGCGCTAAGCAGCGAGTTCTACCAGCCGCTGGATACGCGCCAGTTCTTCTTTATCGCGCCGCGCATCGAGCTCGAGCGGCGCCCGGTCAATGTGTTCCAGGGCAGCACACGCATCGCCACCTACGACGTGCGCCGCTTTGACCTGGCCCTCGACGTCGGCAGCCAGTTCACCAAGTACGGCGAGTTGCGCATCGGGGTGCAGACCGGCTCGGAGCATGCCACGCTGAGCACCGGCCCGGCGTCGCTGTCGCCGGGTCCGGGCAGTATCCGGCGCGGGGCCATCACCGGCCGGCTCTTCTTCGACCAGCTCGACAGCGTGGACTTCCCGCGCTTCGGCTATGCGGGCGGGCTGCGGATCTACGCCTCGCAACCCGGGCTCGGCGCCGACCGCTCCTATGTCAAGGCACAGGCCGACGGCACCTATGCCCACTCGTTCGGCGACCACACCCTGTCGTTCGGCTTCAAGGTCGGCGGCAATCCCGGCGGCAAGCCGCTGCCGAACTACGACCAGTTCCAGTGGGGCGGCTTCCTGCAGCAATCCGGCTACGCCACCGGGCAGCTGATGGGCGGCAACCTGCAGTTTGCGCGGCTGGTGTACTACAACAAGCTGGCCCGGCAAACCCTGCTGCAGGGCATCTACGCCGGCTTCTCACTGGAGGCGGGCCGCGTGGGGGATCCGCTGGTGCCGGGCAGCCCCACCGGGCTGCTCAAGTCCGGCTCGCTGTTCCTCGCGCTCGACAGCCCGCTCGGGCCGCTGTACCTGGCCTATGGCCGCGCGGCGGCCGGCGTGTTCAGCTTCTACCTGTACCTGGGCAAACCCTTCTGACGCGGCGCGGCAATGTGCGTCTGCCGTACCCCACCAAAGTTGTATGTAATGTCTTAATTCAAATGTCTATACTTTTCCTGTCACCAAGACCCCCTCTTGAATGACAACCTTCCCCGGTCGCCGCTTCCCCAGCGGCGACTTTTTTATGGGCGCGCGGTTCGAGGTGGCCGAGACCCTGAACGGCGCCGGCGCCGATAATTGCGCAGCGCAGCATGCAACCAGTACTGGCCCGCGGCGCCAGACCGGTTTAACATTGCGCGATTATCGAACGACCGTAGACCACCCCCGCCTCCCATGGATGTCCTCCGCCCCATCGGTCTTGGCCATGCCCAGGCCGACACCGTCCGCGTTGCCCGGCCCCAGGCCGACCTGCTCGCCAGCTTTGCCGGCGATCCCAACTTCATGCTGTCGCTGGCGCGCGGGCTGACCGTGCTGGAAGCGTTTTCCGAACGCAAGCGCCCGCTGACGATCTCGCAGGTGGCACAGCGGACCCAGCTCTCGCGGGCATCGGTGCGGCGCTGCCTGTACACGCTGGAGCAGCTGGGCTATGTCAGCCAGCAGGACGGGCAGTTCGCGCTGCGCCCGCGCGTGCTACACCTGGGCCACGCGTATTTCTCGTCGACCTCGCTGGTGTCGCTGGCGCAGCCGATCCTGGACAACCTGAGCGCGCGCATCCACGAGACCTGCACGCTGGCGATACTGGACGGCACCGACATCCTCTACCTGGTGCGCTCGGAAGTGCAGCGCGTGCTGAACTATTCGCTCGGCATGGGCAGCCGCCTGCCGGCCTATTGCACTTCCAACGGCCGGCTGCTGCTGGCGCACCAGCCCGCCACGGTGCTGGACGGCTTCTTCGAGCATGCCGAGCTGCGCCCGCGCACGCTGCAGACCAAGGTCTCGCGGCAAGAGCTGGAAGCCTGCTTCGAGCGCGCCCGCGAAGTGGACTATGTGATCGTCGATGAAGAGCTGGAGCCGGGCCTGCGCGCCATGGCGGTGCCGGTGCGCTCGGCCTCGGGCATCGTGCTGGCCGGGCTGAGCGTAAGCGTGCGCGCCGCGCGCGTCTCCGAGGCTGACATGATCACGCGGCTGCTGGCCCCGATGCGCGAAGCCGCCGCCGCGATCGGCCGGATGGTCGGGTCCTGATCCTGCCGCTTTCCGGTTTTCAGGCAAGCCGCCTTACCGGCCGGCTTGCCCCCGCAGCCGCGCCGGACTGAGCATGGCGGCGGTCACGCCGTGGTCGGCAATATGCGCCGGCAGCGGCCGGCCCTGCGCCAGCGCGGCGCAGGCTTCGCCCATCGCCGCCGAGGTCTGGATGCCATAGCCGCCTTGCGCGGCCACCCAGAAGAATCCTTCCGCGTCGGCATCGAACCCGCCCACCAGGTCGCCGTCGGCGACAAACGAGCGCAGTCCCGCCCAGGTCCGCGCGGGGCGGCGGATCGTCAGCGTGGTCACGGCTTCGATCTGGTGGATGCCCATGGCGATGTCCAGTTCCTCGGGCTGCACGTCGTGCGGCGGCACCGGGTCGGCATTGGCAGGAGAGCCCAGCAGCATGCCGGCATCGGGCTTGACGTACCAGGTCTCGTCGAAGCCGTAGAACATCGGCCAGCGGGAGATATCGATCCCGTCGGGCGGGGCAAAGACAAAGGCCGACCGCCGGCACGGCTGCAGCCCCACCGGCGCCACCCCCGCGTGCGCCGCCACCACATCGCACCATGCGCCCGCCGCATTGACCAGCACCGGCGCGCGGTAGATGTCGGGGCCGGCATGGACGTGCCACAGGCCGTCGCGCCGCTCGATCACGTCGGCCTCGGTGCCGCAGGCGATCACGCCGCCGTGATGGCGCACGCCGCGCAGGTAGCCCTGATGCAAGGCATGCACGTCCATGTCGGCGGCATCGGGCTCCAGCACCGCGCCCAGCACCAGTTCCGGCCGCAGCACCGGCACCAGCGCGCATGCGCCGGCCCGGTCAAGCCGTTGCGCCCGGGCCCCCATGCCGGCCAGCACCTGCCAGTGCGCGTCGAGCTGGTCGTGTTCGCCCGGGCGCGCCAGCATCATGGCGCCGCGCGGGGACAGCACGGGATGGTCGGCAAACCCCGCGGGCGGGGCATCGAGGAAGGCGCGGCTGGCCATGGTCAGGCCGCGCACCTGCGGCGTGCCGTAGCTTTCCAGGTAGAGCGCGGCCGAACGGCCGGTGGCGTGGTAGCCCGGCTGCGGCTCGCGCTCGAGCACGATCACGCTGCCCGCGCGCGCCAGCCAGTACGCCACCGAGGCCCCGGCAATGCCGGCGCCGATGACGAGGTAGTCAGCCGAAAACTGCTTGCCGCCGGCCGGAGCCGGATCGCTGTGGACCATTGCCGTGGGTCTCCCGTGTCATGCGAACTGGCGGGCAATGTAGCGTAAACCGGGCGGGCACCGCGCACGGTCCGGGGCGGCGTCTCAGCCGCGATGCGCCAGTTCGAGCGCGAACACCAGCCGCTGCAGGAAGTTCTCGATGCGTCCGTCCGGATTGACGAAGGCACAGCCGAAGTGGTGGATGGCGCTGTCGTCGTGGCCCACCAGCCAGTGGCCGACCACCTGCATGTCCAGCTCCAGCTTGCCCAGCTCGCGAAAGTCCAGTCGGCACTTCGCCACCGTGGTGCCCACCGGCAGCTGCTCGGCGGTGACGGTCCTGGAGCGCAGGCCTGCGCCCGACAGCGACAGGTCGGCGATATCGAGGCCGAGCACGGTCTTGTCCGGCATCGGCATCTCGCAGCGGTAGCCCTTGGTCACCAGCGTGCGCGCGCGGAAATGGCGGCGGCGCTGGAAGTGATAGAGCTTTTCCGGAAAGTCGACGACAAAGGCGGGGCCGTCTTCATAGCGCGTCGCCGCCGGCTGGCCGACCACGAAATTGACCGGCACGCCGCGCAACAGCCCGGAGAACGCGTTCTCTTCGGAAGTCATCAGCGACATCCGCTCGGGCTCGGCATTGCACCAGTCGAACACGAAGGTGCGGTTGACCGGGTCGACATGCAGGATCGAGGTAACGAACTGGTGCGCGGTGCGGGTGCGCACGCTCAGCATGCACTTCTGCCACGCCAGGTCGCGCAGCACCGTGCCGATCTGCGAGTTGTGGGTCAGCCGATAGCGATCGTCCGCCGGTTCGGCGTGGGCTTCGGCCTCGGATTCAGGATCGGCTGGCCCGTGGGCGTCGTGCTGGTTCATAGGTTCACGCAACATCTGGAGGGGCTGGGAGCGACGGCGATGGGGCTGCCGCGGACCAGCCGGAGCCCGTCGGCGGCACCGGCCTGCCGGCTGCGCGCCGCATGTTAAGCGCCTGCACCATTGGCCGGCAAGACCGATGATCTCACTTCGGCAAATCTGTGGCAGAACTTGAGCACAGACTTCCGGGGGGTAGCGCATGCGTGGCTTTCAGGCCTGCGGTGGCTGCGCGAGCGTGGCCTCGGCGCATTCCCGCAGCCATGCAAGCAAGGCCTGCCGGCGCGTATCGTGCTCGAACGGCGCGGGCGACAGCAGGTGGTAGGCCGAGCCGTCGGCCGCAAAGCCGAACGGCGCGGCCAGCCGGCCGTCGGCGATCTCGTCGGCGGCCATCAACTGCGACGCCATGGCCCAGCCCAGGCCCGCCGCCGCCGCTTGCAGGCTCAGATAGAAGTGCTCGTACCAGGCGTCGCCGTCCAGGCGCAGGCGGGCCGCGTCATCGGGGCACGCCGCCTGCCAGCGCTGCCAGGCCTCGGACCGCGTGCGCGTGTGCAACCGCACCGGCGCCACCGCGGTCGCCGCGGCGCCCTGCGCAGGCTCGGGCCGGCACACCGGACCGACGCGTTCCTGCACCACCTCGCGCGCATGCCAGCGCGCATCGAAGGCAAAGTCGTTGCGCCGCAGCGCCAGGTCGGCGCCGCTGCGCGCAAAGTCGATCGGCCCGCCCGCGGCCATCAGGTGCAGCGGAATGTCGGGATGGCGCGCGGCAAAACGCGGCAGCCGCGGGATCAGCCAGCGCATAGCGATGGTCGGCTCGCACGACAGCACCAGGGCGCGCCCCGGCGGTTGCGTGCGGATGCGCGCGGCCGCGGCGGCCAGTCCCTCCATCGATTGCGTCGCCGCCGCAAACAGCGAACGCCCCGCCTCGGTCAGGAAAACGCCGCGGTTGCGCCGCTCGAACAGCGCCACGCCGAGCGTGTCCTCCAGCTGGCGGATCTGCCGGCTGACCGCGCCATGGGTCAGGTGCAGCTCCTCCGCCGCGCGCGCAAAGCTCTCGTGGCGCGCCGCCGCCTCGAAAAATCGGATCCATCCCAGCCAGTGCATCAGTCAGTTTTTCTCACGGAATCGGGCGAGTATATATCGGTTGTGGCGGCGCTTTCCGGCACGCAGAATTGGGTACGCTTTGATCGCCCAACCTGGCGATCGGCCCCAAAAACACAACATATCCTGACGCAATATGCCTGCCCTCGCCGAATCCCTGGCGGTCGCCACCGTGACCGTGCTGGCCGTGATCAGTCCCGGCCCGGACTTCGCCATGGTCACCCGCAACAGCTACCTGTACGGCCGCCGCGCGGGCTTGCTCAGTGCGCTCGGCATCGCCCTGGGCGTGCAAGTGCATGTGCTCTATACGATGTTCGGGGTGTCGCTGCTGATGGCGCACGCGCAGGGCGTGCTGACGGTGGTCAAGGCACTGGGTGCGGTCTACCTGGTGTGGATCGGCCTGCAGACGCTGCGCAGGCGGGACGCGCTGACGGTGGACCTGCACGGGGGCCGCGCGCTGGCTCCGCTGGCGGCGTTGCGCATGGGCTTGCTGACCAATGCGTTGAACCCGAAGACCACGCTGTTCGTCGTCAGCACCTACACCCAGGTGGTCAATGCCCACACGCCGGCACCGGCGCAGTGGGCCTATGGCGGGTTCATGTCGGTGGCGCACCTGGCATGGTTCAGCGTGGTCGCCCGGGTGTTCACCGCGCCGGCGCTGCGCGCCGCCATGCTGCGGCGGCAGCGGCTGCTGGACCGCGCCATCGGCTCGGCCTTGTGCGGACTGGGTGTGGCGCTGGGTTTCAGCAACCTGGCGTAGGGCTCGCAGGACCCGGCGCGGCCAGCGGCCAGGCCTGGCGCAGCAGGTGTTGCGGGCCCTGCGGGCCCAGCTGGCTCTCGAACAACACCAGCCGTGCGACGCGCCACGGCGCACTGGCCAGCGTGCGCTGCGCATCCAGCCAGGCACGCAGCGCGCTCTCGGGCACGGCCGGCTTGCAGCGCGCCAGGGTCACGTGAGGATGGTAGCGCCGCCGCTCCGGCAGGAAGCCGGCCGCGTCGGCCAGTGCCTGCCCCACCTCGGCGTGCAAGGCGCGCAGTGCGTCCAGGCCCGGACCGGGCGCCAGTCCGGCCCACAGCACCGAGCCGGGACCGCTGCGGAAGCGCCCGGTGCCATACGCCTGCAGCGTGAACGCGGGGGTGCGCAATGCCGCGAGCGCGGCGCCGAGCTTGTCGGCGGCCTGCGCGGCTTCACCCAGGTCTGCGCCGAGGAAGTGCAGGGTCAGGTGGACCTGCGCGGGCGTCGCGGCGCGCACGCCGGGTGCGGCAGGCAGCGTGGACAGCAGTCCTGCCGCCTGTGCCGGCGGTACTTCCACCGCGATGAACAGGCGTGCCATCGCTACGCGGCCGGCCTCAGCCCATCGTCGCGGCGATGCCCTCGCGCCGCAGCAGGGCACGCTTGCGCTCGATGCCGCCGGCATAGCCGGTCAGCGCGCCGGCGCTGCCGAGCACGCGATGGCACGGCACGATCACCGACAGCGGGTTGCGGCCGACCGCGCCGCCCACCGCGCGCGCATGCGTGGGCGGCAGCCCCAGCGTGCGCGCCAGTTCGCCGTAGGATGCCGTGGCACCGCACGGGATCTCCAGCAGCGCCTGCCACACGCGCTGCTGGAACGGGCTGCCGGCAAAACGCACCGGCACGGTAAAGGTGTCGCGGCGGCCGGCGAAATACTCGGCCAGCTCGGCGGCGGCGCGGTCCAGCACCGCGGCGTCGGCCGCCGGCACGTCGCGGCTGTCGGCAATGCCGGCCGGATGGTACTTCTGGCCGGCGAAGAAGAGGCCGGTCAGGTGCCCGTCGCGCGCGCGCAGCAGCACGGTGCCCAGCGGGCTGTCGATATGGCGATAGCTGGTCATGGGATGGTCTCCGGTTGCGCCGCAGCCGGCGGCGCGTCCTTCATCGCTTCGTAGCGATGCCACAGGTGGATCGCGGCGTAGGCGCGCCACGGCGCCCAGTGCGCGGTGCGTTCCTGCATCGCGCGCACGGTGCTGACGCCCAGCGCCTTGCGCAGCGCATAGTCGGTGCCGGGGAAGGCATCGGGCCAGCCCAGCGCGCGCATGGCGACATACTGCGCGGTCCAGTCGCCGATGCCGTCGATCTCGCGCAATGCCGCTACCGCCTGCTCCGGCGCCGCATGCGGGTCGAGCACCAGCGCGCCGTCGGCCACGCGGCGGGACAGGGCCTGCAGCGTGCGCAGCTTGCCCGGCGACACCCCGGCCTCGCGCAGCGCAGCCTCCGGCAGCGCGACCAGCGCCGCTGCGCTCGGAAACGTGTAGCGCAGGCCGTCCGGCGGCGCGCCGTCCAGCGCCTGCCCCGCGCGCTGCGCCAGTGCGGCCAGGATGCGCCGCGCATGCACCACGGAAATCACCTGCCCCACCACCGCGCGCACCGCGATCTCGAAGCCATCGACGCAGCCCGGCAGGCGCACGCCAGGCATCGCCGCGGCCAGTTCGCCCAGGTGCCGGTCGACCACGTCGGGGCGGCAGCCCAGGTCGCATAGCCGGCGCACCTTGCCCAGCGCTTGCGGGATCACGCGCGCGAGCGATGCCGACAGCGTCACGCGCAGCACCAGCCGGCGCGGCACATGCTCGATGCGCACCCAGCCAAGGTGGGCGCTGCCGCCGGCTTCGACCCGTAGCGTGCGCAGGTAGGCGCCGTCGCGGATGGCCTCGATGCCGTCGACCGCGCGCGTGGCGAGGAAGCGCAGCCACGCCTCCCAGGCGAACGGCGGGCGGTAGCCGAGCTCGAACACCAGCCGGTCGGCCACGCCGTCGGCGGCACGCCGGCGCAACGCCAGCGGCGTCAGGCCGTAGCGGGTCTTCAGCACATCGTTGAAGCGGCGCACGCTGCCGAAGCCCGCCGCCAGCGCCACGTCCGTCACCGGCAGCGCGGTATCGGCCAGCAGCCGCTTGGCCAGCAGCAGGCGCTGGGTCTGCGCGTATTCCAGCACCGACACGCCGAACTGGGCGTCGAACAGCCGCCGCAGGTGGCGCTCGGTCACGCCGATGCGCGCTGCCAGCGCGGCCACGCTGCCGTCGGCCATGAAGCCTTCGTCGATCAGCGTGGCGGCGGCCTGCGCCAGCCGGCCGGAAATATCGGCCAGGCCATGCCCAGGCGCCAGCTCCGGGCGGCAGCGCAGGCACGGGCGGAAGCCGTGTTTCTCGGCCGCGGCGGCGCTTTCATAGAACGAGCAGTTCTCGCGCTTGGGGGTGCGTACCGCGCACACGGGCCGGCAGTACACGCCGGTCGACGAGACGCCCACGAAGAAGCGTCCGTCGAAGCGGCGGTCGTGCGAGGCCACGGCCTTGTAGCAGGTATCGGGATCCAGGTTCATGACGGCATGCTACCGCCAGATGCCGCAGCGCATCGGCTGGTTTCGGACATTTCCCTCTGGCGCGCCGGGATGGCTTGGGGCACAGTTGCCCTGCCCTCATCCTTGCCACCGGAGACTACATGCGCCGCACCGCCCTGCACCTGTCACTGCTTGGCTCGCTGGCCTGCCCCCTGGCGCTGGCGCAGCCTTCGACAGCGCCCGTGCAGGCGACGCAGGTGGCGTCGGTCGAAGGGATTACCGAACACCGCCTGCCCAACGGCCTGCGCATCGTGCTGGCCCCCGACGCCGCCAAGGCCACCACCACCGTCAACATCACCTACCTGGTCGGCAGCCGCCACGAGAATTACGGCGAGACCGGCATGGCGCACCTGCTCGAGCACCTGCTGTTCAAGGGCACGCCGTCGCTGCCGGGCAAGACCATCCCGAGCGAGTTCGCACGGCGCGGCATGAGCGTGAACGGCACCACCGCGCAGGACCGCACCAACTACTTCGAGACCTTCACCGCCAGCGACGACAACCTGGACTGGGCGCTGCGCATGGAGGCCGACCGCATGGTCAACAGCGTGATCGCGCGCGCCGACCTCGACAGCGAGATGACGGTGGTGCGCAACGAGATGGAGATGGGCGAGAACAGCCCCGGGCGCATGCTGATGCAGCAGACCATGGCCGCCGCCTATCGCTGGCACAACTACGGCAAGGCCCCGATCGGCGCGCGCAGCGACGTGGAGAACGTCAGCATCGACAACCTGCGCGCCTTCTACCGCCGCTACTACCAGCCCGACAACGCGGTGCTGGTGGTGGCGGGCAAGTTCGATCCCGCCGCCACGCTGGCGCGCATCGCGCGCTATTTCGGGCCGATTCCGCGCCCGCAGCGCGTGCTGCCGCCGGAGCCCACGGTCGAGCCCGCGCAGGAAGGCGCACGCGAACTGGTGGTGATGCGCCCGGGCGACACCCGCCTGGTGGCCGCGCAATACCATGTCAGCCCCGGCGCGCATCCCGACACCACCGCGCTGTCGCTGCTGACCATCATCCTGGGCGATACCCCCGGCGGCCGGCTGTACAAGGCGCTGGTGGAGCGCGGCCAGGCCGCGTCGATCGGCAGCGCCTTCTATGCGATGAAGGATCCCGGCGCGCTGCTGTTCATGGCGCAGGCCTCGAAAGACCAGTCGCTCGCCGCCGCGCGCGCGGGCCTGATCACGCAGATCGAGGGCTTTGCCGAAGCGCCCGTGACCGAGGCCGAGCTGGAGCGCGCGCGCGTGCGCATGCGCAACGCCTACGAGCAGTACATGAACGATCCCGGCGCGCTGGGGATTGCGCTGTCCGAGGCCATCGCCAAGGGCGACTGGCGCCTGTTCTTCCTGGCGCGCGACCGCATCGAAACCACCACGCTGGCCGACGTGCAGCGCGTGGCGCTGAACTACTTCCAGGCCTCGAACCGCACCCTGGGCATCTTCCTGCCGGCCGAACAGCCGCAGCGCACGCAGGTGCCGGCAGTGCCCGACATCGCGGCGATGGTCAATGGCTACCAGGGCCGGCCGGCGTTGGCCGCGGTGCCGGCATTCGATCCCAGCCCCGCCAATATCGAAGCCCATACCACCCGCCAGACGCTCGCCAACGGCATGCAGCTGGCGTTGCTGCCCAAGCCCGCGCGCGGTGAAGTGGTGCACGGCGTGCTGGTGCTGCGCATGGGCGACGCGCAGAGCCTGCAGGGCCTGACCACGGTAGGCGCGCTCACCGCCGCCATGCTCCGGCGCGGCAGCGCCGGCATGGACCGCCAGCAGATCGCCGACCGCATCGAGGCCCTGCGCGCGCGCGTCGGCATCGCGGGCGGCTCCGAGCAGGTGACGGTCAGTTTCGAGACGCGCCGCGCGCATCTGCCCGAGCTGCTGGCGCTGTTGCGCGACCTGCTGCGCGCGCCGACCTTCCCCGAGGCCGAATTCGAAACGCTGCGCCAGACCAGCATCGCCGAGCTCGAAAGCGTGCAGCGCGAACCCGGCGTGCTGGCCTCCAATGCGCTGGGCCGGCACGGCGACCCCTACCCCGCGGGCGACCCGCGCCATGCGCGCACCATCGCCGAGAATGTTGCCGACCTGCGGGCGGCCACGCTGGCGCAGGTGCGCGATTTCCACACCCGCTTCTACGGCACCGGCCATGCGCAGCTGAGCCTGGTCGGCGACTTCGATGGCCCCGCCGCGGCAGCGCAGGCGGCAGCGTTGTTTGGCGACTGGACCGCGCCGCAGCCGTATGCGCGCGTCGAGCGGCCGTTCGTGCCGATCCCGCCCGCCGAGTTCACGCTGCCCACGCCGGGCAAGGCCAACGCCGTGTACCTGGCCACCGCCCCGATCGACCTGACCAACGATGCGCCCGACTATGCGCTGATGATGATTGCCAACCGCGTGCTGGGCGGCGCCAGCCTGCGCAGCCGGCTGGCGGACCGGTTGCGCCAGCGCGACGGTGTGAGCTATGGCGCAAGCAGCTGGGTGCAGGTGGGCGCGCTCGACCGGGCCGGCCGCTTCGGCGTGCGCGCGCAGTATGCGCCGCAGAGCCTGGCGCGCGTGCAGCGCGCGGTGAACGAAGAACTGGAGCGGCTGGTGCGCGACGGCATTACCGCGCAGGAACTGGCCGAGGCCGTCAGCGGCCTGCTGCAGCAGGGCATGGTCAGCCGCAGCAACGACGCCGCGCTGGCGGGCGCGCTGGCCAGCCAGCTCTACCTGGGCCGCACCATGGCCTTTACCGCGGAACTCGAACAACGCCTGCGGGAGGCTACCCCGGAAGCCGTCAATGCCGCCATCCGCCGCTATATGCAGCCGGGCATGCTGTCGCGCGCCTATGCCGGCGACTTCGCCGGCGCGGCGGCGCAGGGCGGTGCAGCCGGCCAGGCAGCGGGCACGCCCGCCAGCACCGCGACCGGTTCGACCGCCGGCGGCAACGAAGCCGGCGAAACGCCACCTGCGCGCCTCTGACATGCGCCTGACATGGATCGGCAACCATACTCGCCGGGCGTGGCGCCATCCGCGGGCGGGCAACGCAGCGCCAGGCCTTGCCCCGACCCCGGGTTGACTGTATATTCGTACAGTATAAGTCGATATAAGAGGTGTGGATGTCAATCGTGCGAGCTGGCAGCAAGGCAGAAGCGCTCAGGCTTCTGGCCTCGGAAGGCGTGCTGGCGCTTGAGCTGGACTACGAGACCGGATGGCAGGACGCCGTCGAACTCGGCAGGCTCGGAGAAAAGCGCGGTATCAAGGTGCAGTATCGCGGACAAGAAAGCATCGCCGTCCGTTCCCGCGAAGCCCTGATCGAAGGGCTGGCCAAACCCAAGGCCACATTCCGTCAACGCAATCTTTATTGCCAGTTCGATCTCGGCACGCTGGCGGACCATGAACTGCTCGACCTCGAAGCCAAGGCCACGCGGCTCGGGGACTATATTCTCGCCGGCCACCTGCTGCGCGAGGTCGATGGCGTGTGGCCGCAATAAAGTGGCCGCAATAAGCGGCGTAAACGCGCCTGCGTTCACCAGAAAGTAAAGAAGCCGCCCTGCAGGCGGCTTCCGTTACGTTGCGCCGGTCACATTGCGCCGGTCACACCGGTCACGCCAGTCACGCGGATCAATGCCAGACCCGCGTCGCGTTGGCCCAGCGCGCGGCGCATGACTGTGCCACCGGCGCGTCGATGACGTCGTTGGCGGCATCCTTGGCCGGTGCCGCCGCGGAGGCCTCCAGCGCGGTGCGCCACAGCACCGCCGACACCAGCGTCTTGCACTGGCGGCGCTCGCCATGCGCCAGCGCCAGCAGGCGCTCGTAGCCATCGATCACGATCAGCCGGTCGCCATGGCGCGGCTGCAGCGTGAGCGTGAACAGGTGGTCGCAGTCGCACTGCATGCGGCCGCCGCTGACCGCCACCACGATGGCGCCGGGCAAGGCGATGCCGCTGCCCTGCACCTCGGCGCGCAGCCGCGCCAGGTGCGTCTGCGCGCGCGGGTCCGGGGCGGCGCCAACGCTGGCCGCCATCTGTGCCGGCAGCGCGCAGAGCGCCATCAGCTCGGCCGGCGATACCGCCAGCGTGTACGCCTGCAGCGTAGGGCGATAAGTCGCCACCACCGCGCGCAGCCGGTGCGTCGCGCCGTCATCCTGTCCTGCCTGCGGCGCAGCGTCGCGCCTGCGGAACTGCATCGTGTCCATGTCGACTCCTGCCACGCGGGCCGTTGGGGGTCAGTCGCGCAGCAGGTGCTTGGCGATGATCATCTGCTGGATCTGCGTGGTGCCTTCGTACAGGCGCAGCAGGCGCACATCGCGGTAGAAGCGTTCGGCCTTGTATTCGGCGATATAGCCGGCGCCGCCGTGGATCTGCACCGCGCGGTCGGCGACGCGGCCGACCATCTCGGTACAGAACATCTTGGTGCACGAAGCCAGCATGCTGACTTCCGGATCGCTCTTGCCGGCGGGCTTGGCGTCGTAGCGCTGGGCGCAGTCGCGCACCATCGACAGGCCCGCGTAAAGCTCGGCCTGGCTGTCGGCCAGCATCGCCTGGATCAGCTGGAAGTCGCCGATCGGGCGGCCGAACTGCTTGCGTTCCTTGGCATATGCCACGGCATCGGTGATCAGCCGGTGCGCCATGCCGCAGGCCAGCGCCGACAGGTGCAGGCGGCCGCGGTCGAGCACCTTCATGGCGGTCTTGAAGCCCACCCCCGGCACGCCGCCGATGATATTGGCGGCCGGCACGCGCACGTTCTCCAGCACCACGTCGCAGGTCTTGGTGCCGCGCTGGCCCATCTTCTTGTCGGGCTTGCCCAGCGAGATGCCCGGGGTGTCGGCCGGCACGATGAACGACGAGATGCCCGCGGCGCCCGGGCCGCCGGTGCGCGCCATCAGCGTGAAGGCGCCCGCGCGCGGCGCGTTGGTGATGAAGCGCTTGGTGCCGTTGATGACGTAGTGGTCGCCGTCCAGTTCCGCCCTGGTCTGCAGCGAGGCCGCATCGGAGCCGGCGTTGGGCTCGGTCAGCGCGAACGAGATGATCATCTCGCCGCTGGCGATGCGCGGCAGGTACTGCTGCTTCTGTTCCTCGGTGCCGTCCATCAGGATGCCCTGCGAACCGATGCCGACGTTGGTGCCGAACACCGAGCGGAAGGCAAACGCGGTATGGCCGAGGTCGTAGACCACATCGCATTCCTGCGCCATCGACAGGCCGATGCCGCCGTAGCTCTCGGGGATGGAGATGCCGAACAGCCCCATCTCCTTCATGTCGGCGACGATGTCGGCGGGCACGTCGTCGGTTTCCTCCAGCGTGTCTTCGGCGGGCTTCAGGCGTTCGTCGATGAAGCGCTGCACCGAGGCGCGCAGCAGGGCAAAGGATTCTTGGTCTAGGGCCATGGTGATTCTCCGGGTCAAGCCAGTACGTCAGTCTGGCCGCCTATGGTACGCCGGTGGCGCGATTTGACAATCCATTGGATCTTGGACAGAAGCGTCAGAAAAATTTGACAATCCGCCGCCCCACCCTTCAGGTGACGGCCAGCAAGCCGGCGCTGCCGATGGCCAGCGCCGCCAACGCGTCGCCCGCAATCAGCCCCCCGCCCAGCAGCGACGCGGTGTTCATGTCCGGCGGCAGGCCTTGCCGGCGAGCCCCGTAGGCACCGAGCGCCGCCCCGACGCTGGCCAGCACGCCGCCCGCGGCCATCCATGCCGCCGCCGCCAGGTTGACGAAGCCGCCGAACGACGACGCATAGGGCGAAGGCAGGATCACCGCATCGAGCACGAAATCCGCCGCCTGGCCGCCGCGGCTGGATTGCGCAAAGCGCTGCCAGGCAGGATGGCCCAGGATGGCACGGCGCAACAGCGCCGTGGCCAGCCCGAGCCCCAGCCCCGCCGCCACCGCCAGGTACTGGCCGGCACGGTCCTGCGACAGGCCGTGGAGCACGCCCACGATCTTGTAGGTCATGGCCGACGTCCAGCGCGCCGGCTGCTGGTCGGCCGGCAGGCTGGTCTGGTCCAGCGCCAGCACCGGGTACGCCTGCAGGAACAGCCGCGCCATCGCCACCGCGACCAGTGCGCCGACCACGATCCCCGCCACCTGGTAGCCGAACTGCACCATGCGGTCGCTGCCCAGGCGCCAGCCGGTGGAGCGGTCCTGCTGCATGTCGCTGGCTTCGGCGGTGGCCACCAGCAGCACGGTGGCGGCGATCAGGCCGACCTGCGGCGCACGCAGGCCGGCAGCAGCCATCAGGATCACCGACAGCACGAACGCCGACGAAATCGGGTTCTGGTCGACCATGCCGACCGAGATGCCGTTGACCAGCGCGAACACCAGCGCCAGCAGCACCGCGATCAACTGGAATGCCAGCGGCTGCCCGAACCACGCCATCCCCGCCGCCACCGTGGCCGCGCCCCACAGCAGCGCCCAGGCCGCCACCCAGCCCATGCCCGGCCCGCGCCGCGGCGCGGTCTGTTGTGGCGGGCGCCCGGTCCGCCAGCGCCGCCAGGCCTGCACCAGCAACTGCGCCAGGTCGACTACGGCCGCGCCCATGATCATGCCCAGTGCCACCAGGAACGTGGCCTTGCGGTAGGGCTCGCCCGGCGCGAGCCAGCCGGCGTCGACGAACCACGGCGTCATGGCCCAGCCGGCCAGCCCGCCCACCAGCGCCGCCACGCCCACGCGCGCGCCGACGATCATGCCCGCGCCGAAGGTGGCCGCGGACAGGTCCAGCGCGGCCAGCCCCGGCACGCGCCCGGCCCCCAGCCCGCTGGCCAGGCCCAGCGCCATGCCGCCGCCGAGCCGCGCCACCGAGCGCCGCAGCAGCGCCGGATCGGTCAGCGCGCGCAGGATGTTGGCCACTGCCAGCCCCGAGGGAAAGGTCAGCTGCATGCGGTCCACCAGCAGCGGCGTGTACAGCATGCCCACGCCCACCCCGAACATGCCGATGCACAGCAGGTACAGCACCAGTTGCCACAGTGGCGGCTGCGCCATGCCCAGCCACGCCATCGCCTGCAAGACCACGGCCATGCCGCCCATGCCCGCCACCGACGCCGCCGCGGTCTGGATGTAGTTGGCGCCATGGCGGCCGGACGCGCCATAGCCGGCCGTCACCACCGAGCCGAGGATGCCCGCCAGCACCTGCCCGCCGACAAAGAAGCCCAGCGAGAAATTCATGTACGCCGCGGCGACGCCACCCAGCGGCCCCAGCACCAGCATGCCGGCCGCGCCCAGCATCAGGTGGTATTGCCAGCTGCCCGGCGATGGCAGCCAGGCCGCGCGCGGCGCGGCATCGGAGGGCAGGACGGGCATGGCGCGGCGCCTTCAGCAGAACAGTGTGCCTGCTGCGAAGCATAGGCGAAGGGCCGGGCCGCCGCGGCTGCGGCGGGTTTGCGCTGCCGCAGTGCCGGCGTTGGCCGGAGGGGTTTACACTAGTTTCGTGCGCAACTACATTGCCGATATAGTTGCGCCCACAACCACATGCCTCAGCCCATAGACCGTCATGACAGACCTCGACGCACCTCACCTGCCGGTGCCGCCCGCACCACCGCCTGATTCATCCCGTCCCTGGCCGACGCACGTACCGGTGCTGATCGCCGGCGGCGGCCCGGTCGGCCTGACCCTGGCCGCGCTGCTGGCGCGCCAGGGCATTGCCGCGCTGGTGGTGGAAGCCGACCACGGCTACTGCGCCGGCAGCCGCGCGATCTGCATGGCACGGCGCTCGCTGGAGATCCTCGGCTGGGCGGGCGCCGACCGGGCCACCGTCGAAACCGGCCTGCCCTGGGTCGGCGGGCGCAGCTACTATCGCGATACCCAGGTGCTGCACTTCCGCATGCCGAGCGAGCCGGGCGAGCGTTTTGCGCCGATGGTCAATATCCAGCAGTACTACCTGGAGGCCTTCGCCCACGATGCCGCGCTGCGCGGCGCGGTGCCTGCCGAGGTGCGCTTCGGCGCGCGGCTGCGGACACTGCGCCAGCACGCCGGCGGCGTGGTGGCCGAGATCGAGACCGGCGACGGCGCGGTGCAGGTCGATGCGCAATGGCTGGTGGCGTGCGACGGCGGACGCAGCACGGTGCGCGAGCAACTGGGCCTGCGCATGGAAGGCACGCAGTACGAAGGCCGCTACGTGATCGTCGATATCGTGCAGAAGACCCGGCGCGAGGTGGAGCGGCTAGCCTGGTTCGACCCGCCCTCCAATCCCGGATCGACCCTGCTGATGCACCGCCAGCCCGACGACGTCTGGCGCATCGACTACCAGATCCGCGACGACGAAGACGCAGACGAGGCGGTCAAGCCCGAGAACGTGCTGCCGCGCGTGCAGAGCCATCTGGACATGATCGGCGAGACCGAGCCGTGGCGGCCGCTGTGGATCTCGATGTACAACGCCAAGTGCCTGACCCTGCAGGATTACCGCCACGGCCGCGTCCTGTTCGCCGGCGACGCCGCGCACCTGGTGCCGATCTTCGGCGTGCGCGGGCTCAATTCGGGGCTGGACGATGCCGGCAACCTGGCGTGGAAGCTGGCCTGGGTGCTGCGCGGCCAGGCCGGCGACAGCCTGCTCGATACCTATTCCGCCGAACGCGTGCACGCAACGCGCCAGAACCTTGCCTACGGCGCCAAGAGCACCGAGTTCATGGCGCCGCCCGACTTCGCCTTCAAGCTGATGCGCGAGGCCACGCTGCGGCTGGCGCCGGCCGAGCCGGCGGTGCGTTCGCTGATCAATCCGCGGCAGTCGGCACCGGTTGCCTATGCCGATTCGGCGCTGAACGGTCCCAGCGACTTCGGCGCCGATTGCCCGGGCGCGGCCCCGGGCGTGCCGGCGCCGGAGATGCGCGTGGACGGCCCGGACGGCATCCGGCATCTCACGCAATGCTTCGGGCAGCGCTTGACCCTGCTCTGGTTCCGGGATGGCGCCGGCCCCTCTGCGCTGCCCGAGCCGCTGGCCGCGCTCGCGCAGGCGCATGCGCAGGCCCTGCATGCGTACGAGGTGGTCTCGGGCGCCCCGGCAGGCGCCACCGCGCTGGCCGACATCGACGGCCAGGCCCACGCGCGCTATGGTGCAAAGCCCGGCACGCTCTACCTGATCCGTCCCGATGGCTATGTGCTGGCGCGCTGGCGCGAACCGTCATGGGACGCCGTGCGCGCCACCCTCGCCCCCCTGCTGCAAACCGGAGTCCGCCATGCAAGCTGAAGACCTCGACCAGGCCTATACCCGACTGTGCGAAGCCATGGGCCGCACCGGCGAGGCCCGCGCGCCGCTGCTGCTGGCGAT
Organism: Cupriavidus sp. MP-37; assembly: GCF_020618415.1. Taxonomy (NCBI): domain Bacteria; kingdom Pseudomonadati; phylum Pseudomonadota; class Betaproteobacteria; order Burkholderiales; family Burkholderiaceae; genus Cupriavidus; species Cupriavidus sp. MP-37. The sequence goes on along the minus strand of NZ_CP085345.1, from coordinate 1,692,300 downwards.
GGTGTGCCTGGGCCTGATGAGCCGGCAGCAAGCGCTGGCGCCGGTGCTGGCGCTGATCGACGAGGCCGAGGCGCGCAGCCGGCAAGAGCGCCCCGGCGGCTCTACAATGCCGACGCCCGAAACGGAAACGCCATGAAGCCATTGCCACGCCTCGAACAGTTCCTGACCTATCGCCTTCACCAGGTCAACAAGCTCAGCGACAAGGACAGTGCCGCCGCCTACCTGGAGCAATGCGGGCTGCTGCTCAGCGAAGGCCGCTGCCTGGCGGCGATCGGCGCCTTCGCGCCGCTGTCGGTCAATGCGCTGGCGCAGCGCGCCAACCTGACCAAGGGCCAGGCCAGCCGCTCGGCGCAGGCGCTGGTGGCGCGCGGGCTGGTCAGCAAGGAAGCCAGCGCGGCCGACGGCCGCGGCGTGGTGCTGTCGCTGACCGCGCAGGGCAAGCCGCTGTACCGGCAGGCGATCGCCATGATCGCCCGGCGCAATGAAGAGATCTTCGGCTGCCTGAGCGAAGCCGAACAGGCGCAGCTGGGCGACCTGCTCGACCGGCTGGTTGCCCACGCCGGCCGGCAGGACGAGGAAGGCGACGACGACGCGGAAGCCTGAGCGCTCAGCGGCGCAGGTGGTCCACCTGCGCGCGCGCGCCATCGCGGCGCGCGGCGTCGGCCATCTCGTTGCTGACCACGGTCTGGCCGATCGGCGCCAGCGCAATGCCGGCCAGCTTCAGATGCTGGATCGCGAACGGGATGCCGATGATGGTGACGAAATTGGCCACCGCCGCCATGACGTGGCCGATGGCTAGCCACACGCCGGCAAAGACAAACCACAGCACATTGCCGACCAGCCCCAGCGCACCGGTGCCGACATCGTCGCGCCCGGTCAGCTCGCGCCGGCTGATGGCCTGCTTGCCGAACGGAAAGAAGGTGAAGCTGCCGATCACGAAGCAGGCCTTGCCCCAGGGAATGCCGATGATCGAGACAAAGGCCAGCAGCCCTGCCAGCCACCAGGCCAGGCCCATTACCACGCCGCCAAGGATGAACCAGAGGAAGTTGCCGATCGCGCGCATGCTGTCGTTTCACCAGTGAGGGAACAACACGCATGATACGCAATGGCGTCGCGCCGGCATGGCGCTAAATGGCGCGCGCCGCGAAAGCGTACCCGTTTCTGCGTGCTGCGGCGGGGCTGGCAAAGTCATGCCGCGGCGCCTTCGGACCCGGGATAAGGGTGGGCTTTCCTGCGGAACAGGCGCACCCAATCGCGTTGCTTCCTCGGCTTGCGAGGTGCAAAGCGTACCCGTTTCTGCGTAACGATGGATGGGCAGTCGCCTTTGGCAAGTCCGGTGTCGCGGCATCTGAGAAACGCATCAGCAAGCGATTCGGATTCCGGCGTGTTTCGTTCCCGTTTTCAGATTCTGGCCCTGGGTCTGAACCTTCCGTCCCCGGAACATGGCCTGGGCGCGATGAACCGGGGAACAAGATGGACGTGCAGGTGCGGGAGCTCCACGGAAACTGGGATCTTGGCTTTGCTCTGGACAAGCACACCCGCAGCAGCATCTATCTGGGCGAAGATGCATGGGGCCGTGCGGTGTTCGAGACGAAGCGCTCCCCGGCCGGCGAGGCACTCTATCAGTTGAAGTACCGACAGGACTGGAGCCAGGCGCAACCCATTGCCATGCAAATCACCGAGAGCATTTGCCCCCGCTTTGCCGACGTCGGCTGCATTGTGACGATGCCGGCCTCCCGGCTTCGCGCCCGGCAGCCTGTGCTGGAGGTCGCGGCTGCCCTTGGTAGAATCGTGTGCCGGCCAGTCCATTCCCGCATCTTGTCCAAGGCACTGACAGGACAAGTCCTGAAGGACATGGGAACGAAAGCGTCCCGCGCGGCGGCATTGGCAGGGCAGATCACGCTGCATGACAAGTTGCCTGGATTCGCGCGCCGCAACGTGTTGCTGATCGACGACCGGTACGACACGGGCGCATCGTTGGAAGAAGCGTGCCGTGTTCTGAGGGGTTACGCGAAGGTTGCTGGCATCTACGTCGTGACCATAACGTGGTGAGGTGCGATGGATGAGCAAGATCTTTGTTGCGGGTTCGATCAGCATCGGGCAACTCGACCCCAGGGTCAAAGCACGCATCGATAGCATTGTCGAGGGCGACCACACCGTGATCGTGGGCGACGCGAACGGCGCCGACAGTTCCGTCCAGGCATATCTGAGCGGCAAAGGTATGGCGCAGGCCATCGTCTACTGCAGCGGGCCCAAGCCTCGCAACAACATCGGCGGCTGGGCAGTGGTTTGTGTCGACGCCACGCATGCAGTGCCCGGCTCGCGCGCCTATTTCACCGCGAAGGATGTCGAGATGGCGAAGGCAGCAGAATTCGGCCTGATGATCTGGGACGCTCGCAGCACGGGTACGCTCCGCAACGTCATGGCGTTGCTGCTGCGCAGAAAGGTTTCCGTCGTTTTTATCAATACGACCAAGTCCTTCCTCACCGTGCGCGGGGTGGAGCAATTCGAGCGGCTGCTTTCCTTCATGGCCGCGCCGGACTTGCGCAAGGCACAAGAAAAACTGGATTTGCGTTCCTGTTTCGGTCAGTTGCGGAACGAGCAGGCCGCAATGTTTGCAGACCCGGGCTAAACCGGAAACACCACCCTGACCCGCAACCCCGGCCCCGCATCTTCCAGCACCACCCTGGCGCCATGCGACTGCGCGATCTCGGCGACGATGGCGAGCCCCAGCCCGCTGCCGCCGGTCGGGGCATCGGCCACGCGATAGAAGCGGTCGAACACGCGCGCGCGCTCTTCGGCGGGGATGCCCGGTCCGTTGTCGCTGACCACCAGTTCCACGCTGCGCCCGTCGGCGCTGCGCCGCACCGCCACGTCGACGCGTGCGCCGGCGGGGATGTATGCCAGCGCGTTGTCCAGCAGGTTGGTCAGCAGGATGCGCAACGCATCGGCATCGCCGCGTACCACGGCGGGGGCGGCGTCGGCGCTGCCGTCCAGTCCCAGGTCGATGTCGCGATCGAGGGCGGCCTGCGCCATGTCGGCGACCACGCTTGCGGCCAGCTGATGCAGCTCCACCGGTTCGTGCGGGGGCACGGCCGCGCCCGGTTCCTGCCGCGCCAGCGTCAGCAGCTGGGTGACCAGGTGGGTCAGCCGCTCCAGTCCCTGGCGCAGCTTGCCGATGGCTTCGTCGCGCGCGGCGCCGTCGTCGGCGCGCTCGACCAGCTGTGCCTGCAGCTGCAGTGCCGTCAGCGGCGTGCGCAGCGCGTGCGCGGCATCGGCGACGAAGGCGCGCTGGGTGTCGATGGCATGCGAGAGCCGCTCCAGCAGCTGGTTCAGTGCCGCGCTCAGCGGCGCGATCTCGTCGGGCATCGGACGCACCGCCAGCGGCGCCAGCGTGTTGGCGTCGCGCGCGCGCACCTCGGTGGCGATCTCGCGCAGCGGCCGCAGGCCGCGGCCCACCGCCATCCACACCAGCCAGCCCAGCAGCGGCAGCAACAGCAGCAGCGGTGCCACGGTGCGCAGCGCCATGCGCGCGGCCAGCGTGCGGCGCGCGCTCATCGGCTGCGCGATCTGCACCACGGCGGGCCCGAGCTGCATGCTGTACAGGCGCCATTCGCCCTGCTGCGTGGTCACGTTGGAGAAACCCAGCTCGGCGCGCGCGGGCAGCGCCGGGTGCGAATGCGACAAGTAAAGGCTGCGCCCGGAGCCGTCCCAGATATGGATCACCACGTCCTCGTCGGCATGCGCGAGGTCGCCGGGCGCGCCGAGGAAGGGCGGCGCCACCGGGTTGGCGAACTGGCTCGGCAGCGCCGCGGCCATCTGCTTCATCTGGTAGTCAAACAGCGCATTGGCCTCCTGCCGCGCCTGCCCGTAGATCAGCGCGGTGGCGATGGCGATGCCGGCCACCAGGCCGGCGGCCAGCCATCCCAGCAGCGTTCGCTGGATCGAGCGCATCAGCCGCCCTCCCCGTCGCCATCCGCCGCCGCTTCGCTGTCAAGGCGCGGTACCACGTAGCCAACGCCGCGGATATTGCGGATCAGCGCTGCGCCGAACTTCTTGCGCAGCGCATGGATGTAGACCTCGACGGTATTGCTGCCGACTTCGTCGTCCCAGCCATAGAGCCGCTCCTGCAGCTGCGGCACCGACCACACCTTGCCGGGGCGCGCCATCAGCGCGGACAGCAGCGCGAACTCGCGCGCCGACAGCCGCACCGGCTCGCCGCGGCAGGTGGCTTCGCGCGTGGCGGGATTGAGCACGATGTCGCCGTAGGTGACCAGCGGTTCGGCGCGCCCGGCGGCGCGGCGTGCCAGCGCGTGCATGCGCGCGGCCAGCTCCTGCAGGTCGAAGGGCTTGACCAGGTAATCGTCGGCGCCGGCATTGAGGCCGGCGACACGGTCGGCGACCGCGTCGCGCGCGGTCAGGATCAGCACCGGCGTGGGCACGCCGCGCGCGCGCAATGCGCGCAGCACCTCCAGGCCGGGGCGGCGCGGCAGCCCCAGGTCGAGCAGGATCAGGTCGTAGCAGGCCTGGTCGTCCTGCACGGTGCTGGCCGCGGCCAGGCCGGCGTCGCCGTCGCGCACCCAATCGACGGCAAAGCCTTCCTGGCGCAGCGCGAGCTTGACGCTCTCGCCGATCATGGCGTCGTCTTCGACCAGCAGCACGCGCATGGCTAAGCGTTCCCGCCCGCGCCGCCGAGGCGCTCGGCCAGCGCTTGCGCCAGCCCGGCCAACGCCGGATGGCTGGCGGTGATGACATGGACCGGCACTGCCTCGAGCCAGCCGCGCATGCGGCCCTTGGCGACAAAGCGCTCGGCGAACACCGAGGCCTGCAGCGCCGGCACGAAGCGCGGCAGGATGCCGCCGCCCAGATAGACCCCGCCACGCGCGCCGATGACCAGCGCGATATCGGCGGCGACCGAGCCCAGCAGCCCGAAAAACACCGCCATGGCGCGCTGGCACAGCGGGTCGTTGCGCTCGAAGGCGCCGGCGGTGACCTGCGCCGGCTGCAGCGGCGCAAGCAAAAGCGTACCCGTTTCTGCGGCCAGCGCGGCATGGATATGCGACAGGCCGCTGCCGCTCAAAAGCCGCTCGGCCGAGACCCGGCCGACGTTGCGATGGGCCGCGCGCCAGGCGATCCATTCGTCGTCGGTGTCGGGCATCAGCTCGATATGGCCGCCTTCGCCGGCCAACGCCACGGCCTGCCCGCCCGGCGCCGGCACCAGTCCCGATACGCCCAGCCCGGTGCCGGGCCCGACCAGCGCCAGCGGCGCCGTGCGCACCGCAGTGCCGGCGCGCACCTGCACCAGGCCGTCGGCGGGCAGGTGCGGCAGCGCCAGCGCCAGCGCGGTGAAGTCGTTGATGGCCACCAGTGTCTGCAGCCCCAGCGCGCGCCGCATGCCGTCGATGGAGAAGGTCCAGTTGTGGTTGGTCAGCCGGACCTGGTCGCCGGTCACCGGATTGGCCAGGCCGATCGCCGCGTGGCGCGGCGTGGGCTGGCCCGACGCGGCCAGGCCGTCGAGGTACTGGCGCAGCGCGGCCTCCAGCGACGGGAAATCCACCACCTTCAGCGCCGTTACCGGCCCGATCCGCATGGGCGCGGTCTCCAGCGCAAAGCGCACGTTGGTGCCGCCTACGTCGCCGAGCAGGCGGGGGAAGTCAGCGGAGAAGGATGCGGTAGTGGACATGGCAGCGGATCTCGTTCCTCGCGCGAAGGTGGGGCAAGTGGCGGTCAGGTCTTGAACACATCAAACCCGTGCCGGTGCCGCGACAGCACCAGGCTCACCGGCAATGACGGCGTGGGACCCTGCAGTGCGCGCTCCAGCACCGCGGCCTTGGCCGCGCCGGACACGGACAGGAACACGCGCTCGGCGGCCAGCAACGCGGCCAGGTTCAGTGTGATGCGGGCATGCGGCGCCACCGACGGATGGGTGATGACATAGCCCGGCTGCGGCTCGCTCAGCGCGTCCTGCAGTTCGGGCGCATCGGGGAACAGCGAGGCGGTATGGCCGTCCTCGCCCATGCCCAGCACCACCACGTCGGGCTGGCGGAACGCGGCGTTGGCGCGCGCCAACGCCTGCGCTGGCGCTGTGGTGTCCTGCGCATCGGCGATCAGCGGCACGAAGGCGGCGCTGGCGGCGGCCTCGCGCAACAGGTGCGCGCGCACCAGTGCGGCGTTGCTGTCGGCGTGGTCGGGCGGCACCACGCGCTCGTCTACCAGCGTGATGGTCACCGCGTCCCAGCGCACGTGCCGGTGGCGCAGCCGCTCGAACATCGCCACCGGCGAGCGCCCGCCCGAGACCGCCAGCACCGCCCAGCCCTTGACGCGCACGGCAAGCTCCAGCGCATTGCCGATCGAGATTGCCAGGGCCTCGGCCTGGTCCATCGGCGTGGGATGTTCAAACATACGCATGGCGGCTTCCTTTGCAGTGGTGCGAGCCGATGGCTCAGGCCTCTTCGTGCCACAGGCCGCCGTCGCGCGACATCAGCGCCGACGACGCCGCCGGCCCCCAGGTGCCGGCGGTATAGGGCTTGGGCGGGACCGTGCTGGCTTCCCAGGTATCGATGATCGGCTCGACCCAGCGCCACGCCTGCACCTGCTCGTCGCGGCGCACGAACAAGCCCAGCCGGCCGCGGATCACGTCCAGCAGCAGCCGTTCATAGGCGCCGGCGCGGCGCACCTTGAACGAGTTGGCGAAGTCCAGGTCGAGCGAGGTGGGCGTGAGTTCGAGCGTATCGCCGGGCTGCTTGACCAGGCAGTACAAACGGATGCTTTCCTCGGGCTGCAGCTGGATCACCAGCCGGTTCTGCGGCGACTGCGTCAGCGGCCGCGGGAAGATCGCGTGCGGCACGTCGCGGAAGTGGATCACGATCTCCGCCACGCGCGACTGCATGCGCTTGCCGGTGCGCAGGTAGAACGGTACCCCCTCCCAGCGCCAGTTGGCGATCTCGGCCTTGATCGCGACGAAGGTCTCGGTACGGCTGTCCGCCGCGATGCCTTCTTCCTCGAGGTAGCCCGGCACCGGCTTGCCGCCGATCGCGCCGGCGCGGTACTGGCCGCGCACGGTCTTCTCGGCCACGTCCTGCGGCGTGATCGGCCTGAGCGCCTTCAGGATCTTGATCTTCTCGTCGCGGATCGCGTCTTCGCTGAGGCTGGCCGGGGGCTCCATCGCCACCATGCACAGCAGCTGCAGCAGGTGGTTCTGCACCATGTCGCGCAGCGCGCCGGTGCGGTCGTAGAAGTCGCCGCGCGTTTCCACGCCCAGTTCTTCGGCGATGGTGATCTGCACGTCCTGCACCCACTCGCGGCGCCACAGCGGCTCGAACAGCGCGTTGCCGAAGCGGATCGCCATCAGGTTCTGTACCGACTCCTTGCCGAGGTAATGGTCGATGCGGTAGATCTGCTCTTCGGCAAAGAACTTCGCCACCGCCGAGTTGATCGCCTCGTTCGATTCGAGGTCATGGCCCAGCGGCTTTTCCAGCACGATGCGGACGTTGGGCGCGTGGCGCGTGTTCAGGCCGGTGCGTGCGAGCTGCTCGCAGATCGACACGAACAGGTGCGGCGCGGTGGCGAGATAGCACACCACCACCTCCGGCTTGCGCGACAGCAGTTGCCCGGCCAGCGCATCGAAATGCGCCGGCACGCGTGCATCGGCCTGCACGTAGACGATGCGTGCGCAGAACCTGTCCCATGACTCGGGCGGCGCATGCGCCAGCGCGGGCCGCACGGTCTGTTCCAGCGAGGCGATGTAGTCCGCGCTCGACATCGGCTGGCTGCCGGTGGCGAGGATGCGTGCGGCCGGATGCAGCAGCCCCGCGTGGTGCGCGTCGAACAGGGACGGCAGCAGCTTGCGCCGCGCCAGGTCGCCGGTGCCGCCGAACAGCACCATGTCGAAATCAGGCATGCTCACCCTGCGCTCCTTGAGGATTCGAGTTGTCGCGGCCGGCGCGCGATGGCCGGCCGTGTTGCGGCCAGTTTACGTGAGTCGCTACGGCTTGGCGAGGCAAGCGTACCCATTTCTGCGTGGTCCGCGTTGACCACGGGCCAGCCTGCGGCGTGCAGGTGCCGGCAAAGTGCGCTAGGCTGAAAGCTCCCCCGCAGGAGAACCCCATGCCACGTCATCCAGTGCTCGAGCGGGTCACCGCCCGCATCGTCTCCCGCAGCACCGCCTCGCGCCAGGCGTATCTTGACCGCACCCGCGCCATGGCCGGGCACAAGGTCGAACGCGCGCAGCTTTCCTGTACCAACCTCGCGCACGCGGTGGCCGCCATGCCGGACGCCGCCAAGATCCGGCTGAAGGCCGACGAGCGGCCCAACCTGGCGATCGTCTCGGCCTACAACGACATGCTGTCGGCGCACCAGCCGCTGGCGGCGTTCCCGCAATGGCTCAAGGAAGCCGCGCTCGAGGCCGGCGGCACCGCGCAGTTTGCCGGCGGCACGCCGGCGATGTGCGACGGCGTCACGCAGGGCCAGGACGGCATGGACCTGTCGCTGTTCTCGCGCGACGTGATCGCGCTGGCCACGGCGGTGGCGCTGTCGCACCAGATGTTCGATGGCGCGCTGTACCTGGGCGTGTGCGACAAGATCGTGCCCGGCCTGGTGATGGGGGCGCTGTCCTTCGGCCATCTGCCCGCGGTGTTCGTACCCGGCGGGCCGATGACCACCGGCATCAGCAACGACGAGAAGGCGCACACGCGCCAGCTCTACGCCGAAGGCAAGATCGGCCGCAAGGAGCTGCTCGAGGCCGAAACCCGTTCCTATCACGGGCCCGGCACCTGCACCTTCTACGGCACCGCCAATTCCAACCAGATGCTGATGGAAATGATGGGCCTGCACCTGCCGGGCACGGCCTTCGTCAATCCCAATACGCCGCTGCGCGAAGCGCTCACGCGCGAGGCCGCGCGCCAGGCGCTGAAGCTGGTGCACGGCGGCGAACGCTACACGCCGGTGGCGGAGGTGCTGGACGAGCGCGCCTTCGTCAACGGCATCGTCGGGCTGCTGGCCACCGGCGGCTCCACCAACCATACGCTGCATCTGATCGCGATGGCGCGCGTGGCCGGCATCGTGCTGAGCTGGGACGATTTCGATGACCTCTCGGCGGTGGTGCCGCTGCTGGCGCGCGTGTACCCGAACGGCAAGGCCGACGTGAACCAGTTCCAGGCCGCCGGCGGACTGCCGGTGGTGATCCGCGGACTGCTGGCGCTGGGGCTGCTGCACGACGACGTCACCACCATCGTCGGCCGCGGCCTGCAGGACTACACGCGCGAGCCGGTGCTGCGCGACGGCAAGCTGACGTGGATCGACGGCCCGGCCGCACCACTCGACGACAGCGTCGTGCGCGGCGCCGATGCGCCCTTTGCCCCGGACGGCGGCATCAAGCTGCTCGACGGCAGGCTCGGCCGCGCGGTGATCAAGACCTCCGCGGTGAAACCGGAGCACCAGGTGGTGGAGGCGCCGGCGATCGTGTTCGAGCATCAGGACGAGGTGCTGCACGCCTTCAAGCGCGGCGAGCTGGAGCGCGACTTCGTAGCGGTGCTGCCATGGCAGGGTCCGGCGTCGTGCGGCATGCCGGAGCTGCACAAGCTCACGCCCACGCTGACGGTGCTGCAGGACCGCGGCTTCCATGTGGCGCTGGTGACCGACGGACGCATGTCGGGGGCATCGGGCAAGGTCCCGGCCGCCATCCACGTCTGCCCCGAAGCGCTGCGCGGCGGCGCGATCGCACGCGTGCGCAGCGGCGACATGCTGCGCGTGGACGCGCCCGCGGGCACGCTCGACGTGCTGGTGCCCGAGGACGAATGGCAGGCGCGCACGCCGTCGCGCCCGGACCTCAGCGCCAATCGCCACGGCGTCGGCCGCGACCTGTTCGCGACCTTTCGCTGCCAGGTCAGCACCGCCGAAAGCGGTGCCTGCACGCTGTTTTCGGATGAGGGGGAGGCGTCGGACGCGCCCGCCTAGCCTGGTTGCCGCGCCGGCTGGCGCGTCGGCTGGTGCGGCGGCGTGCCAGGCGGCCGCGGCGCGGCCGACGGCGCGCTGTCGGCCACCTTCACCACGCCGGGCACCGACGACGCGCCCGGCACGTGCAGTTCCTGGATCGGCACCGCCAGCTTGCTGCCGGCTTGTTCCAGCACCTGCTTGATGCGCTCGTAGAAGGCAAAGCGCACGTTCCAGTAATCGTCGTTCGAGGTCCAGTAGCGCACGTTGAGCGTAATGCCCTGCTGCGTGTAGTTGACCACCATGGTTTCGGGCGCGGGCTCGGCCAGCAGCCGCGGCTCGCGTGCCAGCATCGCGCGCAGCGCTTCCAGGCTACGCTGCACGTCGCTGTCGAAGGTCACCGTGGCCTCGATGTCGGCGCGCCGCGTGGCATTCTCGCTGTAGTTGGTGATGGCGCTGCCCCACAGCTTGCCGTTGGGCACGCGCAGGCAGACGCCGTCGAAGGTGGTCAGCTCGGTCATGAAGAGCCCGGTCTCGCGCACGGTGCCGGCCACGCCCTGCGCGTCGATGTACTGGCCGACGCGGAACGGGCGCAGCAGCACCAGCATGATGCCGGCGGCAATATTCTGCAGCGTGCCCTGCAGCGCCAGCCCGATCGCCAGGCCGGCGGCGCCCAGCATGGCGATGATGCTGGCGGTCTGCACGCCGAACTGCGACAGCACCAGCACGATGGTCAGCACGCGCACCATCCATTGCAGCGCATTGGCCAGCAGCGGGCGCATGGTGGCATCGACATGGGTGCGGCCGAGCGCGCGCCGCGCCGCGGTGGCCACGCGGCCGGACAGCCACCAGCCGACGATCAGGATCAGGATGGCCGCCAGGCAGTTCATGCCCTGGTTGATGGCGAACCGGACCAGGTAGGACCAGCCCGCCTCCAGCTGGTTGGCATCGATGAAGTTCAAGTCCATGGGAGCGGCTCCGTTTGCGGTTGTTGTCAGGGTTGTCGACGGTGCTGGCCTTGGGTGGTGATGCGTACCCGTTTCTGCGTGCCGCGGCCACTATCGGACGGACGGTCCGGGAGGCTGGGCGGAGGACCGAATTTGACAGATCAATGCATATTGAATGCTTGATGTCAGACGATCACCGACAAAGCCGGAAACACGACACATAGAGGGGACAAACGAAGCCGGAGGGGGTTCCCGCGACGTGAGGCCGGATACGGGAGGGGTGGCCGCCAGGCCTTGCGCTGCAATGGCTGGCGCCCGACCGGCCGATCGCAGGCGAGGCTACGCGCCGGCGCGCCAGGCGCCGGGGGTGACGCCGAACGCTGCCAGGAAACGGCGGCTCAGGTGGCTGGCCGAGGCAAACCCGGCGCGGGCGGCGACTTCATGCAGCGGGCGGCGCGGATCGGCCAGCAGGTGCCGGGCCCGCTCCAGGCGGGTGTGCAGCACCCACGCATGCGGCGGCATGCCGAACGACACCCGGAACATGCGCGCGAAATGGAATTCCGACAGGCCCGCCAGGGCCGCCAGTTCGCCCAGCGTCGGGTTGCTTTCGGGATGGCTTTCGATCCAGTCGCGCACGGTCCGCCGCGCCTGCGCCGACAGGCCACCGCGCCAGTCGGCCTCGGCGGCACGGGCGGCATGGGTCAGCACCAGGTGGCTGAGCGCCTCGTGCGCCAGCGCATTGCCGGCCATGCGGGCTTCGGGCAGCTGCCAGTCGAGCGCGGCAAGCCGCTGGCTCAGCCCATGCAGGCGCGGATCGTCGGCAAAGGTCAGGTCGCGCAAGGCGAGCGCGCGTGGCTCGCGGTCAAGCAGGCGCACGCAGTGCCAGGCCAGGGTTTCGGGGCGGAAGTACAGATGGAGGAAGCGCTGCGGGCCGCCGACATGCCAGCGCGACTCATGGTCGGCCGGCAACAGGCACAGCCGGCCCGGGGCGCCCTTGTTGCCGGGCTGGTCGCGCCGGTAGGTGGCGTGGCCGCCCTGCAGGTAGACCGACATGGTGTGGTGGCCCGGCCTGGCATAGCCGGTGCTGTCGTTCCGGTTGCGCCACAGCGCCACGCCCAGGCCATCGCCCAGCGCCGTGGCACGCTCCAGCGAAGCACGCGAGCCGCTGAGCGCGGCAAACACGGCGTGGCGCCGGAGCGGGTCGGTCGGCAAGGTCATGGGATGCAATGCGTGGTGGAACAGGAACGCGGACAGAAATAGGAACCGGCAGCACGACTTTCAGCGACGAAAGTTGGCGCGCGAGGCATCACTATACCGCCGCCAGCGCCGCCGCCGGGCACGCAGAAACGGGTACGCTCCGGCCATCGCCGGGCCGGATTCACGCCGGATGTTCATGCAGCTTGTCGCGCGCCGCCAGCGCGGGGAACAGGCGCATCCACACCGCCACCACCAGCAGCGTGCCGACACCCCCGAGGATCACCGCGCCCACCGGCCCGAACAGCGCGGCGGTGACACCGGACTCGAACTCGCCCAGCTGGTTGGAAGCGCCGATAAACACCGAATTGACGGCGCCGACGCGCCCGCGCATGTCGTCGGGCGTATCCAGCTGGACCAGCGTGGAGCGCACCACCACGCTGATCATGTCCGAGGCGCCCAGCACCACCAGCGCCGCCATCGACAAAGGCAGCCAGGTCGAGACGCCGAACACCACCGTGGCGACGCCGAACACCGCCACCGCCGCGAACATGACGCGTCCGGCGCGCCGGTTCAGCGGATGGCGCGCCAGCCACAGCGCCATCGCCAGCGCGCCGATCGCCGGCGAGGAGCGCAGCAGCCCCAGCCCCCACGGTCCGGTATGCAGGATGTCGCGCGCGTAGATCGGCAGCAGCGCCGCGGCGCCGCCCAGCAGTACCGCGACCATGTCCAGCGAAATCGCGCCCAGCAGCACCGGGCGGCTGCGGATATAGGCAAAACCGGCAAAGACGGTGCGCACGCTGACCGGCGCGGTCAGCCGCTGCGCCGCCTGGCGCAGCGTGATGCCGCCCACCAGCACGGCCGCGATCGCAAACAGCGTCGCGCTCAGCGTGTACACGACCCCCGGTCCCGCCACATAGGCGAAGCCGCCGATGGCCGGGCCGATGATGATGGCGGCCTGCCCCGCCGAGCTGGCCAGCGCCACCGCGCGCGGCAGCTGGCGCGGCGTGACCACGCTGGGCAGCAAGGCCTGCAGCGTGGGGTTCTCGAACGCGCGCGTGGCGCCGATCAGCGCGACGAAGACAAAGATATGGTGGCTGTCGATCCAGCCGCCCAGGCTGGCGGCGGCCATGCCGGCCGCCAGCAGCGCCTCGATCGACTGGCAGGTGCGCACGATGCGGCGCCGGTCGAAGCGGTCCGCCACGTGGCCCGACATCAGGATCAGCGCCACCGACGGCAGGAACTGCACCAGCCCGACCATGCCCAGCATCAGCGGGTCGCGCGTCAGGTCGTACATCTGCCAGCCCACCGCCACGGTGAAGATCTGGTAGCCGATGGTGGTGCACAGACGCGCGAACCAGTAGCGGCGGAATACGGCATCACGGAAAACGCTGTCCGGCTCGGTGGCCGGAACGGTGGCAGGGGAAGACATGGATGGGGCAGGAAGGGAGCGGGGCTTGCGCACGGGAAGCGGGTTCGCGGTGCGCAAAGGGCAGATTCTAAAGCGTGCGCTTAATTGCTGCATGCAGATGCCGACGCATGCACACGCAAGGCTCGGAATGTGCGGAAAGAAGCTCGAATTATGCCTTCTTGTCCGCACAACGATGCAGAGGCGCGACACCAGGTGCAGCGGGATGCCGCTCTACTCGCCTTTGAGAATCACTCGCATTTATAATCGCCGCCCATTGGCGTGACCGTCCGGACCACCGCTTCCGGCGCAGCGGGACGCGCCGCTCTCCCAGGAAACCCACCTTGCAACCCGCATTCCGTCTGACCGGGGGTGCCATCGGCGCCGCCCTGCTGTTTGCCCAGCTCGCCGCCTTGCCGGCCAACGCCGCGGAACCGGCTTCCGCCACTTCCGCCGCCACTTCCACCGCCAATGCCGAAGCCACGCTGAACACGGTCACCGTGGTCGGCAACTGGCTGGAAAACGCCAACGAGGCCAAGGTGCTGGAGCATCCGGGCGCGCGTACCATCGTCGACCGCGAGACCTTCGCGGAAGCGGGCGCCAACAATGTGCGCGAGGTGCTGCGCCGCATTCCCGGCGTGCAGGTGCAGGAGAACAACGGCACCGGCGGCAGCGATGTCTCGCTGAACGTGGGCGTGCGCGGGCTGGCCTCGCGGCTGTCGCCGCGCTCGACCATCCTGATGGATGGCATCCCGCTGGCGGTGGCGCCCTACGGCCAGCCGCAGCTGTCGATGGCGCCGCTGTCGCTGGGCAACCTCGAGACCATCGACGTGGTGCGCGGCGCGGGCTCGGTGCGCTACGGCCCGCAGAACGTGGGCGGCATCATCAACTTCGTGACGCGCCCGATCCCCACCACCTTTGCTGCCGATGCCTCGATCTCGACCGACATCTACAGCCACGGCGGCAACGTCAAGACCAACCCGACCGCATTCATCGGCGGCACCAACGAGCAGGGCCTGGGCGGCGCGCTGCTGTACTCGGGCATCCATGGCAACGGCTATCGCGCCAGCAACGACCACGTCAATATCGACGACCTGCTGCTCAAGGGCGCGTACCGGATCTCGAAGACCGACTCGATCAGCGCCGCTTTCCACTACTACGAAGGCACGGCGGGCATGCCCGGCGGCCTGACGCCCGGACAGTACGCCGCCGACCCGTTCCAGTCGGTGCGCCCCTTTGACAATTTCAGCGGGCGCCGCCACGATTTCAGCCTGAAATACAGCCACAACGACGCCGACCGCAAGTTCGAGGTGCTGACCTACTACACCGACAGCTTCCGTGGCAGCAATATCGAGCAGGAAGGCTCCGGTGCGCAGGCCGGCCGCCGCCGGCTGACCGCGGCCCCGCGCAACTACCACACCTTTGCGATCGAGCCGCGCTATTCGCAGCTGTTCCGCGGCGAAAGCATGAGCCATGAGGTCAGCGTCGGCTACCGCTACCTACGCGAAGCCAGCGACGAGCAGGCGTCGCGTACCGCCTACTACGTGCCCGGCTCGGTCGATGCCACCACGCTGCCCTCGCCGGTCTACCAGTGGCGCACCGGCGGCACCACCGCCAACGCGGTCTATATCGACGACACCATCAACGTGGGCAACTGGACCATCACGCCGGGCCTGCGCTACGAGTTCATCCGCTCCAACGTGACCGACCGCTTTACCAATGTGCGCCGCGACGTGTCGTCCGACGAACCGCTGCCGTCGCTGGCGGTGATGTACCACGTCAGCGATCAGTGGAAGCTGTTCGCCAACGCCGGCATCTCGTTCGGCCCGCTGCAGTATTTCCAGATCGCGCAGACCACCAATGGCCTGACGCCGGAGAAGGCCAAGACCTACGAGGTCGGCACGCACTTCAACGCCAATGGCTGGGGCGGCGAGCTGACGCTGTTCAACATCGACTTCGACGACGAACTGCAGCTGCGCGGCGGCACCGGCGGCGCACCCGATGCGTGGACCAACCTGGGCGCCACCACCCACCGCGGCGTGGAATCGTCGCTGCGCTATGATTTCGGCGCGCTCGACAAGTCGCTGATGGGCCTGTCGGCCTACGCCACCTACACCTACACCGAAGCCACCTACAACCAGGGCAACTTCGCCGGGCGCGACCTGCCGTTCTATTCGCGCCATGTGGCCACGGTGGGCATGCGCTACGCGCGCAACCGCTGGTCGTTCAATGTCGACGGCTTTGCGCAGTCGAAGCAGCATTCGCCGGGCGACCCGAGCACTTCGACCACTTACCAGACCGCCGAAAGCGCCAATGGCGCCCTCGGCGATATCCCGGGCTATGCGCTGATGAACCTGCGCGTGGGCTATGACTTCGGCAAGGCGGCGCAGAACCTGAAGGTCGCGGTAGGCGTGAAGAACGTGTTCGACAAGCGCTATTTCACGCGCTCGACGGACAACAATGCGGGCAAGTATGTGGGGATGCCGCGGACCTTCTATATCCAGGCGTCGCTGGCGTATTGACCACGCCGGCACCAGCAAGCAAAACGGCTCGCCAAGGCGAGCCGTTTTGCATTTTCCGCGATGAAGTCGTCAGACGATCTCGCGCGTCTCCAGGAACTGCAGCTCCGGGAACCGCTCCTGCGTCAGCCGCAGGTTGACCATGCTCGGCGCCAGGTAGACGTGGTCGCCGGCACCGTCCAGCGCCACGTTATGCCCGGCCTTGGCGATCAGCTTCTCGATCTCCGCCGGCGCGCCCTTGAGCCAGCGCGCGGTGGCGCATTCATGCGATTCGAAGATGGCGTCGACGCCGTACTCATGCTCCAGCCGGTGCGCCACCACATCGAACTGCAGGATACCGACGGCACCCAGCACCAGGTCGTTGGAGGCGAGCGGGCGGAACATCTGCGTGGCGCCCTCTTCGGCCAGCTGCTGCAGGCCCTTCTGCAGCTGCTTGACCTTGAGCGGGTTGTTCAGGCGCGCGCGGCGGAAGAATTCCGGCGCGAACGAGGGGATGCCGGTGAACTTGAGCGGCTCGCCCTCGGTGAAGACATCGCCGAGGCGGATGGTGCCGTGGTTGGGCACGCCGATGATGTCGCCGGCGTAGGCCTCTTCGGTGGTGTTGCGGTCCTGCGCCATGAAGGTGATGGCGTTGTTGATCGCCACGGTCTTGCCCGCCGACACGTGCAGCAGCTTCATGCCGCGCTCGAAGCGGCCCGAGCAGACGCGCACGAAGGCAATGCGGTCGCGGTGGCGCGGATCCATATTGGCCTGGATCTTGAACACGAAGCCGGTGAACTTCGGCTCCTGCGGCTCGACCACGCGCGAATCCGTATTGCGCGCCAGCGGCGGCGGCGACAGCTCGCACAGGGCGTCCAGCAGCGACTGCACGCCGAAGTTGTTGATGGCCGAGCCAAAATACACGGGCGTCTGCTTGCCGTTGAGGAAGGCTTCCTTGTCGAAGGTGTGCGAAGCCCCGCGCACCAGCTCGATCTCGATGCGCAGCTCTTCGGCCTGGCTGCCCAGGATGCGGTCCAGCTCCGGATTGTCCAGCCCGTCCAGGATCGCGGCCGTGCCCTTGTCGCCATGCGGATCGAACAGCTGCACCTTGTCGTCGATCAGGTGGTACACGCCGCGGAAGGCCTTGCCCATGCCGATCGGCCAGGTCATCGGCGCGCACTGGATCTGCAGCACGTCCTCGATTTCATCGAGCAGTTCGATCGGCGAGCGGCCTTCGCGGTCGAGTTTGTTGATGAAGGTCAGGATGGGGGTGTCGCGCAGCCGGCAGACGTTCAGCAGCTTGATGGTCTGCGCTTCCACGCCGTTGACCGAGTCGATCACCATCACCGCCGAGTCCACCGCCGTCAGGGTGCGGTAGGTGTCTTCGGAGAAGTCCTCATGGCCCGGGGTATCGAGCAGGTTGACGATGTTCTCCTGCCCCTTGCCGTCCGCGCTGTCGCGGCGGTACGGGAACTGCATCACCGACGACGTCACCGAAATGCCGCGTTGCTTTTCCAGCTCCATCCAGTCCGAGGTGGCATGGCGGTCGGCCTTGCGCGCCCGCACTTCGCCCGCGACCTGGATCGCGCCGCCGAACCACAGCAGCTTTTCGGTCAGGGTGGTCTTGCCCGCGTCGGGGTGGGAGATGATGGCGAAGGTGCGACGACGCGCAATTTCAGGAACGAGCGAGCTCACGGCAGCGGAGTTTGACTGGGAAACAATGGGGTGGCCCGGCGGTGGCCGGAACCAGGACCGGCAGCGCCGCGGGCGGCCGCGGGGCCGGGCCCTGCGGGCACGCGAAGGGAATGGGGCGGTATTTTACCGGTTTGGCCGCCGCTACGGGATTTGCCTTGTCCCCCCGGCTGCTCGCCAACCCGCTATGCCCGCTCCGCGCCCTGCCGCTATGCAGCCAGCTTGTCCGCCGGCTTGCCGCGCAGGCTGCCGAACTGCAGGGCGTACTGGCGCGTCAGCTCGGCGCCAAAGAAGAAGATCTGTGCCGAGTAATACACCCACAACATCAGCGCCACCACCGACCCCGCGGCGCCATACGATGAGGCCACCGCGCTGTTGCCCAGGTACAGCCCGATCAGCCGCTTGCCGATCGAGAACAGCAGCGCGGTGATGACCGCGCCCATGGTGACATCGCGCCAGGCGATGCGCGCATTGGGCAGCATCTTGAAGATCACGGCGAACAGCGCGGTCACCACCGCGAAGGAAAACAGCGAGGAAAGGGCTTCGGCCACCGGCGCAAACCACGACTGCGTCCACAACTGGCCCCAGATGCGCTCGACCACCGCCAGCGCCGCATTGACGATCAGCGACACCAGCAGCATGAAGGCCAGCACCAGCACCAGGCTGAACGACAGCAGCCGCGTGCGCAGCAACTGGCGCCAGCCGGCGGTGTCCGGCACCGGCACGTGCCAGATATCGTCGAGGCTGCTTTTCAGTTCGGCAAAGGCGCTGGTGGCGCCGACCAACAGGATGCCGGTTGCAATCAGCGCCGCCATGCCGCTGCCGCCGGCACGGTGCGTCGCGGCCAGGATGCCCTCGATGGCGGCGGCGCCCTGGTCGCCGACCAGGCCTTCGAGCTGCGCGAAGATCTCGCCGCGCGCCGCCTCGGCGCCGAAGAACAGGCCGGCGATCGAAATCACCAGCACCAGGATCGGCGCCAGCGAGAACAGCATGTAGAAGGACAGCGCAGCGCCCTTGCTGGCGGCGCGGTGCGCAAACCACGAGGTGATGGCGGCGCTCACGACCCGCAGCGTGCGCGCGCCGGTGTGGCTGTCGGGCAGCCAGTGCGGGCGGTGCCGGCGCGGCGGCGGCACGCCTTCGGGCGCAGGCGAGGAGGAAGATTCGGTCTTGTCAGTCACGGCCTGGTTCTGGCGCGGTTCGGCGCGGTCCGGCGCGAGCCAGTGCGATCCGGCGCGGGGACCGCGGATGGGCTGCGCCTGCCCGCGCGGCCGGCGCTGCGTTCATCATACTTCGCATTGCGCGGCTTGCCCAAGGCGGGCCTTGCGCGGCGCGCCGCAGGCGACCTGCTACAGTAAGATCAGGCATACCTGCCGGCGCATCCGTTGCCGCGCGCCGGCGCAAGGAGGCACCCGTGACCTGCAACCTCCGCGCACGCCCGGCAGCCGTGCTGGCGATCGTCGCCGTGCTCGGCTGCGCCGGCTGCGAACGCAGCCAGCCCGGCCCCAAGCCCATCTCCGGCACCGCATCGGGCGTCCTGCCGTCGGCACCGCCGGCAGCCAGCCCTGGCAGCCCGGCCAATCCCGCGGGGACCACGGGCCAGCCGCGCTGACCGCACGCACGCAGCGCTCCTGCGCGTACCCGTTTCTGCGTAGCCAGCTTGCTGAAGCCTGTGGACGCGACGCACCACCGACGCACCACCGTTAGTCGCGTGCATGACTGATGTAAGGCCAGTTTCAACCGTGCAACGGACTGAGCACGGCGGCGCCACGCGTCGCGCATCCGGCAAAGCGCCCGCCAGTGCGCACGGGCGACGGCCAGCACCCCCCGCTGCCCCGCGTCGGCCGCCGCGGCATTCGTTGCGCCGCGTTGCAGTGACGTAACCGATTAGTCCACCGCCGTGACGCGGCCGCGCCGCGTTGGCACAAATCGTCCCGCAAAGCCGCGCGGCACAAGCGTTTGCGGCCCTTGGCACACTTGTCGCTCTGCCTGTGTCAGGCGCACTTGTACATGTCTGCGCCGAGCCTCAAACCCGTCGAAGCGCGCTGGAGAACACCACATGCGTCACCCGCCTTCCCGCATGACGGCGCGCCGGCGCGCGTACCGCCTGGCCGGGCCGCCGCCGTCAGAGGTGGACCTGGTGTCTGCGCCCCTGTTGCCCTATCCGCGGGCGCGGCCGCAAGTCACCTATCGCGCGCAGGGTACGGCTTGCGTGGCGACCCGCCGACCGGCACGGGCCAGTCCGGCCTGCCACCGTCATGCGGGCAAGCGGCGCGCATGACGGCCCGACACAACAAGCGGAGACGCGAGCCAGCGTGTCCGCACGGCTTAGTGTTCCGTCCCCCGGCGGGCACTTTTTTTCCACAGGGAGATGCCGACCATGAAGGCTGCAATGCTTGCCACGGTGCTGGCGCTCTGCACGGGCAGCGCGGCGGCGGCCAGCTACGCGTGGTTCGACCGCCCCGACGCGGCCGACGCGAACAGCCACGCCGCGGTCAGCAATGACGTCTATGTGCGCGGCTTCGGCTGGGCCTGGGGAGAACTGCGGCTCGACCCGGACACGACCGGCAGCGAAGCGGTGGCGCCGCGCGCGCGGCATGCATGCGACGGCCAGCGCCGCCGCGACATCGCGCCGTGGCCGCGGCAGGATGCACGCGAGCCGCCGCGGCGCGCCCGCGGCAAGATCAGCATGAACCTTGCCACCGTGCCCGCGCAAGCGGCCGGCGGCGGGTTCGCGGGCGGGACGGGGACCTCACGGCCCCCGCGGGTAGTGCGCTGACGTGCCGGCCGGCACGGGGAAAGGCGGAACCGGCGAGCGGACGTCGCTGGTTCCCCTTTCCCGCTGGCGCCTGTGCGGCCGTGCGCAACCGGGCGGCACGACCCATGCCGCTACTCTCCCGCCGAAGCGTGGCTCTCCACACGGATGTTGTGCTTGTGCATGAGCCGGTACAGCGTCACGCGCGACACGTTGAGCTCACGCGCGGCCGGCACCACGTGAAAGCCGTGGCTGGCCATGACGGTGCGGATCGCTTCGCGCTCGGCCTCTTCGCGGATCGCGTCGAGAGTCTTGCGCGGCAGTTCGGCGCCGCCGTGCAGCTGCAGGTCTTCGGCGGTGATCTTGCGGTTGTCGGTCATCACGATGGCACGGCGCACGCGGTTGATCAGTTCGCGCACATTGCCTGGCCACGCGTACTGCATCATCGCCTGCGTCGCACAGGCGGAGAAACCGCGGATGCGCCGGTGCGCCTCATGGCCGTGCTCGGCCAGCACGGCATTGGCCAATAGCAGGATGTCCTCGCCGCGCTCGCGCAGCGCCGGGATCGACAGCGTCAGCACGCATAGCCGGTGGAACAGGTCCGAACGGAAGCGCCCGGCGCCCTGCGCCGCAACCAGGTCCACGTGCGTGGCCGAGATGATGCGCAGGTTCAGCGGGATCGACTGGTGGCCGCCCAGCCGCGTGATCATGCCCTGCTGCAGGAAGCGCAGCAGCGCCACCTGGCTTTCGAGCGGCAGGTCGCCGATTTCATCCAGAAACAGCGTGCCGCCCTCTGCCTGTTCGATCCAGCCGATCTTGCGCTGGTTGGCACCGGTAAAGGCGCCCTTTTCATAGCCGAACAGCTCTGACTGCACCAGGTGCGAGGGAATGGCGCCGCAGTTGATGGCTATGAACGGGCCCTTGCGCCGGCTCGAGGCATCGTGGATCGCCTGCGCGGCCAGCTCCTTGCCGGTGCCGGATTCGCCCGAGATGAACACCGGCGCTTCGTTGTGCGCAACCTTGGCGAGCGAGCGGAACATCGCGCGCATGGCGGCACATTCGCCGATCATGGTGCCGCGCGACGCGCTTTCCTGCGGGCGCGTGCCGTGCAGCGCAGCCATGCCGCGCGCATGGCGCAGCGTGTACAGCAGCTCCGGCATCGAGAACGGCAGGCGCACGTAGTCGACGCAATAGTCGCGGATCATCCGCCGTACGCGCTCGTTGGCGAGCATCGCATCGGAGGTAATCGCCACCCAGGTGATATGCAGGTACTGCAGTGCCTGCTCCAGCTGCGCGAACTCGGCCTCGCTGTAGTCGGACTGCAAATCGATCACGCCGGCCGTGGGCGGGCAGGCGCGCACCGCGCGCTCGGCGTCGCGCACCTGCGCCACGCGGCGGATTTCCCATTCCGTGCCGATCACGGACGGATCAAAACCAAAATCTTCATGACGCGACACGACCACGAGCTGTGCAGTGCGTGACGCCTTGCACAGTCGGTCCATCACGATCTCCCGGACGTTAGGCTTGTTCTTGGTGCCGGCACCCGTGGCCGCCGCAGCGGCGCGCGTCCGTGGCGGACGGTGGGGCTGAACTGGCTGCGGGCATGGGCCCGCGGTCGACGTCGGTGTCACGAGCTGGACAGACTGCGGGTGGATTCATCAGGCGTGGCGAGGTAATCCGTCCCCGACTGAAGCTGCTCGCGGATGCGCCGCCGCACGGTCTCCTTCTCGCGCATCAACTCCACGCGCGGCGCCTGCGGCGACTGGCCGGAGTATTGAAAGTAGAGCGTCTTGTAGGTCAGCTGGCTCAGGATCCATTCCTGCAGCAGCGCGCGCTGGCGCGCCAGTTCCCCCTCGAGCAACCGATGGCGGCGCAGCAGGTTGGACACGGCCGCACGGGCGCTGTCACTGAGTTCGCTGTCGTCGGCGAGCAGGGCGTCAACCTCCGCGCTGACAGCGTCCCTCACGAACCGCTTGGCGGGCACCTCGCCTGCAGCCTCCCCCACGGCAGCCCAGGCTGGACGCATAGATTGGATGGATCGGTTACTGGACTCCCTGACAGGCCCGATGACGGGTCGCCGGATCTCTCCTGCGGTCATGATTATCCCCGTTGAACAACATCCCCCGGCACTGCACGTCTACGTTTACCACTTTTCAGTCTTGGAATTTTCTTGTCTGCGTGGCGCGCATGTTGTCCGCACGCTCCCGGATTGTGGACGGCGCCGTCATCGATATTGACGATCTCTGTCCCGAAGGCGCTGCCGCCCTGGCGCATTGCGCCGACGCGCTTTCGGCCTGGCTCCGGCACCCTGCCGCATACACCGGAGTCAAGAAGGGGCGCTTGCCGCGCCCCTCTTTGCCACGCCTATAGTTCAGTGCATTTGCGGCGGTTTGTCCAGCCCCGAGTGGGTGACTTACAGCCAATCTCATCCATTGGTATGAGCCCTCGCGCACACACGCGAGAGCGCGGGCAGCGGCACGCCAGAGCGTGCCCCAGTGCGCATATGGCGCAACCATACTACGCAGAATCGGGTACGCTCCGACACCCCACCGCGGCAGGGACATGAGTCGCTGCAGTGCTGCGCCGACAGTCCGGGCCTGCACGCAGAATCGGGTACGCCAAGCCGGCCGCGCACAATCGTTTGCTCGCAGAAACGGGTACGCGGCAGCGGGCGGAGCGCGACGCTGGTTTGCCATGGCGACAAAAAAGGCGGCCCCTGGGCCGCCTTGCTATCAGGTGCTGCCGCGGTCCGCGCGGTCAGTGTCCCGGAAGGTAATAAAACTTGAAGATAAAGACGGCGGCAATGATCCACACCATCACCGGCACGCTGCGTGCGCGCCCGGTCAGCAGCTTGAGCGCCGCATAGCTGATAAAGCCGAACGCCACGCCGTTGGCGACGGAATAGGTGAACGGCATGCCGAGCGCCGTCATCACCGCGGGCACCACCTCGGTGACGTCGTTCCAGTCGATTTCCAGCAGTTCGCGCAACATCAGGCACGACACATACAACAGCGCCGGCGCGGTGGCATAGGCGGGCACCGTTCCCGCCAGCGGCGCGATGAACAGCGCCGCGAGAAACAGCACCGCCACCGTCACCGCGGTCAGGCCGGTACGTCCGCCCGCCTGCACGCCCGAGGCGCTTTCGATGTACGCGGTGGTCGACGACGTGCCCAGGAACGAGCCCGCCATGATGGCGGTGCTGTCGGCCATCAGCGCCTTGTTGAGCCGGTCCATCTTGCCGGCCTTGAGCAGGCCCGCGCGGTTGGCGACGCCCATCAGCGTGCCGGTCGCATCGAACAGCTCCACCAGGAAGAACACCAGCACCACGTTGATGATGCCGATCGACAATGCCGCGGAGATATCGAGCTTGAACAGCGTCGGGCTGAGCGACGGCGGCGCCGAGAAGACACCGTGGAAGGTGTTGCCGGCAAAGGCGAAACTGAGCAGCGTGGTAAGCAGGATGCCGATCAGGATGGCGCCCTTCACGCGCAGGTGGTCGAGCGCCACGATCACGAAGAAGCCGATGATCGCCAGCACCGCCGACGGCTGGTGCAGGTCACCGATGGTCACGAGCGTGGCCGGGCTGGCGGTGACGATGCCGGCGTTCTTCAGCGCCACGATGGCCAGGAACAAGCCGATGCCGGCGGTGATCGCCACGCGGATCGAGTGCGGGATGCCATTGACGATCATCTCGCGCACGCGGAACAGCGTCACCAGCAGGAACAGGCAGCCGGAGATGAAGACCGCGCCCAGCGCCGCTTCCCAGGGGAAGCCCATGCCCTTGACCACCGTGTAGGCGAAATACGCGTTCAGCCCCATGCCGGGCGCCATCGCGATCGGATAGTTGGCGTAGAAGCCCATGATCAGCGTGCCGATCGCCGCGGCCACGCAGGTGGCGACAAACACCGCGTCCTTGGGCATGCCCGCATCGCCGAGGATGGAGGGGTTGACGAAGATGATGTACGCCATCGTCAGGAACGTGGTGATGCCGGCCAGGATCTCGGTACGGACATCGGTATGGTGCTCGCGCAGCCTGAATACCCGCTCGAGCAGCGACGGCGCGGCCTGGGGCGCGGCGGGGTTGGAGGTACCCGGCTTGGAAGCGGGATCCGGCATCGACATGAATGGTCTCCTGGTGTCTTATCGTGTCCGCTGCGGCGCGGCCCGTGGCGCGGTACAGGTGCCGGGCGGCTCGGCCATCCCCGCGCACGACCAGATCGGCAAGCGTACTCTGTACCGGCCGGCCCGGCGCCGTCACGGCGGGCACGAATAAGCAACATGCAAAAGGCGTGATGATCCCACGACGTGCATGCGGCGCGCGAGCCCGGGGTGGCGCGCGGCATGGGGCCGGCCCTATCTTGACGCTGGCCGCAATCCCCCGTATAAACCCGCCTAGATTCAAGCGACGAGGCAACAGTTCATTCGTTAGCCACCGTCTGGTACTTCGGTTGTCCATGGTGTCCTTTCCTTGAGTTCCCCGTGTCGGATGGCGTTTTCGTCATGCGATCTTTTCTGTCCTTTTTCTGGAAAGCAAATCATGCAAACCGGTATCGTCAAGTGGTTCAACGACGCCAAGGGCTTCGGCTTCATCAAGCCGGACGCGGGTGGTGACGACCTCTTCGCCCATTTCTCGGAAATCCGTGCCGACGGCTTCAAGTCGCTGCAGGAAAACCAGCGCGTGCAGTTCGAAGTCAAGAATGGCCCGAAGGGCCTGCAGGCCGCGAACATCACCCCGCTGTAAGCGTTGACCGCCGGCGCACTCAGTGTGCGCCGCACAGCGTAGAACCCCGCCCCAGGCGGGGTTTTTTGTTTTCTGCCGCAGCGTCACCGCGCGGCCCCGGTTTCCGGCCCTGTTCGCCGCGGCCGTTCTTCACGCCCTTCCCTCTCCCCTGCCTGTCCTGCCTGCCGGGAGCCGCACGTCAGCGCATCGCCCCGTTTCGCAGAAACGGGTACGCAATGCTGCGCCGCAAAGCGACAGGAGGCTTCGCCGCAGCTCGCAGAAACGGGTACGGCCCATCCGCTGAACCTCCCCATTCCGGCAATCAGCGACGCAGAAACAGGTACGCATGACTCCGCCGCCTCGGGCCCTGCCTCGCCTGGCCACGCAGAAACGGGTACGCCGCGAAATATTTTTTTGTGTCTGCCTGCCCTTCGATGCGCCGTCCAGGCCCTGATCTATCCACATGACCGGACTCGGCGGCCGGCGCAGAAACGGGTACGCGCCCTGTTGCAACGCGGAAGCCGGCTGCGGGGCCTCGCCGCGCCGGTGCGTTCGCAGAATCGGGTACGGATTTGCGCCCCTTGGCTGGCACGCGCGTCCGCAGAAACAGGTACGCCTCGGCGAATCATCGCCATCCGGGTCGTTATGCATGCCAGGGTTCTCTCGACGGATCCGCAGAAATGGGTACGCCGGTGCAACGACCGTGTTTCAACACGTATACGGTGGGTGTGAGTACTAGCTTTTTGGCTAATGCGCTGCTATAATGGAAACTTGGTGGAAGCTCCGCGCAAAATTCAGGCGGCCGCAACGCAGAAACGGGTACGCATCAAACGGCTGCACCATCTTCCGTGCCCGCAGAAACAGGTACGCGCGAGATGAAACCGGCCGCCAGGGCCCGGCGCAGAAATGGGTACGCCGCAGAAACAGGTACGCTGGCGCCGCCGGATGCAGTCGACTTGAGGCCAGCGCAGAAACGGGTACGCTTTGACCAGGGTTTTCGCAGAAATCGGTACGCAGCGCGGGCCGGAGCGCCAACTGGGTGCGCGGACGCGAACTTGTTTCTGCGTGGATAACCGCCTGCCGGCGTAGTTATCCACCGTTTTTGGACGGGAACCTGCGACTCGGCACGCCTGGCAGGCAACGATCTCGCAGAATCGGGTACGCTTTGCGCGGTCTGGCCTGTGGAGAAGCCTGTGGGCGACGCGTGTTATCCCCGCAGAATCCGGTTCGCCCCGGCCGCAGATACAGGTTCGGGTGGTCGCAGATTCGGGTTCGGTCCTTCGCTGAATCGGGTACGGATCGCCGCAGAATCTGGTTCGCCGGGCGGTGATTTCCCCTTACGAATCAACGGGCCTGGCTTCACGTATACGGTTTACAAGTAGTTAACCCGTATCGATATCGTTTACTGGTAGCTGATGGCTGGCGAACCGTGGACAACCCTGCCGGGTTGCCCACCGTCCGCCACCATGCGACCAGCCATTAGATCCTCCCGGCTGGCAAGAACCCCGCGAGCAATGCGGTTGCTTGTGTACCTGTTTCTGCGTGACAAGCTTTGCGGCTTCGAGTACAAAGGCGGGTAATCCGAAGCAAGCCACTATGCCCATCAAACGCTCCCCGGCCGCCACGGGGGATCGAAGCGTCCTCGACCTGGACGCCGAACCCTCCCGCATCATTGTTCCCGGCAACGAGAACAACCTGGTTCCGTCCGAGAAATTCCAGCGCCTGTTCGACGAGGCGCAGGCCATGGAGCGGGAAGACGCCTGGCAAAGCGGCGAGGTCGGCTTCCTCAGCCGGGCCAGCGTCCAGGTCACGCTGCCCTATCGCGCGCCCAAGGGCGCGCCGCCGGTCTGGACCCGCACCAGCGGCAATATTTCGCTGATGATCCAGCCGGGCTATTTCACGCAGCAACGCTCCGAGCGCGCCTCCAACGGGCGCCAGAAGCTGGTTTCGGAGACGGTGTCGCTGGGATATCCGTACGGCTCCTATCCGCGCCTGATGCTGGCCTGGATCGGCAAGGAGATCATGGCGAAGAAAAAGCGCGGCGAATTCACCGGCACGGTGGAAGACCGGCGTATCTCGCTTGGAAACTCGCTGTCCGAGTTCATGTACAACCTCGGCATCCCGATGGCCACCGGCGGCAAGCGCGGCACCATGACGCTGGTACGCCAGCAGATGATCCGCCTGTTCTCGGCGACGATCGCCATCGTGCAGAACAAGTCGACGCCGAGCCAGAACCAGAATCCCAACCACGAGCCGCTGTCGATCGACCGCGTGGGCTACCTGCTGGCCGATCAGCTGTCGACCTGGTGGGATCCGATGCAGCCGGGCCAGGGCTCGATGTTCGAAAGCTTCGTGGTGCTGTCCGAACCGTTCTTCAACGAGCTGGTCAACCGGCCGGTGCCGGTGGACATGCGCGCGCTGAAGGCCCTCAAGCAGTCGCCGTTCGCGCTCGACGTGTATTCGTGGCTGACTTACCGGTTCTTTACGATCCAGCGCCGCACCGAGATCCCTTGGGAAGCGCTGCAGATGCAGTTCGGCACGGAAACCGAAAGCGAACGCAAGTTCCGGGCACTGTTCCGCAAAGCGCTTAAGGACGTGCTGGTGGTATACCCCGGTGCCAAGGTGGACGCGGATTCGTCCAAGGCGCTGATCCTGCAGCCGTCGCGCACCAGCGTGCGCAAGCTGGGTTGAAACGCACTCCGGGCGGAGCGGCCCGGATGCAAAAAAGGCAAGCGCGAAACGCTTGCCTTTTTTGTTGCCCGCCACGAACGCGTCGCGGCGGGGGAGAGGTCAGCCGAGACTGGATCAGGCCGGCTTGATCGCCGAAGCCTGCAGGCCCTTCGGGCCTTGCTTGACTTCAAACGTCACGCGCTGCCCGTCCTTCAGGGTCTTGAAGCCCGAGCCCTGGATTTCCGAGAAGTGCGCGAACAGATCTGCACCACCGTCGTCCGGGGTAATGAAGCCAAAGCCCTTGGTCTCGTTGAACCACTTGACCGTACCGGTTGCCATAGGAATTTCCTTTTCGAAGCAAGTTCTTGTACACAACGCAAACAACCGTTCAAGCACGTTGAGTTCTCGTAGATACCGAACGGAAGCCGACGAGGTGACACGACTTGACTCGACTGTAGCGCGCATCATAACCACTTTGGATTACGGTGTCATGTGCGGCGTAATGCGCACTACAGATACTTTAGGCACATTCCGCCCGGATTTTCAAGCAATTTTACCGTCTTGCGTGTTTTCAGGCCTCGGGGCGACATTTGCGCATTCCTCGAGTCGAAACACAAATTTTGTTAAATTGGAAAACGGTTGATACGTCACCTTGTTTTGGCTACAGTTGCGCCTTAAGAATCAACCGCGCTTTCAGCGCTGAAAGAGAGGTCGCGTGCCAGCCAAAATCATTACGGTCTTTAACCAGAAAGGCGGTTGCGGCAAGACCACGGTCAGCATGCATCTTGCCGGCACGCTGGGCCTGCGTGGTGCGCGCTCGATGCTGGTCGACATGGACGAACAAGGCACCGCCACCCGGTGGGCGGCCCAGGCCAGCGATGAACGGCCGTTTCCGGCGTCGGTAATCGGCCTGGCGCCATCTGGTGGTGCCATGCACCGCGAGGTCCGCAAATTCGTCCAGGATTATGACTACATCGTGGTCGATTGCCCGCCGGCCGTCCATTCGGCGGCGCCATCCAGCGCGTTGCTGATCTCCGACCTTGCCATCATTCCCGTCGTACCGTCCCCGCCGGACCTGTGGGCGGCCGTGGCCGCCAAGACGCTGGCCCAGCACGCCCAGGTACAGAACGAATCGCTGCTGATCCGCGTCATGGCCAATATGGTCCAGCGCCGGGTGTCGATCGCACGCCAGGCGATTGAAATCCTGGGTGATGATGGCGACGTCCCGTTGTTGAATTCGATGATCGGCTCGCGATCGGCGTTTCGCGAATGCCAGGCGATCGGCTGCACCGTCCATGGCGTCGCAGGCGCGCGCGAGGCGGTGCAGGAGGTCGACATGATGGTCGATGAAGTGTTGTCTTTGATTGAGCAATAGGCATGGCTACCAAACTAAAAAGCCTCAAGGCAGGCATGCTCGCCGGCATGGCGGCCGAGAAGAGCCGCAACGATACGATGGACCGCTTCGCGCGGGCGGAAGCGGCCATTTCCCAGCATCCCAACGGCCTGCTGCAGGGCAGGGCAGCTGCAGAAACCGCCCCGGGTTTCAGCGCTGAAAGTCTCGACGACGTCGCCGCGGGCCGGCAACTGATCCGTATTCCGCTGGCGCAGCTGCATGACAACCCGCTGAATGCGCGCCGTATCTACGATCCTGCCGTGGTGCAGGAACGCGCCGCGTCGATCGCCACGCACGGCCAGAAGACGCCGGGCCTGGCGGCGCCGGATCCGGCGCGCCCGGGCCACTACATCCTGATCGACGGCCATTACCGCAAGCGAGCCCTGGCGTCCGCCGGCAAGCTCGAAATGGAATGTTTTGTCGAGAACGACCTGAGCGACCTGGATTTCTACCGGCTGTCGTTCATGCTGAACGAGCAGCGCTCGGACCAGTCCGCGCTCGACAATGCCATTGCCTGGCGCCAGCTGCTCGATGAAGGCAAGGTCCAGAAGGAAGAGGAGATCTGCGAGCTGACCGGCATCTCCGCGGGCACCGTGAACAAGACGCTCGCGTTGCTGCGCCTGCCGGAGTCGGTGCTGGGCGTGATGCGCGAATGCCCGAGCGCGATCGGCATTGCCGCCGGCTACGAACTGACGCTGTACTTCAAGCTGGCCGGCGAAGAGCGGACGCGCGAGCTGGCGGGGCGGATCATCCACGACGGGCTGTCCAGCCGCGAAGTCGAGGCGATCCGCAAGCAGGCGCAGGAAGGCAAGGCGCGCAAGGTCAAGGAGATCAGCCGGCAGTACAAGATTCGCACCGACAGCGGCCAGCTGCTCGGCACCATCAAGGAATGGGATTCCGGACGCGTGATGCTGGACGTGCAACTGACCGACCGCAGTGCGCGCGAGGCCCTGGTTGAAGCGCTGAAGTCTCGCTTCGGACTCGACAAGACCTTGCTCTGAAACACTGGAGCGGGCGGCCGCCTGTTCGGCTTCGCGCTGACGCGGCCGCCGACATGCCAGGCGGGCGGGACAAGCATGCGGGGGCAGTGGCAACACTGCCCCCTTTGTTTTCAAGCCATCAGGTCGCGCGGCGAACGTGCTGCGAATGCCGGATCACAGCGCTTGCGATAGCGCTCCAGGGTCGCGGCCAGCAAGGCGTGCAGGCCGCGCACCGAATAGCCGCCCAGAGGCTGTGCCGCGCGCTTGCGGCGGGCACGACCGGTGGGCGGCGCCGTCGCCGGGCCGATCAGGCAGGCGTTTTCCATGCCCGGACCCTCCCATTGCAGCTGGCGGTCCTGCCAGTGGCGCGCCAGAGCCATCCGTGTCGCTGGGGCAAGGCCGATCCCCGGCCGGGACGCGTCCACATCCTTGACGTCACCGGATTCGACGGTCATGCCGTCCGCGGGCCCCGATGCGGACAGCGATCGTAACGTCGCCGAACTCAACTGAGCCAGGCCGAGCCGTTGCTCGCGCAACAGCAGGATGGCGGCGTGCGCGGCGCGGTAGCGCTGCCCGCCGCTGGCCTCGGCTTGCGCCGCCAGCCATGACAGGAACGCGGCAACGCTGTCGTCCGGCAGCGAGGCGCGGGCGGGCGGCATAGCCGCCACCGCTGCCGGCGCCGCAGCCAGTTCCGTCCCGGCCTGAGCCGGCCAGCGCGCCGCGCACGGGTAGCCGTTATCGTGCATCCACCGGAACAAGGCAGCCAGCACGCGCAGGCTGTGGCGCTGGCTGGCCGGGCTCAGCGCGCCGGTCAGCGGGCGCCACGCGGCCTGGTGGCGTGGCGCCCGCGGCCCGCACCAGCGGCTGGCGGGCTCCGGGTGGGCCAGGAACGCCAGGTAGGCCTGGCGGTCGTCAAGGTCCAGTTGCGACAGGCCCTTGCTGCGCTCCAGCGCCGCCCACAGCAACAACCGCTCCGCTTCCTTGCGATACGCGGCAAAGGTGCTGCCCTGGCCGCCAGCGGTTTCGCGCAGCCACGCCTTGACCACCGCTACGCCGTGGCTGTACGGGCAGGCGCCGCCGATCGCGCCAATCGCGCCGGTAGCGGCGGCCGGCGCCTCGCTCAGCCACTCGAGCGGCAACGGCTGGCGCAGTGCCGGACTCAGCGCCGCCGCTTGCAGCGGCGCTCTATTGCCGACGTGTGCATGCAACAGCGGCGCGCCATCAGCGCCCTTGAATACCGTGCGATGCTCGCCGAGCCAGCGGTTGATGGCAGCGCCGGCGAGCGCGCCAATGCGCGGCACGGCCCGCCACCAAGCGGTGCCACGCTGATTGGCCAGATCCAGAAGAGCTTTAAGCGTCACAATACCGGCATTTCGCAGGCGCCGGGCCAGTGCCGGGGCAAACCACAATTCCACACTGTGCTGCGCCTGGGGAGCCGCCGTGCCAAGCCGTTCCAGTTCACCCAGTGCATCCACCCGGCGGTCCATCCCGCGGTTCGAGCGCCCGGGGCCGGCCAGCAGCAGGTCGGCCAGGTCCGCGCGACCGTGCAGGTGCGCGAGCTGCACCATGCGGTCGCGCAAGGCCAGCAGGATGCGCAGCGCCGACTCCGCACCGGCGTCGTCGTCGTCGGTGTCGTCGGCGAGATAGCGGGGGACCACCATGGCGGCCGGCATGCCCTGGACATAGGCACGCACGGCGGCGAACTCACTGCGGGTCAGGCTGACAGAGGGCGCGGCAGGAATCATAGGCAGCTTGCGCAGTATCGCTAACTTATTGATTTATAAGGCACCCAGGCAGAGGCAGGAATCGTCCGGCCCGAAATGCATAGCAAAATGCAATGCCGATAATTTTATGCGCGATGGCGCGGAATGCACAGGCCCGCCGCCAGGTTTCGGCCCGTATGCTCCAGTCAGCCGGCATGCGCCCGGCAAGTCTGGCGGCGCACAGCGCCGGTTGGGGATTACCCGCTGCAGCGCACCATGACCTTGCATTCGCCGGGCGCGTTTCATATGCTGCAGCTCAGGAGTTATAAATACTTAGATCAGACTTCAGCCGAATCTAAGGCTCTTGCAACATAAGCGTTTCACACGCAAACCGGGGCGATCCGGTATCTCCAGATCAGGACGACCTGCAGCCAGACGGGAAGGCTGTACGGCGGCCCTGGAGCACTGGCGGATCGTATGGAGGTGCAACCGCAGGATAGCGGGGCACGTCCGACAAGCAAGTACGGATTTTCGCGGGGTCCGTGCTTGCCGCAATAATAAGAGAGCGGCCATGGCCACCATCCTCTTGATCGAGCCTCACCCCCTCCTGCGCCTGGGTCTGCGCCACCTGCTGGCCCAAGCACACCTCCAGGGCGACCTGCTGGACATCGATCCGCTGGCGCCCGTCGATTCCGACCTGTGGCTCAACGATGCCGACCTGATGGTCTACGGACTGCCGGCCGACCACGCCAGCGGCTGGTCCATGCTGGAGCAGCTGTGCCAGCGGCTGCGGCCGCAGCGGGTGCTGGTCCTCAGCGAGCAGGCGCTGCCGGCGCTGCCCGAGGCCGGACTGCCGGAGCCGGTGCGTGGCTGCGTGCCGAAGCATTGCAGCGCCGACGCGCTGGATGCGGCGGTGCGGCTGGTGCTGGCCGGCGGCGAATGCTTCCCGGCGTCCAGCCAGCCGCTGCCGGGCCGGCACGCCGGCATGGAAACCGCTGCCCCCGGCGATGCCCGGGTGGTGGCGCTGCGCCCTGCGGTGGACGACGCCGGGCACGACAGCGCGGCGCCGGTGGCGCAACGCCACTTCGCCGCGCACGCCACCGCCTACGAAACGCCATCGGCGGGCGCGCACCTGCTCAACATCACCGAGCGCCAGTACGAAGTGCTGGCGTTGCTGGCGCGGGGCTATCCGATCAAGACCGTCAGCCGCATGCTGAACATCTCGATCGCCACCGCCAAGACGCATGCCTGCACCCTGTATCAGCGCCTGCATGTGCGCAACAAGGGCGAAGCGGTCTATGTGGCCCTGCAAAAGGGCGCCACGCTCAACTGGGCGGGACCCGACGCGGCGGCGCTGTCGGCGCGGGTGCCGGCGCCGGTGAGCCAGGCGGCTTGAGCGCCTTGAGCGGCTTGAGCCGGTTGCCTGCGCCAGCGACACGGGCGGTGGTGGCAAGCTCGCCAGCGCCTCATCCTTCTGCCGCACGGCGCTCCGCCAAAAGCATGAGGCAGGGGTGGCAGCGGCTTGCTACCTTCTGAGGGAAGACATCCGCACAGACCGACGCCGGCGGATTGGCGCTGGCTCGATGCCTTCCCCGCCGGGCCGCAGCCAGCCCGGATCCGACCGCGCGGACCCTGCCATGGCCGCGCGGGTTGCCGCCGGACCGAGTCAATGCCGACCTACCTGATCGCCAGCAATGAAATGATGTGCCGGGTCCTGGCACGACGCCTGCACGCGCTGGACCTGCCCAAGCCGATCAACTGCCTCACGCCGCAATGGCTGCAGACACCGGCGCACGCCCCGGCATCGGCTGCGCCGGCGCAGACCGCAACGCAAAACTCCCTGACCGTCCCGGGCCGGATCGCTGCGCACGCCGGCGCGCATCGCGCCGCAGCGCTGCCGCCCGACCCCGCGGATATCGCCGTGATCGATTGCAGCGGCCTGGAAGGCGATCCCCGCGCCTGGCTCGACCAGCTGCACGCGCGCCTGGCGCCGCGGCGCTGGCT
Source organism: Cupriavidus sp. MP-37 (assembly GCF_020618415.1). Taxonomy (NCBI): domain Bacteria; kingdom Pseudomonadati; phylum Pseudomonadota; class Betaproteobacteria; order Burkholderiales; family Burkholderiaceae; genus Cupriavidus; species Cupriavidus sp. MP-37. The sequence continues at coordinate 1,658,409 of NZ_CP085345.1, read as the reverse complement.
GGTGTTGTCGGATCGCCTCGATCCCGCGTTGATCCTGCATGCCGCGCTGCTCGGCGCCAGCGGTTGCCTGGCGTTGCCCGCGGCGATGGACCTGGTGTGCGCGGCCACCGCGCTGGTATGGGCCGGCGGCCAGTGTTTTCCGCGCATGGCGCTGTCGCTGGGCGCAGCGCGTGCGACCGCTCCCTCCCTCCTTTGTGCGACCCCTCCTACAACCACCGGATGAGGGCGCAATGTTGCGGATGGCCTATGCTTGATTCGCCCGGAGGCAGAAGCTGGCCCTCATTTGCAGGCTGGCCGTCCCGGGAAGAAGGGGGTCGTATGGAGGCCGGAATGGAGTTCCTCGTCGTGCGCGGCTTTGCGGTGCGCGAGGGCCGGGGAAAGTGGGCGTGCTGCTTCGAGATCCGGCTCGCCGCCCATCGTGACGAAGGTTGTGGCGCGGATGGCGCTGCCGGCAGCGATGAGCCGCTGCTGTACCGGGGAGAACTGCACGGGCGCCAGTTCGATTGCGAGCTGGCCGCCGCCGATGCCGCGCGCGCGGCCGGCGAACGCGAAGCCCTGCTGCGCGTGGAGAGCCTCAAGGCGCTGATCATCGCGCAGCATCGGCACCGCGTGCCGCCGTCACTGGTGACCTGAACCTGCAGGCACGCGCAGCTGTTGTGCAGCGGCACCCGGCGCGAGCGCCCGGTGCCGCTGTGCGTTTGTGCGGGCCGCAACGCGAGGGCCGCATTGCATGGGGCGCATTGCAGGGGTCGCATCGCGGGGCCGCATCGCGTGCCGGATGGTCGCGCCCTTGCCGCCGCCGCTTCGACGACGCGTGCCCGGCCGGCAAAAAAAGAAGCCCGCCGACCGGGGGACCATGCGGGCTTTGAAAACGCTGCCCCGGTGATGCAAGGGCAGCGATCCCGATTGAACATATCGAATTGCGCAAAGACTCTCTATCCACCAGACGGCCAATGCAGTCATGCACTCTCAACCTGTCTGCACCCTGACCGACGTCCGGCCGGGCGGCGCTGCGCGCGCGTGCGGCGCTGGACCCGGCGGCCGATGCCGCCACCCGCGGCGCGGTGGTACGCTGCGCCACCAGCCCCTGACGCTTACTGCTTGCGCACGCCCATGAGCCACTGGCATCTCGTTTCCCTGTTCGGCGAATCCGCGTACCTGCTGCCTTGCGCCGTGTTCCTGGCGCTGTGGCTGTACTGGCGCGGCGCGCCTGGCAGCGCGCGCCACTGGGTGCTGGCGTTCGCCGCGGCGGCGCTGCTGGTGCTGGTGTCCAAGCTCGCGTTCCTGGGCTGGGGCATCGGCAGCGCGGCGCTTAACTTCACCGGCTTCTCCGGCCACGCGATGATGGCGGCGGCGGTGCTGCCGGTGCTGCTCTACCTGGCGGTGCCGGCCGCGTGGCAGCGCCTGGGCTGGATCGCGGCCGCCGCGGGCGTGGGCCTGGCGCTGCTGGTGGGGGTGTCGCGGCTGGCGCTGCATGCGCACTCGGTGTCCGAGGTGGCGGGCGGCCTGGGCGTGGGCCTGTGCGTGAGCCTGCCGTTCATCCTGCGGCGCACCACGCCGCACGGACCGCTGGCGATGGTGCTGGCGAGCGTGGTGCTGGCCACCGCGCTGGTGATGCCGATGACCGGCACGGTGGGCGCGTCGCACGCGCTGATCCAGCAACTTGCCATGCTGCTGTCCGGCCGCGACCGCCCCTTCCAGCGCGGCGAATGGGCCATGCACCGGCGCGCGCCGGCGCCCGCTGACATCCACGCCGCGGTGCGCTGCGGACACTGCTGAATGCGGCCGCGCCGGGCGGATTCCCGCGCCATGGGCTGTGTGCGCCCGCCAACAGACACTGGCGGGCGGCTCGGCAACCATCGCTGCATCGAGCATTGCATTCGCGGTGGGCAGCCATGGCATCCAGTTCGACCTTTGCGGCAGAGCGCCACACGGCGCTGCACTTGTTGTACCGGCTCGCCGACGCGGTGCTGGTAGGCGCCTGCGCGGTCATGATCGGTGCGCTGTACTTTCCGGAGGGCATCCGCGGCGCCGCGCCGGTGCACGGCTTCCTGGCCGCGCTGTGCTCAATCGGGGTGCTGGCGGTGTTTCCCGCCTTCGGCATCTATGAATCGTGGCGCGGGCGCAGCCGCGCGGCGCTGGTGCTGCGCCTGCTCGCCGCGTGGGCCACGGTGTTTATCGTCGGGCTGATGACCGCGTTCCTGATGCACCAGATCGCCGCGGTGTCGCGGGTCTGGTCGCTGGGCTGGTTCGGCTCCAGCCTGCTGGCGCTGGCGGGGGTGCGTGCCGTCATGTTCCGCATGCTGGGCAATGTGCGCGAGCAGGGCATCAACGCCAAGCGCGTGGTGATCTTCGGCTACGGCCCGCTGGGGCGCGAGATGTACCTGCGCGTGGACCAGATCCGCGCCGCGGGCTATCGCGTGGTCGGCATCTACCATGAGGAGCCGATCGCGGTACCCGACGGCGTGGTATCGCTGCGCACCATGGAGGAGGTCAACCTGTTCGTGCGCAGCCAGGCGGTCAGGGAGATCTGGCTGACGCTGCCGATGGTGGCATGCCGCGACCTGTACGACGTGGTGCGGCAGTTCCGCAATGAGCTGATCGACATCCGCTGGATCCCCGACGTCATGTCGGTGGAGCTGCTCGGCCACCGCTTCAGCGAGTTCCTCGGCCTGCCCGTGATCGACCTGAACAGCCCGCCGGTGTCGGGCATCACCGGCCTGCTCAAGGCCAGCTTCGACCGCGCCTTCGCGCTGGCGGCGCTGGTCGGACTGGCGCCGCTGCTGCTGGTGGTGGCGGTGCTGGTGAAGCTGTCGTCGCCCGGGCCGGTGCTGTTCCGCCAGCGGCGCCTCGGCATGGACGGGCGCCCGTTCGATGTCTTCAAGTTCCGCACCATGCGCCAGCACGCCGACGTGGGCGTGACGCAGGCGGTACGCGGCGATGCGCGCGTGACGCGGGTCGGCGCCTTCCTGCGCCGCACCAGCCTGGACGAGCTGCCCCAGTTCCTGAATGTGCTGCGCGGCGAGATGTCGGTGGTGGGCCCGCGCCCCCATGCGATGGAGCACAACGAGCTCTACAAGGAGCTGATCGACCGCTACATGCTGCGGCACCGGGTCAAGCCGGGCATCACCGGCTGGGCCCAGATCAACGGCCTGCGCGGCCAGACCGATACCGTCGAGAAGATGCGCCGGCGTATCGAGTTCGACATCTACTACATCCAGCACTGGTCGTTCCAGCTCGACCTGCAGATCATCCTGCGCACCGCGCTGCACGGCTGGACCGGCGCCAGTGCGTATTGAGGCAGCTGCGGTGGTGCCCGGGGGGCGCACGGATTGGTGCGCAAACGTACCGAAGCCGCAGCCTGTTAAGCGTGCAATAGGCCGCACCCATAAAACCGGAGGCGTTCCATGAAAGCAACCATCCGCAGCATCCTGGGCGAAGTTGCCCGGCTCGATGTGCCGCTCGCCAATCTGGCAGACAGCGATGACCTGTATGCCGCCGGCCTGTCGTCGCTGGCCACCGTGCACGTGATGCTCGCGCTCGAGAACGCTTTCGACATCGAGATCCCGGACCAGATGCTGACGCGCCAGCTGTTCCGCAGCGTCGATTCCCTGGCCGCCGCGGTCGAGCAGATCCGGCAGCAGCAGGAGGCGGCATGATCCCCATGGCCAGGGTGGCACTGGCGCATTCCAGCGCGGGCCCGGATGCCGTGCAGGCGAGCAGCGAGGCGCTGCTCGCCGCCGCCCAGGCCGCTGCCGCGGTGGCACAGGCGCATGCCGACGCCGTCGACCGCGACGCGCGCTTCCCGCAGGAAGCCTGCGACAGCCTGCGCGAGCATGGCCTGATCGGCGCCATGGTGCCGGCCGCGCACGGCGGTGCCGGCGCCTCGCTGGCCACGGTGGCGGCAATCTGCCGCGTGCTTGGCGCGGCGTGCGCGTCGACCGGCATGATCTACGCCATGCACCAGATCCAGGTGGCCTGCGTGCTCGAACACGGCAGCGGCAGCGCCTGGCACCAGGACTTGCTGGCGCGGATTGCCGCCGAGCAGTTGCTGCTGGCTTCGGCCACCTCCGAGGAAGCCATCGGCGGCGCGCTGCGCAGCAGTGGCTGCGCGCTCAACCTCGACGGCGAGCGCTTCCACCTGCTCAAGATGGCGCCGACGATTTCGTACGGCGCGCATGCCGACGGCATCCTGATCACGGCGCGCCGCCATGCCGATGCCGCGCCGTCGGACCAGGTACTGGTGTGCGCACTGAAACCGGACTACACGCTGCAAAGCCTGAACGCGTGGGACACGCTGGGCATGCGCGGCACCTGCAGCAACGGCTTCCGGCTCGAGGCCAGCGGGACACTGGCGCAGGTGCTGCCGGTGCCGTTCGGCGAGATTGCCGACGCCACCATGACGCCGGTGTCGCACATCCTGTGGAGTGCGCTGTGGCTCGGCATCTGCAGCGATGCGGTGGCGCGCGCCAAGACCTTCTTCCAGGGGCAGGCACGCGTGCGGCCCGGCGCGCTGCCGCCGTCGGCGGCGCGCGTGGCAGAAGCGGTGAGCCTGCTGCAGCTGATCGAAGGGCGCCTGGAACTGGCGCTGGAACAGCAGCGCCGGCGCCATGCCGAGCCGTCGGTGTCGAGCGCATTCGCGCTGGCCGCGGGCATGAACGGGCTCAAGACCGCGGTGTCCACGCTGGCGCTGGAGGCGGTGCAGCAGGCCATGCTGGTGTGCGGCATGGCGGGCTACAAGCACGGCACGCCGTTCAGCCTGGGCCGCCACTTGCGCGATCTGTGGTCGGCGCCGCTGATGATCAACAACGATCGCATCCTGACCAACACGGCCAATCTGTTGCTGGCCGACCGTTCCTGAGGGGGATCGCATGGACGTCCATACCCTGACCGACGGCGCTGCCCAGGGCGGCGCCGCGGCCGAGTCCGGCGCCGCCGCGCGGCGCAGCAAGCCGGCGCCGGGCGCCTCCGGCCCCACGTTCCTCGAGCAGCTGGTGGCCGAGGGCCTGATGATCCCGACCGGCGTGCCCGGCCTCTATGGTCGCAACACCACCTTCGAATCGATCTGCGAAGGCATGAACCACGTCATGACGCGCCTGGGGCACGGCCTCGGCGCGGAGACGCTGCACTTCCCGCCGGCCATGGGCCAGGCGGACTTCGAAACCAGCGGCTACATGAAGAGCTTTCCGCAGCTGGCTGGCACCGTCCACAGCTTCTGCGGCGACGACAAGGGCCACCGCCGCCTGCTCGCGCGCCTGGAGGACAAGGACGACTGGACCGACCAGCAGCAGCCGACCGGCGTGGTGCTGACCCCGGCCGCGTGCTATCCGGTCTACCCGGTGATCGCGCGGCGCGGGCCGCTGCCCGAAGACGGCAAGGTGGTCGACGTGATGTCGTACTGCTTCCGCCACGAGTCCTCGCGGGAGCCGACCCGCATGCAGCTGTTCCGCCAGCGCGAGTACGTCTGCCTGGGAACCCCGCAGCGCATCGCCGCGTTCCGCGAGCAGTGGCTCGAACGCGTGCCCGAACTGGGCACGGCGCTGCAGTTGCCGGTGGAGATCGACGTTGCCAACGACCCGTTCTTCGGGCGCGGCGGCAAGCTCGTCGCCGAAAGCCAGCGCGAGCTCAGGCTCAAGTTCGAGCTGCTGATACCGATCAACGACGGCGCGCCGCCCTCGGCGTGCATGAGCTTCAACTACCACATGGACCACTTCGGCCATATGTGGAACCTGCGCAGCGCGGACGGCGCTATTGCGCACACGGGCTGCGTTGGCATCGGCGTCGAGCGCATGGCGCTGGCGCTGCTGCGCCACCACGGGCTGGATCCCGCACGCTGGCCCCAAACCGTCCGCGACACGCTGTGGGGGGGGTAAATGTACGGCGACGGCAGGGCCAGGGTTCGCGCAGGCCGCTCCACCTGGCATGGCGGCAATCCGGTCTGGTCCCATGCGAACCAGCAGATCGACCTGTGGGTCGAGTTGCTGCAGGGCTGGGACCTCGAGCCGATTGCCGCGTTGCCGTTCACCGTGGCACAGGACTTCGAGGGCGACCAGTTCACGCTCTCGGCCTTCCCCGCCAACGACCTCGAACGCCTGTACGGCATCGTCACGCACGAGCTGTCGATGTACGACCGGCTCGAGGCGCATGTGGCCACCCAGACCGCGCGCGGCAACGTGGTGCTGCTGGAAGTCGACAGCTACCAGCTGCCGCAGCCGGCCGGCACCTATCGCCGCCAGCATATGCGCTCGTGCATCGGCATTGACGTATTGGTGCCCGAGGCCGCCGCCGTCGGCTACTTCCACGGCGACGGCTACCACACCGCCAGCGGCGAGGACTATGCCGCCATCTTCCGCCCGGCGACGGTGGGCTACGGCGAGCTCGCGGCGTTTCCGCATGCGTCGGTGGCGCGGCGGCGCTTTGCCGCGCTGACCGATGCCGCGCTGATGCGGACTTCGCTGGAACTGCTGCGCCATCACCTGTCGCGCCGTCCGCAGCACAACCCGATCAGCGTGTTCCGCATGGCGTTCCCAGGCCATCTCGAACACCTGATGGCGCGCGGCGAGCCCAACTTCCAGGTTTATGCGGCCAGCGTGCTGCGCCAGCTGGGCGTCAATTTCGAACTGCTCGGGCGTTACCTGCGCTGGCTGGTGCTGCACGGGCACTCGCTGCCCGATTGCATCGGCGAGGCCTGCTACACCATGGCGTCCGAAGCCATGGTGATGCAGTTCCGGCTGATGCGCGCGGTGATCAGCCGCAAGTCCGATCCCTGCCAGGACTGCCTGGACCAGCTCGAGCAGGCCTACCAGGGCACGGTGCCGGCCCTGGCCTCGCACTTCGGCGCGAGCGTGGCATGAGCGCACGCGACGCGGCGGCCCTGGCGCAAGGCCAGTCCGCGGCAATGACCCACGCCACATCCGTTGCAACGGCGGCGACCGGCACGACGCTTGCCCCCGGCGTCGCCGTGGGCCCATGCGATCTCGCCGGCGAATGGCGCTGGCTGGAAACGCTCGCGGGCGCGGCGCAGGCGCCGGCAGACCTCGCCCCCGATGCGCCGTGGCTGCCCGCGCCGGTGCCCGGCACCGTGGCCGCGGCCCTGCGCGCGGCGGGCCGCTGGGACGACAGCGCGCCGCCGCCGCTGCACCGGCATGACTACTGGTATTGCGTGCGCTTTGCCGGCAGCGGCGCGCGCACGCTGCGCTGCAATGGCCTGGCGACGCTGGCCGAGGTATGGCTCAACGGGGTGCTGGTGCTGACCACGCGCCATATGTTCGCCGCCCACCAGGTGGCGGTGCAGCTGGCTGGCGACAACACGCTGCACCTGTGCTTCCGCGCGTTGCATCCGTGGCTGCGCAAGCAGCGCGGCCAGGTCCGCTGGAAGCCGCGCATGATCGTGCCGCCGACGCTGCGCGCGGTCCGCACCACGCTGCTGGGCCATATGCCGGGCTGGTGTCCGCCGGTCCATGCGGTGGGGCCGTGGCGCAGCATCGAGCTGCTCGATCCGGCCAGCGCCGATCCGCTGCACGGCGTGCGCGCCGAGGCCAGCGCGCGGTTGGACGGCACCGACGGCGCCGACGGCATCATTGCGCTGACGCTGCACTTCCCGGGGCCGGCGCCGGCCCAGGCGCGCTGGCTGGCTGCGCATGGCGACAGTGAAATCTGGGGCAGCCTGACGCGTACGTCGGCGCATGTGCTGGCCGGCACGCTGCGCGTGCCGCATGCGCGCCGCTGGTGGCCGCATACGCATGGCGAGCCTGCGCTGTATCGCGTCGAGGCCCGTCTCGGCACGCAGGCGCTGCATTGCGCGCAAGTGGGCTTCCGCACGGTCGAGGAAGACCGCGACGGCGAGCCCGGCGCCTTTGCGCTGCGCGTCAACGGCGAGCGCATCTTCTGCCGCGGCGCCTGCGTGTCCAGCCATGATTTGCCCGGACTGGCCGACAGCGACGAGGCCGTCGCCGGCTGGCTGCGGCTGGCGCGCGACGCGGGCATGAACATGGTGCGGGTCAGCGGCGTCACCTGCTATCCCGGCGAGGCCTTCTACCGTTGCTGCGATGCGCTGGGGCTGCTGGTGTGGCAGGACTTCATGTTCGCCAATTTCGACTACGGCGCGGATCCGCAAGCGTCGCGCGGGCTGATGGACGATGCCGCGCTCGAAGTCGGCCAGTGGCTGCAGTCGACGCGCGCGCACCCGGCCATCGCGGTGCTGTGCGGCGGCAGCGAAGCCGAGCAGCAGGCCGCCATGCTGGGCACGCCGCGCGGCGACTGGCGCCAGCCGCTGTTCGACGAGCTGATCCCCGGCCTGGTGGCCCGGCACCGTGCCGACGTGGTCTATGTGCGCAACTCGCCCAGCGAAGGCGCGTGGCCGTTCCAGCCCGACACCGGCGTCACCCATTACTACGGCGTGGGCGCCTACCAGCGCCCGCTGGCGGATGCGCGGCTGGCCAACGTGCGCTTTGCTTCCGAGTGCCTGGCCTTTGCCAACGTGCCAGGCGCGCGCACGCTGCGCGAACACGGCCTGAGCCAGCCGCTGCACGACCCGCGCTGGAAGGCGCGGGTGCCGCGCGATGCCGGCGCGGCGTGGGACTTCGAGGATATTCGCGACTTCTACCTGCGCGCGCTGTACCAGGTCGATCCGCCGTGTCTGCGCTATGAGCGCCCGGCGCGCTACCTGGAGTTGTCGCGCGCGGTGGTGGCGGAAGTCATGACCGAGGTGTTCAGCGAATGGCGCCGCGTGGGTTCCAGCTGCGCCGGCGGGCTGGTGTGGCAGTTGCAGGACCTGCTGCCCGGCGCCGGCTGGGGCATCGTCGACGCGCGCGGGCGCCCCAAGTCGCCCTGGCATGCCTTGCGCGCGGTGTGGCAGCCGCTGCAGGTGCTGCTGACCGACGAGGGCCTGAACGGCCTGCATGTGCATGTCATCAATGAAACCGCGCAGCCGCGCACGGTGCTGCTGACGCTGCGCTGCCTGCGCGACGGCGAGGCGGTGGCGGCGCAGGCGCGGCAGGTGCTGGCGCTGCGGCCGCGCGAATCCTGCCGGATCGCCGCGGCGGCGATGCTCGACCAGTTCTTCGATTTCACCTACGCCTACCGCTTCGGGCCGCCGGCCCACGACGTGGTGCTGGCCACGCTGCATGCCGATGACGACGGCGCCGGCACGCCGCTGAGCCAGGCGGTCTACCTGCCCGACCGCAGCGCCGCCGCGCTGGCGCCGCCCGAACTGCATGGCCGCGTCGAATGCGTGCAGGGCCAGTGGTGGCTGCACCTCGGCACGCGCCGCTTTGCGCGCTGGGTGCATATCGAGGACCACGCCTTCCTGCCGGAGCAGGACTGGTTCCACCTGGGGCCCGGTGAAACGCGGCGTATCCGCCTGATGCATGAGAGCGGCCCGGGCGTGGCGGCCGGCGCCATCCCTTCGGGCGAGATCTACGCCGTCAACGCCGACCGGCCGGCCAGCTACGCCGCGCCGGGCGCATAGGACGCATAGGGCGCACAGGCCCCACCAGCCGCCCCCCGCCGGCCGGTTCCTCCCTTGTCATGCCTTGCCTGGCAGCGTGTCGCTGCCGGCAAGTCCCGTGCATGCCGCCGCCGGGTACTTGCATTCGCCGCCAGCCTTGGCGGCGAATGCGGGTACCCGGCGGCCTGCTACCAACCAACCAAAGGATGAACGAGTACCAACCGTCTGCCTACTGTCGCTTCAGTGCGCCATAGCACTTAATACAGTCAAACGACGAGGCAGGCACACAGCGCACCGCAGGGCTTGCGCGTCGGGACGGAAAGCGGATGGCAGCCGTCATCAGTCAGTCATACGCGGTGTCAACAAGTCGGTAAGCATCAGTCACGGGTGGAGCGGTACAGCCGGGCTTTGCACCACGCAGCCAGTGCGCGAGCGGCGGCCCAGTGCCGGTCCCGGGTCAACGGGGAGAATCAGCATGATCACGCAACGGTCGGACCTGCATGTCAATCATCTGCTCAATGCCTTGCCGCGGCAGGAATGGGAAACGCTGTCGCGCCACTTTGAACTGGTCCGGCTGCGTGCCGGCGAACTGCTGACTGACACCAGCCAGCGCATCGTGCATGTGTATTTCCCGACCACCTCGGTGGTGTCGCTGCTGTCGCTGCTCGAGGACGGCGCCACGGTCGAGTTTGCCGCGGTCGGCAATGAAGGCCTGGTCGGCATTCCGGTGGTGACGGGCGGCGATACCATGCCCAGCCGCGTCGAAGTGCGCAGCCCGGGCTTTGCCTACCGCATTCCCGCGCGCGCGCTGCGCGCCGAACTGTCCTACCTGCCGACCCTGCAGCGCGTCACGCTGCTGTATGTGCAGGCGGTGCTGACGCAGATCGCGCAGACCGCGGCATGCAACCGCCACCATTCGCTGAACAAGCAGCTGTGCCGCTGGCTGCTGCTGGCACGCGACCGCATGAACTCCGACGAGCTGGTCATCACCCAGCAGGTCATCGCCAACATGCTGGGCGTGCGCCGCGAAGGCGTTACCGAAGCGGCCGGCAAGCTGGAAAACCTGGGGCTGATCCACCACAGCCGCGGCCATATCACCATCCTCGATCATTGCGGGCTCGAGAAGCATTCCTGCGAATGCTACAAGCTGGTCAAGCGCGAGTACGACCGCCTGTTGCCAGCGCTGGCCCACGCCTGAGGTGCCACGGGCGCGCGGCACGGCAGGGGCCGTGCGCCCGCGGTACCGCTGACGCTGGCGGCGCTGGCGGATGGCCTCAGGCGTATGCCGGCTGCGCCCGATCGGCGGCGCCGAACGACGACAGCAGGCCGGCGATGACCGTTTCATAAGCGGACTCCATCGTGTCCAGGCATTCGGCGCAGCGGTCCGGACGGCCGCGCGCCATGGCCCGGGCCAGGCGGAACTGCAGCACCTTGCTTTGCTCGGCCATGCTGTTGGCCGCCCGCGCGATGCGCGCGGGCACATCGTAACCATGCTCGCCGAACCAAGCGAGGCAGTGATGCAGCATCTCGAAGTTCGCCCCCAGCTGGCGCGGCAGGTTGAAGCCGTAGTGATGGAAGTAGGCATCGCCGCGCGCCAGGATCACCGCGACGTGCTGGTCGAAGTCGGCGCGCCAGCGCGTCACCGGGTTCAGCGCGGGGCGGCGGCCCAGGTGGTGGCGCATCAGCATCGCGGCCGCATCGGCCGCGGCCGCGCCCCGCAGCGGCGCGCGCACGCGCTTGGCGCATTCGGCGTACGGAAACAGGATGTTGCCGTCGCGCAGTGCGGGCGTCAGGCGCAACAGGCCGCGGTAGTCCTCATCCTCGGCGGTGTGGTACCCAAGGCTGTGGTAGTAGGACAGCCGCTGCGCGGCCGGGTCGATCCGGTCGATGGCGACGGTGGTCTTCACGTGTGCCTGGCGGTAGGCGGTGGCGCGCGTGTCGGGCAGGTAGTAGCTGTCCATCTCGACCAGCACGGTATGGCCGCGCCCGACCTGTTCGACCAGGTGGGCCTGCAGTGTGTCGTAGACCGCCATCTCCTGCACCACCGTGCCGTACAGCAGCTCGATATCCGCCTGCGGGTACTTGAAGAAGGTGAAATGGTCGCCCTCGTAGTCCTGCGCCACGGTGAATGCCAGCGCCGCGCGCGGGTCGAGTCCCCAGCCATACAGCAGCTCGATCCACAGGTCCATGTAGCAATTGGTCTCCTGCCAGACCGAGGCTTCATCGTGCAGCCAGCGCTGCACCGGCCTGGCCACGCGGCACGGCGACTGGCGCGAGTAGTGGTAGCCGCCGCGGTCAATGTCCGTGGTTGCCGTGGTTGCCGTTCCTGGCGAGATCGCTGCCGTCATTGCCACCGCCCGCTCCATGTCGTTCCTGCGCCGTGCGCGCATGCCGCCGGGCCGCGATGGCAAGCGCTGCGCCTGCACGGCCCACTGTATTGCAACGCCGGCGGCCGCGGCTATCGGTGCGTTCTCCAACAGAGCGCGCGCGATCGCGGACGCCCGCGGCGCGCGTGCCCGCGGCCCGCTGCGGCGGCGCAAGTAGCGTGTGCGGAATCGAACAGATTGCGCCAGGGCGCCTGCCTAGACTGGCTGGCATCCCCGTCATGGCGGTCAGGGACCGCTGCCGGGCGTACCCGTTTCTGCGAGGCCGTCGCGATGGTTGCGCAGGGCCGGGCCGGACGCGCGGGACGCTTGGAACAGGCGACACGTCAGGAGGCATGATGCGAATTCGGACCCGGGAAGAGAACCAGACGCCGCCGCCGGTCAACGGCGAAATCCATGCAGCGCTGCAAGGGCTGGGCGACAGGGCGGCGCATTGCGCCGCGTTGCCGGTGGTGCAGCCCGTGATCCTTGCCGGCGGCGCCGGTACGCGCCTGTGGCCGCTGTCGCGCGAGCAGTTTCCCAAGCAGCTGCTGAACCTGATTGCCGAAGACACGCTGCTGGAAGCCACGGCCAACCGCCTCGCCGGCGTGGCCGCGCTGGCGGGCCGCCCCGACGGCATGGAAGCGGCGCAGATCGTGGTCTGCGGGGAAGAGCACCGCTTCATGATCACCGACATGATGAAGCGCGCCGGCAAGCCCGCGCGCGTGCTGTCCGAACCGTGCGGGCGCAATACCGCGCCGGCGCTGACGGTGGCCGCGCTGCATGCGCTGGCGGCCGCGGGCGAGGGTGGCGATGCGGTGCTGGTGGTAACGCCGGCCGACCACAGCGTGGCCGACGTCGCGTCCTTCCGCGAGGCCATCGCCACCGCGATCCAGCATGCAGACCACGGTGCCATCGTCACGCTGGGCGTGAAGCCGGTGGCGCCCGAGACCGGCTTCGGCTACATCCGCGCGGCCGGCGGCGCCGACCATGGCGCCTTCATGCTGGACCGCTTCGTCGAGAAGCCGCATCTGGAGCTGGCCAAGCACTATGTCGAGTCCGGCGAGTTCTGGTGGAACAGCGGCATCTTCGTGGTGCGGGCCTCGGTGTGGCTGCGCGCGGTGGCCGAACTGCAGCCCGAGATGGCGCGGCAGTGCCGCGCCGCCTATGCGGCGAGCGAACATGCCGCCTGCGCCGGCGAGGTGCTGTGCCTGGGCAAGGAAGCGTTCCACGCCTGCCCGTCCGATTCGATCGACTACGCCGTGATGGAGAAGCTCGAGACCCTGCCGGATATCGCCGGCATGCTGGTGCCGCTGGATGCGGGCTGGTCCGACGTGGGCTCGTGGGCGGCGATCTGGGATATCGCGCCCAAGGACGCCAGCGGCAATGCCGGGCGCGGCCGCGTGCTGTTCGATGGCGCGAGCTCGTGCCTGGCGCATTCCGAAGGCCGCCTGATCGCGTGCGTCGGGGTGCAGGACGTGGTGGTGGTGGAAACCGCCGATGCGGTGCTGGTGGTCGACAAGGCCCACGTGCAGGACGTGAAGAACATCGTCCAGCGCATCCGCTCCGAGCATGGCAATGAAGTGGTGAACCATCGCAAGGTACGCCGGCCCTGGGGCTGCTATGACTCGATCGATCGCGGCGACCGCTTCCAGGTCAAGCGCATCGTGGTCGAGCCCGGCGCCAGCCTGTCGCTGCAGATGCACTACCACCGCGCCGAGCACTGGGTGGTGGTGCGGGGCACCGCGCGCGTGACCTGCGGCGACAACATCAGCATTCTTTCGGAAAACCAGTCGACCTACATCCCCATCGGTACCCTGCACCGGCTCGAGAACCCGGGCAAGACGCCGCTGGAGATCATCGAGGTGCAGTCGGGCGCCTACCTGGGCGAAGACGACATCGTGAGGTTCGAAGACAACTACGGGCGCAAATAAGGGGTCGGCGGCCAGTGCATGCACCCGGGCGCCGGCAGGCGCGCGGGTACGCACCGGTTGCTGCGTGATGGGCGAGAGGCAGCGTGTGGCGGGAGAGATGTCGTGAGCAGAATGTCATTTGCCGGAGCCGTACCGGTACCCGACCAGGTGTCGCCGCGCAGCGGCGCGAACGCGCGCGTGTTGCTGGACCACGCAGGCTGGATCCTTGCCGCCGGGCTGGCCGGCGCGGCCCTGGCCTGGACGGCGTGGCTGTCCACCCCTGACCTGTATCGCGCCAAGGCGCTGGTGCAGCTGCAGACCCGCGACAGCGCCGGCCGCACCGCCACGCCGCAGCTCGACCTGGGCATGCTGAAGAGCCGCGCCGTGGTCGGCCCGGTGGTCGAGCGCCTGCACCTGGACATCGAGATCCAGCCGCTGCGCGCGCCGCTGCTGGGCAGCCTGGTCAACCACTTCGCCGAGCCCGGCAAGCTGCGCGGGCCGTGGCCGGCGGAGCTGGGCTACGCATGGGGCGGCGAGCGCGTGGCGGTGGAGCGCCTGAACGTGCCGGCGCGCCTGCTCAACGTGTCGCTGACGCTGGAGATCCTGCCCGACAACGGCTTCCGGCTGAGCGGGCCGGAGGCGCAGGTCGAGGGCCGTGCCGGCCAGGTGGCCGAGGCCGGTGGCATCTCGATGCTGGTGGGCCGGATCGAGGCGCGGCCGGGTACGCGCTTCCTGGTCACGCGGCGCGACCTGACGCTGACCGTCGATGCCGTCACGCGCGAGTTGCGCGTGGAAGGCGAATCGAGCGACGCCACCACGCTGCGCATCAGCTGGCAGAACCGCGACCCCGCCACCGCGGCCGCGCTGGTCAACGGCATTGCCGATTCGTATATCAAGGGCCAGGCCGATCAGCGCCAGGACGACACCGCCGCGACGCTGGCCTTCCTGTCCGGCGAACTGCCGCGCGTGAAGGCCGAGCTGGAGCGCGCCGAGAGCGCGCTGACGCGTTACCGCTCGCGCTCGGGCTCGCTCGCGCCAAGCCAGGACGTGCAGTCGTACCTGAACGGCAGCATGGAATACCAGCGCCAGATCGCGCTGCTGCGCCTGGAGCGCACCAAGCTGCTGCAGCGCTTCACCACCGAAGCCAACGAGGTCCGCACCGTCGACAGCCAGATCCAGCAGCTCACGCGCGAGCGCCAGGAAATGGACGCGCGCATGCAGAACCTGTCGGCGTCCGAGCGTGAGTCCGTGGCGCTGACGCGCGACGTCAAGGTGGCCGAAGACATGTACATGACGCTGCGCAACAAGGTCGAGCAGCTGTCGCTGGCGCAGCTCGACCGCACCGGCCAGGTGCGCATCGTCGACAACGCGCTCACGCCCACCGTGCCGATCGGCATGGGACCGTGGACGCCGGCCGCCGGCGGCGGCGTGCTGGGCATGCTGCTGGCGGCCGGGGCGCTGACGCTGCGCCAGCGCGTGCGGCCCACCGTGGCCACCGCCAACGACGCCGAGGACAAGCTCGGCATCACCATGCTGGGCGACATTGCCTTCAGCCGCGAACAGGCGGCGCTCGAGCGCATGGTCTCGGCCAAGGCCCTGCTGGGCGTGGCCGCGGGCTATGCCGCACCGCCGTCGGCGCGCCTGGAGCGGCCGCAGCCGTCGAGCGCGGTGATCGACGTATCCGCGCTGGAGGATGACAGCGCCGAGCGCATGCTGCGGCTGGGCCTGCACGACCAGTTCCTGCTGGCGCGCAACGCGCCGCACTCGCTGGCGGTGGAAGGGCTGCGCAATATCCGCGCCGCGGTGCATTTCGCGCTGCGCAGCGCGCCCGACCATGTCATCGCCGTCACCAGCCCGGCGCCGGGCGCGGGCAAGACCTTCGCGTCGGTGAACCTGGCCGTGCTGTTCGCCGAAGCCGGCCAGCGCGTGCTGCTGATCGATGCCGACCTGCGCCGCGGCCGCGTGGCGAGCTGGTTCGACCAGCCCGCCGAATCCGGCCTGGCCGAACTGCTGACCGGGCGCGTGCCGCTGTCCGCCGCGGTGCGGCCCACGGTGGTCAACGGGCTGTCGATCCTGCCGGCGGGCTTGCCGCCGCCGAATCCGTCCGAACTGCTGATGCGCCCGGGCATGGCCGAAGCGCTGCGCCAGTGCGCCGCCCGCTTCGACCTGGTGCTGATCGACACGCCGCCGGTGCTGGCGGTGGCCGATGCCAGCCTGGTCGCGAACCTGGCGGGGTCGACCCTGGTGGTGCTGCGTGCCGACGCTACCCTGCCCGGCCAGGTCGATGAAACGCTCAAGCGCCTGCAACGGGCCGATGCCCGCCTGCTGGGCGGCATCCTCAACTGTGTGATCGCCAAGCGCAGCAACCGGGCGGAGTTCAACAGCGTCAACCCGTATCTCGGCATGCCGGCGACCGCGCCGATCTCGCGCCGGATCGGGCAGGCGCTGCACCGCGAAGAGAAAAAAGAATAAGGGGGCGCAGAAGCGGGCAGCGCAGCCTGAGCGTACCCGTTTCTGCGTGGATCGGTGGGCGTTTCCACCGGCTCGGCGGCGGGCTATTCGCTGGCCAGGAGGCGACATGAGGCGCCTGATGTTCGAAGGCTGTGCCGGCTGGCTGCACGAGGCACATGGAAAGACCGGCGTGGTACTGTGCGCGCCGCTGGGCCACGAGGCCATGTGGTCGCACCGGGCATGGCGGCATCTTGCCGACGACCTCGCCGCGGCCGGCATGCCGGTGCTGCGCTTCGACTATCCCTGCACCGGCGACTCCGCCGGCGCCTGCGAGGCCGCGCATTTCCTCGGCCGCGCCGCCTCGAGCATCGTCGCCGCGGCCGCGCAGCTGCGCGCGCTGGCCGGAGTCGAGCGCATCGTGCTGTGCGGGCTGCGCGCCGGTGCCAGCCTCGCGGTGCAGGCCGCCGAGGCGATGCGCTCGCACCCGGCATGGCAGGGCGGCGTTGCCGCGCTGGTGCTGATCGCGCCCGTGGTCAATGGGCGCGCCTACCTGCGCGAGCTGCGCGCGCTGCATCTGAACTGGCTCAACAGCGTCGGGCCGACCGAAACCCCGCTGCCGCCGGCTGGCGCGCTCGACGTGCTGGCATTCCGCTTCACCGCCGACACCGTGCGCGAACTCGAGGCGCTGCGCCTCGACCGCGGCACGACCTGCCCCGCGCCGCGCGTGCTGGTGCTCGACCCCTGGCCCGGCGCCAGTTCCGCGGCCGGCGCGCTGGCGCAGTACTACACCGACGGCGGCGTCAAGGTCGAGGCCGCCGCGTTCCCCGAATACGCCGACATGATGCAATCGGCCGAGTATGCCGGGGTGCCGGCGCAGGCCTGGCGGCAACTGGTGCAGTGGCTGGCACCGGTACCGGTCGCGTCGGCCGCGCTGCCGGCGCGGCGGTCCATGCCCGGCGCGGCGTCGCTGCGCGTCGCCGTCGATGGCGTGATCGAAGAGTCGGTCTGGCTCGACGCGCGGCGCCAGTTCGGCATCCTGTGCCTGCCGCGCGACGCGGCGCCCGCGCCGGTCGCGGTGATCTTCCCGAATACCGGCGGCAACCACCATGTCGGCGATGGCCGCATGTTCGTCACGCTGTCGCGCCGGCTGGCAAGGCTGGGCGTGGTCTCGCTGCGGCTGGACGTGTCCGCCCTCGGCGACAGCCCGCGCGCGCCGCGCAGCATGAGCATTCCTGAAATCTACGCGCCCGGTCCGCGCGCGGACGTGAGCGCCGCGGTCGACTGGATGCGCGCGCGCGGCTTCCGCTGCATCGTGCTGGCCGGCGTGTGCTCCGGCGCTTTCCTGAGCCTGCACGCCGCGCTGGCCAACCCCGGCGTGAACGGCCTGGTGCTGGCCAACCTGGTGAAATTCCGCTGGGACCGCGCCGACGACCGGAGCGAGGGCAAGGGCGCGCGATCGTGGCAGGGCTGGCTGTCGGCCGCGCGCCGTGGCGGCAACTGGCAACGGATGCTGCAGGGGCAGGTGCGGATCGGCGCGCTCGCCGCGGCCATGGCGCGCCACGCATACCGGCACGCCACCGAGCGCGTGGCGTTCCGCCTGACGCGGCTGCGCGGTGGCGAAGACCTGGCGTCAGCCACGGCTTACGCGCGGGCCGCGATGCGGTGCCTGAATGAGCGTGGGGTGCAGACGGACATGTTTTACGGGACCGAGGACGTCGGGCTCGATGAGGCGCGGCTGCGCTTTGGCAGAGATCTGGAAGCGCTCGCGGCGTTCACGCATATCACTGTGCATCGGCATGGGTGTATGGACCATGCGTTGTTTCTGGCGGGGGGGAGGCAGATTTTCTGTGACCACGTGGTGAAGCATGTGGCGGGGCATCTGGCTGAGATGGAGGTGGTGCGGGATGAGTTGCCGCGGGAGGTGAAGGTGGGGGTTTAGTGGTGGCTCTGAATGCGGGGCGTGTTGGCTGTTTTCGTTCTTGGCTGGCGCTGCTGTTTCGCCGGCGCAGCCGGCGACCTCCTTTCTGTCCGAGCGACAGAAAGGAGGCAAAGAGCGCGTCGCCTGGGCGGCTGGCCAAGGCGGCGTTGGTGGTTCCAGTGGTGGTGACTTGCGGTCAGGCGGTTGGTGGTTCGACCCTGCTGACGCTACCTGGAAGTGCCTGGCGTTCGAGGTCGGATGGACGAACCCGACTTTAGGTTGGTGGCCGCCTGCTTATCACGTTATTGGTGGGACGCCTTCGGCTGCGCTGCGCGCGCTCTCAATCTCAGGTCTCCGGCTCGGGCACGGAGTGCCTCGCTGCGCTCGCACGGCGTCGTCGCGGGCGAGCCCAACAACGTTTTGCTTCCCGCCTGTTTTCTCCCCTCTCCCGCAAGCGGGAGAGGGGCGGGGGTGAGGGCCGGAGTATCCACGAAGTCAAGCCTCCAATCCACCCGACGCGGTCATCGCACCGAACCGTGACCTCACGTGAAAATCCGATCTGCAAGCACGCCAGAACGGCATCTGCGACGCAGCCTATCTGCGCATACAAACTTCCAATCCATGGTGGGCCGGACACGGGGCCACGGACAAGCCTGGCTGGCCGGCATGGTGGTTTGCGTCGGTCTTACAGCCTCTTCGTCGTGGGGATTTGGACGCCTGACTTCGTGGATGCGCCTGGCCCTCACCCCCGCCCCTCTCCCGCACGCGGGAGAGGGGAGAAAACATACGGGAGGAGACAGGCAGTAGTCGGGATCGCACGCGATAACGCGTGCGAGCGCAGCGACGCACTCCGTGCCCGAGCCGTAGACCTGAGATTGGGAGCGCGCGCAGCGCAGCCGAAGGCGTCCCACCAATAACGTGATAAGCAGGCGGCCACCGACCTAAAGTCGGGTTCGTCCATCCGACCTCGAACGCCAGGCACCTCCAGGTAGCGTCAGCAGGCTGGAGCCACCAGAAGCCCGGCCGCGAGTCACCACCGATCGAACCACCAACACCGCCTTAGCCAGCCGCTCAGGCGACGCGCTCTTTGCCTCCTTTCTGTCGCTCGGACAGAAAGGAGGTCGCCGGCTGCGCCGGCGAAACAGCCGCGCTCGCCAAGAGCGATAACGCCGTCGCAATGCCGCGAATCTGGCCCAAGAAAATCGCCACGCGTGCCAGGAGCGAAGTCGTCACCAGTACCCAAAATAGACCTCACCCCTAAGCCCTCTTAGAACTAGCCCCCCCATACTGATTCATATACCGGTACTTCCCGAAGTGATAATGCGCCCGATACCACCGCCCCTCCACCTTCAGCCCATTGAAAATCACCCCCTTGATATCGCTCCCCGCCTGCACGATCGCGCGCCGCGTGGCCTTGAGCTCTGATGCCGTGCTGGCATCGGCCCGCGCCACCAGGAACACAGCCCCGGCCTTGGTCGCCAGCACGCCGGCGTCGGAAGTGGCCAGCACCGGTGGGGTATCGAGCAGCACCACGTCGTAGCGGTTCCGGAGCGTGGCCAGCAGCGTATCCATGCCGCGCGTCTGCAGCAGGTCGGCCGCCAGCGGCGGTTCGGAACCGGTGGCGATGAAATCGAGTCCTGGCACCACGTCGCGCTGCAGTACCTGCTCCAGCGGCGTGCCGGTCAGCAGCTCGGTCAGCCCCGGCACGCGCGGCTTGCCGAAATGGTGGTTGAGCCCGCCGCGCCGCAGGTCGGCGTCGACCAGCACCACGCGGCGCCCGGCGGTGGCCAGCACCGTGGCGAAGTTGGCCGAGATGAACGACTTGCCCACCTCCGGCGCCGGACCGGTGATCACCACCACATTGTTGCTGTCGCTGTTGAGCAGGGCAAACTGCAGCGAGGTGCGGAAGCTGCGCAGGCTTTCCACCGCCGGGTCGTCCGGCATGCGCCGGGCGAGCAGCTTGTCGATGTCGGGCCCGCCGCGCAGGCGCGACTGCGCGGCGCTGTAGGGCACGGTGGCGTACACCGTCATGCCGGTTTCGCGCTCGATCTCGTCCGCATCGGCGACGCCGCCGTCGAACAGCCGGCGCAGCACCACCACCGCGGTGCCGGCCAGCAGGCCCAGCAGCACCGAGGCCGCGGCGATCAGCTTGCGGTTGGGCTTGACCGGGCGGATCGGCACCTCGGCCGGGTCCACCAGCCGCGCCGTGCCGATCTTGCTGGCCTTGACCAGCCTGAGCTGCTGCACGTCATTCAGCAGCGACTGGTACATCTCGGTGCTGACCCGGACATCGCGCATCAGCCGCAGCACGTTCTGCTCGATATCCGGCAGGCGCTGGATCTTGCTGCCGACCGCGCCGATCTCGGCGTTCACATCGGCGATCTGCTTGTCCATGATCTCGATCGCCGGATGGTTGGGGGTGAAGCGCGCAATCAGTTCCTGGCGCCGCTGGCGCAGGTCGGCCAGCTTGGTCTGGGCGGCCACCGACTGCGACAGCACCAGCCGCGATTCTTCGTTCAGGTCGATGGTGCCGCGCTGGTTGCGCATGTTGTTGTAGCGCGACTCGGCGCTTTCCAGCTGCTGCTTGAGCTGCGGCAGCTGCGCCTCCAGGAAAGCCAGCGATTTCTCGGCCTCGGCCGCCTTGCGGCGCAGGTTCTGCTCGACATACTCGTTGCCGATCTCGTTCAGGATGGCGGCGGTCTTCTCTGCTGAAGTACCCTCCAGCGCCACGCCGATCACGCCGCTCTGCTTGCCGCGCTCGGTGATCATCAGCTTGCTCTGCAGGTCGGCAATGGCCACCGCGCGCGGCACGCGCGAGACATGGAACACCGCGCCGGGGCGGCCTTCGAGCTGGGTCACCTCGATGGTGACCTTGCCGCTGTGGGTCGCCACCGTCAGCGGCACGCCGACGCTGCCTTCGGCCACGGCATTGTCGCTGGCGAAGGCCACCCGGTATTTGTCGTTGCCCAGCGCGGTCACCGTGATCAGCCGGCGCTCCATCGCGGGCGGCACCTCCAGGCGCGATACCGTGATCGCCTCGCTGCCCCACGCATAGCCGCCCCGGCCGAACAGGCCCGGCTGCGACAGCTCGCGGTTGAAGCCGGCCACGGCCGCGCCGATCACCGGAAAGTAGGACGGCGACGCGGACACGTCCAGCTGCAGCGCGTCGACCGCCTTGCCCACCACCATGCGCGAGCGCAGCAGCTCGATCTCGGTCGAAGGGGCGGGCCTGACGTCATACACCGGCGACACCGTGGCGGTGGGCTTGTTGGTGTTGTTGACGTTGCCGCTGTTCTGGTCCTCCACCTGCACCAGGATGTCGGCGCGGTAGACCGGCTTGGACAGCAACGCGAACAGCAGGCCCGCGGCAATCACCGCCGCGGCAACCGCGAGGAAGGTCCAGCGGTAACGGACCAGCACGTCGACATACGAAGTCAGGTCCGACGACGTCTCCTCGCCTTCCGGGGCCTGGGCCTCGTAGTCTCGCAGGTTCTTGATGTTGCTCATGTTGCCTCCCCGTAGCGGGTTGCCTGTGCTTCGGATTGAATCTGTGCCGTCCATGCCTGCACGCCCTCGCGGATCAGCCCCAGCACGATCAGGAACATTGCCTGCGAGCCGCCGTAGGGATCGGGAATATCCGCCTGCGCGGCCTCGCACAGGCGGAAGGTCTTGCCGCGCGCCCGCGGGAAGCGCTGCTCCAGCCATTCGCGCTGCTCGCTGTCCATCACCAGCACCAGGTCGGCGCCGTCGACCATGTCGTCGTCGAGTTCGCGCGCGCGGTGCGCGGCCAGGTCCAGCCCGTCCTTGGCCAGCAGCCGGATCACGCGCGGATCGGCGCCGGCACCCACCGGCGGCGCCAGCCCGGCGGAACTGATGCTGCAGCCGGGCAAGGCCTGGCGCAGCAGGTCGGCGGCCATCGGGCTGCGGCAGCGGTTGCCCAGGCACACCACCAGGATCGAGCGGATCATCGCGGCTTCATCGGAGACTAGGGGCGGCGCCGGCAGCATGGCTCACGGCCGCGTAGTCAGGCTGTTGACGCCCACGATCGGGCTCACCAGCAGGCTCATGACACGGCTCCACCGCACCACTTCGCGCGCGTCGACGTAGACCACGTCCTTGGGCTCCAGCTCGAAGCCCTCGGCGATCGCCAGCGCCACCGGCGAGGTGCCGTCGAGGTGGAACACCTTGGGCGCATCGTTGGCGGTCTTGCGGATCACGTAGATCTGCTCGGCGTTGGCGGAGTTGGGGTTCACGCCGCCGGCATCGCCCAGCGCCTCGTTCAGCGTCATGCGCCCGTTGCGCATCAGCAGCGAACTCGGCCGGACCACTTCGCCGGTGACGAAGACCTTGCTGTCCTCGCGCTGCTCGACGCGCACGATGTCGCCCGAGCGCAGCAGGATGCGCGACGGATCGATGCCCTTGGCCAGCATCGCGGGAATATTCACGTACCAGCTGCGCTCGCCGCGGGTGACGCGCACGCGGCTGTTGTCGCCGGTGTTGTTGAGCACGCCGCCGGCGCGGTTCAGCGCTTCGACCAGCGTCATCGGCGCGTCGTCGATGGCGAGCATGCCGGGCGTGCGGACCTCGCCGTCGACATAGACGCGCTGGCTGCGGAAGCCCAGCACGCGCACCGTCATCTGCGGATTGCGCACCACGCGCGAGAGCACGCGCGCCATTTCGTCGCGGACCTGGTTGGCGGTCTTGCCGGAGACCTTCATCACGCCGGCATAGGGGAACTGGATGTCGCCATTCGGGCTGACCACATAGCCCGGCATGTTGGAGCCGCCGGTCGAGGCCGGGACCTCGAAGCCGGCGCCGATGCTGTAGGTCTGCGTCGGGAACACCAGTTCCGGGTGGTCCCACACCACCACCGAGATGATGTCGCCGGGGCCGATCACGTAGGGCTTGGGCGTGGCGAACAGTTCTTCGACACGGTCATTGGTGGGCTTGCTCTTGGCGCGCAGCTCGCGCACCAGGTCCATGGTGATGGGCGTGATGTCCGGCTTGGCGTCCGGGCCGACGGCGTCGACGTTCGCACTCGGGCTGAAGTGCATCCCCGGCGACGCGGCGCAGCCGCCCAGCAGCAGGGCGGCGCCGAGCATGGCGCACAGGCCCGGCAGCGAGCGCTGGCGCGACCGGCGGGTGCGGTGGGTAAGGCTGGCGGTGCGGCAAGCGGTGCGGCATTGACTGGTTTCCACGACATTCCTCCTGCACATTGGGGCGCGCCCGCGCTCGGACGGCAGGCCCCCGATGCTCCCAGCCTAGGGCGGCGGGTAGCGTGAATCGGTGCGCTCTCGCACACTGACGCGGGCGCCTTGGGTGGCCTGCCGCGCACTGGTCGATTGCGCCGCAGGCATGGCGCCGCACGCGCGGCTCATGGCTGCGGGCGGCGCTGGCCGATGGGGCGCGCGGGGGTGCCGCCATACACCGTCCAGGCTTCGCGCAGCGGCTTGGTCACCACCGTGCGCGGCGCAATCACCGCGCCTTCGGGCAAGGTCACGCCCGGCGAGATGAACGCTTCGGCGCACACCCACACATGGCGCTCCAGCGTGATCGGCGACGCGATCAGCTGGAAGGTCTCGCTGTTGTAGTCGTGCGAGCCGGTGCACAGGTGCGAGCCTTGTGACACGATGGCGTAGTCGCCCAGCGTGATCGGGCTGATGTTGTAGAGGGTCACGCCGTCGGCAACGGCGGTATGCTCGCCCATCACCAGGTTCCACGGCGCCCAGATCCGCGCCGCGGGATAGACCCTCGCGTCGCGGCCGAGGCGGGCGCCGAACAGCCGCAGCAGCGCGGCGCGCCAGGCATGCATCGGGCGCAGGCTGGGGCGGAACAGCCACAGCCATACCCAGTTCCATAGCTGCCGGCGCACACGGTTGGACAGCGAAAACGACGGGCCGGAGGTGCGGTGGGTGTGCTGGATGATCATACGGAGCGTTCCGGGGACGGCGGGCATTGCGGCGATGCTCGCGCGAAGCCGGCCGGCGCATCGGTGCGCCGTGCCACAGAAGCCGGGCGGGAAGCGCTAGCGCGTGGCGTGACCGCCGTCACGCTCCACGCAGGTGCGCCAGCGCACGGAACGGCACCCGGTGCTGGCGCATGCTGCAGGCAGGACACAGCGTGCACAGGCGTGCTTGCATGCTGCGCCACCGGAGCCATGACGCGATGATGCATCCCTTGCGGCTGCGCGAGACCCCTGCGCCTGCGCCGCTGCCAAGCATCCTGATCTACAGCGCCCCCTTCCATCCGTTGATCGGCGGCATGGAGCGGTTCGCCGAAGAGCTGGCAAGCGGGCTGGCGGAACTGGGCTATCCGGTGGAGCTGGCCACGCGCACGCCGGCCGCGCCCGGCGACGCCACCACGTTCCCGTTCACCGTGACCCGGGTCAGCGGCAAGCTGCAGCTCGCGCGCGCCATGCTGCGCCACCGGCGCGTGCTGTTCGTCGGCCTGACCTTTTACGACGTGATGCTGGCCAGCGCGCTGCGCCGGCGCATCGTGCTGACGCACCACGGCCCCTACGTGGTCCATGGCCACACGCGCGGCGCCTGGAGCGGTGCGATCAAGCGCTGGCTGTCGCGCTTCTATGACGGCATCTGCGTCAGCCACTACCTGGCCGGCTGGCTGCCGGGCCAGCCGCTGGTGATCCACAACGGCTATCGCGACGAACTGTTCGCCGCGCCGCCGCCAGCCGGCACGCGGCCGGCGGGAAGCTTTATCTTCGTCGGGCGGCTGGTGTCCGAAAAAGGCGTGGACCTGCTAATGCGCAGCTTCGCGCGCCTGCACGCGCGGCAGCCGCACGCGCGCCTGACCATCGTCGGCGACGGGCCCGAGCGCGAGGCCCTGGCGCGGCTGGCCGCCGGGCTTGGCTGCGCGGCCGCGGTGCACTTTGCCGGCTGCCAGTGCGCCGCCGGCGTGGCCGCGCTGCTGGGGCGGCATCAATGCCTGGTGGCGCCGTCGCTGGGCTATGAGTCGTTTGGCATCGTCGCGCTGGAAGGCCTGGCGGCGGGTTGCGAAGTGATCGTCAGCCAGCGCGGCGGCCTGCCCGAAGCGGTCGGCGACTTCGGCTGGGTGGTCGAGCCGGCGCCCGAGCCGCTGCACGCGGCCATGGCCGCCGTGCTGGCCGGCGCGTCGCGCCGGGACGAAGCCGGCACGCGCCAGTTCCTGCGCGAGCATGAACGCAAGGCGGTGGCGCAGCGCTATGCCGAGGCCATCGCGCGCTTCACGCAGCATCCCAGCGAGCCGCACGAGCAGGTACCGTTCAACACCGAGCAGCAGGGTTCCGAAGCAGGCCGCTAGGCTTCGCGCCAGCGGTCCTCATGCGCGGTCAGGCACTTGCGCAGGAAGCCGAGCATGCCGGTGGCGCAATAGACGCTGACGCGGGGCAGGCCGAACGGGTCGTCGCTGGCGCGGGCCAGGCCGCGCGCGGTGATGGTGGCGTTGGCGTAGCCTGCCTCGCGCACCATCTCCCGGTGCGCGGCATCCTGGCTGCCGTAGGGATAGCAGAAGGCCGTCACCGGCACGCCCAGCCACTGCTCCAGCTCGTCCTTGGACGCGGCGATCTGCCGGCGCGCCTCGTGCGGCGCCATGCGGCGCAGGTCGACATGATCCAGCGTATGCGATCCGACCTCATGGCCGCGCTGGTGCCAGGCGCGCATCTGCGCCACGCTCATCAGCGCCGCGGGGCGGATGCCCAGGTCGCGGTCCCAGACATTGCTGCCCGACAGCTGGCGCGAGACAAAGTAATTGGTGGCGGTGAAGCCCAGCGCATCCAGCGCGGGCATGGCGTGCTCGAACACGTTGCGGAAGCCGTCGTCGAAGGTGATGCCGAACACCTTGCCGCTGCGCTCGCCGTGCAGGTACGGCATCAGGTCGCGCATGCTCAGGCCGCGATAGCCGAGCCGGTGCATCAGCCGCATCTGCCGGCGAAAGCGCGCGGGCGGCACCCACAGCCCGCGCCCGGGCGAGCGGCGTGGCGGCGGCGCGTCGATCTGGTGGTACATCAGGATCGGAATCGGCATGGCAGGGACCCGGTGCGCGCCATGCGGATGGCGCCAGTGCAGGCCATTCTGGTGCGCTGCGGGGGCCGGCTCGGTGCGCTGGTCCACATTGGCCGGGCGGCGCCGGCGCTGGCCACGCGGGTGTGTGGCAGCGAACAGAGCCCGCGGGCGCGCTGGCTCATGCTGCGGGCACGAGGACGTATGGCCCCGCTTGCCATTGGCGCCAGCCTGGGACCAGTGCCAGGCACAGTGCGGGCACGACGCGCGGATTCCGGAGATCGCCCTGCACCATGAGATTGCTGCACGTCATACCCTCCATCGACCCCGCCGGGGGCGGTCCCATCGAAGGCATCCGCCAATTGCGCCTGCCGCTGCGCGAACGTGGCGCCGACATCGACGTGTGCTGCGGCGACGCACCTGACGCACCGTTCGTGCGCGCCAGCGAGATGAACGTGATCGCCCTGGGGCCGACCTCGACCAAATACGGCTTCAACCCCAGGATGCTGGCGTGGCTGCGCGCCCATGCGCGCGACTACGACGCCGTGCTGGTCGAAGGCCTGTGGCAGTTCCATGCGCTCGCCACCTGCCTCGCGCTGCGCGGCGGTCCGGTGCCGTACTTTGTGTTTACCCACGGCATGCTCGATCCGTGGTTCCGCGAGCGCTATCCGCTCAAGCACATCAAGAAGAGCCTGTACTGGCTGCTCGGCGACTACTGGGTGCTGCGCGGCGCGCGCGCGGTGCTGTTCACCTGCGAGGAAGAGCAGCGCCGTTCGCGCAATGCGTTCTGGCCCTATCGCTGCCGCGAGCTGGTGGCGGGATACGGCACCGCGCAGCCGCCCACCGCGGCCGCGCCGCTGCGCGAGGTCTTCCTCGCCGCGTTCCCGGCGCTGCGCGGCAAGCGCATCGTGCTGTTCCTGGGCCGGATCCACGAGAAGAAGGGGTGCGACCTGCTGATCGAGGCCTTTGCCGGCGTCGCCGGTGCCGACCCGCGGCTGCAGCTGGTGCTGGCGGGCCCGGTCGAGGCGGCGCTGCGCGAGCGCCTGGCGCGGCAGGCCGGGCGCCTGGGGCTGGCCCAGCGGCTCAGCTGGACCGGCATGCTGTCGGGCGACCTGAAATGGGGCGCCTATCACGCGGCCGAAGTCTTCTGCCTGCCGTCGCACCAGGAGAACTTTGGCGTGGCGGTGGCCGAGGCGCTGGGCTGCGGCGTGCCGGTGCTGATCTCGGACAAGGTCAACATCTGGCGTGAAATCGTTGCCGATGGCGCCGGGCTGGCCGGCGCCGATACCGCCGAGGGCACCGGCGCCTGCCTGCGCCAGTGGCTGCAGGCCGAGCCCGCGGCGCAGGCGCGCATGCGGATGCAGGCGCAAGCCTGCTTCCTGCGGCGCTTCGAGGTGCGCCAGAGCGCCCAGCGGCTGCTCGACATCGTCAGCGAGCGGCCGGCGCCCACGCCTGCCGCCGATGCCGTCACCAGCGCCACCCCGGGCGGCACGCCATGAAAGCGCTGCGCATCTTTGTCTTCGCGGTGCTGTCGCAGGGGCTCGGCGCCATCACCGGCCTGCTGCTGGCGCACTGGCTCAGCGTGGGCGACTACGCGATCTACACGGTCACGGGGGCCATCGTCGGCGCCATGTCAATCATCACCAAGGGCGGGATCCATTTCGGCCTGAATGCCATCCTCGGGCGCACCTGGCCCGACCGCGCGCGCGCGGCGCAGGCCACGCGCGCGGCGCTGGCGCAGCGCAAGCGCATCTCGGCCTTCCTGCTGCCGCCGCTGCTGATCGTCGCGGGCGTGCTGATGTACCGCAACCATGCCTCGCTGGCGCTCATTGCCGCGTTACTGCTGACGCTGCTGACGATGTGGTATTTCGACATGCAGTCGCGCGTGGTGGACCAGGTGCTGCTGTTCGCCAACCGGGCGCCGGCGCTGCAGGCGCTCGATGCCAGCCTGTCGGGCGCGCGGCTGCTGCTGTCATGGGGCGTCTACCTGCTGGGGCTGCAGAGCGCGCTGGCCGCCAGCCTGGTCAACACCCTGTTCGCCGGCCTGCGCGTGCCGTTCGTGCGCCGCTGGCTGCGCCGCGAACTGCCGGCGCAGGCGGCCGAGCCGGTGGCCGAGGACCAGCGTTCGATCCGCGCCATCACGCGCCGCCAGATTCCCATTGACGCGTTCTACTGCCTGCAGTCGCAGTTCGCCTTCGGCATCGTCGCGTTCTACGGCGCGGTCAGCCAGACCGCGGCGATCGGCGCGCTGTCGCGCATCGGCCAGCTGCTGGTGCCGGTCAGCATCGTGGTGGGCGCGTATGTGGTGCCGCGCTTCGCGCAGGCGCGCGAGCACGTGCTGCGCCAGTACCTGGGCTGGCTGCTGCTTGGTTCGCTGCCGGCCGGCACGCTGGTGCTGCTGGCCTGGCTGTGGCCGGAGCTGCTGCTGCGCCTGGTCGGCGCCAACTACGCCGGCCTGACCTCGGAACTGCTGATCGCCTGCCTGGGCGCCGGCGCCTACAGCATTGCCGGCGTGGCGTGGGAACTGCTGGCCAACCGCGGCCTGAACCACTTCAACTACATGCAGGTGCCGGTGGTGATCGGCTGGTGCCTGGTCGCGCCCCACCTGCTGGACCTGACCACGCTGCGGGGCGTGCTGTGGTTCGAGGCCGGGCTGGCTTCCGGGCTTGGCGCCGCGGTGCTGTGCGAGCTGGCGGGCGCGATCCGTGCCGGGCGGCTGCTGCCGCCGCCCGTGCTGAGCGTCGACGGGAGCCGCCCATGAAGGTCCTGGTCACCCACCCTGGCCTGCAGCATTCGCACCAGATGGCGCAGGCGCTGCACGAGCAGGGGCTGCTGTGCCAGTACTGGTCGGGCGTGCCGGTGCGCGGTCCGGGCGAGCCGGTGCCGTGGTGGCTGCCGCCCGCGCTGCGCGCCAAGGTGCGCGAGGTCGGCATCCCGCAGGCCCTGCGCCGCCATCCGCTGTGCTTCCCGGTCATGCTCAAGCTGGGGCTGCACCGCCGCGTCGGGCTCAACCGCTATCTGCGCATGTCGCAGTCGGCCTATGCGCACCGCGTGTTCCACCTGTTCGATGCCTGGGCGGCGCGGCGCGTCGAGGCGCTGCGTCCCGACGTGGTGGTGGCCTACGAGAACTCGGCGATGCAGACCTTCGAGGCGGCGCGCCGCATCGGCGCGCGCTGCGTGCTCGACGCGCCGGCGGTGCATCGCGCGACCGCGGCGGCCCTGCTGGGCCTGCAGCCCGACCCCTACCTGGCGTGCATCGACGCGCGCAAGGACCGCGAGGTGGAGCTGGCGGACCTGGTCATCACCTGCTCCGAATTCGCCGCGCAGACCTACGCCCAGGCCGGCGTGCCGGACGCCAAGCTCAGGCCGATCCTGCTCGGCGCCAGCCTGCCCGGCAACGTGCAGCGCCGGCGCACGCGCGCCGGCACGCGCTTCCTGTATGCCGGCGGGCTGACCACGCTCAAGGCCGTCGACCTGCTGCAGCAGGCCTTCGCCATGGTGCGCGCGCGTGTCCCGGAGGCGGAGCTCGCCGTGGCCGGCGGCGGCGCCGAGCCCGGGCTGGCGGCGGCACTGGCGTCGACCCCCGGGGTCACGCTGCTCGGCGCGCTGCCGCAGCCGGCGCTCTACCAGGAGCTGGCCGATGCCGATTGCCTGGTGCTGCCGTCGCGCTTCGATTCGTTCGGCATGGTGGTGGCCGAGGCGCTGGCCTGCGGCACCCCCGCGCTGGTGTCGGAGCGGGTCGGGGCCAAGGAGATCCTGCAGGAATTCCCGCGCGCGGGCTGGGTCGTCCAGGTCAGCGCGCAATCCTTGTATGACCGCATGCTGGAGCTTGCCACGGTGCGCGCCAGCCTGGACGAGGCGCGCCCCTACGCGAGCCTGGCCGGGGAGAAGTACACCTGGGCCAGGTATCGCCACGCCGCGGTCGCAACCATCGCGACGCTATGCTGAGCCACTCCGCCGCACCCCTGGCGCCGCCGGCGCGCCCGCGCCTCCGCCGGCAGGCCCGCACCACCTTCGGCACCGTGTTCCTGCTGGTGTTCCTGGTGGCCGTGCTCGAAGGCGCGGCGCGCAAGTGGGTGGCGGGCTCGCTGAGCCTGCCGCTGGTGCTGCTGCGCGACCTGCTGGCGGTCTATGGCATCTACTACGCCATGCGCTATGGCGGCTTCACGCCGGCGCGGCCGGCGATGCGGCTGCTGCTGCTGTGGAGCGGGCTGGTGCTGGCATGGGGGCTGGTGCAGACCATTGCCGGCGACGGCTCCCTCGCGATCATGCTGGTCGGGCTGCGCTTCTGGCTGCTCTATGTGTGGTTCGGCGTGGCCGCGGCGCTGCTGCTCGAGCCCGAGGACGTTGCCGCGATCTGCAAGACCACGCTGGTGCTGATGGTGCTGATGGCGCCGCTGGTGGTGATGCAGCATTTCCTGCCCCCCGGCAGCTTCCTGAACCGGCAGGTCGACGGCGACGAAGACCGGGTCTTCATGATGGTCGGCGACATCGTGCGCACCACCGGCACCTTCTCGTTCACGCTCGGCTACACCACCTTCCTGGCGATCGCCATGCCGATGGCGCTGCAATACGTGCTCGGTGGCGAGGGCAAGCGGCACTGGCTGTATGCGCTGGTGGTGCTGGGCAGCCTGCTGGTCAGCGCGCTGGTCAGCGGTTCGCGCGCCACCGTGCTGCTGCTGCCGGGCCTGTTCGCGGTGGCGGCGCTGTGCACGCTGATGTTCGGGCGCAGCGTGGCCAAGCGCCGCGTGCTGGTCTGGGTCGGCGCGGCGGTGCTGATGGGGGCCGTCGGCATGGCCGTGTTCAGCGAGTCCGTCGAAAGCACGGTGCAGCGCTTCCACGACGCCGCGGAAGACGAAGACTTCGGCGACCGCGTCGGCACCATGTTCCTGGGCGAGAGCGAAGCCTACGCCAAGCCAAGCCTGCTGGGCGCGGGACTCGGGCGCGGCAGCAACCTGGCCAGCTACCTCGAGCGCGGCGAAATCACCTTCATGCTGTCCGAGACCGAGACCGGCCGCACCATCGAGGAAGCCGGCCTGCTCGGCTACCTGTACGTGGCGCTGAAGTTCGCCGTGTGCGTGGCCGGCATGTGGCTCGCCATCGGCGCGGCGCGGCGCACCGGCAACTGCTTCGCCATCCTGCTGTGGCTGGTGAGCACGCTATGCCTGCTGACGTGGTCGCTGATCGGCCAGCTGACCGCCAACGTGCTGGGCTTTCTCTTTGTCGGCTTCACCATGGCGGTCACGCGGCTGGAGCGGCAGGGGCGGCTGACGGGCGCGAACAAGCGCGCATTGCCGCGGCGACGACACGCACGCTAGCGGCAAGCCGCGGGCCAGGCACGTCATCGGACCTCCACATCGATCCGCAAAACAAAAGCAATATGAGGCTCATCCTGTTCGGTCACCCCGTCTTTTTCGGCAGCCACAGCATGGACCGCTTCGCGGCCATGATCGTCGAAGGCATGCGCGAGCGCGGCCACGAGGCCCGGCTGTGGACCCCGCCCGCGGTGCTGGTGCGGCTGTCGACGCGCCCGGGCCTGCGCAAGTGGCTCGGCTATGTCGACCAGTACATGCTGTTCCCCGCGTGGGCGTGGTGGCGGCTGCGGCGCGAGGGCGCGGGCGCGCTGGTGGTGCTGACCGATCATTCGCTGGGGATGT
Source organism: Cupriavidus sp. MP-37 (assembly GCF_020618415.1). Classification (NCBI taxonomy): domain Bacteria; kingdom Pseudomonadati; phylum Pseudomonadota; class Betaproteobacteria; order Burkholderiales; family Burkholderiaceae; genus Cupriavidus; species Cupriavidus sp. MP-37. The sequence continues at coordinate 1,626,665 of NZ_CP085345.1, read as the reverse complement.
GGATGTGGCTGCTGCATCGCCGCCCGCATGTGATCCACTGCCACGATTTCATCGCGCAGCGCACCGCCGCGGGCGAGTTTCCCGGCCGCCAGCTGTCGGCCAGCGGGCGCCTCTACCAGGCGCTGATCCTGCGCGGCGTCGCGCTGGGCCGGAACTTTGTCGCGGTGTCGGAGAAGACCGCGCAAGACCTGCTGCGCCTGCATCCGGGACCGACACCGCGGGTACGGGTGGTGCACAACGGCCTCAACTACCCGTTCCGCCCGCTCGCGCCCGATGTCGCCATGCGCCGGCTGCACGCGGCCGGCATCGACGACATCCAGCCCGGCATGCTGGTCCATATCGGCGGCAACCAGTGGTACAAGAACCGCGAGGGCGTGCTGGCGCTCTACCAGGCATATTGCGAAGCCAGTGGTGCGGCCGGTGCCGCCGCGGCGCCGCGGCCGCTGTGGATGATTGGCCCAGAGCCGACCCCCGCCATGCGCGAGCTGGCCGCCGGCGCCGAGCGGCTGGGCGGCAAGGTGCGCTTCCTGGAGGGCATGTCCACCGCGGCCGTGCACGCCGCCTATGCGCTCGCGGCGGTGCTGCTGTTCCCGAGCCTGGAAGAGGGCTTCGGCTGGCCCGTGATCGAAGCCATGGCATGCGGCATCCCGGTGCTGACCACGGCGCGCGCGCCGATGCAGGAAATCGGCGGCGGGCTGGCGCTGCTGATGGAGCCGATGGAACCGGGCCAGGCGCAGGCCTGGGCCCGGCGCAACGTGGGCGTGCTGCTGGACTTGCTGTCGTGGCCGCAGGCACGGCTCGACCAGCTCTCGGCCGACTCGCTGGCGTGGGTGCGGCATTTCTCGGCGGAACGCGCGCTGGACCAGTACGAGGCCATCTACCTGGCGGCGCTGGCCCCGGCCTCGGCCGCCGCGACCACGGAGGCCGAGGCCGGCTGAGACCGGCTGGGACCGGCTGAGACCGGCTGAAACTGGATTCGGCCGGTGGCAAGCCCGCGCAACGCAGCCGTTGCGCGGGCGCCGGCTCAATGCAGGGTGTAGGCGACGGTCTGGATCACGCCCGCGCCTTCGCGCACCTCGCACAGCACGCGGCTGTGCACCGGCTTCAGGTTGAACGGCGGCGCGGTCAGCACCACGCCGCTCGGCACCATGCGCGCCAGCCGCGTCGACGCCCCCAGCCGCTTCTTGGCATTGGGCGGAAAGTCTGGCGCCAGCGGCAGGTGTTCGGTCAGCACCAGCACCTGGTAGCGGTGCAGCTTGGCCAGCACGCGCGCGATCCTGTCGTTGTCCAGGTGCTGCAGCACCTGGCGCAGGAACACCACGTCGCCGGCGGGCAGCTCGTCGCCGGCGATGTCGAGGCAGCGGAACTCCACATCGAGATGGGCATAGCGCGCGCGGTTGGCCGCGATCAGCGGCGCCACCACGTCGCAGGCCACATAGCGCCCGCAGGCCGGGCGGATGTGGCTGCCGATATGGAAGTCGCCGCAGCCCAGGTCGACCACGTCGGGCTTGCGCGGCAGCTCGCGCAGCAGCGCGGTGACCGCCTCGGCGTAGGGCGCGACGATGCGCGGATCGTGCGAGCCGGTGCCGCTGAAGAAGCCCGGCTCGTCGGCCTCGCCCCACAGGCTGCTGTGGTAGACGTCGGAGAAGACCTCGCCCGGCGGCCTGGCGCCGTAGCGAGCGTCATGCTGCTGCTCGCGGCGCACGTGGTAGTACTTGCGCAGCCAGGCGGGCACCAGGGGTTTGATGGTCTGCATCAGGCGTTGCGCCAGCGCGGCTTGCGTGTTGGCGGTGTCAGGACTCATGGCGGGTTCCCCTTGGGCGTTGCGTTGGCCGCGGCGGCGCTCAGGCCACCGCGGAGGCGTCTTGCGCGGCAGGCGGCGATACCAGTGCCTGCAGTGCGGTTTCCAGTTGCGCCAGCACCGCGTCGCGGCCGAGGTGGGCTTCGGCCCAGGCGCGGCCCGCGGCGGCATGCATGGCGCGCCGCTGCGGCTGGCAGGCGAGGGTGGCAATGGCGTGCGCCAGCGCGCTGGCGTCACCGGGCGGCACCAGCACGCCCACGCGCGCCACCAGTCGGCCCAGCTCGGTATCGGGCTGCGCGGTGGCAATGACCGCGCGCCGGCTCGCCAGCATGCCGGTGAGCTTGGACGGCATGACCAGGTCGGCGGCATCGGCGCGCTGTGGCAGCAGGTGGAGGTCGGCGGCGGCCATCATCGCGTGGAACTGCGCCTGCGGCTGCAGCGGCAGGAAATGCACGCGCGCCAGGCCGGCGCAGCGCGCCTGCAGCGCGGCGCGGCCGCTGCCGTCGCCGCACAGCACCATGTGGATGCGCGGGTGGCCCTGCAGCGCCTGCGCGGCATCGCCCAGCACTTCCAGGCCCTGCTTGTTGCCCATGTTGCCGGCGTACAGCGCGATCACCGCGTCGGCGGCAATGCCCAGGCCGTGCCGGAACGCCAGCGCCGCGTCGGCCGGGGCCTCGTGCAGGTCGGCCCAGTTGGGCAGCAGCTGCAGGCGCGCGGGGCTGACGCCCTTGGCGCGCAGCGCGTCCGCCATCGCGTGCGAGATGGTCGAGACCCGGTGATAGCGCGTGGTCAGCGCGCGCTCGAAGCGCGTGGCCAGGCGGCGCAGCAGCGGATGGCGCAGCACGCCCAGCGCGAACGCGGCATCGACCTCGAGGTCCTGCACGTGCAGCCAGGTACGGGCGCGCGTGCAGCTGCCCAGCAGCAGCGCCGCCGGGCTGCACATCAGCGTGGGCTCGACCGCGAAGATCACGTCCGGGCGCCAGCGCAGCTGCGCCGCCATGCATGGCAGGCTGCTCAGCGCAAAGCTCATCAGATGCAGGATGCGCAGCAGTCCGGAAGGCTTGCGCGGCACCCACACCGGCGCGCGGTAGACCGTGACGCCGCCGTGCGCCTCGCGGGCATAGCGCCGGGCGCTGTAGCCCTCGCCGACGCGCCACGCGGGGTAGTACGGCGGCGCGCAGATGACGCGCACCTCGTGCCCGCGCGCGGCCAGCCATTGCGCCTGCTCGCCGGTGTACTTGCCGATGCCGGTCAGTTCGGGCGCGTAGTTCTGGCAGTAGATCAGGATCTTCATGGCCGCTCCGCGCGTGTCCGGGGTCAGGCCAGCGCGGCCGCGACGCCGCCCGGCAAGGTGCCGGTGCGGCAGGCCTCTTCGTACACGCTGCGCAGGCCGTCCTGCAGCGCAATGCGCGGGCGCCAGCCGGTGCCCATGATGGCGCTGCTGTCGAGCCGCTTGCGCGGCGTGCCGTCGGGCTTGTCGGCTTCGAAGGCGATGCTGCCGCGATAGCCGGTGACCTGCGCCACCAGTGCCGCGAGCGCGCCGATCGAGACCTCGTCGTCGCTGCCGACGTTGAGGAAGCCCGCGGGCGCTGCCTCGCGGTAGGCCGGCGCGGGCAGCGCCATCACATGCAGGCAGGCGCGCGCCAGGTCGTCCGCATGCAGGAATTCGCGCAAGGGCTTGCCGGTGCCCCACACCGGCACGCGCGCGCTGCCGGCCAGGCGGGCGTCGTGGAAGCGGCGCACCAGGCCCGGTATCACGTGGCTGTTGTCGGGGTGGTAGTTGTCGCCGGGCCCATAGAGGTTGGTCGGCATCACGCAGCGGTAATCGGTGCCGTACTGGCGGTTGTAGCTGTCGCACAGCATGATGCCGGCGATCTTGGCGATGGCGTAGGGCGCATTGGTCGGCTCCAGCGCGCCGGTCAGCAGCGCCGCTTCGCGGATCGGCTGCGGCGCCAGGCGCGGGTAGATGCAGCTCGATCCCAGAAACAGCAGCCGCCGCACGCCGGCCTGCCACGCGGCATGGATCACGTTGGTGGCGATGGCGAGGTTCTGGTGGATGAACTCGGCGGGGTAGGTGTTGTTCGCATGGATGCCGCCGACCCGCGCGGCGGCCAGGTAGACCGCGTCGATGCGCTGGCTGGCGAAGAACGCCTGCACCTGCGCCTGCTCGCACAGGTCCAGCTCGGCGTGCGTGCGCGTGACGATGTCGGCGCCGCCCTGCGCGCGCAGCGCGCGCTCGATGGCCGAGCCGACCATGCCGCGGTGGCCGGCGACAAAGATGCGCGGGCGCGCTGCCAGGGCCTGGTTCATGGGATCCTCGCGGTGGCCGTGCCAGCGGCTACTCAAGATGGTTGAAGGCCTGGAAACCGGCCAGTCTGACCAGCGCGTCGCGGCGCGCCGCGGCGTAGTCGGCCTCGATCATTTCCCGGACCAGTTCGGCAAAGCCGATGCGCGGGCTCCAGCCCAGGCGCTCGCGCGCGCGGCTGGCATCGCCGAGCAGCGTTTCCACCTCGGTCGGGCGGAAGTAGCGCGGATCGACTCGCACCACGATCTCGCCCGGCTTGCACGCCGGCGCGATCGCACCGCCGCGCGCGGGCGGATCGACATGCTCGACGATGCCGACCTCGTCAACGCCGCTGCCATGGAAGGTGATGGTGATGCCGAGCTCGCGCGCCGCGCGCTGCACGAACTCGCGCACACTGTGCTGTTCGCCGCTGGCGATGACGAAGTCTTCCGCCGCGGGCTGCTGCAGCATCAGCCACTGCATCTCGACGTAGTCGCGCGCATGGCCCCAGTCGCGCAGCGCCGACAGGTTGCCCAGGTACAGCGTTTCCTGCAGGCCCAGCGCGATGCGCGCGATCGCGCGCGTGATCTTGCGGGTGACGAAGGTCTCGCCGCGCACCGGGCTTTCATGGTTGAACAGGATGCCGTTGCAGGCATACATGCCATAGGCCTCGCGGTAGTTCACCGTGATCCAGTAGGCATAGAGCTTGGCGGCGGCATACGGGCTGCGCGGATAGAACGGCGTGGTTTCCTTCTGCGGGATCTCCTGCACCAGCCCGTAGAGTTCGGAGGTCGAGGCCTGGTAGAAGCGCGTGAGCTTTTCCATCCCCAGGATGCGGATCGCTTCCAGCAGGCGCAGCGTGCCGATGGCGTCGGTGTTGGCGGTGTATTCGGGCTCTTCGAACGAGACCTGCACGTGGCTCTGCGCGGCGAGGTTGTAGATCTCGTCCGGCTGCGACTGCTGCACCACGCGCACCAGGCTGGCGGTGTCGGTCATGTCGCCGTGGTGCAGGATCAGCCGGCGCTCCTGCGCCTGCGGGTCCTGGTACAGGTGGTCGATGCGCTCGGTGTTGAACAGCGAGCTGCGCCGCTTGATGCCGTGGACTTCATAGCCCTTGCCCAGCAGCAGTTCACACAGGTACGAGCCGTCCTGCCCGGTGATGCCGGTGATCAGCGCGCGGCGGACGCCGTTGCGCCCGCGCGGCGCGGCCCGCTCAGGCCCGGTGCCGGTGATATGACCGAGTGTGTCCAGCTCGTTTGCGCCCATGGCTCTGATCCGTTAGCAAGTGGGGCGACTGTAGCGCCGCGCTCCGGCGGCGCACCGTCTGCTACCCCACACAACGGCGGCTGGCGGTGTGGGCGCACCGCCACGGATCAGGTGCGCGGCATCGGCGCCGTGACCTCGGCGCGGGCGCGCTCGGCGGTGCCGTCGTGGCCGGGCGCAAGCCGCAAGTGCTGCCACAGCAGGCGCGTGGTGGCCCAGAACGGCGCCACGCCGCGCCAGCCGCTGCGATGCAGGTGCTGGCCCAGGTTGTGCGGCAGCGCCAGCATCAGGAACAGCGCGGCCTTGTCGTGGCGGTGCTGGCTGCGGCCGTAGCGGTGCAGCATGGTGACCATGCGCGCGGCATCGGCGGCGGGATTGCCGCCGCAGGGCGCCGCGCGCTGCGCATGCAGCTGGTTTATCGCGCTCGGGACCAGCTCGATGCGGCAGCCGCAACCGTAGACCGCGCGCCCGGTCAGGTCGGCGACGTCGTAATCGGCATCGAGGCACTCGTCGAACGGCAGCCGCTCCAGCAGCGCGCGCGGGAACACCGTGCTCGACAGCACCACCGCGCACAGCGGCCGCGTCCGCGCGGCCCGGCCCCGCGGCCGCCGCAACGGCTGCCCGAGGAAGTCCTCGCGCTGCGGACGCAGGCATTCGCCGGCGCACATCGCCGTGCCGGTCAGCACCAGCGCGTCGGCGTCGCCGCCCGCGGCGACCCGGTAGATGAAGTCGTCGGCGAGGCGTTCGCCCATCTGCTGCAGGAAGGTCGGCCCCAGCGTGGCGCGGTCGTCGAGAAACAGCACGTGGGTGCCGGTGGCCGCGCGCAGCAGCCGGTTGCGGCTGGCGGCAGCGCCGCGGCGGGGGCCGTCCAGGCAGGGGATGTCGGGGTAGGCCTCGCGCATCAGCGCGCGCGTGGTGTCGTGGCTGCTGTCGTCGCAGACGATCAGCTGGTGCGGCGGCATGGTCGACGCCGCGATCGACTGCAAGGTCCGGCGCAGGCCGTCCGGATGGTCGCGCGTGCTGACGCACACGGAAAAGCTGGGCAAGAACGTGCTGGCTTGCATGATGACCCCTCCCGTCCGGCAAGCGCCGGGTTGGCGCCGGCCCGTCTGTGCGGGCGCGGCGCGCGGCAAATCTCTCAGGCCGTCATTCAGACCGCCGGCCTGACCGCCTGGCACGGCGGTTCGTTGCGCCTTGGCGCCAACCCGGCGCCATTGGTTTCGCGCGTGATGCGTTCGTCGCCGCTGACCCATTCCAGCGTGGCGCCGCGCTGCAGGGCCGCGTAGACGGCTTCGCCCTTGTTGCGCACCTTGAGCCGCTGGTACAGCGTGCAGGCGTGGCTCTTCACCGTTGCCACCGAGATATTGAGCATGCGGCTGACGGTCTTGATCGGATAACCGCGCGCCAGCAGCACCAGCACCTCGTACTGGCGCGGCGTGATCTTCAGCATCTCAGCCTCGTCGTAGCCGGGTTCTTCCTCGCTCAGCGGCATGGCAGCGGGCGTTGGCGAGACCGCCGGGGCCGGTGCGGACAGCGGCTGGCCGGGCCGCAATTCGGTCAGGTCGCGCAGCGCCACGGTGGTACGCAAGGCGGCGCGCGGGGTGCTGGCGCAGGACGCCAGCGCCAGCTGCTCCCCCGGCGGTTGGGCCGGATGCGCGGCGCTGAGCGGCAGCGGCGCAGCCGAGGCGAGTGATTGCGTGGCCGGCATCGCCGAGCGCGACGCCGAGGGCAGGGTGCCGGTTTCGGCCGCGAAGACCAGCCCCTGGACGCCGGACACGGCCATGCGGATGGCGGCCTCGATCACCGCCAGCGAAGCGGACTTGGGCAGGCAGCCGCAGATGCCGCGCGCGCTGTCTGCGCTCGGCACGTGCAGGGGCAGGGTGTCGGCAAGGATCAGGATGCGTTGCGGCGCGAGCGTCTGCCGGGCCTGTTCCAGCAACCCCCAGCCGGGCCCGGGGTCGGCGGGCATGCCGAACACGAGCAGGTCCGCATGATGGTGCCGGGCGTCCAGCCTGGCGATATCCGCGGGTGCAATGGCTGCCACCTGCGCGGATTCCTCGATGTTCTCGAGCATCTGCAATAGCCCGAGCCGGAGCAGCGGATGCTCCTCGATCAGCAACGCATTCATGAACTTCACTCCCCGTTTTTACCCGGGGGCGGACTACGGGGCACTTTGCGTATGGAAGACGTGACAGGACCGCCGTCACCGCGATGGCTGGTGACTGGTGGCTGGCGCTGTGGCTGACCCCCATGCTTCCATGCCGGACGGTTCCGTTGTTGTGGCGGGAACTTGCCCATGACTGGAAGGATGACCCCGAAACCCGAACCCGGGTGCTGCTTGCTCCTAAATCAGTTGGAATTCATCTTATGGGCTGGGGGAGGGGAATGCAAGCAAGTGGGTCCGGGGTGGAATGAAGGCGGGAATGAAAGGACCTTCATAATCCCTTCAAATATATCGTATTTATACCTGCCAGGTTCCGGGAACGGCGCGCCGGCGCCGTTCTGGGTGGTTTCACCGATGTGACATTCAGAATTTAATTGGTTGCAAATCTGAAACAGATTCTATTATCCATAGCCCCGTATGACGATTTTATAACCCTATTGAGGGGTGTCCGGAATACACCCTCAGCGGCGCTGCTCCAATTATGAAACGCGCTGCGGAAAGAATGGTTGTGAAATCAATGCGGCAGATTTACCGCCACTTCGCGCACATGGTCTAGTGCTTCTGGATGAGGCGCGGTTGCAACCATGGATGAACGCTGCGGCGCCGGCGCCACCGCCCGCGCGGGGCTTGCCACCACCCATCGGTGGGGAGCAGGCCGCGAGGCGGGATGATGGCGCCGGCCGCCCGGCTCAGCGTACCCAGCGGCCCGGGCGCATGACCCAGCCGTGCGGGCCGCGCACCCAGCGCTCGGGCACGTAGCGGTAGCCGACGCGCTGCGGCTGCCAGTAGCCACCGCGCCAGGCGTAGCGCCCGCCGCGGGCTTCCCAGTGGCCTGGCACCCAGACCTGGCCGCGGCGCGCGGCCGGGTGCGGCTCGTAGCGCGGCGGCGGCGGCGGGTGGCCGTAGCCGTGGGCGGCGGGCGCCGGATGGGCTTCGGCAGGGGCGGTCAGTCCGAAGGCGCCGCCCGTGGCAAGGACGGCTGCAGCAAGCAGGAGTTGGCGTTTCATGGGAGGGCTCCTTTGGGCGGTGACGGAATCAGTAGTGGAATCAGTAGTGGTGATGATGGTGGTGGCGCGGCGGCGGGCCGCCGCGCGGGGGCACCACGATGCAGGCGGACAGCAGTGCGGCGGTGGTAGACAGCAGCACCACCAGCGAGAGGGCTCGTTTCATCTTGGCTCCTGGCGGGATCGCGTTGGACACGGCTTCAATGTAGCGGCCGGTCCCCGCGCTGCGCGCTTGCACTTGTAAGCCTGTCTCACAAGTGGTGCCTGCACGCGCGAACCCCCGCCAGGCCCGCATGCCCCGCCAGAAACCGTTGCCAGGCAAGGCTTTGCGGGTACCGTGGCGGACCTCACGGACGGCCCGCGGGCACAGCCTTGAAGGTAATGTGACGTTACATGCGAAATAAATCTCGCAAGGCGGGCGCGCCGGGCGCGGCCGCTACCGTGGCCGGGACTGCCCGGCAGGGACGCAGAAACAGGTACGCAGTGACGATGCCGGTCGTCGGCATGGCGCCGCCCGGGCGCAATGCGCTATACCAGTGGGAAGTGGCCACGTACGCGGGAAGGAGGCGCCATGCCGGTCATGCTTATCGTGCTTGCCCTGCAATGGCTGCAGGGTCTGTCGCCGCCGGCCGCGGCATTGTTCGCGCTGCCGCAGGCACCGGTGCCGGCCGATGCCACCGCCATGGTGGAGGCCGCACCGGCGCGCTGACCGCGCGTCTGCCGCGCGCAGCGGTTGAGCGGATTGAAGGCCAGACTGGTATCAGCCGTCCGCCCTCAGCGCGGCCAAGCCGGTTTCATCCCGCCTGCCGCGCACAGCCGGCGGGCGCCGGCAACGCAAAGGACGCGCCGTAGCGCGCCGGGTCCAGCCGCATGGTCAGGACGCCGACCACCGCCGCACACGCCAGGTGGTACCACCAGCCTGCGGCAAAGCTGCCGGTGCGGGCCTGCAGCATGGCGGTGAGCCACGGTGCCAGCGACGCCAGCAGGAAGCCGCCGCCCTGCATCACCGCGCTCAGCGCGCCGGCGCTGTCGGGATCGGGCAGGTGGTCCAGCGCTACCACCAGGTACAGCGCAAAGCAGCCGCCCAGGCCGGCGCCGCCGATCACGGCCCAGGCGTGCGGGGCGGCGTCCGGCCACAGCGCCAGCCCGGCGAAGCCGGCGACCTGCAGGGCCAGCGCCAGTGCCATCCACGCGCGCCGGTCCAGGCGGCGCGCCGCCAGCGCCGGCAGCAGCAGCGCCGCCGCGGCCTGCGCCACGGCCATCAGCGCCACCAGCGAGCCGCTGGCCGGCGCGCTCCAGCCATGGCTCTGGTAGAACGGCGCCAGCCATGCCACCAGCGAGGCATAGCCGCCGTTCATCACGCCGAAGCAGGCCATCAGCAGCCAGGTGCGCGGCCGCCGCAGCAGCGCGCGCGTCTTGCCGGCGGCGCAGGCCGGGCGGCCTGCCAGTGCAGCCGCGGCCAGGGCCGGCTGGCGGGCCGGGCCGCGCGGCAGCGCCACCCACGCCAGTGCCAGCGCCGCCAGCGCGGGCACGGTCCACAGCGCCAGCGCCTCGCGCCAGCTGCCGGCCAGCTCGGTCACATACGGCGACAGCTGCGCGCCCAGCGCGCCGCCGCCCATCAGGGCCGCCGAATACAGGCCCATCACCGGCGCCACACGCGCCGGGAATTCCTGCTTGACCAGTCCCGGGCACGCCGCCTGCACCACCGCCACGCCCAGCCCGCACAGCGCCGCCGAGGCGATCAGCCAGGCGCCGCCGGCCACGCCCAGCCGCAGCGCGCAGCCGGCGCCAAGCAGGGCCAGCGCGCCCAGCACCGCGGTGCGCGCGCCCAGCCGCGCGCGGATGGCGGGGCCGAAGAACGCCCCCACCCCCATCAGCAGCATCGGCAGCAGCGTCAGCCACGCCATGCCCTGGTAGCTGAGGCCGGTGCCGCCGCGGATGGCCGGCGCCAGCGGCCCCACCGCGGTCAGGAACGGCCGCAGGTTCAGGCCGATGCCGGCCACGGCCGCCAGCACCAGCCAGCGCGGTGGCGCGCAATGCGCCGGCCGGGCGCCCTCAGCCACGGCGCGCGCGCATGCCGTAGAGCTGCGCGGCGGAGAGGTCGACCGGCACCCGCGTCAGCGGCAGCGGCGGCGGGTCGAGCGGCAGGCGCAGCGCCTGGTAGGCGGCCTCGCTCGACATGCCGTAGGGCGCGGCATCCTGGTTGTCGAAGGCGTAGTAGACCGCCTGCACCCCGGCCATGGTCATCGCCGCCAGGCACATCGGGCACGGATGGCCGCTGGCATAGACCACGCTGCCGCGCAGGTCGGGCCGGCCCAGCTTGCGCGCGGCGGCGCGCAGCGCCTCCATCTCGGCATGGGTGGTGGGATCGTGGCTGTGGACGATGTCGTTGACGCCGGTGGCGACGGCTTCGCCGTCGAGCACCAGTACGGCGCCGAACGGGCGCGCGCCGCGGTCGCGGTTGGCCACCGCGAGGCGCACCGCCTCCCGCATGAAATCCTGGTGAGTCGTCATGGTTGGCAGAAAAGTGGGTACATGCTCGCGCGCAACGCGGCATGGTGCTTGAAGTCAGACCGATGGCAGCCCGGACGCCAGGCCGGCCATCGTGCCGAACTGTAGCGCCGCCCTTGGTAATTGGGAAATTAAATGATGAAATCGCCGGCAGTGGATAAACCAATACCTCCGCCGCCATGCAAGATTGCCGTCTCGACCCTGTGCTGCTGCAGAGCTTCGTCGCCGTCGCCGAGAGCGGCAGCTTTACCCGCGCCGCCCAACGCGTGCACCTGACCCAGTCCACCGTCAGCCAGCAGGTGCGCCGGCTGGAGGAGCAGCTGGGCTGCGTGCTGCTGGACCGCGGCGGCCGCTATGTCACCACCACGCCGGAAGGCGAGCGCCTGCTCGGCTATGCGCGCCGGTTGCAGCAACTGATGGCCGAGGCGGTGGGGCAGCTGCGCCAGAGCGCGGGCCAGGGCGAGATCCGGCTGGGCGTGCCCGAGGACTTTGCCGCGCGGCCGCTGACGCCGGTGCTGGCCGGGTTTGCCGATGACTGGCCGGGCATGCGGCTGGAGGTGACCAGCGGCATGAGCCACGAGCTGTGGCAGCGCTTCCAGGACCGCGAGCTGGACCTGGTGCTGGTCAAGCAGCGCACCGGCCAGGCGCAGGGGCTGGCCAGCTGGCCCGAGCCGCTGTGCTGGATCGACAGCCGCAGCCGCCCCGCGGTGGCGCGCGACCCGGTGCCGCTGGTGGCGTTTCCGGTGGGCGGCCTGTATCGCGGCGAGATGACGCACGCGCTCGACGCCGGCGGCCGGCGCTGGCGCGTGGCCTTTGTCAGCGCCAGCCTGGCCAGCATCCTGGCGGCGGTGGCCGACGGCCTGGGCGTGACGCTGCTGCCGCGGCGGCTGGCCACGGCGCATCACACCGTGCTGGAGCACGGCTGGCCCGCCACGGTGCCGGATATCGAACTGAGCCTGCACGCGCAGCCTGACCTGCCGGCCGCCGCGCGGGACATGGCGGCGCGGCTGGCCGCGCTGTGCGAGACCGTGATGGCGGCGGGCGCGCCGCCCGCGCCGTCCGCGCCTTAGCCGAAGAACTCGTTGTAGTAGCGGGTGCAGGTGCCGGCCGGGCGGAAGGTGTAGGGCAGCTCGGCCATCGCGGCGGCTTCGAGCGAACCGAACGGAATGTCGGGGGCGGCCAGCGGGGAAATGTCTGCGGTGGCGTCGTGCTGGGGTTGCGCCGTCGCGGCGCGGGCGGGGGAGGGTGTGGTCATGTCAGGGCTCATGCGATCGGGCCGGGCGCAGGCTATGGCTGCCCGGCAATGTCGGTGCGGCGTTGTCAGTGCCAGCCGCCATCGTAATGCTGCACTGCGGCGTAGTCAGCCACCCCAGCCTCAACACACTGTTGCACGCGTGCGCCTAATGGCGCCCGGTCACGCTGGCTCGCCGCTGCCTGTGGTCCGTACGCCGCCGCCGCGGGCAGCGCCAGGGTCTATATTGGGCGGAGGGACCGCCTGCGCTGGCTGTCCCCCCTCCCCCCATGGAAACCGCCATGTCCTTGCCCCCGTGCTTTGCCGACCGCCGCGAGGCCGGCCAATACCTCGGCCGCCACCTGGCCGGGCTGGGCTTTGGCGCCGCGCAACTGGGCCAGCCGCCGCTGGTGCTGGCGTTGCCGCGCGGCGGCGTGCCGGTGGCGTTCGAGGTGGCACGCGCGCTCGATGGGCAGCTCGACGTGCTGCTGGTGCGCAAGATCGGCGCGCTGGGCTACCCGGAGCTGGCACTGGGCGCGGTGGTGGAGGGCGATGCCGGCGGCGGCGGACCGCACACGGTGGTCAATGACGATCCGTGGGCCCGCCGCGCCGTCGACAGCGGCAGCTTCGATGCCGAGCGCGGGCGCCAGCTCGACGAGATCGCGCGGCGCCAGCAGCGCTACCGCGGCGGCAAGCCGGTGCCGGCGCGCGCCGGACGCGTGGTGATCGTGGTCGATGACGGCGTCGCCACCGGCGCCACCATGCGCGCCGCGCTCGAAGGCGTGCGCATGGCCGGCGCGGCGCGCGTGATCGCGGCTACCCCGGTGGGTTCGCAGGACGGGCTGGCCAGCCTGGCATCGGCCGCCGACGAAGTGATCTGCCTGAACACGCCGCCCAGCTTCGGCGCGGTCGGCGCCTTCTATCTCGACTTCAGCCAGACCAGCGACGAAGAGGCGCTGGCGCTGCTGCGCACGCCACCCACGGCCTGAGCGGCCGCGCCGGCTTCAGTCCGGGCGGCCGCGTTCGCGCGCCAGGCGCGCCTTCAGGTGCGGCACCAGCCCGCCCGCGGCCAGGATGGCGCGCAGGAACGCCGGGATCGGTTCGCACGCCGCCACGCTGCCATCGTCCAGCCGCAACTGCGCGCTATCCAGGTCCAGCACCGCGTGCGCGCCGTCGGTCAGACGGCTGGTGTCGGCGCAGACCAGCACCGGCAGGCCCAGGTTGATGGCGTTGCGATAGAACAGCCCCCCGAACGATTGCGCCACCACCGCGCCTACGCCCAGTTCGCGCAGCGCCTGCGGCGCCTGCTCGCGCGAGGAGCCGATGCCGAAGTTGGCGCCCGCCACCAGCACGTCGCCGGGGCGCACGCGCTCGGGAAACTCCGGGCGCAGCGCGGCCAGGCAATGCCGGGCCAGCACCGGCAGCGGCGCTTTCATCAGCACGGCCGGGGCCATGGCATCGGTGTCGATGTTGTCGCCGAAGCGCCAGAGGCGGCCGGCAGGGGCGGGGGCGGAGGCAGAGGTCATGCGGGAAGTCTGTCCCGCCGGCGGCGGGCACGAGGTGGGGGCCGCGGCGTTACTCCAGCAGGGTGCGCGGATCGGTGATGCGGCCGGTGACCGCGCTGGCGGCGACCGTCATCGGCGAGCCGAGCCACACGGCGCTGCCGGCGTCGCCCATGCGGCCCGAGAAGTTGCGCGCGGTCGAGGCGATGGCGCGGCTGCCCGCCGGGAAGCGGGCCGCGCCATAGCCCGCGCAGGCGCCGCAGGCATTGGGCAGCAGCATGGCGCCGGCGTCGGCCAGGATGCCGAGCGTGCCTTCCTGCTCGGCCTGCAGCTGGTCGCGGCGCGAGGCCGGCGCCACCTGCAGCGTCACGCCGGCGGCCACGCGGCGCCCGCGCAGCACGCGCGCGGCCATGCGCAGGTCTTCCAGCTTGGCGCCGGTGCAGGCGCCCAGGTAGGCAATCTGCACCGGCTCGCCGGCGGCGCGGTCGACCGGCGCGCTGTTGGCGGGCGAGTGCGGCGCGGCCACCTGCGGCACCAGCGCCGCGGCGTCGAAGCGATGCGCCGCCAGCAGCGGCGCGCCGGCATCGGTGCGCCAGTGGTCCAGGTCGATGGACGCCAGCGTCTGCGTCGGCACGCCGGCCTGCGCCAGCCACTCCAGCGTGACCGCGTCGGGCGCCACCAGCCCGGTCTGCGCGCCGAGTTCGGTGCTCATGTTGGTGAGCGTCATGCGTTCCTGCAGCGGCAGCGCGGCGACGGCGCTGCCGGTGTATTCGAGCGCCTGGTAGCGCCCGCCGCCCATGCCCAGCGTGGCGCACAGGAACAGCATCATGTCCTTGGCGCACACCCCGGGCGCGAGCTGCCCGTCCCATTGCAGCCGGATGGTGTCCGGCACCCGCAGCCAGATCTCGCCGGTGGCGAGCACGCCGGCCATCTCGGTCGCGCCCACGCCGAACATGTACGCGCCGAAGGCGCCCCCGGTGGGGCTGTGGCTGTCGCCGCCGACGATCAGGCGGCCCGGCAGCACATGGCCGCGCTCGGGCAGCACCACGTGGCAGATGCCTTCGGCGTCGATGAAGTGCGCGCCGGCCTCGCGTGTCCAGTCGCGCGTGAAGCGCAGGATCGATTCGGCCTGGGCGTCGCCGCCGGGCACGAAATGGTCGGTCACCACTACATAGCGCGACGGATCCCAGACCCCGGTGCCGAGCTCCTGCAGCAGCGGCGCCACGCGGCGCGGACCGCTCGAGTCATGCGACATCGCCAGGTCGACCTGGCAGATCACCACGGTGCCGGGCTCGGCATGCGCCAGCCCGGCGGCGCGTGCCACCAGCTTCTGTGCGAGCGTGGCGGGGAGCGCGCTCATTCCGGCGACGCGCCCGAGTACCTGACCACGCCGGCCCAGCGCTTGACGTCCTGCTTCACGAACGCGGCGAAGGCCTCGGGCGGCGTGCCCATCGGCTGCGCACCGTCGTTCTCCAGGCGCTTGCGCACGGCGGGCGCTTCCAGCCCCTTGCGCGCGGCCTGGTACAGCGCCTGCGTGGTCTCGTGCGGCATGCCGGCCGGGCCGAACAGCCCGAACCACGCGCTCGACTCGAAGCCCTTGACGGTATTGCCGATCGGCGCCGCGCCCGGGAACTGCGGCAGCGGCGCGGGGCTGGTCACGCCCAGTACCTTGAGCTTGCCCGCGCGCACGTGCGGCAGCACGTTGATGGTGCTGGCGAACATCAGGTCGCATTGGCCCGCCAGCACGTCGGTCAGTGCCGGCGAGGTGCCCTTGTACGGAATGTTGACGATGTAGGTGCCGGTCATCATCTTGAACATGTCGCCGGCCATGTGCAGCGACGAGCCGACCGAGCCGATGGCGAAGTTCAGCTTGCCCGGCTCCGAGCGCGCCAGCCGGATCAGTTCGGGCACGTTGTTGGCCGCCAGCCGGGGCGTGGCCACCAGCACGCTGGGCACGGTGGCGACCAGCGTGATCGGCGTGAAGTCCTGCACCGGGTCGAACGGCAGCTTCTTGTACAGCGTGGCGTTGATGGTATGGCTGGTGAAGCTCATCAGCAGCGTGCTGCCGTCCGGCGCGCTCTTGGCGACCAGGTCGGCGGCAATATTGCCGCCGGCGCCGGGGCGGTTCTCGACCACCACGGGCTGGCCCAGCTCCTGCGACATCTCCTGGGCGATGGTGCGCGCCAGCGTGTCGGTGGTGCCGCCGGCGGGCGCGCCCACCAGGATCCGGATCGGCTTGCCGCCGGCAAGCTGCGCCTGCGGCTGGCCTTGCGCCTGCGCCGCCGCCGACAGCGGCAGGGCCAGCGCGCACGCGGCCACCGTGCCGAGCGTGGCAAGGCGCCGCATCGTGGCGCGGCGCGGAATCGAAGGCGGACGGGTCAGGCTGGACGGACGGAACTCAGGCATGGCGGCGGCTCCTCGCTCGATGTGATCAGGGATGCGCAGTATGGCGCGGAACGGAGTCCGGCGCACCCCGGCAGCGCAAGCCCAGGGCAATTCCCGTGGCGTCAGTCGCGCAAGCCCGGGCGGGTCTCGCTTTCCACCCAGACGTTGGCGCTGTCGACGCCGGCCGGCGACAGCTCCATCCGGTATTCGTAGCGGTCCGGGCGGTACTGGCCCAGCAGCAGCTGCACCGGGCGCCCGGACTGGTCCTTGACGACGCGGCGCACCGCCAGCAGCGCGCCGCCGACCGGCACGTCCAGCAACGGCGCCACCACCACGTCGGCCAGCCGGGCCGACAGCACCTGGCTGGCGCGGCCGAGCTTGACGCCGCCCGCTTCCAGCAAGCGCAGCACCGGGGTCTCTTCCAGGGCCTGGCGCGTGATCGGCCGGCCCAGCGCCGCCGGCAGGTAGACCGTGATGTGGGACAGCGGACGGTTGCGGTAGTGGCGCACGCGCACGATCTTCACCACCGGATCGCCGGTCTCGATCTGCAGCGAATCGGCCACATCCGGCGTGGCATGGACTTCATCGATCGAGATCACCTTGACCGAGGTCTTCTGGCCCATGTCGATGATGTTGTCGAGCAGGCTGGTGCCGCGTTCCTCGCCGGCGGCGTTCGCCGGGCGCACCGGATGCGGATTGACGAAGGTGCCGAGCCCGCGGTGGCGGCGCACCAGCCCCTCCTGCACCAGCCGGTCGAACACGCGCCGCATGGTCACGCGCGATGCGTGGAACTGCTTGGCGAGGTCAATCTCCCCGGGCAAGGGACCCTGGCCGAAGCGGCCTTCGACGATCTGCTGACGCAGCACCACGTAAATCTGGTGATACAGGGGAACGACGGCTTCACTCATGGTTTCCCTTGTGGAGAGATGACAAGTCTGTAATGCCTCTAATGTACTTTAAATCAGACATGGGGCCTAGCGAGGATAACCGCTGAGGGGTTTTCGCGACAAGGGCCTGGCACGGATGCCACGGTGCGCCGCGCTGGGTCAAGGCATGGTGACGCATTGTGCCTGATTCGGCCCGTTGCGCCGGCGCCGTGCCCGCACGCAGGCGATGCCGCGGGCAGGGCCCGCGGCGCACGCTTGCCCATGCCGCCAGCGCGGCGTCAAGCGGGCAATGTGGGTCGGCCCACACGGGCGGCGGTGACGGCACAACCGGCCCCGTGTTTCACCGCCGATACGTGGCCTGCGCATCAGGGGAAATCCCAAGCCGGCGTTTCAAGTCCCTTGAAAATCAAGGCTTTCCTGGCGCATCCGAAGCGGCTCAGGACATGCGAAGGGACCCCCCTGTCACAGCAATGTGACATGTCCCCGGCGGCACACCGGCGCGGGGCCATGTTGATCCGGCAAAACATCGGCCGAGGCCGCGCCCCGACGCCGGGTGGCCCTTGTAATACAAGGACTTGCCGCCCCAGGTGACGAAGCTGGCACCGATTATGCGCAGGGCAGGCTGGTTTGGCAGCAAGCCTGACCTGAACCTCCGGCCGCGCGCTCGTCGATGAGTGCCGGCCAGGAGCTGAGCCGCTGTGACTGTGAAATCCTCCTGGGAGCATCGTATGAACAAGACACTTCTGGCGTCGGCGATTGCCCTCGCCTTTGCTGGTTCGGCGTGGGGTAACCCGACCAATAACAACACGGACGGCTGGAGCCATCAGTCAGCCACCGCAAATTCCAACCAACGTGGCGCCGGGGCTCTGGCCAACGAGTACTCGACCTCCAACCAGGACAACTCCGATCACAGCACCAGCACCCGCACTACCAACATCGACGTCGACAAGTCGCAGACCAACTCCAACAACCGCACGGCGACGATCGCGGTGGACAAGTCGACCAATGACTCCAACAACCGCACCAACTCCAACAACAAGAGCAAGACCAACTCCGACAACCGCACCCGCCTGACGCTGGACCAGGGCGGGCTGGGCAATGCCGCCGCCAACGCGGGCAATGCCTCGTCGAGCATCGCCAATTCCTTCAACACCAGCAAGGCGATCGCGGTCAGCAAGCTCAACGGCACGGTGACCGGCAACAACGTCCACAACATCGGCAACTATGCCTCGAACACGGGTAACGCCAACGGCGGCACCGGCTTCGGCGGCAAGGGCGGCACCGGCGGCAACGGCGGTGCCGGTGCGGGTGGCGTGGGCGGCAACGGTGCTGCCGGCGCGGTCGGTGCGGTGGGAGCCAAGGCCTTTGCCTACAACGGCGGGGCGCGCGCCGGCGATGCCACCACGGGCAGGGCCGTGGGCGGCGACGGTGGCGATGGCGGCGCCGCGATCGGCTGGGGCGGCGATGGCGGCAGCGCCTATGGCAAGGGCGGCAGCGCGCTCAGCGCCGCGGGCAGCCAGGGCGGCAGCGGCGGTGATGCCTACGGCAAGGGCGGCGGTGCGCTGAGCGCCTCGCTTGGTGCCGGCGGCCGTGGCGGCGGTGCCGGCGCGATCGGCGGCGGCGGCCTGGGTGCCAGCGGTGCCCTGGGCGGCCTGGCCGGCTCGGCCGGCGGTGCGGGCGGCAGCGGCGGCGATGCCAATGGCCGCGGCGCGGACTCTGGCGGTGCCGGCGGTGCCGGTGGCGGATCCGGGGCAGCCGGCACCAACACGGCGGGCGCGGGCACGGGCACGGGCGGCGGCGCGGGTGCCACCGGCGGTGCGGGCGGTTCCGGCACCTCCAGCGCGGTCGCGACCGGCGGCGCCGGCAGCGGCACGGGCGGCGCGGGCGGCTCGAGCGGTGCAAGCTCGACCGCGACGGCCGGCAATGGCACGGCGACCGGCGGTGCCGGCGGCGCGCAGAGCAGCACCGGCGGTGCCGGCGGCAACGGCGCGGCGGCCACTTCGGGCGCGGCCACGACGATGGCGTCGAACGGCAGCGCCACCGCCGGTGACGGCGGCGACGGCGGCAACGGCGGCAACGGCGGCAGCGGCGGCGCGGCCACTGGCGGTACCGGCGGCATGGGTGGCGTAGGCAACGGCGGCGCCGGCGGTACCGGCGGCAACGGCGGCTACAACCTGGTCGACGCAGGCACCTTCAACATGTCCAACACCATGACCAGCGTGGGTCAGACGGCGGCGGGCATCATGATGGCCAGCCAGAACAGCGGCGTTGCCTCGCTGGTGCAGCAAAGCGTGAACGTGCAGGCCAACCTCAACGTGGGCGGCAGGTAAGACGCGCAACGCGGCCGGATCCCGGGCCAGTCCCGGGGCCGGCCGGCGGTTTCGCAGTCATGCCGGCAGGACCGGCGCCCGCATCCTGTGTGCGGGCGCCCGGGCCCTGTCATGCCTACGCAAGCCAAGTTGCCATGCAGCCGACTGGAGAGAGTCGGCGCACCGGCAGGGGGGAAACACCATGCAACCGGTCCGCTTCGCCGTCGGCGCCTTTGCCGCGGCATTACTCGCCTGGCCAGCCTTGCCGGCCCACGCGGAGCCGCCAGGGCTGGAGGCCGCCATGGCCGCGGCGCGCGCGGACACTGCCGCGGCCACCCGGACGGCGTCAGCCGACACCGCGCCAGCGCCGGCTCCGGCCGCGCTGTTCGCCGGCGCGGCCAGAGCCGTGCCCGTGTCCCGGCTGGATGACGTTCGCGGCGGTGCGGAGGTCACCGTCAACGACATGCGCCTGCACGGCACCGTGGCCGACAACGCCGCGGTCAATACCTTGTCCGGCACCAACCACATCACCGAAGGCGCGTTCTCGAATGCGGCGGGGATTCCCACCGCGATCCAGAACTCGGGATCGAACGTGCTGATCCAGAACGCGACCATCGTCAACGTCCAGTTCAAATGATGAAGCCGCTGCGACTCCTGCTGGCGTGCGTCCCGTGGCTGCTGGCCACGGCGCACGTGCCCGGCGTGCAGGCCGCCGATGTCGCGATGTACGGGCCGGTCGGCGAACCCTACAGCGTCAGGGTCACCAGCATCCGCGAGGCGCGCTTCAAGTCCACCATCCGCCAGCAGTTCGACTTCAGCTGCGGCTCGGCCGCGGTGGCCACGCTGCTGACGTACCAGTACGGCCATCCGATCAACGAGGCCACGGTGTTCCAGAACATGTACCTCAACGGCGACCAGCAGAAGATCCGCGCCGAGGGGTTCTCGCTGCTGGACATGAAGCGCTTCCTGGCGGCGCTGGGCTATGAGGCGGATGGCTTCGAACTGCCGCTGTCCAAGCTGGAAGAAACGCAGGTGCCGGCGATCGTGCTGATCGTCGAGAACGGCTACCACCATTTCGTGGTGGTCAAGGGGGTGAAGGGCGACCGCGTGCTGGTCGGCGATCCGGCGCGCGGCACGCGCGCCATGTCGCGCGAACAGTTCGAGCGCATCTGGGACAGCCAGCTGCTGTTCGTGATCCATAACCGCACCGACCGCGCGCGCTTCAACATCGCCTCGGACTGGCGCGTCGCGCCCAGCGGTCCTTACTGGATGGGCGTCAACCGGGACAACCTCTTCTTCACGGTCATGCCACGGCATGGCGCCGGAGATTTTTGAGGAACGCGATCATGTTGCAGATTTGCTTGCCGGCCCCGGCCGTGCCACGCAGCGCCGCCTCGGCGGCCGCGGCGATGGTGCTGGGCGCCGGCCTGGCGTACGCCGGCACGGCACAGGCCGGCATGCCGCCGCCGCCCGGGGCGACCGATGCCTCGGCGCCGCCGTCGCAGGCGGCCATGGCTGCGCGCGAGCGTGCCGACACCCACCCCCTGGCTGCCGCGCGCGGCAGCATGGCCGGCTGGAAACCGGTGGCACATGAAAAGCTCGATGACATGCGCGGCGGCTTCGAGATGCCCGGGCTGCAGGTTTCGTTCGGTATCGAACGCGCGGTGTACATCAACGGCGACCTGGTGGTCGCGACCAGCATTAACATCCCAGACATCAGCCGCATCACTGCCGACCAGGCCGCGCGGCTCGCCGCGACGCTGGGACCAGCCATCGTTGCCAACACCAATGCCGCGGTGGCCAGCGCGCTCGCGGGCAATCCGGTCACGGCCGATGCCGCCGCGGCGATGGGCGCCAATGGCGCCGGCGCGGCGGCTGGGGGTGGCGCGGCTGCGGGCGGTGGCAATGCGGGCGGTGGCAATGCGGCAGCGGCCAATGGTGGTGCTTCTGCCAGCGCCGGCGCAGCCGGTGCGGCGGGCCTGCCGGCGACAGCCGTGAGTACCGCCACGGGCCAGGTCGTCACCAACGGATTGCTGAACGTGATCCAGAACGGCCCGGGCAATGCCGCATCGGTGGGAGCGCTGGCGGGAACGCCGGTGACCGTGATCCAGAACACGCTGAACAACCAGAGCATCCGGAGCCTGATGACAATCGATGCAGGCGTCAATACGCTGCAGGCCTTCCGGTCGCAACTGGCCAACACGGCGCTGAACAATGCGCTGCTGCGGGCCGCAAGCATGAGATAGCCGTTAGCGAGGTAGCAGGCAGTACAGGTCGCAGGCTCCTGCAGAACAGCCTGCCGTCCGGGGGAGGAAGACGTGATGAAGAAGCGGTCGATGCAGGGCATCCGCAATGCGGGATGCTCGACGTTGCTGTTGCTCGGCGGACTGGCGCAAGCCCAGACGCCGCCGGAGGCGGGGCCACCCGCGGCCGGACTCGAATCACTGCAGAGGGAGCTCGCCGACCAGGCCAGCCAGCTCGATGCCATGAAGCGGGCGCTGGCCGAGCAGGAGGCAGTGATCCGCGAACTGCGCAGCGTGATCGGCACCGAGGTGCTGGCCACCAAGCGCGGCGGGCAACGCGCCGGCCCCGGCGTGACGCCGGCCGACAACGCCACCAGCGCCGCCACCGCGGCAGCGGCGGCCAGTGCCACGCAGGGCGCGCCGGGTTGGGGCAACAGTCCGCAGCAGGTCATCGCCCAGGGGCCGCAGCCCGGGGCGCAGCAGGGCGAGTCGGCGAGCCCGCAGATGGTAGCCGTGGACGAGCCCGTGGGCCGTCCGCCCGAGAGCGACCAGCGCCCGCCCGAAGTGGCGCCGCTGATCGACCAGCCCGGGGTGCTGACCGGCGAAGGCAAGTTCGTGGTCGAGCCGGGCTTCCAGTACGGCTATTCGTCCAACAACCGCGTCGCGCTGGTCGGCTACTCGATCATCCCGGCCATCCTGATCGGCCTGATCGACGTGCGCGAGGTCAAGACCTCGACCTATATCGAATCGATCGCGCTGCGCTACGGCGTCACCAAGCGGCTCGAGATCGAGGCCAAGGTGCCGTACGTGCAGACCTCGGGCTCGACCATCAGCCGCGAGGTGTTCACCGGCACCGCCTTCGACAACGTGTTCAATTCCAGCGGCAAGGGCCTGGGCGATGTCGAGGCCACGGTGCGCTACCAGCTCAACTACGGCAACGAGCGGATGCCGTACTTCGTCGGCTGGCTGCGCTACAAGTCCAACACCGGCAAGGACCCGTTCGAGGTGGTGACCGATTGCGTGACGCGCTGCGTGGGCAATGCCACCGGCACCGGCCTGCCGCTGGGGCTGCCCACCGGCACCGGCTTCCAGGCGATCCAGCCCGGCATCACATGGCTGCTGCCGACCGATCCGGCGGTGTTCTTCGGCACCTTCAGCTACCTGCACAATTTTGCCCGCAACAACGTCAGCCGCACCGTGCTGAACGGCGAGAAGGAGAACCTGGGCAAGATCGCGCCGGGGGACATCTTCGAGTTCAGCTTCGGCATGGGGCTGTCGCTCAACGAGAAGGCGTCGTTCAGTATCGGCTACGACCAGGCCATCATCTGGCCGACCAAGCAGAACGGCATGACCGTGCCCGGCTCGGTGCGGGTGACGCAGGGCACCTTGCTGGTGGGGTATTCGTACCGCTTCAACAACCGCTATACGCTCAATCTCTCGGTGGGCGCGGGGCTGACGCGCGACACGCCCGACCTGCAGGTCAATGTGCGCCTGCCGATCACTTTCTGAACGCCAGGGCGCAGACGTGACGCGTGCCCCGCCCGGGCGGGACACGCGTGCGCATCACATCCGCCGGCACCGTGCGCCAGCGCCGCAACGCGCCTTGCGCTGGCCCCATGAACGGCGTACAAAGAAATAACCCCGCGCCGCCAGCGGTACTTTCCGACCAGCCTCAACCTCACCGGTGGTGCGGCCTGAACAAGGAGAGAGACATGCGCAAACGCATCTTCTGGTTGTTGCCCGACCTGACGAGTGCCCGACGCACCATGGATGACCTGCTGCTGGCCCGCGTCGAGAACCGCCATATCCACTTCGTGGCGCGCGACGGTGCCGACATGACCGGCCTGCATGAAGCCAACCTGTTCCAGACTTCCGACATCGTCCACGCGGCCGAAATGGGCCTGATGGTCGGCGGCGGCGTCGGCGTGGTGGCCGGCGTGGTGGTGGCGATGTTCCCCATCGTCAGCGACACCCCGCAGTGGGGGCTGGTCGGCGTGCTGGCGGTGCTGGGCGCGGTGTTCGGGGCCTGGGCCGCAAGCATGATCGGCAGTTCGGCGCCCAACAGCCGGCTGCGCGCGTTCGAGAAAGACATCGAGGCGGGCAAGATCCTGCTGATGGTCGACGTGCCGCGCACCCGCGTCGAAGAAGTCGAAACCCTGCTGCGCAACGCGCACCCGGAAGCCAGCTTCGCCGGCGTCGACCCGGCCGTACCGGCGTTCCCCTGATCCGGCGCACGCCGCCGGCCGGCGCCTTCGCGGCGCCGCATGTCTCTCTGCGCGCGCGACCTGCCGCGCGCCCCGGCCGCACCGGAACCGCCCCGGTTCCGGTGTGATGCCGCTGCAACACCCCCTGTTTTCCCGGTTTGCCCACGTCGGACGCATGCGGTACCTTGCGTGACGGCGCGCGGGCTGTGCCCGCCGCGCCGCCACAGAACAATGAAAGCAGCCGTCCAGGCGGAGGGGTCGAGACAATGAAGGCGAAATGGATCGCGTGCGGCCTGCTGGCCGCCACGCTGGGATGGGCCGCGCAGACGGCCCAGGCGGAGCCGGGCGTGACCCGCAACACCATCCGCATCGGCCAGTCGGCCGGCATCACGGGGCCGGTGGCGGGCTCGGTCAAGGAGCAGATCGCCGGCGCGCAGGTGTACCTGCGCACGGTCAACAACAGCGGCGGCGTCGCCGGCCGGCGCATCGAGCTGGTCACCTACGATGACGGCTTCGATGCCAAGCGCACCCCCGACAACGTGCGCAAGCTGCTCGACGAGGACAAGGTGTTCGCGCTCTTCATGGTGCGCGGCACGCCGCAGAACGAAAGCATCCTGCCCCTCATCGCCGCGCAGAAGGTGCCGCTGATCGCGCCGCTGACCGGCGCCATCACGCTGCACCGGCCGGTGAACCGCTACGTCTTCAACGTCCGCGCCAAGTACCAGGACGAAGTGGCGCGCGCGATCAACCACCTGGCCACCTCCGGCATGAGCCGCATCGGCATCTTCTACGCCAACGACGGCTTCGGCAAGGACGTGCTGGAAGGCTACAACGGTGCGCTGCAGGCGCGCGGCGTGCAGCCCGCGGCCATGGTCAATTTCTCGCGGCCGATGGGCGACATCAGCCAGGGCGTGGCGACCATGCACAAGGCCAACCCGCAGGCGGTGCTGGTGATCGGCTCGGGCTCCGAGGCGGCGCGCGTGATCCGCGAACTGCGCCGCGCCGGCAGCGAGGCGCAGTTCGTCACGCTCTCCAACAATGCCGCCGATGCCTTTATCCGCGAACTCGGCGACGACGCGCGCGGCCTGATCATCACGCAGGTGGTGCCGGGCACCAACTCCAGCCAGATGACGCTGGCCAGCGAATACCGCAGCCTGGCGAAGCAGCAGGGCGTGGAGCCGTCCAACGCCGGCATGGAGGGCTTTATGTCGGCCAAGGTGCTGGTCGAAGGCCTGCGCCGCGCTGGCCCCGACCTGACCCGCGAGCGGCTGGTCGCGGCGCTGGAAGGCATGCGCGACTTCGACCTCGGCGGCATCCTGATCAGCTACAGCGCCGCGCGCCACACCGGCTCGTCGTTCGTGGAAATGTCGATCGTGTCGTCGACCGGCAAGCTGATCCGCTAGCGCGCGGCCACGGGCCCGGAGCCGGCCGCTGCGGTATAGTCGCCCGCATGGCGACCCTGATTTCCTCCCCCGATTCCCGTACCCCGTTCGCGCTGCACGGCCGCGTCGCGCTGGTGACCGGCGGCGCGCAGGGCCTGGGCCTGGCGATTGCCGCCGGGCTGGCCGATGCCGGTGCCCATGTGCTGGTGGTGGCCCGCAATGCGCAACGCGTGCACCAGGCCGTGGCCACGCTGGCGGCGCGCGGCGGCAGCGCCGAGGCGCTGGTGCTGGACATCACCGACGAGGCCGCCGTGGCGGCGGCCTTCGACCGCATCGATGCCGGCCATGGCCGGCTCGACATCCTGGTGAACAATGCCGGCGCGCGCAACCGCAGCAATATGGCGCAGCTCGATGCCGGCGACCTGCGCGCCATGCTCGAGACCAACCTGGTGGCACCCTACGCGCTGTGCCGGCTGGCCGCGCAGCGCATGCGCCACGGCGGCTACGGGCGCATCGTCAATGTCAGCTCGATCGCGGGCCAGGTGGCGCGCGCCGGCGACGTGCTCTATCCCGCCACCAAGGGCGGCCTGGACGCGCTCACGCGCGCCATGGCCGCCGACCTGGGCCGCCACGGCGTCACCGTCAACGCGATCGCCCCCGGCTACTTCGCCACCGAGCCGAACCAGCCCATGGTCGAGGACGAGAGCGTGGCCGAGTGGCTGCGCCAGCGGACCTCGCTGGGCCGCTGGGGCCAGCCGCAGGAAGTGGCCGGCGCGGTGGTGTTCCTGGCATCGCCGGCGGCGTCGTATGTCACCGGACAGGTGCTGGCGGTCGACGGCGGCTATCTCGGGCACTTCTGAGCAGAACACTTCTGGCGCAGCGCGCGCCGCTTGCCCGCCAAAGCGTACCCAATTCTGCGTACCTTCCCACGCGCGCTTCAGCGCCGCGCGGAAGCCTTGCCGCCGCGGTAGAACGCCTGCAGGGCCTCGATCATCGCGGCGGCCGCGGCGGAATCGCCGCGGTCCTTCAGCCGCACCAGGCAGATATCGCGCACCAGCGACGGCAGCTGCAGCGGCCGGATCGCCAGCCCTTCGCGCCGGAACTGGAACAGCGCCAGCGACGGCACCGCGCTGATGCCCAGGCCCGCCTGCACCAGCGCCGCCACCGTCGCCAGGTGCTCCACCTCCATCACGCTGGCCAGGCGCAGCGGATGCAGCGCGGCGTCCAGGTGCTGGCGCACGCTGGTGGTGCGCGACAGCTGGATGAACGGCAGCCCCGCCAGCATCTCCGGCGTGATGCGCCGCTTGCGCGCCAGCGCATGGTCCGCCGGGCACACCAGGTGGAAGGTGTCGCGCACCAGCGGCTCGACGCGCAGGTCGTCGTCCTGCGCCGGCGCGGGCGCCAGCGCGAAGTCGGCGCGGCCCTGCCGGACCAGCTCGATGCAGCCATCGGCAAGCTGGTCGAACAGTTCCAGCACGATGCCCGGGTAGCGCGCGCGAAACTGCGCCAGCAGCGGCGGCAGGTCGCCGCCGGCGAGCGAGGGCAGCGCCGCGATCGAGACCCGCCCCTTGCGCCGCTCCGCGTGCGCGCGCAGGTCTTCGAACGCGGTCTCGAAGTCGGCCAGCAGCCGGCGCGCGCTCTGCTCGAAGCGCACGCCGTCGCTGCTCAGTTCCACATGCCGCGTGGTGCGTTCGAACAGCCGGCTGCCCGCCTGCTCTTCCAGCGTCTGCACCAGCGCGCTGAAGGCTGACTGCGACAGGTGGCAGGCGCGCGCCGCGCGCGTGAAATTGCGGTAGGTGGCCAGCGCCACGAAGGCGCGCAGGTGCTTGACCGACAGGTTCATGGCGCCAGCGGATATATCCAGGAAGTCGATAGATTAATCCAAATAATCCATTTTTTGGCTGGGCCCGCCGACCCTAGAATGGGATCGACCTGCCCAACCCACCTGCCTTCGACCATGACTGCTCCCTTGCTGATCGGCTCCGGCGCCGGCTTCTCCGGCGACCGTACCGACGCCGCGCTGCCGGTGGTGCGCACGCTGATCGCCGCCGCGCAGCCGGCGGCGCTGATCTTCGAGACCCTGGCCGAGCGCACGCTGGCGCTGGCGCAACTGGCGCGGCGCAACGATCCCGCGCTGGGCTACGAGCCGCTGCTGGATGCGCTGCTGGCGCCGGTGCTGGGCCTGTGCCTGCAGCACCGCATTCCCATCGTCGGCAATTTCGGCGCCGCCAATCCGCGCGCCGCGGCAAGGCGAGTGCGGCAGCTGGCCCAGGAACTGGGCCTGCCCGCACCGCGCGTAGCGGTGGTGGAGGGCGACGACCTGTCCGACGAAGCCGGGCGCGCGCGCCTGCACGGCATCCTGGGCCAGGCTTTCGACGCCGAACGCTTTGTCTGCGCCAACGCCTATATCGGCGCGCAAGGCATTGCCGAGGCCCTGGGCGCCGGGGCCGAGGTGGTGGTGTGCGGTCGCGTGGCGGACCCGGCGCTGGCGCTGGGGCCGGCGATGGCGCACTTCGGCTGGGCGTGGGACGACTGGGACCGGCTCGCCGCCGCCACCATGGCCGGGCACCTGCTCGAATGCGGGGCGCAGGTCACCGGCGGCTATTTTGCCGATCCGGGCCGCAAGGAGGTGCCGGACGTGCACGCGCTGGGCTTCCCGATCGCGCAGCTCGATGCCGACGGCGGCATCGAGATCTTCAAGGCCGCCGATACCGGCGGCTGCGTGGACCTGCGCACGGTCAAGGAGCAACTGCTGTACGAGGTGCACGACCCGTGCGCCTATCTGACGCCTGACGTGGTGGCCGACATCGGCGCCGTCACTGTCGCGCAAGTGGCCCCCGACCGCGTCGCCGTGCGCCATGTGCGCGGCCACCCGCGCCCGACGCAGCTCAAGGCCAATGTATTCAGCCACGGCGGCTGGCTGGCCGAGGGCGAGATTTCCTACGCCGGCCCCAACGCCGCGGCGCGCGCGCGGCTGGCCGCCGAGATCCTGCGCCGGCGCATGCGGTTGCTGGGCCACGACGTGCCGATCCGCTTCGACCTGATCGGCGTGCTCAGCGTGCTGGCCGACGACGGCGGCGCCATGCTCGCGCAACCCCAGCCGCACGAGGCGCAAGCGCAGGACGTGCGCCTGCGTGCCGCGCTGGCGCATGACGACCCGGCCGTGGCGCAGGCGCTGCAGCGCGAGGTCAACGCGCTCTATACCTGTGGCCCCGCCGGCGGCGGCGGCGTGCGCACGGCGCAGCGCGCACGGCTGAACGCGGTGTCGTGCCTGGTGCCGCGCGAAGCCGTCACGCCCACCCACACCTTCATCGACTGACGAGGCCCGCCATGACCGCCACCGCCGCGCTCTACCAGTTCGCCCATGGCCGTACCGGCGACAAGGGCGACCGTTCCAACATCAGCGTGATCGCCTATGACGCGCGTGACTTCGACCACCTGGTGGCGCACGTGACCGAAGACGCGGTGCGCGCACTGTTTCGCGAGCGCCGGCCCGCGGCGGTCACGCGCTACCTGGTGCCGTCGCTGCACGCGATGAACTTTGTCCTCGACGGCGTGCTCGACGGCGGCGTCAACGATGCGCTCAATCTCGACACCCACGGCAAGGCGCTGTCGTTCCGCCTGCTGCAGCTGGAGATCCCGCTGCCGCCGCGGCTTGCCGCGCGGGCCGAAGGCGCCGCCTGAGCCCTTGCTTATCACCGACAACGATTTCAACAGGAGACCTCCATGCATCCGTTCTTCAAGCCACTGGCCGTTGCCGCGCTCGCGCTGATCCTGCCCGCCGGACAGGCCTGGGCCGAGTTTCCCGACAAGCCGATCCGCTTCGTGGTGCCATTCGCCGCCGGCAGCGCCACCGACCAGCTGGCGCGCGCCATCGGCCAGGCCATCACCGTGGACAGCAAGGTCACCGTGGTGGTCGACAACAAGCCCGGCGCCAACGGCTTTATCGCCGCGTCCGACGTGGCCAAGGCGGCGCCGGACGGCTATACCGTGCTGATCAGCACCAACACCACGCATGCGGCCAACGAGCACCTGTTCAAGAAGCTGCCCTACGATCCGGTCAAGGACTACGCACCCATCACGGCGCTGGGACGCGGCGGCCAGATCATGGTGGTCAATCCGCAGGTGCCGGCCAAGACCGTGGGCGAGTTCATCGCGCTGGCGCGGCAGCAGCCGGGCAAGCTCAGCTTCGGCAGCGGCAGCTCGTCGTCGCGCATTGCCGGCGAGCTGTTCCAGCAGATGGCGCAGGTGCAGCTGCTGCACGTGCCGTACAAGAGCAACCCGCTCGCCATCACCGACCTGCTCGGCAACCAGATCCAGATGATGATCACCGACACCGCCACCGGACTGCCGCAAGTCAAGAGCGGCAAGCTGCGCGCGCTGGGCGTGTCGGGCAAGGCGCGCTCGCCGCTGGCGCCGGAGGTGCCGACCATCGATGAAGCCGGCGTCAAGGGCTACGAGATGAGCTACTGGTTCGCCGCCTATGCGCCCGCGGGGACGCCGCAGCCGGTGGTGGCCAGACTCAACGCGATGATGGTGAAGGCCGCGCGCAGTGACAGCGCCGCCGGCTTCTACAAATCGACCGGCACGGAAGTCTTCACCAGCACGCCCGCGGAACTGGCGAAGTTCCAGTCGCAGGAGTCGGGCAAGTGGGGCCGCATCATCAAGGCGGCGAATATCCAACCCGAGTAAAAACCGGGCGGCGCAAGCTCCCATGCATGGAAAACGGGGCCCATGGGGAACCACATGGCCCCGTTTTTTACGCAGAAGTAGGTACGCTCTGACCCTTGCGGCCTTGTCGGGCAAGGCGCGGCTAACATATGCGCTGGCCGCGCGCCCGCTGGTGCCGGCCTGCTCCTCGACAACACCAACCAGAACAGGATCAGGATATGAAGCTGCAGTCCATGGTGCGCCATGCCACCTTCAGCCGGCACCCGCGTCCGGCCTTGCGCCGGACCCTGGCGCGTGCCGCCATCGCCATCGCCATGGGCAGCGCCGTGCTGGCCGCGGGCGTGGCCGGCGCGCAGACCGCCACGCCGCCGGCACAGCAGAAGACCCAGGTGCCGGGCTACTACCGCATGATGGTCGGCCAGCTGGAAGTCACCGCGCTCTATGACGGCTACATCGACCTGGACCCCAAGATCTTCAAGTACACCAGCGCGCGCGAAGTGCAAAGCCTGCTGGCGCGCATGTTCGTGGCCTCGACGCCGGGCATGCAGACCGCGGTCAACGCCTACCTGATCCATACCGGTAGCCGGCTGGTGCTGGTCGACACCGGTGCGGCGGGCTGCTTCGGGCCGACGCTGGGACGCATCGGCGAGAACCTGCGTGCCGCCGGCTATGCGCCCGAGCAGGTCGACACCGTGCTGCTGACGCACCTGCATGGCGACCATGCCTGCGGCCTGGCCAGCGACGGCAAGGCCGCGTTCCCGAACGCGACGGTCTACGTCGACAAGGCTGACCTCGATTACTGGCTCAACGATGCCAACGCCGCCGCCGCGCCGCAGGAGGCGCAGGGGCTGTTCGCCATGGCGCGTGCCGCGGTCGCGCCGTACCAGGCGGCGCAGCGCTTGCGCACCTTCAACGGCGGCGCCGGCAGCGAGCCCGTTCCCGGGGTGCGCGTGGTGCCGGCCAACGGGCATACCCCCGGCCACAGCGGCTACCTGTTCACCTCGGGCAACGACAGCCTGCTGCTGTGGGGCGACATCGTGCACAACCACGCGCTGCAGCTGCGGCGGCCGCAGGTGGCGATCGAATTCGACGTCGACAGCAAGCAGGCCGTGATCACGCGCAAGCGCATCCTGGAACAGGCCGCCAGGGGCCGGCTCTGGGTGGGCGGCGCGCACATGCCGTTCCCGGGGCTGGGCCATGTGCGCCGCGACAGCGCCGGCTATGCGTGGGTGCCGGCCGAATATGGCCCGATCCGCGACCGCTAGCCACGGGCGCCGGCTTTTCGCCTAGAGTCATCCCAGGGGCCGCCGCGCGTTCCGGATGCGTCGGCCCGGTCTGCCGGAGGACTTGCCATGCCTGCCAATGTGACCCGCCGCCGCTGGCTGCGCGCCGGCGCCGCGGCCCTGTTGCTGGCCGCACCCTTGCCGCGCGCCGTGCGCGCCCAGCCCGCACCGGCGCCGGCCCGCGAGGCCGCGGCGCAGCGCATCGGCGTGATCGGCGCGGGCCGCATCGGCGGCACCGTTGGCGGCTTGTGGGTCAAGGCCGGGCATCCGGTCCTGTTCTCGTCGCGCCATCCGGAGGCACTCAAGCCGCTGGTCGAAGAATTGGGTACGCTCGCGCGCGCCGGCACCGTGGCCGAGGCCATTGCGTTCTCTGACGTGCTGTTCCTGGCCACGCCCTATGGCGCGCTGCCGCAACTCAGCCGCGACCATGCCGGGGCCTGGCAAGGCAAGATCGTGCTCGATGCCACCAACGCCTATGCCCACCGCGACGGCCCCATCGCCGACGAGGCGCGCCGCGATGGCATCGGCCTTACCACCGCGCGCTACCTGCGCGGCGCGCGCGTGGTGCGTGCCTTCAACTTCATGGGGGCGGCGCAGTTTGCCAGCGAGCATCACCGGCCCGGCGGGCTGGTGGCGGTGCCGATCGCGGGCGATGACCCGGCCGCGCTGCAGGTGGCCGCGCAACTGGTGCGCGATGCGGGATTCGAACCGGTGGTGGTGGGGCCGCTGGCCAGCGCCGATCGCTTTGCGCCGGGCGGGCCGCTGTTCCGGCAGGTGGGTACGGCAGAGGAGTTCCGGCGCAAGATGGAGGGACGCTGACGCGCCGGATTGAAACTGGCGGCTCAGGGGCGGCTCCGGGGCGGCTCAGGGCCGGCGCCGCTCCATCGCGACCATCGACGGCGTAAAGCCGAGCTGGCCGAAGAAGGCGGCCTCGGACGAGCGCGCCGCGCGCAGCATCCAGCTGATATCGGGATCGCTGCCGACGATATGCCGCACCAGGGCGCGGCCGATGCCGTGGCGGCGGTGGCCGGGCGCGACCACCACCATCGACAGGAAGCCGTCGCAGACGTCATCGCACAGCGCGCGGGCAAAGCCGATCACCTCGCCTTTTTCAACCGCCACGGCCACGCGCTGCGAATTGGCGACCAGGCGCGCGAATTTCTCGGGACCGCCGACCCGGTGAGCCCAGCCATTGGCGATCAGTAGTTGTCTGGCTGCCTCGAGGTCGTCGGGCAACAGGTTACGGATTTCCATTGGCGGCTCTCCCAGCAAAGCATGTACGGCCCCTCGCCGCCCCTTGCCACCAGGGGCGCCGCGAGTCGAGAACGGCACGGCAAGCCGTGCCGCGCAATTGGCGGAGTGTAGCGAGCGTGCGCGGGCGCGTCAATTTGGCGCCCGGCGCGCCGGGGAGTCGCTCACGGCGACGCGCCGGCGCGGTATCATGGCCTCCATGAACGCCCCCGTCTTTTCCTCCGCGCATCCGGCCGACCAGCTTGCCGAGTTCACCGACGCGGATGCGGCGGTCGCCCGCATCCGCGAGATCTACGATGCATCGGTCGGCGCCGTGCGCGCGCGCTTCGATGCCTTCGCCGGCGGCAAGCCGCTGCCCTCGGCCGCGCATGCGTGCTATCCGTACCTGGGCATCTCGGTCAACATCGAGACCATGGTCACCGACAGCCGCCCCTCCTGGGGTACGGTGGCGTACCCGGGCGTGTACGGCACCACGGTGACGCGCCCCGACCTGCTGGCCGACTACTACCGCGACCAGATCGAGCGGCTGATGCGCTATCACCGCGTGCCGGTGGTGGTGGGCCTGAGCCGGCGCCCGATCCCGCTGCCGTTCGTGATCGAGGCCTCCACCACCGACATCAGCTACACCCAGGCGCGCGAGCTGGAAGCGTCGTTCGTGCTGCCGGAACTGAACCGCATCGACGACGGCATTGCCAACGGCACCTATGAACCGGTGCCGGGCGAAGCCTGGCCGCTGTCGCTGTTCCCGGCGGAGCGCGTCGACCTGGCGCTGCAGCGGCTCTACCACTACACCGGCACGGCGCCGCAGCACTTCCAGCGCTTCGTGCTGTTCACCAACTACCAGCGCTATGTCGACGAGTTCGTTGCGCTGGGGCGCGCGCTGATGGGCGACGGCGACGGCGGCGGCTACACCCGCTTTGTCGAGCCCGGCGACGTGGTGCAGGACCTCGGCGCGGCCGAACCCGACGATGCCACGCGCCCGCGCGTGCTGCCGCAGATGCCGGCCTACCACCTGGTGCGCGGCGACAAGCTGGGCGTGACACTGGTCAATATCGGGGTGGGGCCGTCCAACGCCAAGACCATGACCGACCACCTCGCCGTGCTGCGCCCGCACTGCTGGCTGATGGTCGGCCACTGCGGCGGCCTGCGCCGCTCGCAGCAGCTCGGCGACTACGTGCTGGCGCACGCCTACGTGCGCGACGACCACGTGCTCGACCACGACCTGCCGCCCTGGGTGCCGGTGCCGCCCATCGCCGAGATCCAGGTGGCGCTGCAAGAGGCCGTGGCGCGCGTGACCGGGCTGTCCGGCAACGAGATGAAGACGCGCATGCGCACCGGCACGGTGGTGTCGACCGACGACCGCAACTGGGAGCTGAAGTCCAAGTCGCTGTATGCGCGCTTCAACCAGTCGCGCGCGATCGCCATCGACATGGAGAGCGCGGCGGTGGCCGCCAACGGCTTCCGCCTGCGCGTGCCGTATGGCACGCTGCTGTGCGTCTCGGACAAGCCGCTGCATGGCGAGCTCAAGCTGCGCGGCATGGCCAACGCGTTCTATCGCCAGCGCGTCAGCCAGCACATGACAATCGGGCTGGAGGCGATCCGCATCCTGCGCGAGAACGGCGTCGAGCAACTGCATTCGCGCAAGCTGCGCAGCTTTGACGAGCCGGCGTTCCGGTAGCGTCCGCCGCTTACCTCTGCAATGCAAAAGGCCGGCGCCCGATGGGCGCCGGCCTTTTGCATTGCGTGGCGGGATCAGAACCGATACCCCACCCCGAAGCTGAACAGCCACGGATTCAGGCTGACCTTGGAGACCTTGACGTCGCCCGCCTTGACGTCGCTCGACAGCCAGATCTTCTTGATGTCGGCGTTCAGGAACCAGTTCCTGGTCAGCTTGTAGTCCATGCCGATCTGCAGCGCCGGGCCCACGCTCCAGCCATCCAGCTGCAGTGTGTTGTTGGCGATGTTCTCGCCCCAGATGCGGGTGAAGTTCAGGCCCGCGCCGATATACGGGCGGAAAGTGCCGTTGGGAATGAGGTGGTACTGCATCAGCAGCGTCGGCGGCAGGTGCTTGAAGGTGCCGATCTTGTTGCCGTCGAGATAGACGTTCTGCTTCTGCGGCACCGTCAGCACCAGTTCGGCGGCGAAGTTCGGCGTGAAGAAGTAGGTGACGTCGAGTTCGGGGATCCACTTGTTGTTGACCGTGATGCGGTCCGACCGGCCGACGCCGCCGACAGGATCGGAGCTGCGGGCCATGTCGAGGTAGGTGCCGCGCAGCCGCACCATCCAGTTGCCCTGGGCGTCATCCGCGGCGGCCGCGGGCGTGGCGAAGGCGCCGAGCATGGCGCAGGCGGCGATGGCCGAACAGGCGGCGGTGCGACGAGACAGTGTTTTCGACAGTGTTTTCATGAGGTCTGCTTGGTTTGTTATCGAGCCGCGCCTAGTGTGGCGAAGCCGGCCGGAGGGGGCCTTGACACAAACCAAGCGGAACCAAATGGTGCGCGCGGCGTCGCGAGGGCACGACAGCGTCGCCACGCGCGGTGCGGCTTCGGACGTCGCTTCTAACCACATGCGAAATGATTCGTAGCGCGGCCTGATCCTGCCGCTTACGCTGTGCGAAAGATCCGAGCACGCGCAACGCGTGTCACCGGATCGGCACCAGGCATGTCGTGGGCGTCCGCAAGGGCGTCTTTCCGGGTGTGCCCCGTGGGGGCGGGGCACACCGGTTTTCTTGCGATACGCCAGGCGTCAGGCCTCGGCGGCCGCGCCGGCCGGTGCGATCGACCCGGTCTGGACCGTGGCGCCGAATCCCGCCTGCAGGTGCCGGTTCACGCCCGACAGCACCGCGCGCAGCGACGCCGTGACGAGGTTGGCGTCGATGCCCGCGCCGAACCCGGTCGGCGAATCGCCCACGCGGACTTCCACGTAGCAAGCTGCGCGCGCATCGGCGCCGGCGGTCAGCGCGTGCTCGTGGTAGTCCATCACGCGTACCGGCAGGTCCAGCGCATCGATGAAGGCGTCGATGGGACCGTTGCCGCGGCCGCGCACGCTGCAGGGCTGGCCGTCGCGCTCGATCTGCACCGTGATCAGGGTGGCGCCGGTACTGTCCGTGGCCAGCTGGTGCGAGACATAGCGCAGCGGCGTTTCGCGCGCCAGGTACTCGCGCTGGAACAGCCCATAAAGGTCGTCGGCGCTCGCTTCCAGCCCGCTGTCGTCGGTCATGGCCTGCACCGCGCGGCTGAACTCGATCTGCAGGCGGCGCGGCAGGTAGAGGCCATGCACCTGTTCCAGCAGGTACGCCATGCCGCCCTTGCCCGACTGGCTGTTGACGCGGATCACCGCGTCGTAGCTGCGGCCCAGGTCGGCCGGGTCGATCGGCAGGTAGGGCACTTCCCAGATGCCGTCCGGCTGCTGCTGCGCAAAGCCCTTGCGGATCGCATCCTGGTGCGAGCCCGAGAACGCGGTGAACACCAGGTCGCCCACATACGGATGGCGCGGGTGCACCGGCAGCTGGTTGCAGTGCTCCACGCACTGGCGCACCGAATCGATGTCGGAGAAGTCCAGCTGCGGCGCCACGCCCTGCGTATAGAGGTTCAGCGCCAGTGTCACCAGGTCGACGTTGCCGGTGCGTTCGCCGTTGCCGAACAGGCAGCCCTCGACGCGGTCGGCGCCCGCCATCAGCGCCAGCTCGGCGGCCGCCACCGCGGTGCCGCGGTCGTTGTGCGGGTGCACCGACAGCGCGATGTGCTCGCGCCGCGCGAGGCGGCGGTGCATCCATTCGATCTGGTCGGCGAACACGTTGGGCGTGCTGCATTCCACCGTGGTCGGCAGGTTCAGGATCATCGGGCGGCCCGGTCCGGCCTGCCACGCGGCCGACACCGCGTCGCTCACTTCCAGCGAGAAATCGAGCTCGGCCAGGCTGAAGGTCTCGGGCGAATACTCGTAGGTCCAGGCGGTCTCGGGCATGGCATCGGTCAGCGCCTTGATCAGGCGCGTGCCCGATACCGCGACCTCCTTGATCTCGTCGCGCGAGGCATTGAAGACGATGCGGCGCCAGGCCGGTGCGATCGGGTTGTACAGGTGCACGGTGGCGCGTGCCGCGCCGCGCACGGATTCGACAGTACGGCGGATCAGGTCTTCACGCGACTGCGTCAGCACGACGATGGTGACGTCGTCGGGAATGCGCCGTTCTTCGATCAGCATGCGCACGAAGTCGAAGTCGGTCTGCGAGGCGGCGGGGAACGCCACTTCGATTTCCTTCAGGCCGATCTTCACCAGCTGTTCGAAGAAGCGCAGCTTGCGCGCCGGGTTCATCGGCTCGATCAGGGCCTGGTTGCCGTCGCGCAGGTCGGTGCTCATCCAGCGCGGCGCGCGCGTGATGGTGCGGCCAGGCCAGCTGCGCTCAGGGATGTCGACGGTGGCGGCGGGGCGGTACTTGGTGGCGGGATTGCCGAGCATACGGGGTCTCCTTCCTCGCAAGGGAAGATGAAAGATGGAAAAACGGGAAAAGGGTGGCGCAAGGCTGCCGAACTGCCACGGGGCCCTAGGCCCGGCAACCGATCGGTAGGCTTAGCAGTAGCGAGGAAGCGCGCAGGGCGCGGCCCGATGCCAGGGCAGCCAGCACGCGTGCGCGGGCAGCGATGCGGGACGCATCGGCAGCCTGGCCGGGGGTGCTGGTGTAACGGTTCATCGTGGCGAATGAGAGCGGGCGGCGCCGCTCGGGGAGAGTGCGCACGCGGCGCAAGTCCATAGGAACGGGCAAGGTTAGTCGACAAGTCCCGACCCGGTCAAGCGTTTGCACCCGTGCCTGGCTGCGCGGCGCCCCATCGTGGCCCGATCAGGGGATCGGCGGGAGCAGGTTGCGCCAAAAGGTTGGGACGCAGCTGCCGCTCGCGCTTGGCGGACCCATTTTCCTCGGCCGTATGGCGATGTACGGCAGCGATGTCCTGCGCTGAATGGATGACTTGCGGCGATGTTCTGTGCGCTGCACCTCAGTCCTCTGGCTGGTATTGCGCGGGGCACTTTGTGCCTACGCTGATAGCGCGGGAAAAACACGACTGGGGGGAACATCATGAAACTAAGAATGTGGGCATCCTGGCTGGCGGGCTCGGCCGCGGCCTTGTTGCTGGCGGCATGCGGCGGCGGCGGCGGTGGCAGCGGCGCGCCCGCCGCGCCGGCATCGGGCGGCGGCACCACGCCGCTGACCTATACAACGAAGATGAGCGTGACCTCGGGCGAAGTGGGGGTCGGCCGCACGCTGACCATCAGCGCGGTCGCCGTCGACAGCAACGGCGTCGACGTATCGGGCAACACCACCTTCGACTGGACCAGCACCGACAGCACCGTCGCCACCGTCGCGCCGGGCGCGGGCACGCCGGGCAGCGCCGTGGTCAAGGGCGTTGCCGCGGGCACGACCACCGTGCAGGTGGTCGCCACGGTCCGGGGCGCCGACAACACCACGGTGCAACTGCCCGCGCAAGCGGCCACCATCACCGTGGTGCCGGCGTCGGCGCTGAGCTACACGCTGTCGATGCCGGCCACCAGCCTGTCGATGAGCGACGGCCAGGAACTGCCGGTCAAGGTGACGCTGCTCGACAGCAACGGCAGCGATGTGTCGGCCAGCGTCACGAACTGGGCCTGGTCCAGCAGCGGCACCGCGGTCCAGGTCACGGCCAGCCAGAACAGCGCCACGCTGAAGGCCAGCAACGGCTCGCCCGCGACCGAGGCGACGGCCAGTGTCTCGGTGTCGGTGACCGCGCCTGACGGCCATGCCCTCGCCGGCGTTATCGCGGTGACGGTGCAGAAGAATGGCGCCGCGGCGTATCGCGTGGTGA
Organism: Cupriavidus sp. MP-37; assembly: GCF_020618415.1. Lineage (NCBI taxonomy): Bacteria > Pseudomonadati > Pseudomonadota > Betaproteobacteria > Burkholderiales > Burkholderiaceae > Cupriavidus > Cupriavidus sp. MP-37. The sequence goes on along the minus strand of NZ_CP085345.1, from coordinate 1,588,459 downwards.
CCACCAAGGGCGGGCGCGAAGTCAATGCGCTGCAGGTGTTCAGCAACCGTCCGGACACCTTCACCGCGCGCGTGCTGCGCCACGACGGCCAGGACGTGACCGCCGACTTCGACGGCAGCTGGAGCTACACGGCAAGCTCGGCGACGCTGTCGGCGACGGAAGCGGCGGGTACGCATGACGCCACGGTGCGCACCAGCCTGGCCGGCGACACCGGTCCGGTACAGGGCAGCCTGACGGTGACCGCGGTCAGCAGCAAGCTGGGCGAGCGCCGCAGCGCCACCCTGACGGTGACGGAGAACCCGCTGTGGGCACTGGTTAACGACAACCAGGATCCGATGACGCTGCTGCTGATGACGCCGATGCCCGTCGAGGTCACCGCGCGCATGAAGCACCTGGGCGAGGATGCGCAGTACACCGCGTGCAAGGACTGGGCATGGTCCAGCACCGGTCCGGTATCGCTGAGCCCGAGCATGGTGATGCTGCCCAACCAGGTGCGCGCCAGCGGCACCGCGCCCGGCGACTTCACCATCACCGCGACTTGCACCGCGGTCGCCGACAATACGCCGCTGAAGCTGGTCTTCTACGGTACGGTCAAGTAAGCGCCGGTATCCCGCAGCTGGCTGGACGCCCTCCGTATGGAGGGCGTTTTGCGTTTTGCTTTCGAGGACACAGACGGTTTGCTCCCCTCTCCCGCAAGCGGGAGAGGGAGTACGCAAGCGGCTGACCAAGCGTACCCGTTTCTGCGTGGCTGTTTTCGGCACCTCCCCGCATGCACCGATAGTCGAGCGCGCAAAGCGTACCCAATTCTGCGTGCCTCGGAGCAAGCCTGGAAAGGACCGGATTGACCGAGCAAAAGGCTCGCGCCGCCGCCTCAAAGAACGCACGGACGCACGCAGCCCACCGCTTGCCGCGCCATGCGGCAGCAGCGGGCGTACCCGTTTCTGCGTGGATGCTGAGGGAAGAAAAAGCGCGGTTCAGCGCTTGCGCACGAAGCGCACCACCTGCTCGGCAGGCTTGTCCTGGCTGGCCGGCGTGCTGGTATTGGCGCCGCAGGTATTGCAGCCGCCGTCATCGCAGCCGCTGGCGCAGCCTGCCGCCGACTGCGGCGCCAGCCAGCGTGCCACGCGGCCGCGCCAGCCGGTGGCGGCAGGGCCGCCCAGGCGCGCTGCCAGCGCCGCCTTGACGCGCTCGCGCGTGCGCGGCGCATAGCGCGCCACCACCGACACCGCGCATGCCAGCACGATCAGCGGGACCAGCAGGGTTTCGATGGCGTGGTAGAGGCTCATGGCGGCAGCTGGCCTCAGCTGAACATCAGCGCGACGCGGTAGGTCACGAACGCGGCCAGGTAGGCCAGCCCGGTCAGGTAGGCCGCCGACAGCGCCATCACCTTCCAGGAGGCGGTCTCGCGCCGGATCACCGCAAGCGTGGAGATGCACTGCGGCGCGAACACGTACCACGCCAGCAGCGACAGCGCGGTGGCGAGCGACCATTGCGCCGCGATCATCGGCGCCAGCTGCGTGGCCACGGTCTCTTCGCTGCCCGACAGCGCGTAGACGGTGGCCAGCGCGCCCACCGCGACTTCGCGCGCGGCCAGGCCCGGCACCAGCGCAATGCAGATCTGCCAGTTGAAGCCCACCGGCGCGAACACCTTCTGCAGCGCATGGCCGATCATGCCGGCAAAGCTGTAGTCGATGGCCGGCGCGGTCGCGCCCTCGGGCGCGGAGGGGAAGGTCGACAGGAACCACAGCAGCACTGTCAGCGCCAGGATCACCTTGCCCACGCGCGACAGGAAGATGCGGGCACGCTCCCACAGGCCGATGGCGATGTCGCGCGGATTGGGGATGCGGTACGAGGGCAGCTCCATCAGCAGCGGATGGTCGGTGCGGTCGCGGCGCAGGAACTTGAGCGCATAGGCCACCACCAGCGCGCTGACGATGCCGGCCACGTACAGCGCGAACAGCACCAGCCCCTGCAGGTTGAACAGGCCCATCACGGTGCGCTCGGGGATAAACGCGCCGATCAGCAGCGCATAGACCGGCAGCCGTGCCGAGCAGGTCATCAGCGGCGCCACCAGGATGGTGGTGAGCCGGTCGCGCGGGTCCTGGATGGTGCGCGTGGCCATGATGCCGGGGATGGCGCAGGCAAAGCTGGACAGCAGCGGGATGAACGAGCGCCCCGACAGCCCCGCGCCCATCATCAGGCGGTCGAGCAGGAACGCCGCGCGCGGCAGGTAGCCGGATTCTTCCAGCGTCAGGATGAACAGAAACAGGATCAGGATCTGCGGCAGGAACACCACCACGCTGCCCAGGCCCGCCACCAGGCCGTCGACCAGCAGGCTCTTGAGCATGCCGTCGGGCAGCCAGGCGCCCAGCATCTCGCCGGCCCAGTGCACGCCGCCCTCGATGCCGTCCATCAGCGGCTCGGCCCACGAGAACACCGCCTGGAACATCAGGAACAGCAGCACCGCCAGCAGCAGCAGGCCGAACACCGGGTGCAGCACGATGCGGTCGATGCGGTCGTCCAGCGCGGCGGTGCGCGCCGGCATGCTGACCGCGGCGGCCAGCAGGCGGTTGACTTCGGCATGCACGTCGAAGTCAGGGCCCGACGCAGCGCCGGCCGGCGGGGCCGGCGGCAGCGTGGCATCGAGCAGGCTGACCAGCGCCGCGGCGCCGTCACGGCGGACCGCCACGGTGCTGACCACCGGCACGCCCAGCGCGGCCGACAGCTTGTCGCGGTCGATCTGGATGCCGCGGCGCGCGGCGGCGTCGCTCATATTCAGCACCACCACCATCGGCAGCCCCAGCTGGCGCAGCTCCAGCACGAAGCGCAGGTGCAGGCGCAGGTTGGTGGCGTCGACCACCGACACCAGCAGGTCGGGACGCGCTTCGCCGGCGCGCTGGCCCAGGCAGACATCGCGCGTGATGGCCTCGTCGAGGCTGGCCGCATGCAGGCTGTAGGCGCCGGGCAGGTCGAGGATGCGCACCTGGCGTCCGGCCGGCGACACGAAGTAGCCTTCCTTGCGCTCGACGGTGACGCCCGCGTAGTTGGCCACCTTCTGGCGGCTGCCGGTCAGGCGGTTGAACAGTGCGGTCTTGCCGCAATTGGGATTGCCGACCAGCGCAATGCGCAGGGCAGAAGGGGAAGCAGCTGCAGACATAATCCGGGGAAGGCTCAGGCAGTCCGCTTGGCGGACGGTGGCGCAGTCTCGTCGCCCTGCGCGGCGGGGGCGATGCGGGTGACCGAGGCGCTGGCGATTTCCACGCCGATGCGCGCAGCCTCTGAGCGGCGCAAGGCAAAGCGCGTGAAGCCCACCTGTGCTACCAGCGGGTCCATGCCGAACGGCCCGTAGGCGATGATCTGCACGGCTTCGCCGGGAACGAAGCCCAGTTCGCGCAGGCGGCGCGCGACCGGATCCCCGGGGGTGGCGTCGTCCACCGATTGCACTACGGCGGGCGTGCGCCGTGGAAGTTCAGACAACCGCATCATGCTTCCAGTCCGTGGCGCGGCCTGCCGCCAAGCGGTCCGTGTGACCGCGCCGGGGTGTGTAAATGAAAATCGTTTTCATTGTATCGCAAATGAGGCTTTGCGTTGCCCCCTCAAAGGGCGGGCACGCCAGCCTTGCCGCGCCGGGCACGGCAGGAGGCGAATGATAACCGCTAAGGGGACGAATGGTCGCGCGCGGGCCGTGCCGATACGGGCCGACGAGCCAGTTATTCATAGAGGCACGGCGCGGTCAGGCACTGAAACACCGAATTCGCGCCATTCCTGCAATCGGGCGCAATTACTGCATTTGCGTTATGGCTGCCGTAAGCCGGCGGCGTTAAGCTCACAGCACGCTGAACACCCCGTTCCACGCGTACTTCACAAGCCATCGGTCCCTGGACCGGTGGCTTTTTCTTTGTGGCTGCGCTTCGGCTGCGCCGCCTTGCCCGCCACCATGGCGACAAAGTGGTCGCGCGCCGGATGGTCCGGCGCGGCCTTCCAGGCGCAATAGACCTCCGAGCGCACCGCCGCGTCCGCCAGCGGCCGGAACGCCGCGCCGGCCATGCCGGAGCGCGCCAGCGCCGCCGGCACCACCGCCACCCCCATGCCCTGGGACACCAGCGACACTACCGACAGCCAGTGCCGCACCTCATGCCGGATCTGCGGGAAGAAGCCTTGCGCGGCGCACATGTCGAAGATCCGGCTGTAGTAGTCCGGCGAGGCCTTGCGCGAGAACAGCACGAACGGCTCGCCGCGCAACGACGCCAGCGGCAACTCCGCCGGCGCGGCCAGCGCATGGTCGGCGGGCAGGCAGCAGACAAAGGGCTCGGAGTGCACCAGCGTGGCCTGCAGCGTGTCGGGCACCCGGCCGGTGTGGATGAAGGCGGCGTCGAGCTCGTCATGCAGCAGCGCGTCGATCTGTTCCTGCGAGTTCAGCTCGGTCAGCGCCACGTGGATGCCGGGGTAGGCCGCCTCGAACTCGCGCAGCGTCTGCGGCAGCCCGCGGTACAGCATCGAGCCGACAAAGCCCACGCGCAAGCGGCCGATGGCGCCGGCTTCGATCTCGCGCGCCAGCACCCGCGCCGCCTCGGCCTGCGCCAGCAGCGCCGTGGCCGATTCGCGAAAGGCGCGCCCGGCCGCGGTCAGGCGCACGCCGCGGCTGTCGCGGTCGAACAGCCGGGCGCCGACCGAGGCCTCGAGCTGCTGGATATTGAGCGACAGCGGCGGCTGCGAGATGGCAAGCCGGCGCGCGGCGCGGCCGAAGTGCAGTTCCTCGGCCAGCACGAGGAAGTAACGCAGGTGGCGGAATTCCATGGCGATACAGAAATTATATGGATCAAGCCAATTTTAGAATTAGACGCGAATCCATGGGGTTTGAATAATGGAGCCCAAAGGACCAAGGGGGGCCGCCAGCCGGCACCGCCATACCAGGAGACCAGCCATGCCATCCAGCGCCGCGCGCGACATCCCCCAGCAACACCAGGCCGCCCCGGCGGCGGCCGCGGTTCACCCGGTGCCCGACCGCCAGGGCGGCAGCCTGTTCGCCGCCGACCCGGAGTTGCGCGCGCTGCTGCCGCTGTACCTGCCGCCCGAGCTGTTCAACCACCTGTTGCCCCACCTCGAGCGCATGGGGGCGCTGGCCGGCGGCGTGCTCGACGAACTGGCCGGCGTGGCCGACCGCAACCCGCCTGAACTGACTTACCGCACCCGCGCCGGCGTCGATGCCCAGCGCATCGACAAGCATCCCGCCTATGTCGAGATGGAGCGCGTGGCCTTTGCCGAATTCGGCCTCGCCGCGGCGTCGCACCGCGGCGGCGTGCTGGGCTGGGACAAGCCCATGCCGCCGGCGGCCAAGTACGCGCTGACCTATCTGTTCGTGCAGGCGGAGTTCGGCCTGTGCTGCCCGCTGTCGATGACCGATTCGCTGACGCGCACGCTGCGCAAGTTCGGCGACCCGGCGCTGGTCGAGCGCTTCCTGCCCAACCTGACCACGCAGGTCTTCGACGACCTGTACCAGGGCGCGATGTTCATGACCGAGCAGGGCGCGGGCTCCGACGTGGCCGCCACCGCCACGCGCGCGGTGCGCGATCCCTCGGCCGAAGGCGGCTGGCGCCTGGTCGGCGACAAGTGGTTCTGCTCCAACCCCGACGCAGCGCTGGCGATGGTGCTGGCGCGCGTGGAGGATGAAGCCGGCAACGCCGTGCCCGGCCACAAGGGCGTGTCGCTGTTCCTGCTGCCGCGCACGCTGGCCGACGGCAGCGCCAACCACTACCGCATCATCCGGCTCAAGGACAAGCTGGGCACGCGCTCGATGGCCAGCGGCGAGATCCGGCTCGAGGGCGCGCATGCCTACCTGGTCGGCGAACCCGGCCGCGGCTTCGTGCAGATGGCGGACATGATCAACAACTCGCGACTGTCCAACGGCGTGCGCGCCGCCGGGCTGATGCGCCGCGCGCTGACCGAGGGCCTGTTCATCGCGCGCGAGCGCCGGGCCTTCGGCAAGCGCCTGCAGGACATGCCGCTGATGCGCCGCCAGCTGCTCAAGCTGACGCTGCCGACCGAGCAGGCGCGCACCATGGTATTCCAGACCGCCGAGGCACTGCGCCGCGCCGACGCCGGCGAGCCCGACGCCTACGCGCTGATGCGCATCCTGACCCCGCTGATCAAGTTCCGCGCCTGCCGCGACGCGCGCAAGGTCACCGGCGACGCCATGGAGATCCGCGGCGGTTGCGGCTATATCGAAGAATGGAGCGACCCGCGCCTGGTGCGCGACGCCCACCTCGGCTCGATCTGGGAAGGCACCAGCAATATCGTCGCGCTCGACGTGCTGCGCGCGGTCCGACGCGAGGGCGCATTACCCGTACTGCAGGCGCACCTGGCCGGGCTGCTGGCCGATACGCCGATGCAGGCGGACGCCCGCGCCGTGTTCGAAGGCGCCATCGCCAGCGCCGGGCAACTGGCCGGCCAGGCCGCCGCGGCCGGTGCCGACGGCGAGCTGCTGGCGCGTCAGGCGGCCTCGGCGCTGTACCACGTGACCAGCGCGGTGGCGATGGCCTGGGAAGCCGGGCGCATCGGCTCGGTGCGCCGCATGCGGCTGGCGCAGCTGGTGCTGCGCCACCGCGTGCTGCCGCAGGACCCGCTCGCGGGAAGCGCCGAGCCGGCATGGCTGGCCGAGACCGTGGCGCCCGCCGGCGATGGCGCGGTGCGCGCCGCCGGCGCGGTCGACGCGGTCAACGTGTTCTGACGCCGCAACCCGAACCCATTGTTTGCTCCCCTCTCCCGCTTGCGGGAGAGGGGCCGGGGGAGAGGGCAGGCGCTGGCATACCGACACGCCTCGCTGGGTTGACGCTCCCGCCCTCACCCCAACCCTCTCCCGCAAGCGGGAGAGGGCGCAGCCCCCACCATCCCGCATACCCCGCGGGAGACGTCCTACACCAGGAGACAACGCCATGAAACTCTGGCACCGCGTCGCGGCCATCGCCGCATGCTCGCTGTTTATCGCCCCCGCCTTCGCCCAGAAGGACTTCCCGTCCAAGCCGATCATGATGGTGGTCACCTATCCGCCGGGCGGCCCCACCGATGCCATGGCGCGCACGCTAGCCGCGGCGCTCAAGACCAGCCTGGGCCAGCCGGTGGTGGTCGAGAACCGCGCCGGCGCCGGCGGCAATATCGGCGCCGAAGCCGTGGCGCGTGCCGAGCCCGACGGTTACACGCTGATGTTCGGCACCTCGGCGCCGCTGGCGATCAACGTCAGCCTGTACCGCAAGATCAACTACGACCCGGTCAAGAGCTTCACCCCGGTGATCCAGATCGGCCAGCTGCCCAATGTGCTGGTGGTCAATCCGTCGGTGCCGGCGAAGAACGTCAACGAGCTGATCGCCTATGGCAAGGCGCATCCGGGCAAGCTGACCTATGCCTCGTCCGGCAATGGCGCCTCGTCGCACCTGGCGGGGGTGCTGTTCAACAACGTCACCGGCACCGATTTCCAGCACATCCCGTACAAGGGCACCGGCCCTGCGCTGAACGACCTGCTGGGCGGCCAGGTCAGCATGACCTTCACCGACGTGCTGACCGCGATGCCCTTCATCAAGAGCGGCAAGGTGCGAGCGCTGGGCGTGACCACCAAGGCCCGCTCGCAGGCGCTGCCGGAGGTGCCGACGGTGGCCGAGCAGGGCGTGCCCGGCTTTGATGTGTCGGTGTTCTTCGGCGTGGTGGCGCCGGCCGGCACGCCGGCGGAGGTGGTCGGCAAGCTCAACCGCGCCTTTGCCGACGCGCTGAAGCAGCCCGAGGTGCGCAAGACGCTGCAGGCGCAAGGCCTGGAGTTCGCGCCATCGACCACGCCGGAGCAGCTCGGCAGCTTCGTCAAGGCGGAGGTGGGCAAGTGGCGTGCGGTGGTGCAGAAGTCCGGCGCCCAGCTCGATTGACGACGCCGAGGGAATCGCAGCCATGACCCAAGCCAATCCCGGCGCGCTCGCCGGCATCCGCGTGGTCGACCTGTCGCGCATCCTGGGCGGCCCGTACTGCGGCCAGATCCTGGGCGACCACGGCGCCGACGTGCTCAAGATCGAACCGCCGCAGGGCGACGACACCCGTACCTGGGGGCCGCCGTTCAAGGACGGCGTGGCCTCCTATTATTTCGGCCTCAACCGCAACAAGCGCGTGATGCGCCTGGACTTGGCCGCAGAGCCCGACCGCGAGGTGCTGCTGGCCCTGCTGGCCGACGCGGACGTGCTGGTCGAGAACTTCAAGACCGGCACGCTGGAGAAGTGGGGGCTGGGCTACGACGTGCTGTCGGAGCGCTTCCCGCGCCTGGTCCATTGCCGCGTCTCGGGCTTCGGCGCCGACGGCCCGCTGGGCGGCCTGCCCGGCTACGATGCTGCGATCCAGGCCATGTCCGGCATCATGAGCATCAACGGCGAGGCCGATGGCGATCCGCTGCGCGTGGGCTTGCCGGTGGTCGACATGGTGACCGGCCTCAACGCGGTGATCGGCGTGCTGCTGGCGCTGCAGGAGCGCGCGCGCAGCGGGCGCGGGCAGTTCGTCGAGGCCGCGCTCTATGACTCGGGGCTGTCGCTGCTGCATCCGCACGCGGCCAACTGGTTCCTGAGCGGCAAGACGCCGCAGCGCACCGGCAATGCGCACCCCAATATCTATCCGTACGACACCGTCGCCACCGCCACCGACCCGGTGTTCCTGGCGGTGGGCAATGACCGCCAGTTCCGCATCCTGTGCGAGCACCTGCAGGTGCCGGCGCTGGCCGACGACGAGCGCTACGCCACCGCCGGCGCGCGTTCGGTGAACCGCGCCGCGCTCAAGGCCGAACTGGAAGCGCGCATGCGCACCCGCGACGGCAAGGCCCTGGCGGATACGCTGGTGGCCGCCGGCGTGCCGTGCGCGCCGGTGCTGTCGGTGGCCGACGCCTTGCAGCATCCGCATACGCGGCACCGCGAGATGGTGGTGGAGATGGCAGGGGGGTACCAGGGGCTGGGGGCGCCGGTGAAGCTGAGCCGGACGCCGGCGACGTACCGGTATGCGCCGTTGACGGAGGGCGAGGCGTTTCTGGACTAGGCGCCACCGTGTTTACTGGCAACGTCCGATCCCGCGCCGGTTTGCTCCCCTCTCCCATTTATGGGAGAGGGGCGGGGGAGAGGGCCGGAGCCTCCACGGAGTACAGGCCTTCGGGCTTGCCAGCGCCGGCCCTCTCCCCCAACCCCTCTCCCGCAGGCGGGAGAGGGGAGCAACCCTGCGGCATCGACGCCTTGTCTGTCACCCCGGAATCATCCCCGGCAGCCAATACGCCTGCACCATCGTCATCACCCCGATGATCACCGCGAACAGCAGGCTGTGCTTCACGGTGAAGCGGAACAGCTCCGACTCCTTGCCCACCAGCCCCGTCGCAGCGCACGCCACCGCGATCGATTGCGGCGAGATCATCTTGGCGGTGACGCCGCCGGTGGTGTTGGCCGCCACCATCAGCGTGTCGGATACGCCGATCTGGTGCGCGGTGGTGTTCTGCAGCGCGCAGAACAAGGCGTTGGACGAGGTATCGGACCCGGTCAGGAACACCCCCAGCCAGCCCAGGAACGGCGAGAAGAACGGGAACGCCGCGCCGGTGCCGGCCAGCAGCAGCGCCAGCGTCGACGACATGCCCGAGTAATTGGCGACAAAGGCGAACGCCAGCACCAGCCCGATCGACAGCACCGGGCGCGCCAGTTCCACCAGCGTTTCACCGAACGTGGCCAGCAGGTCGCGCGGCTTCATGCGCAGCAGCACGGCGGAGATCAGCGCGGTCAGCAGGATGGCGGTGCCGACGGCGGAGAGCAGGTCGATCTTCAGCACCGCGTCATAGGCCTTGGGCGTGGCCACGATCGGCGCGGCCTTGATCACCAGCTGGTCCAGGCCCGGGATCTTGAACTTCAGCACCGTGCCGGCGAGCGGGCCGTTGGCGCCGAACAGCGCCTTGAACGGCTGCAGGCTCCATACCGTGACGATGGCGGTCAGGATGCCGAACGGCGCCCACGCGCGCAGCGTCTGCGCCAGCGTGTAGGGCGATGCCTTGCGGCTCTGCATCGCGCCGCCGAAGCCGCCGCCAAAGCCCGCCAGCGCGACCGTGCCGCCACTGATGTTGCCGGCGCTGCCGCCGGCGCGCTGCGAGGCGCTGCGCGGCTGCCATACCTTCAGGAACGCCGCCAGCGACACCAGGCTCACCAGCGCCGAGGTGATGTCCGGCAGCTCCGGCCCGATGTGGTTGGAGGTGAAGTACTGCGTCACGGCAAAGCTGCCGCCGCACACCAGCGCCGCCGGCCAGGTTTCGCGCACGCCCTTGGCGCCGTCCATCATGAAGACGAGCCAGAACGGCACCAGCAGCGACAGCAGCGGCAACTGGCGACCGGCCATGGCGCCGATATGGAAGGGGTCGAGGCCCGTCACCTGCCCGGCCACGATGATGGGAATACCCATCGCGCCGAACGCCACCGGCGCGGTATTGGCGATCAGGCACAGCCCGGCGGCGTACAGCGGGTTGAAGCCCAGCCCCACCAGCAGCGCCGCGGTGATCGCCACCGGCGCGCCGAAGCCGGCCGCACCCTCCAGGAAGGCGCCGAAGGCAAAGCCGATCAGCAGCATCTGCAGGCGCTGGTCGTCGGTGATCGACAGCACCGAGGCGCGGATCACGTCGAACTGGCCGGTCTTGACCACGATCTTGTAGAGGAACACCGCGGTCACGATGATCCACGCAATCGGCCATAGCCCGTAGGCAAAGCCGAAGCCGGCCGCGGCCAGCGCCTGCTGCGCGGGCATGCCGTAGGCAAGGATGGCCACGGCCAGCGCCAGCAGCAGCGTCACCGCCGCGGCGACATGGCCCTTCATGCGCCAGACCGCCAGCGCGATGAAGAAGAACAGGATGGGGATCGCTGCCGCCAGTGCAGACAGCCACAGGCTGCCTAGTGGTGTGTAGAGTTGGGTCCAGGGTTGCAAGGGTGGTCTCCTGATTTGGTGGTGGTTCGGGAAAATTCTTGTTCTGTGTGCGAGTACCGAGGCCGTTTTCGTTCCCGCTTGGTTGCTCCCCTCTCCCGCGCGCGGGAGAGGGGCGGGGGTGAGGGCGGGCGTTGGCAATAGCGACGCGCGCTACTTCGTCGATGCGCCCGCCCTCACCCCAACCCTCTCCCGCAAGCGGGAGAGGGAGTACACAGCAGGGAGTCAGAAGCGTCAGCGCGGCCTCCGTCGCCGCCTACTCCGCCTGCCCCTTTTCCTTGAGCAGATCCGCCAGGCTCTTCGCCGCCGGCTTCAGCGGCGTGCGGTGCTGCGTCCATCCCATCTGCCGCGCCGGTGTCAGCGCGCGCAGGCGCGTGGCGGCCCAGCGGAACAGGCGGTACGCCGCCGGGTGCGAATAGGCGCCGCTCCAGAAGCGCCACACCAGGTGCTCGCCCTTGCTGTACTTGGCACCCTGGCCACGCAGCGGGTTGGCCACCGCTTGCTCGGGATCGCGGTTGGCCTCGGTGCGCAGGCGCACCAGCAGCTGCGGGATCGGGATGCGCACCGGGCAGACCTCGCCGCAGGCACCGCACAGGCTCGACGCGGTGGCCAGGTCGGCGGTCGCGTCCAGCCCCAGCAGGTGGGGCGACAGGATCTTGCCGATCGGGCCCGGGTAGGTGGTGCCGTAGGCGTGGCCGCCGATGCGGGTGTAGACCGGGCAGTGGTTCATGCACGCGCCGCAGCGGATGCACTGCAGCGTCGCGCGCAACTGCGCGTCCGCGTAGGCCTGGGTGCGGCCGTTGTCGAGCAGCACCAGGTGCACCTCGCGCGGGCCGTCGCGCTCGCCGGCGCGGCGCGGGCCCGAGATCAGGTTGAAATACGTGGTGATGGCCTGCCCGGTGGCCGAGCGCGTCAGCAGTGTCGACAGCGGCACGATGTGCTCGAGCCTGGCCACCACCTTTTCCATGCCCATGATGGCGATATGCACGTCGGGCACGGTGGTCGACAGCCGGCCATTGCCCTCGTTCTCGACCAGCCACAGCGTGCCGGTGTCGGCGGCGGCGAAGTTCACGCCGGACAGGCCGATATCCGCCTCGACAAAGGCCTGCCGCAGCGCGCGGCGGCCGGTCTGGATCAGCGCGTCGACGTCCTCGGTATAGGTCGTGTCGGGGATATGCTCGGTGAACAGCTGCGCGATATCGCCCTTGGTCTTGTGGATCGCCGGCATCACGATATGCGAGGGCTTCTCGCCGGCCAGCTGGACGATGTACTCGCCCATGTCCGACTCGATGCAGTCGACGCCGCGTTCGGCCAGGTAATGGTTCAGCTCGATTTCCTCGCTGGCCATCGACTTGCCCTTGATCACCCGCCTGGCCTGCCTGGCGCTGGCGATGCCGTGGATGATGGCGTTGGCCTCGTCGGCGGTTTCGGCCCAGTGCACCTGCACGCCGGCGGCGGTCAGCTTCTGTTCCAGCTGCACCAGCAGGTCCGGCAGGTTGGCCAGCGCGTGCTGGCGCACTGCCTCGCCCAGGTCGCGCAGGCGTTCGAGCTCGTCGGCGTCGGGAAACTGCGCCAGGCGCTTGCCTTGCAGGAAGTCCATCGCGCCGCGGAAGCTCTGGCGCAGCTTGGGGTCGTCCAGCGCCTCGCGGGCACGGGCCTTGAATTCGCGCGGCGCGACGAACTGCAGGGTCTGCTGGCGGGTTTGCTGGCTCATCGCGCGGCCTCCGCGGTGTCGGTCTCGATCACCACCCACAGCCGGCGCGGACCATGCGCGCCGTAGGCGAGGGTCTGCTGGATGTCCGAGGTCTTGGACGGGCCGGACACCAGCACCAGGTTGGTCGGCATGCCCTCGGCCCAGCGCTCGGCGCGCGCGGCCATGTGCAGGTCGTCATGCAGCGTCGACGCGCGCACCAGCGCCACATGCAGCGGCGGCACCAGCGACACCGTGCGCGGCGAGCCCGCGTCCGGCGCCAGCACCAGCGTGCCGGTGGCGGCGATGCCGGAGCGCGCCACGGTGAAGCCGGCATCGACGGTGTCGAACAGTTCGGCTTTCCACGCCTCGATCGGGCGCTCGTAGCCGATGGCTTCGATGCCGGCCGGCAAGGCGGCTGCCAGCGCCGCGCCGGCCGTGGTGGCCGGATCGAGCAGCAGGCGCTTCACGCCCGCGCCGGCCAGTTCGCCAGCGAGCATCGCCGGCCAGGCGCCGGCGTCGGCGCACCAGACTTCGGCATGCAGGCCTTGCAGCGCGGCCTGCATCGCGGCGACGCGTGCGCCGGTCTTTGGCGGGCCATGGCGGCGCGCTTCGAAATGGCTGTCGATGCGGCGGTCCAGTTCGGTGGTGTGCGGGGACGGCACGGGCGCGGCAGCGCGCAAGCGGCCGAGCATGCGTTCACGGGCGCCGGGCGTGCTCATGCGGCACCTCCGGTACGGCGCCACAGGAAGCTGGCGAGGTGTTCCACCTGCAACGGCGCGCGGTCGTGCGCGGCGGTATGGCCGATATTGAGCAGGCAGCCGCAGTCGGCCGAGACCAGCCGGTCGCAGCCGGTGGCGCAGGCCGAGGCCACCTTGTCGCGCACCATGGCGCCGGAGATATCGGGGTGCTTGAGCGAGAAGGTGCCGCCGAATCCGCAGCATTCGGACTCGCGTTCATGCTCCACGCGGGTCACGCCCGGCAGCGCATCGACCAGCGCCACGCCGTGCTGGCGCGTGCCCATTTCGCGGCGGGCGCCGCACGAGGTATGCAGCACGATGCGCTCGGGCGGCTGGGCCGAGGGCGCGGCCGCGCCGAAGTCCACCTTCAGCACGTGCAGCAGGAACTCGCCCAGCTCGTAGACGCGCCCGGCCAGTTCGCGGGCCTTCGGGCCGGCCACCGCATCGTCGGCAAAGAGCAGCGGCCAGTGGTGGCGCATCATGCCGGCGCACGAGCCGGACGGCACGACCACGGGCCACGGCTGGCCGAACAGGTCGAGCTGCGCGCGCGCCACCGCACGGGCCGCGTCAGGGTTGCCGCTGCTGTAGGCGGGCTGGCCGCAGCAGCTCTGGCCGCGCGGAAAATGCACGGTCAGGCCTTCGCGCTCGAGCAGGCGCACGGCGTCGAGGCCGGCTTCGGGCACGAACAGGTCGACCAGGCAGGTGGCAAACAGGTAGGCCTGCGTGGGGGCAGGGCCGCTGGGGTACTGACGATCCTTCATGTCTCGCTCCGCACGTGCTGGGTCGCACGTTTGGGCGCATAATTCCCGCTTCCGCGCGGCGGTTCAAATTGGTCGGACCAATTTCAAGGAACGCCGCGCCGTTCAGGAGCGAGGAAATCGGCATGACGGCAGCCAGGCACGGGCACGCCCGCGGACGCGTGGAGTCGGTGATGCGACGGATGGAGACCGCGCTGCTCGACGGCACCTGGCCGCCCGGCACGCGGCTGCCGGCCGAGCGCGAGCTGGCCGGGCAATACGCGGTGGCGCGCAACACCGTGCGCGAGGCCATCCAGCGCCTGGCCGCGCGCGGCCTGCTGCAGAGCCGGCGGGGCGCGGGCGTCTATGCCACCGACCAGCTGCGTGCCGGCATTGCCTCGCCGTGGGGGCAACTGGTGGCCGACCATCCCGCGCTGCGCGAAGACATCCTGGAGTTCCGCCGCGTGCTGGAGGGCGCCACCGCCTACTTCGCGGCGTTGCGCGCGGATGCCGCCGACGTGAAGCGCATCCGCGCCCTGATGGCCGAACTGGAACGCGCGCGCGCCGCCGACGACAAGCAGGCCGAGGCCGATGCCGACGCACGGCTGCATGACGCCATCGCGCAGGCCTCGCACAACACCATGTTCCTGCACCTGCATACCAGCGTGATCGGCATGCTGCGCGAGCACATCACCATCAACGGCACCGGCCTGCGCGAACAGGACGACGGCGCCTCGGACCTGCTGTTGCTGCAGCACCGCACGCTGTGCGACGCCATCTGCGCGCGCCGCCCCGAAGAGGCGCGCACGGCGATGCAGACCCATATCGACTTCGTGCGCAGCCGGGTCGAGCACGACGGGACCTGAGTCCAGGACCGGATATTGGTCCTACCACCGGCCCGGCGTGCCGGCCGCGGCATTCAGATCAGCCCGGCCCCGGCCAGCTCGCGCTTCAGGTACGCGTAAAAGATCGGCCCGGCGATCACGCCCGGGATGCCGAACAGCGTTTCCATCAGCAGCATCACCATCAGCAGTTCCCACGCCGCCGCCTGGATGCGCGCGCCGATGATGCGCGCATTCAGGAAGTACTCCAGCTTGTGGATCACCACCAGGAATACCAGCGAGCCCACCGCGATCGGCAGCGACACCGACAGCGAAGCGACCACGATGGCCGTGTTCGAGATCAGGTTGCCCAGCACCGGCAGCAGTCCCGCGACGAAGGTGATCACCACCAGGGTCTTGCTCAGCGGCAGGTGCACGCCGAACAGCGGCAGCACCAGCAGCAGGTAGATCGCGGTCAGCACGGTGTTGATCGCCGAGATCTGGATCTGCGCAAAGATGAACTGCGAGAACGCCTGCTGCAGCGTGCGCGCGCGCGCCACCAGCGCGGCCGCCAGCGGGCGCCGGTTGGGACGCGCCACGGCGCGGTACAGCGCCACCATCGCGCCGATCACCAGCCCGATCAGGATATGCACCAGCGTGCGCAGCACCTCGGCGCCCAGCTTCTGCGCCGTCGCGGCGTGCTCGCGCAGCGTGTCGATCAGCGTGTTGGCCAGTTCGTCGACGCCGTTGGGCAGCGCGTCGCTGACCCAGGGCGGCAGTTGCCCGCGCGAGCGGTCGATGATGTCGGCGACGTGGTTAAGCAGGCCGTCCAGGGTATTGCCCTCGCCGCTGACAAAGCGCACCAGCAGCCAGCCCGCCAGCGTCAGCCCCAGCAGGATCAGCGCCGACAGGATCGCCACGGCGAGCGCGTCGTGGCGCTGGTGCAGGCGCTTCAGGCGCGGCGCCAGCACGTCCACCAGCGAATACAGCAGCAGCCCGGACAGCAGCGCCGCCACCAGGTTGGCATGCAGCACGGTCCAGAGCGCCAGCGCGGTCAGCAGGTAGGCGACGGTGCCGACGCTGTACCACGCGGCCGGCGGCAGGCGCGGCGTGGCGGTCGGTTCGGGGTCTTTCATCGGTGTCTCCGGCATGCAATTTGCTGAAAAGATTCCTGGATTCTCGCCGATCCAGATGTAATGGCTGCGTCAGTCGGCTGTGCCGCCGCGACCTGGTGCCGATGTTGGCATATCGGCACACGCAAAGGGTGTCTATATTAGGGGGAATCCGTGCGCGGCCGGTGGTGCGCCGCGCTGTCCTTGTTTGCCGCCAAGCCCGGGGAACGCAACGCATGGCCTACACCCATACCATCGGCAACCATCGCCACGTCTTCGCCGACCTGCGCACGCTGCTGGCCAAGGCCAGCCCGGCGCGCTCCGGCGACGCGCTGGCGGGCCTTGCCGCGCAAAGCGAACAGGAACGGATGGCGGCCAGGCTGGCGCTGGCCGAGGTGCCGCTGACGCGCTTCCTCAACGAAGCGCTGGTGCCCTATGAGGACGACGAGGTCACGCGCCTGATCCATGACCGCCACGACGCCACCGCCTTTGCCGCGATCGGCGCCACCACCGTGGGCGACCTGCGCAACTGGCTGCTGCGGCATGAGACCGACAGCGCCATGCTGGCGCGGGTGGCGCCGGGCATCACGCCGGAGATGGCGGCGGCGGTCAGCAAGCTGATGCGCAACCAGGACCTGGTCGCGGTGGCGCGCAAGTGCCAGGTGGTCACGCGCTTTCGCAGCACGGTGGGGTTGCCGGGACGGCTGGCGGTGCGGCTCCAGCCCAACCATCCGACCGACGATCCCAAGGGCATCGCCGCGTCGATCATCGACGGGCTGCTCTATGGCTGCGGCGATGCCACCATCGGCGTCAATCCGGCCTCGGACAACCTCGGCGCGATCGTCTCGCTGCTGCGCATGATCGACGAGCTGCGCAGCCGCTTCGACATCCCCACGCAGTCGTGCGTGCTGACCCATGTCACCAACACGCTGCGCGCGATCGGCCAGGGCGCGCCGGTGGACCTGGTGTTCCAGTCCGTGGCTGGCAGCGAGCGCGCCAATGCGGCCTTCGGCATCAGCTTGTCGCTGCTGGCCGAGGCGCACGACGCGGCGCAGGCGCTGGCGCGCGGCACCGTGGGCGACAACCTGATGTATTTCGAGACCGGGCAGGGCAGCGCGCTGTCGGCCGACGCGCACCACGGCGTCGACCAGCAGACCATGGAGGCGCGCGCCTACGCGGTGGCGCGCGCGTTCTCGCCGCTGCTGGTCAATACCGTGGTGGGCTTTATCGGGCCGGAGTACCTGTACGACGGCAAGCAGATCATCCGCGCCGGTCTGGAAGACCACTTCTGCGGCAAGCTGATGGGCGTGCCGATGGGCTGCGACGTCTGCTACACCAACCACGCCGAGGCCGACCAGGACGACATGGACACGCTGCTGACGCTGTTCGGCGTGGCCGGCATCAACTTCATCATGGGCGTGCCCGGCGCCGACGACATCATGCTGAACTACCAGAGCACCTCGTTCCACGATGCGCTGTACCTGCGCGAAGTGCTGGGGCTGCGCCCGGCGCCGGAATTCGAGGCCTGGCTGCAGCGCATGGGCATTGCCGATGGCGCCGGCCGGCTGCTGGAGCCGGCCGCGCGCCAGCCGCTGCTGCAGATGGCCCACACCTTGTAAGGCGCTGCGATGACGGCCAAACGCCAGGCTCCCGTCAGTCCCGATCCCGCCGAAGCCGACCCGTGGCAACGGCTGCGCCGCTTCACGCGCGCGCGCATTGCGCTGGGCCGTACCGGCCACAGCCAGCCCACCGACGCCGTGCTGGCCTTCGGCCTGGCCCATGCGCAGGCGCGCGACGCGGTGCACCTGGCGCTGGAGGTCGGCACCGTCACCGCGGCGCTGGAGGCGGCCGGGCTGGCGCACGCGGCCGTGCACAGCGCGGCGCCGGACCGCGAGCACTACCTGCGCCGCCCGGACCTGGGCCGGCGCCTGGACCACGCCAGCCGCGCGCGGCTGGACGCGGTGCGGCCGGCGCAGGCGCCGGATGTGGTGTTCGTGATTGCCGATGGCCTGTCGGCGCTGGCGACGCAGCGCCATGCGCTGCCGCTGCTCGAGGCGGCGCGCCAGCGCCTGCCGCACGGCTGGCACATCGGTCCGGTGGTGGTGGCCGAACAGTCGCGCGTGGCGCTGGGCGACGAGATCGGCGAGCGGCTGGGCGCGCGCCAGGTGGTGATGCTGATCGGCGAACGGCCCGGGCTCAGTTCGCCCGACAGCCTGGGCATCTACCTGACCCATGCGCCGCGCGTCGGCCGCACCGATGCCGAGCGCAACTGCATCTCCAATGTGCGCCCGGAAGGGCTGTCCTATGCGCAGGCCGCCGAGCGGCTGGTGTTCCTGCTGCGCGGCGCGGCGGCGCTCGGACGCTCCGGCGTGGACCTGAAGGACGACAGCGCGCCGGCCTTGCCCGCAGGCAGCGCCGGGCAAGCGCCAGAGCAACGCTGAACACAAGCAAAACGGCCACCACGCGGGCCGCAACCCGCGTGGTGGCCGTTGCCGTGGCACCGCTTACATCATGCGGCGCGAGAACTGCCCATGCCCCGCATCCGACATCAGTTGCTTGAACTGGTCGCCGCTCATGTGCACCAGGTCCTGGTGGTCGCCGCCCTCGAAATACACTTCGGGCTGCTGCATCAGGCTGTCGTCCACATAAGTCTGCATGCCGTATGCCATGGCCACCGGCGGAATCGCGCCCAGGTCGCAATCCTTGAAGATCTCGCGGATCTCGTCCTCGTGCGCCAGCACCAGGTTGCGCCCGGTCTGTTCGCAGATGGCCGCCATCTGCAGGTGATGGCTCGAAGGGATCACAGCGGCGACGTAGCCGCGTTCATCCTCCAGCAACAGCGTCTTGGCCAGCCGGTCCCCGGGCACGTGCGCGGCCTCTGCCGTGGCCATGCTGCTCAGGGTGTAGGGGTGGCGGATGATGTCGTAGCGGGTGTTCTTGCTGCTCAGGCAGTTAGCGAGCGTACTAGCCAGGGCCATGATTGCTCCTAGGTTCCGGATGCGCCGACGGTTATCCTTGTGCTCCTAATATAGTGCGCCGGCGCGACGGCGATGGCCTGCGGCTAACGGTGCAGCCGCGGCCACACCGCCTGCAGTTCGGTCTTCAGGAAATTCAGCAGGTAGCGCGTGGCCAGGGTCTGGTAGCGGTTGGGCATGGTCAGCATGTAGAGCTTGCTGCCGAACACGCTGATGCGGTAATCGGATAGCAGCGGCACCAATGCGCCGCTGTCGAGTTCCGCGCCGATCGCATAGATCGGGAAGATGCCGACGCCCAGGCCGGCCAGCACCGCTTCTTTCAGGAAGGCGAAATTCTCCGAGCTGAGCGTGGGCTCGAGCACCACCTGTTCGCGGACCTCGTCGCCACCGCCTTGGCGCGACCCTGATGCCTTGAGCTTCTGCCCCACCGGCGACGCGCACACGATCGCATGCGACTGCAGCCCGGCCAGTGCCTCTGGCGCCGGGTGTCCGGCCAGGTACGCGGGCGAGGCGCACACGATCCAGTCGACCGCGCCGATCTCGGTGGCCACCACCGAATCCGGCGGCGTCGAGATGATGCGCAGCGCCACCTCCACGTCCTCGGACACCAGGTTGTGCACGCGGTTGTCGAACACCACGTCGAGCGTGATGTCCGGGTAGCGCTGCTTGAACCGCACCAGCAGCGGCGACAGCAGCGAATGGCCCAGCCCCGTCGGCACCGACAGCCGCACATGGCCTTGCAGGCTCTTGCCCATGTTGCTGATCAGCGCATTGGCCGCCGCGACCTCGCCCAGGATATTGCGGCCGTGCTCGTACAGCCCGGCGCCGACCGGCGTCGGCTCGACATGGCGCGTGGTCCGGCGCAGCAGCTGCACGCCCAGTTCTTCCTCAAGCGCCTTGAGCCGGTAGCTGACATTGGCGCGCGTCATCTTGAGCTTGCGCGCGGCCGCGCTCAGGTTGCCGGCGTCGACGATGTCGACGAACAGGCGCAGGGCGTTGAGATCCATGGGGTGATCAGAGAAAGACGGGAGCGGTATCAGCCCCCGTATATTGCCATGCCGGCGCTCGCCGCAATGCGCTGTTGCGCGCACTACGGCTTGCGCTGCGCGCGGGTCTGGGCAATGATGCGAGCCGGACCCTCAACTGGCCTTCTGCGCCCCCGTTTGCCATGCACCGCTCGTTGCGCCGATGGCTGTGCCTGCCTTTGTTCTTTGCCGGCGCCAGCGCCTCCGCCCAGGATCTGGTCGAATGCAAGCGCATCGAGCACGACCAGCTCATCATCGCCTCCCAGGAAACCCTGCTGTTCCTGCGTTGCCGCGCGCGCCAGGTCGCGTACGAGGCGCCGCGCCTGAAGGGGGTGACGCAGCGCGTCAAGGACGACCTGGTGTTCGCGTGTTTGGACCAGGCGGACGCCGTCGAGCACCAGCTGCGCGTGCGCCACGGCTACTCGCGCGAAGCGCTGGCGCGCCAGCGCTGCGAACTGTCCGGGGCCATCACACCCGGCGGGTGAAGCCGGGACGTCGGCTTCAGGCATAGCCGCCATTGGCGCGCAGTACCTGCGCATTGACCCACGCACCATCCGGCCCCGCCAGGAAGGCCACCGCCGCGGCGATGTCGTCCGGCGTGCCGAGCCGCTCCAGCGGCGCCAGTTTCGCCAGCTGCGCCACCTGCTCCTCTGACTTGCCGTGGAAGAACAGGTCGGTCGCGACCGGCCCCGGCGCCACCGCGTTGACGGTGATGCCGCGCCCGCGCAGCTCGTTGGCCAGCACCCGCACCAGCCCTTCGACGCCGGCCTTGGCCGCGATGTACGGCCCGTAGCCCGGAAAGGCGCGCGCAATCACGCTGGTCGACAGCGCGATGATGCGTCCGCCCTGGTCCAGCCGCGCCGCGGCCTCGCCCAGCACCAGGAAGGCGCCGCGCAGGTTGGTGGCGATGGCCTGGTCAAAGCTGTCGACGCTGCCCGGCGCCACCGGCGCCATCGGCATGATGCCGGCGCTGTTGACGACCACGTCGAGCCGGCCGAAGGCCTGTTGCGCGGCGTCGAACAGCCGCGCCACGTCGGGTGCCTGCGCCACGTCGCCCTGGACGGCGATGGCCTTGGCGCCGGCCGCGCGTGCCGCCGCCACGGTCTCTTCGGCGCGGGCGGCGTTGCCGGCATAGCCGATGGCGACGTCAAAGCCGTCCGCGGCGAGCCGCAGCGCGATGGCGCGGCCAATGCCGCGGGACGCGCCGGTGACGACGGCGGCACGGCGGGAGGTTGCTGCAAGCGGGGAAGTGGTGGAGGTCATGGCAGATTCCTGGTCGGTTGGGAATGGCTGCATGATGGATGTTGGTACGTGATGGATAAATGGCCAGAACCCAAAAGGATTAGCCAGAATCCATCAACAATCCTCGACGTGACGGCTTCGCCCCATCCGCGCAGCATGGGCGTTAATCCCTTGCTGGCGTTGCAGGCTCCGCCTGCGCCGAGCCGGACCATGCGTTAAGATCGCTTCCTTCCCAGCCGTTTTTTGGCGCGCCGTTGCGCTGCATTCCGCGTCTTGCCATGAGCAATCTGAACCAGCAATCGATCCTTTCCGTCCATCACTGGACCGACACCCTTTTCAGCTTCACCTGCACGCGCGACCCCGGTTTCCGCTTTGAAAACGGCCAGTTCGCCATGGTCGGCCTGGAGGTGAATGGCCGCCCGCTGCTGCGCGCCTACAGCATTGCCAGCGCCAACTATGAAGAGACGCTGGAATTCTTCAGCATCAAGGTGCCCGACGGCCCGCTGACTTCGCGCCTGCAGCACCTGCGCGAAGGCGACCAGATCTATGTCGGCAAGAAGCCCACCGGCACGCTGCTGGTGGACAACCTGCTGCCCGGCAAGACCCTGTGGCTGCTGGCGACCGGCACCGGCCTGGCGCCGTTCCTGTCGATCATCCGCGACCCGGAGGTCTACGAGCGCTACGACAAGGTCGTGCTGACCCACACTTGCCGCTTCGTCGAAGAGCTGGCGTACCGCGAGCTGATCCAGGAACACCTGCCGCAGCACGAGCACCTGGGCGAACTGGTGCGCGAGAAGCTGGTGTACTTCCCGACCGTGACGCGCGAAGAGTTCGACAACCGCGGCCGCATCACCGACCTGATTGCCTCGGGCGAGCTGTTCGAGCGCCTGGACATGGCCCCGTTCTCGACCGAGACCGACCGCATCATGCTGTGCGGCAGCCCCGATATGCTCAAGGACGTGCGCGCCATCCTGGAAGCACGCGGCTTTGCCGAAGGCAATATGAGCCACCCCGGCCATTTCGTGCTGGAAAAGGCCTTCGTCGGCTGAGTCCGGCCCGCCCCGGCGCGGATCGGTTCCGCGCCGGGCGCCTCTGTCGTATCCCCGCGCGCGCTACACCTCGCGCGTCATTCCCTTCAGGTCGATCCACTCGGCAAACTGCGCCTCGGTGACATGCCCCGAGGCGAGCGCCGCCTCGCGCAGCGACAGGTTGCGCTTGACCGCCAGCTTGGCGATCTCCGCGGCGCGGTCGTAGCCGATATGCGGATTGAGCGCGGTCACCGGCATCAGCGAGCGCTCCAGCAATTCGGCGATGCGCTCGCGGTCGGCCTCGACCCCCTCGACCATATGCTCGGCAAAGCTCGACGCCGCGCCCGCCAGCAGGCTCACCGACTGCAGCAGGCTGTAGATGATCACCGGCTTGTAGGCGTTCAGCTCCAGCGTGCCCAGCCCGTTCGCCAGCGTCACCGTGGTGTGGTTGCCGATCACGCGGCAGCACACCATCGCCAGCGCTTCGGCCTGGGTCGGATTGACCTTGCCCGGCATGATCGACGAGCCCGGCTCGTTGGCCGGCAGCACCAGCTCGGCAAAGCCCGCGCGCGGGCCGGAGCCGAGCAGCATGAAGTCGCGCGCGATCTTCAGGAATGACGACGCGGTGGTGCTGAGCGCGCCCGACAGGTCGGCCAGCGCGTCGTGCGCGGCCTGCAGCGCATAGCGGTTGGGCGCGGGCTCGAATGGCAGGCCGGTGTAGTCGGCCAGCGCGCGCGCAAAGGCGGCGGCAAAGCCGTGCGGCGCGTTCAGGCCGGTGCCCACCGCGGTGCCGCCCTGCGCCACCGGCATCGCGCGCAGCATGGCCTGCTGCAGGCGCGACTGGGCATCGGCCACCTGCGTCATGTAGCCGGAGAACTCCTGGCCAAGCGTCAGCGGCACCGCGTCCTGCAGGTGGGTGCGGCCGACCTTGACGATATCGGCAAAGGCCTCGACCTTGCGCGCGAAGGTCTGCTGCAGCTGCTCCAGCGCCGGCAGCAGTTCCTGCTGGATCGCGCGCGTGGCGGCGATGTGCATCGCGGTAGGGAAGCTGTCGTTGGACGACTGGCTGGCGTTGACGTGGTCGTTCGGGTGCACCGGGGTCTTGCTGCCGACCTCGCCGCCCAGCAACTGGATCGCGCGGTTGGCGATGACCTCGTTCAGGTTCATGTTGGTCTGCGTGCCGGAGCCGGTCTGCCAGACCGAGAGCGGAAACTCGTCGGGCCAGCGGCCTTCGATGACCTCGGCGGCGGCCTGCTCGATGGCATGCGCCAGCTCGGGCCGCAGCACGCCCAGTTCGCCGTTGGCGCGCGCCGCGCACAGCTTCAGGACGGCAAAGGCCTCGATCAGCGCGGGCGGCATCTTCTCGGTGCCGATGCGGAAGTTCTGGCGCGAGCGTTCGGTCTGCGCCCCCCACAGATGGTCGGCGGGAACGGGCACGTCGCCCAGGCTGTCTTTTTCGATGCGGGTGGCGGCGGTGGACGGGTCGGGCATGGGCTGACTCCTTGGCAAGGCGGCGGGCGGCTGGGCCGGAGGACATGGTGCGGTCCATTAGAATACCGCTTCGCCATGGCGGGCGCCTGCCGTCCGCCGTCTTGCCGCGTTGCCGGCTTTCGCGACCCGTTCCTGCCGCATGCTCATCGCCCAGCTCAAATCCTTCTTCATGGTGGCCCGCATCGGCAGCGTCACGCAGGCGGCCAAGCGCCTGGGCCTGTCGCAGCCGACCATCACGGCGCAGATCCGCGCGCTGGAGGAGGCCTACGGGGTCGAGCTGTTCCATCGCGGCGGGCGCCGGCTGGCGCTGTCCGACGCCGGCCTGGCGCTGCTGCCGCGGGTCGAGGCGCTGGTGCAGCAGGAAACCGAGATCGATTTCTTCCTGCGCCATTCCGGCGACCTGCGCACCGGCAGCCTGCGCGTGGGTGCGACCGCGCCCTACTACGTGCTGGAACTGATCCGCCGCTTCAGCGACCGTTTCCCGGCCATCGACGTCAGCGTGGTCACCGGCAACTCGCAGGAGGTGCTGGAGGCGCTGCAGGAATACCGCGTCGACCTCGCCACCTCGTCGCAGCGCGTCGACGATGCGCGCCTGTCGCGCCTGCTGCTGGGCGTGGACCCGCTGATGCTGGTGGTGCATCGCACCCATGCGCTGGCCGGGCAAACCGAAGTGCCGGTCAGCGCGCTGGCGGGCTGCCGGCTGCTGATGCGCGAGCTGGGGTCGACCACGCGCATCGCCACCGAAGACATGCTGGCGCAGGCGCGCGTCAGCCCGGCGGCACAGATGGAAATCGGCAGCCGGGAGTCGATCCGCGAAGCGGTGATCCGCAATCTCGGCGTATCGGTGGTCGCCCGGCACGAGGTGCCCAGCCATCCTGACCTGCGCGTGCTTGGCTTCACCGATGCCGCGCCGTGCCTGCACGAATACCTGTATTGCCTGCGCGAGCGGCGCGGCGCACGACTGATCGATGCCTTCGTCGCGCTGGCGGACGCGCCGCCGCAGCAGGCGAGCGGCGCGGCCGGCTGAGTCCGCTGGCGCTACGCCGTCATCTTCAGGCACTGCTCCATGCAGGCGGCGCAGGCGCGCGCGCATTCCTGGCAGTGCTCGGCGTCATGGCGCTCGCATTCTTCCTTGCACCACTTGCAGACTTCGGCGCAGTCCTCGCACACCAGCGGCGCGAACTCGCTGTTGCGCAGCATGTAGGACGCGGCCAGCTGGGCGATGCCGGCGCAATCCATGTCCAGCGCAATGCAGCGCGCCATCTTGCGCACGTCCTGTTCTTCCAGGCACGCGGCCGCGCACTTGAGGGCGGCCGCCGCGGCGGCATTGCAGGCGGCAATGCAGTCGGCGTAGCGGGCGGCGTTTTCCTGCACGGTGGGTCGGATCATGGAACGTCCTCCTTCGGGGGTAGGTGGATGGAACCGGCATGCCCGCGGTGCGGCAAGCGGCGCACCCGCCGCCGCACGGGGCATCGTTATCCACAATAGCAGGCGCTGCGGCTTCCTGTCGGCCCGGTAATTGCTGCGCCGTGCTGGTTACAATGCCGGTAAGCGCGCCGCAAGCGCATCACACAGCGCGGCAGCCAGGCACCGGCACGCAGGCATCGCGGCCGTCACCTGCGCCCGGGTCCGGGGCACCACCGGCCCGCATTGCGCATCTAACAGTCACGGCACCGGCCACAGTGGCCGGCCGCTGCAAACACACACACCGGCAGCACGGGGAAGGAAGGACATCATGGGCGAGGCAAAACGGCGGGGTACCCCCGAGGAGCGCGCGGCACAGGCACGCGCAAAGATCGAGGCCTTGCGCCCCGCCCAACTGGTGTGCGGGCACTGCAAGACCGCGTTCGCGCAGTTCGATGCGCTCGACGTGCCGGGCCTGCCCGGCATCGACGCGGTGTTCGGCGGCGAATGCCCCGGCTGCGGCAACGACGTGGTGGTGTTCAAGGGCGCGCCCGAGGCCGTGGCCCAGGCCATGATCGCCTGGGAGAAGATGCTGGGTGCCGACGCCCAGCTTGGCTACCAGTCCAGCGACGGCCGCCACGTGCCGTTCGAGCCCGAGGGCGTGGCCGGCGCGGTGCCGGACAAGCCCGCCGGCACGCTTCACTGAGCCGTGGAAGGTCCCGCGTGCTGCGGGCTCGGTTCGTCCGCCAGTTCGGGCGGGCCGATCTCGTAGCGGCCGCGGCCCGCGCCCTTGGCGCGGTATAGCAGCACGTCCGCGAGCCGCATCAGCTCGTGGTCCTGCGCCGGGCCGCCGCGATACAGCGCCACGCCGATGCTGACGTCGACGTCGGCTTGCACGCCTTCGAAGCTGAACGGCAGATCCATGGCCTGCAGGATCGCCTGCGCGACGCGGCGTGCGGCGGCGGGCTGCGGCAGGTCTTCCAGCACCACGGCGAACTCGTCGCCACCGAGCCTGGCCACGGTATCGCTGTCGCGCACACACTGGCGCATGCGCTGCGCGAAGTCCTGCAGCAGCAGGTCGCCGGCGGCGTGGCCGTGGATATCGTTGACCGCCTTGAAGCGGTCCATGTCGAGATACAGCAGCGCCATCAGCGTGCCGTGCTCGCGGCTGCGCGCCATGGCTGCATGCAGCTGGCCTTCGAAGGCGCTGCGGTTGAGCAGCTGCGTCAGGTGGTCGGTGCGCGACATGCGCGCCAGGCGCTGTGTTTCGAGCTTGCGCTGGGTGATGTCCTGCACGTGCACATGCACGCCCACCACTTCGCTGCCGTCGGCGCTCCATTCCGGGCGCAGGCTGGTTTCCATGCAGTGGTAGTCGGGGCTCTCGTCCTCGGTTTCAAAGGTCACCGCGCTGCCGGCCAGCGCGCGTTCCAGGAACGGCCGCACGTGCGCGAAGCGGGCTTCGCCGAGCACCTCGCGCATCGGCTTGCCGCGCAGTTGTTCCGGCTTCAGGCCGAACACCCGCTCGTAGGCGAGGTTGTTGAACACATAGCGCCCTTCGGTATCGACGAAGGCCAGCAGCGACGGCAGCGTGTCGGTCACGGCGCGCAGCCGACGCTCGCTGCGGTCCAGCGCCTGGCGGCGCTCGCGCACGTCGCGCATCAGCTTGATGAAGGCGCGCGTCAGGTCGCCGATCTCGTCGCGCTGCTGGCGCGTCGGCAGCCGCTCGAACGCGGACAGGTCGTTGGCGCTGGCCAGCACCACCCGGTGCAGGCGCGACAGCGGCGTCAGCTGGCGCCGCACCGCCAGCCAGATCAGCAGCGCGACCGCGGCCATCGCCACGCCCGCCATGCCGAGGAAGCGCTGCTGCATCTGGCGCAGCGGGGCGTAGGCCTCGCGCGCCGGCAGCAATGCCACCAGTTCCCAGCCGGTGCTCGACATCAGGTAGCGCGCGATCACCGGCCGCGCCGGCGTGAGGAATTCCAGCGGCGCCGGGCTGTCGTCCTCGCCGCAGGTGTCGGCCACGGGCCGTGCCGGCTGGCGCGCCTGGGCGGGATCGGGATGGCGCACGTAGACCGGCTCGCGGCCGGCCGAGACCAGGCAGTAGTAGCCGGTGGTGCCCAGCCGGTTATGCAGGATGTCGACCAGGAAGTTGGCGCTGGACAGGTCCAGCCACCCGCCCACCAGGCCCAGGAAGCCGCGCTGCGGCGACAGCACCGGCACCGCCACCAGCACGCCCATCTGGCCGCTGGTGCGCGAGCGGATCGGCGGCGATACCACTGGCGCCAGCGTGCGCGCCGCCTCGCGGAAGTAGGCGCGGTCGCTGATTTCGGCGCCCTCGCCCTGGTCGCTGAGGACATTGCCGTGCTGGTCTGCGACCAGCAGCGCGTTGAATGCCGCCGGCACCGGGATCGCCGCCGACAGCGCCTGCAGCGCCCGCTGCCGCGCCGCCGCGGCCTGCGCGCCGTGCGCCTGCGCCAGCAGGCCGCCGAGCTGGTCGGCCTGGTGCGACAGCAGCTGGATGCGGTCGTTCATGGCCGTGTCGAGCTGGTTGGCGGTCAGCTTCACCACGGAGTCCTGCTGGCCCTCGAGCGCATCGTGCAGATCGCTGTGCGCGTCATACAGGGCGATCAGTACGATGCCGGTGCCGAACACCGCGGCCAGCACGGTGGTGATGATCGCAATGCGCGCTTTCAGCGTGGGCGTGTAGACGGGCATGTCGGGTGCAGTGGGGGCGCAAGGCGGGCGAGGTGATCGCAGGCTTGTCGCAAACTGCAGGTCGAGTCTCGGGTACAACCCTAACATACCCCGCCGCAGCGGGGCATCCGGCATTTCCCCGTTGCCGGCGCCAGGCCGCGGCGGGGCTGTGCGCGTTGCCTGCACCACGGTATAGTCCCCCGCTAGGCGAGGGCTGGCCGCGTGGCGGCATGCCTGCGCAGGGGCGGTGCCCCTGCCGCATGCCGGAACCGACCGACCATGAGACTGACTTCGCTTGCTCCCGCCCTGTTGTCATTGCTGGTCGCTGCCGGCGGCGCGATGCTGACGGCGGGGGCATGGCGGCAGGCCGACCGGCTCGAGCGCCGCGCCGCGCAGCAGCACTTCGATGCGCTGCTGGCGCAAGCCGGCAGTGCGCTGCGCGAGCGCATGCTGGAGAACGAGCGGCTGCTGCGCGGCGTGGCCGCGGTGATGACGGCCAATCCCGGCACCTCGCGCGCGCAATGGCGCAACTACCTCTATACCGCGCAGCGCGACGACCTGCCGGCCGGTACCCAGGCCATCGGCTACGCGCCGCTCACCACGCCGCAGCAGGTGCCACAACTGGTGCGGGCCGCCCGCGCCGACGGCCTCGCCGATTACGGCATCCATCCCGCCGGCACGCGCGAGCTGTACGCGCCCATCCTCTACATCGATCCGCTGGACGGCCGCAGCATGCGGGTGGCCGGTTTCGACATGCTGTCCGAGCCCGCCCGCCGGGCCGCGCTCGAGGCCGCCCGCGACAGCGGCGAGCCGCGCCTGAGCGCCGGCCTGGACCCCATCAGCGAGACCGAGGCCGTGCCGCGCCAGCGCGGCGCGATGGTGTTCCTGCCGGTCTATGGCGGCGGTGCCGCGGTCAGCACGGTGGCGCAGCGGCGCGCAGCCGTGCTCGGCTACGTCTACCTGTCGCTGCGGCTGGGCGACCTGCTGCGCGCGGTCGGCGCCGCGGCCTCGAACGAACTGGAACTGTCGCTGCACGAGGGCGGCCCCGCCGCGGCCGGCGCGCTGCTGTCGGGCGGCCCCACCGAAGGCGAGCTGCGCGAAGACGGCAGCACCCCGCTGCTGCGGGGCGAGCGCCAGTTCCACTATGGCGGCCGCAGCTGGACGCTGCGCGCCGCCACCCGGCCCGCGTTCGAAGCCGCGCATGGCCCGCGGCCCTCGTATTGGCTCCCGGCCGCGGGTGCGCTGGCGACGCTGCTGCTGGCATGGCTGACCCATGCGCTGGCGCGCCAGGGCCGCGCCGCGCGCCAGCGCGAGGCGCAGGCCGTGCACGCGTGGGAAGACGACAGCGCCATGCTGCAGGCATGCCTCGCGCAGTCCGCCGACGGCTTTGTCGTGACCGATGCGCAGGGCGTGGTGGTGCGCGCCAGCGAGCGCGCCGGGCAATTGCTCGGCACCGATGCCAGGCGCCTGGCCGGACACAGCCTGGACGTGCTGATTCCCGGCGCCACCGGGGTGGTGCCTGCCGACGCCGCGGCGGGTCCCGCCATTCACCGCGAACTGGCAGGCGTGCGTGCCGACGGCGACCGCTTTGCGCTGCGCGTCAGCGCCGCGCCCCTGCCCGCCGCGGCGGGTGCGGCGGGCCACTGGCTATGGACGGTGACGGACCTGGCACCCGAGCGGCGCGCGCAGGATGCCGCCGCGGTGCAGGCGGCGCGCTATGCCGGACTGCTCGACCACGCTGCCTTCTGCGTCATCACCTTCGACGAGCACGGCCTGATCACCGGCATCAACGCGGCCGGCCAGCGCATGCTGTGGTACAGCAGCGCCGAGCTGGTCGGCCACATGCCGATGACCGGCCTGCATGTCGCCGCCGAACTGGCCGACCACGCGCGCGCGCTCAGCGCCGAGCTGGGCGCGCCGGTGCCGCCCGGGTTGCCCGCGCTGCTGGCCAAGCCGCGGCTGGGGCTGACCGATGAACGCGAATGGACCTGGGTGCGCAAGGGCGGCTCGCGCATGCCGGTGCGGCTGGCGGTGTCCGCCCTGCCGGCGCCTGCGTCGTCAGTGAATCCAGGCGCCGTGCCGGCGCCCGGCTACCAGGCGATCGCCTATGACCTGACCGAGCGCCTGCGCGTGGACGAATACATCCGCCACCTGGCGCTGCACGATCCGCTCACCGGCCTGCCCAACCGCGCCGAGCTGGGCGAGCGCGCGCAGGCCTTGCTGCTGCACGCGCGCACCCGCGGCCAGCGCGTGGCGCTGCTGCTGCTCGACCTGGATCACTTCAAGCGCATCAACGATTCGCTCGGCCACCCGGTGGGCGACGACGTGCTGCGCACCATGGCCGACCGCATCAAGGGCACGGTGCGCCAGGGCGACCTGGTGGCGCGCATGGGCGGCGACGAGTTCGGCGTGGTGCTGGGCGGCCTGCGCCACGACAGCGAAGCCGAACTGATCGCCGCCAAGATCCAGGCGCGCGTCAATGAAGAGCTGCTGGCCGGCGGCCAGCGCCTGCGCGTGACGCCGTCGATCGGCATGGCGGTCTTCCCCGACGACGGCGACACGCTGACCGAACTGCTCAAGTCGGCCGACTCGGCGGTCTACGCCGCCAAGCAGGGCGGGCGCGCGCGCCTGTGCCGCTTTGCCAGCGCAATGGCCGAGGCTTCGCTGACGCGCTTCACCATCGAAGGCTTGCTGCGGCGCGCGCTGGCCGGCAACGAGTTCCGGCTGCGCTACCAGCCGATCGTCGATACCGCCACGCTGACCATCCCCGCGGTCGAGGCGCTGATCAGCTGGGAGACCGCGGAACGCGGCGTGATGCAGCCGGCCGAGTTCATCCCCATTGCCGAGCAGAGCGGCCTGGTGGTGCCGCTGGGCGAATGGGCGCTGGCCACCGCCTGCCGCGAGATCCAGGCCTTGCGCAAGGAGCTGGGCCGCGAGCTCGAGGTGGCGGTCAATATCTCGCCGCTGCAGCTGCGCCAGGCCGACTTTCCCGACACCGTGGCGCGCTGCCTGCAGCAGGCCGGCCTGCCGCCGCAGGGGCTGGTGATCGAAGTCACCGAGGGCATCCTGGTCGATGGCGGCGAGACCACCCTCGAAACCTTCCGCCGCCTGCGCGAGCTGGGCGTGGGGCTGTCGATCGACGATTTCGGCACCGGCTATTCCGGGCTCAACTACCTGACCCGCTTGCCGATCAGCCGCCTCAAGATCGACAAGTCCTTTGTCGACGGCGTGGCGACGCCAGGCCACGACCAGGCCGTGGCCGCCGCCATCATCGCGCTCGGCCACCAGCTGCATCTGAAGGTGATTGCCGAAGGGGTCGAGACGGCGGCGCAGTTTGCCTTCCTGCGCGCGCAGGGGTGCGACGGGCTGCAGGGCTTCCTGTTCAGCCAGGGCGTGCCGCAGCAGGCGCTGCGCGAGGTGCTGCGCAAGCCGCTGGCGGTGCCGGATACGGCCAGCGCGGCGGCCGCGTCCACACCGCAACAGGCCTGATCGCGCCGCGGCGAGCCGCATCCCAAATCCCCCGATACCTCCATCGAAATACTTTGCCGATCTGCCATATGGCTGGCATCTGCACTGCCTATGCTGGCGGCCGGTTCGATCGAGACGCAGGGAGATTCGATGATGCAGTCAGGCAAGCCAGCGCCGGGCAGGGCGTTCCTGGCCGTGGAGCAGGTCAGCAAGCGCTTTGGCGGTTCCGGCGGTTCCGGTGGCTTCCTCGCGCTGGACGGCGTGTCGCTGTCGGTCGGGCAGGGCGAGCTGCTATGCCTGCTGGGCCCGTCCGGCTGCGGCAAGACCACGCTGCTGCGCATCATCGCCGGCCTCGAGCGCGAGGACGCCGGCCGCATCCACGCCGGCGCGCGCGAGCTGACCGGCCTGCCGCCGCAGGCGCGCGACTACGGCATCCTGTTCCAGTCCTACGCGCTGTTCCCCAACCTGACCGTGGCGCAGAACGTTGGCTACGGCCTGCACGGGCGTGGCATGGGGCGCACCCACCGCGACGCGCGCGTGGCCGAGATGCTCGACCTGGTCGGCCTGGCCGGCAGCGAACGCAAGTTCCCGGGGCAGCTCTCCGGCGGCCAGCAGCAGCGCGTGGCGATGGCGCGCGCGCTGGCGCCGGCGCCGTCGCTGCTGCTGCTGGATGAGCCGATGTCGGCGCTCGACGCGCGCGTGCGCGAGCATCTGCGCGTGGAGCTGCGCCAGCTGCAGCGCCGGCTGAATATCACCACCGTGATGGTCACCCATGACCAGGAAGAGGCCATGACCATGGCCGACCGCATCGCCGTGATGGATGGCGGGCGCATCGTGCAGGCGGGCACGCCCGCCGAGATCTACGAGCAGCCGGCGTCGGCCTTTGTCGCCGGCTTTGTCGGGCAGGCCAACTGGCTGCCCGGACACAGCGTGCCGGGCGGGCGCTTCACGATTGGCGAAGGCAGCCAGGCGGTCGCGTTGCAGGTCGACGCGCCGCAGCCGCTGGCTGGCGCCGGCAGGCTGTGCTGCCGCCCGGAAGCCGTGCGGCTGGACCCGGACCCCGCCGAGCCCAACCGGCTGCTGGCGCGCGTGGTCGACCAGACCTATCTCGGCAACCGCTACCGGCTGGCACTGGAAGCCGACCGCCTGCCTGGCCTTACCTTGTTTGCCGACGTGGCGCGCGAGGCGCGGCAGCGGCTGCCGGAGGCGGGCGGCCACAAGTTCTGGATTGCCTTGCCGGCCCCGGCGTTGCGGGTGTTCGCATGATGCGCGCCGCCACCGCCTTGCTGCCGGCGCAAGCACCGGCGTCCCGGCAGCGCGGCACCGGCCTGGGCGCGCGGCTGGCGCACGGCGCGCCCGCGGCGATGAAGTGGCTGTGGCTGGCCGGGCTTGCCGTGGGCCTGCTGCTGCCGCTGCTGGCGCTGTTCCGCCAGGCGTGGTTCGATGGCGCGGGCCAGTGGGTGCTGGGCGCGCGCATGGCCGCGCTGGTATCCGGGCCCAACTTCCTGCCGATGCTGGGGCGCAGCGTGGCGGTGTCGCTGACGGTGGTGGCGCTGGTGGTGCCGCTGGCATTCGGCTTTGCCTATGCGCTGCAGCGTTCCTGCATCGCGCTGCGGCCGCTGTGGCGCGGCATTGCGCTGCTGCCGCTGTTCGCGCCGTCGCTGCTGCCGGCGATCGCGCTGGTCTACCTGTTCGGCAACCAGGGCATCTTCCGCGACGCCTTCGGGCCGGGCGGCATCTATGGCTTCTGGGGCATCGTGCTGGGCGAGGCCTTCTACACCTTCCCGCATGCGCTGATGGTGCTGGTGGCGACGCTGTCGCTGGCCGATGCGCGCCTCTATGAAGCGGCGCGCGCCATGGGCGCCGGCCCGTGGCGCACCTTCCGCACCGTGACGCTGCCGGGCGCGCGCCAGGGCCTGTTCGCCGCGGCGTGCCTGGTGCTGACGCTGGTGATCACGGACTTTGGCGTGCCCAAGGTGGTGGGCGGCGGCTACCCGGTGCTGGCGCTCGAGGCGTACAAGGCGGTGGTGGGGCAGCAGCAGTTCGACCGCGGCGCGCTGATCGGCATGCTGCTGCTGGCGCCCGCGCTGCTGACCTTCGCCGTCGACATGGCGCTGCAGCGGCGCCAGCGCATGCAGCTGGGCAGCCGCGCGCAGGTGTACGTGCCGGCCCCCGAGCGCGGCCGCGACAGCGCCTGCCTGCTGCTGGTGCTGGGGGTCAGCGCCGCGCTGCTGGCGGTGGCCGCCACCGCGGTGGGCGCGTCGCTGGTCAGGCTGTGGCCGTACAACCTGAGCCTGACGCTGGCGCACTACGACTTCGACAACATGGACGGCGGCGGCTGGCTGGCCTACCGCAACAGCCTGAAGCTGTCCGTGCTGACTGCGCTGGCCGGTACCGCGGCGATCTTCCTCGGCGCCTGGCTGACCTTGCGCACGCGCGGGCCGGCGTGGCTGCACGGCGTGCTGCGCGCCGGCTTCCTGCTGCCGATGGCGGTGCCGGGCCTGGTACTGGGGCTGGGCTATGTGTTTTTCTTCAACGCCCCCGGCAATCCGCTGCATGCGTTGTACGGGACCATGGCGCTGCTGGTGCTGTGCAACGTCGCGCACTGCTACACCACCGGCCACCTGACCGCTGCCGCCGCGCTGCGGCAGCTGGACCAGGAGTTCGAGGCCGCCGCGCTGTCGCTGGGCGTGGCGCCGCTGCTGACGTGCTGGCGCGTGACCGTGCCGATGTGCCTGCCGGCGCTGCTCGACATCTTCCGCTACCTGTTCGTGTCGTCGATGACGACGGTCTCGGCGGTGATCTTCCTGTACAGCCCCGACACCGTGCTGGCCGCGATCTCGGTGCTGAACATGGACGATGCCGGCGACACCGCCCCCGCCGCGGCGATGTCGACGCTGATCCTGCTGACCGCCGTGCTGGCCGCGCTGTTGCTGCACGCGCTCTCGGCCGGCTGGCTGCGCCGCGCGCAGCGCTGGCGCGCCGGCTGAGCCTTCCGTCTTGTCATCCCGCTGCACTGCGCAACACTCTGACCGACCCCAAAGGAGAAACCATGTTCCGCATCACCCGCCTTTCCGCGGCCGTTGCCGCCGCGGCCGCCGCCACGCTGCCGCTGCTGGCCGGCCACGCCGCCGCCGCCACCGTGCTGACGGTCTACACCGCGCTCGAAGCCGACCAGATCGCCGCCTACAAGGCCGCGTTCGAGAAGGTGCATCCCGAGATCGAGATCAAGTGGGTGCGCGATTCCACCGGCATCGTCACCGCCAAGCTGCTGGCGGAAAAGGCCGCGCCGCGCGCCGACGCGGTGTGGGGCCTGGCCGGCTCGAGCCTGGCGATCCTGGACAAGGAAGGCATGCTCGACCCGTACGCGCCGAAGAACCTGGCCGCGATCGATGCCAGGTACCGCAGCCCGGCCAACCCGCCGGCATGGGTCGGCATGGACGTGTGGGGCGCGGCGATCTGCTTCAACACGGTCGAGGCGCAGAAGCAGGGCCTGCCCAGGCCCACTTCGTGGGCCGACCTGACCAAGCCCGTCTATGCCGGCAAGGTGGTGATGCCGCATCCGGCCTCGTCGGGCACCGGCTTCCTCGACGTCAGCGCCTGGCTGCAGATGATGGGCGAGCAGAAGGGCTGGCAGTACATGGACGCCCTGCACAAGAACATCGGCCTGTACACGCACTCGGGTTCCAAGCCGTGCAAGATGGCCGCGCAGGGCGAGTTCCCGATCGGCATCGCGTTCGAGTACCGCGCCATGAAGTCGAAGAAGGAAGGCGCGCCGATCGATATCGTGCTGCCCAGCGAAGGCCTGGGCTGGGACATCGAGGCCACCGCCATCGTCAAGGGCACCAAGCATCTGGATGCGGCGCGCAAGCTGGCCGATTTCTCGGCGTCGCGCGAGGCGATGGCGCTGTATGAAAAGAACTTCGCGGTGCTGGCCGTGCCTGGCATCGCCAGGCCCGACGCGCTGCTGCCGGCGGACTACGAGAAGCGCCTGATCAAGAACGACTTCCGCTGGGCCAGCGATAACCGCGACCGCATTCTGGCCGAATGGAGCAAGCGCTACGAAGGGAAGGCCGAGAAGAAGTAAGGCCGCTGGACCGGCGCCGCCGCGGCCAGGCGGCCCGCAGAAACGGGTACGCTGCGGCGCCGCGGCCGCCGCTGCCGGGCCCCGGATCAGGCCGGGCGTTGCGCGTCGTCGGTCGCGGGCA
The DNA here is from genome assembly GCF_020618415.1 of Cupriavidus sp. MP-37. Lineage (NCBI taxonomy): Bacteria > Pseudomonadati > Pseudomonadota > Betaproteobacteria > Burkholderiales > Burkholderiaceae > Cupriavidus > Cupriavidus sp. MP-37. Next base: position 1,552,868 of record NZ_CP085345.1, on the reverse strand, counting down.
GGCCGGCGTGCAGGCGGCGGTAGAGTTCGTCGATGCGCTGGCGGCTGGCCTGCAGTTCTTCGCGGCCGCGTTCGGTCAGCAGGTAGACCCGGCCGATACCGTCGCGCAGCACGCTCTCCAGGTAGCCTTCCATTTGCAGCGCGCGCAGCAGCGGGCGCACCGAGCCGATATCGACCTGGAAGCCATATTCCAGCAGCATGTCGGCCAGCATGGCCACCGTCGCGGGGACTTCCAGGGCGAATTGCAGGACGTAAACGCGGGCGAGCAGGCCCAGGAACTGTCGTTTCATGTGAATTGGCAACGCGGCCGGCGCCGCGCCGGTTGACGCAGGATGTGCCGGCAGTGTGATGACCGGCAGCGCGGCGGCACGGACGGCCAACGAGATGCTTGCTGCCGGTGCGCCGGGCAGCGCGCATTTTACCGGAGCAAAAAAAGAAGCCGCCAGGAGGCCTGGCGGCTTGTCGGGAATGCGTCGGAGGGGTCAATTAACTCTGGCGCAGACCAGATTTTAATTTAATCGAATGCGGATTGTCACGCGTCGGTAACGCGTCCCCACCTGCGAGGGGAGCGGATGAAAGCTCGCGGTAAGAATGTGACGTGTTTACGTGACATTGTGGCGCAAACAGCTCTCAATTTTCAGGTAGATCCGTCAACACGCCGCCAATCCTCGGCCTCACGCGGCCCTACGAGGCGTGACCAAAGCGCCACAGGTCCGAATCCGGCTTGCAGCGGGCGCCGCGCCGGCGTCCAATGCGGCATCGCCGACCCTAGCTGGCAAGCGCGCCCCCTGACCGATGAAGCCCCTTGACCTGTTTCGCTTGCTGGCCCTGGCCGCCCTCTGGGGCGCCAGCTTCCTGTTCATCCGCATCGGCGCACCGGTGCTGGGGCCGGTGCCGACGGCGTTCGTGCGCGTGCTGATCGGCGCGCTGACGCTGGCGGCGTGCCTGCCGCTGCTGGGCTTGCGCTGGGACATGCAAGGCAAATGGCCGGCGGTGCTGGCGCTGGGCGTGGTCAACTCCGGCATCCCGTTCGCGATGTATGCGGTGGCAGCGCTGTGGCTGCCGGCCGGCTACTCGGCGGTGTTCAATGCCATGACGCCGCTGATGGGCGTGGTGATCGGCGCGATCGCGTTTGCGGAGCCGCTGACGCGCGCAAAAGCCATGGGAGTGATGCTGGGCGTGGCGGGCGTCGCGGTGCTGACCCGCACCGGGCCGGTGGTGTTTTCGGCGGAGGTGTTGCTGGGAGCGCTGGCCTGCCTGGTCGCCACCGCCTGTTATGGCTTGTCGGGGTTCCTTGCGCGGCGCTGGATCACCCAGCGCGGCGGGCTGGACAGCCGCCTGGTCGCGGCCGGCAGCCTGGTGGGGGCGGCGGTCTTCCTGCTTCCGTTCTGCATCGCCGCGCTGTGGCGCCACAACACACTGCCCGCTGCCGGCGCCGGCGTCTGGGCGGCCATGCTGGGCCTGGGCACGCTGTGCACGGCGCTGGCCTACATCCTGTACTACCGCCTGATCGCCGACCTGGGTCCGGTGCGCTCGCTGACTGTCACCTTCCTGATTCCGCCGTTCGGCATCGTCTGGGGCGCGCTGTTCCTGGGCGAGGCGCTGTCGTGGGCGCATGCCGCCGGCGGCGCGCTGATCGGGCTGGCGGTGTGGCTGGTGTTGCGGCCGGTCGCTGCCCCGCAGAGCGACGCCAGCCAGGCTTCAGGAGCTACTGCGGAACGTTGAGCCGGGCTAGATGAGAACAAGCTTATAATTGCCTGATTTCAAGTGTCCGTGCTTATAATTTCCTTATATTCGAGTGATGAACTCGATATTTTGGACGGCACGAGCCTCGAAGCAGATGCGAAGGCTCGACAAGCCAGTGCGCGTCGCTATCCTGGATGCGGTGGAAGCCTTGGCATACATGCCGAACTGCCAGCACGTCAAAGCGCTGTCGGGTCACGTCTACGGCTATCGGCTGCGGGTTGGCAACTACCGCGTGCTCTTCGACTGGGACGGGACGATACGAATCGTGGAAATTCAGGAAGTGAAGAAGCGGGATGAACGTACCTACTAACCTCCAGACCATCATCGGGGCGGACGGCAAGCCGGCCTTTGTCGTGATCCCCTACGGCGATTACCTCACGCAATATGCGCAAGCCGGTGACCTGATCCCGCATGCCGTGGTGCGGCGCGTGCTGGCCGATGACATAGCGCCGCTGCGCGCATGGCGCGAACACCTTGGCCTGACCCAGGCGGAAGTCGCTGCGCGGCTCGGCATTTCGCAGTCTGCCTATGCGCAGCAGGAAAACAGTGCCCGCCTGAGAAGGACTTCGCGCGAGCGGATTGCCGCAGCGCTGGGCATCACCGCGGCGCAGCTGGATATCTGATCGGCGCGCCCGGTTCAGGCCTGCGCCGGCGTGCCCACGTTGTACTGCTCGCGCACCATCATCACCACGCGGCGGGCCTGGCGCCAGTGACGCACGGCGTCGGCCTCGCTGCGCTCGGGGAAGTCGACTTCGGCGCTCCAGTTGCAGCCGGTATGGTCGGGGCGGTGCACGCATACCGCGCGCAGCTGGCAGTCCTGGCAGCCGGGCTCCTGGCGCAGGCACAGGTTGATCAGGTGCTTCAGTTCGGACAGGGGTTTGGTCAGGCGCTCCATGGATGGCTCCGTCAGGCGCGCGGCATGCGGCAGGGTCAGGCGCTGGCCGGCAGTTCCGGCACGCGCTCTGCGTCGGCGGCGTCGGCACGGCATTGCGGGCACACGCCGTACAGCACCAGCATATGCTCGCGCAGCACAAAGGCGTTGTCGGCGGCGACCTGGCGCTGGCGCTGCTCGATGCTCTCGTCGCGGAATTCCTCCACGCGGCCGCACGCCACGCAGATCAGGTGGTCGTGGTGACCGCCTTCGTTCAGTTCAAATACGGCGTGGTCCGACTCGAAGCTGTGCCGCAGCAGGATATCGGCCTGCACCAGCTGGTTGAGCACGCGGTACACCGTCGACAGCCCGGCATCCTCGTCCTGCGTCAGCAGGATGCGGTAGACGTCTTCCGCGCTCAGGTGGCGCCTGGCGCTGGTGCGGAACACTTCGAGGATGCGCATCCGCGGCGACGTCGCCTTCAGGCCGGCGCGCTTGAGATGGATCGGGTTGGTGCTCTCGGATGACATGGCGGATGGCATAGGCATGCTGCGGCTGGCGCCCCGCAGTCAGGGCGGCGCCCGGCCTGGCGCCGCACGGGCACGGCGTCAGGGGCTTGGCGGAATTTCAGGCGGGAAGCGCCAGGGCCGGCGCGCTGGCGCTGCCGTCCCTGGCGGCGCGACGTGCCTGCACGGCGCGCGGAATAAAAAGGTGGCCTGGCTTGCCGCCGGAAGACGCGATCGGGAAAGCGGGGTCTGGTTGCTTTCCCGATCTTCCGGAGACTGGCTACTACCAAACGCTCCGCGTGACGGAGCGGTCCCCACAAAAGTCGGTATCGAAGGCCGCGGGGGCGGCATCCGGAAATCTTTCCTGCCAGCCAGGGTGGTTGCCGTCGCGTGCCGCGAGGGTGCCAGCCTGGCTGGGCTGCCTGTGCCGTCCGGTGCGCCGTTTGGTGCGCCGTGCGTCAGGCAGTGATCGAATAGTAAATGGGAATCGATCTCATTACAAGGAAAATTTTGGGGGTGTCGAAACTGCCGATGCCTGCAGCCACCGGATGGCCCGCGTACCAAAGCGGGGTCTCGCTCACGAGGCCCGGGCTGGTCAGGCAGCGCGTACCCGCGCGCCTGGGATTGGTGCCGTCCGGGCAACGCCATGCGTATCGCCGCGCATCTAGCGCATGGGCGTCACCGCTCATACGATTCCGATCATGCACCTCGGAAGATCCTACTCGTTATCCGAATTCATCGTCTGGTCGAGACGGCAGATCTACGCCTTGCTAGCTTGTGGAGCGCTCCCCATTGTCCTCTATCAGCTGCTTGGGCTGAAATGGCTGTCGGTGCCGCTATCGGTCGTGGTGTTGCTGGGCACCGCCACCTCCTTCATCGTGGGTTTCAAGAATGTGCAGACCTACAACCGGGCGTCGGAGGCCCAGCAGGTCTGGACCCAGATCCTGAACGGGAGCCGGTTCCTGGGTGTCCTCAGCCGGGACTTCACCGCCACACCGGCGGCCGCCAGAGAACTGATTCTGCGGCACTGCGCGTGGCTGACGGCGCTACGCTATCAACTCCGAAGCCCGCGGATCTGGGAGAACGCGGGCAAGGCTGCCAACGTGGAGTACCGCAAGCACTACCGCGTGCCCGAGTGGGAAACACCCTTGGAGCATGCGCTTGCCCGATATCTGCCGCCGCAGGAGCGCGATGTGCTGCGGCGGACCGATAGCAAGGCAACGCGGATACTTGCCTTGCAATCAGCGGCAATCAAACGCCTGGTGCAAGCCGGCGAGATCGACTGCGCCTTCCATATGGAGCTCGAAAGAGCCATCCGGGATGCCTTCGAGCAGCAAGGGCGGGCAGAGCGTATCAAGGACTATCCGTACCCCAGGCAATACGCGGTCATCAACCGGCTTTTCGTCCGCTCGTTCTGCCTGTTGCTTCCCTTTGGCATTCTCACGGAATTCGAAAAGCTCAACAGCAGCGTGCCTGGCTTCATGCATGGCCACCTGATCTGGCTGGTGGTTCCGTTCAGCGCGATGATCTCGTGGATGTATCTCGCGCTGGAGCAGGTCGGTGAAAGCACCGAAAACCCTTTCGAAGGCGGCGCCAACGATGTGCCGATCGCGCACATCTGCCGCAAGATCGAGCGCGAACTGATGGAGATGCTAGGCGAGACCGACCCCGTGCCGGAACCGGCGTCGGAACACGGCATTGTCCTTTAGCCCAGCAGGGCCGGCGAGGTCGTGCATGCCTTCGTGCGCAGCCTGCGCGAGGAGGCAGCGCGGCTGGGCAGGGCGAAGGGAACGGCGCAGCAACCGCATGGACGGCGCGCCACCCCCGCCACTTTGTACCGCTTTGTATCTTGCCGCCGATACGACACGGCGGCTGACAAACGCGGCCCGCATCGGCTACATGGCCGATACACCGGTCGCCTTAAATACCTTCCGTGGCCGCGGCGTCGGATACCCCGAAAGCGAAAGCCGGCCCGCTCAACCCTCAACGTGAACTTAAGGAAACCGATCATGACTACCCAAATCGCCCGCCGCTTTGTCTTCGCCCTCGCCCTCGCTGCCGCCGCTGCCGGCGCCCAGGCCGCCAGCTTCTCCGCCGCAGGCGCACGCGACCCGTTCACCGATGGTGCCCGCAGCGCGGTGGACGCCCGCGACCCGTACAGCGAAGGCGCGCGCTCGGTCCAGGAGCCGCGCAGCCCGTACAGCGATGGCGCCCGCAGCGTCGATCCGTTCAGCGACGGCGCGCGCAGCGTCGACCCCTACACCGACGGCGCCCGTTCCGTGGCGGGGCTCGACCGCAGCGGCGTCTCGGCGGACCCGGCGCGCAGCGTCGATCCGTATCTCGACGGCGCCTACGCCTGAGCCATGCCGGCCGGTCCGCCGGCCCGCTTCATCACCACCAACACCATCCAACAGGAACCAGACATGACCCGTATCGAGAAAGTGCTGTACACCGGCAAGGTCCATATCACCGCGGGCGGCCGCGACGGCGAGGCGCGCAGCGACGATGGCCGCCTCAACCTGCAGCTGTCTTCGCCCGGCTCGCGCGGTGCCGGCACCAACCCCGAGCAATTGCTGGCGGCAGGCTGGTCGGCGTGCTTTATCGGCGCGATCGGGCTGGCGGCCGGCAAGCGGCAGGTCAAGCTGCCGTCGGACCTGTCGGTCGATGCCGAGGTCGACCTGGGCATGGCCGGCGACGCCTACCTGCTGCAGGCCCGGCTCAATGTCAGCATTCCCGGCATCGAGCGCGAGCTGGCGCAGGCGCTGGTCGATACCGCGCACCAGACCTGCCCGTACTCGAAGGCGCTGCGCGGCAATATCCACGTCGAGACCAGGCTGGTCTGAAGCAAGGGACTGTCTCATCGCGAGGCAGCCCCCATCCTGCAAATCATGACCGCGGTAGCCCAAGGGCTGCCGCGGTCGCGTGCCGCGAGCTCAATGGCCGGCGCTCTGCCCGCCATCGACGTGCAGGATCTCGCCGGTCACGAACGGCGCGGCATCCAGATACAGCACGGCGTCGACGATATCGCGCATCTCGCCCATATGGCCCATCGGGTGCAGCGCGCCCAGGGCCGCGTGGGTCTCGGGCGCATGCATCGGCGACTTGATGATGCCGGGCGAGACCGCGTTGGCGCGGATGCCGGTGCGCGCGTACTCGATCGCCAGCGAGCGGGTGGCCGCGTTCAGGCCGCCCTTGGTCAGCGACGCCAGCACCGATGGCACCGCGCTGAGGGCATGGTCGACCAGGCTGGTGGTGATGCTGACCACGTGGCCACTGCGCTGTTTCTCCATCTGCGCGACCGCCAGCTGCGTGATATGGAAAAAGCCCGCCAGGTTGATGCCGGTCACCGCTGCGTAGTCCGCTTCGGTATAGCTGGTGAACGGCCTGGCGACGAAGATGCCGGCGTTGTTGACGAGCGTATCAATCCGGCCGAACCGGGCCACGCCCTCGGCGATGACGCGGCGCGCGGTGGCCGGGTCGGACAGGTCTCCGGCGATGGCCAGGAGGTCCTGGTCGTCGGACGGGCGGATGCTGCGCGCCGTGGCGACGACGCGATCGCCGCGTTCGCGGAAGGCCTTGACCAGTTCCGCGCCGATGCCCTGCGATGCGCCTGTGATGACGACGACTTTCTGTGCTGCACTCATGTTTTCACCTCGATGTAGGTTGGTCCGGCTAGCGTGCCGATCGGGCCCGCGGCGCCGATGGCTTCCAATCTAGGGGCTCGGGCCGGGCTTTCGAAGGCACCGGCCGGACAAACAGTTATGCGTGGCGCGTACTAATGCCCGGGCGCGCCAGTCGACTTCGGCGGGGCGCAAACCTATGATGGCGACTGCGCCGGATACCGGGCCAGGTTCGCTACCAGCAGGGGGAAGCCATGAAACGCCAATTCGATGACCTCCAGCTCGGCAGCATCGAACTGTTTTGCCTCGCCGCGGAACTGGGCAGCTTTACCGCGGCCGCGGTCGCCGCCGGCGTGACGCCGCCGGCGGTCAGCCGTACCGTGCAGAGGCTGGAAGAGCGGCTGGGCGTGCGGCTGTTCGTGCGCACCACGCGGCAGATCCGCCTGACCGACGAAGGCCGCCTGTACTTCGAGCAGAGCCGCGCCGCGCTGGCGCAGCTGGGCGATGCCGAGCGGCAGATTGGCGGCCAGCACGCGACGCCGGCCGGGCGGCTGCGCATCAGCCTGCCGACGCCGTATGCCCACTATCGCGTGTTGCCGGTGCTGCCGGCATTCCGGTCCCTGTACCCAGAGGTCCAGATCGATGTGCACATCAGCAATCGCAACGTCGATTTCGCCGATGACACCTATGACCTGTGCGTGCGCGGACGCGCGCCGGATGACTCGAACCTGATCGCGCGCAAGCTCGAGGACGCCGAGCTGGTGGTGGTGGCGGCGCCCGCGTACCTGCGGCAAGCCGGCACGCCGCAATCGCCGGAGGATCTGCTGCGGCATGAATGCATCCAGTTCGAGCGCCCCAGCAGCGGACGCAGGATTCCCTGGACCCTGCGGGTCGACGGCACGGAAACCGATATCGTGACGACCGGCTCGTACACGGCGTCGGAGGATATCCTTGGCGGCGCCACGCTGGTGCGCGCCGGCGCCGGACTGTTCCAGACCTATCGCTTCGTGGTGGAACAGGACCTGCGCGACGGGACCCTGGTGGAGGTGCTGCGCGAATACGGCGGCAGCGCGCGCCCGTTCGTGCTGCTATACCCGTCCGCGCGCCATGTCACGCGCCGGGTCCGGGTGTTCGTCGACTTCCTGCTCGAGAAGTTCTCGGCGTAGCCGTTCGGCTCAGGCCGGCCGGAGCTGGGCGATGACCACCAGGATCACGGCTGCGTTGCCCGGCTGCTGGAAGTGCGAAGAGATCGTGCGCGCGTGGCCGGCCTTGTCGCCCAGCACGTCGCGGAACAGGTCCGACGCCGCGTCGAGCACCGCCGGTTGTGCGAACCATCCGGGGGCGCTGGCAATGTGGCCGTCGACCCGCACGAGGTGGTCGAGCCGCGCAAAGCCGCCAAGATGCGCGTCGATCTGCGCCAGCACGTTGAGCGCGGCCAGTTCGGCGGCTCGCCTGCCTTCGTCGACGCTCAGATCCTTGCCGACCTGGCCTTGCCAGATCACCTTGCCATCCTGCAGCGGCAGCTGGCCGGAGATGAACAGCAGGTCGCCGGCCTGGCTGACCGCGGTATAGCTGCCCAAAGGTTGCGGCGGTAGCGGCAGCGCCAGGCCGCGCGCCGCGAGTCGTTGCTGGACAGACATGGTGGCTCCCAATCCAAAGGTGGTGTCGCAAACGGCACGGCCAGTGTCGGACGTGGCCTCGCGGACGGCGGCGAGTGCCTGTCGGACCCGGTGGCCGTGCTCACGCCACCGACTCTATGGGCTCGCCTGCGCGCGATAAAGCCATTGGCGGGAACAGGACTTGATACATGACGTAACCAGTCCCGGCCGCGGCCCGCCATGCGGCTGGCGGCGCCATCAGTCCGGCATCGGTTCGCGGCTGAACGCCTCCAGTTCCTGCACCAGGCTTTGCGCCGCCAGCCGGACCAGCGCGGCGCCCTTCTCCGGCGTCGCCAGTCCGGGGTCCGAGCCGATGCGGCCGTCCGGATAGCGCGCGCGGAAATCCAGCGCCTCGCGGATGGGGCCGCTGGGGGCGATCCGCGGCGCATAGTCGGCATGCTTGCGCGCATCCGGAAAGGCCCACTGCGTGATCGCGATTTCGGAAGGCGTGGCGTGCGAGCCGTGGCCGGTCGGGAACTGGTCGCGCGCCAGTTCGCCCACGCCAGGCAAGTCCCACCAGTTGCACAGCTTCAGCGCAAAGCCGGCGCGGCGTCCGGCGAAGCTGGCTTCGGCGTAGAGCTCGGAGAAGGCCGCGTCGATCGAGGCGACGTTGCCGCCATGGCCGTTCAGGAACAGCAGTTTGTCGAAGCCGTGTCCCGCCAGCGAGCGTACCCAGTCGCCGAGCGCGGCAATGAAGGTCGACGGGCGCAGCGAGATCGTGCCGGCGAACCCCAGGTGATGCTGCGCCATGCCGATATTGAAGGTCGGCGCCACCAGGATATCGGCGTGCTTCTCCGCCTCGCCCGCAATGATTTGCGGGCATAGCCAGTCGGTGCCGAGCAGACCGGTCGGCCCATGTTGTTCGTTCGAGCCGATGGGGATCACGATGGTACGGCTGCGGGCCAGGTATTGCTCGATCTCCGCCCAGGTTGAAAGATGAAGTTGCACGGGAGCTCCTTGGTGGGTGAGGGTTGGGATCACGGCGGCGCGAGGCCGCATCAGCGGCGCGCGGGCAGCTTGTTGCACAGGATGATGATGGCCGCCAGCAGCGGCAGCGCAGCCATCATCAGCATGCCGAGATGGAGGTTGCCGGTCGCGGTCTTGGTCCAGCCGATGGTGGCCGGCCCCCAGAAGCCGCCCGACAGGCCGATGGTGTTGATCAGCGCGATGCCGCCTGCCGCCGCCGGGCCCTGGATGTATTCGGCCGGCATGGCCCAGAACACGGTGTAGGCCATCCACAGCCCCATGGTGGCGAGCGTCAGCAGCACCAGCGTCGCCACCAGGCTGCCGTCCGCCAGCACCGAGGCGGCCAGCAGCATGGCTGCCGCCAGTGCCGGCACCGCGCAGTGCAGGCGCCGCTCGCCCGAGCGGTCGGACTTGCGGCCCATGTAGTACATGCCGAACGCCGCCGCCGCATAGGGGATGGCCGCGTACCAGCCGAGCCGCACGGTATCGTCCACGCCCTGCGCCTTGATCATGGTCGGCAGCCAGAAACTGATGGCGTAGATGGCCGCGATGATGCAGAAGTAGGCCAGCGCCAGCACATAGACGCGGGGGTCGCGGGCCACAGCGCCGAAGCCATGCTTGTGCGCGGCAACCGGCCCCAGTTCGGCTTCCAGCAGGCGCCGTTCGGCGTCGCTGAGCCAGACCGCCTGCGCCGGGCGGTCCGGCACCAGCGACAGCGCCAGCATGCCGAGCAGCACGCACGGCAGGCCCTCGACCAGGAACATCCATTGCCAGCCCGCCAGTCCGCCATAGCCCGCCAGCGCGGTCATCAGCCACGCCGATGCCGGCCCGCCGACGATGCCGCCGATCGGCCCCGCCAGGAACACGATGGCGATGGCCCGCGCCATGCGTTGCGGCCCGTACCAGCACGACAGGTAATAGATCATGCCGGGCGCGAAGCCGGCCTCGAAGACGCCGAGCAAGAAGCGCAACGCGTAGAACGTCGGCACGTCCCGCACGAACACCATGCAGGCCGAGGTAAGCCCCCACAGCACCAGGATCCGGCTGAAAGTCTTGCGGGCCCCGACCCGCGGCAGCATCAGGTTGCTCGGCAGTTCGAACAGGACATAGCCCACGAAGAAGATGCCGGCGCCCACGCCGTAGGCCGCGTCGGAGAAGCCCAGGTCGCTTTGCATCTGCAGCTTGGCAAAGCCGACGTTTACCCGGTCCAGGTAGGCGAACAGGTAGCAGACCAGCAGGAAGGGCAACAGGCGCCAGTTGATCCGGCTGTAGAGGCTGGAAGCGCCCTCCATGGCGCCCGCGTCAGGAATGGCTAGCATGCTTGCTGTCTCCGGTGTGGTTGCGGCCCGGTGGGGCTCGGTGGGGCTTGGTCGTGTCCCTCGTGGGCTGAATCCTGGCAGCCGCGGGCGGGCTCGCAAACAGCAACTCGGGCCACACTTCGTTCTGTTCCGGGCAACGCACCGATCCGGGTGGCCCACGCTGCCCGTGGCAAGCAAGGCGAGGCGCGTTCGGGTATCGTTACCGCTGCGGAAAAACGGCGGAACGGGCGTTCGACATGCGAGAGATCAATCAGCAGCGGCTGCGATACTTCCGTGAAGTGCTGGCGCACGGCACCATCCGCGGCGCGGCGGACAGCCTGAACACCTCGCCCTCGGTGATCACGCGGCAGATCCGGTTGCTGGAGGAAGAACTCGGCGCGCTGCTGTTCGAGCGCGAGCCACGCGGGCTGCGGCCCACCGCCGCGGCGGCGCACCTGCTGGAGTTCTGGCGCGGCTACCGCTCGCACCAGGAGAAGCTGGAAGACCAGCTGCATGCGCTGCAGGGGCTGCAGCAAGGCGAGGTCAGGCTGGTCCTGAGCGAGGGCTATGTCGACCTGCTCGTCAACGAGGTGCTGGCACGGTTCTGTGCGCGCTATCCGCGCCTGGATATCCGCATGGACATCCTGGCGGTCGATGGCGTGCTGGAGGAAGTGGCGGAAAGCCGCGCGCATATCGGCCTGGCCTACAACCCGCCGCCGCACCCGCGCATCGCGTACCGCGCCAGCGCGTCGCAGCCGGTGGTGCTGCTGGTCAGGCCGGACCACCCGCTGGCGCTGCGCGGCGGAGCGGCCAGCGTTGCCGACCTGCAGGCCTATCCGCTGGCCATGATGCCGGCATCGTTTGGCGTCGGCCATGCCTTGCGCATGGTCGAGTTCGCCGAGAACGTCTCGATCCGCGCGACCCTGGTCAGCAACTCACTGACCGCGCTGAAGCAGTTCGTCGCCTACGACCAGTACATGACGCTGATCGGGGAATTCGCCGCGTACCGCGAGATCGCGGCGGGCACGCTGGCGGTGGTGCCGCTGGACCATCCCCTCTTTCTGGGTACGCAGGCCCGGCTGCTGGTGAAGGCGGGGCGGCCCCTGCCCGCGGCAGCGCTCGAACTGCTCGACCATATCGGCCGGCATATGTCGATGTTCGCGCGCCAGCGCTAGCCTGGCCGCGGCGTCTTGCCGGCGGCGCACGCGCCGCTCAGGCAAGCGTCTGCGCGACGATGGCCGCGGCGGCCAGGCTCGAGGTGCCGATGGCCAGCCAGCATCCGAGCAGCAGCGCGCCATGGGCAAGGCTTCGGCTTGGGTTCATGGTGTGGTCTCCTGTCAGATGCCGGTGGCGCGGATCAGCGCTCGATCACCGGCGCATGGACCGGGGCGATCGATTCGTGCGGCGTGGCGGTGCGTTGCGCGGCCTTGTGCACCATGGTGTAGGCGTAGTCGATGCCCATGCCGTAGGCGCCCGAGTGTTCTTTGGCGATGCCCGTGACGGCGTCATAGGTGTCGCGGTTGTTCCAGTCGCGCTGACACTCCAGCAGGACCTGCTGCCACGTCACCGGCACCACGCCGGCCTGGATCATGCGCTGCATGGCGTAGTCGTGCGCTTCCTTGCTGGTGCCGCCCGAGGCGTCGGCAACCATGTAGATCTCGTAGTCGCCTTCCAGCATCGCGCTCAGCGCGAAGGTGGTGTTGCAGACTTCGGTCCACAGCCCGGCCACCACCACCTTCTTGCGGCCGGCGGCCTGCAGGGCGTCGCGCACCTTCTGGTCGTCCCACGAATTCATCGAGGTGCGCTCGAGGGCCTGCTTGCCCGGGAACACATCCAGCAATTCCGGGTAGGTATAGCCCGAGAACGAATCGCTCTCGACCGTGGTGATGGTGGTCGGCACGTCGAACACCCTGGCCGCCTTGGCCAGCCCGATCACGTTGTTCTTCATGGTCTGGCGGTCCATCGACTGGACCCCGAAGGCCATTTGCGGCTGGTGGTCGATGATGATCAGCTGGCTGTTGCGCGGGGTCAGGACTTCAAGCTTGGCGTTCGACATGATGTTCTCCCAAAACGATTCAAAATTGTTGATTGTCTGTAGCGGCGCTGTTTGTGGTGTAGCGCAGCCATGTGCAGAACTATAGCGAACACCGTGACAGTATCCGTCGACATGCATTGTCAGTCTTATTCAAAAAAATTGATAAAAGGATCGCGCGCTCTTTCGCGGCCGGCCAGGGATTGCCTTGAGGTTGGAAATGCGAATTGTTATCATTTGTGGTCGTTCCCTGCCCGCATCGCGCCATGCCCGCCGCCCCCGCCTGCCATCTTTGTTCTCTCCACCACGCCGATCGCGCTGGGAATGCCGCCGCGCGCGCGGCGCTGCGGGTGCCGGCGTGAGCAAGGCGCTGCAGGCGGGCGGGTGGCGCTATCACGCGGGCGTGGGCGCGCGTGCGCTGGCGGCTATTGCCGGCGGCTATGGGCTGGCCGCGCTGGCGACTGCGGTGCTGGCGCTCTATTTGCCGATGGCGCGGCACGATGCCGTGACCACGGCGACGCTGCTGTCGTTCGCCATCTATGCCGGCGCGGCGGTGTGGGTGTTTGCGGTGCGTAGCGCCTGGCGCGCGTGGGCGGGCCTGGCGCTGCCGGCCGCGCTGCTGTCGGCCATGCTGGCGTTCGGGCGGGGGGCGTGATGCGCGCAGGGTTCAGGCAGTCGATGGCATGGCTCCATACCTGGAGCGGCCTGCTGGTGTGCTGGGTGTTGTTCCTGATGTTCTGCGGTGGCACCGCCAGTTACTACAAGGAAGAGATTTCGCTGTGGATGCGGCCGGAGCTGCATCGCACCGCGCCCATAGATGCCGCGCAGGTGCCGGCCGCGCAGGTGGCACAGAACGCGTTGCGCTACCTCGAGCGCGAGGCGCCGGGTGCCGCGCGCTGGTTTATCACGCTGCCGGATGCGCGGCGCGACGCAGTCAACGTGCTGTGGACCTACAAGCCGGGCCAGGCGCCCCGCGATGCCGACGGCAAGCCGCGCCGCTTCGACACGCGCCTGCTCGATCCGGCCACCGGCGCGCCGCTGCAGGCCGCGCGCGAGACCCGCGGCGGCGAATTCCTCTACCGGCTGCACTTCGACCTGCACTACATGCCGGCCAAGTGGGCGCGCTGGATTGCCGGCTTCTGCGCCATGTTCATGCTGGTCGCGATCGTCAGCGGCGTGATCACCCACCGCCGCATCTTTGCCGACTTCTTTACGTTCCGGCGAGGCAAGGGCCAGCGTTCCTGGCTCGATGCGCACAACGCGCTGGCGGTGCTGCCGCTGCCGTTCCACCTGATGATCACCTACACCGGGCTGGTGACATTGCTGTTCATGTACATGCCGTGGGGTGTCGAGGCGGCGTACGGCGGCGACCAGCGCGCCTTCCAGGCGCAGACCAGGCTGCGCCCGCTGCCGCCCAAGGCCGCGGGCACGGCCGCGCCGCTTGCCAGCGTGCCAGCGATGATGGCGCAGGCCGAGCGCGCGTGGCAGGGTGGGCAGGTGCGCCGCATCGTGGTGAGCCTGCCGGGCGATGCCAACGCGACCGTGACGCTGTCGCGCGCCGAGCCCGATACGCTCGCGCACGATCCGCCCACGCTCGAATTCGCGGGCACCAGCGGTGCCCTGCTGGGCACCTATGCCGAGGACAAGTCCGCCGCCGAACTGACGCGCAGCGTCATGGCCGGCCTGCATATCGCCAGCTTTGCGCCCCCGGGCCTGCGCGCGCTGTTCTTCCTGTGCGGGCTGGCCGGCACCGCCATGGTCGCCACCGGCGCGATCCTGTGGGCGGTGCGCACGCGCCAGCAGCAGGCCAGGGCGATCGCTGCGCGGGGGCGGCCCGGGTTCGGGCTGCGCCTGGTCGAGGCGCTCAACATCGGCGCGATCGCAGGCCTGCCGGTGGCGTTTGCCAGCTACTTCTGGGCCAACCGGCTGCTGCCGGTGGCGATGGCGCAGCGGCCCGAGGCCGAGATCCGCTGGTTCTTCATCGCCTGGGCCGCGTGCGCGCTGCTGGCGCTGTGCCGGCCCACGCGCGGCATGTGGCGCGCGCAGCTGTGGGCGGGCGCGGCGCTGTTCGGCACCATCCCGCTGCTCAATGCGCTGACCACTACGTCGCATCTGGGCGTGACGCTGCTGCAGGGACGCGGACCGGCCGCGGTGGCCGGCTTCGACCTGGTGTCGCTGGCGCTAGGCGCGGCGCTGGGCGCCGCCGCATGGATCACGGGCCGCCGCCAAGCTGCTGGCGCTCGCATGGCCTCGCGTCCGCGCAACGTCGCCGCCGGCACGCAGGAGGCCGCATGAACGCGCTGGCTGCAGTGGCGCTGTCGCTGGCCGGGTTTGCGGCGCTGGCGCTGTCGCTCGAGCGCCACCATGCCGATATCCATGGCCGCGGCAGCATGCCGTCGCGCGGCGCGGTGGCGCGTTTGCGCCTGGCCGGCGCACTGGCGCTGGCGCTGGCGTGGGGGCTGCATATCGCCGCGCAGGGCGGGCCGCTGGGCACGGTGTCGTGGCTGGGCACGCTGACGGCCAGTGCCATCGCCGTGGCGCTGGGCTTGTCCTACGCGCCGCGCGCGGTGCAGCGCCTGCTGCCCGGCGTGGCGCTCATCGGGCTGGCCGGCGCGGGCGCCGGCTGGCTGCTTGCCGGCTGAGCGGCTGAGCGGCTGAGCCGACAGGTTGCGGCGCGGCGCGCTCAGCTCGCGCCAGCGCCTCGTGGGTATCGATGGCGCGGTCGGCGTAGCCCGAGGTGAACACAGCGGGCCGGGCATCACCCCGCGCAATGCAAGCAGGCCGCGAAGCGCCGGTCCCGGCGCCCTCGCGGCCTTGTCCGCAACGTGCTGCAGTCAGATTACAGCGGCGGAGAGACCCAGTACGGGTCGCGCCCGTAGTATTCGTGCAGCGACTTGCCCCACTGCGGGTCGGCCATGCTCGGCCAGCTGTCCTTGTTGAAGCCCTGCGCGGACTTGATCCGGTCAGCCGTCACGGCGATCCGGAAGCACTTTTCGTCGGTATCCATGACCAGCGCGTTCCACGGGATGGCGTGCAGCGTATCGCCCATGCCGAGGAAGCCGCCGGTAGTCAGCACCGCATAGGCAATGCGGCCGTGCGGCACGTCCAGCATGATCTCCGAGATCTTGCCGACATGCTCGCCGTCGGACGAATAGGCCTTGGTGCCATCCAGGCTGGAAGCCGCCATCACTTCCGGACCGGGGCCTTCGCCCACGCCGGAACCGACGATGGCTGCGCCTTGACTGCTGGGAGGTTGGGTTTGCATGCTGTGCTCCTTGTCGCGAGACGGTGGAATGCTTGGCGCGCGCAATGACCATGCCTGCGCCGCTTTGGCGTGATTTCCACGTGGATTGCCGCGCGGCGGCGAGCGCTGCAGCCCCGGCGGCGGTAATTCTTTCGCGTGGCTTGCAAAAACAACGCATCCGGCGCCGGCACCCCTGGCCCGCGCCGCTGCCTCAGCCGGCTCGTTTCGCCGAGATCACCGCTTCCGCCACATTGGCCGGCGCCTCGGCGTAGTGCTTGAACTCCATGGTGAAGGTCGCGCGGCCCTGCGTCAGCGAACGCAGCGTGGTGGAGTAGCCGAACATGGTCGCCAGCGGCACTTCGGCGCGCACGATCTTGCCTCCGCCGCCGGCGATGTCTTCCATGCCGTGCACCATGCCGCGGCGCGAGGACAGGTCGCCCATCACGTTGCCGGTGAATTCCTCCGGCGTCTCCACCTCGACCGCCATCATCGGCTCGAGCAGCGTAGGCCGGGCGCGGCGCATGCCTTCCTTGAACGCCATCGAGCCGGCCATGCGGAACGCGTTTTCATTCGAGTCCACGTCATGGTAAGAGCCGAACACCAGCGTGGCCTTGATGTCGACCACCGGGTAGCCGGCCAGCACGCCCGACTGCATGGTCTCGCGGATGCCCTTGTCCACCGCCGGGATGAACTCGCGCGGCACCACGCCGCCCTTGATCGCGTCGACGAATTCGTAGCCGCCGCCATGCGGCATCGGCTCGAGGTTGAGCACCACGTGGCCGTACTGGCCGCGCCCGCCCGACTGCTTGATGAACTTGCCCTCGACGTCGCGCGCCGGCTGGCGGATGGTCTCGCGGTACGCCACCTGCGGCTTGCCGACCGAGGCCTCGACGCCGAATTCGCGCCGCATCCGGTCGACCAGGATTTCCAGGTGCAGCTCGCCCATGCCGGAGATGATGGTCTGCCCGGACTCTTCGTCCGTGGTCACGCGGAACGACGGGTCTTCCTGCGCCAGCCGGTTCAGCGCGATGCCCATCTTCTCCTGGTCGGCCTTGGTCTTCGGCTCCACCGCCTGCGAGATCACCGGCTCCGGGAAGCTCATGCGTTCCAGGATGATGACCTTGTCGGGATCGCACAGCGTGTCGCCGGTGGTGGCCTCCTTCAGGCCCACCGCCGCGGCGATGTCGCCGGCGCGCACTTCCTTGATCTCGTGGCGCACGTTGGCGTGCATCTGCAGGATGCGGCCCAGGCGCTCGCGCTTGCCCTTGAGCGGGTTGTAGACGCTGTCGCCGGAGTTGACCACGCCGGAATACACGCGGAAGAAGATCAGCTGGCCGACAAAGGGGTCGGTCATGATCTTGAAGGCCAGCGCGGCGAACGGCTCGTCGTCGCTGGGGTGGCGCTCGGCTTCGCGGTCGTCCTCGGTATGGCCCAGGATGGCGGGCACGTCGGCGGGCGACGGCAGGTAGTCGATCACCGCGTCGAGCATGCTCTGCACGCCCTTGTTCTTGAAGGCGCTGCCGCACAGCATCGGCACGATCTCGTTGGCGATGGTGCGCTTGCGCAGGCCCTGCTTGATCTGGGCCTCGCTCAGCGGCTCGCCCGACAGGTACTGGTTCAGCAGCGCCTCGTCGGCCTCGGCGGCGGCCTCGATCATCTTGTCGCGCCATTCCTGCGCGGTCGCGAGCAGCTCGGCGGGAATGTCCTGGTACTCGAAGCGCACGCCCTGGCTGGCCTCGTCCCAGACGATGGCCTTCATCTTGACCAGGTCGACCACGCCCTGGAAGTGGTCCTCGGCGCCCAGCGGAATCTGGATCGGCACGGCGCGGCCCCTGAGGCGGTCGGCAATCTGCGCCTGCACGCGGAAAAAGTCCGCGCCGACGCGGTCCATCTTGTTGACGAAGGCGATGCGCGGCACCGCGTACTTGTTCGCCTGGCGCCAGACGGTTTCGGATTGCGGCTGCACGCCGCCGACGGCGTCGTAGACCATGCAGGCGCCGTCCAGCACGCGCATGGAACGCTCGACTTCAATGGTGAAGTCGACGTGTCCGGGCGTATCGATGATGTTGATGCGGTGCTCGGGGTAGTTGCCGGCCATGCCTTTCCAGAAGGCGGTGGTGGCGGCCGAGGTGATGGTGATGCCGCGCTCCTGCTCCTGTTCCATCCAGTCCATGGTGGCCGCGCCGTCGTGCACTTCGCCCAGCTTGTGGTTGACGCCCGTGTAGAACAGGATGCGCTCGGTCGTCGTGGTCTTGCCGGCGTCGATATGCGCGCTGATGCCGATATTGCGGTAGCGCTCGATGGGGGTCTTGCGGGGCACAGTGTTCTCCATGGATGGATCGATGAAGCACGCCCGAATAGAGTAGCACCACTGGCTGCTTGCCGTTGTCCCTGCCGCGGTCAGGGACACGCACCCCCGGCGCGGCCCCGCGCGCCGCGCTGCGCGTCTGAGGCCGGCCTAGGATTTTCGCTGCAACCGATGCGGATTCCTCCCATCCTGTGCGCGCTTGCCGCTCCCTATACTGGCGTGGCATCGCGTACCGGCGTGCGCTGTTCCTGCTTTCCCGTTCGTGCCGGGATGCTGCCCGGGCCCGATGCCTGCCTCGAACCTGGGACCCGCGCATGACAACCATCCTGATCGTTGACGACCATCCGGCGATGCGGCTGGTGCTTCGGCACCATCTGTCGCAGCTGCTTGGCGTCGACGAGGTGATCGAGGCGGACAACGGCCAATGCGCGATCGAAATGGTGCGCGCGCGCATGCCGGACCTGGTGCTGCTCGACCTCGACATCCCGCGCTCGAGCGGGCTCGACGTGGCGCCGCGCCTGCGCGCGATCCATCCGCAGGTGCGCATCCTGGTGGTGACGGCGCTGGACCCGGCCGTGTTCGTCAGCCGCTCCTGGCAGGCCGGCGCGCAGGGCTTCGTCAGCAAGACCCAGGACATCAAGGAGATCCTGCGCGCGGTCGAGGCGGTGCTGGCCGGCTATACCGTGTTTCCGGTGCTGGGCCGCGGCGGCGCGCCGCGCCAGTCGATGTCGGCCGACGACGAGATCCTGCGGCGGCTGTCCGACAAGGAACTGGTGGTGCTGCAGATGCTGGCGCGCGGCATGTCTTACAAGGCCATCAGCGAGAGCCTCTTTATCAGCAACAAGACCGTCAGCAGCTACAAGGCCCGCATCATGAACAAGCTGCAGGTGTCTTCGCTGGTCGAACTGGTCGACTTCGCGCGCCGTTGCCGGCTGACGCCATAGTCGCGGCGGCCGGCGTCACCATTCATTAGACATCGTATGACTTGTCGGCGCATGCCCGCCGCATGCGCGTCCCGCCTCAGCCTTGCGGGCTGGCCGAGCCGGACGCCTTGCGCAGCCGCTCGCGGCTGTTGGTCAGGTGCATGCGCATGGCGGCTTTGGCGGCGTCGGGGTCGCGGCGCTCGATGGCGTCGTAGATGTTCTCGTGCTCGATGCTGACGCGTTCCAGGTACTGCACGCGCTCGGGGGTGCTGACCTGCAGGCGGCTGCGCGGGATCACCATGGTGCCCAGGTGGCCCATGATGTCGGTGAAATAGCGGTTGCCGGTGGCGCGCGCGATCGCCAGGTGGAAGGCGAAGTCGCTTTCCACCGCGTCATTGCCGGCGCCGGCGCCGTGCTTGAGCTCGTCCAGCGCCTGGCGCATCGCCGCCAGTTGCGCCTCGCTGCGGCGCGCGGCCGCCAGGCCGGCTGCTTCGGCTTCCACGCTGACGCGGAATTCCAGCATCGCCATCACGTCCATGGCCGTGCCCAGCGCGTCCGGCCCGATCCGGAACGGCGAGGGCGCCTCGGCCGCGCGTTCCAGCACGAAGGTGCCGATGCCGTGGCGGGTCTCCACCAGGCCACTGGCCTGCAGCCGCGACAGCGCTTCGCGCACTACGGTGCGGCTCACGCCCATGGTCGCCATGATCTCCGATTCGGTCGGCAGCTTGTCGCCGGGCTTCAGCTGGCCCTGGCGGATCTCCTCGCCCAGGGCTTGTACGACCTCCTCGGCAAGGGTGCGTCCACGGCGCCGCAACGGGGCGGGGCTGGAGGCGGGAGGCGGGGCGAGAGGCTGGGCGTTCGGCATGGCAGCTAGTATGGATACGGGCGGGGTTTCCCGGACTTGACCGGCCCGAGATTGCCTCATTATACTGGGTTATCAGTCATACGATGACAGATAACATACGCAACACAGTCGCCCGGGTGGAGGATCGTCCTCCCGCGGCAATGCCGGAGACAGTCCTGAGATGAGCCATACCGCCACCCCCATGGCGCCCGCCCACACCCCGGTCGTGACCGAACTGACCGTGGTGCCCGTCGCCGGGCATGACAGCATGCTGATGAACCTGTCCGGCGCCCATGGCCCGTACTTCACGCGCAATATCGTGATCCTGCGCGACAGCGCCGGCCATACCGGCGTGGGTGAAGTGCCGGGCGGCGAAGGCATCCGCCAGACGCTGGAAGATGCGCGCCCGCTGCTGGTGGGCCAGCCCATCGGCCAGTACCAGGCCCTGCTGAACCGCGTGCGCGCGGAATTTGCCAGCCGCGACGCCGGCGGCCGCGGGCTGCAGACCTTCGACCTGCGCATCACCATCCACGCCGTCACGGCGCTGGAGGCGGCGCTGCTCGACCTGCTCGGCCAGCACCTGGAAGTGCCGGTGGCCGCGCTGCTGGGCGAAGGCCAGCAGCGCGACGCGGTGGAGATGCTGGGCTACCTGTTCTATATCGGCGACCGCCAGCGCACCACGCTCGACTACCGCACCGAGCCCGACGCGGACAACGCGTGGTTCCGCCTGCGCAACGAGGTGGCGATGACGCCCGAGGCCGTGGTGCGCCTGGCCGAAGCGGCGTATGAGCGCTACGGCTTCAACGATTTCAAGCTCAAGGGCGGCGTGCTGCGCGGCGACGAAGAGATGGAAGCGATCCTGGCGCTGGCCGAGCGCTTCCCCAAGGCGCGCATCACGCTGGATCCCAACGGCGCGTGGTCGCTGGCGGAAGCCGTGCGCCTGTGCCGCGACAAGCGCGGCGTGCTGGCCTATGCCGAAGACCCGTGCGGCGCCGAAGACGGTTACTCGGGCCGCGAGATCATGGCCGAATTCCGCACCGCCACCGGCCTGCCCACCGCCACCAACATGATCGCCACCGACTGGCGCCAGATGGGCCACGCGGTGCGGCTGCAATCGGTCGACATCCCGCTGGCCGACCCGCACTTCTGGACCATGCAGGGCTCGGTGCGGGTGGCGCAGATGTGTGCCGAATGGGGCCTGACCTGGGGCTCGCACTCGAACAACCACTTCGATATCTCGCTGGCGATGTTCACCCACGTGGCCGCGGCTGCGCCGGGCCGCGTCACCGCGATCGACACGCACTGGATCTGGCAGGACGGCGAGCACCTGACCCGCAACCCGCTGAAGATCGAAGGCGGGCTGGTGCAGGTGCCCAAGACCCCGGGGCTGGGCGTCGAGCTCGACCTGGATGCGCTGGCGCGCGCGCACGAGCTGTACCAGCGCAAGGGCCTGGGCGCGCGTGACGACGCCGCGGCGATGCAGTTCCTGATCCCCGGCTGGAAGTTCAACAACAAGGCGCCGTGCATGGTGCGCTGACCCGGCACCGGCGACGACGCCAACGGCCATTGCCCGTCATCCATCCCGGCGCGGCAGGCCTCTCTCATCAAAACACTGCAGGAGACAACCATGTACACCTTTCAACGCCAGGGCGCGCCGCGCCTGCCTTACTGGCTGCGCGCCTTCGCGCTCGGCTCGGTCGCCGCGGTCGCGGCCCTGACCTTCAGCGCCCCGGCCGGCGCCGCGGCGCAGGACTGGCCGCAACGTCCGGTATCGGTGGTGGTGCCGTTCCCGCCGGGCGGCTCCAGCGACGCCATCGCGCGCATGCTGACGGTGCCGCTCAACGAGAAGCTGGGCCAGCCGTTCGTGATCGACAACCGCCCCGGCGCGACCGGCGCCATCGGTGCCACCTACGTCAAGCGCGCCCCGGCCGACGGCTACACCATGATGGTGGCGTCGATCGGCGTCTATGCGGTCAATCCGTTCCTGCAGAAGAACCTGGCCTATGACCCGGCCAAGGACTTCGACCTGCTGACCGTGGCGGTGCGCGCACCCAACGTGCTGGTGGCCAACCCGCAGTTCCCGGCCAACACGCTGGCGGAACTGGTGGCCTACATGAAGAAGAACCCGGGCAAGGTCAGCTTTGCCTCGTCCGGCGCGGGCTCGTCCGACCACCTGACCGCGGCGCTGTTCTGGCAGAAGAGCGCCACCGACGGCCTGCATGTGCCGTACAAGGGCGGCGGCCCGGCCATCTCCGACCTGCTGGCGGGTCAGGTGGACGTGTCGTTCCAGAACGTCAACGCGGTGCTGCAGCATATCCGCGCCGGCAAGCTCAAGGCGATGGCGGTGACTTCCGACAAGCGCTCGCCGGTGCTGCCCAATGTGCCCACCATGGCCGAGGCCGGCCTCAAGGAGGTCGAGGTCTACTCGTGGCAGGGTGTGGCCGCGCCGCGCGGCCTGCCGCCGGAGATCAAGAGCCGCCTGCACGGCGCGCTGGTGTCGTCGCTGAACGATCCGAAGATGCGCCAGAAGCTGTCCGAGAGCGGCTTCGAGGTGGTGGCCAATACCCCCGAGCAGTTCAACCAGTTCGAGGCGCAGGAGCTGCAGCGCTGGAAGACCGTGATCGAGAAGGGCAAGATCTCGCTGGACTGATCGCCGCCGCATAAAACCCGATACCAAAGCACCGACCGCGCCGGCCCCGCACGTGCATCGTGCCGCGCCGGCGCGCGCCCTCGACTGGAGACCTCAGCATGACCCACGGACGCCGCAACTTCCTCAAGCAATCCTCCGCACTGGCCGCCAGCCTTGCCGCGGGGCCGCTCGCCGGCCTGTCCCCGGCGGCGCACGCCGCGCCAGACTGGCCGAACCGCCCGATCCGCCTGGTGGTGCCGTACACCGCCGGCGGCTCGTCCGACATCATCGCGCGCCTGATCAGCAAGCAGCTGGGCGAGGCGCTGGGCCAGTCGGTGGTGGTCGACAACCGCCCCGGCGCCAACGGCAACGTCGGCGCGGCGCTGGTCGCACAGGCTACCGACAACCACACGCTGCTGCTGTGCGATATCGGCGCGCTGGCCATCAGCCCGTCGGTCTACACCAAGCTGACCTTCAATATCGCCAAGGATCTCAAGCCGGTGTCGATGCTGGCGTACTCGCCGCACCTGCTGGTGGTGCATCCGTCGGTGCAGGTGGCCAGCGTGAAGGACCTGGTGGCGCTATCGCAGCGCAGCCAGCTCAACTTCGCCGTGACCGCCATCGGCAGTGCGCCGCACCTGGCCGGCGTGGCGGTGGAGCAGGCCACCGGCGCCAAGTGGCAATACGTGCCGTACAAGGGCGGCTCGCAGGCCATCGCCGACACCGTCGGCGGCAGCGCCCAGGTGCTGATGAACGGCATGCTCGCCACGCTGCCGCATGTGCAGTCGGGCAAGCTCAAGCTGATCGCGCAATCCAAGCGCACGCGCATGCCGCTGCTGCAGAACGTGCCGACCATCGCCGAGCAGGGCGTGGCCAACTTCGAATCGGGCACCTGGCAGGGCGTGATGGCTCCGGCCAGCATGCCCGACGCGATGGTGGCGCGCATCAGCGCCGAACTGATCCGCATTATCCGCGCGCCGGACCTGCGCGCCCAGCTGGTGGCGCAGGGCGCCGAAGTGGTGACGATGACGCCGGGCGAAACCGGCAAGTTCTTCGTCGCCGAGCAGGCGCGCTGGGCCGGGGTGGTGAAGCAGGCGGGGATCAAGCTGGAGGCTTGATGGTTTGCTCCCCTCTCCCGCGCGCGGGAGAGGGGCGGGGGTGAGGGCGGGCGTGTGGCAAGCATGAGGCCTTTGTACTTCGTTGACGCTCCCGCCCCAACCCTCTCCCGCAAGCGGGAGAGGGAGTACACAGTTGGAAAACGAAACGGCCTGAGGCTGTCCAAAAAAACAAAAAGCCCCGCACCAGGCGGGGCACATCTCAGCGTCGTGCCTTATTTCCGCAGCGCTGCCGGCAGCAGCCCCTGCGGCAGGTTCTGGTAGCAAACCGGGCGCAGGAAGCGATCGATCGCCGTCGCACCCACCGAAGTGGTACGCGCATCCGAAGTCGCCGGGAACGGCCCGCCATGCACCATCGCGTACGCCACCTCGACGCCGGTGGGATAGCCGTTGCACAGCACGCGTCCGGCCTTGCGCTCCAGCACCGGCAGCAGGCGCTGCGCCGCGGCGTGGTCGGCGTCGTCGAGCTGCATCGTCGCCGTCAGCTGGCCTTCGAGCTGGCGCGCCACGGCCAGCATCTCTTCCAGATCGCGGCATACCACCAGCACCGTCGACGGCCCGAACACCTCGGCCTGCATGCGGTGGTCGGCCAGGAACTGCGCGGCGGTGGTTTCGAACATTTCCGGCCGGGCCTGGTTGGCGCCGCTGGCGTCCACGCCGTTGCCGATGCGCTGCAGCCCGTCGAGCGATGACAGCTGTGCCACGCCCTGCTGGTAGGCGGCATGGATGCCGGGCGTCAGCATCGTTGCCGCCGGCTTGCCTTGCAGCGCGCCCAGCGCCGCCGCGCGGAACTTGTCGAGCGCGGGGCCTTCGATGCCGATCACCAGTCCGGGGTTGGTGCAGAACTGGCCGACGCCGAGCACCAGCGAATCGACCAGCTGGCGGCCGATCTCTTCGCCGCGTGCGTCGAGCGCGGCGGGCAGCAGGAACACCGGGTTGATGCTGCTCATCTCGGCGTACACCGGGATCGGCTGTGGCCGCGCGTTGGCGGCGCGCATCAGCGCCAGGCCGCCGGCGCGCGAGCCGGTGAAGCCCACCGCCTGGATCGCCGGATGCGACACCAGCGCCGTGCCGATGGCATTGCCCGCGCCCACCAGCAGCGAGAACACGCCTTCCGGCAGGCCGGCGTCGCGCACCGCCTGCTGGATCACGCGCCCGACCAGCTCGGAGGTGCCCAGGTGCGCCGGGTGCGCCTTGACCACGACTGGGCAGCCCGCCGCCAGCGCTGCGGCGGTGTCGCCGCCCGCTACGGAGAAGGCCAGCGGGAAGTTGCTGGCGCCGAACACGGCAACCGGGCCGATGGCGATACGCTGCATGCGCAGGTCCGGGCGCGGCGGGTTGCGCTCGGGCAGCGCGGGGTCGAAGGTGGCTTGCTGCCAGCGGCCCTCGCGCAGCACGGTGGCGAACAGGCGCAGCTGGCCGGCGGTGCGACCGCGCTCGCCCTGCAGGCGCGCGATCGGCAGCGCGCTCTCCAGGTGGGCGCGTTCGACCAGCGTGTCGCCGAGCGCCTCGATGCCCGCGGCGATGGCCTCGAGGAAGGCCGCGCGCTGTTCGGGCGTGGTATTGCGGTAAGTGTCGAAGGCGGCTTCGGCCAGCGCGCAGGCACGCTCGACCTCGGCCTCGCCGCCGCCGTGGAAGTCAGGGCCGATGGCGGCGCCGGTGGCGGGATTGATCGCCTGCAGCGTCGCTTCGGTGCCGCGCACGGCTTGCGCGCCGATCAGCATGTCGCCGGTGATTTGCATGGAAGGATTCCTTGTCAGCGTTTGGAACGGGAACACCGGCCGGAGGGCATGGCCCCGCGGCCGGCTTGTCGCAATGGCGAGTCGGGTTACTGCGGGCCGAGCTTGTTGATCAGCGCGCCCAGCATCTCCATTTCCTCGCCGGTCAGGTCGGTCAGCGGCGCGCGCACGGGACCGCCGTCGCGGCCCACCAGGCGCGCGCCGGCCTTGACGATGCTCACCGCATAGCCGGCCTTGCGGTTGCGGATGGCCAGGTAGGGCAGGAAGAAGTCGTCGATCAGCCGGCCCACGGTGTCGTGGTCGTCCGCGGCGATGGCGCGGTAGAAGTCCATCGCCGTCTTCGGGATGAAGTTGAACACCGCCGACGAATACACCGGCACGCCCAGCGCCTTGTAGGCGGCGGCATAGACCTCGGCGGTGGGCAGGCCGCCCAGGTACGAGAAGCGGTCGCCCAGCTTGCGGCGGATGCTGACCATGGCCTCGATGTCGCCGACGCCGTCCTTGAAGCCGATCAGGTTGGGGCAGCGCCCGGCCAGGCGGGCCAGCTGGTCGGCGTTGAGCCTGGAGTTGGCGCGGTTGTAGACGATCACGCCGATATCGACCGCCTTGCAGACTTCCTCCACGTGGGCGGCAATGCCGTCCTGGCTGGCTTCGGTCAGGTAGTGCGGCAGCAGCAGCACGCCGGCGGCGCCGAGGCGCTGGGCTTCCTGCGCATAGGCGATGGCGGTGCGGGTCGGGCCGCCGGCACCGGCCAGGATCGGCACCTTGCCGGCGCAGGTGCGCACCGCGGTGTCGACCACGGCCGAGTAATCCTGCGGCGTCAGCGAGAAGAACTCGCCCGTGCCGCCGGCCGCGAACAGCGCGGTGGCGCCGTAAGGGGCCAGCCACTCGAGGCGGGCGGCGTAGGACTTCGGCGCGAAGTCGCCCCGGGCGTCGAAATCGGTGATGGGGAAGGACAGCAGGCCTTCGGAGACGATTTGCTTGAGTTCGTTGGGTGCGAGCATTGCGGCAATCCAGGGCGGGCCAATGGCCCGGGGTGGCAAAGGCGGCTGACTTGCGGCGGGGCAGGTCAGTCGAGTTATCAGTCATCGTACGACAAGAAATTGACGATGGCAATAGGGGGTGCACGTACCGCGGGTTAACCGGGAGCCCGAGGGCAAAACCTTTTCCCGCCGCGCCAGCACTGCAGGTAAAGGCGCATGGCCGGTGCACTGCATCCCCTTGGCGGTACCATGCACGGTCAAGGGGTCCAGGCGCGCCGAAGGTCACATAGTGTTATGTTGTAGGACAACGTAAGTCGCGTGCTGCGTGGTCCACTCAGCGAATTTGAATCAACTATGCAAACGTGCCGCGCCACTGTCATCCGCTGGCTGGCACACTGGCGTCCTGAACCAATGGGGAGAGCGCGGTGGGAGAGTTACAGGCCTTGCTGGAAAACCACGGGCTGATGCTGGTGTTCCTGAACGTACTGGTCGAGCAGGCCGGCCTGCCGGTGCCGGCCTATCCGATGCTGTTCGTCGCCGGCGCGCTGGGCGTGCAGGAGACCGGCCCATCGATCGGTGCGGTGCTGGCTGCGGTCATCGTGGCCTGCCTGATTGCCGATACCGGCTGGTACTTCGCCGGGCGCCGGCTCGGCCAGCCGATGCTGCGCACCATCTGCAAGGTTTCGATCTCGCCCGATTCCTGCATCCGCCAGACCCAGTCGCTGTACCTGCGCGTGGGCCCGCGCTCGCTGGTGGTCGCCAAGCTGCTGCCCGGTGCCGGCGCCTTGTCGACCGCGATGGCCGGCATGACCGGCACGCCCCTGCCGCTGTTCCTGTTCTACGACGCGCTCGGCGCGCTGGTGTGGGCCGGCAGCGGCCTGTTGATCGGCGTGGTGTTCAGCGACTTTATCGATGCCATCCTGGAGGGCTTCAGCACCTACGGCCATATGGCGCTGGCGGCGGTGGTGGGCGCCTTCCTGGTGTTCCTGGCATGGCGCTCGTGGCGCCGCCTGCGGCTGCTGCGCATTACGAAACGCGTGCCGCGCATGAGCGTGGATGAGCTCGAATCGCGCCGGCTGGCCGGCACGCTGCCGGTCGTGATCGATGTGCGCGCCCATGGCGACCTGCCGATGGAGCGCATTCCCGGCTCGATGGTGCTCGACATGCAGGGCGCGCTCGACAGCCTCGACGCGCTCGGCGTGGCACCCGCCGAGGCCGACATCGTGGTCTATTGCGCCTGTCCGAACGAGATGTCCGCGGCGCTGCTGGCCGAACGGCTGCGCGTGGCCGGCTATCCCCGGACCTGGGCGCTGGCCGGCGGCTTCGACGAATGGAAGCGGCGGCACGGCGAAACCGTGCCGCCTGCCGTCACCCATCCCGCGCCGGGCCAGGCGACGGCGCGCTGAGCCTCGGGCTTCAGCGCTGGCCGGCGGTCTGGAACACCGACAGGTCCGGG
The DNA here is from genome assembly GCF_020618415.1 of Cupriavidus sp. MP-37. Classification (NCBI taxonomy): domain Bacteria; kingdom Pseudomonadati; phylum Pseudomonadota; class Betaproteobacteria; order Burkholderiales; family Burkholderiaceae; genus Cupriavidus; species Cupriavidus sp. MP-37. The sequence continues at coordinate 1,524,931 of NZ_CP085345.1, read as the reverse complement.
TAGATCGCGCGGATCTTCTCCCACTCGGCGGCGTTGAAGAACTGGCACTTGCCGGCGCCGAAGCGCTTGGACACTTCCACGCAGAAGCGCACCGCCTCGGCGATATCGATCTCATGGTTGGCCGAGGTCGCGCTGCCCGACACCACCGACTGCGCCGTCACCGCCACGCCGACCACCGGCGCCTGCGTGGCCACGTGCGGCTGCATGATGCTGTTGAAGTGGTACAGGCCGTTGTGGTACGGCGTGATGTCCTGCAGCGAGATCGGGAAGGTCACCGCCGGGCAGCCGGTGGTGGACTCCATCGTCGCCACCAGGTCCGGCGCCACGCGCAGGATATAGCCCTGCATCGCCGTCGGCGAGATCGCGAAGCCGCGGTGCTTGACGATGCTGTTGCCCTTGGACGCATCGATCGACAGGATCGCATCCATTTCCGGTAGCACCTGGTAGTCGTTCATGGTGTCGGACGACACCGGCATGCCCATGAACGGCACCGGGTCGTGCGGCACCATCGAGACATTGGTCGACAGGTGCGTGGTCACGATCACGTCGCCCGGCACGTGGTCGCCACGCGCCTTCATCTGCGCCAGCTTCAGCGCCACCGCCAGGCAGCCGATCGGGCCATCGGCATCGGACACCAGCCCCACCAGTTCCGGACGTGCGCCGATGGCGCCGTTGCGGCCGATCACGCCCAGCGTCGGCGCCGTGCCGCCGCCGCGCTTGCCGGCGCTGCCCGGGATCAAGATGGTGATGAAGTCGGTGGTGTTGGCCGTGTTTTCCGGCGGCGCGTTGTTGACCGTGGTGACTTGCACCGACACGCCGGCCTCGGCGTACGGCGCAAACAGTTCGCTGACGACCGCGCCGTTGGCGTGCGGGCTGTCCAGGGCTTCGTGAATGACCAGCGTCTGCTGCAGGGCCATGGCTTTCTCCAAAGTTTTCCCTGCCCGCGCGGCGCGGACAGGGCGTTCTACAAATCGGTCAGAACTGGTGGCGCAGGCCGACCATCACCGTGGTCTGCGTGTCGCGCCCGTCCAGCGGCGTGCCGCTGCCGCCGGTCCAGCTGGTGGTGTTGTTGCCGAACAGGCCCGACCAGTCACCGTGGACGCGGTCGTAGGCCAGCGCCAGGTAGGCGTCGGTGCGCTTGCTGAAGGCGTAGCCGGCCACCGCATACGCGGTGGTGCGGTTGCCGCTGAAGTTGTCGGCACGGGTGCGGTTGTGCATCACGCTGCCGGTCAGGGTGACGTTGCCGGTCAAGGCGTAGCTCGCGCCCAGCGTGAAGAAGTCGTCGTGGCGGCTGCCGCCGAACACCGAGCTGATCGCCGCACGGTTGGTCGGCGTGGCCGCGGTCGACATGCTGGTGATGGTGGCCGTATCGGTGCCGCCCTTGGACGCGTCGAAGCCCGCGTCGCGGTCGCTGTGGATGTAGTTGGCGAACAGGCTGGCGCGGCCGACGGCGGCCTTCAGGCCGGCCAGGTAGAGGTTGGCGTTGCGGCTCTGGCTGTCGCGGGTCTGCTGGAAGTCGCCGACGGCGGTGATCGGTCCGGCGGCGTACTTGACGCCGAACGACATCGACGACATCGCGCGGGTGTTGCCCGCGGTCTCGCCCAGCGCGTATTCGGCGATCACCGACACCGGGCCGAAATTGCCGGTATAGCTGACGGCGTTGTCGTAGCGCTGGCCGGTCAGGTAGACCATCCACGCATTCGACGGCGCCGCGCCCACGCCGAGCGGATCGACGTAATACAGCATGGTGTTGGCGGTGGTGTATTGCCGGCCCAGCGCCAGCTCGCCCCACTGGTTGCCGATCTTCACGTAGGCCTGGCGCCCGAACAGCTGACCTTGCTGGTCGAGCCGGCCGGTATCGGCCAGCAGCCCGTTTTCCAGCACGAAGCCGGCCTTCACGCCGCCGCCCAGGTCCTCGACGCCCTTCAGGCCGAAGCGGCTGCCCGAGAGGAAGCCTTCGCCGCCTTGCTGCAGGCCGATCTGCGCATCCCCCGCGGGGTTCGAGTGGGTCTGGTAGGTCAGCGCGGTATCGATGACGCCGTACAGCGTGACGCCGGATTGCGCCATCGCGGCGGCCGGCAGCGCCAGCAGCATCGGCAAGGCCAGGCGCGCGGCGTGGCGAAGGGGTTGGCTCATTGTGTTTCTCCTCCAGAGGGTAAAGGGGGGCCGCGCGAGCGGCGCGGGGCGGCTCGCGGGCGGTTTTTTGTTTGGTTGTGTTGTGGGAGTAGTTGCTAGTCGCTAATCACACGTGCATGCCGCTGGCGAGCTCCCCTCTCCCGCTTGCGGGAGAGGGGCTGGGGGAGAGGGCAGGCGCATGGCAAGCACGGTGACGCTTCACTTCGTGGCCACGCTGCCCTCTCCCCCGCCCCTCTCCCAGAGGGAGAGGGGAGCCAACAGTCTTTGCTTCAGCGTTTAACGCTCCACTCAAGCCGCAAAGCCCGGCCACTGCTCCATCCCGGCCGGCCCTGTGATCTGCGACAGCGCGAACGGCTCGCCCTCGCGAATCGTCTCGACCTTGCCTTCCGCCGGGAACCACAGCGCATGCCGTTCGCCCAGCACGGTGCCGGTGCTGCCATCCGCATACAGCGCCGACCCCTCCGGCAACGCAAACACCTGTTCCGGCGCGTTGATGTGCAGGAACTCGGCGAGCCGCTCTTCGCGGCTTTCGCCGTTGTGCCCGGCGGGCTTGCCGCTGATGAAGTGCGGGTTGATCTGGAACGGCACCAGGCCCAGCGCGCGCAGCGACGGCGGCTGCACGATCGGCATGTCGTTGGTGGTGCGGATGGTCGGGCAGGCGACGTTGCTGCCGGCGCTCCAGCCCACGTACGGCGTGCCGGCGCGCACCTTGGCGCGGATCGCTTCGACGATGCCGGCGTCGTAGAGGCGCTTGAGCAGCGCGAAGGTGTTGCCGCCGCCGATGGCGATGGCATCGGCTTCCTTCACCGCGCGCAGCGGATCGGCGCTGTGGTGGATCGACTCGAGCGCGTAGCCGAGCTTCTCGAACACCGGCTTGACCATGCCCTCGTAGTTGTCGAAGCTGAAGGTCACACCGGCAAACGGCACGAACAGCACCTTGCGCGGCTCATGCTGCAGCAGCGTGTGGATCTGCTCGCCGGCGTGCTCGAGGTAGCCGAGGTTGTCCTTGCGCGAGCTGCTCATCAGGAGGATGCGTTGGGTCATGTCTTGCTTTCCGTCGGTTCAGGTGTGGGGTCAGGCGATTGCCGCGCGCACCAGCGCGGCGACGCGGTCGATCTCGTCATGTGTGTTGAAGTAGTGCAGCGACACGCGCGCCATGGTCGACACGCCGTAGCGCGCCAGGATGGCGTCGGCCATGAAGTTGCCGGCCTCGATGATGCATTGCTGCGCTTCCAGCGCGGCGACGATGCGGGCCGGGTCGACGCCGCGCACGTTGAATGGCACGATGCCGATGCGGTGCGCCACGTCGGCGGGGCCGTACAGCTCGAAGCCGGGGATCGACGAGAACTTCGCCACCGCGTACTCGGTCAGGTCGCGCACGCGCGCTTCGATGGCGTCGATGCCGATTGCGGCGGCGTAGTCGATGGCGGTGCCCAGGCCCAGGATCGCCGGCACGATCGGGCACCCCGCTTCAAAGCGCTTCGCGCCCGGCACCAGCGAGAGCGCGCCGGTGGCGCGGTCATAGGCGCCGTTCCACCAGCCCACCAGCATCGGTTCGACCTGCGCGATCAGTTCGCGACGCACGTACAGGAAGCCGGAGCCTTCGGTCGCGCGCAGCGCCTTGCGGCCGCAGCCGGCGAGGAAATCGCAGCCGAGTTCGGCCACGTCCGAGCGCAGCATGCCCACGCTCTGCGCGCCGTTGACCAGCGACAGCACGCCGTGCCTGCGCGCGACCGCGCAGATCTGCGCCGCGGGCTGCACCGCGCCGGTGGAATTGGGCAGGTGCGAGAAGGTCAGCAGGCGCGTGCGCGGGGTGATCGCGTCCTCGAAGGCCTCGGCGCTCAGCAGCCCTTCGGCATTGGCCGCCACCATCTTCACCACGATGCCGTGCGATTGCGCCAGCCGGTGCCACGGCAGCAGGTTGCTCAGCATCTCGGTGTCGGCCACCAGTACTTCATCGCCGGCTTGCCAGGCGATGCCGCGCGCGGCGATCGAGATGCTTTCGGTGGCGTTCTTGGTGAAGGCCAGCTCGTCGGCCGCGCAGTTCAGCCAGCCGGCCAGCGTGGCGCGCACGGCTTCCACGCGCGCATAGGTCTGCTTGCGGAATGCCGGCAGGTAGATGCCGACGTGGCCGGTGTCGAGCAGGTAGCTGCGCACGGTGTCGAGTACGGCATCGGGCGGGATCGAGGCCGCGGCGGTGTCGAGATAAATGGTGGACGCCGTCAGCGGGGTGTCGGCGCGGATTGCCTGGATATCCATGGAACGTCTCGGGAAATGACAGAGGGGCGCAGCGCGTGCGCCCGCAGGTAAGGCTTACTTCTTCAGCTTGGTGACCGAACCGAAGAAGCTGAACAGGGCGTCGCCCGCGATCACGCCGCCGGCAAAGGCGCTCATCTCGGCCACATGCCTGTCGCCGCGCAGGCGCTGCAGCACGAAGCGGATCGCCAGGCCTGCCAGCACCGCCCAGCCGGCCAGCGGCGAGGCGATCAGCATGCCGGTCGACAGCAGGATGCCGAGCTGGCGCTTGGAGCCGCCGAGCCACTGCAGCAGCGCGCCGGGAACGGCCCAGATCATCAGGTTGCGGGCGATCTCGGCCGACGAGCCCGCCTTGATCGAGGCCGCGTAGACGCGGTCCACCGGCGGGATCAGGCCCTGCGCGAAGAAGCTGCCGTGGAACACCAGCACCACCACCGCCGCCACCGCGAAGCCGATCATCGCGGCGAGGAACTGCTGCTTGCGCCCGGCCAGCTCGGCCTCCATGTCGCGCCCTTCGCCGCGCAGCAGGTAGCCGGTCTTGAGGTCGTAGCCCATGTCGGCAAAGGCCGGACCGGTGGCGGCCGAGAAGCCCACCAGCACCGCCAGCGCCGTTGGCGGAAAGCCGATCAGGATGCCGATGGTCAGCGTGATCAGCGCCACCGCGAAGGCCGGGAACCAGCCCGAGTGCATCGCCGCGATGCCGACGATCAGCTCGTGCACGTAGGCGGCAAAGGCCGCGTACAGCACGAAGAGCACCAGCATGCCCAGCGACATGTCCGAGATATGCCCGGCCAGCACGGAGATCAGCAGTGCGATCGCCAGGTAGATCAGGAAGCCGCCCGACAGGATGCGGCTGGCGCGCGCGGCCGGGACTTCGATGGTGCGCGCATCGGCCGCCGGGGCGTGGCGCGCGCGGCGGATTTCATGCGCGACCTGGAACAGCGCGACGATGCCCGCGCCGATCATCAGCCCGTGCGGGATATACGCCTTGGCGATATCGATGCCGGTCAACGCCACCGAATAGCCGCGCACCAGCAGGCCGATGCCGAACATGGTCAGCGCCGCCAGGTTGCCCAGGAAGGCCGCGCCGAACGCGGACATCGGCACGCCCAGCCATGCACCACCGACGCCCACGGCGATGCCCAGCCCCAGGAACGCTGCCTTGCGCCCGCCGCGGTCGCCGGCCCAGATGGCTTCGGCGGTGGCAATGCCGGCCGGCCAGGTGCCGGTGGCCGGAAAGATCTTGCTGCCGAACAGGAAGTACAGCATCGCGCCGTCGACGAACATGGCGATCACCGCGCCGATCAGCATCGGCGTGGCCAGCTCGGGCATGCCCATCGCGTACGGCACGCCGATCGGGATCATCAGCGAGTTGGCGGCGCCGAAGGTGGCCGACGAGATCGCGGTCTGCACCAGGTTCTGCCGCTCCAGCACGCGGAAGCGCCGCGTGACCTCGAGCGGGATGCGCGAGAACACGATCGCGATCAGCGCGCCGATGATCGAGGTATTGGCCGAGATCCCCAGCGACACGATCAGCTGCATGCCGATCATGGCGCCGAAGACCGACAGCCCCACGGAGACCAGCAGCAGCAAGGGCTCCATGAAGCGCGTCCGCGTCGCGGGCTGCGCCGCGATCGGCGCGTTCAGTTGTGTTGGCATGGTCATGTCTTCCACCGCTCCCCGTTAGTGTTGTCTGGTTTTGTCTGTTGTGTGTGATGCCTGGCGCGCGCTCAGCGCATGAAACCGGCCACCGGGCCGATGGTGCCGCGCGCCGCGCGCAGTGCCTGCAGCCAGCGCGGCGCCGCGTCGGGCGTCAGCCGCTGCAGCGGACCGGCGATGGCGAGCGACCCCACCACCGCCTGGCTGTCGCGGTGGAACAGCGGCAGCGCCAGCCCGGCCACCGTGGCGGCGGATTCCTCGCAGGTGTAGGCCCAGCCGTCGGCGCGGATCTGCGCCAGCCGCGCTTCCAGCCCGGGTGCGTCGCCGCCGAGCCGGCGCCGCAACGCCTCCGGCTGGAACGCCAGCATGGCCTTGGCATGGGCGCCGGCGTCGAGGGCGAAGCGTTGTCCCACCTCGATCGAAAAGCGCAACTGGTGCTGGCTGTGCGCGATATCCGTGCACAGGCCGTGGTCACCGTCCAGCCACGACAGGAACACGGTTTCACCGCATTGCCGCGCCAGCGCCTCGAGCGCGGGCTGCACCACCTCGGCCGGCGCAAACGTCTTGCGCGTGACCTGTCCCAGCTCGAACCAGCGCAGCCCCAGCGCGTAGCGTCCCTGCGCGTCCTGCACCAGGAAGCCGTTGGCGGCAAAGGTCGCCAGCACGCGGTGCACCACCGCATGGTGCACGCCGCTGTGGCGCGCCAGATCGCGCACACCCCAGCTGGGCTGGCGCACGGTGAAGTGGGTCAACAGCGCCAGCGCGCCGTCCAGGGTCTTGAGCATTGCCGAGCTGAACTTGGAATTACGTGTGTCTCTGTATAAGAGACAACGTCTCTGATGCAGGGAAATGCTAGGCCTCGCTGTCACCCGCAACAATCAGGGTTAACACGCAGTCGTCTCCCTGATCGGGGCGAATATCGACCATGCGCCCTTGCCTATACTTGGCGCAGGCCGACTGCTACGGGGAGGTGCCCATGGCTGCGGAAGACCACGGTTACGGCGACGAAGCGGCCCGCATCGCGCACCGCCGCCGCCAGCTCGGCATCGCGCCGCGCACGCATGAGGGCCAGCGCAACTGGGCGCTGGCGCTGTCCGGCGGCGGCATCCGCAGTGCCACGTTCTGCCTTGGCGTGATGCAGGCGATGGCCGGCACCGACATGCCGGCAAGCACCACCGCGGCTGCCCCGGCCAGCAGCGCGCCCCAGGCGGCGGCGGCGGGCACCGCCGCGTCGGCGCAGACCGTGCCCGGGCTGGCCTCGCTGCTGGCGCAGTTCGACTACCTGTCCACCGTCAGCGGCGGCGGCTACCTCGGCGCCTTCTTCGTCAGCCTGTTCGTGCCCGGGCGCCTGCGCCGCGGCACCGGCCCGGTCCAGGCCGCCGCCGACGCCTACCACACGCTGCAATGCGAGCCGCCGGGCCGCATCCACACCTCGGTCTCGTATGCCGCCGATCCCGGCCGCGGCGCGGTCGCGTGGCTGCGCGAGAACGGCCGCTACCTGTCGCCCACGGGTGCGGGCGACAACCTCTATGCCGCCGCGCTGGTGGCGCGCAACTGGCTGGCGATGCACTACGTGATCGGCAGCACGCTGCTGGTGGTGCTGTCGCTGCTGGCGCTGCTGCTGCACGGCACCGCGGGCGCGTGGTACGGCTTCGGACGCTACGAGATGGACCTGCTGCACGATGCGCGGCAGGCCTTCAACCAGGGCGAATGCGCGATCTGGTGGAGCCCGTTGCTGTGGCTGCCGCTGGCCACGGCGGTGATCGGCGCGGTGCCGCCCGGCCTGGCGTACTGGCTGGTCTATCCGCGCGCCAGCGAGCCGCAGGCCCCGGGCCGCTTCTTCAGCCCCGCGCCGATGGTGGCCACGCTGCTGGGACTGCTGTTGCTCGGCGCCGCGTACTGGTCGGAATGGAAGGGTGCGGAGCCGGTGCCGGCGCAGCTGTTTGCCGCGCTGGGCGTGCTGACGTGGCTGGGCGTGCTGGCCTGCCTGGTGATGCTGCAGGGCGAGCCGCGCACCGTATCCGGCTATCGCGTGCGCGCCACGCGAGCGTTGCGTACCGCGGTCACGCTGACGTTGTGGCTGGCGGCATTGGGCGTGGCCGATACCGTCGCGCGCACCACCTATCTATATGCCCACGCCGCCGGCCACCCGTGGGGCGTGGCGCTGCCCGCCAGCGCACTGGGCGTGCTGGTCTGGCTGGTGCGCTACGGCGCGCGCTGGCTCGACGAAGGCCGCAAGGGCAGCGCCGGGACCGCCTGGCGGGCACTGTGGGAACGGCTGCCGGTCTCGCTGCTGGCCGGGGCAGCCGCGGCGGTGCTGGCGCTGCTGCTGTACGTGCTGTGGTCTTGGCTGGTGCTGTGGGTGCGCTGGAATGGCCGCGAGCCGGTCGACTGGCTGGTCTATGGCACCGCCTACACCGGGCCCGCGCTGGCCACGCTGACGGTCGTGGCGCTGGTGCTGGCGCTGGTCGCCGGCCGCTTTACCGGCTTCCTGAACCTGTCCACGCTGCAGCCCTTCTACGCGGCGCGCCTCACGCGCGCCTACCTGGGCGCGTCCAACGGCGAGCGCTTTGCCGCGCCGGATCCCGATCCGGTGGCGGACCGGCGCCGGCGCGCGCGCTTCAGCGTGGCCGAGCCCGTGCCCGGCGACCAGCTCAGCCTCAACGCCTACTACGATCCGCACGTGCTGGCGCCGCTGCACCTGATCAACGTGACGCTGAACCTGACCGTCGACCCGGCCGAGCAGCTGGTGCAGCGCGACCGCAAGGGCAAGCCGCTGTGCCTGGCACCGGGTGCCGGCCTGCCGCAGCCAGGCGCGGCAAGCGCGCTCGCGCCGGACGCCTATGCGCGCTTTACCGTCGATGGCTGGCAGTGCTGCCCGGATGTGTCATGGCCTTCGTCGGGCAAGCTGGCGCAATCCCTCACGGTGGGCGACTGGATCGCGATCTCGGGCGCGGCGGTTTCCACCGGTCTGGGCCGTGCCACCACGCTCGGCACATCGCTGCTGCTGGGGCTGGCCAATCTGCGGCTGGGTACGTGGTGGCCGTCGTTTCCGGCAAGGTATGCGCGCCGGGGCGGGCGCGACGGCGTTCGCTGGCGCCATCCCGAACGCGCCACGCATCCGTGGCTGGCCGCCGGCATCTTCCGCACCCAGTACTACCTTGGCTGCGAGCTGAGCGCCCGCTTCCATGGCACGCGGCGCGGCTGGCAGTACCTGTCGGATGGCGGCCATTTCGACAACACCGGTGTCTACGAGCTGCTGCGTCCGGGCCGGGATGTCGCGCTGATCGTGCTGTGCGACTGCGGGGCCGATCCCGACTATCGCTTCGGCGACCTCGCCAACCTGATCCGCCTCGCGCGCATCGACCACGGCCTGGAGATCGTCGTCGATACCGAAGCCGCCACGCATCCGGTGCTGGGCCGCGTCTTCGGCGTGCCGGACGATTTCGTGCCGGGTCAGGCGGCCAGCGGCACTGGCGCGGACAAATGCGCGCTGCTGCTCGACGTGTACCGCACCGATCCGGCCTGCGCGGCGCCGCGCGCGCGGGTCTGCCGCATCGTGCTGATCAAGCCGCGGCTGGTGTCATGGGCGCCGGCTGACGTGCGGCACTATGGCGCCACGCATCCGGCCTTTCCGCAGGAAGGCACCGGCGACCAGTTCTTCGATGAGGCGCAATGGGAAAGCTACCGGACGCTCGGGCATGCGCTCGGCCGGCGCGTGCTGGGCGGCGAAGTGGGCAAGGCGCTGCTGGCGTGAGCGCGCGCTGAACGGGCCTCAGCGCACGAAGCCGATCACGTCTTCCAGCCGGCCGCTGGCGTCGCGCAGCGCCTCCAGCAGCCGCGGCACGGCGGCGTCGTCCAGCCGCTGCTGCGGACCGGCGATGGCGACCGAGCCCACCACCGCGCTGCGGTCGCGCGACCACAGCGGCAAGGCCAGCCCCGCGACACTGGCGGCGGCTTCTTCGCGCGTATGCGCCCAGCCGCGCTCGCGCACTTCGGCCAGCTGCTGTTCGATGCGATCGCGCTCCAGCGTGGTATGCGGGCCCATGCGCGCCACGCCCTGGCGGTAGACCTCGTCGCGGAAGGCCTCGTCCTGGAACGCCAGCATGGCCTTGGCGTGCGCGCCGGCATAGAGCGGGAAGCGCTCGCCCAGCTCGATCGAGAAGCGCAGCTGGTGCTGGCTGTGCACCAGCCCCACGCACAGGCCTTCATGGCCGTCGAGCCACGACAGGAACACGGTCTCGCCGCTCTGCGCGGCCAGCTTCTCCAATACCGGGCGCACGATCTCATCGGGCGAGAAGCTCTTGCGCACCACCTGCCCCAGCTCGAACAGCCGCAGCCCCAGCGAATACTTGCCGGTGGCCGCGTCCTGCACCAGGAAGCCATTGGCGGCGAAGGTCGCCAGCACGCGGTGCACCACGGCGTAATGCACGCCGCTGTGCTTGGCCAGCTCGCGCACGCCCCAGGTGGGCTGGCGCACGGTGAAGTGGGTCAGCAGGGCCAGCGCGCCGTCCAGTGTCTTGAGAGTCATCGATCGTTCCTTCGCATCGGGCTGAATGGTAAGGGCAAGCGGCGCGCGGCTCAATCCTCGCGCCCGCTGCGGCGCAGCCGCGCCCGGCGATACCCACGCCGCCCGCAGGGCCGCGATTCGGTCGCCAGCACGATCGGCGCAGGCTCACTACCATAGCGAACCATCCGCATTGCAGCGGGCGGCGCACATGTGGCGTGCGCCACCCGCCCGACCACGACATGAATCGCGACTCTCTCCCCGCCGGCAACGGCATCGCCTATTCGGTGCTGGACCTGGCCCCGATCCCGCAAGGCAGCGATGCCGGCCAGGCCATGCGCAACTCGCTGGACCTGGCGCGCCATGCCGAGCAGCTGGGCTACCACCGCTACTGGCTGGCCGAGCACCACAACATGCCCGGCATCGCCAGCGCCGCCACCGCGGTGCTGATCGGCTATGTCGCCAACGGCACGCAGCGCATCCGCGTGGGCTCGGGCGGCGTGATGCTGCCCAACCATTCGCCGCTGGTGATCGCCGAGCAGTTCGGCACGCTGGCCTCGCTCTATCCGGGCCGCATCGACCTGGGCCTGGGCCGCGCGCCCGGCACCGACCAGGCCACGGCGCGCGCGCTGCGCCGCCACCTCGTCAGCGACAGCGCCGACACCTTCCCGCAGGACGTGGAAGAGCTGCAGGCGTATTTCGACGACGTGCGCCCCGGCCAGCGCCTGCGCGCGGTGCCGGGCGCGGGCCTGAAGGTGCCGATCTGGCTGCTGGGATCGAGCCTGTTCAGCGCGCAGCTGGCCGCGGCGATGGGACTGCCGTTCGCCTTTGCCTCGCACTTTGCGCCGGGCTTCATGCGCCAGGCGCTGGACCTGTACCGGCGCACCTTCCGCCCGTCGGAAACGCTGGACCGGCCCTACGTGATGCTCGGCCTCAATGTGTTCGCGGCCGATAGCGGGGACCAGGCGCGCCGGCTGTTCAGCTCGCTGCAGCAGCAGTTCCTGGCGCTGGTGCGCGGCACGCCGGGTCAGCTGCGCCCGCCGGTCGACGATATCGAAGCGCTCTGGAACGAGAGCGAGGCCGACCATATCCGGCGCTCGCTGGCTTGCTCGGTGGTGGGCGACCAGGAGGCCGTGCTCGCCGGCATGCAGCGCTTTGTCGATGACCTGCGCCCGGACGAGCTGATGATCACCGGCCAGATCTTCGACCACCAGGCGCGGCTGCGCTCCTTCGAGATCGCCGCCGCTGCCGCGCGCAGCCTCACGGCCAGCGCCGCGCTCTGAGCCGGATCCGGTATGACGCACGCCGCACTTGCGGCGCGCGCCGGCCGCCGTCTTTCATTTCCTGCCGGTTCCGGTTTGCACAGCGCCGAGGCGCTCGGATACATTAGAAGGCCGACACCAGACAGAGGCGTGGCCACCCAGGCACGCGCCCGCATAGTCCGCCCGTCCACCGCCCCCAGGCAAGCTCCCGGGCCCGACGGCAGCGACGACAGGAGACAGCGATGGACCTGCGGCAACGCGAGCACATCGAGACGGTGGTCCAGGCCACCGCCTACCTATCCCCGCCAGCCTTGCTCGCGGACCGCATCGCCCATGACGCCATCATCCAGAACTCATGGCGGCGCTGCGTGCACCAGTACGGGCTCGATCCCTCGCGCATGCAGGAGGCGCGCATCCTGCCGCAGACGCGCCTGCGCGAACACCAGGAACGCATCGACGACTTCGCCCGCATCGCGCGCCACGGGCTGCAGAGCCTGCACGCCCAGGTGGCGGCGCTGGGCTACGTGGTGCTGCTGACCGATGCGCAGGGCGTCACGGTCGACTATATCGGCGACACCCACAGCGATGCCGCGCTGCGGCACGCCGGCCTCTACCTCGGCGCGGAATGGAGCGAGAGCGGCGCCGGCACCTGCGCGGTGGGCACCGCGCTGGTCACCGGGCAGGCGCTGACCGTGCACCAGGCCGACCACTTCGACGCGACCCACATCCCGCTGACGTGTACCGCGGCGCCGCTGTTCGACACGCACGGCAAGCTGCACGCGATCCTCGACATCTCCGCGCTGGTGTCGCCGCAGGCCAAGGACAGCCAGGGCCTGGCGCTGCAGATGGTGCGCATCTACGCCGCGCATATCGAGAACGCCAACTTCCTGCGCGCGCACCGGCGCGACTGGATCCTGAAGCTCAACGTTGCGCCCGAGTTCGTCGACGTCAACCCGGAATACCTGCTGGCGCTCGACGATGCCGGCCGCATCGTCGGCCACAACCATCGTGCCCGGCTGATGCTGGAGACCGAACTGGGCGGCATGCCGGGCGCCACCGTGCTCGGGCAGCCGTTCGAGGCCTTGTTCGCTGCGCGCCTGGAAGACCTCGGCCGCTATGTCTACTCGCGCCCCAGCGAGCAGCGCCTGGTCGCGCTCAACCGCAGCGGCGGTCTGCTGTACCTGAGCGTGATGCCGCCCGCGCTGGGCTGGCAGGCGCCCGCGGCGCCCGCGCAGGTGGCGATGCCGGCGCCGCTGGCGGCGCTCAGCGGCGGCGACGCCGCGCTGGCGCAGCAACTGGAGCGCGCCGCGCGCCTGGTCGATTCCCCGATCCACCTGCTGATCCACGGCGAAACCGGCAGCGGCAAGGAGTTCTTCGCCAAGGCGCTGCACCAGGCCAGCGCGCGCCGCGCCGGGCCCTTTGTCGCGGTGAACTGCGCGGCGATTCCCGAGACGCTGATCGAGAGCGAGCTGTTCGGCCACCTGCCCAACAGCTTCTCCGGCGCCGGCTCGCGCGGCAAGCGCGGGCTGATCCAGGAGGCCGACGGCGGCACGCTGTTCCTGGACGAGATCGGCGACATGCCGCGCGAACTGCAGTCGCGGCTGCTGCGCGTGCTGGCCGAGGGCGAGGTGCTGCCGGTGGGCGCCGCGCGCCCGGTGCCGGTGCGGCTGCGCGTGATCTCGGCCACGCACCATCGCCTGGAGCAGCTGGTGGCCGAAGGCCGCTTCCGCGAGGACCTGTACTACCGCCTGAACGGCGCGCGCTTTGAACTGCCGCCGCTGCGTGCCCGCACCGACCTGGACTGGCTGGTGCACAAGCTGCTGCAGGAAGGCGCGGGCGAGCCGGTGACACTGTCGCCGGCCGCGAGCGAGCGGCTGCGCCGCCACCGCTGGCCGGGCAACCTGCGCGAGCTGCGCAACGTGCTGGAATACGCGCGCGCGGTCTGCAGCGGCGGCTACATCGACGTGCACGACCTGCCCGAAGCGGTGGCCGGCGCCGCCGTACCGGCTGCCGTGGCGGCCGAGCCGGCACCGGTGGACTGCGCCACCGGCCGCGCCACCGACCGCGCCGCTGACCGTGACTCGGCCGCACCGTTCGACCCGCACCAGCTGCCCCCCGAAGGGATGCTGCTGATGCAGTACCTGCGCGCATCGGGCTGGAACCTGAGCGCGGTCGCGCGCCAGATCGGCATCAGCCGCATGACGCTGTACCGGCGCATGGAGCGCTACGGCATCCAGTCGCCTAACCGGCGCGACGGCGAGGCGAAGTCGTAGTGCCAGTGCCGGGCTGGCTGCACGCGCAGGCTGCGCGCAGCGCGTCGGCAAGCAGCCGCATGCCTGGCGTGGACGCCCTGCGCTTGCGCGTGACCAGGCCATAGGGCACCAGCCGGCCCCGTAGCGGCACGGGCAGGATCGCCAGCGCGCCCAGCGCGGCAAAGTAGCGCGCGATCGCCTCGGGCACGACCGCCACCCGCTCGCTACCGGCCAGCAATGGCAGCGTTGCCATGATCGATGAGGTTTCAATGACATCGTCCGGGGGCGGCACGCGCGCGTCGCGGAACGCCTGGTCGATGATCTGCCGCATCGGGCTGGCAGCGGGCTGGATGATCCATGGACAGCGCGCCAGCGCCGCCAGCCGCACGGCGCGCTTGCCGGCCTGCGGGTGGGCCGTGCCGGCCACGATCGACAAGGGCTCCTCGCACAGCGGCTCGAAGGCCAGGTCTTGCGCCAGCGCGTCCGCGGGGATGCGGCCCAACACCACGTCGAGGCCATCCTGGCGCAGCGCCTGCACCAGCACGTCGCTGGTATCCACCTGCAGCGAGATCAGCAATTGCGGATAGCGCGCCTTCAGCCCGTTGATGGCGCCGGCCAGCAGGTCGGGCACCGGAGCGAGGATGGCGCCGATCCGCACCCTGCCGATCTCGCCCATGGCGATCGCGGCAAACTCGTCGCGCAGCGCATCGAGGTCGGACAGCACCACGCGCGCGTAGCGGATCAGCGCTTCGCCGAACAGCGTCGGCGCAATGCCGCGGGCGTGGCGCGTAAACAGCAGCGCGCCCACGGTGTCTTCCAGTTCCTGCAGCGCCTTGGTGGCCGCCGGCTGGGTCAGCGCCATCTCGGCGGCGGCACCGCGCAGCGTGCCATGCCCGGCCAGCGCCAGCACCAGGCGCAGGTGCCGCATCTGCAGGCGCTTGCGCAGCGTGGCGGCGCTGGACAACAGGTTCAGGGGGTCGGACATGGCGGTGTGCGAGGCGTCACGCCCTTATAGCACGCACGCGGCCGGCGCGGCCGCTGGCTCAGCTGGATCCGAAGCGGCCTATACGCAAACGGGAAGTTGCGCCATGTCTGCACGCGCAATGCGGTAGAAACGCACGGCATTTTCCACTAGCACAAGGGCCCGCGCGGTGGGATCCGGCAAGGCCTTGCAGACTGTGCCCAGCACCGTGCCGAAGCCTGCGCTCAGCGACGCGACCGGGAGATTGCTGCCGAACATCGCGCGCTCATGGCCGAAGATGGCCAGCGTCTCGCGCACGATGCGAAGATTACCCGGCGCGTCCCAGCGGCCGCCGGGCAGCCCGAACTCGGAAAGCTTTACCATCACGTTGGGGCAGGCGGCGAGCGCCTCCATGCCGCGGCGCCAATGCGCCAGGCCGGCATCGGAGCGGTCCAGCGGCAGGCCGGCGTGGTTCAGCGCAATCCGCAGATCGGGCAGGGCGGCGGCCACCTGCGCCGCCTCGCCAAGGTGCCAGAACGGTACCCGCAGATCCCATGACAACCCGTGCCGCGGCAGGCGTGCCAGGTCATCCAGCCAGGCCTGGTCCTGCATCGAGCCAGCCTTGCCGGCCACCGAGGTACCCGGCCGCTCCGCGACCAACGGCTTGCAGCGGATGCCGCGCACCCGCGCGAACCTCGCCTGGCGCGCCAGCAGGGCGGCGCAGCCGGGCGTGCCGAACGGCGCGTAGGCCACCACGGCGGCGGCCATGCCCCGCGGCAAGCCAGGCTCGTGCAGCCACGCGGTTTCGGCGACGGCCTCGCCGCGGTCACGCTCGGCTTCGACATGGACGGTGGCAAGCACCGTGACGCGGCCCGCGCCGTGGTCTTGCGTATCGCGCCGGTATTGCGTCGCCAGGTAGTCCCGCCGCAGCGCCTGGTAGTCGCCCAGGAAAAACCTGGCCGGCTGGTAGGCGTCCTGCAGCCAGGGATAATGGCCGCGATCGAGCCGCCACAGGTGGTGATGGGCGTCGACGATGGCCAGCGGCCCGCCGTCGGACGCAAGGCCGCGCGTCATCGGCAGCGCTCCGGCAACGTTGCCGCCAGCGCTGCGGCCAGCATCAGCGCGCCTGCCAGCAGGTAGACGCCGGCACCGGCATCGACATGCTGGATCAGCAGCCCCACCGCATACGGCCCGCAGAACCCGCCGAGATTGCCGAGCGCATTGATCAGGCCGCGCGCCACGCCAGCTTCGTCGGCCGCCAGCAGCCGTGGCGGCAAGGTCCAGAACACGCCTGCAGCCGCTTGCAGGCAGACCCCGCAGCCCACCAGCAGCGCATAGGCCAGCCAGGTGTTGGCATGGAACCAGACCGATCCGGCCAGGCAGGCGGCAAAGGCCAGCAGCGGCCACATCACAAAGGCGCGGCGGCGCCCGCTGCGATCCGACCACGCCGACACCAGCAGAATGCCGGCCATGGTGCCCACGTAGGGCACCATGGCCAACAGGCCGACCTGCCCCATGCCACCCTGGGTCAGGTTCTTGAGGATGGTCGGCAGCCACAGGGTGTAGCCGTAGACGCCCATCTGGTACAGGAAATTCAGGGCAATCAGGCGCCAGATCACGGCATCGCGCAGCAGCCGCGCCAGCACCGTGCGCGTGGCCGGCTCGCTCGCCGGCGGGGCGTGCCGTTGCTCCGCATGCAGGCGGCCCAGCACATAGTTGCGTTCGGCCGTGCTGATCCAGCGGGCTTCCTGCGGACGGTCGCAGGCCAGCAGCCACCAGACGCCCAGGCACAGCGCCGAAACCAGGCCTTCGATGATAAACAGCCAGCGCCAGTCGAGCGCGGCGATGACCAGCCCCGACAGCGGCGCGGTAATCATGCCCGCGATCGGCACGAACAGGATCACCAGCGCATTGGCGCGGCCGCGCTCGTGATCGGGAAACCAGTTGCCGACCATGGTCAGCACCACCGGCAGCATGCCGCCCTCGGCCACGCCCAGCGCAAAGCGCAGGATCAGCAGTTCGGTCTCGTTGCGCACCAGCCCGGTCAGCACCGACAGCACCGCCCACGCCAGCATCGACCAGGCGATAAACCTGCGGCCGCTGCCGCGTACTGCCAGCTTGCCGCCGGGAATCTGCAGGAACAGGTAGCCGGCAAAGAAGATGCCGCCGGCCAGGCCCGCCATGCCGGCGCTGATGCCGAGCGCCTCGCTCATGCCGCCGGGCATGGCGAAGGCGATATTGACGCGGTCCATATAGGACACGATGCACACCATCAGGATGGGCGGGATCACGCGCCACCAGCGCTGGGCCGGGATGGCGGCGGGCGCATCGAGGGCGGGCGCGCGGGCGCCGCCCGCTTGCCGGGAAATGGTCATGGTCTCCTCCGAGGGTCGCGACCGGCCAGGGCGCCGGGGCTGCGGTGGTGTGTCCGGTGTTACGGTGCCCGCGTTATGGTTGCGGCAGCGCCAGGATGGCCAGCCCGTCCGGCTCCTTGCCCGTGGCAAAGGCATGGCGCAAGGCCAGCGTGCGCAGATCCAGCACGCTGACGCTGTCGTCGTTCAGGGCCAGCCAGGCACGGTCCGGGTCAGCCGGATGAAAGGCCAGCGCGATGGGTTTCGCGCCGGTATCGACCCGCGCCAGCTCCACCAGCGTGTGCGGGTCGAACAAGCGCAGGCTGCGCTCGCCATAGTTGAGTGCGATCAGCCGCTTGCAGGGCGACCAGTAAAGCCGGGTCGGGTCCTCGCCGGTAGCGGCCGTACCCAATTCTGCGAGGGTGTGGGCATCCAGCCGCGTGATCCGGTGCTCGTCGCGGCTGGCGACATAGAGCATCGATTCGTCGGGACTCAGGCAGCAGCCTTCCGGCCGCAGGCCGGCGTGCGCAGCCACCGGCGCGCGCGTGCCATCGTGGGGATGGACCAGCGTCACGGTGTGCGACAGCAGGCTGGTGACGTAGGCGCGCTGGCCGTCGCGCGACAGCACGAACAAGTGGCTCTTGACGCCGCCTGACGGCACCGCGCGATCCGGGGTCCGCCGCACCGATGGCGCTTCGAACACCAGCAGCATGTTGTCGCGCTCGCTCAGCGCATAGACGCGGCCCTGCGCATCGACCTGCACGCCGTGGATGCGGTGCCAGGGCGCGCAGTCCAGGACGCCATGGCGCTCGCCGCGGGCCAGGTCGACGGCGATCACCGCGGCGCCGCCATCGCCCGGATGCGCAAAGGTCTGTACGCCGTAGTGGCCGACATAGCCAAGCAGCCGGTCTCGGTCGACGGCGAATTCGTGGGGGTATTCCGGCAGCGCGACGGAAAAGCGGCGCTCGCCGCTGTGCAGGTCATAGCCACTGAAGCTGTGGCCGAATTTTTCCACCAGTACCGCGATCCAGCGGGTATCCATTTCGTCTCCTCGTCGTCTTCGCCGGGGGGGCGGCGAACTCGTCATCGCGAGGACGAAAGTCTGGCGCAGGCGGCCGCCCCGCACCATTGAATATTGGCGATCGAGGTATTCCCGCAAGTCATCGGTGCGGTCGGCCCGGCCGGCCGGGCACAGCAGCGATACGGTTGTCCAGTCCGTACACCTGTACTGTGACACCTGTCTCGCCATGGCGGCGGTTCAGTCCGTTCCCTGGGCCGAAGCGCGACCGGTTTTTGCGGGTTATCCCTGAAGCCCGCGCCTCGCAACGCGCGTTTTCCGCCGTCGCGGTGCCCTCCGGCCACTGGCACAGCCATTGCAAATACGCCTGTCACGACAACCACAACACAGGAGACAGGCAATGGGGCAGCCAAGGTCCGCCGATGCGCCGCTGGTCGGCATCATCGCCAATCCGGTTTCGGCGCGCGACATCCGCCGCGTGATCGCCAACGCCAACAGCCTGCAGCTGTCCGACCGCGTCAATATCGTGCTGCGCCTGCTGGCCGCGCTGTCAGCCTGCGGGGTGCGGCGCGTGCTGATGATGCCCGACCGCGAGGGCCTGCGCGTCATGCTGGCGCGGCACCTGGCGCACCGCCAGGGACCGGATTCGAGCTTGCCCGAGGTCGCGTATCTGGACATGCCGGTGGCCTCGCGCGTCGACGACACGCTGCATGCCGCGCGCTGCATGGCCGATGCCGGCGTGGCCGCCATCATCGTGCTGGGCGGCGACGGCACCCACCGCGCCGTGGTGCGCGAGTGCGGCGCGGTGCCGATCGCGGGACTGTCGACCGGCACCAACAACGCCTACCCCGAGATGCGCGAACCCACCGTCACCGGGCTCGCCACCGGCCTCTATGCCACCGGCCGCATTCCCGCCAGCCAGGCGCTGGCGTCGAACAAGCGCCTGGACATCGTTATCCGCGACGGCAATGGCAATTTCCGCCGCGACATCGCGCTGGTCGATGCGGTGATCTCGCACGAACACTTCATCGGCGCGCGCGCACTGTGGAAGACCGAAACGCTGGCCGCGGTCTACGTGTCCTTTGCCGACCCGGAGGCGATCGGGCTGTCGTCGATCGCCGGCTTGCTCGAGCCGGTGGGGCGGCGCGAAGCCGGCGGCCTGGCGATCGAACTGGCCGCGCCGGGCGCGGGCGAGTTCGACCTGCGCGCGCCGATCGCGCCGGGCCTGATGTGCACCGTGCCGATTGCCGGCTGGCAGCGGCTCGCGCACGGCCGTCCGCATCGCGTGCGCCAGCGCAGTGGCGTGGTCGCGCTGGATGGCGAACGCGAGCTGACCTTCGGCCCCGACGACGAAGTCACCGTCACGCTGCACGACCACGCCTTCCGCAGCATCGACGTCGCCGCCTGCATGCGCCACGCGGCGCGCCACCACCTGATGCGCAGCGTGCCGCAGCACGCCCTGGCGTGAACACGCCCGCCGCGCATCCCCCGCTTTCTTGAAGTGCAACACCTGAAAACGAAGGAGACAGACATGACAGCCAGAGCTTCGCAAGATACTGCCGCGCTGCCGCTCGACAAAGAGACGCTGCTGACGGTGTACCGGAAAATGCGCACCATCCGCGATTTCGAGGAGCGCCTGCACGTGGACTTCGCGCGCGGCGACATCCCGGGCTTCGTCCACCTGTACGCGGGCGAAGAAGCCGCGGGCGTCGGCATCCTGCACCACCTGCACGACGGCGATCGTATCGCCAGCACGCACCGCGGCCATGGCCACTGCATTGCCAAGGGCGTCGACCCGGTGGCGATGATGAAGGAGATCTACGGCAAGAAGGGCGGTTCGTGCAACGGCAAGGGCGGCTCGATGCATATCGCCGACCTGTCCAAGGGCATGATGGGCGCCAACGGCATCCTCGGCGCGGGCGCGCCGCTGATCTGCGGCGCCGCGCTGGCAGCCAAGTTCCGCGGCAAGGGCGAGGTCGGCATCACCTTCTGCGGCGATGGCGCCTCCAACCAGGGCACCTTCCTCGAAAGCCTGAACCTGGCCGCGGTGTGGAACCTGCCGGTGATCTTCGTGATCGAGAACAACGGCTACGCCGAATCGACCTCGCGCGACTACGGCACCGCGGTCGACAGCTATGTCGATCGCGCCGCGGGCTTCGGCATTCCGGGCGTGACCGTGGACGGCACCGATTTCTTCGCGGTCCACGAAGCCGCCGGCGAAGTCATCCGCCGCGCGCGCGAAGGCGGCGGGCCGTCGCTGCTCGAATGCAAGATGGTCCGCTTCTACGGCCACTTCGAAGGCGATGCGCAGACCTACCGCGCCGCCGGTGAGCTCGACGATATCCGCGCCAACAAGGATTGCCTGAAGCTGTTCGGCCGCACCGTGACGCAGGCAGGCGTGGTTGCACGTGAAGAACTCGACGCGATCGACCGCGAAGTCGCCGCGCTGATCGAGCACGCCGTGCAGGAAGCCAAGGCGGCGCCGCAGCCGGGCCCTGAAGACCTGCTGACCGACGTCTACGTCAGCTACTGATCCGCCGCGCGCAATTCATACACAGGAGACAGACATGGCTCGCAAACTGAGCATCAAGCTGGCGATCAACGAGGCGATCGACCAGGAAATGACCCGCGACCCCAGCGTCATCATGCTGGGCGAGGACATCGTCGGCGGCGCCGGCGCGGACGGCGAGAAAGACGCCTGGGGCGGCGTGCTGGGCGTGACCAAGGGCCTCTATGCCAAGCACGGCGACCGGCTGCTGGACACGCCGCTGTCCGAATCTGCTTACGTGGGCGCCGCCATCGGCGCCGCGGCGTGCGGCATGCGCCCGATCGCGGAACTGATGTTCATCGACTTCATGGGCGTTTGCTTCGACCAGATCTTCAACCAGGCCGCCAAGTTCCGCTACATGTTCGGCGGCAAGGCCGAGACCCCGGTGGTGATCCGCGCCATGGTCGGCGCGGGCTTCCGCGCCGCCGCGCAGCACAGCCAGATGCTGACGCCGCTGTTCACGCATATCCCCGGGCTGAAGGTGGTGTGCCCGTCCACGCCGTACGACACCAAGGGCCTGCTGATCCAGGCGATCCGCGACAACGATCCGGTCATCTTCTGCGAGCACAAGAATCTCTACGGCCTGGAAGGCGACGTCCCGGAAGGCGCCTATGCCATCCCGTTCGGCGAGGCCAATATCGTGCGCGACGGCAAGGACGTGTCGATCGTCACCTACGGGCTGATGGTGCATCGCGCGCTGGAAGCGGCGGCAACGCTGGCGAAGGAGGGGATCGAGGCCGAGATCGTCGACCTGCGCACGCTCTCGCCGCTGGACATCGACACGGTGCTGGAGTCGGTCGAGAACACCGGCCGCCTGGTGGTGGTCGATGAGGCCAGCCCGCGCTGCAATATCGCCACCGATATCTCCGGGCAGGTCGCGCAGCAGGCCTTCGGCGCGCTCAAGGCCGGCATCGAGATGGTGTGCCCGCCGCATACGCCGGTGCCGTTCTCGCCCACGCTGGAAGACCTGTATATCCCCAGCGCGGCACAGATCGCCAATGCCGCGCGCAAGACCGTGAAGGGAGGCAAGCACTGATGGCCACGCCTGCAATTACCCCGATCGTGATGCCCAAGTGGGGCCTGTCGATGAAGGAAGGCACCGTCAATGCCTGGCTGGTCGACGAAGGCACCGAGATCACCGTGGGCATGCCGATCCTCGACGTGGAAACCGACAAGATCGCCAATGCGGTGGAGGCGCCCGACGCGGGCACGCTGCGCCGCAAGGTGGCGCAGGCCGGCGACGTGCTGCCGGTGAAGGCGCTGCTTGGCGTGCTGGCCCCAGCGGAGGTGAGCGATGCGCAGATCGATGACTACGTGGCGGCTTATGAAACGCCGGCCGACGACGGCGGCGACGAGGATGCCGCCAACGCCTACCAGTTTGCCGAGGTCGATGGCATCCGGGTCCGCTATGCCCGCAAGGGCGACGGCGCCCAGACCGTGCTCTTCATCCACGGATTTGGCGGAGACCTGGACAACTGGCTGTTCAACCTCGACCCCCTGGCCGACGCGTACACGGTGGTGGCGCTC
This sequence comes from Cupriavidus sp. MP-37, assembly GCF_020618415.1. Taxonomy (NCBI): domain Bacteria; kingdom Pseudomonadati; phylum Pseudomonadota; class Betaproteobacteria; order Burkholderiales; family Burkholderiaceae; genus Cupriavidus; species Cupriavidus sp. MP-37. Next base: position 1,502,454 of record NZ_CP085345.1, on the reverse strand, counting down.
GACCTGCCCGGCCACGGACAGTCGTCGCCGCGGCTCGCGGGCACGACGCTGGCGCAGATGGCCGGCTTTGTAGCGCGCTTCATGGACCAGACCGGCATCGATGCGGCGCACGTGGTCGGCCATTCGATGGGCGGCGGCGTGGCCGCGCAGCTGGCCGTGGATGCGCCGCAGCGGGTGCTGTCGGTGGCGCTGGTGTCGCCGGCGGGCTTTGGCGAGGCCGTCAACAGTGCCTATACCGATGGCTTCGTCAGCGCGCAGTCGCGGCGGGAACTCAAGCCCGTGGTCGAACTGCTGTTCGCCGACCCGGGGCTGGTGAGCCGGCAGATGCTGGACGACCTGCTGCGCTACAAGCGCCTCGACGGCGTGCCTGAGGCACTGACGGCGCTGGGCCAGGGCCTGTTCGCCGGCGGCCGGCAGAGCGAGCAACCGGGCCAGCGCCTGGCCGACAGCGGCAAGCGGGTGCTGGTAGTGTGGGGCGGCCAGGACCGCATCATTCCCGCCGACCATGCCGAAGCCGCGCCGCCGGGTGCCACCGTCAAGGTCTTTCCTGACGCAGGCCATATGAGCCAGATGGAGAAGGCCAATGACTTCAATGCCTTGCTGAAGACCCACCTGGCCGGCTGATGCCGCCGGCGGACGGCGCCGCCTTGCGCCGTCCGCGCGGCTCAGGCTGTTTTGGCCGATTTACCACAGGACACTTCCCTATGAGCACAGACCTGAAAACCCGCCTGGCGGAGATCAACAAGCAATTCGGCGCGCTCGGCCAGGCCCAGCCCGCCACCATGAGCGCCTTCCAGGGCGTGATGAAAGCCGCCACGCAGCAGGGCAGCCTGCCTGTCGAAATCAAGGAACTGGTGGCGGTCGCGCTGGCCGTGCAGAAGGGCTGCGACGACTGCGTGCTGTTCCACACCAGCCAGGCACTGCGCCATCGCGCGAGCCGCGAGCAACTGGCCGAAGTGCTGGCCGTCAATATCGAGATGGGTGGCGGCCCCGGCGCGATGTATGCCGCCAAGGCGCTGGCTTACTTCGATGCGCTCAATGCCTAGTGTTGCTAGACTCGGCGCATTGCCATACCCGGGCAGGTGCCACCCGATGCCGTTTGGTTTTGTCGAAACCATAGCCGCCGACCACGCCGGCACCGACCCGCTGCAGGAGGAGCTGGCGCTGCTCGAACTCGCTGCCCAGGGCCGGCACGTGGCGCAGTTGTGGGAGGCACCGCTGTCGCTGGTGGTGCCGCGCACCTACCTGCGCCACGCGGCGCTGGAGGGCGCGCGCGCCGACTTTGCCCGGCAGGGCTGTCCGGTGTTCCTGCGCATGTCCGGCGGCGGCCTGGTTCCGCAGGGGCCCGGCATCCTCAACCTGAGCCTGGCCTACCCCGTCGGGCAGCCGCCAGGGGCGCTCAGCGACGCGGTCTACCTGCACCTGTGCGCGGTGATCGGCGGTGCGCTGCGCAAGCTCGGCATCGAGACCCACTGGCAGGCGGTGGCCGGCTCCTTCTGCGATGGCCGCTACAACCTCGCCTGGGGCCCGCCCGAAGCCGCCCGCAAGATCGCCGGCACGGCCCAGTACTGGCGGCGTGCGCCAGCGGCCATGCAGGCGGCCGACGGCCAGCGCCACCTGGTGCTCGCCCATGCGGTGCTGCTGGTCAGCGCCGACCCCGGGCAGATCAATGCACGCGCCAATGCCTTCGAGGCCGCCATCGGCAGCGAACGGCGTTATGACGCGGACAAGGTCGTCAGCGTGCGCGAGGCGCTTGTTGCTGGCGGACACGCCGCGCGGGACGATGCCGCACTGATGGCCGCGGTTGCGGATGCGCTGCGATGGAGCCTCGGACAGCATCCCGCCCCGGCTTAGTCTTTCGACCGTTGCCATACCGCGCGCCCAAAAAAATCGCGGCCCACGGGGGGCCGCAAATCGGGAATGCGAGGAGTGTCAATTTCCTCAAGAGACGTTATCGACGCAAAGCGCCGGCTCAAGACCCCACCTTCGTGGGGTCTATGCATCACAGTAGTGAAGGCGAGCGTCCGCTTACGCGATCAGGTAGGCGGGATGCGGCTCCGGCCGGACGGAGGCGCGCAGTTTCCGGACATTGGATTCCAGTTCGGCGTGGGCCGCATCGAGCCAGTCCACGCGATGCCGAACCGGATCTTTGGCCGACAGGGCGCTGGCGGCGATCTCTCGCAGGAAGTAGCGCACCATGCTGCCCGCGCGCGCAGGCACCGGCATCATGCCCAGCAACTGCCGGCGGGCCAGCAGCCGGCGCGTGACCGCGTGCTGCAGCCCGGCCCAGGCGGTGCGGCCTAGTGCGATGTACAGCGCGTCGGTGCGCAGCTGCCGCACGGCTCCAAGGAACTGGGTCTCGAAAACGTCGCGCAGCATCGGCGCGTCCAGAAGCTCTTCCAGCGGCCCGTCGAACGCCAGCCCGCGCCGTGTGGTCGCATGCGGCAACAGCGCAAGCGGCTGCAGACGCTCGAAACCGTCGTTCCACAGCGCGGCGGCATGTGGCAGTCCGACCAGCTCGGGCACGCGGAAGTGGTCGAGCATGCGGATCAGGTTGGGCCGCACCAGCTTGCCGCCCAGCTCGACGCGCCGCTTGTTTTCGCGCTGGACCACGCGGCCCGGCGCATGGCTGCGCAGCAGCTCCTCGGTGACCGCAGCGGCAAGCCGCACATGGGCATGACCGGGCGTGGTGCTGACCAGCACCAGCGCCGCCTGCGTATTCAGGTATTCGCAGGGTACGTAGTGCATGGCATAGGTACTGTCACGCGCCACCACGACGGGTTTCGCGATCACGCCGCTTGCGCCCGCCAGCCGAATCTGGGCGCAATAGGCTTCAATGAAGTTGGTCAAGGCATCCCCCCGCTCGCTTCGTTATTTAAGCGTTTTTATTGTTTTTGCTTGTTGCCATGGTAAGCCGGCGGTGCAGGACAGAGAAAGCCGGCTCCGTGGTTTTGACCCGCTTCCCGGAGGCAATTTGGTGGGCCACCCAACACACCACACGCAGCCTTACCGCGAAAGGGCCGGATCGCACGCCAACGGATCCGGCGGCGACACCGTTAACGTATCCGGCCCGGTGGTCAGGACCGTGACACTGCCGCGCACTGCGAAGCGCACGCAAAAGAAAAAAGCCGGACACGAGGACGTGTCCGGCCAACCCATTTGCTGACTCAGGTGGTGTCAAAACCCGAGAGTCAAATGCTAACGATTATCATTTGCGGTGGCAACCATGGCGTGGTGTGGTGTTGCGCCAGATCATGCCATCGAGGTCTGGATCGAGAACTGTCCGGACAAGGTCTTGTGCACCGGGCACCGATTCGCGACGCGCAGCAGGTCTTCCAGGATAGTGGGCGACAGGTCGCCGCTGACCCTGACCTCGCGTTGCATCGTATAGGTGCCGTTCGCTTCCTCATGTCCGACCGAGACCTGGACATCGGTCACCGCGTAACCCTTGCGTTTCGCATACAGCTGCAAGGTCAGGGTGGTGCAGGCCGCCAGCGCCGAGTCCAGCAAATCATGCGGGTTCGGGTAGCGGGTGTCGCCGCCGGCGGCAGCATCCAGATCGGCTTGCCACTCGGCGGTGCCGTTGGTCAGCCGGCAGATGCTGTTGCCCTGGCTTGGCTTCCATGTCGCTTGGATAGTCATCGAACGTCCCCATCTCATCAAAGGGCGGCCCCGCGGGCCGGAACGGTCATTCTATAAGTAGGCCGGCGCGCCAGGTCGCAGGCGTCGAAAGAGGCGCATCCGTGCCGATTTCAGGCGTTTCTGAGAAACCCCTTGCCAACCCCGCCGCGCTCGCTTACTATTCGCCCCCTCGCAACACGACGCGGCACTGCAAGGCAGGCGCAGCAAGGGTTGCGGGGTTGGCCGGAAGGCTGGCGCAGCGAGGTTTGCAGCGCCGGCGGCAGCAAAAAAGATTGCTGCGAACGGTTGACGAAACGAAGAAAGCTCTGCATAATCTCGTTTCTCTGCTGCAGACAACGCAGCGCGCTGAACGGCAAAGCCGGGTGGCGAAGTTCTTTAACAAACAAACAACCGATAAGTGTGGGCGCTGGGTAGCGGACGCCGCTGTCTACGGACAGTGATGCTTCAAGTTATACAGTGCTCGCACAGCAAAACGTGACCGGTCTTCGGACTGGTCAGTCAGTTTTCTGAGAGTGAGCGACCGCTCGAAAGAGCGAGGGTCTTCGGACCCACACAGAGATTGAACTGAAGAGTTTGATCCTGGCTCAGATTGAACGCTGGCGGCATGCCTTACACATGCAAGTCGAACGGCAGCGCGGGCTTCGGCCTGGCGGCGAGTGGCGAACGGGTGAGTAATACATCGGAACGTGCCCTGTCGTGGGGGATAACTAGTCGAAAGATTAGCTAATACCGCATACGACCCGAGGGTGAAAGCGGGGGACCGTAAGGCCTCGCGCGATAGGAGCGGCCGATGTCTGATTAGCTAGTTGGTGGGGTAAAGGCCTACCAAGGCGACGATCAGTAGCTGGTCTGAGAGGACGATCAGCCACACTGGGACTGAGACACGGCCCAGACTCCTACGGGAGGCAGCAGTGGGGAATTTTGGACAATGGGGGCAACCCTGATCCAGCAATGCCGCGTGTGTGAAGAAGGCCTTCGGGTTGTAAAGCACTTTTGTCCGGAAAGAAATGGCCTGGGCTAATACCCCGGGTCGATGACGGTACCGGAAGAATAAGCACCGGCTAACTACGTGCCAGCAGCCGCGGTAATACGTAGGGTGCGAGCGTTAATCGGAATTACTGGGCGTAAAGCGTGCGCAGGCGGTTTGATAAGACAGGCGTGAAATCCCCGAGCTCAACTTGGGAATGGCGCTTGTGACTGTCAGGCTAGAGTATGTCAGAGGGGGGTAGAATTCCACGTGTAGCAGTGAAATGCGTAGAGATGTGGAGGAATACCGATGGCGAAGGCAGCCCCCTGGGACGTGACTGACGCTCATGCACGAAAGCGTGGGGAGCAAACAGGATTAGATACCCTGGTAGTCCACGCCCTAAACGATGTCAACTAGTTGTTGGGGATTCATTTCTTCAGTAACGTAGCTAACGCGTGAAGTTGACCGCCTGGGGAGTACGGTCGCAAGATTAAAACTCAAAGGAATTGACGGGGACCCGCACAAGCGGTGGATGATGTGGATTAATTCGATGCAACGCGAAAAACCTTACCTACCCTTGACATGCCACTAACGAAGCAGAGATGCATTAGGTGCCCGAAAGGGAAAGTGGACACAGGTGCTGCATGGCTGTCGTCAGCTCGTGTCGTGAGATGTTGGGTTAAGTCCCGCAACGAGCGCAACCCTTGTCTCTAGTTGCTACGCAAGAGCACTCTAGAGAGACTGCCGGTGACAAACCGGAGGAAGGTGGGGATGACGTCAAGTCCTCATGGCCCTTATGGGTAGGGCTTCACACGTCATACAATGGTGCGTACAGAGGGTTGCCAACCCGCGAGGGGGAGCTAATCCCAGAAAACGCATCGTAGTCCGGATCGTAGTCTGCAACTCGACTACGTGAAGCTGGAATCGCTAGTAATCGCGGATCAGCATGCCGCGGTGAATACGTTCCCGGGTCTTGTACACACCGCCCGTCACACCATGGGAGTGGGTTTTGCCAGAAGTAGTTAGCCTAACCGCAAGGAGGGCGATTACCACGGCAGGGTTCATGACTGGGGTGAAGTCGTAACAAGGTAGCCGTATCGGAAGGTGCGGCTGGATCACCTCCTTTCCAGAGGCTTGTGTCTCAAGCCTAGCGTTCACACTTATCGGTTTGTTTGCTGTTACAGCCAAGGGTCTGTAGCTCAGGTGGTTAGAGCACCGTCTTGATAAGGCGGGGGTCGTAGGTTCAAGTCCTACCAGACCCACCAAGTTATCCGAGGGGGATTAGCTCAGCTGGGAGAGCACCTGCTTTGCAAGCAGGGGGTCGTCGGTTCGATCCCGTCATCCTCCACCACTACCTCTGATCGAGTGAGTACGGATACCTGGAGTTGGTTGTCAAAGGAAAGCGCTTGCTGAGTGCTTTCCTTTGGCATTGCCAAGCGATCTAACGATCGGCTGTTCTTTAACAATATGGGATGTAGTAAAGGTGTCGCGCGAGCGTTGATGAGACGCTGCAGTACAAAACGCGATACCGGGTTGTGATTGTATCAACCAAATGTATTTTAAAGTGATCGAAAGATGACTTGGAATACGGCACAAATGCGAGAACTCAACCTGTAGTGAGGGTGTCTTCGAGACACACTTGTTATAGGGTCAAGCGAACAAGTGCATGTGGTGGATGCCTTGGCGATCACAGGCGATGAAGGACGCGGTAGCCTGCGAAAAGCTTCGGGGAGCTGGCAAACGAGCTTTGATCCGGAGATGTCCGAATGGGGAAACCCGGCCCGTATGGGTCATCCCACACTGAATTCATAGGTGTGGGAAGCGAACGCGGCGAACTGAAACATCTAAGTAGCTGCAGGAACAGAAATCAACCGAGATTCCCAAAGTAGTGGCGAACGAAATGGGAAGAGCCTTGCACTCTTTAGCAGGACTGTTAGCAAAACGGGATGGAAAGCCCGGCCATAGCAGGTGATAGCCCTGTATGCGAAAACAGACTTGTGGAACTAGGTGTGCGACAAGTAGGGCGGGACACGTGAAATCCTGTCTGAAGATGGGGGGACCATCCTCCAAGGCTAAATACTCGTGATCGACCGATAGTGAACCAGTACCGTGAGGGAAAGGCGAAAAGAACCCCGGGAGGGGAGTGAAATAGATCCTGAAACCGCATGCATACAAACAGTCGGAGCCCTTTCGGGGGTGACGGCGTACCTTTTGTATAATGGGTCAGCGACTTACATTCAGTGGCAAGCTTAACCGATTAGGGAAGGCGTAGCGAAAGCGAGTCCGAACAGGGCGTTGAGTCGCTGGGTGTAGACCCGAAACCAGATGATCTATCCATGGCCAGGTTGAAGGTGCGGTAACACGTACTGGAGGACCGAACCCACTAACGTTGAAAAGTTAGGGGATGAGCTGTGGATAGGGGTGAAAGGCTAAACAAATCTGGAAATAGCTGGTTCTCTCCGAAAACTATTTAGGTAGTGCCTCGTGTCTCACCTTCGGGGGTAGAGCACTGTCATGGTTGGGGGGTCTATTGCTGATTACCCCGCCATAGCAAACTCCGAATACCGAAGAGTGCAATCACGGGAGACAGACATCGGGTGCTAACGTCCGGTGTCAAGAGGGAAACAACCCAGACCGCCAGCTAAGGTCCCCAAGATTGGCTAAGTGGGAAACGAAGTGGGAAGGCTAAAACAGTCAGGAGGTTGGCTTAGAAGCAGCCACCCTTTAAAGAAAGCGTAATAGCTCACTGATCGAGTCGTCCTGCGCGGAAGATGTAACGGGGCTAAGCCAGTCACCGAAGCTGCGGACGCACGCAAGTGCGTGGTAGGAGAGCGTTCTGTAAGCCTGTGAAGGTGTCTTGTAAAGGATGCTGGAGGTATCAGAAGTGCGAATGCTGACATGAGTAGCGATAAAGGGGGTGAAAGGCCCCCTCGCCGTAAGCCCAAGGTTTCCTACGCAACGTTCATCGGCGTAGGGTGAGTCGGCCCCTAAGGCGAGGCAGAGATGCGTAGCTGATGGGAAGCAGGTTAATATTCCTGCACCGTCGTATGATGCGATGGGGGGACGGATCGCGGAAGGTTGTCCGGGTGTTGGAAGTCCCGGTCCCTGTAGTGGAGAAGGCGCTTAGGCAAATCCGGGCGCGTAATTCAAGGCTATGGGGCGAGCGGCCTAGTGCTGCGAAGCAATTGGAAGTGGTTCCAAGAAAAGCCTCTAAGCTTCAGTCATACGAGACCGTACCGCAAACCGACACAGGTGGGCGAGATGAGTATTCTAAGGCGCTTGAGAGAACTCGGGAGAAGGAACTCGGCAAATTGGTACCGTAACTTCGGGATAAGGTACGCCCTGGTAGCTTGACTGGCCTGCGCCAGAAGGGTGAAGGGGTTGCAATAAAATGGTGGCTGCGACTGTTTAATAAAAACACAGCACTCTGCAAACACGAAAGTGGACGTATAGGGTGTGACGCCTGCCCGGTGCCGGAAGATTAAATGATGGGGTGCAAGCTCTTGATTGAAGTCCCGGTAAACGGCGGCCGTAACTATAACGGTCCTAAGGTAGCGAAATTCCTTGTCGGGTAAGTTCCGACCTGCACGAATGGCGTAACGATGGCCACACTGTCTCCTCCCGAGACTCAGCGAAGTTGAAGTGTTTGTGATGATGCAATCTCCCCGCGGCTAGACGGAAAGACCCCATGAACCTTTACTGTAGCTTTGCATTGGACTTTGAACCGATCTGTGTAGGATAGGTGGGAGGCTTTGAAGCGTGGACGCTAGTCTACGTGGAGCCGTCCTTGAAATACCACCCTGGTTTGTTTGAGGTTCTAACCTTGGCCCGTGAATCCGGGTCGGGGACAGTGCATGGTAGGCAGTTTGACTGGGGCGGTCTCCTCCCAAAGTGTAACGGAGGAGTTCGAAGGTACGCTTGGTACGGTCGGACATCGTACCTAAAGTGCAATGGCAAAAGCGTGCTTAACTGCGAGACCGACAAGTCGAGCAGGTGCGAAAGCAGGACATAGTGATCCGGTGGTTCTGAATGGAAGGGCCATCGCTCAACGGATAAAAGGTACTCTGGGGATAACAGGCTGATACCGCCCAAGAGTTCATATCGACGGCGGTGTTTGGCACCTCGATGTCGGCTCATCTCATCCTGGGGCTGTAGCCGGTCCCAAGGGTATGGCTGTTCGCCATTTAAAGAGGTACGTGAGCTGGGTTTAAAACGTCGTGAGACAGTTTGGTCCCTATCTGCCGTGGGCGTTGGAATCTTGACGGGGGCTGCTCCTAGTACGAGAGGACCGGAGTGGACGTACCGCTGGTGTACCTGTTGTCTCGCCAGAGGCATCGCAGGGTAGCTATGTACGGAAGAGATAACCGCTGAAAGCATCTAAGCGGGAAACTCGCCTGAAGATGAGGATTCCCTGGAGGCTTGACCTCCTTGAAGGGTCGTTCGAGACCAGGACGTTGATAGGCTGGGTGTGGAAGCGCAGTAATGCGTTAAGCTAACCAGTACTAATTGCCCGTAAGGCTTGATCCTATAACCAGTGTGTTTCACCTGGTTGATCGTCGCCTTGTGCCTCGATACACACACAACCAACACTACATCCCGATTCGTGACGCTGTCCCATCCGACAGCGCCACAACCCCTCATGCCTGGTGACCATAGCGAGTTGGAACCACCCCTTCCCATCCCGAACAGGTCCGTGAAACGACTCCGCGCCGATGATAGTGCGGATTACCCGTGTGAAAGTAGGTCATCGCCAGGCTCTTATCCCCAAAACCCCTCGACAGCGAACGCTGCGAGGGGTTTTGTCTTTGGCGTGGCACTCGCCTTCGCTGCAACGCCGTAATACCATTGCCGCAGCTCCCACTTCCGCACATGTCCGCTGACTGCGCCTGGTATCTCTACCTGCTCGAATGCACCGGCAATTCCATTTACACCGGAATCACCACGGACGTGGCACGCCGTTTTGCCGAACACCAGTCCGGAAAAGGCGCCAAATATACGCGCTCGCGCAAGCCGATTCGCGTGCTCGGCCAGTTGCGTTTCGCCACCAAGTCGGAAGCGTTGAAGGCAGAAATCGAAATCAAACGCATGAGTTCAGCGCAGAAACGGTCATTTTGCGCGCAACTGCCTGCCCTTGACGCGGAGGAGCAGACGGCGTGATATCAAGGAAAAACGGCCCGTATCGCAAGCGCGATGCGGGCCGTTTTGTTTTGGCTTGCCGCTTCAGACCAGCGTCAGCGTAACGTCGATATTGCCGCGGGTCGCGTTCGAGTACGGGCACACCTGATGCGCCTGCTCGATCAGCTTCTCGGCGGCCTCGCGCTCGAAGCCTGGCAGCGAAATCTTCAGCTCGACCTGAATGCCAAAGCCCTGCGGGATCGGGCCGATGCCGACCGCGCCCTGGATCGAGGCATCGGCGGGCACGTTGATCTTCTGCTGGCTGGCGACATAGCGCATCGCGCCCAGGAAGCAGGCCGAGTAACCGGCGGCAAACAGCTGCTCCGGATTCAGGCCGTTGCCGGCACCACCCATCTCCTTGGGCACGGCCAGCTTGGCGTCGAGCTGGCCGTCGGAGGTGGTGGCACGGCCGTCGCGGCCGCCGGTGGCGGTGGCATGGGCGGTATATACGACTTTCTCGAGTTTCATCTAAGGCTCCGGTTTGTTGGCCCGCAGGGGGCGCCATCATCAATGCCTGCCGTCAGTCCGGCAAGCTGGAATCGGTCCGCGCTTGTTCGAGCGTCGACCGCAGTGCATGCAGGCGCCGCGTCAGTGCCTGGATCTCTTCGACCGGGCATTGCGTGGCACATAACATCTGTTCAGGAATCCCCGTTGCGCGCTGACGCAGTGCGCGCCCGGCGTCGGTCAGGCTGACCAGGACCCGGCGTTCGTCGGTTGCGTCCCGCGTGCGGGTGACCAGCCCCGTCGCTGCGAGCCGCTTCAGCAGTGGCGTCAGCGTGCCCGAGTCCAAGGCGAGGCGATTGCCGAGTTCCGAAACCGACAGCGTTTCGGTCTCCCACAAGACCAGCATCACGAGGTACTGCGGATAAGTAAGCCCAAGCTCACTTAGCAGGGGCTTGTACAGCTTGGTCATCGCCAGCGAACTCGAATACAGCGCGAAGCATAGTTGGTGATCCAGCAAAAGCCAGTTGGTGGCGGGTTCGTTGTCGCGTTCCATACCGATATATTAGACACAATTAGATTGCGCGCAAGATAAATTTTCAAAGTGCTTCGGATGCGGGCGCAGGTGAACGACGGAGTCCCAACCCTTAAGTCTGTTTTAAGTCTTGGTCGCTAGCATGACGGTGTTGCGTCGCATCGTGTCGACGCCAGATGCTAAAAGGAAAGGAACACACCTATGATGCGCCAGACCATTGCTCGCACCGCCGTTGGTATCGCAGCCCTGGCCGCGCTCGGCGGCGGCTATGCCTATCTGCAGCGAGAAGTCATTACCCCGGGCTACGCGGCCCCCGCTCCGGTGGTCGCAGCCGCACAGCCGGCGGCTGCCGTGGCCAGGCCGATGGACTTCTCCGGCATCGTCGCCCAGTACGGACCCGCGGTGGTCAACATCAGCGTGACCGCACGCGCCCAGCGCACCGCGGTGCAGATGCCGCCCGGCATCGATCCGGACGATCCGCTGTTCCAGTTCTTCAAGCGCTTCGGCCCGCAGTTCCAAGGGCCGCAAGGCCGCCCACAGCAACTGGTGCGCGGGCAGGGCTCGGGCTTTATCGTCAGCCCGGATGGCCTGATCCTGACCAATGCGCACGTCGTCGACGGCGCGCAGGAAGTGACCGTCAAGCTGACCGACCGCCGCGAGTTCAAGGCCAAGGTGCTCGGGACCGATCCGCAGACCGATGTGGCAGTGATCCGCATCGATGCCAAGGACCTGCCGACCGTGCGCCTGGGCGACCCGTCGCAGGTTCGGGTGGGCGAGCCGGTGCTGGCAATCGGCTCGCCTTACGGCTTCGAGAACACCGTGACCGCGGGCATTGTCAGCGCGAAGTCGCGCTCGCTGCCCGACGACACCTATGTGCCGTTCATCCAGACCGACGTCGCCGTCAATCCCGGCAACTCGGGCGGTCCGCTGTTCAATCAGCGCGGCGAGGTGGTCGGCATCAACTCGCAGATCTACAGCCAGACCGGCGGCTACCAGGGCCTCTCGTTCGCGATCCCGATCGACGTGGCAACCAAGGTGCAGCAGCAGCTGGTGGCGCACGGCAAGGTTACGCGCGGGCGCCTCGGCATCAGCGTGCAGGAGGTCAACCAGGCGCTGGCGCAGTCGTTCGGACTGCCTAAGCCGACCGGAGCGCTGGTCAACTCGGTCGAGCCTGACAGCCCCGCGGCGCGCGCGGGACTGAAGCCGGGCGATGTCATCGTGCAGCTGGACAACGACGTGATCGACCATTCGGGCGACCTGCCGGAGCACGTGGCCGACATCAAACCGGGCACGCAGAGCTCGCTGAAGATCATCCGCAAGGGACAGCCGATGACCTTGTCGGTGACGGTCGGCACCGCGCGCGACCAGGCGGTGGCGCAGAAAGCGGGCGGCAAGGAGGCCAACGGCCGTCTGGGGCTGGCCGTGCGCCCGCTGTCGCCGGCGGAGAAGCGCGAAAGCGGCATCGAAGGCGGCCTGGTGGTCGAGGACGTAACCGGTCCCGCTGCGCGCGTGGGCATCCAGCCCGGCGACGTGATCCTGTCGCTCAACGGCACGCCGATTGGCTCGGTCGATCAGCTGCGGACGCTGGTGGGCAAGTCGGGCAAGCAGGTGGCGCTGCTGGTGCAGCGCGATGATGCGCGCATCTTCATTCCGCTCGATCTGGGTTGATGCTCGCGGGCACCGTTGCGTGCCCGCAAGCCGTTAACCAGCAAGGCTTTGACGCCTCCGCGGGCCGTATACCCGCACGTATACCGATACGTAAACAGACGGGTATACGTGCCGGTATACGGCCCGCTAAGCCTTACGGGAGGCGGGATTCAGCGCAACGAAGGGCTTACAGAAAGCGCGCCAGCAGGTATCATCTCGACTGCGATGCACGAAGCATGCGGCGGCTGCCCCCGCCGGCCCTGGTTCTGCTGAATCGACAAAGAGGAAGTCTATGCAGTTGGATTTCACCCGTGCCCCGATGCCGGGTACCGATAGAGCGCGGCGGCTGACGTCCACGACGTCTGCCACCGGCTCCGCGCCGAAGCCCCGGCGGCGCAAGAAAGAAGTGGCCCCGCACTGGGAGCGCGGCTACCGTTCGCACTTCTATCGCAACGAGCGCGGCGACAAGCTTGGCGAAGTGCGCCTGTCCGAGCGCGGCGAACTCCCCGTGGTCTACCACTGGGCCGCCGGCAACTACTCCGGCGCGGAAGGCTCGCTGGCCCACGCCCGCGCGCGCGTGGAAGAGACCATCGGTTTCGGCATGCGCCAGCTGTCGCTGTTCTGAGCAGGATCTTCGCCGGTGCCGCGTTCGCCGGCACTGCGACCCGTCCGCGCCCACCCTTCGCGCGCGGTGCCTTCGCTTCTCCCTGATCTTCCCAGTTGTTTCTGCAGTCCCCGAGCGTAGCCTGCAGCCGGCGCCGTTCCAGCCAGTCCGGCAATCAGACGATAGATGTCCTCGCAAGCGATCAGTGCGGCCTGCTACGTAACTGGCGCGTCCTGGTTCCACCTGCCCGTTATCGACGCAATGCCGCCGAGATCCCGCGGATGCCGGCCCGCATCGAGGCCAGGACCTGCGCCTGCGTGTCGGCCGGCAGGTTGCCGTAGCGCAGGCTGACATAGGCGGCGCTGACCGCGGCGATCGCCGCGCCGGCACGCGGCAGCTGCGCGCTGGCCCGCACTGCAAAGTCCTGCGGGCCTTCGGCCGGTGCGCGCGAGCAGCCGTGGCGGGCAAGCACGGCGCAGAAGCGCGCATAGGCCGCGCCGACCGGGTCGGCCGGGGCGCGCCGCCGCCACAGCGGCACCAGCGCCAGCAGGCACAGCATGCCAAGCACGGCTGCCAGCAACGGTCCGGCGCCCGCGCTGGTGCCGAGCGCCTGCAGCAGCCGCTGCTGCCGCGCATGGTCGTACTGCAGCACCCAGCGCTGCCAGGTGTAGACCATGCCCTCATAGGCCCAGCGCAAATCCTTGAGCCACGCCGGTTGCCGCGACGGGCGCCAGTCAGCGGCTTCGTTGCCGACCACCGCATCCAGCCCCTGCTCGATGCGGCTGGGGGCGACCGCGCTGGTCGGGTCCACGCGTATCCAGCCGCGGCCGTCGAGCCAGACTTCGGCCCATGCATGCGCATCGGACTGGCGCACCACGTAGTGGTTGGCCATGGGGTTGTACTCGCCGCCCTGGTAGCCCGTGACCACGCGCGCCGGTACGCCGGCGGCGCGCATCAGGAAGACGAAGCTGCTGGCGTAGTGCTCGCAGAAGCCGCGCCGGGTGTCGAACACAAAGCTGTCGATCTGTTCGGCCCCCAGCGGCGGCGGGGTCAGCGTATAGGCAAAGGGTGCTGACGCGAACAGCCGCAGCGCCGCCTGCACGCGTGCGGCGGGATCGGCATGGCGCTCGGCCCATTGCGCGGCCAGCGCGCGGGCGCGCGGATTGCCCGGCGGCAGGCTCAGCGCCAGCCGCAGCGTGGCGGGTGGCAACGATTCGGCCGGTGGCGACAGCGTGGAATGCGTGCGATAGCGGATGCGTTGCTCCACCGGCCGGCGCGCCATGAATTCGCTATCGGGTGTGATGGCAGCATCCGCGCCGGCGGACAGCGCCTGGCCGCGGTCGAGCACGAACAGCCAGCGCTGCCGGCTGGGCTCGAGCGTGATGCTGATGTCGATGCCGGCATTGCCTCCGGTGCCGGCCGCGGGGGCCAGTTGCTGCCGCCGCAGCCGCGAGGGATGCCAGGTGGTGCCGTCGTATTCCCACAGCACCAGCGCGCGCCAGTAGAGCGCGGACGCCGGCAACGGCGGGCCGGCGATTTCGGCACGCAGGGCGATCTCGGGGGAACGGATCAGTTGCCCGACGCTGCCCGGACGCATGGTATCGCTGATGCCGGTGGTGCCGCTCTGCGCCGATTGCGGCAGCTGCCACAGCGGGTGCTCCAGGCGCGGGAACAGCACGAACAGCGCCAGCGCCCACGGCAACCCCAGCAGCGCCATGCGGCCGAGCAGCGGCCAGATCGCCAGCCGGCTGCGAGCTTCGGGGTGATGCAGCAACAGCCAGTTGCGCAGCACCCAGGCCCCGATCGCCAGGCTGTACAGCGCCAGCCAGAACGGCTGGTCGGACAGGTACAGCGTCAGCAGCAGGTAGAACGACAGCTGCGTGACCAGGGTCGCGTCCGACAGCGCTCGGCATTCCAGCAGCTTGAGGATGACAAAGGCGCCCAGCAATGCTACCGCCAGCTCGCGTCCGATGCCGCCGCCGTCCTGCCACACCAGCGCGCACGCCACCAGCAGCACCAGCATCGCGGTGGTGCCGAGCATCCAGCGCGACGGCAGCGGCGCGCGCCGCCGCCACAGCAGCCAGCGCCACGCCAGCAACAGCACCAGCAGCAGGCTGACCGCCACCGGCAGCGTGCGCGCCTGCGGCGCCAGCACCAGCGCCAGCTGGCCGAGCAGCAGGCCGTGGTCTTCATGCCGCAGCGGCCGGGGCGCGGGCTTCATGCCTGGTCCGCGGCGCGGTATGTGCCAGGACGCTGTGGCCACAAGGCCAGCGCTTCGAGGCAGGCGCGCCGGTGGCTGGCGCCGCGCGCCGGCGGCAGTTCGATGCCGGGCAGGCGCAGGCCGATCTCGGCCTCGTCGCCGGCGGCAAGCAGCCATGCGCACAGGCGCGACAGCCGGGCCTCGGCCTCCATGCCCGCGGGCAGCGCGTGCCAGTCCAGCCAGCGCGCCGGCTGCCACGGCGGCTCGCCGGCGCGGCTGAGCCAGCGGCCGGTGCGCGCGCTGTGCTTCCAGGCGATGCGGTGCAGCGGGTCGCCGCTGCGGTAGCGGCGCAGCTGGTCGATGCCGTCTTCGCTGCTCGCAGCGCTGGCGGCGGCGTGCGTGCCGTTGTCGGCGTCGGGGCGATGCACGGGCGGGGGCGGCGGGGCACCGGGTTCCGGCGCCGGGTAGACCAGCGTCGACAACTCCAGGTCCGCATGGCTCCAGACATGGAACAGGCCGAACGGAAAGCGGCTGGCAATCGTCACGCGCGGCAGCGCCAGGCGGCCGCGGCGTGGCGCCGGCACGTGCAGTGCCAGCATGCCGCTGGCATTGGGATCGAGCGTGAGCGTCGCGGCAGCAACTTCCGGCATGGCGGGCACGCGCGCCTCGATGCCGATGCGGGCGTCGCCACCACGGCTGTCGACACGCAGGTGGAAGACGGCATCCTGCCCGGCATGGACTGCCGCCACCGGTCCCGCGGCCACGGCAAGATCAAGCAGGTTGCGATAGGCCAGCCACAGGCATGACATGCCGATTCCCGCCAGCATGAAGGTCAGCGCAAAACCCAGGCTGATGTTGTAGTTCAGCGAGGTCATCAGCATCGCGGCCAGCACCACCGCAAAGCCGATGCCGCCGCGCGTGGGCAGGATATAGAGATGGCGGCGGTCCAGCAGCACCACGCCGCCCGCGCCACTTGCCGGGCGCCGGCTGGCTGTGCGGCGCCGGGCGAGGCGTGGCGTGCCGCCGAGCACGCCCTTGCGCGCCGCCATGGCGCTCAGGGAATCGCCACGCCGGCCAGCAGCGCGGCGAGCTGGCCGTTGACCGCGGCATGGCCACCGGCGCCCGCCGGCAACAGGCGGTGCGCCGCCACGGCCATGAATACTGCCTGCACGTCTTCGGGCAGTACCAGGTCGCGCTGCGCCAGTAGCGCCCAGGCCCGCGCGCAGGCCAGCAGCGCCAGCCCGGCGCGCGGCGACAGCCCCGCGGCAAAGCCGCCATGGCTGCGCGTGGCCTGCACCAGCGCCAGCGCGTAATCGACCAGCGCCGGGCTGGCGTACACCTGCGCGGCCGCTTGCTGCAGCGCCAGCACCTGGCTGCCGTCCATCACCGGCGGCAGTTCCGCGGCGCTGGCGCCGCCCAGGTACAGCACGCGCTCGAAGGCGGGGTCGGGGTAGCCCAGCGACAGGCGCATGGTGAAGCGGTCCAGCTGAGATTCGGGCAGCGCATGGGTGCCGATCTGCTCCAGCGGGTTCTGCGTGGCAATGACGAAAAACGGCGACGGCAGCGGGTGGGTGGCGCCGTCATGGGTCACCTGCCCCTCGGCCATCGCCTCGAGCAGCGCGCTCTGGGTCTTGGGCGGCGCGCGGTTGATCTCGTCGGCCAGCACCACCTGCGCGAACACGGGGCCGCGATGGAAGCGGAATTCGCCGGCATCGCGGACAAAGACCGAAACCCCGATCAGGTCGGCCGGCAACAGGTCGCTGGTGAACTGCACGCGCTGGTAGTGCAGCCCCAGCGTGCGCGCCAGCGCATGCGCCAGCGTGGTCTTGCCCACGCCCGGCACGTCTTCCAGCAGCAGGTGGCCGCGTGCCAGCATGCAGGCCAGCGCCAGCCGCACCTGCTGTGGCTTGCCAAGGACAATGCGGCCCAGCTGGGCCTGGGCCTCGGCCAGCGAAGCGACGATGCGGGGGCGTGCAGTCACGTGGGACCTCGGCGCAAGGGCCTGAAAAAATCGCGGTGGGTGCTGGAATTATCGGGCAAAGTCCAGCGCATTGTAGCGGCGCGCACGGCATGCGCTACCGTCTGTTGCCGTACGCACGGGCCGATGGCGCGGCGCGGCCTTCTGGATGCGGATGCGGATGCGGCGCCTGCGCCAGATGGCGCGGGTTCTGGCATCATGAGGCTGTCGGGCCACCGCGGCCCTGTTCCTGTTTCCGCCTCTTTGCGCGGCCTTGCGCCGCACTGCTGCAATGACCTCGCTGGATCCCCGCGCCGACCTGCCCGCTTCCACCCTGTCCGCCGATGCCGGCGCGCTGCCGCGCCTGGTGCAGGCTTTCCATGCCAACGGTTTCGTGATCCTGCGCGGCTTTGCCGACGAGCCGGCGTGCGCGGCGCTGGAGGCGGTGACGCGCCAGCACCTGGCCGCGGCGGTGCCGCCGGTGGAGTTCGAGGCCGATCTCGGCTATCCGGGTGCCCCGGCCACGCGCGATGCCGCCGGCGGCGGCACCGTCAGGCGCCTGCGCCAGGCCTACGGGCGCGATGCGGTGTTCCGCCGCTGGGCCAGCGATCCGAAGCTGGTCGCCGTGGTGCAGGCCCTGCTCGGCGAGCCCGCCCGCATCACGCTGGCGCATCACAACTGCGTGATGACCAAGCATCCGCACTACGGCAGCCAGACCGGCTGGCACCGCGATACGCGCTACTGGTCGTTCGCGCGCCCGGAACTGGTGACGGTGTGGCTGGCGCTGGGCGACGAGGACGAGCGCAATGGCGTGCTGCGCGTCATCCCGGGCTCGCACCAGGCGAAGCTCGAGCCCGGCCAGCTGGACCCGGCCGAATTCCTGATCGAGGCGCACCCGGCCAGCCAGCCGCTGCTGGATGCCGCGCAGCCGCTGGCGCTGCACCGCGGCGATGTGCTGTGCTTCGACAGCCGGCTGTTCCATGCGGCCGGCCGCAATGCGTCCAATGCGGTCAAGCTGTCGGTGGCGTTCGCGTATTTCGGCGCCAGCAACCGGCCGCTGGAGGGCACGCGCTCGGCCGAGTTCGGCAGCGTGGAGCTGCCCGCGGCGGTCTGAGCCGGCGCGGCTGCGCTCAGGTGCGCAGCCCGACCAGCCCGGAGATCTTCTCGGAAGCCTCGAGCAGCGGCGGCAGGAAGCGCTCCAGCATCTCCTGCGCGCTGGTGCGATTCGCCTGGCCGCTGATGTTGATGGCGGCGATGGTGTGGCCGGCGCGGTTGCGGATCGGCGCGGCCAGCGACACCAGTCCTTCCTCCAGCTCTTGGTCGTTCAGAGCCCAGCCGCGCTGGCGGATATCGGCGACGATGGCCTTGAGCGCGTCCACATCCGTCACGGTGCGCCCGGTGCGCGCGCGCAGGTCGGTGGCGCGCAGCACGCTGTCGAGCTCGGGCTCGCTCAGCCCGGCCAGCAGCACCCGTCCCATCGACGAGCAATACGCCGGCAGGCGGCTGCCGATCGACAGGTTGATGGTCATGATCTTGCGCGCCGGCACGCGCAGCACGTAGACGATCTCGGTGCCGTCCAGTACCGAGATCGAGCAGCTTTCATGGACCTGCTGCGACAGCGCCTCCATGATCGGCTCGGCCAGGTTCCAGAACGGCATCGAGGTGAGGTAGGCGAAGCCCAGGTCGAGGATCTTGGGCGTGAGCCGGAACAGGCGCCCGTCGGCCTGCACATAGCCCAGCCCCACCAGCGTCAGCAGGATGCGGCGCGCGCCGGCGCGCGTCAGGCCGCTGGCCTGGGCGATTTCGGTCAGGGTCTGGGCCGGGTGCTGCGCATTGAAGGCCCGGATGACCGACAGCCCGCGTGCAAAGGACTGCACATAGCTGTCGCTCGGCTTTTCGGGCGCGGCGGCGCTGTCGGCGGTCGGCGATGCTGGCGGCGGGGTCTGGCGGGAATCGGTGGAACTGGCCATCTGCGTAGCCCGGCGCGGTTCGCCGGATTGGCACGGAAAGGCCGAAAGGGTAGAGGAAATGCCGGGATTGCGCCAGTGCCGGCCCCCGGCCCGGCCAGCCTTGGCGTCAGCGGAAGCTGCGCTGCACCAGCACGAACACCGCCGCCACCACGCACAACGCGGCAAAGCCATGCAGCAGGTCCATGCCGGCGAGCAGCGTGGCTTGCCGGTCGACTTCCTGCGAGATCTTGGCCAGTCCCGCGGCGGACAGTGCGTCGGGCATCTGCAGCCCCGGGTTGAAGCGGGTGATGTGCTCCACCAGGTGAGTGCGGTGCTGCGCCAGGCCGTCCTGCATGAAGACGCTGGCCAGCCCGGTGCCCATCGCCGAGGCGATCTGCTTGCACACGTTCTTGAACTGGTAGGCGTGCGAGAAGTCCTCGACCGGCACTTCCAGGTAGGTCATCGACGCCACCTGCACCATCAGCAGCACCGGCGTCAGTCCTTCGAGCAGCACCACCGGCACCAGCGCGTAATCCGGCGCGCCCGGCATCAGCTGGTGCGACAGCAGCATCGCCGCGCACGCGTAGATGACAAAGCCGATCGCGATCACGCGCCGCTTGCGGAACACCAGTGCCATGCCCAGCGTGATCACGATGGCGCCGATGGCGGAAACCGTGCCGCTGGTCGACAGCAGCATGCAGGTGGTGCGGAAGGTCAGCCCCAGCCCGGTCTGCGTCAGCGTCGGCAGCAGGAACGACCACGCCGACGACAGCAGGTAATACAGCGTGTAGAAGCCCAACCCGTACAGGTACTGGCGCCCGGCCAGGCGCGAGAAGTCGATCCACGGGTCCGGATGGCGATACAGCCGCCAGCCGCTGAAGGCAAACAGCGCCACGCCGCACAGCGCGGCCAGCGGCATTTCCAGCGAGCTGAAGAAGCGCGTGTAGCGCATTTCCTGCAGCGTATGCAGGAACACCAGCGCGCCCAGTGCGGCGGCGATCGCGGCGGGCCAGTCCAGCGTCGACACCGGCGGATGCGGATCGCGCGCCGCGCGCGTCGGATAGGTCAGCGCGACCGACAGCAGCACCGGCAGCGCAATGCCGGCCTGGAACAGGAACACCGCGCGCCAGCCGATATCGTCCAGGAAGATGCTGGTCAGCCAGGGCGTGATCGCCAGCATCGAGAACGCGCCGCCGCCAAAGCGCAGCATCAGCGGCGCGCGCTCGGCCGGCGTCGACACCAGCTGCACCAGGATGCGCGAGGCCGCGAACAGGCCGCCCGCGCCCAGCCCCTGCACCGCCTTGCCGCTGATCAGCCCGGCCGGACTGGCAAACTCGGCGCAGATCAGCGAGCCCGCGATAAACACCAGCAGCGACACCATGGTGAAGCGCTTGTACGTGATGCGCCGCGCGAGCTGGTCCAGCACCATGTTCATCAGCACCGCGGTGGCGGCGTAGGCCGAGATCGCGTACAGGTAGTCTTCCGGCGCAGCGCCCACGCCGCCCTGGATATGCTGGCTGGCCACGCCCATCATCAGCGTGGAAGAGAAGTCGATGCCGGTCACCAGCCCCAGCGTCAAACCGAACAATGAAAGACGCCAGTGACCCATCTCGGGGTGACTGGCGATCTGCATGCGCGGGCGCGGGGAGGTAGTGGTGCCGGGGGCGGCGGGGGCGGGGATGGCTGGAATGGCGGGGGCTAGCGCGTCCGATCCAGCCTGGACAGGCGTTTGTTGCATCGCTCAAGCATAATGTAGGCCCACCGTCGAGAACTACAGGTTGTCAGGGAAACATTGTCCGGTGAACGAAACAATCCAATGGAATGACTGGGAGGCGTTCTGCTGCGTGGTCGAGCAGGGCACGTTCACGGCCGCGGCAGAGCAGCTTGACTGTCCCAAGTCGCGCGTGTCGGCCGCGGTCGCGCGGCTGGAAACCGCCATCGGCGCCAAGCTGCTGGAGCGCACCACGCGCCGCATGCGCCTCACCGATGCGGGCAAGGCGGTGTATCGCGATGTCGCGCCGCTGTTCGCGCGGCTGCGCGAGATCCGCCAGGAAACACTGGCGCGCGAAGAGCGCGTGCAGGGCGTGCTGCGCATCGCCACGCCTTATGAATTCGGCGCGCAGCAACTGGGCGGGGTGATCTGCCGCACGCTGGCGGCACACCCCGCGCTGGATGTGGCGGTGGAAATCACGCAGGGCCTGGTCGATCCGATCCGCGACGGCTTTGACGTCGCCTTTGTCATCGTCGACGCCGACCTGCCTGATTCGGGCACGGTGGCGCGCCGCATCTACCATGTCGAACGCGGCCTGTTCGCCGCGCCGGCGCTGGCGGCCAGCCTGCCGGCGCAGCTGCGCCCGGAAGACCTGGCCAATATGCCGACGCTGACCACGCCCGGCGACACGGTGTGGGAATTCACTCGCGACGGCCAGACCGTATCGGTGCCGATCCGCCCGCGCATGCAGACCCACAACGCCGAGCTGCGCCTGCAGGGCGCGCTGGCGGGGCTGGGCATCGCCCGGCTGTCGGTGATCTATTGCGAGGCCGAGGTTGCGCAAGGCCGGCTGGTGCGCGTGCTGCCTGACTATCCGCTGCCGCCGCTGCGCGTGTTCGCGCTGCTGCCCGACCGGCGCCTGCAGCCGCGCAAGGTGCGCGCCTTCATGGAAGCGATCGAATCGATGATGGTGTCGGAGTTGCCGCCGGAGGGGGACGCCGAGACGGCGCGGGATGCGGGGCTGGATGCCGCCGCGGACGGGCTCGCGCCGGGCGAGGCGCGCACGGCGGGTTGAGGGCGCAGTCGGCGAAGGCGTTGCGCCGGTCCTGCGCCCCCGATGCCGTCAGTGCAGGCCGATGATGCCGGCACCCAGCCGGGCGATGACCATCAGCAGGATCTGCGCAATCACGAACAGCACCAGCGGCGAGACATCGAAGCCGCCCAGGCGCGGCACCACGCGCTGGATCGGGCGCAGCACCGGCGCGGTCAGGTGGTCGATGGCCGGGGTGATCGGCGAATGCGGGTTGACCCACGACAGGATCGCCATCAGCAGCGTGACCCACATCACCAGGCTGATGGCCCACTTCAGCACATAGAGCACGGCGGTCAGCAGCATGGCGGGGATGAAGCCGGGCAGGTCGATGCCGCTGATCAGCGCGACCAGCGCCAGGAACACCACCGCGGTCAGCCACGCGGCCAGGATCGTGGCCCAGTCGATGCCGCCCACGCCCGGGATGATCCGGCGCAGCGGCCGCACCAGCCAGTCGGTGATCTGGAACACGCCTTGCGAGACCGGGTTGCGCGTGGGCAGCCGCGTCAGCTGCATCCAGACGCGCAGCAGCAGCGCCATGCCGAACAGGGTAAAGACGGTATCCAGCAGGAAGAGAGCGATTTCCGAGAACATCGGTGCGTTTTCCGGTGACGGGTGAAGGTGTCTGCAACCGCACAGATTCTGCCATAGCCGGGCGCGCGCACGGCGCAAACCGGGATCGGCTGCCGGTGCGCCGTGCGGCCCCTATAATTGCG
Source organism: Cupriavidus sp. MP-37 (assembly GCF_020618415.1). Classification (NCBI taxonomy): domain Bacteria; kingdom Pseudomonadati; phylum Pseudomonadota; class Betaproteobacteria; order Burkholderiales; family Burkholderiaceae; genus Cupriavidus; species Cupriavidus sp. MP-37. Next base: position 1,479,820 of record NZ_CP085345.1, on the reverse strand, counting down.
AGCGCCCCGCCTGGGGTTTGCGCGGATTGCCGCGCCTTCTTTCCCTTTCGCGTTTTTTGCCGCCCATGCCCAGCAAGTCCGCCTCGTCGCCGCAACCCGCCCCGCTCAGCAAGGCCGACTTCGAGGCACTGTCCGACTTCCGCTACCAGCTGCGCCGCTTCCTGCGGTTCTCCGAAGACGCGGCGCGCGAGGAAGGCCTGACGGTGCAGCAATACCTGCTGCTGCTGCATATCCGCGGCTGTGCCGACAAGGACTGGGCCTCGATCGGCGAACTGGCCGAGCGTCTGCAGGCCAAGCAGCATGGCGTGGTGGCACTGGTCAATCGCTGCGAGGCCGCCGGGCTGGTCAAGCGGCGGCTCAACGCCGAGGATCGCCGCGTGGTGCAGGTGCACCTGACGGCCAAGGGCGAGCGCTACCTGAACCGGCTGGCGATGCTGCACCGGACCGAGCTGGAATCGCTGCGCGGCGCGTTCCGCGTGGCCCGCATCACGCAGTTCAACGACGACGGCGCGGAGCGCGGCTGAACTTGCCGCGGCGGCACCGCAGGCCGTTACAGGCGGTTACCAATCACAAGCTCCGGTGACACCCGCTGGCGGGCGGCGGCCCTAGACTCGCGCGCATTCCCCAACACGCGCAGCGCGCAGGAGTCCTGACATGTCCATCCCCCTTCGTTCGGTTGTGCTTGCGGTGCTTGGCGCCGGTGCGCTGGCCGGGTGTGCCACGCCGTATGGCTACGACAACGGCTATGGCGCAGGGTATGGCGGGGGCTACGGCGGCTATGGCAACAACGGCTACGGCAGCACCGGCTACGGCGGCGGCACCACCATCAGCGGTTACCCGGCGCAGCAGGGCTATCCGCAACAGGGTTACCCGCAGCAAGGCTATCCGCAGCAGGACTACCCGCAGTCTTCGTATCCGCAGCAGCCGTATCCCCAGCCGTCGTACCAGGACGGCAGCTATGGCAACGGCTACGGCAACCAGGCCTACGGCGTGCGCTACGGCTGGGTCGAGGGCATCGAGGTGGTGCCGGGCCAGCCGCCATCGACCAGCGGCGCGGGCGCCGTGGTCGGCGGCATCGTCGGCGGGCTGCTGGGCCACCAGGTGGGCGGCGGGCGCGGCAATACCGTGGCAACGATCGGCGGCGCCGTGGTGGGGGCGGTGGCCGGCAACGAGGTCGAGAAGCGCACCGGCAGCAGTGCCCCGGCCTACCGCGTGCGCGTGCGCACCAGCGACAACGCCTACCTGACGCTGACCCAGTCCAACGCCTACCAGATGCGCATCGGCGATCGCGTCAGGATCGAGAACGGCGTGGCCGTGCCGTACTGAAGGCGTCAGTCTCTGCTGAACAGCTGCGCGTATTCCTCGCGCAGCTGGCGCTTGAGCAACTTGCCCGCGGTATTGCGCGGCAGGTCCGCGACGAACACGATGCGCTTGGGCACCTTGAACGGCGCCAGCGCCTGGCGCGCATGCGCGATCAGTGCCTCCTCGGTTGCGTCGTCGTGGCCGCGCTTGCGCACCACGCACGCCGTCACCGCCTCGACCCACTTCGGGTGCGGCAGCGCGAACACCGCTGCCTCGGCCACCGCGCCATGGGTGTACAGGCACTCTTCCACTTCGCGGCTCGACACCAGCACGCCGCCCGAGTTGATCACGTCCTTGATCCGGTCCACCACATACAGGTAGCCCTCGGCATCCATGTAGCCGAGGTCGCCCGAATGGAACCAGCCGCCGGCGAAGGCTTCGGCGGTCTGCTCCGGCTTGTCCCAGTAGTGCGTCAGCAACTGCGGCGAGCGATGCACGATCTCGCCCAGCTCGCCGGGCGGCACGTCCTGCAGGGTTTCATCGACGATGCGGGTCTCGACATTCAATACCGGGCGCCCTGCCGAGGCCGGCCGTGCGGCGTGCTCGTCGGGTCCCAGCACCGTGGCCAGCGGCCCGATCTCGCTTTGCCCGTAGCAGTTGTAGAAGCGCAGCGCCGGCAGTTTCTCCTGCAGCTCCAGCAGCACCGGCACCGGCATGATCGAGGCACCGTAGTAGGCCTTGGTCAGCATACCCAGCCGGGCCGGTTCGAACTCCGCATGGCGCAGCAGCGCGATCCAGACCGTCGGCGGCGCAAAGAAGCTGGTGATGCGCTCGGCGTGGATGGTGCGCAGGCAATAGCCGGCTTCCGGGCTGTCGGCGATCAGCGTGGTGCCGCCGCACAGCAGCAGCGGCATCAGGAACACATGCATCTGCGCCGAGTGGTACAGCGGTAGCGCCGCCAGCGAATAGTCCGACGCGCGGATATCGCAGGCGGCGATGGTGCTGAAGTATTCGGCCAGCAGCGCGCGATGCGTCAGCACGGCACCCTTGGGCGCGGAGGTGGTGCCGGAGGTGTACAGGATCTGCGCGGGCGTGGACTCAGCGAGAGTGTCGGACACCGGCACCGTGGGGCCGTCGGCGGCCGCGGCGAGAATATCGGTGCGACGATCGCCGCCATGCAGCGTGCCGCGGACCTTGCACGGCAGGCCGTCGACGCGCTCGGCCAGCGCCGGGTCGGAAAAGATCGCGCTGGCGCCCGATTGCGTGACGATGTACTCGGCCTCGGCTCGCGTCATCGAGAAATTCACCGGCACATGGATCAGGCCGCTGCGCAGGCAGGCCAGCCACAACAGCACATAGGCGTCGGAGTTCTTGCCGAAGGCGGCGACGCGGTCGCCGGGACGCAGGCCCCACTGGGCCAGCGCGCCGGCTACGCGCGCGGTGGCGTCATCGAGCTGGCGAAAGCTCCAGGACCGCTCGCCGAAACGGATCGCGGTCTTGTCCGGGCTGCGCCGCACCGCGCGGGCCATGGCGTCGGGGATGGTGTTGCGCAGGGCGCGCTGCTGCTCTGACTGCATGGTGGTCTCCATTGTTATGGTTGGGGTCCAGCAAGTCTTGAAGCCAAGCGCCGAGGATAAGGTGTGCCGGCTCGCCATGGCAAGCCGGCGGTTCCTTGTGGCGGAGGGCAGACTACAACGAGGCCGACAGGAACACCAGCGCGCGCCCGTGCGCCAGGGCGGCGCTGGGCTGGTGGTAGGAGCCGCGCGCCCAGCAATTGAAGCCGTGGTCGGCCTGCGGGTAGACGTGGATCTCGGTGGCGGGTTTGCCGGCCATCGCGTCGCGCACGGCCTGCACGGCGTCGGGCGGGATATGCGCGTCGAGCGCGCCGTAGTGGAACTGCACCGGCACGCGGATGTTGGCGGCTTCCTGAAGCTGGTTCTGGATGCCGCCGCCGTAAAAGGGCACGGCCGCATCGACCAGTCCGCGCGCCGCGCTCAGGTACGACAGCAGCCCGCCGAAGCAGTAGCCCACCGCGGCCACCTTGCCGGCGCCGGTATGCTGGCGCAGCACCTGCACCGTGGCGGCGATATCGTCGAGTGCGGCGGCCACGTCCACCGCCTTGCGCAAGGCCATCGCGCGCGCCATGTCGTCGCCCTCGTAGCCGAGCTGCACGCGCGGCGCCTGGCGCCAGAACACGTCCGGCGCCAGCACGGCATAGCCGTCGGCGGCGTACTGGTCGGCCACCGCGCGGATATGCTCGTTCACGCCGAAGATTTCCTGCAGCAGCACGATGCCCGGCGCGCCGGGCTGCACGCCCGCCGGCGGCAGGCTCAGGTAGGCATCGAAGCTGCCCGCGGCGGTATCGACGCGGATCCACTGGCTGTCGGGAATGGCTGTCATGGCGAAGGGTTCTCCGGAAAGGACTTGGCAGGGTTGCCGCAATATCAGCCCGCCAGTGTGCCACCGCATGCCGCTTCGTGCAGGCGGGGGCCGCGCCGATGCCGCCTTCAGTACGCGCGCGACTGCCGGTAGCGCTTGTGCCAGTTGTCGGTATAGGCCTTGACCACCGCCGCGTCGCCGCGGATCAGCATGCCGTTCTCGGCGTTGCGCTCCTGCGCCGACTTGGTGAAGTTGAATGATCCCGTGAAGACCGCCTGGTCGTCGAACACCATCACCTTGTTATGGGCGATCGCGGGCTTGTTGTCGATCACCACCGGCACGCCGGCGTGCTTGAGGAAGGTGGCGCTGGTATAGCGCTCGCTCTGCTGGCTCTTGTCGAGGATCACGCGCACGTCGACGCCGCGCCGGTGCGCCTGCGCCACGGCCTCGGCAATCGGCGCGCTGGTGAACGAATAGGCCTGGATCAGCAGGCGCTGGCGCGTGCTGCGGATCGCATTGATCAGCAGCGCCTGGCAACTCGCGCCGTCGGGAACGAAGCACAGCGTGTAGCCGCTGCCATCGGCAAAGGGTTTGGTCGGCAGCGGCCTGGCATCGGGCGGCTGCGCCGGTTGCGCGGGCTTGCCGGTGCGGGAAGGGAAGTGATTGGCGATGGCCTCGTTGAAGGTCTCGCTGATGCTGTCGGCGATGGTCTCGGAGACCTGGTCGAAGGTCGATGCCGAACGGGCATGCGCCAGCAGCGCGAAGGGACTGAACGAGGTGAAGGCCGACAACACGGCGGCCAGGCCCAGGCCCAGCACGGCCCGGCGAAGGAAGCGATAAGTCACGGCGGATCTTGGCGTCGGTGAAGGACAGCGTGCGCGCGCCGCGCGCCGCACCTGTCCGGGGCGGGAACGCAGCGTAGCAGCCGCATACGCCACTGGCAAAGGGGGATTGTGTAACAGGATCTGTGGCGCGCACGGCGTTCCGCCGCGGCCTTGGGGCTATGCGCGGGCGGCGCCTATGATGGATGCAACCGCCTGCGGCGGCGGCCGCCAAGGAGAAACAATGACGAACCACACCTACAAGCTGGTCGAGATCGTCGGCTCTTCGCCCGACGGCTGCGACCAGGCCATCCAGAGCGCCATCGCCAAGGCCGGCGAAACCATCAAGAACATCGACTGGTTCGAAGTGGTGGAAACGCGCGGCCATATCCAGAATGGTAAGATCGCGCACTACCAGGTCACGTTGAAGGTGGGCTTCCGCGTGACCTGAGCCCTCGCGGCGTTCAGGCTGCGGCGACGGCTTCCGGCTGCGGCTGCGCGGTCTGCGCGGCTTGTGCGGCCTGGCGGGCATGCGGGTACAGGCGCTGCAGCGCCGGCTGCGGCGCGTCGCGCAGGAAGGCCAGCATCTTGTCGATGAAGGGCGCGGTGGCGGTCTGCGGCACCAGCCCGATCCATTGCTGCGCTTCAGCCTCGCGCCCTGCCAGCGCCAGCATGCGCGCATGGTTGAACTGGCCGCGGAAATCGCCGCCTTCGGCCGCCTGGCGGTAGTACGCGGCCGCGCGCACCGGGTCGGGTGCCACCTCCCAGCCGTCTTCATAAAAGCCGCCGACGATATTGAGCGACTTGGCATGGCCAAGCGCCGCGGCGCGCTGGTACCAGCCGAGCGCGGCGCGCCGGTCCGCGGCGATGCCCTGTCCCAGCACCAGCGCCGTGGCCAGGTTGTACATGCCCCAGTCCGAGCCGCGCTCGGCTGCCAGCGTGTACCAGTGCGCGGCGGCGCGCGCATCCGGTGCGGTGCCCCAGCCGTTCTCGTAGCATCGGCCCGCCAGGTTGGCCGCGCCCGCGTGGCCCGCGTGCGCCGCATGCTTGAACCAGGTGAAGGCGCGCACCGGGTCGCGCGTGACGCCATGGCCGGCCAGGAACCACTGGCCCAGCACCATCTGCGCGTCGAGGTGGCCCGCCACCGCGGCGCCGCCCAGCCAGGGCAGTGCCAGGTGGGGCGGGCCGGCCAGCTTGTCGCGCAGCGCGGCGGGACCGAGCTGGTCGAGTTCGACCGGCGTGGCAACGCGGAAGGGCAGGGTATCCATACGAAGGGCTTCGGTTGAATGGCAAAGCGGCACGCGGCCGCTGCCGGCCGCGTGCCGCGTGGTTTGGCCTTGCGGCCGCCGCGCTCAGTAGCGCAGGTTCAGGTTCAGCACCGCGGTGCGGCCCGGTGCCACCGTCGCATAGTGCGAGGTATAGGCCTGGCTGTAGTAGGTCTTGTCGGTCAGGTTCTGCACGTTCAGCTGCAGCGCCACGTTCTTGTTGATGCGGTATGCGGCCATCGCATCGAAGCGCCAGTACGGCGCCACCCACTTGTTGGTGCCCTGGTTGCCCCAGATCTTCGACACGTAGTACGCGCCGCCGCCGATGGTCAGGTTAGGCAGCAGCTGGTACGTGGTCCACAGGCTGAAGCTGTCTTCCGGCGTATTCGGGAACGCCTGGCCGTTGGTCTGGCCGAAGGCCGCGCCGGCGCCGCCGTTGTTGCGCAGCTCGCTCTTCAGGTGGGTGTAGCCGCCGAACATGGCCCACTTGTCGGTCAGGTTGCCGGAGAAGCCCAGCTCGAAGCCGTCCACGCGCTTGTTGCCGGCCATCGCCGCGGTGCCGTCCTGCTGCACGATGCGGGCGTTGGTGGTCTCGATGCGGAAGATCGCCGCGGTCAGTGCCAGGCGATTCTTCAGCACGTCCCACTTGGTGCCCAGTTCGAACGAGCGGTTCTTTTCCGGCGCCAGCTGGTCGCCGCGGTTGCCGCTGCGGTCCGGGGCCAGCCCGTTGGGATCCGAGCCCTGTGCCAGGAACGCGCCCGCGGGGGTCGACGAGGTGCCGTACGACATGTAGAAGCTGGCGTTTTCCACCGGTTTGTACACCACGCCCAGCTGGTAGTTGAACAGGTTGTCGTCGCGCGAGTATTCGGCACGCGAGCCGTTGGCCGCGCGCGCCGCGGTGAAGCTGGTGCGGTAGCTGTCGAAGCGCACGCCGCCGTTGACGATCCACTGCTTGTTCAGCTCGACCGAGTCGAACAGGTACACCGACGCCGTGTTGGTCTTGGCGTTGGTCGGGTTGTTGGTGCGCGCGATGCTGCCGCGCCACGGGTCGTTGGGGTTGGGGTTGAGCAGCGTGGTGCAGTTGTAGCCGCCGGCCGCGCCCGCGCCGTTCGGGCAGCTGCTGTTGCCGGTGTCGACGGTGTAGGTGTCGTTCTCGCTCTTCTCCTGCGAGAACTCGACGCCGAAGACGTACTTGTGCTTGATCGCGCCGGTCAGGAACTCGCCCGACAGGTCGGTCTGGTTGGCCACCGTGCGCGCGGTGGAATAGCGCGTGTTGACGCGGCGCCAGAGCAGGTCGTAATAGATGTTGCCCTTGCTGTCGTCAGGCTGCGTGTAGATGTAGTCCTGGTTGGTGCGCGAGAAGCGGGTCTGGTTGCGGAACTTCAGCGCCGGCGAAAAATCGTGCTCGAAGCGGATCGTGCCCATGTCGGCCTGGTCCTTGCGGAAGTCGCGGTCGAGCAGGCCGTAGTAGGTGCTGCGCGGCACGTTGACCGGCGAGCCGTCGCCGGTCTGGCGCGTGCGCGGACGGCCGTCGCGGCGCGCGGTGAAGGCGGGGTTGTTGTAGGGGATGCCGACATCGGGGATGTCGTCGGTCTGCATGTGGTAGTACGACAGCGTCAGGCGCGTGTCGGTGCCCAGCCCGAACGCCACCGACGGCGCCACGCCCCAGCGCTTCTGGTGCACGGCATCGCGGCCGGCGACGTCCTGGTCGTGGAACATCGCATTGAGGCGGAACGCCGCGTGGTCGGCGAACTGCCAGTTGCCGTCGGCGGTGCCGCGGACATATTGCGCATTGCCGACGCCGATATTGCCTTCGGCAAAGTTGGCCAGCTTCGGCGCCTTGCTGGTGATATTGATGCTGCCGCCGGCCGAGCCGCGCCCGTCGTAGGCGCCGGCCGGGCCCTTGGTCACTTCGACGTTCTCGACGTTGAACAGCTCGCGCGACTGCGCGCCGATATCGCGGAAACCGTCGAGGAAGGTGCTCGCCTGCGCGTCATAGCCGCGGATAAACGGACGGTCGCCAACCGGGTTGCCGCCCTCGCCCGCACCGAACGCAATGCCCGGCACCGTGCGCAGCACGTCGGTCAGCGTGGTCGAGCCGGTGCTCTGGATGATTTCCTGCGGAATCACCGTGATCGAGCGCGGCGTATCGCGCAGCGGCTCGGGATTCTTGATCGACGACGAGCTTTCCGCCTTGAAGCCGCTGTCGCCGGTGACCGTGACCTGCGGCAGCTCGACCGGCTTGGGCGCCTGCTGGGCGGCAACCGGCGCCGCTGCAACGGCTGCGCCGACCATGCTGGTCAAACGTGGAATGGCACCCGACTTCCCGTGGCTCTTTTTTGTTATGACTGCCGAATACTGCACTTTGCGCCTCTAATGTATTAGCAAAACGAAACAATAATGAGAAGGATTATCATTTGGTGATGGTTGACAGGTCAAGGCTGGCGTGCGGAGTCAGGGGCAGTTCCGCCCAAAGTGTTGCGAAATTGCGGCGCCGGCTGCGCTGCGGCCGGGATGTCGGCCCAAAAAAAATCGGCCGGCGCTGAACTGCCGCCGGCCGTGCAGGGAACCTTGGAAAAGCCAGGACTCAGTCGAACTGGTAGGAATAAATCATGTTGATGCGCGGCGAGCGGCGGCTGGCATTGGTCGGCTTGTCGCCGACCGGCTGCGCCAGCGACAGGTCCAGCGTGTAGTAGCGCCGGTCCGAGAAGCGCGCGCCGAGGGCCACCGACGACAGGCTGCGGTGCGACAGCGACACGCTGTTGGAATACACGCGCGCCACGTCGGCGGAGACATAAGGCTGGATCGTGCGCAGGTAGGTAAGGTCCGGCAGGAACAGCCGGCTGATTTCCGCCGACGCGCCCCAGCCCTTGTCGCCGGCAACTTCCCCGGCGGGATAGCCCAGGCCGAAGAAGCGTCCGCCAAAGCTGATCTGCTCGCCGGATGCCAGCCGGTCGCCGCTGTACTGGCCGGCCGCGGCCACGGTCAGGCCAAAGCCCGCGGGCAGGTCTTTCGATTGCGACAGCAGCAGCCGCGTGCGGAAGAAGCTCAGGTCGTTGCTGTTGTTCTGGCGGCTCGCGCCCATCGCATCGAAACCCTTGTACAGGCCCAGCGTGGCATTGCGGCTGACGCCTTCGCCGCGTTGCACGTAGGTCAGCTCGGCGGTGGCCACGCGCACATTGGTGCCGAGCGTGACGCGCGTGCCGGTCGCGGCATGGGTATAGCGCTCGAACTGGTCGGCACCGTAGACGCCGCCGGTCAGCGTGAGCGTATGCGCGTTGGACAGCAGCAGCGGATAGCTCAGGGTGCCGCCGATGCGCTTGGTGTCGTTGACATAGCGGGGGTTGAAGCCGATCGGCGGCAGCGTCGCGTTCTGCGGCACGCCGCGGTAGTGCGAGGCATTGAGCCGCGCCACCATGCCTTCGGTGCCGATCGGCTGCGCATAGCTGGCGGCGTAGTACTCCTCGCTGTCGCGGCCCTTCGGAAACAGCGCCGACACCGAGATCTGCTCGCCCAGCGGGGTCAGGCTGTTGGTGGTCGCCGTGGCGATGGCGCGCAGGCCCGGCGACATGTATTCGATGCCGGTGCCGAAGGTGAAGGGCTTGCGCTTGACCTCGAGCACCATCTCGCAGGCGCCGTCGGTGGTGGTCGGCGGCTGCACCGTGGCCGCCACCTGCAGGCCCGGCTGCAGCGCCAGCGCGTTGACGTAGTGCTCGAAGCGGTCCTGGCGCAGGGGGCGGTCCTGCTGCAGTTTCTCGGCGATGGCGCGCAGGCGGCGCTCGGCCGGGCCCGCCTTGCCGGTCACGGTCACCTTGGCCACGTAACCTTCGACCACCGTCACCAGCACATCGCCGTTGGCGAAGTCCTGCGCCGGCACGAAGGCGAACGACAGCGGGTAGCCGCGCTCCTTGTACATCTGCGTCACCGCATTGGCGGCTTCCAGCAGCTGCGCCACCGTGATCTCGCGGTTGGCCAGCGGCTTGAACTGCGCGGCCACTTCGTCGAACGGCAGCGTCTTGGCGCCCTCGATGCGAAAGCGCCGCGGCGTCAGGCGCGCGTTGAGCAGGTCCTGCATCGCGGGCTGCGGCCGCTCGACCTGCACGGTCACGCGGCTGTCGGGCCGGGCCGGTGCAATCTTGGGAAGCGTCTGGGTCGGATCGCCCTGGACCGGGCTGCGCGGATCGGCCTGGACCAGGCCGTGATGGAACGCGCCGACGCCGACCAGCAGCGCGGCAACGCGATGACGTGCACGCATGGCAAAACCCCTGTAAGAAACACTGCGGCTATTGACGTCGCGTGCCACCGGCGTGGGGATTGCCGCTACCCCCTGGCGCCTGCTGTCCGATGCTGCCGGTCCAGCGCGTGGCCGCTACGTTGAATCAGGTGAGCACCGCTGCCCGCGATCACGCGATCGCCGGGCAGCGGCCAAGGCAGGATTACTTCTGGCCGAGCGCGCCGCTCAGGCCGCCGAGCAAGCCGCCGACCAGGCCACCGACGGGGCCGGTGACCGAACCCTTGGTGGTGGTGCTGCCCGCGGTGGTGGTGGCGCCGCCGGTCACGGCGGAGACGACATTGGTGACCGGAGCCAGCGGGCTGGTGGTGCCGGTGCCGGCGGTTGCGCCGCCAACGCTGCCGACCACGCCACCGACGACGCCACCGACGACGCCATTCACCACGCCGCTCACCGCGCCGGTGACCGGTGCCAGCGGTGTGCTGGCCGTGGCGGAGGTCAGGCCGCCGGTGACGGCGCCGACCAGGCCGGTGACCGGCGCCAGCGGCGAAGCGCTGCTGCCGCCGGTGGTGCTGCCGAGGCCGCCCACCGCGCCGCTGACCAGCGTCGTGACCGGTGCCAGCGGCGTGTTGGCGGTGGCGGCAGTCAGGCCGCCGGTGACGCTGCCGACCAGGCCGGTGACAGGCGCCAGCGGCGAACCGGTGCCGCCAGCGCCCCCACCCCCCGTCAGCCCCCCGGCCAGCGAAGTTACCGGTGCCAGGACCGGGCTCAGCGCGCCCAGCCCGCCGCCGCCGGCCGGGCCGTTCACCGCGCCGCCGAGCGCGGCCACGGTGGTGCCGGTGGCATTCACCACGCCGCCGACGCCTGAAACCACCGGCGTGTTGGTCTGCTGCAGCTTGCTGCCCGCGGTGGCCAGCGCGCCGCCCACCGTCGCCAGCAGGCCGGCGGTCGGGGTGCCCAGCCCGGTCGCGGCGCCCAGCGATTGCGTGGTGCTGGTCAGCTGCGAGGTGATCGGCACGATCAGCTTGCTGGTGGTGATGGTGACCTGCTCGACCGCACCGCTCGACAGCACCGAGGTCAGCGTCCCGCCGGTGTTGCTCACGGTATTGCCCAGCGTGCCGACCACCGTGCCCAGCGGCGAAGTCAGCGGCGCCAGCGGTGCCAGCTGGCCGGTGCCCAGGCCGCTCACGGCCGTGCCGGCGCTCGACACCGCCTTGCCCAGTTCGGTCACCACGTTGCCGGTGCTGGCGACGGTGGTGCCGACCGGGTTAGTCGAATTGGGCATGCTGCCCAGGCCCGATTGCAGACCCGTGGCCAGCGCGCCGACGGCATCGCCGGTCGACGCCACCACGCCGCCCAGCCCGCTCTGGGTCTGGCCCGGCAGCAGCGGCAGGTTGGCGTTGCCAAGCTGGTTGCCGAGATCGCTGACGGTGCTGCCCGTATTGCCCAGCACCGTGCCGGCGTTGTTGATCACCGTGGCGGTCGGGGTCTTTGCGGCGGGCGTCTCGCCACCGCCGGTATTGCCTCCATTGCCACCGCCCGTGCCGCCGCTGCCGCCACCGGTCCCACCACCCGTGCCCCCGGTACCGCCACCGGCCACGTCAGTGCCACCCGTCCCACCGGTGCTGCCGGTGCCCCCGTTGGTGTCGCCATTGGTACCGCCGCTCGTACCGCCGTTGGTGCCGCCGTTGGTGCCGCCATTGGTCCCCGCGGTATCGCTGGTGCCCATCGACGTCGAACCGCTGCCGCTGGCGCAGCCACCCAGGGCCAGCAGGGTTGCGAGGAGTGCCGTGATGGCGAGTTGTTGTTTGCGCATGATCTGTTCCTTCATTCCCGTCGTTTCAATCGCTCGGCCGCGCAACGCGTTCGTCTTCTGCGTGCTGCGGTGACGGTGATGGCGCAATCGGTATGCCAGCGTTTCAGCGCGCTACCGCACAGACCCCGCCGAAGTCGGGTATGGCCCCCGCAAAGCCTTGCGGCATGCGGCCTGCACGCCGGTCGGGGAAAACGCCGCGAGCGTTGCGCGAGCGTTTGCGTAAAGGGGTTGGCGCGTTACGCGTTACGTAACGTGTGTCGTGGGCGGGGAACAAAACAGCGTGGGCGATGGGGTGCGTCGGCGGCCGGCGCGCGCTGCCCGCGCCGCCACTGCGTGTTCCCGCCTGCGCGGAACACGTTACGTAGCACGTAACACGTTCTGACCCGGCCGCGGCGCCGCCAGCGTGGGTGGCGCCGCTACCCCGATTCGCCTTGCAACCCGCGCCGCGCAAGGCATGCAACCGCCCGCCCGGTCTGCGCGCCAGCGCACCTTGCAGCGCTGGCACGCGCCTTGCCATTTGCTATCCCGACGCGCCGACGATTTCGCGTTCCACCGTGTTGCCATGACTGATGGGGATGGCAGGCAGGTGGAACAAAGCGGGACAACCGGGGGGGCTCGTCGGCATTCCATGCGGTTCACAAGAAAAGACGGCCCGGCAGCGCCGTGGCCAACCAGACAGGAGAAGGACAATGAAGACCAAGCATCCCGCACCGCTTTCCATGACCTCGCTGGCCGCGGCCGGCATGGCCGCCCTTGCCTTGCTGATGTCGGGCTGCTCGTCGAGCGGCGGCGGCAGCGGCGCCAATCCGCAGCCCAGCGGCGGCGGCTCCGACACGCCGGTCACGCCGCCGCCGCCGGCCGCCGCGCAAACCACGCCGACCGCCAAGGTCGCCGAAGGCGCCGGCAATACCGTGGTGGCAGCGGGCAATGCCGTCAGCGAGATCGGCAAGTCGATCCAGGACGCGCCGCTGCCGCTGCTGCCCACCGACGCGCGCAAGGGCGCGGGCGGGGTGGTGGTCAATGCGGGCGAAGCGGTCGGCGCGCTCGGCGCCGGCGTGCGCGACGGGCTCGGGCAGATGGGCTCGGTCGATAACCCGCTCGGCGTGACCGTGTCCAGCACCGGCAACGTCGTGCGCGAAGTGGGCGATGCCGTGGTCAGCGGCGGTGCGCTGGTGAAGGGCCTGGGCACCGAGAAGCTGGCGCCGCTGGCACCGCTGACCACGCCGGTGGGCGGCCTGGTCACAAAGGTCGGCACGGTGGTGCAAGGCGGCGGCGACAAGCTGCAGACGGTGCTGTCCGATGGCGCCGTCGCGCAGGTCACCAACTCGCTCAGCAAGGTCATCGTGCCGCTGACCAGCAAGGTCACCGACGGCACGCAGACGCTGGGCGCGGCCACGCGCCTGGGCGGACCGGTCGACGGCCTGCTCTACAAGGTGGGCAATACGGTGGCCACCGGCGGCAGCATGCTCAGCCACACGCAGGCACCGGTGGTCGCGCCGCTCGGCGGCGTGGTGACCGAGGCCGGCAAGACCGTTGCCGCGGTCGGCGTGCTGGTCAACGGCAACGGCCAGACCGGCGGCAACCCGCTGGGCGGCCTGTTGAACAACCTGCCGCTGGCCGGTGCCGGCAACGGCCACGGCGGCGATGGCGGCCACGGCGGCAATGCGCTCGGCGGGCTGCTCGGCAACCTGCCGCTGGTCAAGCCGGGCAGCGGCGACGGCGGTGCCAGCGGCGGCGGTGCACTGGGTCCGGTCGGCGCGCTGCTGGCACCGGTCACCGGCCTGGTCGGCGGCATCAAGAGCGGCGTCGGCGGCAGCGCCGGGGGCGGCTCGGGCGGCGGCGACAGCAAGCCGCAACTGCCGATCCTGGGCGGACTGCTTCACCACTGAAATGTCTCAACCCGCATAGGTGTTTTCACGGTGCGCTGTCGCTCATCACCCCGTCGCAGCGCATCTTTTTATTCCACCTGGCCGCGCGGCTGAAAAGCCTGCATGGCCAGGCTGCGGGCCGGCTTGCGCCGGCCCGCCTGCTCTTTAACAAGCTATGAGCCGGCGCGTGCCGGTCGTTTCAAACGGGTGCATTAACCCCTTCGGGTCATTACTATCACCCGAGGGAGGGGTATGGTTGAGACATACCATGTCTTATAAAAAAAGCGCAGCAAGCGTGAAAAGTCGATAAAAGAGCGGGCCGTCAGAGCACCGTGATAATCGAACGGGGGAAAGCGTGATCGCGGCATCAGATCACCTTGGGAGTGTCAAATCATGAAACGACTCATTGCACGCTTTATCAAAGATGAGCGCGGGGCGACGGCTATTGAATATGGGCTGATCGTGGGGCTCGTCGCTTTAGCTATTACCGTTGGCGCCGGAAAGCTTGGCACTGAGCTCGACGCGAGCTTTGAGCGGCTCTCCGTCAAGGTCAAGGGCTGGTTCACTACATAATGAGAAACCGGCTTCTCCAACGAGACTAGTGTGATTGCCGCGCTCCTCTGCGCGGCGACCCTCTACACAGACTTCGCTTACCGGCGGGTTCCGAACCTCCTGCTGGCGATCGCCGTGCTGGCCCTCGGGCTGGCGCTGGTTGCCGGACAGGCCGCGGAGCCGCCGCTGGCCGCGCGCCTGATCGGCGCGGGGCTGGGTCTTGCCGTCACCTTGCCGGTCTACGCCCTCGGGCGCATGGCCGCGGGCGACGTCAAGTTCCTGACGGTGGCGGGGTTGTTCACCGGTCCGCAAGGGCTGGTGGTGGCATGGGTCGTCGGCAGCCTGCTCGGGCTGGTGCACGCGCTGCTGGCGCTGGCACTGGCACGCCGCACGCCGGCCGCGGATCACGCTTTGCATTCCCAGGACCCAACACTTCCTACGGCGCAGTTTTCGCTGGCGCGCGGCATCCCGTATGCGGCGTACCTGGCCGTGGGCGTGCTGGCCTGGATGGCTGCGGGCCGATAGCCGGAAAGGCTTGACGCCAGCAGGCCGCGCCGCCGGTCGGCGCGGCAGGACACCAAGAGACCGGGGTTTCGGATGTTGCTGCACGCAAGGGTCAACAGGACAATCAGCCGGCGCCGCCACGGTGCCGGCAGCGCCGCGATCGAGTTCGCGATCGTGGCGCCGGTGCTGATCACCATCGTGATCGGCATCGTCTATTACGGCGTGATGCTGGCGCTGCAGCAGGTGCTGACGCTGGCCGCCGAAGAAGGCGCGCGCGCCGCGCTGCGCTATCCCGCAGGAGTTTCCGGCACCGGCCTCGCGGCTACGCAGCAGGCCCGTGTCAATGCCGCCGCCGCGATGGCGCGCGGCACCCTTCCCGCATCCCTGCGTGACCTGATTCCCGCCGCCGGCGTTGCCGCGGCGGTGCCATGCGCGACCGGCTCGACCGACGTCTGCGTACAGGTCACGCTGTCCCTGCCCACGACCAGCATCATGCCCGCGGTACCGATGGTGCCGCTGCCGGCGGCGCTGTCGGGCTCCGCCATGGTCCAGCTCTCTCCTGACATCTGATGCGCATGACCAACCGCCCCATGCCCGAACCAAGGATTTCCGCATGACCAGCAAGCAGATCCGATTACTGGCCATAGTGCTGCTTGGCCTGGCCATGCTGCTGGCGCTGCTGGCGTGGCAGGTGGGACGCCAGCCGGCCCAGCCCGCGGCATCGGCGGGCGCGAGGCCGCTGCATCCGGTGGTGGTGACCACGCGCCCGGCCGAAGCCGGCAAGCCGCTCGATGCCGACGCGCTCAAGGTCGAGATGCTGCCGATCGATCCCGCCGGCGCCTACCGCGAGGTGGCGCGCGTGACCGGGCAGGTGCCGCTGGTGGCGCTCGGCGCCAACGTGCCGGTGCTGGAAAGCCAGTTGCTGTCCGGCCTGGCCGCGCAAGTGCCGGATGGCGAGCGCGCAGTCGCGGTGTCGGTCGATGAAGTCATCGGCGTCGGCAACCAGGTGCAGCCGGGCGACTATGTCGATGTGTTCCTGGTGCTGCGGCGCGACCAGCAGGAAATCCCCGACAGCCAGGCGCGCATGCTGCTGTCGCGCCTGCGTGTGCTGGCCTATGGCGTGGCCTCGGTCAACCGGCCGCACGCGGCCAAGCCGGAACAGATGATGGCGCGCCAGGAAGGCGCCAAGACCGCGGTGCTGTCGGTGCCGCTGGAACAGGTCAGCCGGCTGGCGATGGCGCAGCACTCCGGGCGCCTGATGCTGGCGCTGCGCAATCCGCAGGATGAGGCCATGCCGAGCGACGGCATGTTTGCCGAGCCTCCGCCCGCGCTGGCCGCACGCGCCGGCGTGCCCGCCGATGCACCGCGCGCCGCCACCGACAAGGCCACGGCCGGCGTGCTGTTGTCCGGACTGGCCGCCACCAACGGCGCGCCAGCTGCGCGCGCACCGGCGGCAGCGCCGGCGCCGCGGCCGCTGCAGGTCGCAGTGCCACCGGCGCCGGCACAACTGAGAGAACGCGCTGGCGTGGAAGTGATCCGCGCCGGCAAGCGCGACATCGAATAAGAACGTGGGCGCCCATCGCATGCCAATCCAGAACACATCCGCCCATGCCGTGACGCTGCGCCGCCGGCTGATGCAGCTCACGCTTGCCGCCATGCTGGCCACCACCGCATGGTGCGCGCTGGCGCCCCGTGCGCAGGCGCAGGACGCCGCCACCGCGCGGCAGTTGCGCCTGATGGCCGGCGCACAGAAAGAGCTGCGCAGCGCGCAGCCGGTGGAGCGCGTCGCCGTGGGCAACCCCGCGGTCGCCGATGCGCTGATCCTGCGCACCCGCGGCGCGCCCAGCGTGCTGCTGGTGGCCAAGCAGCCCGGCGTGACCGACGTGATGGTGTGGACCCGCGGCGGCGCCGAGCCGCAGACCTACAGCGTGCAGGTGGATGCCATCGCGCCCGATGCCAACGGCGCGCAGCTGGGCTACTCGGCAGCCGGCGCCACCATCACCGGGCAGTCGCCCGACGCCTATGGCGCCGCGCGCGCGCAAGCTGCGGCGCGCGCGGCCACGGCCGGCAGGACCGACGGCAAGCCGGGCCTGGTGGTGGACCGTTCCACCGTGCCGCTGTCCGGCACCGTGCAGGTCGATGTCAAGGTGGTGGAAATCAGCAAGACCGTGCTCAAGGAAGTCGGCATCAACTTCTTCCGCAACAACTCGGGCTTTGCCTTCGGAACGTTTTCGCCGTCGACGCTGAACAAGTTCACCTTCACGCCGGGCAGCGGCGGCGCGCCCGGCAGCTTCAGCGCCGACATTGCGCAGCCGATGAGCAATGCCTTCAACCTGGTGGCCGCGTCGCTCACGCACGGCATCTTCGCCAACATCAGCCTGCTCGAGGCCAACGGCCTGGCGCGCGTGCTGGCCGAGCCCAGCCTGGTGGCGCTGTCGGGCCAGAGCGCCAGCTTCCTGGCCGGCGGCGAGATCCCGATCCCGGTGCCGCAGGCGCTGGGCACCACCACGATCCAGTTCAAGCCGTTCGGCATCGGGCTGACGGTGTCGCCCACGGTGCTGTCGGCCGACCGCATTGCGCTCAAGGTGGCGCCCGAGGCGAGCGATCTGGACCCGTCGCGCGGCATCTCGATCAACGGCGCGGTGGTGCCGGCCATCGTCACGCGGCGCGCCGACACCACGGTCGAGCTGGGCGACGGCGAGAGCTTCGTGATCGGCGGGCTGGTCAGCCGCAACACCGTCAGCAACGTCAACAAGGTGCCGGTGCTGGGCGACCTGCCGGTGATCGGCGTGTTCTTCAAGAACCTGAACTTCCACCAGGAAGACCGCGAGCTGATGATCGTCGTCACGCCGCGCCTGGTGAAGCCGATGGCCAGGAACTCGCCGGCGGCGCAGGCCGTCGGCGCCGACGGCCGGACCAGTGCCAGCCCCAATGTGTGGGGGTGGTACATGCTGGGTGAATACGCGGACCCGACTTTGCCGGGTTTCTCGAAATAGCCGCCGGCCATGCCGGCTGGCATGGCCAACAGCTTTGAGGCGGAGAGATGGATTATTTTCTGTTGCACGCAACGCAGGGCGAAGTCAGGGACTGGCTGGGCCGGGTCATTGGCGCGCTGGGCACGCTGGTGGCCGATGGCGGCGCCCAGGAAGGCTTTATCGAGCGCGTCTCCGAGCTGCGCCCGGGCCTGGTGTTCCTGCATTTTTCGGAGGAACTCGCGGCGCCGTCGGCGCGGCTGGCCGAGCAGCTGCAGCGGCTGTTCCCCGGCCTGCCGCTGGTGGCCGTGGGCCAGGCCGGCGAGCCCGGCGTGATGCTGGCCGCGCTGCGCGCAGGCGTAAAGGACTTCATCGATCTGCGCGATGCGCCGGCCGAGGCCGAGGCCGTGGTCAAGCGCCTGGCCGTGCCGAGCGAACAGGTGCGCCCGGCCGAGGCCGCGCGCCAGGGCAGGATCGTGGCGCTGCTCGGTGCGCGCGCGGGCGTGGGCGTGACCAGCCTGGCGGTGAACCTGGCCGCGGCGGCGCGACGCCACCTGCCGCGCCACGCCAAGACCGATGCCCGCGCCGAAGTGCTGCTGACCGACCTGGGCCTGCCGGCGCGCGACGGCGCGCTCTACCTGAACCTGAGCCCGGGCTTCCATTTCGTCGAGGCGGTGCGCAACCTGCGCCGCTTCGACCAGGTCTTCGTGCAGACCGCGCTGACGCGCCACGCCAACGGCGTGTGCGTGCTGCCGCTGCCGGCCGCGCTGAGCGAGCTGCGCGACATCTCGTACGCCGATGCGATCGGCCTGCTCGAGCGCCTGCGCGCGTTCTTCGACCTGCAGATCGTCGACCTGGGCGGTTTCGGCAATGCCGAATTCACCGCGCAGATCGTCAAGGCGGCCGACAGCGTGGTGCTGGTGGCGGACCAGAGCGTGGGCGCGATCGTCTCCGCGGCGGAGCTGGTGCATGAACTGCGCGCGCGCGAGGTGGAGCGCGACGACCTGCACCTGCTGGTGTCGCGCTTCGATGCGCGGCTGGGCGTGGATGCCGCGCAGATCGCGCGGCGCGTGGGCGTGGAGTCGGTGGCGACGCTGCCGGACAGCCGCGAGGCGTTGGTGCTGGCGATGAACCGCGGCGCGGTGCTGGCCGACGATGACCCGCACTGCCCCTATGTGCGCGCGCTGGCCGAGCTGCTGGGTCGGCTGGGCTATCGCACCGCCGCCGCCCGGGACACCACGCTGCTGGCGCGGATCAAGGACAAACTGCCCGGCGCGCTGCGCTCGGCGCTGGTAGCGCGCGGCGTGCGCGCGGCACGCACTGGAAGCTGACATGACGCAAGCGATCGAATTCTCGGACAACGCCCCCGCACCGTTCCCGGTGTCGCAGGAGTTCCACAACATCAAGGAAGCCGCGCACGAGCACCTGCTGACGCGCATCGAAGAGCTGGGCGCCGAGTTCGGGCGCTGGTCGCGCACCGCGATCCAGCGCTTTGTCGACCTCGAGCTCGAGAGCTTTACGCGGCTGCGGCGCATTCCCATCAACGAGGCCGAGCTGCGCCAGATTGCCGAGGCGCTGACCAAGGAGCTGGCCGGCTTCGGCCCGATCGAGGACCTGCTCAACGATCCCGCGGTCGAAGACATCCTGGTCAACGGCCACCTCGACGTGTACGTGTCGCGCCATGGCGTGCTCGAGCGCATCCCGGTGCGCTTTGCCGACAGCGGCCACCTGCTGCGCATCGTGCGCCGCATCCTGGCGCCGATCGGCCGGCGCCTGGACGAGTCCAACCCGATGGTCGACGCGCGCCTGCCCGACGGCGGCCGCATCAACGTGGTGATCCCGCCGCTGGCACTGGAAGGCCCGGTGGTGTCGATCCGCAAGTTCCGCAAGGACCCGATGACGCCCGCCGACCTGCAGGCGCTGGGCACCATGAGCCCCGAGATCTGCGACCTGCTGCAGGCCGCGGTGCAGGCGCGTTGCAATATCCTGGTGAGCGGCGGCACCAGCTCCGGCAAGACCTCGCTGCTCAATGCGCTGGCCACCTTCGTGCCGCCCACCGAGCGCGTCATCACCATCGAGGATACCGCCGAGCTGGCGCTGAACCACCCGCATGTGGTGCGGCTGGAAAGCCGCCCTGGCGGCTTCGAGGGCACCGGCGTGGTGTCGATCCGCGACCTGCTGCGCAACAGCCTGCGCATGCGCCCGGACCGCATCATCGTCGGCGAAGTGCGCGGCGGCGAGGTGCTGGAGATGCTGCAGGCCATGAGCACCGGCCACGACGGCTCGATGGGCACCATCCACGCCAGCAGCCCGCGCGAGTGCCTGTACCGGCTGGAGATGCTGGCCGGCTTCGCCGGCTTCCAGGGCAGCGAGATGAGCCTGCGCCGCCAGATCGCCAACGCGATCGACTTCATCGTGCAGATCGCGCGGCTGTCCAACGGCAAGCGCCGCATCGTGTCGATCACCGAGGTCACCGGCCTGGGCGACAACATCATCTCGACCCAGGAGCTGTACCGGCACGAGCCGTTCGTGAACCCCGACGGCACCGAGACCGACCGCTGGCTGTCGCTGGGCCTGCTGCCGCATTCGCCCAAGCTGGCACGCATGCGTGGCCCGGGCTTCATGCTGGACGACCGCTTCGATGTCTAGCGCCACGCTGCTGCTTGCCGCGCTCGCCCTGGTCATCACCGGGCTGGGGCTGCTGCTGCTCGCCGGCGCGCAGGCACGCGCGCGCCGCGAACAGCAGCAGGCCTTCCTGCAGGCGCAGACCGAGCAGGTGCGGATGCGCTACACGCAGGCGCCGGACCCGTCGCTGCAGCTGCCCGCGCGCGACCTGCGCCGCCGCTGGGACGACTTCCTGCGCCGCGCCGACCTGGCGCCGACGCGCCGCACCGCGCTGGTCTGGCTGTCTCCGCTGGTGCTGTGCACGCTGGCCGGCGCGGCCGCGGGGCAATGGCTGGGCGCGGTGTCGGCGCTGGTGGTGGCGCTGGCGGTGACGGCGTGCGCGGCCTGGCACCGGGTGCGTCGGCTGCACAAGAAGCTGCTGTCGCAATTGCCCGGCTTCCTCGATGGCGTGGTGCGGCTGATGACCATCGGCAGCAGCGTGCCCGCCGCATTCCAGAATTCCATCGCCAATACCGAGGCGCCGCTGCGCCAGTGCCTGGTGCAGGCGGTGCACCTGCAGCGCGCCGGCAAGGAGCTGGACCAGGCGGTGCTGCAGGTGGGGCGCGCCTACAAGGTCGAGGAACTGGTGCTGGTGGCTTCCGTGCTGCGCCTGTCGGTGCGCTACGGCGGCCGCGCCGACGTGGTGATGGAGCGCACCGCCGCCTTCATGCGCGACCGCGAGCAGGCGCAGCGCGAGCTGATGGCGCTGTCGGCCGAGACCCGGCTGTCGGCATGGGTGCTGGGCCTGCTGCCGCTGGTGGTGGCCGGCGGCCTGTTCACGCTGAATGCGGGCTACATCCTGATGATGTGGAAAGACCCCACCGGCAAGACCATGCTGCTGTCGGCCGCGGCGCTGGAAGTCGCCGGCGCGCTGATGCTGTACCGGCTGGCCAAGTCGATCTGAAGGCAACCATGACATCGCCACCATGGACCGCCTGACGCTGATCTCGCTGAGCCTGCTGCTCGCCGCATGCGGCGTCGGCGTACTGGCGTTGCCGCTGCTGCGCGACTGGCGCCAGCGCCGGCTGTCGGCACGCACCATCGACGCCGCGCTGGCGCGCCAGCAGCGCACGACGGAAGTGGCGCAGGCAGCCAGGGCCGCGCCCGCTGCCGCGCCGGGCGTGCCCGGTACGCCGGGTGCGCGCCCCGCGAGCAACGCTGCGGCCGGCGCGGCAACGTCAGGCGTCGCCACCGCGCTCGGCGCCCAGCTGGGTGCGCGCGTGGGCGAGCGCTTCGATGCCCACTGGCTGGAATCGCGCCTCGGCCGCGCGGTGGTGACGCCGGAAGACCAGCAGTTGCTCGAGCAATGCGGCTGGTATGGCGTGCAGGCGCGCGTGGTGTTCGGCGTGCTGCGGCTGGGCCTGCCGCTGGCCTTGTCGGTGCTGGCGATGCTGTGGCATCTCGGCGCCAGTGCCTTCATGGTGATGGCATGGGGCTTCGGCACCTTCGCCGTGGCCTACCTGGCGCCCAAGTGGTTCCTGCGCAGGCGCGCCGCCGCGCGCCTGCGCCTGGTCGACGACGAGCTGCCGGTGCTGATCGACATGCTGCGGCTGCTGCAGGGCGTGGGCTTGTCGATCGACCAGAGCCTGCAGGTGATCGTGGCCGAGTTCGGCAGCATGCTGCGCGTGCTCGGGCCGGAGCTGGCGCGCGCCAACCAGCAGTTCGCGTCGGGCCGCTCGCGCGAGCAGACGCTGCTGCGCATTGGCCGGCTGTTCGACAGCGAAGACCTGAAGAGCCTGATCACGCTGCTGACGCAGGTCGACAAGCATGGCGGCGCGGTGCAGGAGCCGCTGCGCCAGTTCGGGCTGCGCCTGCAGGAGGCGCGCAAGTCGCGCATGAAGGACGAGATCGGCCGCCTCACGGTCAAGATGACCGCGGTGATGGTGGTCAGCCTGTTGCCGGTGCTGCTGATCCTGACCGCGGGCCCCGGCTTTCTCGGGGTGATCCGCATGCTGGCAAACATGGGAGGAACGCGATGATGGGTTTCATGGCGCACGCAGCCGCGGTGGCGACGGGCCGGATCCGGGCCGCGGCCGCGTGCGCGCTGGTGGCCGCACTGTCGGGCTGCGCCGCCGGCAACAATGGCGCCTCGGCCATGCGCGAGCAGGCCGAGGCCCAGGTGGAACTGGCCAAGCTGCGCGACAAGACCGCGCGCGCGGAATACAGCGAGCAGGCGGTCTACCTGGGCCTGATCCGCAAGATGCAGCAGGACGGGCTCTACTTTGCCTCGCTCGCGCATATCGAGGTCTATGTGCAGCGCTTCGGCGCCGGCCCCGAGATCCAGGTCATGCGCGCCGATGCCTTGCGCGAAACCGGGCAGGACCAGGCCGCGATCGAGGCGTACCAGACGCTGGCCGCCACCGCGAAGGGCGCGGAGGCCGCGCATGCGCACCACGGCCTTGGCCTGCTGGCGGGGCGCCAGGATGACTTTGCGCGCGCGGTCACGGAACTGCGCGCCGCCGCCGCGCTGGACCCGGTCAACGCGCGCATCGCCAGCGACCTGGGCTATGCGCTGATGCGCGCCGGCGCGCTGCAGGACGCGCGCGTGCCGGTGATGCAGGCGCTCGAACTGGACGCGCGCAATCCGCGCGTGATCAGCAATGCCGTGGTGTGGCTGATGGCCGATGGCAAGCGCGCCCAGGCCAACGCCATGATGCAGAAGGCCGCATTGCCCGAGCCCACCCGCAGCGCGATCCGCAAGGAAGCCGACCGCATTGCCCGCGCCGCCTCGGCGCGTGACCGCGCTACGGCGCGCCAGGGCCAGAAACCGATCTCCGCGCCCGCTGCCGCCGTGGCGGTCGTGGCCAAGCCAATCGCCATCGCCGCGCAAACCGGCGCTACACCATGACAGCCAAGCTACTTGTTGCGATCCCAAAGCGCGCCGCATGCGTGGCGCTCGGCCTGTGTGCGCTGGCCCCGCTCGCGCACGCACAAGGCGACGCTGCGATGCCGGACGCGGTCGCCGCATCCGCCGGCATGCCGGCGGCGCGGGCCGCGCAGCGCGAGATCGGCGCCGACACGCGCGCGATCCTGGCGATCCAGCGCGAGGGCACGCAGGCCGGGCCGATGCTGCCGATGCACGGCGAGCAGGCCGCGCTGGGCTATGAGCGCTACCTGAACAGCTTCCGCTTTGCGCTGCCCGAGTTTTACACGGGCCAGGCCAACGCCAGTACCGCGCGCGCCGGCTCGGCCGGGCAGACGCTGGGCGGCAAATGAGCCTGCGCCAGCCGCCGGTGCACCGCACCCGTCGAACCGCGCGCGGCGCCGTCAGCGTGATGGCGGCGCTGCTGCTCGCCACCGTGGCGATCGCCGCGCTGGTGTCGATCGACGTCGGCCATGTGTTCATGCGCCAGCGGCAGCTGCAGAACATGGTGGACCTGGCGGCGATGTCGGCGGCGCAGCAGCTCAAGCGGGCGGATAGTCCAACCACGGCTACCCCCGACCAGACGCAACTGAACAATGCAGTACTCGGTACCGTTGCCAACATCAGTGCGAAGAACGGATACCCCTCGGGCAGCGCGTTGGGTTGCAGCGAAGCCACGGGTGGCAAGGCCGATGCAATGACGGCTTGCCTGGGCATGTGGGATCCGGCTGCCAATGCCGCACCTCGTTATTTCACTGCGACCTACGCCCCCGAAAAAGAGTCGCCCAACGCTGTGCGGGTGCAGGCTACACAGACGGTGCCAATATTGTTTGTGTTACCAGGCGGTGCCGGGCGACAGTTGTATGCCGAAGCCGTCGCCAGTGGCAGCCCGCCGGTGGCCTCATTTACGCTCGGCTCCGGTGTGCTGACTGCCGACACGGCGAAGAGCCTGCTGGCCCCACTGTTAGGCAATGCCCTAGCTGCAAGTATCGATTGGAATGGGTTGCTGAATACGACGGTGACGGTAGACCAATTGCGGCTCCAGGCTAAGGCTGGCACCGTTCAGGGTCTGCTTGGCATGACCATGGCATTGGGTGATTTTTATGCCTTGGTTCTTGACGCAGCGAGCCGGAATCGAGTCCTGGACGCGTGGGTGCAAGGTGTGCCGGCGGCGCTCGGCGTTTCTGCTGCCACGGCGACTGTGAGGCTTAACCAGCTGCTTGACTTGGATCTTCTAGCGCCGACGGGTTCATCCGCCGCGCAAGTCGGTCTGAATGTGGCACAGCTGATTCTTGCGGGCGCACAAGTTGCCAGTGCAAATGCCGCACTATCTGCCGCGGTGCCCATACCGGCGTTACCGCTCGGGCTGGGCGGCGCCACGGCCAGCCTGAAGGTAATCTCGCCGCCCGTGACCGCGGTTGGGCCTGCACGACAGCTTTCCGACGGATCCTGGCAAACGTCTGCACAAACCTCGCAAGTCAGCCTGAAGGTGAGTGCGGAGATCAATGTCGGAGCGCTTGCGCCGCTAGCCAATATCAAGCTGACCTTGCCCTTGCATATCAGCGTAGGCAAAGCGCGAGCCAATCTGAAAGCGTTGCAGTGCGCTGCCAGGCCCGAGGACCGCCTGGCAATCCTGGAGGTCAAGCCCAGCGTGCTCACCGTTTGCCTGACCGATCAATGCACCGCTTCCAAGGTTTCTATCGGTCATGCCTCGGCGCTGACCTTACCGTTGCTCGACCTCGTCGTCGTTGATGATCCCCAGACGCGCAGTATTGGCCAGGAAGTAAAGGATGTTGCACTGGCGCCAGGCGGACACAAACCGCTGCAGTCGGACACGCCGCTCACGGGAATACTAACGCAGGTGCTGGCACTGAAAGTCGCTCCAGAGGTAATGGGGATGCAAGTGTTGCCGACGATGGACTTCAGTGCGATTCTCCTGCCCGTCATCGCTCCGCTAGACACGCTGCTGACTTCGTTGTTGTTGAGCCTCGGCATCCAGCTCGGCACCGCCGACCTCTGGCTCCACAGCATCGATTGCAACAACGCTGAACTGGTGTACTGAGCCATGATCGCGCCAAACCGCCTGATGGCAGAAACAGAATGAAGACAGACCGCTGGGCCTACGAAAACCTTGAAGTGTACGTGTGGGAAGGCAAGTACGAGATTGCCGACCGCGTCACGCGTTTCCTCGCGCCGCTGGGCGTGGACGTGATTCGGGCCGGCGCGCTCGAGGCCTTGCCGGCCGAGCCGCGCCTGAAGCCGTGCATCGCGGTGATCAGCGTGTCGGTGATCGGCGCCGCGCGCTTTTCGCTGGACTGGGAGGCCGCGCATGGCATGCCGGTGATCTGGGTGGCGGGACCGGGGCGCGAGACCGATCCCGGACGCTTCCCGCCGGAGTACGCGCATATCCTGGCGGATGACTTTACCGGCGCCGACCTGCGCAGCCAGATCGGCAAGCTGCTGCCGCAGCTGCTCGCGGCCGACGCGCCAGGCGAGCGCGAGGCTGACCTGGTGGCTGGCTCCGCGGCGATGCGCCAGCTGCTGCAGCATGTGGAAACCTTTGCCGACTTCGGCAGCAACGTGATGCTGTACGGCGAAACCGGTGCCGGCAAGGAGCGCATCGCGCGCCTGTTCCATGAGCGCAACAGCACCTACGGCAAGGGCCCGTTCGTCGCGGTCAACTGCGGCGCGATTCCCGACGGACTGTTCGAGTCACAGTTCTTCGGCCACGCCAAGGGCGCGTTCACGGGCGCTTCGTTCGCGCATCGCGGGTATTTCGAGCAGGCCAACGGCGGCACGCTGTTTCTCGATGAAATCGGCGACCTGCCGCTGTTCCAGCAGGTCAAGCTGCTGCGCGTGCTGGAAGAGAACGTGATCACCCGGCTGGGCTCGACGCTGGCGGTCAAGCTGGATTTCCGGCTGGTCGCGGCGACCAACAAGGACTTGCGCGACGCGGTGCGGCAGGGGCGCTTCCGCGCCGACCTGTTCTTCCGCCTGGCGGTGATCGAGATGCGCATTCCCAGCCTGGAAGAGCGTGGTCCGGCCGACAAGGTGGCGCTGCTGCAGTCGTTCCTGCGCCATATGTTGGGCGCGTCCGGTTATGACGCGTTGCCGCCGATGCCGGACTGGCTCAAGGGCGCGGTCGGCACCGCCTACTTCACCGGCAACGTGCGCGAGCTGCGCAACCTCGCCGAGCGCGTCGGCATCACCGTGCAGCAGACCGGGCATTGGGACGAGGAGCGGATCCGGCCGCTGTTCCGCGCGCTGCATCCGGGCGCGTTCGATGGCGGCGAGCGCGCCGACCTGCGCGGCGACATGGAAGAACGCCGCCGCATCCTGGCCGCGCTCGACGCCAACGGCTGGCGGCGGCAGGACACGGCGGCCAGCCTGGGCATCAGCCGCAAGGTGCTGTGGGAAAAAATGCGCAAATACCAGATCGCCGACAGCGAGGCCGAGCCGGTCTGAGCGCCATCGTTATCAGGGCCGTGCCCGCCTGAACCGGTGCTGGACCGGCGCCGGGGCTGCGACGCATTATGATGCGGGTTTCGCCGATTCTCCAACGGACCCCGGATTGCGTTTCCTCCACACCGCCGACTGGCATCTTGGCCGCCTCTTCCATGCGCGCAGCCTGCTGGAAGACCAGGCCCATCTCCTCGACCAGTTTGTCGCACTGGTCCGCACCGAGCGCCCGGATGCGGTGCTGATTGCCGGCGACGTCTATGACCGCGCCGTGCCGCCGCCCGAGGCGGTGGCCTTGCTCGACGACGTGCTCGGCCGCATCGTGGTCGACGCCGGCGTGCCGGTGGTGATGATCGCCGGCAACCACGACAGCGCGCAGCGGCTGGAATTCGGCGCACGCCTGATGCGCGCGCAGGGGCTGCACGTGGCCGGCCGCACGCTGCCCGAGGCCAGTTGCGTGCACCTGCACGATGCCCACGGCGAAGTCCGCGTCTATGCGCTGCCGTATGCCGAGCCCGCGGTGGTGCGCGATGCGATCGGCGCCGACATGCCATCGCATGAAGCCGCCTTGCGCGCGCAGCTCGATGCCATCCGCGCGGTGCATCCGCCGGGCGTGCGCGCGGTGGTGGTGGGCCATGCCTTCGTGGTGGGCGGCGCGGCCAGCGAATCCGAACGGCCGCTGTCGGTCGGTGGCAGCGGCGCCGTGGCCGCGGAGCTGTTCGCCGGCTTCGACCTGGTCGCGCTGGGCCACCTGCACCGGCCCCAGACGCTGGGCGGCGGACGCATCTACTATGCGGGCTCGCTGCTGAAATACTCGCTGTCGGAATGCGCGCACCAGAAGTCGGTGTCGTGCATCGAACTGGATGCGGACGGGGCCGTCACCATCACGCCGTTGACGCTGCAGCCGCTGCGCGACGTGCGCGTGCTCGAGGGCGAACTGGCACAGTTGCTGGCCGCCGGCGCCGACGACCCGCAATGCGACGACTACATCCACGCGCGCCTCACGGATACCGGCGCGCTGCTGGATCCGATGGCGCGGCTGCGCCAGGTCTATCCCAACGCGCTGGCGATCGAGCGCACGGTGCTGGCGCGCAGTGGCATCGCGTCCGAGGCGGGCCGCAAGCTGCGGCAACTGGGCACGGGCGAGCTGTTCGCCAGCTTCTTCCGCGAAGTGGCCGATGCCGAGCTGGACCCGGACCAGCGCGCCGCGCTCGACCAGGTGCTGGCCGGCATCGCCGCGGCCGAGCGGGAGTCGGCATGAGACCGCTGCATCTGACGCTGCAGGCGTTCGGCCCCTTTGCCGCGACCGAGGCGATCGACTTCACGCGGCTGGGCGAGCAGGCCTTCGTGCTGATCCATGGCCCCACCGGCGCGGGCAAGACCACGCTGCTCGATGCCATCTGCTTCGCGCTGTATGGCGATACCTCCGGCGGCGAGCGCAGCGCGCAGGCCATGCGCAGCGCCAATGCCGCCGCGGGTTTGCGCACCGAGGTGACGCTGGAATTCAGCCTTGGCGCGCAGCGCTGGCGCGTGGTGCGCTCGCCCATGCAGGACCGGCCCAAACAGCGCGGCGAGGGCTGGGTGACCGAGCCTGCCAGGGCGCAGCTGGATCTGCACGACGGCGATGGCTGGGTCAGCAAGGCCAGCCAGCCGGGCAAGGTCACCGATGCCGTGCGTGACCTGCTGGGGTTCGACAGCGCGCAGTTCCGGCAGGTGATCGTGTTGCCGCAGGGGCGCTTCCGCGAACTGCTGACCGCCAGCTCGCAGGCGCGGCAGGCGATCC
Source organism: Cupriavidus sp. MP-37 (assembly GCF_020618415.1). NCBI lineage: Bacteria > Pseudomonadati > Pseudomonadota > Betaproteobacteria > Burkholderiales > Burkholderiaceae > Cupriavidus > Cupriavidus sp. MP-37. The sequence continues at coordinate 1,451,341 of NZ_CP085345.1, read as the reverse complement.
TGGAGCGGCTGTTCCGCACCGAGCTGTACCGCCGCGTGGAAGAGCTGCTGAAGACCGAGGCCGCGGGCATCCGGCGCGGCGCCGAGCGCATCGCCATCCAGCGCGAGGAAGCGTTGCGGCAGGCCGGGGTGGAGTCGGCACAAGCGTTGTCGGACAGCATCGCGACCATGCAGGCCGAACTGCAGGCGCTGCAAGGCCAGGAGCAAGGCGCACGCGCCGCGCAAGCCGCCGCGCAGGCGGCGCTGGCGGCCGGCGAGCAGGTGGCGGCGCGCTTGCAGGAGCGCGCGCAGGCGCAGGCCGCCCATGCCGCGCTGCTGGCGCGGCAGGCCGCCATGGATGACCAGCGCAGCCGCTTGCATGCGGCCCAGCGCGCCGCGCGCGTGATGCCGGTGGTGCTGGCCGCACAGGCCGCGCAGCGCGATCACAGCGCTGGTGCGGCGGCATTGGCGCAGGCGACCGAGCACGCCGCGCATGCCGGGCAACGGGCCACGCTGGCTGCCGCGGCCTTGCAGGCGCAGGTGCAGCAGGCCGACGCACGCCAGGCCGCGCAGCGCCGCGTAGCGCAACTCGAGGCGATGCTGCCGCGCGCGCAGCGGATGGGTGCCTTGCATCGCGCGTTGCAGGAGGCCGAAGCCAGGCAGGCCGCCGCCGCCGCCGCGCGCGATCGCGCCGCGGCGCAGCTGGACACCAGCCGTGCTGCCGCGGTGGCCGCCGAATCGGCACTGGCGCAGGCGCAGCTCGCCGCGGCGCAGGCACAGACCACTGCCTTGCAGCTGGCCGCGCTGCAGGATCGCGCGCGGCAATTCGAACGGTACCGGCAAGCGGCGCGTTCGCTGGACGCCGCGAATACGCACGCCGCCGGGCATGTGCAAGCCGAACAGCAGGCGTTGCATCAGCGCGACCGCTGCCGCACCGCGCTGGCCGAAGCTGAAGCCGCGTGGCGCGCCGGCCAGGCCGCCCGCCTGGCGCAGAGCCTGGCGGCCGGCGATGCCTGCCCGGTCTGCGGCAGCACCGCGCATCCCGAGCCGGCCCGGCACGTGGCGCAGCCGCTGTCGGACGTGGCGCTGGAGGCCGCGCGTCACGCCCTGCTGGAAGCGGAAGCCGAAGCGGTGCGCTGTACCGCCCAGCACCAGGCCGCGCAGCTGGCGATCGCGCAGGCACGCGAGCGGGTGGAAGAACTGGCCGCGGAACTGGGCGATGCCAGCGAGGAGGCGGCCGCCAGCCTTAACGCCGAGATCCAGTCGCGGCAAGCGGCACTCGCGCAGCAGCGGCAGGCGTCGGCCAGCCTGGCGCAGCGCGAGGCCGCGATCGCGACCGCGCGCGCGGCGCGCGACAGCGCCGAAGCCGCGCACCGCGATGCCGTTGCGCTGGCCGATGCCGCCGCGCAGGCGCTGGCGCATCGCCGCGGCGAATGGCAAGCCGAAAGCGCGCAAATGCCTGAGGATTCGCGCGATCCGGTGGCCCTGGGCGAGGCACTGCGCCAGGCGCAGGTCGCGCTGGCCGGGCTTGAGCAAGCGCTGGCGACGGCGCAGGCGGCCGAGCGGCAGGCCGCTGCAGAAGCTGCCGCTGCGCAGGCCGCGCTGGTGTCGGCACGGCAGGCCCAGGCGCAGACCGCTGAACGCCTGGCCAACGCCGACGCGGCATTGGCGCAGGCGCTCGTCCAGCACGGTTTTGGCGATGCCCGCGCGCATGCCGAGGCGTGTCTCGATGACGACGCGATGCAGGCGCTCGACGCCACGCTGCGCACGTTCGACAGCCAACTGGCCGCCGCCGCGGACCGGCGCGAACGCGCCGAAGCTGCCGCGCAAGCGCTCGATGCGCCCGACCTCGACGGGCTGCGCGCAGCGCTGGGGGCTGCCGCGGCGAAGGTGGAGGACCTGGTGCGGCAACAGGCCGAGCGCGGCCGTTCGCGCGACGCGCTGGTGCAATGCCAGCAGCGGCTGCAGCAGCTGGACCAGGAAGGCCGCGACATCGAAGCCCGCTTTGCCGTGCTGGGCCGGCTGGCCGAAGTGGCCAACGGCAACAACCCGCGCCGCATGACGTTCCAGCGCTTCGTGCTGGCCACGCTGCTCGACGAGGTGCTGGAAGCCGCGTCCATGCGCCTGCTGGCGATGAGCCGCGGCCGTTATGTGCTGCAGCGCGTGCGCGAGCAGGCCGACCAGCGCAGCGCCGGCGGGCTCGATATCGAAGTGTTCGACCATGATACCGGCGCGGCGCGGCCGGCCAATACGCTCTCGGGCGGCGAAGGCTTTCTCGCGTCGCTATCGTTGGCGCTGGGCCTGGCCGACGTGGTGCAGTCGCGCTCGGGCGGCATCCAGCTCGACACGCTGTTCGTCGACGAAGGCTTCGGCACGCTCGATCCCGAAAGCCTGGACTTCGCCCTGCGCACCTTGCTCGACCTGCAGCAGGCCGGGCGCCTGGTCGGCATCATCTCGCACGTGACCGAGCTGCGCGAACGTATCGATGTACGGCTGGAAGTGCGCCCCGGCACGGGCGGCAGCCGCGTGCTGCTGACTGGTGTGCCGGTAGCGGCCTAGGCGGGGGCGGAAAGGGTCAGGCGACGACGGCCTGGCGGCAGCGGATCGCCATCACCTGCGCCTCGAAGGCGCGGGCGGCCGAGCGGGCCAGGCGGGCGCGGCGCGAAAGCGCCGGCGTGGCTTGCAGCGGGTGATTGTCCATCGCCCAGGCATGGCGGGTGACATGCAGGATGCGGGCGAGCGCTGCTGCATGGGGTGTGGAAGAAAACGGGACGTTGGCGGTGGCCATGATGACGGGCTCCTCGTTCTTGTGTGTTGCCAGGCAGGCCTGCTGAGCCGGGTGGTCCGGTGGCTGCTGTACGGCGCTGCCTTGTTCTGTTTCAACGATAGGCCTGGCCGGCATCGCGCCCTATCCCGTGCGAGCCGATTGTGATGTCGGCTCTGTCCTACACACGGGCTGTGCGCGTCACCCGTGCGCGGTGATCGCACAAACCGGTTGGCCGACCGCCCGGTCGGCTTGACCGTCGGCGACGCCGGGGTGTAATCTGTTCATTCTGCGAATTCAAGTTCGTATATCGAACATTTCGGTATATCCCGGTTTTTTCCCGGCTTGTCCGAAGGTTCGATCGACGAGTGCCTGGTCCACTTCAACCAAAGCAGAGCACGCGCAGACTGCTGGACTCGTTCACCGGGCAGGCCACGCCGCCCGCCGCAACGAACATCCTTCCGGCAGGATTACCGGAGACCGTCTTTCATGCGCCGCGGCTTGCGGCCCGCTCCGGTAGCCTGTCGGATCTTCCGACCTGGAACGCAAGTGATCAACAAGCTATACGACTCGGTGGAAGCGGCGGTTGCCGGCATCCACGACGGCGCCACCATCCTGACCGGCGGCTTCGGCCTGGCAGGCATGCCCGCGGAACTGATCGACGCGCTGATCGCGCAGGGCGCGCGCGACCTCACCATCGTCAACAACAACGCCGGCAACGGCGACACCGGGCTGGCCGCGCTGCTCAAGACCAGGCGCGTGCGCAAGATCATCTGCTCGTTCCCGCGCCAGGCGGATTCCTACGTGTTCGATTCGCTCTACCACGCCGGCGAGATCGAGCTGGAGCTGGTGCCGCAGGGCAACCTGGCCGAGCGCATCCGCGCCGCCGGCGCCGGCATCGGCGGCTTCTTCACCCGCACCGCCTACGGCACGCCGCTGGCCGAGGGCAAGGAAACCCGCATCATCGACGGCCAGGGCTATGTGTTCGAAACCCCGATCCACGCCGACTTTGCGCTGATCAAGGCCGACACCGCCGACCGCTGGGGCAACCTGACCTACCGCAAGACCGCGCGCAACTTCGGCCCGATCATGGCGATGGCCGCCAAATGCGCGATCGTGCAGGTCACCCGCGTGGTCGAGCTGGGCGAGATGGATCCCGAGCACATCGTCACGCCGGGCCTGTTCGTCAAGCGTGTCGTCAAGGTCGCCTGAGCGCGAATACAGGAGAAACAGCATGCAACGCCTGACCCGCGATCAGATGGCCGCCCGCGTGGCCAAAGACATTCCCGACGGTGCCGTGGTCAACCTCGGCATCGGCCTGCCCACCCTGGTCGGCAACCACCTGCCGGCGGACAAGGAAATCCTGCTGCACAGCGAGAACGGCCTGCTCGGCATGGGCCCGGCGCCCGCGCCCGGCGAGGAAGACGGCGACCTGATCAACGCCGGCAAGCAGCCGGTGACGATCAAGCCGGGTGGCTCGTACTTCCACCACGCCGATTCGTTCGCGATGATGCGTGGCGGCCATCTCGACTTCTGCGTGCTGGGCGCGTTCCAGGTGTCGCAGCAGGGCGACCTGGCCAACTGGCACACCGGCGCACCGGGCGCCATCCCCGCCGTGGGCGGCGCGATGGACCTGGCGATCGGCGCCAAGCAGGTGTTCGTGATGATGGAGCACCTGACCAAGCAGGGCGAAAGCAAGATCGTGGCGCAATGCACCTATCCGCTCACCGGCATCGGCTGCGTGACGCGCATCTACACTGACCTTGCCACGCTCGACGTCACCGCCGACGGCCTGGTTGCGCGCGACCTGGTGGAGGGCCTGAGCTTTGACGAACTGCAGCGCCTGACCGGCGTGCCCCTGAAGCAGGCCTGAGCGCCCGCATCGATATCCATCACAACGAGAGAGACGCACCATGACCGAAGCCTTTATCTGCGACGCCATCCGCACCCCCATCGGCCGCTACGGCGGCAGCCTGTCCGCGGTGCGCGCGGACGACCTCGGCGCGGTGCCGCTGAAGGCGCTGATGGCCCGCAATGCCAACGTCGACTGGAAGGCCATCGATGACGTGATCTACGGCAACGCCAACCAGGCCGGCGAAGACAACCGCAACGTGGCGCGCATGTCGTCGCTGCTGGCGGGCCTGCCGCAGGACGTGCCGGGCGCCACCATCAACCGCCTGTGCGGTTCCGGCATGGACGCCACCGGCACCGCCGCGCGCGCGATCAAGGCGGGCGAAGCCCACCTGATGATCGCCGGCGGCGTGGAAAGCATGAGCCGCGCCCCGTTCGTGATGGGCAAGGCCACCAGCGCGTTCTCGCGCGATGCGCAGATCTTCGATACCACCATCGGCTGGCGCTTCATCAATCCGGCGATGCGCGCCGCCTACGGCGTGGACTCGATGCCCGAGACCGCCGAGAACGTCGCCACCGACTACAAGATCAGCCGCGAAGACCAGGACCTGATGGCGCTGCGCAGCCAGGAAAAGGCCTCGCGCGCGCAGGCCGACGGCACGCTCGCGCAGGAAATCACCGCCGTCACGATCCCGCAGAAGAAGGGCGATGCCATCGTGGTCGAGCGCGACGAGCACCCGCGCGCCACCAGCATGGAAGCGCTGGCCAAGCTGCGCGGCGTGGTCCGTCCTGACGGCACCGTGACCGCCGGCAATGCCTCGGGCGTGAATGACGGCGCCTGCGCGCTGCTGCTGGCGAGCGAAGCCGGCATCAAGCAACACGGCCTGACCCCGCGCGCGCGCATCGTCGGCATGGCCACCGCCGGCGTGGCGCCGCGCGTGATGGGCATCGGCCCGGCGCCGGCGACGCAGAAGCTGCTCAAGCAACTCGGCATGACGCTGGACCAGATCGACGTGATCGAGCTGAACGAAGCGTTTGCCGCACAGGGCCTGGCCGTGCTGCGCGAACTCGGCGTTGCCGACGACGACCAGCGTGTCAACCCCAACGGCGGCGCGATCGCGCTGGGCCACCCGCTCGGCATGAGCGGCGCGCGCCTGGTGACCACCGCGATGTACCAGCTGCACCGCACCGGCGGCCGCTTCGCGCTGTGCACGATGTGCATCGGCGTGGGGCAGGGCATTGCGATGGTGATCGAGCGGGTTTGAGCGCGGCTGTCAGTACTACCGCTTGTTTGCTCCCTCTCCCGCTTGCGGGAGAGGGTTGGGGTGAGGGCGAGCGCATCAACGAAGTCAGTCGCTCTGGTATGCAAGGTCCTGCCCTCACCCCCGGCCCCTCTCCCGCACGCGGGAGAGGGGAGCAAGACCGCAGTCCGCAGTCGTTTTGAAAGTGAGTCCAAAGATGTCCCTCCCCCCAGCCACCCTCGTCACCGGCGGCAGTTCCGGCATCGGCCGCGCCATCTGTGAAATGCTGCTGGCCGATGGCGTGACCCAGGTGGTCAATGTCGACTATGCCGAGCCGGCGTGGTCGCATCCCAACATGACCTTCTTCCAGGCCGACCTGACCGACGCCGAGGCCACCCGCGCCGTGGCGGAGCAGGTCACGTCGCGTTTTGCCGTCACGCGCCTGGTGAACAATGCCGGTGCCACGCGCCCCGGCACCGCCACCAGCGCCACCGTCGCCGATTTGGACTACGTGACCGGTCTGCACCTGCAGGCGCCGCTGTTGCTGCTGCAAGCCTGCCTGCCCGCGATGCGCGCCGCAGGCTTCGGCCGCATCGTCAACATGGCCTCGCGCGCGGCGCTGGGCAAGCCCGAGCGCGTGGTGTACTCCGCCACCAAGGCCGGCCTGATCGGCATGACGCGCACGCTGGCGATGGAGCTGGGCGGCGACGGCATCACCGTCAACGCGGTGGCGCCGGGCCCGATCGCCACCGAGCTGTTCCGCAAGAGCAATCCGGAAGGCGCCGAGCAGACCAAGCGCATCCTCGCCAGCATCACCGTCAAGCGCATGGGCACGCCCGAAGACGTCGCGCGCGCTGCGATGTTCTTCCTGTCGCCCGACAACGGCTTCGTCACCGGCCAGGTGCTGTACGTGTGCGGCGGCACCACGCTGGGCGTTGCGCCGGTGTAAAGACCGGCCGGCCTGCGCGACTCAAGCATTCAACAAGAAGAGACGTTAACCAAGCGTCACGCATGGCGGCCCTTAAGCGTTAAGCGCGGGTCGCCCACCGGAAGCGCGCGTGTGCGCGCTCCGTTCGGGAACGGCAATCACGCCATTCAGCACAACCTCCCGCGGTACCCGATCACCGCCGGAACGACATAGCACCGGAGCATTACCGATGAGACAAGATTCCCAAACCTCCACCACGCGCCGCCGCCTGCTTGCCGCCGGCGTGGCGCTGGCCACCACCATCGCCGGCTTTGCCGGCGCGGCCCATGCACAGGGCGGCTATCCGACCAAGCCGATCACGCTGATCGTGCCGTTCTCGGCCGGCGGCACCACCGACATCCTGGCGCGCATCGTCGGCCTGCAGCTGGGCAAGGCGCTCGGCCAGCCGGTGGTGATCGACAACCGTCCGGGCGCGGGCGGCAACATCGGCGCCTCGCTCGCCGCCAAGGCTCCGGGCGACGGCTACACGCTGTTCATGGGCACCATCGGCACGCACGCGATCAACCAGTCGCTGTACTCCAAGCTGCCGTACGACCCGGTCAAGGACTTCGCCCCGATCAGCCGCGTGGCGATGGTGCCGAACCTGGTGGTGGCCAACCCCAAGGTGCCGGTCAACAACATCAAGGAGCTGATCGCCTACGTCAAGGCCAACCCGGACAAGCTGTCGTACGGCTCGTCGGGCAGCGGCTCGTCGATGCACCTGTCGGGTGAGCTGTTCAACTCGATGACCGGCCTGCATATCCAGCACATCCCCTACAAGGGCAGCGCGCCGGCCGTGAACGACCTGCTGGGCAACCAGATCGGCCTGATGTTCGACAACATGCCGTCGTCGTACCCGCACGTGAAGGCGGGCAAGCTGCGCGCGCTGGCCGTGACCTCGGCCAAGCGCTCGCCGGCGCTGCCCAACGTGCCGACCGTGGCCGAATCCGGCGTGCCGGGCTATGAAGCCACCTCGTGGTTCGCGCTGTACGCCACCGGCGGCACGCCGCAGGCCATCGTCGACCGCCTCAACGCCGAGCTGGTGAAGATCCTGGCCATGCCCGACGTGAAGAAGCAGATGGCCGACCAGGGCGCCGAACCCAACCCGGAAAAGCCGGCGCAGCTGGCTGCGTTCATGAAGTCGGAAACGGCCAAGTGGGCGAAGGTGGTGAAGGCGTCGGGGGCGACGGTGGATTGAGTATCCGCCAGGCTCTTGCTGCAGTATCGAACCGGCCCGTTGGGCCGGTTTTTTTTTTTCTTCGCCACGCGCGGCTAAGGATTGGCCAGTTCCTGCCGTAAGACAGGACTGCGATCCGTGTACCCGCCGCGCCAACCCGTTGATCCAGATTGACTGTCCGTCACCGGACACGGTGTAGCATGGCGCGCCGCGGGCCGCCATGGTGCGCCCGGACCATGGCATCCGCTCAATCACAACAGGGAGAAGACCAAGTGAAGACCATGAAATCGTGCTGCCTGCTCGCCGCCGCCGCCGCCGCCGCGCTGCTGCTGGCAGGCTGCGCTACCGAGACCTCGACCGCCTTGCCGGTACAGAAGGTGGAGAGCGCCAGCCGGCCCTACCAGGGCGTGCGCACGCCGATTGCCGTCGGCAAGTTCGACAACCGTTCCAACTACATGCGCGGGGTGTTTTCGGACGGCATCGACCGCCTGAGCGGCCAGGCCAAGACCAGCCTCGTGACCCATCTGCAGCAGACCAACCGCTTCAATGTGCTGGAGCGCGAGAACCTGGCGGAAATCAAGCGCGAGGCGGCGATCAAGAACCAGGCGCAACGCCTCAAGGGCGCCGACTATGTGGTGACCGGCGACATTACCGAGTTCGGCCGCAAGGAAGTCGGCGACGTGCAGTTGTTCGGCATTCTCGGCCGCGGCCGCGAGCAGGTGGCCTATGCCAAGGTCAATCTCAACATCGTCAACATCAACACCTCGGAAGTGGTCTATGCCACGCAAGGCGCGGGCGAATACAAGCTGTCGAACCGCGAGGTGATCGGTTTTGGCGGCACGGCCAGTTATGACTCGACCCTCAACGGCAAGGTCATGGACCTGGCCATGCGCGAGGCCGTGAACAACCTGGTCAGCGCCATCGAGACGGGCGCCTGGAAGCCGGCCCAGCAATAAGCGCCCGGTCACGGCGCTGAGTCCAACGCAACGAGAACAACAATGATGAACACGGTCATGCTGCATCGCGCAGCAATATTGTCGGCCGCCGGCAGCATCCTGCTTGCCGGTTGCGCGGCGCCCAAGCCCATGTACCAGTGGGAGGGGTATCAGACGCAGGTCTACGAGTATTTCAAGGGCGAATCGAAGGAAGCCCAGATCACGGCCCTGGAAAGCGGGCTGCAGAAGATCCAGGCGCAGAGCGGGTCGGTGCCGCCGGGCTATCACGCCCAGCTTGGCTTGCTGTACCTGAACATCGGCAAGGGCGACCAGATGATCAAGGAATTCCAGACCGAAAAGACGCTGTTTCCGGAATCGACGCAATATATGGATTTCCTGCTCCGGAACGTGAAGAGCGACACCCGCACCGAGATCAAGACCGGCGCCGCCGCAAGCAAGGACGCCGGTACCGCCAGCACCGCAGGGAGCCCCCAATGATGCGCCGCCTCCTCACCTATGTCGCAGGCGTGGCCATGGCCATGCTGTTCGCTGGCTGTGCCGTGCCGACCAAGCAGGTCGATTACTCCGCCTTCAAGGCCAGCCGGCCGCGCTCGATCGTGGTATTGCCGCCGCAGAACACCTCGCCGGACATCAAGGCCACCTATGCCATGCTGTCGCAAGCCACCTTCCCGCTGGCGGAATCGGGCTACTACGTGCTGCCCGTGGCCGTGGTCGACGAAACCTTCCGGCAGAACGGCCTGACGGTGCCGGACGAGATCCATGCCCTGCCACTGGCCAAGCTGCACGAGATCTTTGGCGCGGATGCGGCGCTGTATGTCACCGTGACCGAGTATGGCTCCCGCTACCAGATCCTCAGCAGCGTGACGCGGGTGGCGGCAAACGCCAAGCTGGTCGACCTGAAGAAGGGCGATGTCTTGTGGTCCGGCACCGCCGTAGCCGCCACCGACAGCTCGAGCAGCGGCGGCGGGCTGATCGGCATGCTGATAAGTGCGGCCATCACGCAGGCGATGAACCACACCATGGACGCCAGCTACACCGTTGCCGGCAGCACCAGCTACCGGCTGCTGGCAGCGGGCCAGCCCGGCGGCCTGCTGTATGGGCCGCGCTCGCCGAAGTACCAGTCGGACTGAGCAGCAACGACCCGGTGCGCGTCAGCGGACGACGGCGGCGTCGATGTCCCGCCGCAGACGCGCAAACCACCGCCGCAAGCGGCCGTTCGACAGCACCGCCGGCAGCGAACCGGCAAGGATCCGGTAAACCGCGCTGCGCGGCAGCCTGGACGCCTTTGCCGGATCCAGCCAGTCGTCGTTGCGGACCAGGCGCAGCAAGGTCTCCATGCCGATCAGCACCGGCCAAAGGCACGCCAGCCGCAGCCTGACGAAGCGCGTGGGGATGGCCAGCGTGTACGCCAGCGCCTCGTCGAAGTGTTCCAGCGTCTTGCGCACCAGCTCGAACATCAGGGGCCGCGCCAACGCCGAGGCGTCCGGGCCCAGCAGGTCCGCCGCGCGCAAGCCGTGCCGCTCCAGCATCGTCTGAGGCAGGTAGCAGCGGCCGATGCTCAGGTCCTTGCCGCAGTCGCGCAGCACGTTGGTCATTTGCAGGGCCTTGCCGAAGCGAACGCCGCGGCGCAGCATGGCCCCGCTGTCGCCGATCGCAGCCGGCACCCGGGCGCTGGTCATGCGCGTCCAGAATTCGCCCACGCATCCGGCGACCATGTAGGTATAGCGGTCCAGCGCGTCGCAGTCGCTCAGCGCGGCCACGCGGCCGGAACCTTCGTCTGGAAACGTGCGCAGGTCAAATTCCATGCCTTCGGTCAGCGTCGACACGATCTGCCGTACCGCTTGCCGGTCGGCCGCGCCAAGCTGCGTCAGCACCGCCAGCGCAGGCTCCAGCGATGCAAGCAGCAGGCGCTCGTCCGACTGCTCCTGGTGCCCGGCCACTTCCGCCGCGATATCGATGGCAGGGGTCGCGCCTCCGGCGGTGCCGTTGACCTGCTCGCGCAGCGACAGCAGCAACGTCAGCCGCCGCGCCGGCGGGATCAGCGCGGTATCGGCAATCGTATCGGCCGCACGCGCCAGCAGGTAAGCCAGCCCCGCCGGTTCGCGCATGCCGGCGGGCAGCACGCGCAGTGTGAGATAGAACGAACGCGAGACGCCTTTGAGCAGCGGACCGAGAAGGAAAGCACGGCTGGTGTTGCCCATGGCTGGTGTCCTGTTCCTGAAAGCGGTTTGCAGAGTGACGGGTCTGGCTGGCCATGGTGCCAGGCAGGGGCATTGTACCTTCGTCCGGCTTGGCAAAGGCTGGGTCCGCAAGCGGGCTTGCCGTTGAGAGCCCTCTGAATTTCACGGTCTGGATATTGATGGCGCTAAGCCCATACTGAAAATGTCCAGGATCCCTGCTTCCGCTGGTTTCCCGGCGCTTGCCGCATGGCTAACGTATCGCCGTCGAATGCTGATTACCTGTCGTGGTTGGCTGACCTGAAAACAAGAGTCGAGCAAGCGCGCCGACGTGCTGCCCTTTCCGTCAATCGGGAACTGGTCGTCCTCTACTGGCAGATCGGAAGCGATATTCTCGATCGCCAGAAACGCCAGGGCTGGGGTGCAAGGACCATTGACCGCCTTGCGCACGATCTCCGCAAGACGTTTCCAGACATGAAAGGATTTTCGCCACGCAACCTGAAATACATGCGTGCTTTGGCGCAAGCTTGGCCGAGTGGGGAATTTGTGCAGCAGGCTGCTGCACAATTGCCCTGGTTCCATTGGTGCACGCTGCTAGACAAGGTCAAGAAGCGTGAGGCACGCGAGTGGTATGCCATTCAGGCAGCGGAACACGGCTGGTCGCGCAACGTGCTGGTTTTTCAGATCGAGACGCGCTTGCATGACCGGCAAGGTGGCGCAGTCAGCAATTTTGCGGAACGGCTGCCGCCCGCACATTCGGACCTGGCCAGGGACGCGCTAAAGGATCCATACATCTTCGACTTCCTGGGCCTGGCCGCCGACGCGCGCGAACGTGACATTGAGCGCGCGCTCACGCAACACATCACGCGCTTCCTGCTGGAGCTCGGCGCGGGCTTTGCCTTTTTGGGGCAGCAGTACCGACTCGAAGTTGGCGGCGAAGAGTTCTATATTGATTTGCTGTTCTACCATCTGAAGTTACGCTGCTATGTGGCAGTCGAACTGAAGACAACGCCTTTCAGACCAGAGTTCGCCGGCCAGTTGAACTTCTATTTGTCGGCCATCGATAGCCAACTCAAGGCGCCGGATGACCGCCCGTCGATCGGCTTGCTGCTGTGCAAGGAGCGCAATCGATTGGTTGCCGAATATGCGCTGCGAGGCCTCGCCAAGCCAATGGGCGTAGCCGAATATCAGCTCTTACGGGAAATTCCTGATCTGCTGACTTCTGACTTGCCTTCTATCGAGCAGATCGAGTCCGAATTGGAATCGGAAGCCAACGGTGCCCGGCCATCCCGCAAGCCATAGTGGAGTGGTATACGCCCCGTGACCACTTCGCGCAGGTGGGCTTGACCAGCCCGCCCCAAGCGACAAGAATTCGTCATCGCGGCGCCTCTCCCCGCGCCCGAGTCGCTCTCCGTCGCCCCACCCATGATCCCACCCGTCAGCACCCTCCACGGCCGCCTGAAGATGCAGCACCTGCGGCTGCTGCTGGCGGTGGAAGAGCGCGGCTCGCTGCGCCAGGCGGCAGAGGCGCTGACGCTGACGCAGCCCGCGGTCAGCAAGATGCTGCAGGACATGGAAGACCTGCTCGGCGTGCCGTTGTATGAGCGCCATGCGCGCGGCCTGCGGCCGACGCGCTTCGGGCTGGCGGCGACGCGCTACGCGCGGCTGGTGTTTGCGGATATGGGCGGCTTGCGCGACGAGCTGGTGGCGCTGGAATCCGGCAAGATCGGCCGGGTGCGCATCGGCGCGGTGATGGCGCCGACGCCGGGGCTGCTGGCCGATGTGATCCGGCAGCTCAACCGCGATCACCCGCGGCTGGAGGTGGCGGTGCATGTGGAGACCAGCGATGTGCTGATGCCGCAGCTGGAGCGCGACCAGCTCGATATCGTGCTCGGGCGCGTGCCCGATGGCTGGGACAGCAGTGGTCTCGAGTTCGAGCAGCTCGGCGACGAGGGCCTCACCATCGTAGTTGGGCCGCAGCATCCGCTGGCGCGGCGCCGCAAGCTGTCGTTCGCGGAGCTGACCCGCTATCCGTGGATCATGCAGCCGCGCCCCAGCCCGATGCGGGCGCTGATCGACCGCTCGTTCGAGGATGCCGGCGTGCCGGCACCGCCGTCGACCATCGAGACCGCGGCGGTGCTGATGACGACCTCGTTGCTGGCGGACAGCGAGCTGATCGCGGTGTTGCCGGAATCGGTGGCGGCCTACTATGGCCGGCTTGGCGCGCTGGCGGTGCTGCCGTTGCCGCTGCCGCGCAAGCTGGGGCCCTACGGCATCGTCACGCGGCGGGGCCGCCCGCCGACGGCATCGATGAGCCTGCTGATCGATGCCTTGCGGGCATTGTCGCGCTAGGGCTCAGCCGGCGCTGCCAGGCAGCTTGCCGTCGACGCGCCAGGCGTGGCGCTGCGCGCTGTCCGGACGCAGCGATGCGGGCAGCAGCCCGGCCGGCATGTCCTGGTAGCTGACCGGGCGCAGGAAGCGCGCGATGGCCAGGCTGCCGACCGAGGTGCTGCGGCCGTCAGAGGTGGCCGGCCACGGCCCGCCATGCACCATCGCGTGGCCAACCTCGACGCCGGTGCCGAAGCCATTGACCAGGATGCGTCCCGCCAGCCGTTCCAGCGCGGGCAGGAACGGGCGTGCGGCGTCGTGGTCGGCCTCGTCGAGATGCAGCGCGGCAGTCAGCTGGCCTTCCAGCGCATCGATGATGCTTCGCATCTCGGCAAGATCGCGACAGCGCACCACCAGTGCGGCGGCGCCGAAGACTTCGTGGCGCAGCGCCGGTTCGGCGAGGAAGGCCGCGGCGTCGGTGGCAAACAGCGCCGCCTGGCCCTGCGTGGCCGATCCCGACGGGCCGCGCGCGATGGTCTGTACCTGCGCATGACCGGAGAGCGACGCGACGCCGGCGCAATAGGCGCGATGAATGCCGGGCGTCAGCATGGTCGCCGCGGGCAGCGTGGCCAGCCGTGCCGAAGCGACCTGCAGAAAGCGGTCCAGATCGTCCCCTGCCACGGCCAATACCAGGCCGGGATTGGTGCAGAACTGCCCGGCGCCCAGCGTCAGCGAATCGGCGAAAGCGGTGCCAATGGCTTCGGCGCGGCGGGCCAGTGCCTGCGGGAACAGCAGCACCGGGTTGATGCTGCTCATCTCGGCATAGACCGGGATCGGTTCGGCGCGGGCGGCCGCGATCGCCATCAGCGCCATGCCGCCGGCGCGCGAGCCGGTGAAGCCGACCGCCTTGATGCGTGAATCTGCTACTAGGCCCTGGCCGACTTCCAGACCAGCGTCGAACAGCAGCGAGAAAGTGCCCTCGGGCAGATCCAGGTCATCAACGGCCTGGCGGACCGCTCGGCCGACCAGTTCCGATGTGCCGGGATGCGCGGCATGCGCCTTGACGATGACCGGGCAGCCGGCGGCCAGCGCCGATGCGGTATCGCCGCCCGCCACCGAGAATGCCAGCGGGAAATTGCTGGCGCCGAATACCGCCACCGGACCCAGCGGGATATGGCGCAGGCGCAGGTCCGGGCGCGGCAGCGGCTTGCGTTCGGGCTGGGCCGGGTCCACGCGCAGTTCCAGGAAATCGCCTTGTCGCAGCACGTTGGCGAACAGGCGCAACTGGCCCACGGTGCGGCCGCGCTCGCCTTCGATGCGGGCGCGCGGCAGGCCGGACTCGGTGACGCAGCGGTCGACCAGCGCATCGCCCAGCGCCAGGATGTTGGCGGCGATGGCCTCGAGGAAATCGGCGCGGCGCTCGGGCGCGGTTTCGCGGTAGGCATCGAACGCCTGCCAGGCGAGGGCGCAGGCGTGGTCGAGTTGCTGGGGCGTGGCGCCGCCGAAGATGGGTTCCAGCGTGGCGCCGGTGGCGGCGTCGATGGCGTGGAGGCTGCCATGGGTGCCGCGTGGGGTCTGGCGGCCGATCATGAGGTTGCCGGTGAGGGTCATGGGTGGGTTTTTGAAGGGTGGGGATGTTGTTGGCATCTGCGATGGGGGGAGGCATCGTTAGTGGTAGCGCTTCGTGGACGCGCCGGCCCTCACCCCCGCCCCTCTCCCGCGAGCGGGAGAGGGGAGCAAACCGGCGGGCGTTGCCAATGCCTTCTGTGTGCTCCCTCTCCCGCTTGCGGGAGAGGGTTGGGGTGAGGGCCGGCGCCTCTCGATGCGAGGCGCCAGCACATCATTGCCGTGCGCTCACCGCCCCCACCGCAACACCATCGGATCCAGCCGCCGCGCAATCCGCATCAGTCCTTCGCGCGTGGCCGGGTGCATCGGCTGCAGCGGATGCCGCACCGCGTCCGAGGCGATCACGCCGCCTTCCTGCATCAGCACCTTGCTGGTCGCCAGCCAGCCCTGGCGGTTCTCGTAGTTGATCAGCGGCAGCCACTGCTGGTAGCGCTGCGCGGCCAGTTCGGCGTCGCCGGCCTGCCAGGCATCGAGGATCTGGCGGATGCCATCGGGAAAGCCCGCGCCGGTCATGGCGCCGGTGGCGCCCGCTTCCAGGTCGGCCATCAGCGTGATGGCCTCTTCGCCGTCCCACGGGCCGACGATGGCGTCGCCGCCCAGTTCGATCAGCTCGCGCAGCTTGGCCGCGGCCTGCGGCACCTCGATCTTGAAGTACGAGACATTGCCGATCTCGCGCGCCATGCGCGCCAGGAACGGCGCGCTCAGCGTGGTGCCGCTGACCGGCGCGTCCTGGATCATGATGGGGATGTCGATGGCGTCCGAGACCGTGGCGAAGAATTCGTAGATGCTGCGCTCGGGCATGCGGATGGTGGCGCCATGGTAGGGCGGCATCACCATCACCATGGCGGCGCCGGCATCCTGCGCCGCGCGGCTGCGCTCGGCGCACAGGCGCGAGCTGAAATGCGTGGTGGTGACGATCACCGGCACGCGCCCGTCCACATGTTCCAGCACGGTCTTCATCAGCACGTTGCGCTCGTCGTCGCTCAACACGAACTGCTCGGAGAAATTGGCCAGGATGCACAGGCCGTGCGAGCCGGCATCGATCATGAAGTCGATGCAGCGGCGCTGGCCGTCGAGGTCGAGCCCGCCTTGCGCGTCGAAGATGGTGGGCGCCACCGGGAATACGCCGCGGTAGACGGTGGGGGTGGGGCTGCGGGTCATGGTCTCGCTCCGGCTGTCGGTCAATGGGTCGGGCCAATATACGAGCCGTGCGGCGCGCTGTATATTGAAACCTTTCCATCTGGTGATCGCTTTTGCGACTCACCGAGCTGTCATGAAATCCACCCTGGAAACCCTCATGGGCCGCCTGCGCGTGAAGCAGCTGCAGCTGCTGATCGCGCTGGACGAACAGGCCTCGCTGCACCAGGCCGCTGCGGCCATGGCGATGACCCAGTCCGCGGCCAGCAAGTCGCTGCACGAGCTGGAAAGCATGCTCGAGGCCCCGCTGTTCGAGCGCTCCCGGCGCGGCATGCGGCCCAACGCCTTCGGCCACTGCGTGATCCGGCATGCACGGCAACTGGTGGCGGACCTGGGCGCAATGTGCGACGAGGTGGCGGGCATCCGCGCCGGCAGCGGCGGCCGCGTGGCGGTGGGCACGATCATGGGCGCGGTGCCCGACGTGCTGGTGCCGGCGCTGGCGCAGTTGCGGCAGGCGCACCCGGAGCTGGCGCTGGAAGTCATCGAAGACACCAGCCGCCGCCTGCTGGAACTGCTCGATGACGGGCACCTGGACCTGGTGATCGGCCGCTCGCTGGTCAGCGACGAGCCGGCCCGCTACCACTATCACCCGCTGGGCGACGAGCAGGTGGCGGTGGTGGTGGGCCGTTCGCATCCCGCGCCGCGCGCGGCCGCGATGGGGTTTGCCGACCTCGCGGGCTATCGCTGGATCACGTATGCCGGCCATATGCCGATGCATGCGCTGCTGCAGCGTGAACTGGACCTCGCCGGCATCGGCTTTCCGGCCAATGCGGTGTCGACCTCGTCGGCGTTCGTCACGGTGGCGATGCTGCAGGACGACCCCGGCCTGGTGTCGCTGCTGCCGGCGGGCGTGGCCGCCATGTTCGCGCGCCAGAAGATGCTGCGCATCCTGCCGGTGCGGCTGCAGTCGCGCCAGCAGACCTTCGGTATCGTCACGCGCCGCGGCGGTGGCCTGTCGGCCGCGGCGCGGCAGCTGGTCGCTATCCTGAAAGCGGGTCCGCGCCGGCGCGGTGGCGCGCACGCCGAGGTATAACGTCAGGTGATCGCCAGTTCAAAAAACGTCAGTAGTAGCGAATCGCTGATGCTCCTATAGTCTGGCCATCCGCGCCACAGAGCCGGACAGCAAACGACGGAGACAGCAATGAAGACATGGATCGCCGGCGCACTCGCCGGCCTCGCCACGGTGGCCGCGGCGGTCGGGGTAACGACGGGCGTGGCATGGGCCCAGGACACCCGCCCGCTGCGGCTGATGGTCGGTGCCGCGCCGGGCGGCGGCACCGACGTGATGGCGCGCATCGTCTCCGACAAGCTTGCCGCGCAACTGAAGCAGCCGGTGGTGGTCGACAACCGCCCCGGCGCATCCAACACCATTGCCGCGGACCTCACCGTCAAGGCGCCGGCGGACGGCAATACGCTGCTGATGGGCGTGGTCACCTCGCAGGCGATCGCGCCGCACCTGCTCAAGCTGCAGTTCGACCCGCTCAAGGACCTGGTCCCGGTGGCGCTGGTATCGACCGTGCCCAATGTGCTGGTGGTCAACAACCAGGTGCCGGCGCGCGACGTCAAGGCGCTGGTGGCGCAGATCCAGGCCAATCCGGACAAGTTTCGCTACAGCTCGTCGGGGGTCGGCAGCACCCAGCACCTGGCCGGCGCCGCCTTTGCGCGCCAGATCAAGGGCAAGCTGCTGCATGTGCCGTACAAGAGCAGCAGCAGCGCGCTGGTGGACCTGATGGGCGGGCAGGTGGATCTGAGCTTCGAGACCATGCCGTCGGTCATCAGCCATATCAAGGCCGGCAAGCTGCGCGCGCTGGCGGTGACCGCCGACCAGCGCTCGGCGCTGCTGCCCAATGTGCCCACGCTGGCTGAAGCGGGCGTGCCGGGGATCCAGATGAGTGCGTGGTACGGTGTCTATGCACCGGCCGGCACGCCGCCGGCGACGCTGCAGAAGCTGGGCAGCGCGCTCGCCACGGTGATCAAGGATCCCGACACGGTGCGCCGGCTGGCCGACGTCGGTGCCGTGCCCGGCACGCTGACCGCCGCGCAGTTCGATGCGTTCTCGCGCGCCGAATATGCGCGCTACGGCAAGCTGATCGCCGAACTGGGCGTCAAGCTCGACCAATAATCCTTCGGAAGCCTCATGAATTCCCGTCCAAGAATCGCCATGGTGCTGGGCGACCCCGCCGGCATCGGCCCTGAACTGATCGCGCGGCTGCTGGCCGACGCCGGCACGGCCGCGCAGGCAGAGATCCTGCTGATCGCCGACCGTGCCGAATGGCGCCATGGCATGCGCATCGCAGGCGTTGAACTGGCGCTGGCCGAGACCGACGAGCCCGTCTTTGCCACCGACGGCAAGCCTCGTCTGTACCACTGGCAGCTGCCCGAAAGCCCCGCCTATGCGCGTGGCGTGGCCAGCGCCGAAGGCGGGCGCTACAGCCTGGGCACGCTGAAGCTGGCGCTGCAGCTGGCGCAGGGCGGGCAGGCCGATACCATCCTGTTCGGGCCGCTCAACAAGAGCTCGCTGCACGCCGCCGGCATGGCCCACAGCGACGAGCTGCACTGGTTTGCCGAGCAGCTTGGCTACCACGGCAATTTCTGCGAGTTCAACGTGCTGGACGGGCTGTGGACCTCGCGCGTGACCTCGCATGTCGCGCTCAAGGACGTGCCCGCGCTGATCACGCCCGAACGCGTCGGCGGCGCGATCGATTTGATCGACCAGGCGCTGCGCCGCGCCGGCATGGCCAGCCCGCGCATCGCGGTGTGCGGCCTGAACCCGCACAACGGCGACAACGGTGCCTTCGGCCGCGAAGAGATCGACGTGATTGCGCCGGCCGTCGCCGCGGCGCGCGAGCGCGGCGTCAATGCCGACGGCCCGTTCCCGGCCGACACTATCTTCCTGAAGGTGCAGGGCGGGCCAGCGCAGCGCCAGTTCGACGCCATCGTCACCATGTACCACGACCAGGGGCAGATCGGCATCAAGCTGATGGGCTTCTCGCGCGGCGTGACGGTGCAGGGCGGGCTGCCGGTGCCGATCACCACGCCGGCGCACGGCACTGCCTTCGATATCACGCAGCAGGGCCGCGCCGATCCGGGCGCCACGCTGCAGGCGTTCCAGCTTGCCTGCCGCATGGGTGCGCAACGGCGCGCCGCCGCGCAAGCCTAACCAACCCGTCAATCCATACCGCAACACGCAAGACCGCCCCCCGGCGCGGCCGGGGCGCGTTCGCGCCAACGCATTGCCATCATCAGGAGCTGAACATGAAGATCACCAACGTCCGCGCCCGCGTCTTCGAATGGAAGGGCAAGACCGTGCCGCCGCAGGCGCATTTCTGCACCAACGCCACCGATATCCTGTTCGAGCGCGGCGACGCCATGGGCTCGTTCCGTTTCCACGGCTGGATGGTGGTCGAGATCGAGACCGATAGCGGCCTGGTCGGCATCGGCAACTGCGCGCTGGCGCCGCGCGTGGCCAAGCAGATTGTCGACCAGTACCTGGCGCCGGTGGTGCTGGGCCAGGACCCGTTCGACAACGAATACCTGTGGCAGAAGATGTACCGCCGCACCCACGCCTGGGGCCGCAAGGGCATCGGCATGGCGGCGATCTCGGCGGTCGATATCGCGCTGTGGGACCTGATGGGCAAGGCCGTCGGCAAGCCGGTGTTCAAGCTGCTGGGCGGGCGCACCAAGGAAAAGATCTGGTGCTACGCCTCCAAGCTCTACAACAACGACGACCGCGATGCCTTCCTCGCCGAAGCGCAGGGCTACCTCGACCAGGGCTTCACCGCGATGAAGATGCGCTTCGGCTATGGCCCCAAGGATGGCCCCGCCGGCATGCAGAAGAATATCGAGCAGGTACGGCTGCTGCGCGAGCTGGTCGGCGACGGCGTCGACCTCATGCTGGAGTGCTACATGGGCTGGACCCTGGAATACGCGCGTCGCATGCTGCCGCGCCTGGCCGAGTTCAACCCGCGCTGGCTGGAAGAGCCGGTGATCGCCGATGATATCGAGGGCTATGTCGAGTTGAAGAAAGCGAGCCCGTTCCCGATCTCCGGCGGCGAGCACGAGTTCACCTCGTACGGCTTCAAGGACCTGCTGGAGCGCCGCGCGGTCGACGTGATCCAGTACGATACCAACCGTGTCGGCGGCATCACCGCGGCGCAGAAGATCAACGCCATGGCCGAGGCCTGGTCGGTGCCGGTGATCCCGCACGCCGGGCAGATGCACAACTACCACCTGACCATGGCGTCGACCGCGTCGCCGATGGCCGAGTACTTCCCGGTACACGATGTCGAGGTCGGCAACGAGCTGTTCTACTACATCTTCAAGGGCGACCCGGCGCCGGACAATGGCTACCTGCAGCTTGACGACCACCTGCCGGGGCTGGGGCTGGAACTGAACGAAGCGTATTTCGACCAGTTCGACATCCTCGGCTGACGCCGGCAACCCGCAAGCCGGCTTGCGTCGATCGCTTACGCCGGCGCTTGCCCGCCATAAATGGCCTGCGCGGCCTCGCGCAGCGCCTCCGCAACCAGCAGCGCGCCGGGCGACATCAGCCGGTCGGTCGGCGTGATCAGGCCGAAGTCGTCCATATGGCAGGGCATGGCCATCGGCAGAATCTCCACCATGCCGAACGCGGCGTAGTACTGCGCCACGTCGGCGGTCAGCACCGCGATCATGTCTGACTGCGTCACCATGCGCGTCAGGAACAGCAGCGCGGCGGTCTCGACCACATTGACCGGCGGCGCCAGGCTAGCGCGCTGGAACATCAGCTCGAAGCGGTGGCGCAGCACCGTGCCGGCCGGCGGGATCAGCCAGGCGGCATCGGCGGTGTCGGCCAGCGCCAGCGCGGGCGCCGCCAGCATCGGGTGGCCGGGCCGCACTACGGCGCAGACCGGCTCTTGCGCCATCGGCTCGTAGCGCAGCCGGCCCTTGTCGTGCTCGGGAAACAGCCGAGCGACCACCATGTCGAGCTTTTCCTGCCCGAGCCGGTCGAGCAGCACATTGCTGTTATCGATCTCCACCGAGACCCGTAGCCCCGGATAACGCGCCTTCACGCTTGCAATCGCCGGCGGCAGCAGCCGCACGCCGGGCGAGGTGATCGCGCCGATCGCCACATGGCCGAGCCGGCCCGCCTTCAGCGCCAGCACTTCCTCGCGCGCCTGGTTCAGGCTGCCGATCACCGCGCGCGCGTGCCGGATCATGGCGCGGCCATAGTCGGTCGGCGCCATGCCGCGCGGCAGGCGCTCGAACAGCGGTACCGACAGCATCTCTTCCAGCTCGCGCAGCAGCTTGGAAGCGGCCGGCTGCGTCATCGCCAGCCGTTCCGCCGCGCGGTGGATGCTGCCTTCGTCGGCGACGGCCAGCAGTAGCAGCAGCTGGCGCGTCTTGAGGCGGGTGTGGCTGTGCCAGGCGGGCGGCGCGTGGACCGCGCCAGCCGTGTCAGAAAAGATTGGGGCTTCCATAGGGTTAATACCAATGCCGATATCGATATGGCAAATGCCGAACTCTTCATTAGTAGCATATCGGCCGGCTGCATACACTCCGTCCGACCAAACCACAACGACCGGAGACAGCGTGGCGCCCGCCATGACGCCATGTCCGCCAAGCCGCTGGATCCGTCGTCCCTGCCATTCCCGCTGCCTTCGCGGGCAGCCCTCGCATCAGGAACAACATGTCGGATTCCAAGGACAAGCAACGCAAGCCGCTGCGCTCGACGGCGTGGTTCGGCACCGCCGACAAGAACGGCTTCATGTATCGCAGCTGGATGAAGAACCAGGGCATTCCCGACCACGCCTTCGACGGGCGTCCCGTAATCGGCATCTGCAACACGTGGTCGGAACTCACCCCCTGCAACGCGCATTTCCGCAAGCTGGCCGAGCACGTCAAGCGCGGCGTGTATGAAGCCGGCGGCTTCCCGGTCGAATTCCCGGTGTTCTCCAACGGCGAATCCAACCTGCGCCCGACCGCCATGCTGACGCGCAACCTGGCCGCGATGGACGTGGAAGAAGCGATCCGCGGCAACCCGATCGATGCGGTGGTGCTGCTGACCGGCTGCGACAAGACCACGCCGGCGCTGCTGATGGGCGCGGCCAGCTGCGACGTGCCGGCCATCGTCGTCACCGGCGGGCCGATGCTCAACGGCAAGCTCGACGGCAAGGACATCGGCTCGGGCACCGCGGTGTGGCAGCTGCATGAATCGCTGAAGGCGGGCGAGATCAACCTGCACCAGTTCCTGTCGGTCGAAGCCGGCATGTCGCGCTCGGCCGGCACCTGCAACACCATGGGCACGGCGTCGACCATGGCCTGCATGGCCGAAGCGCTGGGCACCTCGCTGCCGCACAACGCGGCGATTCCTGCGGTCGATTCGCGCCGCTATGTGCTGGCACACATGTCCGGCATCCGCATCGTCGAGATGGCACGCGAAGACCTGACACTGTCGAAGATCCTGACCCGCCAGGCGTTCGAGAACGCGATCCGCGTCAACGCGGCGATCGGCGGCTCGACCAACGCCGTGATCCACCTGAAGGCGATCGCCGGGCGCATCGGCGTGCCGCTGGAACTGGAAGACTGGAGCAACGTGGGGCGCGCCACGCCGACCATCGTCGACCTGATGCCGTCGGGCCGCTTCCTGATGGAAGAGTTCTACTACGCCGGCGGCCTGCCCGCGGTGCTGCGCCGGATGGGCGAGGCCGGCCTGCTGCCGCATCCGGGCGCGCTGACCGTCAACGGCAAGGCGATCTGGGACAACGTCAGGGATGCGCCGATCAGCAACGACGAAGTCATCCGCCCGCTGGACCGGCCGCTGATCCGCGACGGCAGCATCCGCATCCTGCGCGGCAACCTGTCGCCGCGCGGCGCCGTGCTCAAGCCGTCGGCGGCGACGCCGAAGCTGCTGCGCCACCGCGGCCGCGCGGTGGTGTTCGAGAACCTGGAGCATTACAAAGAACGCATCGTCGACGAGTCGCTCGACGTCGACGAGAACTCGGTGCTGGTCCTCAAGCGCTGCGGCCCGCGCGGCTATCCCGGCATGGCCGAGGTCGGCAATATGGGCCTGCCGCCCAAGCTGCTGCGCCAGGGCATCAAGGACATGGTGCGCATCTCCGATGCGCGCATGAGCGGCACCGCTTACGGCACCGTGGTGCTGCATGTGGCACCGGAAGCTGCCGCCGGCGGGCCGCTGGCGATCGTGCGCGACGGCGACTGGATCGAGCTCGACTGCGAGGCCGGACGCCTGCATCTCGATATCGACGATGCCGAGTTTGCGCGCCGCATGGCCGACGTGCAGCCGCTGCAGGCCCCCGCCGACGGCGGCTATCGCAAGCTCTACGTCAACCACGTGCTGCAGGCGGACGAGGGCTGCGACCTCGACTTCCTGGTCGGCTGCCGCGGCCGCGAGGTGCCGCGCCACTCGCACTGATCCACCCGGCTGCATTGAACCCGCGCGGCCCCCTCGGCGCGCGCGCGAACCCTTACAAGAACAGAGGAGACTTGCCATGCAAGGCACACAGACCGCGCCGCTGGCGCGCGCCGTCCCAGGACAGGAAACCGGCGCGCAGGCGCAGGAAGAGACCCGCATCATCGGCATGCTGGTGCGCCGGCTGATCCCGTTCCTGGCGCTGATCTACGTGGTGGCGTATATCGACCGCTCGGTGGTCGGCTTCGCCAAGCTGCACATGAACGCGGCGATCGGCATCAGCGATGCGGCGTACGGCCTGGGCGCGGGCCTGTTCTTCGTCGGCTATTTCCTGTGCGAAGTGCCGAGCAACCTGGCGCTGGAACGCTTCGGCGCACGCCGCTGGTTTGCGCGCATCCTGTTCACCTGGGGCGTGATCACCATGGCGATGGCCTTCACGCAGGGCGCGCACAGCTTCTACGTGCTGCGCTTCCTGCTGGGCGCGGCCGAGGCCGGCCTGTATCCGGGCATCCTCTACTTCCTGACCAAGTGGTTCCCGATGCGGCACCGCGCGCGCATCATCGGCCTGCTGGTGCTGGCCCAGCCGATCGCGCTGATCATCACCGGACCGATCGCCGGGCTGGTGCTGTCGACCCACGGCCTGTTCGGCATGAGCAACTGGCAGACGCTGTTCGTGCTCAGCGGCCTGCCCGCGGTGCTGCTGTGCCTGCCGACGCTGAAGCTGCTGCCCGAGTCGCCGGCTAGCGCCGCGTGGCTGGCGCCGGCGGACCGCGCCTGGATCGAGCGCGAACTCGCCGCCGACCAGGCTGCCTATGCGCTGAAAGCGCATGGCAATCCGCTGCGCGCCCTCAAGGACAAGCGCGTGCTGCTGCTGTCGCTGCTGTTCCTGCCGTTCCCGCTGAGCATCTACGGGCTGTCGCTGTGGCTGCCGACCATCATCAAGCAGTTCGGCGTCACCGATGCCATGACCGGCGTGCTGTCGGCGGTGCCCTACCTGTTTGCCGTGGTCGGGCTCTGCGTGGTGCCGCGCCATTCGGACCGCAAGCGCGAGCGTTACGGCCATATCGTGGTGGTGTCAGGCATGGCAGCGATCACCATGGCGCTGAGCGCATGGGTGCAGTCGCCGGTGCTGCAGTTCCTGCTGATCTGCCTGACCGCGTTCTCGATCTATTCGATCCAGGCGGTGGTGTGGGCGCTGCCCGGCGAGTTCCTGACCGGCGCCAGCGCCGCGGTGGGCATTGCCACCATCAATTCGCTGGCCAATCTGGGCGGCTACTTCGGGCCGTATGGCATCGGCGTGATCAAGGACGCCACCGGCAGCCTGGCGGCCGGGCTGTATTTCCTGGCGGCGATGCTGCTGTTTGCGGTGCTGATGGCCTTCGTCGTGCGCGCGGCGCTGCGGCCCGCAGCAGCGCGCGCCTGAGCGCGCCGCAACAAACGGATCAGGGCCGCCGCTTCTTCCACTCGTAGTCGGGCGGCGGATCGGCCGCGCCGGCGCGGCCGACCGAGTCGGGATTCTCCGAGCACAGCGTGACAAAGCTGACCGGCTCGCCCGCATGCTGGCGCTGGCGCAGCGCTTCGGTGAAACGCAGCGCCTCGCGCATCGCTTCGCTGGGGAAAGATTGCGCATGCGGCGTCAGTCCGGTGCCGTGTGCTTCGGACCAGTAGACCATGTACATAAGGCTTCCTTTTGCTTGCGCGGGAGTGTCCGGGTTGCTGCAACCTTCGTTCCCGCTGCCGCGGCTGTGCGCAAGGGAATGCCGGGTGTGCCGGGGCCCCCGATTGCAAACCCTTCCTGCGCCTTTTGCAAGCTTTGGCATGTCGCGGGCACAATGGGCGCTTGCCGCGCGCCACTGGCCTACCATTGCCGGCATGCCAACCGGAGAACACCCGCCATGACGCCATCGATCGCCCGCCCGCAGCCCATCCGTCCGCATCTGGCGCGCGCCCTGGCCGCCGCCCTCGCGGTGCTGGGCGGCTGCGCCGGTACGCCGGCAGCGCCGCCCGTCGCGGGCAAGCCCGCCGCGCCCTCGGCGGCCACGCCGCAGTGGCAGCGCGTGCATCTTGGCGCCGGCTATGACTTCCCCGTCTATGCCAACCACCGGCTCGACGGCGACCTGTCAAGCATCCGCGAAGTCGTGCTGGTCCAGCATGGCTTGCAGCGCAACGGCGATGATTACTATGCCGCCGGCGCGGCACTGCTGAAGGCCAGCGGCCGCAACCCGGACGAGGTGCTGCTGGTTGCGCCGAATTTTCCCGGCACGCCGGACCGGAACAAGGGCTTTGCCGGCATGCCGCACTGGTCGGTGCAGGGCTGGCTCAGCGGCGAGGACGCGGTTGAGGGTCCGGCTCGCGTCAGCTCATTGCAGGTGCTGGACGACCTGCTCGCGGTCTTCACCGACAAGGCGCGGCTGCCCCAGTTGCGCAAGGTGACGGTGGCCGGCCACTCCGGCGGCGCGCAGATCGTGCACCGCTATGCGGTGCTCAACAATGTCGACGAGCGCATCCGCGCCGGCGGCATCGACCTGCGCTATGTCGTGGCCAATCCGTCGTCGTATCTGTATTTCACGCCGGTGCGGCCGGCTGGCGCCGACGGCAAGTCGTTCGCGCCGTATGACCAGGCCCGCTGCCCGGACTACGACAAATACCGCTACGGCATGCAGGACATGGTGCCGTATGCCAAAGGCGCCGACGGCATGGCGCTGTACCGGCGCTATGCCGGGCGCGAGGTGACCTATCTGGCCGGCACCGAAGACAACGATCCCAACCACCGCGTGCTAGACAAATCCTGCGGCGCCGAGGCCGAGGGCCCGACGCGGCTGCAGCGTGCGCGTGGCTATCTGCGCTACGAGCGCTACCTCGCCAGCCCGGGCCTGGTGATCCGCCACCAGGCGTATGAAGTCGTGGGCGTCGGGCACGACCAGGCGCGCATGTTTGGTTCGCAGTGCGGGGCGCTGGCCGTGTTCGGCACGCCTGCGGCGGCTAATGGCGGCGGTGCGGCCTGCCGTGCGCCGCAGCTTTGACGCGGGCGCGACCCAGCCGGAAGGCCAAAGAAAAAAACCCGCGAAGCTCGCGGGTTCAAGTCCCTGCCCGCAGGATCGGGCTCGGAGGAGACAACCACAGGAAAACAGTGGCGTTGCGCAATCAGCGCAGGTTGTATTTGACCACCTGTTCTTCGACGCCGACAAAACGTACCAGCTGGCGCAGGCCGCTGGGATATTCCTTGATATGGTGCCCGTCAGGCGTATCGGGCAGCCGGTAATAAACTGGGGCCTTGTCGTGCACTGGCGCCAGCAGGCCGAGCGGACGCGCGTCGGCTTCCCAGGCCACGTCGCGGTCTTCGGCTAGCAGTATTCTTCCGGTCATGGACACACTCCAAAGTTCTGCATGGTGCGGCCGGGGGCGGATCGTTTTTGCTCGCACAGTTTCAATGTATGGAATGTATGGCATGCAGGCCGGAAATGCCATTCAGCTTTTTTTAATTCTGTCTGGCGAGAAATTTCCTAACTGACAAAATCGACGAATATATCGTTGCCCGTCATATCGCGCGGCGCCTTTCGGGGACTGATCCGGCATTGCGCTACCATAGCGCCAGTTTTTGAAAGTGCGGTGACCGGCGCGCCTGCCGGCACGCTGTGCTGTCTGAATCCACTTCCCATAACGCCCGCGCCCAGCAGACGCATGTCGACCCAGCACGCCTTGTTGATCTCCCTGATCGAAAAGCCCTCGTCCGGCTACGACCTGGCGCGGCGCTTTGACCGCTCCATCGGTTATTTCTGGCATGCCACGCACCAGCAGATCTACCGCGAACTGGGCCGCATGGCGGACAACGGCTGGATTGCCGCCGACGAAAGCGACGCGGCCGAAGGCGAGGGCGGCGCCGACCGGCGCAACCGCAAGAAGGTCTATCGGGTGCTGCCGGCCGGCCGTGACGAACTGGCGCGCTGGGTGCTGGCGCCGGGCGCGGGCCTGGACCAGCGCGAGGAGATCCTGGTCAAGCTGCGCGCCGATGCGGTGATCGGCCCGCTCGGCCTGGGCGACGAGATGCGGCGGCTGATCGCGCTGCACCGCGCCCGCCTCGAGACCTACCTGGCCATCGAGCGGCGCGATTTCTCGGCGCCGGACATGGACCGCGCGCAGCGGTTGCGCTATGCGCTGCTGCAGCGCGGCATCCGCTTCGAAAACGACTGGGTCGCCTGGGGCGAAGCCCTGCTGCCGCTGCTGTAGCGGCAGCAGGCTTCGCGGTCAGGCCAGGTCGACGGCCCGCGTGGCGGCCGGGCTGGCTTCGCCCAGTCCCAGGCGGCGGCGCGCCAGCGCATACTCTTCGGCAAAACGGCGCACCAGTTCGGCGGCCGGCACCACGCGCTTGATCGCGCCGACGCCCTGGCCGGCGCCCCAGATATCCTTCCACGCCTTCACGCTGGTCGAGCCGAAATTCATCTTCGACGGGTCCGATTCCGGCAGCGCGTTCGGGTCCAGGCCGGCGCGCTCGATGCTGCCGCGCAGGTAGTTGCCGTGCACGCCGGTGAACAGGTTGGAATACACGATGTCGTTGGCGTTGCTGTCGACGATCATCTGCTTGTAGCCGTCCTGCGCGTTGGCTTCCTGCGTGGCGATGAAGGCCGAGCCGATATAGGCCAGGTCGGCGCCGGCAGCCTGCGCGGCCAGGATGGCGTCGCCGCTGGAGATCGCGCCCGACAGCAGCAGCGGGCCATCGAACCATTCGCGAATCTCGTGCAGCAGCGCGAACGGCGACAGCGTGCCGGCATGGCCGCCCGCGCCGGCGGCCACCGCCACCAGGCCGTCCGCGCCTTTTTCGATGGCCTTGCGCGCGAAGGTATTGTTGATGACGTCATGCAGCACGATGCCGCCGTACGAGTGGACCGCGTCGTTGACTTCCTTGCGCGCGCCCAGCGACGTGATCACGATCGGCACCTTGTAGCGCACGCACAGTTCCAGGTCATGCTCGAGCCGGTCGTTGGACTTGTGCACGATCTGGTTGACCGCGAACGGCGCCGACGGGCGCTCCGGATGCTTCGCGTCGTGTTCCGCCAGCTCGGTGGTGATGCGGTCGAGCCATTCTTCCAGCTTGGGCGCGGGGCGCGCGTTCAGCGCGGGGAACGAGCCGACCACGCCGGCCTTGCACTGGGCGATGACCAGGTCGGGGTTGGAAATGATGAACAGCGGCGAGCACACCACCGGCAGCGAAAGCCGGTTCTGGAGCTGGACGGGAAGGGCCATGGGGAAGTCTCCTGGGTAATTCCGGATAATTCGGGGAAGCGAAACGGTAAAGGGCGAAGCGCTGCCGGCGGGCGCGCGTCAGGCGGCGCTGGTCAGCACGTGCTTCTGGCTGGCCAGGCGCGCGGCCATGGCGGCGGCCAGCGCCTCCAGGCCGGAGCGCGGGCGCACCATGACCTCGAACTCGGCAATGCGGCCGGCGTCGTCGAAACGGATCATGTCGATGCCCTTGAGCGCCTTGCCGTCCACGGCGGCGCTGAACTCCAGCACGACACTGTGGCCGTCGTCGCTGACAAAGCTGCGGTGATAGCGGAAGTCCTGGAACACCTGGTTGACCGTGGTCAGCACCAGCGCGATGGCGGCGCGGCCGGGATACGGCGTGTGCGCGACGGGGGAGCGGAACACCACGTCATCGGCAACGATGGCATCGAGCCCGGCCATGGACTGGGTGGCGATCATCTGGTGCCAGGCGTCGAGCGAGGCCTGGGCGGCGGGGAGCAGGGCAGTGGTCAAGGGGGTCTCCTGGCGGGGCACGGTACGTTGCTGCGATCTCGTCCTGGTTCTATGCAACCAGTTGCATAGTGGATCGAAAGGTAGCACGCGGCGTGGTCCGCTGCAAGTTCGGCACGCCGTCTGGCGGCGCGCAGTGACGCGTTGTCTACAATAGTCGGGATCGTCCGCCGGCCGCCGGCCTGATGCGGGAGAGCAGGAGAGTCCGTGACCACCAAGCCCAGCGCCACCCAACTCGAGCAGGCGGCCTTGTTCGATGCCGACCTGGCCGCCTGGCGCGACCATCCCGAGCGCGCGTTCGACGGCTGGCTGGCGCAGCACGGTTTTCGCCATGGCACCAGCGTGGTGTACCGCGCGATGTGGGGCAAGCTGCTGCGCTGGTCGGCCGAACGCGGCCTGCCGCCGCTGAGCTGGTCCGCCGAGCAGATCGGCGAATTCCTGGACGCCCAGCAGCTGCACAAATCACACCGCTACCGCTATGCGCGGCTGATCGAACGGGTGTTCCACCACCTGTCCCGCTTGCGCGAGGGCCTGCACAATCCGGGCAGCCAGGCGGTGCGCGCGCACCTGGCCGAGGGCGAAAACGACCCCACGGCCTTCCTGCTGCCCGGCGAGCGCGACTTGCTGGTGGCGCGCATCCTTGGCCCGGCCGGCGTGCCGGCCGGCGATTCCGGCGCCGAGGCGTCGCCGACGCAATGGAAGCGCGCCCGCGACGCGGCGCTGCTGGCGGCGCTCCTCGGCGGCGGCCTGAAGGTGGCCGAGGCGCGCGCGCTGCGCACCGACGTGATCGCCGACGGCGCCGCCGGGCGGATGGCGCTGCGCATGGTGCGCGCCGACAACGGCCGGGCCTATACGGTGCCCCTGTTCCCGTTGGCGCATGCGCCGCTGCGTGCCTGGCTGGCACTGCGCGAGGCCTCCGGCACGCTCGGCAGCCTGGTGTTCCCGGCCATGCCGACGGGGCGGCCGATGCATGCGGCATCCATCTACCGGCGCGTGGAAATCCTGCTCGATGAAGCCGGCGTGCTCGCCGGGCGCAGCGAACGCGCATCGCCGCAGACCCTGCGCAATACCTGCGCGGCCATGCATTTCGAGGCTGGCACGGCGCCGGCCGAGGTGGCACAGTGCCTGGGCATGCGCGACCTGGAATCGGGCTGGCGGCTGCGCGCGGCGTACGAGGCCTGGCAGGCGCGGGCCGGGCTGGCGGCGCCAGCATCGGCGGCCTCTGGCTGAAGCCGTGACCGGGCGGCTGGCAGGGCGCCATGGCGCATCGTGGATAATAGGTACCTTCCCAAGCCGGTCGCGGCAGCCAAGTTATTTATCGCGCACACAACGAACCGGCTGCCATCCGCAATATCGCTGAACCGAATCGTCGACGCCAATACCCATGCCTGAAACCCTGCTGCTGACCGGTGCCACCGGCTATATCGCCTCGCATACCTGGGTCGCGCTGCTCAATGCCGGCTACCACGTGATCGGCCTGGATAATCTGTGCAACAGCAGCCCGGCCGTGATCGACAGGCTTGCCACCATTACCGGCCAGGCCCCGCATTTTGTGCAGGGCGACGTGCGCGACCGCGCGCTGCTGGACCGGCTCTTTGCCGAACACCGCATCAGCGCGGTGATCCATTTTGCCGCGCTCAAGGCGGTGGGCGAATCGGTCAGCCAGCCGCTGGCCTATTACAGCAACAACCTCGATGGCTTGCTGACGGTCTGTGCCGCCATGGGCGCGGCCGGGGTGAAACAACTGGTGTTCAGTTCCTCGGCCACGGTTTATGGCAATCCGCACACCGTGCCGATCCTGGAGGATTTCCCGCTGTCGGCGACCAACCCCTATGGCCAGACCAAGCTGATGGGCGAGCAAATCCTGCGCGACCTGGAAAAATCGGATCCGGCATGGCGCATTGCCTACCTGCGTTATTTCAATCCGGTCGGCGCGCATGAAAGCGGCCTGATCGGCGAAGATCCGCGCGGCATTCCCAACAACCTGATGCCTTATGTGGCGCAGGTGGCGGGCGGCCGCCGCGAGCAACTGATGGTATTCGGCGGTGATTACCCCACCGTGGACGGCACCGGCGTGCGCGACTATATCCACGTCTGCGACCTGGCCGACGGCCACCTGGCGGCGCTCAATTATCTAAGCCGGCAGGGCCGCGGCATGACCGTGAACCTGGGCACCGGGCGCGGCTACAGCGTGCTGGAGGTGGTGCAGGCCTACCAGCGCGCCAGCGGCAGGCCGGTGCCGTACCAGATCGTGGAGCGACGCCCCGGCGATATCGCCGCCTGCTATGCCGACCCGGCGCTGGCCAACGAACTGCTTGGCTGGCGCGCGCAGCATGACCTCGACCGCATGTGCCAGGACTCATGGCGCTGGCAGTCGATGAACCCGCACGGCTTCGACGCCTGACCCCGGCCGGGTTTCCGCCACCCCAAACAAAAACGCCACGGATGTCTCCGTGGCGTTTTGCCGTCTGCCGGACCGCGCGTTTCAGCGGATCAGGAAGTCCTCGACCGATTTGCCCTGGGCCAGGGCCTGGGTCAGCCAGCCCGGACGCTTGCCGCGGCCGGTCCAGGTATTGCCGGCGCTGTCGCGATAACGCACCGGCACCTTGCGGTTGGCCGCCTTCTTGCCGGCCGGGGCCTTCGCGCCAAAACCGAGGTCTTCCGCGGTCAGGCCATATTGCTCGATTTTCTCGCGAATATCCGCGATCACCGCGGATTGTTCGCGCGCCTTGATTTCCTCGGCTTGCTTCTGCAGTTCGCTGATTTTCTGAACGATTTCCTGATACGTCGCCATTGCGTCCTCGGTTTCCGGTGATTGAATTGCGCTGGGTGCGCTGGTGGGCGGGGAAAATGCTGAAAACAATTATAACGGGCCGGATGCCGGCTGCAAATCCCGGGCGCGTAATCCCGGACGGTTTTTGCGAAAATTCTTGCCGCTGATAATTGTGTGAACTTTCAGTGTCAGGCCGGGTCACCGCGGATTTTGCCGCATGCTGGCGGTACTGAGAGGTGGGCAGCGGTGCCGAAATCCCTGGCGGTATTCGCTACCGCACCGTCTGTCGTCGCGGTGTGCGGATACCGGCCATGACATTAATCGCGCCGGCATTTACGGACAGCGGCAACCCGGTTTCAGGTCATACCCGCCAGCCAAAGCCCGCTACGTGGCTGATATCCGACATGGCGTTTATCGCCGATTCACCATAACCGTGCGTGCCGGGCAGCGACTCAAGGATGAGGGGGGCGCGCCGTTATCCGGGCAGGGCGGATCAATGCGGTAAAGATCCTGCCGGACCGGGGCAAGGGGTGTGTCCCGCGGATTGCCTGTGTCTTATTTCATCATGTCCTTCCACAACAATATTCAGATCAAGACCCTGCTACGGGGCGCCATGGGAATCCTGTCGCTGCTGCTGTTGCTGGTCGGCGGGGCCGGCCTGTACGGCATCTCGCAGAGCAACGACGCGCTCAGGGAAACCTATGCCAACCAGCTTGGCTCGACCGTGGCGCTCAGCGACGCGATGCTGGCCACCACGCGCATGCGGCTGGCGCTGGACCGCAACGTGATGATGGGCGAGCAGGACGATCCCAAGGTCAACGTGGATCGCTCCCGCGTGTTCGTGGAGGCGTCGGACGCGGCATGGAAACGCTATATGAGCCTGCCGCAGAATGCAGAAGAGCAGGCGCTGGCGGCGGAACTGGGCAAGCAGCGCCAGGCCTTCATGGAGCAGGGCGTGCTGCCGCTGCAGGCGGCGTCGCTGGCGGGCAACCAGGAAGAGGCCGTGCGGCTGGCAAAGAAGGTTCTGCCTGACCTGCAGCGCAGCATGTCGAGCGCGCACGAGAAGCTGCAGAAGTTCCAGATGGCGGCGGGCGAGTCGAACTTTGCCGCGGCGCAGGCCAGCTTTGCGCGCATCCGCATGCTGTCGATCGTGATGATCGTGCTGGGCTTGGCGATTGCCGCGCTGTGCACGGTCACGCTGAACCGCGCCATCGTCGCGCCGGTGCAAGAGGCGCTGGCGGTGTTCGAGCGCATCGCCCGCGGCGACCTGACCGCGCGCATCACCAGCATCTCGAAGAACGAGATCGGGCGCATGATGCAGGCACTGGCGGCGATGCAGGCAAGCCTGTCGGGCATCGTTGCCGAAGTGCGCAGCGGCGCGGATTCGATGGCGTCGGCCACGCAGCAGATTTCCACCGGCAACCTGGACCTGTCGCAGCGCACCGAGGAACAGGCCTCGTCGCTGGAACAGACCGCCGCGAGCATGGAAGAGCTGACCACGGTGGTGCGCCAGAACGCCGACAACGCGCGCCAGGCCGGCGTGCTGGCAAGCGAGGCCTCGCAGATCGCGCTCAAGGGCGGCGACGTGGTGGGCCGCGTGGTTGACACCATGAACGAGATCAACGGCGCCTCGCGCAAGGTGGTGGAAATCATCAGCGTGATCGAGGGCATTGCCTTCCAGACCAATATCCTGGCGCTCAATGCCGCGGTGGAAGCGGCCCGCGCCGGCGAGCAGGGACGCGGCTTTGCCGTGGTGGCGGGCGAGGTGCGCAGCCTGGCGCAGCGCTCGGCCTCGGCCGCCAAGGAGATCGAGGCGCTGATCAGCGAGTCGGGCCAGCGCGTGGAGAGCGGCACCCGGCTGGTGGCCGAAGCCGGCCAGACCATGGGCGAGATCGTGCAGGCGGTGCGCCGGGTCACGGACATCATGAACGAGATCGGCGCCGCGTCGCAGGAGCAGACCAGCGGCATCGAGCAGGTCAGCCAGGCCGTGACCCAGATGGACCAGGTCACGCAGCAGAACGCCGCGCTGGTCGAAGAGGCTGCCGCCGCTGCCGGTGCGCTGGAAGAGCAGGCGCAGAAGCTCAAGAACGTGGTCTCGGTGTTCACGGTCGGCGCCGCAGCGGCGCCGGCCATGGCGGCACCGGCCATGGCGGCGCAGGCAGCGGCAAAGGCCGTGGCAAAGGCGGTGCCATCGGCAACGCCGGCAGCGCCTGCCGTCGCCGCTGCCAGCCGTGCGGCGCGCACCGCGGCGATGCGTGGCACGCCGGCCGCAGCTGCGAGCAAGCCGGCTAGTGGCCCTGCAAGTGGCCCTGCAAGCCGACCTGCAAGCGCACCGGCAGCAAGGCCGGCAGCACGGCCGGCACTGGCTGCGGCCGGCGGCGATGATGACTGGAGCGCGTTCTAACCCTGCGTTCGAGTCATTGCCCTGTTCACACGGCGACTGCAAGATGACATGATGCGGGGTTTGCCCCGCGTCCTGACCGTCTTCGCGCATCTTCATCATCATCGCGCAGCCCAATGATTGCCCTGAGTTCCGTCCTGTTGCTGCTGGCTGCCCTGCTGGGCGTAGCCGCCGCCCTTGGCGTTCGCGCCGGGCGCGCGGACCAGCCGGCCGGCAGCCGGTCGCTGCGCGTACTGACGTGGTCGGCGGCGCTGCTGTCGCAATTGAGCATCGGCATGCCGGTGCTGGTGGTGGGCCTGTCGGGTAGCGTGCCGGCCGTCCACGACACGGCGCAGCTGGCGGCCAGCTTTGCCGCCGCGGCGGCGGCCACCACGGCGGTCAAGCTGCTGGTGCAGTGGCTGCGCCAGGGCGCGCGCCTGTGGCGCGGCGCGGCGCTGATGGCGGTGGTGGCCGGGGCCGGGCTGGTCGCGGCCGCCGGCACGCACCTGGGGCGCTCGTGCGGCGCGGGCACGGTCACCGCGCGCGATTGCATCGACGCCGCCGGCCTGCCACATCCGGCCTGGCTGGCGGGCGGGCTGACCGCGCTGTGCGCGCTGCTCTTCGCGGTCCACCGGGCCCAGTCGCGCGGCT
The DNA here is from genome assembly GCF_020618415.1 of Cupriavidus sp. MP-37. Taxonomy (NCBI): domain Bacteria; kingdom Pseudomonadati; phylum Pseudomonadota; class Betaproteobacteria; order Burkholderiales; family Burkholderiaceae; genus Cupriavidus; species Cupriavidus sp. MP-37. Next base: position 1,416,116 of record NZ_CP085345.1, on the reverse strand, counting down.
GGCTGCCGGCGCCGGCGCGCGCCGAAGCCGCGCTGGCCGATGAACTGGCCGATGACCTGCCCAGCCTGCACCGCGGCGCCGAGCCGCGGCTGGCGCGGCGCGGCGCGCGGGTTCCCGGGCGCCCGGGACGCCTGACCGTGCGTGCCGGGGCGCGCGGCCAGGACACGGTGGGCGAATACAGCGTGGCGACGGTGATGCCCGACCGCGTCGCGTTCGGCCGCTGGCTGGACCAGGCCATCGGCCACGCCCGCCTGGCCGAGACCGGCTGCGCCGTGCTGCTGATCCATATCGCCGATTACCGCGAAGTCGACGAGGTGTTCGAAGTCCGCGCCGACGATATCCTGGCCCAGGACGCCGGCGCGCTGGCTCAGGCGGTGCTGGAGCCGCACGACTTCCTGGCGCGGCTGGCGCGCGACGAGTTTGCCGTGGGCGTGCCCGAGCTGGTCCACCATGGCCGCGCGCAGGAACTGGGCTCGCGCATGCTGGGCTCGCTGGCGGAGTTCATCGCTGCGCGCGGGCTGCAGATGCAGATCGGCGTGAATATCGGCATCGCCATCTATCCGCGCGACGCGCATACCTCCGAAACGCTGATGCAGGCCGCCCGCGTCAGCCTCGCCGAAGCGCGCCAGAGCGGGTCGAACCAGGTGCGCCTGTTCAACAGCGCCGCCGGCGAGCGCGCGCGCCGCACCCGCGTGATCCGGCGCGACCTGTGGGTGGCGATCCAGGACGATACGCTGTCGCTGCAGTTCCAGCCCAAGTACGACGCGCGCCGCCGCACCGTGGTCGGCGCCGAGGCGCTCTGCCGCTGGCGCCATCCCGCGCTGGGCCAGGTCAGCCCCGCCGAGTTCATCGCCGTGGCCGAGCAGTCGGGCCAGATCGACAAGCTCGACGACTGGGTCCTGACCAGCGTGTGCCGCCAGGTGCGCCAGTGGCGCGACGCCGGCGTGCCGACCGTGCCGGTGGCGATCAATGTCTCGGGGCTGCGCTTTGCCAGCCGCAACTTCCCGCAATACCTGCTGGAGCAGATCCACCAGCACGACATCCCGCCCTCGGCGATCACTCTGGAAATCACCGAGACCGCGGCGATGAAGGACATCGGCAAGTCGCTGGAAACGCTGGCCGAGCTGCAGTCGCTGGGCATCCAGGTGGCGCTGGACGATTTCGGCAGCGGCTATTCCAGCCTGGGCTACCTCAAGCGGCTGCGCGTGGGCACGCTCAAGATCGACCGCACGCTGATCGGCGGGCTCGATACCGATGCGCAGGGGCGCGCCATCGTCGGTTCGATGGTGGCGCTGGCGCACGAGCTGCGCATGAAGGTGGTGGCCGAAGGCGTGGAATCGGCGTCGCAGCTGGAGATTCTCAACGAGATGGGGTGCGACGAGGTGCAGGGGTACCTGTTGTCGCTGCCGCTGGATGCTGGGGGGTTTGCGGAGGCGTTGCGGGGGCAGGCTGGGGGGTGATGTTTTTTTGCCCCCGGCCTTCCAACCCCCGCTTGCGTACTCCCTCTCCCGCTTGCGGGAGAGATCAACGCACGTCTTGCACTTGCCGACTTGCTCCGACGAACCGGGGCGTCGTCCCCGCGAAGGCGGGGACCCAGTGGCTTTCTGTCCCCCGAAGGGGGACTTTTAAGACGCTGGATTCCCGCCTTCGCGGGAATGACGGTGGCATTTGATTCTTTGGCGGTACTAGCAGAATCAATGGGTTAGTAAGGGTTCCTGGGTAGGGTTGGGGTGAGGGCGAGAGCGTCAACGAAGTGAAGGGCGTCGCCATTGCCACCGCTGGCCCTCACCCCCGCCCCTCTCCCGCGCGCGGGAGAGGGGCGCAAACAAGCGGGAGAGAACATGCCTTCGGTTTCGCCCGCGACAGCGCCCGCCAAGCGCGCAACCGGCCTGCATCCCCAAGGCCAAACTAAAGTCGTCCCGCCGCGCCGCCGATAACCACTCTGGCAGGCTGCCATGTTCGTGCGGCGGCTTGCGCCGGCCCATCCGTCGCCGGCCGCACCTTCCATCTTTCCTGGCGGACCCACCCGTTCCTGCACCTCCGGAGGCGCCCATGTCATTGCCCAGCATCCTCGTCGTCGACGATTCTCCCTCGCTACGCCGCATGATCGGCGCCTGCCTGCGGGCCGGAGGATTCGACGTGACCGAGGCCGCGGACGGCGACCAGGCGCATGCGCTGGCGCTCGCGGGCAACTTCGGCATGCTGGTTACCGACCAGGTCATGCCAGGCATGGACGGCCTGACGCTGATCCGCAGCCTGCGCGCGACGCCGCGCTATGCGCGCATGCCGATCCTGATGCTGACCACCGAGCAGGACGGCAACATCCGCGAGCAGGCCCGCGCCGCGGGCGCGTCGGGCTTCCTGCCCAAGCCGTTCGACCCGGACGGGCTGATGCAGGCCGTGGCCGCGCTGCTGGACGCGGCACCCCCTACGTCGGAAGGGTAAGGAAAGCGACGGCGTCGCCCTTCAGTCACCCCCGGATGCTGCCGTAAACACTGGTGGGCGAAGTCATGCCCCGGCGCTGCAGCGGCCCAGGCCGCTGCAGCGCCAGAGAAACCAGCATGAGCCAATTTTGGGGGGCTAGACCATGCAGCACATCGACAAGGCAGACGGCGCGGGCGAGGAGTTCCTGGCCTTTACCCTCGGCCGCGAGGAATACGGCGTCGATATCCTGAAGGTGCAGGAGATCCGCGGCTACGAGTCGGTCACCCAGATCGCGAATGCGCCCGACTACATCAAGGGCGTGATCAACCTGCGCGGCATCATCGTGCCGATCATCGACCTGCGCATCAAGTTCCGCCAGCCCAACGTCAGCTACGACCAGTACACGGTCGTGATCATCGTCGACCTGAACGAGCGCACCACCGGCATCGTGGTGGATGGCGTCTCCGACGTGCTCACGCTGAGCGCCGCGCAGATCAAGCCCACGCCGCACTTCTCCGGCGAACTGGCGACCGACTACATCCGCGGCCTGGGCTCGGTCGAGCAGCGCATGCTGATCCTGGTCGATATCGAGAAGCTGCTCAATACCGAAGAACTGGCCGCACTGGAAGCGGTGTCCTGATCCTGCCGCAGCGCCCCCCGCCGTCCGGCACGCGCCACCCGCGCGCCGGACCGAACCCGCCCGCGGTGCGGCCGCATGGACCCATGCGGCGCGCCACGGGCAAGCAGTACCGACATAGATGCGAAACAACCAACCCGTCACGCAGCGCGAGTACCAGCTGTCTCCCTCTGACTACCTGATCTCGCGCACCGACCTCAAGGGCCGTATCACCTTTGCCAACCGCACCTTCATCGAGGCCAGCGGCTTTACGGCAGAAGAATTGCTGGGCGCGCCGCATAACCTGGTGCGCCATCCCGACATGCCGCCCGAGGCCTTTGCCGACCTGTGGCAAGACCTGCAGGCCGGGCGCACGTGGATGGGCGTGGTCAAGAACCGCCGCAAGAACGGCGACTTCTACTGGGTCAATGCCACCGTGACGCCGACGCGCGTCGACGGCCGCGTGGTCGGCTACACCTCGGTGCGCTCGATGGCGACGCGCGAGCAGGTGCAGGCTGCGGCCGCTGCCTATGCGCGCTTGCGCGCGGGACGTGCCGACGGGCTGGCGATCCGTCATGGCGCGGTGGTGCGCACCGGCTTGCGTGGCCTGGCGCAGCGGCTGCTGCGGCTGAACCTGAAGCGCCGCATCCTGTGGGCGCAGGCCGGCGGCCTGGTGTGGTTCCTGGCCGCGCTGGTCGCGGTGGAAGCGCTGGGCGGCGCGGGCGCCGCGCCGTTGCGCCCGTGGCTGTGGGGCGGCTTTGCGCTGGCGCTGGCCTCGTCCTTCGCCGCCGGCACGATGCTGCTGGCGCGCGTGAACCGGCCGGTGCGCGACATGCTGGACTTCGCGCTGCGCATGGGCGCGGGCGACCTGACCACGCGCTTCGACCACCGCAGCACCGACGAGATCGGCGCGCTGGCGCAGGCGATGCAGACCATGCAGCGCAGCCTGCTGTCGGTGGTGCATGAGATCCAGGAAGGCATGGCCAGCATCTCGACCGCGACGCGCCAGGTGGCGGCGGGCAACAACGACCTGTCGCAGCGCACCGAGCAGCAGGCGGCGTCGCTGGAGCAGACCGCGTCGAGCATGGAAGAGCTGACCAGCACGGTGCGCCAGAACGCGGACAACGCGCGCCAGGCCAGCGGGCTGGCGGCCAACGCTTCGGACACTGCCGTGCGCGGCGGCGAAGTGGTGGGCCGGGTGGTGCAGACCATGGACGAGATCAACGATGCCTCGAAGAAGATCGTCGACATCATCGGCGTGATCGAGGGCATTGCGTTCCAGACCAATATCCTGGCGCTGAACGCTGCGGTGGAAGCGGCGCGCGCCGGTGAGCAGGGCCGCGGCTTCGCAGTGGTGGCGGGCGAGGTGCGCAGCCTGGCGCAGCGCAGCGCCAACGCGGCCAAGGAGATCAAGGGCCTGATCGGCGATACCGTGGCGCGCGTCGACAACGGCTCGGCGCTGGTTGGCCAGGCCGGCAAGACCATGGACGAGATCGTGCAGGCGGTCAAGCGCGTGACCGACATCATGGGCGAGATCAGCGCGGCGTCGGCCGAGCAGAGCTCGGGCATCGAACAGGTGAACCAGGCGGTCGCGCAGATGGATGAGGTGACGCAGCAGAACGCGGCGCTGGTCGAAGAAGCCGCCGCCGCGGCGGGCGCGCTGGAAGAACAGGCGCTGCGGCTACGCGATGCCGTGGCGACCTTCCGCGTCAGCATGCAGGCGGAGGTGCGCCCGCAGCGCCAGCCCGCGCAGGCGCGCGGCGCTGCGGCGCTGGCACCGGCCTAGGCACGGGACCAGCACGGTAGGGATCGAAGTGAAGGCAGCCGCGGCATACCGCGCTGCCAGCGTACACAGGGTGCGGCAGGCCGTGCCCGAGGCTTCAGTTACAAGGGGGAGTTGCTATGCATTGGTTCAATCAATTGCGCGTCACGACCAGGCTGGTTGCCGGATTCCTGGTCGTTGCCGTGATCGGCGCCGTGATGGGGCTGCTGGGCGTCGTCAACATGGGCCGCATGGCCGACTGGACCGGCAAGATCTACCACGACGACCTGCGCGCGCTGAAGGCGGTGCAGGACGCCAACATCAACCTGGTCTACGCCAGCCGCGCGCAGATCGCGCTGCTGTCGGCATCGACCATGGGCGAGCGCACGGTCGAGAAAGAGCAGATCGCCAAATCGCTGGCCGCGATGGATGAGCGCATCCGCCAGGTAGCCGGCGCCTTCGAGCGGCCGGAGGGCAAGGCGCTGGTCAAGCAGTACCAGGATCTGTCGCCGGCGTTCCGCGCGCGCATGGAAAAGTATGTTGAGCTGGTCAGCAAGCAGCCGCTGGATACCTCGCAGTTCGAGAGCCAGGTGTTCTCCGAAAGCGCTGACCTGCTCAAGGACAGCCACGCGCTGGAAGCGGTGATGCTGCAGATGGTCAAGCGCCGCGACGACCGCGCCCGCAACAACATGGAAGAAGCGCGCAGCGTCTACGACGAGACCCGGCTGTGGATGCTGGGCCTGGTGCTGGGCGGGCTGGCGCTGTCGGTGCTGCTCGGTGTGCTGCTGGCACGCGCGCTGTCGCGCCAGCTGGGCGGCGAGCCGGGCTATGCCGCGGCCATCGCCGCGCGCATTGCCGAGGGCGATTTCTCCTCGCCGGTGACCACGCGCGCCGGCGACAAGAGCAGCCTGGTCTATGCGATGCAGCAGATGCAGCAGCAGCTGTCGCGCATGGTGCGGGATTTCAAGGCCTCGGCCGAATCGATCGGCAGCGCCTCGCGCGAGATTGCCGCGGGCAACAACGACCTGTCGCAGCGCACCGAGCAGCAGGCGGCGTCGCTGGAGCAGACCGCGTCGAGCATGGAAGAGCTGACCAGCACGGTGCGCCAGAACGCGGACAACGCGCGCCAGGCCAGCGGGCTGGCGGCCAACGCTTCGGACACTGCCGTGCGCGGCGGCGAAGTGGTGGGCCGGGTGGTGCAGACCATGGACGAGATCAACGATGCCTCGAAGAAGATCGTCGACATCATCGGCGTGATCGAGGGCATTGCGTTCCAGACCAATATCCTGGCGCTGAACGCTGCGGTGGAAGCGGCGCGCGCCGGTGAGCAGGGCCGCGGCTTCGCAGTGGTGGCGGGCGAGGTGCGCAGCCTGGCGCAGCGCAGCGCCAACGCGGCCAAGGAGATCAAGGGCCTGATCGGCGATACCGTGGCGCGCGTCGACAACGGCTCGGCGCTGGTTGGCCAGGCCGGCAAGACCATGGACGAGATCGTGCAGGCGGTCAAGCGCGTGACCGACATCATGGGCGAGATCAGCGCGGCGTCGGCCGAGCAGAGCTCGGGCATCGAACAGGTGAACCAGGCGGTCGCGCAGATGGATGAGGTGACGCAGCAGAACGCGGCGCTGGTCGAAGAAGCCGCCGCCGCGGCGGGCGCGCTGGAAGAGCAGGCCAGCCGCCTGCAGTCCGCAGTGGCCACCTTCCGACTCGCCGCGGAGGACGAGCGCGCGGAGCGCTTCGAGGTGTTGCCGGCCGCCGCGACGGCGCCCGCCAGGGCCCAGCGCGCCGCGGGCGCAGTGCGTGCCATTGCCGCGGGCAAGCGTGCGGCCAAGCTGCCGATGGCAAAGGCGGAAGCCGCGAGCGCGGATGAAGCCCCGCACGACGCAGTCGAGCCGGCGCCAGCAAAGCCGGTGCCGCGCGCAGCGGCCGTGACGCCGCGGCCGGCCCTCGCCGCTGCCGACAACGGCGATTGGAGCGCGTTCTGAGTGTTGCCATGACGACCGACATCACCCTGGCCTTGCCGCAAGAGGACGCGGCCAGGCTGCGCAAGGAATTCGACCAGTTCATCGGGGTCTCGACCGGGCTGGACCGCGAGTTCCTGCCGCCCGAGTTCAATGACTTTTTGCGCGCGCGGCTGCTGCAGCATGACGGCCCGCTGACCGAGCGCGCGGTCTCGCGGCTGCTGTCCGGGGGTGAATACGGCTGGGCGCGCCGCGTGTTCGACAAGCAGTTGCCCAATGCACTGGCGGCGCTGATGCGCGATGCCCAGCGCTTCGGCTTTGGCCTGGCGGTGCAGCCCGGCTGGAGCGGCGAGCAGCGCCTCGCGCATGCGCGCGAATGGGCGGCGCAGGTGCTGGCCGAGTGCGGCGCCGACAGTGCCTATACCGAGGCCCTGGCGACGCAGGTGGCGCAGTCGGCGGAAGACCTGCGCGCGCTGGAAGAACGCATGCGCACGCCGGCCTGGCGCCTGGCCGAAAGCCTGCGCCAGCGTGCCTATGACCTGATGTACGCGCTGCAGACCGAAGACAACGAGGCCATCGGCCGCGCCCGCGTGGGCGAGCTGCGCGGCATGCTGGGGCTGGCGCTGGAGTATGGCTCGATGCAGCCGGACGAGGCCTCGCGCGTGCTGGAGCAGGTCGAGCGCGTGCGCCCGGCGCTGTTCCGCGAAGCGCCCGACGATGTCTTCGCGCGTCTCGCGGCATGGCTGCGCCGCCTGTTCGGACATTGAGGCTCGCACGGCAGGATCGGGCCGCAGCGAACCGCATCGCGTCGAAAGCTGTTCGCAAATTTTGGACAGTATTACGCACACCATGCGCAGCGATACACTCCGCGCGGCTTCGTCAATAGAGGAATCCAGCAGGCTACCGAACGCCGTCCCGCGGCGTTGGATGCAGAGGACGTTTGCTCGTGCTGTCTTGAGCGAAATCAAGCGTCAAACGTGTGACTTGTTACAAACTGTGCGCGGCCAATGTATGTTTCATGCGACATTTGGTTCCCCCCCGCGTAAGTAGGGATTGGCATTGCGGGGCGATTGCCGATATAAACGTAACAGTCTTACTTACACTCTGTAACACTTGTAACGGAGTTGATTACAGTTTGACACGGGCGTAGTTCCTTAGTCGTACGTTGTACCCGCCCAGCCGCATACAAACGATCTGGTCGCCGTACCCGCCGAGGGCAACGGTAAGCGCCGGACAAGCGGCTACGGTGGGTTTTGGTAGCGGGGATAAATTGGAAAGCAGTGAAGTTCTCCAGGAGATCAGGGAGGTTAACCTCGCCTATCTGCTGCTCGCGCAACGCCTGGTGCGCGAAAACCAGGTCGAAGCCATGTTCCGGCTCGGGGTCAGCAAGGAAATTGCGGATATCCTTGCCAAGCTGACGTCCGCGCAACTCGTCAAGCTGGCGGCATCCAACATGGTGCTGTGCAGGTTCCGCTTCGACGACCATGCGCTTCTGTCCACTCTCACCCACACGGCCAAGAGCCATGACATGCAGCAGATCCACGCCGCGATCCTGCTTGCACGTCAGCCTGTGGAGTCGATCAATTGACCGCGCTCCTGCAGGCCGAGCCTACCCGGAGCTATACGGCCACCTCCGTTCCCAGCCGCAAGAGCGTGCTCCAGGACGCCAACCAGACCCAGCTCGCGATCGAGCTGATCGGCCTGGGCGCGCGCCTGCAGGTGCTTGAAGCCGAGACCACGCTGTCGCGTGACCGGCTGATCCGCCTGTACAAGGAGCTGCGCGGCGTCTCGCCGCCCAAGGGCATGCTGCCCTTTTCGACCGACTGGTTCACCACTTGGCTGCCGAATATCCACTCGTCCCTGTTCTTCTCCGCCTACCAGTTCATGGTGCAGGAAGGCGAGACCGTGGGCATCCGCGCGGTGGTGGCGGCGTACCGCCTGTACCTCGAGCATGTTTCGCTGCTCGGCGGTGAAATTGTCTTAAGTTTCACGCGGGCCTGGACGTTAGTACGGTTCTTCGAGAGCAACATGCTGCAGCTGTCCCGGTGCACGTGTTGCGGCGGACAGTTTGTCACGCACGCGTATGAGCCGCACGCGAACTTCGTGTGCAGCCTGTGCCGTCCGCCGTCGCGCGCAGGGAAAGTGAAGAAGCTCTCGAAAGACGCCGCCGCCGTGCAGACCAGCGCCTGACCCTGGTCAAGGTCCGCCGGCTGGCAAGCTTGCTGCGCTGGCGGACGGATTCTCTCCGTGCGCCCGTGCAACGGGCCAATGAGCGTGGCTGACGCGCGTTTTTAGACGGGGATCCGATCGTGCTAGTAGTTCTTGGCTATGTCGTCGTGGTAGCGGCGGTGCTTGGCGGTTACGCCATGACCGGCGGCCATATGGGCGCGCTATATCAACCTGCGGAATTTGTGATCATCGGGGGCGCCGCCTTCGGGGCCTTCATCGCCACCAATACCGGCAAGGCCATCAAGGCCACGGCGCGCGCGCTGCCGGGCCTGTTCAAGAGTTCCAAGTACAAGAAAGAGCTGTACCTGGACGTCATGTCGCTGCTGTACGTGCTGCTGTCCAAGGCACGGCGCGAGGGCATCCTGTTCCTGGAAAAGGAAATCGCCGATCCCGCCGCCAGCAGCGTGTTCAGCCAGTACCCGCGCATTTTGTCGGATCCGGTGGTGATGGAATTCCTCACCGACTACCTGCGCATGATGGTCAACGGCAACATGAATGCGTTCGAGATCGAGGCCCTGATGGACCACGAGATCGAGACCTTCCGCCATGAAGCCGAGATCCCCGCCCATGCGCTGTCGCGCGTCGGCGATGGCCTGCCGGCGTTCGGCATCGTCGCCGCGGTGATGGGCGTGGTGCATGCGCTGGGCTCGGCCGACCTGCCGCCGGCGGAGCTGGGCGCGCTGATCGCGCACGCCATGGTCGGCACCTTCCTCGGCATCCTGCTGGCGTACGGCTTTATCTCGCCGCTGGCGGCGCGCATCGAGCTGCAGGTGTCCGAGAACGTCAAGGTCTACGAGTGCATCAAGGTGGTGCTGCTGGCCTCCCTGAACGGCTACGCGCCGCTGGTGGCGGTGGAATTCGGCCGCAAGGTGCTGTACTCCACGGTGCGTCCGTCGTTCCTCGAGCTCGACGACCACGTGCGTGAAGTCAAGAGCCTGAACTAAGCCGGCCGGCAACGCACGCAGCAAGGGGCACCACATGAGCAGCGCACACGATATGCGTCCGATCATCGTCCGCCGGGCGAAGTCGCACGCCCGGCCGCACGGCAACCACAGCTGGAAGATTGCCTACGCCGACTTCATGACGGCGATGATGGCGCTGTTCCTGGTGCTGTGGCTGCTGTCCAGTGCCAACAAGAAGACGCTGGAAGGCATTGCCGAATACTTCCGCATGCCGCTCAAGGTCGCCATCGTCGGCGGCGAGAAGAGCAGCCAGTCGCCCAGCGTGATCCCGGGCGGCGGGCTCGACGCGATGCGCAAGGACGGCGAAGTCATGCGTGCCCGCGACAACGATCCCAGCGACGAACAGCGCCGCAACGAGCAGCAGGAAGCGCAGCGCCTGCGCGCGCTCAAGCAGCGCCTGGAACAGATCATCGAGAACAACCCGGTGCTGCGCCAGTTCCGCCCGCAGCTGCTGCTGGACATCACCAGCGAAGGCCTGCGCATCCAGATCCTGGATACGCAGAACCGCCCCATGTTCCGCACCGGCAGCGCCACCGTCGAAAGCTATATGCGCACCATCCTGCGCGAGATCGGCCCGGTGCTGAACGAGCTGCCCAACAAGGTCAGCCTGTCCGGCCACACCGACGCGGCCAACTATTCCAACGGCGAGCGCACCTACAGCAACTGGGAACTGTCCGGCGACCGCGCCAACGCCTCGCGCCGCGAGCTGATCGCGGGCGGCATGCAGGAAGGCAAGGTGCTGCGCGTGCTGGGCCTGGCCGCGACCATGCCGCTGGACAAGCAAGACCTGCTCGCGCCGATCAACCGCCGCATCAGCATCGTGGTGCTGAACCAGAAAGCGCAGGCGCGCTTCGAGGCCGAGAACGCCAGCGCGGCCGAGGTCACGGTGGCGGCGCAGGCCGGCAAGGCCGCGCAGGAGATGCAGGCCGGGCTGGCCGCGGCGTCGGGACCCGAGGCGGCTCCAAGAGGCAAATCACCATGAAGCGCGATGGTTGTCGTTCCCGCGCAGGCGGGAACCCAGTGACTTTCTCTTTTTCGCCGACTGGGAAAAAGACGCTGGATTGCTCGCTGTCGCTCACCCTTCGGGCCGTCCTCCGGACGTCCAATGCGCATCCGCGCATTGTCCCGCCTGCGCGGGAATGACGGGGTTGTTGTTGCGCTGTCGCGAAATAGTGAATAACCGCAAGTGACTCAGGACGCCATGTCTGTCGATATCGATATCACTCAGTTTTACCAGACCTTCTTCGAGGAAGCGGAAGAGCTGCTCGTCGAAATGGAGCAGCTGCTGCTCGGCCTGGACATCGAGGCGCCCGATCCCGAGCACCTGAACGCGATCTTCCGCGCCGCGCATTCGATCAAGGGCGGTGCCGCCACCTTCGGCTTCGCGGCGCTGACCGAGACCACCCATATCTTCGAGAACCTGCTGGACCGCACGCGCCGGCAGGAACTGGCGTTGACCAGGACCATCATCGACACCTTTCTGGAAACCAAGGACGTGTTGCAAGACCAGCTCAACGCCTACCGCAACGGCACCGAACCCGATCCGGAAACGCTGAAGCGCATCTGCGCCGTGCTGCAGCAGTTGGCACAGGAAGCCGCCGGCCATGACGCGGCCCCCGCGCCCGTTGCCGCGCCTGCGCCCGTTGCTGCCGCAGCGCCCGCAGCCGCGCCAGCCGCCGGCGGCCTGAAGATCCGGCTGATCAAGGTATCGGCGTCGGACCAGGCGCTGCTGCGCGAAGAGCTGGCCAACCTGGGCGAGATCACCGGGCAGCAGGAGACCAACGGCGAACTGGTGGTGTGGCTCAACACCCAATGCAGCGCCGACGACATCATCGCGGTGTGCTGCTTCGTGATCGACATCGACCAGATCGTGATCGAAGCCGCGGCCGACGCGCCGGAGGCGGCGCCGGCCCAGGCCGAGGTTGCCGCTCCCGCGCCCGCACCAGTGGCCGCGGCACCGGCTCCGGCCCCGGCCGCGCCGGCCGCGCGTGAAAAAGCCAAGGCCGCGCCGGCCCCCGCGCCCGCGCACGGCGAAGGCTCGATCCGCGTGCCCACCGAGAAAGTCGACCAGATCATCAACCTGGTGGGCGAGCTGGTGATCACGCAGTCGATGCTGGCGCAGACCGCGTCGTCGCTGGATCCGGTGCTGTTCGACCGCCTGTTCTCCGGCATGGGCCAGCTCGAGCGCAACGCGCGCGACCTGCAGGAAGCGGTGATGTCGATCCGCATGATGCCGATGGACTATGTGTTCTCGCGCTTCCCGCGGCTGGTGCGCGACCTGGCCAGCAAGCTCGGCAAGCAGATCGACCTGGTTACCTTCGGCAAGGCCACCGAGCTCGACAAGAGCCTGATCGAACGCATCATCGATCCGCTCACGCACCTGGTGCGCAACAGCCTGGACCACGGCATCGAGACTCCCGACAAGCGCATCGCCGCCGGCAAGGATCCGACCGGCCAGCTGATCCTGTCCGCGCAGCATCACGGCGGCAATATCGTCATCGAGGTCAGCGACGACGGCGGCGGCCTGAACCGCGAGCGCATCCTGGCCAAGGCGATCCAGAACGGCCTGCCGGTGTCCGAGACCATCACCGATGAGGAAGTCTGGCAGCTGATCTTCGCGCCGGGCTTTTCCACCGCCGAAGTCATTACCGACGTGTCCGGCCGCGGCGTGGGCATGGACGTGGTCAAGCGCAACATCCAGGAGATGGGCGGGCATGTGCAGATCAGCTCGCGCCCGGGCCTGGGCACCACCATCCGCATCGTGCTGCCGCTGACGCTGGCCATCCTGGACGGCATGTCGGTCAAGGTGGGCGAAGAGACCTTCATCCTGCCGCTGAACTGCGTGATGGAGTCGCTGCAGCCCAAGGCCGAAGACGTCCATACCGCGGCCAACTCGGACCGCGTCATGCACGTGCGCGGCGAGTACCTGCCGCTGCTGGAGATGCACCGCGTGTTCAACGTGGCCGGCGCGCTGCAGGAGCCCACGCAGGGCATCGCCGTGATCCTGCAGGCCGAAGGCAAGCGCTTTGCGCTGCTGGTGGACCAGCTGATCGGCCAGCACCAGGTGGTGCTGAAGAACCTGGAAACCAACTACCGCAAGGTGCCGTGCATTTCCGCGGCCACCATCCTTGGCGACGGCAGCGTGGCGCTGATCGTCGATGTCGGCGCGCTGCAGCGCACCGGCGTGCGCCGGCAGGAACCGGCGCTGCAGCAGTAATCGTCCCATCACAGGAGAACAAGAGATCATGGCCGGCATCGGACACATCGATACCCCCGGAAGCGACGCTTCGGGCCAGGAGTTCCTGGTCTTCACGCTGGGGTCGGAGGAATACGGCATCGACATCCTCAAGGTGCAGGAGATCCGCAGCTACGAGACCGTCACGCGCATCTCCAGCGCGCCCGACTTCATCAAGGGCGTGACCAACCTGCGCGGCGTGATCGTGCCCATCGTCGACCTGCGCCTGAAGTTCCGCCTGGGCAACGTGCGCTACGACCACCAGACCGTGGTCATCATCCTCAACGTCGCCGGCCGCGTGGTCGGCATCGTGGTGGATGGCGTGTCGGACGTGCTGACGCTGACCGGCGAGGCGATCAAGCCCGCGCCGGAGTTCGGCGTATCGATCTCGACCGAGCACCTGACCGGCCTGGGCACCATCGACGGCCGCATGCTGGTGCTGATCGACATCGAGAAGCTGATGACCAGTCCCGAGATGTCACTGGTCGAAGCCGAGTACGCCTGACGCCGGATCTACTGATGGTTCCGAACATCACCGCTCCTCTTTTTGCTCGTCGTTCCCGCGCAGGCGGGAACCCAGTGGCTTTAAAGACGCTGGATTCCCGCCTGCGCGGGAATGACAGTGGTGATTCCTGCGTTATCGCGAATTCGGAACATCGCAATAACGAAAGCCTGCACCATCTCCAGCCATGACGCCGTTCCGCACCGCCGCCAGCGCACCCGCTCACAGCGGGTCGGCCCCCACGCCGGCCGCCCTGCTGCGGCGCGACGACGCGCGCGACTTCCTGCTGACCGAGCGCGACTTCGAGCAGATCCGCGCGCTGATCCACCGCCGCGCCGGGATCTCGCTGGGCAGCCACAAGCGCGAAATGGTCTACAGCCGCCTGGCGCGCCGGCTGCGCACGCTGCAGCTGACCGACTTTGCCTCGTACCTGGCACTGCTGGAAGCGGATGACCGCTCGCCGGAGTGGGAGTTCTTCACCAACGCGCTGACGACCAACCTGACCTCGTTCTTCCGCGAGGCGCACCACTTCCCGCTGCTGGCGGAGCATGCCAAACAGGTAGGCCGGCCCTACAGCGTCTGGTGCTCGGCTGCGTCCACCGGCGAAGAACCGTACTCGATCGCCATCACGCTGGCCGAGGCGCTGGGCGACCGTGCCGGCACGGTGCTGGCCACCGATATCGACACCCAGGTACTGGCCAAGGCCCGCAGCGGCGTCTATTCCGCCGACCAGGTGGCGCGGCTGTCGCCGGAACGGCTCAAGCGCTTCTTCCTGAAGGGCACCGGCCCGCGCACCGGCTCGGTCAAGGTCAAGCCGGAACTGGCCGCCACCATCGCGTTCGAGCCGCTCAACCTGCTCGCGCCCGACTGGGGCATCCGCGAGCAGTTCGATGCCATCTTCTGCCGCAACGTGATGATCTACTTCGACAAGCCGACCCAGGGCCGCATCCTGGAGCGCTTTGTGCCGCTGCTCAAGCCGCACGGGCTGCTGTTCGCCGGCCATTCGGAGAACTTCTCCTACGTCACGCGCGCGTTCCAGCTGCGCGGGCAGACCGTTTATGAACTGGCGCAGTCCGCGCAGTCGGTAACCGCTCGGGGCAGGCCCTGATGCGCACGCCCCACCTGCCCGAAGCGCTGGCCACGCGCACGTACTTCGACCGCGAGTTCGGCAAGCAGGCCATCAAGCTGCTGCCCAACGAGTACTACGTGACGCGCGAAGACGTGGTGCTGACCACCGTGCTGGGCTCTTGCGTGGCCGCCTGCATCCGCGACGAGGTGGCCGGCGTCGGCGGCATGAACCACTTCATGCTGCCGGACGATGAGGGCGCCAGCGGCAGCGCCGACCGCATGCTGTCGCCGTCGATGCGCTACGGCAGCTATGCGCTGGAAGTGCTGATCAACGAACTGCTCAAGATGGGCGCGCGCCGCGAACGGCTGGAGGCCAAGGTTTTCGGCGGCGGCGCGGTACTGGCCAACATGACCACGCTGAACATCGGCGACCGCAACGCGGACTTTGTGCTGCGCTACCTGAAGGCCGAAGAGGTGCGCGTGGCGGCGCAGGACCTGCGCGGCCCGCATGCGCGCCGCGTCAGTTATTTCCCGATCGGCGGGCTGGCGCTGGTGCGCCGCCTGACGCGGCAGGACGACCAGGTTTCGGTGGCGCGCGACGAACGCGCGCTGGCACGGGCCATTGCCACCTCGGCGCGCGAACCGTCGCGCTCGCCGGAACTGTTTGCGCGGCAGCCGTACCCGCGCCAGCTTCCCTGAAACCCTACAAGCACGACCAATCATGACTGCCGCCAAGATCAAGGTGCTCTGCGTGGATGATTCCGCGCTGATCCGCAGCCTGATGACGGAGATCATCAACAGCCAGCCCGACATGGAAGTGGTCGGCACCGCGCCCGACCCGCTGGTGGCGCGCGACCTGATCAAGCGCCTGAACCCCGACGTGCTGACGCTCGACGTCGAAATGCCGCGCATGGACGGCCTGGACTTTCTGGAGCGGCTGATGCGGCTGCGGCCGATGCCGGTGCTGATGGTGTCGTCGCTGACCGAGCGCGGATCGGAGATCACCATGCGCGCGCTGGAGCTGGGCGCGGTGGACTTCGTCACCAAGCCCAAGCTGGGCATCCGCGACGGGCTGCTCGAATACACCGACACCATTGCCGACAAGCTGCGCGCCGCGTCGCGCGCGCGCGTGCGCGCGGCCACGCCGCCGGCCGTGCCGTCCACCACCGGCACGGCGCCGGTGCCGATGCTGCGCAGCCCGCTGCTGTCGACCGAGAAGCTGATCATCCTGGGCGCCTCCACCGGCGGCACCGAAGCCATCAAGGAATTCCTGATGCCGCTGCCGCCCGACAGCCCCGCGGTGCTGATCGTCCAGCATATGCCGGCCGGCTTTACGCGTTCATTCGCGCAGCGGCTGGACGGACTGTGCCGCATCACGGTCAAGGAAGCCGAGCACGGCGAACGCGTGCTGCCGGGCCATGCGTATATCGCGCCGGGCGACTCGCACCTGCTGCTGGCCCGCAGCGGCGCCAACTACGTCGCGCACCTGTCGCAGGAAGCACCGGTCAACCGCCATCGCCCGTCGGTCGACGTGCTGTTCGATTCGGCCGCGCAGCACGGCGGCAAGAACGTGATCGGCGTGATCCTGACCGGCATGGGCCGCGACGGCGCGCGCGGCATGCTGCGCATGCGCGAGGCCGGCGCCTACAACCTGGCGCAGGACGAACAGAGTTGCATCGTATTCGGCATGCCGAAGGAGGCGATCGCCGCCGGCGGCGTGCATGAAGTCGTGCCGTTGCCGGCGATGACCCAGCGCGTCATGGCGCGCCTGGCCACCTACGGCACGCGCGCGCAACGGGTCTAAGCGAGCCGGCAAGCCGAAACAACAAAGCCGGACCCACAAGCCATCACTGCATTTACTGGAGTCTTTAAAGTGGACAAGAACATCAAGATCCTGGTCGTGGACGATTTCCCGACCATGCGCCGGATCATCCGCAACCTGCTCAAGGAGCTGGGTTTCGTCAACGTCGAAGAAGCCGAGGACGGCGCCGCCGGCCTGGAAAAGGCCAAGGACGGCAGCTTCCAGTTCGTGATCTCGGACTGGAACATGCCCAATATGGACGGCCTGTCGATGCTGCAGGCCATCCGCGCCGACGCCAACATCGGCAAGATCCCAGTGCTGATGGTCACCGCCGAGGCCAAGAAGGAAAACATCATCGCCGCGGCCCAGGCCGGCGCCAACGGCTACGTGGTCAAGCCGTTCACGGCCGCCACGCTGGACGAGAAGATCACCAAGATCTTCGAAAAACTCGGCGGCTGAGGCGGAGGCGCGTTTGTCATGACCCCCACCCTGAGCAACGATTCCGCCGAACAACTGATCCTGCGTATCGGCAACCTGACGCGCATGCTGCGCGACAACATGCGCGAGCTCGGCCTGGACAAGGAAATCGAGCGCGCCGCGCAGGCCATCCCCGACGCGCGCGACCGCCTCAACTACATCGCCGCGATGACCGAGCAGGCCGCCGAGCGCACGCTCAACGCGGTCGAACTGGCGCAGCCGATCCAGTCCGACATCGAACAGCAGGCCGAAACGCTGGACAAGCGCTGGGCCGCGTGGTTCGACCAGCCGGTGGAACTGGCCGACGCCCGCTCGCTGGTGCTGGACACCCGCGCCTTCCTGTCCGAGGTGCCGGGCCAAGCCCGCGCCACCAACAGCCACCTGCTCGACATCATGATGGCGCAGGACTTCCAGGACCTGACCGGCCAGGTCATCAAGAAGATGATGGACATGATCCGCACGCTGGAGCAGGAACTGCTGCAGGTGCTGATCGACAACGTGCCGTCCGAGCGGCGCGTGGAAGCGCCGGCGCCGTCGACGCTGATGAATGGTCCGCAGGTGAATCCGGAAGGCAAGCCGGACGTGGTGTCGGACCAGGCGCAGGTGGATGATCTGCTGGCGAGCCTCGGCTTTTGACGTTTCCCGTCAAGGCTTGCATTGCTCGCTGTCCGGGCCGCCGTAGCGGTTCTCCAGATCGGTAATCGGCCGCGGACCTAAGTGACCGTCGTCCCCGCGAAAGCGGGGACCCAGTGACTTTCAACGACGCTGGATTCCCGCTTTCGCCCGCTCGGTTCCTTACGCCCCCTCGGCGAGTACCGCAGCCTCGAGCCACCGCTTGATGGTCTCCATATGGCGGCCTTCGGCGAGATGCGCGTCGCCAAAGCTGCGTGCCATTTCCTCGTGGCCACTGGCCTGCGCCAGCTTGATCAGCAGCTCCCACCCGGCGTTATCCGTCATCTCGGCCGTCAGCACCGCGCTCAGGCATTGCGGCAGTGAGGTCCGCGGATCCGCAATCACCTTCAGGACCCCCGACGAGGCCACCGCGCTGGTGTCGGCACACGGCGTCATCGCGGTCGGATCGGCGCCGATCTCTCGCATCGCCGCCTCCACCAAGGCGAAATGCTGCGCCTCCTCGTCGTGGAACTGCTGCATCGTCGCCAGCATGTCCGGATCGATGGCTGCCGCGTCAAACTGCGGCGCCCGGGCCAGCAGCGACTCGTACAACCGCGTGCCGGTACGTTCGAAGGCGAGCCGCTCCGCCAGTTTGTCGATCAGCACTTCGGGGGCGTTGCCGGTCGCCTTGTCGACGGTGGTCGCCACCATGCCCTTGACGCTGGCTGGCAGCGGCACCGAGCCGATGCGGCCGGCCTCCATGGTCAGCGCCGCGCGCAGCGCATCCGCCAGCATCGGCGAGCCGGCCTTGTCGGTCGGATTGCTGGCCGACGACGGGCTGTCGCTGCCCATGGCGTCGGCGTAACGCTGCATCGCTTCGGTATCCAGTGGCGACATCATCGTTCCGGTGCGGTTCATTCCCATCTTGACGGTGCGTTCCATATGCTTAGCTCCTGTATCCATGTCTTGCGCGTACGGTCTTGCGCGTCGCGCTTGCCGCAGGTCATGCCGATGCCGTCAGGCCGCCTTGCGTAGTCGCACCAGCTCCGTTCCCGGAGTCCAGACATAGCCTTCCGAGACGATGCGTGACGGCGAACCGTCCGTGTTCATCTGCTCGCGATAAGCCACCGAGGCCGGACTGTCCTGTTCCAGCGGCACAAAGTCCTTGCCGTTGGCACGCAAGTTGACCTCGCTGGCCAATACCTTGCGCACATAATCGCGCTGGCTGGAGAAATCCACCGGCTTGGGAAGCTCGCCGGAGAGCAGCTCCGCCGGATCCCGGTTCTCATGGCGCTTCAGCATCTCGCAAGCAAGGTTCAGGTGGCCGAGCTCATAGTCCAGGAAACGCTCCCAGATCGCCTTGATTCTCGGGTTGGTTTCCTGCTCCACGCAGCTGTAGTAGTTGTAGGCCTCCATGGCTTCGTGGATCACCCATTTCTCGATCATGCTCTCGTCAGGGTCGGTCAGCGATCCGTACTGGGTGACGTGCTGCTCTTCGATCGAGGCAATCTCCGCATAGAGCTGGCGCGCGATCGGGTCGGTAAAGGTCGGCCCGATATTCATGTAGTAGTCATGGGTCTGGTATTCCGCCGCGGTGATCATGGCGGCATGGATTTTCGTAATCAGCGCGGCGGTAGCGCGGTCGTAGCTTTCGCGCACGTCGTCCTGCGGCGCGCGATGCTCGACCCAGGTGGGACGGCCCGGCACGATGTCGGTGTACCCCTGCGTAATATTGTTGGCATCCTTGCCTTCCAGGCGGTCGAGCAAGGCGCTGTAGCGATACAGGTGATCGAAATCCTCCAGCAGGCCGAAGCGATACGCCTGCGCCTGGTACGGATCCGGCTCCGTCTGCGCCACCGCGGCCGTGACTTCGATGGCGACCTGCTCATAGCCGATTGTCGTTTCCAGCGGGGAATGATCCGCGCCGATCAGCCAGTTGATCGTCGTCGCCTGATGCTGCTCGATGCGCCGCACCTGCGCCAGCTCGGTACGCAGTTCGCGGTTGCACCTTGCCATGATGTGCTTGAGCCGCAGTGCATCGAGCTCCAGCCCGTTCATCAGGATGATCCGCACGCGGGTGAAGGCGTCGTCGTCCAGTTTGCTGATCGGCGTTGGCGTGATGTCCTTCCATGTGAACCGCTGCTGCCCCAACGGACAGCCTTTGGCATCCAGCAAGCTAGTGAGAGTTTCCATGAAGCCTCCTTGGTTCGACCCCGCGACGGGAAAGTGCAGGTGACGAGAGCGTTCAGATTCGGATGGCGACGGCGTATGCAAGCCTTGTGCCGGTAGCCGGGTCGGTCTTCCTGGCATAACCTGATGGCGTGTTCAGGCTGACTGCCGGATTACCGTGGCAGGCGCGTTGCAGAAACTACGTGCAGCACTGGAGGGAACGACACGGGCACACCGGCTCTGCCGTGTCGGCTTCCAGCCGCCGCGGTAATACCGAAGCGTCGACAGGCAAGGATGTAAAGCCTAGGCAGGTGGCGGACGCCACAGCGTCGATTTGCCGAACAGGCTTTCCACCAGGTCCACAGCCAGCCGCGCGGTCTGGTTGCGCACGTCGCAGGCCGGATTCAGCTCCATCACGTCCAGCGACGCCAGCCGTCCGGTATCGGCGATCATTTCCATGCAGAGCTGGGTCTCGCGGTAGGTCGGCCCGCCCGGCACGGTCGTCCCCACGCCCGGCGCAATCGCACAGTCCAGGAAATCCACGTCAAAGCTGACATGCAGGTGCGTCTGCGTATCGAGGCCAGCCAGCGCCTGCTGCATGGTGTGACGCATGCCGTTCTCGTCGATGTAGCGCATGTCATACACCGCCAGTTGCAACGCGTGCAGGCGCCGCTTCTCCTCCGCATCGACGCTGCGGATGCCGATCTGCCGGATCGCGCTGCGCGGCACCGCCGGCGCCGCGCCGGCCAGCGTGGTCAGCGGCGCCGGACCGTCTCCGCACAGGCACGCCACCGGCATGCCATGCATGTTCCCGGTAGGCGTGGTAGCGCCGATATTGGCGTCGGCGTGGGCGTCGAGCCACAGCACCATCAGCGTCTTGCCGGTATCGCGGCAATAACGCGCCGCCGCGCTGATCGAGCCGATCGCCAGGCAATGGTCGCCGCCCATCAGCAGCGGCATCCGGCCCGCCTGCAGCGTGCCGAGGCACGCGTCATAGACGGCACGGTTCCACGCCACCACTTCGTCAAAGTGACGCATGCCGTCCTGCGGCGGTAGCCAGGGATTGGCGGGCCCGCTCAGGTTGCCTGCGTCCTCGACCAGCAAGTCATTGCGTAACAGCGCCTCTGCCAGGCCAGCGACACGCAGCGCCTCCGGGCCCATCGAGGCGCCGCGCGTGCCGGCCCCGACGTCGGTGGGGGCGCCGATCAGGGTGATAGGGTTCATGGCGGGGTGGGGTGGGGGAGGACGACAGGGCATTTGCAGGTTCCGTACCTGCTGGGTGGATGGGCTTACCTGGAATGCGAATGAACGGTGGGGGGCGGTTTCAGCTTCGGGCCGACAACGAAACAATGTCGCTCCCAGAACGTTTCGGTTTGGCACGCATTTTTAAGAGTTTGCCCATGCTCGCGCTTGCTGGCTCTCTACATACTGGGCTCGTCGCTGCGTCGTGGCGACCGGGTTTAGCAGCCCGAGTGAGAACTTTAGCCGATCCGCCTTCTGGCGGTATCCTTACATCCGCCGTGTCCGCGCACGCCATTTCTATGGGCGGGCCATGGCGGGGGAGCTCTCGAGCTCGCCGGCTCCTTCTCACCGGTCTGCTAACCCTGCCTTGCGCCCGCCCGCCCCGATTAGCAGCGGGGTAGCGGGACTGAACCTGTATGAGGAGGTAGTTCCATGTATCAGTCGTTGCTCGCCCGTTCCGGGCGATTGGCTATTCCCCGCGCTTTCATGCTGCATCAACGCCCGCATACCTCGATTGCGGAGGTGCGTCATGTATAGCCATAGTCATCACGGTATTACTGCGGAACACAATGGTGTCGACATGCTCGTCACCGCTCACACCCCTGGGGAGAATCCGTTGAGTCTTGCGGTGCAGCGGGCGGCGCAGCTTCATGGGTTATTGCTCATGGCTAGTGAGCATGGGGCTGTTAGTTTGGAGGCCGCTGATTTGGAGCAGGGGGTTTGGAAGGGGTTGCTTTCCCTGGCGGCTACGCTGGCGCATGAGACGCAGGTTTTGAGTGAGTTAGCGGTGGTGGAGGGGTTGGGGTTGGGGGTTGAGTGATGTTGGGACGGGTGGGCAGTCGTGATATTGGCTGCCGACCCCGCCCGTTTCCCGTCATCGGTATCGCGACGCGCCGTTCCGAATCCTGGCCCGCTGAAAGCAGCCAGGCAATTGGCCCGGTTCGTTGCTGAGCTGACAGTAGCCGGAGCCATTCGCTTCACGCGAACTGATCGACCACTTGGCAACTCAGGTCTTTCGACTCAACGGAAACCCGGTGGGATGCCGCAGGTGCCAGAAAACCAGGTAAATGGCGAGAGGCACTGCAGCGATGTAGAAAATTGCGATCGGAATGAATGCAACGCTAGAGGCAATGCCGCAAATAGTCCCTGCAACAGGCCACAGTCAATGACAAGCGCGGTTCTGAATCCAGCGAACGGTCATGACGGAAAGTGATATCCAGGCGAGTAGCGGCAAGGTTACTAGCCAATCTGCACGGATGGACCCGGCCACGGCTGAAGTGGCAAACATAAGCGAGACAAGAACGGCAATGGAGGCCCCGCCGCAGGATGCAATGGCGGCGGCCACACGTGTGCCTTTAGCTGGCGAGAATTTCGTTCGGGGCTGCATCTTTTCTCCTTTAGCGATATGGCCAGTCTGGCCGATTGCGGGCCGCGCAGTTTAGGCGCAATGCAGTCCATCGCCGCTAGAGCGTTCCGGGTATTCTAGCGAGCCTGGTGGCCTGCCGCGCTTCGCACTGTTGTGGCCCGCAGACACCCAACTTCGAGATGCTGGCTTGCTCAGCCTGTTGCCTGTCCACAAGGCGCGACGGGCCTTGGATTGGCGGCCCGCTTCGCAACTCTTACACACCGCCCTATTCCAGGCTGATCGGCCAGTGCCATGAGCGTTCGATTCTGACCGGAATTCAGGATCGCTCGCGGCAGGAGCTGTTTTCTCAAGGTTGATTGGGGGCGGCGACTCATCGGGATAAATCCTTGACCCCACCGTGGTGGGATGCTTGCCAGTCTGTCTCGCTCGCGAGCGTTAGCTCATGTCATGATTCGGCTGAGGAGCCCTAAGACACTCCGTATCCGCGAATCCACAACGATGACAGACACGCTTCCAGACTTGCCTCAGGAATGGCCGGATTCCGTGGCACCCGATGCCACCGTTTTGACCAGCAAGACCGCGTCTCCATTGGGCGAGCCGTTGCTCGATTTCTCCGCGATGAGCGGCACTACGTTCGAACAGTTCTGCTGGTGGTTACTCAAGAAAGACCATACGCTGGCCGGCTGCAAACGTCTTGGCGGCGAAGGAAAGGCACAAGGTGGCATCGACTTGTTTGCGTTTGACGCCCAAGAAACTGGCAAGCTGAGCGTATTCGAGTGCAAAGCGTGGAGAACTTTCGATCCCACGCGCCTGACCAAAGCCGTCGATGCCTTCCTCGAGGGGCCGTGGGCAGCTTCCACTCGGACTTTCACGATGATTGTGGCGCAGCAGGATATGGGCGGGGGCCAACTGGCACTGCGCTGGGCGACGGAAAAGGAGCGATTGAAGCAGGCTGGCATCGAGGGCGACCTGTGGACAGCGCATACGCTGACTCAGCGGGTCCAGACCTATCCGGACATACTGTCCAAATTCTTTCCCTGGCACAGTATCGATTTGTTTGCTAATCGGTGGATGGAACGGGTTGCCTTCTACGAGTTAGTGAGCAAGGCGTTCTTTGATCCGAGAGAGCGTGTGGCACGCTGGGCGCGTGATCTGGTTGCCCAGAGTGCCTCGTCTAGTCCGCAGAATCGAGACGCGTTGCCATCGGCGCAGAGCGGTTCGGTCGAACTCGGCGACGATGGGTACCGCGCGTCCTCGCTAGAGATTGATGGGATTCATCGACAAGTCAGTCGAAACGGAAATAGCTGGCATTTCAAGGGGCCATGGTTCTCGCTGAGCGCTGTCGTGCCCGATCGGCAATTTGCGCGTGCTTCCGCAGCCATCTCGTTTGCACGGCCGGACGTCGCGGGCATCACGCTTACAGTGGGGCACACATGGCTGTTGAAGAAGTTCCTATTCGGTACCGACGCGCCGCTGACGCCCACGTACCGGGGATTCGTCGCAGGCGCGCTGCATCAGAACCCTGACCAATACCTCGTCGATTTGCCGAACTGCCGCATCTTCTTTCAGAAGGATGGCGCACGAGAAATCGCTGGCGTTGCTGACCTGCTGACAGATGTCATGCGCGACGCGCTGGTTGAATTGGAAACGGCGTGGTGTGCTGTGGACTTTCCGTTTGTCACATGGGCCGGTAACAAGGTCGCGCTCGCAGCGGTCGACGAAAGCGTATGGCAGGAAATAGGACGATTTGTTGAGGCGCACGATGTCGACAACGGCACGACACCGTGGCACATGTTCGACGCCAATCGCAATGTATTGAAGCCTTATCACAAACGTAGTACCGAACAATACGACGCTGGGTATCACGCCATTGTGTATGCGACGAAGATCAACCAACTCTCCATTGGGCGTGAGGTGGTGTTGCTGTGGCAACCTAATGACCTGGATCCGAACCAGACGTTTTCACAGCGAGGGGACTGGTCGTGCGAGTACGTGCTGGAATGGCTAACAGTCTCGCTCCTTCCCGCAGTGAAGCAATGGGTTTATGAGCGCGAATTCGGCAAGTGGTGGAAGCTGCCATGGCGTGCGAAACAAGCCCGCGCGTTTGCCGACCATCTCGATAGAATCTTTGTCGTGCGCGATCTTCGCGAGCCGCCGTTGATGCGCCACAACATGTGGTGCGCCAGCATCGTCAAAAGCGCGGAGGCATTGCAGATATTCTTTCACGCACGGGCTGAGCCCGCGCCGTTCATACGTAGGCGTGAAATGGAGGCGCTGTATCGGGCCATCGCCATAGTTGCTCAAGGCAAACGCGGATACGTCGGATACGTCAGTTCCAAACTGGGCCTGCGCCGCGAAATCGCCGATCACACGGACTTGATAGACGCCATTCACGAACATATTCGAGAAGGGCGAGTCGGGCTGAACAGCTTCGTTGCCGACTGCGCGTTTCGCGCCATGCTGGAATTGCTAGGCGACTGCGATGTGTGGCTCGCGGAATCGGATCAGGGCGCCATCCGGGCCAGCATGGTGCCGTTCGCGAGATTGCGCGACGACGCAATCCTAGTCGATCGGCATACGAAATGGTGTTGATGCAGACCAAGCGGCGCACTATCCTTGCGGCCGGCGCAACTGGCATTGGGTTGCCTAACACTTACTATGCGAATTGGCCACCAGCGGCCGGATTTCTTCTCAGTGCGTCGCCAGGCTACGGCCGTCTGCTCGACCCATTGCGGCCATTCAAATCCGGCGGCCGGCGTTCGCTTTGCAGTAAGGAATCGTCCACAGGCAAGCGACCGACTGAATTGGCTCTCCTGGCCCCTGTTAGACACGTTAGCCACGACTTCATTGGAAAAAATCACACTGCGCGGTCATTCATGCAGGCTGCGTCCAACAACAGATGGAGTCTTGAGCCTCCTACGTGCGGTGCCGATGCATGAGTCTCCGAATACGACTATCGCGCTTCATCATCCCTGAATAAGCCCGCCGGTACACAGAGGTATTTTTGGCGTGCCATCCCGTGAAATCCTACTCACGTCATAATGGGGAAATTGACGATGAGCAAACAGAACTGCTGTCTTTTGTCACTGACTGTGCAAAGGGAAATGAGATGTCGGACGACCTCGACGAGTTTATCCAGCTTCATCGAACGTTTCACGATCTCGCGTTGAGCGAGGAGGAAGGCAAGGAGTCCGAGCTGTTCCGGCTGATGCGCCGCGACAAGCTTACGCAGTGGTCCGATCTACTCGAGGAGCCGCGCGTCGTCCTCCTCTCCGAGGCAGGGTCGGGAAAGACAGAAGAGCTCCGGAACGTCTGCCGCGACTTGCGGCAGAACGCGAAGCAAGCATTCTTTCTGCGCATCGAGCACCTCGGCCAGGACTTCGACACCGCGTTCGAAGAGGGAACCCTCCAGGAGTTCGAGGCGTGGATGACCTCCGGCGAGGAGGGCTGGCTTCTTCTAGACTCCGTCGACGAAGCTCGACTGAAAGACCCGAAGGACTTCGAGCGGGCCATACGCAAGGTCGGACGCAAGCTCGGCAGCGTCCTTCAACGCACCCGGGTCATCATCACTGGGCGTACCGATGCCTGGCGGCCTAGAACTGATCTCATGATCTGCGAGGCGGAGCTACCGTGGACGGCGCCAGTAACCGCGCCCGAGGAGGATCAGGAATCCGACGAAGCGGTGACCACCGGAGAAGTCTCTGGGTCGAAGCGCCGAAAGTCGCCCTTCCGCATCGTTGCGCTCGACGACCTCGCTGGCGAGCAGGTCGATCATTTTGCTCGCGCCAAGGGCGTCACCGACATCAAAGCCTTCAAGAAAGCGGTGGAACGCGCCGATGCCTGGTCATTCACGGGTCGTCCCCTCGACCTCGCTGAGACCGTCGAGTTTTGGATCACCAACAAAAAAATCGGCTCGCGCCTTGAGCTTATACGGGCAAGCATCGACAAGCGGTTGGAAGAGCGCGATCAGGATCGTGCCGACGCCAACCCGATTTCCAAGGGTCGCATTCGCGAGGGCGCGCGCCTCGTCGCGGCGACGGCGACGCTTGCGAAAGAGTCGGCGATCCGGGTCCCCGACGGCCAGCAGAACGATCGCGGCCTTCCAATCAAGGAGGTGCTGACCGACTGGAACGACGCTGACTGCCGGACACTCCTGACTAGGCCAATATTCGACGAGGGAATCTACGGGACTGTGCGCTTCCACCACCGCTCCGTCCGTGAATTCCTTACAGCAGAATGGTTTAACACTATGCTTGTCGACGAAGGGTCGCGGGCGAAGATTGAGAACCTCTTCTTCCGGCGCCAGTACGGCATCGAGGTCGTGGTCCCGACGATGCGGCCGCTTCTTCCTTGGCTAGCCCTGCTCGACCGACGGATTCTCGAACGCGTAATGCGTCTCGCGCCGGAGGTACTGTTCGAGGGCGGGGACCCCGCGCAACTACCAGTAAATACACGTGCCCAAATCCTACGCGAAACCTGCGAGCAACTAAGCCAGCCAGCGCACGGTCGAAGCGCCACCGAATACTCAGCCGTGCAGCGATTCACAAGCCCAGACTTGGCGGACTGTATTCGTGAGCTCCTCGACAAGCACAGCGGCGACGACGACATTGTCTGGTTCCTTTTGCGTATGGTCCAGCAGGGAGGCATCGCCGCGCTCGCAGACAAGGCCAAGTATTTCGCCCTCACGTCACGCGGCAAATTTGTGCGCACGGCCGCCATTCGGGCATTGATCGAGGTCGGGCCGCCACGGGATGGCTCCGAGGTTCGCGAAGCATTCATCACGGAAGCTCCGCCGCTCCGGCGAAGCTGGCTAGGCGAGCTTGTCGGGAGCCTCGGCCAGACGCAGACCGACGTGGACTGGCTGCTGGCAGCTCTTGCGCTCGCGGCACCTAAGAAGCGGTACGAGACCGACCCACTCTCGGATTCGCTCGTCAGCTACGTGGTCGGGCTTCCATCGACGCTCGTTCCTACGTTGCTCGATGGACTTGCCAGGCTTCTTAGCCGCAGGCCAGTCGTCGAACAGTATCACTGCGAAATTTCTAAGCGATACAGCTGGCTCGGCCAAGCCGCAGCCCAAGCCCTGGTGCGGATGATCGGACTCCGAGATCCAGCCACGCTGAAGAAAGCGGCGCTCTCAACCCTGCGGAAGCTCCCCATCGCCCGAGACTATGGGCGAGGCGCATTCGCGGAGGAGCGCAACGAACTGCCCCGACTGGTCCGCGGATGGCCAGCGCTCAACCGCGCACTTTTCTGGCATAGCGTCACCGAGGAGCGCGCGCGACGGAAGCGCAAGAATGGCGAGCGACTGACCAACTATTGGAACGTCTCAATCGTTGGCGCATACTGGAGTTTCGACGGGACGGACTTCGACTATATGCGCGACGAGATCGCAGCTCGGCCGCTCCTAGACGATAAACTCGTTGCCCTGTCAGTCGCCTTCGCTCTCTACCAGCAGAACGGTCAGCTTCGAGCGTGGCGAGACGCGCTCAAGGAGGCCTCGGCAGCCGATGCGGACGTGGATGCCGAGTTAGGCAAGTTGCTTAAGCCGTCAAAGGGCGCCGCTGATAAGTTCAAGCGCCAGCAGGCAGCCTGGAAGCGCCGAGCTGAAAAAGATGCTGCGCGCGAGGCTGCGGCCAAGGAGGAGGCGAAGCGGGTTTTGGCGGGTCGAGTGGAGAAGATCCGAGACTTTGGCAAACCCGGCCAGATATCCCGAGACCAACACTACCTTCACCATCAGATGCGCGACGCCGAGGGTCAGCACAATCGGTGGACCGAGGGCAACTGGCAATCGCTTGCTGGAGAGTTCGGCCAAGACGTTGCGCGCGCGTTTCGGGACGGAGCTGTCGGATACTGGCGACAGAACACGCCGCTGCTCCGCTCCGACGGCGCTGCCGCAAACTCCACGCCGTTCTCGACAATCTTCGGCCTCACCGGATTGTCTATCGAAGCGCGGGAAACTGCCACTTGGCCATCCCCCCTTCTTGCGGCAGAGGCAGAGATAGCGACCCGATATGCTGTGCAGGAACTCAATGGCTTCCCGATCTGGCTTCCCCGACTGCACAAGTCGTTCCCATCTCAGGTATTCGACGTCTTGCTGAACGAGATCAAATACGAACTCTCTACCGAAACGGCGGAAGGCGAGAGCCACTACGTACTCTACGACGTCGCCTGGCACGGCGACTGGATCTGGGATCAGATCGCTCCGGCTCTCTTGCCCGAGTTGCGCGCGAAGCGGATCAATACACGGAACCTCGGTCACCTGCTGTCGATCGTCAACCGATCGTCGGTTGACGACAAGACAATCGCCGCAATTGCTTCGCGGAAGGCCAACGCCACCCGCAACATGACCTTTTCTCCGATCTGGTTCGCAGCTTGGGTTGGGGTCGATCCTGTCGCGGCCATTCCTGCCCTTACCGCCCGGCTCGCGGGGATAGACAACTCGGCCGAGCAAACGAAGCTGGCCCTCGCTTTTATCGTGGCCCTCGTCGGTGAGAGATCGCAGGAGGGCCATGCGCGGCTCGGATTCCGCACAGTCGAGCACATGAAGTCGCTATATCTGCTGATGGCGCTCTACATCCGACGGCAAGACGACATCGAGCGTGCAGGGCAAGGCGTGTATTCGCCGGGACTGCGCGATTATGCGCAGGATGCGCGAGACGCGCTCATTGCATTCATCCGAGAGACGCCTGGAAAGGAGGCGTTCCTCGCGTTGCTTGAAATGGGACGTGCACACCCCGACGAAGACTCACGACCGTGGATGAGCTACCACGCGAAGGCGAAGGCCGCCGCAGACGCAGATGTCGACGCGTGGACACCGTCACAAGTTCAAGAGTTCGGCAGGTCGCTCGTAGCGACGCCGGCGAATCACCGCGAGCTCTGGTATCACGCTGTCGACAAGCTCGACGCGCTGAAGCACGACCTGGAGGACGGCGATTCCAGCATCGCCGCAATGCTCCAAGCTGTCGATAAGGAGACGGAATTCAGGAAGTTTGTGGGCGGATGGTGTCGCGATCGCGCCGCAGGCCGGTATGTCGTCCCGCAGGAGGAGGAACTTGCCGATGCAAAGCGTCCCGATCTGCGGTTCTTCGGCGTCAGCTTCGACGCGCCGGTGCCGGCCGAGCTAAAGCTCGCTGACAAGTGGACTGGCCCTCATCTTTTCGAGCGGCTTGAAATCCAGTTGTGCGGGGACTATCTGCGCGACATCCGCTCCAGCCGCGGCATCTTCCTCATGGTCTACCTCGGAACGAAGTCCTACTGGGATTTGCCGAACGGACGCAGAGCCGACACTTTCGAAACTCTAGTAGACGAACTCCAGCGGCACTGGACGGTCATCTCGGCCGACTATCCTGGCGTTGAGGACATTCGGGTAATAGGCATAGATCTCACGCGGCGAGGCATCGACGCTAAGGCCGCTAAGGAAGCCGCCAAGTCGACGGTGACCCCCCGAGCCCCGCGACGAAAGAACGCAAGGCCGCTACCTCACTCCTTTCCTCCGCCGAGGAGCCGTCAATCCTCTCCAAAAAGGAAGGCGAGAATGATATGAAAAAACCAAAGACCCGAAAGCCCGCTGAACGACAGCTGCGCAAGTCGCCGACGCGGAGCGTCCGGGTTTAGGGGCAGAGCTAATCGTCGGCTCGCGTTCAGGGAAGCCTCTTACCGTGTTGACAGTTTTCGCTCTGATATGGTCATAGAGCGGGACGCACAGATGACTGTTGGTAGCCGGCCTTGGCCGGCTACCAACGACCAGGCCGCAGCCGTCTCTGGCCGACCTAATGTGGCCGGTCGGCTCGGCGCGACATATCGGGCCGCTTTCAAGGTGGAGCGGACGTTCGGTTAGTCGCATGCTCGACGGCAGCCGTGTCCAGAAACCGGTGGTAAATCACTAAACAAAATTAACGACGATTGCACTTTGGATGGGATTCAATGTCTTTCTTCAATCTCGAGGATAAATTCAGTGGAATTTGGCGGCGCGCGCTTAATGAGACGTCGCTGAACGCCTTGACACCGGACCTCATTGAAAAATGGGCTAGCGACAAGCGGCTCATCAATCCGGTCGCGAAGCTTGCAAACGTCGGCGCCTTCCATACGACGCCGTGTATTGTCCTGACCGTCGAAGGTGGCAAAGCATGCTTTCCGACCATTCCGGTTTCCGGCGATGAGAACTGGCAAATACGGCGAAAACAACACGACGATCAAGCCGCTCTATGGGACAAGATTGAGTGGTTTATGCCGCTATGGCTGCCGATGGATGAAATCTCTAAGCTACTTGCTTCCGTCAAGCATGTGACGAGAGAGCGGGCACTCGATCTTTTCAAATACCACACGTCAACGCTATATACGTTGGCCTTCCAGGCGGTTTGCATCGAACAGATCTTGCCCCTCGCTCGCAGTCTTAGAGAGATCGTGCCGTTGGCGCGAGAAGCTTATCTAGGCGCTTATAGCGGCTATTGGGCTACCAGTGTCGGAGCGTTGATACCGGCGATCGAGGGCAGTCTGACAAGAATTGTTTCTGATCTCGGAACTAAGGCTACTGCCCCGAACAAGATTGATCACGCAGTGAATCGCGCGATCGAAACTGCTGCACAACTCCATTTCGACCAAATGTGGGTCCCGCCAGAATATAAGACTTGTGACTATCTATTCGGGCAGGACGAGCGTGTTTTCGCCTTTGAGACATTTCGCAGGTGGCTCAAGAATCATTTTTTCTGCAATACCGATGAATACCGAGGGGTGACCTGGCTGAATCGGCACATGTTTGCACACGGCACCGCGGCGTCATGGCAGCAACCGCCGAATTTCGCTCGGATGGTGGTAGCGCTTGCGACACTTGCAGCCATCGAATCCTGGTACGACGCCTCTCAT
The DNA here is from genome assembly GCF_020618415.1 of Cupriavidus sp. MP-37. NCBI lineage: Bacteria > Pseudomonadati > Pseudomonadota > Betaproteobacteria > Burkholderiales > Burkholderiaceae > Cupriavidus > Cupriavidus sp. MP-37. The sequence goes on along the minus strand of NZ_CP085345.1, from coordinate 1,384,831 downwards.
TGTGTCTCGTTTTTTCTCCCTGATATGAATGACGACAGCACCTTGCTATGGCAACAGGCGCTGCTTCGGGGCGATGTTCAGATGAAGCTGAAGCTCGCCGAACAAGATCATTTTCGAAAACATGGGCGCCTGGTTCCGCCCTTGCCAGCAGACAATGGCGTTCTGCTCCGTAAGGAGCTTCTTTCCCAGCAATGTATGACTGATTTGGTTCGCCCTTTACGTGATGCTGGCTGGAATGTGAAGGTCCACGAGCCCGACGATGAGGCGCTCTTTATGACCGTCGATGCTTCCCACGGGGAGAAACTCTTCAGTGTCGCGTTGCTGTACAGTTGCGGAACTGAAAATGGCATTTACAAAATGCTCGCTAAAGAATGCGCGGCCATCCTCTATTGTGGTGCTCCTTACAAGCAGGATTCATTTGCCTACGGTATATCGGTGCATGTCGGACCTGTTTTGGGCTGGCAGCCGCCAAAAGCCGGTTAAGTACATGCGATCAGATATCAAGGAGCGAAGGTTGTAACGCAGAGCGCCGGAGTCTGACGCAGCCCGACCGCCGATAAGGATCAGCAGCGGTTCAAATTTTTAACGACCCGCTCCAAAAGCATAGCAGCCGCTCGAGTGGCCAACGGTCTAGGGCCACGAGGGACCGAAACTGGCTGGAGGCGGCAGCCCTCGGCACCGACGCAGGATGGGTCCGCGAGCTTCGGTAGACCGTCAAGAGACATACACATTGCCGATAAGCGGTCCGTGGATGTGTCTACTCGGCATCGACAGTCATACAATGACTGCACAAAATGACCGTATCAATTGGCTTCCACACCAGACCCTGGCAGCCGCAACTCGTTCAGAATTTGCCCCTCATAGGCTGGCCAGTCCCTTGCAGAGTTCTCAATCGCGAGCTTGGCTAATGGTAGCTGGCGAAACAAATCATCGGTGATTCGGCGGTAATCGCGATATAGGAGAATAAGCCCTTCTAATCCCTTGTAACCCCTGCGCACGCAGTAAGGGGCCGCGAGCTTCCAGTTCATCTGATATTCAATCCATTCGGCGCCACGCTCCGCACAGACAGTCCGTACAGCCTTCTCGACATCCTCCTGCCAAAGGTAAAGGACGAACGGATTGAGCGGAGCAGTGACTGCGGCCAGCGTCTGCACGTAGTCGAAAATCAACGCAGACTCGGCTTCCATCAGCAGCAGGTGAGTCAGGTCTCCATGAAACAGTTGGCCGTCCATTATTGGGATAGGGGTCTCCGCCTTTGTCGCCTCGACAAAGGCTTTCCACCTAGCTAGAGCACGGTCCGCGAGATGCTGTGGTGTCGCGTCCCTCCACGGTTCAAACCAGTGCTGAAGTTCGTCTGTCGCGCGCACGGGGTGTGGCTCTGTCCTCTCGTGGACCGGCAACGCTGGCTGCCCCGCATTTTGCAGATGTTTCGCAATGAGGCGCATCGTCGTTGACTTGCCTGAACCCATAATGCCCTCGACGATCACAAGCCGATGCGCGGTGGAAGGCTCTGCGCTGCCGGAAGTCGTCGAACTCATCATTTTCGCAATCGGTTCCTTGGAAGGACACCTACGTTAAGCCATACATGCGGGATTGTCGACAATTTGCATGCCGTTGTTGAAGGTCTGCTCGTGGCCGGATACTGCCGTCCTTTTCCCCGGAAGCGATAGCTTGCACGCCAGCACTCTAGGCATCGCTGAGCGATTTGTATCACGACTTCTCACGGATTTTGAGAAGCCTCGGCATAGGCGTTAGGCGGGTGCGCCCGGCGGCCTCTTCGGTGATCTTCAAAAGTAGCAACCAGGAAGCAACTAGCTTCATAAAAAAACGCCAACCCCTCCGGGTTGGCGTTCTGCTTTGCGGTGTCCCACCAGAATCAAAACTGATTCATAGTATTGTCCTTCCCCGCCGCCTTCAGCGCCGCCTCCCCGCTGAAGTACTCCTTGTGGTCATCCCCAATATCCGACCCAGACATATTCTGGTGCTTGACACAAGCGATGCCCTGGCGAATTTCCTTCCGCTGCACGCCAGCCACATAACCCAGCATGCCCTGATCACCAAAGTATTCCTTAGCCAGGTTGTCCGTCGACAGCGCAGCAGTGTGGTACGTCGGCAGCGTAATCAGATGGTGGAAGATGCCGGCTTCGCGCGACGCGTCGGCCTGGAAGGTGCGGATCTTCTCATCGGCCAGCTTGGCCAGTTCGCTGTCGTCGTATTCCACGCTCATCAGCTGGGCGCGGTCGTAGGCCGACACGTCCTTGCCCGCGGCCTTCATGGCGTCATAGGCTTGCTGGCGGAAGTTCAGGGTCCAGTTGAACGACGGGCTGTTGTTGTACACCAGCTTGGCGTTCGGGATGACCTTGCGGATTTCGTTGACCATGCCGGCGATCTGGGCGATGTGCGGCTTTTCAGTTTCGATCCACAGCAGGTCGGCACCGTTCTGCAGCGCGGTCACGCAGTCCAGCACGCAGCGGGCTTCACCCGTGCCGGCGCGGAACTGGAACAGGTTGCTGGGCAGGCGCTTCGGGCGCAGCAGCTTGCCGTCGCGCTTGATAACGACGTCGCCATTGCCCAGTTGGTCGGCCGACAGTTCTTCGCAATCCAGGAACGAGTTGTACTGGTCGCCCAGGTCACCCGGCTGGTTGGTCACGGCGATCTGCTTGGTCAGGCCGGCGCCCAGCGAGTCGGTGCGGGCGACGATGATGCCGTCGTCCACGCCCAGTTCCAGGAAGGCGTAGCGGATGGCGCGGATCTTGGCCAGGAAGTCTTCGTGCGGCACGGTGACCTTGCCGTCCTGGTGGCCGCATTGCTTCTCGTCGGAGACCTGGTTTTCGATCTGGATGCAGCAGGCACCGGCCTCGATGAATTGCTTGGCCAGCAGGTAGGTCGCTTCGGCGTTGCCGAAACCGGCGTCGATGTCGGCGATGATGGGCACGACGTGGGTGACGTGGTTGTCGATCTTTTGCTGGATCGCGGCCTTTTCGGCGCCGGTGGCGGCGTCGAGCTGGCGGAACAGGCCGCCCAGTTCACGGGCGTCGGCCTGGCGCAGGAAGGTGTACAGCTCGCGGATCAGTGCGCTGACCGCGGTCTTTTCGTGCATCGACTGGTCCGGCAGCGGGCCGAACTCGGAGCGCAGCGCGGCCACCATCCAGCCGGACAGGTACAGGTAGCGGCGTTCGGTGCTGTTGAAGTGCTTCTTGATGGAAATCATCTTCTGCTGGCCGATAAAGCCGTGCCAGCAGCCCAGCGACTGGGTGTACTTCGACGGGTCCGCGTCATAGGCGGCCATGTCGGCGCGCATGATCTTGGCGGTGTATTTGGCGATGTCCAGGCCCGTCTTGAACTTGTTCTGCGCGCGCATGCGGGCAGCGTACTCGGGGTTAATGGCATTCCAGGCGCTGCCCTGGGTTTCTTTCAAAGCAGCCACTGCCTTGATGTCGTCTTGATACTGGGCCATGTCAGTTTCCTAAGAGAAGGCGCGTTTGAGAAAAATCGTTTGGCGTGCCGACCGTGGGTCGAAGCAAACAGCGTGGAGTCATTGTAGGGGCATCTTGCTCTGTTGCGGCCTAGTCTTATATAAGACATAAGACTTTGTTTGTCCTTATGTTTCAATGAGTTAGACTACAATTTTCATGATGCGGAACGTTCTTTCGCAGAACGAAACCCGGAGCCGCGCTGCCGACGACGGAAATCCCACGATGTGAAATGCGCTTTCAGTGAGCGGGCAGAGACTGCTTCAAAGTGCCCGCTGGTCCACGGCTTCGTCACTTTTCGCCTAAAGACTCTGGACTCGCCCGCCGTTAACCCCATCGGTCCTCCATATCCAAAACAGCACCCAATTCCCCCGCCTTTTCGCGCGAATGGGAACACCCCCACGCTTCGATAATCCCCGCTGACGAATAGCGGCTGGCCGCTTCGCACGGAGCGTGGATGTCCGAAGAAAGCGATCTCGAGAAAACCGAACCCGCCTCACCCCGGCGCCTGGAAAAGGCGCGCGAGGAGGGGCAGGTGGTGCGTTCGCGCGAGCTGGCCACGTTCGTGATGCTGATTGCCGGCGTGACCGGCCTGTGGACGCTGGGCGGCCACCTGGGCCGCAGCCTGAACCAGGTGATGCAGGGCGCGCTGCGCTTCGAGCCGGCCACGGCGTTCGATCCGTCGCGCATGTTGTCGCGCTTTGCGCTGATGGTGTGGGACAGCCTGCTGGCCTTCCTGCCGTTGCTGCTGCTGTTCGGCGTGGCCGCGCTGGCCGCGCCGCTGCTGCTGGGCGGCTGGGTGTTCTCGGCCAAGTCGTTCGCGCCGCAGTTCTCGCGCCTGTCGCCGCTGGCGGGGCTGGGGCGGATGTTTTCCGCGCACTCGCTGGTGGAGCTGCTCAAGGCGGTGGCCAAGTCGCTGCTGGTGGGCGCGGTCGGCGCGTGGGTGCTGTGGCGGCGCTTGCCCGAGGCCATCGCGCTGATGAATGCGCCGGTGCAGGAGGCGCTGCTGCACATGGTCGATCTGGTGATGTTCTGCTGCCTGGTGGTGTCGCTGTCGCTGCTGGTGGTGGCGGCCATCGACGTGCCGTGGCAGTACTGGGAGTTCTTCAAGAAGCTGCGCATGACCAAGGAAGAGGTCAAGCAGGAGTTCAAGGAGAGCGAGGGCGACCCCCATATCAAGAACCGCATCCGCCAGCAGCAGCGCGCCATGGCGCGCCGCCGCATGATGACCGAGGTGCCCAAGGCCGATGTGGTGGTGACCAACCCCACCCACTTTGCGGTGGCGCTGCGCTATGAGGAAGGGCGCATGGGCGCGCCGCGCGTGGTGGCCAAGGGCACCGGCGAGGTGGCCGCGCGCATCCGCGCGCTGGCCGCCGAGCACCGCGTGCCGCTGATGTCGGCGCCGCCGCTGGCGCGCGCGCTGCACCGCCATGTCGAGCTGGGCCAGGAAATCCCCGCCGGCCTCTATACCGCCGTGGCCGAAGTGCTGGCCTGGGTCTATCAACTGAAGCACTGGCATTACTCGCAGGGCCCGCAGCCGCAGGCGCCGGCGGACCTGCAGGTGCCCGATGAACTCGCCGTACCGGAAATGCGCGAATGAACGCACTAAGCAACCTGCTCAACCTGCCCGGCCTGCGCTCGGCCGGCCAGCTCAAGGCCATGACCGGGCCGTTGCTGATCATCATGATCCTGGGGATGATGATCCTGCCGCTGCCGCCCTTTGTGCTGGACCTGCTGTTCACCTTCAATATCGCGCTGGCGATCATGGTGCTGCTGGTCAGCATGTACACGCAGAAGCCGCTGGATTTTGCGGCGTTCCCGGCGGTGCTGCTGTTCACCACGCTGCTGCGGCTGTCGCTGAACGTGGCGTCCACGCGCGTGGTGCTGCTGGAAGGGCATACCGGTCCGGACGCCGCCGGCAAGGTGGTGGAGGCGTTCGGCCACTTCCTGGTGGGCGGCAACTTTGCCGTGGGCATCGTGGTGTTCGCCATCCTGGTGGTGATCAACTTCATGGTGATCACCAAGGGCGCGGGGCGGATTGCGGAAGTCGGCGCGCGCTTCATGCTGGACTCGATGCCGGGCAAGCAGATGTCGATCGACGCCGACCTGAACGCCGGCCTGATCGACGAAGCCGCCGCCAAGAAGCGCCGCGCCGAGGTGGCGCAGGAATCCGACTTCTACGGCGCCATGGACGGTGCCAGCAAGTTCGTGCGCGGCGATGCCGTGGCGGGCCTGCTGATCATGTTTATCAACGTGGCCGCGGGCATGGTGGTGGGCATGGTCCAGCATGACCTGGACTTTGGCACCGCCGTGCACAACTACACGCTGCTGACCATCGGCGATGGCCTGGTGGCGCAGATCCCGGCGCTGGTGATCTCTACCGCGGCCGGCGTGATCGTGTCGCGCGTGTCGAACGAGCAGGACGTGGGCGAGCAGCTGACCGGCCAGCTCTTTGCCAACCCGCGCGTGCTGTACCTGACCGCGGGCATCATCGGCCTGATGGGCATCATCCCGGGCATGCCGCACTTTGCCTTCCTGCTGCTGGCAGGCGCGCTGGTGTGGATGGGCCGCTATATCGCGCGCCGCGCGGCCACGCAGGCGCAGACCAGACAGCGTGAAGAGCGCACCCCTGCGGTGGCGCAGGAATCGACCGAAGCCAGCTGGGACGACGTCACGCTGGTGGACCCGCTCGGCATGGAAGTGGGCTATCGCCTGATCACGCTGGTGGACCGCGCGCAGGACGGCGAGCTGCTGGGCCGCATCAAGAGCATCCGCAAGAAGGTGGCGCAGGAGATCGGCTTCCTGGTGCCGGTGGTGCATATCCGCGACAACCTGGAACTGAAGCCCAACGCCTACCGCATCACGCTCAAGGGCGTGGAGATCGGCCGCGGCGAAGCCATGCCGGGCCAGTGGATGGCGATCAACCCGGGCCAGGTCAGCGGCACGCTGCCGGGCGCGGCCACGCGCGATCCGGCCTTCGGCCTGCCGGCGGTGTGGATCGATGCCGGCATCAAGGAACAGGCGCAGGCGTACGGCTATACCGTGGTCGATGCCAGCACGGTGGTGGCCACGCACCTGAACCACCTGATCCACATGCACGCCGCCGAACTGCTGGGCCGCCAGGAAGTGCAGGCGCTGCTGGACCGCATCGCCAAGGACTCGCCCAAGCTGACCGAAGACCTGGTGCCGAAGACGATTTCGCTCACCGGCCTGCAGAAGATCCTGCAGAACCTGCTGGACGAGGGCGTGCCGATCCGCGACATGCGCACCATCCTCGATGTGGTGGCCGAACACGCGCCCAAGATCAGCGATCCGAACGAGCTGACCGCGATGGTGCGCGTGGCGCTGGGCCGCGCCATCACGCAGCAGCTGTTCCCGAACAATGCCGACCTGCAGGTGATCGGCCTCGATGCCGGCCTGGAGCGCGTGCTGTCGCAGGCGCTGACCAACGGCGGCGGCATCGAGCCGGGCCTGGCCGACGCGCTGCTGCAGCAGACCCAGGGCGCGGTTACGCGCCAGGAACAGATGGGCATGGACCCGGTGTTGCTGGTGCCGTCGCAGCTGCGTCCGCTGATGGCGCGCTTCCTGCGCCGCACCATGCCGCAGCTGCGGGTGCTGTCGCACGCCGAGGTGCCCGACAACCGCAATATCCGCATCACCGCCATGATCGGCGCGTGAGGAGCCATAGATGAGCGTAGCCAAGTTTGTCGCGGCCAACGGCCGCGAAGCCATGCGCCAGGTGCGCGAAGCCATGGGACCCGATGCCGTGGTGCTGTCCAACCGCACCGTCGAGGGCGGCGTGGAGATCGTCGCCATGCGCGATACGGACCTGGGCAGCGTGTCCGCCACCGCGCAGGTGTATGTGCCGCCCGCACCGGTGGCCGAGCCCGCCGCCATCGGCGACCTGCGCGGCGAGCTGCAATCGATGCGCGCCATGCTGGAGCGCCAGCTGGCCGGCATCAGCGCGGCGCCCGGTGTCGCCCCGAGCGCGGCGGCGCATGGCGTGGCCGCGAGCGACCCGCTGCGCGAATCGCTGTTCGAATGGATGGTGGGCGCGGGCTTTTCCGGGCAACTGGCGCGCACGTTGCTGGCGCGGCTGCCGCTGGGCTATGACCGTCCCGCGGCGATGGGCTGGATCCGCAAAGAGCTGGCCAGCAAGCTGCCGGTGCTGGCCGACGAGGACAGCCTGTTTGCGCAAGGCGGCGTGCTGGCGCTGGTGGGCCCTACCGGCGTGGGCAAGACCACGACCACGGCCAAGCTGGCGGCGCGCTTCGTGCTGCGCCACGGCGCCGACAAGCTGGCGCTGCTGACCACCGACAGCTTCCGGATCGGCGCGCATGAGCAGCTGCGCATCTATGGCGACATCCTGGGCGTGCCGGTGCATGCGGTCAAGGACGCCGCCGACCTGCGCTTTGCGCTGGCGGCGATGAAGGACAAGCACCTGGTGATCATCGATACCGTCGGCATGAGCCAGCGTGACCGCAGCCTGTCGGAGCAGATCGCGATGCTGGCCGGTGTGCCGGCGCCGGTGCAGCGCGTGCTGCTGCTCAACGGTGCCAGCCATGGCGATACTCTCAATGAGGTGGTGCACGCGTACCGTCATGACGCCGCGCCGGATGGCGGCGGCATCGATGGCTGCATCATCAGCAAGCTGGACGAAGCCACCCACCTGGGCTCGGTGCTGGACGTGGTGATCCGCCACCGGCTGCCGGTCTTCTATGCCTCCACCGGGCAACGCGTGCCCGAGCACCTGGAACTGGCCAGCAGCACCGCGCTGGTCGAGCGTGCCTTCCTGACGCCGCGCCGCGGCTCGGTGTTTGCCGATGCCGATGCCGCGCGCCGCGCTGCCGCTGGCGCGGGTGAAGAGACAACTGCGCGCGGTGGCGCCACCGACGTGCTGCGCTCGCTGACCGACAGCGCCGACGCGCTGGGCCAGTGCGTGGCCGAACTCAATGGCGCGGGCCTGGGCTTCGACCTGGCGCGCTCGCTGTGGCAACAGCGAGGCGCCGGCGCGCCGGCACTGCGCGCGATGTCGCAGCAGGTGCGCGAAGCCGTGTGCCGGGACGTGACCCGCCAGTGCGAACAGTACGTGCTGGCCATCGCCGCCACGCTGCAGGTGGCCGTGCCCGGCCGCCGCTCGCCTCAGCCGATGCAGCACACGCTGTGGCTGGCCGACCGCAACGGCATGCCGCTGGCTGCCGCCGTCACGCCGACCGGCCGTGCCGGCCAGCCGCTGGGCGAGGCCGAAGCCGATGCCGCCAAACTGCGCGCCGCGATGAGCGCCGCGCGCAAGGTCGTCAACCTGCTCGAGACGATGCCGTCCGCCGCCACGCTGGCGCGCTGGCAGCAGGCCAGCGAGCGCTGGGTGGCCAGCGCGCGCAAGACCGCGCGCGTGGTCAGCGCCGGCGCCGCGTGGAAGCTCGATGCCCTGGCGGACACGCTGACCTTCCACGCCGTCGGCGAAGACACCGTGCGCGAGCGCGACGCCGTGCGCTGGCTGGCAACTGCCGACGTGCGCGTGCCGGACAGCCCGGTGCGCGGCAAGGGCACGCCCGACGGCGGCATCGACGCCTGCCTGGTGGTGGCCCGCCTGGCCGACCGCGCCACCGGCGAGCTGCTCGATACGCGCTACCTGCTGTGCGATCCGGCGCTGGCGCAGGATGCCGCGCAGGTGGCGCGCTGGGCGCTGTGGACCGATGCGGCCGAGGCCGGCCTGCGCACGCTGCGCCATGCCATCGACCATTTCGCGCAGGATGCGCACGATGCCGCCGGCGCTGCCGTAGCCGCGCTGCAGCTGGGTTTGTCGGTGCTGCGCCTGGAACATGCGCCGACCGCGGCAGCGCCCGCGTTCCTGGCGCGCCTGGCCGGGCGTGCGGTGCGCCCGGGCGCGCCGGTGCCGGGCACCGTGCTCAATGAGGGCATGGGCCGCATGCTGGCCTTGCTCGACGTGCTGGAAAACTATCCAGGCCGGGGCGCCGCAGCGCCTGCCGCCACCGCGGAGGCCGTGCAGTGAGTTCCCTCGCCATGGACCAGGCCGAGAGCCTGCGCCGGATGCTGGCGCCGCGCACCACGCGCCGCATCGCCGTGCTCGCCAGCGAACGCGGCGCCGGTGCCACTACCGTGGCGCTGGGTTTGTCGCACGCGCTGGCGATGCAGGGCGAGCGTGTGCTGCTGGTCGATGAGGACTCCGCCGCGTCGGCGGCCACGCGCTTGTCCGGCGCCAGGCCGGCGGGCACGCTGGCTGACGTCCAGGCAGGCCGGCTGTCGCTGGAGGCTGCGGCGGGCGTTGGCGCGGGAGGGGTGCTGTCGGTGCTGCCGGCGGGCCGGCCGGTGCCGGGCGCTGCCTTGCCGCCCGCGGCGACCAGCGATTTCCGCAGCGTGCTGGTGGATGCCGGCCTCGACTCCAACGGCGCGCTGTCGCCGCTTGCCGGCGCTGCGCACAACGTGCTGGTGGTGATGCGCCCGGAGCTGGCGTCGATCACCGCCGCCTATGCCTGCATCAAGCGGCTGCACCACCTGTATGCGTGGCGCCGCTTCCATCTGATCGTCAACCTGGCGGCCAGCGAGGCCACGGTGCAGGCCATCCTGCGCAACCTGGCGCGCACCGCCAGCCAGTACCTCGGCGTTGAAGTGCTGTGCGCGGGCTGGCTGCCGGCGGATCCGCTGGCGGCGCGCGCCGTGCAGCTGGGCCGCTGCGTGGTCGAGGCCTTCCCGGCGGCACCGGCCACCGCGGCCCTGCGCCGCAGCGCCGGCGGCATCGGCGCCTGGCCGCTGCGCGCAGACGCTGCGGCGCCCGCCGCCGCCGCCCTGGCCTGAGCCTGCCACCCATGCCACCCGAAACCACCACACCCTGAGCCAGCCGGCACGCCGCAGGCGCGCCGGTCCAGCCATCCAGCAGTCACGAGAATTGCACCATGTACACGATCCAGGGAAAGCTCGAACAGGCCGATGTGGTCAAGGCACACGCCCAGCTGGTGCGCCGCATCGCGCTGCAGCTCGCCGCCAGGCTGCCTGCCAGCGTGCAGATCGACGACCTGATCCAGGCCGGCATGATCGGCCTGCTCGACGCCGCCAAGCGCTATGAAGACACCCACGGCGCACGCTTCGAGACCTACGCCAGCCAGCGCATCCGCGGCGCCATGCTCGACGAAGTGCGCGCCAACGACTGGCAATCGCGCAGCCTGCGCCAGTTCACCCGCCGCATCGAACGCACCCAGCGCAACCTGGAACAGAAGCTCGGCCGCACGCCCATCGACTCCGAAGTGGCCGAGGCCATGGAGATGCCGCTGGACGAATACCAGCTGCTGCTCAACGAGGTCTATGGCTGCCAGCTGCTGCACTATGAAGACTTCGAGCGCTCCGGCGAAGAAGACTTCCTCGACCGCCACCTCGGCGGCAGCGACGACGGCAACCCGCTTACCGTGCTGATGGAAAGCGGCATGCGCGAGGCGCTGGTGCGCGCCATCGAACGCCTGCCCGAGCGCGAGAAGCTGGTGCTCTCGCTGTGCTATGACCAGGAACTGAACCTGCGCGAAATCGGCGCGGTGCTCGACGTGACCGAGTCACGCGTATGCCAGATCCGCGGCCAGGCCATCAACCGGCTGCGCAACCAGCTACGCGGCCTGCTGTGATGCCGGGAAGAGGTCGCGCCGCGCGTGGCGCCTGCTTGCTGCTGGCGGCCGTATCGGCGTGCGCGTGGGCCGCGTTCGATGCCGGCACCCGTCATGCATGGACCGGTTCGGTCAACGGCCCGGCCCTGTACGGCCGCGGCCAACGCGCGGTGTCGCCGCCGATCTTGCCCACCGGCGTGTTGCCGCAATCAGAAGGGGTGATTACCTCGGTGCGCTGGCGCTACAGCTTTGCCAAGACGCCGCCGCAGGAACTGCAGGCCTACCTGTGCAACGCGCAACGCTGCGTGCTGCTGCCGCAGGCCGAGGGCAAGACCGACGCGTTCTTGGGCGACGATGCCACCAAGGGGTTTGTGTTCGCGTTCCGGGTGCCGGGGCAGGGGAGCCTGGTGCCGGTGTTGCAGGGGCGGAGTAATGAGGTGGTGGTGGGGTTCAGGTAGGGCCTTGCCGCTTCTGGCGCACGCGACTTTCAATCGAGCTTTCCAATTCCCGCTTGTGTACTCCCTCTCCCGCTTGCGGGAGAGGGGAGCAAACAGAGCGCCTGCAAAAAGCCTCAGTGGTCAGCCTTGCTGACCTGCGATCGCGCGGGCGCGAATCAGGACCGGCTCCAGGACCGTTCGCAACACTGCAACGGTGTCTGGCAGCCCTTCCCATGTGAGCGAGTTCTTCTTCAGAAACGCTTGCCACAGCGCCTGCCGCGACGAATCCGTGGAGAATTCTTCGGTGAGTCCAAGCGGCAACGCACCGGGAACCGTCATGCCGCGTCTGATGAAAGTCGCTGCCACCGCGCTTGCGAGGGTCTCTGCATCAAGAGTCTCGCGACCCAGCAGGATAGCCAGATCGAAATAGTCCTTTAGCCTGCTGTTCGCCATGCCAAGCAACGCAATGGCATGCAGTTTTTCGGAAACGACCGTGTAAACCGGATATGCGCGTAGCCGCGGCGCCGGCAGATCATCGAGCAGAACCGGATAGATGGCGTCGACCGGCCCCGGCGTGATGGCATCACCAAATCCGATATCGACTTGCACCCGGCATTGTGCCCGCGCCAGTTCCCCGGTAAGCAAGACGCGCGCGCCGGCGTAGCCCGCCTCCTTGCGAATTTCCTCCGTGGTCACCGATGCCGGATCGAATGTCATGCCATCGTCGGCACTGACAGCGGCGATGTCCCGGAACGTTCTCGCGATCGACGCCAGATCGCTCGCTCCGAAACCAAGGAAGTCGGCATCGCGGGTAGCGCGATGCGGCATGTCGTACCAGAGCGTGAACAGCAAAGCGCCTTTGAGCACAAAGCGCTCGCCATGCGGCGACTGGCTTAACCGATAGAGCATGCGCTCCAGCGCATAACGCACCAGCACCTGGTTGAAGTCCGCCTTTTGCGCTTTGGCGATGTTCAGCAATCGCGCGCGCACCGACTCGGCGAGGTTGCTAATCATCCGACAGCCTCAAGATACGGGCGCATGACGTCGGCGACACGGCAAATCTTGGCAAAGCGCCAGAGGTCGTCCGCCGATGCCTTTTGCTGTGCCCGCGCATCCCTGAGGGCTTCCAGTGCCACGTCGAGGCCTACCTTATTGCGGTGCTTGAAGCAATCTGCCACCGTTCTGGCGGCGCTATAGACCCGCAGCGGAATCCCGTCGCGCTCAACCACGTCAATGCCTGCCGAGAAGATATCGTCGGCGACCTGGATCATTTTGATCGGCGGGAAATCGATTCTTGGCGCATGACTGCCTCGCGGCATCGCAATCCAGACTTCGCGCGGAAGTTGCGTGGTCAGGCCATGGAACTGGAGCGCTGTCAGCAGGCAGAAGACAGCTTGCGGCACCCTGGTAGCAATGGCGGCCAGGCTCTCGTGCTCCGAGCGGGGATCATTCGACAGTCGGTAGACGCCCCGATCGATTTTCTCGAGCAGGCCGGCGCCGACCATGCGGCTCAGGATGACTCGTGGGACTTCGATATTGTCGAGATCGGCGGGGCGCAGCATCCCTTTCCTGGAGGCCAGGTCAAGAACACGTTGCGTTTGGCGGCTGTGTGGCATGCCCGCAGTATGTTCCGTTTTTTCGTTGCTTTCAAGTAAGTGACGAAAAAATGGAACATTTTTGTGACCGATGCGAGGAACCCTGCTCGTCTTAACCAGCCGCCAGACTCACGCCCCCAACCCCCGCCGCCGCCTTCCCATCCTTCCCATACAACCCCGCATCCCCGCCACTATGCTGGCGCAACGCCTGGATAGCTTCGCGGGTGAAGTCAAGATGGGCGTCGACCACGGCGCCGTTGAGCGCATTGGCGTCGCGCGCGGTGCGGGCGGCGAAGATCAGCCGTCGCCACGCGTCGGCCACGGCGGGATCGACCTGGCGCCCGAGCAGCTGGCCCTCCGGGCCGGCGCGCAGGCCCAGCGCGCCCATCTGGGCTTCGCGGGCCTTGAGCTGGCGGGACAGGGCCTGGCCCAGTTCTACCTTGCGCGTCAGCAGCCCGCTGAGGGACTGGAAGTCGCCCCGCTTGAGGGCGTCGCGCTCTTCGGCGAGGAGTTGGCCGAAGGCCTGGATGCCTTCGGTTTCGCGCTGCAGGGACTGGATCAGGCTCTGGCTCATGGTGGCTATTTGGCGTCGGCCTGGCCGAGCTCGCGCAGGGTGGCGAGCAGGCCGTCGGCAATCTTGCCCGGGTCGATCTTGATCCGGCCTTCGGCGATGGCCTGGCGGATCTCTTCGACCTTGGCGGTATCGATATCGTCGTCAGCCGGCTGGGCCAGGCGGGCGCTGATGTCGCGCACCTGGGCGGCCAGCGGGCTGACGCTCAGGCCGGCGGACGGCGCGGCATCAGTGGCGTCGGCGGCGGCGGCCGGGGCGGCGTGGGGCCGGGCGGCGTCGCCTGCGGCGGCGTCGGCAGGCCGGGACGAGGTGGAGTGGTTGATCTTCACGGGGCGATCCTTGCTGGTTTCCTATGGCATTACGGACGCGCCGGCGAATTCTTTAGGGTACTGGCCCGGATTCGCTGCACGGCGGCTGCGGCGGCATTTTCGCACGCCGCCTGCCCCGGATTTCCAGTCTTTTCAGCCACGGTTACAGCACCTGGCGCACGGTCATTGCAGCACCACGGTGTCGCCGCTGCGGACCAGGCCATTGACCACCTGGCCGTTGCGCAGCCGGACCTGCACGGTGTTGCCGGTGGCGGCGTCGGCCATCACCTTGCCTTCGCTGGTGATCTGGAAGGCCTCGCCCTCGACCGCCACGGTGACGGTCTGGCCCTGGCGCACGGCGATGGCCTTGCGCAGCAGGTCGGTGCGCAGCGGCGAGCCGGCGGCGATGCGGTTGGCAGTGACGGCGCCGGCAAGCTGCGCCGGATCGGTGATCACCGCGCGCGGCAGTGCGCCCAGGTCGCCCTGGCGGACTTCGATATCGGCCTGGCCGACCGGCTCGCCCGCACCGAGCGCGCGCGCGGCCACGTAATAGTCAGTCAGCACCGAGACGCGCGCCTGCATATAGCGCACCCAGGGCCGCTCGCCACCGCAGCGCACGCCTACCGAAACGCGCCCCCACGGCGAAGCGCCGGCGGGCAGGAAGGGATCGGGCGCGATGCATTCCGGCGCGCGCCCGCCTGACGGCGGCGCCACCTGCACGCTGACCTTGCCCGGCAGGCCGGCGGTCTGCTGCTGCAGGAAGCGCTCGACCGCCACGCGCGCGGGGTCTTCGGTGAACGGGCTGGCCGCGGCGTGGGCGGCGGCACCGTGCGCCGCAGGCGCCTGCATGGCGACCGGCGTGACCTGCGCCGGCGCGGCGCCCGCGGCGGCAGCGCCAAGCAGCCACGCGCCAAGAGCGGCTTGCGCCAGGCGGCGGGCGTTGCGGCAATGCTGTGTCATCTGGACTTCCCGGCAAGGACGGCGCGCGGCCCCGTGACTGGCTGCGCGCGCCGTATACATCTGTCATCGGGGCTCATTGTAGGCAGCGCCCCGCGCGCGGGCGGGCCGAAATGCATGGATTTCCCGTCCTTATTCATCCGATTGGCGTGACAGCTCCCCGCCTAAGATGCCAACCCTGAAGAAGCTACGTGCGCTCCGATTGCGGGAGCGCTGGCCCAGCAGGGGAGATGCCAGATGATTGACAGACTTGATGCGGCGCTACGTTTCCAGCAGGAAGCGCTGAGCCTGCGCAACCAGCGGCAGTCGGTGATTGCCTCGAACATCGCGCACGCGGACACGCCGGGCTACAAGGCGCGCGACTTTGATTTCTCCAGCACGCTGGCGCAGACCGTGGAGCGCGGCCACCGCAACGAGGGCGTGTCGCTGTCGACTACCTCGGCGCGCCACCTGCCCGCGCAGGCGCCGGGGCGCGAGGCATTCGACCTGGCCTACCGCATCCCGCTGCAGTCCAGCGTCGACGGCAACACGGTGGAAATGGACACCGAACGCGTGGCCTTTGCCGACAACGCCGTGCATTTCGAATCCGGCCTGACGGTGATGAATTCCAAGATCAAGACCATGCTGGCCGCGATCCAGCAGTAACCGGGGAGCGAACCCATGCCGGCAATGAACATCTTCGACGTCGCGGGCTCGGCCATGGCCGCGCAGTCGCAGCGCATGAACGTGACCGCGTCCAACCTGGCCAACGCTGACAGCGTGGTCAGCCCCGACGGCCAGGCCTACCGCGCCAAGCAGGTGGTGTTCGGCATGGCGCCCACGCCGGGCCAGACCGATATCGGCGGCGTGCAGGTGCAGGGCGTGAGCGAGGATCCGTCGCCCCCGCGCATGGTCCACAACCCCACGCATCCGATGGCCAATGCCCAGGGCTATGTGGTGATGCCCAACGTCAACCCGGTGGAGGAGATGGTCAACATGATCTCGGCCTCGCGCTCGTACCAGGCCAACGTGGAAGTGCTCAACACCGCCAAGAACATGATGCTCAAGACGCTGACGATCGGCCAGTAACGCGCCCCGGCACATCAACGCAACGGCTCCATCCGCACCTCGCACACAAGCAACTGACATGACCACCACCCCACCGGTAGGCAGCAACACGCAAGGCATCAACGACGCGCTCAAGAGCGGCAGCGCCAGCGCGTCCGAGCTGCAGAACAACTTCCTGACCATGCTCGTCACGCAGATGAACAACCAGGACCCGCTCAACCCGATGGACAACGCGCAGCTGACCTCGCAGCTGGCGCAGATCAGCACGGTCAGCGGCATGCAGACCATGAACGCGACGCTGTCGCAGCTGCTGTCTCAGGTCAGCGCCAGCCGCGCGATGGACTCGGCCGCGCTGATCGGCCGTACCGTGATGGTGCCGGGCAAGCTGGTGTCGGTGGAAGGCGGCGTGCCGGGCAAGATCGGCGTGGACCTGCCCTCGACCGCGGACGCGGTCACCGTCGACGTGCTCGACAAGGACGGCAACGTGGTGCGCACCATCGACATGAAGGGCCAGACCGCGGGTGTGCACAACATCGCGTGGGACGGCAAGAACAATGCCGGCGTGGCCGTGGCCGACGGCGACTACACCTTCAAGGTGACCGCCACCGCCAACGGCACCTCGGTGCAGCCGGTGGCGCTGGTGTACGGCAAGGTCGAGAGCATCAGCGGCGACGCCAGCGGCGTGCTGGTGGATCTGGGCGACGGCCAGACCGCCAACGTCGACGACGTGCGCCGCATTCTTTAATGCGCAGATACGCAGGTGCCGGGCAGCGCGCGGGCGCAAGCCGGCTTCAACGATAGCCTAGTCAAAAGGAAGCAATCATGGGTTTCGGTCAAGGGGTAAGCGGCCTGAACGCCGCCGCGTCCAACCTGGACGTGATCGGCAACAACATCGCCAACGCCAACACGGTTGGCTACAAGCAATCGGCCGCGCAGTTCGCCGACGTCTACGCCGGCACCAAGATCGGCCTGGGCGTGCGCGTGAACTCGGTGGTGCAGTCGTTCAACCAGGGCAATATCGAGGCCTCGGGCCGCTCCCTGGACGTGGCCATCACCAACGGCAACGGCTTCTTCCGCATGACCAGCCCGGAAGGCGCGGTCTACTACTCGCGCAACGGCCAGTTCCAGCGCCAGGACGACGGCCGCATCACCAATATGCAGGGCCTGCAGGTGACGGGATATCCGGCTGGCGTGGCAGGTGGCGCCGGCGTGCAGCCGCAGCCGCTGGTGATCAGCAACGCGCAGATGGAGCCGCGCGCCACCAGCAGCATCACCGCCAAGTTCCAGCTCGATTCGCGCGCCACCGTGCCGACGCAGGCGTTTGCCAGCGCGCCCGGCGTGCCGCCGACCAGCAACATGTTCAACTACAGCACGGCGATCAACGTCTATGACTCGCTGGGCAACAAGCAGCAGTTGATGGCGTACTTCGCCAAGTCGGGCGCGGCGCCGACCGTGCCGGGCGGCACCGACTGGCAGATGTACGTGACCGACGTCAACGGCAACGCCGTCGCCGGTGCACCGGTCACGCTGTCGTTCGACAACGCCGGCGCGCTGCAGGCACCCGGTGCGGGCGCGGTCACGCTGACCCAGCCGGCGGCCAACGGCGCGCAGGCCATGGCCATGCGCCTGGACCTGACCGGCACCACCCAGTTCGGCGCCGACAACGACGTCAAGCAGCTCCGCCAGGACGGCTACACCTCGGGCAGCCTGCTGGGCTTCTCGGTCAACGGCGACGGCACCATCGTCGGCAGCTATTCCAACGAGGAGACCAAGCCGCTGGGCCAGATCGTGATGGCCGCCTTCGGCAACGTCGAAGGCCTGAAGCCGGAGGGCGACAACGTGTGGTCGGCCACCGGCGCATCGGGCCAGCCGCTGCTCGGCGTGGCCGGCGGCAGCCTGGGCACGCTGCGCTCGAACGCGGTGGAAGCGTCGAACGTGGACCTGTCGGGCCAGCTGGTCAACCTGATCGTGGCGCAGCGCAACTACCAGGCCAACGCGCAAACCATCAAGGCGCAGGACACGGTCATGCAGACCCTGGTCAACCTGTGACCGCCACGCTGAGCTGAGCCGCCGCCATGGACCGCATGATCTACACCGCCCTGTCGGGCGCCAAGCAGATACTCGACCAGCAAGCGGCGGTATCGAACAACCTCGCCAACGTGTCGACGCCGGCGTTCCGCGCCCAGGTCAACCTGTACCGCGCGGTGCCGGTGGTCGGGCCGGAGACGGGCACGCGCACCTTCGCGCTGGCGTCCACGCCCGGTGCGGACATGCGCGCCGGCCCGCTGACCTATACCGGCCGCACGCTCGACGTGGCGCTGCAGGGCAATGGCTGGCTGGTGGTGCAGGCGCCCGACGGCACCGAGGCCTACACCCGCGCCGGCGCGCTGCAGGTGGCGCAGGACGGGCAGGTGCAGACCATTTCCGGCCTGCCGGTGATGGGCGACGGCGGTCCGCTGGCGGTGCCGCCGGGCTCGCAGGTGACCATCGGCACCGACGGCACCATCACCGCGCGCGGCCCGGGCGAAGCCTCGGCCGGCCTGGCGCAGGTAGGCCGGCTGCGCGTGGTCAATCCGCCCAACGACGCCATCGCCCGCGGCGATGACGGCCTGTTCCGCCTGCGCCCCGGCGCGCAGCCGCTCGAGGCCGATCCCACCGTGCGCGTGATCTCCGGCGCGCTGGAGGGCAGCAACGTCAACCCGACCGAAGCCATGGTCGAGATGATCGCCAACGCGCGCCGCTTCGAGATGCAGATGAAGATGATCCAGGGCGCCGACGGCAACGAGCAGCGCGCCAACCAGCTGCTCTCGACCAACTGAACCGAATGACCGGCGGGCGCGGCATCACCGTGCCGGCCCCCAGCACCCACCAAGGACCCACATGATCCGCTCTCTCTGGATTGCCAAGACCGGCCTCGATGCGCAGCAGACGCAGATGGACGTGATCTCGAACAACCTGGCCAACGTCTCGACCAACGGCTTCAAGCGCGGCCGCGCGGTGTTCGAGGAACTGATGTACCAGACCATCCGCCAGCCCGGCGCGCTGTCGTCGGACCAGACCACGCTGCCCTCCGGCATGCAGCTGGGCACCGGCGTGCGCCCGGTCGCGACCGAGCGCATCCACACCCAGGGCAACCCGCAGCAGACCGGCAATGCCAAGGACGTGGCCATCCTGGGACAGGGCTTCTTCCAGGTGGCGCTGCCCGACGGCACCACCGCCTATACCCGCGACGGCTCGTTCCAGGTGGACCAGA
This sequence comes from Cupriavidus sp. MP-37, assembly GCF_020618415.1. Lineage (NCBI taxonomy): Bacteria > Pseudomonadati > Pseudomonadota > Betaproteobacteria > Burkholderiales > Burkholderiaceae > Cupriavidus > Cupriavidus sp. MP-37. Next base: position 1,365,580 of record NZ_CP085345.1, on the reverse strand, counting down.
ACGGCCAGCTGGTGACTTCCAGCGGCTTCGTGATCCAGCCCGCCATCACCATCCCCGCCAACACGCTGACGATGACCATCGGGCGCGACGGCACGGTGTCGGTGACGCAGCCTGGCTCCAGCGCCAACGTGCAGGTGGGGCAGCTGCAGCTGGCCACCTTCATGAACCCGGCCGGCCTGGAAAGCATGGGCGAGAACCTGTATGTGCAGACCGACGCCTCGGGCGCGCCCAACACCACCGTGCCGGGCCTGAACGGCGCGGGCGTGGTGCAGCAGAACTATGTCGAGGCGTCCAACGTGAACGTGGTCGAGGAACTGGTCAGCATGATCCAGACGCAGCGCGCGTACGAGATCAACAGCAAGGCGGTGCAGGCATCCGACCAGATGCTGCAGCGCCTGGCGCAACTGGGTTGATTGGTGTGAACATGGCCACCTTGCTTTCCCGCCTGGGCGCGCGCGCGCTGGTTTGCCTGGCCGGCGTGGCAATGCTGGCCACAAGCGGCTGCGCGCTGATGCCGCGCGAGCCGCTGGTGCAGATGCCGACCACGGCGCGCGCCGAGCCGCGCCCGATGGGCCCGGCCTCGGGCTCGATCTACCAGTCTTCGTACGCCGGCAATCCGCTGTTCGAGGACCGGCGCCCGCGCAACGTGGGCGACATCCTGACCATCCTGATCACCGAGAACGTCAACGCCAGCAAGAACTCCGGCACCAACACCAGCCGCACCGGCAACGCCGCGCTGGCGTTCGACGCGGTGCCGCGCGCGCTGGGCGGCCTGTTCGGCACCAGCCAGAACGCCAACATCAACGGCGCCAACACCATGAAGGCCAGCGGCGGCGCCAGCGCGGCCAACACCTTCAACGGCACCATCACCGTGACCGTGCTGGAGGTGCTGGCCAACGGCAACCTGGTGGTCTCCGGCGAAAAGCAGATGGCCATCAACCAGGGTGCCGAGTTCATCCGCTTCTCGGGCGTGGTCAATCCCCGCACCATCACCGGCGACAACGCCGTGCTGTCGACGCAGGTCGCCGATGCGCGCATCGAATACACCGCCAAGGGCGTGATCGACGAAGCGCAGAACATGGGCTGGCTGCAGCGCTTCTTCCTCAATGTTTCTCCGTTCTGACCGCGCCATGTCTGCCCAGATGCTCGCTCGTTTCCTGTCCCGCCTGCTGCGGCTGACCATGGTCAGCCTGGCGCTGGGGGTGGCCTTCGGCGCCTTTGCCACCGGCGCCAAGGCCGAGCGCCTGAAAAACCTGGCCACCTTCCAGGGCGTGCGCGAGAACCCGCTGGTCGGCTACGGCCTGGTGGTGGGGCTGGACAACACCGGCGACCAGACCATGCAGACGCCGTTTACCACGCAGAGCCTGACCAACATGCTGTCGCAGCTGGGGATCACGCTGCCGGCCGGCAAGAACATGCAGCTCAAGAACGTCGCGGCGGTGATGGTGACCGCATCGCTGCCGGCGTTCGCGCAGCCCGGCAGCCAGCTCGACGTGGTGGTGTCGTCGATGGGCAATGCCAAGAGCCTGCGCGGCGGCACGCTGCTGATGACGCCGCTCAAGGGCGCCGACGGCCAGGTCTACGCGATCGCGCAGGGCAACATGCTGGTGGGTGGCGCGGGCGCGTCGGCCAACGGCAGCAAGGTGCAGATCAACCAGCTGGCGGTGGGGCGCATCGCCAACGGCGCCATCGTCGAGCGCGCGGTCGCGCCGTTCCAGCCCGATGGCGGCGTGCTCAACCTCGAACTGAAGGATACGGATTTCGGCACCGCTGAGCGCGTGGTCGAAGCGATCAACCGCAACATGGGCGGCGGCGTCGCCGCGGCGCTGGACGGCCGCGTGGTGCAGGTGCGCGCGCCGGCATCGCCGGCGGCGCGCGTGGGCTTCCTGGCCCGCATCGAGAATATCGACGTGACGCCGGCGAAGGCCGCGGCAAAGGTGATCCTGAACGCCCGCACCGGCTCCATCGTGATGAACCAGGCCGTGACCGTGGAAGACTGCGCGGTGGCGCACGGCAACCTGTCGGTAGTGATCAACACGCAACCGGTGATCAGCCAGCCCGCGCCGTTCAGCGGCGGCCAGACCGTGGTGGCACCGGTGTCGCAGATTGACATGAAGCAGCAGGGCGGTTCGCTGCAGATCGTCAAGGCGGGCGCCTCGCTGGCCGCCGTGGTCAAGGGGCTGAACGCGCTGGGCGCGACCCCGGCCGACCTGCAGACCATCCTGGAAGCGATGCGCGCGGCGGGTGCGCTGCGCGCCGAGCTGGAAGTGATCTGAGCATGAACAGCGGCATCAACGGTGGCGCGTTGCCCGCGCCGGGCGCCGACCTGACCCAGCGTTTCGCGCTGGACACGCAAGGCTTCGAAGCGCTCAAGCACAGCGCGCGCGGCGGCGCCGACGCCAGTACGCTGCAAGCCGTCGCCAGGCAGTTCGAGGCGGTGTTCACGCAGATGGTGCTCAAGAGCATGCGCGACGCCACGCCGCAGGACGGCCTGTTCGACAACGAGCAGAGCAAGCTCTACCTGTCGATGATGGACCAGCAGCTGGCGCAGCAGATGTCGTCGCGCGGCATCGGCCTGGCCGATGTGATGGTGCGCCAGCTGGCGCGCGCCACCGGCACCGCGATGCCATCCGGCATGAACGCGCTGAGCCCGGCGGAAGCTGGCAAGGTCGCGGATGCGGAAATGGCGCGGCTGCTCGACAGCCGCGGCGCCGGCGCCATGCCCGCCGACGCGGGCGAACAGGCCGACCTGCCGGCCATCGGCACCACCGTCGCGGGCCAGCAATGGAATCCCACCGCGGGCCTGCGCCAGTACCAGCCGCAGTCCTACGCGGATCGCGGCCAGGGCGAAGACCGGCTCGGCCGGCTGCCCGACGACGCGCCGGCCCACGTCAGCGCCTTCGTCGCCCGCATCGCCGGCCCCGCTGAAGCCGCGTCCCGCGCCAGCGGCGTGCCGGCACGGCTGATCGTCGGCCAGGCCGCGCTGGAATCCGGCTGGGGCCAGCGCGAGATCACGCACGCCGATGGCTCTACCACGTTCAACGTGTTCGGCATCAAGGCCGGGGCCAGCTGGAAGGGGCGGGTGGCGGAAATCACCACCACGGAATACATCGATGGGCAGCCGCAAAAGGTGCGGGCGAAGTTCCGCGCCTATGGCTCGTATGACGAAGCCTGCGCCGACTACGCGCGCCTGCTGACGAGCAATCCGCGCTATGCGGGCGTGGTCAGCGCGGCCAGTGCCGAAGATGCGGCGCATGGCTTGCAGCGGGCAGGGTATGCCACGGATCCGGCGTATGGGCACAAGCTGGTGAAGATCATGAAGAAGGTGGCGGCGTAGGGAGCGAGGCCATTGCCTCGAGCCATCCAACTTCCACTTGTGTACCCCCTCTCCCGCTTGCGGGAGAGGGTTGGGGTGAGGGCGGGAACATCAACGAAGTGAAGGCCGTCGCTATTTGCCACCGCCCACCCTCACCCCCGCCCCTCTCCCGCACGCGGGAGAGGGGAGAAAACCGCAGCGTCATCATTGCCTCGAGCATGCCAACTCCCGTTTGTGTACTCCCTCTCCCGCTTGCGGGAGAGGGTTGGGGTGAGGGCGGAATATCAACGAAGGGAAGGCCGTCGCTATTGCCACCGCCCACCCTCACCCCCGCCCCTCTCCCGCACGCGGGAGAGGGGAGAAAGCCGCAGCGTCATCATTGCCTCGAGCATGCCAACTCCCGTTTGTGTACTCCCTCTCCCGCTTGCGGGAGAGGGTTGGGGTGAGGGCGGGAATATCCACGAAGTGAAGGCCGTCTCTATTGCCACCGCCCGCCCTCACCCCCGCCCCTCTCCCGCAAGCGGGAGAGGGGAGCAAACCTGCAGGATCTGGAAAACGCCACCTCCACACCTAAAGTCCCACCCCCACCCAGCCGATAACTCCCACATCCACACCGCCGGCCCCACGCCGCGGCAGTCCTAAAAATCCGGGATCAGAGCACCATGTCTCTCTTCAGTATTGGCCTCTCCGGCCTGAACACCGCGCAGAACGCGCTGACGACGACGGGCCACAACTTTGCCAACTCGGCAACCGAAGGCTACTCGCGCCAGAACACCATCGTCGCTTCTGCCGGCGGCCAGTACACCAGCCAGGGCTTCTACGGCTTCGGCTCGAACACCACCACGGTGATCCGCGTCTATGACGAGTTCCTGACCGGCCAGCTGCGCGGCGCCACCTCGACCAGCGCCTCGCTGGCGATGTACTCGGACCAGATCAGCCAGATCGACAACCTGCTGGCCGATCAAAAGGGCGGCCTGGCGCCGCTGATGCAGAAGTTCTTCGCCGCGGTGCAGGCGGTGGCCGATACCCCGGCCGATCCGGCCGCGCGCCAGGGCATGCTGTCGGCGGGCCAGGCGCTGGTGGGACAGGTGCGCTCGGCCAGCAATTACTTCAAGCAGCTGCAGGCCGGCGTCAACGAGCAAGTCGGCACCGCCGTCACCCAAGTCAACGCGTACACCAGGCAGATCGCCAACCTGAACCAGGAAATCACGCGCCTGAAGGCCGCTTCCGGCGGTCAGGCGCCCAATGACCTGCTCGACCAGCGCGACCAGGCCGTGGCCGAGCTGACCAAGCTGGTCGGCGCCAAGGTGGTGGTGCAGGACAGCGGCACCTACAACGTCTTCGTCGGCAACGGCCAGCCGCTGGTGATGGGCAACGACGCCTATGAGCTGAAGGCCGTGGCCTCGGCCGCCGACCCCAATCGCACCGTGGTGGCCTACACGCTGCCCACCGGCGCCGTGATCGAGAGCGACCCGGGCGCGCTCACCGGCGGCTCGCTGGGCGGCCTGCTGCAGTTCCGCACCGAAACCCTGGATCCGGCGCAAAGCGCAATCGGCCGGCTGTCGCTGGCGATCGGCGCGAGCTTCAATGCACAGCACCAGCTCGGCATCGACCTGAACGGCGCTCCCGGCACCGACATGTTCAAGCTGGGCGGCGCCACCACCATCCCCAACGCCAACAACACCATCAAGACCACGGTGGCAACCGCCACCATCGACAACGCCTCGGCGCTGACCACCAGCGACTACAAGCTCCACTTCGACGGCACCAACTACACGCTGACGCGCCTGTCCGACAACCAGCAGGTGGTCGCGCCCGTGCCCGGCGGCACTGCCACCTACCCGCTGCAGTTCAGCGCCGACGGCTTTACCGTCGAGATCAACGGGCCGATGGGCACCAACGATTCGTTCACGGTGCAGCCCACCCGCAACGCCGCCACCGGCTTCGACATGGCGATCAACGATCCCGCCAAGATCGCTGCGGCCTCGCCCGCCTACATCGAGGCGACCGCCGGCAACAAGGGCAACGCCACCGCGTCGCTGAGCAAGGTCGCGCCCGGCTTCACCCCGCCGGCCGGCAAGATCACCGCCGAGTTCGACGGCACCAACTACATCTTCAAGGTCGGCGGCGTGGCCATGGCGCCGCAGCCGGTGGGCGTGCCCAACGGCAGCAATACCGACTTCACCCTCAACGGCCTGACCTTCAGCTTCGGCGGCACGCCCGCCGCCGGCGACAGCTTCACGCTGGGCAGCAACGCCGGCGCGGTCAAGGACAACGGCAACATGCTGGCGCTGGCCAAGCTGCAGAACGCCAAGACCATCGGCGGCGTGTCCAGCTTCAGCGAAGCCTACGCGCAGCTGGTCAACGATGTCGGCACGCGCGCCAAGTCGGTCAAGATCGCCTCGGCCTCGCAAGACAGCATCACCACGCAGATCAAGACCGCGCAGCAGTCGGTGTCCGGCGTCAACATGGACGAGGAAACCGTGTCGATGCTGCGCTTCCAGCAGCTGTACCAGGCCAATGCGCGCGTGATCCAGACCGCCGGCACGCTGTTCGACACCATCATCGGCATCGGCCGCTAAGCGCCGCACCCATCCGCGTCAGAAGAGGTAACCCATATGCGCGTTGCAAGCTCCACCCTGTACCAGCAAGGCCTGGCTTCGATGAACTACCAGCAGGGCGCGCTGATGCATATCCAGCAGCAGCTCGGCACCGGCCGCTCGATCCTGACCCCGTCGGACGACCCGGTCGGCGCCACCCGCGCGCTGGGCGTCAGCCAGGCGCAGGCCGTCAACGGGCAGTACGCCACCTCCCGCAACCAGGCCAATATTGCGCTGGCGGCGGAAGAAAACGCGCTGCAGTCCGTGACCACCATCACGCAGAACATCCAGACCCTGCTGGTGCAGGCCGGCAACGGCACCATGAGCGATGCCGACCGCGGCTCGCTGGCGACCGCGCTGGAAGGGCTGTACAACCAGCTGCTGAGCCTGGCCAACTCCGACGACGGCAACGGCCAGTTCCTGTTCGGCGGCACCCGCTCAGGCAGCGCGCCGTTCACGCAGAGCGCCGGCGCCAGCACCTACATCGGCGACAACGGCCAGCAACTGCTGCAGGTCGACGTGGCGCGCCAGATGCCAGCCGGCAACACCGGCCGCGAAGTCTTCATGAGCGTGACCGGCGGCGCCGGCTATGTGGTCAAGGGCAACCCCGCCAATACCGGCACCGCCACCTTCGGCACGGTGTCCACCACCGACCCGAGCAATCCGCTGTTCGGCCATGCGCTGCAGATGTCGTTCACGGCCAACGGCGCCGGCCAGATCGAATACACCATCACCGACACCTCGACCGGCACCACGCCGGCGCCGGTAGTGGCCGGCCCGGTGCCCTACACCTCGCCCGCGCAGATCGAAGTGGCGGGCTTCAGCTTCAACGTCACCGGCAACCCCAAGGCCGGCGACACCCTGACCATGCAGCCGGCCAGCGAGGCCGGCACCGACATGTTCGCCAACCTGCAGACCGTGATCGACACGCTGCGCCAGCCCGCCGCCTCCGACAGCGACCGCGCCAACCTGGGCAACGTGCTGTCGACCGCCGTGCGCCAGTTCTCCAACTCGCTCGACAACGTGCTGACCGTGCGCGCGTCGGTGGGCTCGCGCATGAATGAGCTGGATGCGCTGGACGATGTGGGTGCCAACCGCGACCTGACGTATTCGCAGACGTTGTCGGGGCTGCAGGATCTGGATTATGCGAAGGCGATCACGGAGTACTACCAGCGGCAGATGGCGCTGCAGGGGGCGCAGCAGTCGTTTATGCAGATTCAGGGGATGAATTTGTTTAAGTATTTGTAAGGGGGGCGGCGGCGTCCGCAAAACCGAGGGTGTGCCACTGAACAATAAACTGTGTCAAAACGGTCCAATATAGTTGGGCAGTTTGCGCAATGATGTGCCCGTAAAACGTTCTCCGGAAAGGAATTGCCCAACTCTGTTTTGTTGGGCAATTCCTTTCCGTCTGCTACCACCCACGTTCATTTGCTGAAGCAATTTTGCACCTTGCTGCGGTGTGATCCATGGGGAGCGTTGGCTCGTCTGCGTGACCGATCCTCATTCCCGAATCTCGCAAAGGCTTGCGGCAACCTTTGCAATCTCTTCATAGACGGCGCGTCGGCTATCCGGGCCTGTACACGTAATCCACTTGGCATCACGGGCACGCGACCCAAGTGGAAAGAACTCGAAGGCCATTCCCGGCTCCCATGCTGGATGGTGCCTCAAAGCTTCGTTCAGAACCTCAAGATACTGAATCCTACTAAAAATTTGCCTAGCCATGGCCATCTCCTACGACAACGGACCTTAGACAGTCTAAGCATAGCCTGCCTCGGCGGTACGTGGGACTGGAAGCGGCACGGACTGAGCTCGGGTATCGACTGTTTCCGAAATGCCACCGGATGACGCCTTGCCGCGACGATGGCTGGCGATCTTGCCACCTGAGTTCGGATAAGCGCATCGCAGGGGAGGTTCGCACGCAGCGTGGCGAGCGCCACAACGGCGGTGACATGCGAGGCGCCGCAGCCACAGGCATCTTTGTAACGCTCGTCTTCGAAGCAGACTGATTCAGCGGGAAATGATCAGCCTCGTAGCGTTCGATTAGGGTGACCAGCATTTCAAGACGCACACCATAGGTGTGTCTCGAGCTGGGTCTGCGTCGCTGGGTCACAACAAGTTGTAGCGCTCGTTGATATCACGCTCGTCTTCGATTTGGTGTAGAACAGGGAGCCGTGCATATGTCACCTGTTTTTGCTTCTACGGTCGGCTTGCTTGTGACCGATCGCGGCATGGTACCCTGGCGGCGGCCGCTGGGGCCCACAAGTCCCGGCAGACACGCTGCCTCTAAAGCCCAACCGGATGCTACGCCGAATTCTTGCCGTAGGCTTTCGAGGCCTTCGACAGCCTGTGTGCATTGTCGGGCCAGCAAACGGTGGCAACCCCGGTTGACTAACGATGGGGCTGACCGCCAGATAGATGGTCCCCGGGGCGGGGCAGCAGATGCCCCTAGCCTAGGCGGCAATATCATTGCGGCCTGATATAGAGGCGCGGGGCACCTCTATTCGCTTGGCTTGTGCTGACGAGCCGGGATGCAAGCTTTCCATTCTCCCGCTTCGAACCTTGCGATCGATTTGCTGTTCTACTTTGGCGACTAAATCATGCCGGTCGCACGGCTGCGAAAGGACTGTGAAGGCACAAGTTTCACAGTGCAATGTCGTTTCCCAGTCCCCATAGTTCATCTTCTCTGAATAGACGAGCACTGTGTCGCACGATGGGCAGAACGCCCCCGTTTTGTCTGGTCGTCCACCTACGGAGATCCACCGCCAAATCGCGCCGAAAAACCGGTCTTCACGGTAGTCTAGATATGTTGCTGGTTGCTCGCTGTGTGCGAGTACCGAATAGCAATGACGCCAATGACGAATACCCATGCTGCGGCTATGGCGTAGAGCAGGTACAGCAGCCAAGTGGGAACACTTGCCGTATGGGAGAGATGAGTAGTGACCGATGCCCATGCTCGCACCGCGTGCCGTCCCAGCTGATGGGTATCATCCCGATTAACACTGGCGACTTCGGCGATGCGAGAAGGCCGCCATGATGTTCGCGCGCAATGAAGTGAAGCCTCTACAGGACCGCCCCATGGAGGTGAACGATTGGCTTGGTCAGGACGTGATGCAGTTCGAGCCTTATGAATTGGCCTCCGACCATTGATAGAAAGGTGCGATCGTTCGGCGATCAATGGAAGGGCACAAATCAGAAGGCCTTTACATCTACTACCTTGGCCGTCACCACTTCGCTGTACGGCGATAGCGCCTGTATTAGCCATGACTGCCCTGGTTCCAACGCAGTGGTGTTGGCCATCGCAATGCCGAGTTGTGTGCCAGCGGCGTCATAAAGAGCAAACGTAACTGAGATCAGGCCTGTCGTGCGTCTCGAGTTGTTGGTCATGATGCCCTTCACCATTGGGAGCCCAGAAGACGCTCTGGTGAGCTCGAGGTTGGAGATCGGAAGGCTCGTAACTTGAGCTTGTGCTGCGGGTACGCAAATCACTGCAGCCATTACTGCAAAGGCATATCTGGCGAGATAGGTCATATGTTGATCCCCTAAGCGTTGGAAAGGCCGCAACCTTGCGGGAGGAAGGCCGGGGCGAGCGGGTTCAGCCAATCACCTTTGCCAGGTGATGTAAGCCAATCCACATCAGGAGCAGGGCAGGCTCGATCGCGTTCGAGCAGTATCCCCTGGACACTGGTGACTAGTTACACCGTGTAGTTGTAGTATTTCGAGGTTTCATAGTCATACAGGCTGACACTATTTCCGCTGACCGATCCCTCGAAGTGCTTACGCGAGTCATAGTCGAAGCCGCTAAATCGATCTCCGTTGACCTGCAGATCGATGTGCTTCCGATTGCCATAGTCATACAGCTGTGGCAGCGAACCCGAGCAATAGCAGCGACGTCCATAGTCATAGACGTTGACCTCGCGGGTAGTCACATCCCCGGTAAATGCAACGTACTTGGATTCCGAGTAATCATAGGCATGACTGGCCTTGGAATCCGAGATCGCGCGTGCAACGATATATGCGATGCAAGCCCTGGCACCAGAATTCATCTTCCGTCTCCCTGTGTTGAGGCTGTCCCGGATTCAACAGGCGCTATAGCCTCATGTGAGGAGGCCTGCCGGAATGGGAATGCGGCAGGCCGTCGTGCCGCTAGCTGATCGACTGCGCAATCTGATGCAGAGCGATCCACATCATCAGGAAGGGCACGAGAATTTCTCCCCATGCGATGCTGCGCACGCCGCCTTGGATCTGCATCTGGATTCCCGCAAGACATGCGAGGAATGCAAAAGCAGCCGAAGCGCTAGCGGCCACCAGGGCCACGTGCCTGTCCAAATCGTGGAAAACAAGCACCACGAACATGGCCGCAAACGCTATGAAGCTGAAGTAGGGGCGGATTTCCGCCATTGTCCGCCTCAGTGCTTCTTGTCGCGCGGCGGGTACGGGTCATTGCCATAGCTATCGCTATCACGGATGACGCCCTTGCGATCGTGAATAACGAGCTCGGTGCGGTCGCGTTGCGCTTGCTGCCGGCCACGCGACATCGCCTCGTCTTTGGTTTGCGTGACGCGTCCGACGCGCGTGGTGCCTTCACGACGAGTCGCCCAGCCTTCCGGATGGGGCACAACATGGATCGGTTTCTTAGCCATTTCGGTTCAAATCCTAAGTTCGAAAAGCGGTCAGCCGGTAGGCGGGTGCCTACCGGGGCACTCCTCACCTGCTCTTAGTACGGCAGGCTGCGCCAGTGCGAGCACACGAACTCAGGACGGCCACACCGTACCCTCGTATAGGCGCACACACGGACGACTTTGGGGCGTTCGTTCGGGATGAACATAACGGAACCCTCCGTAGTGATTTCGCCTCGAAGATGAACTTTGGCCTTGATTGATCCGATATCCGTACATAGAATACCGGTCGCACACAATCATATGCACAAAGAGAAAGCTGGAGGCTTTTGTTCGGCTCTCTTTTTCCCAGGGCGCCTTGTCGAGCTGCAACTCGCAAGTGCGCTTTTTATTTGCCAGCGGCGTACAGTTTGAGCTGATACTCCGCGGCGTCCATCGAAACCCCGCATTGACGCGCCACGTCATAGGGGCTCATGCCCGTCACCAAGTGCCGCGGGACAAGCAGCTCACCCTGGAAGCACTTCGCCTGCCATTCCGGATCCTCGAAAGACTTCAGGGCCCCGCCAAAATTCCTGTGCAATGCAGGAGAGCGAGCGTGCATCAGGTAGTGGCCTAGCTCATGCGCGACGGTTCCACGGTCCCGCCCTTCATGGGCATACGCACGCTCATAGATGTCCTCCCGCAGCATGATCGAAACTTCGTCCCCGTCACGTATCGTGAGGCCATGCGAAGAGCCAAGCTCTTCGTGGGTGGCTACTTGGAAGTAGTACTCCTTGTCGAGCTTCGGCATGACCAACTCTACGACCTCGAGGGCCGGAAACCACAGCTGATGGGTCAGTCCCAGCGACTGCCGCAACTGCATCGCAGTGGCACGAATGTCCGTCCTGCTCTGTGGGGTGGCACGGAAGTTGTGCATTATTTCTTGTCCCCACGCGGCTTGAGCAGCAGCATCGCCTGTTTCAGCGTCGCCATCTCGTCGTCCGAAAGGTCACCAAAGCGACGAGCGAGCGCGACAGCCAGGCCGCGACGCTCTTCACTTTGGTTCGTCAGGTCGATCGTCACGCTGCGAGCAGACTCGTCGATAGCTTGATTCATGGCCTTCACTTCTTTGGGGGGCAAGCGGTACGCCGTAGCGATCAGGTTGCTCCACCCTGCCGGGATGCTCTTTTTACCGGTCTCGACTGCTGACAAAAAGGCAACTGAGACCTGAAGGGTGTCAGCCATGTCCTTCATGAGTTCAGTGTGCTGGTTCCGGAGATCCCGGAGGAATCGGCCGAAGCTTGTAAGCATGAAAGTCCCCTTAGTGCGCAAATCAAATTCAACCACATCGGGTTGAACGAGTCAACCTCTTATGGTTGATTTTAGGTCGCTCGCGGTGACACGGACAAGGCATGCACTACAGTGCGACGTATGGTGCACAATATTAACGCCTGGAGCATGTGCCCCCAACACAACGAGGTCCCATAAGCGATGGCTGGCCGCATATGCTTTATATGGCAGCACGCTCGGCACGAGCGTACGATGAGGCACTGCGCTGCTTGTCCGACGCGGCGATAAGGGCACTCAGTAGCAAGACAGCGATTTGGAAGTTTACGGTTTTCGAATCCTGCGCAGTAAAAGGCACGATTCGGTGGTTTACTTCAACGAAGAGAAGAGGCTCCTTTTGATTAACCTAAGAAGGAACGCCCGCTGACCTTGAAGCCGGGACGTATGACGAAATTGATGATTGAGCTAACCGAGGAACTTTACGCACGAGTCGCTGATATAGCGAGATCAGAGCAGACGACGCGCGAAAAAGTGATTCTCGATGCAATCCAAGCCTATGTTCGCACCCGTCGGGTGACGGTGGAGCCAGTAGATGCCTTTGGCCTTTGGAGGAACCAGGCATCAGCCACGCGCCGATATGTAGAGTCAATCAGATCAGAATGGGGGGATGAGGCGATCTAATCTCATCTCCAGCCGAGTCGAAATACATAGCCTAAGCAGGATCCCAGCTTCCGAAGTTAGTAGTAGAAGCCGCGATCACTGTTGGAGAAATTATGGTCAACCGGGGGGAGTATTTCAGCAGCCTGCTACTAGCGTCGCAGGGTCCAGTAGACAACTTCGCCGTAGGTGCATATCGTATCTGACAGATCTGGAACGACATGCCATCCAGAACCGAGGACCTGGAGATCATTGAACGGTGCGTCGACGTCGCTCTGCGCGGCGTTGCGACCTCTTTGAACAAGCGCGACGCGAACGTCTTCAGGCTTGCCGCCATGATTCTAAGGCCCCGGTTTCCCATACAGTCTGCAACGCTCATGGCCGTATGCGACAAGCATTTTCAGTTGCATCGTGACGACCTTGTCGAGAGTGCGCAAGTTGTTCGCAACGGGTGGATAACGAGCCCGTCGCGCTTCAGAGATTTGCTGGAGTTCCGCTTAAGGTTCCTTCTGAAATGACGAGAATATGGAAATGGGCGAGGGCGACCCATCCCTGCCTTTCCGTCTGTCGGTGTAGAGCGGCCCGGCGCCAACGGGCGAAAGCCTTTTGACGGCTGCGGGGTGATCGCCTGCACCATTTCATGAATCGCTGAACAGATCAGCACGGGCAGTGGATCTCCGGGAGGCGGCAGTAACTTAGCTAAGACGAAGCGGCAACAAGGCACGGCCAGCTGGGACGAGCATCGCTCGCCCCTCATACTTGGTAGGTCAGAAATCGAAGACCACCTGGCCATGGCTGGTCGTGATGGCAACTGGCTTGATCGTGGGATCATACGTGCACTGCCCGCTTCGTTGGCCCTCGCACTCCCTTTTCAGGGAAGTCAATGCGCGGCGATTGATCCCACCTTCGCCGTCGCCGAGCGCGTCGCGGGCCAATGTGACAACAGTGTCGATTAGCTCGGCCGACCGTTCATCTGTCGTCTTCAGAAAGCCGGGGTCCGTCAGGGTGAGATAGTCGTCGGAGTTGGACAGCGGCTAGATAATCTTCATCATGGCGTCGTAGTGATTCTTGTCGTTGGCCTGGATGAGACCGAGCAAATCGGTGAAGACGGCCGGAGCCTCGGATAGTACGGAGAGGTCATCGGCGAACCGTGCTTGATATTGATAGGTATAGTCCTCCTTTTTTACACCGCGTGGCAGGATTCTGGATGGGCCCAACCGTGCAAGGCAGCTATCCTGCTCTTTGCCGTCAGCGTTCATCGCTGGTATCGCTGAACGCCAGCAGCGCAGCTCACCGAGCAGCTCGCGGCCGCCGATCCGGCACAGCGGCAGGCTGCCGTCGACCGGGAAGCGGTGCGGTAGGAATTGGCCGCGACGACGCGCGGGGCCCAGCGCGCCGAGGCAAAGCCGTACTCAGCAGGAGGCATTGGCGCTGCCTGGTGACCACCAGGAAGCCAGCAAAGCTAGCAACAGCAACGATGACAACGAAGATTGAGCCAGCGGCCGCGATCCCTCTGGATCCAGGCGCAGATGGCGACTACGACCTGACCATGGAGGAACCGCGGGCGCAGGGTGCTTTGATCCACCCCCCCACCCCCACAAGCACCGCTCTTGGTCTGCCACCGCAAGGCCGCGGTGCAGATCTGGCAAGGGACCAGTGAGATGCCGGACTGGCTACGGCGGGTGGTCAATCCGGGACAAAGCATGGAGTTTTACCGGGGTGGATAGCGGCCCATTATTCACGCGTCAATACCGAAGACGGCTCCTTGTGATAGCGGATTCCCCTTATCTTGGTGGACGGCCTACGTCGGCGATATCAAGCTCTACTCAAGGCTTCAGTGCCAGCTTGACGACACCATCGCGTTGATGGCCGAACAACTCGTAGGCAGCGACCACGTCATCAAGCGGATAGGTGTGCGTGACCAAATGGTCTAGCTTGATGCGCTGGCTAGAAGTCACGTTGAGTAGCCGACGCATGCGCTCTTTGCCGCCTGGGCATGTCGAGGTAACGATTCGCTTGTTGGCAAGGCCGGCGCCAAAGCCGTCCAGAGGGACAGGAATATCCTTCGAATAGATGCCAACGCTAGACACGGTACCGCCGGGACGTGTCACGTTGACGCAGGTCGCCATGGTCTCATCGCGGCCGAGGCACTCCAGGGCCACGTCGGCTCCCACGCCATTCGTAAGTTTCATTACCTCGCCCAGCACATCGCATTCTTTGGGATTAAGAAGGACGTCAGCGCCCATCGACCTGGCTTTCTCGAGTCGTGCTTCGACCGGGTCTACTGCGATCACCAGGCCGGCGCCCTGGAGCCGCGCGCCCGCAGTGGCACACAGGCCGATCGGACCTTGGGCTATGACAACAACGACATCGCCAATCTTGATGCCTGCGGACTCGGCAGCGGAAAAACCGGTGCTGACGATGTCCGGAATCAGGAGTACGTCCTCATCGCTCAGATGGTCGGGAATCAGTGCAAGGTTTGCCTGAGCGTCTGGCACAACGAAATACTCCGCCTGGCAGCCGTCCAGATAGTTGCCAATCTTCCAACCTCCCGCCACTTTCCAGCCATTGGGGGCTTGGCTGCCGCACTGGGAATGGAATCCCATTAGGCAGGACGAACACTGGCCGCACGGAGTCACTGCTGCACACAGCACGCGCTGTCCTTCCTGGTAACCCGTGACTTGGGAACCAAGCTTTTCGATGATGCCGATTGGTTCGTGCCCCAGGGTCAGTCCGCTGCGCACAGGGTATTCGCCCTTCAGGATATGAATGTCAGTGCCGCAGATTGTGGTCGTCGTAATGCGAATCAGGGCATCCGTGGGCCCGATGTCGGGAATCGGCTTGTCTTCAAGCGCAATGCGCCCCGGTTCGACGAATACGGTGGCTTTCATCATAGCCATGCGAGGTCTCCAGTTATTCGGTCGAGGCGGATCGACCGAGTTGTCTTCCGCCATATACTTATCGACCGATCAGTGATCGGTCGATAAACTGTAGCAGATGCGTCTGTACGCTGCAGACTCAACTATCTAGGTATTTACCCTGTGGTCGGCTCTCAAGCTCCATAGGCCGGATAGTCGGTATAGCCCTTTGCAGATCCACCGTACCAGTGTTCCATAGACGCCTGGGCGAGCGGGACGTTGTCTTTCAAGCGCGAAACCAGGTCAGGGTTCGCAATAAAGGCCCGGCCGAAGGCCACAACATCCGCGGTTCCTGCGGCGACGAGCTGCTTCGCCTTATCGCCGTCGATGCCGCCATTGACAATTAGTGCGCCGGAGTAAGCTGGGCGGACGATCTCCAGAATGCGCGGCAAGTCGTGACGGTCGAACCACCCATTTGTGTCGGCAACGTGCAGATAAGCCATTCCGAACTCCTGCACCATGGCGGCGACATACCGGTACGTCGGCGCCGGATCGGGATCGCGTACGTTGTTATAGTCAGCAAACGGTGAGATCCGAACGCCGATGCGGTCGAGCGGAAATACTTCCGACACCTGCTCGATGATCTCCCGCAAGAAACGCGTCCGGTTTTCCAGCGAGCCGCCGTATTGGTCATCGCGCTGGTTGGTACCGGGAGACAGAAACTGATGCGGCAGATAGCCGTTGGCAGCATGAATTTCAAGTCCATCGAAGCCAGCGGCCTTCGCGTTTTCGGCGGCACGACGGTATTCCTGGACGGTGGCCCGGACTTCCTCGGTGGTCATTGCGCGCGAGGGCGTGGCATGGATCTTGGTGTAGACGCCATTTTCCAACTGCCCCCAAACATGGAGGAGATGCAGATCGTCGTTGACGGCCGACGGCGAAACGGGAGCCTTACCGTTGAGAATGGCAAAGGAACTGGCGCGGCCGGTATGCCAGAGCTGGGCCACGATGCGGCCGCCGTGCTGGTGAATGCCGTCCACCACACGGCGCCAGCCTTCGGTCTGTTGGTCGCTGTAGATGCCTGGCGAGCGTTCAAACGACTGCGAGTTCCGAGTGACGTTGATCGCTTCGGAGATGATGAGTCCGGCACCCGCACGTTGTGCGTAGTATTGCGCCATCAGCGCGGAAGGCACGTCGTTGGCGTCGGCCCGCGAACGGGTGAGCGGTGCCATGACGACACGGTTGGCGAGCTCGATGGCGCCGAGCTTGAATGGGTCGAAAAGACTGGGCATGGATACGTTCTCCGGTTTGCATACCGCCATGTCGTTGTGGATGGACGAACGCAGGCGTTGCGAAGAACGAAGTCTGAAAGAAAGCGCAGACCGGATAAAGCCGTCTTCCGTACCAGGATATGGTCCGCCGGGGACCCAATCATCTATCCGTTGTCAGCGCTGCTCCCACGGTTGACCATCCTTCCAGCTTTCGACCAGGAGGTCGATAAAGGTACGAATCCTGGGCGACAGATGACGCTTGCTCGGGTAGATGATCCGGATAGGATCCGGTGCTGGCACAAACTCTTCCAGGACTGGAATCAGGGCCCCGCTGCGCAGTGCGTCGCCAGTAATATACGTGGGCAACTGCACGATCCCGAACCCGGCAAGGGCAGCTGCACGCATGGCTTCCGAACTATCGATGCTCAGGCGACCCTGGGTGTCGAATACGTAATGGCCGTCCGGCGTGTCAAAGTGCCATGCTCGAGGGCGATCCGCGCTACGCAGCGTGATGATGTCATGCTCATGCAGCGCCTGTGGCGTTTGTGGCGTGCCCCGTCTGGCGAGATAATCGGGGGAAGCGCAGGTCAGAAATCGTTGCGTTCCGATGGTTCGCGTCAGAATTGCGGAATCGTCCTTCGGTTCTCCGATACGTATAGCAATGTCGAAGCCTTCGTCTACCAGATCGACAAAGCGGTCCGTGAAGGAGATATCGGCGCGAAGTTCGGGCCATTGCTTGAGGAAGATGTCCAGCACTGGCAGGATGTGCCGCTGGCCGAATGACAACGGCGCCGTCAATCGTAGCGTCCCCGTTGGCTTGCTTCTGCGCATGGCCATGGTGGCATCTACATCCTCGAGATCCTCGATAATCTGGCGGCAACGCTCATACATGATTCGCCCTTCGTCCGTCAGGCTCAGTTGGCGCGTGGTCCGATTCAACAAGCGCACGCCAAACCTGGCTTCCAGCCGGACGACGCTCTTGCCGATGGCCGAACGGGTCAGCCCCAGTGAGGCTGCGGCAGCGGTAAAGCTGCCAGTCTTGACCGCCGCCACGAATGCGGCAATGTCTCCAATCCGGTTGAGTTCCATTCGTTTGTCGTATTCGCGTTCGCGCTTGGGTGTTTCGATTCCGGGATATGGGACCGCACGTCCCGAATCATCCGACTAATCTTGCCGCCTGTCCATATGCGCGCTCGCCGGCCTTCGATAGCCAAAGCTGCGCACCGATTAGGAGTTGAAGCATGCATCCCCCTGCAGTTCTACGTGATCGTCTGGAAGCCACCCTGACAGCGTTCCTTGACTATTGGTCCGGTGAGAATGTTGGCGATGTCCATACACTGTTTAGCCCCGCGGTGCATTTCCAATCCAGCCACCGCGGCGACGCGCGCGGGCGAGAAGCGGTGGCCACGATGCTGGCAGTCGATTCTCGCGACCGCCGGATTGTCCATATCACTGGCTCGAATGAGGTGGTGCGGTTTAGCGGCCGGGAAGGGGTGATGAGTGCCTATTTCTTCGGCGAGGTGCGCGATCATGAAGCTCCCAATTCCAGTGCCGCGCTATTCGGAGGATTCGTGACATTGATGACGTGCGTCCACGAAAACATTCCCCTGATTCATGACATCCGGATGCAGATCAACTGGGTTCAAGGCAATGCAGCGCTACTGACGGATTGGACGTTGCCCGTCCAGGACCGCGCATGGCAGCCGGGCGATCGCGTTGCAACGATCGTCAGCGAGATGGATTCTCCCTGGACTCGTACCGACCTACATGCAGCGGAATCGGATCAATATGCAGTGGTTGAGACGTGGTATCGATACGCCTGGGCTCTGGATCAAGGAGATTTCTCTCTGCTCGCGGGTTGCTTTAGCGAAGATGCGCAAGCGGTTCTTACACCAATGGGCCATCTGCGCGGGCGTAGAGAGGTGGTGGGGACACTCAAGGCGTTTCGTTTTCCTTGGCCATGGATGCAACACTATGGCACCCCACTGAAGATAGAGATTGACAGCGAGCAGGGCACGGCACGGTTGTGGATTGGCAGATTGATGCCAGGAAAGACCCAGCAAGCGGACGGCTCGCGCTTGCTAGGTGCGCACTACCAAATTCGCTTGCGTCGCCATGATGCAGAGCCATGGCTGATCGAATGGATGGAATACGTGCCCGGATGGTTCAGCGCCTGACCTGATCGACAAGCAAGCGGGGCGAGGAAGTATCGCCCCGCGTCCTCCTTGTACATCTGATGCCGTCTAGTCGACAAGGGCGCCCCGCAGCGACTCGGCTGCATACTGATGCGAGCGAAGGCGTGCGCCCGCGTCGAAAATCCGGCAGTCGATCATCAGTTCGTCCGCGCCGGTCCGTTTGACAAGCTCATGCATCCACGCGCCCACCTTGGCCTTATCCCCGGCGACCGTGCACGCTAACACCTGGTTGAGGACGTCACGCTCGTGATCGGGGAGGTTTTTCACATACCCTTCCACCGGACGTGGTAGCAGTCCAGTGCGCCCCATGTGCAAATTGAGCATCCACTGTTGGTGGGACGAGGCCAGGAACTCCGCTTCGTCATTTGTGTCGGCCGCAAAAACGTTCACGCCCACCATGACGTAAGGCGCCGAGTAGTGCAGCGATGGTCGGAAATTCTGGCGATAGTGGGCGATGGCGTGGTGAAGATAGCGTGGGGCAAAATGCGACGCAAACGCGTAGGGCAACCCCAACTTGGCCGCCAGGTCGGCACCATAGAGGCTGGATCCGAGAATCCAGACGGGCACATCATTCGGCTCATGTCCCGCGCGTACGGGCTGCCTGCCGTTGTCGGCAAGGTAGTCCATCATCTCCATGACGTCTTGTGCGAAGTCGCGCTCCGGCGCGCCTCGGCGCAGGGCACGGACAGTGGCGCCGCCACTGCCAGGCGCGCGACCGACGCCGAGGTCGATTCGGCCCGGGTGCAGCGTGTTGAGGGTGCCGAATTGTTCCGCCACCACGAGCGGGGCATGATTCGGCAGCATGATGCCCCCCGATCCGACGCGAATGGACGACGTCGCCGAGGCGATGTCTCCAATGATCAGGGGCGTGGCGGCAGATCCGATGCCGGGCATATCGTGGTGCTCCGCAATCCAGTAGCGCTTGTAACCATGATTTTCCACGTGGCGGGCCAGTTGTCGCGACGCATCGAGTGCATCGGCAAGCCGCTTGCCCTCGCCGATCATCACGAGGTCCAGTACTGAGAGTGCTGTCATTCTTGCTCCAATTGCTTCAGACCGTCGCCACATCCTCTGTGGCGACGTTGAAAGGCGGATAGTCGGTGTACCCGTGGGCACCGCCGCCGTACAAGGCTTCCTCGCCCGCCTCTGCGAGCGGCCAGCCGTGATACATCCGGGCAACGAGGTCCGGGTTGGCAACGAACGGTCGGCCGAACACGGCGAGATCGATTTGGTTATCGTCGATGGCACGCTTAGCAGACTCCGCAGTGAAGCCACCTGCTAGCATCAGCATTCCGCGATAGGCTGCGCGGAATGCCTGCTGAAACGTAGCCGAACCCAGGTGACTGGCATGAACGTATGCGAGACCGCGCTGAGATAGCGCTTTGGCCAAGGCGAGCCAGGTCTCTTCCTCGCCGTCGAACGGATGCAGGTCGTAGAGGCGCGCAAACGGAGAAACGCGCACGCCAACACGTTGGCTGCCAATCTCCTGTGCGACCGAGTCGATCGTTTCAAGAAGCAGACGCAGCCGGTTGTCGACCGCGGCACCGCCATACTGGTCGTTACGCGTGTTAAGCCTCCCATTGATGAACTGCTCGAAGAGAAAGCCGTTACCGGCGTGGATTTCCACGCCATCGAAGCCGGCCCGCATGGCGTTACGCGCAGCGTCGCGAAAGTCAGCAACAATCTGGCGGATACCATCTGCATCCAGTTGAGCTGGCGTGCTCACTGGTACCTGTGCAGGGCGTCTTTGCTGATCGTAGGCCCGCACTGTTGTGTTAGCGGCCGGAATCGCCACAGGGCCAACTGGCTGACGCCCGCCTTCCTGCAAGGAGGTATGCGAGACCCTGCCGACGTGCCAGAGCTGTACGAAGACATGCCCGCCTGCGGTGTGAATGGCGTCCGTAACGCGCCTCCAACCGTCGGTCTGTGCCTGAGTATGAATTCCCGGAGTGCCGAGGTAGCCGCGTCCCTGCGCCGAAACCTGTGCGCTTTCGGTAATGATCAGGCCAGCGCTGGCGCGTTGCGCGTAGTAGAGCGCCATCTGCTCGGTCGGCACCGTATCGGCGGCGCGTGCCCTCGTCATCGGCGCCATGACGATGCGATTTCGCAGCGTCAGCCTGCCAAGCTGGAAGGGATCAAAGAGTGCTGACATGGAACTGTTCCTTGTCGTGCCCTAAGGCAAAAGCCATGGGCCGACTGCATCAGACATGTGAGGGAAAATCGGACAACACGTACTCGGCAAGCTCCTCCAGGATTTCCTTGTAAGGCTGCCGGCTGACCTTGGGGTTGAGCGCAACATGCGACACACCCGCGGCCTGAGCCTGCTCCAGGTAGGCGCGCAAGCCATTGCGCCCTGCGCGAAAGCCGCCCGGCATCCGCTGGAAAGGCATGTCAGGGTTCGTGCCGAGATCGAAGAAGCCGCCGATTCCGATTGGCTTGAACAAGTCGGTGCCGGCGGCCGCGCGCACCTGCACCCGCCACTGCGCGCCGAACTCGGTCAGCCTGTCGACCGGCGGGGAGCCTGTCAGCAGACCGTCGACATTCTGAGCTAGCCAATCCATGCTCTGCTGCGCCTGGCCTACGGCGATGGAGGGGACGCGGCCGTACGGGGCTTTGGGTACGAGATCAAGCGTTCCGGGAGACCCACCGAAGCGCGTCGAGCGGAAGCTGGGAAAGCGCTGTTCCGCCAACGTACGAAAGACTGTGTAAGCGTCGCGATAGCGGTCGCCACGGGATTCGTAGTCGATGCCGAGCATCGGGTAGTCGCTCTCGCGATCTCCCGAAGAAAGGCCGAGCACCAGCCGACCGCCGCTAAGTTGATCAAGTGAAGTCGCCTGCTTGGCGAGATACATCGGTTCCCGGGTCGGAAGAACGATCCCCGTGGTGCCGAGGGTGATGCGGGTCGTCGCTGCCGCCAGGTAGCCTATATAAACCATCGGCTCGAAGATCTGAGCGACATCGCCGTAGGCAGGATCGTAAAACGGCACGTCTCGCATCCATAGCGCGCCAAAGCCAAGAGCTTCGGCGCGTTGCGCCATCTCCACGTGGTCTGCCATGGTCGGCGCCGGCTTGCCCGGATGTGTTTCCAGTGGAAGGATAAGGCCGACCGTCAGGGCCCCAGGCCGGAACAGGCGCTGGTAGCCAGGATGCTGTTGCAGATGGGGATGCGGAAGCGACGTGTGGCCGCTCTCATCGGAAAACGAATGCACGCTTGCCGGTGCTTTGGCGTGTTGGGATTGCTGCAGGGTAGTCGAGTGGGCTGACATGACGCTTGTCCCGTGTATGTCGATGCGGGAAGTATCATTGATTCCCGCCCGGCAATAAACGGGTTAATGTGCCCGTCACACGGTCCACAGATTCCCCAATAAGACCGGCAAAGGGTCAACAAGGCACGGAGAAGGCGTTTCAGGCTTTCTGGCCTCGAATTTTCTCCATCGCTGCGGGTGCTCCATACAGGAACAAGTCGACTTTCTGGCGGATTAGCGCTTCCAGATCGGTAGGCACTTTCAGACCATAGACCCATTTGCGAACGCCAATGTAGAAAATGGCAGCATGAAGGCTCCAGATCATCTCGATCTCGGCGTCCGTTTCGGTGGCATTGCGCGGGACGGGGATGCCGAAAGCTTCCCGTATCTCGGCCAGGACCGGAAGGAATACCTTGGTCCGTAGCTTGCTGAGATATTTGTTGTTAATACCTTCGTGCGTCAGGCCGGCAAAAATGAAGAGCCGGATCCACTCCTCACGAAGAATCACCGACGAATAGTCGAGATAAAAGGCGTGGAGTCGCTCGACCAGCGGCAGGGACCGGTCCGTGATCTGTCGCTCCCAGTCCGGGCGCCACTGGAAGACCTCGTTGTAGACACGCTCGATCAACGCATCCTTGCTCTCGAAGTACCGGTAAAGCAGGGGCTGGGTGACGCCAATCTGACGAGCCAGCTCACGCGTGCTTCCACCGAACCCATTACGCGTGAAATGTTCGATGGCCTTCTCGACGATCTGCTGCTCCCGTTCCTCCGGCAGCAACCTGCGGGTGGACTTGTTGGCGGCGACGTCCCCGGTCGTTGTGGCGCGTGACTCCATGGCTGTCTCTCGGTCCTTCTGTTCGAATGTCCCGATTCTACCAATCGCCCGATAAATGGAAACAGGCGGCAGGCCAGTCGCGGGCCGCCGCCTCGGGGTGACACCGGAAGGCGCCGTCAGCTTCCAGACTTCGCAAGGATGCCTAATTCGCAGTCAACGCGCTGGTTCTGGTACGCATTACGCTCCCACACGCCACGCGCCGAGCGGTCGATGACAGAAAACAGGTAGATCCCCGCGAAGGCCACCAGCATCGAGAACAGTGCCGGATACTCATACGGATAAATCGCGGACGGGTGGCCTAGCACCTGTACCCACACCGTTGGGCTGAGGATCGTCAGCACCACGGCCGTGACCAGGCCTATCATGCCGCCAATGACGGCGCCGCGTGTAGTCAGACCACGCCAGTAGATCGAGAGCAGCAGAACCGGAAAATTGGAGCTTGCCGCGATCGAGAACGTGAGGCTGACGATGAACGCGATGGTCTGCTTCTCGAACAAGATGCCAAGCAGGATCGACAGTACGCCCAGCACCAGCGTGGTGATGCGCGAGATCCGCATCTCGTCCTTGTCCGACGCTTGGCCCTGGCGAATCACCGTGGCATAGAGGTCGTGGGAGATTGCCGAGGAACCGGCCAACGTCAGTCCTGCCACCACTGCAAGGATCGTCGAAAAGGCGACCGCGCAGATGAATCCCAGGAAGACATTGCCGCCCACCGCATGAGAAAGGTGCACGGCCACCATGTTGACGCCGCCGATGACCGCGCCAGTGCTGTTGTGGTACAGGGGATCCTTCGCTACCAATGCAATTGTGCCGAAGCCGATCACGATGATGAGCGCGTAGCCCATGCCGACAATGCCGGTTGCGTAAAGCACGCTCTTGCGCGCCGCTTTGACGTTGCTAACCGTGAAAAACCGCATCAGGATGTGCGGCAGGCCTGCCGTGCCGAAGATCAGTGCCAACCCGAGCGAAACCGCCGAGACCGGATCGGACACCAGCCCGCCTGGGCGCATGATTGCCTGCTGCTTGCCATGGGCTGCAATCGCGTGGTCGAACAGGCTGTTCAGGCTGAAGCCGAAGCGGCTCATCACCATGAACGCCATGAAGGCGCAGCCGGCCAGCAGCATGACCGCCTTGATGATCTGGATCCACGTTGTCGCCAGCATGCCGCCGAAGAACACGTACACCACCATCAGTACCCCGACAAGCACCACCGCCGAAGTGTAGCTAAAGCCGAACAGCAGTTCCACGAGCTTGCCCGCACCCACCATCTGCGAGACGAGGTATAGCAGCACGATCACGATGGAACTCGATGCCGAGAAGGCGCGAATTGGACGTTGCCGAAGCCGGTACGACAGCACATCGGCTAACGTGTAGCGTCCGAGGTTGCGCAGCGGCTCGGCAATCAGGAACAGGATGATCGGCCAGCTCGCCAGGAAGCCGATCGAGTAGATCAGTCCATCGTAGCCACTAGTGAACACGAGTGCCGAGATGCCGAGCAATGACGCGGCGGACATGTAGTCGCCCGCGATAGCCCAGCCATTTTGCATCGCCGTGATCTTGCCGCCGGCGGCATAGTGATCAGCGACGCTGTTGTTGCGCTTGGCTGCCCATCGCGTGACACCAAGCGTAGCAACGACAAATACCAGGAACATTGCGATGGCGATGACATTCAGTCCCTGGCCCACCGGAGGAGTTGCGGCCATGGCCGGGGTGGCCATCGCAAGCGCGATGACTGCAAGGAGGAAGCGGTTCATGACTGTGCTCCGGCGCGAACTTCCGCGATCATGCGATCGTAAACAGTGTTGGTGCGGTAGACGTAGACGGCTACCAGGGCAAAC
This sequence comes from Cupriavidus sp. MP-37, assembly GCF_020618415.1. Taxonomy (NCBI): domain Bacteria; kingdom Pseudomonadati; phylum Pseudomonadota; class Betaproteobacteria; order Burkholderiales; family Burkholderiaceae; genus Cupriavidus; species Cupriavidus sp. MP-37. The sequence goes on along the minus strand of NZ_CP085345.1, from coordinate 1,340,883 downwards.
GTGAAGGCAAACATGCCGAAGCCGACCGGAATACCGACGCTCATGGGCTGTCCGGTCACCAGCGGTAGGGCAAGCAGATCCGGGCGAAACGCCAGCGTCAGGATGAAGCCAAAGTAGGCGAGCAGCATCACTGCGGTAAGTGACCACGAGAAACGACGGCGAGCGCGTTGAAGGTGCTCGAAGTCGGAGCGTTCGAGCATCGGGTGCGGAGTCAGCGGTGGATCGATGTCGTCGACAGCACGGTGGACGCCATATGGCGCGCCTAGCGAACCAGATGGGGGGGCGACTTGAGGCATGGTTGTCTCCTAATGTTGATGTTGTCAGAAGCGACGCGACACGGCGGTCTCTCGCATGACGGCTTCCGGCGTCCGGTAGCGCTCGGCCATGGCACGGTCCTCATCGCTCTTCAGCTGCGCCTGCATGTAGGCACCCAGGTGGCGGGCATGCTCGACGATTGCCTGGCCCACCTGTACCCGCTCCGCGCTGTAGGTCTCAAGGCCTGCTTCAACGGTGGCGGATGTGTCCAAAGCGCGGACGAGCGCGATGGCATCACCTGCAGCTTTCGTCACGCCCATGCCGCAATGCGGGCGCGCCACGAATGCGGCGTCGCCAAGCAGGGCAATGCGCCCGAAGGACATGCGCGAGACGGTCAGGTCATAGATCGGCTGGAACAGCGGTTGGGGCGTCCGCGCCACAACCTCGGCAAACTGGGGCGCGAGCAGTTCGGCCGCAGCGCTCTCCATGTCGGCAAGCACGTCAGCGCGGATCAATGCCGGAGGGATGCCGCTAGACCAGCACTTGCCCTGTGCGTCGGTCAACAGATCAGCCAACTCATCTTCGCAGGTGGCGCGATACCAAACGAAATTGAAGCGCCGCTCGCCGGGGGCTGTGCTATTGCGGTCACCGGCGACCGGGTAACCGAGGATTTGTTCTCGCGGTGGCAGGCAGAACGCGAACTTATCGAAGATCGCGCCATGAGTGGCTGGAGTGAGGCCGGTTTCGTCGACGAGACCGCGCCACGCGATGTAGCCAGCGTATTCGAGTTGCGCCGATGGCAGCAGCTGTTCCCGCACGCCTGATCGGAAGCCATCCGCGGCAATTACCATGTCCGCGCGATACGTCGAGCCATCCTGAAGCGTGACCTCGGCATGATCGGGGTGCGTAGCCACCCCCGTCACATTCGCGCTGGTGCGATACTTGCCGGCAAAGGCCTTGCCCAGTACCTCGTACATTTTTCCCCAGGCTGTCAGCGTCTGCGGCAGTTCGCGATCGGAAACGGCGCTGCCGTCGCGCGCCAGCGTGACGCGGGTATTGACTGACACGCCGATACTGTCGTCCACGGTCACACCGGCCGCGGCCAGGGCCTCGAACAGTTCCGGGTGCGTGACAATGCCGGCGCCTCGCCCGGTCAGTGCCTCGGGAGTACGCTCGAAAATCTCCACTTCCCAACCGGCACGCGAAAGGAGGTTTGCGGCAAACAGCCCGCCCACGGACCCTCCGATCACGATGGCCTTGCGTGGCGATGGTTGTGCGGCGTTCATGCTGTGGCTCCTGCGTCGGCTTGCTTTTGCGGTGGCGCGGTCAGGCCCGCTACCTCTTCTGCGGAATAGTTGAGTTCGATCGTGACGCCCGAGGGGTCCTCGATGAAAAGCTGGTGAAGTCCCAGGCTGGGGACCGTGCGGTCCCGCCAGGGGATGCCCTCGGCTTGCAGCGTTTGCCACATTGCGGCTACGCCCTTGGCTAGGAAGGCAATATGGTCGACAGTGCCGGTTCCGGTCTCCGGCAGCGCCTTGTCACCAAGGTAAGCTGTCAAACCAGAGAGATTGCCGGGATCGACGCCAATAATGTGGACAGTTCCGAAGTCCCCTTCGTCGTCCCCCATGTAGAGCCACGCTCCCGGGAAGGCGAAGGGCGGGCGATAGCCGCGCTGAAACCCAAGGACGCGTTCGTAGAATGCGCACGAACGTTCCAGATCGGTCGTGCGGATTGAATAGTGGGCCAACTTTGTGATTCCCATCTTTGCCTCCATATAATTATCACTCGATAAGTGATCATGTGATAAATCATAGGGCGATGAGGATCGATTGCCAAGACGCGGACGAGCGGTGTTTACCCCTAAGTATTCAAGTTAAAACTGTGCAAAAGTGCACACGGCATACGACTCCGACCATGTCACTTGCTGGCTGCGGCCCGGCGTGCGAGAACGCATGGCGCGGTGCCTTACGCCATTTTGGGGACCCATGGCGCGTCGATGGGTACGGGCGTATCCGACCGCAACTCAGTACAAGAGATCACCGTTTCGGACTGTCTTCAGGCGCCGGGCCTGCCTACAAAATCCGAGATGAGGTCTTCTTCTCCAGGGGCTGTGCAGCTTCGGCGTCTTGAACGGCGACGTCTCCGACGCTGTCGAGGTGGACAGCGGCCATGCCCCCATTGAGCTGGTTCAGAAAGTGCACCAGTGAGACCTTATCGTCGAACCGGAAGCTCACCAGAGCCTGGCGATAGAACTCATAGATCTTGGGCTGCAGACTGGACCAAAACGCGCGTCCCTTCGGGGTCAGCATCACATTCTTGGCGCGCCGGTCCACGGTGTCAGCCACCCGCACCACGTGTTCGTCGCGCTCCAGGCGCTTGAGCACGCCATCTAGGCTTTGCCGGCTGACCACGAGGTACTCGGCCAGTTCCGAGAACGACATGCCTTGCGCGGCTTGCGGCCGCGTCAGCGCGCCCAGGACTGACCACTGCACCGTCGTGATGCCCAAGTACTTGATGGTCTGCCGGTCCAGCGTGTTGCCTGCCTGAAATAGCCGGAAGAACAGGCGGTTGTGGACGGACGAGACGGACTGGTCATAGGAGGGGTCGGAATCGGTCATGGCTCGGGTTGCGGATCACGCGGCTGGGGAGGCGCGATGGCGACATTCTACGGCCATGTGCACCTCCGCGCCGCTATGCCGTTTGCGTCGGATAAATGCTGCTTCAGCAATATATGACATGTAGATTGCGCGATTGTTCGGGCAACACGGAGTTTTCACGTAAATATATATCAAGTACTTGACGTATATTCGTGGAGTGCCTAGTATGTGTTCACGCAAGTACAGAACAACGAGGAAACCCATGGAGACACTCGACAAGATCCTGACGCCGCTGGCGATAGGTAACCACGTCATTCCAAACCGGATGGTGATGGGCGCGATGCATACGCGGCTGGAGACCCTTGACCGGCCGCGCGAGCGCCTTGCTGCCTTCTATGCGGCGCGCGCCGAGGGCGAGATCGGCCTGATCCTGAGCGGCGGCTTCTCGCCGAATCCGGAAGGGGTGATGGAGGCGGGCGGGCCGCTTTTCAACAGCGTCGATCAGCTTGACGAGCATCGGGCCGTGACCAGCGCCGTGCATGAGGCGGGCGGCAAGATCGTGCTGCAGATCCTGCATGCCGGCCGTTATGCCAAGGTGCCGGAGTGCGTGGCCCCGTCGCCGGGCAAGGCGCGCATCAATACCTTCTCGCCGCACGCGCTCACCACGGATGAGGTATGGCGGACGATCGCTGACTTTGCCCATACCGCGGCGCTGGCGGTCGAAGCCGGCTATGACGGCGTCGAGATCATGGGGTCGGAGGGATACCTGATCAACGAGTTCACCGCCGCGCCGACCAACCGGCGTGACGATGCCTTCGGCGGCAGCTTTGAAGCGCGCATCCGCTTCCCGCTCGAGGTCGTACGCGCGGTGCGCGAGCGGATCGGCCGCGATCCGATGCTGGTCTACCGGATCTCCGCGATCGACCTGGTCGAAGGTGGCATGACCGGTGAGGAGGTGGCCGAATTCGCCAGGCAGGTCGAAGCAGCTGGCGCGGACTTGATCAACACCGGTGTGGGCTGGCATGAGTCAGCCGTGCCGACCATTGCGGCCACCGTGCCGCGGGCGGCGTGGAGCGAGGCGGTGAAGAACGTCAAGCAGGCGGTGAGCATTCCGGTCATGGCTTCGAACCGGATCAATTCGCCCGGAGCCGCGGAACAGGTGATCGCTGCGGGCGTTGCCGATCTGGTGTCCATGGCACGGCCGCTGCTGGCCGATCCAGAATTCGCCCGCAAAGCACGGCTTGGCATCCCCGAAGAGATCAATACCTGTATTGCTTGCAACCAAGCTTGCCTCGACCGCATTTTCACCGAGCGCACCGCGACGTGCCTCGTCAATCCGCGCGCCGGCAGGGAAATCGAATTTCCCATTGGGATCGTGTCCGCCCCGAAGCGGATCGCCGTCGTGGGGGGCGGGCCGGCCGGGATGGCGTTTGCGATTAACGCCACGGAACGCGGCCACTGCGTGACGCTATTCGAAACGGACGCCCAGCTTGGCGGTCAGCTCAATCTCGCCAAGATGGTCCCAGGCAAGGCCGAGTTCCACGAGATGCTGCGCTATTTCCGCGTTAGACTGGACAAGCTGAAGGTCACGCTGCGGCTGGGCGAGGCCGCCACGCCCGAGGCGCTTGCCACAGGTGGGTTCGATGAGATCGTGCTGGCCACGGGCGTGTCGCCGCGTGTGCCGGCCTTCGCCGGCGTCGATCATCCCAAGGCCGTGTCCTATCTCGACGTGCTGAGCGGCAAGGTCACGCCCGGCCAGCGTGTGGCCATCATCGGCGCAGGTGGGATCGGCTTCGACGTTGCCGAATTCCTGCTTGGCGATGCCGAGGAATCGCTCGATCCGCAGGCCTTCTTCCGCGCGTGGGGCGTCGATCCGCGGAGCACCACGCCGGGAGGCCTGACCGCGGCGGCCGAGCCGGACGCGCCGCGCCGCAGCGTCTTCATGTTCCAGCGCAAGGACGAGCCCCTCGGCAAGCGCCTGGGCAAGTCCACCGGATGGATCCTGAAGGCCAGGCTGCGCAAGGCCAATGTCGCCATGACGGCGGGCGCGACCTATGACGCCATCGATGACGAGGGCCTGCATTACACGGTCCAGGGCAAGCCGCATTTACTCCCCGTCGATCACGTCGTCTTGTGCGCCGGCCAGAACTCAAACCGCACGCTGTACGACCAGCTGGTGGCACGTGGTCTTAAGCCCCGCCTGATCGGGGGCGCCGACGTCGCCAGCGAGCTTGACGCGCTGCGCGCCATCGACCAGGCCACCCGGCTCGCTGTCACCCTGTGAGTTTCCGCCTTCACCCACCGCCCCGCCAGATTTCCCGCAGGAGACGCTCGTGCCCACCAAATACGACCAAGGCCTGGAAAAGTGCCAGGCAAATTTTCAACCCCTGACGCCCCTGTATTTCCTCAAGCGCGCCGCGGACGTGTTCCCGGAGCGTGCCGCCGTGATCTATCGCGACCGTCGCTACACCTGGCGGCAGTATGCGCAGCGCTGCTACGCCCTGGCCAGGGCACTGATCGCGGCGGGCATCGAGCGCGGCGACACGGTATCGATCATTGCGCCGAATATTCCCGAAATGCTTGAGGCGCACTTCGGCGTGCCGCTGTCCGGCGCCGTGCTGAACTGCATCAATATCCGCCTCGACGCACCGGCCATTGCCTTTATTCTCCAGCACTCCGAGACCCGGCTGCTGTTCGTCGACAGCCAGTTTGCCGCCGCCGCGCGCGAGGCCGTCAGCCAGTCCGGCCGCGAGATCCGGATCGTCGACATCATCGATCCAGCATCCGGCTGCGACGAGCACCTCGGCGAGATTGACTACGACACCTTCCTGGAGACTGCAGCGCCTGACACTGCCCTGCGCTATCCGGCCGACGAGTGGAATGCCATTGCCCTGAACTATACGTCGGGCACCACCGGAAATCCCAAGGGCGTGGTCTACCACCACCGCGGTGCCTACCTGAACGCGTTGGGCCAGTCTATCAATGCCGAGATGCCTGGCAGCAACCCCGTCTACCTATGGACGCTGCCGCTGTTCCACTGCAACGGGTGGTGCTTCGCGTGGGCCATGGCGGCGATGGGGGGCACGAGCATCTGCCTGCGCAAGGTGGTGGCCGACGACATCTACGCAGCCATCGAGGCGCACGGCGTGACGCATTTCGCCTGCGCGCCGACCGTGCTCGATTTCCTCGTGGATGGCAAACCGGCCAACTGGGTCAAGCCTACTCGGCCGATCCGGATCATGTGCGCGGGGGCATCGCCGCCGACGGCGGTGCTGCGCAAGGTGTCAGCACTCGGCTTTTCCTTGCTGCACGTATACGGCATGACCGAGATGCACGGCGTCAACACGTTGTGCCAGTTGCAGCAGGAGTGGCGCGAGGAAGGCGAGGATGGCTTCTTCGCGCATCTGTCCCGGCAAGGCGTACGCAGCGTGGTGATGGAAGACATGGTAGTGGTCGACCCCTCGTTTGCACCGGTGCCTCGTGATGGCCAGACCATGGGCGAAGTGATGTTCCGCGGCAACCTGGCCATGAAAGGCTATCTGAAGAACCCCGAGGCGACGGCGGAAGCGTTTGCCGGTGGCTGGTACCACAGCGGCGACCTCGCCGTGGTGCACGGCGACGGCTATATCGAGATCAAGGATCGAGCCAAGGACATCATCATTTCCGGCGGCGAGAACATCTCTTCGCTCGAGGTCGAAGAGGTGCTGTACACGCACCCGGCCGTCCAGACTGCAGCCGTGGTGGCGGTGCCCGACGCCAAATGGGGCGAAGTTCCGTGCGCGCTGCTGGAGTTGAAGCCACAGTTCGCGGGGGCACTGAGTTCGGAAGATGTGATCCGGTATTGCCGCGAGCGGCTGCCTGGCTTCAAGACGCCGCGCCACATCGTCTTTGAAACGCTGCCGCGCACGGCGACCGGCAAGCTTCAGAAATTTGTCCTGCGCAAGCTGGCCGCCGCGGCGGTAGCCAGCCGGACTTAGTCACGAATTCACTCAGGAGATTGCAGTATGCGAGGTCTGAACGACAAGGTGGTCGTCATCACCGGTGCGGCCGGTGGGATTGGCAAGGCGCTGTGCCAGCGGTTTTGCGAAGAAGGTGCGCGCGTGGTCGCCGTTGATGTCAATGCCGATGCGCTGGAGCAACTCAGCACGTCGCTCAAGCACACCGGCTCGGGCGTCACGGCGGTCAAGGTCGACATTACCGACCATGGCGCCGTGACGGCGGCGATCGACACCGTTGCGCAAGAGCTCGGCGGCATCGACGCGCTGGTCAACAACGCCGGCTGGGACGTGGCGGCGAAGTTTCTCGAGACGACACCGGAGTTCTGGAACAAGGTAATCGCCATCAACCTGGTGGGGCCGCTGAACCTGCACCACGCTGTGTTGCCGTGGATGGTAAAGGCGAAGCAGGGCAAGATCGTCAATATCTCGTCCGACGCCGGCCGCGTGGGCTCGTCGGGCGAATCGGTCTACTCGGCATGCAAGGGCGGCGTCATTGCCTTCAGTAAGACCATTGCACGCGAATGTGCCCGCAACAATATCAACGTCAACGTGGTGTGCCCCGGTCCCACCGACACAGCACTGCTGCAGTCGTTTCTCGGCGAAGGCGAATACGGCCAGAAGATCTATGAAGGCCTGAAGCGCGCCATCCCGTTCAATCGGCTCGGGCAGCCCGCTGACATTCCTGGCATTGTCAGCTTCCTCGCGAGCGACGACGCGAACTTCATCACCGGCCAGGTCATCAGCGTGTCCGGTGGCCTGACCATGCACGGCTAAAGGCAAGCACACACCATGAACCGATACACCGATATCCTTTATGAAGTGCGTGCGGGCGTGGCGCGCATCACGATCAACCGCCCGGAGAAATACAACGCGTTTCGCGGGAAGACTTGCGACGAGCTGATTGATGCCCTGAACGCCGCATCGTGGGACAAGTCCGTTGGCGTGGTCGTACTGACGGGTGCCGGCGACAAGGCGTTCTGCACCGGTGGCGACCAGTCGGCGCATGACGGCGGCTACGACGGGCGCGGCGTGATCGGCCTGCCTGTGGAGGAACTGCAAGGCATGATCCGCGAATGCCCGAAACCGGTGATTGCACGCGTCAACGGTTATGCCATTGGCGGCGGCAATGTGCTGGTCACGTGCTGTGATCTGGCAATTGCCTCCGATACTGCGCAGCTGGGCCAGGTGGGGCCGAAGGTCGGTTCGGTCGACCCAGGATTTGGCACGGCGTTGCTGTCGCGTGTCGTGGGTGAGAAGCGGGCACGCGAGATCTGGTTCCTGTGCCGGCGCTACACCGCGGCGGAAGCCCTGAACATGGGTCTGGTGAATGCCGTCGTGCCGCACGACCAGCTCGACGCGGAAGTCGACAAGTGGTGCCAGGAAATCCTGGCCATGAGCCCCACGGCACTGGCCATTGCCAAGCGTTCGTTCAATGCCGACACCGATTCGATCCGCGGCATCGGCGGGCTGGGTATGCAGGCACTCGCGCTGTACTACGAGACTGACGAATCGCAGGAGGGCGTACGCGCGTTCCTCGAAAAGCGCAAGCCGCGTTTTCGCGAAGTCTATGAAGGCAAGCGGAAGAAGCCGGATGGAGGCCAGGCATGACCATCGGCCTGCGCTATGACGGCGAGCTGGCCGTGCTGACGATCGATCGGCCGGCCTCGCTTAACGCCCTGAACCTGGACATGCTGAAGACCTTGTCCGGCCATGTTGACGACATTGAACGGTCCGGCGTGCGCGGCGTTGTCATCGTCGGCGGGGGCGATCGTGCGTTCTGCGCCGGCGCGGACATCGCGGAATTGCAGGACCGCACGCCTCAGCAGCACCTGGATGGTTCGGTGTTCGGGCAACTGGTGCTTTCGAAACTGGCTGCGCTGAGCATGCCCAGTGTTGCGGTCATCCGTGGCGCGGCACTGGGGGGCGGTCTGGAACTCGCCATGGCATGCAGCTACCGGGTGGCGTTGGCCGGCGCGAAACTTGGGCTGCCGGAGATCAAGCTCGGCTTGATCCCGGGCTATGGCGGGACGCAACGGCTGCCACGGCTGGTCGGCACAACCCGGGCGCTGGATCTGATTATCACCGGCCGAATGATCGCCGCAGACGAGGCACTGGAGATTGGCCTGGTCGACCGGCTGATCGAGGGCGGCGACCCGGCCGCTGTCGGCAAGGCGCACCTGGCCGACGTCTCGGCAGGCCGGCCTTCCGCCGTCCATCTGGCGCGCGAGGCGGTCTTGTCTGCAACGCGGCTGGATCTGGATGCCGGCCTGCGCGCAGAGGCCGCATTGTTCTCCCGGGCCACGCGAACCGACGACGCGCGCGAAGGCATCGCAGCATTCCTTGCCAAACGCGCGCCGCAGTTCACCGGCAAATAACGTATCGCGTGAAAGCGCGCGGCGCCGATGGTGCCGACACGGCACTCAACGCCGGTTACAGCTAGTGGCAGCCAGAGCGCGCGCAAACGGCACCATTCCGTGAAGGAGGGTCAATCCATGACATTCAAGAACATCAAGGTCACGACAGGAGCGGCAGTCGCGCGCATTACTCTGGACCGGCCAGGAAAGCTGAACAGTCTCGATGAGGCAACGATGATCGAATTGCTTCGTGCCGTCGACCTGGTCGCCAATGACCAGTCATCACGCGTACTGGCGATCACTGGCGTGGGCCGCGCATTCTGCGCAGGCCAGGATCTGGCCGATCCTGCGATGCAGATCGTGGACGGGAAGCTGCCCGACATCGGTACCCACGTCGAGCGGTACTTCAAGCCTCTAGTCATGAAGCTGCAAAGCCTGCCTGTCCCGAGCGTCGCTGCTGTGAACGGTCTGGCTGCGGGCGGCGGGGCGTCGCTCGCGCTCGCCTGTGATGTCGTGGTAGCCGCAAAATCCGCGTACTTCCTGCAGGCGTTCTCGAAGATCGGGCTCACACCAGACACCGGCAGTACCTGGTTTCTGACGCACCGGGTCGGAATCGCCCGGGCCATGGGCTTGGCGCTGTTCGCGGACAAGTTATCGGCGGAGATGGCCGCCGAGTGGGGACTGATCTGGGACGTACTCGAGGACGCCGCATTTGCCGCGGGAGTTGACGAGCTCCTTGAAAGGATGGCATCCATGCCGACCAAGGCCATGGTGCGTACGCGACAGTTGATGCTTGCCGCCGCGGTGCATTCGCTTGAACAGCAGTTGTCGATGGAGGCTACCTCTATTCGGGAGCTTGGCTGGAGCCAGGACTACCAGGAAGGCGTTCATGCGTTCAGCGAGAAGCGACAGCCCACGTTCTCCGGCTCCTGAGTTCGTGCTGGCCACGCGGCATGACAAACGGCTAACGGCCATCCGTGGCTAGCATCACTTCCCCATCTCCTGAGGTATCCATGACTTACGCTGCACCGCTTGACCACATGCTGTTCAATCTCCGGCACCTGGTTCAGCTCGATGCAATGACCGCTCTCGACGGTTTCGAGGACGCCGGCATGGCAACGGCGGCAGCCGTACTGGGGGAGTGCGCCCGCTTTAACGAGGAGGCCATCGCGCCGCTCAATGCTCTGGGAGACCGCGAGCCGGCTGTCCTTATGGATGGCAAGGTGACGACGACACCGGGCTTCAAGGAGGCGTTCCGTCGCTACGCGGACGGCGGATGGCTTGGCGTCCAGCATCCCGCGCAGTACGGTGGACAGGCGCTGCCCCGCGTGATTGCCGCCGCGTGCTCCGAAATCGTCAATGCCGCCAATCTCAGCTTTGCGCTTTGCGACCTGCTCAGCAACAGTGCCATCGCGGCGCTGGTAGCGGTGGGCTCGGATGCGATGCGCGACAAGTATTTGCCAAAGTTGATCTCGGGCCAATGGACTGGCACCATGAACCTGACCGAGCCCCAGGCCGGCAGCGACCTGGGGCTGGTGCGCACGCGGGCGGAATGCCAGCCGGACGGTACCTACAAGCTGTTCGGCACCAAGATCTTCATCACGTACGGCGAGCATGACCTGACCGAAAACATCATTCATCTGATCCTGGCGCGCGTCGCGGGCGCGCCGGCCGGCGTGAAAGGCATCAGCATGTTCCTGGTGCCCAAGGTGCTGGTGAACGCCGACGGCTCGCTGGGTGCGCGCAACGACGTGCATGCGGCTAGCCTCGAGCACAAGTTGGGTATCAAGGCAAGCCCAACCGCTGTCATGCAATATGGCGAGCACGGTGGGGCAACCGGCTACCTGATCGGTGAAGAGAATCGTGGGCTGGAATACATGTTCCAGATGATGAACTCCGCCCGCTTCGCCGTTGGCGTGCAGGGGGTCGCGGTTGCCGATCGCGCCTACCAGCAGGCTGTCGCGTATGCGCGCGAGCGGGTACAGGGGCGTAGTGCTGGCTCGGCGGCAGCCGGCAGCGTGCGGATCATCCAGCATCCGGACGTACGCCGCATGTTGATGGAGATGCGCAGCAGGGTCGAAGGCTGTCGCGCGATGATTCTTGCCGGTGCTGCGGCGGCCGATATTGCCGAACGGCACCCCGACGCCGAGGTACGGCAGTCCGAGCACGATTTCTACGAATTCCTGCTGCCGCTGATCAAGGGCTACTGCACGGAAATGAGTCTCGTCGTGACCTCGCTCGGGATCCAGGTGCATGGCGGCATGGGATTCATCGAGGAAACCGGAGCTGCCCAGCCCTACCGTGACGCACGGATCCTGCCCATCTATGAAGGCACGACCGCGATCCAGGCCAACGACCTGGTGGGACGGAAGACCCTGCGCGATGGCGGTGCAGTCGCGCGCGATCTCGCCGCGCGGATCGAGCGGACAGAAGCGGAGCTTGCGCAATCCGGCAGTGCAGCCGCCAGTGCGGTGCGGCGGGCGCTGGAGACTGCCCGCCAGGCTTTTCTCGCTGTGGTGGCTCATGTTGCGAGCCGCGGCGGCGACGACGCGGAGTCGGTTTACGCCGGGAGCGTTCCCTATCTGATGCTGGCGGGCGAACTGGTCGCCGGATGGCAGTTGGGGCGAGCACTGCTCGCGGCGGAACGGGCAGCCGCGGCCGGGGAGCGGCCGGCGTTCATGGCGGCGAAGGTGGCCACGGCACATTTCTTTGCCGAGCACGTACTGGTCCAGGCACCTGTCTACCGGGATCGCGTGCTGGCCGGCGCCGGCAGCGTCCTCGCCATGGCCGCCGATCAGTTTTGACGGTGTTGCACCCGGGAGCTTGAAGCCTTCCCGACTGTCTTTGGCGAAGACATGTTCGCAGGCACGAGTGTCCTTTGCACCGGGTCGAAGACACCTCCAAAGCCTGGATTACCCCCAAAATGGCCGTTTTTGGAGCTGGCACCGAAGTTGCAAATATGCGGGTATGGACAGTGAGAATGTCGTCGAGGAAAACGCTGTCCGTCACGATAACGAACGATTGGAGACATCCATGAAAGCACCCGCACTGCGCTTCGGCGCTCTTGCCGCTCTGGCGGCGTTCTGCCAGGCGGCTTCCGCCGCGGAGCCCTTCCGTATTGGCGCACTGGTAGACATGACCGGGGTCTATTCCGGCATTGGTGGCCCCGGCGGTATTGCTGCCGTCAAGATGGCGGTTCAGGATTTTGGCGGCAAGGTTCTGGACCGGCCCATCGAGGTGTTGGGTGCCGACTATCAGAACAAGGTCGATATCGCTTCCACCCGTGCCCGGGAATGGTATGACCGGAACAATGTGGAGATGATCATCGAGTCCACGGACTCGGCCTCGGCGCTCGCGCTGCAGAAGCTTGGCGAGAGCAAGAAGAAGGTCACCATCTTCGCGGGTTCCGCCACCACGGAGCTGACGGGCAAGCAATGCTCGCCTTACGGCATTCACTACGTCTACAACACGTACGCGCTGGCAAACGGCACGGCACGCGCGATCCTGGAAGAAGGCAAGAAGGATTGGTTCTTCATCACTGCCGACTATGCGTTTGGACATTCGCTCGAGTCCAATGCCGTCAGCGTGGTGGAGCAGTCAGGGGGCAAGGTCACCGGCAAGGTCCGGCATCCGCTCTCGGCATCGGACTTCGCATCGTTCCTGCTGCAGGCGCAGGCATCGAAGGCGCAGGTGATTGCGCTGGCCAATGCGGGGCGCGATACCCAGAACGCGGTGCGCCAGGCCTCGGAGTTCGGACTGGGGGGCGGCAAGCAGGTGGTGGCGCCGCTGCTGATTTTCGATAGCGACCTGAAAGGCATGGGCCTGAAGGCGGCGCAAGGGCTGCAGTTCACCACGGCATTCTATTGGGACTACAACGAAGAGACCCGCGCCTTCGGCAAGAAGTTCTTCGCGCAGACCAAGATGATGCCGACGATGGTGCAGGCGGGCATGTATTCGGCCGTGATGCATTACCTGAAGGCGGTGCAGGCGGCCGGCAGCGCTGACGCCGACAAGGTCATGGCAAAGATGCGCGCGACGCCGGTCAACGATTTCTTTGCCAAGGACGGCCGCATCCTGGCAAACGGGCTGATGGCGCATGACATGTACCTGGCTGAAGCCAAGAAGCCGTCCGAATCCAAGAGCGAATGGGACCTGCTGAAGATCCGCAAGGTCATCCCCAGGGACAAGGCCTTCGAGCCCCTGGAAAAGAGCGCCTGCCCGCTCAAGGGCTGACGCACACGGGAACTGAAGTGGCCAGGTAGCTGGCCACGCTTCAACGTCCTTGTCTCCGGGCGTCTTTCCACGGCCGCTGCGCTGCTCCGGCCGTGTGGAAGACGCTTCCTTTTCTCTCCAGTTTGGCTTTCCACCTGTTATGCCGGATTTCATTCTGCAGACGCAGCGGTTGTCCAAGTCATTCAGGGGCTTCACTGCCGTCAGTGAAGTCGACCTGAATGTACGCCGCGGCTCGATCCACGCCTTGATCGGGCCGAACGGCGCGGGCAAGACCACCTGCTTTAACCTGCTCACCAAGTTCCTGGAGCCGACCGCCGGCACCATCCTGTTCAACGGCATCGACATCACGCGCGAAAAGCCGGCGCAGATTGCGCGGCGTGGCGTGATCCGCTCGTTCCAGATATCGGCCGTGTTCCCGCACCTGACCGTGCGCGAGAACGTGCGCATTGGCCTGCAGCGTCAACTGGGCACCGCCTTCCAGTTCTGGCGCGGTTCTCGTTCGCTCGACGTGCTCAATGCCCGCGCGATGGAGTTGCTCGAGCAGGTCGGGCTGATTGAGTTTGCCGAGACCGTCACGGTCAACCTGTCTTATGGTCGCAAGCGCGCGCTGGAAATCGCCACCACCCTCGCGATGGAGCCTGAACTGATGCTGCTCGACGAGCCGACCCAGGGCATGGGCCACGAAGACGTGGACCGCGTGACGCAGCTGATCAAGCAGGTCTCTGCCGGCCGCACGATCCTGATGGTCGAGCACAACATGAATGTCGTGTCGTCGATCGCCGACAAGATCACCGTGCTGCAACGCGGTGCGATCCTGGCCGAAGGCCCGTACGCCGAGGTCTCGAAGGATCCACGCGTCATGGAAGCGTACATGGGCACGGCCGACGCCGCGCTGCAGGGTGCGCACTGAGAGGGAAGCGGAAATGGCAAACGACAAAACACCCGCCCTGGAGATCCGGGACCTGCATGCCTGGTACGGCGAATCGCACATCCTGCACGGCGTCGACCTCACGGTGAACCGCGGCGAAGTGGTGACCCTGCTGGGCCGCAACGGCGCGGGCCGCACCACCACGCTGCGCGCGATCATGGGCCTGACCGGCGCGCGCAAGGGCTCGATCAAGGTCAACGGTCATGAAACCATTGGCTTGCCGACGCACAAGATTGCGCACTACGGCATTGGCTACTGCCCGGAGGAGCGCGCGATCTTCTCCAGCCTGTCCTGCGAAGAGAACCTGCTGCTACCCCCTTTGCTAAAGGGCGCCAATGGGGAAAACGGCATAAGCAAGGCCGAGATTTACGACATGTTCCCGAACCTGAAGGAGCGCCGCCAGAGCCAGGGCACGCGCCTGTCCGGCGGTGAACAGCAGATGCTGGCCGTGGGCCGGATCCTGCGGACAGGGGCGAACCTGCTGCTGCTCGACGAGATCTCCGAGGGGCTGGCACCCGTGATCGTGCAGGCGCTGGCACGCATGATCCTGATGCTCAAGAAGAAGGGCTACACGGTGGTGATGGTGGAGCAGAACTTCCGCTTCGCCGCGCCGCTGGCCGACCGCTTCTACCTGATGGAGCACGGTGCGATTGTCGAGCGCTTTGCCGCCGGCGAACTGCAGGCCAAGATGCCGGTGCTCAACGAGCTGCTCGGCGTGTAACGGAACGGGGGACCGCAATGAATCTTGATCTTGGAATTCCCTTGCCCGCGCTGCTGTCGCAGTTGCTGCTCGGGCTCGTGAATGGTGCGTTCTACGCGATGCTGAGCCTGGGGCTGGCGGTGATCTTCGGATTGCTCAACGTCATCAACTTCGCGCATGGCGCGCTGTTCATGCTGGGCGCCCTGCTGGCGTGGGCCGGCATGGAGTACGCAGGGCTCAGCTACTGGGTGATGCTGCTGTTGTCACCACTGGTCATCGGCCTGTTGGGCGTACTGATCGAAAAGACGATGCTGCGCTGGATCTACAAGCTCGACCACATCTACGGGCTGCTGCTCACATTGGGGATCACGCTGGTGATCGAAGGCGTGTTCCGGTCGATCTACGGGGTCTCAGGCCTGCCGTACTCCGCGCCGGAGCTGCTGCAGGGCGCCACCGACGTGGGCTTCATGCACCTGCCCAACTATCGGGCCTGGGTCGTGATGGCGTCGATCACGGTTTGCCTGGGCACCTGGTTCATCATCGAGAAGACCAAGCTCGGCGCCTACCTGCGCGCGGGCACCGAGAACCCCAAGGTGGTCGAGGCGTTCGGCGTCAATGTGCCGCTGATGGTCACCCTGACCTACGGCTTCGGCGTGGCATTGGCCGCGTTCGCCGGGGTGCTGGCCGCACCGGTGATCCAGATCTCGCCGCTGATGGGCCAGAACCTGATCATCGTGGTCTTTGCCGTGGTGGTGATCGGTGGCATGGGCTCGATCCTCGGCGCCATCGTCACCGGCCTGGGCCTGGGCGTGATCGAGGGCCTGACCAAGGTGGTCTACCCCGAGGCGTCATCGACGGTGGTGTTCGTGGTGATGGTAATTGTCCTGCTGCTTCGTCCGGCAGGGTTGTTTGGCAAGGAAAAATGATGACCGAATTCTCTCTCCCTTCAACGGTGACCCCGGCGGGTGGTGCGCGCGCGTCGTGGCATAGCCGGGCATCGACCTGCGTGGCCATCGGGCTGGTTGCGCTGTTGCTGCTGGCGCCGCAACTTGGTGTCTATCCGGTCTTCGTGATGAAGATCCTGTGCTTCGCGCTGTTTGCCGCGGCCTTCAACCTGCTGCTCGGCTACACCGGCCTGCTGTCGTTTGGCCATGCCGCCTTGTTCGGTGGCGCCGGCTACATGGCGGGGTATGCCATCAAGACCTGGCATGTCACGACGGAGGTCAGCCTGCTGATCGGCGTGGCAACTGCCGTTGCGATCGGATTCCTGATGGGCGTGCTGGCGATCCGCCGCCAGGGCATCTACTTCTCGATGATCACGCTCGCGCTGGCCCAGATGTTCTTCTTCATTTGCCTGCAGACACCGCAGACCGGCGGCGAGGACGGGTTGCAGGGGGTTCCGCGCGGCGCGCTGTTCGGGGTGATCGACCTGTCCTCTGACGTGACTTTCTACTATGTCGTGGTTGCCGTCTTTGTCGCGGCGATGGGGCTGATTGCGCGCATTGTCCGCTCACCGTTTGGCCAGCTTCTCCAGGCGGTCAAGGAGAACGAGAGTCGCGCCATCTCGCTGGGCTACAGTACGGATCGCTTCAAGCTGATGGCTTTCGTGCTTTCCGCCGCGCTGGCGGGGCTGGCGGGAGCGATGAAGGCGCTGGTACTCGGCTTCGCGACGCTGGCCGACGTTCATTGGGCCATGTCGGGGGCGGTCATCCTGATGACGCTGGTGGGCGGCATGGGGACCCTGAGCGGGCCGGTTGTCGGTGCGCTCGTGATCGTGATCCTGGAGAACAAGCTCGGCGAGATTGGTGCCGGGCTGGCCGGTATCACCGGGATCGAATGGTTCGCGTCGCTTGGCGAGTCCGTCACGCTCGTGACGGGCGTCATCTTTATCGTGTGCGTTCTGCTGTTCCGGAAGGGGCTGGTGGGCGCGGTAATTGGCCGGATCCCTTCGTCGCGCTGACCGGCGGCACGGCGGTTGGCCACCAGGTCATCGCTACCGGACGCCGCTGGCAGAGGGATTCAACTTTGCCAGCGGCTGTCCAGCAGACGATGCAGCAGTGCAGCGTTCACTCCGAAGCGATCGTAGATCGCATCTTCAAGACGAGCGCGATCCGGGAAGCCATAGCATCCGGCCCTTGCGGCTTGCCCGCCAGTGCCAGCCAGGTCAAACAGCGCGCGCATCAGGCGCTGCGTCGCCACCAGGTCGACAAAGCTTTCGCCTTCACTCATCAATGATCGGGACAGTCGTCCCGGGCAATCGATGCTGAGTTCCTGCGATGCCGATGCGAGCCGCCACGGTCTTTGCGGTGACTGGAATACCGCCAGGGCCAGCGTGCTCGCGATCGGCTTGTGCCGCCGCTCTCCTGCTTCCGCCTGCCGGCCCGACAGCGGCAGCTGGCGGAACGCCACGCGGGCCCGCTCCGCCAGCACAAGTCGCGGGGACTCGAGTGGCCGGATCGTGTGCCACACCCCGTCGTGGCTTGCCCGCATGTGACCCGGCACGATCAGTTCACAATCGCCCTTGATGACCTCTGCAACTACGGGGAACGGGAAGCGCAGGCCGCGTAGCTGGACCCGCGCATACGCTGGCGATTGCAGGATGAGCGAACGGGGCGCGACCTCCGGCGGCACGGCATTGACTTCGGTCATCCGAGTCATCGCTGGCAGGATGGCCTGTCAGGCTTCGCCCGTCAGCAGCGACAGGCCGAGGCCGGCACGGCGCCACAGCCAGGGGCTCGGACGGTAACGCATGTCGCCGGTCAGGGCTTCCATGTTGCGCAGCGTCTCGAGCACCAGTTGCGGGCCGACCGCATCGCCGAGTGCCAGCGGGCCCTTCGGGTAGCCGAGGCCGAGGTTCACGGCAA
The DNA here is from genome assembly GCF_020618415.1 of Cupriavidus sp. MP-37. NCBI lineage: Bacteria > Pseudomonadati > Pseudomonadota > Betaproteobacteria > Burkholderiales > Burkholderiaceae > Cupriavidus > Cupriavidus sp. MP-37. The sequence goes on along the minus strand of NZ_CP085345.1, from coordinate 1,322,954 downwards.
GGTCGATGTCCGCCGGCGTGGCGATGCGCTGCTGCGCGATGTCGCTGGCGATGTTGATGATGCAGCAGAGCACGCGCTGGGCCACAAAGCCGGCCGAGTCGCGGATCATCGTGACCGGCACGCCGTCGCTGGCAAACAGGCCGTGCGCGGCATCACGCGCGGCGGCGCTGGTGGCCGGCGTGGTCATCAGCGTGCGGCGCCTGGTGGCCTCGAACGGCAGCAGCGTGTCGATGGCGACGGTGCGGGCCGGGTCCAGGCCCTGTTGCAGCGCGCTGGTGGTGGCGTCCAGGCCCAGCGGCGTGACGACGATCAGCGCATCGGCCGACGGCTTGTTGCCGCCTTCCGGGGTCACGCCGAGCGCGCCCAGCAGCTTCGTCACCATGGCGTGGCCGCGCTCGCTGTCATGGCTGACCCACACGCTAGACGGGCGCGCGCCCGGCACCGCGGCAGCGGCCGGTACCTGCTTCTGGCCATCGGCGTAGCGGTAGAAACCGGCACCGGCCTTGCGGCCGATCAGCCCGCCGACCGCGCGGATCGCCGTGATCGGCGACGGACGGTAGCGCGGTTCCTGGTAGAACTGGTTGTAGATCGACTCCATCACCGGGTGCGATACGTCCAGTCCCGTCAGGTCCATCAGTTCGAACGGGCCCATGCGGAAGCCGGCCTGCTCGCGAATGATGTTGTCGATGTCGGCAAACTCGGCCACGCCTTCCTGCGCAACCTTCAGGCCTTCGATATTCATGCCGCGGCCGGCATGGTTGACGATGAAGCCCGGCATGTCCTTGCAGCGCACCGGGGTATGGCCCATGCGGCGGGACAGTGCCATCAGCGCATCGCCCACCGCGGGGTTGCCCGACAGGCCGTCGATGACCTCGACCACCTTCATCAGCGGCACCGGGTTGAAGAAGTGGTAGCCGGCGATGCGGCCCGGGTGCTTGGCACCGACGGCGATCGCGGTGATCGACAGCGAGGAGGTGTTCGAGGCGATGATCGCGTCCTCGCGCAGGATCGCTTCCAGCTTGGCAACCAGGTCGCGCTTGACTTCCAGCTTCTCGACGATGGCTTCAACCACCATGTCGCTGTTGGCCAGATCCTCCAGCGCAGCGCACGGCTTGACGCGGGCCAGCGTGGCCTCGGCGTCGGCGGCGCTGATCTTGCCCTTGTCGGCGAGCTTGGCCAGCGTGTCCTGCAGGTACTGGCGGGCGGCGGCCACAGCTTGCGGGTTGGCGTCGTACAGGTTGACGGCCAGGCCCGCCTGCGCGGCGATCTGCGCGATGCCGCGGCCCATGGCGCCGGTGCCGACGATGCCCAGCGTGTCGATGGTGGGGGTTGAGGAAGAGGTTGTGTTCATGATGTTCCGGAGAGCGGGAAAGAGGGGGGGCGTCGCAAAAAGCACGACAGCCGTGGGACGTCCCACGGCTGCAGACGGGCATGGCATGCGCCCGGGGTCGGTCTGGCAAGCCTCAGTGTAGTGTCAGCACATACTTGCCGGACACCTGTCCCGAGGCCAGCCGCGCCAGCGCTTCACCGGCACGGGCGAGGGGGAGGGCACCGGCGATCTTCGGCTTGAGCGCACCTTGCTGATACAGCCGGAAGATTTCCTGCTGCACGGCCAGCACCTTTTCCGGCTGGCGATCGCGATAGTCGCTCCATTGCAGGCCACTGACGGCGATGTTCTTGACCAGCAGATAATTGGCCTTGATCTCGGGAATGCTGCCGGCCGCGAAGCCGATGACCACGGCGCGCCCGCACCAGGCGATCGCACGCAGCGCGGCATCGAAGACATCGCCGCCGAGCGTGTCGAGCACGACATCGGCGCCGTGGCACGCGGTGGCATTGCGCACCTGGTCGCGCAGCGATTCGCGCAGGTCGGGGAGGGACAGATCGATCACCGCGTCGGCGCCCAGTTGCCGTGCCGCCTGCGCATGTTCGGCGCCGCTGACGCCGGCCAGCGCGATGCCACCCAGACCCTTGACGATCTGGATGGCCGCCGAGCCGACGCCGCCGGCAGCGCCGGTGACAAGCACGGTTTCGCCGGCACGGAATCCGCCACGCTCCACCAGGGCAAAGTAGGCGGTCTGATAGACCAGGCCCATGGCGGCCGCGTCTTCGAACGGCATGGCATCCGGGATACGGAAGCACGAATCGGCAGGCACGCTGACGAGCTCGGCAAACGCGCCGTATTCCAGTTGCGCCACTACGCGGTCGCCTGGCTGGACGTGGGTGACATTGGCGCCGACCGCGCGTACCACGCCGGCGGCATCCTTGCCCGGTGCGAACGGGCGTTGCGGCAGAATCTGATACTTGCCCTGCACCACCAGCACGTCGGGATAATTGACCGCGGCGGCGCGGACTTCGACCAGCACGTCGCCGTCACCAACCTGCGGGTCGGGAAGGTCGCCGACGGTGACGGCATCTGGTGCATTGAATTCCTGAATAACGATGGCTTTCATCTCGGCTGGACCTCAACGATTCAGAAGTTGGCTGTGCGCGCCCAGGGCCGGGGAGGCGGCCGAGCGATCGTGGCGGCGAAATGCGGCATCAACGGGCACCGGCAAGGCCGGCAGGGTCCCGCCCGCCGCGGTAGTGACGGAGCGGTCGAACAGGCCGCGCGCCTGGAAATGCGGGTCGTGGCGGGCTTCTTCCAGGCTGACCACACGGCTTGTGCAGACATCCTGTCCGGCGAAGCGGTCTTCCCAATAGGCAACCGGATGCCGGGCAATGGCGGCAGCGACGGCCTCGATGGCCCGGCGTGGTGACATTGACGCCAGCGCATCGGCATCCAGCCCGACCAGCGCGACGAAGTTGTCCCAGAACTTGTCTTCCAGCGGCGCGGCGGCCAGGAAGGCCCCATCCGCGGTACGGTAGACCTGGTAGCGCGGCGTACCCCCTGTGACCAGCCCGGATGCCGGTGCGGGCCAGTCTCCCAGCGCGCCATTGCCAAGCCCCCAGTACTGGAACGTAAAGAGGTTGTCGGCCATGGCCACGTCCAGGTGAACGCCCCTGCCGGTCTGGTCGCGCTGACGCAAGGCGAGCAGGATATTGATCATCGCCGGATAGGTGCCGCCGGCGATGTCGGCGATGAGGGCAGGCGGCAGGACCGGCGCGCCATCGTTGCCCGCGGTCAGCGACAGCGTGCCGGATGCCGCCACGTAGTTCAGGTCGTGCGCGGCTTCCGACGCGCGCGGACCGTGCTGGCCGAAGCCGGTGATCGAGCAGTAGACCAGGCGCGGATTGACCTCAGCCAGCGCGGCGTAGCCCAGGCCCAGGCGATCCATGACGCCGGGACGGAACTGCTCGATCAGGACATCGGCCTCGCGGATCAGCGGCAGCAGCTGGCTCAGCGCCTGCGGCGACTTCAGGTCGATGGCAACGGACAGCTTGCCGCGGTTGAGCAGCACGAAGTTCGCGCTGTCGTCATCGACCTTCGGCTCGTACGAGCGCATTTCGTCGCCCCGGCCGGGGCGTTCGAACTTGATGACTTCGGCGCCCGCCTCCGCCAGCAGCAGCGAGCACAGCGGTCCGGGCAGCAGGGTGCTGAAGTCCAGCACCTTCACACCGGTCAGCGGTTGACTCATGACAAGCCTCGCTTTACCCGTTCTTCACGCTCGGCGGCGACGCGCGCGCGCCGCGCCGGCGCGTAAGGCTCCTGGCCGAGCGCTTCGTGCAGCGCCTGGGTGACGCGGAAATGGTGCGCCAGGCCGGTGCGTTCCAGCAGCGAGATCGGGCCCTCCGGGTAGCCGAGGCCCAGGCACAAGGTCTTGTCCAGGTCATCGGCGCTGGCCAGCTTCTCGTCCAGGCGGCGCAACGCCGCGTTGAAGTACGGGCGGATCAGCCTGTCGACGATGCGGCCGGGAAAGTCGTTGCATACGGCGACAACCAGCCCTGCCGCCTGGAACACCGCCCTGGCGGCTTCGATCGCCGCAGATTGCGTGCCCGGTTGCCTGACTAGCTCCACCAGTGGGCTCGGGTCGGCGTCGCCCAGCCGGAAGCGGGCGAATCCAACCACATTGGAGCCTTCTTCCCCGCGGTGCTCGCCCGTATGGGAACCCAGGCATTCGGTACCCAGTTCAATGGCGACGAACGAGCGCGATTCGTGTCCTTCGCCATTGCCGAATGCGCTTCCGGCGTCCGTGCCCAGGTAGAACAGTCCTTCGCCTTGTGGCGCGGCTTGTTCGAGGAACGGGTGGGGCGTGGGAAAGGAACGGCTTTCGCCAGCTTGTACGATTTCGTAGCGCATATCAGGCTCCAAACATCTTGGTGTCGCCGTAGGTGTGGAAGCCCTTGCCGGTCTTCTTGCCCAGGCGCTTGGCGGCGATCATGCGGCGCACCAGTGGCGGGCAGGCGGCGCGCGGCTCGTGGGTCAGGCCGTGCATCGCTTCGCACAGCAGCTTCTGGGTGTCCATGCCGACCAGGTCCAGCAGCTCGAGCGGGCCCATCGGGTAGCCGAGCGCGGTCTTGATGGCGGTGTCGATGTCGGCCGGCTCGGCGACGCCCTGTTCCACCAGCCGGATCGCATCGTTGTTGAACGGGATCAGGAAGTAATTGAGGATGAAGCCCGGCGTATCCTGCGTGGCCACCGGCTTTTGGCCCATCGCCTCGGCAAAGGCCCACGCTGTCTGGAAGGTCCCCTCCGAGGTGGCCAGGCCTGGCGACATCTCGATCAGCTTCATCAGCTGCGCAGGCAGGCAGAAATGCATGCCAACGAACCGGTCCGGCCGGCCGGAACCGCCAGCAATCTCGGTGATGGAGATCGTCGAGGTATTGGATGCAAAGATCGTGTCGGGCGGGCAGACCTCATTGAGCTGGCCGAACAGCTGATGCTTGACCGCCAGGTCCTCGAAGATGGCTTCGATGATGATGTCGCAGCTGGCCAGGTCGTCCAGTGCGGTGGTGCCTTCCCAGCGAGACATGGCCGCGGCAGCGGCGCCGGCCGGCAGTTTGCCGCGCTCCTCGGACTTCTTCAGGAACGCTTCGGTCTGACCGCGGGCACGGTCCAGCGCCTCCTGCCGGGCATCGAATACGATGGTCTTGAAGCCCGCGCGGGCCGCTACGATGGCGATGCCCGCGCCCATGGTGCCGGCGCCCGCGACGCCGACGGTTTTGATGGTTGTCACGTCCGTCTCCTATTTCTTCAGGAAGCTGCGCCCGATCAGCTGGCGGTGTACCTGGTTGGTTCCTTCCCAGATCTGGGTAATCTTGGCGTCGCGCATCAGCCGCTCGACGCGGTAGTCGTTGCAGTAGCCGTAGCCGCCGAACAGTTGCACGGCATCCGTGGTGATGCGCATGGCCGCGTCGGTGGCGCGCTGCTTGAGCATCGAGGCTTCGATGCCGAAATCCTGGTCGCCGGTATCCACCATCTCACCCACGCGCCAGAGCCACGATTCGCACAACGCCAGCTCCGTTGCGAGGTCTGCCAGCATGAACTGGATACCCTGGAACTCGAGGATCCGCTTGCCGGACTGGCGTCGCTCATTGATGTAGTCGACCGCATCCTCGAACGCCGCGCGCGCAATGCCCAGCGCGTGCGCCGCAACGCTGGGGCGCGAGCGGTTCAGTGAGCCGAACAGGATCTGCAGGCCCTCGCCGGGCGCGCCGATCAGGTTGGCGCGCGGCACGCGGCAGCCGTCGAAGGCCAGGCTGGCGGTGCTGGACGCGCGCGTTCCCATCTTGTGCTCGGTGCCGAGGACGCGCAGGCCCTCGGTGCCCTTTTCCAGAATCAGCACGGAGATGGCTGCCTTGGGATCGCTGATCTCGGACCATTTGCCGAACACCAGGTACAGGTCGGCCACGTCGCCGTTGGTAATGAAGGTCTTGCCGCCGTTGATGACGATGTCGTCGCCGTCCGGGGTAAAGCTGGTGCGCATGCCGGTGGCATCCGATCCCGCCGAGGGCTCGGTAATGGCCAGCGACGCCAGGCCACCGTCGGCGATGCGCGGCAACAGCCGGCTCTTCTGTTCTTCACTGCCGTACTCGATCAGCGGCTTGATGGCGTGGAAGTTCGTCGCCCAGACGATGCCGGTGGAGGCGCAAGCCTTCGAAATCTCCCGCACGCAAGCCAGGTAGCTGATAAAGGACAACTGCGCGCCGCCATAGATGTCGGGAATGAACATGGCGTTCAGGCCCAGCTCGTTGATGGCTTTCACGTTCTCCCAGGGAAACGCACCGGTGCGGTCGTACTCGGCCGCGCGTGGCGCGATCTGGGTGTTGCAAAGCTCCTTGACGCTGTCGAGGAGCATGCGTTCCTCGGACGACAGCGGCAGCCGCGCGTCCATCCGGTCCAGCATGTTCATGTCTTCCTCCGTTAGTGGGGCTGTGTAGCGGCTGGGCGGTGGCTACAGCGCCATGCCCTGGCCGCCATCGACATAGAGCGTTTCGCCTGTCAGGAAACGCCCGGGCAGCCGGAACAGCATGGCGGCAAGGTGTCCGATATCGTCAGACTGGCCGGGGCCTCCGACCGGAATGCGCTTCTTGAGAAATGCCTGGAGCGCACCCTCGTTCAGCTCGCCACGGTTCAGGTCGGTCTCGATATAGCCGGGCGCGATATTGACAACCTGGATGCCGTCGCGCGCCCATTCGACAGCCAGGCAGCGCGAGATTGCACCCACGGCAGCCTTGGACGCGCAATAGGCGGCATTGCCGCGCACGCCGAGCTTGTCGTAGAACGAGCCGATGTTGACGATCAGCGCCGAGCCGGCCTCGTGCAGGTAGGGGTAGGCCACCTGGCTGGCCAGCAGGACCGAAGAGGCGTTGGTCTGCATCACGCGCTCAAAGTCAGCGATCGGGAACGATGCGGACGGCCCCTGCAGGTGGATGCCGGCGTTGTTGACGAGGCCGACGATCGGCTTGCCGAACAGTGCGGGCACCTGGGCGAACGCTGTGGCGACCGAAGCGGCATCGGTGATATCGCAGCGTAGTGCCGCCAGCCGCTTTTGTGCATCGGCATCGAGCGAGCCGGCGTCAGGCAGTTCGCCCGAACGCGAAACGCAGGCCACGTGCAGGCCGATGCGTGCCAGTTCCACGGAAATGGAGGCACCAATTCCCCGGCTGCCACCGGTCACGATGACGGCGCCTTGTGTGAAATCAGGCATCCTTGAACTCCGGTGTGCGTTTCTCGATAAAGGCGCGCATGCCCTCGACGGCGTCATCGGTCTGATAAGCCAGCGTGGACAGATCCGCTTCGATCTCGAGCCCGGCCTCGAGCGTGGTGCCCATGCCGCGAACCACCGCCTCGCGCGAGAACTGCGAGGCGCAACGGCTATAGCCGATGAACTCGGACATGAAAGCCTTGCCCAGTTCGACAGGCTCCCCGTGGGCAACCACGCGATTGACCAGCCCGACGCGCTCGGCTTCGATCGCATCGACCGTGCGCCCGGACATCACCATCTCCAGTGCCCGGCCCTCACCAACCAGGCGCGGCAGGCGCTGCGTGCCGCCGTAGCCCGGGATCAGGCCGAGCTTGATCTCCGGCAGGCCCATGCGGGCCTGGACCGTCGCAATACGGAAAGTGCAGGCCATGGCGAGCTCAAGCCCCCCGCCAAAGGCATACCCGTGCAATACGGCGACCGACGGAATCGCCAGTCTGGCCAGTTTGTCGAAAGTACGTTGACCGAGCTGGGCGCCCTGGCGCTGCTGCATCAGGCTGCGGTCCATCAGTTCCTTGATGTCGGCGCCGGCGCAGAACGCCTTCTGGCCTGCCCCGGTTACGATCAGCGCCCGGGCGTTGGAGGCCGCCACCTGATCAAGCGTGTAAGACAACGCTTCGATCATGGTGAACTGCAGCGCGTTGCGGGCTTCAGGCCGGTTAAGCGTGAGGATTGCGTACGGACCGTCAAATTTGATATCGATCGACATGATCATGCTCCTGCCGTGGCGCGGGCCTTGTAGCGGATCGCTACCGGCTTCAGTTCGCCGCGCATGGTCATCTCGACCAGGTCGCGCTTCAGGATCTTGCCGCTTGGCGTCAGCGGGAACTGGTCCAGCCCAAGGAAGTACTCCGGCATGTCGTATTTGGACAGGCCGCAGCTGGCCAGGTGCGCCAGCATGTCGGCCGGCTCCAGCGTCTGGCCCGCGCGGACCACGACCGACAGGCAGACCTTCTCGCCGAGTCGTTCGTCCTGCACGGGATAGGCGGCCGCGCGCTCGACCAGGGGATGGCGCATGGCCAGTTCTTCGATATGTGCCGGATGAATGTTGTGGCCGCCGCGGATGATCAGGTCCTTCTTGCGCCCCACGATCACGATGCAGCCATTCTCGTCGATGATCCCGAGGTCGCCGCTCATGAACCAGCCATGGATGTTGAACGATGTTTCCGTGGCAACCTGGTTGCTGAAGTAGCCCAGCATCAGCAAGCCACCGCGCCCGCCGATCTCGCCGATTTCGCCCACTTCAGCCTCGACGTCCCAGTTGTCCTGCTTCCACAGGCGGACTTCATACCCGCGGCACGCGCGGCCGCAGGTAGACACAATGGTGTCCGCGGTGTCGGACGGGATGGTGTAGTTGTGCGAACCGTTCTCGGTCATGCCGTAGACGTTCTGCGGCGTGACGCCGAGCGTCAGGAACTTCTGCGCCACATCACGCGGGATGGCCGAGCCCGCCATGTAGAACGTGCGGACTTCGCCAAGCGAGGTCAGGTTGCGCTCGCGCACGGCCTGCAGGATGTCCATGGCGTGCGTCGGCACTCCCATCACATAGGTGGCACCCGTTTCCAGGATCCAGTCCAGCGCATGCTTGCCGGCACGCAGGTTGGTCATGACCAGCTCCGCGCCCGCCACCAGCACCTGTTCCAGGGCCACGGTAGCGATATGGTGGCTCATCGGGCTCAGCGTCAGCACCGTGGTATCGGCTGAATGCCCCCAGTCGTTGACCAGTGCGCGCCCATTGGCCAGCAGCGTGTTGTCGCTGTGCATCACGCCCTTGGGCAGGCCGGTGGTGCCGGACGTAAAGGCCAGGTAGACGATCTTGTCCGGGTTCAGGTCCGGTGTCGACAATGCCGCCGGCGGCAGGCGATCGGGAAACGGATGAGCGTCGGGGGGCAGGGTCAGGTCGCCATTGGCCTGGCCGGGCATGGCAAACATGGCGGCGAGCGTCGGAATGTCGGCGGCACGCCCGAAGATCGAGTTGCGATCCGAATCGGCGCCGTAGCCGGGCATCGCGAACAGGGCTCGGCACTGAATGCGGTTAAGCAGCGTGCAGATCTCGTCGACAGTGTAGTTCTGGTGCAGCGAGGGGCAGCAGACATAGCCATTGCGTGAGCAGGCCAGGAACACGATGGTGGCCTGCACGACGTTAGGCAGCCATATGCCGACGCGGTCGCCCGGCTTCAGGCCTTGCCTGTGGAGCGCCTCCGCTACGCTGTCGACCCAGTCGACCACTTCGCGCCAGGTCAGCCGGACATCGGCGTCGCGCAGGGCGGCCGACGTAGGCCGTTCCCGTGAATGGCGCCGGGCCAGCGTGTAGAGCGTTTCCTGCTGCCAGATTCCCGACAGGTAGTAGTCCCGCGCGTTTTGCGGATTGTGCAGCGTCAGGATGTTTTGCATGATCTTCACCCGGGCATCAATGACCAAATTTGGAAGCATCGGGCTGGCGGCGTTCGGCAAACGCCGCAGCCAGTTCGTCGTGTTCGCTGGTATCGAGATAACCGCGCAGCAGCAGGTCATGCGCCATGCGGGACAGCCCGCTGACACCGCCATGGCGCGCGTTGAAGGCGCTCTTTAGCGAAGCGAGCGCAAACGCGCCGCGCTCGGCCACCTCCAGCGCATACTCGCGCGTGGCCTCGGCCAGCTGCTCATCCGGGACCACGCGATTGATCAGGCCGATGTCCAGCGCCTCGCGTGCCGTGATCTTGGGATTGCGGTACCAGATATCCTTGGCGCGCTTCTTCCCCACCAGGTCTTCCAGGTACCAGGTGCCATAGCCCGCATCGAAGCTGCCGACCATCGGGCCAACCTGGCGGAAGATGGCCGATTCCTTGGCAATGGTGAGGTCGCACACCACCTGCAGCACGTTGCCGCCGCCGACGGCAAAGCCGTTCACCGAGGCGATGACGGGCTTTTGCAGACGGTCGATGCTCTCGTACATCTCCAGCGTCGGCAGCACGCCGGCGTAGAGCGTGGTGTCCTGCATGCCGTCCTTGCGGCCGCCAGTACAGAAGAACTTGTCGCCCGCGCCGGTGATCACGATGACGCGGGTGCGGGTTTCGCGGCGAATCTCATTGATGCAATCACGGATTTCATGGCACATGGTCTCGGTGAACATGTTGCCATCGTGGGGACGGTTCAGCGTGATCGTGCCGACCGGGCCGTCTTCCTTGTAGAGAATTTCGGTGTAGGGCATCTTGTCTCCTGATTAGACGATTTCTGAGTCGATGAGGCCCGCGATGCACGTCGCGGACATGGAAAGCTCTTCCCTGAGAATGCGCTCCGTGTCCTCGCCCAGCGCCGGCGGCGGGTTGCGGAGCACGGCACTGGCACCGTCGAAGCGGATGCCCAGGCCAACCTGCGGCACCAGGCCGGCAACGCCCTGGGTGGCGAAGAACATGCCGCTCTCGCGCAGCGGGATGTCGTCGGCCAGTTGATCAATGCTGTTGATGGGCCCGGACGGGATGCGGTGCTTGGCAAACAGCGCAAGCCAGTGCTGGCGTGGTTGCGTCGCAAGGAGTTTGGCAATGGTCTGCACGATTGCCTGGCGCGCTTCGCGGCGGCGCGCGTTGGTCTCGAATCCCGGTTGCCGCGCGTAGTCCGGCTGCCCGACCGATGTCCAGAAGCGCTGCCAGATGGCGTCGTTGCCGAGTCCCAGCGTGATAGGGAAATCCGCGGTATCGAAGACCTGATAGATGGCGATCACGGAATCGGTACCCCCCGAGCGGTTCGGTGCCTCGCCGGAGCCCAGATAGGGCACGATTCGCGGCGCCATGAACCGCGCCATCGTTGCCACCATCGACACATCAATCTGCTTGCCGGCGCCCGTGCGTTCACGTTCGAACAGCGCGGCCAGCGTGGCCATGGCGATGTCCTGGCCGGACAGCAGGTCGGCGGCCGGCGTGCCAACCTTCTGGGGCGGGCCATCCGCCTCGCCGGTCAGGTGCATGACCCCGGAGTAGCCCTCTGCGATCAGGTCGTAGCAGGGCAGGTCGGCGCGATCGCCCTCGAGCCCGAACCCGGTCACGGATACATGGATCAGCCTGCCGTTGATGGCCTTGAGCGTCGCATAGTCGAGGCCGAGCTTTTCCTGCACACGCTGCGCGGTGTTGAGGACGACGACGTCGGCGTTGCGCACCAGTTCATGCGCCACCCGCTGGCCCTCCGGGCGTGTGAGGTCGATGGTCATGCTCTGCTTGTTGCGGTTCATGCTCAGGAACCACAGCGACTCACCGTCCAGGAACGGCGGCCCCCAACTGCGAGTGTCGTCGCCGCCATGGCGCTTTTCCACTTTGAGCACCTCCGCGCCAAGATCGGCAAGCAAAAGCGTGCCATATGGGCCGGCCACCGAGGTGGTGAAGTCGAGCACGCGGATACCCCGCAGGCAGGAAAGGCCTGCACCGGGTGTCTGGAACGGAAGTGTCTTCAGGGTGTCCATTTCGGGTCGGATCTACGCAAGTGACCGACATACTGCAAAGGGTGTGCCAACGCATGGCGCGAAATTTGCAGGGAGACAGGGCGATTGTCGGGAGACGCAGGCGCGGCCTGCCCCGGCGGCGGTGCAGGCCAATCGGAATGCGGCCAAGCCGGGGAAAACTGCTTAGAATGAAACTGTCTTCGCAGTGTTCTTGCCGATCATCGAGAAGGCAATTGTGTAGTCGCCGAAGACACAGCGTTCCATATAACAGACCAAGCGTGGTGGAGACATGAAACGTGAATCAGAGGGTGTCCTCGTACTCGATGCCGAGGGCGCCACAACATTCGCCAGCGGACTCGGCAGGGATTCGCTGGTTGCCAGGTCACTGGGCGGGGTATGGAAGAACCGCGACCGCGTGCCCCTCAAAAGGCTGTCGGCAATGGCCGACCTGGAACGCCCGCTGACGGTCGCGGCCATCCCGACGCGTGATTCGGTGTGCTTCCTGATCTTCGCCGTGCAGGAGGGCGACGAACTGAGCGAATTCCTGGCGAGCGTGGAGGCAGCACCGGACATCCTCAGGCATTTCATTACCGATCCCTACAAGGCCATGGTGGTGGTCGATACGTCGGCGCGCATCACGTACATGAGCCCGGTGCACGAGAAGTTCTTCGGTCTCAAGCATGGCGAGGCGATCGGTCGGCACGTGACATCGGTGATCGAGAACACGAAGCTGCAGGAGGTGGTGGCGACCGGCAAGGGCCAGGTGGCCCAGTTGCAGGAGATGCATGGCGTGACGCGTGTGGTGTCGCGCCTGCCGATCTTCGATCGCAACAAGCGCGTTGTGGCGGCCATTGGGCAAGTGATGTTCAAGGGACCGGAGGCGATTCGTGAACTCACCGTGGAGCTTGCCAAGGTCAAGCAGGAACTCGATTTCTATCGCAGGGAATTGTCCGGCATTCGCAACCGTAGCTATGGCCTGGATCAGATCGTGGGTAGCAGCGATGCCGTGCGGCGGCTGAAGGAGGACATCCTGCGCGTGGCGCCATTGGATGTACCGGTGTTGCTTGCGGGCGAGAGCGGGACCGGCAAGGAAATGGTGGCGCACGCGATCCATATGCTGAGCCCGCGCAGCGACAAGCCATTGGTGCTTGTGAACTCGGCGGCGATGCCGCCCAACCTGGTCGAGAGCGAACTGTTTGGCTATGAGCCCGGCGCCTTCACCGGCGCGGACCGCAAAGGCCGCAAGGGCAAGTTCGAGGCCGCCGATACCGGCACGCTGTTTCTCGACGAAATCGGCGACATGCCGATCGACATGCAGGTCAAGCTGCTGCGTGTGCTGCAGGATGGGCAGTTCGAGCGTGTCGGGGGCGATCGCGCCCGGCATTCGGATTTCCGCCTGATATCGGCCAGCAATCGGGACTTCAAGGCGATGATCGCCAACTCGAGCTTCAGGCTGGACCTGTTCTATCGCATCAGCGCGGTGACGCTTCGGCTGCCGGCATTGCGCGACCGCCTTGAGGACATCCCGGAACTGGCCGATACCTTTCTGGAGGCCTTTGCGATCCGGCATGGCGCGCCGAAGAAGTCGATTGCCGAACCCGCGATCCGCTTCCTCCAGTCGCGCGCCTGGCCGGGCAATATCCGGCAGTTGCAGCATGCCATCGAGCGCGCGGCAATCTTCTGCGACGGCCCGGTGTTGTCGGTCGCCGACTTCGGCAGCATGGAGGGCGCGGAGCAGGCGCTGGCGTGGCGCCAGAGCGGCGCCTCTGCAGCCGGCGCGGAGAAGCCTCGACAGCCCGACATCCGTGAAGCGAAGGAACGGCTGGAATCGGAGCTGATTGTAGAAGCGATGCGGCGTACCGGCGGCAACAAGAAGCGCGTCGCGGAAGAGCTCGGGATCTCGCGCTCATACCTCTACAAGCGCCTGAGCATGATCGAGGAAGCCAAAGGTGAGGAGCCGGCACCGCGCTGACCAGAGGCGCGAGCCGGCGGCGCAACCCGCTGCTGATCCTAGGGAATGATCCGGTTCGCGCGCAATTCGTCGAACTGGCGCAGGAACATGCCCTCCGAGTCTATGACCTCGCTAAAGCCGTGCTGTCGGGCCTTGGTCGTGGACGAGACGACGTCGAATTCCGGGGTGAAGACGAAGTTTCCGTACTTCCAGCCCACCAGTTGCTCGTACGGGATCGGCCGGAGATTATGCTCCCTGACCAGCTGCTCCCACAGCGGCCCCTTGTCGGCCATCATCTGCACCAGATCGATTTTCTGGGCCGGAGCTGTCTCCATGTCGAAGTACTGCGCGATGGCGGGCCACAAGTCGTGCCAGCGGAAGATGTCGCCATTCGTAACGTTGAACGGCTCGTTGGCGGCTGCCGGATCGGTCGCCATCCACAAGCAGGCGCGTGCCAGCAACCCACTGTCGGTCACGTTGTACAGCGCGCGCGCGTTGCCCTCGGATCCCGGATGGCGCAACGGTAGCCCTAGTGCCTTGGAAATGGTGGCATACACCGCAAGGACCATGACGAGATTCATCGGGTTGCCGATGGCGAAGCTGCAGATCCCGTGCGGACGTGCGGCGGACCATGTCCACCTCTTGCCTTCCTGACGCTGCGCTATGAATGCCTGTTGATCATAGTAGAAGTTGGGCGGCATGTGACCCGGGTCTGTTTCCTTTGCCGGAGTCTTGAACGGTCCGAGATGATTGCCGTACCACTTGGTGCCATGCATCAGGTTGACGTGCTGTAGCCGGTCCGCCACCGGCTCGACCGCATCCATCAGGTTCGCGAGCAACGCCATGTTCGGTGCCACCATTTCGGCCCAGCCGGCCCTCTCGATGTAGGCTGAGAAGAAGATGTGGGTGACCTCCGTCAAGCCGCCGAGCTTGGCCCTCGCATCGGCGGGGTCGAGCAGGTCTGCCGTGATATGGCGGTACTCCCCGGTGATATCTGGCTCGCGTCGCGACATTGCGATCACGTCCCATGCCGGGTCGGCGGCAAGCAGCCGCAACAAGTTTCGTCCTACCACACCGGTGGCGCCGGCAATCAGCGCGGTCTTCCTTGGTTGTGTCATGGTGTCCTTTGCTGGTTATCGAATGGCTCGGCCACCGTCGACGCTCAGGGACGCGCCGGTGATAAAGGCGGCTTCCGTGCTGCACAGGAAGGCTGCCGCCGCGGCCTGGTCCTCCGCGGTCGAAATCCGCTTAAGGGGATGCAACGCCAGCCGCTTTTGTGCCCGATCGGCGGTGTTGCCGTGAATGCTACGGAACATCGGGGTATCGACGGTGCCGGGGCAGATTGCGTTGACGCGAATGCCATCGTTGGCAAGTTCCAGTGCCAGGGCGCGGGTCAGGGAATCCACGCCGCCCTTGCTGGCGGCGTAGGCGCTGTGACGAAGGCTGCCGCGCAGCGCGTCAATGGAGGCCACATTCAGGATGCACGGCGAGTCGCCGCGCTTCAGCAGCGCCAGCATGCTCCGGCAACCAAGGAAGGCGCCGGTCAGGTTGACGCCGATGACTTCATCCCAGACTGCCAGGCTGGTATCCTCCAACGGCGCCTCGCGCAGGATGCCGGCGTTGTTCACCAGCACGTCGAGCTGCCCGGCTTCGCTACCGATACGATCTGCCAGCCTTTTCCAGTCCGCTTCGGAGCGGACATCGCCGCGCACGGCCCGCGCGCCATCCTCCAGCGTGCGGTCAAAGCGGTAGACGGCCCAGCCGTCCCTCTCGAAGCGTTCGGCAATGGCATGGCCAATGCCAACGGCCGCTCCGGTTACTAGCGCTGTCCTTGGCGTTGCTTCAAGCATGTTTTTTCCTCTTGTTGATGACTTTCTGGATGGCAATCAACGCCAGCCGGTAGGAATCGACGCCAAGGCCTGTCACCATGCCAGCGCTTTCGGAAGCGGTGACAGAGTGCATGCCCCGGGCGTCGATATTGGTCATATGCACTTCGATGCAGGGCAGTGGCACTGCCTTCAGGCAATCACGCAAGGCAAGGCCCGCATACAGAAAACCTGCCGGATTCATGACCAGGCCGTCGATCTGGTCGCGTGCGGCCCGATAGATGGCGCTGATGGCTTCGCCTTCGACGTTGGTGTAGAGAATGTCGAGCTGCATGCCGAGCGCCGCGGCGTCTGCGCGCAGCATCTCGTCCAGTTCGACCGCAGTGGTGGTGCCATAAAGTTCCGGCTGGCGAAAGCCGAGATACTCCATGTTGGCGCCTTGGATCAGCAAAATCCGCATCACAAGTCCTCCCGGTTCAATGAGCAAAGCAGCCGATAGGTGCTGATGACGGCCTCAGGGAACTGCTGGTGCAGCGCATCCGCAACGCGGTCGGCCACATCGGGACGAAGATATTCCAGCGCCAGGCAGGCGTTGATCTTCAGGTCGCCGCCGCGCAGCACTTCTTCTGCCGAAATCTCAGCCGTAGCGGGCTGCGCTGCAATCCAGATCTCGGAGTGCGTATGTTCCGCCCCGGCTCCGAGCCTGTCCGCGGCGTTGCCCAATCGCGAGGACGCATCGGTTGTGTTCAGCGCAACGGTCAGCACCACACTGCCGCGAATCGCGCCGCGGACATCGTGTCGCTCGCAGACCGTACGGGACATGTTGGCAAAGCCATCTCGCATCATCGCGATGGTGCGCGCGGTCGGATGCGCAAGTCTTTCGCAATAGGCGGCCGAACTCAGCACGTCAGGGTCAGCCACCTCGTAGGTGGTCAGGAACTGGCGCGAAGCGCGTATCGCCTCAAATCGACGGCCGGTCAAGAAGCCGGGGACCGCAAGCCGTTCCGGCAGGTGTTCTTCCCCATACCAGGTCTCGTAGGCCGCCAAATGCTCAGCAGTGCAGTCGTTCCAGATGGCCAGGATGCCGCTCATGCGCGTGCTCCGGTTCGCGCTTCGGCTGACCTGAGTTGTCTGGGAAGACCCAACGCCAGGCACGCGGCGATGACGAATGTTCCCGCCAGGAATACCAGCCCAATCGTGTCAGTGTGGAAGGTCTCGCGAAACACGCCCAGGATGTAGCCTTATGTACGTGGCGCGGACAGCGACTGTCCGCGAATGTGCACGCGGGGGACAGTGGCGCACATGTCGTTGAGGCCGCAGTAAGACCTAACTCTGGTTAGGGCTTTCTATCGAAAAGGTTCCCTGTCTTGGAACGGCCCGTAGCATAAACGCGAAGGAGGCGGCCAGGCGAAGGGCTGGTAGTCGACGCTGGCCGATAGGCGTGATAGCCAAGCGACCAAATTGGCCGGTGGACGAGGTGGATTTCGTGCTGTTCGATCAATGCTTGGACGAGCATACGGAAGCAACGTTGGCGCCTGATCCGCGATGCGCGAAGCTACGCTTTCCGTCATCCCGCGCTAGAGCATCGGGGACGTACGGTTCAGCACGGTCTTGAGCGCAAAGCTGGACCGTATATGCTCGACGCCCCGGATGCGCGTCAGAGTCCTAGTCAGGAAGGTTTGATACGCGCCCATGTCAGGCACAACCACGCGCAGAATAAAGTCCGCGTCGCCGGTCATCGTGAAGCAGCTCATGACCTCTGGGGCGACTACTATTTCTTTCTCGAACCGGGCGATCGCGGTTTCTGACTGATTCTCAAGCGTCACCGCCACAAACACGTTGAGGCCACCGACCAGCTTGGCTTCGTCTAGCTGGGCCACATAGCCGCGGATATATCCCTGCTCTTCAAGCCTGTGTACGCGTTTGAGCGTAGGTGTCAGTGACAGCCCGATCCGTTCCGACAATTCACGCCAGCTCAGCCGTCCTTCACGCGCAAGTTCTCGCAGGATCTGCAGGTCGATTTTGTCGAGATTGTGGACATAGTTCATATGATCTGCGTGCCAGCTTTTCGATAGTTCAAACGTACTACAAAACAAGCAAAACGTACTTCACTTTGGTGCAGATCGGTCCGGGCCGAAATCTAAACTAACTCATCCATTTTGAAGATGAAATCCCCCGGAGGTCCGCGTGGTTACTCAAGCGACGTTACCCAGTGCATCGGGTTCGGCAACAGCCGAGCAGCGAACATTCCTGACAGGCATTCAGGCACTGGTTCGCCTGCCGATGATACAGCGCGAGCTCGATCGGGTGCGTGGCCTCCATACCGCCGGGCTGGTGTCAGGCTATCGCGGGTCGCCATTGGGCGCATACGACCAGCAGCTATGGAAGGCGTCAAGGCAACTCGCTGCGCATGACGTGGTGTTTCAGCCCGGCCTCAATGAGGACCTCGCGGCAACGGCGCTTTGGGGCGCGCAAATGCACCGGGCGTTCGGTGACACCAAGACTGACGGTGTCTTTGGCATCTGGTATGGCAAAGGGCCGGGAGTAGACCGGACGGGCGACGTTTTCCGCTGCGCCAACATGCTCGGCACGTCGAAACTGGGCGGCGTGCTTGCCGTTTCCGGTGACGACCACGCAGCACAGTCGTCCACCTTTCCGCACCAGACCGACGGCATCTTTCATTCGGCATCGATTCCCGTTCTGCAGCCTGGAAACGTGCGCGAGGTTATCGAGCTTGGCCTGGCCGGGATCGCGATGTCGCGCTACACCGGGCTATGGGTGTCGCTGAAAACCATCGCGGAAGTCGTTGAGGCCGCTGCCACGGTAGACCTCGACGGTTGGCCGGCCTTTACTGAACCGGCGGACTTTGCTGTGCCGGCCCACGGCCTCAACTGGGATCCGGGCGTGGCATGGCCCGCGCAGCGCGCGGAACTGGAGCGGCGCCTCATCGAAGAGCGTCTTCCCGCCGCACGCGCATGGGCAAGGGCCAACCGGCTCGACCGCGTGGTGGTCGAGGCACCCGACAGGCGGCTTGGGATCATCACCGTCGGCAAGGCGCACCAGGACCTGATGCAGGCGTGCCGCGATCTGGGCCTGAGCGATGCCGATCTGCGCGCCATGGGCATCTCCGTCTACAAGGTGGCGATGAGCTGGCCGCTGGAAACCGACGGCGCGTGCGCATTCGCGGCAGGACATCAGGAAGTGCTCGTGGTGGAGGAGAAGCGCGCCAATGTCGAGGCCCAGCTCAAGCAGGCGCTGTTCCACCGGCCGGCGTCGCAGCGCCCCCTTGTGACCGGCAAGACTGACGCGGATGGGGCGACCCTGCTGCCCGAAATCTCGGAGCTGAGCGCGCACCGCGTAGCCGGTGTGCTGGTGGCGCGGGTACTGGCCAACGGCATCGACGCGTCCTGGTTGCCGGAACGCCTTGCCGTGCTCGACGCCGCTGCGAAGAAGCCGTCGGCAGCAGTCATCCCCATCCGCCGGCCGTACTTCTGCTCCGGTTGCCCCCACAACACGTCCACGCGCACGCCGGATGGCTCGATCAGCAGCGGCGGGATCGGTTGCCACGTGATGGCAATTTCCCAGCCGGAACTGAAGACCAGGGTGATGAGCCACATGGGTGGTGAAGGCGCACAGTGGATCGGCGCGGCACCGTTTTCCAGGACGGCGCACGTATTTCAGAACCTCGGCGATGGCACCTACCAGCACTCAGGTCTGCTTGCCATCCGTGCCGCCATCGCCGCGAAGACCAATATCACCTACAAGATCCTCTACAACGACGCTGTCGCGATGACCGGCGGCCAGCCCGCGGAGGGTGTAAACGATCCCGCCCGCATCACGCGGCAACTGCACGCGGAGGGTGTGGGACGGATTGCGTTGGTGAGCGATGATCCCGCGCGATGGCAGGGCGAGAAGGCGCTGGCACCAGGCGTGGAGGTCTTCCATCGCGACCAGCTCGATACGGTGCAGCGCCAGCTCAGAGAGATCGCCGGCGTCACGGCGATCGTCTACGAGCAGACCTGCGCGGCGGAGAAGCGCAGACGTCGAAAGCGAAAGGAGGTGCCGGATCCGGATCGCCGCCTGTTTATCCATCACCAGGTGTGCGAGGGGTGTGGGGATTGCTCGGTGCAGTCGAACTGCATCTCCATCGAGCCGCTCGAGACCCCGCTCGGGCGCAAGCGAACCATCAACCAGAGCGCCTGCAACAAGGATTTTTCCTGCGTCAAGGGCTTCTGCCCAAGTTTCGTCGAAATCGAGGGCGTGGCCATGCGTAAGCCGGACAAGCGTCAGCTTGCGAGCCGGGAGGCAGAACTTGTAGCAAGCCTGCCAGCGCCTGCACTCCCGACGCTGGAGGAGCCGTTCAACATCTACATCACCGGCATCGGCGGTACCGGCGTCCTGACGATGGGGGCCTTGCTGGGCGCGGCGGCCGCTGCCGATGACCTGGCGGCAACGGTGCTGGATTTCACCGGTATGGCGCAGAAGAACGGCGCCGTGGTCAGCCAGGTGCGTATCGCCATGGCCGACTTCCAGATCCCGGCCTCGCGCATCGGCGAAGGGAAGGCCGACCTGTTGCTGGGAGCCGACCTGGTGGTCTCCGCCGCGGTCGACTCGCTGACCCGGCTGGCGCCGGGACGCACCGGCGCCGTCCTCAACCTCGCGCAGACGCCCACGCCGGATGTGATCCGCGAGCGCGATGCCGCATTGCCGGTGCGGCTGATACATGACCGGATTCGCAGCCGGTGCAAGGGCGAATTGTTCCACGCCATCGATGCCGGCGCGCTCGCGCAACGCATCTTTGGCGATACCTTGCCGACGCATACGCTGATGCTCGGCTACGCGTGGCAGCAGGGGCTGGTCCCGTTGAGCCGCGCAGCGATCGAACAGGCGATCGAGCGCAATGGCGCGGCCGTCGAGATGAACAAGTCAGCTTTCAATTGGGGGCGCATCGTCGCTGCCAGCCCGGAGGCATTGGATGGTATCGCGCAGCCTGGGATGGCATTGGAGCCGGCGGCGGCATCGCTGGACGTGCTGATCGACCTGCATCGACGCCAGCTTGTCGAATACCAGGGCAATGGCTATGCGAAGAAGTATCTCGACCTGATTGCGCTGGTGAGAGCGGCCGAAGACCAAGCCAAGCCCGGTAGCGAGGCGCTGGCCGCGGCGGTGGCCCGCAGTGCCTACAAGCTGATGGCGTACAAGGACGAATACGAGGTCGCCCGCCTGTACACGGCGCCGGCATTCCGCGAATCGTTGCAACACCAGTTCTCGCAGGCGGACAAGGTCTCGATTTGGCTGGCGCCGCCGCTGCTGTCCCGCACCGACCCCAATACCGGACGGCCGCGCAAGCGCAAGTTCGGCCCGTGGGTGTTCCCCCTGCTCAAGGCGGTATCTGCCATGCGGGGCTTGCGCGGCACCTCGCTGGACGTTTTCGGCTACACCGCCGAACGGCGCGCGGAGCGAAGCCTCATCGCGGAGTATTTCCACGATATCCGCAAGGCTTGCTGGCGGCTCACGCCGGAAACGCTCCAGCAGGCGGTCGAGTTTGCGGCGCTGCCGATGGAGATTCGCGGCTTCGGCCCAGTGAAGGCGCAGGCCATGGCAGGCCATGCCGAACGGCGTGCCGCAGCACTGGCGGCGCTGGAAGGGCAGGTAGACAGAGCCGGTAGCGACAGCGGCAGGCAGTCACGCAGCAATGTCAACGCCGCCTAAGCAAGGCGGCAACGCAAACAGGGTAGGGCATCGACATGAAAATCCACAACATCCAGTTTTCGCGCCGGGCACAGGCGCTGACCAGTTCTGTGATCCGCGAAGTACTGAAACTCACGGAAAAACCGGAAATCATCTCGTTCGCAGGCGGCCTTCCGTCCGCCGAGACCTTCCCAGTGGCGGCGCTGCAAGCCGCCTGCGAGCGCTTGTTCGCCGATGCACCCACGGCGTCGCTGCAGTACGCACCAACCGAAGGCTTGCAACCGCTGCGACAGTGGGTGGCCGAGAAGCATGGCGTAGATGCAGCCAATGTGCTCATTACCACGGGCTCGCAGCAGGCATTGGACCTATTGGCTAAGGTCTTCATCGATCCCGGCAGCAAGGTGCTGGTGGAAGCGCCGACTTACCTCGGCGCATTGCAGGCGTTCTCGCTTTCCGAGCCGAGCTATACCGAGGTTCCAACCGACGAGCAAGGGCTGGAGCCGGGGGCACTGACCGAAGCTCTCGTTGACGGCGCCAGATTTCTGTATGCAATCCCGAACTTCCAGAATCCGACCGGGCGCCGGCTGCCACTGGAGCGCCGCGAGGCGCTGGTAGCGCGGGCCAAGGCGCTAGGGATCCTGCTGGTCGAGGACAACCCCTATGGTGAGCTGCGCTACAGGGGTTCGTCACTGCCATCCCTGCATTCGCTGAACCCCGAAGGCGTGATCTATATGGGGTCGTTCTCCAAGATCCTGGCACCTGGCCTTCGACTGGGGTACATGCTGGCTCCGCCGGCAATCCACGCGAAGCTTGTGCAGGCAAAACAGGCTTCCGACCTGCACACGCCCAGCTTCACCCAGCGGGTAGCCTACGAAGTCCTCAGGACCGGCATGCTCGACGAACATATCGCATCAGTTTGCGATCTTTATGGCAAGCACTGCGCGGCCATGCTGGATGCGCTGACACGACACATGCCAGCAGGGATACGGTGGAGCCGGCCCGAAGGCGGGATGTTCATTTGGGTCGAATTGCCGCAAGGCATCGACGCCATGGCTTTGCTTGAGGCAGCGGTCGCCAGGAACGTGGCGTTCGTTCCCGGCGCGCCGTTCTATGCCATCACGCCGCGCAGCAACACGCTGAGGCTCGCCTTTGTCACGGTGCCGCCGGCGAAGATCGAGGAGGGCATCGCAAGACTGGGCGAGCTTGTCACGCAATTTGTGCACGCAGACCAGCCGGCAGATCCTGTGCCGGCATGCCAGTGAGGGGAAGGGTCATGCGTAAAGGCTACTGGATTGCATTAGTCGATGTCACCGATATCGAGGGCTACAAAGGCTATATCGCTGCCAACCAGGCAGTGTTCGAGAAGTTCGGCGGACGCTTCATCATCCGCAACGGCGAGAAGATAGTGGTCGAAGGTTCTCTGCGTTCGCGCGTGGTGGTGATCGAGTTCGAGGATTACCAGACCGCCTTGGCCTGCTATCGATCGTCCGAGTATCGGGCGGCGATGTCCCTGCGCCAGCCCTTTTCGCAGGGAGACATTGTCGTGATCGAAGGGTATGAGGAGCTACCAGCATGAGCGGAAACAAGGCGATCAGGATCCACGAGACCGGCGGCCCGGAAGTCATGCAGTGGGTTGACGTGGCGCTTGCCGAACCTCGGGCCGGCGAGGTCCAGGTGAAGCACCACGCAGTGGGGGTCAACTTCATCGATGTCTACTTCCGTACAGGCTTGTATCCGATGCCGCTCCCTGGCGGGATTGGGATGGAGGCGGCGGGCGTGGTCACTGCCTTAGGGGACGGCGTTAGCTGCTTTCAGGTGGGCGACCGGGTGGCGTATGCCGGCAGCGTGCCCGGCTCATACGCCCTGGAACGGTCGGTGCCGGAGGAGGAATTGATCCATATTCCGGACGGCGTCGATTTCGAGGAGGCCGCCGCGGTAACCCTGCAGGGTCTGACGACTCAATACCTGCTGCGCCGCGTCTATCGTGTGAAGGCTGGCGACACGATCCTGATCCATGCCGCCGCCGGCGGGGTGGGGCTGCTGGCCTGCCAGTGGGCGAGGGCCCTTGGGGCGAAGGTCATCGGCACGGTCAGTTCCGATGAAAAGGCGGAACTGGCCCGGGAAAACGGCTGCGATTTTCCAATCGTGTACTCCCGCGAGAACTTTGTCCCAAGAGTGCGCGAGATCACCGGCGGCGCGGGGGTGCCGGTGGTGTATGACTCCGTCGGCAAGGACACCTATGTCGGCTCGCTCGACTGTCTTGCGCCGCTCGGCACCTTCGTGAGCTTTGGCAATGCATCCGGGCCGCTGCCGCCGATCGAAGCCTTTGAGTTCACCAAGCGAGGTTCCCTTTTCTTCACGCGGCCGCAGTTGTTCCACTATGCTGCCCGCCGCGCCGATCTCAACGACATGGCCTCTGACCTGTTCTCCATGATGCAAAGCGGCGCGGTTAAGGCAAATATCGGCAGTCGCTACGGGCTAGCGGAAGTTGTCGAGGCGCACCTCGCCTTGGAGAGCAGGAAGACGACAGGATCCACCATCCTGATTCCGTGATCACACGCCAACATCTGACAGCAGACACACAGGAGCAACCTATGCCCAAGGGATACTGGATCGGCCAGGTGGAAATTACCGACCTGGAGAAGTTCGAAGCCTACAGTAAGGCCAACCAGATTGCTTATCGAAAGTATGGCGGGCGATATCTGATCCGGGGTGGTAACGCAGATGTGGTGGAAGGCAGTTTCCGCTCGCGTCTGGTGGTGATCGAATTTGCCGACTACGAAACCGCGCTCGCCTGCTACCACTCCGAGGAGTACCAGCTTGCCGCGGCCTTGCGCAAGGCGGGATCGACCGGGGACGTTGTGGTGGTCGAGGGCTACGCCGGCGCGCAACCGGAGGATGCGCAGCAGTAACGCCCGCCATGGCTTGTCATTGTTTTGCTCCCGCGTCCCGCGCGTACGCCGGGCGAGGCGCGGTGGCTAGGGGACTGCTTCCAATGCAGAAGCGGTGCGGGTTCCAAGCCCGCTTTCGCGGCGCTGACGTAAGACCCGTTGCCCCTGCCTTTTTTTCGGCCTTAGCTGTCAGCAAGCCTCTCTGAGTATGACCACGCTAATAGTCGATGGCTTAGTGCCCACGCCGAACGTTGGTGATGCGAACAATCAAATGTTCGTCAGTCTCGTACCGCTTGCCCGGATCGCTCGCGAGGACGTGGTGCCGCAGGTGCGCTGATTCCTTGGCAGAACAGTGCCGGTGTGCACCTTACTAGTGGTATTACGATAAGTGGCGAGGAGTGGATGGGCCTCCCGCGCTCGCCGTCTGTGTGCCGCTGAGCAAGCAGTCAGTTTCCCGGGCGTGCACGGCCAACACGTAATTTGACTAGCTCACGCGTGGGGGCCAAGGGATAGTTTTCGGTTACCGATGCGGGGTTAACGTTGAAGGTTTGCGCTTCGTTCTGAGCTGCTTGGCGAGATGGGCAGGCACCTAGTGGGAGGAGAGCGCGTGATGGGATCGGCTTTGAGCCGATCATAGGCCGGAATCACCTCGCGGCGCAGTCACTCCCCATGGCTCGATTCGCGGGCAATGGGGAGTTACCGTGTTCTCGGCTTGCCTACTGAGGCGTGGCTGTCTGACAACTACGCCACATGCGGGCTAATAGGACGCGGCCGAAGACCGCGCCGGAATTCGCGTGGTTTGACAGAACGGTTCTTATACGATTTTTGCATAATCCATGGCACGCGCACGGGGCACCACTAAGCCGCAGCGATTCGCGATATTCGAACGATCTACTCTGGCCCCCTGACGATTTCTCCCCACGAAAATAGCGATGTGGCGGTTGTTCGCTTTATCGGGGCGAGAACTTGTAGTGCGATGCTAACCAACTGGACAGGTCTGATAATCTCGCGGTCCACATCGTGAATTTTGGCCTCCGTGGTATAGATTGCTTGCTGGTCTCCCGCACCTCGCCAAGCTTCTTTCAAGACGGCGCAGTAGTGCCCGGTAGCTTGGGTACCGCTACCGTCATTGCTGATGTCGACGGCAGCAAGCAGCTTAACTGCTTCCTCATCGCCATCCGGCACCAGTTCTATGCGTACCCGCAACATAGGTCAACTCCTTGCTTGGTTGGTTCATTGCGTGGGCTGGTCTAGCTCCATATTGTCAAGCTTGGTGCGAAGTGTTTCCACGAGCCAGCAGACGAAGTTTTCCCATCCATCTTGGCTGATGGCCAAGCCCTTGCCACCCTCGATCAGAACGCAGGTTGGTAGCTCTCTGTCTGTGAGCTCAGGATGGAGCAGCAGCCAGCGAGCCAGAATGTTCTCCAACTCGTACGGGACATCCTGGAGATGCAGGTAGGTGCTGACCTCAGTTTCGATGTGAGGAAGCCCGGCCGGCAGCCAGGCCGACAAGAGTCGCATTTTCTGTTGCAGTGACATAGCAGACGGCCAAGACCTCCCGTTCCGTTCCCATCTGTGATGGTAAAGCGGATTTCAGTGGGCGAGTCGGAATGTTGGCCGAAGAGACCTCAGAGGCGACTGCGCAAGGTCGCCACGCTGCCAACCGGACGGGAGACTAGCCAAGGGAGCGTCTAGGACCTCCGAGGCCGCGGTTTTCTTCCCGAGCGGGAAGTTTTGCTCGCTTGAGCCGGACTTTGTCACTTCCATCTACCGCCCGAGACGATGACGGCCGCGCGTAAGCGCGTGTCGGACGAGCTCCTTGACGTAAAGCTGTACCGAAAAAAAAATTGCCAATCAATCATCGCACGACACCTTACGTTGAGGTACCGGACAACTTTCCGTTAGGGGGCTGACGCAGACCTGGATCGCGTCTGCAGAAATTGCGAATCGCTGTGCAAAATAATCCTTATTATTTGGTATCCTTAAATACGCCGACGCCAGTTGGCCGACCGCTCCGGCCCCGCGTCGTCGTGGCCTTCTCGCCCCTCTCTGCTGCCAACCCTCCGCCGTGCGCCGTCGTTCGCCGCTGGGAGGTTTCTATGCCGTCACACCTATCGCCTCTGTCAGCTGGGCGATCACATGCCAAGGACGGGGAGGCGGCGCCCGGCCGTTGCATCACCCGCCCGCGTCTGGATCGCGGACACTTCGCGTTCTTCCGCGCGGTGATGCAGGGCCTCGCACCGCGGGCGGTGTGGGAGCGTTATCTGCCGAGCGATGCGGAGGACGCGCGCGCCGCATCGTGCCCACCCGGCACTCTGAGCGGGTCCGATGCGACGCGTGGCGTGCCGCGGCTGACCGGCTGGATTCGCGCTGAGCTCTGCGCGGCCGCGGCGCGCGGCGGGGATTTTGCGCAGGCCCGCTTGCTCCGGCTGGACCTCGCGCCGTCGGCGCAGGCGGCCCCGCCCTCGCTCGAAGCGTTTGCCGATCGCGAGGGGCTGGCGGAATGTTCGGAGGCCGAGCAGTTGGCGGCCTATGAGGTCGTTTTCGGTAGTGCGCTGTCCCAGCAGCGTCGACGGATCCGATTGCTGCATCGCCAACTGGACGCCATTTATGCGCTCGAGACCCGCATGGTCCAACCCCCGCAGCGCGCCGATGGCGTCGAAGCCTGGTTCGTCGATTCGCTGGCCCTGCGCTTGCGTGCTGGCGGGATCTCGTCACTGGGTGCGCTCCATGCGCGCATGGCATCCCGTTCCGCGTGGTGGGAAGGCCTGCGCGGCGTGGGCGCGATCAAGGCGCAGGCGCTTGAGGAGTTCGTCACGGCGCATGCCGCTAGCTTAGGCCCGCTGCCGCTGCGCACGACGCCGCTGCCCGCGCCGCTCGCCCCGGCCGCGGCTGTCAGGGAGGCCGTCAGCGAGGCATCGATCAGCCCGTTCCTGCCGTTGGCGCAACTCGCCTTGTCCAGCGAGCTCAGCGGTGCGACGGGGCGGTTCCGCGCGCCCCCCGAACATTGCCTGTTGTCGGCAACGGACGATCGCGCCGCCATCGACGCCTGGGTGGCGGCACGCGGCAGCCGGGCGTCGAGCGGCGCGACCGTTGATGGCGTGGGCCTGGGCATCGGGCAACGACGTCATCGCACGCCCACCGAGCACGCGTATGGGAAGGAGGCCGAACGGCTGTTACTGTGGGCGGTGTTGGTCCGGCGGCGTGCCCTGTCGTCACTCACCGTGGAGGACTGTGTGGCGTACCGCGAGTTCCTGCTGGCGCCCCTTCCAGAATGGTGCGGCCCGCATGGACCGCCCCGTTGGTCTAGTCGTTGGCGTCCCTTTGTCGGCGCCCTGTCCGTGCCATCGTGCAACTTCGCGCTCAGCGTGCTGGGCAATCTGTTTGGATTCTTGGTGGACCAAGGCTACCTGGTCGGAAATCCGTGGCGCGCTGTGGCACCTCCGAGTCGTCCCGCGTCGGGTCCTGATGTGGGGCGCGCTTTCACGCCGGATCAATGGGCGCTGATCGAGCAGGAACTCGGCCGGCGCCCGCCCGGACTCGCGACGCACCGCCTGCAGATCGCGCTGCCGTTGCTGCACGACACGGGATTGCGGCTGTCCGAACTGATCGGCGCAACCACCGAGGATTTGCACTGGGAATCGTGGACGGCGCCTGGCGCTTCGCGCATGGAGGGGTGGTGGCTGACGGTCCACGGCAAGCGCGCCAAGGTCCGCGAGGTGCCGGTCCCCGACACCTGGGTCGCGGCGCTGTCGGCGTATCTCGTTGCGCGCGGCTACGTCGGCAGTCTGCCGCAATCGAGCGCCGTGCCCCTGCTCGGCGGGGCGAGCCCTCGGCACGCTGCGCAGGGTGATGGCAATGACACCGTATCGGGCAATGCTTTTCATCGGCAGTTAAAGCGCTTTTTTGCCCATTGTGCCGCCGCGTTGGAGGCGGATGAGCCGGCTGCCGCACGGCACCTGCGGCGCGCCAGCGCCCACTGGTTGCGGCACACGCATATCTCGCACGCGCTCGAGGCGGGCGTCCCCATCGAGGTGGTGCAACAGAATGTTGGACATGCGTCGCTCGATACCACCACGCGCTACGTCCATACCGAGAAAGTCCGCCGTCATGTGCTCATGCGCAAGCTATGGACTCGCCCAACTTAATCTCTCCATTCAGCTTGTGGTGCGATTTTTTCGGAAATTTTTAGCTTTCCGCTCGATAAAAATGGAGCCGCTGCACAAGAGAATGGAGATCTAATGTTTATTTTCTATGCCTTTGAAAAATAAGGAAAAAGTATATTGAAAGGATTGACAATTTGATTTGTGAATAAGCCGATACAAAGCAAAAGCCGCCTGGAAAGGCGGCTTTGTGTGCCGTATATTCGATGAGTCCTCTGCTCAGGACATCGGTATATCCGGCAATTTTTCGGATGCGGTTGGAGGGCGCATCCCCTGAAAGCTTCCACATGTTTATTTAACATGCCGACGCAATTCCAGGCCATCGCTGACTGCTAGGTGACACTGACAGTATCGGCGGTGACGTGGGGCTCGTCAAGGCAGGGACGCCATATGCGTTCGAATTTTCCGAAAACCCTTGATGATTGGCACACCACCATGACGAATACTTCACGAATGAGCGTTTGGCGCGTCGTCGCGCTCACAACAAGCGGTGGCGACCCGCTCTCGTACCGCCTTCCCCGTCTGACGGCATTGATGACCGATGCCAGACCTTACGTCTTGCGCGTGCCCGTCCTGGATATCGCCCGGGTCGCGCCGAAGTGTCGCCTTCCTGACTCACGATCCTTCCAATTGCCTGCCTCGTAGCGACCTGGCCGTGTCCATCCTGCGGCCCGTGCTCCTTGGGGGACGACGGGACTGCTTTCCCGGTTGTGACAAGAGACCCTCGCGTGCGTCGTCATGCGAGAGGCCGTCCGCGAATACGGAGGTGCGCAATGTCGATGCGAACTGCGGTCGTCCCAGACGAACCGCCAAGAAACGTCACGCCTGCCAGTGTCCAGTCCTTTCTACTGGATGACTTGCCGGCGCTCCCGGAGACGGCTCTGGCTATGGCAGAGCAACTCTATACGCACAGTTCCCGCAATACGCCGCAACGCCAGCGTTTGCGTCCATGGGAGGCGATGGAATCCAGGCTGCGGTCGATGTGCCTCTGCACGGAAGCCGAAGCCTTGATCGCGTTGCACGTGCTGTCTGACATCCGGCAGCGCGCGGCCGAGCGTGGGGCATCGGGAGCCGCTTGGGGCACGGCCTATGCCCGTGCGATGCATCTTCTCCGAAGGCCCCGTACCAGCATGCCGCAGCTTGTCGCAGCCGAGCCGGCCGAGTCCAGGCCGCTTGTTCAGCACTGGGGGGGCGGGGTCGTCCGTACGCACCTCGTCAGTGCACCCACTAGCATGGCCGTGGAGCGGACGTTCTATGCGTTACGCGACCTGATCGGCGTGAAGCCGCCGCACACACAGATGCAAATATTCGACGAGAAGGGAGGGCTGGTCGGTAGCGATGGATGCCGCATCGATCATGTGCCGCTCTTGATCGCACCGATGTCCGACGGCCACTGGGCGAGGGAACTGCTGATGGCGCTGTTGCAGGCGCTGGGGAGCCAAGACCTTGACGGCGAGTTGATACGCGCAAAACTCGGCGGGATCGAAACTTTCCTATTGGGGCGGATGCACGCGGCCAATGTGGGTGCGCTTGTCATTACCGGCTTCACTTCCCAGCACCTTGTGCCCGAGCTACCGCGTTTTTGGCGGTTGCTGTCTCGCATCGCGCGGGAGGGCTTCGTTGTCGTCCTATGCGCGACCGCTGCCGTGCGAGCGGCGTTCTTGCATTCGGAGTTCCGGGCATTGTTCCCGCCACCTCAGGAAATTTTGGCTTACGACCCCGGCAACTACGCGGGGATTACGCAGGCCATGTGGGAACTCTTCGCCCGCAGCGGTCCGATGCCCGCGCCGTTGTCCCGGATCTTGCCGGAAACGCATGGGTTAAGAGCTCCGATGGTCAGCTCCTGGGTGCTATACAACCGCCTCGTAAACCAACATGGCATGGACCCGTCAGCCGCCGCGCGGGGCTTGGTGGACAAGGCCTGTATTGGGCACCTCGCTATGGCACGGGAACTGTACGGCCGAATCCTGGACGCTGAAGCTATCTCCCAAAGTGAGTATGTCAAGTACCAGGATTATTTGCCTTGGGAGACAGATGTCAGAGATGACGCTGCATCGTCCGTGCAAGCGGCGGGAGAATCGTCATGATGCCGCGGATACCGGTTCTGCTGCCCCGACCGCCGCAGGAAGCCGCGAGCAGCATCGCCCGCGGACTGTTCATGGATGGCGACACCATCCTTGCGGCGAAGGATCGGTTTGCCCCCGGTCGTGCATTTGGCACCGTGCCCCGCATGTCGCTGACCCAGCTAGCGTCCCTCACTAGCGGGTTGTATGGCAATGCCGAGCGGTTGTTGAAGGAGCATTCGGCATATCCGTTGCTGGCGCTTGGCCTGCTGCCGGAGATGGCGGCCACGCAGGGGCAGCGCCTGTTGCATGGCAGCGGTCGTTCGGTACAACCCACCCTGCGGGTATGGGCGGGCATGCGAGTGGGCGGCATTCGCATCTGTCCCGAATGCGAAGCCAGCGCGTGGGAGCGCTTTGGTGTCAGCGCGTTCTTTTGGCCACACCTTGTTCCGTTCGTGCAAGCGTGCCCCTGGCACGGCTGCAGGTTAGTCGAGCGTTGTCCTCATCCGATTCCTGCCCCGAAACGGTCCGCGGTACGTCCCGCTGCCGCCGACCGCGTCGCCTACGCCCGTGCGATTTTGGCAATCACCGGCCTGGGCGACAGGCAGGAAGCGGCCTGCCATTTCGCGGAAAGTCTCGCCACCGCGGGCTTTTTCGCTGACACCGGTGGTGCGCGCACACATGCGTTTTCAGAGGCGTTCCGCAACTACTGCGCGTGCTTAGACGTCGCGCCATCACTGCGCAAGCTCGCAGCGTTGCCAGGGCGTGGTGCAAAGGTGCTGGCTTGGGTGGCGGGTCGCGCGACGCTACATCCGATCTATCTCGCGTTGCTATGGATGTTTCTCGAGGATGGCGGAATCGGGAAAGCTCGACCAGTGAAGCCTGCCGCGGTGCAGCGCCCGACCATAATGCCGAGGGCATTACCACAGCGGGCATGGCGTGCTGGCCGGATACGTCCGCTGCCAGTTGACGGCCGTCATCGATACTCGCGCCAAGATCTGACTGACCTGATTGCTCGGCAGTGCACCCCGAATGAGATTGCTCGCCTGTGTCGATTGTCACTGGACACCGTCTATCGCGAAATCCGCCAACAGGGCCTGCGTCCCGCGCTCGCGACGGCGCAGCTTGAGCGGATCCGCTCGGAGGCTCGCCTAGTATGGCTCGCGAGAATGCGAGCCGCACCGCAGTCTTCAGCCAACCAGATTGCCCGCGTAGAGCCGCGGCTGTTCCATTGGCTGAGCCGCCACGATGCGGTGTGGCTGCATGACCATTGGCCACTGGTGGCAGGCCCGATATCGCTTACGCGACGCGACGCCCATGGCGTCAGCGGTCAAGATGCGTCGCTTGCGGCAAAGATCCGACGGGCAGCAGCCTGGCTCACGCAAGAGTATCCCCATCGGCGACCGTCAAATGCCGCGCTGCGGCGCCAGCTTGGCATGTCAGAGTATGCGCTGCGCAAGGCATCCAACGCCGCGCGGGTGCAACAAGCAATTGATCAGTACTTGCGCACCGGGTCGGTCAAGGACGCCTTGCCGGCGCACACGTGCAGGAACGCCACCGCCAGGAGGACCCGAGCATGAAAATCAAATCTATGATGGGCGAACCGATCGTGATTGGCAATGCGATCGCCTTGCAGCCCAACGAACTGATCTCCGCCTTTGTTGAGCGAATCTATCGCGGTGCCACTGTCACGTCGAACAAAGCGATCACCGATATACGTAATTCGGTTGTGCATTCTTCGGTTGGAATGGTCGCGGGCTTAGGACGTATTTTGCCAGCGTTTGGCGAGCTATGCCCCGATCCTGTCTCGGTAAGTTTAAGGCATACCCATCTGCGACTCCTTACGCCATTCCTTGGCATTGGCGAGGCGAACTTACTCACCGAAAATGCCATCAGTGGACTGATTTCGACGATCGGTGAGCCCCGGAAATTCCAAAGCTATCGGGCGAGCCGTAACGCTGCACTGGGTGCTTGTCCGGAATGCATCCGGGAGCAAGAGGCGACGCGCGGCTTTGCCACGTGGGATACCGCGCCGAGCGTTAGAGGCTACAACTGGTGTGCTCGACATGCAGCAGTAGTCGTCCACCAATGCGAGACGTGTGGTTTAGCCTACAACTATCTGGACTTCGGCTGGGCGCCGGTTCTGCGCTGCAAGTGCGGAAAGTTCATGGCTCGGCGGTCGCCATCGCGGCCCTGTGATTTTGCTCAGGGTATCGCATACGACATCGAGCAAGTGCTGGCTGGCAAACTGGACGGCATCTACGGGGAGGAGGTTCGTGCTGTCATGCGAGAGGGCGGTGAGCGGCTCCGCGTGTTTTCCGGCAGTCCCGGTGAACGCACGGTCGAACGGTTGGAGGAAAACGGTGCGCGCGAGTTCTTTGAACAAAACTATCGTCCCGCGCATCGGTACGAGAAACTCAAGCTTGTCATGATCGGGAACCGCTTTAGCGGGCTCCCCGTGGTCAATCTCATCGCATGTCGCTTATTGTATGGTTCGATTGACACCCTGCTTTCGACTATCTTGGTCAAGCGTGCCATCGCCAATGTGGCCAAGAACCCGATGCCGGGATTTGCCACCGAATACTCCGAAGGACAACGTGCCGCTGCGAGACTGTTGATTGCTGAGACGTTGCTCGCACACCCGGACTTGCCGCGCCGATTTCTGTATGAGAATGCCATCGCCCCGATCACGGGAATCATCTCCACGGACGCTGAATGGGTCAACGCGCTGGCGATGCAGCACCACGCCAGTAGGATGAAGCTCCGTCGACGACGCACCGATGTCCGTTTAGCCCGACGCATCGAGGCGCGGGCGATTGCCTACCAGCAAGATGCTCATGCACCTCGCATCACGATAAAGTTGCTGATAAAAGATATCTTAAATGTATCTTCCATCAACGACTACCCTGCGTGTCGGACAGTCGTCGATCGATATCGGGAGATGGAGGGGGAATGCAACCGTCGTCGTTGGCGTTTGTTGGCAAGGGAGTTTCCACAATGTGTGGACCCCTATATGGCATCGGCACTCGCGCACGCGCAGGACCTCTCATTAGGGATGACACTCAAATACTACAGACGGCTGGTGCAACGCGTGGAGCAAGTTGTCGGAGAAAACCGTGATCGCTCATGACGCCATCATGCTCAGCAACTTTGCGCGACATTGCGTGGCCGACTCTCGATTGATTTTGCCCGAGCGGGATCGTTTGTACGTATTGACGGGACGGTGGCACGACAACCAACTCTTCGCCAAACGCAAGCCTTACTCATTGTCCTCCGTCACCGCAAACGTGCGGGGCGGACGGCCTCTACTGGAACAGTCGCAAAGTGAGCGTATTGTCGATGCATTGCTCTGCGCATCGCCCTATGTGATTGATATTCGCTGTCACTATCCTGTCTGTGTGGCGACGAAGAGCGCACCGCAGATCATCGATCGCATGGTCGTCGTAGAGCTTTTACAGCGACGTGGCGTACCGCATTTGCACGCACTGTTCATGGATGCTGAACGCCATCGAAATGTCCGACCGATGCTCGCGGCCCTTGACGTGACCTCCGAGTTGTTCGATAGGTTTGCCTTTACAGCGGTGCAGATTCACAACGCATACTTCTGCAACGGCCTTGTCCAACGCCACGACATCCGGGCCCTGAGAAGCGAAGCGTGGCAGTTTGCTGGGACGCTACTGGAAAGTGAACGTCGGCGTCGGAGACGGCCAACTGCGCATTGCGCTCGGCGCTATAAACCATGCGATTTGGATAGCCTGATGCTCCGACTCGGGCGGCGATTGCGGCTCGGTACGACAGATCTGGAAGCCCGCGACGCTGCCTACACGCGACTCGGCGCCGCACTCGTACTGGGATACTTGGAGCTGGATGACGGCTATGCACTGGAGGTGAGTCAACCGCTGCGCGTGAGGCTAAGGAGACAGCATGAGGATCGCTGAGTTGTCGTTATTCCAATGCGTGGAGGTACGGCGATCTGGTTGCGTCACAACGTATCGCGTCGTGGCCTACCAAGAGCGGACCGACCGCTATGCGCTCTACGACATGAGTCAAAATCCTCGCGCGAGGCGTCAGAAGCTGCAGGCAGTGCCGGCCTGTGCTCTGATTTCAAGTGACTCAGTCAAATATCTCGTGCATGACCCTGTCCGGGCGAAATTCCCCTCGGAGGCTTCGCTACCCGCGAAATACGCCGCGCTGCGCGATACGCATTGGGCAATGGTTCAACCCCTATTTGGTCGGGTGGGTGAACGGGATTCAGCGTTGGAATCGCCTGATGATCACGCACACGAAGATATTTTTTTTGATCGAACTTGGTTAAAACGCCGCGTTCAAGAGGAAGCGAGACGGTTAGATTTGGTGACGGGGCAGCTGTATCGACTGTTCTGGCGATGTGTGCGCTATGGCGGTGATCGTCGCGCCATGACGCCCACCTACCATGAGTGCGGTGCAAAGGGGAAACCGAAGTCCTTGCTTGAACATGCGGAGAAACCGGGAAGAAAGGCGGCAGGGTACT
Source organism: Cupriavidus sp. MP-37 (assembly GCF_020618415.1). Classification (NCBI taxonomy): domain Bacteria; kingdom Pseudomonadati; phylum Pseudomonadota; class Betaproteobacteria; order Burkholderiales; family Burkholderiaceae; genus Cupriavidus; species Cupriavidus sp. MP-37. Next base: position 1,288,303 of record NZ_CP085345.1, on the reverse strand, counting down.
TTCTTGATCCCGAACACTACCGGCCCGAAAATCGGATGACCGCATTCTGGCGGGGGCGCATTGTTGCGCTGATCGTTTCGATCGCTGCTCGGTCGCCGGAGTCCGCGCGGGCACGGTTCTCGACCTTGCGAGAACTGGTCCGCGAATTTAACGCCGACTACGTTGGAGTGCCGGGTAGCATGCGAGACGTGACCCGCGCCCAAATCGGGGCACGTCGCATCCCTGGGCCGCACACGGTAGCCCGCCACATGCGAGCCATCCTCACTGAGCTGGGGCCAGAGTTGGGCGGCTTGCTGCCTGAGTGGCGTCCCCCGCCCACGGGACGAGCCACCGACATCGGGCATCCACTCGAAGTCATAGCGGACCTCGATGGGACCGTGTTCCCGTACGTCGAAATTGTGGTGCCGAACTCGAATCGAACCGCATACCTTTCCATCGGCTCTCCCCGACTCATCCTCGGCATTGTTAGGGGGAGTGACTATCCACTTGGCTGGTACGTGACGATCGGGCCAGAGAATCGTATGGCCTACACCTATTGTCTGGTTTCTATGTTTTGTGACAAGTCGCAACGATTCGCTCAACTGAGATTCACCGCCGCGCCGCGATGGCTAAGGAGCGGCAACGTCGACCGAGCAGTCGTCGACTGCGGACCGGGAGCGGCGAAGGAGCAGCAAATCTGGACACTGGAATCCCTGCATGTGAACTTAACGAAGACGCCGGCATACTTCGCGCCAGGCAAGGGCGGCGTCGAGGGCGCGAATGCACGGGTGAAGGACGGTTTTCTCGGCAAGCTGGCACTGACCCAAGAACTGGAGAGGTGTGTGAAGCTGGTAATCGAGCAACGGGCGGCGGCAGGTCCGAAGTACTCAAACGTCAAGCGGAGGGGAAAGGGTCGTCCGGCCAAGGCAGTCATCTACATGGAATTGCGAGATTTTGAACGGCTCGTGGTCGAAGTACTGAACGATTTGGCTGGCGCCAAAAGAACGGATCCGCGGGCGGAGACGCGCGATGGCCTTGTGGCAGGAAAACTACCGACACGCTATGACGCATTTTGCGCCCAACAGGAACGCCGTCGGGGCGATCAGAACTATGCGCATACCGAAGACACGATTCGCAGTGCGATTTTTGACAGAAGATTAAAAAGAACGCGGTTGCGTAACGGTCGATTCTGCCTGCCACGCCAAATGGAGTACGGTATCGACCCCCACGATCCGATCCTCACGCCACCGTTGCGCGCGCTGCACGAATATGAATGCAGGATGGGCGGAATGGGCCAACCTGTGTATGTGAAGGTCTGTGCTGACTGTTGGGGTAACGCGGCGTTGTGGCGCCATCCCGACGATGGTCAGTGGCTAAGAATTCCACCGACCACAGAGTCGGTCCAGCGATGTGGCAGAGATGCGGACCTGGTGGAGATTGAACAGCAACGGTTTCAGTGGCTGGATCGCAAGCGTCGAAAGGAAGTTGACGACATAGAGCACAAACGCAAAGCGAAAGGCGCTGGAGGGCAGGCGGCCGCCCAGGAGATTGCCAAAATTCAGAAAAGTGCAGGGCTCACTGCGAGTCGTTCTGGTTCAAATGCTGGCGTTCGACGCATGGCCATTGCCGCGGAGAAGTCGCGTGAAACGGTGGTGGACGCGAAGGCCGCTGGCGTTGCATCACAGACTACATCTGCCACCCCCTCGTTGCCAGCGGGATTTCGACCTCAGCACGGTCTGTTTGGGGGCGTGGGTACAGTCGTGGATTTAGAGGCCTTGCGGGCAGCAAAGCGCGAGGCATCGAATAGATAGCGATTTTCTGCCGAAATACGGTTCTACAGGGTGCGGAGTCATGTACAGCCCTGCAGGGTTGACCACAACGGTTCAGCGTTTAGGACCGCACGAGTGCTGCCCGAGTACGTGGCAGCGCGCATAGATAAGATGATTTGGGCTGCACGGGCGGTTGAGTTCCGTGAGAACGAAAAGGGAGAGCAACGCGCATCCGGGAGCAGATGCGTGCAGAAGAGCGAGCTCGCCGCTAGTCCAGATAGTTTCACCCGACTCATAACCGCGAGTCGGGTTTATCCCATGCATTCCCGTGCCTGGTGCTCCCACTTTGGTAGGGTGCTGCGCCTTAGAACGTTGCCGAAAATGTCACAATGCCTGAGAATCGGAGCCTAGGCTTGAAGCGAGCATCGCGCGGCTTCTTAAAAACTCCGTGTGCTGCCCCACAAGAAAGGCTGTCTCACTGAGACAAATAATTAAATGCGCGCCGACGAAATGATCTCACAGAGAGAAGGCATGTGAGGGGGATGGCGTGCGGGCAGCGTTATCCCCGAGGCGGAGGCAGATTTCTTGACGGCGTCGAGCGACAACCATTTTGAAGGCTTGTTAGACCCCATCGATGGGGTCGATAACGTGCTCAAAGAAGTCGTGGCGAATCCGCCACTAGACTCTCCGCGCCTTCTGTTCTTGCGGATGAGAGAGAACGAGCCACAAGTCAATCAGTTCGCTGAGTTGTTGACCGACCAGCTTGTTAACTACGTGGTCCCCCTTTCCAAGCGACAGGATGCCAATGCCGATGGTTCCCAGTCAAGGACAGGAGGCGACACGGCAGCGGCCATGCGACTGCGCCGCGAAGCGGTTCGTCTGCTCGTTAAGTATAGTGAGGCCAACAAGGCGAGGTATGGCGAAATCGGAGAACTGATTTCCTATGTAGTGGCAGTGCGATTCCTTGGTGCGGCGCAGATTGGCGCGAAGATGGCACTGAAGACTTCCTCCGAGATGCCGGTGCATGGGGTCGATGGGCTCCATGCGCGGGCCAATGACGATGGGACGGTGACTTTCTATCTCCTGGAATCGAAAGTCATCCCTGACGCAACTGATGCAACGCGCGACATGCTCAAATCGGTCGCGGAATACCAAGCGGACTACGGCCGTAGACTGAACGAGCTTCGTCTCGTTGGTGACTTGTCTAATCTTGACGCACTGCAAGGGGCGCAACGGGACGCTGCGAAATCGTTCTTCAATTCATATGCTGGGAACGGTAGCCACCTTCTGCGGCGCGACATTCATGTTGGCAGTCTGGTATTCAACGAGGACGCCTACAAGAACAAGCTCCCTCGAGACCGAAGCAAGCCGATTACCATGCATGAAGACCATTTTGAGGTCCTATACTCGGCAAAGCACGGTGTGTTTGGAAAGAACTTGTCTCGACAGGCTCTCGACAAGAGCATCGACCTCGGCGGCTGTATTGTGTTCTTACTCGCCATTCCAGACGTCAACGAACTTAAGCGTGTCTTTGCGGAGATGAATCGATGAGCACCTTCGCCACTGAAGTCGCGCAAGATATCCGCCGTGAACAGGCATTCTGGAGCGACCTTGCCGAGTTGCGAGCCGTCGGCATCCGCTCCACGTTGCTTGATGAAACTCGCGAAGTAACTATATCTGGCCCAACGCTGGGCTCGGAAGCTCTCACGAGACTGCTAAATTCTGCCAGCGTCTTCGCTTCCGCCAGAGATGAGGAGAGCAAGGAGCTGGCGCAGCAAATCGCTGTGTTCGCTTCCATTGCATCTTCTGAACCTGCGGTACGACAAGCATCCATCCGCATTCTGTCGGACCTCGGAAATTTCCCCGGTCTCGCCAGACTCGAGGTACTTCATCCTGTAGAACTCAGCTTTGAAACCCACATGCGGAAGGGGTTGCTCAAGGAAATAAACTCCGTCGATATGGCGGGAAAGCACACAGCGCTAACCGCCTACCAACTGGAGCTGTGGAAAAGTCTGGATGGTGCAAAAGCCACCGCGGTGTCGGCACCCACGTCGTCGGGCAAGTCCTTTGTCGTTCTCGAGCACTTGTGCGAGCGGGCCCTTGCCGCTAGGCGCTTTACTGCCATTTATGTAGCTCCGACGCGAGCGCTTCTCGCAGAGATTCACGGGAAACTGGAAAAGCGACTATCGAGGATAGATGCGGACATCAGGGTCACGACTATTCCGGTACCAGACCCCGAAAGTCGACCGAAGCAAATTTACGTGTTGACCCAGGAGCGAGCACAATTCCTCCTCTCAACTGCGATTATGCGCGGGGCGGTCGACCTTGTGATTTCGGACGAGGCGCAATCCCTCGGAGACGATAGTCGAGGGATGATTCTTCAAGACACTCTTGAGAAGCTTTGGGAGTTGAATCCGCAGGCGACCTTCCTGTTTCTCGCTCCGGGCGCCAGCGGGCTGGGTCTTATTGGGGAGACTATTGGGTTGCCCGCAGTCGAGGTAAAGGAGACGACCCTCTCTCCTGTCGTGCAGAATCGAATTAGCGTAGGGTTCTCGGACTTCAACGAGCATCTCGTAAAGCTAGACCTCGTGACACCCAGAAGGTTAGAGCCCATCGGGTCATATCAGTTCAAACGAGGATTCGCGCTCAGCGAAGACACGAAACTGGCGGCAGTTGCACAAGAACTCGGGGCCTCTGGACGGTCCCTTGTGTATGCGACCGGTCCGAAGAATGCTGAAGATTTGACGGAGCTTCTTGCACTCAATCGTCCGCACGTTGGTTCGAAAGTCTTGAATGACCTCGCGAAGTTTATTGAGCAGCATATTCACAAGCAGTATTCGCTGGCGAAATACGTTCGCCAAGGCGTGGCATTTCACTACGGAAATATGCCAAGCCTGCTACGTGAGGGGATTGAAGCTGCTTTCAGAGGCGGTGAATTAGACTACCTTTGTTGTACCACCACCTTGTTTCAAGGTGTCAATCTGCCTGCACGGAATGTCTTCATTGATACGCCAACTCGCGGACGAGGAGAGCCTCTTGATGAAGCCGACCTCTGGAATTTTGCAGGACGTGCGGGCCGTCTCGGGGAGGAGGTGGTCGGTAACGTGTTCCTGGTCAACTACGAGAATTGGGAGACGCAGCCGCTCACCGAGCGTAAGCCTTTTGCGATGAAGGCTGCCTTCAAAGAAACGGTGGAAGGTGACTTCGATGCAGTGGCCAGATTGCTGGGAGCCGCAACGCTGAAGGCTCCGTTGAGCGAACGCGGGCACACCGATGCAGGGAAGGTAACTGCAGCAGCCGGTCTGATTCTTTTCCGCTCTTCGCAAGGTACCCTGGATACCCTCCTGAACCGTTCGAGCATGGGTCTTTCCGCCGAACAGAAATCCAATCTTAGCTTGCTGGCGAGCAGTGCACTGAAGAGTCTCGAGTTACCTGAAGCTGTTTTGACGACGAGTTGGATGCTGGACCCTGTCGCGCTCGCAAGCCTACACAAGAGGCTCGTGGATGGCATTCGAAAACGTGAGTTTTCCAAGCTGATGCCCGTAAACCCTTCTGGTGACGCTTACAAGGTGTACAACAGCATATTTCGTCGCCTCTACAAACACCTGGGCGGCCTAAACCTTACTGGCGAGGAGGCGAAGAGGACTCGAGGTTTCGTCAACCACGTAACCGCGACAGCGCTGAAATGGATGCGCGGCGAGCCCTTGACGAGGCTCGTAGCAGAGGCGGTAAAGTACAAGCACGGCATGGCACAGAAATCGGGAAGGAAAGCGCCTTCCCAGGCAGTGATTGATGGCGCCATTCGGGATATGTTTGCCCTTATCGAGAAGACAATACGGTTCACGCTCGTTCAGTGGGCAAAGGCTTATGTCGACCTGTTGAAATTCGCTTTGAAGCAGGAAGGTATGGAAGACCTAGCGAATCAAGTCTACGACTTCTCGCTGGCGCTCGAGTTGGGCGTGTCCACTAACACAGGACGGTCGTTGGTTGAGTTTGGCCTATCGCGTATCACGGCAGCTGCGCTTGCATCGCTCATCACGGACTCATCCTTGACACCCGAGCAGGTACGCGAGTGGTTCGCGAAGCAACCAGAGCCACTTTTGTCTCAACTCTCCCCGCTGGTGACGGCAGAGTTGCGCGAACGTGGTCTGATATTGGAACTTCCCGAAGAAGGCGTCCCAAGCTTTGAAAGCATCTAATCCTTGCGCGTCGTATCTGCCGGCGGGGATATTCCTAGATTCACTTTGCTCTTTGGTACGTATTTACTCGCGAAGGCCTTGCCCATCCCGATCTGCACCGTTACCTTGACAGGTGCGGCCTTCGCAGTTTAGGGGTACATTCGTGTCGTAAGACTATGTCCAAGAGAATGGGTAGTTCGGGCTTGCAGAATCATTGGTAAGGAACCGACGCCGGACTGCATGACACCGGGCGTGTAGAGCACGGCCTCGGGTGTGACTGATCTCTGCCCGTCCTAGCTGGCCTTTCTGGTGTAAAAGCCAGTGCCGACGGGTAAGCGCCAGTTTGCCAACGTTGGCCTATCGCGGGCCAACGCTGTCGACGCTATCGTCCCGGGGTGCCTAACAGATGAGCCAGCGATTGTTGTTGCCCACACAGACCATAGCGATGACCGTTTGACACACTTCAATGTCGACGATCAGAAAAGTCGTAATGAGCCATCTAGGCTGACCACCGTATGCTCATGGAGGGATAAATACTGCATGGGACTGTCACACAACGACCCATAGTAGCGGGAGGGCGGATTTGACACTCAATCCGTGACTCACTATGTTGCACATACGCAGGGTGTCGTGTCGGAACAGAGTTGTGCAACGCTAGAACGAGTTCTGCAATGTCGGCGAAGCACGAAATACCCTCTTGATGTGGCGAGAATTGGGCAACGAGTGGAAGTTGGCCAGCCAAGCGGATTCAAAAGGGGTATCAATCCAGCCGGCTTCTATTGGGCGCTGGCGCACGCATCAGTGAGCGGACAAGCTGCGATCCGGAAGGCCGACAAGGAGGACGTCATGACCTCCGATTTCGTGAGTGATCTGGAGAAGCACCTCAGCTCCGCGGCCGACCTTTTGGGATCATCCGTCGACGTCTATGTAGGCCAGCTATTTTTGCATCGATCTCGGTGTCCTTCAGATCGAGGATGATGGTCCGTCACTCGGCAGGTGATAGCCGAGAGCCGGTGCGACCTGCAAATTCACCTGGGCGGGCAATCCAATTGCGAAGCCGCAACAGCTTGCGGTCATACGCGTCGAGTTGCATTGCCGTGATCCCTTCTGCGTGCGCGGACGCGATACCCGCGAATGACATGGAACGGCCATTTTCGCATTCAGGGCACCCCCGGGGCGTGGTCCCCGACATCAGCCCCGGCATGCGGTCACGCAGGCCATCGCGGGAGCAGGGGAGGACCCGGTCCGGGGCACCGCGAAGGCCGGAGCACGCCACCTTCCGGCCTTCGCGGCAAGCACAACTACATCAGGCTTTTCCCTTCCCGGTCACAGCCCTGGCCGCTTCCTCGCAGTCCTGCTCGCGCCACAGGAACTGCTGCGCCAGCACGTCCTTGTCGAACAGGATCTTGTATTGGCACGCCTTGTCGCCGGCAGGCGTCTGCAGGCGGAACAGATAGTCCCATTCCCGCACGAAGAAGAAGCCTTCCAGGAAATGCGGCCGGCCCAGCAGGTGGTACAGCTGGTCCTTGGTCATGCCGGGCTTGACCAGCGCCAGTTTGGCGGGATCGGGATAGATCCCTTCGCGCAGCGTCATGGTGGTGTCGGTCATCTCCGGCCAGACCGGCGCCGCGCTGGCGCCGCGGTCGTCGATCTTGCTGAGATTGCCGCAGCCGGACAATGCCAGCGCCAGCAGCAGGGCAGCGCATGGCGCCGCGTGATGTTTGATCGATGCATACATGGTGTCGAGTTCCTTGATGTTCTGAAGCGGGCAGACGGGCGCCGCGGTCGTGCCGGCGCCGCCTGCTGCACGGACGGATCCGCGCGGCTTACCACTGATAGCCCATGCCCACGGCGCCGCCATAATCGCCGCGCGAGGTGGCCGCGCCGGAAGCCTTCATCACCCACGAGCCGTTCTCCGAGACCCGCGACAGGCCCAACGCGTAGCCGGTCTCGCCATTGAACGTGGCGGTGCCGATGGCGAGCATGCTCTTGCTCGGCAGGTATGCCTGCGGCAGGCTGGCCATGGCCATCGCCGAGGCGATGCCCGCGTTGGAGCGGTTCTCGGTGGCACGCACGCGGCTGTCCATGCCGGCGAGCTTCTGGTCGATGCCCTCGCTGACCCGGTTCAGCTGGCTGACGTTGACGGCATCCGTCGGCGCGCGGCCTTCGGCGACGCCGGTGATCTGGCGATCGCCACCCGTGCCGGCGACGCTGATGCTGGTGCCGCCGGTGTCGCCGCCCACCGTGATCGGCGCGCTGCTGTTCTCCTGCTTGACGATGCCGACCTTGCCTTCGACCAGGTTGTTGACCGTGGTGTTGGTGGCATGCAGCTGCGAACCGTTGACGGCATCGGTCGAGTTCTGGCTGACGTTGCCGGCCGCAACGTTGGTGACCTTGGTGCCGTTGCTGCCGCCCAGCGTGATCTGCGAGCGATCCGAGTTGTCGTACTGGATCGAGTTGCCGACCTGTCCGGCGGTATCGCCGATGGCGTCGGCGACGTTGGCGTAGGTCTTGCCGTTGACCGTGAAGCCGCCGCCGAGATTGCCGGTGGACGGATCGTAGGTGGTGCCGCCGCCAAGGTGGTTGGCCAGGCTGCTGCCCTGGTTGGTCACGATGGTGTTCTGCGCGGCCAGTGCGTCGCCGACGTTGTGGTAGGTGCCGCCGCCGACCGAATACGTCGGCGCGGTATAGCTGCCGGTGTTCGCATCGTACGAGGCCCCGCCGCCGAGCGAGCTGGCGGTGTTCTGCGCCACCTGGTTCAGCTGGCTGACATTGACCGCGTCGGTGGGCGCCGAGCCGGCCGCGACGTTGGTGATCTGCCGCTGTCCGGCGGCGGTGCCGACCGAGATTTCACCCACCGAGTTCTGCCCGCCGCCGACACCGTAGCCGACATAGCCGGTGCGCGCGCCCACCGTGGTGACCGAGCCCGCGCCCAGCGCCACGCTGTTGGCAAACAGCGCCTGCGAGCCGGCGCCGAACGCCAGCGACTGGATCCCCTGCGCCTGCGCGTTGGTGCCCAGCGCGACGCCGTCGGCTTGCGATACCAGCGCGTTCTGGCCGATGGCCGTGCCGCCAGGGGCCGTCATCTCGACCAGCGCGCCGTTGCCGATGCCGATGCCGTTGTCGCCGTTGACGACCGTGGTCGGGCCCACGGCAATCGATTCCTGGCCCGCGGCCAGCGAATCGACCGCGGTCGAGTTCGCGTGGAAGTAGCGCGTGCCAGTGGCCGAGACCGAGCCGATCGCGCCCTGCAGCTGGCGGATCGTCACCGCATCGTGGGCCTCGATGCCGTCAGCCACGTTGGTGATCTGGCGCAGGCTGTTGGTCGCCGCGTTGCCAACCGCCACCGCGCCCAGCAGCGTGACGTCGCTGGTGTTGTAGGGCACCAGGCCGGTACCGGCGACGATGTTGCCGCTCGCCGGTGCCAGCGCGCGGTTCGACACCGAGCCGGCACCGAGCGCCACGCCGCCATCGACGCCGGCGATGGCGTTGTTGCCCATCGCGATGCTGTTGGCGTTGTTGGCCACCGCCGCCGGCCCGACCGCGATGCTGTCGGTGCCGAGCGCCTGGCTGTCGGGCAGGGTCGAGTTGGCGTGGAAATACTTGATGCCGCCGCCGTTGCTGATGTTATCGATGGCGGTGTTGAGATTGGTGATGCTGCCGTCGACCGCGGTGAACGCATCCGAGACGGTGGTGTAGCTGCCGCCCTGGATGTTGTAGACCGGACCGGTGATGGTGCCATCCGGGTTCACGACCGCGCCGCCGCCGAGGTGGTTGGTGATGCTGCTGCTGACGGCGTACAACTGCGAGCCGTTGATGGCCTCGGTCGAGGTTGCGTTGACCGCGCCATCGGCCAGGTTCGAGATGGTCGTGCCGCCGGCGCCGGCGAGCGTGGCCGAGTTGTAGTTCACCTCGCCCGGGTCGATCTGGCCATTGCCGTTGGCGTCGTTCCAGTCGTACTTCAGCGCGCGTTCGTTGGTGGCGCCGGCCTGCTGCGCCACCTGTCCGATCGCCTGGTTGGTGGCATAGAGCTGCGAACCGTTGATCGCATCGGTGGAGGTCGCGCTCAGGCGACCCGCGGCGACATTGGTGATGGTGCGCTCCGCGCCCACCGCGCCGATGCTGACCGTGCTGGACGGCGTTGCGCCGGCGAAGGTGTAGGCGTTGCCGGCGAGCGTCATGCCGCCCGTGCCGACCGCCGCCGCGGTGACCGAGCCCGCGCCCAGCGCGATATCGCCGGCGTTGTTGGCCACCGCATTCGGGCCGATCGCGACCGAGTCGGCGCCCAGTGCCTGGCTGTCCGGCAGTGCCGAGTTGGCGTGGAAGTACTTGATGCCGGCACCGTTGTTGATATCGCCGATGGTGGTGCTCAGGTTGGCGATATTGGTGGTGTTGGTGGCGATGTTCGCGGTGTTCTGGTCGACCTGGGTGTTGGTCGCATACAGCTGCGAACCGTTCACCGCGTCGGTCGACGTGCCGCTCAGGCGGCCCGCGGCGACGTTGGTGATGGTGCGCTCCGCGCCCGGGGCTCCAACGCTTACCGTCGAAGCCGGCGTGGCACCGGCGAAGGTGTAGCTGTTGCCGCCGATGGTGGCGCCCGCCGTACCGACCGCCGCCGCGGTGGTTGAGCCCGCACCCAGCGCGATATCGCCGGCGTTGTTGGCCACGGCGTTCGGCCCGATCGCGACCGAGTCCGTGCCCAGCGCCTGGCTGTCCGGCAACGTCGAGTTGGCGTGGAAGTACTTGATGCCCGCACCGTTGTTGATATCGCCGACGGTGGTGCTCAGGTTGGCGATGTCGGTGGTGTTCTGCGTCACCTTGGTGTTGGTGGCAAACAGTTGCGAACCGTTCACAGCGTCGGTCGAGGTACCGCTCAGGCGGCCCGCGGCGACATTGGTGATGGTGCGCTCCGCGCCGGCCGCGCCGACGCTGACCGTGCTGGCCGGCGTTGCGCCGGCGAAGGTGTAGGCGGTGCCGCCAATGGTTGCGCCGGGCGTGCCGACTGCCGCGGCCGTGGTCGAGCCAGAACCCAGTGCGATGTCGCCGGCGTTGTTTGACACCGCATTCGGCCCGATCGCGACGGAGTTGGCGCCGAGCGCCTGGCTGTCCGGCAGTGCCGAGTTGGCGTGGAAGTACTTGATGCCGGCACCGTTGTTGATGTTGGTCAGCTGCGTATCGAGATCCGCGATGTTGGTGGTGTTGGTGGCGATGTTCGCGGTGTTCTGGTCGACCTGGGTGTTGGTCGCATACAGCTGCGAACCGTTCACCGCGTCGGTCGACGTGCCGCTCAGGCGGCCCGCGGCGACATTGGTGATGGTGCGCTCCGCGCCCGGGGCACCAACGCTGACGGTCGAAGCCGGCGTGGCACCGGCGAAGGTGTAGCTGTTGCCGCCGATGGTGGCGCCGGGTGTGCCGACGGCTGCCGATGTGACAGACCCCGAGCCGAGCGCCACATCGCCGGCATTGCTCGCCGTTGCGGTATCGCCGAAGGCCAGCGCACCCGCTGCCGCGGCACGCGAGCCGTTGCCCAATGCGACGGAGCCTTGGCCGATCGCGGTGTTGGCATTACCGATCGCCACTGCGCCATTGGCAGCGTTGCCGGCCGTCGCGCTCGCGCTGCCGTCGGCGTTGGCGATGTTGTTCGCACCGCCGACGAAGGCGCCCGTGCCGCTGGCGTAGCTCGGATCGCCAATCGCGACCGCGCCATTGCCGTAGGCGACGTTGTTCGATCCGATGGAGACTGCCTTGCCGCCTGTTGCCACGGCGTTGGTGCCCATGGCTACCGCATCTTCGGCATTGGCGACCGCGCCGCTACCCACCGCGATGCTGTTGAGCGCGCTCGCCGCGGAACTGCTGCCCATGGCCACTGCGCCATCTGCCGAGGCGTTGGCCAATACGCCCGCGGCCAGCGCACCGCTTCCCGTCGCGGCGCTCGACCGGCCAAGCGCCGTCGCATTGACGCCGGTGGCAACGCTTACGCCGCCGACTGCAGTGCCGCCGGTGTCGGCCTGGCTATCCGCGCCCAGTGCGACGCTCTGGAAATTATGCGACTGCGCACCACGGCCGATTGCGACCGTGCTGTTGCCGTCCGACAGCGCGTCCAGCCCCATCGCAATGGTCGCGTAGTTGGACGCGCTGGCATTTGCGCCGATCGCCATGGTGGTGTTGCCGGCGGCGCTGCTGGCGGAGCCGAGCGCGACCGAGTTGGATCCGGCCGAGGCGGCGTTGTAGCCGAAAGCCGAAGATTCCGGCCCGGTTGCCGTTGCGTTCTGACCGACAGCCAGCGTCTGAACGTTGCCGGCCGTCGCGCCCGAGCCGAATGCCGTCGCGCCGGTATTGGTTGCCGCCGCATTGGCGCCGACAGCGGTGGTGTTCGCGCCGGCAGCCGCGGCGCGGTCGCCCAGGGCGATGCCGGACGGCGCGTTGTTGACCGTCGACCAGAAGCCGATCGAAATGCCATTGGTCGAAGCCGCGTCGACGTGGGGCAGTGCGGTGTTGTTGGTCCCGATCGCGATGCTGCCGCTGGCGGCGGCGATCACCTGGTTGCCGATGGCCGTGGCGTTGACCGCGCTGGCGGTGCTGGCATAGCCGATGGCCGTGCTCTCCAGGCCGCTGGCGTTGGCAAGATAGCCCGCCGCCGTACCCTGGATTCCGGCGGCCGTGGCACCGACGCCAGCCGCAACCGAGAAGCGCCCGGTGGCGCCATCGTTGTTGTAGTTCGCGCCGATCGTGCCGTTGTCGTTGACGCTGTAGTAGTGCGGCGCGGTACCGGCGACCGCCGATTGCAGCGACTGCTGCACGGCATACAGCTGCGAACCGTTGATTGCATCGGTCGACGTATTGCTGATGCGGCCTGCGGCAACGTTCTGGATCTGGCGCTCCGCGCCTGCGGCCCCGACCGAGACCACGCTGGTCGGATTGACGCCGGCGAAGGTGTAGGTCGTGCCGCGGATTACCGTGTTCGCCGTCGGCACGGCCGCGGCGCTCACCGATCCGGAACCGAGGGCGACGTCGCCGGCGTTGTTTGCCACAGCGGTATCGCCAAATGCCACCGCGCCGGCACCGAGCGCGCGGCTGGTGCTGCCGATCGCGACGCTGCCCTGGCCGACCACCGTGTTCTGGTAGCCGATGCCGACGGCGCCCTGCGCGGCAGCGCCGGCGGTGCTGACCGCCTGGCCGCCGCCACCGACCATGTTGGTGTTGCCGAGCGCGACCGATCCATTGCCGGTGGCGGTGTTGTCCATGCCCTGCGCAACGGCACCGTCGCCGGTGGCGGTGTTCGGATCGCCGATGGCGACCGCGCCATTGCCGGACGCAAAGTTGCCGGAGCCGATCGACACCGCCTTGCCGCCGGTGGCGGTCGAGCCGTTGCCGATGGCCACGGCGTCCGCCGCATCCGCGACCGCCAGGCTGCCCAATGCGATCGCGCTGACACCGCTTGCCCGGCTTTGACGGCCCATCGCAATGGCATCGGTCTGCGACGCGGTGACGTCGGTGCCGACGCCAATGGCGCCTTGCGCGATGGCACCGGTGCCCGGCATGGTGCGTGCGCCGAGATAGACGGCGTTCAGCCCGCTGGCGGTCGCGCCCGCGCCAAGCGCGGTGGCGTTCATGCCTGTGGCCATGGCGTTATAGCCGATCGAAGTCGTCGAGTTCGCGGTGACCCCAATGCCGGCGTTGGTGCCGATGGCAACGTTGTCGTTGCCGCTCACCAGGCTGCCTGCGGCTGCGTCCACGGTGCCGTCGTAGGCGACATTGCCGTCGCCGCTGCCCATGGCGACGTTGCGCGCGCCCGAGACGCCGGAGCCGGCACCGCGCATGGCACCGGCGATGCCGCCGCCGATGGCGGTATTCTGTGCGCCGCTTACCAGCGCCCCGGTGCCAAGGCCCAGCGCGATGGAGTTGGCGTTGCCCGCGGTCGAGCCGGCGCCCGCGCCCTGGCCAAGGGCAACGGCAGCCTGTCCGGCCGCTACGGCGCCCGAGCCGATGGCGAGCGAATAATCCGACTGTGCCTGGGCCAGGTTGCCCAGTGCCGTCGCGGCGATGCCGGAAGCTGCGGCGGCGCGGCCAAGTGCCGACGCCGAATCGGCGCTGGCGTTGGCGGAAGGGCCGAGCGCCAGCGCATTCTGGCTGGTCGCGTTGGACTGGTAGCCAATCGCAATGGCCTGCGCCTGCGTCGCGTTGGCAACGTAGCCCATGGCAATGGTCCCGGCAGCTGACGCGGTTGCGCCGTTGCCAACCGCCGTCGATTGGTTTCCGGACGCCGCAGCCGCAGTGCCAAACGCACTGGCGCCGGTTCCGGTAGCTGTCGCGACATTGCCGACCGACGTGGACCACGCTCCGGTGGCCTGCGCGGCGGTGCCGATGGCAATCGCTTCAAAGCTGTTGCCGGCCGGCGCGGTGCCGCTGGCATTGGCACCGGTGCCGATTGCGATCGGTGAGCCCGCACCCGTCGAGTTTGCATCGGAGTTGGCGCCGATGGCGATGGGTGCGCCGCCGCCGGAGGCGGTTGCCGAGGCGTTGGTGCCGACCGCGGTGCCGCCACCGCCGGTTGCGACGGCGCCCGTGCCGGCTTGGTAGTTCTGGGCGCTGGCCGCCTGCGGCAGGGCGGCAAGTCCGAGTGCCAGCGCCAACGGCGAGGCCAGGGCGGCGAGCCCGCCGGAGGCCAGCCATCCGCCGGCCATGCGCGTGGCCCCCGACTGTCGCGACACCGCGACCCCGTTGGCGGTCATCGACCCCACCACCGAGCCGTTCAGGCCGACCCCGAGGCCAAGCCCATCCCGCTTCATCCCCAGCACCCGATGCGCGCGGCGCAGTGCGGCAAAGATACGCCGCCGCTGCGATGCGTGCATGCCCGAGACCCCAGAAACTGCAGGCAAGGTGTTGTCATGTGTCCTGCAGGCCTCGGCCCGGGACATTTTCTTGGTTTGCTGCATGGCGACGCGCTCCTTAGATGTGTTCGCCAACGACGACCGGCTCCGGTCCGCGCCAGAAAACGCGGACAAAAGCCCCCCGCTCCGGCACGAAGCCGGAGATCGATTCCTCTCAAACGTAAAGACGCCCGGCCTGGACCGGCCGGTGCGGTGTGCCGGTGGCGGCTACCCGGTCAGCGCTATTGGCTGGCCATGGCGCTTGCAACGGTGACGACGACGCAGGCGGAGCCGCTGGGAACCAGCAGTGCCTGACCCTGGTTGCCGCCCAGCGTGTAGAGCGGCGTTCCGGAAAGATCCGCGGTCAGCGCGCTGCCTTTGGGCAGCAGGCGCACGACGTCCCGGCATGACTGCGTGAAGGGCGCCACGCGTACCAGGTTGCCTTCGCAACCGGTGCGCGTCGGTGCGGTGAACACGATGCCCGCCGCCTTGCCCTGGTAGCCGGGCGCGTCATAAGCCAGGCCGGCCACGGCCTGCACGGCGTGGTCGTTAGGGGCGTTTTTCTGGGCCTGGGTGTTGGCGGTGAAGCGGGCGCCCTGCGTCAGGCTGTCGCCGAGTTGCGCGATCAGGCCGGCGCAGGATTTCACACCGAGCTGTGCGGCTTGACCCTGGAAGACAGTGACCGCGGGCCGTGGCTGGCCGGCTGGTGCGGTCGACTGTGCCCGCGCATCGGTGGTTGCCGCGGCAAGCGCGGTGACCATGGCGAGCACGAGGGCGGCCAGACCGCGGGCGGACGAGTGGCCAGGAATGCGGGGGGGCGCAAGCATTGTAGGTTTCCTTGTCGATGCAATACAGACCGGACGCATGGCGCTCTGCGGCGCTTGCCCGGGGCCTGTCTGGAGAGCACTGCGGGGATATCGTTTTGCCGAGTCCATCGCTTGTCACAGCCATAACTCGCCACGTCGTTACAACTATGTCTTAATGCATTATGTCCAATACATCACTCGCGACGCGATGATAGCTGCAACAATTAGAAAAAGGACAAGTCAACTGTAAACAAATGTAAGTGAACCGAAAGGCGTGCTTTCTGAACATGCATTTCGCACTCACCTTTTCCAGCAAAAAAAACGCACCAAATTGGTGTGTAGCGTGCAGCCGGGAGCATAAACGAGCCGCGTTGCGTCCGCAACTATGGGATTTTTAAGTGTGAATTAAGTAAATTCTTAATGCGCAACGCGGATGTATTATTGCGGAATTTGCAAATAATTGCTCTGCCGCCGAATCGCCGGCGCCAGCCGCTTCAGCGGGGCTCAGCGCAGCACCCGGTAAGACGACTGCACCAGCCCCGACGGGAAGTGACGGCTCGATTCCAGCACCAGGCTCACGTCGCACGGCAGCGCGCCGAACAATGTCCGGCCTGCCCCGATCAACACGGGCACAGTGGTGATCACCATGTCGGCAATCAAGCCTTCGCGAAGGAACGATTGAACCAGCTGGCCGCCATCGACATAGACGCGTTGCGCGCCTTCCGCCTCCAGTTGCGCTAGCGCGTCCGCCGGCGTGGCATCCAAGAACCGCACCTTGCCCTGCAACGGCTCGGGCACCGGCTTGCCGGCCAGTTGCCGGGACAGCACCAGCACCGGGCGGTCGTAAGCCCATTCGCCCATCGTGACGATTTTTTCGTAGCTGCCCCGGCCCATCACGATCGCGTCCTTGTCGGCGATGAAGTCGGTGTAGCCGTGGTCTTCGGCCGGATCATCCCGCTCCAGAAGCCAGCCGATGTCGCCATCGGGCCGGGCGATAAACCCGTCAAGACTGGTGGCAATGAAGACGTGTCCGGTGATCATCGTGGTTCCTTTCGTTCTGACCGCAGGGAGATGGAAGGGCAGTGGCTGTATCCGGAGACGGGCCTTGAACTGATGTTGCCCGTGGCTTTAGCCTTGACGATGCTTGCGCCGTCACGCTCGATGGACAGCTTCACGTCCGGCGGCACCGGGCTGCGTAGAAAGGTAACAACCCCCCTTGGCCGGAGGCGCATATCGCATTCCTGGGGGATGGCACGCTTCAGCAGGCCGCACCTGGCAACGCACGGCTTGTAAGGAATCGATCCAATTGGCCAGCGAACGCCTTGCCATCCTGTGCGGCGTACGGCGCCGGGCCGCCGGTATCGATGCCCGAACTGCGGAGCTGCTCCATCACCTCACGCATCGTCAGGCGCTCCTGGATATTCTCCAGGCTAAACCAGATGCCTCGCGGATCGAGCACGCAAGCGCCCTTGTCAAGGGCCGCGGCTGCAAGAGGTATGTCCGCCGTAATCACGAGGTCACCGCTGCTGACAAGTTCGACGATACGGTCATCGGCGGCATCGAAACCCGCCGGCACTTGCAGTGCCTTGATAAAGCGGGACGGCGGCGTGCGCAGATACTTGTTCGCTACCAGCGTGACGCACACTTCAACACGCTGCGCGGCCCGATACAAGATTTCCTTCACGACAACCGGGCAGGCGTCTGCGTCAACCAGTATTTGCATTGCGGTATTTCAGTTGGGAAGCGGACGCTCATATTACTGCTGCGCGCAGGGTGGGCGGCATGGCGCCTATGCCCATCGGCATAGGCGCATCGTGCCTGCTCAGCCGGCCGCCCCCTCGAGCGCCGCCTCATATTTCCCCACGCAAGCCAGGCCATTCAGCCTGGAGCGCAGCAGCAATGCCTGTTGCGCTTGCGCGGCGTTGGCAGCGTCGCCGCGCCAGGCCAGCAGCGGCGGCTCCTGCAGCGCGCGCCCATAAGAGAACGACAGCCGCCACGGCAGCGGGCCCAGCCGGTTCATGGCGTCGAGATTGACGGTGGCCTCGGCCGGGGTTTGTCCGCCGGAGAGGAAGAAAATGCCGGGGACCGCCGCCGGCACGGTCCGCTTGAGCACCTGCACGGTCTGCATGGCGACTTCAGACGGTGGCGCATGGCCGGCATCCTTGCCGGGCAGCACCATGCTGGGCTTGAGCAGCATGTGTTCCAGCGCCACGCCGTGGCGGTGCAGGGCATGGAACACTTCGTGCAGCACGGCCTCGGTCACCTGGGCGCAACGGGCCATGGTGTGGGCGCCATCCATCAGTACTTCCGGTTCGACAATCGGCACCACGCCGGCCTGCTGGCAGATCGCCGCGTAGCGCGCCAGCGCCTCGGCATTGGCCTGCACCGCGGCGAGCCCGGGCAGGGTGTCGGACACGTTGTAGACCGCGCGCCACTTGGCAAAGCGCGCGCCCTGTTGCCGGTAGCCGGCCAGACGCTTGCCCAGCCCGTCGAGGCCTTCGGTGATTTCGTCGCCGGGCGCGAGCGCCAGCGCGATCTTGCCCTTGTCGACCTTGATGCCCGGCACGATGCCCTGGCGCGCGGCCAGTTCCGGCAGCGGTGTGCCGTCGTCGGCGCGCTGGCCCAGCGTTTCCTCGTACAGGATCACGCCGCTGATGTACTCGCCCAGGCCAGGCGTGCCCAGGAGCAGGTTACGCCACGCGCGGCGGTTTTCCTCGCTCGATTCCACGCCGATGCGCTCGAAGCGCTTGGCAATGGTCGGGCCGCTCTCGTCGGCGGCCAGCAGGCCCTTGCCCGCTTGTGCCAGGGCGTCCACGGTGGCTTGCAGTTCGCTTGATGTATCCATGACGTTGCTCCGCGCAGGTGACATAAGCGCAAGCATTTCCCCGAAACGGCAATCGCGCAAGGGCATCGGGGGCCGCCGCCGCGCGCCCATGGTGGCCGCCCGAACATTGCGGCGGACTCTGCGGGCTCCGCCGGCGCCGTGCCGGCGGGATATCCCGCCCGGCCGGGTGTGGGATAATTGCGGCTTTGCCCACGGCGCAGCTCAAGAGGTTGATCGCACGGGCATGCCAGGGCCCTTATTCCCGCGGCCCGCTTCCTACCCGCGATACTTCTAAAAGCAAGACCATGCCCACATACCGTTCCAAAACCTCCACCGCCGGCCGCAACATGGCGGGGGCGCGCTCGCTGTGGCGCGCCACCGGCATGAAAGACGAAGATTTCTCCAAGCCCATCATCGCCGTGGTCAATTCCTTCACGCAGTTCGTGCCGGGGCACGTGCACCTGAAGGACCTGGGCCAGCTGGTCGCGCGCGAGATCGAGGCCGCGGGCGGCGTGGCCAAGGAGTTCAACACCATCGCGGTCGACGACGGCATCGCCATGGGCCATGACGGCATGCTGTATTCGCTGCCCAGCCGCGACATCATCGCCGACTCGGTCGAATACATGGTCAACGCGCACTGCGCCGATGCCATGGTGTGCATCTCCAACTGCGACAAGATCACCCCCGGCATGCTGATGGCCGCGATGCGCCTGAACATCCCGGTGATCTTCGTTTCCGGCGGGCCGATGGAAGCCGGCAAGACGCGTCTGGCCAACCCCGTCACCAAGGCCCTGGAGTTCAAGAAGCTGGACCTGGTCGACGCCATGGTGATCGCCGCCGACAGCGCGTATTCGGATGCCGACGTGGCCGAGGTGGAGCGTTCCGCCTGCCCGACCTGCGGCTCGTGCTCGGGCATGTTCACCGCCAATTCCATGAACTGCCTGACCGAAGCGCTGGGCCTGTCGCTGCCCGGCAACGGCACGGTGGTGGCCACGCACGCTGACCGCGAGCAGCTGTTCAAGCGCGCCGGCCGTCGCATCGTCGAACTGGCGCGCCAGTACTACGAGCAGGAAGACGCCCGCGTGCTGCCGCGCTCGGTGGGCTTCAAGGCGTTCGAGAACGCCATGACGCTGGACATCGCCATGGGCGGCTCCACCAACACCATCCTGCACCTGCTGGCGATCGCGCGCGAGGCGGAAATCGACTTCGACATGACCGACATCGACCGCCTGTCGCGCGTCGTACCGCAGTTGTGCAAGGTTGCGCCCAACACCAACAAGTACCACATCGAGGATGTGCACCGCGCCGGCGGCATCATGGCCATCCTGGGCGAGCTGGAGCGCGCCGGCAAGCTGCACACCGACGTGCCGACGGTGCACGCTCCTACGCTGAAGGATGCCCTGGCGCAGTGGGACATTACCCGCACCCAGGATGAGGCCGTCAAACAGTTCTACCTGGCCGGCCCGGCCGGCATTCCTACCCAGGTGGCATTCAGCCAGAACACGCGCTGGCCCAGCCTGGACCTGGACCGCGCCGAAGGCTGCATCCGCTCCTACGAGCACGCCTTCTCGAAGGAAGGCGGCCTGGCGGTGCTGACCGGCAACATCGCGCTCGACGGCTGCGTGGTGAAGACCGCCGGCGTCGACGAGAGCATCCTGGTGTTCGAGGGCACTGCCCACGTCACCGAATCGCAGGACGAAGCGGTCGACAACATCCTCAATGACAAGGTCAAGGCCGGCGACGTGGTGATCGTGCGCTACGAAGGCCCGAAGGGCGGCCCCGGCATGCAGGAGATGCTCTACCCCACCAGCTACATCAAGTCCAAGGGCCTGGGCAAGGCCTGCGCGCTGCTGACCGACGGCCGCTTCTCCGGCGGCACCTCGGGCCTGTCGATCGGCCACTGCTCGCCCGAGGCGGCAGCTGGCGGCGCCATCGGCCTGGTGCAAGACGGCGACAAGATCCGCATCGACATCCCCAACCGAACCATCAACGTGCTGGTCTCCGACGAGGAACTGGCACGCCGCCGCGAAGCACAGAACGCCAAGGGCTGGAAGCCAGCCAAGCCGCGCCCGCGCAAGGTGTCGGCGGCGCTGAAGGCATATGCCAAGCTGGTGATGTCGGCGGACAAGGGCGCGGTGCGGGATTTGTCGTTGCTGGATGACTGAGCTTGGGACGGACCGGAGGTCAGTGAAGCTGGAAAAGCCGCTCTTTGTGAACTGCACCCCAAAAGTTGGACACCAACTTTTGGGGTGTTTTCATGTATAGGTACACCGAGCAGTTCAGACTGTCGGTCATCAAGGAATATCTGCGCGGGCAGGTAGGAGCTGGTGCGCTTGCCAAGCGCCATGGAATAGACGACGGGACGGTGCGACGCTGGGTGGCAGCCTATCGGCTGCACGGTGAAGCCAGCCTGAGGCGCAGGTACAAGACCTACAGCGCCGAGTTCAAGCTCTCGGTGCTTGAGCGGATGCGCCGCCAAGGCTTGTCGCATCGGGAAGTGGCGGCACTGTACGACATTCGCAATATCGGCGCCATTGGTGTGTGGGAACGCCAGTATGATGCTGGGGGTTTAGAAGCTCTGACGCCTCGGCCTAAGGGGCGGCGGCCCAGCAAGATGCCACAACGGACTCCCAAGACAAAGCCATCGCGGTCTTCAGACGACCGTACGCGCACACGCGAGGAACTCCTTGAAGAGTTGAACTACCTGCGCATGGAGAACGCGTACCTAAAAAAGCTCGAAGCCTTGGTTCAAGCGAGCAAGACATCTGCGCAACCCAAAAGGCGCAAATAGTGCTTGAGCTGAGGCAGCAGTACCCATTGTCCGGTTTGCTGAGGGTGGCGGGGCTGGCGCGCAGCACCTTCTACTACCAGCAGGCAGTGCTCCAGGCGCAGGACAAGTATGCGGAGCTGAAAACGCGCATTCGCGAACTCTTCGCCCGACACATGGGTCGTTATGGCTACCGCCGCATCACAGCGGCGATCCGGCAAACCGGTACGGTCGTCAACCACAAGACGGTTCAGCGGCTCATGCACGAGATGGGATTGAAGTCGTTGGTCCGGCCGAAGAAATACCGATCCTACAAGGGCATGGTGGGTCGTGTCGCGCCCAACGTTCTGCAACGGCGATTCCACGCCAAACGCGCGAATCGGAAGTGGGTAACCGACGTGACCGAGTTCAACGTGGCCGGCGAGAAGCTCTACCTTTCCCCGGTGCTGGACCTGTACAACGGCGAGATCATCGCCTACGAGACTGCCCGCAGGCCCGCCTTTGAGATGGTGAGGAATATGCTGAAGAAGGCGTTCCGCCGCCTCGGCCCGAAGGATCGACCCGTACTGCATTCCGATCAGGGCTGGCAGTATCAGATGCCGGCCTATCAGCGAATGCTCAAAAAGCGCAGCGTCCGTCCCAGCATGTCGCGCAAGGGCAATTGTCTGGACAACGCCGCCATGGAAAGCTTCTTCGGCACCCTGAAGTCCGAATTCTTCTACCTGAACAAATTCGCCAGCGTCGAGAAACTACAGCAAGGCCTGGCCCAATACATTCACTACTACAATCACGACCGCATCAAACTCAAACTAAAAGGGCTGAGTCCCGTGAAGTACAGGACTCAGCCCTCTCAAGCCTAGCCAATCACTGTCCAACTTTTTGGGGTCAGTTCATTTGGAGCGGTTTTTTTTTGGGGGGGCTGAAGGAACCCCACCAGCCCGTATGACGATTTCTTAATTTGATAAAAATAGATGTAAATAGTATTTAATGCATTTCTGATGGACTTCCGTACCGTTTCGGGGCAGATTTGCAGGTTTCGGTGATTGCGCTGCGCCTGGTTGTACGGGAAATGGATCTAGCCACGCTCTGTCAGCATCTTTTTTCATCGCACCATCGCCTGTACAGGCTGGACGGCGGCTCGCCGGTCGAGGACCTTGCCGTCGAAGCATGGATCGGCCGCGAAGGTGTCTCGATGCTTGCGGAATCGCGCATCATCGCGCTCAGCGCCAATGCCGGCATCCCGCTCGACAGCATGCTTGGACAGCGAGTCACGCTGCTTACCGCACTCGCGGGCGGCGGGCAGTCGCGTCGTACCGGCCTGGTCCGGCAAGCCGAAAAGCTCGGTGCCGACGGCAGCCTGGCGCGCTATCGGCTGACCGTGGTGCCGTGGCTGTGGCTGACCACGCAGCAGCGCAACAGCCAGGTCTTTCAGAACCGCCGCCTCGACAGCATCATCGAGGCAATCATGCAGCCATATTCGCCGTATGCGCAGTGGCGCTATGCCGCCGGCGCCGAGGCACGCATCGCGGCAATCGGCGAGCGCGCCTACGTCGCGCAATTCCGCGAGACCGACTACCAGTTCCTGTCGCGCCTGCTGGCCGAGGCCGGGTTGGGCTACACCGTGGTGGAAGACGACGAAGCGGCCGGTGGCCACACTGTGGTGATCTTTGCCGACAGCGCGCAACTGCCGGAAGACGCCGAATCGGCGGATGGCCGCGGCATCCGTTTCCACCGTGCGCATAGCCAGGAAGCCCGGGACGCGATCCAGCAACTGGCTTGCGAAACCTGGGTGGGCGTGGGAGGCGTGGCCGTGTCCGCGTGGGACGCAGAAGCCAAACGCACGATCCGGGCTCACGCCCCCGCGCGCTTCGCTGGCCATGTGAACCGAACCGCCGGTCCCGATCCTTATCTGTCGGTGAGCCTCTCGCTGGCGCCGGACGCAGCCAACGCCCAGCGGGTCGCCGAGCAGGTCATGGAAGCGATCGAAGTCCGGTCGCTGCGCTTCACCGGCCGCGCCTCGGTGCGTTCGCTGCGTAGCGGCACCCGGTTGACCGTCAATGGCTGCCCGCACCTGCCCCCGCTGGATGACGATGCCGAAGGTTATCCGCTGTTGCTTGATGCCGTCGAGCACTGCGGCATCAATAACCTCGCGGCCGACACGCGTGCGGCGCTCGCAGACCGGTTGGGGCCGCTGGAGGCGGCACTGTGCTTCGACACACCGCCACCGGCGCCCGATATTGCCGAACTCACGCTTGGCTTGCCAGTTACCTTCCCGGTTTGCGAAGTTGACCGGCTCTGCCCTACCTCAGCCCTGAAAGCCGCGGCGCAACAGCAGGGCTACGCGTGCCTGTTCCGCGCCTACGATGCGCGGCGGCCATGGCGCCCCCGTGTGCTAGGCGCCGATTGTCCGCGCCTCTATAGCCGATCCACCCCGCTGGGCGTGCATACCGCGATCGTGGTCGGCCCGGAGGGACAGACGCAGCCGGACGGCAACGCCGAACACCACGCCAGCCCGCGCGGCCAGATCCGCGTGCGCTTCCCGTGGCAGCGCGGCGAGCGCGCCGACGACCGCAGCAGCCGCTGGGTACGCGTGGCGCAGCGGCAAGCCGGTGCGGGCATGGGCTGGCAATGGCTGCCGCGCATCGGCCAGGAGGTGCTGGTCAAGTTTGCGGACAACGATATCGACCAGCCGTTCGTAATCGGCGCGCTGTACAACGGCCAGGGCGAAGCCGGCATCGCACCCACGCCGGGCTGCAAGTCGATGGCCCGCACCACGTTCTCGCAGCCGTATGACGCCAGCGGCCTCTATGCGATGGGCTCCGACAGCCAGCCGAGCGCACAGGGCAACCTCGCCGGCGGCAACAGCCCGGCATGGCACGGCATGGGTGCCGATCCGGAAGGCCACCGCAACGACGCCGCGCTGACCGGGTTCAAGAGCCAGGAGCATGGCGGCAAGGGCTACAACCAGCTGGTGTTCGACGACACCGACGACCAGCTGCGCACGCAACTCGCCACCACCGAACAAGCCACCCAGCTCAATCTGGGCCATGTGATCCACCAGCAAGACAATCGCCGCGGCAGCTTCCGGGGGCAAGGGTTCGAGCTGCGCACCGACGGCTACGTGGCGATACGCGGCCACGCCGGGCTATTGCTGACGACCTATCGCGATGCCGTCACGGGCCGCGTGCTGCCGACCGGTGACAACGCTGCGGGCATCGCACTGTTGCGGCAGGAGGGGGATCTGGTCAGGACGCTGAGCGACGGCGCGACCACGCACCAGACCCAGGCACTGTCTACTGGCAAGGATGACGCGGCGCCGCTGGCGAAACAAGTCAAGGCGGCAGCCGGCATGGTTGATGGGCAATCCCTCGATGCCGCCAAAGGCGACGCGGCCAGCGGCAGTACCAGCACGCCAGGCAAGGTACCGCACCAGGGCGAGCCGATGCTCCACCTCAACGGCAGGGCTGGCGTGGCTGTGGTGGCTGGACAGGACTTGCAGCTCGCCAATGGGGAAAGCGTCGTGCTGGCCAGCGGGCAGGACAACAACGTCGCCGTCGCTGGGCAAGCGCGGGTACACGCGGGGCATGCAATCGGCGTTGCGGCGGGATTGTCTTCGCCCGGAGAGAACAACATCGGCCTGCAATTGACGGCGGGACAGGATGATATCGATCTCCAGGCGCAGCATGACCTGCTGAAGCTGGCGGCGCGCGAGGACCTGACGATCGTCTCGGCGAATATGAATGTGGATTTTGCCGCGGCGAAGCGCATTCGCGTTGCGACCGCCGGCGGGGCTGCCATCACGATGGAAGGCGGCAACATTACCGTCGAGTGCCCCGGACCGATCACCTACAAAGCGGCGAAGAGAACGTTCGAGGGGGCGGAGAGCACACCCTATTCGTTGCCGCAGTTTCCGCAGACGGTATGTCTCGATTGCCTTCTCAAAGCGGCGGCCGCCGGCATGCCGCTCGCAATCGTATAGACCCTCAGAGGCGCCTATGTATTTCGCAATCGAGTCGCGAGATCCGGAGACATGGCTTGACGGCCTGTTGCAACGCATCGAAAGCACCGCGGATGTCCACTGGTCTGCCCTCGTTGATGGCGCGTTCGATCACGGCGCGAAGCCCTTCGCGGCGCCAGTCCCGCGCCACCCTTTGTACGGCGAGACCGGCGCCCTGCGCGATCTTCTGTCGGCCTCCCCCTACCTGTTGCCGTTGGACGGCCTCGCCACCGATGAACGGCGTGCCATGATTTCGGCGCTGGGCAAGCACTGCCAAGGCAGGCCGATGCTGAGCTTTGTGGCCTCATGGCAATCGCCTCTGCACCTGGCGCAGCTATGGCAGCCCTGCCTGCAGCCGGTCGTCGAAGGCGATGACACACGCTTCCTGTTGCGCTTCGGCGACACACGGGTGCTGTCCACCCTGCCTGTGGCCCTCAGCCCAGCAACGTGGGCACAGCTGACGGCCCCCGTTGCGCAGTGGCACCTTATGAACCGGGAAGGTTTGCTCGAACCACTGTCGCTAAGCGAGATCAGGACCGAACCCGAGGCACACCGGGCCGAAGCGTTGACGATCTCGCAGGGCGAACTTGACAGGATGGTGGAAGCGGCGATGCCGGACGCCTTGATGGACTCCCTCTATCGCCAATCTCCCGACATCCTGCCCGCAACCGGAAAGGCCCAAGCGCATCGGCGCGTCGCACAAGCCTATGCGCTCGCCAAGGTGCATCGGGTGGAGGCTATGCATGACATTCTGCTACTGGCTTCGCATGCGCTGTCGAGGGGAGAATCCGGCCTGCAGTCGCCAGCGCTTCAGCAACGATTGGGTGAGTCACACAGGCAGCCGGAAGCGCTCCGCGAATATTTGCTCGCGGGGGCATGCTTGTGACGGCGTTCGTGAAAGCAAACGCCCTTGGCAGGGCTCGGCGCCATGGCATCATGCTGGCGCATAAGGGATGACCAATGATGACCACAAAGACGATCCGATGCTCGTTTGTTGTACTTCTGGCCGCTACGTTGTTCGGCATGGCCGCCTGCGGCAAAGCTGAGCCGCCGCCTGCAGCTATCGAGGACGATACGCTTGGCGGCCAGATCGGGGTGCTTAACTACACCGATGTGCCAATCGGCGTCGTGTACGTCAACGGCCAATGGGCTGGGGGGATGGTGGCGAACGCTGGCGGCACCAGTTGGACTGGAGGAATCTCCGTACCTAAACACTGGGACCCAAACTTCAAGGTCACGATCAAGTGGAGTGACGACGAACTGTTTGAGAAGGACGAGAAGGCGCTCTATACCAAGGAAGTATCAGTCGAAAAGTATCCGCCCGAAGACGCCTCTTTCTTCTACGTTGCCTTCTACCCACACCAAGAGGTCAAGCTATACCTGACGAAATGGGGGCCCGGGGCTGAGAAAGATCCTTACCGTCTTGAAGATCCCAAAGAGGCCTGTATCAAACGCCGAGCCCCGCAAGACCGGCGTCTATGCTATCGGCCCGAACTGCGCGATCCCCCTGAAAGACCCGAGCGAGGTTGGTAGGTAAACATTTGGCCTGCCTCAGCATCGCAGCGCCCAAAGCAACGTCGCGATGCCTTTTGACCAGTTCGACATCCACCCAAGACAATCCGATGTTGAAGCTCTACCACTTTCGAAGCTGTTCAACCTCAAGATGCGGAGCCTGCGAGGAAGACCTCCGAAGGATAATCGAAAATGGGCCGTGATACGTGGATCATCGCGGGCATCAGCGTTGCCTGGATCGGTCTCGCTTGCGCCGGATACTGGTTCTTGGGAAATGGTGCGGAAAATTTCGAGAGGGCATCGGAACTCACTCGCATTGATGGCTACATCACCCAATACGAAGCAGCCAAACGAGATGACAAGAAAGATCTAGCATGCATGCTCGCGATGACTATCGAAATGTCATACATCTATATCAGGGAGAGAGAGCCGCGTGAGCATTGGCGTGACGTTGTGCAGGAGGAATGCACCGGATTGGCCGGGAAGCCTTTTGACGCTGACAAGACCGTCCATGACGACAACACGGTCTCAAAGTAAAGGGTTTCACGCGGGCCAACGTCACTCATGCCTTAGTCGCCATGACTCACAGAAAAGGGCCATCAATTTCTCACAGAAGCACTGCGCGAGGATTTTTGGGGGGCATGCTTGTGACGGCGTTCGTGAAAGCAATCGCCCTTGGCAGGGCTCGGCGCCATGGCCTCATGCTGGCGCATAAGGGATAACCAATGATGACCACAAGGATGATCCGAGGCTCGTTTGTTGTACTTCTGGCCGCTACGTTGTTCGGCATGGCCGCGTGCGGCAAAGCTGAGCCGCCGCCTGCAGCCGTCGAGGACGATACGCTTGGCGGCCAGATCGGGGTGCTCAACTACACCGATGTGCCAATCGGCGTCGTGTACGTCAACGGCCAATGGGCTGGAGGGATGGTAGCTAACGCGGGTGGGACCAAATGGATTGGCGGGATTTCGGTTCCCAAACACTGGGACCCAAACTTCAAGGTCACGATCAAGTGGAGTGACGACGAGCTGTTCGCGAAGGACGAGAAGGCGCTTTATACCAAGGAAGTTCCCGTCGAAAAGTACTCGACGGAGGATGCCGCCTATTTCTACGTAGCCATTTTCCCTAATCAAGAGGTAAAGCTGTACTTGACCAGGTGGCTGCCCGGTGCCAAGGATGATCCCGCCAAATTGGAGGATCCCAAGGAAGCGTGCCTGAAGCGCCGTGCCCCGCAGGACCGGCGTCTATGCTATCGACCCGAATTGCGCGATCCGCCGGAAAGCCTCGAACAGAGCCGGTAGGAGATTTCTTGCCTGCCTCAGTCGCTTCAGTCTCATACCGCCAATTCCGCTAGACTGCAGAAGCCATGACCGTCATCAAGTTTGCGCCCCAATGCCCGGCTAAGCCATTTGAACTTTCGCCGCAAGAAAGATATCGCCAATACACCGGATTGGATGTCTGCCTCGACGCACCGCCCCCATGTGAAGAGGATTTGCACTTCGGATTTTTCTTCGACGGCACACGAAACAATGCGGACAACGACCGGCCGCGCAGCGCTCATAGCAACGTCGCGCGCCTCGTTGATCTGTTCGAAGTTGAGCCTAAGCAGGCCGAACTGAAACGGTATAGGTTTGCGACTTACGCCGCTGGCGTGGGTACTCCGTTCTACAAGGAAGTGGGAGATGTGGGCATTGGTATTCAAGCAGTCGCCGGCGCTGCTGCAGGTTGGGGTGGCGAGGCGCGCATCAATTGGGCTCTGCTGCAAATCCACAACCACCTGCACGCCCATTACCATAATCAAGCCATGACAGGGCGATCTGCAGACCGCGACCTCGTCAAGCAGATGAGCGCCGACCTGAACGCCCCCGAGATTCGAATTCCAGGCCTCGGCGACAGCAGCGCCATCGAGCGCGAGCTGAACGGCAAATACCGCGCCAAGGGAGAGTTCGATCGCCAGCTGCGTGCCCGCGTCGGCACGCTCGCCTCGCTGACCGCCGTAGCACGAACCAACTGGCGCGAGGTCAATACCAAGGGCCGCAGGCGCGTGCTCAACGAACGCAAGGCGGCGCTGGCCAGGGTTCTGGGTAATCTGCCCCGGGACCGCAAGCCGATCATCAAGCGCATTCGTTTGCACGTGTTCGGCTTCTCGCGCGGTGCGGCGCAGGCTCGCGTGTTCTGCAACTGGCTGCGCGATGCGTGCGACGCCAATGGAGACAAGCTCAGCCTATGCGGCATCCCGGTCCAGATTGACTTTCTGGGGCTGTTCGACACCGTGGCTTCTGCTGGCATCGCGCAGAGCATGATGGAGACCATGGCGTCCGGACATGGCGCGTGGGCGCAGAAGCGCTGGCTGCGCATTCCGGGCCCCGACCTGGTCAAACGTTGCGTGCATCTGGTATCGAGCCATGAGGTGCGTGGCTCCTTTCCCCTGGACAGCGCGCAAGGCGGCAACGTGGAGGAATTCGTCTATCCGGGTGTCCACTCGGATCTCGGCGGAGGCTATGAGCCCGGCGAACAGGGACGCGGCTGCCGCGCCGACGGGACACCCGACGACAGCGCCAAGCTGTCCCAGATTCCATTGGCGCATATGTACCGGGAGGCTGTCATTGCCGGTGTGCCCCTGATGAGCCCGGCATCTGCGCCAGCCGAGCTAAGGAAGCAGTTTGGGGTCGACCGCGACCTCATCGCAGCGTTCAACGCTTACCGAGACGCCACCGCGACTTCAGGGCTCGTGCCAGACACCACGCCGGAGCTGATCCGGCACCATTACAGCTACTTCCTGCGCTGGCGCCATCGCTGGCTGGGAAAAGTGGCAACCATGCCCAGCGTCCAACGCGCGCCAAGGAACGACCGCACGGATCTGATCAAAGCCGATGCCGAGCTGGCCGAAGAACTCAAATGGGTTCAACGCTACGCCAGTTACGACAATCTGGTGCCGAGCTGGGCCCGCGGCAGTTACACCGGCTGGCTGATGGAAGGCGCAAAATGGCTGCTAGAGAACGAGCTCACGAAGCTCGGTGCGATGATGGCTGCCGGTGCTGGTGCCGGTGCGCGCCCCGCCGTGCAGGCGGCGGTGCCCGAAGCGCCGGGCGGGCCGATCGCCTGGATGCCGGCCTCGGGCGTCGTACAAGGCGCCGCCATGTTTTATCAGGCCAGGAAGGCGCTCGGCATCAAGTTCGACAGCTGGAATGAGGTCAAGGATGCCTGGAACAACACCGATGTCGCAGCGGCCGTCGATGCCTTCTTCTCGCGCCATGTGCATGACTCCCGCGCCTGGTTCAAGCCCATGGGTGACGACGACGATGTCTGGTACCGCAAGCAGCAGGACAAGCTCGATGCGGCCGCCGCAAAGGCCGCCTCCAAAGACGCTGCGCCGGCGGTGATCGGACCGATGACCGCCAAGGTGGGCGTCGTCCTGCCACCACCGCCATTGAGTGCCGCGGAAAAGGCGATGCTGGATACACATGGCCGCCTCAAACGTCAACGCGAAGCCAAGGGCCAGTCGGTCGACGAAGCCCTGAAGGATCCGGCCTACACCGATCAGCTGCCGCAACAGGCCAGTGGACGCGAGTTCTGGGAGATGTGGGGCTATCTGCGATGGCGTACGGTCTACGACGATAAGTATATGGACTATCGCGCCGGCTATCCGGAACTGGCTGGCCTTGACGCCATCGCGCTGAAAAGGCGGATGAAGGAGCTTGATCGAAAATTGGAGCAAGCGCGCGTCCGTTCCGAGGTGGCTGGCAAAGCGCTGAACGGCTACGCCAGCAGCGGATCGATACCGCAAGATCTGTATATCGAGAACGCTGAGCTTTGGCGCGTCATGGCTGCGACGGAAGCGGAGATGGCGGCGATCACGGCGTTCATGGAGGAGCAGGAGTATTAGGTTTGGCCCCGCTTATGCTCACGGCGGGAACAATCGCTCGATCGTGCGATATCTATCTGCGGACCTTACATCCTACCGGCGGCCAGTTTGCCACCATACTTGATGGCACCGAGGGCGACACCATGTTTAGCCTCCTGCTCGACACAGCGAATGAATGTTCGTGTCGAACAAAGGGGGAACTTCCACGCAACGATGAGGGGTCATAGCGATCGCGCCACGAAGCTGGAAGTCTTGCCATCAGCCCGTAAACACGGTGAACTTACGGGAACCATGTGCATGCGGGCGATAGCTAGGCATATGACAAAACGAAAAAATGCGGACATAGCATGGAGCAGAAGCGCGCCACACTAATGGCGGTTATCTTGGCCGCACTGACCATTATGGCTTCAGCTTGCGGCAACGGAGAGGGGAGGGCGGATGATATGACTGCTTCCAGTATTGCTGCCTACAATCATACGCCCGACTATATTCATCAGTTCTACATCAACGATGCGTGGGGAGGAAATTCCTTCGCTTATAGTGGGGGCGGGGGCTTTGTTTGTTGCGTGACCTACCCAAGGAAGTGGCATCAGGGACTGACTGCAACAGTACGCTGGACGACCTCGAGTTCGGATCCCAATGCGACGGGGGATGCGGCAGTAGGAAAATGGCATGAGGCGATCGTTCCAATCGAGAAGTACCTTGAGCCGGGTACAGTTCAAGTTCACTTTCTACCTGAAGGGAAGATCAGACTAATTATCTCGAATCTCATGTCAGGTCATCCCGACTATCCCGGGCCCAACTATCCGGTAATACCACGGGACTTTCATTTCGAACCATGGCGTGGTGCGGCAAGCGAGGCCGAAGCTCGTGTTCGTTCTCGGGAGGCACACCGTGTGCTGCAGGTAAGTCCCGACGATTCGCCACCACTTCCCCCGGGGCAGATGCCTTTATACCCGAAGGAGCGACAATGAGTGCTTTTCAGTCCGGCTGGCATGAACTCGGTGTTAATGCCACAAGACGTGATGTACGGTGGTGGGGACTTCAAGACCGTGACGGCATTGACCACCGAATGTCTGGCCGAGAGCATTGCTGATGACAAACGCTGATGCAGCGGATCTCCGCGCTATCGCTGGAACGAGTACGGAGGCGGTACTGGCAGTCATGGGTACTGCGACCCGCCGCGAGCCCAAAGGTCACGGACGTTATCGCAGGGTTTTCGACAGTTAGGAAAATCGCTCCCCCTACCCCCGCAGCATCTGCACCACCAACGCAAACGCCGGCGACGGCTGCCGCCTGCTGGGGTAGTACAAATGGTAGCCATTGAACTTCGGACACCAGTCCTCCAGCACGCGTACCAGCCGGCCGGCTTCAATATGCGGCATCAGCTCATCCTCCGGCAGCAGCACGATGCCCAGCCCGGCCAGCGCCGCGTCCACCTGCGGTTGCGTGGTATTGAAGATCAGTGGGCCGTCCACGCGCACGTTCACCTGGCGGCCGCGCCGCTCGAAGTCCCAGACGTATAGCCCGCCGGAGGTCGGCATGCGCTGGTTGATGCAGCGGTGCGCCATCAGGTCTTGCGGGGTCTTCGGCAGCGGATGGGCGGCGAAGTAGTCGGGCGATGCCACCACCGCCATGCGCAGCGGCGGGCCGATGGGCACGGCGATCATGTCCTTGTCGATGGTGTTGCCCAGGCGCACGCCGGCGTCGAAGCGGTCCGCCACGATGTCGCGGAAACCGTAGTTGACGTCGAACTCCAGCTTGATGTCCGGATAGTCGCGCAGCAGCGGCGTGAGCCTGGGCAGCAGGATGGTGTGCAGCACGTTGTCGCCGCAGGTAATGCGGACTGTGCCGGCGGGTTTGTCGCGCAAGGCGGTGAGGGCGTCGAGCTCGGCCTCGATTTCGTCGAAGCGGTGGCCGATGGCCTGCATCAGCCGTTCGCCCGCCGCGGTGGGCGAGACGCTGCGCGTGGTGCGCGTCAGCAGCCGGATCCGCAGCCGTTCCTCGAGGCCGCGCACGGCCTGGCTCAGCGCTGACTGGGTCACGCCCAGCGCGGCCGCGGCACGGGTGAAGCTGCCTTCGCGCGCCACGGTCACGAAAGCCAGCAGATCGTTGAGATTGCGTCGGACCATGCGTCGGTCTCCATCGGCATATTGATTAGTGCTACTTATATCCGCTTTAAGCACTCATTAGCTAGTCACAGGTGACT
Organism: Cupriavidus sp. MP-37; assembly: GCF_020618415.1. Classification (NCBI taxonomy): domain Bacteria; kingdom Pseudomonadati; phylum Pseudomonadota; class Betaproteobacteria; order Burkholderiales; family Burkholderiaceae; genus Cupriavidus; species Cupriavidus sp. MP-37. Next base: position 1,255,530 of record NZ_CP085345.1, on the reverse strand, counting down.
CCACGCGTGAAGATGGGCGGCTCGCACCACATCTTCCCGGACGGCATGACAACCCAACTCTGTGACGCCCCCGTGGGGGCGACCCTCCCTTCGCGCGATGCCGGAAGCCAGCCTGCCCGCTGGGGCGGCGTCTTTGCGATGACGCTGTGCGTGTTCGCGCTGATCGCCTCGGAATTCATGCCGGTCAGCCTGCTGTCGCCCATGGCTGCCGACCTGCACGTGACCGAAGGCCTGGCGGGGCAGGGCATCGCGATCTCCGGCGCCTTTGCCGTGCTGACCAGCCTGTTCATCGCCGCGCTGGCCGGCAGCATGAACCGCAAGACGCTGCTGCTGGGGCTGACGGCGCTGATGGCGGTTTCCGGCGCGGTGATCGCGCTGGCGCCCAATTACCTTGCCTACATGGCGGGCCGTGCGGTGATCGGCGTGGTCGTCGGCGGCTTCTGGTCGATGTCGGCGGCAACGGCGATGCGCCTGGTTCCGCCTGGCCAGGTGCCGCGTGCGCTGGCGATCTTCAACGGCGGCAACGCGCTGGCTACGGTGGTGGCCGCGCCGTTGGGCAGCTACCTGGGCGCTGTGATCGGCTGGCGCGGCGCGTTCCTGTGCCTGGTGCCGGTGGCGCTGGTTGCCTTCGCGTGGCAGTGGGTGAGCCTGCCCGCCATGCCGGTGGCAGGGCGCAGCAGCGGCTCCGGCAACGGCTTGCGGCTGCTGCGCCAACCGCTGGTGGCGCTGGGCATGCTCGGTGCCAGCGTCTTCTTCATGGGGCAGTTCACGCTGTTCACCTACGTGCGGCCGTTCCTCGAGACGGTGACGCGGGTGGATGTGTCGTCGCTGTCGTTGATCCTGCTGGTGATCGGGGTTGCCGGTTTCATCGGCACCATGGCCATCGGCGCGGCGCTTAGGCGCGGCTTCTACGCGACGATGATCGCCATACCGGTAGTGATGGCCGCGATTGCGCTGGCGCTGGTCGCATTCGGCAGCCAGGCTGCCGCGGCGGTCGCGTTGCTGGGGCTGTGGGGCTTTGTTGCCACCGCGGCGCCAGTGGGCTGGTGGGCGTGGATCGCCAGGACCTTCCCCAATAACGCGGAGGCCGGCGGCGGCCTGCTGGTGGCGGTGGTCCAGCTTGCCATCGCGCTCGGCTCTACCGTGGGTGGCCTGCTGTTTGACCGCAGCGGTCATCAAAGCACCTTCGTCGCCAGCGCGGCGCTGCTGGCGTGCGCGGCGTTGCTGACCTGGCTGACCGCGCGCGCCGAAGCCGCGCGGCCAGCCTGACGCGATCTGCGCGCAAGGCGCCTTCGCTATGCCACCTTGCGCACCGGCAGGCTGCGCACGCGCTTGCCGGTGGCGGCGAAGATCGCGTTGCACAGTGCGGGCGCGACGGGCGGCACCGGCGGCTCGCCCACGCCGCCGGGCGGCAGGTCATGGTTGTCGTTGACCAGGTGGGTGCGGATCACGCGTGGCGAGGCATGGTGGCGCAGCACTTCGTAGTCGTGAAAGTTGCTCTGCATCACGCGGCCCTTGTCGAAGGTGATCTCGCTCGCCAGCGCCAGGCTCAGGCCCATGATGGCGCCGCCTTCCATCTGCGCGCGGATGCGGTCGGGGTGTATCTGCGGGCCGCAGTCCATCGCCATGTCTACTGACAGCACGCGCACCTCGCCCTTCGCATCGACCGCCACCTCGACCACGGTGGCGGTGTAGCTCATGAAGCTGTAGCAGAAGGCCAGGCCCAGCCCGTGGCCCTTGGGCAGCTTGCGGCCCCAGCCCGCGCCGCGGGTGGCGGCCTCGATCACTTCACGCAGGCGGCCCGTGTCATACGGATAGCGTTCGGGCGATTCGGTGTAGTTCCAGGTATCGGCCAGCGTGCCGGGGTCGATCTTGCGCGCGGGCCCGATCAGGTCGAGCGCAAACTGGCGGTGGTCCTTGCCGGCGCGGTGCGCGAGCTCGGCGATAAAGCACTGCGCCGCGAACGCGTGCGGGATATTGGCGACCGAGCGGAACCAGCCGATGCGCGCATGCGCCGGCACTTCTGCGGTTTCCACGCGCACGTTGTCGATGCGGTAGGGCATGTTGATCGCCGACATGGCCGACTCGAACATCTGCTGGCCCTTCGCGCCCTCGGTAAACAGCGAGGCGATGGTCGGCGCGGCGCTGCGGTGCAGCCACGACTTGACCTGTCCCTGCCGGTCGATGACGGCCTCCAGGCGCTCGGCCGAAACGGTGTGCAGGTAGTCGTGGTGGATGTCGTCGTCGCGCGTCCATACCAGCTTGACCGGCGTGCCTTCGGGCATCGCCTGCGCGACGATGGCGGCCTCGTCGACAAAGTCGGGCTTGGACTTGCGGCCGAAGCCGCCGCCGAGCAGCAGCACGTTCACCCTGACCTTGCCGGGCTTGAGCTCGAGGCGCCTGGCCACGGCAGTCTGCGCGGCGACGGGATTCTGGATCGAGGTCCAGACCTCGGCGCTGCCGCCACGGATGCGCACGGTGGCCACCGGCGGCTCCATCGATGCATGGGCCAGGTGCGGCACGTAGTAGTCGGCGGCAAGGCGCTCGGCTGGCGGCGCCTGGTCCCAGGCCTGCTGCGCATCGCCCTGGTTGCGTATCGCCTTGCCCGGCGCGCGCGAAGCCGCCTCGAGCGTGCGGCGATACGCCGTGGAGTCGTAGCTGCCGTTGGGGCCGTCGTCCCATTCGATCTCCAGCGCGGCGCGGCCCTGCATGGCCGCCCAGGTATTGCGCGCGACCACCGCCACGCCACCCAGCGGCTGGAACGCCGGCGCGCCCTGGAATGCGGGAATCTCCACCACCTTCAATACGCCGGGCAGCGCCAGCGCCTTGCGGCTGTCCAGCCGGCGCAGCTTGCCGCCCACTACGGGCGGGCGCGCCACCACGGCGTAGACCATGCCGGGCAGGCGCAGGTCCATGCCATAGACGGCGCGGCCCGAGCCGATGGCTTCCTGGTCGACCGGCCGCACCGCGTTCTTGCCGATATAGCGGAACTCGCTGCGGGGCTTGAGCCGCAGCGCGTCGCCCTGGGGCACCGGCTGGCGCGCTGCGTCGGCCGCCAGCTCGCCAAAGCCGAGGCGCCGTCCGCTGGGCTGGTGAACCACTTCGTGCTGCACGGCCCGCACCTCGGACACCGGCACCGACCAGCGCGCCGCGGCAGCGGCTTCCAGCATCTGGCGTGCCGCGGCGCCGACGCGCCGCATCGGCATCAGGAAATGCCGCACGCTGCGCGAGCCGTCGACGTTCTGGTTGCCGTAGCGGGTCTCGTCGGCCTCGGCCTGGACCACCTTGACGCGCTCCCAGCGGGCCTCCATCTCGTCGGCCACCACCATCGGCAGGCTGGTGCGCACGCCGGTGCCCATCTCGGCGCGATGGGCCACGATGGTGACGGTACCGTCGGCGGCGATCGAGACGAACGCCAGCGGATTGTCGACGGTGCCGCCGGGCATGGAGTCGGCACCAAACTTCTTGGGCGCGGGATCCGCAGCGCGTGCAACGCTCACCAGGCCGCCGCTGGTCACGGCCAGCGTCATCAGGCCGAGGCTGCCGCGCAGGAATTCGCGCCGCGAGAGTCGAGCGATGTTGTCCATTACTTGCCTCCCTGCGCCAGGCGGCTGGCCGCCTGCCGGATCGCGGCACGGATGCGCGGATAGGTGCCGCAGCGGCAGATGTTGCCGCTCATGGCTTCATCGATCTGCCGGTCGGTCGGCGCCGGGGTGGTCTTGAGCAGGCTGACCGCGGTCATGATCTGTCCGGCCTGGCAATAGCCGCATTGGGCCACGTTATGCTGGAGCCACGCCTGCTGCACCGCCTGGCCGACGCGGTCGCCTTCCATGCCTTCGATGGTGGCAACGGATCGTCCCGCGACGGCGGAGACCGGCGTCACGCAGGCGCGGATCGCGATGCCGTCGACGTGCACCGTGCAGGCGCCGCACAGCGCCATGCCGCAGCCGAACTTGGTGCCGGTCATGCCGAGTTCATCGCGCAATGCCCACAGCAGCGGCATCTCGTCGGGAACATCGACGTCCTTGGGCTGGCCATTGACCTGGAATCTTGTCATGTGAACTCCTTGTGAAGACCATGGCACGGTGCCATGCCGATGCGCGAATTCGCGGCGCGTGTCATAAGTCCATCATTGTCGTCAAGAATGCCGTGCCGGATTGATTAGGCCGGCTTATAAGCCCATTAAGCATGGGTGGGTTCGCAAACGCTGCCCGCTAATGCGCCACCACCTGGTTGCGGCCACTGGCCTTGGCTTCATACAGGCGCCGGTCAGCGGCCATCAGCAGGGCATCGAGGTTGTCACGCTCGCCCGGCGCGATCCCGGCCACGCCAAACGAAGCGGTAAAACGGATGGGCCCGGTGCTGCCTGCGTCCGGCGCAGGCTCGCAGCGCAGGCCTTCCAGCTGCTGCCGCAGGTGTTCGGCCACCGCGGCGGCATCGTCGACGCCGGTGCCCGGCAGCAACACCGCGAACTCCTCGCCGCCAAGCCGCGCGGGCAGGTCGTCCCTGCGCACGCCGCGGCGCAGCGCATCCGCTACCGCGCGCAGCACCACGTCGCCGCTGGCATGTCCGTAGCGATCGTTGATGGCCTTGAAGTGGTCGATATCCAGCATGATCACGGCGATTGGCCGCTGCTCCGCCGCGCGGCGCGCAGCGTCGGCCGCGAACCGCGCGGCGAAGACGCGGCGGTTGGCAAGGCCGGTCAGGGCATCGGTTTCCGCCAGCGTGCGCAGTGCCTCGCCGCGCGCCAGATAGTGCCGGAACAGGCTGTGGACCACCGCCAGCGTGGCACAAAGCAGAATGCCCAGTGCGGCCGCGCCCGCGCCAATGACCCCGCTCAGGCGTGCCGCGCTGGCCAGCCACAACTGCTTCACCGGAACCTCGTCGACCATCGCCAGGCGCCCATCGCCAAGCCGGCGGAACATCAGCTCGCTCCCGTTGCCGCTGTTCAACAGCCCGGAGTCGGCCTGGAACACCGCGTCCAGGGTGGCGGCGGGCCAGGGTTCGGAGAGCACCGCCTGCAGGGTCTCGCCGGCACGCACGTTGCGCGTGCTGGCGCCGATGAGCCGGCCTTCGCGATCGACCAGGTAGCTGCTGGCCTCGTGGAAGGGCGCATTGCCAAGCTGGTCGTCGAGACTGCGCTGTGGCAGTTCGAGCATCGCCACGCCCCGGAACTCCCCTTCGGCATAGACCGGCACGCTCAGGAAAAGCGAAACCTGGTCGCGCTCGACAGTGGCCGGGGCGATGCGCCATTGCATGCGCCGGCCGGGGTTGCGCGAGGGCAGGCTGTCATGGAAGTAGGGCGCGGCGGCAAGGCGCGGCATGGCTGACGCGACCTGGTCTTGCGGGATCGAAGGGTAGGCCGCCAGCACGCCGTTGCGAGAAACATAGGCGATGCGCCGGCGTATCCCGGATCCCTCCGGTGCCGCGCTCAGCAGAGGGCTGAGCGAGCGCGCCACGATCACGTCCGCCCGCAGCCGCGCTTCGTTGCGGGCGAAGCCGTCCAGGCCGCGCAGCGCCGCGGCGCTGACGCCGTAGACTGCCGCTGCGTCATGCGCGGGCACCAGCCACACCGGTTCGTCGCGACGCGCCAGCGCAGCGCGCAGTTCTGCATCCAGGCCGCCGGGCGCCGTCGCTTCGATTTGCAGCAGGTGCTGCGCAACATTCCGCACGCTGAGCAGGCGCTCGGCCTCGCGTTGCAGCAGGGCGTCCATGCTCTGCGCGCGCACCGCCTGCATATGCCGCAGCGCTTCGATCTCGCGGCCCTGCGACAGCTGAAGCCCGCGCCACAGCAGCAGCAAGAGCAGCATGACGGATAGCGAGAACGACGCCAGCACGAAGCGATGCGGCCGGCTGGCAAGCAGGTGCAGGGCCTGGCCGGATAACCGATGGAGCGCCGGGAAGGGTCGGGTAGTGATGGCGTGCCCCCCGTTACAGCAAGGTCATCAGCAGCTTGCCCAGCGTGGACTTCAGCGGCAGCTGCGACGACGCCAGCATCAGCATCGGCAGCGCCGCGGGCAGCGCGGTGGCCAGCAGCACGCGCTTGTCGACCAGCGAACCGCGCATGCCGGCCACCGCGTTGTAGATGGCATGCGTGTCCGCGACCGGCCCCAGCTCCGGCGCATCCAGCAGCGGATCGTCGGCCTGCCCCGGTTCGCCGTGGATCCAGCGTCGGTCCACTTTGCGGTTGTGGTCGGCCAGCAGCGCGCCATAGTCAAGCAAGGCCCATTTGCGGGTCCGGGCCAGCAGCGGCACGAAGCCGAACATGGGCAGCAGCGTGATCAGCGTCAGCACCAACACCAGCGTGCCCATCTGCAGGTACAGCGAGGGAATGGCGACGCCGTGGTACATCACTTCGTGCGCCCAGGTCGCGGCCATCACCGCGGACACCGCGAACGAGAGCGGCGCGAAGATGAACTGGACCCGGTTCAGGAACGACAGTCCGCCGACCCGGTCGGGATGGGTCGGCACCAGGCGCAGCGGCAGCCGGGCAATGCGCATCAGCACGATAGCGGTCAGCAGCAGCCGCCACAGCCATGCCAGCAGCAGCACGTTGAAGACCGGCCGCGACACCAGCAGGAACCACCACATCGCAAAGCCCTCGGCACCGCCAAGGTCGCCCCAGCCGATCTCGTCGCGGTTGGGCGCCAGCGAGACCGCGATGGTCCAGCCCAGCACCAGTCCGCCGATGATCACCCACGGGTAGGTGCGATCGCGCAGCCTGGCGGCGCCTTCGACGATCTCGCGAAAGCGCGGCGCCAATGCCTCGTCGACCAGGCCGCTGCGCGCGAACTGCCGCAGGCATAGCGGGATCACGCTGTGCGCGATGGCCTCGGCGAAGATCAGCAGCGGAATGCCGATGAGGCATCGGACATGGATGGCATAGTGCCCAAACAAGGATTCTCCATCCTGTCCGGTAACGCGGCCATGGACCACCGCCCAGGCCACCAGAGGCAGCCATGCGACCATGCTGTAGATGAGCGCGCGCCTGGCCACGCCAAGGCCCTCGACAGGAATCAGCCCGATGCGCCGTTGCATCCGGTACAGCACGTCGTCCCGCACCAGCGAAAATGCATCGCCCACGGTGTCACGGCCGGAATCAGGACGCTCTGCATTGCGGTATGCCGTGTTCATGTCCGCTCCTTGGTGAAGGCCCGCGGGGCTGGCCAGGCCGGCATGGCGAGCACCGATGCGTGATCGCTGCGGGGCGCAGGCGAGTCAGCCCTCGCCGCGCTGCTGCGCGGGAGGCGTGGCGGGGGGCGCGTGCCATTGTTCGGTCGGCACCATCACCGGCTCCTTCGGCTGCAGCACGAAATGCGGCGACATGATTTGGACGTTGTGGCGATTGAACTCGTCCTGGATCGCGGCATGCAGCGTGGACAGCGCGAAGAAGCGGCGGCGCGGGTCTTCGATGGCGAAGAACAGCTCGTATTCGACGTAGAAGTCCGACAGCCCGCGCTGCAGCACAAAGGGCGCCGTTGCCGGGTCCAGCCCGGGCACCTGGCGCGCGGCATTGAGCAGCATCGCATGGACCTGGCGCCAGGGCGTGTCATAGCCGATCGTCACTGCCGACGACAGCAGCGCCGCACTGCCCCCGTTGATGTCCCCGGAGCGCGAATAGTTGTGCACGGCGCTGCCGACCACCACGGCGTTTGGCAGCGTTACCTGCTCCTGCCGCAGGTTGACCAGCCGGACCGACAGCGGCCCCAGGCTCTCGACCCATCCCACGGTATCGCCGATGCTGACCATGTCGCCCACGCGCAGCGCGCGCGCATACACCAGCACCATGCCGCTCATCAGCTGGTTCACGACATTGGCCGAGCCCAGCGTCAGCATGAAACCGAGCAGCACCGACACGCCCTTGAACACGTCGCTCTGCGACCCGGGAATGTACGGGTAGGCAAAGGTGAAGCCCAGCGCCCACACCAGCACCGTGGCCAGGCGGCGCGTCGCCGGCACCGTCTCGGGATGCAGGCCGGGCACCGTCAGGCTGCCGCGCTCGGTGGCCGCAAACACGCTGGCGACCACCGCCTGCACGCCACGCGTGATGAACAGGATGATGGCGACCACCAGCAAGCCCGGGATGGCGCTGACCATGGCGCCGCCGATCCCTTCGAGCAGCCGCCACAGGTAAGCGCCCATGCGCGCGCCGAGCGGGTGCGTCAGCGGAAACTGCAGCAGCGAGAATTCCAGCCAGACAAAAGCGACCAGCGCGAACAGCGCCACCGCCAGGATGCGCACGATGCGGTCGGTCAGCTGGTAGAGCGCGGCGGTCCAGTCAAAGCCGTTGGCGGTGCGCGCCTTCAGGTGCCGCTGCAACGAGGCGTCCACCACGCGCCCCAGCAAGCGCCGGGTCTTCGTCAGCCCCCAGCAGAGCAATACCGCAACCGCCAGCGCGCCGCCCGTGCGCAAGGCGCCGCGAATCAGCGTAGGCCAGTGCTGTTGCTGGCGCCGGGCGGCCACGACGTGGTTGACATTGGCGACGGACTGCCGCACCAGCCCCTCCAGCGTGGCGGCCTTGTCCTCGGGGTCGCGGTCGCCTTCGACCACGGCCAGCAGCAGCCGCTCGCCGATATAGATGGCTTCGCCGTGCTGGCCGGCGAGTTCACCAGGGCTGGTGCGCACGGGCTGCCGCAGGTCGGATGGGGTCAGAGCTTCGAAGCGGTCGCGCGCGCGCCGGGCGCGCGCTTCAGGCGTGACGCCGGCCAGCGTTGCGCGCAGCACCACGATCGGGCGGTTCATCAGCCGGACTTCGACCGGCGCGGCCTCCGCTTCGGCGGCGGGATCCGGCGCGGCCTGGACCGCGGCGATGCCAAGCCACAGCAGGATGGCCAGCACAGCAAGGCGCCGCATCAGCAAGAACACCATGGTCATCCGTCGCTGGCGTGATGGGGGAAACGGCGGTGCCGCCGCCGCACGCGTTCCCCATCCATGCGGGGCGGGGGCAGGGTTGGGTGCATGGTTACAGCTTGTGTTTTATAGCGGAAGTGAAACTTTTTGGGCGGCGAGCTTAGAAAAATCGGTGCCTTGCGTTGCTGCCGTCGCGCGGGACGCCCAACGGGGTAATGCCGCTCAGTCCAGTGACTGTCGTCCCCGCGAAAGCGGGGACCCAGTGACTTTTAACGACGCTGGATTCCCGCTTTCGCGGGAATGACGGTAGGAACTGAAACCTGATCTGCGCGGCATTCCCCCCCAGGGGAGGGCAGGGGCAGTAATGCCGTTCAGCCAGCTACCGTCGTTCCCGCGCCGCAGCATCGGTGCCACGGCGCAGGTGCAAACGATCTCGCCGGCGCGATAGGCTCGAATAGCCGGGCCTTACGCGAACGCGTGGAAGGGCCGCTGTGGGCCCGCGGGCGCGGCGTCCGCGGGGGCCTTGGCCGGCGCGGCGAGCGGCAGGTCCAGCAGCGCGCGCACGTCGCGCTCGATGGTGGCGACGGAAGCGGACCGGCACGAGGTGCGGGCAAAGCGCGGGTCCAGGCCTTGCGGCAGCCGCAGCCACATATTGTCCGAAATCAGCAGCAGGCGCCGCGGCCTGAGCACCAGGCTGGCCAGGCGCAGCTGGTTCCAGCCATCGGCAAGGTCCGGCGGCATGCCGAATACCAGCAGCGCCGGGGCCGGCAAGCGCAGATTGCGCGTCGCCAGGGCCTCGATCTCCACCGGTTCCACCCGGCTGATGCCCGGCATCTCGCCGAGCAGGCGCGTGATGCCGTGCCGGAACACCGGCATGTCGTCGATGACCACGGCATGCGCCTCGCGGCCGGACTGCAGCCCTTGCGCCGGGACCGGCGTTCCACGGTGAATCCAGCTCATCTCTTCCTCCGGTTGTCTGGCGTTGGCATCTGGGCCAACGCTTTCCAGCAGAATCAGCAAGGGCGATGCCAGCCCTCACAAGGGTGGGCGGTGCCAGGCCGTGCCAGCGCCAGAGCCAGGCGGGCCGCGGGCTTCCGGCACAGATGCGGGGCGGCGGGACCGCATGGATGCGCTGGTGACGGGCCGCGGGGCGTTACGTGTAACGTAACGTGTTACGCGGCGGGTCCGGCACCGCGCAGCGGTGGCACGTAACGCTTGCGTCCGGCAGCGATACGGCCAGCGCCGCCCGGAACGCTGCCCCGGCATCCAGGTCCAGGCAGGTCCAGCCACAGATGGCAGCGCCATGGTGCGAAGCCCGCCAATGGCCTGCGCCGCGCCGCCCGTCGTCGTGCGTGCTATAGGCGGTGGGATCGCCCGCGAGGCCCGTGCCGAGCGCCTTCAGCAGCGCTTCCTTGCGCGTCCACAGACGGAGCAGGGTTTCGGTCGGGTCGGACCGCGAGCGCGCGAGCGTGCGCGCCTCCACGGCGGAAAACACGCCGTGCCCGAGGCCCGGAGCATCCAGTCCGCCGGTACGCCGCTCCACGTCCACGCCCAGGCGGCAAGCCCGCGCGAATGCCAGCAGCGCGATGCCGTCGGTGTGGGACACGCTGAAAGCGAGCCGCGCCTGCGGCCATTGCAGCACCGGCCTGCCGAATGCCGAAACGGCAAAGAGCAGCTCTTCGGGCGCGCAGCGCAGATAACCGCCGAGCAGCCAGCGCAGCAACCCGCGCCGGGCGATATAGCCGTTGCAGTGCCTGGCATGCCGGTAGGCCAGGGCGCGCGCGCGCTCGTCCGGCGCCAGCGTATGGGCCAGCCGCGCGCAGGCGGGATCGACCTGCGCGTCGTCCAGCATCCATACCTCTACCGCGCCGTCCGGCAACGTTAGTCGCTCCGGTTGCGGCAGCACGAGCGGCGCGGCAGCTTCCGCGCCCCGTGCGGCAAAGCCATCCTGCTCCATGTTGTGCAATGTCCGCGGCGTCACGCGCCCGCCAGCCCTTCGTCCAGGATCGCCGCCACCACCTGCAGGTTCGGTTCGATGACCAGGTCGAAATGGCTGCAGGGCACTTCGGCAATGGTCAGGCCGCCCAGCGCGACGCGCCGCCACAGCGACAGCGGATCGCCGCGCTGCTGCTGCCTGACCGCGGCGCGCAGATAGAGCACCGGGCCGGCGTGGTACGGCCGCGGCCGATAGGTCGTCATGGCGCGCACCATGGTCTCGCGCACCTGCCGCAGTGCCGGCGGCAGCGACTCGGTGAACGCGTCGGGCTTGCAGGTGATGCCGCCGCGGCGCATGCCGACCCCTTCCGCGGCGCGGCGCAGCGCGTACTTCAGGTAGCGCACGCGCTGTGCCGCCGGCACCGCGCGCAGCTTGCGCAACTGCCAGCCGGGATAGTTCCAGCAATAGCGCATCCAGGTGCGCCAGGGCAGGAAATGCTCGCTGACATAGGTGTCGAGCAGGCACAGCAGCTCGACCTGCTCGCCCGCGCGGGTCAGCTGTTGCGCCATCTCGAACACCACCAGCCCGCCGAACGAGTAGCCGGCCAGCGCGTACGGACCGCGCGGCTGCAGGCTGCGCATCTGTTCGATGTAGCTGGCCGCCATATCCTCGACGCGCCGCTGGGTCGGCTGCTCGCCGTCGAGGCCGCGTGCCTGCAGCCCATAGACCGGGCGCGACGTCCGCAGCGCGTTGACCATGCCCCAGCATTCCATTACCGAACCGCTCGCGCCATGCACCAGGAACAGCGGCGAACCGGTACCGCTGCGCACCGGCACCAGGTTGGGCGCGAGCCGCGGGGGCGCGGCCTCGTCGATCGCCGCAGCCAGGCCCGCAATGGTTGGCGTGAACAGCAGCGTCGCCAGCGGAATCGTGCGTCCGGTCGATTGGTGCACCGCTGCGAGCATCCGCGCGCCCAGCAGCGAATGGCCGCCGAGGTCGAAGAAGTTGTCGTCGCGGCCGATCGGGGCGAAGTCGAACAATCGCTCCCACAAGGCCTGCAAATGGCGCTCCAGTTGCTCGCGCGTCGTGCCGGGGGCGGGCAGTTCGCGCGCCGCCAGGTTCAGGGCCGGATGATTGCGGATGGCATCGAGGCAGTCCGGGTTGCGCAATGCCGCGGCATTGCCCACCGGCAGGCCGTTGACCGCATTGCGCGCGGCCGCCTCGGAGAACTTGCCGTTGTGCGTGACCGGCAGCGCCGGCACGGCCAGGATGCGGTCGGGCACATGCGTGGGCGAGGCCCGGCGCGCCAGGTCGCGGCGCACGCGCGCGGCCAGCGCACCGGTCAGCGCGACGCCGTCCTGCAACACCAGCAGCAGCACCATGCGTTGCTCGTACCGCTCCGCGTGGGTGGGGTCGGGCGGTGCCGTGCGCGCGCGCTGCTCGACCACCATCGCTTCGCGGATCTCCGGGATATCGCGCAGCACGCGATAGATCTCGCCCGGCCCGACATTGACGCCGCGCACATTGAGCACGCCGTCGGAACGGCCATGCAGCCGCGCCGTGCCTTCGGGCGGAAACTCGATCCGGTCGCCGTGGGTCCAGACGCCCGCATTGGCCGAGAAGTAGGCCTTGTGGAAGCCCTGGCCGTCCGCGTCGCCATAGAAGCCGAGCGGACGCGACGGGAACGGGTTCACGCACACCAGCTCGCCGATGCCGCTGGTGGGCGCGCCGTGTTCCCATGCCTGCACATCGAGCGCCAGGCTCTTGCACTGGGCTTCGCCCGCATAGACCGGCAGGTTCGGATTGCCCAGCACGAAGCAGCCGAGGATGTCGGTGCCGCCGGAGATCGACTGCAGCGGCAGCGCCTTGACATGATCGCGCACCCATTCGAACTGCGCGTCGAACAGCACCGATCCGGTCGACATCATGGCGCGCAGCGCGCCCAGGTCGAACTGCTGGCCGGGCACCAGCCCGGCGTCCTCGCACATCTTGAGGTAGGCGGGGCTGGTGCCGAACACCGTGACGCGCTCGTCCGCGACCAGCCGCCACAACGCGTCGACCGTGGCGATGGGGCCGTCATAGGTCACGATCTCGGCGCCCGACGCCAGCGCCGACAGCTGCCAGTTCCACATCATCCAGGCGCAGGTGGTGTGGAAGTACATGCGGTCGCCGGGCCGCAGGTCGCAGTGCAGCCGGTGCTCCTTCACGTGCTCGAGCAGGCTGCCGCCGGCGCCGTGCACGATGCACTTGGGCTTGCCGGTGGTGCCCGACGAAAACATGATGAAGAGCGGGTGGTTGAAGGGAAAGCGCTGGAAGGAAAATTGCTGCGCATCGCCACGCTCGATCAGGTCCGCCAGCGCATGGACGGGCTGGCTGACGGTGGGCGGCAAGGCGCCGTCGTCGAGCCGGATGATGCCCTGCAGCGAGGGCAGCGCGGCCGCCAGGCCCGCGATGTTGTCGGCCAGCGGGATGCCGGTGTCGAAGGCACGCTGCGCGCTGTGCGCGAGCAGCAGCCGCGGCGCCAGCGGCGCGAAGCGATCGAGCAGGGTCTCGACGCTCATCTCGGCCGCGGCGGTCGACAGCGTGGCGCCGAGCGCGGTCACCGCCAGCGCGGCGATCACGGCTTCGGCGTCGTTGCGCATCACGCCCACCACGCGGTCGCCTTCGCGCAGCCCCAGTTGCGCCAGGGCATGTGCCGCGCGCGCAACGCGCTCGCGCAGCTCGCCGCGGGTCAGGCGTTCACGCCGGCCATCGGCGTGGCACGCGGTCAGCGCCGGCGCGTCGGGCCCCGCGACTTCCAGCCCAAGCAGGTTGTCCGCATAGTTCAGCAGCACGTTCGGGAAGAAGCGGGCATGCTCGCAATCGTCGCCGACGCAGACCGGCTCGGGGCTGCCCGACCACGCCAGCCCCTGCGACCACTGCAGGAAGCAGCGCCAGAAGGTCCGGTATTCCCGTACCGAGAAATCGTGCAGCGCACCGTAGCGGTGGAACGACTGGCCGGTGCACGCCTGCAGCGCCGCGGTGAAGGCGGTCATCTGCGACGCCACGGCGCGCTCGGGCGAGCTGCAGTAGATGGGAGTGCGACCCTGGTTGACGCTCGGGCAGAACGAGGCGTCCAACAAATAAAATCGATCCATCCGATGCTCCTGAGAGACCGGCGCACGCCATTCGAAGTGATGGCGTGTTCATGGCATCGAGATTAATGGCTGGCGAATTCTGGTCTGTGCGTCATCGCACGCATGTCTGGCTGCGGTGCGGGACGAAACCTGCCAGGCCTTCAGTCCGGCCGCGCCGCCAGCGTGATGAATTCGACGCCGGGCAGCGCCGGCAGCGCCTCGACATTGCGGGCGACCTGCGCCAATAGCCGCTACTTCCCCAGCCACGCCGCACGGCGTGCGTCGAATTCACCGCCGGCCCTGGCCAGGTGCAGCCACTGGTCGACGTATCGTTTGAACACCTCATCGCCGATCGGCAGCAGATAGCCCATTTCAGCGTACTGGAGCGGCTTGTCGGGATTGACGGCGCAAAGCTCGGGATGGGCCTTGCTCTGGACGATGGCCTCGGCCGCCTCGGTGACGAAGACGTCGGCGTTGCCGCGGATGACTTCGTCGAAGATGGTCAGGTTGTCCTTGTGGATGGTCAGCTTGGCCCGGGACAGGCGCGTGCGGGCGAAGCGCTCGTTGCTGCCGCCGGGGTTGGCAATCACGCGCACATTCGGCTGGTCGATCGCTTCGACGCTCTGGAAGCGGGCCACGTTCTCGCAGCGGGTGATGGGAGTCTTGCCATTGACCATGTATGGCGCGCTGAAATAGGCCTGCTTCTGCCGTTCCAGCGACACCGAGATGCCGCCCGCGCCGATATCGCACTTGCCGCTGACAAAATCCGGCATCAGCGTGGCCCACGTGGTCTTGACAAATTGCGGCCTGGCGCCCAGCGAGCTGGCCAGCGAGGTCATCAGATCCACGTCGAGCCCTTCGTACTGGCCTTCTGCCTTCATGAAGCTGAAGGGTTTGTAGTCTCCCGGCGTGCAGACGCGCAGGATGCCCGCTTGCGCCACGCGTGACAGCGTGGGCGACGCCGCGGTAACGGGCGCGGGCGACTGGGCCAGCAGCGGGGCGGCAGCCAGCAGCGCAACAGCGGCAACGATGGTCGTTCTCATTGGCTCTTCCTTCTTCTGTCGATGGACGTGGGCGATGTGGTCAATGCGGCAGGCCGATATATAGCATGCGGGACACGCGGGCATCTGCCACCAGCCGGTCCGGGATGGCGTCCTATGGTAAGGTTGCCAGGACGATTTCATGGATCACGGGTGATGTATTGGCGCCATCCACCTACGGTTGGGAAAGTGACGCAGCGTGAGTAATGCGAAGGAACCGCGGCGCAAACTGCTGGCGGACAAGGTTTCGGTCAGCCGGGCACTGCGCCTGAGCGTGCCGGCGGAGGCCAGGCCCGCGCCGGTCAACAGAAGGGACTGGCTGCAGCAGCGCAAGGCGCAATTGCAGGCGGCCCGTGCCAGCGCCAGGCAAAGGCGCGAGCAGTTGCGGGCCGAGATCCTGTCGGCCGCGCAGGACATTGTCAGGGAAGAGCGCGTCGCCGCGCGGCTCGAGGCTGACCGCGTGAAGGCGGAAGCCAGGATGGAGCGCAGCTTTGCGCGCGACGACGCACGCGCCGCCGCCAGGTTCGAGCGCGGCCAGCACCAGCCGCCGGCCTCCAAGGGCAAGATGCTGGCCAGGGAAAAAAGCAAGCTGGTGTCTTACGCTGAGCTGTTGCGGATGCGCAAGCCGCCCAAAAAAAGCGCCGGCTAGCGGATCCTGTCGAAGCCACTGGCGGCCCAGCGCTCGGCGCTGTCGCGCGTCAGGCGGAAGTCCGGCCGCACCTTGATGGACGCCAGCACTTCGCCGAAGGCGTCTTCGGCGGTGAGCGTGCCGAAGGGCTCGAACTCGTCGGGCGTGATCGCCAGTTTCACGGTCACACTGCCCGCTTCCGCTTCGATGCTGACCTGCTTGTTCAGCTGCGCGTGCAGCTGCTGCTCATGGCGCCGGATCACTTCGGATGCGGTCTTGACCAGGGTCTGGTGGGCGGTGGCATCGAGCGGCTTGGGGTCGACCTTGTTGCGCCCCATGGTCCAGGGGCCGACCAGCGCCGGCTCGGCGCTGCCGTCGCGGATCATCTCCACCGCCCAGCCTTCGCCATCCTCGTTCTTGATCACGCGGGCGGTCCAGCCCTTGTCGCGCCACAGGCGCGGTTCGTGGATGACGGCGGAATCGGGCTCGGGCAGCGCGTCGTCGGTGTGTGGCATCAATCTCGTGGTACGGGTCGGGGAACCCGCGAGGATACTATAGGGCCCGGCCGCAGGCCCCGGGATGCCCTCACGACCGCGTAAACAACGCCTTCCTGATGATGGCGTGGACGCCCCAGTTGCCGTTGACGACCTGCGTGATGCCGAAGTCCACCGCCACCGAGATCAGCGTCACCGCCTCGTCCTCGCTCAGCCCCTTGACGGTCATCAGGAAGCGGCGCGTCTTGCGGAAGGCATCGCGCATCGCGTCGTCCAGCGTGGACTTCAAATAGATATGGCTTTGCGCCATCTGGCCCAGCTCGGTCAGGTGGTTGGGCGAACTGAAGCCATGCAGGATCCATTCGTCGGCGGTTTCCACCAGCGGGTAGCTCAGGTCGGCGAACGGGGCGCCGCGTTCGATCATGGTGCTCTTGTGCAGGATCAGCTGGAAGTCACCAGTCAGCGAGCATTCGATGGCGGTGCCGCACAGCTCGGAATCGCCCTGCGATGCGTGCGGGTCGCCGATCGACAGCAGCGCGCCCGGCACCGCCACCTTCAGGTAGACGCTGGCACCGCGCGTGACGCGCCAGTTGTCGAGGTTGCCGGCAAAGCTGGATGGCGGAATCGAGTCGATCAGGCCGTCCTGCGCCGGCGCCACGGCGATCACGCCGAAGTGCGGGCGGATCGGGATCTCGATATCGCGCAGCACGTCGTGGTTCTTGACGATGGTGTCGTGGTCGACCGGGACGCCGGGATAGTCGATGGTGGGATGCAGCACGCCGAACGGATCGCGCTGCGGTGTCCAGCGGAAGCTGTAGACGGCGCGGGCGCGGCCGTCGGCGCGTTCGCAGTCGATCTCGAACACCGTCACCACTTCGCGCTCGCGCGGCTCGGTCAGCATGTCGCGGTAGTGGAAGCCCCACCAGGTCGCGGCGTTGCTGCCGAAGGCGCGGCCGGCAAAGCGCGGGTTGGCGCACGGGCGCGGGCGCACGTCGAGGATGCGCACCTCCAGCACGTCGCCGGGCATGGCGCCGCGCACCGCGACCGGTCCGGTGCAGATATGCACGCCGAAACCCTCGCCGGCACCGCGCCCGTAGACCGAGGCGTCGATGGGACCGGCGCCGCGGCGGTCGACGTTCTTCTGCTCGGCGGTCCAGTGGAACACGCTTTCGGCGCCGGGGTCGCCGTCGATCATGCGCTCGCGGTCGTCGGAGGCGTGCTGGGTCAGCGTTTCGATGGTGACGGTGTCGCCGGACATGACTTCCAGCACGGGCGGCAGTTCGTGGCTCAGGTAGCCCCAGTGCACGGTCTTGTCGGTGGCCTGCAGCCAGTGGTGCCGGCCTTCCGGACGCGCCGCGTGCGAGCGGGCCTGGGTGATGGGCACCACGGACGGACCGGGCTGCACGCGTGCGCGCACGCCGTCGTGGGCCGAAGCGCGCTGTTGCGCGGGACCACGTCTGGCATCGGCCGGCAGCCCGCGCGACACGTTCAGCGACGGCCGCTGCGCGGGCGTCCCCGCGGCCTGCTCACGGTACGCGCGCGGCGACATCCCGAACTGCTCGCGAAACGCGTGGCTGAAGTGCGAAGGATCGTTGAAGCCCCAGCGATAGCAAATGTCAGAGACCGAGAGCTTGTCGTACTGCGCATTGGCCAGATCGGCGCGGCACCGCTCCAGCCGGCTGGTGCGCAGGTAGGCGGAAAAGCTGCTGCCGGATTTCTCGAACAGCTTCTGCAGGTAGCGCGCCGACATGTGTTCGTCGGCGGCGATGGCGGCGAGGCTCAGTTCGGGCTCGGCCAGCCGCGCGTCGATGCGGCTGCAGACCCGTGCAAAGACCGCCGCGCGCGACGGCGTCATGTCCGCCGGCGCGCTGGGCTGGTTCTCAGCCAGGGCCGCGCCCAGGCACGCGACGATGGTGCTGTCGAAGGGCTGGATCGCGCGGGCGTCGGCGCAAACGAGCGTGTCGATGCTGTCCGCCATGGACTGCAGCAAACGCGCGAACAGTTCCGCCGCATCGCCGCCCAGCACCAGCGCGGAGCGCGGCAACGGCTCGGTGATGCGCGCGTTCAGCAAGGCCTGGCCGATATGCACGATCAGCAGGCGGAAACCGGTGACCAGCGCCAGCTTGCGGGCCGCATGCTCCGGCACGCACACCACCTGGCCGGGGCGCAACGGCTCGCGCAGGTCCGGGGTGGCGAGGTGCGCTTCGCCTTCGGTCAGCAGCAGCAGCATCAGGCCGCGGCCGTCGCCGGCGGTGATCGCCAGCGTCTGCGGCACCGACGCGATGCAGGTCAGCTCGATGCCGGCCGGCGTGGTGCGCGACTGGATGGTGCCGTGCAGGGTGTGGTCGGCGCACAGGCTCTCGCAATGCAGGCGCGCGGCCCGCAGTTCGTCACGCCATGCGGCGCCGCGCCGGTTGCGCGGATAGGCTTCGGTGGAAAAACGCTGCAGCTGCAATTAAGCCTCCCTGGCGTCTGAGTGCCACAGCGCAGGCGCGGCGGACATGGTGCTCCGCCGCGCCTGCGCAACGTTGCTGGCGAAGGCCCGGCGATGCCTCAGCCGATCAGCAGCTGCCCCCGCATCGCGGCCACCAGGACAAAGCCGGCGAAGGTGCCGAAGATGGCGAAGATGCCGCCCAGCACGTTCGGGGCCGGTATCGGCGCCCGTACCGCAGTGTAAAGAAGACCCGTCACCAGGCCAACGGCCGCGGCCTGCAGTTCGGTACTGCCCAATGCGATTTCCACCATGTCATTCCCCCAACGCATGAGTTGCGATGATTCAGTGGCTGGCCGGCGGCCGCCCGAAGGCGATGTTCCGGCGCCACGCGTGCACGATCAGGTAGCCGATGTAGGTGAACAGGATCGCGCAGATCCCGCCGGTGACATTCGGCGCGGGAATCGGCAGGTTGAGCCAGGAATACAGGGTGCCGGTGACCAGCCCGACCACCAGCGCCACCAGTTCGTTGCGGCCAATGTAGACGTATTGCATGCGCGTTCTCCGTGGCAGCCGCCGGCTCAGCCCTTGGCCTTGGGCGGGAAGATGGTGCGCGGCATGGTGCAGTGGATGCCCTGCGTGCCATCGACCACCTGGGTCACGCCGAAGTCCGCCGACACGCTCATCAGCGAGTAGGCATCGTCGCGCGACAGCCCCTGTTGCTCGGTCAGCAGGTGGATCATGTCGCGGGCCGCGTTCTTGCCGGCTTCATCGAGGTCTTCATGGAAGCCGTGCACCACCCAGCAGTCCGGCGTTTCCAGCAGCGGCGAAGGGAAATGGAAGTCCTTGCGCAGCACGATCTGGAACAGCACGTTGAGCGAGGCCTCGATCGCGGTGCCGCTGACTTCGCCGTCGCCCTGCGAGATATGCGGGTCGCCGATCGAGAACAGCGCGCCGTCGACCTGCACCGGGTAATACATGGTGGCGCCCGCGCCGATACGCCAGTTGTCGATATTGCCGCCGTGCAGGCCGGGTTCGACGGTGGTGACGCGGCCGCGCGCGTCGGGCGCGACGCCGGCGGTGCCCAGGTGCGGCCGCACCGGGACACGCACGCCGGCCAGCGCGGGCTGGCGGCAGCATTCGCGCTCGTCGACCACCTTGCCGGGGATGGTCAGCTTGCCGGGATAGTCATAGGCGTAGAGCGCATGCGCGGTGTTGGAGGCCTGGTCCAGCTCGTAGATGGTGACCCGTTCCTTTTCGAACTCCTTATACAGCTGGCCCCAGTTCGCGGCGACGTTGGCGCCGAAACGGAAGCGCGGAATCATCTGCAGGTAGCGGACCTCCAGCACGTCGCCCGGCTTGGCGTCTTCGACATAGATCGGCCCGGTCATGATGTGCACGCCCGGATGGCGGTCGTCGTGGGGAACCTTGCGGTAGATCTCGCGGATGGCGTCGTCCATCATCAGGTCGGGGGCGTCGCCGGCATGGTGGGTCACCGCTTCGGCGCGGATCAGGTCGCCGCTCTTCACGGTCAGCGCGGGTGCCCGGGTGGCATCGAAATAGCCCCAGTGGATGGTTTCGGGGCGGGCGGGCAGGTCGTGCAGCATGGTTGTCTCCTTGGTTTTTTCCGCCGTATCCACGGCCGCGTCCGCAGCCGTTCAGCGGGTGAGCGGCTGGCTTCGACGAGGTGGTGCGGGATGCTGGCGTGGCAGGCGGGTCTGGCCTGTACCGCCGGCGAGGTTTCCGTCGCCGCGCGGTGAGTCAATACTAGGAATGGCGCGTGTCCGGGCAGTAGGGCGATTCCCCCCAATCTCTTGTGTTGCCGCGCACTAAGGTAAACCCGCTGTTGCCGACCACCATCTGGCTGACGGCGGTCGAGTGTTAATTTTTGATTGACACCGTGTCAACGATCCATGGAATTGTCGACCCGGCCTTGACAGTGCAAAATCCGGGCGAAGCCCGGGCCGATCCATTGCCTGCCCGAGAGACATACACAAGGAGATCGCCGCATGGCTGATACCAACAATTCCCCGCGCCTGCCGCTGGCGGGTGTGCGCGTTCTGGACCTGTCCCGCGTGCTGGCCGGACCGATGTGCACGCAGGCGCTGGGCGACCTGGGCGCGGAGGTGATCAAGGTCGAGCACCCCGGCCGCGGCGACGATACGCGCGACTGGGGCCTGCGCGTCGGCACCCGCAACACCGCCTACTTCAACAGCGCCAACCGCAACAAGCAGTCCATCGGCATCGACCTGCAGCAGCCCGAGGGCCAGCGCATCGTGCGCGAACTGGCGGCGAAGTGCGACGTGCTGGTGCAGAACTTCAAGTTCGGCGGCATCGACAAGATGGGGCTGGGCTACGAGGCGCTGAAGGCGATCAACCCGGGGCTGGTGTATTGCTCCATTACCGGCTACCGCAGCAACGGCCCCGAGGCGACCCGCCCCGGCTACGACCTGGTGGTGCAGGGCGAGGCCGGCCTGATGGCGCTGAATGGCGAGGAAGGGCAGGGGCCGCTGAAGTTCGGCACGGCGGTGGTCGACATGTTCACCGGCATGTATTCGGCGCAGGCGGTGCTGGCCGCGCTGTACGACCGCCAGCGCACCGGCCAGGGCCGCCACGTGGAAATGGCGCTGTACGACTGCGGCCTGATGGTCACCGCCTACTACGGCCTGGAGGCGCTGCTGATGGGCGAAGACCCGCCCAAGTACGGCAACGCCCATCCGTCGATCGTGCCCTACGGCGTGTTCGACGCGGCCGATGGCCCGCTGGTGATCACGGTCGGCAACAACGCGCAGTTCCAGCGCTTCTGCACCGAGGTGATCGAGCGCCCGGACCTGGCCGCCGACGAGCGCTTCGCCACCAACACCGGCCGCTCGGCCAACCGCCAGGCGCTGCTGCCGGAACTGCGCGCCGAGCTGGCGCGCCGCCCGCGCGAGCTGCTGCTGGCGCGCCTGGGCGCCGCCGGCATTCCGTGCGGCGAGGTGCTGGGACTGTTCGAGGCCCTGCGCTCCAGGCGCTCGGCCGAAGCCGGGCTGCTGGCCGAACTGCCCAATCCGGAAACGGAAACCGGCCGGGTCGAGGTGCTGGCGCCGCCGTACCGGCTCGACGGCGAGCGCCTGCCGGTGCGTGCCGCGCCGCCGCTGCTGTCGCAGGATACCGAGCGCGTGCTGGGCGACCTGCTCGGCATGGATGCCGGGCAGGTGGCCGCGCTGAAGGCTGCCGGCGTGGTGTAAGGGCCGGCGCCAGCCGCGCCGGCGGCTGGCCGGCGCGGGCTACGACGCCTCAGGCTGCTGCGGCTCGGGCCATTTGCCCTTGCGCGGGAAACGCATGTCGAACTCGGTGAAGACGTGTTCCTCGGAGCGGCAGCTGATGTCCGCGCCCCAGCTGTCCAGCACTTTCTGGCAGAACGCCAGCCCGATGCCGGTGCCGCGGTGCGCGGGGTAGGAGAAGAAGGGCTGGAACATCCGCGCCAGCACCTGCGGCGGCACGCCCGTGGCGGTGTCGCGGAACACCACGTGGACCGCGTCGGATTCGACCTCGCAGCGGATATGGATGGTGCCCTTGCCCGCGCGCCGGATCGCTTCCAGCGCGTTCTTCAGCAGGTTGGTCGTGACCAGGCCGAACAGCTGCGCGTTGCCCATCACGTAGGCGCGGCCGGGCAGGTCTACCGTGACCCGCTCCAGGTCGCCGGGCTCGAACGGAAAGCGGCCGACCGCGTCGCGAATCACCTCGCCCACTTCGAACAGCGCCTGCGTGGCGTTTTCCGGGTTCTTGGAGTTGGCCACCAGCAGCTCGATGCTGTTGCTGATATGGGCCAGGTCTGATTCCATCCGGGCCACCGCCTGCATCAGGCCGTCGCGCTGCGGCGTGTCCTGGTCCAGCGCCGCGGGCAGGCGGGCCTTGAGGCCCCGCGCGGTCATGGCCAGGCTGGTCAGCGGCGTGCGCAGCTCATGCGCCACGGTCGCCAGCGCGGCGGCCATGCCGCGGCGCTTCTGCTCGGCCAGCAGCTGGCGGTCCATCTTGATCACCACCAGCACCGCGATCACGAAGCCGATCACCGGCAACTGCAGCAGCACGGGTTCCCACGGGATGCCGCCCATGGAATTGCCGGCCAGCACGAACAGCGCAATCGCGGCCGCCGCGCCGGAGAACAAGGCGATGGTGGCGAAGGCGGTATTGAAGTGATACAGGATCACCACGGCGATGATGACCGATTCGGCCCACACCATCGAGCCGCCGTTCTCCAGGTAGAAGAAGATAAAGGCGAACGGCAGGCCTACCGTGATGGCAAAGAGCGCATAGGGCGGCAGCCAGCGCCGCCCCGAGAACGCCGAGGCGAACAGCAGCGGCACGAACAGCGCGGTGCAGGCCAGCCGCAGCCACAGGTTTTCATAGGGCTGCGGGAACACATAGGACCAGATCACGTAGTACAGCGGGTGTCCCACCACGCCCAGTGCGCCCACCATCTGGATCCGGCGCAGGCGGATGACGCTCTCCTCGTCCAGCAGCGTGGCCCGCGCGGCGGTCTCGAACACGGCCTGCCATGCCTGGCGGGCCAGCCCCGCCAGGGTGGTGCGGCCGTCGTCCGCTTGCGCTACCTTTGCATCCATCTCCAGGGCTACTCCTCGCGGATGCCTGCGATCGGCCCGCTTGTGGGATTTTCAGGACTTGCGCCGGGCGCGGCGCGTCGAGGACCACTCTTCCAGCCGGACTTCGTCGCGGATGCTGGCAAGCACGCCGACCAGGCGGTCGATTTCGGTGGCGCCAAGTTTCGCATGCAGCGTAAGTCGCATCAATGCCCGGTTCTTCGGCGTCGCCGGCGCACAGAATACCGCGCCGAAGATGCCGCGCCGCTGCAGCGCGTCGCGCAGCACCTTCACCTGCGGCTCGCTGCCCGCCTCCAGCCCGATGATCTGCTCGGAGCCCTCGCTGATGTTGTAGCCCAATCCGGCAATCGCAGCCCGGGTCTCCCGCGTGATGGCATGCAGGCGCGCGCGCCGCTCGTCCGCCGCGGCAATGAAATCCGTCACCGCGTCGAACCACGCGATCTCGTGGCGCAGCAGCCCCGAGCTGAAAATGGCCGGCCTCGATTCCACCGCGAAGAAATCCTTGAAGGCAGTGGAGCAGGCCAAATAGCCGGCGCGCCCGGCAAAGGCCTTGGCCAGCGACGCGGTGCGGAAGTGCACGCGCCCGGACAGCCCCAGCGCCGGCACCAGGCCGCCGCCGCGCGGCCCATGCGTCCCCAGCGAGTGCGATTCGTCCACCACCAGCACGCAGCCGGACGCTTCCGCCAGTTCGACATAGTCCACCAGCGGCGCCACGCTGCCGGTGGTGCTGTAGACCGAATCCACCATGATCACGCCCGGGCCGAAGCGCTCGAGCTGGCGGCGCACGTGATCGCAATCGTTGTGGCGCACCGGCACCGCCTGCGCGCCCGCGGCGATGATGCCTTCCCACAGCGAGGCATGCCCGTTCATGTCGATATAGACCGGAATGCCCGGGCCGGCGATGCACTGCACCAGGCCGACGTTGGCGGCCCAGCCGGACTGCGCGATCAGCCCGTCCTCGGCCTGCATCAGGTCGGCGATCTTGCGCTCGACGCGGCGCTGCGGCGTGTCGCCGTGCATGAACACGGACGACATCAGCAGCTCCGGCGCGTCATCGACAAAGGCCCGCATCTGCGCCTGCACCAGCGACGCCTCGCCCAGCAGGCACAGGTAGTCGTTGCTGCTCAGGTGCAGCGCGTCCGGTCCGGGGGTGAGCCCGTGCAGCAGGTGGTCGCCGCCCCAGAGCTTGCCCATGCGCTCTTCGAAATGTTGTGCCATGCGCGTGGTGATCCAGGGCGGCAGGGTCGGGGCTTTGTTGCGGCAGGCATGGTGGCGGGATGGCACAGGCTCGGCTTCGGAGAACATCGGTAGTCCTTCAACAGGTCGGATGAAAAATCGGAGGGGAATTGACTAGGCTTGCATGGCGCCTGCGCCAAAGCCAGCCGCCCATGCGTGGGGGGTGCTGCGCGCAACGTTCCCCATGGCGCGCCGGGTGCCGGCATGCCAAGGGGGCCCGGTTCATGTAGCGACCACTGTGCCAGTCTTAGCCAACGATTGTGACGGGACTTCCACCAATCCAACGTCTGCTTGCAGACTAGGTTGGCCGGACAAAACGGTCACGCGGCAGCGCAAGGCCAGAAGTGTTCAGAAGGGATTTTCTGCACAAAAATATGCTTGACAAAGCACTTGTGCCTGAGCGCGAAGCCGGGCGGCTGGAATGGCCCGGGGCGCTGGTGTGGGATGTCGTAGCTGGCTTGCAGCGCGGCTTTGGCAGCGCGCAAGCGCATGCGCGACGGCTTGGCGCAGTACATGCCGCCCCGCCGTTGTGCATGGTCCGGCAATCAGCCGGCGCCGGCGCCCTGCAGCGCGGCGCCGCGCGCTTCCAGCGTGCGGCGGGCAATATTGAGCTGGTGGATCTGCGTGGTGCCTTCATACAGCCGGAACAGCCGCACATCGCGATAGAAGCGCTCCGCGACGGTGCGCGCCATGTACCCGCTGCCGCCGAACACCTGCACCGCGCGATCCGCCACGCGGCCGGCCATTTCGGAGGCGAACAGCTTGCACATCGACGCCTCCATGGTCACATCTTCGCCGGCATCGCGCTTGCGCGCCGTTTCCAGCACCAGCGCGCGCGCCGCGTGCAGTTCCGTGTTGCTGTCGGCAATCATCTGCTGCACCAGCTGGTAGTCGGCAATGGGCTTGCCGAACTGGCGGCGCTGCGCCGCGTAGCGGACCATTTCGTCGACCAGCCGGATCGCCGGACCCACGCACAGGCCGGCCAGGTTGATGCGCTGCTTGTTCAGGGCCTTCATCGCGGTCTTGAAGCCGACATTGGGTTTGCCGCCGACGATGGCGCTGGCCGGCACGCGGCAATCCTTCAGGTAGACGTCGCCGACGGGCGAGCCGTGCTGGCCCATCTTGCGCTCCGGTTCACTGGTGCTCAGGCCCGGCGTGCCACGTTCGACCAGGAAGGCGCTGATGCCGTGCGCGCCCGGCGTGGCGGGATCGGTGCGGGCGAACACGGTGAACAGGTCGGCGATCGGCGCATTGGTGATAAAGCACTTGGTGCCGTTCAGCACGTAGTGGTCGCCGTCCTGCCGGGCCGTGGTCTGCAGCGCCGTGGCATCGGAGCCGGCTTCCGGTTCGGTCAGCGCGAAGCAGCCGGTGACCTTGCCGGAGGCCAGTTGCGGCAAGTAGCGCTGGCGCTGCGCTTCGGTGCCGTCGGCCACCAGCGACTCCGAGGCGATCCCGGTATTGCCGCCGAAGCGGGCGCGGAACACCGTGGCCGCCTGCGACACTTCGATGTTCACCTGCGCCAGCTCTTCGGTGGTCAGCCCGGCGCCGCCGTAGGCCTCCGGGATGCTGTGGCCGAACAGGCCGAGGCGGCGCATCTGCTCGACCACGGGCTCGGGGATGACATCGGTCTGGTCGATCTGCGCTTCGAGCGGGATGCAGGTGTCCAGCACGAAGCGGCGGAGTTCGGCAAGCAGCGCTTGCTGGCGGGCGGAGTCGCGGATCATGAAGGGGTTCCGGTGGTGAGTTGAGGGGGGTAGGGGCGCGGCTACTGTGCCGTGATGCCGGCGGTCTTCAGCACACCGGTCCATTTCTTGGTTTCGGCTTCGAGGAAGCGGTCGAACGCGGCCGGAGGTTGCGGCGCCAGGTCCATGCCGAGTTCCGCCAGGCGGCGCGCGGTGGCTGCGTCGGCGGTGGCGCGCGCGGCGGCGTCGGCGAGCTTGCGCACCACCGCGTCCGGCGTGCCCTGCGGCGCCACCAGCCCGAACCAGCCGCCCACTGCATAGCCCGGCAGTTGCGCCGCCTCGGCCACGGTCGGCACGTCAGGCAGCACCGCAGTGCGCTTGGCAGAGGTCACCGCTAGCGCGCGCAGCTTGCCGCTTTGCACCTGCTGGCGCGCAATGGCGGAGGTCAGCGCCATCATCGAGACGCGCGCGCCGAGCAGGTCGCTCATGGCCTCGGGCTGACCCTTGTAGGGCACATGGGTCAGCTTCACGCGCGTCATCTGCGCCAGCAATTCCGCCGACAGATGGTTCGACGTGCCGACGCCTGCGCTGGCGTAGGTCAGCGTGCCGGGCTGCTTGCGCGCGGCATCGAGCAGTTGCGGCAGCGTGCGCAGCGGCGACGACGCCGGCACCACGATCACGTTGGGTACCGCGCCGATGCCTGCCACGGCGCGGAAGTCCTTGCCGCCCTTGCCCTGGATCGACGGATTGAGCAGCGGCCCGACCACAAAGCTGGGGCTGACCGCCAGCAGCGTATAGCCGTCGGCAGGCGCCTTGGCGACGAGGTCGGCACCGATGGCGCCGCCGGCGCCGGTCTTGTTCTCGACAATCACCGGTTGCTGCAGAACCTTTGCCATGTTCTCGGCAGTGATGCGGGTAACCGAATCGACCACGCCGCCCGCCGAGAACGGCACGATGATCCGCACCGGGCGATCGGGGAAGCGGGCCGCATCGTCGGCGGCGGCCAGCGTCGCCGCAGGCGTCAGCGCGGCGCAGGCCAGCATGCCGGCAGCGAGCCGGCGCCATGGGTAAAAGGCATCCATCTTGTCTCCTTGGTTGCCTGCGCCGGAACGTTGCCGGGCGCAAGGTCGGTCTCATGCTGGCCTCTGGCGGGCCGCTGGTCATGGCCCTGCCGGCGACATTGCCGGCAGGCTGTGCTGCCACGCTGTCAGGGATCAGCGCGCGCAGCTCAGTTCGATCTGCCGCACCGCTTCGCGCAGCCGGGGCGCCACGTCGCGCTCGAGCAGGTTGTCGCGATTGCGCGATGCCGCGATGGTGCAGTTCAGCGCGAACGGATCCTCGTGCAGCGACTGGCGCAACGGCGCCGCGATCGCGTGGATCTCGGGCCGCCACTCGCCGCGGCTCAGGCAATAGCCGTGCGCGCGGAAATGCTTCTGGTCGTCCGCCCACATCTGGCGCTCGTGGCTGAAGCGCTGCGGGTCTTCCACCCGCAGCCGGTTCAGCAGCGCCGTGCGCTCGTCCGCGCTGCAGGCCAGCAATACCGCGCGGCCGATCGCGCTGGCCAGCAGCGGGCGCGTGCTGCCGATGTCCGGCTGGTAGAGGTTGCCGGGATCCAGCCGGCAACTGTCCACATAGACCACCGACAGGCGCTCGCGCATGCCCAGGTTCACGGTGCAGCCGGTTTCGCGCGCGATCGCCTCCATGTAAGGCCGAGCCACCTGGCGGATCGCCAGCCCGGCCAGCATCGGGTAAGCCAGCGCCAGCACGCCGGCGCCCAGCCGGTACTTCTGGTTGCCCGGCACGCGGCTGAGGAAACCCAGCAGCCCGAGCGTATAGGTCAGCCGCGACACCGTCGCCTTGGGCAGCCCGGTGCGCGCCACGATGTCCTGGTTGCCCAGCACCGGGCTGGACGGCGTGAACGCGCGCAGCACCTCCAGTCCGCGCGCCAGGTTGGTGGCGAACTGGCGGTCGGTGGCAAGGGCGTCCTCGCTGGCCAGGCCTGGCAGGGGCTGGAGTTCCGGGTTGCGGTCCATGCTGTGCGGTGGTTGCTTGGGTTCCATGCTGGGATCCGGAAAAGGGGGCGTCAATGTTGTAGCACGACCGTTCCGCACAGCGAAACCGTACTTGCGCCCGGGCTCGCCGCCTGCCACCTTGCAGCGGACAAACTTGCCGCCGGAGACCCGCATGCCAGACCCCCGCATCCCACCTGTATCGCCCGAATCACCGCAGTCATCCGGCACCGGCCCGCTCGCCGGCTTGCGCATCCTCGACATGGCCACCGTGGTGGCGGCACCGTTCTCCGCCACGCTGTGTGCCGACATGGGCGCCGAGGTGGTCAAGCTGGAGCTGCCCGACGGCAGCGATCCACTGCGCGGTCTGGAGCCGGTCACCGCCGACCATGCGCTGTACTGGAAAGTGACCAACCGCGGCAAGCGCGGCATATCGCTGGATGTGCGCACGCCGCGCGGCCGCGAGATCTTCCTGCGCCTGCTGCCGCGCTTCGACGTGCTGGTGGAGAATTTCCGCACCGGCACGCTGGCGCGCTGGGGGCTGGATCTCGCCACGCTGCACGCAGCCAACCCCAGCCTGATCGTGCTGCGCCTGACCGGCTTCGGCCAGACCGGGCCGGATGCCGCAAGGCCGGGCTTTGCCCGCATCTTCGAAGCCCGCAGCGGCTTCACCAACCTGGCCGGCACGGCACAGAGCGGGCCGATGCATATGAACTACCCGGTGGGGGACATGATCGCGGGCCTGTTCGGCGCCTTTGCCATCGCCACCGCGGTGGCCGAGCAGCGCGCCAGGCCCGGCCAGCCCGGCCGCGAGATCGACCTGGCCGCCACCGAGGCACTGTTCCGCCTGCTGGACCCGCTCGCCATCGAATACGAACAACTCGGCCACGTGCGCCAGCGCGCCGGCAACCGCACCACCTACGCCGCGCCGTCCAACATGTACCGCACCGCCGACGACATCTGGGTCACCGTGGTGGCCTCGTCCGACGCCACCTTCCGCCGGCTGGCCGAGGCCATGGACGCGCCGCAACTGGCGCAGGCACCGGAGTACGCCACCAACGCCGGCCGCGTCCGCCATATCGACGCGCTCGACGGCTGTATCGCCGAATGGTTCGCCGCGCAACCCTACGCCGCCGCAGCGGCACGGCTGGAACAATGCCAGGTGCCGTTCAGCAAGGTGTTCAGCATCGCCGATATCGTCGAAGACCCGCAGATGGTGGCGCGCCAGGCCATCGTGCGGCTGCCCGATGCAGACCTGGGCACGGTGCCGGCGCCATGCGTGGTGCCGCGTTTTTCGGGGTATGCGCCGCCGTTACCGCGTACCGGGCCGGGTGTGGGGGAACACAATGCGGAGGTTTATGGGGAGGTGGGGATTGGGGAGGAGGAGTTGGAGCGGTTACGGGGGGAGGGGGTTGTTTGACGCATGAGGCGACTCTCCCGCCGCGAATACGCCAACCCGTCGAATGACGAGGCGGTCAGCAGCAATTGCGGGCGACGTCCTTCGCTGACCATCAACGCCAAATTCATTGGAGAATCAATCGGACAATTCAGATTCTATTGTTTTGTCTCATTTTGAGTTTTTTGACATTTATTCCTTAGTGGTTTGGGTAACGTTGCGCATGTGTCAGATCGTGTGCCGTCGTCCAGATCATGAATCGCCGTTGCTATCGCCTTGTCTTCAATCGGTACCGCGCCATGCTGATGGCCGTGGAGGAATCGGCGAGCGGCCTGGGCAAAGGGCGCAGCGCCGGGTCACGTGCAACACCGGCTGCGGCGCTCACCCGCATTGAATGCCTCGGCCTGCAGGCAACGGCCCTGGCCGCCTGGTATGCAATGGGGCTGCCATCGGCAGCCAGCGCACAGGTGGTGGCGGATCCGCACGCGGGGGCCAGCCGGCCCGCCGTGGTCCAGACGGCGAACGGGCTGCAGCAGGTCAACATCACCCGGCCGTCAACCGCCGGCGTGTCCGTTAACGCCTACACGCAGTTCGACGTCCCCCAGGCTGGCGTCATCCTGAACAATTCGCCATCGATCGTGGCTACCCAGCAGGCGGGGTACGTCAGCGGCAACCCGAACCTGCAGAGCGGCTCGGCCCGCATCATCGTCAACCAGGCCACCGGCACACTGCCGAGCCAATTGCGCGGCTACCTGGAGGTGGCCGGACCGCGGACCGAGGTCATCATCGCCAATCCGAACGGCATCCTGGTCGACGGCGCTGGCTTTATTAACACCAGCCGCGCCACGCTGACCACTGGCATGCCCGTGTACGGCGGTACCGGCAGCCTGGATGCGTACCGGGTCACCGGCGGCCAGATCTCCGTGCAAGGCGCGGGACTGAATGCGGCCAGCGTCGACCAGGTCGACCTGATCGCGCGTGCGGTACAGGCTAACGCAACCCTCTATGCGAACAACCTGAATGTCATTGCCGGTGCCAATCAGGTGGATCGGACCACGCTGGCCGCGACACCGGTGGCGGGCACCGGGGCGGCGCAGGCGCTGGGCATCGACGTCAGCCAGCTTGGTGGCATGTACGCCAACAAGATCCTGCTGGCCTCCACCGAACATGGCGTGGGGGTGTCGTCCCGAGGCGTGCTGGCCGCGCAGGCGGGCGACCTGACCCTGACCGCACAGGGCAAGCTCGTGCTGGGCGGGCAGACCAACGCCGGCGGCAACCTGGCGATCAGCGCGCGCGACGGCATCGAGCAGAGCGGCACCACGTATGGGGCGCAATCGGTGTCCGTCAGTACCTCGGGCACGCTTGCCAATAGCGGTACGCTGGCGGCCCGGCAGGGGCTGCAGATTGTTGCGGATGGTATTTCTTCCTCGGGCACGCTTGGTGCCGGGGTCGACGCCGATGGCACGGTGGATCAGCGAGGTGACCTGACGCTGTCGACGACCGGAACCCTTTCGGCCACGGGCCGGAACGTGGCGGGCGGCAACGCCAGCCTGCACGGTGCGTCGGTCAACCTGGCTGGCAGCCAGACCTCAGCCATTGGCAGCCTGACGCTTGCCGCTGCCAGCGGCAATCTCGACTTGACGGGCGCAACGACCGCCGCTGGCGCCGACCTGAACGCGAGCGCCAAAGGCACGCTGGTCAACGACCGCGGCCGCATGGTCAGCGAAGGCGCGACTACGATTGCAGCTGGCAGCGTCTCGAACCAGGGCGGCCAGGTCGTGGCGAAAGAGGCCGCGCGGATCCAGTCCACCGACACAGTGAACAATGCGCAAGGCATCGTGCAGGCCGGCGCGGCGCTGACTATCGATGCCGGCGCGGTGGACAACTCGGCCGGGCGGCTAATATCGCTGAATGCGGACGGCCTGACGGTCACGGCCACGGGGGCACTGACCAACGAGGCCGGCACTACCGCGACCGGCGACGAGGGCGGCATGATTGGCGGCAACGGCAATGCGCAGCTGGCCGCGGGCACGTTCACCAACCACGGACAGGTTAGCGCGCAGGGCGATGCTAGGCTCCAGGCCGGGACGCTGGACAACGATCGTGGCAGCATGACTGCGGGCGGGGCACTGACCGCTACGGTCGCCGACACGGCCAGTAATCGACAGGGCACGTTATCGGGCGCGACGCTTTGGTTGACAGCCGCGGCGCTGGACAACAGCGGCGGAAAAATCGAAGCCGACCAGCTCGGGATCGACACGACGGGCGATTTGGCCAACCGCGTCGGCACCATCGCGCAATACGGCCAGGCCGCCACTGCGATCCACGCCGGCGGCCGCTTGGACAACACCGGTGGCACGGTCACGGCCAATGGCAGTGATCTGAGCTTGGCCGGGCAGACCATCGTGAACGATGCCGGCAAGGTCGCCCATGCGGGCACCGGCTCCTTGACGGTCACGAGTTCCGGCACATTGTCCAATGCCGGTGGTGCCATCCGGACGAACGGCGATCTGTCGGTCCGGGCCGCATCGCTTGCCAATGCGGCCGGGGCCCTGTCTGCCCAGCGTGCCGCGACGTTTGCCACGCAGGGGGGCCTGGGCAACCGGCAGGGCACGATCTACGGCGGCACGGGCCTCGCTGTGACGAGCCGCGGCCAGGTAGACAATGCCTCGGGTTCGATGCAGAGCGGCGGCGACCTGACAGTAACGGCCGACGGTGCCCTGGGCAATGCAGCCGGTACGCTCACGGCCAATGGCCAGCATGGGCTAATGGAGGTGTCGGCGGCAAGCATCGACAACGCCGGCGGACGGCTGGCGAACGCGGGTGACGGCGCGACGACCGTGACGTCGGGCAGCACCATTGCCAATGCCCGCGGGATCCTTGGCGGCAACGGCGCCTTGATCATCGACGCACAGGCACTCGACAACACAGCCGATGGCAAGGTTTCGGCCGGCAACGCACTGATGCTGGCCATCAGCGACAGCATCGACAACCACGGGGGCACCCTCTACGGCGGACGGGCCCTGACACTGGACCAGGTCGGCGCCACGCTCGCCAACGACGGCGGGTCCGTGCTCGGTGGGCAGGATGTCAGCGTCAAGGTGGCGTCGGTGTCGAACCAGGGCGGGGTGGTGCGCGCCAACCAGGACATCGCGGTCAAGGGGGCAGTGAGCGGCAGCGGCGAGATGACCGCCGGGCGCGACCTCACGCTCGACGTCCTGGGCGACTATGCCAACGACGCCGCGAACAAGCTGCGGGCGGATCGGGACATGCGCGTCGCCGCCACCGGCATCGTGACCAACACGGCGACACTTGGCGCAGCTGGCAGCCTCACCGTGCACGGCACCAATGTCGTGAATGCGGCTGGCGCCACGCTCAAATCGGCCGCGACCCTCGTGGAGGCCGACGATACGATCACCAACGCCGGGCGCATCGAGGGCGATACGGTACTGGCGCGAAGCGCCACCTTCGCCAATACCGGCACGGTGATCGGCAACCACGTCAAGGTGCAAGGTACTGGTGCCAGCAACAGTGGCAACGCTGCCCTCATTGCCGCCGCGCAGGATTTGAAGATCTACGCCTCGGACTCGGTCGCGAATGTCGAGGGGGCGACCCTTTACAGTGCCGGCAACATGGAAATCGCGCGTGATGGCACCCGAGATGCCGGCGGCATGCTGGTCAATCAGCTCGATGTGCTGACCAACCGATCTGCCACGATCGAGGCGGACGGCGATATTGGCATCGCTGCCCACGCTGTCAACAATACGCGCACCAGTATCGCCACCGAGCCAGGCACGCCAGTGGAGACGGCCCGGCAAACGCTGGCAGCCTGGACCGCAGGCCTGAGCAATACCAACTGGCATTCCAGCATCACATTTCCCGCTTGGCGTTGGCAAGGAGAACAGGCGCCCGTCAGCGCGGGCATGATGTATGCGCTCGCCGCGCCGGTGACGGTAGAGGTGCCAAAGGCGGATGTCGTAAACCTGGACACCGCTGCAAAGACCCTGTCACTGAGCAAGCCGCTGATAGAGGAATATGCCAGCGGCGCGCAGCCAGTCTGCAACGACAACGACTGCAGCACCCCGCCGCCGACGCTGACACGGCAGATTGGCACCAACCCGGTTCAGTATTACCAGGCGATCGAGGACACGGGCACCACGTACAAGATCACCTTCTGGCCGGACTGGGATCCTGCCACGCAGATCCGCCCGGACCAGGTGCGCACCCGCTACGACTTGGGGAAAGACAGCCACGACTACAGCGAGATCTCCCGCACGGTGGCCACCACCACCGCGACGGATCGGCTGGTGAGCGCCAGCGATCCGGCCAGGATCCAGGCCCAGGGCACCATCCGCATCAACAGCGACGGCGGCAACATCCTCAACCAGTCGTCCATCATGGCCGCCGGCGGCGACCTGGTGCGCCGCGCAACGGGGGGCACGGTGCAGGATACCGGTACCGTGCTGCAGCAGTCGGTCAGTACGACGGAGACGTCGACCTTCTACTGGCACCAGAAGACGGGCGGCAACAGCGACACCCAAGTAGTGCCCTATCCCACCACGCCGCAGAACCCGACCACCGTGCAGGCGCTGCCCGCCATTGCGTCGTCCAACCAGACGGTGCAGACCACGGCGCAGGACGTCTCGGTCACCACGGTCAACCGCGTAGGCCAGACCGTGACCGGCGGCGGGATAAGCGGTGGCGGCGACGCAGGCACCGCAGTCGGCAGCGCCAGCGGGCAGACCAGCCGGCCGCAGACGCTGGATGCCGCGCAGGGCGGCATCCCCAGCCTGACACTGCCGACCAACGGTCTTTTCACCTATCGCACGGCACCGGACGCTGCTTACCTGATCGCCACCGACGCGCGCTTCACGCAATACAAGTCGTTCATCTCCAGCGACTACATGCTGGGCGAACTGGGACTGGATCCGCAGACGATCCAGAAACGCCTGGGCGACGGCTTCTATGAAGCGAAGCTGATCCGCGACCAGATCACCGCGTTGACCGGACGCACCTTCCTGGCCGGCTACACCGACCAGTTGGAGGAATACAAGGCGCTGATGACCAATGGCGCCGCCTACGCCAAAAGCTTCAGCCTCACCCCGGGTATCGGCTTGTCCGAGCAGCAGATGGCACAGCTCACCACCGACATGGTCTGGCTGGTCGCGCAAGACGTCACGCTGGCGGATGGCAGCCGCCAGTCCGTGCTGGTGCCCAAGCTCTACCTGGCGCACGCCAACACGGTGAACCTTAACGCATCCAGCGCGCTGGTGCTGGGCAACACCGTCGCCGTCAACGCCACCGGCACCGTCCAGAACAGCGGCCGTATCGTGGGCGATGTGGCAACGCAGGTGCTCGGCCACGATATCGTCAACCGCGGCGCCATCGGCAGCCTGGGCGACGGTTCGACCGTGGTGCAGGCTGCCCAGGATGTGCGCAACCTGGGCGGAGGCATTGCCGGCAAGGATGTGCTGGTGGCGGCCGGACGGGACGTGGTCAACGAGACCCAGACCATCACGGAAGTCAGGACACTGTCCAATGACTATAGCGCTGGCTCAACCGGCATCGGGGCGGTGGCGGGCATTTCCGCGACGGGCACCACCGCCGTGCTGGCCGGCCGGGACATCAACCAGCGCGGCGGTGCGATCGACGCCGGCGAGAGCGCGCTGCTGGCCGCCGGGCGTGACTTGAACCTGGGCACGGTGGCGCTGGGGACCACGCAGGATGCGGTATCACGTGGCGGGCAGAGCTACAGCCACGACCAGACCACCACGCACGTGGGCGGCACGGTCCAGGCGGGCAAGAACGTTGTCGCGGTGGCGGGACGCGATGCTACCCTCACCGGGTCAAGCCTGCAGGCCGGCAACAATGCCTCGCTGGTCGCTGGCCGCGACACCACCGTCACGGCCGCGATCGACACGCATACGCACAGCGAAGGCTCGCTGGGCGGCAAGGGTGCGCAATACACGCAGTCGTCCTACGACGAAACCGCTCGCGGCAGCCAGATCCACGGCGGCAACAACGCCACGCTGGCGGCCGGCCAGGCGCCACTGGTAACCGCAGTGCTGCAGGACAAAGGTCTGGATGTGTCGCCGGATGCGGCGCCGAATGCAGGGGCCGGCAACCTGGCGGTGCTGGGTTCCTCGGTGAGCACCGGCAAGGATGGCAACGGTGGCGGTACCGCATCGTTGATTGCAGCTGTTGATGTGAGGGTCGGCACGGTCAGTGAGATGCATGACGCGCAGAACTGGTCGGAGCAGAAGAAGTCTGGATTCCTGTCGAAGGAGCAGACGACACGAGAGAGCAGCCAGCGGCAGGAGGTTGCGGTTGGCACCACGGTGTCGGCCAACGTTATTGCTGGCCAGGCCGGCCGTGACCTGATTGTGTCCGGCTCTAACGTGGTGGCGACCAAGGATGTCACCTTGCGTGCCGAGCGCGATCTTGCGATCGATGCGGCGCAAAGCACGGCGTCGAGCAGCGCCGCGCAGCAGACCCGCAAGTCGGGGATGTTCTCAGGCGGCGGCATGTCGGTCACCATCGGCAAGCAACAGACCAACCAGAGCCAGACAGTCCAGACGGTCAGCCAGAGCGGTTCGACCGTCGGCAGCGTCACCGGCAACGTCAACCTGAGTGCGGGCGAGCGCTATTCCCAGACCGGCAGCGCGGTAACTGCCCTGCAGGGCGACGTCGACATCCGTGCGAAGCAGGTCGACATCAACGCTGCACTGGAGTCGTCGCACTCTGAGCAGGAGACGCACTTCCGCCAGAGCGGGCTGACCATCGCCGTGACCAATCCGGTACTGGCGGCAGCCCAGACCGCAAGCCAGATGGCAAGTGCCCAGAGCCATACTGACGATCCGCGCATGAAGGCCATGGCGGCCGGCGCGGCAGGCCTGGCCGCCAGGAACGCAGCCGATGCGGTGAAAGCCGACCCGAAATCGGCAGGCGGGATGAACATCAGCATCACGGTGGGCGGCGCCAGCAGCGACAGCAAGCAGACCCACAACAGTTCGACGGCCGTCGGCAGCAACATCAGCGCTGGCGGCAACGTGCGCATCCGGGCGGAAGGGGCTGGCAAGGACAGCAATCTGAACCTGGTCGGCAGCGACATCCAGGCCGGCAACAACGTGCTGATGAAGGCCGACAACCAGGTCAACCTGCAGACGGCCGCCAACACGGCGAACCAGCAAAGCAGCAACAAGAGCGCATCGGGCGGCGGCGGTGTCGGCATCAGCCTCACTTCCCAGGGCGCGGCTTTCGGCGTCACGGCGAATGCGGCGGGTGGACGTGGCAGTGCGGATGGGAACGACGTCACGTGGAGCAACAGCCATGTGAATGCCGGCAACGTGCTGGAGATCAAATCTGGCGACGATACCAACCTGAATGGTGCCGTTGCCACCGGCAAGCAAGTGATAGCGGGTGTGGGTGGCAACCTCAACATCGAAAGCCTGCAGGACACCAGCGGCTACCACAGCAAGGACCAGTCAGTCAGCGGCAGCGCAACCGTCGGATTCGGCGGCTTCTCGGGCAGCGCGAACGTCAGCCAGCAGAAGATCGACAGCGACTACGCCAGCGTGGGAGAACAGTCTGGCATTCGCGCCGGCAGCGGCGGCTACCAGATCGACGTGGCCGGCAATACGGACCTCAAGGGCGGCGTGATCGGCGGTGGCACCGCAGACAAGAACCGTCTGTCAACCGATACGCTCACCGAAAGCGACATCCGCAACCACGCCCAATACAGCGCAAGCAGCATTGGCATCGGCGGCGGCTATTCCACGGGCGGCAGCGGCAACAAATCTGGCGTAGGGGTGACCCAGAGCGGCGAGGCCGCCACGGCCAATTCGGTGCCGGGCACTGAACTGCCCACCACAGGCGGCAATGGCCAGGGCGCATCGTTTGCGCCCCCAATGGTGATGTCGGCTTCGGGCGGCGCCAGCAGCACGACAGCCAGCGGCATCAGCGCCGGCACGATCACGATCCGCAATAACGACAAGCAGAAGGCACTGACCGGCAAGGATGGCGCCGAGACCATCGCCAGCCTGAATCGCGACACCGCCGACACCGCCAACACGCTGGCGCCGATCTTCAACGAGAAAGAGATCAAGGCGGGTTTCGAGATCGTCGGGGCGCTGCAGCGCGAGTCGGGGATCTTCCTGAACAACCGGGCCCGCGAA
This sequence comes from Cupriavidus sp. MP-37, assembly GCF_020618415.1. Lineage (NCBI taxonomy): Bacteria > Pseudomonadati > Pseudomonadota > Betaproteobacteria > Burkholderiales > Burkholderiaceae > Cupriavidus > Cupriavidus sp. MP-37. The sequence goes on along the minus strand of NZ_CP085345.1, from coordinate 1,217,934 downwards.
GCGGAAGCCGCCAAGAACGCGGCCGATGCCGCCGCGCGCGATCCGAACGCGACGCCTGAGCAACGCGCTGCGCTGCAGCAGCAGGCCGACGACCTGGCTAAGTGGGGGCAGGGCGGCCAATACCGGCAGATCATGACCGCGTTGACGGCCGCTGCTGGCGGCAACGTGACGGGCAGCACCGCGCAGTTCATGCAGGGCGCGGCGGTGGGGTACCTGCAAGGGCTGGGGGCCAGTCAGGTCAAGGCGCTGGCGGATTCGTTCGGGAAAGGTACGCCGGAGGCCGAAGCGGCCCGGGCGGCGCTGCATGCCATTGTCGGTTGTGCCGGCGCGGCAGCCGCAAATCAGGCGTGCGGAGCGGGTGCCATGGGTGCGTCGGCCAGTTCGGTGCTGGGCAGCCTGCTGGGTCCGACTGACGGTATGACGGCACAGCAGAAGCAGGCGCGTGAGAACCTGGTGCAGAGTCTGGTGGCAGGTGTTGCCGGGATGGCAGGCGTGAACGCTGCCACGGCGATGAATGCGGCGACGTCTGAGGTGGAGAACAACCAGTTGGCATTGCCTAAGCCGGCAGGCCAAAAGGTTGACCTTGTCGGGAAGTATTGCAATGGGTCTCAACCATGCTCTGATAAGCAGGTTAGTGACTTGATGCGAGTGCAGGGCGCGCTGAACTCGGCGGCTGGGGAGAATGCGACTGTTGCTGCACTACTGCTGGGGGCGCCGGCAGCGGCTGCAGCGGGCGTGGCGTTGGCCGGATTGGCGCCCGAGCTGCTGAGCGTGGCGTTGGCGAATCCGACGGCGGCGGTGAATGCAGGCATTATTTCTGCGGAGACGGCTGCGGCGATTCTGACGAATTCGGTGACGCCCGGGCTGGCAATTGAAGGGGCGGTGGGAAAAACGGTCGGAACTACCGCAAGGGGCAATACAAGCACCATACTAGAGAATGCAGGGCGGGCCATTGTCGATCCGCGGAAGATAATCAACTACGCACTTGATCCCAGTCATCCAATTGGAGGAAATAAAGCGATCGTCTTCGATTCAGCTTTGGGATTTAACCAGTCGAACGCAAATGATTTACTTATTCAGATTAAGGAAGGGGTTGAAAAATATCCCGCAGCAGTCGGCAAATCGGATCAATTCGGACAGCGATTCACAGTTGATATTCCAGTTAAAGGGCCTAATGGGAATACTGTTCCGGTCCGTACCGGATGGATTTATGATCCGGGATCGTCTGTTCCACGTTTAACTACTATATATGTGAAGTGATGGACATGAATCGTGTAAAACTCCTTGATGTAGTTGTGGCGCTTTCTGATATGCCGGACGAAGGAATTCGAACTGGTATGAAAGGGACGGTGATCGATATTCATGAGGAACCTTGTCTTGCCTATGAGATAGAGTTCTGCGACGAAAGTGGGCGGACTATTGCTGTCGTTGCGCTATTACCAGATCAAGTTAATCCGGTCTGGAGTCGGGATTGAGTTGTTATAGGAGAAGAATGGTGGAATATAACTCCCGCACTTCCCCCGGAGCATGGGATCATTCATAGAACAGACGGGCCCCTGCACGGCTCTTAGTATGGGAAGGATGGCCATTGGTGAGTAAATATGCCAAATATGGTAAAATTTCAGAGATTAAGCGCGGTCACCTTTTGTGCTACCCATTGAGCCATCTTGGGATGCGGAGATAGTTTGCATCCTTAAGGCGAATAAACCTGGTTGAATTCGAAGTGAAGCGCAAGAAAAATCGGCGTCTAGCATCGATCCCGGCACTCGCTGGTTCCATGATGCTCCTCAGTCCCGCCATTCACGGACAATCCTTGCCACCGGGCACAGCGCAATCCGTTGCTTTGACTGGCGCCGAACAAGACCAGCGCACCCGCCAGCAACAAGAAGCCCGCGAGCGAGCCCAATCCGTGCAAGCTCCTGCCGTGCGCGCTGCAGAGGTAGTGCCAGTCGACTTCCCGCCACTGCCCACCGAGACTCCTTGTTTCCGTATCGACCGCTTTTCGCTGGATGTCCCGCCCGACCTTTCAGCCGACGTGCAGGCCAAGGGTGCTTCAGTTCTCCCACAAGACCCCTTCGCCTTCGCGCGCACCTGGCTAGACCACTACCAAGGCACCTGCATCGGCAAACAAGGCCTCGACCTCCTGGTCAAGGGCGTTACTCAAACCATCCTGAACAAGGGCTACGTCACCACCCGCGTGCTTGTGCCGGAGCAGGACTTGAGCGCCGGCACACTGGAGCTGGCGCTGATCCCCGGCGTCATCGGCGAACTGCGCTTCGCCCAGCCCGACCTGTGGGGCACCTGGAAATCGGCGTTCCCCGCCCGCCCAGGCGACTTGCTGAACCTGCGTGACCTTGAGCAAGGCCTGGAGCAGATGAAGCGGGTGCCGAGCCAGGACGTGGATATGCAGATCGTGCCGACCAAGGCGCCGGGCGTGAGCGACGTGGTGATCGACGTCAAGCGCGGCAAGCCCTGGACGGTGGTGGCCTCGGTGGACAATTCCGGCACGCGCTCGACCGGCAAGTGGCAGGGCAACCTGAGCGTGAGTCTGGACAATCCGCTTGGCCTGAACGACCTGTTCAACGTCGGCTACAACCAGGATCTGGGCTTTGCCAACAAGGAACACGGCACGCGTGGCTGGAATGGCTATTTCTCGGTGCCTTGGGGTTACTGGACAGCGACACTATCGGCCTATTCGAACAACTATTTCCAGCAGATTGCAGGCGTCAACCAGACCTTCATCTCCAGCGGCAAGTCGGAGACTGCGGACTTGAAGCTGCACCGCGTTCTCAGCCGCAGCCAGAACGATGTGTTCGGCATGCAGTTCCGGCTGACCCGGCGCTTTGGCAAGAGCTTCATCGAGGACACCGAGATCGCGCAGCAGCGCCGCAATAATACGGTGCTCGAGGCGGGCATCACGGATCGCCACTACTTCGGCGCGGCGCAGTTCGACGGCACGCTAGCGTATCGCCAGGGCATCGGCGGATTCGGCGCGCAGGACGATGTGCTGGCCGACAGTGGCGGCCCCACCTGGCGCTATCGGATGCTGGTGGCGGATGCCAACCTGTCGGTGCCGTTCAAGCTGGGCGAGCTGCCGCTGCGGTATGTCACCACTTTCCACGGCCAGTTCACCAACGACCGGCTCTATTACATTGATGCGCTTACCATCGGCAGCCGCTACACGGTGCGTGGCTTCGATGGGGAGAACCTGCTGGCTGGCGAGCGCGGCTTCTATTGGCGCAATGAGCTACAGGCGCCCCTGGGCGGCAGCGGACAGGCGCTGTATGCCGGACTCGATTACGGAAGAGTGTACGGACCGATCACCACTGCGCTGGCCGGCACTCAACTGGCCGGGGCGGTGATCGGACTCCACGGAGGACTGGGCTCTAGCGCAGGTTCATTCTCGTATGACGTGTTTGTCGGCATGCCGGTCTATAAGCCCGCGGCGTTCCATACGGCCGCGGTGACGGCTGGGTTGCAGGTGGTGTATCAGTACTGACTCCCGCAGGAAGGGGTGTGACAGCGCAGAAGGTCAGCAGGGACGGCGGGCGCGGATCGCGTACTCGCGGCACGTTGGACTGCCGCCCAGCGCCGCCACAGCGCGCCCGAGACACCCTCAGTCAATACTCGCCCCCGACTCCCGCACCAGCTTCGCCCACTTGTCGGTATCGCGGCGGAGCAGCACCGAGAACCGCTCCGGCGTCGCGGTCAGCGGCGCGGCCCCGGCCTGCACCAGCTTGTCCCGCATCGCCTTGTCCTGCGCGATACGCGTGATCTCCTGCGACAAGCGGCTGGATACCGGACGGCAATCCGCGCGGACCCACCACGCCGAACCAGACATCGGCCTCACAGCCGGCAATGCCAGCCTCGGCCATGGTCAGCACGTCGGGCAGCGCCGGCGAGCGCGTGGCGCTGGTCACGGCCAGTGCGCGCAGCCGGCCGGCCTTCATCACGAGCGCCCGTGCATGATTCCAGAGCCTGGAGTCCCTCGTTCCTGGCGGTCGCCCGCGCCTGGTCACCTACGGCATCGACGCCGAGCAGGCTGCGTTCGCCCGCGTTCTATGTCGGGGCATTGGGGTCCAGATCGAACCACGCCCTCAAATGCCTTGTCCGCCAGACACTTCGATCCGCTGGGCATTAACCCAGCGGTTATCCCCCGACAGCAGGCTGGCGATCATCGGGCCCACGTCGTCGGCCACACCAACACGGCCCAGCGCTGTCATGCCGGCGAAAAATTCGTTGAACGCTGGCGTGTCGCGCACCGCCCCGCCGAAGAAGTCTGTCTCGATCGCACCGGGCGCCACCGCATTGACCGTGATCCTGCGCGGACCCAGTTCCTTCGCCATGTAGACGGTAAGCACCTCCACTGCGCCCTTGACGGCTGCGTAGGCTGCCCAGCCCTCGGCGGACACGCGCGTCAGTCCCGTCGAAAGATTGACGATGCGTCCGCCGTCCGCCAGTAGCGGCAGCAGCTTCTGGGTGAGAAAGAACACGCCTTTGAAATGCACATCGACCAGCTTGTCGAACGCCGCCTCACCCATCTCGGCGATCGGCGCAACTTCCCCGTGGCCCGCGTTGTTGACGAGATGGTCAAAGCTGTCGCGCTGCCAGGTGCGCTGCAGTGCGGCCTTCAGCCGCTCCGCGAAGGCCGGAAAGGCGGAGATATCGCCGGCGTCGAGTTGCAGGGCGACCGCCTTGCGGCCAAGCGCCTCGATCTCGGCCGCGACCGCATTTGCGTCGGCTTCGCGGTTCTGGTAAGTCAGAATGACGTCGCCACCCTTGCGGGCGATCGACACGGCGGTATTGCGGCCCAGGCCGCGGCTGGAACCGGTAACGAGAGAAATCGTGGTCATGAGGAGAGTCCTTGGCGTGTGGTGGAATCCGGTGTCCATTCTGGTATCCGGCGTGCCAGATTCCTTTGCCTGAATCTCTCGGTTATTGGCCTGTTTCTCCAAACCTGATGTTTCTAGTTGTCCGGACCGGCTACGATGGCGGCTGATGGATGACAACGTTCCCCAAATGAGTGATCTCTTGCTCGACGCGGTGCGCCGCTATGCCGAGGCGTATGCCGGCCCGAACGGCGTGGCCCGAACCCCCATTCCGGGCCTGACTGCTATCCGGGCGACAGCGCCCAGCGGCATCGATTACGCGATCTCCCGCCCCCTCGCGTGCCTTGTGCTGCAAGGCTGCAAGCGGGTGGTGATGGGGCAGCAGACGTTCGGCTTCAGCGCTGGCGATTCGCTGCTAATCACGTCGGACGTGCCGACGATCAGCCAGATCACGCGCGCCAGCGCCGACGCACCGTACTACTCCCTCGTGCTGGACCTCGATGTGGCAGCCATTGCAGAACTGGCGGTAGAGATGAAGCTGGGGCCCGTCGCCCAGGAGTCGCCGGTACAGGTTGAGCCATCGGACGCAGAGGTTGCGGACGCCGCCCTGCGGCTGATGCGGCTGATTGAACGGCCGGCGGCAATGCCAGTACTGCAGACGCAGCTCGTGCGTGAGATGCATTACTGGCTGCTGGTGGGAAAGCATGGCCCGATAATTCGTCAGATTGGCCCGCCGCAAAGTCACACGCAACGTGTAGCCCGCGCCGTCGCCCTGTTGCGGGCCGAGTTCGCACAACCGCTACCGGTGGAACGTCTGGCGGCAACGGCCGGCATGAGCGCGTCTGCGTTTTACCAGCACTTCCGGGCTGCGACATCATTGTCGCCGCTACAGTTCCAGAAGCAGTTGCGCCTCATCGAGGCACGCCGGCTGATGACGACCGAAGGCATTTCGGCGAGCAACGCGGCGTTTTCCGTGGGCTATGAAAGCGTCCAGCAATTTACGCGCGAGTACCGGCGAATGTTCGGCCTGCCGCCGGCGAAAGACACGGATGCCGCCATGCATCAGGCCTACCCGGGCGGCCAGCCGATCAGACGGACGTGAGACCCCGCTTCGGCGAGATCCCGAATTTCCGCGTGTAGTCCCGCATCTGCCCGATTTGCTCAAGACCGTTGATCCAGTCGTACAGCTCTGTGACAACCTCCTGATGCTCGAAGCCGATGGCGCGCGCTGTCACGCCAAGCCGACGAGCCGCGACACAAGATGACTGACCGAGGGCTAATCGCAAGCTCGCGGCGGCGATTCGAACGAAGGCAGTCCCTTTCAACGGCCCGACGTGAGGGAATGCGGCAGCTAACGCGTTACGGTCAGAGCGGCCGCTCGTACGCTCTGCTTCCGTGCGCGTTCGTCATTAGGGCCACTCGCGATATTGCTTTGCGTCGAGATCGAACTTCGACGGATAATCGGATCAGACTTATCCTGGCTTTGGATCGCCCAGGCTAGGATGGATATCAAGGGCAGGCGCGGCGTCAGCGAGATCCGAGCCGATAATTAAGGTGCTCTGCGACGCCGCGTAAAGAAGGCCAAGGGCGCCCAGAATTCCGGCTCCCGAAGTAATGGTTAGGGCAATCGCGGTGCCGGCTCCGCCCATGCCGAGACCATCGGAAAAGACTCCTGTCATCAATGGTCCGACAGTTCCACCAAACGCGTTGATCACGAGGGCAAAGATGCCGATAGATTGGCCGCGCATGCGATTAGGCACGCTAAGCAACAGGGGGACCAGGAACAAGGCTTGGGTTGTCGACAGGAGCAGAACCAGCGGCGCATACAGGACTACGGCCAATACATAATTGCCGAGGAGCGGTGCAACGATTGCCAAGGGGACCATCATCGCAATCGATCCAACTATGACTCTCATGACAACTGGCAATGCACCGATTCGCTCGACATGCCTCGATGCGTAGATCTGAGCGAACACATTCCCGAGTACACCGGAAATCAGAAACGTGGAGCCAAGCACCAGGCCAGCGGTTTTAGGGTCAATGAGGAATTTGCGGATCACCACGGATGGAAACCACGCAGCATACGCAGTAGTAGCGAGAATGAAGAACGCAAACCCTAAAAAATACAATGGATAGAAGCGATCACGGGTAAGCAGAAAAAGGCATACAGCACTGAAACTCACTGGTTCTGTGGAATTACCGTCCAGTGTGGCTCGCAGTTCCCGGCGGCTCGGCTCTTTTACCATTGCCAGCACCAAGCTGGCGAGCAGCATGCCCGGTACACCCACTGCAACGAATACCCATTGCCACGCGTGAAGCCGCCCAATAATCGGCAGGGGACCGATTGCGAGAGAGGTGAACCAAGACAGCAATGCGCCACCCAGCAACAGCGCGCAGCCGCTACCGATTATCGGTCCAAGCATGAAAAGAGCAGTCGCGCGCGGAATATGCCGCGCCGGGAAAATATCGCCTACGACTGACAAGGCTGCGGGATGAAAGCCCGCTTCGGCGGCTGCCGTCCCGGCGCGCGCAATCACAAGCATCGGGAACACGCGGGAGAGTCCTGTGCAGGTCGTTGCCAACGACCATACAAAGATGCAGCCAGCAGCAAGCCGTACTCTATTAACACGGTCAGCGAGCCATGAAAGAGGAATACCAGCAATCAGATAGAATAATGTGAATGACAGACCCTGCAAAAGTCCTATCTCGGTATCGTTAAGATCAACCGTTGCCTTAATTGGCTGGACTAGAATACTGATGATCTGACGGTCTACATAGGAAAAGGCCATGCACACGAAGAAGAGCGTCGTGGTAATCCAGGCCCGTTTTGCGGAAATCTGCGTCATAGCTTTACGCCTCCTTCTCAACTGGTCGGTTTTCGTAGGCCGTCAGCCATTGATATACCACGTCGAAAATTTCGCTGCTGTTACGTTCGATCATCAGGCTATGCCCATTGCCTTCGATGCCGATATCTGGAAGCCACAAATGGGTTGCGCCAACATATTGGGCCACGGCTTCATCAACGCTTCTTGGATGTCTTGGATCGTCGCTGCCGGTAACCACGAGGCTTCTAATACGTCGGATCCGATCCGGCGATAAGACCTGCGGCGAACAACCACCAATGTTGAATCGTTCGTTCAATATTCTCGGGCTTTCCGGCACGATTGTTTTCTCATAAGCGTCAATGGCTTCGAGTGGGAAGTGCTTGCTGTTGGCCCAGTAGCGCCGGATGAATTCGCTGGAGAAATACACTGGCGCTGTTTCTGAATGATAAACAGGGTGGCCCAGATCTTCGCGGGCAGATAGTGCTTCAAATTCGAGGGGATCGGACGGCAGCACAGGAAGCAGATTGCCGGGGGGGCCGGGCGCAATACCCAAGATCGCACAAACGCTGTTGGGCCGTCTATCCGCCACAGCCCACGCCACGGTCCCTCCAGCGCTATGGGCAACCAAGGTCGCTGGCCCGATCTGATCCAACAAGTCGACGAGCGCAGTGATGACGGCATTCATCGACATGGTCGCAAAGTCATGGGGCGGTGGCGACCGGCCATGGCCCGGCCAGTCTACGACATAGGCCGTATATCCACTTTGAACAAAAAGGGAGGCCCAGCCCGGACGGCCGTCGGGCGTATGGCTATAGCACAAGCCGGTATGACCACCGCCGTGAATCAAGACGACAGGCGGGTGCTCTGACGCGCCGGACAATGGTGCCCAACGCTCCACATACATAGGGTGAGCGCTCGAACTCACATGAAATGAGGCACGAGCGTGACTGACGCTTTGCAGCACATTGTCTCCTTTATAATCCATTCGTTCCCCAATCTTTCGCGGGGGACAGACTTGGGATTAGTATCGCTGCCCGCCACTGAACGGGCCATTGCCAAATGTCGACGCCTCTCGTGCCGAAACGAGAACACCGATGGATTCGTGCCTGTGGTGTGGATGGGTGCAGTTGCTGATTCGCTTTCGCTGCGCAGCGCCGCCTGAGAGAAGAGAAAAGACCTTGCGCGAAAAGATGAGGGGCGTTATAGCGATCTCTACGGCGCTTCGGACGTGGGCGAGCCGGGGTTGCGATTAGGGAAAGCAGGAATGCCACAGACTATCAAGCAGCTTGATTTGACCTCGCTTCGACTGTTCAGAGCCGTGCAGGCGGAAGGCGGGGTCGTGCGGGCAGCGACAGCCGAGCATATCGCGCCTTCAGCAATAAGCCGGCGCATCTCGGAGCTGGAGAGTACCCTGGGTACCAAGCTTCTGTTTCGCGACTCGTCAGGGACGCGACTGACGCGCGCGGGCGAGGTCGTGCTGGCCTATGCGATGAAAATTGATGTCGATCTGCAGCGTATGATTGCGGAGATAACGCACGTTGACTCCAGCGTCTACGGAACCGTTCGCGTGCTCGCCAACCTCTCTTCGATGGTCCAGTTCGTTCCTCGAGATCTTGTGGCGCTGGAGGAGAAGTACCCCGACGTCGTAGTCAGTTTCGAGGAGCGACTGAGCGCCGGGATCATTCGCGGTGTTAGCGATGACGTTGCGGATGTCGGCATTACGCACATCGTTCATGAAGGATGCAAACTTTCGACTGTTCCTTATCGCCGGGAAGTATTCGCGCTGGTCGTAGCATCCGGACACCCATTGGCGAACAGTGAGGCGATCCGCTTTAGCGAGACACTCGGCTACGTCCACATTGGATTCCCGGAAGGGAGTGCGCTCGGACAAATTCTTGCAATGAAGGCGGGCGAACTCGGCCGCTTGCTAACATACCGTATTCGCGTTTCGAGCTTCGATTCGGCTTGCAGCCTAGTGGCAGCAAAGGCAGGCATCTGCATCATGCCAACGAGAGTAGCTGAGGTATATCGTTCGAGCTTACAGTTGAGAATCATTCCATTGTCAGATGACTGGGCGGCGCGCCATCTGATGCTTGTTTTCAAACGATATGACTCACTTTCCCTGCAGGCAAGAGCGTTTGTCGATTTTCTGAGCGCCAGAAGCAATGCCGATGACGATTCGCGCGACGATTAATTGAGACTGCCTTGATCTCGACCCATCTGTGTAGGCACCAGCGGTGCATCGACGACAACTGACACGCTGCAGATGGGCGCACAGATTCCAGTCGGCAGCGGAAGGATCCTGGCCTCTGCGGTTTCTTCACCGGTACGTAGCGATGTCATGGCGGACTTTCGGCGCCATGGACTTGCCGATGGTTATGACTATGCCCTGTCGAAGCGAACGGACGTGTACGCTGTGACGGTGTTCGACAAGGTTAGCGGAGAGGGCAGTGGCACCAGCTTTGCACGGGGTATGCGCCACAAATTTTAGGCTCTTCGACGAACTCCGGGGCTGGCAAAGTTGCTCCAATGTGCCTCTGCGCCGACGGCAAGCTCGAGATCGCGGAGCGGAACCCAAGGCGAGGTGTGATAGCACAGACCCACCATCACACCCCCCAACCGCTATTGCAACCGCTCTCGCTCAACCATCAGCCCATCAATCTGCATCTTCACCATGCCAAGCAGGCAAAGCGCGCTGAAGCAGCCCTCCGAGCTTTCGCTTTCATGATCCAGAAGTACAAGTACCCCTTCAATTCCTGCGCGAACCTGCTGCAGGCATTCGTTGGTCATTTCATCGATCGTTGCCATTGATTCCCCACTAGTGAAAGCGCGCCACTCATTTCCACATGAGGGCGGCGGGCCAGACAGCGAGGGTGGAAAGACCGGTCTAAGGTGGGGAACCGGTCAGCCTTGCGGCTGCCTCGCCCGGCCCGCCAGGGAGCCAGCTTGGTTCGTGCGAACACACAGGCGTTGCCCGTTACAAGCGCAACGCCTGTCCACCTTAAACATCCGGGCTTTCCACACCCGATCATCGGTGGTCCGATGACGCCACCAGTATTTCCTGTTGGTAGCGGGGAATCGATGAGAGATGTCGCATTTCCAGGGGCGCGCGAAGTTTGGATCCGGGCAACGGATTCAGAAATCGCTGACTCTTGAAATGCGCATGCGGGCTCTAATGCCCTACCGTCATTCCCGCGAAGGCGGGAACCCAGCGTCGTTAAAAGTCACTGGGTCCCCGCTTTCGCGGGGACGACAGTCACTTTACTGAACGGCATCAGCGTGCGGGCTTAGCCCTTTCCCTCCGAAGTTCAGGCTCGCGCCGGCGTCAGCGCAGCGCCTGTCACCATCGCCGGGGCACTCCCCATTGCCTGGTCCACCACCCCCGCCACCATATCCGCCGTCACCGCCGACAAGGTCCACCCCAGGTGCCCGTGGCCGGTGTTGTAGAAGATGCAGGCCGCGCGCCCGCGTCCCACGCGCGGCAGCATGTCCGGCATCATCGGCCGCAGTCCGGCCCATGGCACCACGCTGCGCGTGCTGACGCCGGGGAAGCACTGATGCACCCAGTCCACCAGTGGGCGGATGCGGTCGGCGCGGATGTCGCGGTTGGTGCCGTTGAACTCGGCGGTGCCGGCAACGCGGAAGCGGTCGTCGCCCAGGCGGCTGGTGACCAGCTTGGTTTCGTCGTCGAGCAGGCTGACCACCGGTGCCGCGGCGCGGCTGGCGTCGTCGGTCAGGTTGACCGTGATCGAATAGCCCTTGACCGGATAGATGTTGACGCGGTCGCCCAGCCCGGCGGCCAGTGCGCGGCTGGCGGTGCCGGCGCAGATCACGGCGCCGTCGAAGGTGGCACTGGTGCTGTCGTTGCCGTCCTGCACGGTGATGGTGGCGCGCCGGCCGTCGGTCTTGACCGCGCGCACGTCCTGGCCGTAGAGGCAGCGCACGCCCAGGCGCGCAATGGCGGCGGCCAGGCCGCTGGTGAACTTGTGGATGTCGCCGGTCGAATCGCTCTCGGTGAAGTAGCCGCCGTAGTAGGAGCCCGCCAGCGTCGGCTCGATCGCGCGCATTTCCTGCGGCGTCACCGCGCGCCGCTCCAGGCCGCCTTGCGCCAGCAGCGCCGAGACCCGGCTGGCATGCTCGAAGCCGGCGCGGTCGCGGTAGATGTGTAGGATGCCGGCGCGCTTCAGGTCGAAGTCGATGCCTTCCTGCGCCGCCCACGCAAACAGGTGCTCGCGCGCGGCGATGGCAAGGCGTGCGGTTTCGATGGTATTGCGGCGGTAGTTGGGAATCGACGCGATGAACTCGGCGAACCACGACAGCTTGTGCCAGCTGGGCCGGGGATTGACCAGCAGCGGCGCATCGTTGCGCAGCATCCATTTGATGCCCTTGACGAGGGTGGACCAGTGGGTCCAGACCTCGGCGTTGGAGGCGGAGAGCTGCCCCCCGTTGGCGAACGAGGTCTCCATGGCGGCATAGCGGTGCCGTTCGAACAGCGTGACGGAGAAGCCGCGCCGGGCCAGCGCGTAGGCCGTGGTGACACCAGTGATACCACCGCCGATGACAGCGATTGTCTTCATGATCTGCAGGATCCAGGAACGTCGAAGGGTAGGAGTCCGCACGCAACATGCGTGAAGGACGCCCCCTCTGTTCTGGACCTGAGAGATTCGCGACGCCTGGCAGCGGGGCGGGGCGCGCTTGCTCCTTCGGTATGCCGGGCGGACGATGGCGTCCGGCATTCTTCAGAGTGCACTGACGGGTGATGCCGGTCCTTTTGCCTGAGAGTTTCCGGGGCGGTTGCTCCTTCGGCGCCGTGCGCGGCGGGCGCCGCGACAGTCTCTCCCTGCATCACGCTGGCTGGAGGCCAGTCGGGGCAATGTAGTGACAAGGCCGGGTATTGGGTATGCGGGTTAACGCGGATATCCCCGGCGGCCCGCGTCGCTATGTCGCATCGGCGCGGATCGCCTCGGCCCATAAAATGTCAGCGCTCGCTATGCTGGAGGTGCGGGAGGTGCGCCTGATGCTACGCAGCACAGCGAGCCAAAAAGACGACAACAAGGTTTCCAGTGAAGAAAAATCGCATTGCGCTGGCCGTTTCGACAGTGCTGATGGGCCCCGCCGTGGCCGCCGCCCAGGCGGTGGAGGCGCCCGCGCCGCTGCAGGAGGTGGTGGTATCGGCCAGCACCGAACGCGGCGACACGCCGGCGATCCCGCCCAACACGCCGTCGCCGGCCTATGGCATCCGCAGCACGCGCATGGCTGACTTCAACGTGGTCAATACGGAAGACGCACTGAAGTACGCGCCCAACCTCGCCGTGCGCAAGCGCTTTATCGGCGATATGAATTCGATCATCTCGGTGCGCAGCACCAGTTCGCGCCAGTCGGCGCGCGGGCTGGTCTATGCGGACGGGCTGCTGCTGTCCAACCTGCTGGGCTCGGACTTCAGCTTCCCGCCGCGCTGGTCGCTGGTCAATGCCGCCGAGATCGAGCGCATGGACGTGCTGTACGGCCCGTATTCGGCGCTGTATCCGGGCAATTCGCTGGGCGCGACGGTGCTGATCACCACGCGCACGCCGGAGAAGTTCGAGGGCGATGCCAGCGTGCAGTGGTTCACCCAGCGCTTCAACCTGTACGGCACCCACGATAACTTCAACGGGGTGCATGCCAACGCCTATGTGGGCGACCGCGTTGGTGCGTTCTCGTGGCTGGTCAGCGTCGACCGGCAGGACAGCAAGAGCCAGCCGCTGAGCTTCTATACCGCGTCGCGCTCGACGCGGCCTGCGGGCGCGGCGGACACGCCGGTTTCCGGCGCCTATTTCGACCAGGACCAGAGCGGGCGCGACCGCGTGGTGATGGGCGTGAACAGCGAGGGCGTCACGCACACGGTACAGGACCAGCTCAAGCTCAAGCTTGGCTATGACATCACCAGCACGCTGCAGGCGCAGTTCACCGCCGCATACTGGCAGCAGGACCGCTCCAACACCACCGGCAGTTATCTGCGCGATGCCAGCGGCAATGTGGTCTCGGGCGGACCGGTGAACATCGGCGGCTACCAGTACGTGATTCCCGCCAACGCCTTTGCGCCCGGCAATGGCGAGGATGCGCGCTGGCTCTACGGCCTGTCGCTGCGCACGCGCAACCAGACCGGGTGGAACTTCTCCGGTGTGGCGTCGCTGTTCGATGTCAGCAAGGACGTGAGCCGCAGCGCCAACTCCGTCGGCAACGGACCGGGCACGGTCACCTATGGCGACGGCACCGGCTGGCGCACGCTCGACCTGAAGGCCGACTACCGCCCGCAGCGCCTGCAGGGCGGGCACTGGGTCACGTTCGGCTACCACTATGACAACTACCGGCTGAGCAACACCACCTACAACACCTCGGACTGGCGCGCGGCCACCATCACCGCGTTCAACAATGCCTTCACCGGCAAGACCGAGACCCAGGCGCTCTACGCGCAGGACGCCTGGTACTTCGCCGAGGACTGGAAGCTGATCCCCGGCTTGCGCTACGAGCACTGGCGCGCCTATGATGGCAGCCGCAGCCAGCCTGGCGTGCAGGTCGGCTATCCGGTGCGCAGCGAGTCCAACTGGTCGCCCAAGCTGGCGCTGGAGAAGGCGTTCGGGCAGGACTGGCTGGGCCGGCTGTCGCTGGGCCAGGCCTATCGCTACCCCACCGTCAGCGAGCTGTTCCAGGGGCGCATCACCGGCACGGCGCTGATCAACAACGACCCGAACCTGCGTCCGGAGCGCTCCTTCTCGAAGGACCTGACCTTCGAGCGCACGGTGGAGGCGTCGAGTTTCCGGGTCTCGCTGTACGAGGACGATATCCGCGATGCGCTGGTCAGCCAGACCAACACCACGGTATTTCCCACCGTCACCAGTTTCCAGAACGTCGACCGGGTGCGCACGCGTGGTATCGAGCTCGCCTATGACGGCCGCGACGTGCTGGTGCGCGGCTTCGACCTGTCGGCCAGCGGCGCCTACAACCATTCGAAGACGCTGGAGAACGCCAACAATCCGGCCTCGGTGGGCAAGTATTTCTACCGCATCCCGAAGTGGCGCGCCAACCTGGCCGGCACCTATCGCTTCACGCCGGCGTGGGCCGGCACGCTGGCGATGACCTATTCGGGCCGGCAGTACAATACGCTCGACAATTCCGATACCAACCCCGACACCTTCGGCGGCACCAGCAGCTTCCTGACCTTCGACGTCAAGGTGACCTACAAGCCGGCGCGCAATGTGCGGCTCGGGCTTGGCATCGACAACCTCACCGACCAGCGCTATTTCGTCTATCACCCGTACCCGGGGCGGACGTTCTACGCCGAGGCGAAACTTTCCTTCTGAGCACGTGAACACGCTGACTTCCACCATGCCAGGCGCCCGCTCCGCTGTCCGCGGCATCGTTGCCGGGCTGATCGCCTTTGCCGCGCTGGCGGCCGCCAGCGCAACCGCACAGACGCACGGCGGCCATGCCGGCCATGGTGGCCAGGCCAAGGCCGCGAAGATGAGCGAACTGGGCACCGGCGCCGCCTTCGACCGCGACGGCAAGCTGTGGATTGCCTACAAGGACGGTCCCCATGTCGCCGTGCGCGCGTCGACCGACTACGGCCGCAGCTTCGGCCCGGCGCGGCATGTCAACGGCACGCCGGAGCCGGTCGCCGCCGATCATGAAAGCCGCCCCAAGGTGGCCACCGGACCCGACGGGCAGGTCTACGTCACCTGGACCCAGCCGCTGCCCAAGCCTTGGACCGGCTTTATCCGCTTTGCGCGCTCCACCGACGGCGGCCAGACCTTTGCCGAGCCGCTGACGGTGCATGCCAACCGCGACCAGATCGCGCACCGCTTCGACGCGATCGCGGTGGACCCCGCCGGGCGGGTCTTCGTCAGCTGGATCGACAAGCGCGACGTGGCCGCGGCCGAGGCGCGCAAGCAGCCGTATGCCGGCGCCGCGATCTACTACGCCGTGTCGGCCGATCATGGCAAGACCTTCCAGGGCGACTACAAGATCGCCGACCAGTCGTGCGAATGCTGCCGCATCGCGCTGTCGCCCACGCCGGATGGCCGGATGCTGGCGCTGTGGCGCCATGTGTTCCCGCCCAACGCGCGCGACCACGCCCTGGCGCTGCTGGGCGCCGACGGCAAGGCCACGCCGATGCAGCGCGCCACCTTCGACGACTGGCGCATCGACGCGTGCCCGCACCACGGCCCCGGCGCTTCGGTGGCGCCCGACGGCACCGTGCACATGGTCTGGTTCAGCGTGCGCGCGGGCAAGCCGACGGTGTCGGTGGGGCGCTGGCGCGACGGCAAGCTGCAGGCGCAACGCCCGCTCGATGACGCGCGCGCGCAGCATGCCGATATCGTCGCGCTGAACGACAACGACATCGCGGTGGTGTGGAAATCGTTCGACGGCCAGCAGACGCGGCTCTCCGCCATGCTGTCGCACGATGGCGGCAAGACCTGGCAAACGCGCAAGCTGGCTGGCACGGAACGCGACTCCGACCAGCCGCACCTGCTGCAGCACGCCGGCCGCGCCTACGTGCTGTGGCGCACCGAGGCCGAGGGCTTCCAGGTCTTCGGGCTCGGGCAGGAGGGCGCATGATGCGATCGCGCCGCCAACTGTTCGCCGCCGCCGTTTCAGCCGCGCTTACCGCATGCGCGCTGATGCTCGGCAACGCCAATGCCGCCGACCGCGTCGCGATGTTCGAATCCGCCAACGCCGCGCGCATCGCCGCCAGCCAGCAGGGCAAGCCCTTCGTGCTGGTGGTGTGGTCGCTGGATTGCGTCTATTGCAAGCGCAACTTCGACGCCCTCGGCAAGCTGCGTGCGAAGCATCCCGGGCTGCGCGTGGTCACGCTGGCCACGGACAGCGCCGACGCCTTGCCCCAGGTGCAACAGGTGCTCGGTCGCGTCGGGCTGACGCGCAATGCGTGGGTGTTCGGGCACGAGCCGCAGGAGCGGCTGCGCTATGCGGTCGACCCGGAGTGGATGGGCGAAATGCCGCGCACCTACTTCTATCGCGCCGACGGCCAGCGGCAGGGCGTGTCCGGCGTGATCAGCGAAGGCGACTGGGCCCGGCACCTGCGCTGGGCCGGCATCGCGGGCTGAGATTGCTGCGGCGCCAGCCCGGCGCCGCATTCCCCATTACCTCAGGACAGTTCCTTCGGCAGCTTGCCGCCGTTGGCGGCCAGTTCCTGCATCAGGCGCTTGTGCAGCCAGACGTTCATCGCCGCGGAATCGTTCATGTCGCCGCTGTAGTGCAGCTCGCGCGCGAGTTCCTTGCGGTGTTCCAGGCTGCTGTCGATCCCAAGCGCCTTCATCGTATCGACGATGGACGTGCGCCAGTTCAGCGTCTGCCCGCTCTGCTGCACCATCCGGTCCATGATGGCCTCGACATCCACGCCCGACAGCGGCGTGGCTTGTGCGCCGCCGGTCGGCGCACCGGTCGTGCCCTGGACGTTGCCCGCGGGCGCCGCGCCGGTGCCGGCGGTTGGCGCAGTGCCGGCCGGCGCGCCCGCGGAAGTGGGCGACCCGGCGGCGGGCGGGGTGCTGGTGGTGGTCGCGGTGGTGGTGGCCGCGGGCTTGTCCTTGCCCAGCAGCTTGTTGAGGATGTCCTTGAAGATGCTCATGGCCGGCTCCTGAATGGTGGATCGGGGCAGCAAGCCCTTGCAGGTTCCGGGCCACCGTTGCGGCGCGTTGTCGCGGCGCGGGTAGCACGCGCCGTTTGTAAATGGTGCGTGTATCGGCACCGGCTTCCACGCTGTGCCCGCTGTCCTCCCCTACGGCATGCCTTGCCTTGTTCCCGGATTGGTAGTTTCCCCACTCTGCCGGCATCGCCAGCGGCGATATGATTCGCGCCTGTTGGTTCAATAAAGAAACAGATGTTCAAATATGAACGCGCAGCAACGAGGCCAATTCGTTTGCTGTGGCCGGGCAAGGAGGCGTCATCGTGAAGTTCCGGAAATTTGCGCCCGCACTCGCGGCAGCGCTGCCACTGGCGGCGGCAGCGCAGTCGGTGACGCTCTACGGCGTCATCGATACGGGGGTGGAATACCTGAACCATGTCGGCCCGGCGGGTCATACCCTGGTGCGCCAGCCGTCGCTGGCGGCGACCGTGCCGTCACGCTGGGGCTTGCGCGGCAGCGAGGATCTCGGCAACGGGCTGAAGAGCGTGTTCGTGCTGGAATCGGGGTTTGCGCCTGACTCGGGCGTTTCTAACCAGGGCGCGCGCCTGTTCGGGCGCCAGGCCTTCGTCGGGCTGAGCGGCCCATGGGGACAGGTCGGGTTCGGGCGCCAGTACACCATGCTGTTCTGGGCCCGGCTGGATACCGACATCCTCACCTCCAACGTCTATGGCGTGGGCTCGATCGACAGCTATATCCCCAACACGCGCGCCGACAACGCGCTGTCGTACAAGGGCAAGTTCGGCGGGGTCACCGTCGGCGCGACATACAGCCTGGGCCGCGATGCCGTCAATGCCGGCCCCGGACCGGCCGGCACCAACTGCGCGGGCGAGAACTCGGCGGACGCAAGGGCCTGCCGCGAATGGTCCGCCATGCTGATGTACGAAACCGGCTGGTGGGGCGTGAGCGCTGCCTATGATTCGCTGCGCGGCGGCCCGGGCGCGTTTGGCGGCCTGAGCCGCAGCAGCCTGAAGGACGATCGCCTCTCGCTGGGCGGCTACATGCTGCTGCAGCGGACCAAGCTGGGCCTGGGCCTGCTGTCGCGCAACAACCAGGCGAGCGCCACGCCGCGCAGCGATCTGTGGTTCGCGGGCGCCTCGCATGACTTCACGCCCGCGTTCAACCTTGCCGGCGAACTCTATTACCTGCGCTACCGGCACAGCGCGAACCGCGCCTGGCTTGGCGCGCTCCGCGCCACCTATGCGTTCTCGAAGCGCACCTCGCTCTATGCCACCGCGGGCTATATCGACAATCGCGGCCAGTCGGCGCTGTCGGTCAGCGGCGGCAGTCCCGGCGGAAATCCCACGCCAGGGGGCAACCAGGCCGGCGTCATGCTTGGCATCAAGCAGATCTTCTGAGCCGTTGCGGCCATTTCATGTCTTGAAGAGGTAGAACGATGAAACCCTCCCACCTGCTGTCGATGCTGACCGGCATCGTCCTGATCTTCGCGTCAGCGCTCTCGGCCGCCGCGCCCGCCACGGCGCCGGTGGTGGGCACGCCCCCAGCCCCGCCGGGCCGCACGGGCGGTACCGAGCCCGCCGACCATTTCCGCGTGACGCTGCTGGGCACCGGCACGCCGGTGCCGTCGCCAACCCGCGCCGGCTACAGCACGCTGGTCGAAGCCGGAGGCCAGAAGCTGGTCTTCGATTTTGGCCGCAACGTATCGGTGCGCCTGTGGCAGCTGCGGATTCCGCTGGGCAGCGTCGATGCGCATTTCCTCACGCACTTCCATTCCGACCACCTGGTGGGCCTGCCCGACCTGTGGCTGACCGGCTGGCTGCGGCCGCCCTATGGCCGCCGCGACCGGCCCATGGCGCTGTATGGCCCGGCGGGCACGCGCGCGCTGGCGGATGGCCTGCGCCAGGCCTTTGCCGCCGATATCGCGATCCGGCACAAGGACGAAGGCAGCGCGCTTACCGGCATCACCATCGATGCGCATGACGTGGCGCCGGGCATCGTCTATGAGAAGGGCGGGGTGCGCGTGACCGCGTTCGAGAA
Source organism: Cupriavidus sp. MP-37 (assembly GCF_020618415.1). Classification (NCBI taxonomy): domain Bacteria; kingdom Pseudomonadati; phylum Pseudomonadota; class Betaproteobacteria; order Burkholderiales; family Burkholderiaceae; genus Cupriavidus; species Cupriavidus sp. MP-37. The sequence continues at coordinate 1,198,606 of NZ_CP085345.1, read as the reverse complement.
CGATCACGGCGACAACATCCGCCCGTCATATGGCTACCGCATCGACTATCGTGGCCGTTCGGTGGTGCTGTCGGGCGATACCCGCTTCAGTCCCGCCGTGGTGGCGCAGGCCCGGAACGCGGACGTGCTGGTGCATTGCGTCACGCTGATCCCGGACACGCTGCTGGCGTCCAATCCCGCGTACCGCGCCATCTACGACCATCTGTCCTCGCCCGAGGATGCCGCGCGGGTGTTCCAGGCCGCCGCGCCGAAGCTGGCCGTGTTCAGCCACATCGGCCTGAACGGCGATGCCACGGTGGGGCAGATCGTCGAGCGGGTCCGCAAGACCTACGCCGGTGAAGTTCTGGTTGGCGAAGACCTGACCCGTGTGGAAATCAGCCTGGATGGCCGCGCCGGCACCTCGGGCGGCATCGCGGTGTGGCAGGAAAAGCCCTGAGCCACGAGCGGACCGATACGCTCAGTCCGGCTTGATACCGGCCCGCGCAATGATCGGCTTCCAGCGCTGCTGCTCCTGCGCGATGAAGCGCGAGAATTCCGCCGGCGTGCCGCCCACCACGATGGCCGCGTCCGCGCTCAGGCGCTCGACCGAGCTCTGGCTCTTCACGGCTTTCATGGTGGCGTCGGCCAGCTTGTCGGCGGCAGGCTGGGGCAGTGATGCCGGCGCCAGCAGGCCATACCACTGCGTCATCTCGAAGCCGGGATAGCCTTGCTCCGCCACCGTCGGCACGTCCGGCAACTGCGCGATGCGCTGGGTCGTGCCGGTGGCGATGCAGCGCACCTTGCCGGCCTTGATGAACTGAAGGATTGCGGGCGCGCCGACCGCGGCGGCTTCCAGCCGGCCGGACAGCAGGTCGGTGATCTGCGGGCCGCTGCCGCGGTACGGCACGTGGGTAATGAAGGTGCCGGTGGCGGCCTTCAGGTATTCAAAGGCCAGGTGGCCGGCGCTGCCGTTGCCGGCTGAACCATAGTTGAGCTTGCCGGGCTTGCTCTTGGCGAGCGCCACGAATTCTTTCAGGTTCTTCGCGGGCACGTCGGGATGGACCACGTACAGGCTCGGCACCTTGGACAGCAGCGAGATCGCGCGGAAGTCCTTGACCGGGTCGTACGGCAGCTTCGCGAAGATGAAGGGGTTGACCGCGAGCGTGCCGATATGGCCGAGGATCAGCGTGTGGTTGTCGTCGGCGCGCGCGACTTCGCCCATCGCGATATTGCCGGCGGCCCCCGGCTTGTTCTCGACGAATACGGACACGCCGAGCAGCTTGGTCAGCTCCGCCGCGGTCGAGCGCGCAACGATCTCGGAACTGCCGCCCGGCGCGAACGGCACCACCAGCCGGATCGGCTTGGCCGGCCAGGCCTGCGCGCGGGCGAGGGTGGGCGCCAGCGCGCACGCGCCGAGCGCTGCGCCGGCCTTGAGCAGTTGGCGGCGAAAGGGGTTGGCTGCGGTCATGCTTGTCTCCTGGAATTGCGGTAGCCCCGCCGTGGCGCGGCTGGGGCGATGGGGAAGATAGGCTCTCGATAGGGGTGATAGGGGCGCGGGGTTTGAGTTGTTATTCGGGTTTGATGTTGCCGTCGCGGATGACCCTGGCCCATAGCCGCGCCTGCCCGTCGATGAACTGTCGCGCTTGCGCCGGCGGTGCCGCCACCACCTCGCCACCCAGCTCGGCCACGCGTTGCCGGATCTGTGCACTGGTCATGACCTTCTGCAGCGCGTCGGCAAGCTTCGCGACGATCGGCTCCGGTGTCGCGGCGGGGACGAACGCCGCGTTCCATTCGTAGACCTCGTAGCTGGCCACGCCGGCTTCCTGCATGGTCGGCACGGCCGGGAGCGCCGTGGTGCGCGACAGGCTGGTCACCGCCAGCGGCTTGAGCTTGCCGGCCTGGATGTGCTGCAGGCTCGAGGCCACGTTGGCGAAGAACAGCGGCACCTGGCCGGCGATGACATCGGTCATGGCTGGGCCGCCGCCCTTGTAGGGCACGTGCAGAAGGTCGACGCCGGCGCGCTGCTCGAACAGGACCCCGGCCAGATGCTGCGCCGAGCCGTTGCCCGAGGAGGCAAAGGCCACCGAGCCCGGCTTCTGCCGGGCCATGGCCACGACATCGCTGACCTTGCCCGCCGGAAAGCTGGCGGTGGCCACCAGCACGTTGGGATAGCGCGCCAGTACGCCGAGCGGCCGGAACGCCTTGTCCGGATCGTAGGGCAGGCGCGGATAGAGGCTCGGATTCACGGCATAGGACGACGCATCGACCATCAACGTGTAGCCGTCGGGCGCCGCCTTGGCGACATAGGCGGCGCCGATCTGCCCGCCCGCACCGGGCCGGTTCTCGACCACCACGGTCTGTCCCAGTTCGCGCCCGAGCGCCGGCGCGATCAACCGCGCCATCAGGTCTGCGCCGCCACCCGGCGGGTACGTCACCACGATGGTGAGGGGACGTGCCGGCCAGCTTGCGGCGGGATCGGCCGCCTGCGCGGGCGTGGTCATGGCGATCAGCGCCGTTGCTGTGGCGGCGAACGCGTGGCGAGCGTGCATGGGTCGGTCTCCTCGGTGCCGGTCCGTCAGCGGACGTCGGCGGTATAGCGGAAGGCGAAGGCGTCGCCGCGCGTCAGCCGGTATTCGATGCAATGCCCGGCCAGGTCGAAGGCGTGCCGGGTCACGACCGCGCACGGATGCGCATCGGGCAGCGCCAGCAACCCGGCCTCGTCCGCCGCGAGCGTGCGGAAGGTCACCTCGTCGACGGCGCGATGGACCGTGACGCCGCAGGCGCTGCCCAGCAGCGGATAGAGCAGGTCGCCCCACTGCGCCGGTGGCAGCTGCTGCAGGGCTTCGCAGCGCGGCAGCGGCAGCCAGATCGATTCCAGCAATCGTGGCGTCTCGTCCAGCCAGCGGCGGCGCGAGATCGCCAGCCCGCGCGCGCCGCTGTCCAGTCCGAAGCGGGCGGCCATGGCCTTGTCCAGCCGGACGGCGCGGCACGACAGGATTTCCGAGCGGGGCACCACGGGCGCGCCATCGGCGCTGCCGAAGCGGAAAAACCGCATCAGGCTGGCGCCGCTCAGTCCCTTGCGCACAAAGGTGCCCTTGCCCTGCACGCGCTCGAGCAGGCCTTGCTGGACCAGCACGGCGATGGCCTGGCGGATGGTGCCCAGCGCAATGCCGAATTCCTTGGCCAGCGCCCCTTCGGCCGGGATGGCACTGCCCGGCGTCCAGGCGCCGGAAACGATCCTGGCCTGCAGTGCAGCCGCGATCTGGCCGTAGCGGCTCAGCCCCGCGGCAGCGGTGGTGGTCTGGTGCAGCGCGTTGTCTGGCATGCCGGAGCCGTGCTAAATTGATCGAATGCTGATGTCCTCTAGAGGACTAGAATACTGACGCGGGTCTGGACGCCATATCCGGATATACCCGCCCCACGGAGGCTGATGATGAGTAGGCGCGCTGTGCCGCTGGTGGATACCCACTTCCATGTCTTCTCTGCCGGTGTTGCCGCGCCTTCGGCCCGCTACCGGCCGGCTTATGCCGCCGGCCTGGACGACTGGCAGGCAACGCTGGGCGCGCTCGGCGGTTTGGGAGACCTGTATGGGGTGGTGGTGCAGACGAGTTTTCTGGGCACCGACAACTCAGCGCTGCTGGCCGCGCTGCAGGCCCGGCCCGAACGGCTGCGCGGCGTGGCGGTGGTCGAGCCATCGGTGACGGACCCGCAGCTGGACACGCTGCAGGCGGCCGGTGTGCGCGGCATCCGCCTCAACCTGTACGGCGATCCGGACTGGCAGCGCATCGCCACCGCGCCGTGGCGCGGGCTGTTCCGCAGGATCGACGCGCTGGGCTGGCATGTCGAGCTCCATACCCGCAACGGCGATGGCGGCATGGTGCTGGCGCGGCTTGACGCGGCGCTTGGCGATGCCGGCACACCGGTGGTGCTGGATCACTTCGGCCGCCCTGGTACTGCGGGGACTGCAGATGCCATCTTCGAGGTCGCCACGGCCGTGTGCGCGCGCCGCCCGGTGTGGGTGAAAATCAGTGCGCCATACCGGTTGCCAACGCCTGACGACTGGCCCGCGCTGGCGCAGGCATGGCGCGACACCGTCGGCGATGACCGGCTGCTGTGGGGCAGCGACTGGCCCTGGACCAACCACGAGGCGCCGCTCCGGCTGGATGAGTGCCGCCGCCTTGTGGCGTGGCAGGCGGACTCAGACGTGGCTTTGTCCGCGGCGCTGCGATGGCGCAATGCCGCGGCGTTGTACGGGTTTGCGGTGGAGGAACCAGAGGAGTAACGCCGCCGGCGCTGGAACCCTGGCCACGCTGTAATGCCGTTCAGATAAGGTTTCGATTCCTACCGTCATTCCCGCGAAAGCGGGAACCCAGCGTCGTTAAAAGTCACTGGGTCCCCGCTTTCGCGGGGACGACAGTCACTTAGCTAAACGGCATTACCGGCCACGCTGCTATTTGCGGGCCTTGCCCCGCGTGCTCTTCCTCGCGGCGGCGCGGGCCGCTTCCTTTTGCGCCGCCGCCGCCGCGCTCAATTGCTCCAGCCACGCCATGCCCTCGACATACGACAGGAAATGCCGCAGGTATTCCGGCGAGGTCTCGCGCATCAGCGACAGCGCGCGATGCACGAGATGGTCGGTGTTGAGCGGCCCGGCATTCTCCGGCACCCGTTCCAGCGACTGGCGGAACTGCTGTTCGACGCTGACCCGCGCCCAGGTCTCGCGGAAGTAGTCGGCGAGGGTGTCGACCAGCGGCGCGTCCACGGCCTGCGCCGATGCCGGCGACAGCGCGCGGGCATCGTTCGAAGCCGCCGCGATGGCGGGCCTGGCGCGGGCGGAAAGGTCGTGGACCAGTGCGCCAAGCGCGCTCAGCGTCGGCGTCGGCCCGGGCTGCTCAGGGGCGTCGCCAGCGTCATCGGCGTTGCGCTGCACGATCGCGGCATAGGCCGTGACCAGGTCTTGCAGGCGCGCCTCCAGCAACTGCCGCGCGGCGCCGCCATGTCCGGCCGCACGGCCGGCCAGCGCCAGCATCAGCCGAAAGCGCACCGGGTCGGCGCGGTCCGCGCCGCTGGCCTGCCAGGCGTCCAGTTGCGCGCGGACCGAGGCCGCCGCGTCGAGGTCAACCATGCGCCTTCACCGTGCCGGTGGTCACGCGCGGCACCGGCGAGATTTCCACGCGCCGGTTTTTCGCGCGGCCCGCGGCATCGGCGTTCGGCGTCACCGGCTGTTGCGAGCCGAACGCGGCCGAGAACACCGACGACGGCGGGATGCCCGCATCGATCAGCGTGCGGGTCACGGTCAAAGCGCGCTGCGCCGACAGTTCCCAGTTGTCGGCAAAGCGCCGGTTGCCCTCGCGCACCTGCTGGTCATCGGTAAAGCCGCTGACCATCAGGATCTCGTCGCGGCTGCGCAGGTAGGCCGACAGCGGCTGGGCCAGGCTCTTGAGCAGGTCGCGGCCCTCGGGCTGCAGCTCGGCCGAATTCAGCGCGAACAGCACGCTGCCGCTGATGCCGATGCGCCCGTTCACCAGCGTTACGCGGCCGGCGGCGAGCGGGCCGGCCAGCGCCTTTTCCAGCGTCTCGCGGCGCTGGGCTTCCTCTTGCCGCTGTTTCACCTCGGCTTCGAGGCGCGCCGACAGCTCCATCTGCACGCCGATGACCCCCAGCAGGACCAGCACGAACGCGCCCAGCAGCACCGACATCAGGTCGCCGAAAACCGCCCAGGCCGGCACGGTGGGCTCAACGCCGGCGTCGAGTTCTTCTCTCATGCCGCCTCTGCGCTGGGCGCCTGCCGGGCTGCGCGCAGTTGCAGGTCTTCCAGGATCTGCTTCTGCGACAGCATGCTCAGGTCCACCACCTCGCGCGCCTGCGCCACGTAGTAGGCCAGCTGCTCGTCGCTGCGCGTCATCGATTTGTCCAGCGCGGCTTCGATGCGCTGCAGGTGGTCGATCAGCTTGCCGTTCGATTCGCTGAACAGCTGCACCGCCACGCCGAAGGCTTCACCGAGGCTGGCCACCTCGACCGCGCTGCCGGTGACCTGCGCGGCGATGTCGGTGAGCTTGCCGGTCTCGGACTCGACCTTGTCGGTAAAGCGCGTGCCGACGCGTTCGAGCAGGTCGGCGGTGGTGGCGACCAGCGTGTCGACCGCGGTGCGCTGCTCGGTGGAGGCATGGTTGACGGCGTCAAGCAGCGTGCCTAGCGTTTCCATCATGCGGCTGCGTTCTTCCAGCATGGCGTGGTCGCGCGCCATGCCCTCGGTGAGTTTCTCGCGCAGCTGCGCAATGACTTCGGCGGCGGCGCGGGGCGCTTCGCTTGCGGCCTGCAGTAAGCGCGAGACTTCGGCCACGGTGCCGGTGGCCTGGGCCTGGGCCTGCGCCGCCATCTCGCGCGCGGTGGCGGCCAGCGTTTCGCAGATCTCTTGCTGGCGCGCGGTGGCGTGCGCGCTGGCCTGCTCCCATTCGCCGCGCAGCGAAGCCGCCATGGAGCCCAGCGTTTCGGTCCACGCGGCCAGGCGTTGCGCGTCCTGCGCCACCAGTTCCGCCTGCAGGGCGGTGGCGGCCTTCGGTGCCTCGGCCGCGGCCTGGACCAGGCGGTCGATCTCGGCCAGGGTGGTGCTGGCGTGCGCCTGCGTTTCGGTCGAAATCGCACGCGCGGTCTGTGCCAGCGCCTCGCAGACTTCCTGCTGGCGCGCGGCGGCGTGCGTGCTGGACTGCTCCCACTGCTGGCGCAGCGTGTCGGCGATGCTGCCGAGGGTCTCGGTCCAGCCGGCGAAGCGCGCTGCATCGCGCTCGGCCAGTTCCGCCTGCAGCGCGACCGCGGCCTTCGGCGCTTCCGAGGCGGCCTGCACCAGGCGGTCGATTTCCGCGAGGGTGCGGCTGGCATGCGCCTGCGTCTGCGCGGAGATCTCTTGTACGTTCTGCGCCAGCGTCGCGCTGATTTCATCCTGGCGCGCGAGCGTGTGCGCGTTCATCTGCTGCCATTCCTGGCGCAGCGTTGCCGTGATGCTGCCAAGCGTATCGGCCCATGCGGCAAAGCGCGCTTCATCGCGCGACGCCAGTTCGGCCTGCAGCGCGACCGCGGCCTTCGGCGCTTCGGCAGCGGCCTGCACCAGGCGGTCGATTTCGGCCAGCGTGCGGCTGGCATGCGCCTGCGTCTGTGCCGAGATCTCGCGCACGTTCTGCGCCAGCGTGGCGCTGATTTCGTCGTGGCGGGTGACGGTGTGCGCGTTCAGTTGTTCCAGTTGCTGGCGCAATGTGGCGGTCATGCCGCCGAGCGTGTCGGCCCAGGCCGACAGGCGCTGCGCGTCCTGCGCGGCCAGCTGTGCCTGCAGGCCGGCATGCGAGGCGTCCACGGTGCGCACCAGCGCCGCGGCGTGTTCGCCGAACGTTGCCGCGGCGGCGGCCAGCGCTTGCTGGTTGTCGCCGGCCAGCTTTTCGCCGGCCTGCTGCTGTTGCGACAGCGCCTCGCGCCAGGCTTCAGCGGTGCTGGCCGCGACGGCGTCGAAGCGGCTGGCGACACCATCCAGCAGGCTCGCCGAGCGTTGCTCGAAGGTCTGGCTGAAGCCATCGAGCGATGTGCGCAGCTCCGCCGCCAGCGCCTCGCTGGTGCGCTGGTGGCCGGCGAGTGCCTGGTTCCAGGTGGCGGCGACACCGGCGGTGGCGCTCTCGAACCGGCTCGAAACGCCGTCCAGATGCTGTTGCACCGCCTGCGTGACGGTGTCGCGCAGGGCCGTGGTTTCGCGCGCCAGGCCGGCCATGGTCGCGTCGACCGCGGGCTGGATCGCGGCGCCGGCGGCGCGGGCGCTGTCGGCAATGCTGTCCTTCAGCGATTGCTCCACCGATGACGCCAGCCGCGCATAGACGGTTTCGGTGTTGGCGTGGAACGCGGCCTGACTGGCCGCCAGACGTTCCGCCAGGGCTTCGTTCTGCTGCGCCATGGCCTGCATCATGGCCTGCATCTGCTCGGCCAGCGCCGGCATCACGTCGGCCTGGCGCTGCAGCAGCCGCAAGGCTTCGTCGCGCTGGTGGCCGCGCGAATGGATGCGCAGCGTGGTGGCGATGCGGGCGTCGAGCGCCTGCGCGGCCTGTATGCGTTCGCGCCGGCACAGTGCCGAGAGCAGCCCCAGCATGGCCGAGGTGGCTACGCCCGCTACCGAGGTGCCGAAGGCAAAGCCCAGCCCCTTGACCGGCGCCGCCAGCGAAGCGCGGATCGCCTGCAGGTCGGTGGCGCCTTCGAGCGCGATGCCGGTGCCGCGCAAGGTGGCGACCATGCCCAGGAACGTGCCCAGCATGCCCAGCAGCACCAGCAGTCCGACCAGGTAGGGCGTCAGCGCGGGACCGGGCAGGCCGACGCGCTCGCCTTCGACGCGCAGCCGCACGCTGTCGCGCAGGCTGGGATGCAGGCGCTCCAGCCAGCCGCCGAGGCTGGCCGGGGCTTCGGCCAGGCCCGCCAGCGCCTGCGTCAGCGTGGCGGTGGCCTGGCGGTAGCGCTGCAGTTCCAGCGCGCCCGCCACGTAGAAGCCGCCGATCAGCAGGGTGACCACGAGGGCCAGGAAATTGGTGCCGGCATAGCCCGCGCCAATCCAGCAGACGACCGCCAGGCCCGCCAGGAACGCAACAATATGGGATAGGTATCGGGTCATGATGTCGGGGTTACCTGTCTTGCAGCGCCGCCAGCAGCCCCTCGACGGGCTGCCAGCGGATTTCGAGTTCGGCGAGCAGCACGCTCTGCATATCCTTGCGGAACACGCCCAGCCATGCGCCGGCGCGGACCGCCGCGGGTTGTCCTGTCGCCTGGGCCTGGTCCGCCAGCGCTGCGGCTTCGGCCTGGCGCAGGCGCTGGAAGTGCGGTTCCAGCAGGTTCGGCACCGCGCCCAGCAGGCTTTGCTCGCGCGCGCCGAGCGCGCGCTCCATCACCGCGTCGACCATGGCCAGCTTGGCCATCGCCGGCGTGCGGGCCGACAGCGCGGCGCGCAAGCGCGCGCGCAGGCTGCCGATGGCGCTTTCCATGGCCTGCTGCAGCGTCTGGTAACGCTGGCGATGGACCGCGTAGTCGACCTGCGCATCGACCGGGTCGGGCAACGCCGACGGTCGCGCCGGACCGCGCCGCCGGCTGGCCGGCGTGGTGTCTTCGGCGAAGGCGCCGGCCAGCCGGGCCCGCACGCGCGCGCATTCCTGCGCTTCGGCAGTGGCGCCGCAGGCATGTGCGACGGCCGGTACCGCGGGCAGCCCCGCCTTCAGCGCGGCCGACAGGGCGATGGCATCCGGCCAGCCCAGCCATTGGCTCAGCTGGCCGGAAAGCGACGTTGCGGGAGGTGGGGCGTCGGCGTCGGTCAGGCGCGCCAGCAGCCGGACTAGCGCCGGACCGCTGAAACCTGTGCGCCGGGGCTCTTGGGACATACCGCCGGGTTTAAAAAGCCAGCAGTTTACACGCCTCGGCGAGGGAGGCGGCAGGATCCGGGGAGGCGAGCGGTAGATGCCACCGTCGACGACAAAGCCGCTGGCGACGATGGCGGCGTACTTGCCTGACCTGGCGAGCCGTTGCGCTAGTCGATCAGCTTGCCCTGCGCATCAAAGAACGGGTGCGCTGCCCCGTAGTCCCCGATCGCTGCCGCATGCGTCACCAGTCCGTGCGCGGGATGCCACCAGTGCAGCAGGTAGCCCGGCGGCTCCATGCGAAAGCGCGAGGGAGCCTGCCGGTCCAGATCCAGCGCCACCTGATGCGCCGGACCGGGCGCTGTCATCGCCACCGTGCCGCCGAAGCGGCGCGTGATGTGCCGATGCAGATGGCCGCACAGCACGCGTTCCACCTGCGGGTGGCGGCGCACCACGGCTTCAAGCGCGTCGGCGTTGGCCAGGCCCTGCTCGTCCATGTGGCCGATGCCGGTAAAGAATGGCGGATGGTGCAGCAACAGCAGGGTGGGGCGGTCCGGATCGGCGGACAGCGCGGCCTCCAGCCAGGGCAGCGCGGCGGGATCGACGCGCCCGCCGGGCTGGCCCGGCACGGTGCAGTCGAACGCCACCAGCCGCAGCGGGCCTGCGTCGATGCTGTAATGCACCGGGTCTTCGCCGCTGCCGGTGGCGAACAGGTAATCGTGATCGGCAAAGACCCGGCGCAACGCGCCGCGGCTGTCGTGGTTCCCCGGCAGCAGCCGCACGGGCATGGGCAGCCGCTGCAGGATCTGGCGCAGGAACTGGTATTCGCTTTCGGCGCCGAAGTCGACCAGGTCGCCGGTGACGATCACCGCGTCGGGCCGTTGCGGGGCAGCCAGCAGGGTGTCGATGCAGCGGTGCAGCGCGCCGGCGGTGTCGACCAGCCGGTACGACAGCCTGCCGCCAGCCTTGATGTGGAGGTCGGTGATGTGGGCGACCAGGTAGGTCGGGCAAGGGGCGGTGTTCATGCTGCCACGGCTTCGGGAAGGGTGATGAGGTGGCCGGTGTCGATGCGCAGGCCGACGCGGTCTCCGGCGCGCCAGTCGTCGCGGCGCGTGGTGTCGACGATGACCGGCGCGGATGCGCCGACTTCCACCAGCAGGCGCGTGCAGTTGCCAAGGAACAGGGCTGTGACCACGCTACCGTGCAGATGCGCGTCGTGCGCAGGCACCAGCGCCACATCCTCGGGGCGGAACATCAGGTCGGCGCGCGGCACCGGCGCGGATTCGTGCGGGCGCGGCACGACGCCGCCAGGCACGCGCCAGGCGCCGTCCTCTGCAGCGGCGGGCAGGCGGTTCATGGTGCCGATGAAATCCGCGACGAAGGCATTGGCCGGCGCGCGGTAGATTTGCTGCGGCGTGCCCGTCTGCGCGATGCGGCCCTTGTCCATTACGATGATGCGGTCGCCCAGCGCCATGGCCTCGGCCTGGTCATGCGTGACATAGACGGCGGTGATGCCCAGGCTGCGCAGCAACTGGTTGATGTCGGCGCGCAGGGCGTCGCGCAGCTTGGCGTCGAGCGCGGTCAGCGGCTCGTCCAGCAGCAGCACGCGTGGCTGCACGGCAATGGCGCGGGCCAGCGCCACGCGCTGGCGCTGGCCGCCCGAGAGCTGGTCCACGCGGCGGTCGGCGAAGGGTGCGAGATGCATCATCGCGAGCATGTCGTCGACGCGCCGGCGGCGTGTGGCGGCGTCCACGCGCCGCACGCGCAGTCCGTAGCCGATGTTCTCGGAGACGGTCATGTTGGGGAACAGCGCGTAACTCTGGAACACCATGCCCACGCCGCGCTGCTCGATCGGCAGCGCGGTCACGCAGGTATCGCCGAACCAGACTTCGCCGCCCGCGTCGGGGGACTCCAGCCCGGCGATGATGCGCAGCGTGGTGGTCTTTCCGCAGCCGGACGGGCCCAGCAGCACCACGGTTTCCGCGGCGCCGATGTCGAGATCCAGCGGCTGCAGCGCCAGGGTGCCGTCGGCAAACGTCTTGCCGCAATGGCGCAGCCGGATGGTGGTGGGTTCATGCATGACGGGTCTCGGTATGAGGGTTGGCCGGCGTGGCGGCAACGGCGGGGGCGTGCGCGGCTTCGGCAACGTACTTGCGGGAGCGCGCGCCCAGCGCGCTGAGCGCCTGCATCAGCACCAGCAGCGGAATGATCATGACGAAGAAGATGATGGTGTAGGCCGAGCCGATCTCCAGCCGCATCGAGGCATAGCTGTCGGCCAGGCCCACCGGCAACGTCTGCGTGGTGGGCGTGTGCAGCATCCATGTCAGGTTGAATTCGCCAACCGACAACGTGACGACCATGAGCGCGCCGGCCAGGATGCCCTGGCGGCAGTTGGGCAGCACCACGGTAAAGAAGCGCTGCAGGCGGCTGGCGCCGAGGCTGGCGGCGGCGTCTTCGAGCGTACGGATATCGATGGCGGAAAGGATGGCCAGTACCGAGCGCACCATGAAGGGCAGGGTGAACAGCACGTGGCCGATCAGGATAAACAGCCAGCTCGTACGCAGCGCCTGCCAGGTGCCGTAGAGCAGGATCAGGCCAAGCGCGGTCGCGAGGCCGGGAACGGCCACCGGCAGCATCAGCAGTTCCTCGATCAGCCGGGTGATGCGGTTGCGCCGCAGCGCCATGTAATACGCGGCCGGCACCCCGAGCACCAGCGTGCAGCCAAGGCAGGTCAGCGCGATCAGCAGCGACAGGAAGATAGTATTGCGATAGAGCGACCAGACTTCCGCGAGCCAGCGCGTGGTCAGGCCGCTTTCCAGGCCGACGAAGATATTGTCGGTCAGGCCGGCCAGCACGGAGAGCACGACCGGCACGGTCATGAAGGCGCAGACCACCAGCGTGAGCGCCAGTTGCAGCCAGTAGCCGGGGCGGCGATGGGTCGGGGTCATGGGTTGCTCCTACGCGGTGGCGGCCACGGCGTCGCCAGAGAACCAGCGAGCGACCGCCAGCAAGGCCCAGGTGACGGTGCCCAGCAGGATGGATAGCGCCGCGGCCATGCCGAAGTTGGCGTAGTTGGTGAACTCGTTGTAGATAGTGAGCGGCAGCACGTCGAGCTGCGTAGCCAGCGTGAAGGCGGTACCGAACGCGCCCATGCTGGTGGCGAAGCAGATCGCGCCGCTGGAGATCATGGCCGGCATCAGCGCGGGCAGCATCACGTCGCGCACCACGCGCCAGGGGCTGGCGCCCAGCGAGCGCGCAGCTTCTTCCAGCGAGGCATCGAGCTTCTCCACGGCCGCCATCACGGTCAGGATTACGCGGGGGATCGAAAAGTACAGGTAGCCGACGAACAGCCCCCCCAGGCCGTAGGCAAAAGTCCAGCGCTCGCCGGCGAGCTTGTCTCCGACCATGGCCAGCAGGCCGTTGCGGCCGCCGAGCATGATGACCATGAAGCCGATCACTACGCCGGGAAACGCCAGTGGAAAGGTCAGCATGGCCACCAGCACGGACTTGCCAGGCACCGCGTTGCGCTGCAGGAAGGTGCCGGCAATGCCGGCGATCACGAGCGTGGCCAGTGTCACGGCTGCCGACAGCAGCACGGTGACCATCAGGCTGTGCAGGTAGCGCGGACTGGAGACCACGGTCCAGTACACGCCCGCCCCTTGCTCGCCAGTGATGCTGACCGCCAGGAGCCGCGCCATCGGCAGGCAGAAGAAGGCCAGGAACACCACCAGTGCCGGCAAGGCGAACAGGAAGAGGGAGGGGGATCGGTTGGTCATGGCAGTGACGGCGCAATAAGGCGGTGGGCGATGGTGGTGCCCGGCTGGTCAGGCCGCGCAGGTTGTCTCCCGCTTACGGGTAGACAACCTTCCGGCGGGAGATACATCGCCGGTCAGCGCACCTCCTTCAGATACTGCTCGCTGAATGCCTTCTGCACCTCGGCCATCTTGCCGAAGTCGACCGCCTTGGCCCGTGCGTATTCGGTGGCCGGCAGGAAGCGCGCCTGGACTTCCCTGGGCACCACGCCCGCGCGCACCGGGCGCAGGTAGGCATTGGCCCACAGTGCCTGGCCGGCGTCGGACAGCACGAAGTCGAGCACCTTGCGGCCTTCGGCCGCATGCGGCGCCTTGTTGACCAGGCTCATCACATAGGGAACGACCACCGACCCCTCCTTCGGGATCACGAAGGCCACGTTGGCGTGATCCTTGTAGCGGGCGCGATAGGCATTGAAGTCGTAGTCGAGCAGGATGGGAATTTCGCCGGACAGCACGCGCGCGTAAGCCGTCTGCTTGGGCACGATCGGCTGGTTCTTCTGCAGGTCCTTGAAATACTTGAAGGCCGGGCCGAAGTTGTCGAGCGTGCCGCCCATGGCCTGGTTGACCGCCACCGCGCCCACGTAGCCGACGAAGGCGCTGGCCGGGTCGAGATAGCCGACCAGGCCCTTGTACTCGGGCTTGAGCAGGTCGGCCCATGACTGCGGCACCGGCTTGCCGCGCAGTGCGTCGACATTGACCATGAAGCCCAGCGTGCCGGAATGGATGGCGAACCAGTTGCCCTGCGGGTCTTTCAGGCCATCGGGAATGTCGTTCCAGTGGGCGGGCTTGTAGGGGGCGGTCACGCCGTCCTTCTTCGCCTGGATGCCGAAGGTCACGCCGTAGTAGACCACGTCGGCCACCGGGCTGGCCTTCTCGGCCACCAGCTGGGCCAGCGACTGGCCGGAGTTCTTGTTGTCCAGCGGCACGTGAACGCCGGTCTTTTCCTTGATGGCGCGGATCTGTGCCGCCCAGTCGGCCCATTCGGGCGGGCAGTTGTAGCAGATCGCGGTCTGCGCGGCCACGCCCTGACTGAACGCGGCGGCGCCAAGCGCCAGGGCAATCCAGCGCAGCGGGCGGCGCCAGGAACGGATTGGTTGCATGAGAGGCTCCTTGGTTGAGGGCAGGGGGGAATGCAGCATGGGCAAGCGGTCATGTTTTTGGCGCAGCGGCCACGGTGCCGTTGATGCGCAGGGCGTGCGGCAGCAGCGTGACGCGCGGCAGCGCCACCGACGCGCGTCCGCCATCGTTCAGCCGCGCCAGCAACCGGCTGACGGCGCTGGCGCCGATTTGCGCATTGGGCTGCACGACGGTGGCCAACGGCGGTTCGACCACGTTGCCCAGCGCGATACCGTCATAGCCCAGCACGGAGATGTCGCGCGGCACGCTCAGGCCGAGGCGCCTGAGGTCGGAGATCACGCCGATGGCCAGCAGGTCATTGGTGCAGAAAAGGGCGGTGGGCGCATCGTGGGCCCGCACCAGCGCGCGGATCTGCTCGGCATGGCTGGCGGTGTGCGATGGCAGGCAGACTGGCGCGGCCGGCGTCAGCCCATGCGCGCGCATGGCGTCCTGATAGCCGGCGAAGCGCTGGCGCGCGCGGTCCGAGGCGACGAAGGCGCCCGACACCACGGCGATGCGGCAATGCCCGGCGGCGATCAGCGCCTCCACGCCCGCGCAGGCGCTGCGCCGGTTGTCCACCGATACCGAATGACGGCGGCCGCGCGGCCCGGCCTGGTTGTACGCGAGCACGTAGGGCACATCCTCGCCGTCGAGCTGATCCAGCACCGTGCTGCGCGCCGCGTCAGCCACGGTCAGCACCATGCCGTCCACGCGATGGCGCAGCAGGTACTCCATCCGCTCGCGTTCGCGCGCCGGATCGTAGCCGCTGGTGACCAGCATCAGCGAATACCCGCCCGCCAGCGCCGCTTCCTCGATGCCGTGCCAGCACTCGGCGAACACCGCGTTTTCCAGCGTCGGCAGCATCACGCCGATCATGCGGGTCTGCTGGGCGCGCAGCTTGCTGCCCAGCAGGTTGGGGCGAAAGCTCAGCCGGCGCGCGGCCTCGCGCACCCGCTGCGCGGTGCTGTCGCGCACCAGGTGCGGGCTGCTGAACACGCGGGAGGCGGTGGCGAGCGACACGCGCGCGGCTTGCGCGACGTCGATCAGGGTCGCGCCACCCGCTGTATCGGGCCTGCCCTCGGTTGGCTCTTTGCGACTCACGCTCGCGGCTCCGGATGAAAACGTTTTCATTGAAGACGGAAAAAAGCGGGCGTCAAGGCATTCCAACGCTGCGTTGCCGCAAAAGCGGCTGGCAGAGGGACGCCTGCGCCCTGTCTGGACGGCATTCTGGGTGGGCTGGATGACACGCGGATGACACCGGGTGAGGCGGAGACGCTACCGGTGTGGTTGGGCGGAATGGGGCAATGAACCTGCTGGCACCGATGCCTGAAGGTCTGGCTCGCAGTTGTGGCGCCACCAATAGATCGCCGAGCGCGAAAGCCGACGCCCTGATGATTCTGTTCAGATCACCCGACCAATAAACTTAATTCACTTTTTGCCACCCCTCTGCGACAGTCTGGTTTTTGCAGCCCTACTGGAACGAGGAGCCTATGCATTTTCCAAACCGAACCATTGGTGTGGCCGTGCTGGCCATTTCGATGCTGGCGGGCCTGTCCGGATGCAGCAGTTCCCCGCAGGCCACCGCCCCGGGCGCCGCGGCGGGTGCGGTGTCGGAACAGGACATCCATGACGCCTACCTCTACCTGCTGGGCCGGCTGCTGGTCTTGCGCCAGGAGCAGGCCGACTTCCAGAAGGAAGGCTTCCGCTGGAACCAGATCATCCACCGCGACGTCGGCGAGGTATCGTGGGCCAATCCGAACCTGGACGTTGCCTACAGTGAAGCCTGGGTCGCGGTCGACGACAAGAGCTGCACGATCTTCAGCGTGCCGGCGATCAAGGGGCGCTACTACACCATCCAGTTCCTGAACGGCTGGGGCGAAACCGTCGCCAACATCAACGAGCGCAACTATCCCGACCATCCGAGCGGCGAATTCGCAGCCTGCCTGAAGGGTGCCAGCGTGGCACTGCCGCGCACGGCGCGGCGCATCGACCTGCCGGGCAAGACCGCACGGGTACTGGCCCGCGTGGAAATCGGCGCAAACAAGCAGCAGGCGGTCGCGCTGCAGCATCGGATCACGATGCGGACTACCGGCACGCCAACGATCGCCCCGGTGCCCGCCACGCCCACCTTCAGCAATGACAAGCTGCCCGGCGCCGAAGCCTTTGACTCGGCAGCCCTTGCGCTGGGCTCGGAGCCTGACATCAATCCGGGCATGGAGGCCTTGCAGGCCAAGGTGCGCGCCGTCAGCGCCGCGGTGGCCAGCGGGCCCGCCGAACGCGCGCGGGTGGACAAGGTCATCCGCGAGAAGACCCTGCCCGCGTTCTTCAAGTCGTTCTCCACGGCGGGTACTTTCAAGAATGGCTGGAACCGGCCGGCGACCATCGGCAAGTACGGCAGCGACTACCAGACCCGTACCCTGGTGAACCTGGCCGGGATCTGGGCCAACAGCACCGACGAGGTGGTCTATTTCAAGACGGATAGCGATGGCACAGGCGCCAAGCTGGACGGCGGCAACGTCTACACCGTCACCTTCCCGAAGGCGGAACTGCCCGCCCGTCACGTCAAGTACTTCTGGTCGGTGATCGCGGTGGATTCCAAGAACTTCCACGTGATCCCCAATGCGAAGAACCGGTTCCTGATCAACAAGCAGTCCAGGCTGAGCTACGGCAAGGACGGTTCACTGACGCTGTACTTCGCGCCCGCCAGGCCGGAAGGCGTCCCCGATGGCAACTGGCTGCCGACGCCCAAGGGGCAGAACTACAATCTGACCTTCCGCTTGTATGGACCGGACCAGCAGATCCTGTCGGGGCAGTGGTTCCCGGCGCCGCTGGTCAGGCGCAACTGAGCGGCCAGGCCTGGCCCCGGCGCCATGCGCTCCAGCAGGGCGCCTCTCATCCTTCCAAACACATGGAATTCAGCATGAAGATCAAACTGACCGCCGCCTGCACGACGGGCATGGCCCTCGCCATGCTTGGCACTGCCCACGCCCAGCCGGCAACGACGCCGCCGGCCGGCACCCCCGTTCCCGTTACCGTCGACAACTTCATTCGCGCCGAGACCGACATGTACCTGGGCGGGCTGATCAGGCAGGGCGGCATCGGCAAGCTGCTGCATCGGCGCGAGCCTGCATCGATCGACCAGCAGACCGTCATCCGCCTTAACCGCGACACGCTCTATTCGTCCGGTGTGTTCGACCTCGATGCCGGCCCGGTGACCATCACCATGCCGGACCCGGGCAAGCGCTTCATGGCCTTGCAGGTCATCAACGAAGACCACTATGTGCCCAACGTGTTCTACGGCAAGGGCACGTACACGCTGACGCGCGAGAACGTCGGTACGCGCTATGTGGCCACGGCGATCCGCACGCTGGTGGATCCGAACAGCGCGGATGACATCCGGCAGGTCCATGCGTTGCAGGATGCGATCAAGGTAAGCCAGCAGGCCCCGGGGAAGTTCGAGCCGCCCGCGTGGGATGCGGCCAGCCAGAAGAAGATCCGCGATGCGCTGCTGGTGCTGTCGTCGACCATGCCGGACTTCAGGAAGGCGTTCGGCACCCGGGATACGGTGGACCCGGTACGCCGCCTGATCGGCACTGCCGCGGCCTGGGGCGGCAATCCTGACAAGGACGCTGTCTACCTCAACGTCACGCCCGCGAAGAACGACGGCAAGACGGTCTATCGCCTCAACGTGAAGGACGTGCCCGTCGATGCGTTCTGGTCGGTCAGCGTCTACAACGCCGCCGGCTACTTCCAGAAGAATCCCGCCAATGCCTACACGGTCAACAACCTGACGGCGAAGAAGGGCAGTGATGGTGCCATCGCCATCCAGTTCGGCGGCTGTGACGGCCAGGTACCCAACTGCCTGCCGGTGGTCGAGGGCTGGAACTACACCGTGCGGCTCTATCGGCCCCGCGCCGAAGTCCTGAGCGGCGCGTGGAATTTCCCGCAGCCGCAGCCGGTCAACTGAGCGGACCGGCCGGCCACGGCTTCCCGGCACAACGGGAAGCCGTGGCCTAATCCTCTGTCACCTCGCAAAAGCGCAGCCGGTTCCCGAACGGATCGGCCACCTGCAGCATCCGGCCCCAGCCCACGTCCTCGACACCAGGTCTGGCGTACGGATAGTCCTTGGCGGTCAGTTCCTGGTGCAGCGCATCGATGTCCTCCACCGGCACGAACACGGTCGACCCCGGCGTGGCATCGCCATGGTGCTCGCTCAGATGCAGCGTCAGGCCGTCGCGCCTGACCTGCGCGTACAGCGGCAACCCGTCTTCGAAGCGATGCTCCCAGTCGAGCGTGAAGCCAAGGAAATCCAGGTAGAACTCCTTGGCCTTGTCGACCGCGAAGATTCGGAGGATGGGGATGCCGGCGGACAAGTTCATGGTGTTTGGTGCGGGAGGGGCGCGGGAAGTCTGGATGATAGCGCCGCCGCATAAGCATTCGCGACAATCTTCGTTGGCTTTGCGCGATGCCGTGACTAAGCTGGCGCTCCGATCTGCATCTGGAGCCTTGCCATGACCCCGACCCTCAATTCCCGTCGCCGCTGGCTTATGGCCGCGGCGGGCGCGGCCGCGGCAAGTGCGCTGCCCGGCGTCAGCCTGGGCCAGGGCCCGACGGCGCTGCGCATCGGCTACCAGAAGTCCTCCACGCTGATGATCCTGCTGAAATCGCGGCAGACGCTGGAAAAGGCCCTGGCGCCCAGGGGCGTGGCGGTGCAGTGGTATGAGTTCACCTCCGGCCTGCCGCTGCTGGAGGCGCTGAACCTCGGCAACGTCGACCTCAGTGCCGACGTCGCCGATGCCGTGCCACCTTTCGCGCTGGCCGCGGGCGCGTCGCTGACGTATTACGCCACCGAGACCCCGTCGCCGCAGGCGCAGGCGATCGTGGTGCGCGCCGATTCGCCGATCCGCGAGGTAGCCCAACTCAAGGGCCAGCGCGTGGCGTTTGCCAAGGGGGCCGGCGCGCACTACCTGGTGCTGGAAGCGCTGGCGCGCGCGGGACTGTCGATCCGCGATATCGAGCCGGCCTATCTGAGTCCCGCCGATGCGCGCGCGGCGTTCGAGCGCGGCAGCGTGGCGGCGTGGGTGATCTGGGATCCGTTCCTGGCGGCGGTGCAGCGCCAGTCCAATGCACGCGTGCTGCGCGATGGCGAGGGGCTGTCGAGCTATCGCCGCTTCTACCTGGCGGCGACGCCGTTCGCGCGCGCACATGCGGAGGTGCTGGAGGTGGTGTTCGACGCGCTGCGCGAAGCGGGCGACTGGGTCAAGCGCAACCCCGCCGAGGCCGCGCGCTGGCACGCACCGCTGATCGGCCTGGATGCCGCCACGGTGGAAGCCGCGAATGCGCGCCGCAGTTATGCCGTGCGCACCGTCGACGCGGCCGCGCTGGCCGAGCAGCAGCGCATTGCCGATGCCTTTGCCGCGCAGGGCATCCTGCCGCGCAAGGTGGCGGTGTCGGCCTCGCCGGTCTGGCGCAAGGCATAAGGCCGTAAGGCGCGGCTTGCCCGCGCGGCGGGGCATCGGCTGCGCCTTGCCAGTGGGGCGGAGCTAACGCCCTGTCATTCCTGAACCCATCCCAGCGCCCGGCCGCAGGCCGAGGCCGCACGCATTGCCGGTGCCCTGCCGGTGCCCTGAGGGGCGCCCGGCGCGCCGCAGAAACCCTCCACACCGCCACCATGCCGCGCTGGCGCCGGCGGCAAGCCAGCCGCCATGGCGAACCTGCGGCAAATTCGTAGGGAATAACCCTTGTCGGCCGAAAAATATATCACGACATGATGTATTGTTCGGAACTCCCGAAGCCGATGCCACCCCTTGGTGTCGTCGCGTCGCCCCCCGCTTCAAGGAGCCTGCATGCGCATACGCAAGCAAACCGACTTTCTTTCCGGCCTGATGTTCATCATCCTGGGTCTCAGCTTTTCCTTCGTTGCCCGCGGTTATTCCATGGGCACCGCCGCCAGGATGGGACCGGGCTATTTCCCGTTCTGGCTTGGCATCGTGCTGGCGCTGCTGGGCGCCGTGGTCGCCGCCGGATCGTTGTCGCACAAGAGCGAAGCGGACCGAATGGCGCGCTGGGACATCAAGACGCTGCTGTGGATCCTGGGCTCGGTGGTGCTGTTCGGGCTGGTGCTCAAGCCGCTGGGCATGGTGCTGTCGGTGCTGGCGCTGGTGCTGGTGTCGTCGATGGCCAGCCATGAATTCACCTGGAAGGGCGCCATCCTGAATGCCGCGATCCTGGTGCTGATCAGCACCGTGGCCTTCGTCTATGGCATCAACCTGCAGATGCCGGTATGGCCTGCCGCTTTCGTCAACTAGGGGATATCGGATGGAGTTGCTGAGTCATCTCGCGCTGGGGTTTTCCACCGCGCTTTCGCTGCAGAACCTGGCCTACGCCTTCCTGGGCTGCGTGCTGGGCACGCTGATCGGCGTGCTGCCGGGCCTGGGTCCGCTGGCCACCATCGCCATGCTGCTGCCGATCACCTACACGCTGCCGCCGGTGGCCGCGCTGATCATGCTGGCCGGCATCTACTACGGTGCGCAGTACGGTGGCTCCACCACCGCGATCCTGGTGAACCTGCCGGGTGAATCGTCGGCGGTGGTGACCACGCTGGACGGCTACCAGATGGCGCGGCGCGGACGGGCCGGCGTGGCGCTGGCCACCGCGGGCCTGGGCTCGTTCTTCGCCGGCAGCGTGGCCACGCTGATCCTGGCCGCGTTTGCCACGCCGCTGTCGGAGCTGGCGTTCAAGTTCGGCCCGGCCGAATACTTCTCGCTGATGGTGCTGGGCCTGATCGGCGCCGTGGTGCTGGCCTCCGGTTCGCTGGTCAAGGCCGTGGCGATGATCGTGCTGGGGCTGTTGCTGGGCCTGGTCGGCACCGATGTGAACTCCGGCGCCGCGCGCTTCTCGTTCGACGTGCCGGAGCTGACCGACGGCATCAGCATTACCGCGCTGGCGATGGGTCTGTTCGGCTTTGCCGAGATCATTGCCAACCTGGAGCAGAAGGAGCATCGCGAGACCTTCACCGACCGCGTCACCAACTTGTTCCCGACGCGGGAAGATTTCAGGCGCATGATCCCGGCGGTGCTGCGCGGCACCGCACTGGGTTCGTCGCTGGGCATCCTGCCGGGCGGCGGCGCCTCGCTGGCTTCGTTCGCGGCTTACTCGCTGGAGAAGAAGGCGTCGAAATACCCGGAAGAATTCGGCAAGGGCGCGATCGAAGGCGTGGCCGGTCCGGAATCGGCCAACAACGCCGCGGCGCAGACCTCATTCATCCCGCTGCTGACGCTGGGCATTCCGCCCAATGCGGTGATGGCGCTGATGGTGGGGGCCATGACCATCCACAACATCCAGCCCGGCCCGCAGGTGATGAGCAGCAATCCGGCGCTGTTCTGGGGCCTGATCGCGTCGATGTGGATCGGCAACCTGATGCTGGTGGTGCTGAACCTGCCGCTGATCGGCGTATGGGTGAAGCTGCTGACCGTGCCTTACCGCTTCCTGTACCCGGCGATCCTGGTGTTCTGCAGCATCGGCGTCTACTCGGTCAACAACACGGTGTTCGACGTCTTTGCCGCGGCCAGCTGCGGCCTGATCGGCTATGTCTTCCACAAGCTGCGCTGCGAGCCGGCGCCGCTGCTGCTGGGCTTCGTGCTGGGGCCGATGATGGAAGAAAACTTCCGCCGCACGCTGCTGCTGTCGCGCGGCGATTTCTCGGTCTTTACCACGCGCCCGCTGTCGCTGGGCCTGCTGGTTGCTGCCGCGGCGCTGGTGGCCGTGGTGGCGTTGCCGTCGATCAAGGCCAAGCGCGAAGAGGCGTTCCAGGAGGAATAACGAGGGGGAGCGGGGGGCAAGGCAGTCTCGCATCAACGAGAACGACGGGCTGTTTCGTTCCTTGCGGACGAAACAGCCCTGGCCTTGCGCGGGTCGTGCGTCTGGCGGCCCGCGGCCCTTACGGTCGGAGCGTCAGATCACGCCCATCGCCGGATCGCTGACGGTATCCTCGCCGGTCTCCATGCGCCCGGCAAAGCGGCGCGTGAACGCCGGGCTGGCCTCGCAGGTGACGACGAAGTCGTACCAGTTGCCGCTTTCGGCCACCGGCCATTCCAGCGTTTCCACCTTGCCGCGCTTGACCCGCTGCGTCCAAGGGCCGTCGTCGCGATAGGCCAGTGCCTTGACCGTGAAGGTCACGTCGGCATCGCTGTCGTTATGCAGCTTGACCTGGATCGTCGGCTTCTTGCAGGGGTTGTAGCAGACCTGGATTTCGGCGGACGTGGTGGCCGTCTCGCTGAGATCGCCGGTGAAGGCGCGGTGGTAGCCGTTGGGCCCTAGCACCCACAGGTCGTACTTGCCGCCGTCGGCATTGACGTCCCACGCATCGTCCAGCGCCTTGCCGGCCTCGACCACATAGCGGCGGGGAATGCGGTCCAGGTGCAGCTTGTCGTAGACATGGAACACCGCGCCCGCCTGGTGCGCGCTGCCGTTGGCGAACAGCAGCCGCACGGTGCGGGCGGCGGCATCGACGCGCGCACTGGTATGCAGCTCATACGGCAGCTTGCGCGACGGGCGCGAGCCGGTGGCCTGCGCCGGCAGCGCGGGCGTGGCCGGCACCGGGATCGCCGGCTGCGTCTGCTGCCAGGCGGTCAGGCTGGTGGCGTCGGCGCGCGTGGTGCGGCCCGTCAGCACGGGCAGGGTCTCGGTGTTGGGCGTGGCGAAGTTGAAGGCGCTGGTCAGGTCGCCGCACACCGCACGGCGGTAGGCGCTGATCTGCGGCTCCATCACGCCGAAGCGCGCTTCCAGGAAGCGCAGCACCGAGGTGTGGTCGAACACCTCGGAGTTGACCCAGCCGCCGCGGCTCCACGGCGACACCACCCACAGCGGCACGCGCGGCCCCGGCCCGAACGGCTTGCCGTCCTGCGGCGGCTGTTTGGCCGTGGCGGGCGGGAAGTTGAAGTACTCGTAGGCCATCTGCGCGTCGTCGAGGGTCGACTTGCCGGCCAGCGTGCCGTCCGGGTTGCGCGACGGCGCGGTCGGCGGCGGGCTGTGGTCGAAGAAGCCGTCGTTCTCGTCGAAGTTGATCAGCAGCACGGTCTTGCTCCACACCTCCGGCGATGCGGTCAGCGCATCGAGGATGGCCTGCACGTACCAGCCACCCTTGGCCGGGCTGGACGGGCCGGGGTGCTCGCTGAACTCCGCCGGCGGGATGATCCACGACACTTCGGGCAGCCGGCCGTTCTGCACGTCGTCGCGCAGCGACTGCAGGAAGCCGCCGTCGGGCATGGTGTTGCAGAAGCCCTTGGCGAACGCGCTGTACTGGTCGTCGATATCCGGATTGTAGGGCGGGTTGACGCCGGCGCCGGCGGTGTTGGACAGCTTGCGCCCTTCCGGCATCTTTTCCATCTCGGCGCGCCAGTGGCGGAAGCTCATCATCTGGTTGCAGCCGTAGTTGTCCGGCACGTTCTGGTAGACCTTCCAGCTCACGCCCGCGCCTTGCAGGCGGTCGGCGTAGGTCTTCCAGGTCCAGCCCTCGGTGGACGGGCCCACGTCCGCACCCGCGTTGAATTCATTGATCATCACCGCGACGTTGTCGCCGGTGGGACCGTTGCTGCCGGTCCAGTAGAACAGGCGGTTGGGGATGGTGCCGGTGTGCATCGCGCAGTGGTACGCGTCGCACAGCGTGAAGGCCTCGGCCAGCGCGCGCTGGAACGGGATCTCGGCGTTGTCGTAGTAGCCCATCGACAGCGCCTTCTTGGCCACCGGCCAGCGGTCCATGCGGCCGTGGTCCCACGCGGCCTGCGCATCGGGCCAGGTGTGCGGCGTGCCGCCGGCGCGCTGCGCGTTGCCCTGGGTTTCATCGAGGTGGTAGGGCGTCAGCGTATTGCCGTTGGCATCGGTCTGGTAGAACGCGTTCTTGCCGTTCGGCAGCGGGATCGCAAAGCGGTCGCCGTAGCCCCGCACGCCCTTGAAGGTGCCGAAGTAGTTGTCGAACGAGCGGTTTTCCAGCATCACCATCACGACGTGCTTGACGTCCTGGATGGTGCCGGTGGCGTTGTTGGCCTCGATCGCCAGCGCGCGGCGGATGCTGGGCGGAAAGCTGGCCAGCACCGCGGCGGCGGCGCCGGTGCCGAGGCTGGTCTTGAGGAACTGTCGCTTGGACGGATTGAAGGTCATGGCGTGGATTGGGTGGTTCTGTCGCTGGATCGGAAAGCGGCCCGCATTACGGGGCGCAGCGCGTGGCGCAGTGGCCGGGCTTGCCGGTGTGGCCGGGCTTGCCGGCTGCGTCCGGCGCGTTGCCGTTGGCGGCGCTGGGCTGCAGGGTGCCGGCGCCGGGCGAGTCGTCGCCGCCGCAGGCGGCAAGCATCAATGCCAGGGTGAGGGTGCCGGCGGCCAGCCACGGCCGGGCGGAATGCGACAGCAAGGTGGGCCTCATGGGTGCAGGGCCTTTTCTTTTGGTTGAGGGAGAGAACGGTGGCCGCGCCCATGCACCCTTGCGCCGACAGGCGGATCCGGCCGGTGGTTGCGCGGAGGGCCATGGCTTGTCGCGACAGCGGGCGATTGTTGATGGATCAAGTGTCAGATGTTTGACAGCGCGCACTTTCGGCACTTTGCCTTTGTAACCAAAAGTGTCAGCCCGTGGGCGTGGCAATTGCAGGCACTGCCGGGTTGCAGCCGTTCAACCGTTCAACCCGACCCAGGAGACCGCTATGCCCGACACGCCTGACGCCAAGGTCAAGCCCACGTCAAACAACACATCCGCCACCACTGCCCAGGGCGCTCCGGCCGCTTATGGCGATGCCCAGCGCGGCGCGGGCGGAGAGCTGCACCAGCTTGCCGGCGGCACGCACCCCCCGTTGACCACCAACCAGGGCGCGCCCATCCCGGACAACCAGAACTCGCTCAAGGCCAATCCGCGCGGCCCGACCTTGCTGGAAGATTTCATCCTGCGTGAAAAAATTACACACTTCGACCATGAGCGCATCCCCGAGCGGATCGTCCATGCACGCGGCACCGCGGCGCACGGCTATTTCGAGCTGACCGATTCGCTGGCGCAATTCACCACCGCCAGCATCCTGACCGAGGTCGGCGTCAAGACACCGGTGTTTGCGCGCTTTTCCACCGTGGCCGGCGGCGCGGGTTCGATCGACACGCCGCGCGACGTGCGCGGCTTCGCGGTCAAGTTCTATACCAAGGAAGGCAACTGGGACCTGGTCGGCAACAACATCCCGGTGTTCTTCATCCAGGACGCGATCAAGTTCCCCGACGTGGTCCACGCGGTCAAGATGGAACCCGACCGCGCGTTCCCGCAGGCGGCCACCGCGCACGACACCTTCTGGGACTTCATCTCGCTCACGCCGGAGTCGATGCACATGATCATGTGGATCATGTCGGACCGCACCATCCCGCGCTCGCTGCGCATGATCGAAGGCTTCGGCGTGCACAGCTTCCGCCTGCTCGACGACCAGGGCCGGTCCACCTTCGTCAAGTTCCACTGGCGCCCGAAGCTGGGGCTGCAGTCCACGGTGTGGGACGAGGCTGTCAAGATCGCCGGCGCGGATCCGGATTTCCATCGCCGCGACATGTTCAATGCAATCCAGTCCGGCAACTTCCCGGAATGGGAGCTGGGCGTGCAGCTGTTCACCGAAGCCGATGCCGCGAAGTTTCCCTTCGACCATCTCGATGCCACCAAGATCATCCCGGAAGAGACCGTGCCGCTGAAGATCATCGGCCGCATGGTGCTGGACCGCTGGCCCGACAACTTCTTTGCCGAGACCGAGCAGGTGGCGTTCTGCCCCGCCAATATCGTGCGCGGCATCGATTTCTCCAACGATCCCTTGCTGCTGGGCCGGCTGTTCTCTTACCTCGACACGCAACTGCTGCGCCTCGGCGGCCCCAACTTCAACCAGATTCCGGTGAACGCGCCCAAGTGCCCGTTTGCCAACCACCAGCGCGACGGCCATATGCAGATGCAGCGGCCCAAGGGACGCGTCGCCTATGAGCCCAACTCACTGTCCGACGATTCCCCGCGCGAGGCGCCGGACCTGGGCTTCCGCCACGCGCAGGTGCCCGAGCAGGGCGACAAGGGCCGCATCCGCCCCGAGACCTTCTCCGACCACTACAGCCAGGCGCGCCTGTTCTTCCGCAGCCAGACCCGCGCCGAGCAGGCGCATATCGCCTCGGCGCTGGTATTCGAGCTGTCGAAGGTCGAGCACGTCCATGTGCGCGAGCGCATGGTGGCCCACCTGCTCAATATCGACCCCGACCTGGGCCGCCGCGTGGCCGATGGCCTGGCGCTGGACCAGGTGCCCGAGCCGCTGCCCACCGCCGCGCCGGTGCAGGACCTGCCGCCGTCGCCGGCGCTGCAGATCATCGGCAAGATGAAAGACACGCTGCAGGGGCGCGAGATCGGCATCCTGGTCGCCGACGGCTCGGATGGCGCCACGATCGAGGCGATCCGGCAGGCGGCCATGGCCGCCGGCGCCACGGTGAAGATCGTCGCGCCCAAGGTGGGCGGCGCGGTGCTGGCCGACGGCGCCAAGCTGCCGGCCGACGGACAGTTGGCCGGGACGCCGTCGGTGATGTTCGATGCCGTGGCCGTGGTGCTGTCGGCCGACGGTGCCGCCATGCTGACGCAGGAGAGCGCGGCGCTGGACTTTGTCTGCTTTGCCTATGCGCACCTGAAGGCGATTGCGTTCGATGCCGGCGGCGAGGTACTGCTCATGCACGCCAACCTGAAGCCGGACAACGGCATCGTGCCGGCCAGCGACCCCGCGCGGTTCATCGCCGCCGCCAAGACCCGGCAATGGGATCGCGAGCCGCAGGTGCGGATGCTGGCCTAGGGGATAGGGGAAAAAGGGGCCGGTGACCACGCGGAGGCACCGGCCCTGTGCACACAACGCAAGCCTGTGAATACGCAGGGCAGGTTAGAATCCCCCATCCCTGTTCCCCGCGTGCCGCAGTCCATGTCCGAAGAAAAGAAGAGCCTGTCCGAAACCATCCGCGCCGCGATCGAGCAGGAGATTCTTTCCGGAAAACTTCCCAGCGGCACGCAACTGGAAGAACAGCAGTTGCTGGCGCGTTTCGGCGTGTCGCGCACGCCGGTGCGCGAGGCGCTGATCCAGCTGGAGTCGGCCGGCCTGGTCGACCTGGTGCCGCGCCAGGGCGCGATCGTTTCATCGATCACGCTGCGCGAATACGTCGCCATGAACGAGATCCTGGTCCAGCTCGAGGCGCTGGCGGCCCGGCTGGCGGCGCGGCGCATCTCCGCGGCACAGCGCACGGCGCTGCAGCAGGCGTTCGAGGCGTGCCGCGCGGCCGCGCAACGCGCCGATTCCGAGCGCTACCGCGAAGCCAACGACGCCTTCCATGAGGTCATCTACGCGGCCTGCTGCAATGACATCCTGTCGCGGCAGATCCGCACCATGCGCGCGCGCATGCGCGGCATGCGCGACCTGCGCTTCGAGAAGCCGGCCCGCATCCTGGCGTCGCTGGCCGAGCATGAGGCGGTGATGGACGCGATCGTGCGCGGCAACGAAGACGATGCCGCGGCCGCCATGGTCCGGCATATCGCCACCGGCGGCGATGTCTATGCGGACATGATCGCCGCCATGCCCGACGACGAGGCCGGCGGCCGGCGCGGCCGGCGCTAGGCGGCGCGGCGGCGACCGGGCGGGGTTATTCCAGGGTCATCGCTGAAGTCGGGGGGGCGATGCAGGTGCGCGCGGATTGATGCGGTTGACTTCGTGGTTGCGCCGGCCCTCACCCCCGCCCCTCTCCCGCAAGCGGGAGAGGGGAGCAAACAAGGGGGGAGGGAAATGCCTTTGGGCTCGCCCGCGACAGCGTGTGCGAGCGCAGCGACGCACTCCGTGCCCGAGCCCAAGACCTGAGATTGGGAGCGCGCGCAGCGCAGCCGATCGAAACAGCCACGCCTGCCAAGCACGACCAACAAACCAACCTCGGTCCTGCCTTATTCCACCCTGACCCCCGCCTGCTCGATCCGCATCACGGCCGATTTGCCGTCTGCGGCGGCCCACTGCGCAAACGCCGCGGGCGACGCCGAGGTGGCGACCTCACTGCCGCTGGAGGCCAGCTTCGCGCGCAGTTGCGGGTCGGCCATCACCTTGGTCGCGGCGGCGAAGAGCTTGTCGCGGATGCCGTCGGGGAGTCCGGCCGGCCCGTACAAGCCGAACCAGAAGGTAAAGTCGAAGCCCGGCAGGCCCATCTCTGCCAGCGCGGGCAGGCCAGGCGCGACCGCCGAAGGCTTGGGCGTGGTCACGCCAATCATCTTCACCACGCCTTGCGTGCCCAGCGGCAGCACCGACGAGGCCGTGCCGAACGACAGTTCCACCTCGCCCGCGGCCACCGCCTGCAGTGCCGGGGCGCCGCCCTTGTAGGGGACGTGGGTCATTTTTGCCCCGGTGGCCTTTTCGAACTGCAGTGCGGCGATGTGCGGCGAGCCGCCGATGCCGGACGACGAGTAGTTGAACTTGCCTTGCTGCGCCCGCGCCTTGGCCACCAGCGTCTTGACGTCGCTGACGTTCAGGTTCTTGTTGACGGCCAGGATCAGCGGCGACACCGTCAGCCGCGTCACCGGGGTGAAGTCCGTCGCCTTGTAGCGGGCCTTGTACAACTGCTGGTCGATGCCGTACAGCGTCGCCGTGGCCAGTCCCAGCGTGTAGCCGTCCGGGGCGGCCTGTGCCAGCGCGGCGGAGGCCAGCGTGCTGCCCGCGCCGGGCTTGTTGTCCACCACCACGGTCTGGCCCAGTTCTTTGGAGAGCGCTTCGCCGAACACGCGCGCGACGTAGTCCGCCGCACCCGCCGGCGTGTAGCCCACCAGCAGGCGGATGGGCCGGGACGGATATTCCTGCGCACCGGCCGTGGCGGGCAACGCCGCCAGGGCGGCAAGGGCCGCGCCGATGGCGGTGCGCCCGAGAGCATGGGTCATGGTTGTCTCCTTGGTGTGTTCGCTGTCGCGGTTGTTTTTTGCGAGTTTCAGGACGCCACGCTGGCTGCGCGCAAGTCCGCGATGCCGGCTTCGTCGTAGCCCAGCGCGCGCAGGATCTCGTCGGTGTGTTCGCCGGGATCGGGCGCGGCGCGGGCGAATCGTTCCGGGTGCGGCGCGGCCGACAGGTTGATCGGCGAGCGCAGCAGCGCCAGCGGCCCCAGCACGGGGTGCTCGGCGGTCCGGGTCATGCGCAGGTGGCGCACCTGCGCGTCCTCGAAGGCCTGGCCGATATCGAACACCGGACCGCAGGGCACGCCGGCCGCATTCAGGCGCGCGGTCAGTTCGGCGGCGGTGAAGGCGGCGGTGCACCGGTTGATGGCCGCGTCCAGGCGATGGCGCTCTGCGGCGCGGCCGGCGGCGGTCTGGAAGGCGGGATCGTCCAGCAGCCAGCCGGCCTCGACGGTGCGGCAGAAGTTGGCCCACATGCGGTCGGTGCTGGCGGCGATATTGACCACGCCGTCGCGGCAACGGTAGGTGCCCATCGGCACCAGCGTCGGGTGCGCATTGCCCTGCTGCGTCGGCACTTCGCCGTCCACGGTGTAGCGGGTGGCCTGGAAATCCAGCTTGTTGAGCATGCCTTCGATCAGCGAGGTATGCACCCATTGCCCGCGGCCGGTACGCGCGCGGTGCAGCAGCGCCAGCAGGATGCCCTGGCCGAGGAACATGCCGGCGGTGGTGTCGGATATGGCGATGCCCACGCGCAGCGGCCCCTGGCCAGGCTCGCCGGTGACCGAACTCAGTCCCGACATGCCCTGCACGATCTGGTCGAGGCCCGGGCGCTCGCAGTACGGCCCGTCCTGGCCGAATCCCGAGATGCTGGCCAGGATCACGCGCGGATTGATGGCGCTCAGCCGCTCGTAGCTCAGTCCGAGGCGCTCCTTGACCACCGAGCGGAAGTTCTCGACCACCACGTCGGCGCGCGACACCAGGCGCGCCAGCACCTCGGCACCCTGCGGGGTCTTAAGGTCCAGGCACAGGCTGCGCTTGTTGCGGTGCAGGTTCTGCTCGTCCGAACCGCGCCGCCGCCCGGTCACCGAGCCGCGATCCTGCGGCGGCGGCGGCTCCACGCGGATTACGTCGGCCCCCCAATCGGACAGCAGGCGCACGGCGGCGGGGCCGGCGCGCGCGATCGACAGGTCCAGCACGGTGATGCCCGACAGCGGCAGGTCTGCGCCCGGTGCGGCAGACCCGCCGGCTTGGGGGGCGGGCGGCAAAGATGTCATGGCAAGTCCTTGGCGATGTATGTCGGCTTTCAGTATACAAATAGATAGTATAAAAATACGTATACGGACTTTCCACGATGCGCTGTGCGCTGAAACGGCGTACGCTGCCGAGGTCCTTGCTTCGCGGGCTCGGCATAATGAAGCGACTTTTCCCCCAGCCGCTGCGGAAATGCGCTGTCTGACCCCCCGCCTTCCACCTTACTAGGGTTTGTATGCTCTCAGAATCTTTCTGTATTTACAGCACCGGCGGGCCCGACGTGCTGGAGGCCTGCCAGGTTCCGGTGCCGCCGCCCGGGCCGGGCGAAGTCCAGTTGCGCCAATCCGCGATCGGCCTGAACTTCGCGGACATCTATCAGCGCAAAGGCGCGCATGGCCCCCATGCGGCGACGCCGTTTCCCATCACGCTGGGCTCGGTCGGCGCGGGCACGGTCACCGCCATCGGTCCGGGCGTCGAGGGATTCATGGCCGGCCAGCGTGTTGCCTGCATGCACCCGGGTGCCTACCAGGTGACCCGCAACGTGCCGGCGGGCCGGCTGGTGCCGTTGCCGGAGACGATTTCCGAAGAAGTGGCCGGCGCCACGCTGCTGCGCGGCCTGACCGCCGAATACCTGCTGCGCCGGCTCTACGCCGTCCAGCCCGGCGACGTGGTGCTGGTGCACGCGGCGGCGGGCGGCATGGGCGTGCTGCTGTCGCAATGGGCGCGCGCGCTGGGCGCGACCGTGATCGGCACGGTGGGCAGCGAAGCCAAGCGGGTGGTAGCGCTGGCACATGGCTGCCACCATGTCGTCAACTACCGGGAGGGCAGCTTCGTCGACGCGGTGCTGGCGCTGACCGGCGGCGAGGGCGTGGCCGTGGTCTACGATGCCGTCGGCAAGGACGTGTTCGTGCCGTCGCTGCAATGCCTGCGCCCCTGCGGCATGGCGATCAACTACGGCACCGCGTCGGGCGACGTCGAGGCGTTCGACCTGCAGCTGCTGCACGCGCGCTCGCTGATCGTGTCGCGGCCCACCTTGCGCACTTACATTGCCACCCCGCAGGCGCTGGCCGGTGCCGCGGCCACGCTGTTCGCAGCGGTCGCGGCAGGGCAGCTGCGGCTGGAAGTCAACCACCGGTACCCGCTGGCCGCCGTGCGCGACGCGCACCGCGACCTGGAGGGCCGTGCCACCACGGGTTCGGCCGTGCTGATCCCCTGAGCCCCGCGAGCGCACCATGAAACTGTTCCATGGCTGGTTGTCGAGCGCGTCGCGCCGGGTACGGCTGTGCCTGGCCGAGAAAGGCATCGCCTATGACAGCGTGCCGGTCGACCTGGCCGCGCAGGAGCAGCATACGCCCGCGTTCCTGGCGATGAATCCCAACGGCGTGGTGCCGGCGCTGGTGCTGGACGACGGCCGCTTCCTTTATGAGAGCGGCACCATTTGCGAATACCTCGACGAGATCTGCCCGTTGCCGCCATTGCGGCCCGACGACCCCTACCAGCGCGCGGTCATGCGCAATTTCGTGCGCTGGACCGACGAGAAAGCGCTGCCGAACCTGCTGGTGCTGAACTGGAGCCTCGCCTTGCAGCCGGTTGCCGCGCGCTGGAGCGATGCCATGCTGGCCGAGCGGCTGGCCCGCATACCGACCGCCGAGCGCCGCGACGCGTGGCTGCGCATTGCGCGCCAGCCCTACACGGACGCGGAAAAACGCGGCGCGCTCGACGCGCTGCTGATGCTGGTGCCGAAGATGGAAGCCATGCTGGCGCAGGGCAACTGGCTCTGCGGCGCCCGCTATACCTTGGCCGATATCGCCGCGACGCCCTTTGTCGCGCGCATTGCCGAGCTGGCGCCCGCCGCGCTGTCGTCGGCCCCCGCGGTGGCCGGCTGGTGGCAGCGCGCCCAGGACCGGCCCGCGTTCGCGCAGGCGCGGCTGGAACGTTTCGACATCGCCCTCGCACGGCGTGGCGCGCCCCCCGCCGAAGCCCATTGATTCCCACTGGAGTATTGCCCATGCAGACTGATGGTTCCCTTCCTTCGCTCGATCTTGCCGGCCATGTCGCCACCATCACCTTGCGCCGCCCCGAGGTGGCCAACCGGCTTGGGCCGGACGACCTCGCCGAGCTGCAGCGCCATGTCGAGGCGGTCAATGCCAGCGATGTGCGGGTGCTGCGGCTGCGCAGCACCGGCAAATACTTCTGCAGCGGTTTCGACATCGGCCGGTTGGCGGCCGGACAGCGCGGCGCAGGTTTTGAAAACCTGGTCAACGCGCTGGAAGACTGCCGCGCCGTCACCATTGCCGAGATCCACGGCGGCGTCTACGGTGGCGGCACCGACCTCGCGCTGGCGTGCGACTTCCGGCTCGGCACCGCGGCGGTCGACATGTTCATGCCCGCGGCGCGGCTGGGCCTGCATTTCTACCAGCGCGGCATGGAACGCTATGTCAGCCGGCTGGGGCTGAACCACGCCAAGCGCCTGTTCCTGACCGCCGAGCGCATCGATGCCGACGAGATGTTCCGCTGTGGTTTCCTGACCGAATTGCTGCCCGCCGAACGCCTGCGCGAGCGCGCGGAGCAACTCAGTGACACCGTGGCCGGGCTCGCGCCCTTGGCAGTGCAAGGCATGAAGCGGCACCTGAACGCGATCAGCCACGGCCGGCTGGATGCCGCGGCGCTGGCCGCCGACATCGGCGCGGCCAACGGCTCGCAGGATATCCGCGAAGGCGCGCTGGCCTGGCAGGAAAAGCGCCAGCCGCGGTTTACCGGGACCTGAGACGGTCAGGCGTGATGCGGCGGCGGGGACTGGCGCCGCTGCTGCATCACCCTGGCCACGGTTTGCGCGAGCACCTGGCGCAGGAACCGAACAAGTGGAGCGCATGGATCCGGCAGCGGGGTATCCGCGCGACGGATCGATCTGATCATCCGCAGGTGCATCGCCGCGCACCGACGGCGCGGCACAGATGCCGTCTTTCTCCCATCCCCCCACTCCAGTAGGGAACAGTTCCCCACATCCCTACCGTTAGCCCCCGCAACAAAGAGCACGGATGCCAGCCAGGGCCATGCGCCCTGGCAATGCCGCATACCGTGTCGACCGGCAGGAACGGGCGCGCAGTGGCATGCCGCAGTCGGGCATGCAACAGGGTTAGAACCATAACAACGGAAGCGCATACGTCTTCTTGAACGGTAAGGGGAGTGATCATGAATTTCAGGAGTCTGTCTATCCGCACGCGGCTGCTGGCCGGGTTCGGCACGCTGGCGGGCATGGTGCTGGTGGTGTCGGCGTATTCGCTGCATGCGCTCGGCGATGCGAGCGCCGGCTTCAACGATTATCTGAACGGCTTGAATGCGCGTGCCGACATGGCCGCGCAGGTGCGCAGCGCGGTGGACCGGCGCGCCATCGCGGCGCGCAACCTGGTGCTGGTGACGGATGCGGCGGAACTGGAGCGCGAGAAGGCCGACGCGCTGCGCGCGCACGAAGACGTGCAGACCCGGCTCGCGCGGCTCAACGAGATGGTGCGCCAGCCTGGCGTCAGCGACGAGGCGCGCAAGCTGGTCGAGGACCTCGCCAAGGTCGAGGCGCAGTATGGTCCGGTTGCCACCGGCATTGTCGGGCTGGCGGTCGAGCGCAAGATCGAGGAAGCCATCGGCCGGATCGACAAGCAATGCCGTCCGTTGCTGGCGGCGCTGATCAAGTCGACCGATGCCTACGCCGAGTTCACCAGGCAACGCCAAAAGGAGATGGAGCGCAAGCTCGAGACGGACTACGAGCGCCAGCGTAATCTGCTGATCCTGATTTCGCTGGTATCTGCCGCCATTGCGCTCGCCGGCGGCGTGCTGATCACGCGTGCCATCACGCGCCCGATCCAGCGTGCCGTGGAGGTGGCCGGCACCGTGGCCGGCGGCGATCTGGGCGCGCGTATCGAGGTGGACCGCCATGACGAGACCGGCCGCCTGCTGGCGGCGCTGCGCGACATGAACGAGCGCCTGACCGCCACCGTTACCCGGGTGCGCGCCGGCAGCGGCAATATCGCCATCAGCACCAGCGAGATCGCGCGCGGCAATGCTGACCTGAGCAGCCGCACCGAAGAGCAGGCCGCCTCGCTGGAAGAAACCGCGGCGAGCATGGAAGAGCTGACCGAGACCGTGCGCCAGAACACCGAGAATGCGCGCCAGGCCAGCGAACTCGCGCGCAGCGCCGCCGATGTGGCGCAGCGCGGCAGCACCACGGTGCAGCGCGTGGTCGGCACGATGCAGGATATCAGCGCCAGCTCGAGCAAGATTGCCGAGATCACCGGCATCATCGAGGGCATTGCCTTCCAGACCAATATCCTGGCGCTGAACGCGGCGGTGGAAGCGGCGCGCGCCGGCGAGCAGGGACGCGGCTTTGCCGTGGTGGCGAGCGAGGTGCGCGGGCTGGCCCAGCGCTCGTCGAGCGCGGCCAAGGAGATCAAGGAACTGATCGAGGCCTCGGGCCGGCAGGTGCAGGATGGTTCGTCGCTGGCCAGCGAGGCGGGCCAGACCATGGCCGAGGTGACGCAGGCGGTAGCGCGCGTGACCGGCATCGTCGAGGAGATCGCGACGGCGTCGGCCGAGCAGACCCGCGGCATCGAGCAGGTCAACCAGGCCATCGTGCAGATCGACCAGGTCACGCAGCAGAACGCGTCGCTGGTGAGCGAGGCGGCCAACGCCTCGCGCGCACTGGAAGAGCAAGGCCGCGAACTGAGCGAGGTGGTCGCGTTCTTCCGCCTGCCCGGCGAAGCGGGGACCATGCCGGCGGGCGCCGGTACCCTGGCCGCGCCCCGGCGCGCTGCGCACAAGCTGGCCGCTGCCTAGCGGCGAGCCCGAGGGGGCCGCGCCGCTGCAGGTTGGCGGCGGGGCGGGTAAACTGGCCGGTCCCGCCTCCCTTGCCACCGCCATGACCGCCCTGCCGATCTCCTTCGACGACGTCGCCGCCGCGCACGAGCGCATCCGCGCGGCCGCCCATCGCACCCCGGTGCTGACCTCCGCCACCGCCGACGCCGCCACCGGGGCGCAGCTGTTCTTCAAGTGCGAGAACTTCCAGCGCATCGGCGCCTTCAAGTTCCGCGGCGCCTACAACGCCATTGCCCAGTTCACGCCGCAGCAGAAGGCGGGCGGGGTGCTGGCATTCTCTTCCGGCAACCACGCGCAGGCGATCGCGCTGTCGGCGCGCCTGCTGGGCGTCCAGGCGGTGATCGTGATGCCGCAGGACGCCCCCGCCATCAAGATCGAGGCCACGCGCGGCTATGGCGCCGAGGTGGTGCTGTACGACCGCTACCGCGACGACCGCGAGGCGCTGGGCCGGCGCATTGCGAGCGAACGGGGCATGACGCTGATCCCGCCCTACGACCATCCCCACGTGATGGCCGGGCAGGGCACCGCGGCCAAGGAGTTGTTCGAGGAAACCGGCCCGCTGGACATGCTGGTGGTGTGCCTGGGCGGCGGCGGACTGCTGTCGGGCTGCGCGGTCGCGGCGCAGGCGATGTCGCCCGGCTGCGCGGTCTATGGCGTCGAGCCCGAGGCCGGCAACGACGGCCAGCGCAGCCTGCGCAGCGGCGAGATCGTCCGCATCGATACGCCCCGGACCATTGCTGACGGCGCGCAGACGCCATACCTGGGCAACCACACCTTTGCCGTGATCCGCGAACTGGTGACGGACATCGCCACCGTGTCCGACGCCGAACTGGTCGAGACCATGAAGTTCTTCGCCGGCCGCATGAAGATCGTCGCCGAACCCACGGGTTGCCTCGCCGCGGCCGCGGTGCTGCATGGCAAGCTCGATGTGAAGGGCAAGCGCGTGGGCATCATCGTGTCGGGCGGGAATGTGGATCTGAGGGCGTTTGCCGGCTTTGTCGGGTAGGGCGGCCGCAGAGCCCTGACACGAGACGGTCGGCTTCGGGACTGCGGACGCGCTGACCCGCGCTCAGGCCTTCGCCTCTGTGCTCGCGTCAACACCTTGCTTCACGAAGGCCCTTACCGCGGGTGACATCTCGCGCCGGCGATAGGCCAGCGCGAGATGGACTGCCAGGCGGAAATCCGCAACCGGCTTGTAGAAGACGCCCGGCTGCGAGAAGTTCTGCATGGACTCTGGCACGATCGCGACCCCGTACCCCGCTGAGGCGAGGCTGGCGGCCGAAATGAAATCCTGGACGCGATACTCCAGGCGTGGCGTAAATCCTCCCGCCTTTCCCAGCGCAGTCAATGCGAAGCCGAACCCTTCCTCGTCGGCAAACTGCGGAATGATGAACGGCTGATCGGCAAGCTCCCGGGCCGCAACTGGTCCGCGCCTGGCCAGCGGGTGGTCGCTTGCCATCGCAGTCAGCAACCGCTCTGTTCGCACAATCTTCGTCACGATGCCTGCCGGACAGAGTCTGCGTGGCCGGACGATACCCACGTCGATCCGGCCATCGTTCAGCGCTTCGAGCTGGCGTGGCGTCTCCATCGGTACGACTTCGACGCGAACCAGTTCATGGTGCTTGCGGAAGTCGCCCAACATCCTGGACAAGAGACCGGTGCTGACGCCGGAGGCGACGTAGCCAATGCGGATGACCCCTGCCAATCCTCTGGCAGCCAGCCGGCCGACCTGGTCGGCGCGTTCTATGTGGCGCAATGCCGCTTCCGCTTCCGAGTAGAACAGCCGGCCGGCATCAGTGAGCGAGACCGGCTTGCGCTTGTTGCGATTCAGCAGCGTGACGCCCAGGTCCTTCTCCAACCGCTGAACCTGGGTGCTCAGCCCTGACTGCGCTATGCCCAGGCGATCCGCGGCCTTCGCAAAGTGAAGTTCCTCTGCCACCGCGAGGAAGCACTGCAGCTGACGAACGTCGAGCATTGTTTAATCACGAATACAGAACAAAGATTACTGCATGCTAGCTGGAACGTATCAAAGTTTCCAGATCAAATGACGCAACCGAACACCGAGCGGCATCACTGGAGGAAACCAATGAACGAGCTATGGCACCCGCAACTGGGCGAGTCCGAATCGAGGTGGCAACAGCAGGCGCAAGCGTTGGCGGCGCAAGCGTTTGCGCCGTTGGCCGAAGAAATCGACCGCGAGCAGCGCTATCCCGTGGAGCATCTCTCCAAGCTGCTGGACGCGAAGATTTCGGGCATGTTCGTGCCGAAGGCATACGGCGGCGAAGGTGCGTCGCTGACTGCCGTGGTCGCCGTGGTCGAAGCCGTGGCACAAGCTTGTGCGTCGACGTCAGCGATTCTGGCGGCGCTGGCGCTGGGCGCGTTTCCGATTCTGCTGGCAGGCAGCGAAGCCCAGAAGCAGACGCTGCTCGGGGGCCTGGCCCGGCGCGGTGATGCGGTGAATTTTGCCCTCAGCGAACGCGAAGCGGGTTCCGACCCGTCAGCCATCCAGGCGACGGCCGTGCGCGAAGGCGGTGGCTGGCGTATTCGTGGCGAGAAGTGCTGGCTGGGCAACGGCGGGCACTCGGAGCATTTCATTGTTTTTGCGCGCACGGGCGGCGTGGCGGCGCGCCATGCGATTTCTGCGTTCGTGGTGCCGCGGGATACCGCGGGTCTTGTCGTCGATTTCTATGAAGACAAGATGGGTATCCGTGGCACGACGACGACCAACCTGAGGCTCGACGTCTGGGTGCCGGCGGACAACCTGGTCGGAGCCGAAGGCGATGGCCTCAAGCTGGCGCTGGCAACGCTCAGCGTCGGGCGGGTGGTCGTGGCGGCCCAGGCCAATGGCATCGCCCTGTGTGCGTACGACTCGGCGCGGCGCTACGCGGTGATCCGCAAGACCTTTGGCCACACCCTGATTGACCATCAAGGCGTCGGCTTCAAGCTGGCCGATGCGGCCATGAACCTGTCAGCGGCGCGCATGTTCACGTATGAAGCCGCGCGCGGCTATGACGAGGGCAAGGACATCGGAACGCTCGCGGCGATGGCCAAGCTCTATGCCAGCGAAGTGTCCCACGACGTCGTGGACGATGCGGTTCAGATTCTTGGCGGCCGGGGCTACGTGAAGCCGAATGTCGTGGAACGCTGCTATCGCGACCAGCGCATCGTCGAGATCTACGAGGGCACGTCCGAAATCCAGCGCATCGTGCTTGCACGCGCAGTCAAGAAGGGTGCGCTCGCAGATATCGAGGCTGCCAAATGACACAGGCGAAACCCATGCGCGGCGACATGCCGAACCCAGGTCTGGACCAATGCCAGCCGCAGGCAGGCTGGCGGGCCGTCGCCGGGCTGTACCACGCTTTCTTCACCGGTATTGTCCTGTCGACCGTGACCCGCAAGGGCACGCCGGCGGCAGCCGAGCTGGTGTATGAGATCTTCTGCCGCCAGCGCCGCGAACGTTTCCTGGCCGGACTGCGCAAGCTCGGCATCGACGGACTTCCGGCGGCGGTGGCAGCGGCCCAGTATCACTACCTCTCCAACCATATCGGCGGCGTGGCCGTGCAGTACATGCATGAGAGCGACAGGAAGGCCTGGATCCGCTACAACGCCCCGCGCTGGATCTGGTCTGGCACGGCGCTGTGTGGCATCCCTTCCGAAGTCTCGCGGGCGATGCTCGCGGGCTGGCATGCCCAGAATGGCGTGACCCTTGGCAATCCGCGCTTGGGCTTTGTCTGCACCAAGCAGGCGGCAGACGGCCAATCCGGTCTCGAGGGCTACTACTACGAGTACGACCATGACCTCGCGCCCCATGAACGGCTGCGCTTCGCACGCAATGAAGACGCTCCGGATTTCGATGCTGCCGCGGCACCGACGCTGCCTACCGATACATGGCCGCAAGCGCGGCTCGACAAGGCAAGGCGCAACTACGCGATGGAGTACGTGCGCACCGCGCTTCCTGTCGCGGCAAACCTCTGGGGTCCGCATGAAGCGGAGCGGCTGCTGCGCCTGACGGCAAGGATGATCGGCATGCAGTTCTATCACGAGACCGCTGCGCAGCTCCGCACGCCTGTCGACCAGTCTGCCGCCAGCTTCGCCACGTTTATGGAGAGACTGGCTCGCGCCCAGGATGATGCGTGCGAGATCGGCGGCTTCGGTAGCCAGGTCTATCAGCGCGGCTGGACGCTGATGGATCCGGTGTCCGATGCACATCCGTGCGTGGCCGACGCATGGTGTGGCCTGTTCGAAGGGGCCCTCGCGGCGCACAACCACCGCCTGTCCCTGAAAACCACCTGGCACAAGGGCAAGGAGGGCTATGCCTTTGAGTGGGCGATCGAAGGGGACTGAAATGGCCGATGCAAGCAAAGCTGAATTCGCTCAGGGGGCGCTCTCCGGACTGCGTGTCGTTGATGCATCGCGGGTGCTGGCCGGCCCGCTCTGCGGGCAGATTCTTGGCGACCATGGCGCGGACGTGATCAAGATCGAGGCGCCCGAGGGCGATGAGTGCCGGGGCTTCGGCCCGCCTTTCGTAGACGGCGCATCCGCCTACTTCCGCGCCGTCAACCGGAACAAGCGCAGCATGATCCTCGACATGAACGTCGAGGCCGACAGGGCCACCTTCTGGCAGCTGCTGGAGACGGCCGACGTCCTCATCGAAAACTTCAAGGCGAGCACGCTGAAGACATGGGGCATCGACAATCCGTCCAGCATTACGGAACGTTTCCCCCGGCTCATACACTGCCGCGTCACCGGATTTGGCGACGATGGTCCGCTGGGGCAACTACCCGGCTACGATGCGGCAGTGCAAGCCATGGCGGGCCTGATCAGTATCAACGGCGAGGCGGAGGCCCAACCTGTTCGCCTGGGCGTGCCGGTGGTGGACCTGACGACGGGCATGAACGCCGCAATGGCTGTATTGCTGGCCTTGAATGCGCGCAACCAGACCGGCCGCGGTCAGCTTGCCGATGTGAGCTTGTACGACTCCGCAGTGTCGGTCGCCCATCCGTTCCTGACCAACTTCCTGGCCTCCGGGGTGACCCCGAAGCCAACGGGAAACAGCCATCCCAATATCGTTCCGTACGACATTTTTCAGACCGCGACGTGTCCGTTGTTCGTCGCGGCAGCCAATGACCGCCTGTTCGGGAAGCTGTGCCAGGCATTGGGCGCCCGGCACCTGGCAGAGGACGAGCGCTTTGCCACCAATCGCCGGAGAGTGGTCAATCGCGAAGCGCTGACCGCCGCGTTGTCCAGGGCCTTCGCCGCTGTGGACGGCGAATCCTTTGGCAAGGCGTTGCTGGCCCGGAACGTGCCGGCCGCGCCAATCCTCAGCATTGCAGATGTTGCCGGGGCACCTCACACCCTGCACCGGCAGATGGTGGTCAGGCAAGGCGACTACGTCGGTCCCGGTGTTCCGATCAAGCTGAGGGGGACGCCGGCGTCGATTCGTAGCGGTGCGCCGGCGTTGGGCAGCTTGAAGGAAGCAGGCAACGAAGCGACCGCCGTCTGGATGAAGTGATTCGTCAGCAAGCAGAGAAAAATGACAGGAGACAGAAATGAAGCGCATCGTTCAAGCTGTGTTCTTTGGTACCGCACTGTTGGCCAATGCAGCGGTCTTCGCGGCGGACGCGTACCCGGGCAACAAGACCATCAAGATCGTCGCGGCGTTCTCGGCAGGCAGCGCCACCGACACCAGCGCCCGCATCCTTGCGGAAGAGCTCCGCAAAGACCTGGGGACAACGGTAGTCGTTGAGAACCGCCCCGGGGCCCAGGGCGTCATCGGTACCGAATACGCGCTCAAGTCACCGAAGGATGGCTATACCCTGACCATCTCGAGCAGCTCCATCAATTCGATCAATCCCGGGCTCGTCAAGAATCTTCCGTACGATGCGACGCAAGACTTCACCCACATTGCCCGCCTTACGACCATGCCGGCATTGCTGCTGGTTCGGCATGACAGCGAAATCAAGACGGTGGCGCAGCTTGTGGAGCGCGGCAAGAGCGGCAAGCTGAATTTTGGCTATGGCTCGCCCGGTGGCCAGGTTGCGGCGGAAGCGTTCAACCGGATTGCGGGGTTTCAGGCCGTTGGCGTCTCCTACAAGAGCCAGCCTCCGGCGCTGACCGACCTCGCTGGCGGACAAATCGACTATGTCGTCGGCGACCTGTCGGTGGCAACGGCGCTCATGAAGGGCGGAAAGATCCGTGCGCTTGCGGTCAGCACGGAACATCGCCTGCCCGAGTGGAAGAACGTCCCCACGTTTGCGGAAGCGGGCTTCAAGTCCTACGACCTGGTTTTCTGGGTCGGGCTTGCCGGTCCGGCAGGAATTCCACCGGAAATCGTGCAACGCCTGAATGCGTCGGTCAACAAGGCACTGGCCAGGCCTGAAGTTCGCGAGCGCTTCATGGGCATGGGGATGGAGGTCGCACCGAATGGGGTCGAGGCCCAGCAACAATTTGTGCGCGCTCAGCTTCAAAGCTGGGCGACCCGAATGAAGGAGGCAAAGATCAAGCCGGAGTGAGGATGTGCAAGGCGCGGCACTGTGCCTTTGGATGATGGGTCCTGGCG
Organism: Cupriavidus sp. MP-37; assembly: GCF_020618415.1. Taxonomy (NCBI): domain Bacteria; kingdom Pseudomonadati; phylum Pseudomonadota; class Betaproteobacteria; order Burkholderiales; family Burkholderiaceae; genus Cupriavidus; species Cupriavidus sp. MP-37. The sequence goes on along the minus strand of NZ_CP085345.1, from coordinate 1,156,717 downwards.
AGTTCGCGCCAGGGAATCCTTGCCGGGCCATGGTCTCTAAGCTCCAGGCATTACCACAGGAGCCCTGGCAAACATGGCAGCCAACACGCAATACGACGTACTCGACACCGGCGCCGGCAAGCCGGTCAAGCTGTGGACCCGCGGCGTGCCGGTGGAGAGCGCCGCGCGCGAGCAGCTGGTGAACACGGCCCGGATGCCGTTTATCTTCCGCCATCTCGCGGTGATGCCGGACGTACATTTGGGCAAGGGGTCGACCATCGGCTCGGTGATTCCGACGGTCGGCGCCGTCATTCCCGCGGCAGTGGGCGTAGATATCGGCTGCGGCATGATGGCGGTGAAGACCTCGCTGACCGCCGCCGACCTGCCCGACAACCTGGGCCAGTTGCGCAGCGCGATCGAGCACGCCGTGCCGCATGGCCGCAGCGCGCAGGGCGGGCGGCGCGACCAGGGTGCCTGGGGCAATGCGCCGGCGCATGTCGACGCCGCCTGGGCCGAAATGGCGCCGGGCTTTCGCCGCATCACCGACAAATACCCGCACCTGGCGCGCGCCAACCATCGCAACCACCTCGGCACGCTGGGCACCGGCAACCACTTCATCGAGGTGTGCCTGGACGAGGCGCAGTCAGTCTGGTTCATGCTGCACAGCGGCTCGCGCGGCATCGGCAATGCCATCGGCACCACCTTTATCACGCTGGCGCAGCAGGACATGCGCCAGCACCTGGCCAACCTGCCGGACCGGGACCTGGCTTACCTGGTGGAAGGCTCCACGCACTACGAGGACTACATCTACGCGGTGTCATGGGCGCAGGCCTATGCCCGCCGCAACCGCGAGCTGATGATGGAGGCCGTGCTCGCCGCGGCGCAGCGGGTGCTGCGCAAGCCGTTCCAGGCGCAGCTGGAAGCGGTGAACTGCCACCACAACTACGTGCAGAAGGAACACCACTTCGGCGCCGACGTGCTGGTCACGCGCAAGGGCGCGGTCAGTGCGCGCGCCGGCGAGCTGGGCATCATCCCGGGCTCGATGGGCGCACGTTCGTTCATCGTGCGCGGCAAGGGCAATCCGGAGTCATTCTGCTCATGCAGCCACGGCGCGGGCCGCACCATGAGCCGCAGCGAGGCCAAGCGCCGCTTCACCGTGGCCGACCAGCAGCAGGCCACGCAAGGCGTGGAATGCCGCAAGGACGCCGCCGTGATCGACGAGATCCCGATGGCGTACAAGGACATCGATGCGGTGATGGCGGCGCAGGCGGATTTGGTGGAGGTGGTGCATACGCTGCGGCAGGTGGTGTGTGTGAAAGGGTAGCGCAGGCGTGGGCGGTGCCCGGGATGTCAATCGACGCGCAGGCTGATCTTGGCTGTGAACTTCTGCCAGCGATCGATGTCGGCGTTCACCAGCTTCTGGAATTCAGCGGGTGTGCTGGTGGTCGTGGCATAGCCGAGCTGTGTCAGCGATGCCTTGATCTCCGGCTTGGCAATGGCCCTGGCGATTTCCGCGTTCAGCCGCTGCACGATCTCCGGGGGCGTATTGGCCGGGGCGAGAATGCCGAACCACTGGTCGACGTCATAGCCGGCCACGCCTAGCTCGCTGACAGTGGGCACGTCTGGCAGGAACGGCGAGCGGGCCTTCGACGTGACGGCCAGCGCGCGCAGCTTGTTGCTTTTCAGGTAGGGGATGGTGTTGGTGAGTGTGTTGATGCTGACGTCGGCCTGGTTGCCCAGCACGTCGGCGATGGCGGGGGCGCACCCTTTGTACGGCACGTGCAGCATGTCGATCTTTGCCGACACCTTCAGCAACTCGCCCGCCAGATGCTGCGGGGTGCCGTTTCCGCACGACGCATAGCTAGGTGGCGAGCCGCTCTTGCCGGCGCCCATCAGGTCTCCGAAGGTGCGGAGTTTCGAATGCGAGGGGACGGCGATCACCGACGGCACCGAAGCGAAGGTGATGATGGCGCTGAAATCGGATCTGGGATTGAATTGCAGCTTCTTGAATACGCTCGGGTTGATGGCGAAGCTGCTGTTGACGATGAGCAGCGTGTAGCCGTCGGCCGGGCTCTTGGCGACGAACTCCGCGCCGATATTGCCACTGGCGCCAGGGCGGTTGTCGACCACTACCGGCTGGCCCAGCGATTTGCTGATGTCGGCCCCGATCAGTCGCGCCAGCGAATCGGTGCCTCCTCCGGCCGGGAAGGTCACCACCATGCGGATGGGCTTCTGCGGGAAGGGACTTGCGATGTTTGCCTCGGCGCGCCCTGGCACGGTTGCCAGGCTGCCCGCGACAAAGAGCAGCGATGCCAGACTGCTGACGACGGATAGGGGTCTCATTGATATGCCTCGTCGGTTAGGGCGGGGGATGGGGGAAAGCCGGTCAATCGGGATCTATACGAACGGCCTCGCCGCACTCGCCGTCCGCGCGTGCCAGTGCGGCTGCCATCGCAAGTGCCGCCTCGCTGCCGGCATGGATGCGGTATAGAGGTTGTCCTTGCGCCACCCTGGCCCCGATTTCGCATAGCAGGTCGACGCCCGCTCCAGCGTCGCGCGGCGCCCCGGCGGCGCGCGCGACGCACGAGATCTGCAGTCCATCGATGGCCACCACGCGGCCATGAACGGATGCGTTCACCATGTGCGTATGCGCACCGGGCGCCACGGGATCGGCGCGCTTGCCCTGCGCGGCGGTAATGTGGTCGAACGCGGCGTTTGCCTCGCCTGCACTCAGCAGCGACGTTGCAATGCGCAAGCCCTCGCCAGCCGAACCCACGCGCGGATCGAAGGCGATGATTTCGGCGGCGAAGCGCAAGGCCTTCTCGCGCAGGTCCGCGGGGGCGCGCGGATCGTTGGTTAGCACCTGGCGAACATCCCGAACTTCAAGTGCGGGCCCGATGCCGCGGCCGATCGGACGGCTGCCGTCCGTTACCAGCGCGCGCACGTGCAGGCCGAGCCCCTTGCCGACGTACTCGAACATCTCGCCGAGCGCCTCGGCGTCGGCGCGCGTGGTCAGCTTGGTCTGCGGGCCATAGGGCAGGTCGACGATGACGTGCGTGGCCCCGGCGGTGTACTTCTTGGACAGGATTGACGCTACCGACCAGCGCCGCGAATCCAGGCGCAGTGGACGCGTGATCGCGTTCATCACGTCGTCGACCACGGAATGGTTCAGGCGGCCGTTCCATGCGATGCAGGCGCGTGCCTGCGCCACGCAGCGGCGCACGTCTTCATACGCCAGGTCCACGCGCGCCACGGTTTCCATGGCATCAGCGGTACCGGCGGCGGAGGTAATGGCGCGCGACGACGTCTTGGGCATGGCCAGCCCGTACGCAGCGACGATCGGTACGACGATCAACGTGATGCGGCTGCCGGGCACGCCGCCGATGGAATGCTTGTCGACGACGATCGGCTCGTCCCATTCGATGCGCGGTGTGAATGCGGTACGCGCGCGTGCCAGTGCCACCACTTCCTCGTCGCCCAGCGAGCGGGCGGCGGCAACCAGGAACTCGGTCAGCTCGGCTTCGGTGTATCGTCCCTCAATGGCGTCCCGCAGCACGGCAACGTAGGCCGCTTCGTCGAGCGGCTCGCCGCGGAGCTTCGCCATCAGGTTGGTGCGGCTGGACGGTGCTCCGGCGCCGGATACACGCGTGCCGTGCCGCAGCGCCTGGACGAAACGGGCCCTGCCCACCTCCAGCGTGCTGTCGTTCGACACGGTGATGCACGTGACATCCGGCGGCAGCGCCGCACCGGTCCGCGCCACGCGCCTGGCAACCTGCTCGCCCGATTCACGCCCGCGCGCGGCAATGCGTCGCGCCAGCACGTCTTGTGGTGCCGTCACCAGGACGACCACGAAGCGTGGCAGGCGCCCGGCCAGTTCCGCGATCACGGCGCGCGAGCCGTTGGCGACGACGTTGCGTCCCCGTTCCAGCTCGGACATCAGCGAACGTGGCAAGCCATAGCGCAGGTCGTGCGCATCCCACGTTACCAGGAATTCCCCGCTGCGCTGGCGCCGGGCGAACTCTGCCTCCGAGACAGCTTCATGTGCTTCGCCGGCGGCGCCATCGGGGCGCGTGATCACGCGCCGGGCAAACACGTAGTTGTCATCGAGCGCTGCCCGTGCGCCGTCCATCAACGAATCCTTGCCCGCGCCACTGGGGCCCACCACAAAGAAGAACGTGCCGCTCGTGCCCATGCTAACACCTTAGATGTCGAAGTTATTTGAGAATGCTAGCACCCGCCGTGGCACTGTCAAGGAAAGTTCGATGTCTAATGTTATGCAAGCAACGGACCAGCACCTGCAAAGCCAGCGTGTACGCGGGATTTGCGCCTCCGTAGGGGAAAACACGGGTAAGCGACGTGCGCGGTCGTAGTGCCTTTTGCTTCGATTGCGCGCATGGTGCACCGATGGAGTGGACGCTACACCGGCGTGGGGAACGCCGGCGCACCGCAGCGCCGCGCGCGCGACGGAAGCGCTATCATGTGCGCTGTTGCGGGCACCAGCTGGGCCGGTGCCGCATGGATGCGTTTCACTTCCTGCTTACCACTATGGCCACAAGAAAGCCGGACGCCCCGGTCGCAATCACCCCACCGGAAGAAGCCGATGAAGAGCGGCTTGCCCACTTGGTGAAAGACGCCGCGCGCGCGTATATCCGGGCACTGCAACTGCGCCTGGCGGAACATTCCGTGTCATATGGGCACTGGACCATCCTGCGTATTCTGTGGCGCCATGACGGCCTGTCGCAACGCGAACTGAGCGAGCGCGCCGGCGTGACCGAGCCGACTACGTTTGCGGCGGTGAAGGCGCTGGAGGCGCTTGGCTACGTGGAACGCACGCATCTGCCCGGCAACAAGAAGAAGGTGCACGTCTTCCTCAGCAAGACCGGACGCGCGCTGCGCCGCAAGCTCGAACCGCTGGCCACCGAGGTCAATGAACTGAGCGTGGAGGGAGTGAGCGAGGAGGATGTGCTGACCACACGCCGCGTCTTGATCACCATCGCCAAGCGCTTGGTTGCCGATGAGATCGCTTCCGCGGAACATGGCAGGCGTGTGCCATCTACGCAGGAGGTGGGGCGGCTGCTGTCCGATCTGTAGCCCGAGCGGCCGCTGCCAATGAAAAATGCCCCCGCCGGCGCGGCAGGCGAGGGGGAATGCCTTGGGTAGAAGGCGTGAAACCAGTGTGCCAGCGCCGCCCCGGGCAAGCGCCGAGCTTCCGAGGTTTGGGTTTCAGGCTTCGTCCAGCCCGATATCCACCGCCGGCGCGGACTGCGTGATCCGGCTGGTCGAGATGTAATCCACGCCGGTTTCCGCCACGGCCCGGATCGTTTCGAGGCGAATGCCACCCGAAGCCTCGACCTTGGTGCGGCCATTGACGATCTGCACCGCTTCCTTCATGTCGGGCACGGACATGTTGTCCAGCATGATCACGTCGACGCCGGCGGCCAGTGCCTCGTGCACCTGGTCCAGCCGGTCGCATTCCACTTCCAGCTTGGTCAGGACCGGCAGCTTGCGGCGCACGCGCTCCACTGCGGCGGCGATGCTGCCGCAAACGGCGATGTGGTTGTCCTTGATCATCACGCCGTTGTCCAGGCTCAGCCTGTGATTCAGTCCGCCGCCGCAGGTCACTGCATGCTTTTCCAGGGCGCGCAGGCCGGGCGTGGTCTTGCGGCTGTCGATCAGCCGCGCCTTGGTATGCGCGATTGCCTGCGCATAGGTGGCGGTGTGGTTGGCGATGCCGCACAGCCGCTGCATGATGTTCAGCGCGGTACGCTCGGCCGTCAGCACGCTGCGTGCATTGCCGCTCACGTTCAGCAGCACCGCGCCCTTGCCAACCTTGTCGCCGTCGGCCACGCGGACGTCGACGGACAGGGTGGGATCGTAGCGGCTGAAGATGCGTGCTGCCACGTCGATACCAGCGATGATCATCGGCTCGCGCGCGTTCATGCAGAAAGTTCCGGTCTCACCTGGTTCGATCATGGTATGAACGGTCAGATCGCAGATGCCGATGTCTTCGGTCAACCAGAGGTCGATCAGCTTGTCGGTGGCATAGAGGTCGTACATGTAGGGCTCCTGAACGAGGGATGTTGGTACTTCTTTAATCTTAGAGATCGAAGTACATGGCCTAATACTAACGCCTTGTCCTGCCCTGTCAAGAAAAATTCGACGTCTAAGATAATGACGTGCCGGCACAGGCATGCCGACGCGCTACCGCCCGAACTGCCCCAACACCGTCCCCACCGCCTCCAGCCCCGCCTCGATCATATGCTGCATATAACTGCCCATCTGCGGCATCACCAGCATCAGCACCAATAGCCCGCCCGACAGCGTCACCGGGAAGCCCACCGCAAAGATCGACAGTTGCGGCGAGGCGCGGTTCAGGATGCCCATGGCCAGGTTCAGGATCAGCAAGGCGGCGATCATCGGCAGCGCCAGCAGCAGGCCGGAGGCGAATACCATGCCGCCGGCCCGGGCCACGGCCATGGCGCCGCCCGCGGACAGCGGGGTGCCACCGATAGGCAGGCTGTTGAAGCTGTCGACCAGCGCGCCCAGCATCAGCAGGTGGCCGTCCAGCGCCAGGAACAGCAGCACCGCGATCAGGTTCAGGAAGCGCGACAGCACCATGGTCTGGCCGCCGGCGGCGCGGTCGAAGAAGGACGCGAACGACAGGCCCATCTGCAGGCCGATGATCTCGCCGGCCTGCTGCACGGTGGCAAACACCAGCCGCATGACGAAGCCGGTGGCCAGGCCGATGCCGACTTCATTGAGGATGATCAGCAGCCCGTCGAAGGAGTACACCGGCACCACCGGCAGCTGGGCGATGGTGGGCGAGACCACCATCGCGATCAGCGCCGACAGCGCGATCTTGGCGCGCCGCGGGATGGTCGATTCACCGAACAGCGGCGCGGTGCCGATCAGTGCGAGGATTCGGAAGAACGGCCACAGGAAAGCCGCGAGCCAGCCATAGAGCTGGGCTGAGGTGAACTCGATCACGGCGGCGGGTCAGCGGGCGGGCAGGGCGGAGGGTGGGACAGGGCGGTGGGCGGCAACGGTGGCGGGCAGCGGGCGCATCGTCGCGACCGCGACGGCCGCCGTCAGTGCGCCAGTGCGGGGATGCTCTGGAACACCTCGCGCATGTAGTCGACCATCGCATTGATCATCCACGGCCCGGCCAGCACCATGGTGGCGAACAGCGCGATCAGCTTGGGGATGAAGCTCAGCGTCATCTCGTTGATCTGGGTCGCGGCCTGGAACAGGCTGACCACCAGGCCGGCGGCCAGCGCCACCAGCAGCAGCGGGGCGGCCAGCAGCAGGGTCATCTTCATCGCCTGGGTGGCGATGGTCATTACGGTCTCTGGGGTCATGGCTCGGATTCTGCGAGGATGGGCGTGCGCGCGGTGCGTCAGTTCATGAAGCTCTGTGCCAGCGAACCCAGCAGCAGCTGCCAGCCGTCGACCAGCACGAACAGCATCAGCTTGAACGGCAGCGAGATGGTGGCCGGCGGCACCATCATCATGCCCATTGCCATCAGCACGCTGGCCACGACCAGGTCGATGATCAGGAACGGGATGAAGATGGTGAAGCCGATCTGGAACGCGGTCTTCAGTTCGCTGGTGATGAAGGCCGGTACCAGGATGCTGAGCGGCACTTCCTCCGGCCCCTGCATTTCCGGCGCCTTGGCCATCTGCGCGAACATGGCCAGGTCCTTCTCGCGGGTCTGGCGCAGCATGAAGGCCTTGAGCGGCTCGGCGGCCTTGGCCGCGGCGGCTTCCAGGCTGATCTTGTTCTCGGACAGCGGTTTGTAGGCGTCGTTGTAGACGCGGTCGAACACCGGCGCCATCACAAAGAAGGTCAGGAACAGCGACAGGCCCACCAGCACCTGGTTGGGCGGCGAGGTGGCCGTGCCCAGCGCGTTGCGCAGCAGCCCCAGCACGATGATGACGCGGGTGAAGCCGGTCATCATCAGCATCGCCGCCGGCAGGAACGACAGCGAGGTCAGCAGCACCAGCGTCTGCACCGGCAGCGACCAGATCTGGCCGCCGCCCGGGGCGGGCTTGCTGATCACGCCGGGCAGCGCCGCCTGGGCCCAGGCCGGCGTGGGCGCCAGCGCGGCCAGCGTCAGCATCAGCGCCAGCAGGAACCAGAGCGGCAAGCACTGCGGGAGATGGCGCGCGGCGCCTGCATGGCGCGGCAGCTGGCGCCATGGCGTGGCACGCGGAACATTCATGACTTGAACTGAGCCTGCATGGAGCGCAGCAGCTTTTCGGCAAAGCTGCCGCCGGTGGGCGGTTGCGATGGTGCGGCGGCAATGTGCGCGCCGGTCTGGCCGGCGGCCGGGGAGCCTGCCGCCATGGTGTGCAGCGGCCGGATTTCGCCGGGGCTGACGCCCAGCACCAGCCAGGTATCGCCCACCTCAACCAGCACCAGGCGCTGGCGTGCGCCCAGCATGGTGCTGCCGACCACCTTCATCGCGCCGCCGGTGGCGTGGCGCACCAGGCCGGCACGCCGTGCCACCCAGGCCATGCCCAGGATCAGCGCGATGATGGCGAACAGCCCCAGCCCGGCCTGCGCCAGGCTGGCCGCGCCGCCGATGGCGGGCGCCTGCGTGCCTTCGGCTGCGATCGCGGCGCAGGGAAGCGCGGCAAGCGCAGCCGGCAGGGCGCGGGTGGCGGCTGTCATTTGTTCAGCTTCCGGATGCGTTCGGACGGCGTGATGATGTCGGTCAGGCGGATGCCGAACTTGTCGTTGACCACCACCACTTCGCCTTGCGCGATCAGGTAGCCGTTGACCAGCACGTCCATCGGCTCACCGGCCAGGCCGTCGAGTTCCACCACCGAGCCCTGCGCCAGTTGCAGCAGGTTCTTGATCGGCACCTTGGTGCGGCCCAGCTCCACGGTCAGCTGCACCGGGATATCGAGGATCATCTCGATATCGTTGCGGAAGCCGCTCGGCGCTTCCTTGGCCAGCGGCGGGAAGACCGTGGCGGCGGCCGGGGTGGCGGCGGCCGATGCCGGCGCGGCAGCGGCGGGGATTTCGGCGGAAGTGGCGCTGGTCTGCTCGGCCAGCGCGCTGGCCCAGTCGTCCATCGGGTCGACCGGCTTGTCCTCGATGCCGTCAGTCATAATCGGTGTCCTCGGTATCCAGGTGGGAATCGCCGTCCTGGTGATTGATCATTCGTTCTACCCGCAGCGCGTACTGGCCGTTCATGGTGCCGAAGCCGCATTGCATCACGGGCACGCCGTTCACCTTGCCGAACACCTTCTCGGGCAGCTCGATCGGCAGCACGTCGCCGGCGCGCATCGCCAGCACTTCGGCGACAGTGCTCTGCAGGTGCGCGAATTCGGCCACCAGCTCGACCTCGGCCGCGCGCAGCTGCGTGGACAGCTGCGTGACCCAGCCTTTGTCGACCTCTTTCTCGTCCTGCAGCGGATTCATCAGCAGGTCCTTGAGGGGCTCGATCATGGCGTATGGCAGGCATACGTGCAGCTGCCCGCCGACGGCGCCCAGCTCGATGTGGAAGGCGGTGGTCACCACGGCCTCGTTGTGCGTGGCGACGTTGGCAAACTTGGGGTGCATCTCCGAGCGGATGTACTCGGTTTCGATCGGATGCACGGTGCGCCAGGCATTGCCGTAGCTGGTCAGCGTCAGCTCCAGCATGCGCTGGATGATGCGCTGCTCGGTCTGCGTGAAGTCGCGCCCTTCCACGCGGGTGTGGAAGCGGCCGTCGCCGCCGAACAGGTTGTCGACCACCAGGAAGACCAGGTTGGGGTCGTAGACGAACAGCGCGGTGCCGCGCAGCGGCTTCAGGTGGACCAGGTTGAGGTTGGTCGGCATCGGCAGGTTGCGCGCGAAATCGCCGAACTTCTCGATCCTGACGCTGCCCACGGAGATGTCCGCGCCACGGCGGATGAAGTTGAACAGCGCGGTGCGCAGCGAGCGCGCAAAGCGCTCGTTGATGATTTCCAGCGTATGCAGGCGGCCGCGGATGATGCGTTCCTGCGTCGCCAGGTTGTAGGGGCGTACCCCGCCCTCGTCGGGCGCAGTCTCGCTGGCCTTGGGCGTATCGGCCTCGCCGGATACGCCCTTGAGCAGCTCGTCTACCTCGTCTTGCGAGAGGAACTTGTCGTAGGCCATCTAGTGTCCTGCCCCTTGTGCGGCGTTATGGATGAAACGTGCTGCCCTGGCTTCTTGCTTACTGCACCACGAACGAGGTGAACAGCACGTCCAGCACGCGTTGCGCCGGCAGGCCGCTGGCAAACGGCTTGCTGATGGTGTCGCGGATGTCGTCGGCGAGCTTGCGCTTGCCGTCGACGGTGGCCAGTTCGGCCGGCTGCCTGGCCGACAGCAGCAGCAGGATGCGGCTGCGCGCTTCGGGCAGGTACTGCGCCAGGCGCGCCTGGGTCTCGGCGTCAGCCACCTTCAGGGACAGGCCGGTGTGCAGGAAGCGGTCGCCGTCGTCGCTGCGCAGGTTGACGGTGAACGCGTCCAGCGGCACGAAGATCGGCGGCGGGATGACCGGAGCGGCGGGCGCGGCGGGTGCCGCCGGCTGGCGGCTGCTCAGCACGCTGCCCAGCACGAAGCCTCCGGCACCCAGTGCCACAACCAGCACGCCGGCGCCGATCAGCAGCAGCCGGCCGCGCTTGCCTGTGTTGCCAGTCCGGGGAGGGGAAGCCGTGTTCGCCATGAGAAGCCTGTATCGGAATGCCTGCCATTCTTCCGGAATCGCAGGCCAGCAAAGGGCCGAAAAAAAGGGGGAAACCCTTTCAGCTTGGCCATTTGAGCGGAAAGGGAGCAGGCACGGCAAGCGTCCTGCTTCGTAGATAGGTTGTCGAAATGAAATGGTTCGGTTGGTCGTCAGGCTAGGCGCGAGGAGGCGCCATAGCCATAGCTATGGCAACGACGAGCAACGACGCATGGCGGCCAACCGGGCCATTTCATGACAAGCTATCTGCGAAGCAGGGCGCTAAAGCGAGCGGGCGCCGTTGTGTTGCGCGCCTGCAGGCTGGTTAACGCTTTTTGTGGAGGGAACTTGAGTTGGGATTTCGGGCTGGGTGTTGCGGTGGGATGTCGTCCCCGGCGGCCTTGGCGGTTTCGCACGCGTTGTCGCGGGCGAGCCCAACGGCTTTTCTCCCCCGCTGGTTTGCTCCCCTCGCCCGCTTGCGGGAGAGGGGCGGGGGAGAGGGCCGGCGCATCCACGAAGTCAGTAGCCCAAGTCACGCACGCGCCTTCAGCCACCCAGCCGCAACCCTCGCCAGCTGAAATCCCAACTACGCTACTCGGGTAGTCAATCATGTGAATCCGTAACTCATCCATCCTGCAAGTCATTGTTTCACTTGGGTTTTTCAAAAAATACTCTTATATAAGATATAAGACATTTGACCGATGAGCCGCTTCCGACTACAATCGCGACGTACCGAGTCTTTCTAAACCTAATTACTCAGCAGGTTCCCATGCTTGAAAACTATCGCGCACATGTGGCCGAGCGCGCCGCGCTTGGCATCCCCCCTCTGCCCCTGACCGCCAAGCAGACGGCCGAGCTGATCGAACTGCTGAAGAACCCGCCCGCCGGCGAAGAACAGACCCTGGTGGACCTGATCTCCAACCGCGTTCCCGCCGGCGTTGATGACGCGGCCAAGGTCAAGGCCTCGTACCTGGCCGCGGTGGCGCTGGGCAAGGAACAGTGCGCGCTGATCTCGCGTGCCAAGGCGACCGAGCTGCTGGGCACCATGCTGGGCGGGTACAACATTTCGCCGCTGATCGAGCTGCTGGACGATGCCGAAGTCGGCACCGTCGCCGCCGACGCGCTGAAGAAGACCCTGCTGATGTTCGACGCCTTCCACGACGTGAAGGAGAAGGCCGACAAGGGCAACGCCAACGCCAAGGCCGTGCTGCAGAGCTGGGCCGACGCCGAGTGGTTCACCAGCCGTCCGGAAGTGCCGCAAAGCCTGACCATCACCGTGTTCAAGGTCCCCGGCGAAACCAACACCGATGACCTCTCGCCGGCCCCGGACGCCACCACCCGCCCGGACATCCCGATGCACGCGCTGGCGATGCTGAAGAACAAGCGCGAAGGCGCGGCGTTCCAGCCGGAAGAAGACGGCAAGCGCGGCCCGGTCAAGTTCATCGAGTCGCTGAAGGAAAAGGGCCACCTGGTTGCCTACGTCGGCGACGTGGTCGGCACCGGCTCCTCGCGCAAGTCGGCCACCAACTCCGTGCTGTGGTTCACCGGCGAAGACATCCCCTTCATCCCGAACAAGCGCTTCGGCGGCGTGTGCCTGGGCAACAAGATTGCCCCGATCTTCTACAACACCATGGAAGACGCCGGCGCGCTGCCGATCGAGCTGGATGTGTCGAAGATGGAAATGGGCGATGTGGTCGAGCTGCGCCCGTACGAAGGCAAGGCGCTGAAGAACGGCGAAGTGATCGCCGAGTTCAAGGTCAAGTCCGACGTGCTGTTCGACGAAGTCCGCGCCGGCGGCCGCATCCCGCTGATCGTCGGCCGTGGCCTGACCGCCAAGGCGCGCGAAGCGCTGGGCCTGGCCCCGTCGACGCTGTTCCGCCTGCCGCAGAACCCGGCCGATACCGGCAAGGGCTTCACGCTGGCGCAGAAGATGGTCGGCCGCGCCTGCGGCCTGCCTGAAGGCAAGGGCATCCGCCCGGGCACCTACTGCGAACCGAAGATGACTTCGGTGGGCTCGCAGGACACCACCGGCCCGATGACCCGCGACGAGCTGAAGGACCTGGCCTGCCTGGGCTTCTCGGCCGACCTGGTGATGCAGTCGTTCTGCCACACCGCCGCTTACCCGAAGCCGGTCGACGTCAAGACCCACCACACCCTGCCCGAGTTCATCAGCACCCGTGGCGGCATCTCGCTGCGCCCGGGCGACGGCGTGATCCACTCGTGGCTGAACCGCATGCTGCTGCCCGACACCGTCGGCACCGGCGGCGACTCGCACACCCGCTTCCCGATCGGCATCAGCTTCCCGGCCGGCTCGGGCCTGGTCGCCTTTGCCGCCGCCACCGGCGTGATGCCGCTGGACATGCCGGAATCGGTGCTGGTCCGCTTCAAGGGCCAGATGCAGCCGGGCGTGACCCTGCGCGACCTGGTCAACGCGATTCCGCTGTACGCGATCAAGCAAGGCCTGCTGACCGTGGCCAAGCAAGGCAAGAAGAACATCTTCTCGGGCCGCATCCTGGAAATCGAAGGCCTGCCTGACCTGAAGGTCGAGCAAGCGTTTGAGCTGTCGGACGCCTCCGCCGAACGTTCGGCCGCTGGTTGCACGGTGCGCCTGAACAAGGACCCGATCATCGAATACATCAACAGCAACATCACGCTGCTGAAGTGGATGATCGCCCAGGGCTACCAGGATCCGCGCAGCCTGCAGCGCCGCATCAAGGCCATGGAAGCATGGCTGGCCGATCCGAAGCTGCTGGAGCCGGACGCCGACGCCGAATACGCCGCCGTGATCGAGATCGACCTGGCCGACGTGCATGAGCCGATCGTGGCCTGCCCGAACGACCCGGACGACGTCAAGACGCTGTCCGACGTGGCCGGCGCCAAGATCGACGAAGTCTTCATCGGTTCCTGCATGACCAACATCGGCCACTTCCGCGCGGCGTCCAAGCTGCTGGAAGGCAAGCGCGACATCCCGGTCAAGCTGTGGGTCGCCCCGCCGACCAAGATGGACCAGAAGCAGCTGACCGAGGAAGGCCACTACGGCGTGTTCGGCACCGCCGGTGCCCGCACCGAAATGCCGGGCTGCTCGCTGTGCATGGGCAACCAGGCCCAGGTGCGCGAAGGCGCGACCGTGATGTCGACCTCGACCCGCAACTTCCCGAACCGCCTGGGCAAGAACACCAACGTGTACCTGGGCTCGGCGGAACTGGCCGCGATCTGCTCGCGCCTGGGCCGCATCCCGACCAAGGACGAGTACATGGCCGATATTGGCGTCATCAACCAGAATGGCGACAAGATCTACAAGTACATGAACTTCGACCAGATCGAGGACTTCAAGGAAGTGGCCGACGGCGTGACGGTGTAAGCTGCCGCAGTCAGATGGCATGAGGAAGGGGCCCCGCGGGGCCCCTTCTGTTTTTGCGTGGCCTGCAAGCACGGCAGCGCCGGTTTATGATCGGGCTCTTCGTTGTCCGGCAGCTTCCCATGGCGCGGAAGCGCCCGAACCAGGAGCCCGTGTGCCCGATCTGTCCGCTTTCCCCATCACCCGCAAATGGCCGGCGCAGCATCCCGACCGCATCCAGCTCTATTCGCTGCCCACGCCCAATGGCGTCAAGGTGTCGATCATGCTGGAAGAGAGCGGCCTGCCGTACGAGCCGCACCTGGTGCGCTTCGACACCGACGACCAGCTCTCGCCGGAATTCCTGTCGCTGAACCCGAACAACAAGATCCCGGCGATCCTCGACCCGCAGGGCCCCGGCGGCAAGCCGCTGGCGCTGTTCGAGTCGGGCGCGATCCTGCTGTACCTGGCCGACAAGTCGGGCAAGCTGATCCCTGCCGATCCCGCGCGCCGCTATGAAACCATCCAGTGGGTGATGTTCCAGATGGGCGGCATCGGCCCGATGTTTGGCCAGCTGGGCTTCTTCCACAAGTTTGCCGGCAAGGACTATGAGGACAAGCGCCCGCGCGACCGCTACGTGACAGAAAGCCGTCGCTTGCTCAGCGTGCTCGAGCAGCGCCTGGACGGCCGCGCCTGGATCATGGGCGATGAATACACCATTGCCGACATCGCCACCTTCCCGTGGGTGCGCAACCTGGTTGGCTTCTACGAGGCTGGCGACCTGGTCGGCTTCAAGGACTTCGTCAATGTGCGGCGCGTGCTGGATGCGTTCGTGCAGCGTCCGGCGGTGGTGAAGGGGCTGGATACGCCGCATCGGGGCTGAGCGCGCCGGGGCCGGGTACCGCGCCGGGGTCGGGCATCGTCCTACACGGTGCCTTCCGCGGCGCTTACAGAGCACCGGTCGCTCTACGTCCTATAGTCCAGGCACAGGCGCGCGGCCCCGCGTGGCCTGAGGAGCCCGGACCATGCCGATGCCCACCCCCTTGCGCCTGTTGCGCACCGCCATGCTGGCGGGCGCCGTGCCTGTGCTGGCCACGCTCGCCGCCTGCGGCGAATCCGCCAAGCTGCCGTCCGAAGCCGGCTTCGGACCCACGCCGCAGCTGCCGCCGCCCAACCAGACCGCCATCCCCACCGTCAAGATCGCGCCGGCCATCGGCTGGGCCGCGGGCCAGCGCCCGGTGCCGGCCGAAGGCATGGCGGTGACGGCCTTCGCCGACAAGCTCGACCATCCGCGCTGGGTTTATGTGCTGCCCAATGGGGATGTACTGGTGGCCGAGAGCAACGCGCCGCCCAAGCCCGACGACGGCAAGGGCCTCAAGGGCTGGATCATGAAGATGGTGATGAAGCGTGCCGGCGCCGGCACGCCCAGCGCCAACCGCATCACGCTGCTGCGCGACAGCAATGGCGACGGCGTCGCCGACCAGCGTTCGGTGTTCCTGAAGGACGTGAATTCGCCCTTCGGCATGGCGCTGGTCGGCAATGACTTCTATGTGGCCGCCACCGACGCGCTGCTGCGCTTCCCGTACCAGCCCGGCCAGACCGAAATCACCGCCGCGCCGCAGAAGGTGGTGGACCTGCCCGGCGGCCCACTCAACCATCACTGGACCAAGAGCCTGATCGCCAGCCGCGATGGCAGCAAGCTGTACGTGACCGTAGGCTCGAACAGCAACGTGGGCGAGAACGGCATGGACAAGGAGGTCGGCCGCGCCGCGATCTGGGAAGTCGACCGCCGCACCGGCACGCACCGCATCTTTGCCAGCGGGCTGCGCAATCCGAACGGCATGGCGTGGGAGCCGGTCACCGGCATGCTGTGGACCGCCGTCAACGAACGCGACGAGATCGGCAGCGACCTGGTGCCGGACTACATCACCTCGGTGCGCGACGGCGGCTTCTACGGCTGGCCCTACAGCTACTACGGCCAGCACGTGGACCAGCGCGTGAAGCCGCCGGCACCAGACCTGGTGGCCAAGGCGATCGTGCCCGACTATGCCGTGGGCGCGCACACCGCCGCGCTCGGCCTGGCTGCTGCCGGCGGCAACAGCCTGCCGGCGCGCTTCAGCGAAGGCATGTTCGTCGGCCTGCACGGTTCCTGGAACCGGCGCCCGCTGGCGGGCTACAAGGTGATCTTCGTACCGTTCAGCCAGGGCCGGCCCAATGGCGCGCCGTTCGACGTGCTGACCGGGTTTGTCGACGACGACGGCAAGGCGCGCGGGCGGCCGGTAGGCGTGGCGGTCGACCAGCGCGGCGGCTTGCTGGTGGCCGACGATGTCGGCAATACGGTCTGGCGCGTGAGCGGCGCCAGATAGCGGGGCGGCGGCGCGGCACCCAGCGCGGCTAGAATGGCGCGATCCCGCGCTGCCTGCCGGCGCCGACACCGCTGCCGCCCATGTCGCTGACCGTCTTCGCCGTCGTCCTGCTCGCCGCCTTCCTGCACGCCGCGTGGAATGCCGTGGTCAAGGGCGGCGGCGACAAGCTCTTGTCCACCGTGATGGTAGCGGTCACGGCAGGGCTGATGGCGGCGGTGGCGCTGCCGGCGCTGCCGCAGCCGGCGGCCGCCAGCTGGCCCTTCATCGCCGCGTCGGTGGGGGTGCACGTGGTGTACTTTGCGCTGGTGGCGCGCATCTATCGCAGCGCGGACATGAGCCTGACCTACCCGCTGATGCGCGGCTGCGCGCCATTGCTGGTGGCGCTGGCGAGCGTGGGCTGGCTGGGGGAGCACCTGTCGGCGCTGGCATGGGCCGGCATCGCCGTGATCAGCCTCGGCATCCTGGCCATGGCGGGCGGCGCCCGTGGTGCCAGTCGCGCCCATGGCGGGCGCGGCAGCCGCGAGGGCGTCTGGCTGGCGCTGCTGAACGCGCTGGTGATCGCCACCTATACGCTGATCGACGGCACCGGCGTTCGGCGCTCGGGCGCGCCGGTGGCGTATGCATTCTGGATCTTCGTGCTGACCGCGCTGCCGCTGGCGGCGTGGGCGCTGGCGGCGCGCCGGCCGGAACTGGCCGGCTACGTGCGGCGCAACCTGGTGTTCGCGCTGGTGGGCGGTGGCGGCACGCTGGCGTCCTACGGGTTGTCGCTGTGGGCGATGACGCGCGCGCCGGTGGCGCCGGTGGCCGCGTTGCGCGAATCCTCGATCCTGTTCGGCGCGCTGATCTCCGCGCTGCTGCTCAAGGAGCGCGTCGGCGCCGCGCGCCTGGGCGCGGCCTGCCTGATCGCCGCCGGCGTGGCCACGCTGCGCTTCGCCTGAACGGGTGAAACGCCGCGGCAAAGCGGGCCGGGTGCATGCCTGGCCGCCTGGCCGCTACCGGGCCGCGGCGCTGTCTATACTTGGCTTGACCGGGTTCTCAGGATGCCGCAGCGCGGCGTCCGCACACCAACATCACGAATACACGCCCGCCCACCTGGACATCGACGCCGAGGAGTAGGCATGGACCGCACCGCAGATTCGTTTCGCGCCTTTGAGCTGGCCGGCTGGGAAGACCCGGAGGTCGTCAGCCGCTACCAGGAGCATCTGTCGCACGTGACCCGGCAATCGGTCGAATCCTTGCTCGACGCCGCGCACGTGGCCCGCGGGCAGCGCGTGCTCGATGTCGCGTCCGGCTCCGGCTACGTCGCGGCCGGGGCGGTGCAGCGCGGGGCCGAGTCGATCGGCATCGATTTCGCGCTGGCGCAAGTGCAACTGGCGCGCAAGCTGCATCCCGAAGTCCAGTACGAGCAGGCCGACGCGCAGGCACTGCCGTTCGGCGACGCCAGCTTCGACGCCGTGGTCAATGGCTTTGGCCTGTGCCATATGTCCGACCCGGACGCGGCGCTGGCCGAGGCCTTCCGCGTCCTGCGCCCGGGCGGGCGCATCGCCTTTACGGTATGGGATACGCCGGAGCGCGCCGTCGGCTTCGGCGCGGTCTATGCCGCAATCCGCGCCTATGGCTCGATGGACGTCGATATCCCGGTCGGGCCGAACTTCTTCCTGTTCAGCGATCCCGGCCATTGCCGCAGCGCGTTGCAGCAGGCCGGTTTTGTCATGCCGACCTGCCGCAGCGTGCCGCAGGTCTGGCGCTTCTCCACGCCCGACCAGCTGTTCGATGCGCTGGCCCAGGGCACCGTGCGCGCCGCCGCCACGCTGCGCGCGCAGACCCCAAAGGCCCGCGACGAAATCCGCGCCGTGCTGCGCGGCACGGTTGCCGGCTATATGCGTGGCAGTGGCTTCGAGGTGCCGATGCCGGCGGTGCTGGCGGCGGCGGTGAAGCCCTGAGGCGGTTCGGGATGTTGGACGCCAGCCGACACCGCGGCCGCTAGCGTCGGCCCGTCCCCACCACTTCCCCTCCGGAAAGTGCCGTAATCCCCGCCGTAGCGGGGATCAGCCGGTGGCACGGTCATTGCGCAAGGAACAGCGAGCGCGGCGCCGCGGCTCGTTGTGCCACCTGCCAGCAATGGCTTCCCGGAGAACCCCGATGAACACCCGATCCCCATGCCAGAACGGGCAGGCCGCGTCGCGCCCGTCCGCCATCCGACACCGTTCGCGCCAGGCCATGGTGCTGTTGCGCGTGCTGGGCTTGTGCCTCAACAGCGTCGCCTGCGCGCAGTCCGAGGCGCCGCAGGCCGCCGCGGCGCCCGCCGTGCAGGCGGTGACACCGGAGCGCAAGTTCGCGCCCGGCTACCTGGAAGCCGCCGCCACCGGCTATGACAATGGCCTGGCCTGGCAGGAGCCGGAAGGCATCGTGCCGCTGCGGCCGCCACGCGCGGCGCGCGGCGTGCCGGCGGCGCCGATGGCGGGGGCGGAGCCGGTCGCCATGCCGGCGGGTGGGCGGGCACAGCCGGCGCGCTGAGCCAATGTCGATGTCGCCCCGGATTCCGGCGCCGCATGTGCCCGCGGACCTATTGGCGTTCCGCCTGTTCCTGCTCGCCCCGTCCAGCTTCCATGAAGCCATCCGGGAAGGCCGCGAAGAGGTCGAGCAATCCCGTCAGCCGTTGGCGTACTGATCCGCTGACAGCGGAGTCTCGGCATGCAGCGTCGTGCGCCGCCTCCGGGTCGGCCGTGCCTGCAGATGCCCCGGCGGTGTCGCCGTGCCGTGTGATGATGGAGGGGTGGAAAGCTGCCATGGTGGGTCCCTTGCGCGCTCTTGAAATGCCAGCTTACTTTCTTGAGCGGCTGGCGCCCAGCCGCGGCACCGGATTGCGGAATATCCGCAACGCATTGCCTACAATTCGCCACACCGCCCCGGAACGCTCCCACCATGGACATCGAACTCGCCCGCACCTTCCTCCAAGTCGTGCGCGACGGCAGCCTGCTGGCTGCCGCCGACAAGCTGCATGTGACCCAGACCGCCGTGACCGCGCGCATCAAGAGCCTGGAGGCGCAGCTGAACTGCCGCCTGTTCGAGCGCAACAAGGCGGGGGCGCGGCTGACGCCGGACGGGCAGCGCTTTCTCGGCTACGCCGGCCAGCTGGTGCAGACCTGGGAGGCGGCGTGCCGCGAGCTGCCGTTGCCGACGGGGCTGGCCAGCCTGTTCCGCTATGGCACCGAGATCAGCCTGGGCAATCCGCTGGTGCTGCTATGGGCGACGCGCCTGCGCCAGCGGATGCCGGCGCAGGCGGTGCGGGCCGAGGTGGGCGAGGGCGCGGAGCTGCAGCGCCGGCTGCAATCGGGCGGGCTGGACGCGGCCCTGGTGTATCAGCCGGAGTACGCGCCCGGCATGCACGTGGAAGCGCTGATGGAGGAGAAACTGATCCTGATCCGCTCGACGCAGCGCGACGGCGGCTATGTCTATGTCGACTGGGGCCCGGAGTTCCGCCGCCAGCATGACAGCGCGTTGCCGGAGCATGCCCGGGCGTCGCTGTACTTCAACCTGGGGCCGCTGGCGCTGCAGTACATCCTCCAGTACGGCGGCAGCGGCTATTTCCGTGCGCGCGTGGTGCAGAGCTACCTGGACAGCGGGGTCCTGGCGCGCGTCGCCGGCGCGCCGGAGTTTTCATATCCCGTGTTCCTGGTCTGCGCCAAGGCGCCCGCAGGGTCGGCGCAGGAGGCCGTGGACATCCTGCGCGAGATCGTGCGGGAGGAATCAGACTGGTCGCAGCGCTGGGACTTCCTGCAATAGCGCCCGGCGGTCAGATCCGCACTGGCACCAGTTGACCCGCAGGCGCGGGCACGGCCACCAGGCGCCACTGCCGCACGCGCCGCGCCCGGCCGCCGCCACCCCGGCGCGGCGGGCGCGGTTCCAGGCCGGCAAAGCGCCCATGCAACTGCGCGCGCGCAAAAACAGGTTCCGGCACCCGCGTGCCGATCAGCCAGGTGACGCAACCCCCCAACGCCACCAGTGCCAGCGCAAGCCCAATCCAGAGGATGGCTTCCATGTTCCCGCTCCATCGAATCGTTATCTGTGGTTCCAGTATTGGCACAAAGCATGCCGGCGGGTAAATGAAAGTTATTGGCACTTCATATCAATAAAATTGCATTCATCCCGGTTTTCGCTGCTAGTCGGGCGGTTCCGCGGTGGTAAGAAAAATCATCCGTTCCGACGAATCTCATAGACGTTGCGCGGCCGACACTGGCCTGGTCACCCTCAAAACACCTGGAGACCCCGATGCAACGCCTGATCTTCGAAGCCGAACACGACGCCTTCCGCGAATCCGCCCGCCGCTTCTACCAGCGCGAGGTCGGGCCGCACGGCGAGCGCTGGCGCGAACAGGGCTGCGTGGACCGCGAGGTGTTCCGCAAGGCCGGCGAGCAGGGCTACCTGCTGATGTGGGCCGACGAGCAATACGGCGGCGCCGGCGTGCAGGACTTCCGCTATGAGCAGATCCTGATCGAGGAAAACGCGCGCCATGGCGACTCCGGCTTTTTCGGCACGCTGCACTCGCGCCTGGTGGCGCCCTATATCGGCCGCATCGGCAATGAAGAGCAGCGCCAGCGCCTGCTGCCGGCGGCCGCGCGCGGCGAGTCGATCTTCGCCATTGCCATGACCGAGCCGCAGACCGGTTCGGACCTGGCCGGCATCCGCACCCGCGCCGAGGACCATGGCGACCACTGGGTGCTGAACGGTGCCAAGACCTATATCTCGAACGGCCAGCTGGCCGATGTGGTGGTCGTGGTGGCCCGCACCGACCCGGAGCGCAGCCACGGCCTGACGCTCTTCATCGTCGAACGCGGCATGCCCGGCTTCGAGCGCGGGCGCAAGCTGCGCAAGCTGGGCCTGCACTCGCAGGACACCTCGGAGCTGTTCTTCGACAACGTCAAGGTGCCCAAGGCCAACGTGCTGGGCGAGCCCGGCCAGGCCTTCCGCTACCTGACGCGCCACCTGGCCGAGGAGCGCCTGATCGGGGCCTGCGGCTACATGGCATCGGCACAGGTGGCATTCGATATCACGCTGGACTACGTGCGCGAGCGCAAGGCGTTCGGACGCGCCATCGGCACCTTCCAGAACTCGCGCTTCAAGCTGGCCGAACTGCGCGCGCAGCTGGACGCGCTGCAGACCTTTGTCGACCAGTGCGTGCTGCAACACAATGCCGGCACGCTGACGGTCGAGACCGCGGCGTCGGCCAAGCTGCTGACCTCCGAGCTGCAGGGACGGATGGTCGACGAGGGCGTGCAGCTGCACGGCGGCGCCGGCTATATGGAGGAGTACCGCATCTGCCGCATGTATGCCGACGCGCGCATTTCGCGGATCTATGCCGGCAGCAGCGAGATCATGAAGGAGATCATCGGCCGCGGGCTGGGACTGGATGACCGCGTGAAGGCATAAACGCGCCTGGGATGGTTTCCGACGGCACGGCCGGCAACGGCCGTGCCGTTTGTCGTTTTTTCCGACGGATAAGGAAATTCACCGGGTTAAAGGCATTTGTCAGGTGAATGAAAGCCGTTTGTAAAGCGGTTCGGTTGGAATGCGGGCGGGAGATCGTGTCCGGATGGCATCGACAGCATCGGGACCGCAGGCGAGGGCGCGACCAGACAGCCACGCCGCGCAACCTCGCGGGGTGCCGGGCGCGGCAATTTGGCGTGCCTCGGTGAACCATTCGGCGGGCACGGTCGTTTACCGCAGATCGTTGTCCAACCGAGCCCGACCGAACGTGCCTTTTGTCTTATCCCGTGTTGCCATGGCAGCCCTGCTGGGTCTGGGCCTCGTGGCAGGACCTGTGGCGAGCCTCGCGGCCGAACGCCCGGCCGATCCGCCTCCTCCATCAGATTCCGCAGATTCCGCGCAGGCCGCACCGGCCGATGGCCCGTGCACGCCGCCGCCGGCAGCTGCCACGCTCACCCTGGCCCAGGTGCGCCTTGACGCGTTGCGCTGCAACCGGACCATCCTGGCCGCGCGCCGCGGCGTGGAAGCCAGCCAGGCCGACGTGCAGATCGCGTCGCAGCGGCCCAACCCCGTGCTGAGCCTGGGTGTGGAGAACATCAACCCGCATGCCGGCGTCGGCTCAGGCAACTTGCGCAGCAAGACCGTGGATTCCACGCTGCGGGTGGACCAGCTGATCGAGACCGCCAACAAGGGCAACCTGCGCGTCGATGCCGCGCGCAAGGCCAGCGCCGCCGCCGGCGAAGCGGTGCAGGCCGTGGTGGCGCAACAGACCGGCGCGGTGGAGCAGGCGTTTTTCGACGCGCTGGCCAGCCAGGAACGCGTGGCCGTGCTGCGCGAAACGCTGGCGCTGTACGAGCGCACCCGGCAGGCCAGCGAGACCCGCCTCAAGGCCGGCGACGTGGCGCGCGCCGACGTGACCAAGCTGCAGCTCGACGCCCTGCGCGCGCAGAACGAGATGCGCCAGGCCATCACCGATCATTACCGCGACAAGGCCATGCTGGCGCAGGCAATGGGCGTGCCCGGCACGCTCGCCGACAACCGGCTGGTGGCCGACTGGCCGGCAATCGATGCCGCCGTGCCGCCGCCGGATCCCGACACGCTGCAGCGCCGCCCCGACGTGACCGCGGCCGAGGCGCGCCTGGCCGCCGCCGCGGCGGCGCGCGACCTCGCCCGTGCGGGCCGCGTGCCCGACGTCACCATCGGCGCGCAAGCCGAGCACTATCCGGTCTCACCGACCAACAGCTCTGGCTCCGGCAACAGCTTCGGCGTGTTCCTGTCGATGCCGCTGCCGGTGCGCCACAGCAACGGCGGCGAGGCGCGCCGGGCCGAGGTCGACTACTACGCCGCGCTGGACGACCGCAACCGCGTGATGCTGGAGGCCGGCAACGAGATCGACCGGCTGCGCAGCCAGCTCGAGACCGCGCGCCAGTCGCTGCGGCAGATGCGCGACGAGGTGCTGCCGGCGGCCGAGAGCGTGGCCCGCGGCGCCGAGTTCGCCTACAGCAAGGGCGCGACCGGCGTGCTCGACCTGCTCGATGCGCGGCGCGCGCTGCGCCAGACCCGGCTCGATGCCGTCGCGGCGCAGGGTGAGTACGCCAGGGCGCTGTCGGCGTATCGCGCCGCGTTGCAGACCTCGACCACCGCTACACCCGCCCACACCGCCGCCACTGGCGCCGCCACCGCGCGCCCCTGAAGCGCAGTTCCCGCGATCCCCTCATGTCCTTCCTGTCACGCATGTCCCGTCGCATGTCATCCGCCCGCGCTGCCTTGCCGGCACGCATATCCGTCCTGTTCGCCATGTCGTTGTGCGCGCTGGCGCTGGCCGCGTGCGGCAAGACCGAAGCCCCGAAGGCCGATGACGATCCCACGGTCAGCGGCAATACCATCCGGTTCCCGGCCAGCGTGAAGACGCTGCCCGGCATCACCGCCGAGCCCGCCACAACGGGCGGCGAGCGCATGCTGAGCCTGCCGGGCCGGCTGGTATGGAACGAGGACAAGACCGTGCGCGTGGCAACGCCGTTTGCCGGGCGCGTGACCGAGGTGCTGGTGCAGCCGGGCGCCACCGTCAAGGCCGGCCAGCCGCTGGCAATGCTGGCCTCGCCCGAATTTGGCGTGGCCCAGGCCGATGCGCGCAAGGCCGCCGCCGACAGCGCGGTCGCGGCCAAGGCGCTGGCGCGCCAGCGCGAGCTGTACGGCGCCGGCATCATCGCGCAGAAGGAACTGGAGCAGGCGCAGGCCGATGCCGCGCGCGCCGCGGCGGACCTGCAGCGCACCCAGGCGGCGCTCGCCCAATACGGCGCGGCTGCGGCAGGGACGGGCGGGGTCAACCAGCGCTTTGCGCTGCGCAGCCCGATCGACGGCCTGGTGGTCGAGCGCAACATCAATCTCGGCATGGAGCTGCGCCCCGACCAGCCGCCCGCCGCGCCGCTGTTCCTGGTGACCGACCCGGCCACGCTGTGGGCGCAGGTCGATGCGGGCGAGGCCGACCTGAGCCTGTTCAAGCCCGGCGTCGAGGTGCAGCTGACCACCGCCGCCTGGCCCGGCGAGACCTTTGCCGGCACCGTGGTCAAGATTGCCGACTATGTCGATCCGAGCGCGCGCAGCATCAAGGTGAGGCTGACCGTGCCCAATCCCGAACGCCGCCTGAAGGCGGAGATGTTCGTCACCGCGAAGCTGCCGGCGGCCTCGTTCAAGGGCATCGCGGTGCCGTCCAAGGCGGTGTTCCTGGCCGACAACCGCAACTATGTGTTCGTGCGCACCGCGCCCAATACCTTCGAGCGCCGCCTGGTGCGCGTGGGCGTGACGCTGCCCGGCACCACCGAGCTGCTCGAAGGCGTGCAGGACGGCGAGACCGTGGTCAGCGAAGGCAACCTCTACCTGCAGGACATCCTGCGCGATGCCACCGCGGTGAACGCGGCGCGTGCGGCTGACAAGCGCTGAGGACGGCTGCCCATGATTTCGCGCATCGTCAGCTTTGCCCTGCACCAGAAGCTCTTTGTCTGGCTGGGCCTGATCCTCTTCGTCGGCGGCGGCATCGCCGCGTTCAAGAACCTGCCGATCGAAGCCTTTCCGGATGTGTCCGACATCCAGGTCAACGTCATCACGCTGTACCCGGGCCGCGCCGCCGAAGAAGTGGAGCGCCAGGTCACGATCCCGATCGAGACCGCGCTGGCGGGCACGCCCAACGCGGTGCGAGTGTTCTCGCACACGCAGTTCGGGCTGTCGTTCATGATGGTGACCTTCAACGACCGCGCCACCGACGTCGCCGCGCGCCAGCAGATCCTCGAGCGGCTGCGCAGCGTCGACCTGCCCGACGGCGTGCATCCGGACCTGGCGCCGCTGTCCACCGCGATCGGCGAGATCTACCGCTTCCGGCTGACCGGCAAGGGCTATACGCCGCAGGAGCTGCGCACGCTGCAGGACTGGGTGGTCGAGAAGAACCTGCGCCAGGTGCCGGGCGTGGCCGACCTGGTCACCATCGGCGGCACCATCAAGCAGTATGAGGTCAACCCCAACCTGGCGCGCATGCGCGACGCCAGGATCTCGCTGTCGCAGCTGTTCACCGCGCTGCAGCGCGCCAACTCGAATGCCGGCGGCGGCGCGGTGGCGCACGGGCGCCAGCAGTTCCTGCTGCGCTCGCTCGGCAGCTTCCGCACCTCGGCCGATATCGCCAACGTGGTGGTGGCCGAGAACAACGGCACCCCGATCCTGGTCAAGGACATCGCCGACGTGCGCGTCGGCAGCGCGCCGCCGCAAGGCCTGATGGGCCAGGACGATGAAGACGACATCGTCTCGGGCATCGTGGTGATGCGCAAGGGCGAAAACCCGTCGCTGGTGCTGGAAGCGCTGAAGCAGAAGATCGCGCTGCTGGACGACCAGATCCTGCCCAAGGGCGTGAAGATCGTGCCGTACTACGACCGCTCCACGCTGATCGACAAGACCCTGCACACGGTGTTCGGCAACCTGGTCGAGGGCGCGCTGCTGGTGATGGCGGTGCTGTACCTGTTCCTGGCCAACGTGCGCGCCGCCGCGATCGTCGCGCTGATCATCCCGCTGGCGCTGCTGTCCACCTTCATCGGCCTGACCTGGGTTGGGATTCCGGCCAACCTGCTGTCGCTGGGGGCGATGGACTTCGGCATCATCGTCGACGGCGCGGTGATCGTGGTCGAGAACATCTTCAAGCGGCTGGGCGAGCTGAAGGCGCAGCAGATCCAGGACAGCCGGGCGCGCCTGCATGCGATCCTGCAGGCCACCACCGAGGTGGGCCGCCCGACCGTGTTCTCGATGGTCATCATCATCGCGGCGCACATCCCGATCTTTACGCTGCAACGGCACGAGGGCAAGATCTTCGCGCCGATGGCGTACACCGTGACGGGCGCGCTGATCGGCTCGCTGATCCTGTCGCTGACGCTGGTGCCGCTGCTGTGCCACCTGCTGCTCAAGAAGAACATCGCGCACGACGACAACTTCCTGGTGCGCCACTGCAAGCGGCTCTACGCGCCGATGCTGGCCTGGGCGCTCGACCACAAGAAGCTGGTGGTGGGCGCGGCGCTGGGCCTGCTGGTGGTGACGGTGGGCGCCGGCAAGTTCCTCGGCAGCGAGTTCCTGCCGGAACTCGACGAAGGTTCGATGTGGGTCAGCTTCGACCTGCCGGCGTCGGTGTCGATCGACGAGGCGCGCGACCAGGCGCGGCTGCTGCGCAGCGTGATCCGCCGGACGCCCGAGGTCAACACCACCATCTCCAAGGTGGGCCGCCCCGACGACGGCACCGACCCCAAGCTGATCAACACCGTCGAGATCCTGGTCGACCTCAAGCCCGAGAAGCAGTGGCGCGGCGGCCTCGACAAGCGCGCCATCATCGGCGAGATCGACCGCAACCTGCGCCGGCTGCCCGGCATCGAGCCCAATTTCTCGCAGCCGGTGCGCGACAACATCCTCGAAAGCATCTCGCAGATCAAGGGCCAGATCGTGATCAAGGTGCAGAGCGACAGCCTGGAGCAAAACAAGAAGGTCGCCGACCAGATCCTGGCCAACGTGCAGTCGGTCAAGGGCGTGATGCGCGCCTTTATCGACCGCGACGGCGAACTGCCGCAGTACGTGCTGGAATTCGACCGCGCCCAGGCCGCGCGCTACGGCATCAACGTGGCCGACGTGCAGGAGCTGATGGAAACCGCGCTGGCGGGCAAGGCCGCGACCGAGTTGTGGGAGGGCGAGAAACACTTCAGCGTGGCGGTGCGGCTGAAGCCGTCGGAACGCGCGCTGCCCAACCTGCCCAATATCTTCATGCAGACCGCCGACGGCGCGCAGGTGCCGCTGTCGCAACTGGTGACCTTCCGCGCCGCCTCCGGCGCAATGAACATCAGCCGCGAGAACGGCCAGCGCACCACCTCGATCGGCATCTTCATCCATGACCGCGACATGGGCAGCGTGGTCAAGGACATGCAGAAGCTGGTGGCGAAAAACGTGAAGGCCGACGACGTCAAGATCAGCTGGTCGGGCGAGTTCGAGAACCAGGAGCGCGCCATGGCGCGGCTGTCGATCGTGGTGCCGCTGTCGGTGCTGGTGATCTTCCTGCTGCTGTTCAATGCGTTCAAGTCGTTCAAGAGCGCCACGCTGATCATCTCCAACATCCCGTTCGCATTGATCGGCGGCGTGTTCGCGCTGCTGCTGACCGGCATCCCGCTGTCGGTGTCGGCGGCGATCGGCTTTATCGCGCTGTTCGGCCAGGCGGTGCTCAACGGCGTGGTGATGGTGACCTACTTCAACCAGCTGCGCGAAGAGGGCATGCCGGTGCGCCAGGCCGTGCTGACCGGCTCGATGGACCGGCTGCGCACGGTGCTGATGACGGCGCTGCTGGCGATGCTGGGGCTGTTCCCGATGGCGGTCTCGCGCGCCATCGGCTCCGAGACGCAGCGGCCGCTGGCCATCGTCATCATCGGCGGGCTGATCACCGCGACCGTGCTGACGCTGATCGTGCTGCCGACGCTCTATGAATGGATGGTGGGGCGCAACTGGCCGGACGAGGATGCCGCGGCGCCCGACGAAAGCCGGATCACGCCGTCGATTTCAGGCTGAGGATAGCGTCGCGCGATGGCCTGCCACCGCGCGGCCTGTCTGGCATCGCAGACATGGCGATGCATGGCGCCGCCCGCTGCCGGGCGGCGTTTTTCATGGCGCGGCGCAATCCACAAGCACTGCGCAACCCGGTGCAGCCATGCATGTGCCGTGCGCGATTCGCTATGTCGGAATAGTCTGACGTACCTTTCGGAGCCCAACGCCTGCTGACCCCATCCCCCCGGGCCTACTCTGTACATACGGCGTGGCCAGCAGCATAGCCGCCGGCCTCTCATGCGTACCCTTACGCAATCACTCGGAAAGGAGCTCGACATGATGAAGAAATGGCTGACCGCAGCAGTGTGTTCGATGATGGTTGCCGCCCCGGCAGGCATGGCCCTGGCGCAGACGACGGCACCGGCACCGGCAACGACGGCCGGAACGGCTGCAACCGGCGCAAGGGCAGACTATGACGCCGCAGTGAAGCAGGCCGACGCGGACTACAAGGCTGCCTCTGCCAAGTGCGATGGCATGAAGGACAACGCCAAGGACGTCTGCAAGGCCGAGGCCAAGCGCGACCGCGACGTAGCCAAGGCCCAGGCCGAAGCCCGCCGCGACGGCACGCAGAAGTCGATGGCCAAGGCCGAGAAGACCAAGGCCGACCGCGACTATGACGTCGCCAAGGAAATGTGCGACGACAAGAAGGGCAACGACAAGGACGTCTGCAAGAAGGACGCCAAGGCCGCGCATGAAAAAGCCCTGACCGCCGCCAAGGTCGATAAGGCCGCCGCGACCGGTTCGCGCAGCGACGTGGCCGAAGCCCGCGCCGATGCGAAGAAGGACACCACCGACGCTGCCTACAAGGCTGACAAGGAACGCTGCGACGCGATGTCCGGCGATGCCAAGGACAAGTGCCAGGCCGACGTGAAGGCCAAGTACGGCAAGTAAAGACGCTTCGATACGGCCGGCCCGGCAAGGGGCGGGCCGTCCACCGCACCACTCGCAAGGGGACGCCGCCAGCGCCCCCTTGCCATGACAGCAAGGAGCAAGCGATGAACTGGGATCAGATCGAAGGCAAGTGGGAGCAAGCCAAGGGCAAGGTCAAGGAGAAGTGGGGCAAGCTGACCGACGACGACATCACGCAGATCAACGGCAAGCGCGACCAGCTCGCCGGCCGCATCCAGGAGCGCTATGGGTACACCAAGGAGCGCGCCGAGGAAGAGATGAAGGAATGGGAGCGGGATGTGCGGTGGTAAGACGCCGTACAACGGTTTTGCAGAGCGCCTCCGGGCGCTTTTTTTTTGGAGTTGTGCTGGTCGTGCTTGGCGAACGCGGCTGTTTCGCCGGCGTAGCCGGCGAGTCACTTTTTGGCCGAGCGCCAAAAAGTGACTCGCCCAGCAGGGCGGAACCAGGCCGCTCAAAAGCCAACAGCATCGCACCAGCACCGATGAAATCCACGCACACCCCTCGTACAACAGCCTCTCCCCAAGGTAAACCCTAGTGGCCTACCTATATAGACTTTTTATACTGTCCCGCACCCCGCCCCCGTGTGCCTGAATCTGCCCGCCGGGCAACCCTCGCATGCCGGATCCCATCTCCAGCGGCGCGCCGGTGGCCGAGCTGCACCACTTTGCCTGCGTGCTGTCGCCCACCGCGGCGAGCGCCGGGCGCATCGTCTATTTCGCCCGCATTGAATTCCCCACCGAGTTCGTCTGCCTCGATTTCGACCTGCTGGCCGCCCGCCCGCAGCCGGCATGACTGACCGGCAAGCAATGCCAACCCCAACCAACGGAACCCGATGGACAACGCACAACCGATGAACGGCGCCGAGAGCCTGGTCAAGACCCTGCTGGCCAATGGCGTGGATACCTGCTTTGCCAACCCCGGCACCAGCGAGATGCATTTCGTCGCGGCGCTGGACCGCATTCCCGGCATGCGCTGCGTGCTGGGCCTGTTCGAGGGCGTGGTCACTGGCGCCGCCGACGGCTACGCGCGCATGGCCGGCAAGCCCGCCGCCACGCTGCTGCATTGCGGGCCGGGGCTGGCCAACGGCCTGGCCAACCTGCACAACGCGCGCCGCGCGCAGACGCCGGTGGTCAACCTCATCGGCGACCAGGCCACCTACCACCGGCCGCTGGACGCGCCGCTCACCGCCGACACCGAAGGCTGGGCCCGGCCGGTGTCGGTGTGGACGCGCACCGCCACGCGCGCGGCTTCGGTCGGGGCCGATGCCTCGGCCGCGGTGCAGGCCGCCTGTGCCGCGCCGGGCGGCGTCGCCAGCCTGATCCTGCCGTCCGACGTGTGCTGGGATGCGGGCGGCGTGGTGGCGGCGCCGCTGCCGGCGCTGCCGGTGCCCAGGGTCTCGCCGGACGCGGTGCGGCAGGCCGCGCGCGTGCTGCGCTCGGGCCAGCCCACGCTGATCGTGCTGGCCGGCAGCGCGCTGCGCGAGGCGCCGCTGGCCGACGCGCACCGCATCGCCGCCGCCACCGGCGCGCGGCTGATCTCGCCCATGTCCAACGCGCGCGTGGCGCGCGGGCGCGGCCGCCTCGCGGTGGACCGCGTGCCATATTCCGGCGATGCCGCGCGCGACAAGCTGGCCGGCATCCGCAACGTGATCCTGGTGGGTGCGCCGGCGCCGGTGACGTTCTTTGCGTATCCGGGCAAGTCGCCGCGCCCGTATCCGGAGGATGCCGCGGTGCATGTGCTGGCCCGCCCGGAACAAGACCTGGCCGAAGCGCTGGCACGGCTGGCCGATGAACTCGGCGCGCGCCAGGCGCAGCTGCCCGCCGCCGCCATCCCCGTGCCGGTGGAACCCGCGCGCGGCGCGGTGACCTCCGAGGCGGTGGCGCGCACGCTGACCGCGCTGCTGCCCGAGCAGGCCATCGTGGTGGAAGAGAGCGTCAGCTTCGGCCGCGCGTTCTATCCCGGCACGGTGCACGCGGCCCCGCACGACTGGCTGCAGCTGACCGGCGGCGCTATCGGCGCCGGCCTGCCGCTGGCGCTCGGCGCAGCGGTGGCGGCGCCCGGCCGGCGCGTGGTGGCGCTGCAGGCCGACGGCTCGGCCATGTACACGCTGCAATCGCTGTGGACCATGGCGCGCGAGCAGCTCGACGTGACCGTGGTGCTGCTCGCCAACCGCAAGTACGCCATCCTGCTGGGCGAACTGGCCGGCGTCGGCGCCAATCCCGGCAAGACCGCGCTCGACATGCTCGACATCGGCAACCCGGACCTGGACTGGGTCAAGCTGGCCAGCGGCATGGGCGTGGAGGGCGCGCAGGCCACCGACATGGAAGGCTTTGCGGACCTGTTCCGCATGGCCAACGCGCGCAAGGGACCGTTCGTGATCGAACTGGTGATCTGAGCGGCGGCGCGGCGGCCCGATGTTCTGCGCCGAGACGCTCGGCCAGGAGAAGGTGCCGGCGCGCATCCTGGCCTTGCTGTCCGGCCGGTTCGCCGCGATGCCAACGGCAGACCGCTGAGGACAGGCTCGCTCAAGCCTTGCGGCGAGCTTCCATCTGCCGGATCAGGGCGCGTGCCTCGTCGCCTTCCGGAATCGGCTGCCCGCTGTCCCGCCATGCGACCGCCGCCTTGAACCCGGCTTCCTGGGCGTAGCGACGGAACCAGAGACCTTCGGGGTTGTGGCGCGTGATGCCGTCAAAGAGGGTTGCCATGGTCTGGCTTTGCTCGAGGCCCATCGTCAGCATGACCTGGTTGACGACCATCTTGTGCATGGCGAGATGGTTGCTCGGCACGCCGGCAATGCGCTCGGCGAGCTCGAAGGTGTGGCTGTCCAGCTCCGCCAGGGGAACGGAAGCATTGGCGAGTCCCCAGGCCGAGGCGGTGCGCCCGTCCAGCACATTGCCGGTGAACATCATCTGCTTGGCGCGGGCAAAGCCCAGGCGATAGGTCCACATGGCCGTGGTCGGGCATCCCCAGACGCGCGTCGGCATATAGCCGATGCGTGCGTCGTCCGCCATGACAAGCAGATCGCAGCACAGCGCAATATCGCTGCCGCCGGCCACGGCCGCGCCGTGTACCTGGGCAATGGTCGGCTTGGGGCTGCGCCAGAGACTCATGAAGTCTTCGGTAAAGCCCTTCATCACGCGATAGTCGAGCATGGGATCCCATGGGTACTGCTCTTGCTGGCACGGCTGGTCGCGCAAGGTCTGTGCGGAATCGGCCAGGTCATAGCCGCCGCAGAATCCCTTGCCCGCGCCCTCGACGATGATCACATGAATCTCATCGTTCTCATTCGCCCATTCCACGGCGCAGCGGATGTCCCGCGGCATGCCTTCGGTGATGGCATTGAGACGCTCGGGCCGGTTCAGCAAGAGCCGCGCAATGCGCGGGTTGCGCGGATCCGGCTGAATCTGGACGGTACCGAAGTCGGGCATGGCTGGTTCCTTTCTGAAAATGGATGGATCCATTCTAGGAAGCCGGAGCCGTGGCAGTCAATGCTGACTGTTGCAGGACAGTCAGCATTGACTGCTCAGGGATTATGCTATGTTGACAGTCAATTCTGACTGTTCGTAACCTCCCGACCTATGAAAGATTCCGTCCGCCCGCGCCGGGCACGCACCAGCAAGTCCGCAAATGCCAATGCCAATGACGGCGCCGGCAAGGAAGCGCCACTGGGCATGCGTGAACGCATCCTCGAAGCAGCCGTGACCATCGTGATCGAGCAGGGCACCGCCCGGGCCACCACGCTGGAAGTCCAGCGCCGCGCCGGCGTCAGCCGCGGCGCCTTGCTCCACCACTTTCCGACGCATGCGTCCCTGCTGTCCGCAACCGTGGAGGGGCTGGTCAAGCGCAACGAGGAAGCGGTGCTGGCAAGCCTGGCGAAGCTGGAGGGCACCAAGGATGTGGTCGAGCGCGCGATCCGCGTGCTGGCGATTGCCTCGGTCCAGCCTTCGTATCTCGCCGAGCTCGAACTATGGGCGGTCTCCCGTACGGATCCGGAGCTGAGGGCGACCCTGGCAGAGGCGGAGCGTCGCGCGCGCAAGGACAGTGAGCGCGTCATGAAAACGCTGTTCGGCGCATCGGACAGCAGTCCGATGCAAGCCTCGGTGATGGCAATGACGACCGAGTATCTCAGGGGACTGGCGCTGTCCGGCGTGTTGCGCGGCAGTCCCGTCAGACGGCAGCAGCTGATTGGCCACTGGATTCAGGCCACCAAATTACTACTGGAGACGAAACCTTGACCCGACTTGCTGACCCCGCCCTGTCCTATGTCGCCCCGGACACCTCGGTGCCGATTCTCGATATGACGACCGGCGATGCCCTGCGCGCCGCCGCGATGCGCCACCCGAACAGAACGGCCCTGGTGGAAGTGACAGTGCCCGGTCAGCAATCCCTCACTGGCGCGGCCAGCACCGCGCGACGCTGGAGCTACGGCGACCTCATGCGCGATGCGGAACACTGCGCACGCTGGCTGCTGACCCGCTTCGAGCCTGGCGAAAGGGTTTGCCTGTGGGCGCCGAATGTCCCGGAGTGGGTGATCCTGCAGTACGGCGCGGCGCTTGCAGGGCTGGTGCTCGTGACCGCGAATCCCGGGCTGCGTGCCGCCGAGCTTCGTTATGTGCTGACGCAGTCCCAGGCCAGCGGGCTGCTCCACACGGCTGAATTCAGGGGCACAGACATGTCGGCGATCGCCGGCGAGGTAGCGGACTGCGTGCGCGAGCGCTTCTGCTTGTCTGACTGGCATGAAGAGGTCCTGACCTGCAGGTCGAACGCTGAGCTACCGACGGTCCTGCCGACGGATCCGGCGCAAATCCAGTACACCTCGGGAACGACCGGCCAGCCGAAGGGCGCACTGCTGCATCATCGCGGCCTGGTCACGAACGCCGCCTACGTTGCAGCGCGGGCGGGCATGAACGGGTCGGTGCTGATGAGCCCGATGCCGCTCTTCCACACGGCAGGCGCTGTACTCAGCTCCCTGGGGGCCATCACGACCGGATCGACCTATGTGCTGCCGTTGATGTTCGAGCCGGTACTCGTGCTCACGGCGATCGAGCGGGAGCGCTGCGATTTCCTGTTCGGCGTGCCCACCATGCTCATTGCCATGCTGGAACACCCCGGACGCGGCGACGTGGACCTGAGCAGCCTGAAGGTGGCGAGTTCCGGCGGCGCGCCGGTTCCGCCGGAACTGCTGCGGCGGATCGAGCGCGAGTTCGGCTGCGACCTCATTACGGTGTATGGGCAAACCGAGGCCAGCCCGATCATCTGCCAGTCATCGCCCGCCGATAGCCAGGAGGACAAGGCGAACACGGCAGGCTACCCGCTGCCGCAGGTCGAAGTGCGGATCGCGGACCCGGCAGGTTCCGGCATTGTCGCGACCGGCCACGAAGGAGAAATCCAGGCTCGCGGCTATCAATGCATGCTCGGTTATTTCAATATGCCGGAGGCGACATCGGCGGCATTCACGGCCGACGGCTGGTTGCGCACAGGCGACCTGGGAACGATGGATGAACGTGGCTACCTGCGTGTCACCGGACGACTGAAGGACATGATCATCCGTGGCGGGGAGAACATCTACCCGGCGGAAGTCGAGGCCCGCATGATCGAGCATCCGGCGGTCGCGATGGCCGCGGTCTTTGGCATGACGGACCAGAAATGGGGCGAGGTCGTGGCCGTGGCGATCAGGTTTCGTGAAGGCGGCATGCCTGAGCCGGATGCGCTGCGCCAGTTCCTTCGCCTTCAGCTGGCTCCGCACAAAGTCCCCACGCGCTGGTTCTGCTGCAGTGAGTTTCCGATGACCGGCTCAGGCAAGGTCCAGAAGTTTCGCCTTCGGGAACTCGCGGAAGCCGGTAACCTTGCCGAATTCGGGCATTGAAGGCTTGTTCGGCTCCAGCTACCGTCGGGCCGACATCGCCTGGCCGATGGCGTCGGCTGTGCGACGCAGCGGCTCCAGGCATTGCGCCACGATTTGCTCCGGCGTGCGTACGCCCCGGATCCAGACAATGTTGACGCAGCCGTGCACGCGCCCCTTGTCCCCCATGATCGGCACCGCGAGCGCCTCCAGGCGGTCGTCTGCCTCGGTGCGCGGTTTGTCGTAGTCGCCACCGAATCCCTGTTCGCGCACGCCGTAGCCGCGCTGCCGGGTCCGCTCAATTGACTTGGATACGTATGCCGGATCGCGCGCGAGGGCGTCCCCGTCCCGGCGGCTGCGGCGCAATGCCGCCAGGATCATCTCGCGCTCCTTCTGCGGGCAGAACGCCAGATACGCCTGTCCGACCGCCGAGCGCAGCATGTTGACCTGGAACCCGATGTTGTCGCGCCGGATCGTGAAGTACGACTCGGCGCGGTTCGTTTCACAGAGCACCATGGCGTTGCCGCGCCGGATCGCCAGGTCGGAGGGCCACAGGATCTCGGCCTGAAGCCGGTCGAGCTCCGGCGCCGCAAATTGTGCCAGGCGGTCGGTTGCGTCGGATTGCCGCCGGCTTGTCGGCGGCGGGCTTCCGGGGCAATAGTGCCCGTCAGCGATGCGTCGCCAGATCAGCGTGCGGCGCTCGAGCGTCACCAGAATGCGCAGCAGCGTCGCCTTCGGCAGCCCGGTTTCATCATGCAGCGCGTGCAGGCTGGCGCCGCCGGTCCGGCGCACCGCGTCCAGCACGGCCAGTCCCCGATCCAGCGCCGCGATGGTCTTGACCTTCGGGTCCCACATGCATCGTCTCCCGCAACGGGCAGGTTGCCCCAGGATTTCACTCGGTGAAACTCTAGCAGATGCCGCTTGAGCAGCCCACTCCCAGGAAATATTGTTCTGGCCATGGAGGCGACGCGGCACCCTGTCCGAGCGCTTCACTACGAACGCCACGAGAGGAGACGTCGAGATGGAAGCGCCAGGTGTACGCAATGTCCTCTGGATCATGTGTGATCAATTGCGCTGGGACTACCTTTCCTGCTATGGCCATCCGCGTTTGCACACGCCCAATATCGACCGCCTTGCGAACCGTGGCGTGCGCTTTACCAACGCGTTTGTCCAGGGGCCCGTGTGCGGGCCGTCGCGCATGTCTTACTACACGGGGCGGTACGTGACCAGCCATGGCGCCGTCTGGAACTTCGTACCGATGCCGGTTGGCGAGATGACGCTTGGTGACTTTCTGCGGCCGCATGGCGTGCGTGTCGCGGTGGCGGGCAAGACGCATGTCGAGGCGGACCGGATGGGCCTCAGGCGGCTGGGTATCGATCCGCGCAGTGCCGAGGGCGTGCTTGTCGCGGAAGGCGGATTCGAGCCCTTCGACCGCGACGATGGCATCTGGCCGCCGGGCTTTGCCGACGAAAACCACCAATACACCACCTATCTGCGCGAGCGCGGCTACGACGGGGCGAACCCGTGGCATGACCATGCCAACTCGGCCGCCGGTGACAACGGGGAGATCCTGTCCGGCTGGGACATGCGCTATGCCCGCTTGCCTGCACGGGTGCGCGAGCACGACTCGGAAACGCCGTACATGACGCGCCGCGCCATCGACTTCATCGAGCAGAGCAGTGACCGGCCGTGGATGCTGCACCTGTCGTATATCAAGCCGCACTGGCCCTATGTTGCCCCGGCGCCATATCACGCCATGTACGGGCCGGACGATGTCCTGCCGGTCAAGCAGCACCAGAGCGAGCTGGACCATGCGCACCCGGTGCTGCAAGGCTTCCGCAACTGCGAGGTCAGCCGCAACTTTTCCCGGGCGGAGGTGCGGGACACGGTCATCCCAACGTACATGGGCCTGGTCAAGCAGATCGACGACCAGCTCGGCGTGCTGTTCGACTACCTCGAACGTACTGGCCGCTTTGCCGACACCATGGTCATCTTCTCGAGCGACCATGGCGACTACCTCGGCGACCACTACCTTGGCGAGAAGGAACTCTTCCACGACAGCGTGGCCAAGGTGCCGCTGATCATCTATGACCCGCGCCAGAATGCGCTGCGAGGCCATGTGGAGTCGCGGCTCGTCGAGGCCATCGACCTCGTGCCGACCATCCTCGATGCCTATGGGCTGCCCATTCCCGACCACATCATCGAAGGCCGCCCGCTCACCTCGCTGCTGCATGGCGAGACGCCGGGCGAGTGGCGCGAAGCGGTGTTTTCCGAGAACGATTACGCCTTTCGCGATTTCGTGCGCGAACCCATCGGCCGCCCCCCGCACGGCTGCCACATGACGATGGTGCGCGACCACGACTGGAAGTATGTGTACTTCGAAGGCCTGCGCCCGCAGTTGTTCGACCTGCGCAACGACCCCGACGAGTTTGTCGACCTGGGCGCCGACCCCGCCTATGCGGAGGTACGTGAGCGCTTCCAGGCGCGCCTGTTCGACTGGCTGCGCAACCGCCGCATCCACCCGACCGTCAGCCACGATGCAATGGCCGGATGGACGCGCAAGGAAGAGGAGGTTGGCATCCATATCGGCCGCTGGTAGCCCCACCGGCACAAGTCCTCAGCGGCCAGAACAGAGCCGTCCGGAAACACAAAACTCATCAGGAGACAACATGTACCCCACAAGACTGGCTCCCGCCCTTGCCTGCACCATCGCCTGTGCGTTTGCCGTTGCGCCCGCCGCAGCGGCGCAAGCGGATTGGCCCAGCCGGCCGGTCCGGATCGTCGTAGCGTTTCCGGCCGGTTCCCCCGGAGATATCGCATCGCGGCTGGTCGCCGACAAGCTCGGCCAGGCCCTCAGGCAGGCGGTGGTCGTGGAGAACAGGCCCGGCGCGGGCGGCAATATCGGTGCCGACGTGGTCGCCAAGTCGCCCGCCGACGGCTACACCTTCCTGCAAGGCCCGGACACGATTCTGACGGTCAATCCGACGCTCTACCGCAAGCTCAACTTCAAGCCGGGCGACTTCGCCCCGGTGATTACGCTGGCGCGCTTTAACCAGATGCTGGTCTGTGCGCCGTCCTCCGGGATCCGGACCCTTGCCGATCTGGCAACTAAGGCCAGGTCGGCGCCGGAGGGGCTGAACTATGCCTCGGGCGGCCCCGGTGTGCCGGGCCACCTGGCGATGGAGATGTACCTCACGCAAGCGGGGCTCAAGATGACGCATGTGCCGTACAAGGGGCCGTCGCCGGCCATGCAGGACGTGCTGGCCGGACAGGTTCCGTGCGGATACCTGGCATCGCCAGTCGTCACGCCGATGGTCAAGGCCGGCAAGCTTGTCGGACTGGCGGTATCCGGTTCCACGCGTTCAGTGCTGGCGCCGCAGGTGCCGACCATGGCCGAGGCCGGCGTGGCCGGCTACGACGCGACCTTCAGCGAACTGCTGCTCGCGCCGAAGGGCACGCCAGACGCCATCGTGCGCCGCATGAACGAGGAGATCAGCCGCATCGTGAAACTGCCGGAGGTCCGTACGAAACTCCTCGCTAACGACCTCGAACCCGCCCCAGACCAGCCCGCCGCCCTGGCCAGGCAGATCGAGACCGACACCGCCAAGTGGCAGGCCGTGATCCGCCGCGTGGGCGTGTATCTGGACTGAGCCGCCCATCCCGACCGACCACCAACCGCAGTTCGCTGGCGGCTTGTCCGCCCAAACTCAGGAGACATCCATGACAACCTCCACGCCCCGAACCGTTTTCGGTTCCCTTGACAACTACCGCAAGGGCGGCATCGAAGTGACCCAGGGTGACGCCCGTCACTATGTGTTCTCCAACATCTTTGAAGTCGCCGCCGGCTCGGCATCGTACGAACGCGTGGTGGTCGGCAAGAACCTGGAGTACGTGGTGGAAGCCGCGCGTGCCGAAGGGCAATCGGCATGGTTCACCTGCTCGCACGACGAATTCGTGATTTCGATGGACGGGGAGGTACGCGTGGACTTCGTCAAGCTGGACGCGCCTCCCGCCGCCGCGGATGGAGCCGTGCTGGCCGAGCCCACGGGCCGCAAGATGGGCCACGTGGTGCTGGGCAAGGGCCACCAGAGCCTGCTGCCGGCAGGCTGCGCCTATCGCTTCAGCGCGCCGCGGCCCTGCGCACTGCTATTGCAATCCAAGCTCGGCGCGCTGTCCGTGGAGAAGTGGGCGGACATCTGCCTCCACTGACGCAGGCAGCGATCCCACCTTCCCCAAATCAATCAGGAGACTCACCATGGCCATGCTCGACCTTGCCGGCAAGCCGCAAGCCGCCACCTTCGCCGCAGACAAGGTACAGTCCGGCGCGCCCGATCCGGTCAGCGGCTACCGCGACTTCACCCTGGGCGCCTTCCGCTTCTCGCGCGACGCCTACTTCGCTACGGTCCAGTGGCCCGCACGCGGTCAGCTGCGTACTCACGCCATTCCTGCCGACGCCTTCCTGCGCGCCATGATGCGAGACGTAGCCTGGGGCTTTTTCTACGGCTGGGTCAACTTCGACCACGTATTCGGCACGCGCAACCACTACGGCAAGGTCGATGTCTATGCAGGCGCCTTCAACGGCGTGATGAAGGAAGCCGGCGTGGACTATACCGAGACCTTCGATACGCCGGTGATCATGGCAACCTTCAAGGCCATCCTGCACGACTGGACCAACGAAGGCTTCGATCCTTTCGCCGCTCCCGAGGAAACCGGCACGGCCTTCGGCCACAAGCACGGCAACAACGTTGCCGCGATCGAGCGCACCCGCATCGCCACGCGCCGCATGCCAGGCCTGCCCGACGACTCGCCGCTGCGCGATGACCTGCCCGTCAACCGTGCCTTCCTCGACGTGGCGCAGGATGAGCCCGAGGTCCACGCCGAGCCCGGGTTTGAAGGCCAGCTCCACGCATTCAACCTGTTCAAGTACCTGTCCCGGTCCGACGTGACGTGGAATCCGTCGGTCACGTCGGTCTGCGGCCAGAGCCTGTTTTGCCCGACCACCGAGGAGTTCATCCTGCCGGTCTTCCACGGCAACGACCGCGTCGAGTGGTTCCTGCAGCTGTCCGACGAAATCATCTGGGACATCGGCGACAAGAACACCGGCGCGCCCCGCGCCCGCGTCACCATGCGCGCCGGCGACATCTGCGCGATGCCGGCCGATATCCGCCACCAGGGCTATTCGACCAAGCGTTCGATGCTGCTGGTGTGGGAGAACGCCACGCCGAACCTGCCCAGGCGGTACGAGAGCGGGGAACTGAAGCCGTATCCGGTGGAGTTCTGACCGTCCGCTCCATGCCTTGCGCCTCAATTACTCCTGGAACCTCGTCATGCTGAACCAACTCTTCATCAACGGCCGCTTCGTCGATGCGCTCGCCGGCGGCACCATCGACGTACTGAATCCGCACGACGGCAGCCTCATCACCGCCATCGCCGCGGCCGAGGCGGCTGACGTGGATCTCGCCGTCGAGGCCGCCGCCCGGGCTTTCCCCGCCTGGTCCCGCATGGCCGCCGCCGAGCGCGGACGGCTGCTGCTGAAGCTCGCCGACGCCATCGAAGCCAACGCCGAGGAACTGGCGCAGCTCGAATCACTCGACACCGGCCACCCGATCCGCGATTCGCGCGCGCTGGATGTGCCGCGCACCGCCGCGTGCTTCCGCTACTTCGGCGGCATGGCCGACAAGCTGCAGGGCTCGGTGATTCCGGTGGAGACCGGCTTCCTGAACTATGTGCAGCGCGCCCCCATCGGCGTGGTCGGCCAGATCGTGCCGTGGAATTTCCCGCTGATGTTCACGAGCTGGAAAATGGGGCCGGCGCTGGCGGCTGGCAATACGGTGGTGATCAAACCGTCCGAGCTGACGCCGCTGTCGTCGCTGCGCATTGCCGAGCTGATGGCCGAGGTGGGCTTTCCGGCGGGCGTGGTCAACGTGGTGCCGGGCTACGGCCACACGGCCGGCCAGCGGCTGGCCGAACATCCGGGGGTCGGCAAGATTGCCTTCACCGGCTCGACCGCAACGGGCCGGCGCATCGTGGAGGCGTCGAAGGGGAACCTGAAGCGTGTGCAGCTCGAGCTGGGCGGCAAGGGCGCCAACATCGTCTTCGACGACGCCAACCTGGACGCAGCCATCAACGGTTCCGCCTGGGCGATTTTCCACAACCAGGGGCAGGCGTGCATCGCGGGCTCCCGGCTGATGCTCCATGAACGCATCGCCGACGAGTTCCTCGACCGCTTCGGCAAGCTGGCGGCATCCATCCGGCTGGGCAATCCGCTCGATCCGGAAACCGAGATGGGGCCACTGACGTCGGCGCAGCATCGCGACAAGGTGTTGTCCTATACCGGTGTGGCGCGAGAGCAAGGCGGGCGCGTGCTGACCGGCGGCCGGGCGCCGGCGCTCGCGGGGCTCGAGAAGGGCTACTACGTCGAGCCGACCATCGTCGAGGCAGCCCCGCACGACCGCGTGGCGCAGGAGGAGGTATTCGGGCCCTTCGTCACCGTGCTGCGCTTCGGCAGCGACGAGCAGGCACTGTCCATCGCCAACGCCACCGAGTACGGACTCGGCAGCGGCCTGTGGACGCGCGACCTGGGCCGCGCGCACAGGATGGCCAACAGCATCCATGCCGGCATGTGCTGGATCAACTGCTACAAGCGGGTGAACCCCGGCAGTCCGTTCGGCGGGCTCGGCCAATCCGGCTACGGTCGCGAAATGGGCTTCGAGGCCATGCACGACTACACCGAAGCGCGCTCGGTATGGGTCAACGTGGACGCCACGATACCGCCGCATTTCAAGCGCTGAGGCACCGGGCACGTCAATGAGTCAGGAGGGGGGATGGAATCCTTTGTCTACCAGGCCACGCCTTCGCGGGTGGTCTTCGGCCCGGGCCGGCTGGCGGCATTGCCCGATGAGGTGAAGCGGCTCGGCGCGCGGCGCGCGCTGGTGCTCACCACGCCGGAGCAGCGGCCGCTCGGCGAGCACGTGGCTGCGCTGCTGGGCGACTGCTCGGCGGGCGTCTACAGCCAGGCGGTGATGCACGTTCCCGTCGAGGTGGCGCAGGCCGCGCGCGAAGAGGCGGCGCGGCTGGGGGCCGACTGCTACGTGGCGGTCGGCGGAGGCTCGACCATCGGCCTCGGCAAAGCCATCGCCCTGGTCTCCGGGCAGCCCATCATCGCTGTGCCGACCACCTACGCCGGCTCGGAAGTGACACCGATCTACGGGGTGACCGAAGGGCGCCTGAAGCAGACCGGCCGCGAGCAGCGGGTGCTGCCGCGCACCGTTGTCTATGACCCCCAGCTGACCCTGACGCTGCCTGCGGGGATCTC
Organism: Cupriavidus sp. MP-37; assembly: GCF_020618415.1. Classification (NCBI taxonomy): domain Bacteria; kingdom Pseudomonadati; phylum Pseudomonadota; class Betaproteobacteria; order Burkholderiales; family Burkholderiaceae; genus Cupriavidus; species Cupriavidus sp. MP-37. Next base: position 1,114,699 of record NZ_CP085345.1, on the reverse strand, counting down.
CGCTGCCTCCGGCATGAACGCGATGGCACACGCGGTCGAGGCGATGTACGCGGAGGATGCCAACCCGGTTGTCAGCCTGATGGCCGAGGAGTCGATCCGGGCGCTGGCCGGGGCCCTGCCTGCCATCGTGCAACGGCCGCACGACATCGAAGCCCGCAGCCGCGCCCAGTACGGCGCCTGGCTCGCTGGTGTCTGCCTGGGCACGGTTGGCATGGCGATCCATCACAAGCTCTGCCATACGCTGGGCGGCACCTTCAACCTGCCGCACGCGCAGACTCATGCCGCCATGCTGCCGCATACCGCCCACTACAACCACGCCGCCGCGCCGCGGGCGCTGCAACGCGTGGCGCGGGCGCTGGGTGGCGAACGGGCGCCGGACGCCGGCCCGCTGCTGTTCCGGCTCAACCAGTCTCTCGGTATCGCCGCGGCGCTGTCGACCATCGGCATGCCGGAGCACGGGTTGGACGCGGCCGCCACGCTGGCCTGCACCAATCCGTACTACAACCCCAGGCCGGTCGGGCGCGATGCGGTCCGGGCGCTGCTCGAACGCGCCTGGCGCGGCGACATCCCGGCCTGAGGCCGACACGATGAACGGCACGCTGCTGGTGATCGAGGCAGAGCACATCGACGACGTGCAGCGCTTTCTCGGAGACGATCCTTACATGCAAGCCGGCATCTTCGACCGAGTCGTGATCCGTCCGTGGGACTGGAGTCTGGGTCATCCCGGGCGCGAGGGGTGAGGCGATGGAGACCGCCATGCTCTGCCATCTCGATGCCGTGCCTGACGGCGGCGCTCGCGTGATCGACCGCGAACCGGGCGTTATCGTGGTCCGCCGCGGGCAACAGGTCTGGGCCTACATCAATCGATGCCCCCATTTCTCCATTCCGCTGGATTTCGAGCCGGGCACCATCTGCACCTATGACGCGGAGGTACTGATGTGCGCCCATCATTCCGCACTGTTCCGGTTTGCCGACGGTGTCTGCATCGACGGTCCGTGCCGCGACGCCATGCTGTCACCGCTGCAGGTGCAGGTCATCGACGGGCGGGTTTGCCTGTGCTAGGACGCGGCACGGGGAGCAGCCTTGCCGCATGACCTGGAGGGCGGCCTCGCGGCGTGGTTCGAGGTCCCTGGCGAGCTGGCTGTGCTGAGGCAAGCCAGGGGAAGCGCGGGGCTGGAGTTGACCGTGCTGCGTCCGGAGCGATGACGGCAGCTGCCGGGCAGGGCAGGAGCTTGCACGAAGTGAAGGGCTGTCGCTATTGCACGCGCCGACCCTCACCCCCGCCCCTCTCCCGCAAGCGGGAGAGGGGAGAAAACCGGCAGCGACATCAACGGCCTCGGCCTTTCCAATTTCCGCTTGTGTACTCCCTCTCCCGCTTGCGGGAGAGATGGAATGAACACCGCCCATCTACCGCCAAGCCAGGCCGCGGCCTAGAAAACAAAGGGGCTCTCGCTTGACCGACGGCATCGATGTGCCAGAGTGAAAGTTCGATCCAACACTCAAGGTCGAGGAGAGCCCAAATGAATGCTATGACATATGGGCTGGACATTGCAAAGACAGTGTTCCAGATGTACTGGATAGACCCCATTACGGGGAAGCCCCAGAACCGGCGATTCAGCCGCACCGCGCTCATCGAATTCCTGTCCAATTGCCAGCCTGGGCAGATCGCACTGGAGGCCTGTGGCGGTGCCCACTGGTGGGCGCGCAAGATCCAGAGCCTTGGCCACGAAGTGGTGTTGCTCAACCCGGGTTACGTACGCGCCTTCGTGCGTACGAACAAGAACGACGCGGCGGACGCCCGAGCCATCTGGACTGCAGCCCGGCAACCCGACATGCCGGTCGTGTCGGTCAAGACCGAAGCGCAGCAGGCTGTGCTCTCGTTGCATCGTATACGGGACGGGCTGGTCAAGACGCGCACCCGGCAGAGCAACCAGATGCGCGGGCTGCTGGGCGAATATGGCCTGCACTTCCGCACGGGGCGGCTGGCCTTCCGGGCCGAGCTGCGCCAGCGCTGGGCTGAGGTCGCTCAGGTCGTACCGCCCTTGTTGATGCGCGCGCTGGAGCGGCAGGTCTGTGCGCTGCGCGAACTCGACGAACAGATCCAACTGGTTGAGCGTGACCTCCAGGAATGGCTGAGGTCTGATCCGGCCGCGCAGATCGTGGAGAAGATTCCCGGCGTCGGCCCCATTACCGCCACCGCCTTGGTCGCGACCATGGGCTGTGCCCAGGCCTTCCGCTCAGGCAGAGCCTTCGCTGCAAGCCTGGGACTGGTTCCCGCGCAGACCGGCACGGGCGGCAACGTACGGCTCGGTCACATCAGCAAGCGCGGCGACGCTTACGTGCGACGACAGTTGGTCAACGCCGGACGCACGATGCTACGCGCACCAAACATCCGCCGGCCTGGGCACTGTCCATGCTGCAGCGGCGCCCCAAGAACGTGGTGGTCGTGGCGCTGGCCAACAAGATCGCCCGGACAGCCTGGGCATTAATGGCCCATGGGCGCCAATACGATCCCGGACATGTGAGCTTGCGCCCGGCCTGAGCCGGGGGGCATCACCTTCCCTTAACCAGCGCTTGATTAACCTTCACGGCTGCACAGGCAAGAAACAGCAATGACGAAACAGGTAGGACCGTGGGAACCCAAACCTGCCCCAACCCAAGCGGCTTACAAGCCCGTGGCGAGAGATTGAGGACGGTTCTCAGCAGCTTCCATTGTGGCCCGCGAGAACAAGTACTCGCTCCAGGCCGGATATAAGGCAGCAGCCCCATCCTGCGACGTCAAGCTGGTTCCAAAACCTTGCAACCGGGGCGGTGTTCATATAAGGGTTGGGGTGAGGGCGGGAATATCAACGAAGTGAGGGCTATCGCTATTGCCACCGCCGGCCCTCACCCCCGGCCCCTCTCCCGCGCGCGGGAGAGGGGAGAAAGCCCGCAGCAGCATCAACGCCTCGGGGCTTTCCAATTCCCGCTTGTGTACTCCCTCTCCCGCTTGCGGGAGAGGGTTGGGGTGAGGGCGGGAATATCAACGAAGTGAAGGCTATCGCTATTGCCACCGCCGGCCCTCACCCCCGGCCCCTCTCCCGCAAGCGGGAGAGGGGAGAATGCCCGCAGCGGCATCAACGCCTCGGGGCTTTCCAATTCCCGCTTGTGTACTCCCTCTCCCGCTTGCGGGAGCGGGTTGGGGTGAGGGCGGGAGTATCAACGAAGTGAAGGCTATCGCTATTGCCACCGCCGGCCCTCACCCCCGGCCCCTCTCCCGCAAGCGGGAGAGGGGAGAAAGCCCGCAGCAGCATCAACGCCTCGGGGCTTTCCAATTCCCGCTTGTGTACTCCCTCTCCCGCTTGCGGGAGAGGGTTGGGGTGAGGGCGGGAATATCAACGAAGTGAAGGCTATCGCTATTGCCACCGCCGGCCCTCACCCCCGGCCCCTCTCCCGCAAGCGGGAGAGGGGAGAATGCCCGCAGCGGCATCAACGCCTCGGGGCTTTCCAATTCCCGCTTGTGTACTCCCTCTCCCGCTTGCGGGAGAGGGTTGGGGTGAGGGCGGGAGTGTCGACGAAGTGAAGGCCGTCGCAATTGCCACCGCTGGCCCTCTCCCCCGGCCCCTCTCCCGCAAGCGGGAGAGGGGAGAAAGCCCGCAGCAGCATCAACGCCTCGGGGCTTTCCAATTTCCGCTTGCGTACTCCCTCTCCCGCTTGCGGGAGAGGGTTGGGGGGAGGGCGGGAATATCAACGAAGTGAGGGCCGTCGCAATTGCCATCGGCGGCCCTCTCCCCATCCCTTTCATCACCCGCAGTTCCCATCCACCACGCACAGCCCGTGCACCACCATCTCGCCCATGAAGTCCATCGCAGCCTGGTCGGCGATGGCTTCGCGCAGCGCGTCCAGCGCGGCATCGTGGGGATCGCCGGCGTTGCCGGCTTGCAGCGGGGTGTCATGCCAGCGCTGCGGTACGGCAGCGGGGTCGATGTCGACCCCGGCACCGGCGGCGAGCGCGGCCAGCACGGCGGTTTCCGCTTCGGCCAGGGCTTGGGCTGACAGCGCTCTGGCGGTGGCGGCGCCGAAGCCGTCGAAGGCCTGGGCCGGCGGGCCGCCCGTCAGGTGCCACAGCGCCAGCTCGGTCAGCGGCGTGCAGTTCACGGTGCGCCCGCCCAGCACCACGCCATGCAGCCGCTGGCGGTTCGGTTCGCCTTTTTCGAGCCCGCTTACCAGCCCGCCTTCGCAGCGGACCATCAGCGCCCCATCCGGCACGCCGGACAGGCGGAAGGCACCGCTGGCATCGGCGGTGGCATGCCGCACTTGTCCTTGCGCATCGCGCACCTGCACGGTCGCGCCGGCCAGCGCCGCGCCGACGGCGGCGGTGCCGCTCACTTCCTGTGCCGGGTCATCCCCGCATGCCGCGACGGCCGCGACCGCGCATGCGAGCACGAGGTGGCGCCAGTGTCGAAGTTGCTTGCCCATGGTATCGGTGCTCACGGAGCGAGGTTGGCCAGCTCGCGGCGCGAGCGGTTGAACAGGCCGCGCGCCAGCGGCGTGGGGCGGAAGTCGACATCGAGCGGCGAGATGGTGATGTACTTGGCCAGGAAGGCCGGCGTCTCGGCGGTGCGCGCCAGCGCGGCCAGTTCGGCTTGCGCAGGGCCGGCGTCGATCGATACCGTGTTGTCGGGGTTGCGCTTGTAGGCCGTGGTGAAGGAATCGACGGTGCCGGGCACGGTCAGGCGCACGCCGGCCGGGGTCGCGCCGACGGGGTAGTTGATGCTGAGCGGGTGGGCCACCGGCAGCAGCGGCTGGCCGGCGGCGCGGCTGGCTTCCAGGCTGGCGACCACGCGGGCCAGGAAGGCGCCGGCCTTGGGGAACGCGGCGATGGTGCTGGGAAAGCCTGTGCGGGTCTCGGCAAAGTCCACCCCCACGCTCAGCGCGATGCCCGGCACGCCGCGGCGCGCGGCGAACAGCACGTTCATCACGGTGCCCGAGTGCGGGATCGAGTCCGACAGGTTCTCGCCGAAGTTGGCGCCCGAGACCACCAGGTCCGGCGTGAAGCCGTTCTCCGGCGCGACGATCTTCAGGCCGATGGCGGTGGCGTCGACCGGCGAGCCGGTGCCGATGTAGTCCGGATTGGTGCTGTTGAGCGCGCCGCCCGCGACGAAGGTGGGCTTGACCCGGTGCACGCAGAAGGTATCGGCGCTGCCGGCGAGCGGGTCCACCACCAGCCGGGTGCGGCCGTCGGGCACGGCATAGGCCGCACCCGAGCCGCTCTGGTTGGTGGCGGGGCCGACCGTGAGCACGCGGTGGCCGGCGTCCTGCAGCGCCTTGCGCACCGCGGTGATGCCGGGCGCGGCGCAGCCGTCGTCATTGGTCAGCAGGATATTGAGGGCGTGGGCCGGGCTGGATGCGGCGGCCAGCGCCATGGCAGCAAAGGCGAAGCCGGCTAGCCGCGGACGGGCACGAAGTCTGAACATGGGTATCTGTCTCCTCATTCTTTGTGGGTGATGCAAGCAGGGCCCGGCGGGCCGGGCCCGATCGAAAGCGTCCTTACGCCACCGGCAGGCCGCGCGCGCGTGCCAGCGTGATCGCCGTGTCCTCGATCATGTCTTCCTGGCCGCCCACCAGCCGCTGCCGGCCAAGCTCCACCAGGATCTCGCGCGCGGGGATGTGGTACTTGGCCTCGGCGCGCTTGGCGAACAGCAGGAACGACGAATACACGCCGGCATAGCCCAGCGTGAGCGCGTCGCGGTCGATGCGGATGGGGTGGTCCATGATCGGCACCACCAGGTCTTCGGCCACGTCGGCAATGCGGAACACGTCGACGCCGGTCTCGATGCCCATGCGCTCGCACACCGCCACCAGCACTTCCATCGGTGTGTTGCCGGCGCCGGCACCCAGTCCCGCCGCGGCGGCGTCGATGCGGGTGGCGCCGCAGGCGATCGCCACGAGCGAATTGGCCACGCCCATGGCCAGGTTGTGGTGGCCGTGGAAGCCCAGCTCGGTCTCCGGGCGCAAGGCCTGCCGCACCGCGGTGAGCTTCTCGGTAACGTCGTGCGGCAGCATGTGCCCGGCGGAATCGGTGATGTACAGGCAGTTGGCGCCGTAGCTTTCCATCAGCCGCGCCTGCTGCACCAGCGTCTGCACCGGCGCCATGTGCGCCATCATCAGGAAGCCGACGGTATCCATGCCGAGCTTGCGCGCCATGCCGATATGCTGCTCCGAGACATCGGCCTCGGTGCAGTGTGTGGCCACGCGGATGGTCTGCACGCCGATCTCGTGCGCCATGCGCAGGTGGTCGACGGTGCCGATGCCGGGCAGCAGCAGCGCCGACACGCGCGCCTGCTTCAGCTCGCCCAGCACCGCGCGCAGGTATTCCTCGTCGCTGTGCGCGGGGAAGCCGTAGTTGACCGAGGCGCCGCCCAGGCCATCGCCGTGGGTGACTTCGATCAGCGGCACGCCGGCGGCATCGAGGCCGCGGGCAATGCCCTTCATCTGTTCCAGCGAAATCTGGTGGCGCTTCGGGTGCATGCCGTCGCGCAGGGTCATGTCGTGCAGGGTGATGCGTTGGGCCATGGCCGGGCTCCTCAGGCAGTGGCGGTTGCGGGGCTGCCGGCGCGCATGGCGGCGGCGATGCATTCGGCGGTGCGCGCGGCCGAGGCGGTCATGATGTCGAGGTTGCCGGCGTACTTGGGCAGGTAGTCGCCCAGGCCCTCGACCTCGAGGAAGATCGAGACGCGCTTGCCATCGAACACCGGGCCGTTCTTCAGCGTGTAGCCGGGCACGTACTTGCGCACCTCGGCAATCATGTCATGCACCGACGCGGTAATCGCGGCAACATCGGGCGCGTCGTCGGTCAGGCAGTGGATGGTGTCGCGCATGATCAGCGGCGGCTCGGCCGGGTTGATCACGATGATGGCCTTGCCCTGGCGCGCGCCGCCCACGGCTTCGATCGCGCCCGCGGTGGTGCGCGTGAATTCGTCGATATTGCGGCGCGTGCCGGGACCGACTGAGCGCGACGACACCGTCGCCACGATCTCGCCATACGCGACCGGCTGCACACGCGACACGGCATAGACCATCGGGATGGTGGCCTGCCCGCCGCAGGTGACCATATTGACGTTCATCTCGTTGCTGCCGATATGGGCGTCGAGGTTGACGGGCGGCACGCAGAACGGCCCGATCGCCGCCGGCGTCAGGTCGATCACGCGCACGCCGCGCGCGGTGAGCCTGGCCGAATGCTCGGCATGGACGTAGGCCGAGGTGGCATCGAAGGCGATGCGGATGTCGTCGGCTTCCAGATGCGGCAACAGGCCGTCGATACCGTCGCTGGTGGTCTTCAGCCCCAGTTCGCGCGCACGCGCCAGGCCTTCGGAGGCTGGCTCGACGCCGACCATCCAGACCGGTTCGAGGATGTCGCTGCGGCGCAGCTTGTAGAGCAGGTCGGTGCCGATATTGCCGGGACCGATCAGGGCGCATCGGATCTTGTTCATGGGGTCTCGCGTTGCAAGGTCAGACAGTCAGGAGAACACGGCGGCGCAGCCGCCGATGCCGGTGATATGCATGGACAGGTGGTCGCCCGCCTGCACGGGAATCAGCGCCGCCAGCGAGCCCGACAGGATGGTCTCGCCCGCCAGCAGCGGGATGCCGTAGCTGCCGAGGGTGTTGGCCAGCCACGCCACCGCGTCGGCGGGGTGGCCCAGCGCGGCGCTGCCCAGGCCGGTGGCGACGCACTCGCCGTTCTTGTCGAGCGTCATCGCGCAGGCGGCCAGGTCCAGCGCATGCGGACTGACGCGCTCGTCGCCGAGCACATAGACGCCGCAGGAGGCGTTGTCGGCGACCGTATCCTCAATGCGGATGCGCCAGTCGCGGATGCGCGAATCGACGATCTCGAAGCAGGCCGCGACCGCCTCGGTGGCGTCGAGCACGTCGTCGCGCGTCACGCCCGGGCCGCGCAGGTCGCGCCGCAGGAAGAAGGCGATCTCGCCCTCGGCGCGCGGCTGGATCAGCGACGCGGTCGGGATGGGCTGGCCGGCGGCGTAGTGCATGCTCTGCAGCAGGATGCCGAAGTCGGGCTGGTGCACGTCCAGCATCTGCTGCACGGCGGCGCTGGTCACGCCGATCTTCTTGCCGGTGACGCGGTCGCCGGCCGCGAGCCGGTGGGCGACAAAGCCCTGCTGGATGCGGTAGGCGGCGCTGACATCCAGCGCCAGGCCGCGGCCGCTGAGCGGCGGTACCGGCGTGCGCGTGACCAGCGCCTGGTGGAGTTCGTTGCTGAGCGTGGTGATCAGGTCGGCGTTCATGGCGGCAAAGGGACGGTCCGCGCGGCCTTGGCGGCGCGGACCGGGACGAAGGTCAGAAGGAATACTTGGCGTTGAAGGCCACGTAGTCGCGGTCGGCCAGCGGGCGGTTGACGATGTTGGCGCCGCCGATGAACGCGGCGTAGGTCAGGTTGAGCTCCAGGTTGTTCAGGTACTTAAAGGTCAGCCCGACGCTGGCGCGCTTGTCGCCATAGCCCATCAGCGTGCCGAAGGCGCCGGCCACCGCCGACCTGCCGCTGAACTGCTGCGCGTAGGTCAGCGGCACGGTGACGTCCCAGCCATCGAACACGTTGTTGTAGGTGAGCGACCAGCCCACCTGGAACGCGGCCGAGTTGCGGGTGTTCGACAGCTTGCTGAAGCCCATCACCGGATCCACGTCCAGCACATGCAGGTACGACACTTCGCCCAGCAGCGACTGCGAGTCGGCCAGGAAGTTCGGCCCCACCGAATAGATCGCCGACAGCTGGCCCTGCAGCGCCTTGCCGCGCGTGGCGGTGGCGGAGCCGGCCACGTCCACCAGCATCGGCACGCCGTCCTTGTAGCTGACTTCGCCGGCGACGTTGGCGCCCAGCAGCTGCGTCGAGAAGCTGGCGCCGGTCAGGTTGATGCCGCCGTAGAACTTCTGCTGGTACTGCAGCGTGGGGAACAGCGAGGTGACCACGCTCGGGTTCTTGTCGTGGTAGCGCAGCTGGTAGATGCCGATCTCGGTGTCTTCGAACACGCGGAAGCGCGCGCCGACGCCCCACTGGCCCCAGTCGGACGGGCGGATATCCGGGCCGCGCGGGATGTTGAAGCCGGGCCCGATGATGAATTCCGCGCCGGGCCCGACCACGTCGGTGGTGCTGAAATAGCTGCCCGGGGCGAACATCTGGTTCGGCTTGTAGGTGAACTGGTAATAGCCCATCAGGCTGAACGACGGCGTGACCTGCAGCTGCAGCGAGGCCTGCGGCACCGGCAGCAGGATGTCCTTGACCTCGGCGCCGGGGACGAAGGCCTTGGTCGCATCGGCGGGGCCCTGCGCCCCGGCGATGTTGGCGAAGAACAGGCTTTCGCCCCAGGCCACCACCTGGTTGCCCAGCTTGAAGCTCAGCTGCGTGCCGCCGACCGGCGTGGCGCCGTAGACGTAGGCGTCGAGCAGCTGCGCGCGGTGCTCGTGGTAGTCGCGCGCGGAACTGGTGAACTGGTTGAACGGGCCGCTGTGGTTGACCGTGAACGGCGCGTTGTTGGAATTGGTGCCGCTGTAGGCCCAGTCCTGGAACACGCTGCCGCGCAGCAGTACGCCGAAGGCGTTGCGCTTGAGATGTGCTTCGCCCAGCAGCGAAACGCGGTTGGCGATCAGGTCGCCGCGCTTGAAGTTGCGGTCGCCGTCGTCGCCGTTGATATTGGCCGGGCTCAGCAGCGCGTCGCTCTGGCGGCCGGTGCGCAGCGCCGCGCCGTAGGAGGCGGTGATGCTGTAGTCGAGCGTGGTGTCGTGGCCGAGGTCGATGGTGTCGCCGGCGCGCGCGGGCTGTGCAAGCAGCGCCGTCAGGGCCGCTGCTGCGGCGATGGGCCGCAGCCGGTTGCGGCGCTGCAGTGGCCCGCGTGGTGGTTGGTGCATGGTGGTCTCCCCGTGGAATCGGTGTTGGTTCATTGCCTGGCACTTCGATCGGCGCTCGCCTGGACGAGAAGCGTAGAGACGGGGAGCCCCGCACAAATCGGCAGAACGGACTAGGCGGTTTCCCTACGGGAAGCAGCTGCTCGGGTGCGGTTCAGGTGCGACTCAGGTGCGATTCACCGAGGCCGCGTCGAGAAAGGCCGGCCGCTCGCCGCCGCCGTCGATCACGAGGTTGGCGCCGCTTATGTACGAGGCCTGCGGCGACGCCAGGAACAGGCAGGCGGCGGCGATGTCGTCCGGCAGCGCCAGCCGGCCGAGCGGCACCGTCGCCGCCATGTTGAGCAACGCCGCCGGGTCGCCGTAGTGCTGCTGCTGCGAGGTCTCGGTCAGCACCATGCCCGGGCTGACCGCGGCCACGCGCACGCGCGGCGCCCATTCCACCGCGAGCGTGCGCACCGCATTGAGGATGCCCGCCTTGGCGGCGCCGTAGGCGGCGGTGCCGGGCGATGGGCGCAGCGCGCTGACGCTGCCGACGAACAGCTGGGTGCCGCCGCCGGCCTGCTGCTGCATGCGCGCATTGCAGCGCTGGGCCAGCTGCAGCGGCGCCACCAGGTTGAGCCGGATTACCGATTCCAGCAGACGCGGCGACGCATCCGCGACCAGCGCGAACGGCGCGCCGCCGGCGTTGTGGACCACTACATCCAGCGTCGCGCTGGCCTGCGCGATCAGTGCCAGCATGGCGTCGACCTGTTCCAGGTCGCGGATGTCCGCGGCGATAAAGCGGGCGCTGCGGCCGTTCGCGCTGGGCAGTTCGCTGTCGTCGGCGGGCGCGGTGCGGCCGCACACGAACACCTGCGCGCCGGCGCGCAGGAAGGCCTCGCTGATGGCGCGGCCGATGCCGCGCATGCCGCCGGTGACCAGCACGGTCTGGCCGGTGTAATCGAATCCCGCGAATCCTGTCATGAACGTCCCCCTCTGATGCATGGAGCGCCCATCGTAGGAGAAGTGGCCCGCCGGCTCGTAGTCCGAATGAACGATGCCCGCGGCGATGGCGCTGCGCAAGATGCTGGCAAACCAAGGGAGACGCCCTCATGTCCGCTACCTCGCAGCACACGTCCTCGACCCCCATCGCCACCGCCTCGCTCCATCCCAACCTGCCGGTGGGGCGCTTCATCACCACCGCCACGGGCCTGCGGCTGCACTGCCTGGACGCCGGCGCCGGCGAGCCGGTGGTCTTCATCCACGGCAGCGGACCGGGCGCGAGCGGCCACAGCAACTTCCGCCATAACGTGCCGGCGTTTGCCGCGGCGGGTTTCCGTACCGTGGTGGTGGACCTGCCGGGCTACGGGCTGTCGTCCAAGCCGGACGACGTCGAGTACACGCTGGACTTCTTCGTCGCCGCGCTGCGCGAGCAGCTGCTGGCGCTGGAACTGCCGCGCTGCGTGCTGGTGGGCAATTCGCTGGGCGGCGCCATCGCGCTGCAATACGCGCTGGATTACCCCGAGCATGTCAGCCGCCTGGTGATGATGGCGCCCGGCGGCGTCGAAGAGCGCGAGACCTATTTCGAGATGCCCGGCATCCAGCGCATGGTGTCGCTGTTCACCGGCGGCCATATGAACCCCGACACCATGCGCCAGCTGCTGCAACTGCTCGTGCACGACGCCAGCCTGGTCACCGACGCGCTGGTCGACGAGCGCATGGCGGTGTGCCGCGAGCAGCCGCGCGAGGTGCTGGCGACGATGAAGGTGCCCAACCTGACCGCGCGGCTGGGCGAGATCCGCTGCCCGGTGCTGGGCTTCTGGGGCACCGAGGACCGGTTCAATCCCGCCTCGAGCGCGGCGAAATTCCTGAGCGGCTGCGCCGACGCGCGCTTTGTCATGATCAACCGCTGCGGCCACTGGGTGATGGTCGAGCACGCGGCGTATTTCAACCGCGAATGCCTGGGCTTCCTGGCCGATACCGCGCCGGGCGGCGCGGCATAATTGCCTCCGCCCACAACATAACTATCAAGGAGACACCATGGAATACCCGTATGACCTGTTCGGCCTGCGTGGCAAGGTGGCGGCCATCACCGGTGCCGCGCGCGGCATCGGTGCGGAGACCGCGCGCATGCTCGCGGCGGCTGGCGCCAGGGTCGCCGTGCTCGACGTGCTGGAAGCGGACGGCAAGGCCACGGCCGACGCGATCTGCGCGGCCGGCGGCGAGGCCGCATTCTGGAAGCTCGACGTCACCCGCGAAGACGAGGTGGCGCGCGTGTTCACCGAGATCGCGCAGCGTTTCGGCGGCGTCGGCATCCTGGTGAACAACGCCGGCATCGAAGGGCCCAATGCGCCCACCCATGAACTGGCGCTGGAGCAATGGCAGCAGGTGATGGCGGTGAACGTGACCGGCACCTTCCTGTGCACCAAGCATGCTATCCCCCACATGGAGCGCGCCGGCGGCGGCGCCATCGTCAATGTGTCGTCGATGTACGGCATCGCCGGCGGGCCGGACGTGCCGCCCTATCACGCGTCGAAGGCGGCGGTGCGGATGATGGCCAAGACCGATGCGCTGCTGTACGCCGGCAAGAACATCCGCGCCAATTCGATCCATCCCGGCTTTATCCGCACGCCCATGCTGGAACACGTGGCGCAGGCCTCGGGGCAGGGCGAAGGGCTGTTCGACTACCTGGGCGGCCTCACGCCAGCGGGCAAGGTCGGACAGCCACGCGACATCGCGGCGGGCATCCTGTATCTGGTGTCCGACGCGGGACGCTACGTCACCGGCGCCGAGCTGGTGATCGACGGCGGCTACACCGCACGCTGAAACCCACGACCAGGAGACCCCATGGCCGAAGGACCCGATAGCGCCGCGATGAAGGCGACGCTGCTCGCCTATGTCGAGCGCTTCAATGCCGGCGACGCGCAGGGCGTTGCCGCGCTCTACGCCGACGACGCCACCGTGGAAGACCCGGTCGGCGCGCAGCCGATCACCGGCAAGCCGGCCATCCTGGCGTTCTACCAGCACGCCACCGCGCTGGGCGCGCGGCTGGAAGTGGTGGCGCCGCCGCGCGGCTCGCACGGCAACGCCGCCGCGCTGACCTTCGCCGTGCATGCGCGGCTGGAAGGGCGGCCGGCGCGTATCGACGTGACCGACATCATGAGCTTCGGCGATGACGGCCGCATCCGCAGCATGCGCGCCCACTGGGGCCCGGACGACGTGCATTTCGTGTAAGCGCGCCGCGCCGATGGCCCGCCACACCCGCGAGGATGCCGCCGTGACGCGCGCGCGCATCCTGGCCAGCGCGCAGCGGCTGATCCGCCAGCGCGGCCTGCATTGCGTCACCGTCGACGACGTGGCGCGCGCCATCGGCATGACGCGCGGCGCCGTCTACGGACACTTCCATTCCCGCGCCGACCTGCTGGGCGCGCTGCTGTCCTGCGCCGAAGCCGACTTCGCCGCGCGGCTTGCACCGCTGGCACAGGCTGGCGCCGCGCCGGACGCATTGGCGCAGGCGTTGCAGGCCTTCCTGCACGGCGACGAACTGGCGCGCCATGTCAGCCTGATTGCCGCACTGTTGCAGCACAAGTGCGGCGAAGCCTGCGAACTGTGCCCGCTGCGCGAGCGCGTGCTGCGCGGCGTCGATTCGCTGCGCGTCACGTTCGCCATGCTGTTGCCGAGCCCGGATCTGGCCGGCCTGCTGCTGGCGCACCTGTGGGGCCTGCTGGGCGCGCATGCAATGCACCTGGCGCCCGCCGGGCTGTCCGGCAGCGCCGCGGCGCTGGCCCGGCTGTACCAGCACCATGCGGTGCTGCCCGCCGCGCGCGCTTCTTGTCGATCCCACGCCACTTCCGACCCCGCGCTGATGCGGGATACCCCTTAGTCTGCTCGGACGAAGAGGTCCGGCCCGCCGCTGACTACGATGCTCTCAATCGCCCGGATACCAACAGGGCAAGCGGAGGAGACAGCGATGAAGCGGCTCGGATTTCGTTGGGCGGCGGGCCTGATCGGGGCAGGCGCTGCCATGGGCGTGGGCTGGGGGCTGGCCGTCGATGCCGGCCAGGATGACCGGCCCGCGCTTGCGCTCCCCGCCATGACGCTGCCCGCCGCCCAGGCCGCGATGGAGCGCTGCGACGACGCCTGCGTGCGCAGCCGCGGTGCCGCGGCGCTGGTGGTGCTGAGCCAGCGGCCGCCACAGTAAGCACCGTAAGGCCGGTCGGCCCGGTGTCCGGGCCGAACCGGCACGGGGTCAGCCGCGGCCGGCCTGCAGTTGCGCGTGCAGCGCTTCCGCGCGCGCCTTGACGTCGCGTGCCACCTGATCGAAGCCCTGTTTCACCCAGGCACCGTGCTCGCGCATGATGGTCTCGGCGTTCAGGCCCAGGAACAGGTCGGTGGTGAAGTAGCGCGTGCGTCCCGGACCGATGGCTTCCAGGTACTGGTCGCGCCGCGCGGCGTCCTTGTTCGCGTCGGTCGGACGCTGCTCCCACGACAGCAGCCGCTCCGGCTCCCACGCCACCAGGTACTCGTTGACCGGGATCACCTGGTCGGTGCCGGGAATGCGCACCTGCATGTGCACCATGTCGCCGAGCCGCCCGGTGGTTTCCAGCCCGGGACAGAACGTGTTCCATTCGTTGTAGCGCGCAAAGTCGGTCAGCACTTCCCACACCAGCGCCACCGGCGCATCGATCTCTACCCGGATCGACGTCACCAGATTCTCGGCCTTGGCCATGGTCTCCTCCTTCATCAAAGTCATTGGGAAGGGAAACACTAGAGCCATCCGCCGGCGCCCCGCATACCCCGAACGGACGAGTCCGGGTGGACGAAGGCGACGTCATCGCCGTGATGCACATTGAGTCCCGGTCCCGCGGTCGCGCTGTCCGGCGGCGGCGATGCGCGGCGGGGCCGCATTCTCCATCTGCTGTGAGCTTGGTGCCGGCCATCGGCGATGGCCGGCTTTTTTTGGGGTCATCGCCGAATTCCGGAGGATGATGTGGGCGCGCACGGATTGATGCGGTGGACTTCGTGGAGGCGCGGCCCTCACCCCCGCCCCTCTCCCGCAAGCGGGAGAGGGGAGCACACCCGCGGCGACATCATTTCCTCGAGCTTTCCAACTCCCGTTTGTGTACTCCCTCTCCCGCTTGCTGTATAGACCGGGGACATAGGTAACAGGTGTGCCAGGACATGGGTAACACTTTTCCCGCTTAGTCAGCGGGAGGACAACGTTGCCCTGGAGCCAAAACACCGTGAAGCAGCAAAGAGAAGAGTTCGTCCGCCTGGCACGCCAGGCGGACGCCAATATTGCGGAGCTTTGCCGCCGCTTCTGCATCAGTCGCAAGACCGGTTACAAGTGGTTGAACCGAGAGGATCTGGACGACCGAACTCGGCGGCCACATAGCTCTCCCGGCCGAACTCCAGCTGCCGTCGAAGAGGGCGTGCTAGCGATCCGAGCCGAACATTCGGCCTGGGGCGCCCGCAAGATCGCACGCGTACTGGAGCGTGACCACTGCGTCCAAATCGCCCCGAGCACAGTCAATTGGGTGCTGCGCCGCCATGGCTTGATCGATCCGGCCGCCAGCTCGGCCGCTACAGCCTGGCAGCGCTTCGAGCACGACCGGCCCAATGCACTATGGCAAATTGACTTTAAAGGCCACTTCGCTACCGACACGCAGCGGTGCCACCCACTCACGGTCTTGGACGATCACTCCCGGTTCAATGTGCTGCTCAGGGCCTTGGGCAACGAACAGTTTGAATCCGTACAGGAAGCGTTAGAGAAGGCTTTTGCGCGCTATGGGCTGCCCGAGCGCATCAATGCAGACAACGGCCCGCCCTGGGGTTCTCCAGTGCCCCGTGCACTTACCACGTTGGGTGCTTGGCTGATCCGCCTGGGGGTGCGGCTCAGTCATAGCCGACCTCGCCATCCGCAGACCAACGGTAAGGACGAGCGCTTCCATCGAACCATGCAGGCAGAGCTGTTGGCCAACCAGCGCTTCCGGGATCTGGACGATGCGCAGCATCACTTCAGCCATTGGCGCCACGTGTACAACTTCAAGCGCCCACACCACGCCCTGGATATGGAGACACCCGCAAGCCGCTATGCGCCTAGTCCACGGACGATGCCGCGCGAGCTCCCGCCTATCGAGTACGGCAGCGATGACATCGTGCGAAAGGTAGGCGACGGCGGGCGCATCTGCTTCCGAGGAAAGACGTTCCGGGTCGGACGAGCCTTGGTCGGAACGCCCGTAGCGCTGCGCCCTCGCGTGGATTTGGACGGCACCTTTGATGTCTACTTCTGCCATCAGAAGGTGGCCACAATAGACCTACAGGAGGCCAATTAAACTGGAGACTGGACTGTTACCCATGTCCTGGCACATGTGTTACCCATGTCCCCGGTCCATACAGCTTGCGGGAGAGGGCTGGGGTGAGGGCGGGAGAGTCAATGAAGTGAAGGGCGTCGCTATTGCCACCGCCGGCCCTCACCCCCGCCCTCCCGAATGCGGGAGAGGGGAGAAAACAAGCGGTCAAAAAAAGCCAGTGAGATCGCCGGCGACAACGCGTGCGGCGACACGTCCCCCGCAGCGTTTCATCCCGGACACATACTTTTGCCGATGATTTTGGCGGGGGCTGCGCCCTGGCGATCTGCCGGCTCATCCATAGAACCGATTTTCCATTCAAATTCCGCCACCTAGATTGGGTTCATCGACGGCGCCTTCCAAGCCGTCGACCTTTACGACCGCAGAGTCCGAGGAAGGGGAGCCCATGAAAAACGCCCACATCAAGCTGGCCGCCGTGCCATTCGCCTGCCTTGTCATCACGCTCGCCGGCTGCGGCGGTGGCGGAGGGGGCGACTCGACCCCCGCCAGCGCCAGCGCGGGCCCGGGCACTTCGACAGGCACTTCGCCAGGCACTTCTGCCGGCACCTCGCCCGCCACACCCACCACGCCGTCGTCGCCCGCGCCTGCGCCGGCTGCGGCGACCAGCAGTGCCATGCTGTCCGGCACCACCGACCCGGGGCCCGAGGTCGGCAAGGACGGCGATTACTACCTGAACACCGTGACGTGGATGATGTTCGGCCCCAAGGCCAATGGCGTGTGGCCCGCAGGGGTTTCGCTGGCGGGTCCGGGCGGCAATACCGGCGCGGCCGGCAACACCATCCTGTCCGGCTCGGTCGATCCGACCGACAGTGTCGGCAACAACGGCGATTACTACATCAACACCTCCACCTCGACGCTGTTCGGGCCCAAGGCGAACGGCACCTGGCCCGCGGGCGTGCCGCTCGGCAGCGCCACCGGCACACCGCCACCGAGCGGCGGCGCGGTCCTGACCGGAACCGGTGCGCCGGACAACGGCCTCGGCAACAACGGCGACTACTACCTCGACACCAGCACCTGGACGCTGTACGGGCCGAAGGCCGATGGCGTGTGGCCGGCAGGGGTCACGCTGAGCGGCGGATCAGGCAGCGGCGGCACGGGCGGCACGGGCGGCACGGGTGGCACCACGGTCGGCAATGGCGGCCAGGTCCTGTATGGCAGCGGCGCGCCGACCGACGACATCGGCGTGAACGGCGACTTCTATTTCGACACCACCACATGGACCATGTACGGGCCCAAGCAGGACGGCAAGTGGCCGACGACGGGCGTGACCATGGCTAACGGCACCGTCTACAACGGCAACTTCAACGTGCCGGATACGCTCAGCCGCGGCCGCTATGCCATGACCGGCGCCGGCGGAGCGGTCGCGTTGCCGTCGGACTTCGGCGTCGTGATCCCCTACGATTGCACGCGCGTCACGCTCACCGCGAGCACGCTGGGCAAGGTGCAGGGCACGCTCGACATCTCGGTGCACAAGGTGAGCGGTTCCGGGGCTTCGGTGACGCTTGCACAGCTCAACGACCTGAGCTGCAAGATCACCAATGGCCAGCAGAGCTGCGGCAAGGAAGTGCTGGCCGGGACGGTCACCCATGGCGACAAGCTGCAGGTGCAGGTCGACAACAACCAGGCTACCGACTGGGGCGGCCTCGCCGTGAACCTCGCCTGCGTCAAGTAGGCTGAGCGGATGGCGGCAGGATCTGCTGCCGCCATCCGCACTACCGGTCATTCCCGCGCAGGCGGGAATCCAGCGTCTTTCAAAGTCACTGGGTTCCCGCCTGCGCGGGAACGACGGTGGTTAACTGAACGGCATTACCCCGCCGATCCCGGCTTGCAAACTGCCGCCCGGGCGGCGAAGCACGCTTCGCCTGATCCCGTCCCGCCAGCCGGCCCCGCGCGAAGCGCGGTTCGCCGCCGGCCCTGGTGGACTTTCCGAATATCTCGCCTTTTCAGGGACTTGCACGTTTGCTGCGGGCTGGCACGGCGCGTGCACAACGTGGCTACGCGAGTTCCGCTGCGGCTCGCCAACCTAACCTGAAAGGAGCTGCAAATGCACGATATCGGGACTTCCAGGCCGGGCGGTTGGGGTACCGGCTACAACGAGCTCGAACAGGAACTGGCCTCGGAGCTGATGGAGGCTGGCGAGCTGGGGCAGGAACTCGGCGGCATGGCGACGGAGTTCGAAGGCGAATTCGAGGGTGAAGGCGAATTCGAGAACGAGTTCGAGCAAGAGGTCTCCGGCGAGATGCAGGAGATGGAACTCGCGGCCGAGTTGCTGGCCGTCAACAGCGAACAGGAAATGGAGCAGTTCCTGGGCGGCCTGGTGCGTTCGGTGGGACGCGCCGCCAGCAGCTTTGCCAGGTCGTCGGCGGGCAAGGCGCTGGGCGGCATCCTGCGTTCGGCGGCCAAGGCGGCGCTGCCGGTGGTGGGCAGCGCGCTCGGCAACCTGGTGGTGCCCGGCGCGGGCGGCGCGATCGGCGGCAAGCTGGCCAGCATGGCCGGCAGCGCGCTCGGCCTGGAGCTGGAAGGCCTGAGCAACGAGGACCGCGAGTTCGAGGTAGCGCGCCGCGTGGTGCGCATCGGCCAGCAGGCCACCCGCAATCTGCTGACCATGCCGCGCAACGTACCGCCGTCGCGCGCCGCGCGCGCGGCGTTCCTGCAGGCCGCGCGCCAGGTGGCGCCGGGCCTGCTGCCGGCCATGCGCACGATTTCGCAGAACGGCGTGGCGGCGGCACGGCAGATGGGTACGCCGCCGATTTTCGGGCCGGCGGCCGGCGGCACTGCGGCACAGCCGGTGGCCAGCCTGGCCGCGGCGATGCGCGCGCCGTATGCGAACTCTGCGGGCTATGGCAACGGCGGCGCGGTGTCGTGCCCGTCGTGCGGCAACGGTGTGGCCGCGCAAGGGAGCGTAGGTGCGGGCGTAGGTGCGGCGGCGCTGCCGATGGGCGGGCAGTGGCGGCGCTCGCGCAACGGGCGCGCGCTGATCCTGTACCTGGCACCGCCACGGCCGATGTTCTGAGCCGTCCCCATCCGCTTTCGACCTTCGCGCCACGACTCCGAGGCCGCCGTCATGAACGCTTGCGCCCACGCCCTGCGGTTGCTGGAACAGGAGGTGCTCGGCATCCGCGCCCGCCTGGACGCGCAGCTGCCCTACGCGCTGCAGATGCCGATGGTGCCCGCCGCCAATATCAGCGACGAGGCCATGGGTGCCATCGAGCGGCATATGCAGGCCGCGCGGCACCAGTTGCGGCGGCGCATTGCGCGCTTCCTGAGCGCACTGCGCGCGGCGCGGCCCGAGCCCGCCGCGGTGGCCCGCGCGCAGCGGCGCTACGCCATGCTCAAGCTGTATTTCCACGCCGCGCTGACGCATTTCGAGATCTTTGCCGAAGTGCTGACGCAGCGCAGCCAGCATGGCACCGGCGTATGGCTGGCAGGGCTGGACGTGGCCGCGCGCGACGGCCTGCGGCAGCCCGGCGTGGCGATCGCGTTGCCGCAGGTGATCTGCTATGTCGAACGCGGCCATGGCGGCGCGATCCGGCGGGCGCGCACGCGCTTGCCGGGCGGTGGCGCGAATCCCGTGGCAGTGATCCGCATGCCGCGCGAGCGCATGGTCGGCACCGGCCTGGCGGCGTCCCTGTTCCACGAGGTGGGGCACCAGGCGGCCGCGCTGCTGGACCTGGCCAATGCGTACCGCCGTGCCGCCGCGGGCGACGGCCAGCGGCGGCTGCGGCTGGTGTCCGGCGGTGCCGGCGCTATGCCTGCATCGGCGGCGCCGCCGCAGGTCTGGCGCGCCTGGGAACGCTGGATCAGCGAGATCGTTGCCGACCTGTGGGCGGTGTCGCGGGTGGGCATCACCGCCACGTGCGGGCTGATGAGCGTGGTGAGCCTGCCGCGCGCCTTCGTGCTGCGCATCAACCTCGACGACCCGCATCCGGCGCCGTGGATCCGCGTCAAGCTGTCCGTGGCGATGGGGCGGGCGTTGTATCCGCACCCGCAATGGGATGCGCTCGAGCAGGTGTGGGAGCGGCTCTACCCACGCTGGCAGATGAGCGCCGCGCAACGGCGCGCGTTTGCGCAGCTGGACCAGTCGATCCCGGCGTTCGTCGACAGGCTGCTGGCGTTGCGCGCGCCGCGGCTGGGCGGGCGCACGCTGGGCCAGGCGCTGCGGCTGCCCGGCCGCGACCCCGCCAACCTGTTGCGGCTCTGGCGCCTGGTGCGGTCGCGCCCGCACCAGTACCTGGCCGATACCCCGACGCTGGCGTTCGCGGTGCTGGGGCAGGCCCGCTACAGCGGCCTGCTGGCGCCGGACGTCGAGCTACGCACCATCTCGGCCTTGCTGCAGCGCTGGGCACTGGCCGGCTATCTGCCCTGGAGCGCCGGCAGCGCGCAGCTGAGCGAGGCGCTGAACCAACGACGGCAGCCGCTGCGCATGCCGGTCGCGGCCTACGCGTGATTTGCTGAAGGAGAACGTGATGAACACGAACACGGAGTCGGGTCGCGTGGAGTACGCGCTGGTGCCGACGGGCAATACCGACGGTGACTGGCACTATGACTTCACCAGGCTGGCCGAAGGCCAGAAATACCTGAAGCTGCAGGTGTACGCCCGTGAAGGCGAGCCGCGCGAGATGGAGCAGCTGCGCCTCAAGCCCGGTAGCGAGACCAGGCTGGAGATCCGCGTCGGGCCCTCCGAAGCCTGGGGAGCCGGGGAAGAGGGGCTGCGCGCGGCGCTCAAGGAAGTGGCGCACACGATGCACAAGCTGGCGGGGCTGGGCGTCCCGGACGAGATGCTGTACGCCGCCGCGGCCAGGCTGGGTAGCCGGCGCGAGGTCACCGTGCCGGGCCACCTGAAGGCACCACCGCGCCCTGACGCCGATGACGATGCCCAACCCCGAAGCGACGATACGAGCGCCGCCGAATTCGACCCGATCGGGGCGCGTTCCGGCCCGGTGGGCGTGAAGGACTACCGCGAGCCGGCCATCAGCCTCAAGCGCACCTCGCGCGACCTGACGGCGGACTGGGCGTTGTGGCTGCTGATCAAGCGCAACGCCGACATGCTGAGCTGGCAGAACTACGCGCGCCAGGTGGACCTGCTGTTCTTCGGCACCAGCCCGCTGCCGGCCCGCGCGGGCGCACCCGACGGCCCGGCGCTGTACGACGAAGCCGCGCGGCTGAGCCGGCGCCGCTTCCTGCCGTTCTCCGACACCGATGCCTACCGCGCGCTGAAGGTGGCCACCGAGGCCTTCGTGGTGACCTGGGGTGCCGTGGTGCCCTCCGCGCGCGACAGCGGCACCATCGCCACGCTGCTCAGGACCGACAACGCGGCGATCGCTCTGGCCAATGAGCGGCTCGGACTGAACCTGGAATCGGCGCATGTGCAGAAGATCGCCGGCCAGTATTTCGGCAAGGGCGCGTCGCCGACGCTGCCCTACCTGGAGCGCGTGGTGCAGGGCCTGCAGGGTACCGAGGCGGGGCGCACCGTCGACGGCATGCGCGAATCCATGGCGCGTTCCGGTGCGGCGGAACATCCCTCCACACATGCCGCCGCGGATCTCGCCGAGCCGCTGTCGAGTTCGCGCGAGCTGGTGCCGCGCGACGACGGCCCGTGCGGCGACGGCTGCCTGTGGCTGCAGCACTGGAACAACGACCTCTCGGCCAAGCTGAGCGCGCCGCCGCTGATCGAACTGATCTGGAGCTACTGGATGGAGGAGCTGCAGCTGGTGCAGACCATGAACGCCATCTCGCGCCGCTTCCAGAACCTGTCCGGGGGGCCCAGGGATCCGCTCAACCAGCTCGAGCTGGACCCGCTGCGGCCGGTGAGCAACATCATCTGGGGCTGGGTACAGGACGAGCAGCATCGGCTGCCGATCGAGCGGCGCGCGGCCGAGTACCTGCACGAGTATGGCTTCCGGCTGTTCGGGCGCGCGGTGCCGCGCATCCAGCCGGCGGACAACCGCAGCAAGTTCCTGGGTGCGTTCCATACGCTGCTGAACCTGTGCGTGCCGTTCTTCCGGCAGGCCGACGATACCACCGTGGTGCCGGATGGCTTCCCGCTGCTGAACGCGCTGCGCGAGGTGCACCTGATCCTGTCCGAGGGCGCGCATAACCAGTTCGGCGACCTGCCGACCACCTCGCGCATCGAGATGATGATGCAGCAGTGGATCCTGGCGCGGCCGGAATTCCGCGAGTTCCTGCCGCGGCGCTCGATGATCGCTTATCCCGAGCCGTGGATGCACTCGGTGGAAAGCATGCGCAAGCTGCAGGGGTGGGGCGATACCAACACGTACCAGTTCTGGCAGCTGGCCACCACCGGCGAACAGATCGTGTCGTCGATCCGCTGGAGCGACTGGAATTCGGTCACCGATCCGTCGAACGCGGCGAACTGGGCGGCGTATTTCCGCCCGGAGATCCAGACCTATATCCATTCGTACCGGGCCGTCACCGGCGTGGACATCGGTGCCGAGCCGGTCGACGTGCAGGTGCCGGGCATGCACTTGCTGCGTCGGCTGCAGGAACACCGCAACACGCGGGTGGCCTGACGGGACTGCGGTGGGGGCCGGCGCGGCCGGGCTCTCCACCGTGGCAGGGCGATGACGGCAAGGCAAGCGGAGAGGCAGGCGGCCATGATCGATTTCGCGTCCGCGCTCTACCTGGGCATGTCGCATGCCGCCGCGCAACTGGGCAGCTATGCGGCGCTGACCACCGGCACGCCCGCCGCGCTGGCCGTGTCGCCGCTGGCCGGCACGCTCGCGGCGCAGGCGGCGGCGCTGCAAGGCTGCGAGGCGGGCCTGGCCGGGCCGTCGACGCTGCACCTGTCGCTCGACCTGTTCGACCGGCTCGGTCGCACGCATGCGCTGGTGGCCGACGACACGCTCTATCCGGTCATGCGCTGGGGACTGGAGCGGGTGCGCGGGCTGGGGGCCACGGTCACGCCGTTCCGCCATGCCGATCTGGCCGATCTCGCGCGGCGACTGCGCCAGGGCACCGGCACGCGACCTCCCGCCGTCGTGACCGACGGCACGCGCCGCGAAGGCGCGCCGGTGGCGCTGCGCCGCTATCTCGCGCTGGTGCGCGAGCGTGGCGGCCTGGTGGTGGTCGACCACACGCAGCTGCTGGGACTGGCCGGCGCGCAACCCGGCCCGGCTCATCCGTGGGGCAGTGGCGGCGGCGGGCTGCTGCGCTACGCGGGCCTGGCGCCCGCCGAGCCGGTGCTGCTGCTGGCATCGTGGGCCAAGGCCTTCGGCGCGCCGCTGGCCACGCTGTGCGGCCCCGCCGCGCTGGTGGGCGAGATCGCCCGCGACGGCCCGACCCAGGCGCATTGCAGCGCTGCCTCGCAGGCCGCGCTGCTGGCCGGGCTGAACGCGCTGGCGCGCAACCGCTGCGACGGCGACGCGCTGCGGGCGGCGCTGCTCGAGCGGGTGCGGCGCCTGCGGCGGGGTTTGCGCTGGCTGGCGCAGCACCGCCTGCCCGACCTGCAAATCAGCATGCCGCTGCACCCCATGCAGCAATTGCGCTTGGGGTCGCCCGAGCGCACTCGTGCGCTGCACGCGGGGCTGCGGGCCGCAGGGTTCCGCACGGCATTGCTGCGGCAGGCCGAAGGCCGCTGCGCCGTGGCGGTGGCGGTGCGCGCCAGCCATGCGCCGCAAGAGATTGACGGCCTGCTGCAGGCGCTTGCCTTGCTGGCGGGCCAGCCGGCTGTGCCGCGCGGACGTGCGCCGCCGGCCTATCGGGAGAGCTTCCATGTTCAAGACTGCGGAAGGTGAAACACTGGAACTGGCGCCGTGGCGCATGCGCCGGCTGCTGCGGCTGTTGGCGGAGGTGCGCCGCTATCCGGCCGGCACGCCGCCGCAGGCACTGCTGACCGACCTGCGCCAGCTGGTGGCGCGCGCACGGCGCATCGGCACGCCCTCGCGCCGCGGCACGGCGCGATATGAGAGCCGGCTGGATCGCGGCGACGGGTACGGCGGCGCGTGCTGCCGTGCCTGCCTGTTGGCCCGGCGGCAGGCGGGGCGCTTGTCGCTGGTGGGCCTGAGCCTGGACCGGTGGCGCGCGCCGCCAAGCCGGTACGAAGCCGCGCCGGCGCTGGCGGAACTGGCGTTCGAATCCGCCCCCAAATCTGCCAACGTGACGCTGCAATGGCGCCGCTGGCCGAGCCTGGACGCCGCCGCGCGCGCCACGCGCGGCGGTGGCGTCTACCTGTTCCAGCGCGGTGCGACGCCGGTCTATGTCGGCACGGCGGCCAGCCTGCCGGCGCGGCTGGGCGTGCATGGCTGGTACCACGCGCGCCAGGGCAGCGCGCGCGCCGGTGCCTCGTGCCAGTGCGCGCCGCCGCTGACGGTATGGACCGCCAACGTCGCCAGTGCCGGCGAGCGGGCCGCGGTCGAGCACGCCATCGTGCGCACGCTTGCCAACCAGGGCTTCGCGCTGGCCAATGACAAGCTGCGCGGCACCGTCACCGTCGGCAGTGGCCTGTCGATCCGCAACCTGGTCCCGGCCGGCATCCTCGGCGCCGGCAATGACCTGCAGTACGGGCCCGGCCAGCGCTTCGAGCTGTCGCGATGATCGTCGATTTCCACGTCCATGCCGGGCAGGGCGACGGCATGACGGGCCCGTGGGACACCACCGCGCCGCTGGCCGACTATGTCCGGCGCGCGCGGCAGGCCGGCATCGCGCATTCGGTGCTGCTGCCCGTGTTCCAGTCGGACTACGTGCGTGGCAACCGCGATGTGGCGGCGCTGGCGCGCGCCGATCCGGCGCGCTTTACCGGCTTTGCCATGCTCCATGCCGAGCGCGACCGGGAACGCGTGCATCGCATGATCGACGAAGCCGTGCTGCGGCTGGGCCTGCGCGGCATCAAGGTGCATCGGCACGATGCCCCGATCCACCGGCAGGTCTGCGACGCCGCGCGCCGCTGGCGCCTGCCGGTGCTGTACGACCCCGGCGGCGAGACCGGTGCGCTGCGCCTGCTGGCGCAGACGCATCCCGAGGTGGCGTTCGTGTTCGCGCACCTGGGCAGTTTTGCCGATGACTGGGCGGCGCAGCGGCAAGTGGTGGACCTGATTGCGCGCTACCCGAACCTGTTTGCCGATACCTCGGGCGTGCGGCGTTTCGATGTGCTGGAAGAAGCGTTCCGGCGCGCCGGCCCCGGCAAGCTGCTGTTCGGTTCCGATGGCCCGTGGCTGCATCCCGGCCTGGAGCTGGCCAAGCTGCGCGCCTTGCGTCCCACGCCCGAAGCGTTTGCGCGCATGGCGGGCGGCAATGCGTTGCGCCTGCTGGCGCGGGTAGTGGTGCCGGCGCAAGCGCGCATCCGAAGCAACGCGCGCAGCGGCCAGCGCATCACGCCGACGGCGATGGCCGCACTTGCCGCCGCAACTGCAGCGCCCGCGGCGTGACCTGCAGCAGCTCCGCCGCGCGGCTGGTGCAGCCGTGGCGGCTCTCGGCCACCTGCACCGCCATGGACTCGGCGATCTGGCCGATATGCTTGAGGCCGAGCCCGGCGTCGAGCGCGCCTTCGATGGCATGCCGCAGCGCTTCCGGCCAGGGGTTGACGATGTCCGCCGCCAGCCCGGTCCGCATCTCCGGCACGGGCCCGTCAAGCCCGCCGGTGCTGATCACCTGGAAGCCGCGCTGGCGCTCGGCCAGGCGCGACACCACGTTGCGCAGTTCGCGCACATTGCCCTGGTAATCGCGCGTTGCCAGGTAATGCATGACCTCCGGCATCACCAGCGGCAGGCCCGGCCCGGTGCCGCCCAGGCTCTCCGCGAGGAAATGCCGCACCAGCAGCGGGATATCCTCGCGGCGCTCGGCCAGCGTGGGCGCGCGCACGATCCACTGGGTAATGCGGAAGTACAGGTCGCTGCGAAAGCGGCCGGCCTGCACCTCGGCCTCGAGGTCGCGGTTGGTCGCGCACGTCAGCCGGAAATCCGACTTGCGCCAGCTATCCTCGCCCACGCGCTTGTACATGCGCTCCTGGATCACGCGCAGCAGGCGCGCCTGCAACGGCAACTGCAGCTCGCCCACTTCATCGAGGAACAAGGTGCCGCCATCCGCCATCGCCACCGCACCGTCGCGTGCCGATACGGCATGGGTGAAGGCGCCTTTGGCATGGCCGAACAGCTCGCTGCCCGACAGCTCCGGGCTCAGCGTGGTGCAATCGACCACCACGAAGGGGGCGCGATGACGCTCCGGATCGAGATCGTGGATCAGCCGCGCCAGCAACTCCTTGCCGCAGCCGCTTTCGCCCAGCAGCAGGCAGGTGCCGCGGCCATAGCGGCCCACCTGCGCCACCGCGCGCAAGGTCGCGCGCCATGCCGGCGAATCGCCGACGGCGCGCTCGCGCAACCACGGCGCATCCAGCACGTCCTCGATCTCGGCCAGGCGGCACAGCCGCGAGGCCAGTTCGGTCAGCAGCGCGTCATGGTCCGGGGCACAGACCAGATCGCACAGCGCCGCGGGCCACCATGCCTCCGGAATGCAATGGCAGCGGGTGGCGGCGGTGCAGCCGGCGATAAAGGCGTCGGCACGCGGCTCGGCGCGCAACCAGCGCTGCGCCGCCTCGGTGACGCGATTGCCGTCGGCCACCACCAGCACGGCCAGCATGCCGCGTGCGTTCTCGTCCAGCGGCAGATGGCCGGGCACGCCATGCTCGTGCAAATCGCGCTCGAGCCTGGCACGATCGTCGTGATACAGCACTACGCGCATCTTGCCCCCGCACGAAAGGGAGATCAGCGGCAGCGGGGCTGCGGTGCGCGCGCGCTATCGCGCCTGCCATGCGCCGCGGCGCCGCCGGCCTGGATCAGGCGGCGGGTTGGGGGTGTCGGTAGCGATGAGGGCGTCGGCAGCGTGACGACGCGGGCGCGTAGGGCAGGATCGGCAGCCAGTTGCCGGAGCAGCGCCTGGCTGCGAGGGAAACTTGAAATGGCCGCATGGAAGCCCCCCTTTGTTTTTTGTCTCAGAATACTAGTCAGCGGCGGCGGGGCAGGCAATATGAAGTTAATTTAAGACTGAGATGCCGCGGCGTTACTGGCGGCGGGGAAGTGGCAAGACCCGCGTTG
The DNA here is from genome assembly GCF_020618415.1 of Cupriavidus sp. MP-37. Classification (NCBI taxonomy): domain Bacteria; kingdom Pseudomonadati; phylum Pseudomonadota; class Betaproteobacteria; order Burkholderiales; family Burkholderiaceae; genus Cupriavidus; species Cupriavidus sp. MP-37. Next base: position 1,087,410 of record NZ_CP085345.1, on the reverse strand, counting down.
GTTCCGCTTGCGCCTACGGCAATCGCAAATCCCACAACACATCCAGCACGTGTTGCGTGGAGCGCTCCACGTACCCGGCACGATGGGCAATACCGAGCCGTCGCCACAACGCAGGCCGCAACGGGCGCATGACAATGCGACTGTCGGGCAATGGCGTCGTGGCCTCATGGGGCAACAGCGCCGCGCCATAGCCTGCCGCTACCAGGCTCTTGATCGCGTCGTTGTAGTTGAGTTGTATGCGCGGCGCCGGGTGCTGTCCTCCGGTCGCGAACCACTCCGCCGTCAGGCGCGACAGGCGCGTGGTCGCGTCATTGAGAATGAGCGGCTGGGCGGCGAGCCATGCGGGGGTAACGCGGGCCGGACACCGCCAGTGCGCCGGCACAAAGGCCATCACCGGGTCGCGGCGCCAGGGCTTTATCACCAGTCCGGCCACCGGCGGCTGAGGCAGCGCGACCACCCCGATATCCAGCGTTCCAGCCACCAGCCGGGACAGCGTTTCTTCCGAAGTATGCACAGCAATCTGGACGTCGATGGCGGGATGGCGCTCGCGCAAGATCTCCAGCGCTTGCGGCAGCAAGTGCGCGATCACGCCCGTTGAAGCGCCGATACGCGCACGCCCTTCGAGCCCGTCTACCTGGCGTTGAATATCGTCCAGCGCCTGCTCCGCGTCTGCCAGCAGCCGGCGCGCGCGCTCCACCAGCACCGCGCCGATAGGCGTCGGTCCCACATGCCCGCGCTTGCGTATCAGCAGTGGAGACCCAATGCGGTCTTCGAGTTCGGCGATGTGAAGGCTGACCGTTGGCGGCGCCAGGTGCAAGGCGCGCGCCGCATCGGCAAAGGAACCACGGTCGGTAACGGCGACCAGAGTGCGCAAGCGGTCCAGGCTGATCTCTCGCATGACGAAATCCCAATTCAGGAAAGCTGAATGTCATGGTTATGAAATTCAACTTTACCTATTCTAGTCGCCCGCGCAACATAGGGTCTCGGTTTTACTTGTTCAACCCTACAGGCAGCGGAGTCAACCACCCATGAGCTCTCCCGTAGTGTTTATCGACGGCGACCAAGGCACCACCGGGCTGCAGATCCACGAGCGGCTGCGCAACCGGACCGACCTCCGGTTGTTCACACTGCCGGCTGCGGAGCGCAAGGATGCGCGGCGGCGCGCAGAAGCCATCAACGGCTGCGATATCGCCATCCTCTGCTTGCCGGATGCCGCCGCGCGCGAGGCAGTGGGCGCCATTGTCAATCCCGCCGTCCGGGTGATCGACGCCAGCTCCGCGCATCGCACACACGCGGACTGGACCTACGGGTTTCCGGAAATGGCGCCGGGGCAGGCTGAGCGGATTGCCAACGCATCCCGGGTCACCAATCCCGGCTGCTATCCGACCGGTGCAGTTGGCCTGCTGCGTCCGCTGGCACAGGCCGGGCTCATACCGGCCGATTACCCGATCAGCGTGCACGCGGTATCGGGCTACTCCGGACGTGGGCGTGCCGGCGTGGATGAATATGAGGGGCCGGGAGCCGCCGATGCGCCGTCATACCAGGTCTACGGCCTGGAACTCGCGCACAAGCACGCGCCCGAGATCCAGCAGCACGCCTGCCTTGCGCAGCGTCCCATTTTCGTCCCGGCGTACGGAGCGTTCCGCCAGGGCATCGTGCTGACGGTGCCGCTGGCGTTGCGGCAACTGGCGCCCGGCATGGATGGCGCCACGTTGCACGCCTGCCTTGCGCGCCACTATGCCGGGGCAATTCACGTACGGGTCTTGCCGCTGCACGAATCGGGCGCCCTAACGCATCTGGATCCGCAAGCGCTGAACGGTACGAACGACATGCAGCTGGGCGTATTTCATAACGCCGAAAACGGGCATGTGCTGCTGTCCGCGGTGTTCGACAATCTTGGCAAGGGTGCATCGGGCGCTGCGGTGCAGAATCTGGATTTGATGCTTATGGGGCAGTAGTGGCCGGTGGTTCGAGATAACGCCCCGGCCGCAAGCTTGCGCCTGACGCGGATGATGCCGCAGCACGGCCCATCGGCGCGGCGGCTACGTCCCTTCGGCGTAGCCACGCAGCCCGGCCACCACCGCGGCAAAGGTCACCGCGCAGCGCGCACTGGCGCGCAAATCCTCATGCATCGCTACCCAGGTATCCATTGCCACGGAAAACTCGCTGGGCAGCACCCTGACCAGCCGCGGCTCGCGCGCCGCCAGCGCGGACTGGCACACGCCGATGCCAAATCCGGCGCGGATCGCGCCCAGCTGGGCCAGGTCGCTGTCGGCGCGAAAGGCCAGGCGCTGGCGCGACAAGGCCGGAAAGCGCTCCAGCAAGCGGCGGATGAACGGCGTCTCTCGGTCGAAACCGATCACGGCAAACCGCGCCAGGTCCTCCAGCGATTGCGGCACGCCGTGCGCGGCCACGTAGCGCTCATGCGCATGCAGCCCCAGTTCGATGCCGCCGATGCGCTGCGCCACCAGCGCATCCTGCTCGGGCCGGAACATCCGCACGGCGATATCGGCTTCGCGGTGCAGCAGGTCGTCGACGCGGTTCGACAGCACCAGCTCGATCTCCAGCGCCGGGTGGGCTTCGCGCAGTGCGGCGAGGATCGGTGGCAGCACCTCGACGCCGACGACTTCGCTCGCCGACAGCCGCACCGTGCCGCGCACGCCGGCGCCGTGACCACTGGCGGCGCGCCGCATGGCCGCGGCCGTGGCGGCCAGTCCGGCGGCATAGGGCTGCAGCGTGTGCGCGGCGTCGGTGGGGGCGAAGCCGTCGAAGGAGCGCGTGAAGAGCTTGAGGCCCAGCGCAGCCTCGAGACTGTCGATATGACGGCCGACGGTCGGCTGCGTCAGCCCCATGGCGCGCCCGGCGGCCGAAAGCGAGCCGGTTTCCAGCACGTGGAGAAAGGTGCGGTACCACTCCCAGTTCGGGTCGACGGCCATGCTATACGTTTTTGTTTAGCGACCAGCCGATTATAGATAATTTTCTTTTTGCCAGGATGGCCGCAAACTGGCCCGCATCAGACCACGGCAGTCACCCATGCAAAGGAGAACCCCATGTCCAGGATCGCGCTCTTCGGTGCCGCCGGCGCCATCGGCAAAAGCGTTGCCGCCGCGCTGGCAAGCCGGGGCCAGCCATACCGCGTGGTTGGCCGCGATGCGACGCGCCTAAGCCAGGCCTTCGGGACCGACCCGCTGGCCGAGATCGTCACCTGGGATCCCGGCTCGCCGGCCTCCGTCCGGGCCGCGGCGAGCGGCATCGACACGCTGGTCTACATGGTCGGCGTCGACTACTGGCGCTTCGACCTGCACCCGGAACTGCTGCGCAAGGCACTGGAGGGCGCGATCGCCGCGGGGGTCAGGCAATTCGTCCTGATCGGCACGGTCTACCCGTATGGACGCGTGCAGGGCGGCAATCCGGTCAGCGAGAACCACCCGCGCGCGCCGCATACCTTCAAGGGCCGCATGCGCAAGGCACAGGAAGACCTGCTGATGCAGGCGGACGCAGCCGGCCGCATCCGCGCCACGGTGCTGCGGCTGCCCGACTTCTACGGCCCGGGCGTGCAGGCCAGCCTGCTGCACCGCGCCGCGCAGGCTGCCGCATGTGGCGGCACCGCGGACCTGATCGGACCGATCGACGCGCCGCACGAGTTCGTCTATGTGCCGGACGTCGGTCCGGTCGTCGTCCGCCTGGCCGACACGCCCGCGGCCTTCGGCAGGGCCTGGCACCTGGCCGGCGCCGGTGTCACGACGCAGCGCGAACTGGTGTCGCACATGGAGCGGCAGACCGGCCGCAAGCTGAAGCTGCGCATCGCCGGCAAGGGCATGCTGCGCTTGCTCGGGCTGTTTAACCCTTTCATGCGCGAACTGGTCGAGATGCACTACCTGATGGACGATCCGCTGATCCTGGACGATGCCGCGCTACAACGGCTGATCGGACCGATCCGCAAGACGCCGTACGCCGAGGGCATCCGGCAGACGCTGGCGGCATGCCAGCCCTGTCGGCCTGCCTCTAACCCGCCTGCTTGCGCAGCGCCCAACGCCCCGACCGCGCGGTGAACAGGCACCGCCTCACCGCCTTATGGTCTGCGCATGTCCACAATGGTGGGCTTGCCATCCACCGTGTCGAAGGTGGCGAGCACCGAATCGCCTTCCTTGAAGTCCTTCAGCGAAGCGCGATCCTTGACCGGGAACGCCATGGTCATGGCGGACATGCCGAGGTTGGCGATGGGGCCATGCTTGAGCGTGACTTTCCCGGCCTTCGCATCGAGCTTCATGATCGTTGCCGCAACGGGGTGGGGTGCCTGCTGACTTCCGGCAGAAGGCTTCGTCTCCATGCCTTTCATGTCCATGCCGCCCATCGATCCCGCTGCGAAGGCGGCCGGCGCAGCCGCGAGCGCAGACAAAATGATGACAAGAGTCCTGGCGTATTTCATCGTGATTCCTCCTGAAGTGAGGGTTGGGTGGAAAGTGAGGTCGGGGCGGTCTGGCGCCTGCGGATCAGCAAGTACACCGCCGGCACGACAAACAGCGAAAGCAATGGCGCGGTGACCATGCCGCCCACCATCGGGGCCGCAATGCGCTGCATGACCTCCGAGCCGGTGCCGTGCGACCACATGATCGGAAGCAGGCCGGCGAGAATCACGGCGACGGTCATGGCCTTGGGGCGGACCCGCAGCACGGCTCCTTCCTGAATCGCATCGAGCAACGCAGGCACACTGGTTTCGCCGCGGTCTTCGCGTTCGCGCCAGGCCTGCTTCAGGTAGAGCAGCATGATGACGCCAAACTCCGCCGCCACGCCGGCCAGGGCGATAAAGCCGACGACGCCGGCCACCGACAGGTTGTAGCCCAGCAGATAGAGCAGCCAGAATCCGCCGATCAGCGCGAGAGGCAGCGTGCCCATGATCAGCAGCGCTTCATCGAGACGGCCGAACACCAGGTACAGCAACACGAAGATGATCAGCAGCGTGAACGGCACCACTACCTTCAGCTTCGCGGTGGCGCGCTCCAGGTATTCGAACTGTCCCGACCAGCTGAGGGAATAGCCCGCCGGCATCGGCACCGCCTTGGCCACCGCCACCTGCATGTCGTGGACGGCCGAACGCAGGTCGCGTCCGCGGATGTCTACGTACACCCAGCCGGACAGGCGGGCATTCTCGCTGCGCAGCATCGGCGGTCCCTGCGCCACCTGGATGCGCGCGACGTCCGACAGGATAATGTGCTGGCCCCGGTCGGTGACGATGGGCAGGCTGCGCAGCTGCTCCACCGAGTCGCGGTAGTCGCGCGGGTAGCGGACGTTGATGGGAAAGCGCGCCAGCCCGTCCACCACTTCCCCGACGTTGTCGCCACCGATGGCCGATGACACGATGCTCTGGACCTCGTCGATGTTCAGTCCATACCGCCCGGCCGCCATGCGGTCGATATCGACATCGATGTAGCGCCCGCCGGTCAGCCGTTCGGCCAGCGCCGAGGTGACGCCGGGCACCGTCTTGACGGCTGCTTCGATCCGCGTGGCCAGCCGGTCGATCTCCTTCAGGTCCGTGCCTGCCACCTTGATGCCGACCGGACTTTTGATGCCCGTGGCGAGCATGTCGATCCGGTTGCGGATGGGCGGCACCCAGATGTTGGAGAGACCCGGCACCTTCACCACGCGGTCGAGCTCCTCCACCAGCTTGTCGGTCGTCATGCCGGCACGCCACTGGTCGCGCGGCTTGAACTGGATGGTGGTCTCGAACATCTCGATCGGCGCCGGATCGGTCGCGGTATCGGCGCGGCCGGCCTTGCCGAACACGGTGGCCACCTCCGGCACGGTCTTGATCAGGCGGTCGGTCTGCTGCAGCAACTGTGCGGCCTTGCCTGCGGACAACCCCGGCAGTGCCGACGGCATGTAGAGCAGGTCGCCCTCGTCGAGGGGCGGCATGAACTCGCCGCCGATTCGCAGGATCGGCCAGGCGGTCGCGAGCAGCAGCACCGCCGCAATCGCGATGGTCGCCTTTGGATAGGCAAGCACCCTGGCAAGTACCGGCCGATAGGCGCGGATCAGCCAGCGGCTGAGCGGATTGGACTGCTCCGTGGGAATCCTGCCGCGAATCATATAGCCCATCAGGACCGGCACCAGCGTCACGGAAAGGCCCGCCGCGGCCGCCATCGAATAGGTCTTGGTAAAGGCCAGTGGCGAGAACAGCCGGCCTTCCTGCGCCTCCAGCGTAAACACCGGGATGAACGACAGCGTAATGATCAGCAGCGAGAAGAACAGCGCGGGGCCCACCTCGGCGGCCGACTCCCCAATCACGCGCCAGCGCTCGTGCCCGCCCAGGTCCTGTCCGGGGTGGTCCGTATGCCAGTGTTCCAGATGCTTATGCGCGTTCTCGATCATGACCACGGCGGCATCGACCATGGCGCCGATGGCGATGGCGATGCCGCCCAGCGACATGATGTTGGCATTGACGCCCTGGTAGCGCATCACCACAAAGGCCGCCAGCACGCCTAGCGGAAGCGAAATGATGGCAACCAGCGCGGAACGCAGGTGGAACAGGAACACCAGGCAGACCAGCGCCACGACGATGAACTCTTCGATCAGCTTGTGTGTCAGGTTTTCCACCGCACGGTTGATCAGCGCCGAGCGGTCGTAGGTGGGCACGATCTCGACGCCGGCCGGCAGGCTCTTCTGTAGCGTGGCAAGCCTGGCCTTGACTGCCTCGATGGTTTCCAGCGCGTTCTTGCCCGAGCGCATCACGATGATGCCGCCTGCCACCTCGCCCTGGCCATCGAGCTCGGCGATGCCGCGCCGCGTTTCCGGGCCAAGCTGGATCGTGGCGACATCGCCCAGCCGCACCGGAATGCCGGCAGCGCTGGTCACGAGCGGAATCTGCCGGAAATCGTCGAGCGTCTTCAGGTAGCCGCTGGCGCGCACCATATACTCCGCCTCGCCCAGCTCGAGCACCGAGCCGCCCGTCTCCTGGTTGGCGCCCTTGAGCGCTGCCAGCACCCTGGCTTGCGACAGGTTGTAGGCACGCAAACGGTCCGGCATCAGGACCACCTGGTACTGCTTCACCATCCCGCCGACGGAAGCGACCTCGGCGACATTGGGCAGCGATTTCAGCTCGAAGCGCAGGAACCAGTCCTGCAACGCGCGCAGTTGGCTGAGGTCATGCCGCCCGGTCTTGTCCACCAGCGTGTACTCGTAGATCCAGCCCACGCCGGTGGCATCCGGACCCAGCGCGGGCTTGGCCGCAGCCGGCAGGCGGGATTGCACCTGGTTCAGGTATTCCAGCACCCGCGACCGCGCCCAGTACAAGTCGGTGCCGTCCTCGAACAGCACATAGACAAAGGAGTCGCCGAAGAACGAGTAGCCGCGCACGGTCCTGGCGCCCGGCACCGACAGCATGGTCGTCGTCAGCGGATAGGTGACCTGGTTTTCGACAATCTGCGGCGCCTGGCCCGGAAATGGCGTGCGGATGATCACTTGCACGTCGGACAGGTCCGGCAAGGCATCGAGCGGCGTGCTGCGCACCGCCCACAGCCCCCATGCGATCAGCATCACCGTGGCCAGCAGCACCAGGAAGCGATTGCGGATGGAAGCGAGGATCAACCGGGCAATCATGGCTTGGCTCCCTGGGCGCCGGCGGCCGCCTCGACCGAAGACAGGATGGGCAGGCCGTCGTGATCCAGATGGAAGCGGAACCGCACGCGGTCGCCGGGCTTGAATGCCTTGGGCAAGCCCGCGGGCGGCGCCGCAAAATCCATCGTCATCGCGCCCCACTGTACCGAAGGAATCGGTTCGTGCGAGATCGTCAGGCCCTCGTTCGTCACCGCCTCGACGCGCCCGACACCCTCATGCTCGGCCGCCGGCGCGGCGGGGGCCGAAGCGCCCTGGGTCGGCGACATGCGCTCGGTGGTGCCACGCAGGCTGGCCTCCGAATCGATGAGGAACTGCCCGGAGGTGACCACTTTCTGTCCGGCCTTGAGTCCGGACAGCACCTCGACCATGCCCGCGGCCTCGCGGCCGGTCTTGACTTCGGTTGCGACAAAGCCGGCCTTGCCGGCATCGACCATGACCAGTGAGCGCTGGCCCGTACGGATCACGGACTCCAGCGGAATCACCAGCGCTTCGCCCTGATCGCCGCTGTCGAACCGGACCGTCGCGAACATTCCCGGCAGCAGGTGTCTGCCTGGGTTGGGCAGGACAATGCGAACCTTGGTGGTGCGCGTGGCCGGATTGACATCCGGCAGGATGGCATCCACTTTGCCAGGGAGCGGTTCCGACCGGCCTGTCGGCGTGACCTTGACCGCCAGGCCGGGCACGATGACGCGCAACTGCCCCTCCGGGACTTCGGCGATCACCCAGACCTCGCTCAGGTCGGCCAGCCGAAACAGCGTCATGCCGGGAGCGACGGTCATGCCTTCACGGACCGCAACCTCGGTCACGAGGCCGTCGACCGGGCTCACAATGGCCAGATTGGGCTGGAGCTTGCCGGACGACTCGACGGCGCTGACCTGGCCCGGCGTCATGCCGGCCTGGAGCATGCGGGCCCGCGCCGTGTCGCGCAGGTCGGACGGCTCGCCGCCCGCCATGCGCGACACGGCGAGATACTCCTCTTGCGCTGCGACCCAGTCGGGCGAGTACAAGGTCATCAGTGCTTGCCCACGCCGCACCGGGTCAAGCGTCGCCTTGACCGCCAGATGCTGGACAAAGCCATTGGTGCGCGCCTGGATCACCCGGACACTACGCTCGTTGATGGCGACATTGCCGGGCGCCTCGAGCACGGCGCTCAGCCGGCTCGGCTTCACCTCGACCGTGCGGATGCCAAGATTCTGCGCGACATGGCTGTCGACCACGACGCCGTTGCCGCCGCTGCCGTCCCCTTCCGCATACACCGGCACGAGCTGCATGTCCATGAACGGTGACTTGCCGGGCTTGTCGAAGCGCTGGCCGGGCACCATCGGATCGTGCCAGTACAGGATCTTCTTGCCGGTGCTCGGATCCGTGTCGCCAGCCTTGAGCGCGGAGGCTGCGCCCGGCGCCGCCGACGACTGCGCTGATGAGGTCCCGCGGGTAACGCCAACTTGGTAGGCGCCATAGAGCGCGGCGCCAAGAAGCACGATGCCCGCCGCTGCCGCCGCAATGGCCTGCTTCTTCATTTGAACTCCTTGGTGGCCGGCTCGGTTTGCGCGGTCGGCAGCGGAACCAGGAAGGCCAGGTCGGCCCATAACCTGGCCGTTTTCGCCTCCAGGGCGAGCCGTTCCAGCTTCGTATCGATTACGCGATGGTTGGCCTCGGCGACGGCAAGCAGCGTTCCGGTATTGGTGCGGTAGGCGGTCAGGGCCGCATCGGCCTGGCTGGCGGCGAGCGGCAAGGTTCTGTCGTCGTAGCGCTTGAGCCGATCCAGATTGCGCTGCAGTTCGGCCAGCTTGGCGCCCACCATAGCCTGGGTATTGCGTCGGGTGATTTCCGATTTGGCGCGTGCCTCGTTGGCCTGCGCCAGCCTGGCGGCAACGTCGCGGTCCTGGCGGTTGCCGCGATCCCACGGCACCGGGAAGCTCACGTTTACCGAACCCATGTTGGAATACGCCGAGCCACGCTGGCTGACCATCAGTTCGACCGTTACATCCGGCGTCCTGGCTTCCCTCGCCACCTGGATTTCCGATTCCGCCAGCGCCACTTGGCGCCGCGCGGCTGCAAGTTCAGGTACGGCGTCGACTTCGCCTTGCGCCAGTTGCCGGACGGCTGGTGGCACGTCCAGTGGTGGCCGATCCGAGAGCGGGCGATTGGCTTCGATCCCGACCCAGCGCTGCAAGTTGAGCGTCGCGGTGGCCACGGCGGTCCGGTTTTCGTCCAGGCGGTCATGCAGCTTTTGCAGTTCCAGCTCCATTGCCAGCACCTCTGCGCGCGAGCCGCGCCCGCTGCGATACGCAGCCGTTGCGGCCTGGAGCGCCAACTCGATCGGATGGCCATGATGGCCGAGCAGCACGCCGGTCTGTTCCGCATACCACCGGTCGAGCCAGGCCCCCACCGCATTGCGTTGCACGTTGGCCAGCGCGACCGCGCGCTGCGCTTCGGCGGCGGCCGCTTCGGCTTCAAAGCGCGCCGCCTTCGCGCGGCGCTTGTCCGGGCGCGTGAACTCCTGCATCACGCTGATCGACCGCATCGTCATGAAATCCCGGCTCAGCGAGAACTGGTCCGGCCCGTTCACCGGGACGTTGTTGAGGCCGAGCTTGAGAACCGGATCAGGCAACTGACCGGCGGCGACCGCCATTTGCACCGCGGCCTCCACAGCGCCGCGCGAGGATTCGGCATTGCCGGCATGGGTGGTCGCGAGCGCGACCGTTTCCTCGAGGGAAAGAGACGGGGCGGATGGCGCAGCCGCGGCATGCGACAGCGCCAGGCCGAAGGCGGGCGCGCACAGCAGCGCCAGCGCCAGGCGACGTGGAAAAAGCATAAAGCCTCCCTGAACGACGACAGCTACCCGAATCTAGCGGGGCAGCACCGAGTGGACGTCGATCAGGAGGCTATGTCTGGAAACTGCAGTGAAGGATGTTCAGGAGCGGCGGGCCGCGCGCCTCCGCCTCTGCGCGCAGCGCGGTGCGGATATCGGCCAGGACCACGCGCGTGGGTTCGATCACGCTCATCAGCACCGGCAGGAATGCCGGCAGCTGCGGCGACACATGGTCGGCACTCTTGGAATCGGCCTGGCAGTGCGCCAGGCAAAGCGCACTTTGGTCAGCGCCGTGGTCATCACTGTCCGCCGCCATGTCCGCACAGGATTCGGTCATGGCCGCCATCGTGTCGCTGGCTTCCATCTGGTAGCGGCTACCGGTACAGGCGTACGCTGCCGCTGCCAGCTGAGCTGTCAGGAATAGAACGAGCAGGAGGCCGGCGAAGACAGGATGCCGGCGAATGGCGTGACGCAAGAGGGCTTTACCTTGGCGGGACTGTGCCAAGGATACTGCTTTTTTGGGGGCATGCAAGCTGACCTTAGCGCGCAATCAACTGTTGTTCGGTCAGACTGGGCCCGAGCATGCAGCAGTGGGTAATCGTTTGCCGTTCAGTAAAGTTGGGCCTCTTACCTAATATTCGGCCAAGCGGCAATTTTTGCTGCACAGTGAAGGACGGCTTTAGCACGCCTTTCTGCTCGATGCTGGGCGGGATGTTCCGCTTCGTGTGCAGTAACGGCCTTGTCTGCGACGACACCGTGGCCGACGTGCGCGTGGCCCACCAAGGCGACGTAGGCGCGAGCTCACACTATGTCAAAATCCGTTTCCAGTTGAGCCGCTCCATCGCCCCGTGTTCGAGAATGGTCTGTCGCCAAACCAACGGCGGCCAGGTTTAGCAGCCTGCGCACCCACCGACGGACAGTCCGCGCGAGCGCCTCTGTCTGTCCCGCCATCGAACGTCCACACCTGCGGGCGGGCCTTGGCAGGGGAGCCTCAGGGCTCGCCGGTTCGGTGCGCCGGTCTGCTAACCCTGCCCTGTGCCCGCCCACCCGATTAGCAGCGGATGACGGGCCTCCATTCCTTTATTGCGGAGGTCACCATGCAAAGCACCACCCCGGCTCCCCAAGAGCCCGTTCTGGCCCGAAAGCCAACGCAACTGGCGGAGAACCTTGACAAGGATGAACGCGTCCAGGCTCGTCGCCGCACCAAAGCTGCCGCGCGGGCGCACAGCTCAGGCCTTGCCCTTGAGGACCACATCCTTGAGATCACGGATGACATCCTGCGCGTCAGTGCGGGCCTTGAATCCTTCCTGACCTTGCTGGACCTGCAGTGCGACACCACCACTCAAGGCGTCGGTCTGCATGCCTTGCTCTCGCCGCTCAGGGAACAATTGGACGAGAGCGTTAGCCGCCTGCAGGCGCTGGTCTGACCAGATCAACAGCAGCAAACGGCGCGAGCCAGCCGGTCTTGCGCCGTCTCTTGCCTCGTCCGGCAATCAGCATCGCGAGTCAGGCGGTAGGACCGCAGGTCAACCAATCCCCTCATCCTTCATCGCCTGCTGCACCGCCGGACGCCCAGCCACTCTCTGCCGATACGCCTGCAGCGCAGGCCAGCGTTCCAGCGGCAACTTGAAATGTTCCGGCCATCTCAGGATGGTGAACAGGTAGGCGTCAGCAACGCTGAACTGCCCCATCAGGTAGTCCTTGTCCTCCAGCTGCGGGGCCAGCCAGTCGAACCGCTGTGACAGGCGTGCCCACGTCGCGTTTTTCTGTTCCTGCGGCGTGCCGGGTTTCCAGAATGGCCCAAAGCCCTTGTGCAGTTCCGACGAAATGAAATTCAGCCATTCCTGCAGGTGATAGCGCTCGAGCGTATTGCACGCCGGAGCCAGCCCTTGGTCCGGGGCCTGGTCGGCAATGTACTGGACCACCACTGCCGCCTCGGTCAGCTTGTCGCCGCTGTCGAGTACCAGCGTCGGCACGTAGCCCTTGGCGTTGATGGTCTTGTAGTCGGCGCCGCTCTCGGTCTTGTGCGGCTCGGCGCGCAAGTCGACGCGCTCGGTGGAGAAGGGCAGGCCGGCCTCGATCAGGGCGATATGTGGCGCCAGGGAACATGCGCCGGGAGCGTAGTACAGCTTCATGATGGGTGTCTCCTTGGTAATGTGCGCGAGCGTGGGGACGTCAGGTGTGATTTAGCAATCGACATGCCCAAGCCATTTTTCTCCGCCGGGTTGCCAAACTCGGAAGCAGGCATCACGACGGCGCAGCGTGTCCTGCGGCCTGCTACACCGGCACCGCGGCGCCGGAATGGATTGCAAGGCGCGTAGCAGAAATTGCCAGCCGGGCGCTGTCGGCCTCTGCTTGCTGTGCCGGTGCATGGGCCGCCCGTGGGAATGTTCCTTGCAGCTCCGGTACTCCGACTGAACTCGCCGGAGGTGGCTCCGGCTTCATGTGGAGGACACCATGAAAGCTGTTGTATTTCACGGTATCGGCGACATCCGGCTGGATGACGTGCCGGAGCCGGTGATCGAGCAGGACACCGATGCCATCGTGCGCCTGACCGCCAGTGCCATCTGCGGCACTGACCTGCATTTCGTGCGCGGCACCATGGAAGGGCTGGCGCCGGGCACGGTGCTGGGCCACGAGGGCGTGGGCGTGGTCGAGGCGCTGGGCGACGGCGTGCGCAACCTCAGCGTGGGCGACCGCGTCGTGATCCCGTCCACCATCGCCTGCGGCTATTGCTCGTATTGCCGCGCCGGCTACTACGCCCAGTGCGACAACGCCAATCCGCACGGCAAGCAGGCCGGCACCGCCTTCTATGGCGGGCCCGAGCAGACCGGCCCGTTCCAGGGGCTGCAGGCCGAGAAGGCACGCGTGCCGTTCGCCCACGTCAACCTCGTCAAGCTGCCGGACAACGTCAGCGACGAGCAGGCGATCATGCTTTCCGACATCTTCCCGACCGGCTATTTCGGCGCCGACCTCGCCAGCATCCATCCCGGCCATACGGTGGCGGTATTCGGCTGCGGCCCGGTGGGGCAGTTCGTGATCGCGTCGGCGAAGCTGATGGGCGCGGGCCGCATCTTTGCCGTGGATGCGGTGGCCGACCGGCTCGACATGGCACGCGCGCAGGGCGCCGAGGTGGTGAACTTCGATGCCGAAGATCCGGTGGAGACCATCGTGCAGCTGACCGGCGGCATCGGCGTGGACCGGGCCATCGATGCGGTCGGCGTCGATGCGATGCACGCGCACCACGGGCCGGCGGCGCAGGATCCGTCCATCCCGGAAAGCGAACAGGAGGCCGCGCGCCTGGCGCCGCATGCCCACCCGTCGGCGCAGGGCAACTGGGTCCCGGGCGACGCGCCGGCGCAGGCGCTGGACTGGGCCATCCGCGCGCTGGCCAAGGCCGGCACGCTGTCGATCATCGGCGTGTATCCGCCCACCGACCGCAGCTTCCCGATCGGCGCGGCGATGAACAAGAACCTGACGGTGCGCATGGGCAACTGCAACCACCGCGCCTATATCCCGCGGCTGGTGGAGCTGGTGCGCACCGGCGCGGTCGACCCGGCCGCCATCCTGACGCGGCGCGAGCCGATGACCTCGGCGATCGAGGCCTACCAGGCCTTTGACCTGCGCCAGCCCGGCTGGATCAAGGTCGAACTGCAGCCCGGGTCGGTCCACTAGACACTCGGGCCACAGGTTCTCCGCGGTGCGCGCGGAGAACCTGTGTTGCCTCAGGCGACGACGCGATCAATCCATACGGCCATGGGTTGATCGTCGACCACCCATCAGTAATCCCATTGCACCGGCACGAAACGGAAGGCTTTGCCATGCTTCGCAACGTGACCGATGGACGGGAACGCGACATGCGCGGCGGCCAGCAGCGCGCCGGTTTCCGCGGCTTCGTTGAGCAATGCGATACGCACGTCGACCGCCGCTTCAGGATCGTGCTCGAAGCCATTCTGCCACTCGGGCCGGTCAAAGCCGACCTCGAAAATCGCGTCGCCCACGAACGTCAGTTTCTCGCCGTTCGAGGCAACGTCCACGACGCAATGCCCCGGCGTGTGCCCGCCCGTCACGCGCGCCGACACGCCCGCCGCGACTTCCACCACCTGATCGAACTGCACGATATTTTCGCGGTAGAGTTCCACGAACCTTGCGGCAGCCTTGCGGAGCGAGGGAGGGACCGCTTCCGGCATCACCGTCCTGCTGAAGTCCGGATTTTTCCAGAACTCCACTTCAGCGGCCGCCACGTGAATGCGCACGTCCGGCCGCAGCTTGGCCTTGACGCCAGCCACGTTGAGCCCGCCGACGTGATCCATGTGCATATGGGTGATCACGATATCGGTGATCGCAGCCAGGTCGATACCCGCCGATTCCAGGCGCATCACCGACCGACCGGCGCGCGTAAAGTACTCGAAGCCGTCGCCCACGCCCGAGTCGATCAGGATCAGGCGATCGCCGCTGCGCACCAGCGCGATATTCAGCGCCCAGTCGAAGGTGTCGCGTTGCAGGAAGCGGCCATCGAACCAATCGTTGCGCTCGGTCTGGCTTACGTTGGTGGACATGGTCGAAGTCGGCAGCGGCAGAATGCCATCGCTGATCAGCACGACATCGACGTCGCCCACGCGCACGGCATAGCGCGAGGGCACGAGTTCGCCGGAACCATCTTTGCCAAGGCTGGCCGTAACCGGCTGCACATTGCGGGTTGTTTCGCTCATCTTCGGAATCCTGTCAATGGGTGGGAAAACCGCACTGGGCGGCAGGCGTGTTCCGCTTTGTTGCGCGGACCTCTTCCTCGACCGTCGCACGTCCTGCGCGACCATCGTTGCAACCGATTGTAGGCAGGGGAGTCGAATGGCAGTAGCGTCGCGACGGCCTTCAGTATGTTGAGCGGAGGGCAACAATTGATGGCGGATGGGCAATGACCGGTGCCACCGGCGTCGCGCCGACGACGCAAACCATCAAAGCGGCCTGGGCGAGTACAGTGCGCTCTGGAATTCGGGTACGTACTCGTACTTGACCATCTTGCCGAGCTTCAGGGATTTAATGAACGTCGATAGATTGCCTTCAGTGAGGCCGAGACTGACTGTTTCCGCGCTTGTGCTGGAGGCATGGCTGAGCTGGCGGGAAACCGCATAGCCAGTGGTCAGTTGCCCACGCTGGTCGACGTTGGTAAAGCGGTTGGTCACCATGGAAACCTTGCTGGAAAGGTCTCCCAGCTTTTGGGTTTCGAGCGTCACATCGACCTGGCCCGTCGCGCTGTCGAGGATCTCGACGACGACTGACTTGTCGGTTTCGCGGTAACTGATGCCGGTCAGCCATTTTGGCAGGTTGTAGCCAACCACACCCCGCACCCTGGCCAGCTCCGTATTGACCGGGAGCTTCAATACGTAGCCCCAGAAGTCGTCCGACATCGCCTGGCCTATCAGGCTGAGCGGTCCAAGATTGGAACCGCCCGGCCGATTGGTGACGACCGACAGGCCAATCTCGTTGTAGCTGTCGTTGTCGCAATAGTGATAAGCATAGGCGGTGAGTGCGACCAGGCCCCTGCCGGGCCAGACCTGAAGCGGTTGGACCTTCGCCAATACCTCGGCCGGCATCAGTTCCCGCAACTTGTCCAGGTCGGCGGTAAAGATGGCCGTCACCCGGCTGTTCCGGTAGTAGAAGTTTGGCGAATACGATTCAAAGCCAATATCCACCTTCTCTTTCCTGAGGCCCTTGAACCAGCTCAGGTCCACGCCGGGCGCTTCCGCTTCAATGACTGCAAGGGGCGGGTTGGACCGATAGCGGTCATACAATCCGCCTTTGACAACCGGAACCTGGTGCCCAGCGATACTGATGGTCGTGCTGCCGTCTTGCTGTTGGTCCGATGTGCCGTCCGCCCACGCGGCACTCAGATGGGTACTCAGGAGTATCCCGGCTGCAGCCGCAAGTTTGCTGGTCTTCATATGAATGGATCGAGTGGTTGAGTCGAGAAAGGCGAAGCCCTGCTGTCAGCCGCGGCCGGGCTGGGCGATCCAGCGTCGATACTGACGGGCGCGGCGTGCGTCGGACGCCTGTTGCAGGATCAGTGCGCACAGTGGTGACACCTTCGGATTGGTGGCCTTGCCGCGGCTGAGCTTGCGCAGTTGAAACTTCACTGCCGCCATGTTGGCCAATGCGGCCAGCGGTTTGCTGGTCCAGTGGATTGGCCGCAATGCCGGCGCGCTGTCCTTGCCGGCACGCCAGGCGCGGGGCAGGTTGGGGTCGATCGCCAGGGCGGTGCCGATGCCAACCATGTCCACGCCGCTCCGGACCACTGCCTCGGCCACCGGCCAACGGCGGATGCCGCCCGTGACCATCACTGGCATCTTCGCCATCGCGCGGATGTCCCGGGCGAACTCGACAAAGTAGGCCTCGCGGGCCAGGGTGCTGCCGTCGCGGGTGTCGCCCTGCATGGCCGGGGCCTCATAGCTTCCTCCGGACAGTTCAACCAGATCCACGTCCAGCGTGTTGAGCAGCTTCACCACCTGGCGGGCGTCGTCGGCACTGAAGCCGCCCCGCTGGAAGTCGGCGGAATTCAGCTTGACGGCAACCGCGAATCCGGGCGAAACCACGCCGCGTATGGCCTTGACGATCTCGACGAGCAGGCGGGCGCGGTTTTCCAGCGAGCCGCCCCAATGATCCCGTCTATGGTTGGTCAAGGGCGAGAGAAACTGGCTCAGCAGATAGCCGTGTGCCGCGTGGATTTCGACGCCCGTGAAGCCCGCCTGCTCGCCGAGTTGCGCGGTACAGGCAAAGCGCCGGATGACGTCTTCGATGACGTCGTGCGTCATCGCCTTTGGCGCGTTGAAGTGCCTGGACAGTTTGCCCAGCTGCAATGGCACCGCAGAGGGCGCCCAGGTGGGCTGCCCCAGATTCGCAGGCATCTGGCGGCCGGGGTGGTTGATCTGCAGCCACAACTGCGCGCCGTTGGCCCGGCCCGCCTGCGCCCAGCGCCGGAACCGGTCCAGATGCCGGCTGTTTTCCAGCACGACGCCGCCGGGGCCCGTCATGGCACGGCTGTCGACCATCACATTGCCGGTGATCAGCAGGCCAGCGCCGCCCTCGGCCCAGGCACTGTACAGGCGTATCAGTTGCTCGGAAGGCGCGTGGTCTGCATCCGCCATGTTCTCTTCCATGGCAGCCTTGGCGATGCGGTTTGGGACGATGGAACCGTTGGGCAGAATCAGTTTGTCGAACACGTTCATGAGGTCACCCGGTTGGATCGTGAATCGACTGTAAGATTGAAGTTAACTTTAAGGTCAAGACTTTTTGCGAGGTGCCCGCTGCTCGCAGAATGCAGAAGGCCCGCCTCGAAGGGCGGGCCGTGCTGGACAGCTTCACTGCCGGGCAGCGGCATCGCGCCTGGCGAATCGTGTCGGGCCGGGCTGGCGGATGCCGGCGCTGCGGCTAGCTCCGCACAAATGCCAGCAGATCGGCATTGATCGTATCGGCGTTGGCGGTAGGCATTCCGTGCGGAAAGCCGGGATAGGTCTTCAGGGTGCCGTTCCTGAGCAGCTCTGCCGAGAGCGGTGCCGAGTCAGCGTAGGGAACGATCTGGTCATCGTCGCCATGCATCACCAGCACGGGAATCGTGGCGCGTTTCAGATCCTCGGTAAAGTCGGTCTGCGAGAAGGCCACGATGCCGTCGTAATGTGCCTTGGCGCTGCCCATCATGCCCTGCCGCCACCAGTTCCAGATGACACCTTGCGACGGCTTTGCGTCGGGCCGGTTGTAGCCGTAGAACGGGCCGGCGGCTATGTCGTGGTAGAACTGCGCGCGATTGGCTGCGAGCTGGGCCTGGAAATCGTCGAAGACAGCCTTGGGCAGGCCGCCCGGAATGCTTTCGGTCTTGACCATCAACGGCGGAACGGCGCTGATGAGCACGGCCTTGGCGACATGGTCCTCCCCATGGCGGGCGACGTAGTGAATAACCTCGCCGCCGCCCGTGGAATGGCCAACGTGGACGGCCTTCTGCAAGCCAAGATGGCTGACCACCGCCGCCACGTCATCCGCGTAGTGGTCCATGTCGTGGCCGTCCCAGACCTGGCTGGACCGTCCATGGCCGCGGCGGTCATGGGCCACGACCCGAAAGCCTTGCGCCAGGAAGAAGAGCATCTGGGCGTCCCAGTCGTCAGCGCTGAGCGGCCAGCCGTGATGAAAGAAGATCACCTGCGCGTCGCGTGGTCCCCAGTCCTTGTAGAAGATGTCAACGCCATCCTTTGTCGTTACGTATCCCATGTTCGCTTCTCCTATGTGGTGCCAATGAAGACTGCCATTGAAGAACCCGCCGGCCTGGCACGGGGCGTGCCGTTGTCGGGCGGGTGCCCGCGGACCGGAGTCCGCGGGCTGCGCCCTGGCCGACATTCACTGTAGGATTGAAGCTCACCTCAAGGTCAACTTTTTTTGTTTATGAGAATCGGAGAACTGGCAAAGCTCAGTGGCCTGACGGCCTCGCGCATCCGCTTCTACGAGGCGGCCGGCCTGATCACGGCCGTCGAGCGCACGGCAAACGGCTATCGCGACTACTCTCCGGAGGCGGTGTGGATCCTGGAGATTATTGCCAGCGCGCAAGAGGCGGGCTTCTCGCTCGAACAGATCCGTCATCTGTTGCCGCTCGGTTCGGGGAATTGGCAGCATGATGAACTGCTCGAAGCGCTCAAGCGGAAGGTTGCCGAGATCGAGGAGATGCAAAAGCGCCTGAAACAGAACCGGGCACATCTGCTCGCCGCCATCAGGAATATCGAAAACCGACCGGCAGACCTGCATTGTTCAGACAAGGCACAGTGGGTGATGGACCGCCTGCGCGAGGACGGAGCGGTCGCAACCGGCAAGCGCCGCCGTCTCAGGAGCCAGTTGTCGTGATGGAACTTCCTTTCCCGGCAGCATCACTGGCCGTTGGCGCCATCACGCATGCGGCCTCACCAGCGGTTTACGCATGCGCCAACGGCTCGGACGCGACATGAACCATTCGAGCAAGCCACGCTGGCGGATCGTCGTGCTGCTCGCGCTTGGCGCGGCGGTTGCCACCGCCGCTGCATTGCAGGCCAAGCGATACCTGGAGAAGCCGATCGATGCCCGCACCAAAGGCGAGGCGCGGCGGCTTCGCATCGATGCCACCGATCCGGAGAAGGTTGCACTGGGGCGCAGAATCTACGCGCAGCAGTGCGCCGCGTGCCATGGCGCCAACCTGGAGGGCCAGGCCAACTGGCGCGAGCGGCTGCCGAACGGCCGCATGCCGGCGCCACCGCATGATGCCTCCGGCCATACCTGGCATCACCCTGACGCCGTGCTGTTTGCCATCACCAAGAACGGGCTGGTGCCCGGCGTGACGGCCCCGGCGGGGTATGCCAGCGACATGCCGGCATTCGGGCAGTCGCTGTCCGACGAAGATATCGTCGCCGTGCTGGCGTATATCAAAAGCACCTGGCCAGCGAAGATCGTAGCGGCGCAGCGGGAGGTGACGGAGGCGCAGGCCGCGCGGAAGTAGGGCGCTGCGCCGGGGGACGACGCACGGCTGCTTTGCGTTTTCAGGCTTGTCTTGTCAACCAGGCCTTGTTGCGTGTTGGTGGGCCACTTTCGGTTACACGGTGTACCTGTCCGTCTCGCGCCGTCCGCTGACGCTCAGGTAGAATCCAGCCTATGTCGCGCGCGATTGCCATCCTCCTGATGCTGATCCTGCCGCTGCAGGCCCTGGCCGCAGCGCAGCGGCAACTCGCGCATTCGGCTGGCTTCCCGCCGGACCATATGGCGGCGCACGCCGAGCATATCCCGCATCACCACGACGACGACGGGGAGATCGCATTCGACGATTCCGCCGCGTCGGCGTCTCACCAACTCGACTTCGACTACGGCACCCACTTCCAGGCGCCCTTGCCTGCGAGCCTGCTGCCGCCGTTGTCGCGGCAGACCCAGCCCGAGCCGTTGTTTCTCGGCGGCCGCATGCCTGACCCTCAGGGCAGTCCCCCCTTACGCCCGCCTCACGTGCCCGCCTGACGGCGGGGCCTTGACCTCCTGATTGCATACCGTGGCGCAATGGCTTGCGCCGCGCCCCGCCGCATTGCCTGTGTTTCGCGATTTGCGTTGGGGATGCCATGCAGAAGTTCTTATTTTCCATTGTTGCGTCCGCGCTGCTGATGCCGGCGGCCCATGGCCAGCCTGCGCCGGCGGATCTGCACGCGCTGTTCAATACCGCGTGGGAGCGGTCCGTGGCATTCCAGGCGACCGAAGGGCGGCGCCTGGAGGCGGCGGCCAGCCGGGTGCAGGCGGATGCGCTGATCGCCGGGCCGCCCACACTGGGCCTGCTGCACCGGGACGACCGCTGGACCGAGAAGCGGGGACTGCGCGAGAGCGAGGTCCAGCTTGGCGTTCCGGTGTGGATGCCAGGCCAGCGCGCGGCACGCGGCGATCTGGCCGACGCGCAGGCAGCAGAGGCCGAGGCCGGCGCCGCTTTGGCGCGGCTGAACGTGGCCGCGGAGGTGCGTGAACGCGTCTGGCAACTTGCGGCTGCGGAAGGCGAGCGCGATGTGTTGCGACGCCGCGCCGAAATCGCCGCGTCATTGCGCGACGACGTGCGGCGCCGCGTCAGCGCCGGCGATCTTGCACGCACTGACCTGCTGCTCGCACAGCAGGACCATCTGGCGGCACAGGGTCTGCTGGCGGACAGCGATGCCCGGCTGGTGGACGCCAGGGCCCGGCTATTGCAGGCAACCGGCGTATCGGCGCTGCCGCTGCGGTATGACGAAGCGGCAGCGCCGGTGGGCGATCCGGCTGCCAGCGCCCTGACGCATCCGCGGCTGGAAGCCGCCCAGCGCGCCGTGCTGCGCAGCGAGCGCCAGGTAGGCTACTTGCGCCAATCGCGCCGCGATCCGCCGGAAGTTGGTGTGCTGTACCGCAACGACCGGGCCGGCGGCGGCATGCCCAGCGACCAGACCATCGGCCTCTTCGTCAAAATCCCGTTTGCCACGGACGCGCGCAATCTGCCGCGCGAGACGGCTGCGCAGACGGAGTTGATGATGGCCCGGGCCGAACTCGATCGCACCGAACGTATGGTCCGCTCTGACATCGACGCAGCACAGGCGGCGCTGTCGCTCGCCGAGCAGCAGCTCAAGCTCACGGAAGAGCGCAGCGCCACATTGTCCGAACGCGCGGCACTGTTGCGCAAGACTTTCAATGCCGGCGAAATCGGCTTGCCTGAAGTGCTGCGCGCACAGAACCAGGCCCTTGAAGCCGAAGCAGACCTGGCGCGCCAGCGCGCCCGGCGCGGCATCGCCACTGCCAACCTGAACCAGGCGCTCGGAGTCCTGCCATGATCCGCCAGCTCTTTCTTGCCCTGCTGTTGTCACTCGCCTGCGCCGCGCATGCTGGGCCTGGCGCCCACGGCCCCAATGGCGAGCACCTCGATGCGCCAGCGACCACCGGCGCCGCGGCGAATGCCCAGCCCGTCATTGAAGCCAATACGGAAGCGTTCGAGCTGGTTGGCACGCTGGCCACTGATGAGCTGTCGGTGCTGGTCGACCGCTACGTCACCAACGAGCCGGTGTTGAGCGGCACGCTGGAGGTCGAGTTCAACGGCATCAAGGCACAAGGCAAGCTGCACGCCGACTTCGGCGACTATTCCTTTACCGACGAAAAACTCCTCAAGGCGTTGCGCCAGCCCGGCAACCATGCGCTCGTATTTACGCTGGTTGCCGGCAATGAGTCAGACCTGATCGAGGGCACCCTGAAGGTTGCCGCGGACCAGCACGCCCATGGCTTCGGGGCCTTCGGCCAAGCGCGCTGGCCGTGGGTCGTCCTTCTGGTGGCGGTTGTCCTGGCTGTCGCGGCCTGGCGCGTAAGGCGCCGTAATACCCATAAAAAGATCTGAGGCCCGCCATGCTGAAGACAAAGCGTTTTGCAACGATCGCCATCGCGCTGGCTGCCTGCGCAATCATGCCGGCAGTGGCCGGACCCGGAGCCCACGGCCCCGGTGGCGAACATCTTGATGCACCCGGGGCGGTGTCCGGCAGCGGCGGCCTGGCCCGGCTGCCCGACGGTAGTGTCCAGGTGCCCAAGCTCGCGCAACGGCGCATGGGCATACGGACTACGATGCCGCAGGAAGCCTTGCACCCCGTGACCGTGGAGCTGAATGCCGTGGTGGCGATCGACCCCAACGCGGGCGGGCGGCTGCAGGCGGGGCACCCGGGCTGGATCGAGCCGCCACCCGGTGGCTTCCCGGTGCTCGGGCAGCGTGTCACCAAAGGCCAGGTGCTGGCCGTGCTACGGCACAAGAACGAGCCCTTCGATATCGGCAACCAGCAGGCGCAGTTGGCCAATCTGAGCGCCAACCTGAAGCTGGCCCGGCAGCGGCTGCAGCGGCTGGAATCGTTGCAGGACAGCATCCCGCGCAAGGAAATCGAAGCCGCCCGCGCCGAAGTCCAGAGCCTTTCCGGCCAGCGCGAGGCGGTGGGCAAGAGCCTGCACCTGACCGACACGCTGACCGCGCCAGCCAGTGGTGTCATCGCCACCGCCAATGTGCTGGCCGGCCAGGTAGTCGCTGCTGGCGACGTGCTGTACGAAGTGGTTGACCCGGCGCGGATGCTGATCGAGGCCAACACCGCGGATGCTTCGCTGGCCAACCGCATCCAGGCTGGCACCCTGGGTCGACCGGACGGTGGCAAGCTGGATTTCGTCGGCGCCGGGCGCAGCCTGAAGCATGGCGCCGTGCCGTTGACGTTCCGGCTGACTGGCAACGCGGTGCCGCTTGCCGTCGGCCAGCCAGTAACCGTGGTGGCTACGCTGACCGATACGGTCAAGGGCATCGCGTTGCCCAGCGAGGCCCTGGTCCGCAACGCCAGCAACCTGCCGGTGGTGTGGATCAAGTCCGGCGCGCAGCGCTTTATCGCCCAACCGGTGGAGGCCCGCGTGCTGGATGCGCGCACGGTGGTGGTGGTCAAGGGCCTGTCGCCGGAGAACCGGGTGGTAGTGTCCGGGGCGGCGCTGATCAACCAGATCCGCTGAGGGGCGCGCATGTTCAACTGGATGGTTCGCGCCAGCCTCGCCAATCGGCTGCTGGTCCTCGCCGTTGCCTTCATCCTGATGGCCTACGGCGCCTTGACCGCCTGGCGCACGCCGGTGGATGTCTTCCCGGATCTCAACAAGCCGCTGGTGACCGTGATCACCGAAGCCGGCGGCATGGCGCCGCAGGAAGTGGAGCTGCTGGTGTCGTTCCCGATCGAGACCGCGCTGAACGGCATGCCCGGTGTCACGCGTGTGCGCTCGGTGTCGGGAGTCGGCCTCTCCATCGTGTATGCCGAATTCGACTGGGGCAGCGATATCTACCGCAACCGCCAGCTGGTGTCAGAGCGGCTGGCGCTGGTGAAGGAGCAGTTGCCAGGCGCGCTGACGCCCATGCTCGGCCCGGTCTCGTCGATCATGGGTGAGATCATGCTGATCGCGTTGCCGATCGATCCGGCCAAGGCCAGTCCGATGCAGGCGCGCGAGTATGCCGACTTCGTGCTGCGGCCGCGCCTGCTGTCGGTGGCCGGCGTGTCGCAGGTCATTCCGATCGGCGGCGAGGTGCGCCAGCTGCGGGTGGAGCCGGACACCGCGAGGATGGCACAGTTCGGCGTGGCGCTGCCGCAGGTCGAAGCCGCGTTGCGCGACTTCGCGGCCAATACCAGTGGCGGCTTCATCGACCTGAACGGCCGCGAATACCTGATCCGCAACCTTGGGCGCACCAACCGGCTTGACGACCTGAAAGGTCTGGCCGTTGCCTACAAGGAAGGCATGCCGGTGCTGCTGGAGCAGGTGGCCGGCGTGCGCTATGCCCCCGCGCTCAAGCGCGGCGACGCTGGCTTCAATGGCAAGCCGGCCGTAATCGTCAGCGTGCAGAAGCAGCCCGCGGCCGACACGGTACGCCTGACACGTGACCTGGAAGCGGCGCTGGGCGAACTGAAGCAGGGATTGCCGGCGGGTCTGTCCGCACCGCAGGTGCTGTTCCGCCAGGCTGACTTTATCGAAGCCTCGATCGGCAATGTCGTCGAAGCGCTGCGCGACGGCGCCATCATGGTGACCGTGATCCTGTTCGCCTTCCTGCTGAGCGCGCGCACCACCGCGATCTCGCTGGTGGCGATCCCGCTGTCGCTGGCCGTCACCGCGCTGGCCTTCCGCCTGCTGGGACAGTCGATCAACGTGATGACGCTGGGCGGCCTGGCGATTGCCATCGGCGAGCTGGTCGACGACGCGGTGGTCGACGTCGAAAACATCCTGCGCCGGCTCAGGCAGCGCGCTGGCAAAGAGAACCCACCGCCAGTGCTGGAGGTGATCTGGCGTGCTTCGGTCGAAGTCCGCTCCGGCATCGTCTATGCCACGCTGGTGGTGGTGCTGGTGTTCGTGCCGCTGTTTGCGCTGCCGGGTATCGAAGGGCGCCTGTTCGCGCCGCTGGGCATCGCCTACATCGTGTCGATCCTGGCTTCGATGCTGGTGTCGATGACGGTGACCCCGGTCCTGTCGTACTACCTGTTGCCGCGGATGAAGCGGCTGGAACATCCGGACAGCCCGCTGGTGGCGTGGCTCAAGCGGACCGATACCAGCATCCTGCATTGGTCATTTCCGCGGGCGAAGCCGCTACTTGCCGTGGCTGCCATCGCCGTTGCGCTGGCGGCTGCCACCGTGCCATGGATGCCGCGCGCCTTCCTGCCGGCCTTCAACGAAGGTTCGCTGGTCATGTCGTTGATGCTCAATCCCGGCACTTCGCTGGCGGAAGCCAACCGCATGGGCGCGCTGGCGGAAACGCTGATCCGGCAGGTGCCGGAGGTCACGCAAGTCGGGCGGCGCACCGGCCGCGCCGAACTGGACGAACATGCCGAGGGCGTGCATTCGTCCGAGATCGACGTGGACCTGAAGCGCTCTGACCGCAGCCGTGAACAGGTGATGGCTGCCATTCGCGCCCAGCTCGCCAGCCTGCCTGCATCGGTGGCGATCGGCCAGCCGATTTCGCACCGGCTGGATCACCTGCTGTCCGGCGTGCGGGCCCAGATCGCGCTGAAGATCTATGGCGATGACCTGGATACGCTGCGCGGCCTGGCGGAGAACGTGCGGGCGCAGCTTGGCGCCATTCCAGGGCTCGTCGACATCACGGTCGAAAGGCAGGTGCTGGTTCCGCAAGTCAATGTGCGGCTCGACTACCGCAAGGCCGCGCAATATGGCATTCCGGCAGGCGAGGCCTTGAAAGCGTTGCAGACCTTGTCGGAAGGCACGCGGGTGACGCAACTGATCGAAGGCGTGCGCCGCTACGACCTGGTGGTGCGCTTGCCCGATACCGGTCGGACGCCGCAGGATCTGTCCCGGGTCATGCTGGATTCGCCACGTGGCGCGGTGCCGTTGTCGGCGATCGCCAACGTCGAGGACGGCGACGGCCCGAATCAGATCGGGCGCGAGAACGGCCGCCGGCGCATCGTGGTCTATGCCAATACCGATGGCTCGGACATGTCGACGATCATCGACGATGTGCGTGGCGCGGTCGCGCGCGCCAGGCTGCCCGGCGGCTACTTCGTCAGCATCGAGGGGCAATTCCAGGCGCAAGAGCAGGCGACGCAATGGATCGTGCTGCTGTCACTGGTGTCGCTCGCGCTGATCTACCTGGTGCTGTACTCACGCTATCGTTCCGCGACGCTGACGCTGATCATCATGGCGAACATCCCGCTGGCATTGATCGGCAGCGTGATCGCGATGTGGCTCGGCGGCCTGGCCCTGTCGGTGGCGTCCATGGTCGGCTTCATCACGCTGACTGGCATCGCCACGCGCAACGGCATCCTGAAAGTCAGCCACTACATCAACCTGTGCCGGCTGGAGGGGGAAACCTTCGGCATCCCGATGATCGTGCGGGGGTCGCTGGAACGGCTGACGCCGGTGCTGATGACGGCACTGGTGGCGGCGTTCGCGCTGGTGCCGCTGCTGGTCGCGGGCGACGCGCCCGGCAAGGAAATCCTGCACCCGGTGGCGGTGGTGATCTTCGGCGGGCTGGTCAGTTCGACCATCCTGGATTCCGTGCTGACACCGCTGGCGTTCTGGCTGTTCGGGCGCCGTCCGCTGGAGCGGATCCTGTCGCAACCGGCGGGCGAGGCGTACTGATGACGGGCTTTGGTGGCGACGCCCCCAAGTCGCTGCAACAACGGAGTATTCGATGAAGAAGCAGATTCCAGCCATGTTGTTTGCCGGCAGCCTCGCACTGTCCGGCCTCTCCGGTCTGGCCATGGCCCACGGCGCCAAGCCCGCTCAGTACGGCGGCATCGTCCAGACCGCCAGCGACCTGCAGTTCGAACTGGTCAACAAGGACGGCGCCGTCACCATCTATGTCGACGACCATGACAAGAAACTGCCGGTGGCTCGCGCCAGCGGCAAGCTGACGGTGCTGACCGGCGCCCAGAAGACGGAAACGGCGCTAACCCCGGGGACGGACAACGCGCTGGTGGCGGCTGACAAGCTGCAGCTCAAAGCCGGCTCCAAGCTGGTCGCGACGATCAGGTTTGCCGGCGGCAAGACCGTGACGGCGCGCTTTGTCGCGAAGTGAATTGCCACGCTGGCTCATCCGGGGCGCGATGTGAAGCCGGGGGCAAACTTGCGTTGCAACCGGCCCAATGGCTAATGTCTGCTGGGCTGCGCGGCGTCTGTAGGTAGATGGCAGGTCCATATCCCACCATGAGCAGTCAGTCGAGTGGCTTGACCCACTAACCAAAATCCCGCCGCCCCTCACCCCATCCCCACCACACTAGACAACAACATCTTCACCAATACCGCCTGCCGCGTCGCCCCCGTCTTCGCAAAGATCCCCCGCAAATGCGCCCGCGCCGTGTTCTTCTTCACCCCCAGCCGCACCGCGGCTTCATCCAGGGTCAGGCCGTCGACCATCAGCAGGGCCAGTTCGATCTCGGTGGGCGTCAGGTGGAACAGCTTGCGCAGGCTGGCGTGGGTGTTGCGCGGCGAGCCCGCGGGATCGCGGATGAAGACGGCTACCGCGGGGCGGCGGGCCTTGTCCTCGGTGCGGTAGCTGAGCGGGATGGGGCGCACCAGCACGCTGAGCGGCGTGGGCGCGGCGGGTCGGCTGAGGGTGGTGACTTCGCTGCTGCGCGTGGCCAGCGCGTGGGCCTGGGCGGCGCTCTCCAGGATCTTGCGGAACCTGCGGTTTTCCATCGGGCAATGCGCGTGCAGCGCGCCGTCTGCCAGGTAGAGGCCGTCGCCGGCGCGCAGCAGGCGGCCGGCGACGTCGTTGGTGCGGATGCAGTGACCGTGCTCGTCGAGGATGACCGTGCCTACCTGCATGCGGTCGACCGCGTCGGCGTAGAGGGAACGTTCGGAGGCGAGCACATCGAGCGCGGCGTGCAGGTCGACGGCGCGCTTCAGGTGCGGCAGCAGGTCCTGCAGCAACGCCTTGTCGGCGCTGCTGAAGTCTTGTCCTGCCGTGGTGCGGCTGATGAACAGCGCGCATTCGACGCCGTCCGGCGTGACCAGGTTGGCTGCGAGGATGTAGCGCAGGCCGAGCGGCTGCAGGTATTGCGCGTAGAAGGGATGCGCCAGCCAGCCGGGTTCGCCGAACAGTTCGTCGGCGCTGAAGAGCCGGTCGGGGCGCAGGTCCAGGAACGGGCACAGCGCATAGTATTGCTCGCTGTATGACGGCTCGCCGGGCAGGTGGGGGCCGTAGTCGGAGGCGTTGACGATCAGGCCGGGGCGGTCGGTGGCGGGGTGGCGCAGCACCAGCGTGACGAAGGTGGCGTTAAGGCGCTGGCGCAGGGTTTCGAGGAAGCTGGCCCAGGGGACGGGTTCGGTCGGGCCCTGGTAGAGCTGGGCGAGGAGGGCGCTGAGTTCGGCCGCAGGGAGGGAGGCATGGAGGGAAGCTGGGAGGGCGGCTGGCAGCATGATCGAGGCGTTTCGGTGGACCGCCGGTTTGCTCCCCTCTCCCGCATGCGGGAGAGGGGCAGGGGGTGAGGGCAGGCGGTGGCATACCGCAGGCTTGACTTCGCAGAAGCTCCCGCCCTCACCCCAACCCTCTCCCGCAAGCGGGAGAGGGAGTACGCCGTCGGTCGTGAAAGCGCGATGGCCCTGGGGCAGGCGCGGCAGAATCCCTTTTGCCCATCGTACCGACCCCACCCTCCGCCTCATCGTCCATTCGGCCTAAGGCCTATCCCGCAGCCATGCGACGATCCGCTCCGCCGCCTGCTCGGCCGTGTCGGCGGTGGTGTCGATGCGAAGTTCGGGTCGCTCGGGCGGCTCGTAGGGCGAGTCGATGCCGGTGAAGTTCTTCAGTTCGCCGCGGCGCGCCTTGCGGTACAGGCCCTTGGGGTCGCGTTGCTCGGCCACCGCCAGCGGCGTGTCGATGAAGACTTCGATGAACTCGCCGTCGCCGGCCAGCGCGCGCGCCATCTCGCGTTCGGAGCGGAACGGCGAGATGAACGACACCAGCACGATCAGCCCCGCATCCAGCATCAGCCTGGCGACTTCCGCCACGCGGCGGATGTTCTCGATGCGGTCCGCTTCGGAAAAGCCCAGGTCCTTGTTCAGGCCGTGGCGCACGTTGTCGCCGTCGAGCAGGTAGGTGTGGTGGCCGAGCGCATGCAGGCGCTTTTCCACCAGGTTGGCAATGGTGGACTTGCCCGCGCCGGAGAGGCCGGTGAACCAGACGATGCGCGGCGACTGGTGCTTGAGCGCGGCATGCGCGCGGCGGTCGACATCGATGGCCTGCCAGTGCACGTTCTGCGCCCGGCGCAGCGCAAAGTGCAGCATGCCGGCGCCGACCGTGTTGTTGGTCAGGCGGTCGATCAGGATAAAGCCGCCCAGCTCGCGGTTGCGCGCGTACGGGTCGAACGCCACCGCCTGGTCCAGGTGCAGGTTGCAGACGCCGATCTCGTTCAGCTGCAGCGTGCGCGCGGCCAGGTGCTCGAGCGTGTTGACGTTGACCTTGTACTTGGGCTGCGCCACGGTCACGCCCACGGTGCGGGTGCCGAGCTTGAGCAGGTAAGGGCGTCCGGGCAGCATGGCGTCCTCGTTCATCCAGACCAGCGTGGCCTCGAACTGGTCGGCCACCGCGGGCGGGTCTTCGGCGCAGGCCAGCACGTCGCCGCGGCTGACGTCGATCTCGTCCGCCAGTGTCAGCGTCACCGCCTGGCCGCGCATGGCGTGCTCGCATTCGCCGTTGGCGCCGACGATGCCGGTCACGCGGCTTTCGCGGCCGGAGGGCAGGGCGCGCACGCGGTCGCCACGCCGGATCGCGCCGGCGCTGACGGTGCCGGCAAAGCCGCGGAAATCGAGATTGGGGCGGTTGACCCACTGCACCGGCAGCCGGAACGGCTCATCCTGCGCGGGCACGTGGTCGATCGGCACGCTCTCGAGGTGGTCCATCAGCGTCGGGCCCTGGTACCACGGTGTATTGGCGCTGGGGGCGGTGATGTTGTCGCCGCGCAGCGCCGACATGGGGATGCAGACGATATCGGTCAGCCCGATCTGCCGCGCGAACTCGCGGTATTCCTTCTCGATGCGCGTATGGACGTCGCGCGAATAATCGACCATGTCGAGCTTGTTGACGGCCAGCACCACGCGCCGGATGCCGAGCGTGGCCACCAGGTAGCTGTGCCGGCGCGTCTGGGTCTGCACGCCGCGGCGCGCATCGACCAGCAGGATGGCGAGATCGGCGGTGGAGGCGCCGGTGACCATGTTGCGGGTGTACTGTTCATGGCCCGGCGTATCGGCGACGATGAACTTGCGCTTGTCGGTGGCGAAGAAGCGGTAGGCGACGTCGATGGTGATGCCCTGTTCGCGCTCGGCGGCGAGGCCGTCCACCAGCAGCGCGAAGTCGAGGTTCTCGCCCTGCGTGCCCATCTTCTTCGAATCGGCTTCGAGCTGGGCCAGCTGGTCTTCGAACAGCATCTTCGACTCATACAGCAGCCTGCCGATCAGCGTGCTCTTGCCGTCGTCGACGCTGCCGCAGGTGATGAAGCGCAGCAGGCTCTTGCTTTGCTGCGCACGAAGATATTGAGCGATATCGCCGTGCGTGCCGGCGGGTTGCGCCATCGCCGGCGCGTTGTCGGTCAGGGTGTCCATCAGAAGTATCCCTCCTGCTTTTTCTTTTCCATCGAACCGGCCGAATCGCTGTCGATCAGCCGCCCCTGGCGCTCCGACGTGGTCGCGCGCAGCATTTCCTCGATGATGCCGCCGAGCGTGTCGGCCTCGCTCTCGATCGCGCCGGTGAGCGGGTAGCAGCCCAGGGTGCGGAATCGCACCTTGCGCAGTTGCGGCGTTTCTCCGGGGCGCAGCGGCAGGCGTTCGTCGTCGACCATGATCAGCGTGCCGTCGCGCTCCACCACTGGCCGCTCCTTCGCAAAGTAGAGCGGCACGATGGGGATTTGGTTGAGGTAGATGTATTGCCAGATGTCCAGTTCGGTCCAGTTCGACAGCGGGAACACGCGCAGGCTTTCGCCCTTGCGCTTGCGCGTGTTGTACTGGCGCCAGAGTTCGGGGCGCTGCATCTTGGGGTCCCAGCGATGCTGCGCGGTACGCACCGAGAACACGCGCTCCTTGGCGCGCGACTTTTCCTCGTCGCGGCGCGCGCCGCCAAAGGCCGCGTCAAAGCCGTAGTGGTCCAGCGCCTGTTTCAGGCCCTGCGTCTTCCAGACGTCGGTATGGACGGCTGAGCCGTGCTCGTGCGGGCTGATGTTGCGTGCCAGCCCTTCGGGGTTGATGTGCACGCGCAGGTCCAGGCCGAGGCGGGCCGCGGTCTGGTCGCGGAACGCGATCATCTCGCGGAACTTCCACGTGGTATCGACGTGCAGCAGCGGGAACGGCGGCCGCGCGGGATGGAAGGCCTTCATCGCCAGGTGCAGCATCACCGCGCTGTCCTTGCCGATCGAATAGAGCATGACGGGGTTCTCGCACTCCGCCACCACCTCCCGCATGATGTGGATGCTCTCCGCCTCCAGTTGCTCCAGGTGGGTCAACATCGGGGTCTCCTCTTGGTTTGCCGGCGCCGCGCCGGGTGGTCGCGGCCGTCGGGCATGGCCAGAAGGTAGCGAGCCGCGGGCCTGCACCACTTCGTCCGGGCGGACTAAGAAATCGCGGGCGGCGGCGCGCATTTCCTAGTCCACCCGGACGAGGAAGGCGCCGCCCCGTGCTGGGTATCGTTGCTGCGCCGACGAACCACGGGAGCAGGCAGATGGCGACCTCCGCCGAAGACCAATTGCTGGGCGGCCAGACCTGGGCCGAGTTTTGCGACGTGCTCAAGCGCAGCGGGCAGCAGATCCTGCGCCCGGAAGCGCCGGCGGATGCGCTCACGCGCGCCGAGGGCTTCCGCTACCTGAGCCGCCTGCTGCGCATTGCGCTGGAGATGCATGTGGAGTTCGCCGATCCGGCGTTCCCGGGATTCTTCTCGCCATCGCACGAGACCGCCAAGATCGGCGCCGACAACCCGGACAACCTGTACCGCTACGCGCGGCTGGACGGCAGCGCGGCATACCGCATCCGCGGCCGGCGCGGCACGGTGGCGTACCTGAGCTTCGGCACGCAGAAGGGCGGCTATGAAACCGACGGGCGCATGGTCCAGACTGGTTTTCTCGACAGCAACCAGCTTGCTGTTGCGCCGGACGGCAGTTTCGAGATCGTCCTGAGCGCGCAGCCGCAGCCGGGCAACTGGGTGCGCATCGAGCCGGCCACCAATGCACTGGTGGTGCGTCAGACCTTCCTCGACCGCAAGGCGGAGACGCCAGCGGAATTGCAGATCGAGCGCATCGACGCCAACGGCAAGCCGCCCGTGCTGAGTGCGGAGCGCCTGCATGCCGGCCTGCTGCGCGCCGCAGGCTTTGTCGAAAGCACCGCGCGCATCTTCGCCGACTGGGCCGAGGGTTATGGCGGCCACGTCAACGCGCTGCCGCCGGCGGACCAGGCGGTTTGCCAGGCAGCCGGCGGCGATCCCAACATCTTCTATTACCACTCGTGCTGGCGGCTCGCGGATGACGAGGCGCTGGTGGTCGAGGTCGACCGGGTGCCGGACTGCGAATTCTGGAACTTCCAGATCAACAACTACTGGATGGAATCGCTCGACTACCGCTACCACGACATCTGCCTCAACAAGCACGGCGCGCGGCTGAACGCCGACGGCGGCGTCACCGTCATCCTCAGTGCGCGCGACCCGGGCCTGCCCAACTGGCTGGAAACTGCGGGCCATCGCCACGGCACCATGTGCTGGCGCTGGGTCGGCGCGGCGCAGCCCGCGCATCCGCGCACGCGCGTGGTCAAGCTGGCATCGCTCGGTGAATTCCCCATGGAGAACAACGCATGAACGCCATCGACGTGGAACGCCTGCTGGCGCAGGCGAGCGAGCAGGCCGGCGGCCTGGACGACTTCGGCCCGGGCAACTATCGCGAGGCGCTGCAGGTGCTGTCCGACTCGCTGGCACGCGAGGCCAACCTGTCGCCGCAAGGCGCACACATGCTGGCAGGCAAGCTGCAGGGCCAGCTGGTGAACCGGCTGGTGATGCAGGACTACTGCCGGCGCCATCCGGAAATCCTGCACGAGTGCGTGGACGACCCGCTGGTCATCGTCGGCCTGCCGCGTACCGGCACCACGCTGCTGCAGCGCATGCTGGCCACCGACGCGCGCTTCTGCTCGGCGGCGTGGTGGGAGACCCGCTACCCGGCGCCGCTGCCCGGCGAGGACGTGCGCGACCCCAGCCGGCGCATCGCCACGGCGCGTGCGGAAGTGGCGCAGATGATCGAATGTATCCCCGACATCCTCGCCATCCATCCGCTCGATGCGATGGCCGCGGACGAGGAATTCATGCTGATGGAGCATTCGTTCCTGTGCGCAATGGATTCCTATGCCAACGTGCCGTCCTATACCGGCTGGCTGGCGCAGCAGGACCACACCGAGGTCTATGCCTGCCTGAAGACCATGCTGCAGTTCCTGCAGTGGCAGAAGCGCCAGCGCGGCGAGACACCGGCGCGGCGGTGGGTGCTGAAGACCCCGCAGCACCTGCATACGCTGGAAGTGCTGTTCCGGGTGTTCCCGGGCGCGCAGGTGGTGCTGACCCACCGCGATCCGGTCCAGACCATCCCGTCGATGGCGAGCATGGCGCATACGCTGTGGCAGCTGTATGCCGACGATCCGGATCCGGTCGCGGTGGGCCGCCAGTGGAGCGAACAGATGCGGCGCGGCACCGACCACGCCACGGCCGTGCGCGACGCCATGCCCGCCGAGCGCTTCCTCGACGTGCGTTTCGAGGACACGGTGCGCGATCCCTTCGGCGTGGCGCAGGCGGTCTACCGCTTCGCCGGCATGCCGCTGACCGAGGCCGCGCGCGCCGGCATGTGGGCGTGGATGGAAGGCAACCCGCGCAACCAGCGCGCGGCGCACGCCTATACGCCCGAACGGTTCGGGCTGAGCCAGGCACAGCTTGAGCGCGATTTTGCCGGTTACCGCGCGCGGCACGTGCTGAACCGCAAAGCAACCAGATGATCGGGAAAAGCCGCAGCGGGATCGTTCGCCACAGGCCTTCCAACTCCCGCTTGCGTACTCCCTCTCCCGCTTGCGGGAGAGGGCTGGGGTGAGGGCGGGAGCGTCAACGAAGTGAAGCGCGTCGCTATTGCCAGCGCCGGCCCTCACCCCCGCCCCTCTCCCGCAAGCGGGAGAGGGGAGCAAACCGACGGCGGCAAGCAAGCGCTCAGCGCGTTCAATTGCCTCCGGCTTTCCAACTGCCACTTGCGTACTCCCTCTCCCGCTGCGGGAGAGGGTTGGGGAGAGGGCGGGAGTATCCACGAAGTAAAGGCTGTCGCTATTTCACACGCCGGCCCTCACCCCCGCCCCTCTCCCGCAATCGGGA
The DNA here is from genome assembly GCF_020618415.1 of Cupriavidus sp. MP-37. Taxonomy (NCBI): domain Bacteria; kingdom Pseudomonadati; phylum Pseudomonadota; class Betaproteobacteria; order Burkholderiales; family Burkholderiaceae; genus Cupriavidus; species Cupriavidus sp. MP-37. The sequence goes on along the minus strand of NZ_CP085345.1, from coordinate 1,053,124 downwards.
GAGGGGAGCAAACCAACGGCGGCCAGCAAGCGCTCAGCGCGTTCAATTGCCTCCGGCTTTCCAACTGCCACTTGCGTACTCCCTCTCCCGCTTGCGGGAGAGGGTTGGGGAGAGGGCGGGAGTGTCCACGAAGTAAAGGCTGTCGCTATTTCACACGCCGGCCCTCACCCCCGCCCCTCTCCCGCAAGCGGGAGAGGGGAGCAAACACTCGGCCATTCTGACAGGCTCTCAAGATCACCGAAATTGGAGACACCAACATGCTGCTGAAAGACAAGATCGTCATCGTATCCGGCATCGGCCCCGGCCTGGGCATCAAGCTGGCCGTTGAGGCCGCGCGCGAAGGCGCCCGCGCCGTGGCCATCGCCGCGCGCACCGCCGCCAGGCTGGACGAGGCCCAGGCGCGCATCGATGCCCTGGGCGCCGATTGCGAAGTGCTGAAGGTGGTGACCGACATCACCGACCGCGCCCAGTCGCGGCACCTGGCCGGCGAAACCCTGCGCCGCTTCGGCCGCATCGACGCGCTGGTCAACAGCGCCTTCCAGCACGGCAATTTCCCCGAGCCGGTGGAAGCGGCCGACCTGGACGTGTGGCGGCAGGTGTTCGACACCAATGTCTTCGGCACCATGACGCTGACCCAGGAAGTGGCGGCGCTGATGAAGCCGCAGGGCGGCGGCGCCATCGTCATGATCAATACCCAGGCCACGCGCAAGCCGATGCCGGGCGAATCGGGCTACGCGGCGTCCAAGGGCGCGCTGGCGGTGGCGGTCAAGTACCTGGCGCGCGAGCTGGGGCCGCACGGCATCCGCGCCAACAGCATCTTCATGGGCTGGATGTGGGGCGCGCCGGTGCAGGGCTATGTGCGCCACGCCGCCGCCGAGCAGGGCGTGAGCGAAGACACGGTGATCGCGCCGGTCACCGCGCAGATCGCGCTGGGCCGCATGCCGACCGACGATGACTGCGCGCGCGCTGCGCTGTTTCTCGTGTCAGACTACGCCAGGGCCATCACCGGCGCCTCGCTCGACGCCAATGGTGGCGATTTCATGCCCTGAGACCTCAGCACCGCCTGCCATGACACGCTACTTTGCCTTCAACGGCGACGCCGACGGCCTGTGCGCGCTGCAGCAGCTGCGCCTGGCCGATCATTCGCAAGCCGGCGATGCCACGCTGGTGACCGGCGTCAAGCGCGATATCCGGTTGCTCGAGCGCATCGACGCCCGCGCCGGCGATACCGTGACGGCGCTCGACATCTCGCTCGAGCAGAACCGCGACGGGCTGCTGCGGCTGCTTGGCGCCGGCGTGCGGGTGGATTACTTCGACCACCACCATGCCGGCGAGCTGCCGTCGCATGCCGGGCTGCGCCCGCATATCGACGAAGGGGCGCAGGTCTGCACCAGCATCCTGGTCGACCGCCATCTCGCCGGCCGCCACCGGCGCTGGGCGGTCACCGCGGCCTTTGGCGACAACCTCGGCGACGTGGCGCGCGGCATGGCGGCGCAGCTGGGGCTGGACGGACGCCAGACGGCGGTGCTGGAACGCCTTGGCACCTGCCTGAACTACAACGCGTACGGCGAGTGCGTGGCCGACCTGCATTGCGACCCCGCCGAACTGGCGCAGCATATGCTGCCCTTCGCCGATCCGCTCGACTTCGCCGCGCAGTGTGCCACCTACACGCTGCTGTGCGAGGGTTTCGACGACGACATGGCCCAGGCGCGCCGGCTGTCGCCGGTGCATGAGGTGCCCGGGGCCGCGCTGCTGGTGCTGCCCGACGCGCCGTGGGCACGGCGCGCGCTCGGCGTGCTGGCCAACGAGCTGGTGGGAATGCGTCCTGGCGATGCGATCGGCCTGCTGTCGCCCCGGTCCGGCGGCGGCTACGTGGTCAGCGTACGGGTGCCGCCGCACAGCGCTACCGGCGCGGCGGACTTCTGCCGCGCCTTCGAGACCGGCGGCGGGCGGCGCCTGGCCGGTGGCATCAACCACCTGCCCGACGCCGAGGTGGACCGCTTCACGCGCCGCTTTGCCGACTGCTTCGGCGCGCCGCTCAGCCCGGCGGGACAAACTCCGTCACCTCCAGCTCGAAGCCGGTGACGGCGCGATAGGGCACCGGATGGCTCAGCAGGCGCAGCTTGTGCGCGCCCACGTCGCGCAGGATCTGCGCGCCGACGCCGAGCGCGCGCTGGGCGAACGCCGGTGCCGGCGCGGCCGCTGCGGTAGCGGCCAGCCGGTCCAGCCGCTGCAGCGGCGACTCGCGCTCATCCAGCAGCACCAGCACGCCGCAGCCTTCGGCGCCGATCCGCTCCAGCGAGCGCGCCAGGTTCCATGCCGGCTGCGCGGGCGCGCCGAAGGCCAGCACGTCGCGCTGCATTTCCACGGTCTGCACGCGGGTCAGCACGGGCGTGCGCGGGTCAGGCTGGCCCAGCACCAGCGCCAGGTGCAGCGCGTCCACTGGCGCGTCGTGGTAGGCGTGCACGGTGAAGCGCCCGAACGGCGTCGCCAGTTCGCTCGAGCGGGTACGGCGCAGCGCGCCCTCGGTCAGCAGCCGGTGGTGGATCAGCCCGCTGACGGAGACCGCCGGCAGGCCGTGGCGCCGGGCGAAGCCAAGCAGGGCCGCGCCACGCAGCAGCTCGCCGTCGTCGTCGAGCACCATTGCATAGGCCCCGGCCGCGACGCGCCCGGCCAGCCGCGGCAGGTCTGAGCACGCCTCGGCAAAGCCGGCGCGGCGCAGCACGCCGTCCGGCTGCGCCACCACCGGGAAGATATGGCCGGGCTGGACCAGGTCATGCGGCCGCGCGCGCGGCGCGGCCGCCACGCGCAGCGTCAGCGCGCGGTCGGCGGCCGAGATGCCGGTGCTGACGCCGCTGGCCGCCTCGATCGACACGGTGTAGCGCTCGCGCTGGCGCTGGCCGGCGGCCATGGGCGGCAGCTGCAGCAGCGCGCGGCGCGCCTCGGTGATGGCCATGCACACCAGGCCGCGCGCCTCGGCGGCCATGAAGTTGACGTCGGCCTCGGTGGCGCGCTCGGCGGCCACCAGCACGCAGCCGGTGGCTTCCGCGGTTTCGTCTTCGATCACCACCACACGCTCGCCAGCGGCCAGTGCGGCAAGCACGTCGGCCATCGGCGGCAGGACTTGCGTCGGGTTCATGCGGCCTCCTGGCGGCTGCCGCCGAATGCCTGGACCAGCGCCGCCGCGGCCGCATCCAGCGCATGGCTGGCCGCATCGATCACGCCCTGCATGCTGGCAAAGCCATGGAACTGCCCGGGCCAGCGGCGCACGGTGGCGCTGTTGCCCGCGCGCTGCAGCGCTTCGCCGTAGGCTTCGCCCTGGTCGCGCAGCGGGTCGAACTCGGCGGTGATGATGGTCGCTGGTGGCAAGCCATGCAGGTCGCGCTGGCACAGCGGACTGGCACGCACGTCCGCGGCATCGGCGCGATTGGCAAGGTACTGGGCGCGATACCAGTCCAGTTCCGCCGCGCTCAGGAAATAGCCGGTTGCGCATTCGCGGTAGCTGGCGCTGCCGGTCGCGGCATCGGTGCAGTCCAGCCAGGGGTAGAGCAGCAGCTGGTGCCTCAGGGCGATGCCGCTGCCGCGCAATTGCTGGCAAGCCACCGCGGCGAGATTGCCGCCGGCGCTGTCGCCCGCCACCGCGATCCGCGCCGGATCCGCGCCCAGTTGCGCCGCATGCGCGGCGGCCCATCGCACCGCCGCGACGGCATCGTCCGCGGCGGCCGGGAAGCGCGCTTCCGGCGCGAGCCGGTAGTCGACCGACAGCACCAGCGCGCCGCTGCGGCGCGCCAGGCTGCGGCAGATGTTGTCGTGCGAATCGAGGCCGCACAGGACGAAGCCGCCGCCGTGGAAATAGATCACGAGCGGCAGCGCGGCGCCGTCGTCCGGCCGGTACAGGCGCGCCCGCAGCGGGCCGGCCGCGCCGTTCAGGGTCAGGTCGTGCTGCGCAGCGATGGCATCGCCGGGAGCGAATCCGGGCATGGCCGCCAGCGCGGCACGGTAATCGGCGGCGCGCAGCGTGGAGAAGTCGGGGCTGGGCATGGCGGCCATGGCGTCAAGCATGGCGCGGGCCTGGGGATCGAGCGGCATGGTGTCTCCCGGTTGCGGTTGAGGATTCAGGTGCGGAGCGCGAGTTCAGAGAGCTGGTTCAGAGAGCAAACGCAGGCTGGCTGCCGGCGGCAATGCCTTGCGCGCGCGCCAGCGCGGCGTGCGTCGCCTGCTCGTGCGGCAGGATCCAGAAGCGGCCGGCGCAGACGCCATCGAGAATCACGCGCGCGACCTCGTCCGGCGTCATGCCGGCGGCAATGCCGCTGCGCAGCGCGCCGTTCATCTGGTTCACCTCCTGCGGACCGGCGCCGTCGAGGTCCGCGGCGATGCCGGTGGCGACCGGGCCGGGGCAGACCACCGAGACCCGGATCGGCAGGCCGGCCGCCTGCAGCTCCAGCGCCAGTCCTTCGCTGAGCGCTACCACGCCCTGCTTTGACAGCGTGTAGGGCGCCAGCCAGGGGCCGACCGCGAGGCCGGCCATCGATGCCACGTTGACGATATGCCCCGAGCCCTGCGCCGCCATGCGCGGCACGAAGCAGCGCAGCGCATGCAGCACGCTCCACAGGTTGACGCGCATCACATGGTCGAACACCTCGGGCGGCAGTTCCCAGCAACGGCCGGTGGCGAGCACGCCGGCGTTGTTGAACAGCAGGTCGACGCGGCCCAGTTGCCGGAAGCTCTCGTCGCACAGGTGCGCGATCTGCCGTGCATCGCAGACGTCGGTGGGCACGGCGATGACGGTCGCGCCGTCGCCGGCCAGCGCCGCGCGTGCGGTTTCGAGCGCTTCGGCATCGATATCGGCCAGCGCCAGCGCATAGCCCTGCGCGGCCAGCGCTTGCGCCAGCGCGAGGCCGATGCCGCCGGCTGCTCCGGTGATCACTGCGGCTTGCTGCCGCGGGTTTGCCGCCATGGTGGAGGTCTCCTCAAAACGGCGGCGTCGATCGCCGCGCATGGCTTCTTGTAGCCGCGGCGCGGCGCGCGGGCATCGTCTGTTTGGGTGGGACGCGCCTGCGCTACCGGTTGCATAGGGGTTTGCCCTTGCCGGGCCGGCATGGGTCTGTCCTTAGTCTGTTTGGAGTATGTGTTTGCGCCGCCGGCGCGTGACGATGGGCCTGTCCCGCGGGACTAGTCCGGCTGGCGGGCGCAGCCGGGCTCGCCTAGGGCAAACCATGAAGGCAGGGGGCAAGCCGCGACCCCCTCGCCGTCCCTATAATCGGGGCACAAAAAAGGGCCGCAGAGCCCGCACAAGCCAGCGGCCCGGCCTGACCGGAGCGCTGAGCACGCCACAATGGAGACAGAGGAAATGCTGATGGAGGTGAGCCACAACCAGGCAGCCGCGCACCTGTTCGCGCAGACGACGGTGTCGCTGTCTGACTTCAGCGCGTTGCTGGGCAATATCTACCAGGGACCGATGGAGCAGGTGCCCTGGGGCAAGGCGCTGGAGCAGATCCGCAGGCAGCTCGATGCCAACTACGTCACGCTGATCCTGCGCTCGCCGGCCACGGACCGGCGCGGGCTCATGATCAATGCGTCCGAGCATGGCGGCTCGACGCTGCCGGGCGAGACTTCCTACAACAACTACTACTACGCGCTCGATCCGTTTATCGGCTTGCCGTCGGACCGCGTGGTGACCATCGACGAGCATCTCGGGCCGGGCGTCTGGTGCCAGAGCGAGATCTACCTGCAGTTCCTCAAGGACGTCGGCATCCGCTATATCCTGGGCGCGGACCTGCGTACCGACGATGGCGTGGAATGCCGCTTCCGGGTCTGCCGCAAGCATGAGAGCCGCGACTTCTCGGCCGCGGACAAGGCCCTGTGCACCGCGCTGCTGCCGCACCTGAAGCGCGCGGTGGACCTGCACTCGCGCCTCGACGTGGTGGAATCGGAGCGCACCGTCTATGCCAGCGCGATCGACCGCATGCTGGTCGGCATGGTGATCCTCGACGAGTCCGGCGCCATCATCAAGACCAATGCCGCCGCCGACGAGATCCTGGGCGCCCGGGACGGCATGCGCATCGCCAAGGGCAGCCTGGACGTGGAATATGGCCAGGAGAACCGCAAGTTCCAGCGGCTGCTGCGCCAGGCGATGATGGGCCACCTGGGCACCGCGCCGGCGGTGATGGAAGCGATGTCGATCACGCGTCCGTCCGGCAGCGCCAGGCTGGGCGTGCTGGTCCGCACCATCCCGCTGAGCGAGTGGTCCGAGGACAACCGCAAGCGCCCCGCCTGCGTGGTGTTTATCCGCGATCCCGAACGCCGTTCGCAGGCCTCGCACGACGTGGTGCGCCAGCTGTTCGACTTCACTCCGGCCGAGACCCAGCTGGCGCTGCAGCTGGCCAACGGCCTGACGCTCGATGAAGCCGCCGACGAACTCGGCATCAGCAAGAACACCGCGCGCGCGCACCTGCGCGCGATCTTCTCCAAGACCGGCGTGACGCGCCAGGCCACGCTGGTGCGCATGCTGCTGAGCAGCGTGATTTCGCTCGGCTAGAGCAAGACGTCAGGGCTTTGCGCTGAGCACCAGCGCAAAGCCTTCCGGCGTGCGCAGTACCGCGCGGGTCTCGTGCGGACCCTGCGCCGGGGGCTGCGCCACGGTGGCGCCAGCCTCCACCAGCCGCGCAATGGCCGCGGCGATATCGTTGCCTTCCTCCACCCTGAAGGCCAGCGCCGGCTGGTCCACCAGCCGTTCCGCGCCGGCCACCAGCGCCAGCGTCAGCGCGCCCGCGTCGAGCGCGCAATAGCGGTCGCCATCGCGGAACTTCACCGGCAGTCCCAGTGCTCCGGTGAAGAACGGCAGCGCGGCGTCGATGTCCGCAACGGGGTATAGCAGCAGCCTGGCTTGCATGGTGTCAGTTCCTTTCGATGAGCGCGGGCGGCATGCCCGCGTGCCCATGATAGGGACGCGCCGTGCGCGGCTCATAATCCAATCAGACGATGTTGCGACGTCTTGCGCCGACCACACTGCGATCACGCAGGCCGCTTCCGGCCCAAGGCGCAGCGCCTCGCAGTGCCCCGGATGCGGTCTGGTACCGACCAAGCGAGAGGGGACTGCAATGCGTTTTTCGTTGATCTATGAAGCCCAGACCGTCGATGCCTCGCGCGCCGGCGACCACAAGGTGTTCGACGACATCATGGAACAAGTGGTGCTGGCCGAGGACATGGGCTTCGACGTGGTCTGGGCGGTCGAGCACACTGCGCTGACCAACTACGCGCACATGAGCGCGCCGGAGACTTTCCTGGCCTTCGTCGCCGGGCGCACCCAGCGCATCGGCATCGGCCACGGCGTGGTGTGCCTGCCGCCGGCGATGAACCATCCGGTGAAGGTGGCCGAGCGCATCGCCACGCTCGACATCCTGTCCGGCGGCCGCGTGCACTTCGGCGTGGGCAAGGGCGGCACCCAGCAGGAGGCCGGCACCTTCGGCTACGACCTCAACACCCTGCACCCGATGATCGACGAGTCGATGTACCTGATCCCGAAGATCCTGACGCAGGACGAGATCGAGCACGACGGCGAGTTCATCAAGATCCCGCGCCGCCCGATCCATCCCAAGCCGCGCCAGGACCCGCACCCGCTGATGTACCTGGCCTGCACCAACGCCGACACGCTGCAGCGCGCCGGCGCGCGCGGCATGGGCGCACTGGTGCTCGGCTTCGGCGGGCCGGAGGATGTCGCCAAGAAGAACGAGATCTACCGCGCCGCCTGGGAAACGCGCAAGCCGGAGGACCAGGTCGGCTTCCGCCCGCACCAGCACCTGGCGGCGCTGTGCCCGACCATCGTGCTGGAAGATGGGCTGGCGGCGCGCAAGATCGGCATCAAGGGACAGCGCTATTTCATGGAGTCGCTGTCGTACTGGTATGCCGGCGGCGAGCGTCCCGATCCGTCGGCGTGGGACGACGAGCAGGTCACGGCAACCGATGCGCAGGGCAAGGCCGTGATCAATACGAAGTTCGCGTCGGAGAAGGTCTCGGTGGACTTCAGCGATCCGTCGATGATGATGCTGAACCCCAACCACGCCTACGGCACGGTGGACGACTGCATCGGCTACGTGCAGCGCCTGATCGATGCCGGCGCCGATGAAATCCTGTTTATCTGCCAGATGGGCACGGTGCCGCAGTGGGCGCAGCTGGAGACCATCCGCAATATCGGCGAGTACGTGATTCCGCATTTCCGCAAGCAGGGGAGGAAGTTGCGGGCGTTGGCTTAGTTACGCAGGTGTCTGGCTCCCCCTGCGGTTTTCTCCCCTCTCCCGCTTGCGGGAGAGGGGCGGGGGAGAGGGCCGGCGCGTGCAAAAGCGACAGCCCGCACTTCGTGGATGCTCCCGCCCTCACCCCAACCCTCTCCCGCAAGCGGGAGAGGGAGTACACAGGCGGGAGTTGGATGGCTCGAAGCAATGGTCTGCCGCGGGTTTGCTCCCCTCTCCCGCAAGCGGGAGAGGGAGCACGCAAGTGGGAATTGGAAGGCTCGAGGCAAATGACACCGCTGCGGTTTGCTCCCCTCTCCCGCGTGCGGGAGAGGGGCGGGGGTGAGGGCGGGCGTTTGCAATAGCGACGGCCTGCACTTCGTTGATGCTCCCGCCCTCACCCCAACCCTCTCCCGCAAGCGGGAGAGGGAGTACACAGGCGGGAGTTGGATGGCTCGAAGCAATGGTCTGCCGCGGGTTTGCTCCCCTCTCCCGCTCGCGGGAGAGGGGCGGGGGTGAGGGCCAGCGCATCCACGAAGTACCGCAACACAGAGCGCGATAACAGCTAGTCCCAACAGACGATGGCACGCCGCCGCGCCGGTGCAAACATCGATGCCAGCCACAAAACCAGGCAAACAAGGAGACCGCGGTGCATCACGACATCAATCCCAAGGAACTCGCCGCACGCCTGATCGCGCGTGCCGAGCAGATGATCCCGGCGTTGGCCGAACGCGCCGCGCAGGCCGAGGCCGAAGGCCGCATTCCCGCCGAGACCATCGCCGAGATGCAGGCCGCGGGCTTCTTCAAGGTGCTGCAGCCGCGCCGCCACGGCGGCTATGAGCTGGACCCGCAAACCTTCTTCCGCATCCAGATGGCGCTGGCCAAAGGCTGCATGTCCACCGCCTGGGTCTACGGCGTGGTCGGCGTGCACAACTGGCAGCTGGCGCTGTTCGATGAACGCGCGCAACAGGAAGTGTGGGGCAACGATCCCGCCACGCTGATCGCGTCGACCTACATGCCGGTCGGCAAGGTGACGCCGGTCGAAGGCGGCTACCGCTTTTCCGGCCACTGGAAGTTCTCCAGCGGCAGCGAGCTGTGCGACTGGATCTTCCTTGGCGGCCTGGTGCCCCCCGCCGAGCCTGGCGGCGCCTATGACTACCGCACCTTCCTGCTGCCACGCTCGGACTACAAGATCGTGCGCAACTGGGATGTGCTGGGCCTGCGCGCGACCGGCAGCCACGATATCGTGGTCGACGATGTGTTCGTGCCCGACTACCGCACCCATCGCGCCGTCGATGGCGCCATGGGCACCAGCCCGGGGCTGGCCGTCAATGACGTGCCGCTGTACCGGCTGCCGTTCGCGCAGATCTTCGTGCGCGCGGTCTGCACCGCCTGCATCGGCGCGCTGGAAGGCACGCTGGACGACTTCGTCGCCTACGCCGACGGCCGCGTCAGCAGCAACGGCGGCGGCAAGACCGCGGAAGACGGCGGCGCGCAGATGGCGTGCGCCAGCGCGCAGGTGGCCATCGACGAGATGCGGACCATCCTGGAGCGCAACTTCGACGAGCTGCTGGCGGTGGCGCGCGACGGCGGCCAGGTCGACACGCCGCGCCGGCTGCATTTCCGCTTCCAGTCGGCGCAGGTGGCGGAGCGCTGCGCGCAGCTGGCCAACGGCCTGCTGCGCTATGCCGGCGGCAACGGCATCTACCGCAGCAACCCGATGGTGCGCCGCTTCCTTGACCTGCACGCGGCGCGCGCCCACTACGCCAACAACCTGGACCGCTTCGGCCAGAACCTGGGTGGCGTGATGATGGGCCGCGCCAACACGGACTTCTTTATCTGAGCCGCGCGGCACAAGGACCCATCATGAGCCAGAGCAGAGCGCGCATGCAGCCCAGCGAGTTTGACGTGGTGGTGGTTGGCTCCGGCGCCGGCGGCATGCTGGCCGCCTGCCGCGCCGCCGATCGCGGGCTGTCGGTGGTGGTGCTGGAGAAGAGCAGCCAGTACGGCGGCACCTCGGCGGTGTCCGGCGGCGGCATCTGGATTCCGCTGAACCACCATATCGGGCCGGCCGGGGGGCAGGATGACTATGACCGGGCGCTGGAATATGTGCTCGCCTGCACCGGCGAGCACGGCGACCCGCAGCGCATCCGCGCCTACCTGGAGCAGGCGCCGCGCATGCTGCAATACCTGGAGCAGCAGGCCGGCGTGCGCTACTACACGCTGCCGCGCTACGCCGACTACTTCCAGAAGCTGCCGGGGGCGATGCCGGGCTACCGCGCGCTCGACCCGATGCCGTTCGACGGCGCGCAGCTGCGCGAGGAGTTCGACCGGCTGCGTCCGCCGTCACCGGGCACGCTGGTGGGCGGCCGCGTCGCCGTGACTTCCGGCGAGGCGCACGCGCTGCTGTGCCGCTCGCCCGGCTGGTTCGGGCTGGCGCTGCGCCAGTTCGCCCGCTACTGGCTCGACCTGCGCTGGCGCCGCAAGACCCGGCGCGACCGCCGGCTCACGCTCGGCAACAGCCTGGTCGGCGGCCTGCGGCGCGCGCTGATGGACCGCGCGGTGCCGCTGTGGCTCGATACCGCGCTGCAGGACCTGATGGTCGAGGACGGCACCGTGCGCGGCGTGCGCGCGGTGCAGGACGGACGCGTGGTGGAGATCCGCGCGCGGCGCGGCGTGATCCTGGCCGCCGGCGGCTTCGAGCGCAACCAGGCCATGCGCGAACAATACCTGCCGCAACCGACCCAGGCGGCCTGGAGTGCAACCCCACCCAACAATACCGGCGACGCCATCCGCGCCGCGCAGGCGGCCGGTGCCGAGGTGGCGCTGATGTCCCACGTCTGGGGCGCGCCCACGGTGCGGGTGCAGGGCGAGGAAAAGCAGCGCGCGCTGTTTATCGAGCGCGCCATGCCTGGCTGCCTGGTGGTGAACGGGCAGGGCCGGCGCTTCGTCAACGAGGCCGCGCCGTATTCCGAGTTCGTGCCCGCGATGTACCGCGACCATGCGCAGACCGGCTGCAGCGTGCCGGCCTGGATGGTGTTCGACGCCACCTTCCGCCACAAGTACCCGTGCGGGCCGATCCTGCCCGGCTCGGTGATGCCGGACCGCAGCATTCCGGCCGGCCTGTCCGGCATCCTGGTGCGCGCCGACACGCTGGCGCAGCTGGCGCGGAAGATCGGCGTGGATGCCGATGGCCTCGCCGCCAGCGTCGCGCGCATGAACGACTACGCGGCCACCGGCGTCGACGCCGAGTTCGGCAAGGGCGACAACCTGTTCGACACCTACTACAGCGACCCGGCGGTACGTCCCAATCCGTGCCTGGCGCCGATCGGCAAGGCGCCGTTCTACGCGGTGCGGCTCGACGCCGGCGACATCGGCACCAAGGGCGGGTTGGTGACCGACGCCAGCGCGCGCGTGCTGCGCGGCGACGGCAGTCCCATCGCCGGCCTGTTCGCGATCGGCAATACCAGTGCCTCGATGATGGGCACCAGCTATCCCGGCGCCGGCTCGACGCTGGGCCCGGCGATGACCTTCGGCATGATCGCCGCGGACGTGATTTCGCAGCCTGCGCGGCAGCCCGCCACGCACCCCGCTCAACCTGTACAGGAGGCTCTATGAGCGCCAGACCTCAATCCAGTGCGGATGCCAGCGCCGAAGCCGGCAGCGCGCTGCGCGATGACATGCTGATGGCGATGCGCCGCATGGCCCGCTCCGTCGCCGTGATCAGCTGCCGCCATGGCGAGCGCCGCTATTCGATGTCGGTCACCGCGGTCGATTCGCTGTCGGCCGATCCGCCTTCGCTGCTGATCTGCATCAACCGCAATGCTTCGATCTACCCGCCGCTGGATGCCGGCGCGGACTTCTGCATCAACCTGCTCGCTGCCGACCATCGCGATATCGCGGTCGACTGCAGCGGCCGGCTCAAGGGCGAAGCGCGCTTCACCAGCGGCGAGTGGGAAGACGACCTGCTGGGCGTGCCATCGCTGCGCAATGCGCAGGCCAACCTGTTCTGCCAGCAGGACGGCCGCTTTGACTACGGCACCCATGCGGTATTTATCGGCCGGCTGCGCGAGGTCAGGCTGGCGGGCGAGGTTTCGCCGCTGGTCTATGTCGATGGCGCCTATACCACCTCCGCGCCGCTGGGCGCGCTGTGTTCGGCCTGACCCGGAGCAAGCGCCAGCATGGCTCACGACGCCGTCACCCCCGTCCACGCCCCGTTGCGGCTCGATGACCCCGACGCGCATCCCTGGCAGGCCGCCTGCGATGCCGTGGTGGTCGGCTTCGGCGCCGCCGGCGCTTGCGCCGCGCTGGAAGCCGCGCATGGCGGCGCGCGCGTGATCGTGGCGGAGCGCTTCGAAGGCGGCGGCGCCAGCGCCAGAAGCGGCGGCGTGGTCTATGCCGGCGGCGGCACGCCTTACCAGCGCGCCGCGGGTTATGACGATACGCCGCAGGCCATGGCGGGCTACCTGCGTCAGGAAACCGGAGGGGTAGTCAGCGACGCCACGCTGCAGGACTTCTGCGAGAACAGCCGCGCGATGCTCGGATGGCTCGAAGCGCTGGGCGTTCGCTTTGCCGCCACCGTGCCGCCGCGCAAGACCTCGTATCCGGCGCAACCGTATTACCTGTACTACTCCGGCAACGAGGCGGTGCCCGCCTACGCGCAGCATGCCGCGCCCGCACCGCGCGGACACCGCGTGAAGGGTCCCGGCATGTCCGGCCGCACGCTGTATGGCGTGCTGCGCCGCGCCGTGGAAGACAGCCGGCAGATCACGGTGATGCGCCAGTGCGCGGCGCGGCGGCTGATCCTGGACCGCGACAGCGCGGTCGTCGGCGTCGAGCTGTGGCAGCTGCCGCCGGGACGCCACCAGAAGCGCCATGCGCGCCTGGCGCGCCTGGCCGAGCGCCTGCACAACGCCATGCCGGCGCTGGCCGACCGGCTGCGCGCGCAGGTGCTGCAGCTGGAGCTGCGCCACGCGCAGCCGGTCGCGGTGCGCTCCCGCGCGGTGGTGCTGGCCACCGGCGGCTTCATCTTCAACCGCGCCATGGTGGCGCGCCATGCCGGCAAGTACCAGCAGGCCTGGCGCCTGGGCGCGACCGGCTGCGACGGCAGCGGCATCCGCCTCGGTGAGTCCGCCGGCGGCGCCACGCGGCACCTGGCGCGCGTGTCGGCGTGGCGCTTCATCAATCCGCCGTTCGCGTGGGCGCGCGGCTGCGTGGTCGATGCGCAAGGCGTGCGCATCGGCAACGAGGAAACCTACGGCGCCACTCTCGGCCACGCCATCTGCGAACGGCACGGCGGGCGCGCCTGGCTGGTGCTGAACCGCACGCTGGCGCGCGAGGCCCTGCGCGAATGCCTGGGCGGGCGGCTGTGGGCGTTCCAGGCGCTGCCCGCGGCGCTGCTGATGCTGGCCGGTGCGCGCCGCGCCACCAGCATCGAGGCGCTGGCCGGCAAGCTCGGCATGCCCGCGCAGGCGCTGCGCGCGACCGTCGACGCCTATAACGCCGCGGCGCGCGGCGAGACGCCCGATCCGGCCGGCAAGTCGGCAGCCATGTGCGCGTCGCTCGAGGCCGGGCCGTGGCTGGCCATCGACATCTCGGCCGACAGCCGGGTCTTTCCGTGCCCGGCGATCACGCTGGGCGGGCTGGCGGTGGAGGAAACCAGCGGCCGCGTGCTCGCTGCCGCGGGCGGGGCGCCCATCCCCGGGCTCTACGCCGTCGGCCGCACCGCCGTCGGCATCGCATCCAACCATTACGTGAGCGGCCTGTCGCTTGCCGACTGCATCTGGTCGGGACGCAACGCGGGCCGCCATGTCGCACAACAGGCTGCCGGCGACCCCATCGGCGGAAAGCAGGCAGACAACCACCAGGAGACTACCCATGAGCCGACGTACTGAAGGAAAGATCGCCATCGTCACCGGAGCCGCCAGCGGCGTCGGCAAGGAAGACGCACTGCTGCTGGCGCGCGAAGGCGCGCGCGTGGTGCTGACCGACGTTAACGAGGAAGCGGGCCACGCGCTGGCGCGCGAGATCGGCGAGACCGCGCTGTTCGTGCCGCACGACATCGCCAGCGAAGCCGGCTGGCAACAAGTGATGGCGCGCACCGGGCAGCGCTTCGGCGCGCCCAATGTGCTGGTCAACAATGCCGCCATCCTGATGCTGGGAACGGTCGAGGAAGCGACGCTGGAGCAGTGGCAGCGCGTGATGCGCATCAACGCCGACGGTTACTTCCTGGGCTGCAAGTACGGCGTGGCGGCGATGAAGGCGGGCGGCGGCAGCATCGTCAATATGTCGTCGGTGGCGGCGCTGGGCGGCATGGGCGCGTTTTGCGCCTATAGCGCCAGCAAGGGTGCGGTGGCCGCGCTGACGCGCGCGGTGGCGGGCCATTGCAAGCAGAGCGGCTACCGCATCCGCTGCAATTCGATCCACCCGGACGGCATCCTGACGCCGATGACCGCGGCCTTCCTGCCCGGCGGCGCCACCGCGCTGCCCGAGGAAGTCGGCGGCGCCGAGCCGATGCAGCGCATGTGCCATCCGCGCGATGTGGCCAACCTGGTGCTGTTTCTGGCCTCCGACGAGTCGCGCTTCATCAACGGCGCGGAACTGCGCATCGACAACGCGCAGACCATCATGGGCGTGGCCTGAGCGCGCTCACCGCAGAGAAGGACATCATGGCGCCAGTGCAATTCCATCGGCTGCAGATTGCCGAAGTGGTCGCGGAGACGGACCAGGCGCATTCACTGGTTTTCGCGCTGCCGGAGGGGCTGCGCGAGACCTTCGCCTACCGCCCGGGCCAGTTCCTGACCTTGCGCGTGCCGGTCGACGGCGTGCCGCTGCAGCGTTGCTATTCGCTGTCCAGCACCCCGGGCGTTGACGGCGCGCTGCGCGTGACCGTCAAGCGCGTGCAGAGCGGGCGCGTCTCCAACTGGATCTGCGACCATCTCGGCGCCGGCGACATGGTGGAGGCGATGCCGCCTGCCGGCGTGTTCACGCCGCCAGCGCTGCAGGGCGATTTCCTGCTGCTGGCGGGCGGCAGCGGCATCACGCCGGTGCTGTCGATCGCCAAGGCGGCGCTGCGGCACGGGCGCGGCGCGGTCACGCTGGTGTATGCCAACCGCGACGAGCGCTCCATCATCTTCCGCGAGGCGCTGGCGGAACTGGCGCGCAGCCATCCCGGCCGCCTGCGCGTGATCCACTGGCTCGACAGCGTGCAGGGCCCGCCCACGCAGCGCCAGATCGAGGAACTGGTGCGGCCGTGGAGCATGGCGCAGTGCTTTGTGTGCGGGCCCGGGCCGTTCATGGACGGTGCCCAGGCCGCGCTGCAGGCGCTGGGGGTGCCGCGCGGCCAGCTGCACGTGGAGCGCTTCGTCTCGTTGCCCGATGCGCCGGCGGCGCCGGCGCCGGCCAGCATCCCTGCGACCGGCGCCAGCCAGGCCGCGCCCGCGATGCGCGGCGCCGCACTGACCGTGCAGCTGGACGGCGCGACCCATCAGGTCGGCGTGGCGCCCGATGAAACCGTGCTCGACGCGCTGCAGCGCGCCGGCGTGGCCGCGCCCAACTCCTGCCGCGCCGGCTTGTGCGGCGCCTGCATGTGCCAGGTGACGCAGGGCGACGTGACGCTCGGCGAAAACCACGTGCTCGACCGCGCCGACCTGGAGGCGGGCTGGACCCTGGCCTGCCAGGCGCGCCCGGCCAGCAGCGAGATCCACCTGAAGTTCCCGGATTGACATGACTCCATCTGACACCCTCGACGCCATTGTGGCACCGGCCGGCATCGAAGCCGCGGCCAACGACAGCATTGCCGAGACCATTCCCGAGCTGCTGCGGCGCGCGGCCAGCCGCCACGGCGAGCGCATCGCCATCCAGGAAGACGGGCTGCGCCTGAGCTACGCCGCGCTCGACGCCGGCCGGATCCAGGCGGCCCGCGCGCTGATGGCGCTCGGCGTGCAGCCTGGCGACCGCGTCGCCGTGTGGGCGCCGAACTTTTCAGAGTGGATCATCGCGGCGCTGGCCACGCACAGCGTGGGGGCGGCGCTGGTGCCGCTCAACACGCGCATGAAAGGGGCCGAAGCCGGCGCGGTGCTGGCCGACAGCGGCGCGCGCCTGCTGTTCTGCGTCGACGGCTTCCTCGGCGAAAGCTATCCGCGGATGCTGGCGCCGCATCGCCCCGCCACGCTGGAGCGGCTGGTGATCCTGCGCCCGGGACAGGGCCGGGCCGCCGGCGCGGACGAACTGACATGGGACGATTTCCTCGCACTGGCGTCGCGTACCGAGCCGGCGGCACTTGCCGCGCGCGAAGCCGGCGTGCGCGGCGACACCCCGATGGACATCATGTTCACTTCGGGCACCACCGGCCGGCCCAAGGGCGTGATGACCGCGCACGCGCAAAACCTGCGCGCCATCGACGGCTGGGCCGCCATCACCGGCGTGCGCGCCGGGGACCGCTACCTGATCGTCAATCCGTTCTTCCATACCTTCGGCTACAAGGCCGGATGGCTGGCGGCGCTGTCGCGCGGCGCCACGGTGCTGCCCCACCTGGTGTTCGACGCCGAGGCCGTGATGACGCGCGTGGAGAACGAGCGCATCACGGTGCTGCCCGGTCCACCCACGCTGTACCAGACGCTGCTCAATGCGCCGCGCCTGCGCGAGTTCGACCTGTCCTCGCTGCGCGTGGCGGTGACCGGCGCCTCGGCGATCGCACCGGCGCTGATCCAGCGCATGCGTGACGAACTGGGTTTCGACACCATCATCACCGGTTATGGCCTGACCGAATCGTGCGGCTTCGCCACGCTCACGCGCGCCGGCGACGACGCCGAGACCGTTGCCGGCACCTCCGGCCGCGCCATGCCGGGCATCGAGATCCGCTGCATCGATGCGCAGGGCCAGCCGGTTGCCACCGGCGAGCCGGGCGAAGTGCTGGTGCGCGGCTACAACGTGATGCAGGGCTACTTCGGCCTGCCCGAAGCGACTGCCGAAGCCATCGACAGCGACGGCTGGCTGCATACCGGCGATGTCGGCACGCTCGATGCGCGCGGCTACCTGCGCATCACCGACCGCATCAAGGACATGTTTATCGTCGGCGGCTTCAACTGCTATCCGGCTGAGGTGGAAAAGCTGCTGGTGGCGCATCCGGCGGTGGCCCAGGTGGCGGTGGTGGGCATGCCGCACGACCGCCTCGGCGAGGTCGGCCGCGCCTATGTGGTGCTGCGCCACGGCGCGCGCGTCGATGCCGACACGCTGATCGCCTGGGCGCGCCGGCACATGGCCAACTACAAGGTGCCGCGCGAGGTGCTGTTCGTGAGCTCGCTGCCGGTCAGCGCGGCGGGCAAGGTGCTGAAGTACCAGTTGCGGGCATCGTGACGGGGGATACGGTTTGCACTTCGTTGAGGCGCTGGCCCTCACCCCAACCCTCTCCCGCGAGCGGGAGAGGGAGCACGCAAGTGGGAGTTGGGAAGACCTGGGGCGCATCTTGACCCTGCGGGTTTTCTCCCCTCTCCCGCTTGCGGGAGAGGGGCCGGGGGAGAGGGCAGGCGCGTGCAATGGCGACGGCCTTCACTTCGTTGATGCTCTGGCCCTCACCCCAACCCTCTCCCGCGAGCGGGAGAGGGAGCACGCAAGTGGGAGTTTGGAAGACCTGGGGCGCATCTTGACCCTGCGGGTTTTCTCCCCTCTCCCGCTTGCGGGAGAGGGGCCGGGGGAGAGGGCAGGCGCGTGCAATAGCGACGGCCTTCACTCCGTTGATGCTCTGGCCCTCTCCCCAACCCTTATATGAACACCGCCCCGGTTGCAAGGTTTTGGAACCAGCTTGACGTCGCAGGATGGGGCTGCTGCCTTATATCCGGCCTGGAGCGAGTACTTGTTCTCGCGGGCCACAATGGAAGCTGCTGAGAACCGTCCTCAATCTCTCGCCACGGGCTTGTAAGCCGCTTGGGTTGGGGCAGGTTTGGGTTCCCACGGTCCTACCTGTTTCGTCATTGCTGTTTCTTGCCTGTGCAGCCGTGAAGGTTAATCAAGCGCTGGTTAAGGGAAGGTGATGCCCCCCGGCTCAGGCCGGGCGCAAGCTCACATGTCCGGGATCGTATTGGCGCCCATGGGCCATTAATGCCCAGGCTGTCCGGGCGATCTTGTTGGCCAGCGCCACGACCACCACGTTCTTGGGGCGCCGCTGCAGCATGGACAGTGCCCAGGCCGGCGGATGTTTGGTGCGCGTGAGCATCGTGCGTCCGGCGTTGACCAACTGTCGTCGCACGTAAGCGTCGCCGCGCTTGCTGATGTGACCGAGCCGTACGTTGCCGCCCGTGCCGGTCTGCGCGGGAACCAGTCCCAGGCTTGCAGCGAAGGCTCTGCCTGAGCGGAAGGCCTGGGCACAGCCCATGGTCGCGACCAAGGCGGTGGCGGTAATGGGGCCGACGCCGGGAATCTTCTCCACGATCTGCGCGGCCGGATCAGACCTCAGCCATTCCTGGAGGTCACGCTCAACCAGTTGGATCTGTTCGTCGAGTTCGCGCAGCGCACAGACCTGCCGCTCCAGCGCGCGCATCAACAAGGGCGGTACGACCTGAGCGACCTCAGCCCAGCGCTGGCGCAGCTCGGCCCGGAAGGCCAGCCGCCCCGTGCGGAAGTGCAGGCCATATTCGCCCAGCAGCCCGCGCATCTGGTTGCTCTGCCGGGTGCGCGTCTTGACCAGCCCGTCCCGTATACGATGCAACGAGAGCACAGCCTGCTGCGCTTCGGTCTTGACCGACACGACCGGCATGTCGGGTTGCCGGGCTGCAGTCCAGATGGCTCGGGCGTCCGCCGCGTCGTTCTTGTTCGTACGCACGAAGGCGCGTACGTAACCCGGGTTGAGCAACACCACTTCGTGGCCAAGGCTCTGGATCTTGCGCGCCCACCAGTGGGCACCGCCACAGGCCTCCAGTGCGATCTGCCCAGGCTGGCAATTGGACAGGAATTCGATGAGCGCGGTGCGGCTGAATCGCCGGTTCTGGGGCTTCCCCGTAATGGGGTCTATCCAGTACATCTGGAACACTGTCTTTGCAATGTCCAGCCCATATGTCATAGCATTCATTTGGGCTCTCCTCGACCTTGAGTGTTGGATCGAACTTTCACTCTGGCACATCGATGCCGTCGGTCAAGCGAGAGCCCCTTTGTTTTCTAGGCCGCGGCCTGGCTTGGCGGTAGATGGGCGGTGTTCATTCCATCTCTCCCGCAAGCGGGAGAGGGAGTACCCAAGTGGGAGTTGGAAGGTCTGGGGAGAGCAGGCGCGTCCCGGGCGCCAATGCGCCCGAACCCTATTCCACAATCGCCGGGTGCACCGCCGGCGGGCCGCCCAGCGCCTGCCGATACGACGGCGGCTGCACCCCTTCCGCATCGACGATGCCATAAGCCAGCGCCGCCTCCGCCCCGATCAGCACCTGCCCGGACTTGTCCATCAACGCCGGATCCCGATACAGCGCGTCGATGATGCGCCCGGTGAACTCCGGCGTTTCCGCCACCGGTGCAAACGCCGCGTACTTGTCCGGATGCGCCTCCCATACCCGCAGCGTGCGCGCGGTGCGCAATGGTCCCATCCACAGCGACACCGCGGCCACGCCATACGGCCGCAGGTCCACGGCCATGTCGTGCGCGAACTTGTCGATGCCGGCCTTCTGCGCGCCGTAGGCCGGCCCGTGCATATAGCAGTTGGCGCCGAAGGAAGAGGTGAACACGATCAGGCCGCGCTGCTGCGCGGCCATCACTGGCGCAGCGTGCCAGCTTGCGACGTAGCCGGAGCGCAGCCCGACGTCGAGGATGCCGGCCATGTCCAGCGGCTTGTGCCAGAACGGTCCGGGCTGGATCAGCTGGTCGTGCAGGAAGGTGGCGTTGTTGACCAGGATGTCCAGCCGCCCGCTCTGCTCGCGCACGCGGCGGAACAGGGCCGCCACCTGGGCGTCGTCGCCGTGGTCGCAGGCCACCGCGATGCCGCGCCCGCCGAGCGCATCGATCTCGCGCGCCGTGGCGTGGATGGTGCCCGGCAGCGGCGCGCTGCCTTCCTGTTCAGTGCGCCCGGTGACATACACCGTGGCGCCCGCCGCGCCCAGCGCCAGCGCAATGCCGCGGCCGGCGCCGCGCGAGGCGCCGGTCACCACGGCGACGCAGGCGTGTCCTGATTCCGTCATTTCTGCTCCTCTGTGTAGGGGTCGTCCCGCGCAGAGGGTGCGGCCAGCGCGCCGCCGGCACATCACTCGTTCGGACTACCCCAGCCGTGCCCGCGGCGTGGCCGGATGGCGCCGGCGCGGCCATACCGGCTAGTCCGCCAGGACGATGCAGCAAGTGCCCGCACACGAAAGAATCGGTTCCATCGACGGGCTGCGGCGATGCCGCGGCCGACTTCGACACCCACATCGAACCAGAGGAGACCGGCATGTTGGACATTCGTGCGCTTGGCTACATCGTGGTCGAGTCCACCGACATCGGGCAGTGGCGGCACTACGCCGAGCAGGTGCTCGGCATGGCCTGTTCCGGCGCGCCCGGCGGTGCGCTGTACGTGAAGATGGATGAGCGCGACTACCGCTACCTGGTGGTGCCCGGTGCGCGCGACCGCTACCTGGCATCGGGCTGGGAGCTGGCCGACGAGCCCGCCTACCGCCACGCGCTCGAGACGCTGCGCCGGGCCAACGTGGAAGTCGTGCACGCCAGCCCCGCGGAACTGGCGCAGCGTCGCGTGCAGGCCATGGCCTGGTTTGCCGATCCGTCGGGCAACCGGCATGAGGTCTCGTGGGGCATGCGCTCGGATTTTCTGCGCTTCGTCTCGCCGCAGGGCGTGCCGCGCTTTGTGACGGACCCGATGGGCGCCGGCCATGCGGTGCTGCCCGCGCCGGCCTTCGACGAGACCTACGCCTTCCTGTGCGACGTGATGGGCTTCGGCCTGTCCGACATCTTCCGCGTGCGCTTTACCAACGACCCGGCCGAACCGGAGAAGCGCATCCACTTCCTGCATTGCGCCAACGGCCGCCACCACAGCCTGGCGATCTTCGAGATGCCGTCGGAAGCCGGCTGCATCCACGTGATGGCCGAGGTGCCCGACATGGCGGAGGTGGGCCGCGCGCTCGACCGCGTGCAGCAGCACGGCGTGAAGCTCTCCGCCACGCTGGGCCAGCACTGCAATGACCGCATGACCTCGTTCTACATGAAGACCCCCGCCGGCTTCGACCTCGAGTTCGGCCACGGCGGGCTGGTGGTGGACTGGAGCCGCCACGCCGCCTACGAGGCCACGCGCGTCAGCCTGTGGGGACACGACTTCAGCATCGGATACCGCTAAACACACCATGACCAAGACGATCGACAAGACCATGAGCGCGGCCGACGTGGTCGGCCAGCTCGCCGACGGCATGACCCTCGGCATCGGCGGCTGGGGCCCGCGCCGCAAGCCGATGGCGCTGGTGCGCGAGATCCTGCGCTCGCCGCTGAAGGACCTGACCGTGGTCGCCTACGGCGGCCCCGAGGTGGGCATGCTGTGCGCGGCCGGCAAGGTGCGCCGGCTGGTGTTCGGCTTTGTCTCGCTCGACGTGATCCCGCTCGAGCCGTACTTCCGCCAGGCGCGCGAACGCGGCCTGCTGGAGGTGACGGAGCTGGACGAAGGCATGCTGCAGCTGGGCCTGCGCGCGGCCGCCGCGCGCCTGCCGTTCCTGCCGACGCGCGCCGCGCTGGGCACCGATGTGCTGGACCGCAACCCGCACCTGAAGACCGTGCGTTCGCCGTACGACGATGGCGAAGTCCTGCTGGCGATGCCGGCGATCCCGCTGGATGCGGCGCTGCTGCATGTGAACGAAAGCGATGTGCTGGGCAACACCCGCATCGACGGCCCCGATCCGTTCTTCGATGACTGGTTCGCGCGCGCCGCGCAGCGCTGCTATGTCAGCTGCGAAACGCTGCACCCGCGCCTTGAAGACACCGACCTGGCGCGCGCCCGCAACAACCCGTTCGAGCGCGCGCTGGTGACCGGCGTGGTGCACGCGCCGGCAGGGGCCCATCCCACCTCGTGCGCGCCGGCCTATGGCTGGGACCTGCCGGCGCTGAAGTCCTACTGCGCCAGCGCCGAGGCGGAAGACGGCTTCCGCGCCTACCGCGACGAGGTGGTGGGCGACAGCGAGGCGCACTACCTGGCGTGCATCGGCGGCCCTGGCCACGTGCACGACCTGCCGCTGCCCGTACTTTGATCCCCAAGGAGCAACCGTGAGCGCCACTTATGAATTCACCCGCGCCGAGCTGATGATTGCCGTCGCCGCCCGCGCCTGGCGCGACGACGGCGAGGTGCTGGCCACCGGCATCGGCACCGGCCCGCGCATCGCCGCCGGTCTGGCGCGGCTTGCGCACAACCCCGGCCTGCTGCTGACCGACGGCGAGGCCTACCTGGTCGAAACGCCGGTACCGCTGGGCCCGCGCGAACCGGGCTACCAGGTGCGCGCCAGCGGCTGGATGGGCTATGCGCGCGTGTTCGACTGCCTGTGGGGCGGGCGCCGCCACGCGCTGGTGATGCCGACGCAGATCGACCGCTTCGGCCAGGCCAATATCTCCTGCCTGGGCGGCACCCATGCGCAGCCGAAAACGCAGCTGCTCGGCGCACGCGGCTTCCCGGGCAACAGCATCCACCACGCCAACTCCTACTTCGTGCCCGGGCACAGCACGCGCGCCTTTGTCGCCGGCGAAGTCGACATGGTCTGCAGCGTCGGCTACAACCCGGCGCGCCGGATCGAAGGCATGCGCAGCTTCGTCGACCTGCGCGTGATCGTCACCGACCTGTGCGTGATGGATTTCGGCGGGCCGGAACATGCCATCCGCGTGCGTTCGCTGCACCCCGGCGTGAGCCTGGACCAGGTGCAGGCAGCCACCGGTTTCGCGCTGGCCAACGCGCCCGGTGAAGCGCTGCCGGAGACGGCGGCGCCGACGCCGGAAGAACTGCGGCTGATCGCGCAGCTCGATCCGCACAACCTGCGCGCCGCGATCGTGCGCGGCAATCCTGCCGGTCGCGCGTGACACGGAGATCCCAGTCATGACCTTGCCAGCTACCGAAGCCATCGAATTCGGCCCCAACGCCGAAGTGCTCTACCAGGTCGCGGACGGCATTGCCACCGTGACCATGAACCGGCCGCAGTTCCACAACGCGCAGAACTCGAAGATGACGTATGCGCTGGACGAGGCCTACCGGCGCGCGGCCGCCGATGACGCGGTCAAGGTGATCGTGCTGCGCGGCGCCGGCAAGCATTTCTCGGCCGGGCACGACATCGGTACGCCGGGGCGCGACATCAACGAGTCGTTCGAGCGTGCCTCGCTCTGGTATGACCACGTCAACAAGCCCGGCGGCGAGTTTCTCTATGCGCGCGAGCAGGAGGTCTACCTGGGCATGTGCCGGCGCTGGCGCGAGCTGCCCAAGCCGATCATCGCCATGGTGCACGGCGCCTGCATCGCCGGCGGCCTGATGCTGGCCTGGGTGTGCGACCTGATCGTGGCCTCCGACGATGCCTTCTTTGCCGATCCGGTGGTGCGCATGGGGATTCCCGGCGTCGAGTACTTCGCCCATGCCTACGAGCTGCATCCCCGCATCGCCAAGGAATTCCTGTTCCTGGGCGAGCGCATGGGGGCCGAGCGCGCCGAGCGCATGGGCATGGTCAACCGCGTAGTGCCGCGCGACGCGCTCGAGGACACCGTCTACGGCATGGCCGCCAAGGTGGCGCAGATGCCGCGCCTGGGCCTGACGCTGACCAAGCAGGCGGTCAACCATGTGGAAGACCTGCAGGGCAAGCGCAGCGCGATGGATGCGGTCTTTGCCTGGCACCACTTTGCCCACGCGCACAACGAGCTGATCAGCGGCGACAAGCTGGGCGGCTACGACGCGCGCGCGATGGCGGCGTCGCAGCGTACCGGCGGCGAGGACAGGGCATGAGCAACGCGAGCCTGCACACCGTGCTGTGCGACCTGCTCGGCTGCCGCTATCCGATCGTGCAGACGGCGATGGGATGGGTCGCCGACGCGAAGCTGGTCGCCGCCAGCGGCAATGCCGGGGCCTTCGGCTTCCTGGCCGGCGCGACCATTCCGCCCGGCGAGGTCGAACAGGAGATCCTGCGCGTCAAGGCGCTTAGCGACCGGCCGTTCGGCATCAACTTCCATATGTTCCAGCCCAACGCCGACGAAGTCATCGAGATGGCGATCCGCCACCGGCTGCGCGCGGTCAGCTACGGGCGCGGGCCGGACGCGAAGATGGTCGGCCGGCTCAAGGCGGCTGGCGTGGTCTGCATGCCGACCGTGGGCGCAGCCAAGCATGCCGCCAAGGCCGTGGAGATGGGCGCGGACGTGGTCACCGTGCAGGGCGGCGAGGGCGGCGGCCATACCGGCGCCACGCCAACCACGCTGCTGCTGCCGCAGGTGCTGGACAGTGTCAGCGTGCCGGTGGTGGCCGCGGGCGGCTTCTTCGATGGCCGCGGGCTGGCCGCGGCGCTGGCCTACGGCGCCGCCGGCGTGGCCATGGGCACGCGTTTCCTGATGTCGGCCGAGTCGCCGGTGCCGGCGCAGACGCTGGAGCGCTACGTCAAGGTGCGCGAGCCGGGACAGATCCGCGTCTCGCTGGCGATCGACGGGTTGCCGCAGCGGATGATCGACAACGACCTGCTGGTCGGACTGGAACAGGCCGGCCCGTTGCGGCGTACCTGGCTGGCGCTGGCGGCCGCGCGCAAATGGCAGGCGCGTACCGGCATGCGCAGCACGCAACTGCTGGCAACGGCCTGGCGCGCGATGCGCGAACAGGACTACAGCGCCGCGCAAACGCTGATGGCCGCCAACGCGCCGGTGCTGATCCAGCGCGCGATGGTGGAGGGGTGCCCGGATGAAGGGGTGTTGCCGAGCGGGCAGGCTGCGGCGGCGATTGGGGCGATCGAGTCGTGCGAGGAGATCGTGGCGGGCATGGTCACGCAGGCGCAAGCGCAGCTGCAGGCGCTGGCATCACGGCAAGCTGCACTTCGTTGATGCGCCCGGCCCTCACCCCGGCCCTCTCCCGCGAGCGGGAGAGGGAGTACCCAAGCGGGATCGAACAGGACAGAGGGCATTGCAAATACCGCCGGTTTGCTCCCCTCTCCCGCTTGCGGGAGAGGGGCGGGGGTGAGGGCCAGCGTTTCCATCGCAGCGAGCCCTAATAGAGCCGACCCAACCCATAAACAATCATGACAAGCCATTCCACCATGCAACCGACCACCCACCCCTTCCGCATCGACACCGCCAACGGCATCGCCGAGCTGGTGATCGATCACCCCCCCGTCAACGCGCTCGACAACGCTGGCTGGCACGCGCTGGCCGGGGCCATCGACCGCCTCGGTAGCGACCCGGCGGTGCGCGTGATCGTGCTGCGCGGCGAAGGCCGCGGCTTCTGCGCCGGCGTCGATATCAAGGAGCTGGCCGCGCACCCGGAGCGCATCGTCGACGTCAACGCGGGCAACTACGCCACCTTCCGCGCGGTGCACCGCAATCCCAAGCCGGTCATCGTCGCCGTGCACGGCTTCGTGCTGGGCGGCGGCATCGGCATCTGCGGCGCGGCCGACATCATCGTCGCGTCGGAGTGCGCCCGCTTTGGCGTGCCCGAGATCGACCGCGGCGCGATGGGTGGCGGCGCGCACCTGCAGCGCATGTTTGGCGTGCAAAAGGTCCGGGCGATGTACTTCACCGGCGAGATGATCGAAGCCGCCGAAGCCTATCGCCTGGGCGCGGTCGAGCGCGTGGTGCCGCGCAGCGAACTGCGCGATGCCGCCATGGCGCTGGCGCGCCAGATCGCGGCCAAGAGCCCGGCCATGCTGCGGCTGGCCAAGGAAGCGCTCAACGGCGTGGAAGACGGCAACCTGGAAGACAAGTACCGCTGGGAGCAGGGCTTCACGCTGCAGGCGTATATGAGCGCCGATTCCGGCGAGGCGCGCGCCGCGTTCGTCGAAGGCCGGGAAGCCTCCTTCGCACAAGGAGCACGCGATGCAGCTTGAATACACCGACGCCCAGCGCGCGTTCCGCGCCGAGGTGCGCGACTGGATGGCCGCGCACGTGCCGCGCACGCCGCTGGAAAGCTTCGATACGGAAGCGGGCTTTGCCCAGCACCGCGCCTGGGAAGCCACGCTCAACCAGGGCCGCTGGAGCATGGTCACGTGGCCGGCCGAACTGGGCGGGCGCGGTTGCGACCTGATCGAATGGCTGATCTTCGAGGAAGAGTACTGGCGTGCTGGCGCACCGATGCGCGTCAACCAGAACGGCATCTTCCTGCTCGGCCCCACGCTGATGGAGTTCGGCACGGCGGCGCAAAAGGCGCGTTTTCTGCCGCGCATGGCCGCCGGCGAGCATATCTGGGCGCAGGGCTGGTCCGAGCCCAACGCCGGCTCCGACATGGCCGCGATCCGCTGCAGTGCGATCCGCGACGGCGATGACTATGTGATCAACGGCCAGAAGATCTGGTCGACGCGCGCGGTGTGGGCCGACTGGCTGTTCGGGCTGTTCCGCACCGACCCGGCGTCGACGCGCCATCACGGGCTGACCTTCGTGCTGGTGCCGCTGAATACACCCGGCATCACCGTGCGCCCGATCCGCCAGCTCAACGGCCAGACCGGCTTTGCCGAGATCTTCTTCGACGACGTGCGCGTGCCGGTGGGAAACCGCCTGGCCGCCGAAGGCGCCGGCTGGCAGGTGGCGATGGCCACCGCCGGCTTCGAGCGTGGCTTGATGCTGCGCTCGCCGGCCCGCTTCCAGGAAACCGCGCGCGCGCTGGTGCGGCTGTACCAGGCCAACCGCGAGGCGGCGGACCGCGACCCGTCGCTGCGCGACGCGGTGCTGCGCGCGTGGATGGATGCGGAGGCCTACACGCTGTCGACCTACGCCACCGCCAGCCGGCTGGTCAAGGGCGGCCACATCGGCGCGGAATCGAGCACCAACAAGGTGTTCTGGTCCGAGCTGGACATCCATATGCACGATACCGCGCTGGCCATCCTGGGGCAGGCCGCCGAAGTCGCGCCCGCCGGCCAGCCGCCGGGCTCGCTCGGACATTGGCTGGATGGCTTCCTGTTCGCGCAGGCCGGGCCGATCTACGCCGGCACCAACGAGATCCAGCGCAACATCGTCGCCGAGCGCCTGCTCGGCATGCCGCGCGCATGACGGCACCCGGGGAATACACATGGATTTCGCATTGACCGAAGAGCAGGAACAGTTTGCCGAGGCGATCCGGCGCTTCCTGATGACCGAGATGACGCCGGAGCTGACGCGCGAGCTGTGGAGCACCGAGAGCGGGCGCTCCGACGCCTTGTGGCGCCAGCTTGCCGCGCAAGGCCTGACCGCGCTGATGGTGCCGCACGAGCAGGGCGGGATGGGACTGGGCGAGGTGGAATGGGCGCCGCTGGCGCAGGCATGCGGCTACTTTGCGTTGCCTGAGCCGTTGCTCGACACCGCGCTGGTGGCGGCCGGCCTGCTGCGCGATGCACTGGACGCTGCGCCGCACGCGTCGGCGCGCGCGCGCTGCGCCGCGCTGCTGGAGCGCATCGCCGCCGGCGACGCGCGCATCGCGGTCGCCCATCCGCAGGAGCGGCTGGTGGTCGACGCCCATGTCGCCGATGCCATCCTGTGCGCGCACGCGGGCGCCGTACACCTGCTGCGCCCGGACCAGGCCACGCTGACGGCCCGCACCGGCCTCGACCCTTCGCGCCGGCTGTTCGAACTGGCGTGGACGCCGGCGCGCGACACCGAGCTGGTCGCCTGCGGCAACGGCTTGTGGGAGGCCGCGCTGAACCGCGGTGCGCTCGGCGTAGCGGCACAGCAGCTGGGCCTGACCCAGCGCATGCTCGACCTGGCGATCGACTACAGCGCGCAGCGCAAGCAGTTCGGTAAGGCCATCGGCGCCTACCAGGCGGTCAAGCACCTGCTGGCCGACGTGGCGATCCAGCTGGAGTTTTCCAAGCCGGTGCTGCTGCGCGCCGCCGCCGCAATAGCACATAACTTGCCGCATGCGGGGCTGCATGTCTCGCATGCCCGCGTCGCCGCCGCGCGTTGCGCATGGAGCGCGGCGCGGCAGGCGATCCAGGTGCATGGCGCGATGGGCTACACCTGGGAGCTGGACCTGCAGATCTTCACCAAGCGCGCCTGGGCCCTAGCCGGAAGCTGGGGCGACCGCGCCTTCCACAAGGCACGCCTGGGCGCGCACATCCTGGACGGCGAGCATCCGATCGGCGCCGGCGCCACCTTTGCCTGAATGGGCCGATCCCAAGGAGAACCAAGACCATGAACAACGCCTATATCGTTGATGCCCTGCGCACGCCCACCGGGCGCCGCAAGGGTGGACTGTCGCACCTGCACGGCGCCGACCTGGGCGGCTTCGTGCTGGCCGAGCTGGTGCGGCGCAACGGCATTCCCGCCGAGGACTATGACGACGTGGTGTTCGGCTGCGTCGACACCATCGGCCCGCTGGCCGGCAATATCGCGCGCAGCGCCTGGCTGGCCGCGGGCCTGCCGCTGACGGTGCCGGGCGTGACGGTGGACCGCCAGTGCGGCTCGTCGCAGCAGGCCGTGCACTTCGCCGCGCAGGCGGTGATGAGCGGCACGCAGGACGTGGTGGTCGCCGGCGGCGTGCAGACCATGACGCAGATCCCGATCTCGTCGGCGATGCTGGCCGGGCAGGCGCTGGGCTTTGCCGATCCGTTCTCGGGCAGCAAGGGCTGGCAGGCGCGCTTCGGCGCTGCGCCGGTATCGCAGTTCCACGCCGCGCAGCGCATTGCCGAGCACTGGCAGCTGTCGCGCGAGGCCATGGAAGCCTATGCGCTGGAGAGCCACCGGCGCGCAGCCGCGGCGATCGAGGACGGCCGCTTTGCACGCGAGATCGTGCCGTGCGAGGGCGTGAAGCACGACGAAACCCCGCGCCCCGATACCACGCTGGCCAGGATGGCCGCACTCGAACCGCTGATGCCGGGCAGTTCGCTGACCGCTGCCGTGTCCAGCCAGACCGCCGATGCCGCCGCCGCGCTGCTGATCGTTTCCGAAGACGCGCTCAAGCGCTACGGACTCACGCCGCGCGCGCGCATCGCGCATATGAGCGTGCTGGGCGACGACCCGCTGTGGATGCTGACCGCGCCGATTCCGGCAACGAAGCGCGCGCTGGAGCGCAGCGGGCTGCGCCTGGGCGATATCGACGTGGTGGAGATCAACGAAGCCTTCGCTTCGGTGGCGATGGCCTGGCTGGCCGAGACCGGCTATGCACCCGAGCGCACCAACCCCAATGGCGGCGCCATCGCGCTGGGCCACCCGCTGGGGGCCACCGGCGCGCGCCTGATGACCACGCTGCTGCATGAACTGGAACGCACCGGTGGCCGCTACGGCCTGCAGACCATGTGCGAAGGCGGCGGGCTGGCCAACGTCACCATCATCGAACGGTTGTAAGCAGTCTGGGAAGCGATTTTGTCGTCGTTCCCGCGCAGGCGGGAACCCAGTGACTTTTGCCCCGCTGGGGCGCTGAAAGACGCTGGATTCCCGCCTGCGCGGGAATGACGGTGCCAATTTCTGTGTTGGGGCAAGGAGTACGAATATGGGTATCTGCGACGGACGCACCGTCATCATCACCGGCGCCGGCGGCGGGCTGGGCCGCGCCTATGCGCTGGCCTTCGGCGCCGAGGGCGCCAACGTGGTCGTCAACGACATCCGGCGCGATGCGGCCGAGTCCGTTTGCGCGGAGATCCGCGCCGCCGGCGGCAGCGCGCTGGCCAGCGATGACGACATCACCACGCTGGCCACCGCGCAGCGCATCGTCGATGCCGCGGTCGCGGCCTACGGCGAGATCCACGTGCTGGTCAACAACGCCGGCATCTGCCGCGACCGCATGTTCGTCAGCCTGACCGAGTCGGACTGGGACGAGGTCATGCGCGTGCACCTGCGCGGCCATTTCTGCCTGGCCAACCTGCTGGCACGGCGCTGGCGGGATGCAGCCAAGGCGGGCCGCGCGGTCGACGCGCGCATCATCAACACCAGCTCCGGCGCGGGCCTGCAAGGCTCGGTCGGCCAGTCCAACTATGCCGCCGCCAAGGCCGGCATTGCTGCGCTGACGCTGGTGCAGGCCGCGGAACTGGGCCGCTACGGCATCACCGCCAATGCTCTCGCGCCGGCTGCTCGCACCGGCATGACCGCAGACGTGTTCGCCGACATGATGAAGGCGCCGGAAGGCGGCTTCGACTACTACGACCCGGCCAACGTCGCCCCGCTGGTGGTGTGGCTGGGCAGCGCCGGCTCCGCGCAGGTCAACGGGCGCATGTTTGAGGCGGCCGGCGGCATGGTGTCGGTGGCCGACGGCTGGCGCACCGGCCCCAAGGCCGACAAGGGCGGGCGCTGGCAGCCCGCGGAAATCGGCGCGGCAGTGGCGGGGCTGCTGGCACAGGCGCAGCCGCCCCAGGCGGTGTACGGCAGCTGAGCGCGACGGCCATGGATTTTTCCCTCTCAGTCGAACTCCAGATGGTCCGCGACAGCGCGCGCGACTACCTCGCCACGCACAGCGATTCGGCGGCGGTCCGGCGCGTGACCGAGGCCGGTCCGGCGCACGACGACGCGCTGTGGCGCGCCATCGCGGGCGAACTGGGCTGGTGCGGCATCGCGCTGCCCGAAGCCGTCGGTGGCGCCGCCCTGGGCGCGCCCGGGCTGGCGCTGCTGCAGGAGCAACTGGGCCAGCGGCTGGCGTGCGTGCCGTTCTGGTCGACGGCATGCGTGGTGGCGCCGTGGCTGCAAGGCAGCGTCGGCCACAGCGGACCGTGGCTGGAGCGGCTGGCCGCGGGCGAATGCCGCGCCGCGGCGGTGTTGCCGGACGACGGCGGCTGGCACTACGACGGTGTCCTGATCACTGCGCGGGCCGGGGCGGACGGCTTCGTGCTGCGTGGCAGCGCCGCCCAGGTGGCCGATGCCGCCGGGGCCGACTGGCTGCTGGTGCCGGCGCGGGTCGATGACGGCGAGCCGGCGCTGTTCCTGCTGGAGCCCACGGCGTTGGCGCGGGATGCGCGCTTCGTGCTGGCGCCGCTCGACACACTCGACCGCACGCGGCCGTTGGCGTCGCTGCGGCTCGACGGCCTGGCCGTTGCCGCAAGCGCCTGCGTGGCCCGTGGGGAAGCCGCGGCGCAGGGCCTGGCCCAGGCCTGGTGGCACGGCAAGCTGATGCTCGCCGCGGAGCAACTGGGCGCCGCCCAGCAGTGCCTGGACCTGACCGTTGCCTATGCCGCGGAGCGGATCCAGTTTGGCCGCGCCATCGCGTCGTTCCAGGCGGTCAAGCATCGCTGCGCGCAAATGATGGTGCTGGTCGAGGCGGCGCGCTCGGCCGTGTATGGCGCGGCCCAGGCGTGGGAGGCGGCGGCTGTCGCCGACGCGCGGCTCGAGATCTGCGCTGCCGCCGTCGCGGCCGACGACGCCCTGCGCTTCTGCGCGCAGGAAGCCATCCAGTTGCATGGCGGGGCCGGCTTCACCTGGGAATACGACCCGCAACTCTATCTCAAGCGCGCGCAGGCCGCCGGCCAGTGGCTGGGCGGTGTTGCTGCGGCGCTTGCCTACATTGCCGCCAACGGCCCGCAGGCATGGAGGACAGCATGAAAGCGAATGACGAGTCGGCATTCCGCGCCGAGGTGGCGGGGTGGCTGGCCGGGAACCTGGCCGGCGAATTCGAATGCCTGAAGCACCGCGGCGGCCCCGGCGACGAAGAGGCCTATCCCGAGCTGCGCAAGGCGTGGGAGCGGCGGCTGGCCGAAGGCGGCTGGACCGGGCTGGGCTGGCCGCGCGCGCATGGCGGGCGCGAGCTGCCGGTGATGCAGCAGGTGATCTTCCACGAGGAGTACGCGCGCGCCGGCGGCCCGGGCCGCATGGGGCATATCGGCGAGGGGCTGATCGGCCCGACCCTGATCGCATTCGGCACCGAGGACCAGAAGGCGCGGCTGCTGCCCGGCATCCGCAACGGCACCACGTTCTGGTGCCAGGGCTATTCCGAACCCGGCGCGGGCTCGGACCTGGCCAACGTGCGCACGCGCGCGCTGCGCGATGCCGCCAGCGGCGACTGGCTGGTCAGCGGGCAGAAGGTCTGGACCTCGCTGGCGCACGAATCCGACTGGATCTTTGTGCTGGCGCGCTGCGAGCCCGGCTCGTGCGGCAGCAAGGGACTGATCTTCCTGATGCTGCCGCTGGACCAGCCCGGCATCGAAATCCGCCCGATCCGCCAGATGGGGGGCGGTGCGGAGTTCAACGAGGTCTTCTTCGACGGCGCGCGCGCCGCGGCCGCCGACGTGCTGGGCGCGCCGGGCGACGGCTGGCGCATTGCCATGGCGCTGCTCGGCTTCGAGCGCGGCATCTCCACGCTGGGCCAGCAGATGCAGTTCACGCATGAGCTGGAATGGGTGGCGCAGGCCGCGCGCGACAACGGCAGCCACCGCGACGCGCTGGTGCGCCAGCGCATCGCGCGCGCCTGGGCCGGCCTGCGCGTGATGCGCGCCAACGCCTTGCGCATGCTGGCCGGCGCCGCGCAGGCCGGCCACGACGGCGGCACCGCGTTGCAGCGCGAGGCGCTGATCTACAAGTACTACTGGTCCAACTGGCACCGCGACCTGGGGCAACTGGCGCTCGACGTGCTGGGCCCGCTCGCCAACGTGCTGGATCCCGCCGACACGCGCCGCAGGCGGCTGCAGCAGATGGCGCTGTTCTCGCGCGCCGACACCATCTACGCCGGCACCAACGAAATCCAGCTCAACATCATCGCCGAACGCGGGCTGGGCATGCCGCGCGAGGCCCGAGGACAGCCATGACCCTTCACGCAGAAATCCCCAGCGCCCCGGCCTATGTGCCGGGCCATCAACTGCTTGCCGACAAGAGTGTGCTGATTACCGCCGCCGCGGGCGCCGGCATCGGCTTTGCCGCCGCGCGCCGCTGCGCCGAGGAGGGCTGCCGCGCGCTGATGATTTCCGATATCCATCCCAAGCGGCTGGACGAGGCGGTTGAGCGCCTGCGCGCGGAAACCGGCCTGCGGTCCATCCATGGCCAGCTGTGCGATGTGTCCGACGAAGCGCAGGTGCGCGCACTCGTCGCCGCTGCCGAGGAAACGCTCGGCGGCACCGACGTGCTGATCAACAACGCCGGCCTGGGCGGCTCGCGCCGCCTAGTTGATATGGACGATGCCGAGTGGTCGCGCGTGATCGATATTTCCCTCACCGGCGCCTTCCGCATGACGCGCGCGATGCTGCCGCACATGCAGTCGCGCCGCCGCGGCGCCATCGTCAACAACGCCTCGGTGCTGGGCTGGCGGGCGCAGAAGGAACAGGCGCACTACGCCGCGGCCAAGGCCGGGGTGATGGCGCTGACGCGCTGCAGCGCGATGGAAGCCGCCGAGTTTGGCGTGCGCATCAACGCGGTGGCACCGAGCATTGCGCTGCATGACTTCCTGAAGAAGTCGGCGCCGGCGGACCTGCTGCGGCAACTGAGCGAGCGCGAGGCGTTCGGGCGCGCGGCGGAGGTATGGGAGGTGGCCAATGTGATGGTGTTTCTGGCCAGTGATTATGCGTCGTATATGACGGGGGAAGTGTTGCCGGTTAGCAGCCAGCGGGCTTGAGGGGCATTCGCGATGCGGTCAACCCCTGAGGGTTTGCTCCCCTCTCACGCTTGCGGGAGAGGGGCGGGGGTGAGGGCGGGCGTTGGCCAAAGCGACGCGCGTCACTTCGTCGATGCTCCGGCCCTCACCCCCACCCCTCTCCCACGTTGTGGGAGAGGGGAGCCTTCGCGAAGGGCGCTGGCTGCGTTCGTCGCTGGAATCGGCAATCCGTTCTGACCGGGAAGCACAGTTGGTACTCGAATCAATGCTGGAACCACATATGCCAAGAATCTTCCGTTCCGCCGAAGACATCCACGCCGCTGTCGGCCACCACCTCGGCGCCAGCGCCTGGACCCAAATCACCCAGGACCAGGTCAACCAGTTTGCCCACGCCACCGGCGACCACCAATGGCTGCACGTCGACCCCGAACGCGCCGCGCAGGGCCCCTACGGCGCCTGCATCGCGCACGGCTACCTGACGCTGGCGCTGGTCAACCAGTTCCTGCCCGAGCTGGTCGCGGTCGAAGGCATGAAGTTCGGCGTCAACTACGGCTGCGACAAGGTGCGTTTCCCGGCGCCGGTGCGCGTCGGTGCACGCGTGCGCGGCGTGGGAGAAGTGGTGCGCGCCGAGACCCTGGATGGCGGCGTGCAGTCGGTGGTGCGCATGACCGTCGAGATCGAAGGCGAGCCCAAGCCCGCCTGCGTGGCTGAAACCATCAGCCGCTACTACTTCTGAACAGGAACACACAGCATGAAAGACGCAGTCATCGTCGCGGTCGCGCGCACCCCCATCGGCAAGGCCTTCCGCGGCGCCTTCAACGATACCGAAGCTCCGGTGCTGGGCGGCCACGTGGT
The DNA here is from genome assembly GCF_020618415.1 of Cupriavidus sp. MP-37. Classification (NCBI taxonomy): domain Bacteria; kingdom Pseudomonadati; phylum Pseudomonadota; class Betaproteobacteria; order Burkholderiales; family Burkholderiaceae; genus Cupriavidus; species Cupriavidus sp. MP-37. The sequence goes on along the minus strand of NZ_CP085345.1, from coordinate 1,018,465 downwards.
GCGCGCGGTGGTGGAGCGCGCCGGCGTGGATCCGGCCGAGGTCGACGATGTGCTGATCGGCGCGGCCGCGCAGCAGGGCACCCAGGGCTATAACCTGGGCCGCCTGTGTGCGGTGGCGGCGGGCCTGCCCGACAGCGTGCCTGGCATGACCATGGACCGCATGTGCGGCTCCGGGCTGATGACGATCGCGGCGGGCGCGCGCGCCATTCAATGCGGCGAGGCCGACATCATCGTCGCCGGCGGCGCGGAGTCGATCTCGCTGACGCAGAACAAGCACAAGAACAGCTACCGGGCCCAGTCCGAAGCGGTGCTGGCGCGCCAGCCCGCCGCCTACATGGCCATGATCGAAACCGCCGAGGTGGTGGCGCGCCGCTATGGCATCAGCCGCGCCGAGCAGGACGCCTACGCCTGGCGCAGCCAGCAGCGCACCGCCGAGGCGCAGCGGCGCGGCGCCTTCGATGACGAGATCGTGCCGCTGGAAACACGCCGCGCGCTGTTCGACAAGGCCGGCGCGCTGACCGGGCACGAGACCGTGCGGCTGGCTCGGGATGAATGCAACCGGCCCGACACCACGGCTGCCAGCCTGGAGGCGCTCAAGCCGGTCTGGAGCGGCGGGCAGGCCGTCGCCGCGGGCGAGCACATCACCGCCGGCAATGCGTCGCAGCTGTCCGACGGCGCCGCCGCGGTGCTGCTGATGAGCGCCGACGAAGCCCGCCGCCGCGGCCTGCGTCCGCTGGGGCGCTATCGCGGCATGGCGGTGGCCGGCTGCGCGCCGGACGAGATGGGCATTGGCCCGGTGTTCGCGGTGCCGAAACTGCTGGCGCGCCACGGCATGACGGTGGCGGATGTGGGGCTGTGGGAGCTGAACGAGGCCTTTGCCTGCCAGGTGCTGTATTGCCAGCAGCAGCTGGGCATTGCCGATGCGCGGCTGAACGTCAACGGCGGCGCCATCTCGATCGGCCATCCGTTCGGCATGTCGGGCGCGCGCATGACGGCGCATGCGCTGATCGAAGGGCGCCGCCGCGGGGTGCAGCAGGCGGTGGTGACGATGTGCATTGGTGGGGGGATGGGGGCGGCGGCGTTGTTTGACGTATTGCCATAAGCAGAGGTAGCGCTGCCTGTTTTCTCCCCTCTCCCATGCCAGTGGGAGAGGGGCTGGGGGTGAGGGCCAGAGCATCCACGAAGTCACGGGCGTCAGCATTGCGAGCGCTGGCCCTCACCCCGCCCCTCTCCCGCACGCGGGAGAGGGGAGCAAACAATCACAAGGCCACGTGCCATCACTCCAAAACGGAGGAGACATCATGAAACGACTGATCGGCATCGCCATGTCGCTGGCCGTGCTGGCCACCGCGGTGTGGGCCTTCGCGCCGCGTCCGCTGCCGCCGTTCCCGGCCACCGCGCTGCGTCCGGACGGCCTGCAGGTCAACGGCATCGCCCGCGCCGGCGAGCGCCTGGTCGCCGTCGGCGAGCGCGGCAAGATCCTGTTCAGCGATGACCGGGGCCGTAGCTGGCGCCCGGCAACGGTGGACCAGCCGCAAGGCGCCACGCTGACGCAGGTGGCCTTTGCCGACAGCCGGCTGGGCATCGCGGTCGGGCACAGCGGTCAGATCCTGCGCACCGAAGACGGCGGCGCGCACTGGCAGCAGGTGGTCTTCGATCCTGAATCGTCCGATCCCCTGCTCGGAGCGCTGGCGCAGGCCAGCGGACCGTGGTTCGCGGTGGGTAGCTTCGGCCGTTTCCTGGTGTCGCGCGACCAGGGCCGGCATTGGGAAGAGGCCGGCGGCAAGGCCATGCAGGACCGCCACCTCAACGCCATCGCCGGCGACGGGCAGGGGCGGCTGATGCTGGTTGGCGAGGCCGGGCTGGTGCTGCGCTCGACCGACGGCGGCAGCCAGTGGGAGCCGGTCAGGACCCCTTATGAAGGCTCGCTGTACGGCGTGCTGCCGCTGCGCGACGGCGCCTGGCTGGCCTACGGCATGCGCGGCAACGCCCTGCGCAGCGAAGACTTCGGCACCACCTGGCGGGCGGCCGAGACTGGTCTCCGAACCTCGTTCTTCGGCGGCGCCGAGCTGCCCGATGGCCGCATCGTGCTGGCCGGGCAGGGCGGCGTACTGGTGATGTCCGCCGACGGCGGGCGCCGCTTCACCGTGCTGCCGGCGGGCAGCCCGCAGACCCTGGCCGCGCTGGCCGCCACCGGCAACGACACGCTGGCGCTAGGCGGCAATGGCGGCCTCGCCGGCGCCACGCTAGCCGCCAATCACTGAACCCGACCGACCGGACGCGAGAACCATCATGACCCGCCCCCAATCCCCCGGCCGCCTGGGCCGCTTCGTCGATGCCTGCGCCGGCGTGCTGATGCGCCGGCGCCGCCTGCTGCTGTGGCTGTGCCTGGCCGTGACCGTGGCGCTGGGCTTTTCCGCCACGCGCCTGCGGCTCGATCCCGGCTTCAACAAGATGATCCCGCTGCAGCACCCGTACATGCAGGTGTTCACCAAGTACGCCAGCACCTTCTCCGGTGCCAATACCGTGCTGGTGAGCCTGCGCTGGAAGGGCGACGGCGACATCTACAACGCCGCCTTCATGGACAAGCTGCGCCACGCCACCGATGAAGTGTTCTTCATCCCCGGCGTGGACCGCTCGCGCGTGTTCTCGCTGTTCACGCCCAACGTGCGCTACACCGAGGTCACCGAAGCCGGCTTCCGTGGCGACGTGGTGGTGCCGGGGCGCTTTTCCGGCGCGCCGGACGAGCTCGACAAGGTGCGGCGCAACGTGGCCCGCTCCGGCCAGATCGGCCGCCTGGTCAGCAACGACCTGAAGTCCGCGCTGATCCGCGCGGAGCTGCGCGAGACCGATCCGGCCACCGGCAAGACCATCGACTACGGCTCGGTGGCGCGCCAGCTCGAGAAGATCCGCGCGCAGTTCGGCGGCACCGATGTCGAAGTCAATATCGTCGGCTTCGCCAAGCTGGTGGGCGATGTCGAAGACGGCATCGCCGGTGTGATGGGCTTCTTCGCGCTGGCGTTTGCCGTCACCGCGCTGCTGCTGTGGCTGTACACGCGTTCGCTGCGCATCACCGCGCTGGCGCTGGTGGTGGCGCTGCTGCCGGTGGGCTGGCTGCTGGGACTGCTGCCGCTGCTTGGCTACGGCATCGACCCGATGTCGATCCTGGTGCCGTTCCTGATCTTCTCGATCGGGGTCTCGCACGCGGTGCAGATGACCAATGCGTGGAAGCAGGAAGTGGCGCAGGGGCACGGCGCGCTCGACAGCGCCAGCGCGGCGTTCCGCAAGCTGTTCATCCCCGGCACCGTGGCGCTGCTGACCAATGCGCTGGGCTTCATGGTGATCATGCGCATCGAGATCGATATCGTGCGCGAGCTCGGCATCACCGCCTGCCTGGGCGTGCTGCTGATGATCGTGACCAACAAGGTGTTCCTGCCGATCCTGCTGTCGTACACGCGGCTGGAGCCGTCGGCGCTGGCGCGCGCGTCGCGTGCAGCGCACGCCAATGGCCAGGGGAGCCTGTGGCACAGGTTCGGCGCGCTGGCGCGGCCGGCGCCGGCGCTGGGCGTGTTCGTCGCGGCGCTGGCGCTGCTGGCTTACGGCGCAATCGAATCGCGCGGGCTGAAGATCGGCGATGTCGGCACCGGCGCGCCGGAGCTGCGCGCGGACTCGCGCTATAACCGCGACAGCGCCAGCATCGTCAGCCAGTACAACATCGGTTCGGATGCGCTGACGGTGGTGGTCGAGCCCACCGGCTTCGACGACGGCTGCCTGCACTATCCGGTGATGAGCGCGGTGGAGCGCTTCGAGATGCATATGCGCGGCGTCTCCGGCGTGCAGTCGGTGGTGAGCGTGTCGTCGCTGGCCAAGGTGGTGATCGGCGCGTACAACGAGGGCAACCCGCGCTGGGAGGCGCTGCCGCGCAACAGCGCCGGCCTGAGCCAGGGCGCCAAGGCCTTCGACCCCGACAACGGCATGAATACGCCAAACTGCCAGGCGATCCAGGTGCTGATCTACACCGCCAACCACGAAGGCGCCACCATTGCCCATATCATCCGCGAGATCCGCCGCTTCAATGCCAGCGACAAGACCCCCAACGTGGCCTTCCGCCTCGCCGGCGGCAATATCGGCGTGATGGCGGCGACCAACGAGGCGGTGGAAGAGGCCGAAGTGGCGATGCTGCTGGCGATCTTCGGCGCGATCACGCTGCTGTGCCTGCTGACCTTCCGCTCGTGGCGCGCGGTGCTGTGCATCATCGTGCCGCTGACGCTGGTGTCGGTACTGTGCAATGCGCTGATGGCACGGCTGGGCATCGGGCTGAAGGTGTCGACGCTGCCGGTGATCACGCTCGGCGTGGGCGTCGGCGTGGACTATGGCATCTACCTGTACGAGCGCATCCAGCACCAGATCCGCGAGGAAGGGCAGGCGTTGCCGCAGGCGTTTGCCGAGGCCATGCGCCAGCGCGGCTCGGCGGCGCTGTTCACGGCGCTGACGATGTGCATCGGCGTGGGCACGTGGGCCTTTGCCGCGCTCAAGTTCCAGGCCGACATGGGCATCCTGCTGGCGTTCATGTTCCTGGTGAACCTGTTCGGCGCGGTGTCGCTGCTGCCGGCGCTGGCGGCGTGGCTGGGCGTCGAGCAGGAAGAGCGCGCCCGCGCCGGGCGCCCGGCCACCAGGCCGGCCGGGGCCGCCATCGGCGGCGAGGCGGGGGCGGTGACGCATGGATTGAAGTCCGACACGGCCTGAACTTCGCAACCGGAGAGACTGCATGCCCGAGATCCAGGCCTCACCTGTCGCCGCTGAGCAACCTGCGGCGCGATGCCTACGGCGGCAGCGTGGAGAACCGGACGCGGCCTCGCGCGTGGTGCGGCAGACGGTGCGGATGCCGCTGGCCTATATCGGCGGGGTCAAGTCGCTCGACAACGTGGCGCAGCTGATGGGCGAGGGCTTCGACGCTGTGGCCCTGGCGCGCGCGCTGATCCATGACCCGGCGCTGGTCGCGGGCTGGCGCGCCGGCACGCTGCAGCGTTCGGCCTGCGACAGCTGCAATGGCTGCGTGGCGCGAATCTACGATCCCGCCGGGGTCAGCTGCGTGCATGGCCCCGGTAACGACCCGGCACTGACCCGCATGGTTGCGCTGCAGTAGTCCGATGGGACGATGAGGCCGGCGCCGTACGCCCATATCTTGAAGGTCCCACGGGATTTCAAGGAGACAGACGCCATGAGCGTACAAGGCTACAAGATCGAATCGCGCCCGCCCGAGGCCCGCTACGCGCGCGGCTGGCATTGCCTGGGCCTGGCCGACAGCTACCGCGACGGCATGCCGCACACGCTGGATATCTTCGGGCGGCGCCTGGCGGCGTTTGCCGACTCGACCGGCGCGATTCGCGTGATCGACGGCCACTGTCCGCACATGGGCGCCGACCTCAGCACCGGCACCGTGCAGGGCGACAACCTGGTGTGCCCGTTCCACGGCTGGCAATGGGGCGGCGACGGCGCCTGCAAGTCCATTCCCTACTGCAAGCGGATTCCGCCCAAGGCGCGCATCGGCGCCTGGGAGACCTGCGAGCAGAACCGTCTGCTGTTTATCTGGCATGATCCCGAAGGCCGGCCGGCACCGCCGGAAGTGGCGATCCCGCGCATCGACGCGTGCTTCTCCGAGGAGTGGTCCGACTGGGCCATGGACGAGATGGTGATCCGCACCAACTGCCGCGAGCTGGTCGACAACATCTCCGACATGGCGCACTTCGGCGTGGTCCATGGCGCGCCGGTGGACTACTTCGCCAACCTGTTCGAAGACCACAAGGCCACGCAGCTGATGATCGGGCGCAGCGCCCGGCTCTCCGGCGACTCGCAGCTGACGGCACTGTCGACGTATTTTGGCCCGGCCTACCACATCACCGACATGAGCGGCCGCATGGGCGACCAGGAGATCCATTCGGTGCTGCTGAACTGCCACGTGCCGATCGACCTGAACAGCTTCGTGCTGCGCTACGGCGTGCTGGTGAAGAAGGTGCCCGGGCTGTCCGATGAACAGAACCGGGCCATGGCGCAAGCCTATGTGGACCAGGCCCGCGCCGCGTTCTACGAGGACGTGGCGATCTGGGACAGCAAGATCCGCATCGACAACCCGCTGCTATGCGAAGGGGATGGGCCGATGTACCAGATGCGCGACTGGTACCAGCAGTTCTATACCGATGTGGAGCAGGTGCGGCCGTCCAGCGTGGCGCGGAGGGTGATCGAGATGAACCCGGGCAATATCGAGCCGCCGGTGCTGCGGCATGTGTTCGAGGGGTGAGGCTGGCGGGCTTCTAGCGGGATTGCCTGGCGGGCTCGGCCGGCGACTTGCGTCCTGGCCGAGCGGCAAGCCGTCAGGATTTGTGCGCCTGACTTCGTGGATGCCAGTGGTCGCAATTGCGACGCCCTTCACTTCGTTGACGCACCCGCCCTCACCCCGACCCTCTCCCGCAAGCGGGAGAGGGAGTACGCAAGCGGGAGTTGCATGGCTCGCAGCAATGATGCCGCTGCCGGTTTGGTCCCTCGCCCGCGAGAGGGAGTACACAAGCGTGAGTTGAAAAGCTCGAGGAAATGACGCTGCTGCGGGTTTGCTCCCCTCTCCCGCGTGCGGGAGAGGGGCGGGGGTGAGGGCCAACGCATCGACGAAGTTCGGCCCCCGAATCCGAAATCGAAAAGAACAAAAAAAAGGCGCCCCAAAGGAGCGCCCCATTCCGCCACGATCCAATCAGGTCCCAGACCCCCGCGCCGCGTCTGGCGAAAAGAACGCCTCGTTGAACTCCGGACTGTTGTTCAACTTCGCCATCGGCCCCTCGTTGGTCAGCCGGTCTGCCAGATAGGCACCCGAAATCAGGTCATGGTAGAACACCGTCGCCGCGGAGAAGCGGCGCGCATCGTAGGCGTAGACCAGCGCCTGCAGGTTGGTGCGCCACAGCTGGCCGCGGCCGTCGTAGTTGTCGGCGGCAACCGATTGCCAGGTGTCTTCGTCGAGATACAGCACGCGCTTCGCATACTGGTGGCGGAAGCCCGGTTTCAGCGTGGCCTCCAGGATCCATACCCGATGGAGTTCGTAGCGCATGGCGTCCGGATTGGCGTGCCCGTTGGTCAGCAGGTCCTTGTACTTGACCGCGGAGCTCATCAGCTTGTAGCTGTGGTACGGGACGTAGAACTCCTTCTTGCCGACGATCTTCCAGTTGTAGCGCTCGCCGGAGCCGTTGAAGAGGCGGTCGTCATCCACCGTGCGGAAGCCGCCGGGGCCCTGGGGCTGGTCGAAGCCGAATTCCGGCGCCTGGCGCACGCGCCGGGTGCCCGGGTTGTAGATCCACGTGCGGTTGGTATCCGAGCCTTCCTGGTCCCACACGGCATACCCGACGATCACCTGGCCGCGGTCACGCAGCGGCAGGTCGGTGGCGGTGCGGAAGAAGGTGCGCTCGTTGAGGGGGTTGTTGGGCTCGAACTTGCCGTGGTTGCGCGGTGAGAAGATGCTGTAGGAGACGCGCCCCCAGGCGATCGAGCCGTTCGGATAGACCACGGCCTGGTCGTACTGCGCCTTCTCGGTGCCGATGGCGGCCGAGAAGCGCTGGTTCCACAGCAACTCCATGGCGGTCTTCGGGATCGGGTAGGGGACCTGCGGCCCGGCGTTCTTCAGGCCGTTGCCATCGCTGGTCATGCTGACGGTGGTGGCGTAGGTGCGGATGTCCTTGTAGGCGGCGTCCTCGAAGCGGAAGTCGCGATGGCTGGGGTACACCGGCATCTTGAAGGTGTCGGGGTACTTCTTGAACAGCGCCTTCTGGCCTTCGGTCAGCCGCTCGGCATACTGCGCCATGTTCTGCGCGGTGATGACGAACAGCGGCTTCTCGTCGGCATACGGATCCGGATAGCGGTCGCCGCGCTGGTATTTGACATGGGGCGGCGCACCCAGCCACTTGCCGCTCCACGCCGGTACGTCGCCGTCCTTGCTGGCGGCGCGCTCGGCGCCCATCGGCGTGAGGTTGCCGTCGAGTTGCTTGAGTTCTTCGGGGGTGACCTTGGCCCACGCTGCCGCGGCCAGTGCCATGCTGGTCACCAGCAGGCTGCCGCGCAGCAGTCGGTGTGTAGTGGATGTCATTGCAGTCTCGCTCCTAGGGGAATGGCCGGCGACGTCCGTGCCTGTGGTCACAGGGTAGAGAGGGCGGCGCGAGCGGGAATCGTTGGAACGGACTAGTGGATTTCCCCTAGCGTGGAGTGGGGGAAGAAAAAGGCCGGGCAGGTGTGAACTGACCCCAAAAAGTTGGACAGTGATTGGCTAGGCTTGAGAGGGCTGAGTCCTGTACTTCACGGGACTCAGCCCTTTTAGTTTGAGTTTGATGCGGTCGTGATTGTAGTAGTGAATGTATTGGGCCAGGCCTTGCTGTAGTTTCTCGACGCTGGCGAATTTGTTCAGGTAGAAGAATTCGGACTTCAGGGTGCCGAAGAAGCTTTCCATGGCGGCGTTGTCCAGACAATTGCCCTTGCGCGACATGCTGGGACGGACGCTGCGCTTTTTGAGCATTCGCTGATAGGCCGGCATCTGATACTGCCAGCCCTGATCGGAATGCAGTACGGGTCGATCCTTCGGGCCGAGGCGGCGGAACGCCTTCTTCAGCATATTCCTCACCATCTCAAAGGCGGGCCTGCGGGCAGTCTCGTAGGCGATGATCTCGCCGTTGTACAGGTCCAGCACCGGGGAAAGGTAGAGCTTCTCGCCGGCCACGTTGAACTCGGTCACGTCGGTTACCCACTTCCGATTCGCGCGTTTGGCGTGGAATCGCCGTTGCAGAACGTTGGGCGCGACACGACCCACCATGCCCTTGTAGGATCGGTATTTCTTCGGCCGGACCAACGACTTCAATCCCATCTCGTGCATGAGCCGCTGAACCGTCTTGTGGTTGACGACCGTACCGGTTTGCCGGATCGCCGCTGTGATGCGGCGGTAGCCATAACGACCCATGTGTCGGGCGAAGAGTTCGCGAATGCGCGTTTTCAGCTCCGCATACTTGTCCTGCGCCTGGAGCACTGCCTGCTGGTAGTAGAAGGTGCTGCGCGCCAGCCCCGCCACCCTCAGCAAACCGGACAATGGGTACTGCTGCCTCAGCTCAAGCACTATTTGCGCCTTTTGGGTTGCGCAGATGTCTTGCTCGCTTGAACCAAGGCTTCGAGCTTTTTTAGGTACGCGTTCTCCATGCGCAGGTAGTTCAACTCTTCAAGGAGTTCCTCGCGTGTGCGCGTACGGTCGTCTGAAGACCGCGATGGCTTTGTCTTGGGAGTCCGTTGTGGCATCTTGCTGGGCCGCCGCCCCTTAGGCCGAGGCGTCAGAGCTTCTAAACCCCCAGCATCATACTGGCGTTCCCACACACCAATGGCGCCGATATTGCGAATGTCGTACAGTGCCGCCACTTCCCGATGCGACAAGCCTTGGCGGCGCATCCGCTCAAGCACCGAGAGCTTGAACTCGGCGCTGTAGGTCTTGTACCTGCGCCTCAGGCTGGCTTCACCGTGCAGCCGATAGGCTGCCACCCAGCGTCGCACCGTCCCGTCGTCTATTCCATGGCGCTTGGCAAGCGCACCAGCTCCTACCTGCCCGCGCAGATATTCCTTGATGACCGACAGTCTGAACTGCTCGGTGTACCTATACATGAAAACACCCCAAAAGTTGGTGTCCAACTTTTGGGGTGCAGTTCAGTGCCCGGCTTTCGGAGTGCCTGACAGTTGGGTTGCTCCCCTCTCCCGCTTGCGGGAGAGGGGCCGGGGGTGAGGGTGGACGGTGGCAATAGCGACAGCCTGCACTTCGTATGACGCTCCAGCCCTCACCCCAACCCTCTCCCGCAAGCGGGAGAGGGAGCACGCAATCGGGAGTTGGAAGGTTCGATGCCAATGACGCCGCAGCGGTTCAGGCTTCCATCACTTCGCCGAAGCGCTGCAGATGGTAGTCGCTGTCGCCCAGCAGCTGGTCGAGCATGGTCAGGCGCTTGAAGTAGTCACCCACCGACAGCTCGTCGGTCATGCCCATGCCGCCGTGCAGCTGCACCGCTTGCTGGCCGACGAAGCGGCCGGCGCGGGCCACCGTCACCTTGGCGGCGGACAGCATGCGCCGGCGCGCGGCGGGATCCGTTTCATCCAGCGCCTGCGCGGCGACGTAGGCCATCGACAGCGCCAGCTCCTTCTGCACCAGCATGTCGGCCATGCGGTGCTGCAGCGCCTGGAAGCTGGCCAGCGGCTTGCCGAACTGCTGGCGCGTGCCGAGGTATTCGCCGGTGATCTGGATCAGCTTTTCCATTGCGCCCGCGCCCTCGGCGCACAGCGCGGCGATGCCGTGCTCCAGGCCGACGCCGAGCGCCGCCAGGCCGTCGGCGGGCTGGCCCACCAGCGCGCTGGCCGGCACGGTGACGTTCTGCAGCGACAGGTCGGCGGCGCGCAGGCCGTCGATGGTCGGGTAGGCGGTCACCGTCAGGCCCTTGCTGTCGCGCGGCACCAGGAACAGCGCGATCTCGTTGCTGCCCGATACGCGCGCGGTCAGCAGGTAGGCGTCGGCGGCGGCGCCGTGCCAGACCACGCTCTTGGTGCCGCTGATCACGTAGCCGTCGCCGCTGCGCTCGGCGCTGGCGCGGGCCGATTCCGGGCGGTAGCGCGTGGTCGGCTCCAGGTAGGCCAGCGTGACGATGCGCTCGCCCGACGCGATCGCCGGCAGCCATTCCTGCTTTTGCGTGTCGCTGCCGTGGGCCGACAGGATCGCGGCGGCCATCACGCCGCTGGGCGTGACCGGCTCCAGCACCAGGCCGCGGCCCAGCTCGCGCTGCACCACCAGCTGGCTGGCGGGGCCTTCGCCGAAGCCGCCGAAGTCGGCCGGCACGGTCAGGCCCAGCACGCCCATCTCGGCCAGCTTGCTCCACACGCCGCGGTCCAGGCTTTCGCCCTGGCGCGCGCTCTTGCGGCGGGCCTCGAAGGTGTATTCGGTATCGATGAAGCGGCGCAGGCTGTCCGCCAGCATCTGTTGCTCTTCGCTGTAGGTGAAGTCCATGTCAGCTATCCCTTCAGAAACCCAGGATCATCTTGGAGATGATGTTCTTCTGCACTTCGGTCGCGCCGCCGTAGATCGAGGTCTTGCGCATGTCGTAGTAGGTGGAGGCGGCCGGTGCGGCCCACGCGGGGCCCGATACCGGCTGCGTCGCGCCGGGCTCGAGCCAGTCCGGCGAGTACGGCCACGCGTTGGGGCCGGCCACTTCCATCATCAGCATGGCGAGGTCCTGCTGCACCTCCGAGCCGCGGATCTTGACGATCGACGCTTCCGGCCCCGGCGTGCCGGCGGCCTGCGTGGCGACGCGCAGCAGCAGCATTTCCAGCGCCATGATGTCCATCTCGACGCGGGCGATCTTGTCGCGCATGCGCACGTCTTCGATCAGCGGGCGGCCGGCGCCGTCGGTGGTCTGGGCGGCGTAGTGCTTGAGCTGGCGCAGCTCGCGGTGGCAATGGCCGATGCCGGCGATGCCGGTGCGCTCATGGCCGAGCAGGTACTTGGCGTAGGTCCAGGCGCGGTTCTCTTCGCCGACCAGGTTCTCGACCGGCACTTCCACGTCTTCGAACCAGGTCTCGTTGACGTCGTGGCCGCCGTCGAGCGTGGTGATCGGACGCACCGTCACGCCGGGCGACTTCATGTCGATCAGCAGCATCGAAATGCCTTCCTGCGCCTTGGCCTCGGGATCGGTGCGCACCAGGCAGAAGATCCAGTCGGCAAAGTGGGCCATCGTGGTCCAGGTCTTCTGGCCGTTGACGATGTACTTGTCGCCCTTGCGCACCGCGCGGGTCTTCAGCGAGGCCAGGTCGGAGCCCGAGCCCGGCTCGGAATAGCCCTGGCACCAGAAGTCTTCCACGCCCGGGATGCGCGGCAGGAAACGCTGCTGCATCGCGGGGCTGGCGTACTTCATCAGCACCGGGCCGATCATGGTCAGCCCGAACGGCAGCAGCCGCGGCGCGCCGGCGCGGAAGGTCTCGATCTCGAAGATCAGCCGCTGCAGCGCGGTCCAGCCGGTGCCGCCCCATTGCTTCGGCCAGGTGGGGGCGCCCCAGCCCTGCGCCTGCAGGATGCGGTGCCAGCGGACGTAGTCGTCCTTCTCCACGCGCTGGTGGTTGAGCACCTTGTTGCGGATGTCTTCCGGCAGCCTGGCCTGCACGAAAGCGCGGACTTCCTCGCGGAAGGCCTGTTCCTCGGCGGTGAAACGCAAATCCATCTGAATGTCCCCTGTGGTACGCGGGCTTCGCGGCGCAGGCGCGCAAACCGGTAGTGCCGCGTGGTTGTGCAGCGCGCCATGGCGAAAACCCTTGCTGTGCCGGCCGATTGTATGGGCGGCCCGTGATTCGTTGCTTTATCAATACTAAAGGCGTCCTTCGCGGAGGCGGAACCACATGCGCGTCAGCGCCCGTCATGGCGCGCGCCGGACGGACCCTGGCCGGGACGAACACGACCTTAGTGAATTCCAAATGGCTGAGGCGCGGGGCTTGCCGCAAACTGATGCAGCCAGTTTCATGTGGCCGGGTGCATTCCGCCGCATATCCGACTCAGCCTGCATTCGAGAGATCCACCAGCACCATGTCTTCCTTCCGCCCCCGATTCATCCACGAGATCCCCGCCCATTGGGCCACGCAGACACCGCAGGCGCCATGCCTGTACGAGAACGGTGCCGTCATCAGCTATGGCGAGTTGTGGCGCCGCATCGAAGCCGCCCGTGACTGGCTGGCGGCGCAGGGTGTGGGCGAGGGCGACCGCGTCATGGTGGTCGGCGAGAACTGCAACGAGATGGTGGTGACGCTGTTCGCCTGCAGCCGGCTGCACGCGTGGCCGATCAACGTCAACGCGCGCCTGTCCGCGCGCGAGATCGACAATATCCGCGACCACGCGCGGCCGGCGCTGGTGCTGTTCACCGGCCATGTTTCCGACGTTGCCGCGGCGCATGGCGAGCGTCTGGGCGCACAAGCCACCGGCTGCGCGGTCTATCACGACGGCATGCGCGTCGCGCGGGCGCACAGCGCGCCGCAGCGCGAGCCCGCCGAACTGGCCCGCCGCGTCGCCACGCTGATCTATACCTCCGGCACCACCGGGGCTCCCAAGGGCGTGATGGTGCCGCACGCCGGGCTGACGCAGTTCGCGCGCATCTCGGCCACCTCGCGCGACATGGGCCCGGCCGACGTGGCCTACGGCGCGCTGCCGATGTCGCATATCTTCGGCATCGCCACGGTGCTGATGGCCACGCTGTACGCCGGCGCCGGCCTGTTCCTGCGCCCACGCTTCGACGCCAATGAAGTGTTCGAGGCCCTGGCCGCGCCCGGCGTCACCATCCTGCAGGGCGTGCCGACCATGTTCACGCGCATCATGGCGGTGGCGCCCGCGCTGGGCGTGAAGCCCGGCGCCTATCCGCGCCTGCGCTACCTCTACACTGGCGGCGCGCCGCTCGATCCCACGCTCAAGCGCGACGTCGAAACGCTGTTCGGCCAGCCGCTGCACCACGGCTACGGCATTACCGAATACGCCGGCTCGCTCTTCATCACGCGCATGGACGCGCCGCGCGCCGATTGCTCGGCCGGCTATATCGTCGAAGGCGTGCAGATCGCCATCACCGATGCCGAAGGCAAGCCGCTGCCCGCGGGCGAACGCGGCCAGATCCGCGTGCGCGGCCCGGGCGTGATGCTGGGCTACTACCGCAATCCCGAACAGACCGCCGAGGCGCTGCTGCCCGGCGGCTGGCTCAATACCGGCGACCTCGGCTATCTCGACGCCGACGGCGCGCTGTTCATATCGGGCCGCTCCAAGGACCTGATCATCCGTTCCGGCTTCAACGTGTATCCGATCGAAGTGGAGTCGGTGATCAATGCCTTTGCCGGCGTGCGCCAGTCCGCGGTGGTGGGGCGCACCACGGGCGACGGCAACGAAGAGGTAGTGGCCTTTATCGAACTGCAGGAAGGCGCCGAGCTTGACCGCAAGGCGCTGGACACCTACCTGCGCGAGAGCCTGGCCCCGTACAAGCGGCCCGCCGAAGTCCGCACCGTCGACGTGATTCCGACCACGGCGAGCGGCAAGCTGCTCAAGCAGCCGCTGCGCGCCATGCTCGACTAAAGCCCCCGGGGCACGGGGCCCCGGGCACTACAGCCATCCCTGGAGGAGAACATAAATGAAAACATGGAAGACGCTGGCCGCGCTGACTGCCACGCTGCTGCTGCAAGGCGCGGCCTGGGCCGCCGACGCTTATCCGTCGCGCCCGGTCAAGCTGCTGGTGGGCTACGCGCCCGGCGGCCCGGTCGACACCGCCGCGCGCATCTACGCCGAGCAGCTCGGCCGCGTGCTGAAGCAGCCGGTGGTGGTGGACAACCGCGCCGGCGCCAGCGGCGCCATCGCCGCCGACATGACCGCTAAGGCGGCGCCGGACGGCTACACGCTGTACTTCGTCGCCAGCCCCACCATGACCATGACGCCGTTGATCCAGCACTCGGTCAACTTCAATCCGGTCAAGGACTTCACCTACATCGGGCTGATCACCGACTACACCAACGTGCTGCTGGTGAACAAGGATTTCCCGGCGAAGAACGTGGGCGAGCTGGTCGCTTACGCGCGCAAGAATCCTGAAGGCGTGTCGTTCGGCTCGGCGGGCGTGGGGGCGTCGAACCACCTGTCGGCGGAACTGCTGGCGCAGATGAACAACGTGAAGATGCTGCACGTGCCGTACAAGGGCAATGCGCCGGCGATGGCCGACGTGATGAGCGGCAAGGTCACCTTCATGTTCGATATCACCGGCACGGCCATCGGCCATATCAACGGCGGCAAGGTGCGCGCGCTGGCGGTCACCTCCAAGACGCGCAACCCGGCATTGCCGAACGTGCCGACCATGATCGAGTCGGGGCAGAAGGACTATGACCTGACCGGCTGGTATGCGCTGGTGGGACCGCAGAAGCTGCCGGCCGATGTGGTCGACAGGCTGGTCAAGGCGCAGAAGGCGGTGGGGGAGGATGCTGCTTTCCGGCAGCGGATGAGTGCTGGGGGGTATGACGTGAATATCAGTACGCCGAAGGCGCTGGGGGACAGGATTCAGCGGGAGCTGGCGTTGTGGGGTGGGGTGGTGAAGAAGGCGGGGATTCAGGCGGATTGAATGCTTGTGGATGTTGCGGAAGGGCCGGCGAAAACGCCGGCTTTTTTGTTTTCGGAGAGGTGCATGGAACCTGCGCAAAATGGTGCAATTCGCCACCGCGTTTCCGCAAGAGCCAATTGTCGCGACGCTGTCACGACAATTGAGCTGGTCGCATTTCGTAGCGCTGCTGCCGCTGAAAGCGGTGGCAAAAGCGATAGCCTTCGCTTCGTTGATACTCCCGCCCTCACCCCAACCCTCTCCCGCAAGCGGGAGAGGGAGTGCGCACGCGGGAGTTTGAAAGCCGGAGGCAAATGAAACGGCTGAGAGATTGCTTGCCGCTGCCGGTTTGCTCCCCTCTCCCGCTTGCGGGAGAGGGGCGGGGGTGAGGGCCGGCGCATCCACGAAGCCACGCGTCGAAATTATCCACGCGCCTTCCGGGACTCGCCAGCCATCGAGGCAACGCCTGTCAACCATGACGCGTGCCTTCGCCAAAGCGCGGCTTGTCCCACCTCAGAACTTTGGCAACTTCTGCGATTGACCTGACGTATCCATCCTTCACAATCTGCTCCTTGATTGTGAACGACGGGGTTCTCTAGACTGGCCTGGCTCCTGATCAACAGGAGTCGGGTGTGAGAACCCGGTTCACGATACAGCGGACTGGCGCGCAAGCGGCAATTTTCAAGTCCGTTACGCTTGTGTGCGCCTTCACTTTACGGCGGGCCGGGCGGGGCTAGCTTCGGCTGGGCCGGCTGTATCGTCCGGTTTTCTCACCCCCGTTGTCTGGCCCGCCACCTCAGGTGAGAATGAGCGGCGGGCCTCCACATCTACGATACGGAGGTCAGCAATGTATCAGTCCAACATCGAATCCGACGCCTTTATCCCGCCTCGACTTGATGATTCCCTCTCCCGGTTTAGTCCCGAAACCCGCCGTGCAGCGCGCAAGGACGCGCTGCCTGTTCCCCGGCAACTCTTGTTGTTGAATCTGTTAGACCAGGCCGATGCGGTTGCGCGAGGGACTGCATGCGTGCTGACGTTGGTGACCCACAGCGAATGCGATGCACAGGAAGAGGGAGGCGTAGCCTTGCAGGGGGCTACGTTGGATGCCTTGCGAGGGCTGTGCCGAGCTTCTCTTGGATTGCTGGCCGACAGGGTAGAAGACGTCTCGGAGGGAATTGAGGACGCGATGGTCGAGTAACCCATCGTGGGCGGTCGCTGTTCATTGAGGTGGCAGGCGCCACTGGTGTCGATTGTGGGCACCGCTGGACTTGGCCGACCGATTGTTCGCTCCCTCTCCCGCGTGCGGGAGAGGGTTGGGGTGAGGGCGGGCGTGTCTGACGAAGTATGGCCTGCAGTATGCCACCGCCTTCCCTCACCCCCTGCCCCTCTCCCGCAAGCGGGCGAGGGGAGCAAACCGGCGAAGCGGATAAGGCTTCAGGCCATTAACTTTCCACCTCCGCCCACCCCTGCATCGCCTGCCCGCCAGCATCATCCCCCGTCCACAGCACCAGCCGCCCCGGCTGCTCAGGATCGGCCGCGCCACCAACGATGATGGTGTCCTGATCAAACAGCGGCGCCAGCCCCCGAAACCCAAAGCGCTTCACGCGCGCCTGGGGCTGCTCACGCGCCACCAGGTCCAGCATCAGCATAGCCTGCATCGGCCCATGCACCACCAGCCCGGGATAGCCCTCTACATCGCGGGTATAGCTGCGGTCATAGTGAATGCGGTGGCCGTTGAAGGTCAGTGCCGAATAGCGGAACAGCATGACGGGGTCCGCCTGCAGCGTGCGCTGCCATTGCGCTGTGTGTTCCAGGCGCGGGCGCGGCGGCTGCGGCTTGGACGGGTCCGGCATGGCGCGGTAGACGATGTCGTGGCGCTCGTTGACGGCGGTCTTGCCGTTGACGGTCAGTTCATGGTCGACGGCGACGAACCACAGTTCGCCGCTGCGGCCGGTCTTGTACTGCACGTCGGCGATGGTGGAGGTACGCGTGACGGTGTCGCCGATATGCAGCGGATGGCTGAAGCTGAGCTCGCTGCCGGCCCACATGCGGCGCGGCAGCGGCACCGGGGGCATGAAGCCACCGAGCGTGGGGTGGCCGTCGCGGCCCAGTTCGTGTTGCGGGGCGCGCGGCAGGAAGTAGAGCCAGTGCCACAGCGGCGGCAGCGGGCCCGCGGCGATGGCTTCGGGATCGAGGTCGAAGGTGGCGGCGAGGCCGGCGACCGGTTCCGGCGACAGCGTTTCGGTGCGCGATTCGCTGCGGCCGATCCAACCGCGCAGGCGTTCGAGTTCGGAGGTGGCGTCAGTCATGGCATTGAGCCTTGTCATGCGTAAGGGTTGTCGATTGGCGGCCTATTGCGCCAGCGCCAGCAGGCGCTTGGCCTGCTCGATCACGGGCCGGTCGACCATCTTGCCGTCGACCTGCACGGCATGGCTGCCGCTGGCGGTAGCGTCGAGCACGCGCCGGGCCCAGTCCAGCTGTTCTGCGCTGGGCAGGAAGCCGGCGCGCACCGCGCCCAGCTGCGCCGGATGGATGCACAGCTTGCCGGCAAAGCCGAGTTCGCGCGCGTAGGCGACGTCGCTGGCGAGCACGGCTTCGTCCTTGAGCGCGGTGGTGACGCCGTCGACCGGCGGCGGCAGCCCGGCCACGCGCGAGGCCAGCACGATGCGCGCGCGCGCGAACGCCAGCGCATCGCGGCTATGGCTGCAGCCCAGGTCGACGGCATAGTCGAGCGAGCCGAACGCCAGCCGCGCCACGCCGCCGGCCGATGCCACGGCATCGACCTGGTGCAGGCCGAGTGCGGTCTCGATGATGGCGACCAGCTCGCCTTGCGGATTGATCGCCCGCAGGGCCTGCGCGATGGTATTCAGCGCGGCGGCATCCTCGGCCTTGGGCACCAGCAGCCCGGCCAGCGCCGTGCCGGCAGGCATGGCGCGCAGCCAGGCCAGGTCCGCGGCAAAGGCGGGCGAGGCGCTGTCGTTGATGCGCACGAAGGCCTTGGCGCCGGGCTTGGCGGTCAGCCATGCGGCGATGGCCTCGCGCGCTGCGGGCTTGGCGTCCGGATGGACCGCATCCTCGAGGTCGAGGATCATCACGTCAGGGCCGGCGGCAGCGGCCTTGTCGAAGCGTTCGGGCCGGTCGCCCGGCACGAACAGGTAGGTCACAGCGGTGGACATGGCGACTCCTCAGCGCGCGGCCGGCAGCCAGTCGTTGACGTTGGGCGCCTGCTCCAGCGACCACACGCGCGCGATGATGGCGCGCATCTCGGCCTCGCTCGCGCCCTGGCGGAACGCGCCCAGCTGCAGCGCCTTGGCCTCCAGTTCCGGGCGCGACAGGGTGTTGTCGGGATCGCCCTTGGGCACGTCGACGCGCGCGGCCAGCGTGCGGCCGTCGGTGGTCCTGGCGGTCACGCGGCCGATCCACTGGCGCGGGTAGGCGGCATTGATCTCGGCGTCCAGTTCCATCTCGACTTTGCCACGGAACGCGGCCACCCCGGGGTCCTGCAGCGCATGCTGCTCGAACTCGCCCAGGCCGGCGTGGCCATGCACGGCCACCAGCCCAAGCACCGTGCCCATCGAGAACTTGGCCTGGTGGATGGTGGCGGGATTGACCACGGGGCCGAGCACGTCGATGGCGCCCTGGTGCACGTGCGTGGTGACGCTGGCGATCTGGTCGGCGGCAACGCCTTCGCGCTGCATCAGCGCCTTCAGCGCATCGGCGGCGGGGTGCGTGTGGCGGCACGAGGCGAAGAACTTGAACGAGGTCTCGGCGGTGGCCCAGCGCGTGCCCAGGCCATCGGTCAGGCAGGCGGGGTTGGCATCGCTCGACATGCCGGCGGCCATGCCCTGGGCGCCCTCGAGGATCTGCTTCGCGCCGGTAAAGCCGGCGCGCGCCAGCCACGCCGACTGCAGGCCGTCGGCGGCCGCCTTGGCGGTGTGCAGCTGCTTGGAGTCGGCGGCGTCGCGCAGGAATTCCCACAGGCCGGCGGCCTGCGTGCCGGCCGAGCCCAGCGCCTGGTTGATGCCTTCGGCATCGAGGCCGAACAACTTGGCCACGGCCGCGGCGGCGGCCAGCGTGCCGACGGTGCCGGTGGTGTGGAACACGCGGTAGTGCGAGCGGCCCATGAACTCGCCGATGCGGATGCCGGCTTCATAGCCCGCGATCGAGGCCAGCAGTACCTCGGCGCCGGTCTTGCCCTCGGCCTGCGCGGCGGCGACCACGGCGGGGAACACCACCGCGGCCGGATGCAGCACCGAGCCGTTGTGCACGTCGTCCTGCTCGACCACGTGCGACGAAGCGCCGTTGATCAGCGCGGCAAAGTAGGGCGAGGTGCGGCGGCGGTCGACCAGCACTTCGGCGCCGCCGTCGGACGGGCCCATGGCCGCGGCGAATTCCTGCAGCTTGCGCACGGCCGGGGCGTCCTTGCCGGCGATGGCCGAGGCGATCCAATCGAGAAACAGGTCCTTGGTGCGCTCGATCACGGGCGCGGGCACGTCGGACAGCTTGAGGTTGGCCAGGAATTCGCAAAGCTGGCGGGTCGGGTAAGTGGTGTCTGCGGCTTGGCTCATGCCGGCTCCGGAGAGTGAACAGTGCTTGCGGAAAGAGAAAAGCGCCCGGTGTGCGCGGACGCTGGTATCGGATTCAGATGGTGCGCTTGGCCGCCAGGGCGTCGATGTCGCCCGCGCCGTAGCCCAGTTCGGCCAGGATGCTGCGGCTGTGCGCGCCCAGCGCCGGCACGTCGCCCATGACGGGTTCCACGCCCGACAAGTTGGCCGGCGGCAGCAGCGCGCCGATCGGGCCGTTCGGCGTGTTGACTTCGCGCCAGCGCTGGCGCGCCTGCAGTTGCGGATGGTTCCAGACGGCGTCGATGTCGTTCATCGGCGCATTGGCGATCTGCGCCTGGTCCAGCAGCGCCTCGGCCTGCGCCACCGTCAGCGAGGCGAAGCGGGCTTCGATCAGCGCGGTCAGTTCGGCGCGGTGGCGCACGCGCGCGGTATTGCTGGCATAGCGCTCGTCCTGCGCCAGCGCGCGGTCGCCGAGCACGATCTCGCAGAAATTGGCGAACTCGCGTTCGTTCTGCACGCTGAAGATCACGCTGCCATTGCTGGTGCGATGCACGCCATACGGGGCGATGGTCGGGTGCGAGGCGCCCACGCGCGCCGGCGTGGTGCCGCCGTAGTGGCCGAAATAGAGCACCTGGTTCATCCACTCCGCCATGGCTTCGAACATGGTCACCTGCACGCGCAGGCCCTTGCCGGTGCGGCCGCGCTGCAGCAGCGCCGACAGGATCCCGCTGTAGGCGTACATGCCGGCCGAGATATCGGCGATCGACACGCCGGCACGCGAGGGCTCGTTGGGGCCGCCGGTCAGGCCCACCAGGCCGGCGGCGGCCTGGATCAGCAGGTCGTAGGCCTTCTTGTCGCGATAGGGGCCCGAATCGCCGTAGCCGGAGATGTCGCAGACGATCAGCTTCTCGTACTTGCCGTGCAGGGTGTCGAAATCCAGCCCCATGCGGGCGGCGGCGCCGGGGGCCAGGTTCTGCACCAGCACGTCGGCGTCGGCCAGCAGGCGGTGCAGGATGGCCTGCGCTTCGCTGTCCTTCAGGTCCAGGGCCAGGCTTTCCTTGCCCCGGTTGAGCCAGACGAAGTAAGAGGCCTGGCCGTGCACGGACTGGTCATAGCCGCGCGCGAAGTCGCCCACGCCGGGACGCTCGACCTTGATCACGCGCGCGCCCAGGTCGGCCAGCTGGCGCGTGGCGAAGGGCGCGGCCACGGCGTGCTCGAGCGAGACCACGCGGATGCCGTCGAGCGGGCGGATGCCTTGGGAGGAGTGGGACATGTAGGGTTCTCAGAACGAACGCGGCAACTCGAGCACGTGCTCGGCCACGTAGGACAGGATCAGGTTGGTCGAGATCGGCGCCACCTGGTACAGGCGGGTCTCGCGGAACTTGCGCTCGATGTCGTATTCGGCGGCGAAGCCAAAGCCGCCATGCGTCTGCAGGCACACGTTGGCGGCTTCCCACGAGGCATCGGCGGCCAGCAGCTTGGCGATATTGGCTTCCTTGCCGCACGGCCTGCCGGCGTCGAACAGCCGTGCCGCCTTGTAGCGCATCAGGCTGGCGGCCTCGACGTTGACGTACGCGCGCGCGATCGGGAATTGCACGGCCTGGTTCTGGCCGATCGGGCGGTCGAACACGATGCGGTCGCGCGCGTAGTTGCTGGCGCGCTCGACAAACCAGTAGCCGTCGCCGATGCACTCGGCGGCGATCAGGATGCGCTCGGCGTTGAGGCCGTCGAGGATGTACGTCAGGCCCTGGCCTTCCTCGCCGATCAGGTTTGCGGCGGGGACTTCCAGGTTGTCGAAGAACAGCTCGTTGGTCTCGTGGTTGACCATGTTGCGGATCGGCTTGACCGTCAGGCCCTTGCCGATGGCATCGCGCAGGTCGACCACGAACACCGACAGGCCCTCGGACTTGCGCTTGACCTGGTCCAGCGGCGTGGTGCGCGCCAGCAGCAGCATCAGGTCCGAGTGCTGCACGCGCGAAATCCATACCTTCTGGCCATTGACGAGGTACTTGTCGCCGTGGCGCACCGCGGTGGTCTTCAGCTTGGTGGTGTCGGTGCCGGTGCTGGGCTCGGTCACGGCCATCGACTGCATGCGCAGCTCGCCCGAGGCGATGGCCGGCAGCCAGCGCTGTTTCTGTGCTTCGGAGCCGTGGCGCAGCAGGCAGCCCATCACGTACATCTGCCCGTGGCAGGCGCCGGAATTGCCGCCGCTGCGGTTGATTTCTTCCATGATGACCGACGCCGCGGTCAGCGATAGCCCCGAGCCGCCATAGGCTTCAGGAATCAGCGCCGACAGCCAGCCCGCCTGCGTCAGCGCCTGGACAAAGCGCTCGGGAAAGGCTTCCTGCTCTTCCACCCGTTGCCAGTACGCCGAATCGAAACCCGCGCACAGGCTGCGCACCGCCTCGCGGATTTCGGGGTACAGCTGGTCGGGATCCTGGTCTGCGTGCATGGTCGCCGGGTCGATTGGAACTGGAGGCCATTATTCCCGAGCCCCCTGCACGCTGAAATTCGGATTTGCGAAAGAGCGGCTTAGGGGCGGCTTAGGTGGGCAGCAAGCGTCGCAGCGGGGCGCTGCCACCATGCAAGACGCCCGGCGAACCGGGCGTGCAGGGGTGGCGCGCGGGGCGCCGGTGGAGAGTGGGCCGGTGCCATGGCACCGCCTGCCGTCAGTGGACGAAGAGCCAGATCAGGACCAGGACAAAGGCCGGAACACCAAGTAGCCAGGCGAGGATATAGGGCATGGTGCAACTCCATGGAGGACTGTGGTTGGTGATTCCAATATAGAAATGCCGCGCCGGCGGGACTGTCGGGTAGCTTCCGCTTGCCGTGTAGGACGCCGCCGCACAGGCCCCGCACACTCCGGCCGGCCCGTGGATGTGCCGCGCAAGTCTTGCCGTAGCCCAGGTGTGCCGTGCTACGCTCAGGCCTGCATCCAAGTCCCCGGAGGTTGGCGATGGAGTCTGTCTGGACCGAGATCTTCCGCACCTTTCGCGCCGAATTTGCCGATGTGCCGGACGCGGCCGAGGCTACCCGCATCCTGGTGCGGCTGTGCATGGCGGTGCTGCTCGGCGGCCTGATCGGCTATGAGCGCGAGTCTTCCGGCAAGGCGGCGGGGCTGCGCACCCATATGCTGGTGGCGCTGGGCTCGGCGCTGTTCGTGCTGGTGCCGCTGCAGGCCGGCGTGCCGCTGGCCGATATGAGCCGCGTGCTCCAAGGGCTGATCGCCGGCATCGGCTTCCTGGGCGCCGGCGCCATCCTCAAGCAGAACGACGAAGCCCATATCAAGGGGCTGACCACCGCGGCCAGCATCTGGATGGTGGCGGCCATCGGCGTGGCGGCGGGGCTCGGGCGCGACACCACGGCGGTGATCGCCACGGTATTCACGCTGGTCATCCTGCAGATCCTGCAACGCTGGAAGTAGCGTCGCCGCACCACGGACCGGTGCGCCGGTCTGTGCCCTTGCGCGCCGAACCACCACTCTCCGACGGCTTTCCCGCGCCGAATGCGCGCCGGCGCACACAGCCAGGGCCGCGCGCGCCCTATGCTGTGGCACAGGCCGCGCCGCGAAACCAGGGCGCCGCCGACGCAGCAGAGGGGAGGTTGGCATGCATGCATCGATCCGTGACGACGCGGCGCTGGCCGCATTCGTGGGCCCGCGATTTCCATACTACGGCGAGCGCTGGTCGGTGGCCGCGACCCACGGCGGCATCTCGTGGAACTGGGCGGCCTGCCTGCTGGGCCCGTTCTGGATGGCTTACCGGCGCATGTACTGGCAGGTGGGGGTCTATGCGCTGATCGTCGGCGCCGAGCCGCTGCTGCACGCCTGGTTCGGCCTGCAGTTGCCGCTGGCGGGCCGGCCGTTGCTGTACGCGATGGCGCTGCTGCTGGGGCTGTACGGCAACGAGCTGTACCGCCGGCATGCCGAGGCCACCATCCGGCATCTGCGCACGTACCACTACTCGCCCGAATTGGAAAACGACTCGCTGGAGCGCCGCGGCCGCACCAGCTGGCCGGGCGTGTTCGCCATGGGCCTGCTGCTGCTGACGATGGTGGTGTCGCTGCGTCCGCTCGCGGCGCTGATGGTCCACGGCGGGCCGGGCGCAGGCTGATAGGGCCCGCGCCGCGCTACACCGGCTCGCGCGCGGCGTCGACCAGGTACTGGATCAGGGTTTCGGCAAACTGGGGCAGTTCGCGCCCGGGCCGTCGCACCAGGCGCAACTCGCGCTTGGCCCATTCGTCTTCCAGCGGGATAAAGCGCAGCACCTTGCGGCTGGCATAGCGGCGCGCGCAGCTGTTGGGAACGATGGCAATGCCCGCGCCGGCCTCGACCATGCGGCAGACCGCATCGAAGCTGCCCACCTGGATGCGCAGGCTGATGCGCTTGCCCATGCCGGCGGCAATGCGGTCGAGGAAGGACTGGATCGCGCTGAACTGGTTCAGCCCGACAAAGCGGCAGGTATCGAGCAGGTCGGCGAAATGCAGCCGCTTGAACGTCGGCAGCGGATGGTTGACGGGTGCGATCACGATCAGCGCGTCGCTGCACAGGTGCATCGCGTCCAGGTCCTGCGTCGCGACCTCGCCGGCGACGATGCCGAGATCCGCCGCGCCGGCGCTGATCGCCGACACGATCTCCTGCGACAGGTGCTCTTCCAGCTCGATGTCCACGTCCGGGTTCTCGCTGAGGAAGCGCGAGACCCCGGCGGCGAGGAACGAATTGGTCGCGGTGGTATTGGCCAGCAGCCGCACGCGGCCCTTCACGCCCTTGGCATACGGCCGCAGGTCCGCGTGCAGGCATTCGAGCTCGCGGAAGACCTCGCGCGCATGGCGCAGCAGCGCATCGCCCGCCGGCGTGAGCCGCACGCCCTTGACCTGCCGGATCAGCAATTGTGTCTGGAACGCCTCTTCCAGCTGCTTGATCCGCGTGCTGGCGGCGGGCAGCGACAGAAAGCTGCGCTCGGCGGCACGGGTCAGGTTCTCCGTCTCGCCGACATTCAGGAAGAGGCGGAGGTCGGTCAGGTCGTAATGCATGGGCTTCTGTCAGGCCAAAGGCCAGTTTTGTGATTCGTGAATTCCAAAGGGTCGGGCGTCAATTTATCGTATCCGCTGCGGCATGGACATCCGGATTGACCGCACGGGCGGGCGCTGCCCGCTGCGCGGGGCTGTTTCGCCGGGTTTGCGGTCGGTGACCGCACAAAAAAGTATTCAGAGGAGCAAGCAATGAGCGGTTTGATGGCAGGCAAGGTCGCGCTGGTGACGGGCGCTGGGGGCGGGATCGGACGCGGCATCGCGCTGGCCATGGCGGCCGCGGGCGCCAGGGTGGTGGTCAATGACCTGGGCGTATCGATGTCGGGCGAGGGCGGCGACGCCGGCCCCGCGCAACGCGTGGTCGAAGAAATCCGCGCCGCCGGCGGCGAAGCCGTGGCCAACACCGACAGCGTGTCGACCTGGGCCGGCGCCAATGCCATCGTGCAATGCGCGCTCGACAATTTCGGCCGCATCGACGCCGTGGTCAACAACGCCGGCAACCTGCGCGACCGCATGTTCTTCAAGATGAACGAGGAAGAATGGCGCGCGGTGATCGACGTGCACCTGAACGGCACCTTCTTCGTCAGCCGCGCCGCGGCCAACTACTTCAAGGACCAGGAGAGCGGCGCCTACGTGCACATGACCTCCACCTCGGGCCTGATCGGCAACCTGGGCCAGGCCAACTATTCGGCGGCCAAGCTGGGCATCGCCGCGCTGTCCAAGTCGATCGCGCTGGACATGCAGCGCTTCAACGTGCGCTCGAACTGCATCGCGCCGTTCGCGTGGAGCCGCATGACCAGCTCGATCCCGGCCGAGACCCCGGAAGAAAAGGCGCGCGTGGCCAAGCTGCAGAAGATGGAAGCCGGCAAGATCGGCCCGGTCGCGGTCTACCTGGCCAGCCCGGCGGCGAGCGAGGTCAACGGCCAGATCTTCGCGGTGCGTGCCAACGAGATCATCCTGATGAGCCAGCCGCGTCCGGTGCGCTCGGTCCACATGAGCGAGGGCTGGACGCCCGAGTCGGTGGGCGAGATCGCCATGCCGGCGATGCGCAACAGCTTCTTCAAGCTGGAGCGCTCGCCCGACGTGATCAGCTGGGACCCGATCTGATGGCCGGCGGCCAAGCGCCGGCGCGCGGCGCGCTGGCCGGCGTGCGCGTGCTGGACCTGTCGCGCATCCTGGCCGGCCCGTGGTGCGCGCAGAACCTGGCGGACCTGGGCGCCGAGGTGATCAAGGTGGAGCGCCCCGGCGCCGGCGACGATACCCGTTCGTGGGGGCCGCCGTGGCTGCCCGGCGCGGACGGGCAGCCGTCGCGCGACGCCACCTACTTTGCCGGCGCCAACCGCGGCAAGCAGTCGGTCACGCTGGATATCGCCAGCGCGCAGGGGCAGCAGATCGTGCGCGAGCTGGCCGCGAAGTCGCAGATCGTGCTGGAGAACTACAAGGTCGGCGACCTCAAGCGCTACGGGCTGGACTACGACAGCCTGAAGGCCGTCAACCCGGCGCTGGTCTACTGCTCGATCACAGGCTATGGCCAGACCGGGCCGAGCGCGCACAAGCCGGGCTATGACTTCATCTTCCAGGGCCTGGGCGGCCTGATGAGCGTCACCGGCGAGCGCGACGACCTGCCCGGCGGCGGGCCGCAGAAGGTGGGCGTGGCGGTGGTCGACATGCTGACCGGCATGTACGCCACCGTGGCGGTGCTGGCCGCGCTGCGCCATGCCGAACGCACCGGCGAGGGCCAGCATATCGACATGGCGCTGCTCGACGCGGTGGTGGCGGTCGGCGCCACCCCCATCATCGCGCAGCGCGTGACCGGCCAGGCGATGCCGCGCTACGGCAATGCGCACGCCAACATGGTGCCCTACCATGTGTTCGCCACCGCCGACGGCTACATGATCGTCGCGGCCGGCAACGACGGGCAGTGGCAGGCGTACTGCCGCGGAGTCGAGCGTCCCGACCTCGCCGCCGACGAGCGCTTCGCCACCGGCCCCGGCCGCATCATCCATCGCGACACGCTGGTGCCGCTGCTCGAGGCGCACATGCGCACGCGCCCGACCGCGCACTGGGTGCAGGCGCTGGAAGCGCAGGGCATCCCGTGCGGTCCGATCAACGACTACGGCCAGGTGCTGGAAGACCCGCAGGTGCGGCATCGCGAACTGCAGCTCGACCTGGTGCGCGACGACGGCAGCCTGTGCCCCACCGTCAAGAGCCCGCTGCGGCTGTCGGCCACCCCGGTGCAATACGACGCGCCGCCGCCGCGGCTGGGGCAGCATACCGAGCAGGTGCTGCAGACGGTGTTGGGGCTGTCGGCGGAGCGCATTGCGCTGATGCGCGAGCAGGGCGTAATTTAAGGGCGATTGGGCCAGCCCAAAGGCTGTTCTCTCCCGCTGGTTTGCTCTCCTCTCCCGCTTGCGGGAGAGGGGCCGGGGGAGAGGGCCGGCGCCTCCACGCATTCAACCGCATCAATCCCCTGCACCCACACCACTCCCGGAATTCCGCGATGAACCGGCCAAGCGCCGCTGCACGGATTCCGTCCCTGGCGTAGGCTGTCCGGGTAGCGGCCGCATGCCGCTTCCTTTCCGGAGACAGCCATGGACGAAGAAACCTTCAACCTCAGCATCCGCAAGTTCCTGAAGGTGGTCGGCGTGAATTCCCAGCGCGAGATCGAGCAGGCCATCGCCCGGGCCGTGGCCGACGGCACGCTGGTCGGCAGCGAACACCTGCCGGTGTCGGTGACCCTGGAGCTGGCGGCGGTGAAGCTGCAGGCGCGCTTCGACGGCGAGATCCGGCTGGAATAAGCACGCTGCCCGCAGCGGCTATGCCGCCGGCACGCCTTCCGCCCGCATGCCCCGCATCCGGTATTCCCCCGGCGCCACGCCGGTCCATTTCTTGAAGGCGCGGTGGAAGGTGCTGGGCTCGGAAAAGCCCAGCCGCAGCGCCACGTCCTGCAGCGTCATGCCGGGGCGCTCCATCATGCCGATGGCCACGTCGCGCCGCAGGCTGTCCTTGATGCTCTGGTAGCCGCGGCCTTCGTCGCGCAGGCGGCGGCGCAGCGTCTGCGGCGTGAGCCGCAGCAGTTGCGCCATCTGCTCCAGCGACGGCAGTTCGTCGTCCAGGTGCGAGCGCAGGTGCTGGCGGATGCGTTCGGCCAGGCAGCTGTTGTCGCGGTAGCGGATCAGCAGGTTGCGCGGGGTCTCGCGCAGGAAGTCGCGCAGGCTGGCGGCGTCCTGCATCACCGGCAGGCGCAGCGAGGCGGCGTCGAAATGCAGGGCGGTAACGGGCTGGCCGTAGCTGACCGCAGCCTTGAACACGCGCTCGGTATCGGTGCGGCCCGGCGACGCCGCGGCGCTCAGGTCGACGCGCGCGAGCGGGATCTGCCCGGCGACCAGCCAGCTGACCAGCGCATAGGCATGGAATACGAAGGTCGATTCGGCAAAGCTGCGGCAGGCCGAGGCGGGCGCGCGCGGGTGCAGCACCACTGCCGCGGTGCTGCCGTCGGCGCCGACATGCAGGCGCGGCGCGAAGGCGTCGATGTGCTGCCGGTACAGGCGCAGCCCGGTGCGGATGGCGTCCTCGAGCGTGGCGCAATGGATCAGGCTGCGGCACACCTGCGCGAACACGCCGGGGGGCACGGGCCGGTCCAGCAATCCCCACAGTTCGTCGCGCATGACCCGGCGCAGCGTGCGGATCAGCGCCGCATACTGGCCCTGCGTCACGCGCGCAGTGGGCGAGGCCAGCAGCGCCGGCGAGATGTCCGCGCGCCGCAGCAGGGCATCGATGTCGAGGCCGAGCCGGCGCGCCCCCTGCAGGATGTGCGTTACGTGCTGGATGGCGATGGTGTGCCGTGCCGGAGCGGGCGCGGCCAATTCAGCCGTCGCGCCCGGGGCCGCCCGGCTGCCGGCATCGCGCTGGCGCGCGCCCGGCAAGGCGTGGCCGGAAATGTGCTGATTGCCCGGCAGCGGCGGGCGCAGCGATGGCAGAACGGCTGTTTGCATGGGTCTCCTCGTCACGGCGACGCGCCGGTGCCGGCCGGTTCCGGCGCTCTCCGGCGCTCTCCGGCGGGGCCGGGCCTCTGGCCACATCTTGCCGCCACCTTAGCAAGCCCGCGCGGCGCCGCACAATCGGGATTTGCCAAAGCCTGCCTTCCGCCTGAGCGATTCGGCCAATCATTTTGGCGCGTCTGGTCATTGTCCGGGCACCGCAGCATCGCGCACTCTCCGGCAAGTACCTCTACAAGGCCGGCCCACCGGCCAGGGCGGAATCCGCAGGGCAAAACGGCCCGTTCCCGCCCACCGAAAAAAACCAAGGAGACAGCACATGCAGGCAGATCGTCGTAGTGGGGAGCGTAGTCCGCGTCGCCGTACCCTCGGCCGCCTGGGCGCCGGATTGCTGGTGTGGAGCGGGTTGGCCGCCGGCATGCTCGGCGCCGGCCTGGCGCACGCGCAGGAATTCCCGGCGCGCACCGTGCGCATGGTGGTGCCGTTCCCGGCCGGCGGCGCCACCGACGTGCTGGCGCGCGCGCTGGCCGAGGGCCTGGGCAAGCAGTGGAAGCGCCCGGTGGTGGTGGAGAACCGCCCGGGCGCCAGCGGCATGCTGGGCGCCGAAGTGGTCGCCCGCGCCGAGGCCGACGGCCATACCGCGCTGCTGACGATCACGCCGCTGGTGCAGGCGCCCAGCCTGTATGCCCGCGCACCGTACGACCCGGTAAAGGACTTCGCCGCCGTGTCGGAGCTCGGCACTACCAACCTGGTGTTCGCGGTCAATGCCAACGCCGTGCCGGCCACCAACCTGAAGGACTTCATCGCGCTGGTGCGCACCAAGCCCAGGCAGTTCTCCTATGGCTCGTTTGGCGCGGGCTCCAGCGGCCACCTGTATGGCGAAGTCTTCAACGACGCCGCCAAGATCGACATGCTCCATGTCTCGTACAAGGGCGAGGCGCCGGAACTGAACGACCTGCTCGGCGGCCAGGTGCCGGCGGCGGTGATCTCGGTGATGGGGGCCAAGCCGCATGTCGCCACCGGCCGGCTGCGCGCGCTGGCGGTGACCGGACCGGCGCGCGCGCCGCAACTGCCGGACGTGCCGACCTTCCGCGAGGCCGGCATCGAGGGCATGGACGCCATGGGCTGGTTCGGCCTGCTGCTGCCGGCCGCCACGCCGCGCCCGATCGTCGAGAAGTTTTCCGCCGACGTCAACCGCGTGCTGGCCCAGCCCGACGTGCGCAAGCGCATGAACGAGCTTGGCGTGATCCTGACCGGCAGCACGCCCGACGCGTTCGCCCAGACCATCCAGGCCGACTACGTGCGCTGGGGCAAGGTGATCCGCACGCGCAATATCCGCCTGGACTGAGCCTTCTTCGTTTGACCTGCATCTGAACTCGCATTCGACCCACCAATCGCTGCAATGAAGCCTGCCACACGCACCACCCAGCCGTTCCGCTCCCCCGCCTGGCCGCCCGGCCTGCCGGCGACGCTGCATGCGCCGCGCACCAGCCTGTTCTACAACGTCGAGGTGGCGGCGCAGCGCTATCCGGACAAGCCCGCGATCCAGTACTTCGGCACCGCGATCTCCTATGGGGAGCTGCGCGATGAGATCGAGCGCATGGCCGGCTACCTGCAGCAGGCCTGCGGCATCCAGCCGGGCGACCGGGTGGTGCTGTTCAGCCAGAACTGCCCGCAGTTCATCATTGCCTACTACGCCATCCTGCGCGCCGAAGGCGTGGTCGTGCCCGCCAACCCGATGTGGCTGGAAGCCGAACTGGCCCACGTGGTGCAGGACAGCGGCGCGGTCGCCGCCTTCGCCGGCAGCGAGCTGTACCCGCGCATGGCGCCGCTGCACGGCCCGGCGCTGCGCCACGTGATCCTGCACGACTACGCCGGCATGCTGCGCGACGACGGCGGCCTGCCGGTGCCGGCCTGGCTGCGCGAGCCCCCGCCCGCGCCGCAGGCCGCGCCCGCGGGCGCGATGCCGGTGGCCTGGGCCACGGCCAGCGGTGCCGGGCACCGGCCGCTGCCGCACCAGGCCGGCTACGACACGCTGTGCATGCTGGCCTATACCTCCGGCACCACCGGCAATCCCAAGGGCTGCATGCATACCCACGGCACGTTGATGACCGCGGCCGCCGGTTCGGTGATCTGGCGCGGCGGCTCGCCGGAATCGGTGGTGCTGGCGGTGGCGCCGATGTTCCACCTGCTGGGCATGCAGAACTGCATGAACTCGCCGCTCTACCTGGGCGCGACAGTGGTGCTGATGCCGCGCTGGGACCGGGCGCTGGCCGCGGACCTGATCGAGCGCTACCGCGTCTCGGTGTGGGGCGCGCCGCCGGCGATGATGGTGGACTTCTTCTCGCAGCCTGGCATCGACGCGCGCGACCTGTCCAGCCTGGCCTACGTCGGCGGCGGCGGCGCGGCCATGCCGGAAGCGGTGGCCAACATGCTGCAGCAGCGCTTCGGCCTGCCCTATGTCGAGGCCTACGGCATGACCGAGACCGCCGCCTTCATCCTGTCGAACCCGCGCAACCAGCCCAAGCGCGAATGCCTGGGCATCGCCACCTTCGGCGTGGACGCGCGCGTGGTCGACCCCGAGACCCTGCGCGAACTGCCCCACGGCGAGACCGGCGAGATCGTGGTCCACGGCGGCCAGGTGATGCTGGGCTACTGGCACAACGAAGACGCCAACGCCGCCACCTTCATCGAACTCGACGGCAAGCGCTTCCTGCGCACCGGCGACCTCGGCTTCATGGACGAGGAGGGCTACTTCTTCATGCGCGACCGCCTCAAGCGCATGATCAATGCGTCCGGCTACAAGGTCTGGCCGGCCGAGGTCGAGAACATGCTGTACGGCCACCCGGCGATCCACGAGGCCTGCGTGATCGCGGCGCGCGACCAGCGCCGCGGCGAAACCGTCAAGGCGGTGGTGGCGCTGCGCCCGGAGGCGCGCGGCACGGCGGAGGCCGACCCGGAGCGGATCATGGCCTGGTGCCGCGAGCACATGGCGGCGTACAAGGTGCCGCGCATCGTCGACGTGGTCGACGCGCTGCCCAAGTCGGCGACCGGCAAGATCCTGTGGCGCGCCCTGCAGGAGCGCGAGATGCAGGCAGGCAACCCGCGCGCCTGACGCCGGCGGGATCATCAGCAAAGAGAGAGACAGCATGCAGCAAAGCAGACGCAACTGGCTGGCGCAGGCCGGCACCCTGGCCGGCGCGGCCGTTCTCGGCGGCATGGGCCACGCCTTCGCCCAGCAGCCGTACCCCGCCAAGCCGATCCGACTGATCGTGCCATACCCGGCCGGCGGCGGCACCGATACCGTGGGGCGGCTGATCGGCCAGCGCCTGGCCGAAAGCCTGGGCCAGCCAGTGGTGGTGGAAAACAAGCCCGGCGCCAGCGGCATGCTCGGCAACGACACCGTCGCCAAGGCGCCGGCCGACGGCTACACCCTGCTGCTGGCGATCACCGCGCTGATCCAGTCGCCGGCGCTGTACAAGCGCACCCCCTATGACGTGGCCAAGGACTTCACCCCGGTCTCGCTGGTCGCCAAGTCGTCCGACCTGTTCGTGGTGCCCAACCGCGTGCCGGCCAGCACCATGCGCGAGTTCCTGGCGCTGGCCAGGTCCGGCAAGCTCAGCTACGGCTCGTACGGCAACGGCACCTCGTCGCACCTGCATGGCGAACTGCTGCGGCAGCAGGCCGGCATCGAGCTCGCGCATATCCCGTACAAGGGCGCGGCGCCGCTGATGAGCGACCTGCTGGGCGGCCAGGTGGACAGCGCCTTTGTCGACGTGACCTCGGCCAACCCCTACCTCACCAGCAACAAGTTCAAGATCCTGGGCATCACCGGGACCCAGCGCTACAAGGCGCTGCCCAATGTGCCGACATTCTCCGAACTGGGCCTGGCGGGGTTCGAGCCCAATGGCTGGTTCGGGCTGTTCCTGCCCGGCAACGCGCCCAAAGACGTGACGGCAAGGCTGGCCGCCGAGACCGCGCGCATCGTGCGCCTGCCTGAAGTGACGCAGAAGCTGGCCGGCATGGGCTTGCAACCGGTCGGCTCCACGCCACAGGAACTGGCAGCCGTGGTGGCGGGTGACACGCCCAAGTGGGCCAAGATCGTGCGCGACGCCAACATCCAGCTGGACTGACACCGTACCGGAGACCTGGCCATGGAAACCATCCGCTTTGCCGTCGAGGACGGCGTCGCCACGCTGACGCTGGACGCGCCGGCGCGCAAGAATGCGCTGTCGCTGCCGATGCGCGAGGAGATCGGCGAAGTGATTCGCCGGATACGGGACGACGACAGCGTGCGCGCGCTGGTCCTGACCGCGGCCGGCACCGATTTCTCGTCGGGCGGCGACATCAGCTCGATGCAGGTCGAGATCAGCGCCGAGCAGGGCCGCAAGCGCCTGCGCAAGCTCCACGGCTGGCTCGAAGACCTGATCCAGCTCGACGTGCCGGTCATCGCCGCGGTCGACGGCGCCGCCTATGGCGCGGGCTTCAGCCTGGCGCTGACGGCCGACATCATCCTGGCCACGCCGCGCGCGCGCTTCGGGCTGCCGTTCCTGCGCATGGGCCTGGTGCCGGACTGTGGCGTGTTCTACACGTTGCCGCGCATGATCGGCCTGCAGCGGGCCAAGGCACTGATGTTCTCGATGCGCGAACTCAGTGCCCAGGCCGCGCAAGACCTTGGCATCGTCATGGAAATCGTCCCGGCCGAGGGCCTGCAGGCACGCGCCCGGGCCCTCGCGCAAGCGTTCACCGAGGCCTCGCCGGTGGCGGTCAGCCTGACCAAGCAGGCGCTGAATGCGTCGCTGGGGCAGGATCTGGGCACCATGCTGGCGATGGAGGCCGACGCGCAGGGCATCGCCTTTTCCACCGGCTACCGCCGCGAAGCCGCCGACCGCTTCATGGCCAAGCAGCCGCTGCGCTACCGCTGGCCGGACTGACGGGGGGGCCGTGCTTGCTGCCCCGCAGCATCGGCCACCCGGAAGTTTTCGCCCTTATTTATATAGGCAGGTATCCCGGCCTCGGCCGAAGCCTGCCGCTTCATTGTTCACGTTTACCCTGATACCAGTCCGACTTATGGGATCCCAAGACCAACACGCGGCGCCCGCCGCCCGCCAGACCCCCTGGATGAACGAAGAGCTGGAAATGTTCCAGGACACCGTGCGCCGCTTCGTCGAGCGCGAACTCGCCCCCAACGAGGCGCGCTGGGCCGAGCAAGGCTACATTGACCGCGACATGTGGCGCCGCGCCGGCCAGATCGGCCTGCTGTGCGCCAGCATCCCCGAGGAATATGGCGGCGGCGGCGGCACCTTCGCCCACGAGGCCATCATCACCCAGGAGATGTCGCGCGCGGTCTGCACCAGCCTGGGCAACAACGTGCACAGCGGCATCGTGGCGCATTACCTGCTGCGCTACGGCACCGAAGCGCAGAAGCAGAAGTGGCTGCCGCAGATGGCCAGCGGCGAACTGGTGGCCGCCATCGCCATGTCGGAACCTGGCGCCGGTTCCGACCTCAAAGCGATACGCACCCGCGCGCTGCGGGAACAGACCGCGGACGGAGACTGCTATCGCATCAACGGCGCCAAGACTTTTATTACCAACGGTTACCACGCCGACCTGATCTGCGTGGTCGCCAAGACCGATCCGGAAGCGGGCTCGCGCGGGGTGTCGCTGGTCATGGTGGAAACCCGTGACCTGCCGGGCTTCCGCCGCGGCCGCATTCTCGAAAAGATCGGGCAGAAGGGCCAGGACACCGCCGAGCTGTTCTTCGACGACGTGCTGGTGCCGTGCGACAACCTGCTCGGCACGCAGGAGGGGCAGGGCTTCTACCAGCTGATGCAGCAGCTGCCGCAGGAGCGCATGATCATTGCGCTGGGCGCGGTGGCGACCATGCAGCGCGCGATCGAACTGACCACCGAATACGTGCGTCAGCGCAAGGTGTTCGGCCAGCCGCTCGGCGACCTGCAGAACACGCGTTTCAAGCTGGCCGAATGCAAGACCGTGGCCACCATCGCCGCGACCTTCGTCGATGACTGCATGCAGCGCCTGATGGACGGCCAGCTCGACGCGGCGACCGCGGCGATGGCCAAATGGTGGTGTACCCAACAGAACTGCCAGGTCATCGATGAGTGCCTGCAGTTGCACGGCGGCTATGGCTACATGCTGGAATACCCGATCGCGCGCATGTACGCGAACGCACGCGTGAGCAAGATCTTCGGCGGCTCCAACGAGATCATGAAGGAGCTGGTTGCGCGCACGCTCTGACCCCGCCCGCGCGGACGCCGCGCTATCAGCACTGTCGGTGTGCTAGTGCGCGCAAGATGCGTAAAACGCCTGACGGCATGCGGAAAACGAAGGCCGGCACCTGTGCCGGCCTTCGTGCTTATGGTTACAAAACCGGATGTGCACGGATGGCGGGAAAGGTGTAAGGTGTGTCACAAGCATGGTCAATGGCCCGTCGCGCGCGGGGGCGAAGCCGAGTAAAAATCAGCCGGACGCTGACAGGAAAGTCCGGCGGCAAAGGCAGCGGCAAGGCAGCACCGAAACATCCGTTGCGTCGATGCCGGAATCGTCAACTCGGACTCCACCATCGCCGTTATTTGACTATGATGAAGTAAAGACTTCGCAACATGACAGGTCGCCAGGCCGGGGTGGTGTACCGCGAACGTTGCGCGAAGCCTTTGAGGTAGCACTACCTACGCCTCGGACGTGAACTCTGACGGGAGTGAGGTATGGACATTTTTGGCCATTACGCTACGCGGTTCGAAGCTCGCAAGGAAGAGGAATACAGCATCCAGGAATACCTGGAGATCTGCAAGAAGGATCCGACTGCCTACGCGACCGCTGCCGAACGCATGCTCGCCGCGATCGGTCAGCCTGAGCTGGTGGATACCCACCACGATCCCAGGCTGTCCCGCCTGTTCTTCAACAAGGTCATCCGCATCTATCCGGCCTTCCGCGACTTCTACGGCATGGAGGACACGATCGAGCAGATCGTCTCGTTCTTCAAGCACGCCGCGCAGGGCCTGGAAGAGCGCAAGCAGATCCTGTATCTGCTCGGGCCTCCGGGCGGCGGCAAGTCCTCGCTCGCGGAGAAGCTGAAGGCGTTGATGGAGCAGATCCCCATCTACGCGCTGAAGGGCTCGCCCATCCACGAGTCGCCCCTGGGTCTGTTCTCGCCCGAAGAAGACGGCAAGATCCTGGAAGAGGACTACGGCATCCCGATCCGCTACCTGAACACGATTGCCTCGCCATGGGCAGTCAAGCGCCTGCACGAGTTCAACGGCGACATCACCAAGTTCAAGGTGGTGAAGCTGCGTCCGTCGGTGCTGTCGCAGATCGCGATCTCGAAGACCGAGCCGGGCGACGAGAACAACCAGGACATCTCGTCGCTGGTGGGCAAGGTGGACATCCGCAAGCTCGAGGACTTCCCGCAGGACGACCCGGATGCGTACTCCTATTCCGGCGGCCTGTGCCTGGCCAACCGCGGCCTGCTCGAGTTCGTCGAAATGTTCAAGGCGCCGATCAAGGTGCTGCACCCGCTGCTGACCGCGACCCAGGAAGGCAACTACAAGGGCACCGAAGGCTTCGGCGCGATCCCGTTCGACGGCGTCATCCTGGCGCACTCGAACGAGGCCGAGTGGCAGACCTTCAAGGCGGACAAGAACAACGAGGCTTTCCTCGACCGGATCTATATCGTCAAGGTGCCGTACTGCCTGCGCGTGTCCGACGAGGTGAAGATCTACGACAAGCTGCTGCGCAGCAGTTCGCTGTCGGCCGCCCCATGCGCGCCCAACACGCTGAAGATGATGGCGCAGTTCGCGGTGCTCACCCGCATCAAGGAGCCCGAGAACTCGAACATCTTCTCGAAGATGCGCGTCTACGACGGCGAGAGCCTGAAGGATGTCGACCCGAAAGCCAAGTCGTACCAGGAATACCGCGACTACGCCGGCATCGACGAAGGCATGAACGGGCTGTCGACGCGCTTCGCGTTCAAGGTCCTGTCCAAGGTCTTCAACTTCGACAACACCGAAGTGGCGGCCAACCCGGTGCACCTGCTGTACGTGCTCGAGCAGCAGATCGAGCGCGAGCAGTTCCCGCCGGAGCAGGAAGCCAAGCTGCTGTCGTATATCAAGGAGTACCTGACCACCCCATTCGTGGAGTTCATCGGCAAGGAGATCCAGACCGCCTACCTGGAGTCGTATTCGGAGTACGGGCAGAACATCTTCGACCGCTATGTGGTGTTCGCCGACCTGTGGATCCAGGACCAGGAGTACCGCGATCCCAACACCGGCGAAATCCTCGACCGCAACGCGCTGAACGACGAGCTGGAGAAAGTGGAAAAACCCGCGGGGATCTCGAACCCGAAGGATTTCCGCAACGAGATCGTCAACTTCGTGCTGCGGGCGCGGGCCAACAATGGCGGCAAGAACCCGGTCTGGACCAGCTATGAAAAGCTGCGGATGGTGATCGAGAAGCGCATGTTCTCCACCACGGAGGACCTGCTGCCGGTGATCTCGTTCAATGCCAAGTCTTCGCGCGAAGACCAGGACAAGCACGAGAACTTCGTCAACCGCATGGTCGAGAAGGGGTACACGCCCAAGCAAGTGAGACTGTTGGTGGAGTGGTATCTGCGCGTAAGAAAGTCATCGTAACGGCGCCGCGGAACAGGTCTCTCAACGAGGGCAACATATGGCTACGGTCATCGATCGGCGCGAAAACGGCGGCAACAAGAGTGCCGTCAACCAGCAACGCTTCATCAAGCGCTACCGCGAGCAGATCCGGCAAGCGGTGGCAAAGGCGGTGTCCGGCCGGAAGATCATGGACATCGAGCAGAGCGGCCAGGTGTCCATTCCGGTCAAGGACATCAGCGAACCGATCTTCCACCACGGCCCGGGCGGGCGGCGCGAGTGGATTCACCCTGGCAACAAGAAGTTCGTCAAGGGCGATTCCTTCGACCGCCAGCAGCAGGGCGGCGGCGGGACCGGTTCGCGGGCCAGCGACAGCGGCGAGGGCGAGGACGATTTCGTCTTCACGCTGTCGCGCGAGGATTTCCTCAACTTCTTCTTCGAGGACATGGCGCTGCCGGACCTGGCCAAGCGCCACCTCGCCAAGATTGCCGAGGTGCGCAAGGTGCGCGCCGGCTTTTCCATCGACGGCACGCCGTCCAACCTGTCGATCCTGCGCACCATGCGCAGTTCGCTGGGGCGGCGCATCGCACTGTCCAGCCCTTACCAGAAGCGCCTGCGCGAACTGGAGCTGGCCTATGCCGAGGCGCTGGAAAAAGACGGCCCCTACGCCGAGGGCACGCTCGAGCTGATGGAGAAAATGCGGCACCTGCGTGCCTGCATCGACCGCGTTCCCTTTATCGAGAAGCTCGACCTGCGCTACAACAACCGCGTGCTGAAGAAGCGCCCGCAGGCGCAGGCGGTGATGTTCTGCCTGATGGACGTGTCCGGCTCGATGGACGAGAGCCGCAAGGACCTGGCCAAGCGCTTCTTCATGCTGCTGTACCTGTTCCTGAAGCGCAACTACGAGCGCATCGACGTGGTGTTTATCCGTCATCACACAGTGGCGAAGGAAGTCGAAGAGGAAGACTTCTTCCACTCGCGCGAGTCCGGCGGCACGGTGGTGTCGAGCGCGCTGAAGCTGATGGTGGAAGTCATCCACGACCGCTATCCGCCCAGCCAGTGGAACATTTACTGCGCGCAGGCTTCCGACGGGGACAACTGGGCCGGCGATTCCGAGCTGTGCGGCCGGCTGCTGCGCGAGTCCATCCTGCCGCTGGTGCAGTACTACGCCTATGTGGAGGTGGCCTCGGAAGAGCCGCAGAACCTCTGGGAAGAGTATCTGACGGTGAAGAGCCAGTTCGATCACTTTGCGATGCAGCGCATCATCGGCGCGGACGAGATCTACCCGGTGCTGCACGACCTGTTCCAGAAACGCGCGGCATAATCAGTGCTGGCTGGCCTGGTTGTCGACGGATTGTCGGCGGGTTGTTGGCAAGGTTGCCGGCACGCCGCGGTGAATGAAGGCAAGATTGGCAAGACAGGGGACCCGGCGGCGCGCCCGTGCCGCAGCATCGGCCTGCCTGTCCTGCGCGGACAAAAGGGGCGAAGATGGCTTATCTGTCCACGGGTTCGGAATGGACCTTTGAACTGATCAACCGGTATGACCGCGAGATTGCCCGCATTGCCGGCGAATTCGGCCTGGATACCTATCCCAACCAGATCGAGATCATCACCGCGGAGCAGATGCTCGACGCCTACGCGTCGGCGGGGCTGCCGGTAGGCTACAGCCACTGGTCCTACGGCAAGCACTTCCTGGCGTCGGAGCGCAGCTACCAGCGCGGCCACATGGGGCTGGCCTACGAGATCGTCATCAACTCCAATCCCTGCATCGCCTACCTGATGGAGGAGAACACCATGCCGATGCAGGCGCTGACGATCGCGCACGCCTGCTACGGCCACAATTCCTTCTTCAAGGGCAACTACCTGTTCCGCACCTGGACCAACGCCGACGCCATCGTCGACTACCTGCTGTTCGCCAAGAACTACGTGGCCGAGTGCGAGCAGCGCTACGGCGAGCAGGAGGTGGAGCTGCTGCTGGACTCCTGCCACGCGCTGCAGAACTACGGCGTGGACCGCTACAAGCGGCCCAAGAAGCTGTCGATCACCGAGGAAAAGGCGCGCCAGGCCGATCGCGAGAACTACCTGCAGATGCAGGTCAACGACCTGTGGCGCACGCTGCCCAAGCACCGGCCGCACGCGCTGGCGTCGGAAGATGAAACCGCCGAGCCGGATGTGCCGTTCCCGCCCGAGCCGCAGGAGAACCTGCTGTACTTCATCGAGAAGAACGCGCCCAAGCTGGCGCCGTGGCAGCGCGAGATCGTGCGCATCGTGCGCAAGATCGCGCAGTACTTCTACCCGCAGCGCCAGACCAAGGTGATGAACGAAGGCTGGGCCACGTTCTGGCACTACACCATCATCAACCAGCTGTACGAGGAAAAGCTGGTCAACGATGCCTTCATGATGGAGCTGCTGCAGGCCCACACCAACGTCATCTACCAGCCGCCGTACCACAGCCCCTACTACAGCGGCATGAACCCCTACACGGTGGGCTTCCTGATGTTCCAGGACCTGCGCCGCATGTGCGAGAACCCGACCGACGAAGACTACCGCTGGGCGCCCGAGATCGCCGGCACCGACTGGCGCAAGACGCTGGACTTTGCCATGCGTAACTTCAAGGACGAGAGCTTCCTGCTGCAGTTCCTGTCGCCGCGCGTGATCCGCGAACTGAAGCTGTTCTCGGTGCTGGACGATGACCGCGAGGGCAAGCTGCGCGTGACCGCGATCCACGACGACGAGGGCTACCGCGCCATCCGCCAGCTGATGGCGGCGCAGTATGACCTTTCGAGCATGGAGCCCAACATCCAGGTCACCAACGTCGACGTCGGCGGCGACCGCTCGCTGACGCTGCGCCACCTGCAGAGCGACCGGCGGCCGCTGGCGCACAACTTCGACGAGGTGGTGCGGCATGTGACGCGGCTGTGGGGCTTTACCGTGCGGCTGGAGGTGGCCTACGAAGACGGCCGCACCGAATTGAAGTACGAATGCAAGCCTGAGCGTCGCCACCGCCGCCCGCACGGCAGCGGACTGAGCCTGGCCGCCTGAGCGGCAGGCTCATCCCCGGGCCCGTCGCTTCAGGCGGCGGGCGCCGGCTCGCACCAGCCACGCACCAGTTCCACCGCCGTGCGGCCCGCGTCGGCGCACACCGCTTCGCCTAGCACGCGGCTCCACCAGCGTTCCGACCCGTCCGCCACGCGCCACGCATGCAGCCGGCGCGTATAGAGTTGCAGGTCGTATTCCTCGGTAATGCCGATGGCGCCGTGCACCGCATGGGCGATCGCGGCCACGGGCGTGACCGCGTCGCTGGCGCGCAGCTTGCCGATCGCCGCGCGCAGCGGGTCTGGCGTGGCGCCGTCGCTGTCGCAGGCCAGCTGCGCCGCCACGCGTGCCGCGGCGACATGCTCGGCCATCTCGCTGACCTGGTGCTGGATCGCCTGGAACTTGCCGATGGCGCGGCCGAACTGCTGGCGGTCGTTGGCGTATTGCAGCGTCAGGTCGAGCACCTGCGACAGCGCCCCGGCCAGCTGCGCCGCATGCAGGCAGGCGCCCAGCGTGCGCACGGTACCGGCCGGCAGCAGGCATGCCGCCGGCGCCGTGGCCTCGCGACGCGGGACGCGCAGCGTCAGGTCGCCGTGCGCACCGGTGGCCTCGGCGCGCGCCGCCGCGGCAGGCAGCAGCACGCAGCGCTCGCCGTCCTGCAGCAGCAACCACTGCGCGTGGCGCGCGTCCGCCACCAGCGTGGCGGCGGCGCCGTCGTCAAAGCTTGCCAGTGCGATCGGGCCGTCTGGCAGCGCAACGCCGGCGCCATGCAGCAGCACGCGCGCAAAGATGGTCTGCGCCAGCGGCAGCGGCAGGGCATGGCGGCCGGTGACGAACAGCACCGGCGCCAGCTCGCGCAGCGGCAGCGCGGCGCCGCCGGCGGCTTCCGGCAACAGGCAGTCGGCGAAGCCGCTTTCGCGCAGCGCTTGCCACAGCGGCTGCGGGTCGGCCTGCTGTTCCAGCGCGCGCACCGTGGCGGGCGTGCAGCAGTCGCGCAGCAGCGCGTCGAGGGCATCGGAGTAGGCGTTATGCATGGGCAATCTCGTTCAGGATGGCAGTCGACGGGACCGGATCAGCGCAGGCCCAGCCCGCGCGCGATCATGCCGCGCAGGATTTCGCGGGTGCCGCCGCGCAGCGAGTACGATGGCGCGATCTGCGTCACATAGGCCAGGGTGCGGTACAAGGCCCCGTCGGCCGCGAGTGCCGGTTCGTCGCCGAGCGCGGCTTCCACCAGCGCCGGCACCGACTGCTCGAAGGTGGTGCCCAGGTCCTTGACCAGCGCCGCCTCGACCACCGGGCTTTCGCCCGCGGCCAGCCGCGCCGTGACCGCGAGCGACATCGCGCGCAGCACCGCCAGGTGGCCGGCAAGGCGGCCCGCGGTGACGGTGTCGCGGCGCGCGGGGGGCAGCCGGCGCAGGGCATCGAGCCAGGTGTCGAGCAGCACCACGCTGGAATACAGCCGTTCCGGGCCGCTGCGCTCGAACGCCAGCTCGGCGTTGACCTGCTCCCAGCCGCTGCCTTCGTTGCCGATCAGCGCATCCGCGGCCAGCACGACGTCGTCGAAGGTCACTTCCGAGAAGTGCGCATCGCCGGTCAGGTCATGGATCGGCCGCACCGTGACGCCCGGCGCGTGCAGGTCGACGATGCACTGCGAAAGTCCGGCGTGGCGGTCCTGCGGCGTGCCCGAGGTGCGCACCAGCGCAATCATGAAGTGGCAGCGGTCGGCGTTGGTGGTCCAGATCTTGCGCCCGTTCAGGCGCCAGCTGCCATCCGGCTGGCGCACCGCGCGCGTGGCCACACTGGCCAGGTCCGAGCCGGAATTGGGCTCGCTCATGCCGATGCAGAAGAAGGCCTCGCCGCGGCTGATCGGGGGCAGGTAGCGCGCCTTCTGCGCGTCGTTGCCGTAGCGCAGGATCAGCGGGCCGCTCTGGCGGTCGGCAATCCAGTGCGCCGATACCGGCGCGCCGCACGCCAGCAGCTCTTCCACCAGCACGAAGCGAGAAAACGGGTCCAGCCCCGCGCCGCCGTATTGCGCCGGCAGCGTAATGCCGACCCAGCCGCGCGCGGCCAGCGCCCGGCTGAAGCCGGCATCGAAGCCCATCCACGAGCGCGCCCGCGTTTCCGGAGGCAGCGCCGGCAGGTGTTGAGCGAGGAAGGCGCGCACCTCGGCGCGGAACGCGACGGCGTGCGGCGGCAGTGTGGTGAGGCTGAAGGTGGAGAGCAATGCGGTCACGGTGAAATCCTGTGGCTTGATACTGCGAAGTGTGTTGCAGATGCCAGCGGTTTGCTCCCCTCTCCCGCTTGCGGGAGAGGGGCGGGGGAGAGGGCCGGCGCTGGCATACCGCTGCGCAGGACCTTGTCGACACGCCGGCCCTCACCCCAACCCTTATATGAACACCGCCCCGGTTGCAAGGTTTTGGAACCAGCTTGACGTCGCAGGATGGGGCTGCTGCCTTATATCCGGCCTGGAGCGAGTACTTGTTCTCGCGGGCCACAATGGAAGCTGCTGAGAACCGTCCTCAATCTCTCGCCACGGGCTTGTAAGCCGCTTGGGTTGGGGCAGGTTTGGGTTCCCACGGTCCTACCTGTTTCGTCATTGCTGTTTCTTGCCTGTGCAGCCGTGAAGGTTAATCAAGCGCTGGTTAAGGGAAGGTGATGCCCCCCGGCTCAGGCCGGGCGCAAGCTCACATGTCCGGGATCGTATTGGCGCCCATGGGCCATTAATGCCCAGGCTGTCCGGGCGATCTTGTTGGCCAGCGCCACGACCACCACGTTCTTGGGGCGCCGCTGCAGCATGGACAGTGCCCAGGCCGGCGGATGTTTGGTGCGCGTGAGCATCGTGCGTCCGGCGTTGACCAACTGTCGTCGCACGTAAGCGTCGCCGCGCTTGCTGATGTGACCGAGCCGTACGTTGCCGCCCGTGCCGGTCTGCGCGGGAACCAGTCCCAGGCTTGCAGCGAAGGCTCTGCCTGAGCGGAAGGCCTGGGCACAGCCCATGGTCGCGACCAAGGCGGTGGCGGTAATGGGGCCGACGCCGGGAATCTTCTCCACGATCTGCGCGGCCGGATCAGACCTCAGCCATTCTGGAGGTCACGCTCAACCAGTTGGATCTGTTCGTCGAGTTCGCGCAGCGCACAGACCTGCCGCTCCAGCGCGCGCATCAACAAGGGCGGTACGACCTGAGCGACCTCAGCCCAGCGCTGGCGCAGCTCGGCCCGGAAGGCCAGCCGCCCCGTGCGGAAGTGCAGGCCATATTCGCCCAGCAGCCCGCGCATCTGGTTGCTCTGCCGGGTGCGCGTCTTGACCAGCCCGTCCCGTATACGATGCAACGAGAGCACAGCCTGCTGCGCTTCGGTCTTGACCGACACGACCGGCATGTCGGGTTGCCGGGCTGCAGTCCAGATGGCTCGGGCGTCCGCCGCGTCGTTCTTGTTCGTACGCACGAAGGCGCGTACGTAACCCGGGTTGAGCAACACCACTTCGTGGCCAAGGCTCTGGATCTTGCGCGCCCACCAGTGGGCACCGCCACAGGCCTCCAGTGCGATCTGCCCAGGCTGGCAATTGGACAGGAATTCGATGAGCGCGGTGCGGCTGAATCGCCGGTTCTGGGGCTTCCCCGTAATGGGGTCTATCCAGTACATCTGGAACACTGTCTTTGCAATGTCCAGCCCATATGTCATAGCATTCATTTGGGCTCTCCTCGACCTTGAGTGTTGGATCGAACTTTCACTCTGGCACATCGATGCCGTCGGTCAAGCGAGAGCCCCTTTGTTTTCTAGGCCGCGGCCTGGCTTGGCGGTAGATGGGCGGTGTTCATTCCATCTCTCCCGCAAGCGGGAGAGGGAGTACGCAATCGGGAGTTTGAAGACCTGAGGCGCTTGCTGCCGCGGCTGGTTTGCTCCCCTCTCCCGCTTGCGGGAGAGGGGCAAGGGAGAGGGCCAGCGCTGGCATACCGCTGCGCAGGACCTTGTCGACACGCCGGCCCTCACCCCAACCCTCTCCCGCAAGCGGGAGAGGGAGTACGCAATCGGGAGTTTGAAGACCTGAGGCGCTTGCTGCCGCGGCTGGTTTGCTCCCCTCTGCCGCTTGCGGGAGAGGGGCAGGGGAGAGGGCCAGCGCTGGCATACCGCTGCGCAGGACCTTGTCGACACGCCGGCCCTCACCCCAACCCTCTCCCGCAAGCGGGAGAGGGAGTACGCAATCGGGAGTTTTAAGACCTGAGGCGATTGCTGCCGCGGCTGGTTTGCTCCCCGCTCCCGCTTGCGGGAGAGGGGCGGGGGAGAGGGCCAGCGCTGGCATACCGCTGCGCAGGACCTTGTCGACACGCCGGCCCTCACCCCAACCCTCTCCCGCAAGCGGGAGAGGGAGTACGCAATCGGGAGTTTGAAGACCTGAGGCGCTTGCCGCCGCCGCTGGTTTGCTCCCCTCTCCCGCTTGCGGGAGAGGGGCAGGGGGTGAGGGCAGGCGCTGGCATACCGCCACCTTGATACCATCGAGGCGCAAGCGCATGGCTTC
This sequence comes from Cupriavidus sp. MP-37, assembly GCF_020618415.1. Classification (NCBI taxonomy): domain Bacteria; kingdom Pseudomonadati; phylum Pseudomonadota; class Betaproteobacteria; order Burkholderiales; family Burkholderiaceae; genus Cupriavidus; species Cupriavidus sp. MP-37. The sequence continues at coordinate 973,559 of NZ_CP085345.1, read as the reverse complement.
ATCCAGCAGCCGGCGCGCTGTAGCGGAAGGCCTGGCCCTCATGCAGGTCTTGCCAGTAGAAGCCCTGGCCCAGGCGGGGCAGTTCGGCGTGCGTCATGGTGTCTCCGTGGCGGCGCCGCAGCGCGCGGCGCCGCTCTGTTGCAGTTGTTCGATCTGTTCGGGGCCAAGGCCGGCCTCGGCCAGCACCGCGCGGGTGTGTTCGCCCAGCCGCGGCGGCAGCGCCAGCGGTGCGCGCTGGCCGTCGAAGCGCACCGGCGCCCCGGGAAAGCGCAGCGTGCCCATGGCCGGGTCGTCGACGCTTTCAAAGAATCCGGTGGCGGCCAGGTGCGGATCGGCCGGCAGATCGTCCAGCGTATTGATGCGCGCGACCGGGATCTGCAGCCGCTCGCACAGCGCCACCCAGTGCGCGGTGCTCTGTGCCTGCACGATCTCGCCGGTCAGTTCATACAGGGTCTCGATATGCTCGGTGCGGGCCGCGATGTCGGCAAAGCGCGGATCGGCGGCCAGTTCCGGGCGTCCTGCGGCGTGGAAGAAGTCGCGCCAGTGCGCGTCGGTGTACGGCATCATGCAGACATGGCCGTCGGCGCTGCGGTAGGGGCGGCGCAGCGGCGCCAGCACGCGCGGATAACCGCTCGGGCCGCGCGGCGGCTCGAAGTGGCGGCCGTAGAAGTGCTCGACCAGGTTGAACGCCACCATCGATTCGAACATCGGCACCTCGACCAGCGTGCCAGACCCGGCGCTGCCATCGGCGCGGCGCCGCGCGCGCCCGGCCAGTGCCGCGCACACCGACAGTGCCGCCACCAGCCCGCTGGTCTTGTCCGCGGCAATGGTGGGGAAGTAGCGGCTGTCGCCGGTCTGCGCCGCCATCAGCGCGGCATTGCCAGACAGGCCCTGGATGATGTCGTCGTAGGCCGGGCGGCCGCCATAGGGACCGTCCTCGGCAAAGCCCAGCAGGCTGACGAAGACCAGCTCCGGATGGCGCGCCCGCACCGCGTCGGGCGCCAGCCCGAGCGCCGCCAGCTTCTGCGGGCGCATGCTGTGCATCAGCACGTCGGCGCGCGCCAGCACGCGCTCGAGCGCGGCCTGCGCCGCCGGCTGCTTCAGGTCCAGCACCACGCTGCGCTTGCCGCGGTTGACCCCCAGGAAGATCGCCGCCATGCCGGCTTCGGCGGCGGGCCCGGTGCGGCGCGTGGAATCGCCCTCGGGCGGCTCGACCTTGATCACCTCGGCGCCCAGGTCGGCCAGCCACTGGCTCGCATACGGCCCCATCACCACCGTCGACAGGTCGACCACGCGGATGCCTGCAAGCGGCAGCATAGAGTCTCCGGAGTTTTGTACTGTGGGCCACAGGGTAGATCAGCGGGCGCGGGCTGGTCTAATATTAGTTTTTTAGCAATTGATATCCCGTGGATATTGCAGACCATGGACCTGCGCCAACTGCAGCAGTTCGTCGCCCTGGCCGAGACCGGCAACTTCCACCGCGCCGCCGAACGGCTGCACATGGCGCAGCCGCCGCTTTCGATTTCGATCCGCAAGCTCGAGGAACAGCTCGGCACGGTGCTGTTCGTGCGCACCTCGCGCGGGGTGCGGCTGACGCAGGCGGGCGAGGCCGCGCTGCATGACGCGCGCCGGGCGCTGTTTCACGCGCAGCAGGCGCGCGCCGCGGCGATGGCAGCGGGGCAGGGCGAGCGCGGCGCGTTGCGCATCGGCTTTATCGGCTCGGCCACCTATGCGCTGCTGCCCAAGCTGATCCCGGCATTCCGCGCCGCGCATCCCGGCATCGAGCTGATCCTGCATGAATCCACCACCGCCGCGATCCTGGACCGCCTGGAGAAGCACCAGATCGATGCCGGGCTGGTGCGCTTCCCGATCCTGAGCAGCGGCGGCTATGCGCTGACGCCGCTCGAGAATGATGTCTTTGTCGCCGCCGTGCCGGCCGACAGCCCGCTGGCGCGTGCCGACGCCGTCGCGCTGCGCGCGCTGGCCGAGGAGCCCTTCATCATGTATCCGGCGGCGCAGGTGCCCAACCTGCATGCGGTGGCGATGCTGCTGTGCCAGCAGGCGGGCTTCGTGCCGCGCGTCACGCAGGAGGCGGTGCAGGTGCAGACCCAGGTGAGCCTGGTGGAAAGCGGGCTGGGGGTGGCGCTGGTGCCCAGCGTGGCGGCGCGCTACGCCAACCGGCGCGTGCGCTTCCTGCCGTTGTCGAGCCCGCGGCCGGCGGGCCGCATCGGCATTGCGCTGGCGGCGCGGCCCGATGACGGCGACCGCCAGGTGCAGCGCTTCCTGGCGGCGGCGCAGGCGGCGGTGCAGTAGCTGGCCAGCCGTGCCGCGTTATGGCGCCGTTATGCGGCCCGCGGGCGCGGGGCGCGCGGCCGGATCGCCGGGGTCACGCCGGCCCGCTCCAGGTTGACGCCGGGCAGCAGATGCAGCAGCCGCACCAGTTCGGACTGGCGGTGCGTGCCGGTCTTGCGCAGCGTGTCGCGGATATGCACGCGCACGGTGTGGGGCGAGAGGAACTCGCGCTCGGCAATCTCGTTGAGGGTTTCGCCGGCGGCCAGCCGGATGGCGATGATGCTCTCCTTGCGCGACAGCCCGAACAGCGACGTCAGCACGCCCGCATCCAGCACCGAGCGCGATTCGGAGTTGCCCAGCAGCAGCATCGCCGCCGGCAGCTGCCACGGGCCCTCGACCGGCTGGCGCGAGACCAGCGGCGTGACGATGATCGGCACCGGCTGCCCGCCCGAAGTGATATGCATCCACGAGCCCGACGCGGCGTCGGCGCCGCGGCCGCGCATGGCGCCGTCGAGCAGCTTGCGCAGCACCGCCTGCAGCGTGTCGCTGTGGGCGCGCAGCACGCCGTCCTGCAGCGACAGGTGGCTGTCGGCCTGCACCAGCGCCTCGGCCCAGCTGTTGGCATAGCGCACGCGCAGGTCGGCCTGCAGCACCATCACGCCGAAGTCCAGCGTATCGAGCCCGGCCAGGCCCAGGCTGGCCAGCCCGCTGAGTTCAAAGTTGCGCTGCTGCATGCGCGCAGCGCGCACCCAGTGCGGCATGACATGGGCCAGGCGCCGCTCGCGCTGGCCGGTGCTGATGCTGCCGGCGTTGGTGCCGCTCATCAGCACGCAGACTTCGGCGTTTTCAACCAGGCGGATGCCTTGCTCCAGCTCGCTGCAGGCCGGCGTGGCGGCGCCAGTCGCGGTGCCGGCGCTGTACAGCGCCATCGCATCCGATGGGGTGCGCCCGGCGTCGATCCGGGGCAGGTCGAGAGGGCCGGGCAGGCAGTCGGGCAGGCTGGCGCCGCTGGTGAAACAGCCATGCGGGGTCACGCCCAGGCGGGCATGGCCGGCCAGCTTGTCCCAGATCAGGTAGCGCGGGCTGCCCGTGCAGGTGTAGCGGGAAAAAAGATCGAGGGCGGCGGGCATGGCCGCGACGTCCAGCGCAGACTCATAGATAGAATCGACCAGACGATGGAAATCCTCGTCCGTTGTCGGGTGTTCGCCCATGTTCAGATCCCCCGGTGGCAAACGCCTCTTGCTCTGCGCCACGGCAAGTGGCCACTTCCCTTGGTGTTATCGGTTCCGTTCTGGCGTTCTGTAGTGGCGCCGATACGGCCTGCTGCAGGCAGCGCGCTCGTCGGCGGCGCTTGCCGTACCGCAATCATGCCAAACAATGTTGTATGTTTTATACCCCGTGTTGGGGGGGGGAAGACCCGATTGTGGGCGTAAGTCCCCGCCAGGCCTTATCGGGCGGCGCATTTGCGCCGCCGGTGCGTTCACCGGGGTGCCCCCTTTGGCACCAGTTCCCCGGCGGGCACTTCCACCGTACCGCCATCGACCTGGATGGTCAGGCTCGGCGACGCCATGCGAATGCCGTTGGCGTCGAAATTGCGCTTGAGCCGGGCATTGAAGGCCCGCGTGATCTCCGCCTGCATCAGCGGCCGGGTCTTGATCTGCGCCATCACCACCGGCCCGCTCGGGTCGAAGCGGTCGAGGCCCAGGATCTCGAGTCCGGACAGCAGCTTGCGGCCGTAGCGCAGGTCGCGCGCCAGTTCGGCGCCGGTGGCGCGGATCAGTTCCAGCGCCCGGTCCAGGTCGCTGTGGTAGCTGATGCCGATATTGAGCACGGCGTAGCCGTAGCCGCGCGACAGGTTCTTGACCGCCTTGATCTGGCTGTACGGCAGCGTGTGCAGCGCGCCGCGGCCGTCGCGCAGCTTGACGGTGCGGATGGTCATGGCCTCGACCACGCCGGCGTGGTCGGGCAGCTCGATCGAGTCGCCGATGGCGATGGAGTCCTCGACCACGATGAACAGGCCGGTGATCAGGTCCTGCACCAGGCTTTGCGCGCCGAAGCCGATGGCCAGGCCGACCACGCCGGCGCCGGCCAGCAGCGGCGTCACGTTGACGCCCAGGTTGGCCAGCACCGCGATCACGGTGATCACCAGCAGGCCGATGAAGGAGGCATTGCGCACCAGCGGCAGGATGGTCCTGGCACGCAGGCTGGGCTGCGTGGCGCGCGCGTGCGCGGGCGACAAGGACTGCATGATGGCGGTGTCGATCAGCAGCCAGACCAGCCAGGCCAGCAGCACGGTGCTGGTGACGCGGAACGCGGTCTCGGTCAGGTGGCGCCCGGCGGCCGACGATTCGGCCAGCCGCACCAGCGACGAACCCCACACGCGCATCACGACTTCGACGAAGACGGCCCAGACCAGCACGCGCACCAGCGCCAGCGCAAAGCGCCCGAAGCGCTGCAGGTAGGCCGAGCGGCGGCGGTCGCGGATGCGCGGCGCGCGCGCGCCGGCCTTGGGCGAGCGCCCCAGCACCATGGTCAGCAGCAGCGCGGCGACGAACAGTGCCACCGACGCCACCGTGCGGCGCAGGAACACATCGGCATGGCCGGTGGCCAGCACGGTGCCGATCACCGACGCCACCACCACGGCCAGCACCGGCAAATGCCAGGCATGGCCCGCCAGGCGCAGCAGGTCGGTCACGGCGGGATGGGCCTGGCGGAAAGCCAGCGGCCGCTGGCTGATCAACTGGCCCACCTGGCGCCGGAAACACAGTGCGAACACGCCGATGCCCAGCGCCGCGGCGATATTGGCAAGGGTCGACAGCAGCGCCGACAAGTTGCTGCCCAGCACCGCGGCCATGCGGGCGTCGGCGGCGCCGTTGCCCAGGGCCGCCAGCGCCCCGGTGCAGAACAGCAGCCACGGCGAACGCGCCAGCAGCTGCCGCACCGCCAGTTGCCGATGCGCGCTGCGGAACAGCGCGAAGATGACCTGGCACACCGCCGCCGCGACCGCGCCGGCGACGATGGCATAGGCCAGCAGCACGGCGGCGACGCTGGCCGGCGATTGCGCGAACAGTTGCCGCGCCAGCAGCAGCGTCAGCCCGAACGCCACCACCCACGGCCCGATATGGCGCAGCATGTAGACGCCGACGTCGACCCACGACGGCAGGTCGGGCAGCTTGCCGCGCGGCGCGCGCAGGACCGCCGGGGCGCCGGTCGTGCGCCGCCGCCGCAGCCGATGGCCGGCCTCGCGCAGCAGCCAGCCGCACGCCGCCCATGCCGCCAGCACCAGTGCGAATTCGCGCAGCGAGTCCAGGCCGGAGCGCGTGCCGCCCTGCGTCAGCGCGGCGCGCCATTCGTCGGCGGCGAAGCGCGTGCGCCAGCCCCAGTACTGCCACGGGCCGCGGTCTTCGCGCAGGTGCGCGTCGACCTCGTCCAGCACCTGCGCCATGGCACCGATCAGCCCGGGCGCCGAAGCCGAGGCCGGCGCGGCCGGCGCCGCCATGGCCGCGGAAGCCGCCAGGCCCTGGCGCAGGGTTTGCAGCTGGCGCACCAGCGCACGCCGCTCGCCATCGTCCTGCAGCGTGGTGATCACCTGGTCCAGCGACTGCGCCAGCGGCACGCTGGCGGCAGGGGCGCTGGCCGCTGTCGCGGGTTTTTCCGCCGGCGCCAGCAACGCGGCGAACGGCCCGGCCGGCGCGGCGCGCACCGGCATGGCGCACAGCAGCGCGAGCAGGCCGGCCAGCAAGGCCAGTGCCGTGGCCTGCGCCGTGGTCTGAACCGCAGGCCGGCGGTGCCGGGCGAAGGCGTGAGGGTCGGGTTTGCGCATGGCGGGTGATCGTCTGCCGGGCGGCGCCGGCGCCGGAGTGGCCATCGATCGCGCCACTGTAGCGCATCGGTCGCGTGGTGTGCCGGTGTCCGCGCGCGCTCGGGCGCGCATTCGCGAGCATTCAGGCGCATTCGGCGCATTCGTCGCTTCGGACGATGCATCGGCGGCCCCGATCCCCGAATCTCGAACCCACTCCGGTACCGGCGCCTGCGCGCCTGCCGGCTTCAACCAGATCGCGGTCGCAGCATCGGCCGCACAGCAACAAGAGACAAAGGAAAGACGGCATGGAACTCAATGCATCGGTATCGGCAGTGGTGACGGGCGGGGCTTCGGGGCTGGGCGCGGCGACGGCGCGGGCGCTGGCGGCACAGGGCGTGCGCGTGGCACTGTTCGACCTGAACGCCGAAAAGGGCGAAGCGCTGGCGCGCGAGCTGGGCGGCGTGTTCTGCCAGGTCAACGTGACCTCCGAAGCAGAGGTGGAGGCCGGCTTTGCCAAGGCCCGCGCCGCCATCGGCCAGGAGCGCATCCTGGTCAACTGCGCCGGCACCGGCAACGCCATCAAGACCGCGTCGCGTTCCAAGGAAGCGCCGGACCAGATCAAGCATTTCCCGTCCGATGCCTTCGAGCGCATCATCCAGATCAACCTGATCGGCACGTTCCGCTGCATCGCCCGTTCGGCCGCCGGCATGCTGACGCTCGACACCGCCGGCGGCGAGCGCGGCGTGATCATCAACACCGCGTCGGTGGCGGCGCAGGACGGCCAGATGGGGCAGGCGGCGTACTCGGCGTCGAAGGCCGGCGTGGTCGGCATGACGCTGCCGATTGCGCGCGACCTGGCCGGCGAAGGCATCCGCGTCAACACCATCCTGCCCGGCATCTTCAATACCCCGCTGCTGCAGGGCGCGGCCGAGAACGTCAAGGCCGCGCTGGCGGCCTCGGTGCCGTTTCCGAAGCGACTGGGGCAGCCGGAAGAGTTTGCCTCGCTGGCGGTCGAGATGTGCCGCAACGGCTATTTCAACGGCGAGTCGGTGCGCCTGGACGGTGCCATCCGCATGGCGCCGCGCTGAACCGCTGACGGGCCTGTCGCCACCGGCGAACCCGCGCCACGCGCGTGCGCCGGTGGCATGAAATTCTTGGGAGACGCGGATGGATTTCAGCTACCTGACGACGCTGCCTCACGCGGTGCGCCATTTCGCGCGCCTGCGGCCCGAGGCGGTGGCGTATTCGTTCGAAGGCCGGCAGACCACCTACGCCGAATTCGAGCGCAACACCGATCGCGTGGCGCAGGCCTTGCTGGCCGAAGGCGTGCGCGCCGGCGATCGTATCGGCTATATCGGCAAGAACAGCGACCACTACTTTGAGCTGCTGCTGGGCGCGGGCAAGACCGGCGCGGTGATGGCGCCGGCCAGCTGGCGGCTGGCGCCGCCCGAGGTGGAGTTCATCCTCGGGCATTGCGATGCGGTGGTGCTGTTTGTCGGCGCCGAGTCGGTGGCGATGGTGCGCAACCTGCTGCCGGCGCTGCCGCTGGTGCGCAAGGTGGTGGTGATGGAGCCGTGCGACGGGCAGGGCGACTGGCCGTGCTACACCGACTGGCGCGACGCGCATCCGGCCACGCCGCCCGCGCATGAGCCGGCGGCGCACGACGTGGTGCTGCAGCTGTACACGTCGGGCACGACCGGGCGTCCCAAGGGCGCGATGCTGACGCACCGCAACCTGACCATCGGCACCGAGGTCAGCGAGCGCGAACAGCTGGCCTGGTCGCATTGGGTGGCCGACGATATTTCGCTGGTGGCGATGCCGGTGGCGCATATCGGCGGCTCCGGCTGGGGCCTGCGCAACCTGCTGTCCGGCGCCAAGGGCGTGGTCGCGCGCGAGTTCGATCCGCGCGCGGTGCTCGACTTCATCGAGAAGGAGCGCGTCAGCAAGCTGTTCCTGGTGCCGGCCGCGATGCAGATCGTGCTGCGCGACCCGCGCGCGCGCCAGGTCGACTATTCGCGCCTGAAGTACCTGCTGTACGGCGCCGCGCCGATTCCGGCGGCGCTGCTGCGCGAAGGCATCGAGGTGTTCGGCTGCGGCTTCGTGCAGCAGTACGGCATGACCGAGACCACCGGCACCATCGTCGCGCTGCCGCCCGAGGACCACACCACCGAAGAGGTGCCGCGCATGCGCGCCGCCGGCAAGGCGCTGCCGGGGGTCGAACTGAAAGTGGTGGACTACGAGGGGCGCGAGCTGGCCCCGGGCGAGGTCGGCGAGGTGGTGGTGCGCTCGCAGCACAACATGGCCGGCTACTGGAAGCAGCCCGAAGAGACCGCGCGCACCATCGACGCCGACGGCTGGCTGCGCACCGGCGATGCGGGTTACATGGACGCCGAGGGCTACCTGTACATCCACGACCGCGTCAAGGACATGATCATCAGCGGCGGCGAAAACGTCTATCCGGCCGAGGTCGAAAGCGCGATCTACGGCCATCCGCAGGTGGCCGACGTGGCCGTGATCGGCGTGCCGGACGAGAAGTGGGGCGAGGCGGTCAAGGCCATCGTCGTGCTCAAGCCCGGGGAGGCGGCCGACCGCGATGCCATCCTGGCCTGGACGCGCCAGCGCGTGGCCGGCTTCAAGGTGCCGAAGAGCATCGAGTTCGTCGAGGCGCTGCCGCGCAACCCGTCGGGCAAGCTGCTGCGCCGCAAGCTGCGCGAGCCGTTCTGGCAGGGGATGAACCGGCAGGTGAACTGAGGCCCGTCGCAACCCGGCTCATGCCGTTCAGTCAAGTGAGCGTCGTCCCCGCGAAAGCGGGGACCCAGTGACTTTTAACGACGCTGGGTTCCCGCTTTCGCGGGAATGACGGTAGGAATTGAACCCTTATCTGCCGGCGTTAGCCGCAACCCGGCGGACTACCGAGCCCGCGTCCCTACTCCTTCTTGATCACGCTGACCTTGCCGTCGGCTTCCAGGTAGAGCGCCTTGACGCCGTCGATCGAATCGACGCCATGCTGGCGGTACTTGGCTTCGAGTTCTTCGTCGGTGATGTTCTCCCGCCGCATGTTCTCTTGCAGCTTGACCCCGTCGCGCACCAGCAGCACCTTCTTGGCTTCGGCGAAGCGCTGGAAGGCCGGGTACTTGTAGGAGAGGAAGTCGATCAGCCGGTTCCAGGCGATCAGCGTGATCACCAGCAGCACCGCGTCGGCGACACCTTCGCCCTTGCCGGCCATGCCGTTCTGCGCCGCGTCGGCGACGATCACGATCAGCAGCAGGTCGGCGATGCCCATCGAGCCGATGTCGCGCCGCACCACGAAGCGGAACAGCACGAACAGCGACCAGTACATCACCGTGCCGCGCACGATGATTTCGAGCGGAGAGATGCTGAAGAAGAGCGCTTCGCGCCAGTCGAACGAAAAGTCCATGCTGGCAACGGTGCAAATTTCTTGCCAGCGGTGGCGCAGCGGCCAGCGGCCGCGCGTGGCGCCGGCGCCGCTATACCGGAGATATCGAATGGTAATTCTTACCGGCACGGGCCGGCCGGGCTGCCCGTGCCTGCAAACCGCGGTCAGTCGGCCTGGATGCCGAACTCCTTCACGACCCTGGTGTAGCGGGCCGTGTCGGCGGCGATCAGCTTGCTCAGCACGGCAGGCTCGCCGCCCGAAGGCGTGACCGCGATGGTCGCCATGCGCGCGACCACGTCGGGCATCTTCAGGATCTCGTTGACGTGCGCATTGAGCGTGCGCACCACCTCGGCCGGCATGTTCTTCGGTCCCAGCAGCGCCTGCCACGCACCGATCTCGACATCCTTGTAGCCCAGTTCGGCCAGCGTCGGCACGTTGGGCGCGAACGGCGAGCGCTTCTGGTCGGCGACCGCCAGCGGCACCAGGCTGCCGTTGCCGACGTACTGCGAGATCGCGCCGTAGGTGACGTAGGTGACCGGCACCTGGCCGCCGATCACGTCGACGATGGCCGGCGCCAGGCCACGGTACGGCACCTGGCTGATCTTGATGCCGGCGGACTTGTTGAACAGCTCGCCCATGATGTGCATCGGCGAGCCGTTGCCCGGGGTGGCATAGGTCTCGACCTTGCCGGCCTTGGCGCGCGCCACCAGGTCGCTGACCTTGGTGATGCCGGTGCCCTTGTTGACCACCACGAACAGCGACTGCGTGCCGATCTGGCTGATCGGCGTGAAGTCCTGCTGCACGTCGTAACTGGCGCCGGTGCCGGCGCGCAGCACCAGCGGCGCGATCGCGACGGTGTTGGGCGCGAGCAGCAGCGTGTGGCCGTCCGGGTTGGCGCGCGCGACGTAGGCGCTGCCGATGGTGCCGGCGGCGCCGGTGCGGTTTTCCACCACCACGGACTGCTTCAGGCGCGGGGCCAGCTTTTCGGCCAGCATGCGCGCCAGCACGTCGACGTCGCCGCCGGCGGGGTAGGCGACGACGATGGTGACGGTCTTGCTCGGGTACGAACCCTGGGCCAGCGCGCTGCCGGCGCCGAACAGCGCGGCGGGAGCGAGCGTGGCGGCGGCCAGCGTGGCCAGGAGGTGGCGTCGTGCAGACTTCATGATCTTCAGACCTCGGTAAAACCGGGCACCGGCCCGGAGGCGGTGCCGCGTGGAGTGGAACCCGGCGCGCGGCGCCGGCGACTGCGATGGATCGGCGGGCTCAGAAAATATGCTTGATGCCGAGCATCGAGCCCCACTGGTTTTCGCCCGGGCGCGGGGCGGAACCGGGCGAGCCGCCGCTGACCGACATCGCCAGCTGGCCGCCGTTGTTGATAAAGCCCGCGGTGGCATAGACCGAGGTGCGCTTGCTGAAACTGTAGGTCGCGCGCAGCGCGTACAGCATGGCCTGGTTGTCGCTGCCGTGGTAGTTCAGGAAATACACCTGCCCGGCCAGGTTGACCGCCGGCGTGATGTCGTGCGAGACGCCGGCGTAGTACAGGTCGCTGACCGGGGTCGGGCTGCCCTCGTTGTCGCGGCGGATCCAGCCGGCGCCGAGCTTGGTGTTCTTCAGCAGCATGTAGCCGCCCAGCGACAGGCGGTCGTCGCTCAGGTTGCTGCTGGTCAGGCCGCCGAAGGCGCCCGGGCCGCCGCGCTGCGAGTCGTACGCCGCGATCACGCCCCAGGTCTTGTTGTCGTAGCCGACCATGGCCGACCATTCGCGGCACGCCTTCTTGTCGGCGGGGTTTTCGCCGGCGCAGTTGGTGCCGGCGGGGCTGGGCCCGGCGTTGACCGCGTCGCGCCCGAAGCTGTAGGTGGCGCCGACCACGAAGCCCTTGAAATTGGCCTTGTACGCAACCGCATTGTCGGCGCGCGTATTGGGCAGGTAGCTGTCGAGCGAGCCGGAGCCGTAGACATTGGGCCCGAGGATATCGCTGTCGAGGATGGCCCAGAACAGCATGGTGTACTGGCGGCCGAACGACAGCTGGCCGTAGGGATTGCTCAGGCCGACCAGCGCCTGGCGCCCGAACAGCCGGCCGCCCTGGTTGGCGCTGCCGGTGTCGGGCGAAAAGCCCGATTCCAGCACGAACAGGCCCTTCAGCCCGCCGCCGAGGTCTTCGGTGCCGCGGATGCCCCAGCGCGACGGCACCGTGGCGGTGTTGTTGGGCATGCGCACCAGGCCGTCGCCGTTGGCGCCGACATTGCTCACGTACTCGACGCCGCTGTCGATCACGCCGTACAGCGTGACCGACGATGGCGATGCTTGCGCCGAGGCCAGCAGGGGGAAAGCCGCAAGCAGCGCCGCGGCGGTTCGTGCAAGTTTCATCTACCGGTTTCCTTCCGTTTTCCGTCTTGTGGTGTTTTGCTCTTGTGCTCCGGTACCCCTGCGGATGGCGGCACTGGATGTCGGCTCGGTCTCTTTGTGTTTTATATATGAAACGTCAAACAACATAAGAAACGTTGAGCAGAATATAGCCGCGACTTTCCGGAACATGTGAGGAGGGTTATCCCTAAAGCGACCGGCCCGGATGGCCAGCTCTGGCGTCGCGACGCCGTTTCCGGCAGGCCTATCGTTAACCCTGATGCCGGAGGCCCTGCGGCAGCGCCTATGCTTCAAGGGTTTTATTTGCCAACTATAGTTTTATATATGAAACAAAATCAGCCCCAGACGCCGGCCGAACCGGACCACGGCTTGCTGGAGGCCCTCGACAGCGGGTTTGCCCAGCGCGTGGCGCAAGTGGAGGGCGCGCGCGTGGCCTACCGCTGCGGTGGCGGGACCGGGCCGGTGGTGGTGGTGCTGCACGGCATCAGCTCCGGGGCGGCGTCGTGGCTGCCTTGCGCCAGCCTGCTGGCCGCGCATGCGCGCGTGATCGCCTGGGACGCACCTGGCTACGGCGATTCCTCTCCGTTGCCGCAGGCGCGGCCGCTGGCCGCGGACTATGCGCGCCGGCTCGAGGGCCTGCTGGCGGTGCTCGAGGTGCAGCCGGCATTACTGGTCGGGCATTCGCTGGGAGCGCTGATGGCGGCCGCCTATGCCGCCTCGGCGCGCGCGCTGCCGGCCCGTATGCTGCTGCTGAGCGTGGCGCAAGGCTACGGCGCGGCCGGCAAGGAAGCGCAGGCCAGCGCGGTCGCCAGCCAGCGGCTGGAAGCGCTGGAGACGCTGGGTATCGACGGGCTGGCGCAACGCGGGCCGGCGCGGCTGCTCGGTGAAGCGGCCGATGCGGGCGCGCAGGCCTGGGTGCGCTGGAACATGCGGCGGCTGAACCCGGACGGCTACCGCCAGGCCGTGGCCATGCTGTGCGGCGACGACATCGACGCCTACCTGGCGCGACGTCCGGCGCATCTGCCGACACAGATCGCCTGCGGCGGCCGCGACCTCGTCACCACGCCGCCCGCCTGCGCGGCGCTGGCCGAGCGCTTCGGCCTGCCGTTCGCGCTGATCCCCGACGCCGGGCATGCCTGCTATATCGACCAGGCCGCCGCCACCGCGCGGCTGATCCGTTCCGCCCTGCCTGCCGGCCAGTGATTCCCGTCGGCGGCGTTCTGCCGCCGCGATCGCCGCATCGGCGGTGCCCCGTTTGCGCCGCACGTACCGGGCAATCTGCCCGAGCGCGGGTTAACCCCAGTCAATTTTTGCGCCGTCGTTGTCTATAGTCGTACCTGTGTTCAATATCTAAACCAGTGTTTCATTAGTAAAACGTAGCGCGGCAACCGGAAGACGGTCGACCGCGCACGCGGAACACGGTCCCCCTGCTGCAAGACATGGAGCCAAGCGCAATGGAAAGCCTCTCGTACAACCCGAACCTGGTGCCCTGGGAGCGTCCGGCGCCGAACAACGTGGCGGGCAAGGGCCATATCGAGCAACCCGGCAAGGTCGCCAACATCGTCTGGCAGACCCGCGCCGCCGCACCGAGCGCGTACGAGAACGCGCTCGGCGACGCCCTCGAAGCTGCCTTCGAAGGCGGCGCGCAGAACCCGCAGGACATCGTGCGCGCCTTCAATGACGCCGGCTTCCTCGGCGTCGACGGCCAGCCCTGGACCGAAGCGCGCTTCCTCTCCGAAATGCGCCGCCTGGGCGCCTGAACCGGTCGATAGCGAGAACAACATGGAATCGAACAAGCAAGCCCGCGCCGAAGCCCGCCTGAACACCGGCCTGCGCAACTACTGGTACCCCGTCGCCGCCTCGTGGGCGGTATCGCGCGCCCCCATCGGCATCACCCGCCTGAGCCAGAACATCGTGCTGTGGCGCGACGGCGCCGGCCAGGTTCACGCGCTGGAAGACCGCTGCCCGCACCGCGGCGCGCGCCTGTCGATGGGCTGGAACCTGGGCGACCGCGTCGCCTGCTGGTACCACGGCGTCGAAGTCGGCGGCGACGGCCAGGTCAAGAGCGTGCCGGCGGTGGAAAGCTGCCCGCTGGAAGGCCGCACCTGCGTGCGCAGCTACCCGGTGCAGGAGCAGGCCGGCGCGATCTTCCTGTGGTTCGGCGACCAGGCCCCGCAGGGCGAGGGCAGCCCCGACGAACTGCGCCTGCCGGAAGAACTGGTCAGCGACGAGCACAGCCACTTCCTGTGTGTGGCGCACTGGGACTGCAACTACCGCTACGCCATCGACAACGTTATGGACCCGATGCACGGCGCCTACCTGCACGCGGTGTCGCACTCGATGGCGTCCGGCGAAAAGTCCGCCGTGATGCAGATCCGCGAGACCGAGCACGGGCTGGTGTTCGAGAAGACCGGCCAGCGCGGTGTCAACTTCGACTGGGTCGAGTTCGGCGAGACCGGCACGTTGTGGCTGCGCCTGGCCATCCCGTACCGCGCCAAGGTCGGCCCCGGCGGCCCGTTCGGCATCGTCGGCATGGCCACGCCGGTGGATGAGGACCACTGCATGGTGTTCTTCTGGCGCACCCGCCACGTGCAGGGCTGGGAGCGCGATGTGTGGCGCTTCCTGTATCGCAACCGCCTGGAGCAGCTGCACTGGGACGTGCTGGAACAGGACCGCGTGGTGCTGGAAATGATGGCGCCGAACGCGCGCGACCACGAGATGCTGTACCAGCACGATGCCGGCATCACGCGCGTGCGCCGGCTGCTGAAGCGCCGCGCCGAGCAGGAAGTCGCCGACGAGCCGGTGGCCATGCTGAAGCCCGCGCAAGCCTCGGGAGCCGCCAGCCATGCCTGAGGCCATCGAGCACAACACGCTGCTGGCCGGCCGCAAGGTGCTGGTCACCGGTGCCGCGCGCGGCCTGGGCCTGGCCTTCGCCAGGTCGCTGGCCGAAGCCGGCGCCGCCGTGGCCATGGCCGACATCCTGGCCGAGCGCCTGCAGCAGGAAGCCGATGCATTGCGCGCCCACGGCCTGAAGGTGGTGCCGGTCACGCTGGACCTGTCGGATCCGGCCTCGGTGCAGGCCTGCGCCGACGCCGCGGTGAAGGCCCTGGGCGGCCTCGACGGCCTGGTCAACAACGCCGCCGTGACCGACTCGGGCGGCCGCGACGCAGGCGCCATCGACATCGCCACCTGGGACCGCGTGATGAACGTCAACGTGCGCGGCACCTGGCTGATGACCACGGCCTGCCTGCCGGCGCTGCGTGCCAGCGGCCGCGGCGCGGTGGTCAACCTGGCCTCGGACACGCCGCTATGGGGCGCGCCCAACCTGCTGGCCTACGTCGCCAGCAAGAGCGCCATCATCGGCATGACCCGTTCGCTGGCGCGCGAACTCGGCAAGGACCAGATCACGGTGAACGCGGTGGCACCGGGCCTGACGCTGGTCGAGGCGACCGAATACGTGCCCCAGCACCGGCACGACCTCTACCGCGAGCAGCGCGCGATCCCGCGCGAGCAGCTGCCCGACGATGTCTGCGGCGCGGTGCTGTTCGCCCTGTCCGACCTTGCCCGTTTCGTCACCGGCCAGACCCTGGCGGTCAACGGCGGCTTTGTCATGCATTGATCCACCGATCTACCGATAGCCACATCCAAGCACAAGGAATCCAAATGAGCGATCTTTCCCAACAGCAAAACATCAAGCGTTCCTGGGACCAGCCGGAGGGCGCCTCGTTCGACCAGTGGATGGAAAGCCGCGTCGCGCGCTTTGCCACGCGCAAGTACGACTGGGACGCGCTGAAGTTCCAGGCCGACTACGACCCCAAGTACCGCCGCGCGCAGATGCGCTACCTGGGCACCGGCGGCACCGGCGTGGCCGCCGACACCAACACCGTGCCGAGCGAGCACTTCACTTTTTCCACCATGGTCATTCCGGCCGGCCATGAAGGCCCGTCGCATCTGCACACCGACGTGGAAGAGGTGTTCTTCATCCTGCGCGGCAAGGTCAAGCTGATCCTGGAAAAGGACGGCGAGCGCTTCGAGACCATCCTGACCGAGCGCGACCTGGTGTCGGTGCCGCCGGGCGTGTACCGCGAGGAAATCAACATCGGCGACGAGGACGTCCTGATGTGCGTGATGCTCGGCGCCAAGAAGCCGATCACGCCGACCTACCCGCCCGAGCACCCGCTGGCGAAGATCAAGCGCTGAGGCGCCATCGGCCCGACCGCACGCACTGACGTATGAGCACCCACGCCATCCCGACGACGCCCGCCGCCAACGAAACCCCGGACAAGTACATCGTCCCGGGGCTGGAGCGCGGCCTGCGCCTGCTCGGCGAGTTCAGCAACAAGGACCGCACCATGTCGGCCGCGGAACTGGCGCGCCGCCTGAAGGTGCCGCGCTCCACCGTGTTCCGCCTGCTGGCGACGCTGGAAATGCTGGGCTTCGTCGAGCGCGCCGACGGCGGCCGCGATTTCCGGCTGGGCATGGCGGTGCTGCGGCTCGGCTTCGAGTACCTGGCGTCGCTGGAGCTGACCGAGCTGGGCCGCCCGCTGCTGGAGCGGCTGCGCGACGAGATCGGCTACCCGACCAACCTGGTGGTGCGCGACGGCCGTTCGATCGTCTACGTGGCCAAGGCGGTGTCGCCGCGGCCGTTCGCCAGCTCGGTCAATGTCGGCACGCGCCTGCCGGCGCATGCCACGGTGCTGGGGCGCGTGCTGCTGGAAGACCTGTCGCTGGCGGAATTGCGCGCGCTGTATCCGGAGGCGCAGCTCGAAGTGTTCTCCGACAGCACGCCGCGCACGGCCGATGCGCTGTTCGCCATCGTCCAGCGCGACCGCGAGCGCGGCTACGTGCTGCAGGAAGGCTTTTTCGAATCGAGCATCTCGACCATCGCGGCGCCGGTGCGCGACCGCACCGGCAAGGTGGTGGCAGCGCTGGGCGCGACCATCCCCGCCGCGCATATCGATCCCGAGCAGCTGGACGCGATGGTGGAGAAAGTCAGGGATAGCGCGGGCGAGCTGTCGCGCCTGCTCGACTACCGGCCGTCGCTGCACAGCGCCGGCAAGGTGGTGAATCTGTATCGGGAGTGAGGACAATGTCCATGATTGATCTCGACGGCAAGGTTGCCGTCGTTACCGGCGGGTCCTCCGGCATCGGGCTGGCGACCGTCGAACTGCTGCTCGAGGCGGGCGCCGCCGTCGCCCTGTGCGGCCGCGACCAAGCCCGCCTGCGCAGCGCCGAAGCGCAGCTGCGCGAGCAATTCCCCGGGTGCCGGCTTTATGCCGCCCCCTGCGACGTGCTCAGGCCGGAGCAGGTCGCCGCCTTTGCCACCGAGGTGCAGGCCACGCTGGGCAACGTCGACATGCTGGTCAACAACGCCGGCCAGGGCCGCGTGTCCACCTTCGCCAATACCGAGGACGCGGCCTGGATGGACGAGCTGCAGCTCAAGTTCTTCTCGGTGATCCACCCGACGCGCGCGTTCCTGCCGCAGCTCGAAAAGTCAGGGCAGGGCGCCATCGTCTGCGTCAACTCGCTGCTGGCGCAGCAGCCCGAGCCGCACATGGTGGCAACCTCCGCCGCGCGCGCCGGCGTGCTCAACCTGGTGCGCTCGATGGCGACCGAGTTCGCGCCCAAGGGCGTGCGCGTCAACGGCATCCTGATCGGGCTGGTCGAGTCGGGCCAGTGGCGCCGCCGCTTCGACGCCCGCCCCGAAGAAGACCGCCACCTGGACTGGGCCGCGTGGACCGCGCGCCTGGCCCGGCAGAAGCACATTCCCCTTGGCCGCCTGGGCCTGCCCGTCGAGGCAGCCCGCGCCATCCTGTTCCTTGCCTCGCCGTTGTCTTCGTACACCACGGGCAGCCATATCGATATCTCCGGAGGACACTCCCGTCATGCCTAATCAACAACCGTACGAACAACAGCAGGTCACGGTCGGCTGCGCCATCACGGCGTTTCTCGAGCAGTGCGGCGTCAAGGCCGCCTTTGGCGTGATCTCGATCCACAACATGCCGATCCTCGACGCCATGGGCGAGCGCGGCAAGATCCGCTTCGTGCCGGCGCGCGGCGAAGCGGGCGGCACCAACATGGCCGACGCCTATGCCCGCACCACCGGCGGCCTGGGCGTGTGCCTGACCAGCACCGGCACCGCCGCCGGCAACGCCGCCGGCGCCATGGTCGAAGCGCTGACCGCCGGCACGCCGATGCTGCATATCACCGGCCAGATCGAGACCCCGTACCTGGACCAGAGCCTGGCCTACATCCACGAAGCGCCGGACCAGCTGACCATGCTCAAGGCCGTGTCCAAAACCGCGTTCCGCATCCGCAGCGCCGACACCGCGCTCAGCACCATCAAGCTGGCGGTGCAGACCGCGCTGACGGCGCCGACCGGCCCGGTCAGCGTGGAGATCCCCATCGACATCCAGGCCGCGCTGATCGACATGCCGGTGGACCTGCAGCCGCTGCCGGTGCCGCAGCATGTGCCGTCGGCGCATGCGCTGGACGCGCTGGCCGAGCGCCTGGTGAAGGCCAGGCGCCCGCTGCTGTGGCTGGGCGGCGGCGCGCGCCATGCCAGCAAGCAGGTGCAGCGACTGCTGGAGCTGGGCTTCGGCGTGGTCACCAGCACCCAGGGCCGCGGCATCGTGCCCGAGGACGATCCGCGCTCGCTGGGCGCGTTCAACTTGCACAAGCCGGTCGAGGCCTTCTACCAGACCTGCGATGCGATGCTGGTGGTGGGCTCGCGCCTGCGCGGCAATGAAACCCTGAAGTACGAGCTGAAGCTGCCGCGCCCGCTGCTGCGCATCGACGCCGATCCGGCCGCCGAAGGCCGCTGCTACATGAGCGACTACTTTGTCAGCGGCGACGCCGCGCTGGCGCTGGACGCGCTGGCCGACCGGCTCGAGCGGCGCATGCAGATCGACCCGGCTTTCGCCGCCGACCTGCGCCGCGCGCACGACACCGCGGTCAACAGCCTGGTCGACGGCCTGGGCCCGTACTCGGCGCTGGTGCAGGCGTTGCAGGAGGCGGTCGGCCGCAACTTCAACTGGGTGCGCGACGTGACCGTGTCGAACAGCACCTGGGGCAACCGCCAGCTGCGCATCTTCGACTCGCGTGCCGGCGTGCATGCGCTGGGCGGCGGCATCGGCCAGGGCCTGGCGATGGGCATCGGCGCCGCGATCGGCGCCGCGGCCACCGGCTCGGGCAAGAAGACCTTCACGCTGGCCGGCGACGGCGGCTTTATCCTGAACCTCGGTGAGCTGGCGACCGCGGTGCAGGAGCGCGCCGACATGGTGATCGTGCTGATGAACGACAAGGGCTACGGCGTGATCAAGAACATCCAGGACGCGCAGTACGGCGGCCGCCGCCACTATGTGGACCTGCATACGCCGGATTACGCCACGCTGGCGAAGTCGCTGTCGCTGCGCCACGCGCGCGTCAGCAACCTGGCCGAGGTCGGCGCCGCGCTCGACGCGGCCAGGGCCGAGTCCGGCCCGTTCCTGCTGGAAATCGACATGCTGTCGATCGGCTCCTTCAAGACCATCTTCGCCGGCCCGCCGGTGAACCAGGACAACGAAGAGCCGGCGCGCGAACAAACCACTGTCACCGCCTGAGGGAGACCCGCGATGCTGCATGTGTCCATGGTTGGCTGCGGCGCGATCGGCCGCGGCGTGCTGGAATTGCTCAAGAGCGATCCGGACGTAGTGTTTGACGTGGTGATCGTGCCGGAGCACACGATGGACGAGGCCCGCGGCGCGGTCTCCGCGCTGGCGCCGCGCGCCCGCGTCGCCACGCACCTGGACGACCAGCGGCCCGACCTGCTGGTCGAGTGCGCCGGCCACCATGCGCTGGAGGAGCACATCGTGCCGGCGCTGGAACGCGGCATCCCGTGCATGGTGGTGTCGGTGGGCGCGCTGTCCGAGCCCGGCATGGCCGAGCGCCTGGAAGCCGCGGCGCGCAGCGGCGGCACGCAGGTGCAGTTGCTGTCCGGCGCGATCGGCGCCATCGACGCGCTGGCGGCGGCGCGTGTCGGCGGGCTCGACGAAGTCATCTACACCGGCCGCAAGCCGGCGCGGGCATGGACCGGCACGCCGGCCGAGCAGTTGTTCGACCTCGACGCGCTGACCGAGACCACGGTGATCTTCGAAGGCACGGCGCGCGACGCCGCGCGCCTGTACCCGAAGAACGCCAACGTCGCCGCCACCGTGTCGCTGGCCGGCCTGGGGCTGGACCGCACTTCGGTGAAGCTGCTGGCCGATCCGCATGCGGTGGAGAACGTGCATCACGTGGAAGCGCGCGGGGCGTTCGGGGGGTTCGAGCTGACCATGCGCGGCAAGCCGCTGGCGGCGAACCCGAAGACCTCGGCGCTGACGGTGTTCAGCGTGGTGCGGGCGCTGGGGAATAGGGCGCACGCGGTATCGATTTGAAGGGCGCCAATCCATGCTGCCGGTTTGCTCCCCTCTCCCGCGAGCGGGAGAGGGGCCGGGGGTGAGGGCCGGTGTGTGCCAAGGACGAGGCGCTGCACTCCGTGAGAAGCGCCCGCCCTCACCCCCACCCCTCTCCCGCAAGCGGGAGAGGGGAGTTACGCAGCAACATTTGACAACGCCGTCGCAGCAAGAGACCGCAGCAGCGCCTTGGCCACGACAGACACAGCAGGCAACGACATGAACCCACAAGAAGTACTCCCCATCTGCATCGCAGGCGAATGGCGCCTGGGGACCGGCGACCGCTACGGCACGCGCTATCCAGCGACCGGCGAAGTCGTCGCCGAACTGAACGCCGCCAGCCTGGCTGACGTGGAAGAAGCCGTGCAGGGCGCCCACCACGCCTTCCTCACCAGCGGCTGGGCCCAACGCAAGCCCCACGAACGCGCCGCCGTGCTGTACCGCGTGGCCGAGCTGATCCGCGCCAAGGGCGAGCAGCTGGCCCAGCGCCAGCGCCTCGACAACGGCAAGCCCATCAGCGAAACGCGCGCGCTGGTTGCCAGCGCCGCCGGCACCTTCCAGTTCTTTGCCGCCGCCTGCGAAACGCTGGAAGAGACCATCACGCCGCAGCGCGGCGACTGCCTCACCATGAGCGTCTACGAGCCGATGGGCGTGGTTGCGGCGATCACGCCGTGGAACTCGCCGATCGCCAGCGAGGCGCAGAAGATGGCGCCCGCGCTCGCCGCCGGCAACGCCGTGGTGGTCAAGCCCGCCGAGGTCACGCCGCTGATGGCGCTGGAACTGGCGCGCATCTGCGAAGAGGCCGGGGTGCCCAGGGGCCTGATCAGCGTGCTGCCCGGCAAGGGCTCGGTGATCGGCGACGCCATTACGAAGCACCCGCTGGTGCGCCGCGTGTCGTTCACCGGCGGCACCACCACCGGCAAGCACATCGCCCATATCGCCGCCGACAAGATGATGCCGGTGTCGCTGGAGCTGGGCGGCAAGTCGCCGACCATGGTGTTCGACGATGCCGACCTGGACCACGCGGTCAACGGCGTGCTGTACGGCATCTTCAGCTCGTCGGGCGAATCCTGCATCGCGGGCTCGCGCCTGTTCGTGGCGCGCTCGCAGTACGAGGCCTTCATCGACCGGCTGGCGCATGGCGCCGCGCAGCTGCGCGTGGGCGACCCGGCCGACGAGCGCACCCAGATGGGCCCGCTGATCACCGACCGCCATCGCGATTCGATCGAATCGTACGTCGCGGCGGGCGTGGACGAAGGCGGGCAGCTGCGCACCGGCGGCGTGCGTCCCGACGTGGCCGGGCTGCCCCACGGCTATTTCTACACGCCGACCATCATCGAAGGGCTGGATAACCACGCCCGCATCTGCCAGGAGGAAATCTTCGGGCCGGTGCTGGTGGCAATCCCATTCGACGACGAGGACGACCTGATCGCGCAGGCCAACGACAGCGTCTACGCGCTCGCCGCCGGCATCTGGACGCGCGACTACAAGCGCGCCTGGCGCGTGGCCCGCGCGGTGCAGGCCGGCAACGTATGGATCAACACCTACAAGCAGTTCTCGATCGCGACGCCGTTCGGCGGCTGGCGCGACAGCGGCCTGGGCCGCGAGAAGGGACGGCTGGGCATCCTGCAGTACATGGAGCAGAAAAGCGTGTACTGGGGCCTGAACGAACAACCGCTGCCGTGGGCCAACCACTGAACCCGGCAAGCTGGAGAGAAGCCATGATCAAGGTATTGGGAATCGACGAGATCGTGTACGGCGCGGATGACTTGGACGCCTGCCGCGGTTTCTTCACCGACTGGGGCCTGGCCATCAAGCGCGACGACGCGCAGGGCCTGGACTTCGAAACGCTGAACGGCTGCCGCGTGCTGGTGCGCCGCATCGACGACCCGTCGCTGCCGCCGGCGATCGAGGCCGGCCCGACGCTGCGCGAAGTGGTGTGGGGGGTCGAGTCGCAGGCCTCGCTCGACCATCTTGCTGAGGCGATCGCGGATGCGCCCGGCTTTGTGACGCAGGGCGAAGGCGACGCACTGCGCCTCGGCTGCACCGATCCGAACGGCCTGGCGGTGCGCTTCCAGGTCACGCGCAAGCACGACGTGCAGATCGAATGCGCGCTGATGAACACGTGGAACGACAAGCCGCGCATGAACCAGCGCAGCCCGATCTACGACCACGCCACGCCGATCGAAGTCGGCCACGTGGTGTTCTTCGTCAAGGACGTCAAGGCGACCGAGCAGTTCTACGTGGAGAAGTTCGGCTTCGTGCCGTCCGATCGCTACCCCGACCGCGGCGCGTTCCTGCGCTGCACCGCCGACGGCGGCCACCACGACCTGTTCCTGTTGCAGCTGCCGGAACCGAAGAGCGGCCTGAACCACGTCGCCTTCACCGTGCGCGACATCCACGAGGTCTTTGGCGGCGGCATGCACGTGTCGCGCAAGGGCTGGGACACGCAGCTCGGCCCGGGCCGGCACCCGATCTCCTCGGCCTACTTCTGGTACTTCAAGAACCCGGCCGGCGGCCTGATCGAGTACTACGCCGACGAAGACCAGCTCGACGAACACTGGGAGCCGCGCGCCTTCGAGCCGGGCCCGACCATGTTCGCCGAATGGGCGATCGAGGGCGGCATCGACGGCAACACCCGCCGCCAGAAGAACGCCGGTGGCCCGGCAGGCAAGTTCCTGACCGAGAAGCGGTAAGCAGCAGCGCAACAGAAGGAAGCAGCAATGAGTGCCCACCAGTCCCTGACCCTGCGGGTCCAGGCCATGCGCTACGAAGCGCGCGGCGTGGTCAGCATCGAACTGCAAGACCCCGAAGGGAAGACCCTGCCCGCGTACAGCCCGGGCGCCCATATCGACCTGCACCTGGGCAACGGCCTGGTGCGCAGCTACTCGCTGTGCGGCGCGCCGGAAGCGCGCGAGCGCTACACCGTGGGCGTGCTGCTGGACCGCGGCAGCCGCGGCGGCTCGCGCTACGTGCACGAGCAGCTGCGCGTCGGCGCCACGCTGACGGTGGGCGCGCCGCGCAACAACTTCGAACTGGACGAGAGCGCCGCGCACACCGTGCTGGTCGCCGGCGGCATCGGCGTCACCCCGATCGTCTGCATGGCGCGCCGGCTGGCCGAGCTGGGCCGCTCGTTCACGCTGATCTACTGCGCGCGCTCGCGCGCCGAGGCGGCGTTCGTCGAACAGCTGTCGGCGTACGGCGACACCGTGCGCTTCCACTTCGACGACGAAGCCGGCGCGCCGCCCGACCTGCAGGCCATGCTGGCCGGGCAGGACGCGCAGACGCACTTCTACTGCTGCGGCCCCGGCCCGATGCTGAACGCGTTCGAGGCCGCATGCGCGGCGCATGCCTATCCCAACGTCCATATCGAGCGCTTCGCCGCCGACCCGTCGACCGAAGCGGTGCAGGAAGGCGAGTACGTGGTGCAGCTGTCGCGCACCGGTTCGCTGGTGAAGGTGCCGTCGGGCAAGTCGCTGCTGGACGCGCTGCTCGACTCCGGCGTGGAGGTCGAGTACAGCTGCCGCGAAGGCGTATGCGGCTCGTGCGAGACCGCCGTGCTGGAAGGCTGCCCCGACCACCGCGACAGCGTGCTGAGCAACAGCGAGCGCGCCGGCAACAAGACCATGATGGTGTGCGTGTCGGGGTGCAAGGGCAGCAAGCTGGTGCTGGATTTGTAATCCTGCCGTAGCGCCATCGCATGCCGACGGTGTTCCCCTCTCCCCTCACGGGGAGAGGGCAGGGTGAGGGGTGGTCTGGCAAGGCGCCACGCCCCCAGAACCGCCGGCCCTCACCCCCGGCCCCTCTCCCGCGCGCGGGAGAGGGGAGCAAAGCTCCCGCCAGGCGGGACGCCCAAGACCCAACCCAAAAAGTCCCGTGCTAACCCAGAGACAAGACGCAGCGTCCCCCGGCGCACCGGTGGCCGCCACCGCAGGCATCGTGACCACGGCCGACAGCGCCGGCCACAGCGCGACCACCGCGCGCACCGGCCCGCTCACGCGCGGCAATATCGTCGCCCGCATCGAGCGCATGCCCGGCAATGCCATGCATGTGCGGGCCCGGCTGCTGATCGGCCTGGCCACCTTCTTCGATGGCTTCGACGTGATTGCCATCGCCGCCACGCTGCCGCTGCTGATCGCGCAGTGGTCGCTCACGCCGGGGCAGATCGGCTTCCTGATCGCGGCGCCGTCGGTGGGCCAGCTGGTCGGGGCACTGCTGTTCCCGGGGCTGGCCGAGCGCTTCGGACGCTTGCGCTCGATCGGCTGGAGCGCGGGCATCATCGGCCTGATGAGCCTGGCGTGCGGCTTTGCCCCGTCGTTCGAGATCTTCGCGCTGCTGCGCATCGTGCAGGGCCTGGGCCTGGGCGGAGAGCTGCCGGTGGCGGCGACCTATATCAACGAAGTCACGCGCGCCCATGGCCGCGGGCGCTTCGTGCTGCTGTACGAAGTGGTGTTCCCGATCGGGCTGATGGTGTCCAACGGCATTGGCGCCTGGCTGGTGCCCCACTACGGCTGGGAAGTGATGTACTTCATCGGCGGCGTGCCGTTGGTGCTGTTCTTCATCCTGCGCCGCGTGATTCCGGAATCGCCGCGCTGGCTGGCCGAAAAGGGCCGGCTGGAAGAGGCCGACGCCGCGCTGCGCGCGTTCGAGGCGCGCGCCCGCACGCCGCTGCCGCCGCCGGGCGACGCCAGTGCCTACGAACGCATGGCCAACCATCCGCGCCGCCGTTTGCGCGACCTCGTCAGCAAGGCCTATCTGGGCCGCACGCTGGCGGTATGGATGCTGTGGGCCACCTGCGGATTTATCCAGTACGGGCTCTCGACCTGGCTGCCGACGGTCTACAAGACCGTCTACCACGCGCCGCTGCAGCTGGCGCTGAACCTGGCCGCCGCGGCGTCGGTGCTGGGCGTGGTGGGCTCGCTGGTCTGCGCCATGATCGTCGACAAGGTCGGGCGCAAGCCGGTGATCAACGTGTCGTTCCTGCTGTGCGCGCTGTCGCTGGTGCTGGCGGGCGTGTTCCACGCCGCCAGCGTGTACGTGGTCGCGACCTTCTGCGCGCTGGCGATGGGCTTCCTCGCCAGCGGCTTCATCACTGCCTATGTCTACACGCCGGAGCTGTATCCGACCAGCGTGCGGGCCATGGGCTGCGGCCTCGGCGGGGCCTGGCTGAAGCTGGCGGCGATCTTTGCGCCGGGGTTGATCGCCAGCACCATCGGCAGCGGCGACCTGAGCTTCGCCTTCTTCGCACTGTCGGTGGTGCCGGCGCTGGCGGCCATCACCGTGCACTGCCTTGGCATCGAGACCAAGGGGCGGGTGCTGGAGGAGCTGGAGGTCTGAACGGGCACGTGCCCATGCCGCTGCCGTCAGGAGCGCATGGGCAGTGCGGCATCTGGTACCTCGATCAACGCATCGACCACCACCACGCCCTCCGCACTTGCCATCACCGGGTTGAGATCGACCGAGCGGATCGCACCGCCGGCGGCATGGACCAGCTCGCCCACCTGTACCGCCAGCCGGCACAGCGCGCCGATGTCGAGCGCGGGCTCGTCGCGCACGCCGCGCAGCAGCGGCGCGATACGCAGGCGGTTTAGCGCCCGGGCAACGTCGGTCTCCCGGCACGGCGCCAGCAGCACCGCGGTGTCGCGCAGCACTTCCACATATTTGCCGCCATCGCCCACCACCAGCACCGCGCCGAACACCGGATCCCAGTGCGCGCCGACCATGCATTCGCGCTGGCCGCGCGACATGCGCGCGACCACGATGCCTTCGCACGCGGCGCCCATGGCCTTCAGGGTGCGGACCTGCGCGGTGAAGGCGCTGGCGACTGCCTCGGCATCGTCGCAGTGCAGCGCGACCAGCCCGTGCTCGCTCTTGTGCGGGACCTGCGGCGAGCTGGCCTTGACCGCGACCGGCGCGCCGATGCGCCGCCATGCGGCCACCGCCGCGTCGACGTCCTGGCACAAGTAGTGCTCGACCACCGAAATTCCGGCGGCAGACAGGCGTGCCAGGCTGGCGGCCTCGCTCAGCGTCATGCTCGCAGGGTTGACTGGCGGCCGCGCCGGGGCCGCCGGCAGCGGCGGCTCGCCTTCTTGCGCGATCTGCCGCAGGCGCTGCTGGTGCGACGCCAGTTGCGCGAAGGCAGCCAGCGCTTCGGCAGCATTTGCGAAGGTGGGTACGCCGGCCTGGCGGAAGGCCTTTGCCACCGTGGCCTGCCACACGGCGACGGCGATGGGTTTGCCCGCGGTGTCGGCAAAAGCGGCGGCGTCGCGGGCAAAGCGCGGCACATCGTAGCCCATGCCCGAGACCGGGATGTCGAGCAGGAACAGGTCCGCGGCCGGATCGCGCGCCGCCACCGGCAGCACCTCGCCGAACAGTGCGCTGTTGGTCAGCAGCGCCGCGGTGACGTCGATCGGGTTGGCGGTGGCGGCAAATCCCGGCAGGCGTTCGGCCAGCGCGGCCTGGGTGGCGTCGGACAGCGGCGCCAGCGCAAGGCCGAAGGACTGCGCGGCATCGGCCGCCATCACGCAGCTGGCGCCCGAATTGCTGACCACCACCAGCCGGCGCCCACTGGCCTGCCAGCCGCGCAGGTACAGCGGCGCGCAGCGCGCCAGCGCGTGCGCATCGTCGACACGCCAGATGCCGTGGCGCGCAAGGAAGGCGTCGACCGCGCGATCCTCGCTGGCTATCGCGCCGGTGTGCGAGGCCGCCGCACGCTGCCCGTCGTGCGAGCGTCCGGCCTTGACCGCCACCACCGGCACATTGCGCGCGCGCGCCACGCGTGCGGCCTCGGCCAGCACCTCGGGATCGGCCAGGCTTTCCAGGTACAGCAGCACCAGCCGCACGCCGGGATCGTGCGCCACCGCCAGCGCCAGTTCGCTGACGGTGATGTCGGCCTGGTTGCCGGTGGCGTGCATGTGCCGCACGCCGATGCCCTGGCCGCGCAGCAGCCCGTAGACCATTGCCGCCACGCCGCCGCTCTGGCTGACCACGGCCACCGGGCCGACCTGCGGCGGCACCTCGATGAACATGGTGGAGAAGCTGGCGATGGCGCCGCTGCCGAAGTTGGCCAGCCCCTGGCTGTTGGGGCCGACCAGCCGCATCCCGGCACTGCGCGCGGCGCGCACCATCTCGTCCTGCTGGCGCCGGCCTTCGGCACCGGCCTCGCCGAAGCCTGACGCGATCACGATCGCCGCCGCCACCCCCAGCCGGGCGCAGTCGCGCACCGCCTGCACCGCGGCGTCGCCGGCGACGATGACGATGGCCAGCTCCGGGACTTCCGGCAGCGCGTCCAGCGTGGGAAAGGCACGCAGGCCCTGGATGGTGTCGCGCTGCGGGTTGACCGGGTAGAGCGTGCCGGCATAGCCGTGCGTCTTCATGTAATGGATCGGCCGGCCGCCGATCTTGTGGACGTTGTCGGAGGCGCCGATCACGGCGATGGAGCGGGGCGCGAGCAGGGACTGGAGGGAAGCGGTCATGGCGGGGGCGTGGCGTATGGGTGGCTGGTGCGTGGCGGGTGCGTGGGGCTTAGTCGATGGTGGCGCCGGAGGCCTTGACCACCCGCGCCCATTTGTCGATTTCCTGGTCGAGGAACTTCGCGGTGGCGGGTGGCGAGGTCCATTCCGCGGCAAAACCCTGGGTCGCAAAACGCGCGCGCACGTCGGCGTCGTCGAGCACGGATTTCAGCGCCGCAGCGATCGTTTCGAGCACCGCGGGCGGCGTGCCGGCGGGGGCCAGCAGCGCATTCCAGGCGGTGGCCTCGTAGCCGGGCAGGCCTGACTGCGCGATGGTCGGGGTGTCCGGCGCGGCCGGCGAGCGCTGCGCACCGGTGACCGCCAGCGCCCTGAGCTTGCCGTCGCGCACGAACGGCATCGCCGACAGCATGGTGTCGAACATCACCGTGGCCTGGCCACCCATCACGTCGGTCAGCGCGGGCGCGCTGCCTTTGTATGGAACGTGCGTCATGCGCACGCCGGCCATGCTGTTGAACAGCTCCGCGGCGAGATGGGTGGACTGCCCGTTGCCGGAGCTGGCAAAGGTGACCTGCCCCGGCCTGGCCCTGGCCATGGCGATCAGCTCCGCGACATTGGCCGCGGGCGTGGCGGGCGCCGTCACCAGCACCAGCGGGCCGCGCGTGAGCAGGCTCACCGGCGCGAAGTCCTTGCGGGTGTCGTAGCCGGGCTTGCGGAACAGCGTCATGTTGATCGCATGCGCGGTGGTGGCGACCAGCAGCGTGTAGCCGTCGGGCGCGGCGCGGGCCACTGCCTCGGCGCCGATATTGCCGCCGGCGCCGGGACGGTTCTCCACCACCAGTGGCTGGCCGAGCCGCTCAGAGAGCTTCTGGCCCACCACGCGCGCGACGATGTCGGTGGGACCGCCCGGCGGGTAGGGCACCACCAGCCGGACCGGCCTGGCCGGGAAGGATTGCGCCAGCACGGGCGGCGCGGCCGCCGCGGACAGGACCAGGCAGGAAAACAGGGCGAGCGCGTGCCGCCGGGATAGATTCGGTGCCAAGGGAATTCTCCGGGTTGGGATTGCCGGTCGGGATGGGAACGGGCGCGCCGGCTGGCGCCCGCGGGCAGCTATTCGCGCAGGAAACGCAGCAGGGTGGCTTCGCCGAAGCGCAGGAAGCCCGCGCGCACGCGCTCGCCGATCGCCACGCCGGGCTCGGCATGGCCCATCACGCGCGGGCCTTCGTCCAGCGTGGCCAGCACCAGCGTGTAAGGTGCCAGGGAGCGGAAGGCATCGGTCGGGGCGCGGCTCACCTCGGTGACCGCATAGACCGTGGCCAGGCCGCCGGCATCGCGCCAGTGCAGTTGCAGGCTGCCGCAGGCGCGGCAGGCGTGGCGTTCCAGCGGCTGCCAGGCGCCGCAGTCGCCGCAGCACTGGTAGCGCACCACGCCGGCAGCGAGTCCGTCGGCATAGGGATGACGGGCGGGACCGCTCATGTTGCGGCCTCCAGCACCAGGCTGACATGCGACGACAGCACGCCGCCGTCGGCATGGAACAGCGCGCGGCGGCGCCGGCTCAGCTGGCGTTCACCGGCGCGGCCGGCGAGCTGGCGCGCGGCTTCGGCGAGATGCATCAGCCCGCCCGCCACGCCGGAGTGGCCGAACGCCAGCAGTCCGCCATGCGGATTGAGCGGCAGCGCGCCATCGCAGCCGAAATCGCCGGCATGCAGCCGCGCGTGCGCTTGCCCGCGCGGCGCCAGTCCCAGTTCTTCCAGCAGCATGACCAGGGTGATGGTGAAGGAATCGTAGATCGCCAGGCAATCGATGCTGTCCACGTCGCCGCCGGCCTCGGCAAAGGCGCGCCGGGCGGCGTCGGCGGCGCCGGTCTGCATCACGTCGTCGAGCGCGCCGAGGTGCTGATGCCGGTGTGCCTGGCCGGCGCCGGCGATGCGCACCGGCGTGCCGGCGCCAGGCTGGGCGGAGACGATCACCGCAACCGCGCCATCGGAAATCGGGCAGCAGTCGGACAGCCGCAGCGGCGTGGCGATCGCACGCGCGGTGCGGGCCTGCGCGAGCGTCAGCGGCTCGCGCAGGTGCGCATCCGGATGGCCGGCGGCATGCGCGCGCATCAGCACTGCAAAGCCGGACAGCGCGTCGGCATCCATGCCGGTCTGGTGCAGGTAGCGCGATGCCAGCAGCGCGTAGTAGGCCGGCACCGAGGCGCCGTTGGGCACCTCGGCATGCGGCTCGCCCACCTGCGCCAGCGTCTGGATCGACTGGTCGCGGCTCTGGCCGCTCAGGCGGTTCTCGCCCGCGACCACCAGCACATGGCGGCAGCGCCCGGCGCGCACCAGTTCGTGCGCCAGCATCGCCATCACGCCGCCGGTGGCGCCGCCCGCGGCCACGCCGTGGGCGTAGGCCGGCCTGAGCGAGGCGTATTCGCAGAAGCGGTCGGCCAGCATCAGGTGCGGCAGCGTGGTGGCATAGCCGCACAGCACGCCGTCGAGTTCGGCGCGCGCCAGCCCGGCGTCGGCGATCGCGGCATCGGCGGCCTGCGCCATCAGCGTCAGCGGCGTGCTGCCATCGATGCGGCCGAAGCGCGTATTGCCGGTGCCGCGTACATAGGTGGCGTTCATGTCAGTGCCGCAGCAGCGGGCATTTCGACTTCGCGGCCGGCATGAAGGCCTGCTCGCCGGGCACCGTCGCCACCACCTTGTAGTAGTCCCACGGGTATTTCGATTCGGCCGGGGTCTTCACCTCGAACAGGTACATGTCGTGGATCATGCGGCCGTCCTCGCGGATGCGGCCGTTCTTCGCGAAGAAGTCGTTGATCGGCATCGACTTCATTTTCTTCATCACCGCCGCGGTGTCGTCGGTGCCCGCGGCCTGCACCGCCTTCAGGTAGTGCGTCACCGACGAATACGCGCCGGCCTGGCTCATGTTGGGCATCTTCTTCAGCTTCTCGAAATAGCGCCGCGACCAGGCGCGGGTGGCATCGTTCATGTCCCAGTAGAAGCCTTCGGTCAGCATGAGGCCGGCCGCGGTCTTGAGGCCGATGGCGTGGATGTCGTTGACATACAGCAGCAGGCCCGCCATGCGCTGGGCGTTGTTGCGCGTGAGGCCGAACTCGGATGCCGCCTTGATCGCGTTGATGGTGTCGCCGCCGGCGTTGGCCAGTCCCACGATCTGGGCCTTGCTGGCCTGCGCCTGCAGCAGGTACGAGGCAAAGTCGCTGGCGCCGATCGGGTGGCGCGCGGCCCCCACCACCTTGCCGCCGGTTTCGTTGATGACCGCGGTGGCTGAGTCTTGCAGCGTGTGACCGAAGGCGTAGTCGGCGGTCAGGAAGAACCAGCTCTTGCCGCCGCGCTGCACCGTGGCGCGCGCGGTGGTGTTGGCCAGCGCGTAGGTGTCGTAGGCGTAGTGCACCGACACCGGCGTGCACAGGTCGTTGGTAATGCGCTCGGTGCCCGGCCCCGAGAACACCACGATGCGGTTCTTCTGCTTCGCCACTTCCAGCACCGCCAGCGCCGGCGCCGACGCGGCCACGTCGAGGATGGCATCGACATGGCCGGTGTCGTACCACTCGCGCGCCTTGTTGGCGGCGATATCGGCCTTGTTCTGGTGATCGACCACCACCAGCTCGATCTTCTTGCCGAGCACCTTGCCGCCGAAATCGTCGATGGCCATCTGCGCCGCGGTGGCGCTGCCGCGGCCGGTGACGTCGGCATACAGGCCGCTCATGTCGAGCAGCATGCCGAGCTTGACCACGTCGTCGGAGATCGCGGCAACGGGCTGGGCCTGCGCGGCGCCGCAGGCCACCGCCGTGGCAGCCGCAAGGGCGCCGGCGGCGCGGCGTCGGATCGAATGGCGAAGCGTCATGGTGTCTCCTCCGGTGTTTCGTGGTTTCTGGTTGCGGCAGGGGCGTGGCCGGGTTTGCGCGGGCGGGCCGCGGGCCGCCCGGTGTCGGCGCTTGCGCCGGCGTGCTGGCGCCAGGCCTGGCAGATGGCATCGGCCTCGCGTTTCAATGCGCGGGCCATGGCGGCCTCGCGACTGGTGATGCGGTCATTGAGCGCGGCGATGCTGAGGGCGCCCAGCGGGTAGCCGTCGGGGCCGGGCAGGGCGATGGCGATGCCGCCCATGCGCTCGATCACCACGTCAAGCAGCACCGCATAGCCGCGCTCGCGCGTCGCGCGCACATGCTCCAGCAGCATGGAGCGGCTGAAGCGCGGGTAGCGGCGCAAGGCCGGCGCGATGCCTTCGAGCACCGCGTCGACCTCGGCATCGGGCAGCGCGGCGAGCAGCGCCAGGCTGCCGGCGCCGACGCCCAGGGGCCGGCGGCTGCCGATCTCCAGGTAGTTGGCGCGGATCGGGAAAGTGCCCAGGCGCAGTTCGATGCAAACGGATTCGCAGCCGCTCGGCACCGACAGGATGGCGCTGTCTTCGAAGGCATTGGCCAGCCGGATCAGCGCCGGACGCACCAGCGGACGCAGGTCGGTGCGATGCAGGGCGGCGGCATGCAACGCCAGCCATTCGCGTCCCGGTGCAAAGGCCTTGGTCGCCGGATCGCGCTGCACCACGCCCTCGGCCGCGAGGGTGTCGAGCAGCCGCAGCGCCGAGGCCTTGTCGACCCCGGCGGCCAGCGCCAGGTCGGTCAGGCGGCGGTTGCGGGCATCGGTCAGCGCGCGCAGCAGGCGGCAAGCCTTCTGCAATGAAGTGCTCGGGATGGTCACGCCGTTCGTCTCCTGGGTCCGGCTTTCGTCAGGTGAAACCGGTAGCAGACGTTATAGGCGATGTGGAAAGCGCCGTCATTCCCTGGCGCGGAGAAGTTTTGCGGGATGAAACTGCGCCGGCAGGCAACCGGCGCGGCCGTGTTTTCCTTATGCCTGCGCGCGCAACAGCTTGCGCAGCCCCTGGTACACCGCCTCGCGCTCCTGCGGCGACAGCTGCCGGATCACCTCGGCCTGTCCGCGCCGCGCCAGCGGCATGACCTGGTCGTGCAGCGCGGTGCCGGCCTCGGTGATGGCGCACATCAGCTTCTTGCGCGGCGTATTGCCGGCGGAGGTCAGCTGCACCAGCCCGCGGTCTTCCAGCAGCCGCAGGGTGCGGCTGACCAGCGCCTTGTCCGAGGTCGACTGCGTCACCAGCTCGGCAAACGGCAACGCGCGCGCATGGGCCAGCAGCGCCAGGATGCGCCATTCGGGCACGGTCAGGCCGAACTGTTCCGCATAAGGCTTGGTGACCGTGCTGCGCAGCGCGGTCACCAGCTGGCTCAGCATCGTGGTCAGGAAGTTGTCGACAGTCAGGCCGCTGCCGTCCTCGTCGAGGTCGGTCCAGGGACTGGTGTTGGCGGCGGGGGCAGTGGCGGGCGCTGGCTTGCCGTTGGCGGGCGCGGCATCACGGGACATGCGTTCCTCTTGGTCTGGTCTGCCGGCCAGGATGCGTGGCCGGTGGGCGGGGCAGATTGTCTCACAGGCGCTTGCCGTTGCCGCCACTGTGTGGCGATTCCGATGAGCAAAAATAAACCCTCAAAAAACAACAGCAGTCAATAGGTGCATAACGTAAGTTGAGTTGTCAACTTGCATTACCTACGATGGTTATGTTCCTTTTTTGAACCTGCGTTTCATTAATAAAACAACCGAAGAGAGTTGTACCAACACCACCCCTGTTTTCGCGATGTGCACAACCCGCTGACTCCCGCATCGCGAATGCGCCCCCACGGGAGCTGTAGATGAGACAACAACGTCCCCGAGGCGCCGCTGCCGCCGTCGCCACCGCTGCCATGGCCGGGCTTGCGCTGAGCGCGAGCACCGCGCTGGCCGCGCCCACCTATCCGTCCAAGGCCGTGACCATGGTGGTGGCCTACCCGCCAGGCGGCGATACCGACGCCATGGCCCGCCTCTACGCCGACAAGCTGTCGGCCCGCCTGAAGCAGCCGGTCATCGTCGAGAACCGTCCCGGCGCCGGCGGCGTGGTGGGTGCCGCATTCGTCAGCCGCGCGCCGGCGGACGGCTACACGCTGCTGTACACGCCCAACCCGTTCACGCTGGCGCCGATGGTGCTGAAGCTGGCGCCGTCGGCCAGCTATGACCCGCTGCACGGCTTCACCCCGGTGATCCAGACCGCCGTGCAGGCGGTGCTGCTGGTGGCCAACCCGCAGGCGGGCGTGAAGACCGTGGGCGAGATGGTGGCCGCTGCCCGGGCCGGCAAGACGCTGACCTATGGCAGCCCGGGCGCGGGCTCGCCGATGCACATCGCCGGCGAGATGCTGAACCGTGCCGCCGGCGTGAAGATCCAGCACGTGCCGTACAAGGGCGTGGCGCCAGCGGTCAACGACGTGGTCGCCGGGCACGTGCCGTTTGCCTACGTCACGCTGGGCCCGGTGGCGCAATACCTCAACACCGGCCGCCTGATCCCGCTGGCGATCACCGATGCGCGGCGCTCGCCGCTGCTGCCCAACGTGCCGACGCTGGCCGAGCTCGGCTACAAGGACGTGGTGGTCGGTGCGTGGCACGGCGTGATGGCGCCGAAAGGCACGCCGCCCGAGGTGGTCAGGACGCTGAACCAGCAGCTCAACGAGGTGCTGCGCCAGCCCGACGTGGCCGACAAGATGGCGACCTTCGGCGCCACCCCCGTCGGCGGCGCGCCGGCCGCGCTGGAGAAGGTCAACGCGGCCGACTACGAGCGCCTGGGCAAGGTGATCCGCGACCTGGCGATCACCGCGGAATGAACGACGCCAGCGCATCGCATTGCAGCGCCACGTCATGGACAACGACAGACAGGAGGCCGGCATGAGCAGGGCCATCGTGGGCACATCCACGCCGCAGGTGACCGCGCGCGAAAAGGTCATGGGGCGCGCACAGTATGCCGGCGACATCAAGCTGCCCGGCATGCTGCACGCCAAGGTGCTGCGCAGCCCGCACCCGCACGCGCGCATCGTGCGCATCGACACCGCCGCCGCGAAGGCCTTGCCCGGCGTGAAGCTGGTCGCGACCGGCCACGACGTGCCCGCCCGCCACTGGGGCCCGCACCGCAAGGAGCAGCGCATCCTGGCTTGCGGCGTGGTGCGGCATGTGGGCGAGGAAGTGGCCGCGGTGGTGGCCGTCAGCGAGGAGATCGCGCGCGATGCGCTGGACCTGATCCACGTCGAGTACGAGACGCTGCCCGCGCTGCTGACGCCGGCCGCGGCGCTGGCCGCGGGCGCGCCGGAGATCCACGCCGGCACCGGCAATATCGGCCATGAAATGCGCATCGAGCGCGGCGACGTCGAGGCCGCGTTCGCATCGTGCGCCGCGGTGTACGAAGCTACCTACGACATGCATTCGCAGTACCCCGGCTACCTCGAGCCGATGGCCTCGGTCGCGGCGCAGGACGGCAACGGGCGGCTCACGCTGTGGGCGTCGACGCAGTCGGTGTTCCTGGCGCGCGCACGGCTGGCCGAGGCGCTGGACCGGCCGGTCTCGACCATCCGCGTGGTGCAGGCCACCACCGGAGGCGGCTTCGGCGCCAAGATCGTCGAGGAGAACAACAGCCTGATCTGCGCTTTCCTGGCAAGCCGGCTGGAGCGCCCGGTGCGGCTGGTCAACAACCGCCTGGAAGATTTCCAGGGCGCGCGCGCCAGCGTGCCGATGCAGGTCTGGCTGCGCCTGGGCCTGTCCGCCGACGGCGTGATCATGGCCAAGGACGTGCGCATCACGGCCGAGTGCGGCGCCTACTCCGGACTTGCCGGCGATGTGATGCACGTCACCGCCATGCGCAGCGACAACATGCATCGCGTGCGCAACGTGCGCTCGCACGCGGTGCTGGCCTATACCAACAACCCGCCGCGCGGCGCCTTCCGCGGCTTCGGCGGGCAGCAGATGCAGTTTCCGCTGAACTGCCACCTGACGGTGCTGGCCGGCATGCTCGGCATCGACCCGGTCGAAGTGCACAAGCGCAATGCCATCGGCGCTGGCGAGACCAGCGTGCACGGCTGGAAGATCAGCAGCACCGGCATGGCCGAATGCCTCGACATGGCGCGCCGCGCCATCGGCTGGGACGAAAAGCGCGCGGCCCCGCGCGGCAGCGGCACGCGCCGGCGCGGCGTCGGCATTGCCGCGGCGATGCATGTCAGCGGCAACCGCACGCTCGGCAACTGGGACGGCTCGACCATCCTGCTCAAGCTCAACGAGGACGGCCGCGTGATGCTGCAGACCAGCGAGTGCGACATGGGGCAGGGCGCCAACACCATGCTCAGCCAGATCTGCGCGCAGGAGTTGGGGATTCCGCTGGCGCACGTCACCGTGATGGCGACGGATACCGATACCGCGCCGTTCTGCCTGGGCTCGCTGGCGTCGCGCGTGACCATCATCGCCGGCAACGCGGTGCTGCGCGCGGCGCGCGAGGCGCGGCAAAAGCTGCTGGCGCTGGCGGCGGAAAAGCTCGGCGTGGATGCGCAACAACTGGTGATCGCCGATGGCCGCATCGCCGTGGCGGACCAGCCGGAGCGGTCCGCCACGCTGGCCGAGATCGCGCGCCTGCACATCTTCCGCCACGGCGGCGAGGGCATCCACGTACGCGCCAGCTACGACGCGCCCACGGTGATGCACGACGCCGACTACTACGGCAACGTCGCGCCCGCGCATTCGTTCGCGGCGCAGGCGGTCGAAGTGGAGGTCGACACCTGTACCGGCCAGGTCAGCGTAATCGACAGCTTTGTCGCCGACGACTGCGGCAAGGCCATCAACCCGCTCGCCGTGCATGGCCAGACCCACGGCGCCACCGTGCAGGCGATCGGCTGGACCCTGTACGAGCACCTGCAATACGAGGACGGCCGCCTGATGAACGGCAACTTCGCCGACTACACCATGCCCACCGCCGACGCGGTGCCGATGCTGCGCACCGACGTGGTGGAATCGAACGACCCCAACGGCCCCTACGGCGCCAAGGGCGCCAGCGAGACCGCGATCCTGCCGGGCGCGGCGGCGATCGCCAACGCCGTGTTCGACGCGGTCGGCGTGCGCATCCAGTCGTTGCCGATCACGCCGGAGAAGGTGCTGGCGGGCCTGCGCGAACTGCATGACAAGGAGGCCGCCCATGCGTGACTTTGCCTTCCTGGAGCCGGCCACCGTGGCCGAAGCCAGCCACATGCTGGCCGACCTGGGCGACAGCTGCCGCGTCTTTGCCGGCGGCACCGCGCTGATGCTCGGCATGCGCCAGCGCATGCTGGCGCCCAGCCACCTGGTGTCGCTGGGCCGGCTCGATGCGCTGCGCGGCATCACCTTCGATGCGCGCGAGGGCCTGCGCATCGGTGCGCTGACCCTGCATGCCGAGCTCGCGCGCTCGCCGCTGGTGCAGGCGCACTATCCGATGCTGGCCAGCATGGCGGCGCGCGTGGCCAACCCGCAGGTGCGCAACCAGGGCACCGTTGGCGGCAATCTCTGCTATGCCGACCCGGCCACCGATCCGCCCGGCTGCCTGATGGCGCTGGGTGCGCAGGTCGTGGTCAGCGGCCGCGGCGGCGAGCGCGTGATCGGCATCGAGGACTTTCTGGTCGACTACTACGTCACGGCGCTGGCGCCGGATGAAATCGTCACGCAGATCCGTGTGCCGGCGCCGGGTGCCGGCGCCGATGGCCACTATGCGCGCTTCCTGCGCACGGCGGCCGAGCACCGCCCGCTGGCCAGCGTGGCACTGGCGGTGCGGCGCGAGGGCGCGTTCTGCGTCGAGGCCCGCCTGGCGGTGGGCGCTTCCACGCCGGTGCCATGCCGGCTGGCGCGCGCCGAGGCGCTGCTGGCCGGCCACAACGTGACGGCGGAACTGGCCGCGCAGGCCGCCGACCTGGTTGCAGAAGATATCAACGCGGTGTCGGACGCGCGCGGATCAGCGGCCTACCGCCGCGAGATGGTGCGCGTGGTCGCGCGCCGCACCATTGCCGCATTGTTCGGCGTGGCATCGGAATAAGGAGTTCCCATGATTCCAGTCAGCATAGAACTCACCGTCAACGGTGAAGAACACCAGGTGCAGGTGCCGGCGCGGCGCCTGCTTGCCGACCTGCTGCGCGACGACCTGAACCTGACCGGCACCAAGCGCGGCTGCGAGACCGGCATCTGCGGCGCCTGCTCGGTGCTGGTCGACGGCGAGGTGGTCAAGTCCTGCCTGATGCTCGCGGTGCAGGCGCGCGGCCGCCACGTGATGACGGTGGAAGGCCTGGCCGCCGACGGCCAGCTGCATCCGCTGCAGCAAAGCTTCATGGAGCACGGCGGGCTGCAGTGCGGCTATTGCACGCCGGGCTTCCTGATGGCGGCGTGCGCGCTGCTCGCCAACAATCCCAATCCGACCGAAGAGGAAGTCCGTCATGGCCTGAACGGCAACCTGTGCCGTTGCACCGGCTATGTCGGCATCGTCGAATCGGTCCTGTCCGCCGCGGAGGCAATGCGTGGAAATTGAAAAGACCCTGGTCACCGCGGCGCCGCCGGCGCGCGTGTGGGAGCTGCTGCTCGACCCCAACGTGATGGGCGCATGCGTGCCCGGCATGGAATCGATCGAAGTGCTCAGCGAGGCCGAGTACGTCGCGCACATGGCGGTAAAGATCGCTTTCATCAACGCGCGCTTCCGGCTGCATACCAAGATCGTCGAGACCCGCGTGCCCCATTACCTGCGCACCGAGGGCACCGGCGAGGACGCTTCGGTGGCCAGCTCGCTGCGGCAGTCGAGCGAGT
Organism: Cupriavidus sp. MP-37; assembly: GCF_020618415.1. Lineage (NCBI taxonomy): Bacteria > Pseudomonadati > Pseudomonadota > Betaproteobacteria > Burkholderiales > Burkholderiaceae > Cupriavidus > Cupriavidus sp. MP-37. The sequence goes on along the minus strand of NZ_CP085345.1, from coordinate 935,127 downwards.
TGTTCCTGACGCCGCTGGACGATGGCGGCACGCAGCTGCGCATCAAGGTGCAGGTGGATGTGCTGGGCCGGCTGGGTACCTTCGGCCTGAGCGTGATGAAGACCAAGGCTGACCGCATGTGGGACGAGTTCGGCGCCAACCTGCTGGCGCGGCTGGAGTCGAAGGGCGGACAGGCCGAGGCGGCGCGGCAGGCGCCCGCGCTGGCGCAGGCGGCCGCCGTCGCGCCGCGTACGGCCGCCAACGGCCACGCAGTGCTGCCGGCGCGCCTGGAGGTGCCGCAAGCCGCTCCGGCCGGGCTGTGGGCGCGCCTGTTCGGGCGCGGCGACGCCGCGCGCGGACCGCTTGCCGAGATCTGCATCGAGCTGCGCCGTGCCGACGAGACCATCGTGGTGCGCTGGCCCGCGGCGCATGGCGAGCAGTGCGCGGCGTGGCTGCGCGAGTACCTGCGCGCGGGCGTATAGCGGCTGGCCGGCGAGGGATGGTCCGCAATACGGGTACCCTATCGGGTGCGGGCGTGATATATGAGAGCGTTGCGCCAACACCGAATATTGCAGAGACAGACCATGACGACCGATTCGCCGCAGGAAGATACGCAGGAAGGCGGCCAGGAGAGTGCACCGGAGGGTGCGCAGGACAAGTACATCGTGCCGGGGCTGGAGCGCGGCCTGCGCCTGCTGGGCGAATTCAGCAGCCGCGAGCGCACCCTGTCGGCCGCCGAGCTGGCGCGTCGGCTCAAGGTGCCGCGCTCGACCGTGTTCCGGCTGCTGGCCACGCTGGAAATGATGGGCTTCGTCGAGCGCACCGACGGCGGGCGCGAGTTCCGGCTGGGCATGGCGGTGCTGCGCCTCGGCTTCGACTACCTGGCCTCGCTCGAGCTGACCGAGCTGGGCCGCCCGTTGCTGGACCGGCTGCGCGACGAGATCCACTACCCGTGCAACCTGGTCGTGCGCGACGGGCGCTCCATCGTCTATGTGGCCAAGTCGGTGGCATCGCGCCCGTTTGCCAGCACCGTCAATGTCGGCACCCGGCTGCCGGCGCATGCCACGGTGCTGGGGCGCGTGCTGCTGGAAGACCTGTCGCTGGCCGAACTGCGCGCGCTCTATCCGGAAGAGCGGCTGGAAGTCTATTCGGAAAGCACGCCGCGCACGGTCGAAGAGCTGTACGAAATGGTCCAGCGCGACCGCCAGCGCGGCTATGTGCTGCACGAAGGCTTCTTCGAGGCCAGCATCTCCACCATCGCGGCGCCGGTGCGCGACCGCAGCGGCAAGGTGACGGCGGCGCTGGGCGCGACCATTCCGGCCGCGCGCATCGATCCGGACCAGCTCGACCACATGGTGGAACAGGTGCGGCGGGCCGCGGCGGAGCTGTCGCGGCTGCTCGATTACCGGCCTGAGGTGCCCAGGCCTTTCGCCTGACAAGACGGGATCACCGCGCAGCAGTGTCGCCGCGGTAACCCATCAGCCCGGACAGGTCGCGCGCGGCCTGCCGCACTTCCCTGGCGACGCGCTCGCGCAGCGCACTGTCGGCTTCGAAGCGCTGCTGCGGCCCGGCCACGCTGATGGCGGCGATCACCGCGCCGTCGGTGCCGCGCACCGGCGCCGCGCAGGCATCGATGCCGGGTTCGTAGGCGGAGAAACTCCACGCGCAGCCGCGTTCGCGGTCGGCCGCCAGGATCTCGGCCAGCCGCGCGTGGGTGGCCGGGCTCTGCCCGGTGACCGCCGGCAGCGGATCGGGCCCCAGCAATTCGCGCAGCGTCTCGGGCGGCAGTTCGGCAATCAGCATCCGGCCCGGCGTGGTCAGGTGCGCCGCCACGCGGCTGCCCACCTGGATATTGCTGACCAGCGCCGCCGCCGGCATCTGCCGCAGCAGGTAGAGCGCATCGCCGCCGTCGCGCACCGCCAGGTAGGCCGACAGCTGCAGCGAAGCACTGAGCCGGGCCAGCACGCGCCCGGCAAAGCTGGTCAGGTCATTGGAGGCCAGCACGCGCGACGCCAGCTTGAGGAAGTTGAAGCCGACCCGATGGCCGCCTTGCGGCAGCCGCTCGACCATGCCTTCATGCTCCAGCGTATCGAGCAGGCGCATCACGGTGACCCGGTTCACGTCGATGCGGCGGCCGACCTCGCTCAGGTTGGCGGTGGCGCCGCCTTCGGCGATAAAGCGCAGCAGGCGCAGGCCGCGGATCACCGGCGACACCAGCTGGGCCTCGCGGGCATCTTCCGGTGCGGCGGCGTCGTCGAGGTCAGGTTCGGTCGGCAGGCGTGACTTGGGCATGTTGGCGTGGGCAATCCATGGAAAACGGCCGCGCAGGCGGCCGTGCTGGCGTGGAACGCGGGCCGGCGGCTCAGCCGAGCGCGACGTTCCAGGCGTCGTAATCGTACACCCAGTCGGCATTGCCGCCTTCCTTGAGCCAGGCGTTGCTGCGCGAGCCGATCTGGATGCGGCTGGTGCGCGCGTGGCGCGCGGCCTGATAGCGCGCCAGCGCGGCCGGCACGCCGGCGGCACGGTCGCCGGCGGCATCGGCCAGGCAGCGCGCCAGCACCACGCCGTCCTCGATCGCCATGCCCGCGCCCTGCGCCATGAACGGCATCATCGGATGGCAGGCGTCGCCCATCAGCGTGACCGGCCCCGCCGACCAGGCCGGCAGCGGATCGCGCACGTACAGCGCGGAGATCAGCACCTCGTCGCAGGCGTCGAGCAGCGCGCGCGCCTCGGGATGGAAGCCGGCATAGGCGTTGCGCAGCTCTTCCACGCGGCCCGGCGTGGTCCATGACTCATGACGCCAGGCTTCCTGCGCGACGGTGGCGAAGATAAAGATGTCGCGGCCGCGGTTGAGCGGAAAGGTGACGATCTGCGTGGCCGCGTCCGGGCCCCACCACTTGGTGAAGGCGCCGAGGTTGGGCACGCCGGCGAGGCGCGCAGCCGGCACCACCGCGCGATAGGCCACCACGCCGGTGAAGATCGGGCTTTCCTGGCCGAACAGAGCAGTGCGCACGGTGGAATGGATGCCGTCGGCGCCGACCAGCACATCGACCTGCTCCTGCGCGCCATTGGCGAATCGCAGCGTGGCGCCATCGGCCCGGGCCTCGATCGCCACGGCCTTGTGGTCGAGCCGCACGCAGGCGGCGGGCAGGGCGGCTTCCAGTGCAGTCATCAGGTCGGCGCGGTGCATGGTCAGTTGGGGCGCGCCGTAGCGGCGCTCGGCCTCTTCCTGCATCGGCAGCCGCGAGGTTTCGGCGCCGGTATCCCACATGCGGCTGATGCGGTGGCTGGGGCGCGCGGCGGTGTCGCGCAGGGCCTCGCCAACGCCAAGCCCGTCCAGCGCGCGCACGGCGTTGGGTGTCAGGTTGATGTCGGCGCCGACGCGGGCAAAGCGGGGGGCTTGTTCGTAGACGATCGGGTCCAGCCCGAGTTTGCGTAGTGCGATAGCGGCGGCGAGGCCGCCTATGCCGGCGCCGTTGATTCCGATTTTGAGAGGCATGTTTTCCCAGTTGATGCTGTGTTTGTTCAAAAATGAACTAGATGTTCATAAAAATATATGGATGAGAGAGGTGAGCGTCAATTAAGGGGGAACCCTAGGAGGGAGCTTTTGGGAGAAATGCGGTGATTTGTCGTTCTTGGCGGGCGCGGCAAGAAACGCGTCGCCTGTGCGAATCAATTTGACGGTGGTTCTGGCGGTGGTGCTTTCCGTTTGGGCGGGGGTGCCCGTTCGGCCCTGCTACGCTATGTGACTCAGGGGCGGTCCCTGCGATCACCGACCCGACCGGCAGCGCCAAGCGAGCGCAGCGACGCGTTCCGTGCCAGAGCCGGCGCCCCGCGATACTGACGGCGCAGCAGCCGTAGGCGTTCCTACGATAAGACCAGCAGCAGGCGGCCACTCCGCGCTCTGGGCTCGTTCAATCACCCCTTCAACGCCCCTGCCACCGTGGTGCACCACCGCGGCAGGCAGTCCAGCTATGTGAGGAAGCAAAGCCCCGTACGAAAACCCCCAGGCACACTACGATAAGACATGCCGCCCGCAGGGCAGTAAACGCGCTTTTTGGTTACTTTTTGTCGCTCGGACAAAAAGTGACCCGCCCAGGAGGGCGGAACCAGGCGGTTCAAAAACCACCAGCATGTCACCAACAGCGAACACCCCAAAAAACAGATCGAACGCCGCCCCCCGACCTCAAAGCCCCAACACAACCTTAGCAATAATATTCCGCTGAATCTCATTAGACCCCCCATAGATCGAAGCCTTGCGATAGTTGAAATAGCGCGGCGCCAGCACCGCCGCATAATCCGGCCCGACCCGCGGGGATGCCTCGCGTCCCTGCAACTCTGCCCAGGTGTCCTGCACAAACGGCAGCGCCGCAGGCCCCGCCGCCTCTACCGCAAGCTCGCTCGCCGCCTGCAGCGTCTCGGTGCCCGTGAGCTTGAGCATGCTCGACACAGCACCGATCGAGGTGCCCGATTCCACACCGGAAAACACCCGCCATTCCACCGCTTCCAGCGCGGCCGTACGCAGGTGCAGCGCCGCCAGCTTGCGGCGGAACATGGGGTCGTCCAGCAGCCGGCCACCGTCGTCGCCAGCCTGCTCCACCGCGATTTCCGCGATCTTGGACAACTGCTTGCGCAGCGTTGGGCTATACGTGCCGCCGCGCTCGAACTCCAGCAGGTACTTGGCGTAGGTCCAGCCCTTGCCTTCCTCGCCGATGCGGTTGGCCACCGGCACCCGCACGTTCTCGAAGAAGACCTGGTTCACCTCCTGCTGGCCCGGCATCGGGCCGTCCAGCGTCGGCAGCGGCGACACCGTGATGCCGGGCGAGTGCATGTCGAGCAGCAGGAACGAAATCCCCTCCTGGCGCTTCGATTCGCGGCTGGTGCGCACCAGGCAGAACATCCAGTCGGCCCATTGCGCGTGCGTGGTCCAGATCTTGGAGCCGTTCAGCAGGTAGTGCTCGCCGTCGCTGTCGGTGCCGTGGTCGGCGCGCAGCTGCAGCGACGCCAGGTCGGAGCCGGAGTTGGGCTCGGAGTAGCCCTGGCACCACCAGACATCGGAGCTGAGGATGGGCGGCAGGAAGCGCTGCTTCTGCTCGGGCGTGCCGTACTTCATGATCACCGGCGCCACCATCTTCAGGCCCATCGGCGATACCGGCGGGCAACCCGCCGCGGCCAGCTCGGACTGGAAGATAAAGCGCTGCGCCGCGCTCCAGCCCGGGCCGCCATATTCCTTTGGCCAGTTCGGCGCGGCCCAGCCGCGCGCGTGCAGCGCCTTTTGCCAGCGCACCTGTCCGGCCTTGTCGAGGTAGCCGTTCTTGGACTGCGCCATCATCGCGCGCAGGTCGGCGTCATAGGCCTGGGCAATCCAGGCGCGCACGTCTTCGCGGAACTGCTGGTCTTGCGGGGAGAGATCGAGATGCATCGACGGGCCTCGCTGGTAATCGATGTTTATCGGGATGGCTTCAGGCCGCGGTCCGGGCGGGGTAGAGCAGGTCGGCATAGCGGCGCAGGTGGTGCTCGGCCGAGCCGAATTGCAGGTCGATCGCCGTGACCCGCTTGAAGTAGTGGCCCACGGCCAGTTCCTCGGTCACGCCCATGCCGCCGTGGATCTGCACCGCGCCCTGGCCGACAAAGGCGCCCGCCTGGCCGGCCTGGATCTTGGCCGCGCACGCGGCCTGCGCGCGCACCGGCGGCGCGCTGGCGGCCTGCATCGCGGCAACCTGGGTCAGTGCCACGGCTTGCTCCAGCTGCATGTACATATCGGCCATGCGGTGCTGCAGCGCCTGGAAGGTGCCGATCGGCACGCCAAACTGCTTGCGCTGGCGCGCGTAGTCGATGGTGTCGGCCAGCATGCGTGCCATCGCGCCATTGGCCTCGGCGGCCAGCGCGATCATGGCGTGGTCGCACAGCAGCTCGATCAGCGCCAGGGCGTCGCCTTCGGCGCCGATACGCTGGCTGGCGGGCACCTGCACGTTGTCGAGCAGCACCTCGGCGGCGCGCTGCCCGTCGAAGGTGGGATATTCGCGCAGCGTGACGCCGGGCGTGTCGCGCGCGATCCAGAACAGGCTGATGCCGCGCTGGTCCCGGCGCGCGCCGCCGGTTCGCGCGCTGACCACCAGGTGCGATGCGAACGGCGCGCCGGCCACGGCGTGCTTGTGGCCGTTGAGCCGGTAGCCGTCGCCCTGGCGCGTGGCGCTGGCCTGCACATCGTGACGGCAGTAGCGGCTGGCGGGCTCGGCATGGGCCCACGCCACGGTGGCCTCGCCGCCGATGATGGCCGGGATCCACTGCGCGGCCAGTTCGGGGTTGCCGTGCATCAGCGCGCCGCCGCCCAGCACCACGGTGCCCAGGTACGGCTCCAGCACCAGGTGGCGGCCCAGCTGTTCCATCACCACCATATGCTCGACCGCGCCGCCTCCGAGGCCGCCCAGTCGCTCGGGGAAGGCCGCGCCGAGGATGCCGAGGTCGCGCGCAAACGCGCGCCAGCAGTCCGGGCGCCAACCTGCTGCGGACTGCGCTGCCGCGCGGCGGGCTTCGAAATCATAGTGATCGGCCAGGTAACGCGCGAGCGTGTCGCGCAGCATCGACTGTTCTTCGCTGAACTGGAAATCCACCTTGGCTCCTTCGGATAGGGGTGAGGCGTGAGGGCGGTAGTCTGGCGGGCATCTTCCGGCCAGGCCGGCAGGGGGCGCATCGTCGCATCGGACGAAGCTGAAGCGTGGGTCGGGGGCGCCTTCCTTTGCGGCGCTGCGGCAAAACCGGGGCGGGCCGCTTCGTCGCTTCCGACGATGGTTGAACCGGCCAGGGTTCCGAGAATGCGGAACCGGCATCCGCCGAGCCACCATCCCAGTCGAGGAGCTCCACGCCATGCATCCGCACATCCACGCGCAGCGCACGCCCGACAAGCCCGCCGTCATCATGGGCGGCAGCGGCGCGGTCGTCACCTACCGCGAGCTGGACCAGCGCTCGAACCAGGTCGCGCACCTGTTCCGCAAGCTGGGGCTGCAACCCGGCGACCGCGTGGCCTTCATGGTGGAGAACCATCCACGGCTGTTCGAGCTGTGCTGGGGCGCCCAGCGCAGCGGCATCGTCTATATCTGCCTGAGCACGCGCCTGAACGCCGCCGACGCTGCCTATATCGTCAACGACAGCGGAGCGCGCGTGCTGGTCACCACGCACGCGCAGGCGGAAATTGCCGCGGCGCTGAGCGGGCAGACGCCGGCGCTTCAGGCCCGCCTGATGCTGGACGGCACGGTGCCGGGCTATGACGCCTATGAGGCCGCGCTGGCCGCCTGCCCGGCCACGCGCATCGACAACGAGGTGACCGGCGGCGACATGCTGTATTCGTCCGGCACCACCGGCCGGCCCAAGGGCGTCTACGCGCCGCCGTCGAGTCCCGACATCGAGGCACCGACGACGCTGACCGCGCTGTGCCAGCGGCTCTACGGCTTCGATGCCGATACCCGCTACCTGTCGCCCGCGCCGCTGTACCACGCGGCACCATTGCGCTACACCATGACGGTGCAAGCGCTGGGCGGGACCGCGGTGGTGATGGAGCATTTCGACGCCGAGCAGTTCCTGCGGCTGGTGCAGCAACACCGCATCACGCATACGCAGCTGGTGCCGACGATGTTCTCGCGCATGCTCAAGCTGCCCGAGGCGCAGCGCCAGCGCTATGACGTATCGTCGCTGCGTGTGGCGATCCACGCTGCGGCGCCGTGCCCGGTGCAGGTCAAGGAAGCGATGATCGCGTGGTGGGGGCCGGTGATCTGGGAGTACTACGCCGGCACCGAAGGCAACGGCGTGACCGTGGTCGACACGCCGCAATGGCTGGAACGCAAGGGCACGGTCGGGCGGGCGATGGTCGGCAAGCTGCGCATCTGCGGGCCGGACGGCGCGCTGCTGCCGCCCGGCGAGCCGGGCACGATCTACTTTGCCGAGGGCCGCCCCTTCACCTACCACAATGACGCCGCCAAGACCGCGGAGACGCGCCATCCGCAGCATCCGGACTGGAGCACCATCGGCGATGTCGGCTATGTGGACGCGGACGGCTATCTGTACCTGACCGACCGCAAGGCCAACATGATCATCTCGGGCGGCGTCAACATCTACCCGCAAGAGGCCGAGAACCTGCTGATGACGCATCCCAAGGTGATGGATGTCGCCGTGATCGGCGTGCCCAACGAGGACTTCGGCGAAGAGGTCAAGGCCGTGGTGCAGCCCGCCGACATGGGCCAGGCCGGACCCGAGCTGGCGGCCGAGCTGATCGCGTTCTGCCGTGCCAACCTGTCGGCGATCAAGTGCCCGCGCTCGGTGGACTTCGAGCCCGAGCTGCCGCGGCTGCCCACCGGCAAGCTGCTCAAGCGGCTGCTGCGCGACCGCTACTGGGCCGGGCACGCCAGCAAGCTGGTGTGAGGCACCGGCAAGCGGTGCCTCGCCGCTGCCCGCGTTTTCGGCAGGGCAGCGGTTTACGTCATAATTCCCCACTACACCACAGCCACGGCCACCTGCCTGCATCTTGCAGCCGGGGGCGCAGCGCGGCGCCCGGCAAGGGCCGCGATGTGCGGGAGACGACAAACAGCCAATGGCAAGTATCGAGGAGACCGGACGGCGCACGCCGCCACCCGCCGGCGCGGCATCGCTGGCCGCCAAGCTGCGCCCGCCGCTGCTGACCCCGTTCCAGGTCCAGCGCGCGGCGATCTGCGAGGCCGTGTGCGCGGCGGGCTTCGTCAAGCTGGTGCTGGTGCGCGCGCCCGCCGGCTTCGGCAAGACCACCGCCATGCTCCAGTGCCGCGCGCGGCTCGAAGCCGCGGGCGGCCGCACCGCATGGCTGACGCTGGACCGCGCGGACAATGACACCACGCGCTTCCTCGGCTCGATCGAGGCCGCCATCGCGCAAGGCCTGGGCAGCGGCGGGCCGGACCGGTCCGCGCGCCAGGCGCTGGCGCAGGACCCGGGCGAGCAGGCGCTTGCGCTGATCGACCGCCTCGCCAGCCATCACGGCGACTTCACGCTGTTCCTCGACGATTTCGAAGCCATCCAGAACGCGGCGGTGGCGGGCCTGGTCTGGCAACTGGTGGAAAGCCTGCCGCCGGGCTGCCGCGTGGTGATCGGCACGCGCTGGGTGCCCGAAACCGGCCTGGCGCGCTTGCGCGCGCGCGGCGAACTGCTCGAGATCGAACCGGCGCAGCTGCGCTTCTCCGCCGACGAGACCGCGTCCTTCCTGCGCCAGGCGCGCGGGCTGAAGCTGGAGCAGGCCGCCATCAGCGCGCTGCACCGGCGCACCGAGGGCTGGGCCACGGCGCTGTGGCTGGCGTCGGTGGCGCTGGAGCGGCGCAGCCAGCCGGAGGGCTTTATCGCCGGCTTTTCGGGCTCGAACGCGGCCATTGCCGATTACCTGGTCGAAGACGTTTTCCTGCACCTGCCCGAGCCGGTGCGTGACTTCCTGCTGCGCACTTCGATCCTGGACCAGTTGTGCGGGCCGCTGTGCGATGCGGTGTGCCAGCCCGCCGCCGGCGGCAGCGAGGAGATCCTCGCCTGGCTGGAGCGCGCCAACCTGTTCCTGCTGCCGCTGGAGAGCGAACGCTATGGCGAACGCGGCTCCGGCGCCGCGCCCGAGCAGTGGTATCGCTATCACAGCCTGTTTTCCGGTTTCCTGCGCGCGCAGCTGGCGCAGGCCATGCCCGCATCGGTGCCGCAGCTGCACCTGGCGGCGTCGCGCTGGTATGAGTCGCAGGGGCGCCTGGTGCCCGCCATCGAACATGCCTTTGCCGCCGGCGCGCTGGCGCATGCGCTGCAGTTGCTCGACGGCGCCGCCGACGACCTGCTGGCGCAGGGCCGCATGCGCCTGCTGACGCGCTGGCTCGAGGCGGTGCCTGCCGATGAGCTGGCCCGGCTGCCCAAGCTGCAGATCGCGCGGGTGTGGGCGGTGTCGTTCACGCGCGGGCCGGCCGAAGCCATCGCGCTGCTGCAGCAGATCCCCACCGCAGGCGCGGCCGGCGACCTGCTGGCCCATATCCGCGCGCTGCGCCACATGCTGCTGAACATGATGGACCGCTTCGACGACGCGCGCGCCTTTGCCCGCAACGAGCTGCCGCCGTTGCCGATGGGCTATGCCTTCCCCGACGCGATCCTGGCCACCTCGATGGCGCGGCTGGCCGCGGTGGCCGGCGATTATCCCGAGTCGCGCCGGCTGCTGCAGGTGGCGCGGCATGCGGTGCGCGGTTCGGACAGCAACTTCAACAAGATCTTCTCGGAGTCGGTCGAGGGGCTGATCGACCTGCGCCAGGGGCGGCTGCAGCAGGCGCTGGCGCGCTTCCGCATCGCCGCCAGCACGATGCTGCCGAACCGCTTCGGGCCCACCAACGGCAACGCCATGGCCGGCATCCTGCTGGCCGAGGGCCTCTACGAGAGCGGCGATTCCGAGCGCGCCAGCCGCCTGCTCAACGTCTACCTGCCGCTGTCGCGCGACCTCGGCCTGCCCGACCAGATCATCACCGGGCATGCGGTGCTGGCCCGCATCGCCTTCGAGCGCGGCGAGGCCGACCAGGCGCACGAATGGCTGGCGCAGCTCGAAGCGCTGGGGCATCACCGCGGCCTGACGCGGCTGGTGATGGCCGCGATGCTGGAGCGCGCGCGCCTGGCGCTGCGCCAGGGCAATGTGCACGCCGCGCAAGAAGCCATCGAGCGCGCCGCCGATCCGGCGCTGTGGCGCACGCGCCCCGGCGTCAGCTCCTTTGCCAGCGATGTCGAGGACATCACGCTCGGCCGGCTGCGGCTGGACCTGTATGCGCGCCCCGGCACGCCGGTGCGCGAGGCCATCGAGCGCGAGCTGGCGGCCGCCGCCGGCAACCAGCTGATGCGGCGCGCGCTCAAGCTGCGCATCCTGCTGGCGCAGGCATGGCAGCGCACCGGTGACGGCGCGCATGCGCTGGTAGTGATGGGCGAGGCGTTGCGCTTCGGCGCCGCCGAAGGCTTTATCCGCATCTTTGCCGACGAGGGTGACGATGTGCGCCGGCTGGTGGCCGACGCCTGCGCGCGGCAGGCCGCCAGCCTGCCGGCCCCTTATGTCGAAAAGCTGCTGCAGGCTTGCGGCCAGGCCGCCGCAGAGCCGCCCGGCGCCGGCCGGCCCGCGCCGCCGGCGCTGGTCGAGCCGCTGACGCCCAAGGAGCAGAAGGTGCTGCACCTGCTTGCCGAGGGCTATTCCAACGTCGCCATGGCCGAGCGCCTGTTCGTGTCCGAGACCACGGTGCGCACGCACCTGCGCAATATCAGCGCCAAGCTGCACGCCAGCAACCGCACCCAGGCGGTTGCGATCGCGCGCCAGCTGGGCCTGCTCTAAGCCTGCGCCGGCAGCTCAGATACCCATGAACTCGGTGAATTCCGCCAGCGGCGCGCGCGCGGCGCGCAAGCGGTTGGCGGGCGCCTCGGGGTCTTCGTAGCCGATCGCCATGCCGCTGAACAGCATCCGTTCGGCGGGCAGCGACAGGAAATCGGCAACGGTCTGCGGATACATCGCCCAGCACTCCTGCGCGCAGCTGTCCAGGCCTTCTTCGCGCAGCAGCAGCATCACGGTCTGCAGGTACATGCCGAGGTCCGACCATTGCGGCGGGCCCATGCGCCGGTCCACCGTGCAGAACAGCGCCAGCGGCGCGCCGAAGAAGGTGAAGTTGCGAGCGAACTGCGCCAGCCGCCGGGCCTTGTCCTCGCGCGGGATGCCGAGGTGGTGGTAGAGCGCCTCGCCCACCTGGAAGCGGCGCTCGCGGTAGGGCGAGACCAGTTCGCGCGGGTAGATGTCATACTCGCGCGCTTCGCCGGAGGGGGCCTCGGCAATGCGCGTGCGCATGATGCCGCGCAGCCGCTCCAGCGCCTCGCCGCCGACCACATGGATATGCCAGGGCTGCAGGTTGCCGCCGGACGGGGCGCGCGCGGCGGCGTCGAGCACGCGGCGGATGGTGTCGGGCGCAACCGCCCGGGGCAGGAAGCCGCGGACGGACTTGCGGCTGGCGACGGCCTGGCTGACTTTCATCGTGACTCCGTGGAAAAAAGCGGCTCAGGCGAAGGGCGGCTCGCTGGTCCAGTCGAAGAAGTCCGGCATGTCCTGCGACACGGTCTCCGGGAACGCGGCGGGGCGCTTTTCCAGGAACGCGCTGACGCCTTCCTTGACGTCGGCGGAGCGTCCGCGCGACTGGATTGCGCGGCTGTCGAGCTTGTGCGCTTCCATCGGATGGCTGGCGCCGGCCATGCGCCAGATCAGCTGGCGCGAGATCGCCACCGACACCGGCGCGGCATTGGCGGCGATCTCGCGCGCAATCGCCTGCGCCGCCGGCAACAGGTCTTCGGGGGCGTGCAGCGAGCGCACCAGGCCGCGTTCATGCGCTTCCTGCGCAGTGAACACGCGGCCGGTATAGCACCACTCCAGCGCGGTCGAGATGCCGACCACGCGCGACAGGAACCACGACGATGCCGCTTCCGGCGTGATGCCGCGGCGGGCAAAGACGAAGCCGAACTTGGCGTCGGTCGAGGCCAGCCGAATATCCATCGGCAATTGCATGGTCACGCCCACGCCGACCGCGGCGCCGTTGACCGCGGCGATCACCGGCTTGAGGCTGCGGAAGATGCGCAGCGACACGCGCCCGCCGCCATCGCGATGCGCGGTGTCGGGGCTGGCGCCATAGCGCTTTTCGAAATCGAAGGTGGAACTGCCGCCGGACAGGTCGGCACCGGCGCAGAACGCGCGGCCCGAGCCGGTGACGATCACCGCGCGCACGTTGTCATCGGCATCGGTGGCGTCGAACGCAGCGATCAGCTCGTGCATCATCTGCGCGGTGAAGGCATTAAGCTGGTCCGGGCGGTGCAGGGTGATGGTCGCGACACCGTCTTCGACGGCGTAGCGCAGGGTTTCGAACGAAGGCGTGGCTTGCGTCATGCGGGCTCCTGCTGGGACGTAGGAAGGGACGCCGGAGGTGCCGGGACAAGCGCCGGCAGCGGGGGCGGGGCTCGCCCAACACTAGTGCAGATTGCGCCGCCCGCAATCGTCGCTTCCGACGAGGCTGTGACGGCGCGCGGCACCGTAAACTGGTGCCGAGAAGGCGGCAGGGCCGGCACATCACGATATTGCGCCGTTGCCTCTGCCGGCGCAGACAGCAAAAGGACCACCATGAAGACACGCATCACCGAATTGCTTGGCATCCGCTACCCGATCATCCAGGGCGGCATGCAATGGGTTGGCTACGCGGAAATGGCCTCCGCCGTTTCCAACGCGGGCGGCCTGGGCATCCTGACGGCGCTGACGCAGCCCACGCCCGAGGACCTGGCGGCCGAGATCCGCCGCTGCCGCGACATGACCGACAAGCCGTTCGGCGTGAACCTGACCCTGCTGCCGTCGATCAACCCGCCGCCATATGCGCGCTACCTCGATGTCATCATCGAGAGCGGCGTCAAGGTGCTCGAGACCGCCGGCAACAACCCCAAGGAGCATATCGCGCGGGCCAAGGCCGCGGGCATCAAGGTGATCCACAAGTGCGTGGCGGTGCGCCACGCGTTGTCGGCCGAGCGGCTGGGCGTGGATGCGGTCTCGATCGACGGCTTCGAGTGCGCCGGCCATCCGGGCGAGGACGATGTGCCAGGCATGGTGCTGATCCCGCAGGCGGTGCGCAAGCTGTCGATCCCGGTGATCGCCTCGGGCGGCATCGCCGACGGGCGCGGCATGGCGGCGGCGCTGGCGCTGGGCGCCGAAGGCGTCAACATGGGCACGCGCTTCTGCGCCACGCGCGAGGCGCCGATCCACGACAACGTCAAGCAGGCGCTGGTGCAGGCCAGCGAGCGCGACACCAACCTGATCTTCCGCACCCTGCACAACACCGCGCGCGTGCTCAAGAACGCGGTGTCGGACGAAGTGGTCAGCATCGAACGCCGTCCCGGCGGCGCACAGTTCGAAGACGTCAAGCACCTGGTCGCCGGCGTGCGCGGCAAGGCCGCGCTCAAGGCGGGCGAGACCGACGGCGGCATCATCAGCGCCGGCCAGTGCGTGGGTCTGATCGACGACGTCCCCACTTGCGAAGAACTGATCAAGCGCATGGTCGCCGATTGCCGCGAGCACCTCAGCGTGGCCTCGCGCTACTTCGCCTGACGCCATGGCGGAGGCGGAAATCGAGGCGGCGCTGGCCCGCGCCATCGCCGCGCCGGCCGCAGCCGGCGCCGACGTGCCCGAAGGCTTTGTCCCGCTGCGGCGGATGAGCGGCTACATGGCCGGCTTCGGCCAGCTCTACCTGCATGCCGAACGCCGCACGCTGGCGGTGCGCATCGACGAGAGCCACCTGAACAACCTGGGTATCCCGCACGGCGGCATGCTGGCGACGCTGGCCGATACCGCGATCGGCATGATGATGTCGCTGGAAACCGGCCGTGCCAAAAGCGCGGTCACGGTCAACCTGAGCCTCGACTATCTCGATTCGGCGCGCCCGGGCGACTGGGTCGAAGCCCGCGTGGAGTTCGACAAGCTCGGCTCGCGGCTGCGCTACGGCACCTGCCGGCTGTTCAGCGGCGAGCGCTGCCTGCTGCGCGCCACGGCAATATTCGCGGTGCTGGCGCCGCGCGCCTGAGCGATGCGGCAACTTCGTCGCTTCCGACGACGCTGGCCGCCACCCCCGGCGCAACAATAGCCATCGACGCTGCCGGCACCGCGCCGGCGTGCCGCACACACAAGGGCTGCCCCGGCGGCCTGCACCGAACCAAGGAGATCACATGGCAGAGGCATATATCGTCGCGGCGGTCCGTACCGCAGGCGGCCGCAAGGGCGGCAAGCTGTCGGGCTGGCATCCGGCCGACCTGGCGGCGCAGGTGCTCGACGCACTGGTGGAGCGCACCGGCGCCGATCCGGCACTGGTCGAAGACGTCATCATGGGTTGCGTGAGCCAGGTCGGCGAGCAGGCCGGCAACGTCGCGCGCAATGCGATCCTGGCGTCGCGCCTGCCGGAAAGCGTGCCGGGCACCTCGGTCGACCGCCAGTGCGGTTCGTCGCAGCAGGCCCTGCACTTTGCCGCGCAGGCGGTGATGTCGGGCGCGATGGACATCGTCATTGCCGCCGGCGTCGAAAGCATGACGCGCGTGCCGATGGGCCTGTCCTCGCAATTGCCGGCCAAGAACGGCTTCGGCGTGCCCAAGAGCCCGGGCGTCGAAGCGCGCTACCCCGGCGTGCAGTTCAGCCAGTTCACCGGCGCCGAGATGATTGCGCGCAAGTACGAGCTCTCGCGCGAACAGCTCGACGCCTACGCGCTGCAAAGCCACCAGCGCGCCATCGCCGCCACCAAGGCGGGCCGCTTCAGCGCCGAGATCCTGCCGGTGGAAGTGCGCACGGCCGACGGCGCCAATGGCGAGATGCATACCACCGACGAAGGCATCCGCTACGACGCCACGCTGGAAAGCATCGGCAGCGTCAAGCTGATCGCCGAAGGTGGCCGTGTCACCGCCGCCACCGCGAGCCAGATCTGCGATGGCGCCGCGGGCCTGATGGTGGTCAACGAAGCCGGTCTGAAGAAGCTGGGCGTCAAGCCGCTGGCGCGCGTGCACAGCATGACCGTGATCGGCCATGACCCGGTGGTGATGCTGGAAGCGCCGCTGCCGGCTACCGAGGTCGCGCTCAAGCGCGCCGGCCTGCGCATCGGCGACATCGACCTGTTCGAAGTCAACGAAGCCTTCGCGCCGGTGCCGCTGGCCTGGCTCAAGGCCACCGGCGCCGATCCGGAACGGCTGAACGTGCACGGCGGCGCGATCGCGCTGGGCCATCCGCTCGGCGGCTCCGGCGCCAAGCTGATGACCACGCTGGTGCATGCGCTGCATACGCATGGCAAGCGCTACGGCCTGCAGACGATGTGCGAAGGCGGCGGGCTGGCCAATGTGACCATCGTCGAGCGCCTGTAAGACAGAGGCGCAGCGGCACAGAGCGGTAAAGGGAGAAGGACCGGCGGCGCGGGCATGTCAAAGTGCCCGCGCCAGCAGCCGGAGAAAGATAAAGCATGGCCGCGAAATCGCGGCCATTGTCATTTGGTGGGCGGCCGGCGCCGGGCCCGCAATGTCAGGCGAAGGTCACGGCGCTGCGCCGGTCGGCACGCTCGAGGTGGGGCACATTGTTGAAGCTCAGCAGACGCTGCACGCCGCGGCCGACGATGATCTCGCAGAACGCGGTATTGCGGAACTGCAGGTTCATTTCGATCGCAGCCTGCGCCGGCGCGCCGAGCAGGTCGGCGGTGGCGCGGCCGATGGCGCCGCCCGAGCTGACCACCAGGATCGCATCCTCGCGCGTGGTGCCCTCGCTGGCCTGCGCCAGCGCGCCGGCAATGCGCGCGCCGAAGTCGGCCCAGCTCTCGGGCATGTCGGCCAGCCCGTCCTGCGTCCAGGCCGCGTAGGCCGCGCGGAAGGTGCGCCAGTAGTCGTTGTAGTCGCCGTTCTGGTGGGCGCGGTGGTCGGCGCCGCCGGTGTGGCAGCGGTACAGCGCCTCGCCGTCGTATTCGTTCAGGCCGGGATGCGAGATCACCGCGGCCTGCGGCTGCCCCATGCCGGCCAGGATTTCAGTGGCGGTATCCTGCTGGCGCACCAGCGTGCCCGCCACGACGCGGCTGAAGCTGATTCCGCGCTCGGCGAAATATTCGCCAAGCCAGCGCGCCTGCTGGCGGCCGGTGGGCGACAGGCAGTCGTAGTTGGCGGCGCCGAACGAGGCTTGTCCGTGACGGACGAGGAAAAGCGTGGCCATGAGCGGTCCCGATATGGCTTTGAGGCGGATAGGGCTGCCTCGGCGCGGGGCCGGGCGTGGGGACATTCTAGGGAGCGCCGGCGCCACCGCCAAGCAAGCGCCGCGCAATTCATAGCAGCCATGGCCCGGCTGCATTACCAGGCTGTACTGGCGGACAGGCTCAGGCCGTCTGGGTCGGACTGACGCCGAGATAGCCTGCCATCAGACGGCTCAGCTCGGTGATCAGCCGTTCGTCGTCGAGGTGCAGCGGGCCGGACTCATTGAGCACGGCGTTGACCAGCACGCTGAACACGGCCTGCATGGCAAAGCGCACGCGCAGTTCGGCCGTATCGGCGGGCAGCGTCAGGCGCGGCACCAGCAGCTGCACCATGCGCTCGACGATTGCTTCACCGTTCTGGCGGTGGGGCAGCCATTCCTCGGGGCGCGTGGAGGCATGGCGCAGCGATGCGCGCATCACGCCGCGGTTGGCCAGCGTGCCGAGCACCATGAACCTGGCGGTCTTTTCCAGCAGCACCGGCGTGGCGACATCTTCCCAGCGTTCCTGGGCCAGGTAGCGGTCGATCGAGGCAGAGGTCTCTTCCATCACCAGCGCGCGCAGGGCTTCGAAATAGGCCATCTTGTCGCGGAAGCGCCCGTAGAAGGCGCCCACCGAGACCTGGCACGCCGCCGCGATCTGTGCCACCGATACCGCGGCAAAGTCGCGCGTCGCAAGCAGTTCGCGGCCTGCGCCCAGCAAGGCCTGCTCGGTCTCGCGGGCACGGCGCTGGCGGGGCGGCTGCAGGATCGAAGGGGTGTCGATACGGGGGAAGGAAGCGTTGGCGGGGAAGCTGGAAGGCGTCGCTGACATGGTCGTATTTCCGTATTCGAATTCGGATTCGAATTTGAAAATACCGGTGCGCACGGCAGCGCGTCAAGGGGTTTTGTCGGCTGGCCCTGCAAATGTCCCGGGTAGATGCCGAGTGGCGCACGACGGTGCAAGCCCGCTCCTTTGCGCTTTGCCAGGCCGAACGATCAGAACATTCCGAACGCGAGCGCGGGAGGATACGGGTTCAGTTGAACCTCGGGCTCAGCTCGTCGCGCATCCAGTCGATGAAGGCGCGCGTGCGCGCCGGCAGCAGCCGCGCGTGGGGATAGATCAGCGACAGCGGCCACGCCGGCAGTTCGAAATCCTCCAGCACGATGCGCAGCTTGCGCTCCTCCACCAGTTGCGCGACCTGGTACGACAGGAAATGGCCGAAGCCGGCACCGGCGGCGCAGGCGGCCACGGCGGGGGCGGTCTGGTTGAATTCCAGGTTGCCGGACACCGGCACATGGAACTCGCGTTCGCCATCGCGGAACGACCACCAGTGCGCATGGTTGCCGGTGAAGCGCACGCAGTTGGCGCTCGCCAGCGCCTCCGGATGGCGCGGCACGCCGTGCTTGCGCAGGTAGCCGGGCGTGGCGACCACCACGCGCCGGATATGGCCGACGGATCGCGCCACCAGCGTGGAGTCGGCCAGCGGGCCGATGCGCACGCCCACGTCCAGGTCTTCCTCGAGCAGGTTCACCACCCGGTCGGTGAACTCCATGCGGCAGCGCACGCGCGGATAGCGCTGCACGAAGCGCGTCACCGCCGGCGCCACGTACAGCTGGCCGAACAAGACCGGCGCGGTCAGCGTGAGCTGGCCGCTGGGCTCGACATGGCTGGCGCTCAGTCCCGCCTCGACTTCGTCGATATTGGCCAGGATGCGCCGGCAGCCGTCCAGGTAGCTGCGCCCCTCGGCGGTCAGCGACAGCCGCCGCGTGGTGCGGTTCAGCAGCCGCACCTGCAGTTCGGACTCGAGCGCCGCCAGCGTACGCACCACCGCCGGCAGCGAGGTGCGCAGCGACGCCGCCGCGGCCGTCAGGCTGCCTTCGTCGACGATCCGAACAAAGGTCTGCATTGCACGTAGCTTGTCCATGGCGCCAAACATTACTCCATTTTCTGGAGTAGTCAAATACCAATGGCCCTATTTATTCCAGCGTCGCCCGCACCGAGAATCCGTCCATACCAACCGCTGAGGAGAGTGCCATGCAGCAGACCAATCCCCCCGCAGTGCCCGCCAGGCCGCTGGTGCTGTACCGTTCGCCGCTGTCCGGCCACGCGCATCGCGCCGAACTGATGCTGGGGCTGCTGGGCTTGCCGTACCGGCTGGTGGACGTCGACCTGCGCGGCGGCGAGCAGCGCAGCGAGGCCTTCCTGCGCCTGAACCCGTTCGGCCAGGTGCCGGTGCTGGACGACGACGGCGTGGTGGTGGGCGATTCCAACGCGATCCTGGTCTACCTGGCCACGCGCTATGACGACGGCCGCTGGTTGCCGCGGGATCCGCTCGGTGCGGCCCGCGTGCAACGCTGGCTGTCGGTGGCTGCCGGCGAGATTGCATTCGGCCCGGCTGCGGCGCGCCTGGGCGTGCTGTTCGGCCGGCCGGTGCCGATGGAAGATGCCGTCGCCCGCGCGCAGCGGCTGTTCACGCTGATGGAGTCGGTGGTGGCCGGGGGCGCTTTCCTGGCCGCCGATCACGCCACCATTGCCGATGTGGCCGCCTACAGCTATATCGCCCGCGCCGAGGAAGGCAACGTGCCGCTGGCCCCGTACCCCGCGCTAAATGCCTGGCTGCGCCGGGTCGAAGCCTTGCCGGGCTTCGTGCCGATGGTGGTATCGAAGCCCGGCCTGGCTGCCTAGCCATCGCGTCCGCCGAACGTCGAGCGATTCACCTTCCCGGGAGCCGATCATGGACCTGCCCACCTGGCCGCATGCCGGCCTGCCCTTCCACGCTGGCGAACTCGCGGCGCAGCAGCGCGCCGGCAAGCGCGAGCGGATGGCCGCGGCGGGTCCGCGCGTGATCCGCGGCGAGATGCCGGAACAGCACCGCACGTTCTTCGCGCAGCTGCCGTTCCTGCTGGCCGGCGCGGTCGATGCCGACGGCATGCCGTGGGCCACGCTGCTGGTCGGGCCGCCAGGGTTTGCGCAGACGCCTGACGCCACGCATCTGCGCATCGACGCCGTGCCGCTGCCCGGCGATCCGCTCGCTGCGGCGCTGGAGCAGGGCGCGCGCATCGGGCTGCTCGGCATCGAGCTGCACACGCGCCGGCGCAACCGCATGAACGGGATCATCGTGGCGCGGGATGAGGCGGGGCTCACGGTCGAGGTCGAGCAGAGCTTCGGCAACTGTCCGCGCTACATCCAGCTGCGCGACGTCGCCGTTGCCGAGCCTGCCGCCGCGCCTGCGCCGTGGCATGGCGACGCACTCGACGCGCGGGCCAGCGCGTGGCTGCGCGGCGCCGATACACTGTTCATCGCGTCCAGCCATACCGCGTCGCAGGACGAGGGCGAGCACACCGGCGGTGTCGATGTCTCGCACCGGGGCGGCAAGCCAGGTTTTATCCGCGTGGACGACGCCCGGACCCTGACGTTCCCGGATTTCAATGGGAACAATTTCTTCAACACGATTGGCAACCTGCTGGCCGACCCCCGCGCGGGCATCGTCGTGCCGGACTTTGCCGACGGTTCGCTGCTGCATGTGGGCGGGCGCGCCGAAGTGATCTGGGAAGGGGAGGAACTGGCCGCCTACGCCGGCGCCGAGCGCCTGGTGCGCCTGCATGTCGAGCGCGTGGTGCGGCGCGAGCGCGCGCTGCCGCTGCGCTTCGCCTTCCGGGAATTCTCGCCGGTGCTGGCCGATACCGGCGCGTGGCCGGAACGCTGAGCGCGGTGGGACAGGAGCGGGGCAACGGCTGCGTTCAGCCGCGGGCCCGATATTTGAGCGCGGCGCAGCGCCCGGCCAGCGCGGTAATGCAGCAGGCATCGCCGCGCCACTCGCCGCCAGTCACGATGCCATTGGGGTCGGCGATCAACTTGCGCTGGCACTGCCCCGGCACGAGCGTGCGCTCCATGCCGGCATCGCGCGGGCCGCTGCCCGGCGGCCGCGCGGTCGGGACGGAATCGGTCCAGACATAGGCGGTGCCGACGGGAAGGGCCTGCACCGCCTGCGGCGGACCCCACTGGCGTTTCGCTTCATCGACCGGCACGCGCTGCCAGGAGTCGATGATGTCTTGCATCGCGCTTGTCCCGATCCCCGCGCAGGCCGCCGCAAGCGTCGCCGCGCACAGGGCAGCGGCGCGCGCATGGCTGCGCCCGATCGATCGGGCGGCATATGCAAGTCGGGCTGGATTGGCGGGCATGGCGGCTCCACATCGGCGCAGCCGGCGGCAAGGGCCGGTTTGTGGAGACTAGTGGAGCCGTCACATCGTTTGCAAGCGCGTTGTGGGGGCTGGCGTACGGATGGCCGGAACCTGCGGCAAGGGCTGCTCAGTCGGCAAACAAGCCCAGGGTTTGCTGCCCGGCGCTGGCAGCAGATTTGCGCGGCGCCATCGCGGTAGCCGCGCGCGCAGGGCGCGGGGGTTCGGCGGGCGCTTCCGGCGCAGTCAGCGTGAAAGCGCGCTGCACGGACAGCGGCAGCGCGTCCGGCATCCATTGATCCCGGCGCGGCGCGAGGATCTGATAGGTGTCCAGGTCGAAATGCGCGGGCGCGGAGGCCAGCGTGCTGGCTTCCTCCAGCGTGGCCGCGCAGCCCAGGTAGCACCATTCGTCCACGACATGCCACCATGCGCGCCCGCCGTGTTGCTCGCGCCAGGCCACCGCGCCGTCGTACGGCCACGGCAGCAGCGCGATCGGCGCCAGCGCTGCGGCCAGACGGGCCCGGTGTTCGCGCGACGATTCCACGCCGACGCACGCGCCGGCGCAGCGGTGGACCTGTCGCGCAAAGCAGGGACTGCCACGGCGCGTGGTTTTCTCCAGCGACAGCGTCGCCATGCACAGGCCGTGCTCCTCGGCCAGCGCGCGCAAGCGCGCTTCGGCCGCGCCGCGGCTGCCAAAGACGCCGAACAGGCCGCGATGCCGGCAGAAGTCCGTGTCGCGATCCGAGCGCAGGCGCGGCACCGGCAACTGCTGCGGCAGCTCCCAGGCGTACAGGCGCGTATTCCGGCGCAACAACTGGTTGTGCACCGGCTGCATCGCCTTGACGAGTTGCGCTTCCAGCAACAGCGCGCCGGTTTCGCCGCCGGTTTCCCGCCACTCGACCCGGCGCACCAGCCGCGCCAGCCGCATATCCTTGCCATACCGGTAGTCGCCGGAAAAATGCGCGCCGATGCGCTGGCGCAGATGCACGCTCTTGCCGACATAGAGCGGCACGTCCTCGTCGCCGTAGAAGATATAGACGCCCGGCGCCGCGGGCACGTCTTCGAGTGCGGTTTCTTCCAGGCCTGCCGGCAGGCTGGCGCGGCGCACCAGCGTGCGCACGGCCGCTTCCACCAGGTCGACCGAATAGGTGGCGTGAATCTTCTGCCAGAACTGCCAAAGCAGCTCGGCATCGGCCAGCGCGCGGTGCCGGCCCTTGGGCGTCAGGCCGAAGCGGGCGATCAGCGCGTCCAGGCCATGGCGCTCGACTGACGGGAACAGCGACCGCGAGAGCCTTACGGTACACAGCACGTCGGCACGAAACGTCACGCCGGCGCGCCGGAATGCATTCTTCAGGAAGCCATAATCGAAGCGTGCGTTATGGGCCACGAACAGGCGGCCCTGCAGGCGCTCCACGAGCGACTCCGCCAGGGATTCAAAGGTCGGCTGACCGCGCACCATGTCGTCGCTGATGCCGGTCATGCGCTGGATAAACGGCGGAATCGACATGCCGGGATCGAGCAGGGTGTCCCATTCGACAATGCCGTCCGGGCCAACTTCGACCACTCCGATCTCGGTGATGCGGTCACGCTGGGCGTCCGCGCCGGTGGTCTCCAGGTCGACAAAGACGATAGGACGCGACAGCGCCGCGGCCAGTGACTGCGCGTCGAGCAGGCGGGTACCGTCCGCTGGCAGGCGCGACGGTTGATAGGTAGGCAAGTCAGGCATTTGCCGATTTTAAGGGCCCGCCGATGGCGGCACGAAGAAGTTTTCAAATACCCCCTTGCCAACCCCGCCGCGCTCGCTTACTATTCGCCCCCTCGCAACACGACGCGGCCCCTGCAAGGCAGGCGCAGCAACGGTTGCGGGGTTGGCCGGAAGGCTGGCGCAGCAAGGTTTGCAGCGCCGGCGGCAGCAAAAAAGATTGCTGCGAACGGTTGACGAAACGAAGAAAGCTCTGCATAATCTCGTTTCTCTGCTGCAGACAACGCAGCGCGCTGAACGGCAAAGCCGGGTGGCGAAGTTCTTTAACAAACAAACAACCGATAAGTGTGGGCGCTGGGTAGCGGACGCCACTGTCTACGGACAGTGATGCTTCAAGTTATACAGTGCTCGCACAGCAAAACGTGACTGGATCTTCGGATCTGGTCAGTCAGTTTTCTGAGAGTGAGCGACCGCTCGAAAGAGCGAGCCCTTCGGGGCACACAGAGATTGAACTGAAGAGTTTGATCCTGGCTCAGATTGAACGCTGGCGGCATGCCTTACACATGCAAGTCGAACGGCAGCGCGGGCTTCGGCCTGGCGGCGAGTGGCGAACGGGTGAGTAATACATCGGAACGTGCCCTGTCGTGGGGGATAACTAGTCGAAAGATTAGCTAATACCGCATACGACCCGAGGGTGAAAGCGGGGGACCGCAAGGCCTCGCGCGATAGGAGCGGCCGATGTCTGATTAGCTAGTTGGTGGGGTAAAGGCCTACCAAGGCGACGATCAGTAGCTGGTCTGAGAGGACGATCAGCCACACTGGGACTGAGACACGGCCCAGACTCCTACGGGAGGCAGCAGTGGGGAATTTTGGACAATGGGGGCAACCCTGATCCAGCAATGCCGCGTGTGTGAAGAAGGCCTTCGGGTTGTAAAGCACTTTTGTCCGGAAAGAAATGGCCTGGGTTAATACCCCGGGTCGATGACGGTACCGGAAGAATAAGCACCGGCTAACTACGTGCCAGCAGCCGCGGTAATACGTAGGGTGCGAGCGTTAATCGGAATTACTGGGCGTAAAGCGTGCGCAGGCGGTTTGATAAGACAGGCGTGAAATCCCCGAGCTCAACTTGGGAATGGCGCTTGTGACTGTCAGGCTAGAGTATGTCAGAGGGGGGTAGAATTCCACGTGTAGCAGTGAAATGCGTAGAGATGTGGAGGAATACCGATGGCGAAGGCAGCCCCCTGGGACGTGACTGACGCTCATGCACGAAAGCGTGGGGAGCAAACAGGATTAGATACCCTGGTAGTCCACGCCCTAAACGATGTCAACTAGTTGTTGGGGATTCATTTCTTCAGTAACGTAGCTAACGCGTGAAGTTGACCGCCTGGGGAGTACGGTCGCAAGATTAAAACTCAAAGGAATTGACGGGGACCCGCACAAGCGGTGGATGATGTGGATTAATTCGATGCAACGCGAAAAACCTTACCTACCCTTGACATGCCACTAACGAAGCAGAGATGCATTAGGTGCCCGAAAGGGAAAGTGGACACAGGTGCTGCATGGCTGTCGTCAGCTCGTGTCGTGAGATGTTGGGTTAAGTCCCGCAACGAGCGCAACCCTTGTCTCTAGTTGCTACGCAAGAGCACTCTAGAGAGACTGCCGGTGACAAACCGGAGGAAGGTGGGGATGACGTCAAGTCCTCATGGCCCTTATGGGTAGGGCTTCACACGTCATACAATGGTGCGTACAGAGGGTTGCCAACCCGCGAGGGGGAGCTAATCCCAGAAAACGCATCGTAGTCCGGATCGTAGTCTGCAACTCGACTACGTGAAGCTGGAATCGCTAGTAATCGCGGATCAGCATGCCGCGGTGAATACGTTCCCGGGTCTTGTACACACCGCCCGTCACACCATGGGAGTGGGTTTTGCCAGAAGTAGTTAGCCTAACCGCAAGGAGGGCGATTACCACGGCAGGGTTCATGACTGGGGTGAAGTCGTAACAAGGTAGCCGTATCGGAAGGTGCGGCTGGATCACCTCCTTTCCAGAGGCTTGTGTCTCAAGCCTAGCGTTCACACTTATCGGTTTGTTTGCTGTTACAGCCAAGGGTCTGTAGCTCAGGTGGTTAGAGCACCGTCTTGATAAGGCGGGGGTCGTAGGTTCAAGTCCTACCAGACCCACCAAGTTATCCGAGGGGGATTAGCTCAGCTGGGAGAGCACCTGCTTTGCAAGCAGGGGGTCGTCGGTTCGATCCCGTCATCCTCCACCACTACCTCTGATTGAGTGAGTACGGATACCTGGAGTTGGTTGTCAAAGGAAAGCGCTTGCTGAGTGCTTTCCTTTGGCATTGCCAAGCGATCGCAAGATCGGCTGTTCTTTAACAATATGGGATGTAGTAAAGGTGTCGCGGTGCTTTGATGAGAAGCACAGTTGTATAGCGCGATACCGGGTTGTGATTGTATCAACCAAATGTATTTTAAAGTGATCGAAAGATGACTTGGAATACGGCACAAATGCGAGAACTCAACCTGTAGTGAGCGTGTCTTCGAGACACACTTGTTATAGGGTCAAGCGAACAAGTGCATGTGGTGGATGCCTTGGCGATCACAGGCGATGAAGGACGCGGTAGCCTGCGAAAAGCTTCGGGGAGCTGGCAAACGAGCTTTGATCCGGAGATGTCCGAATGGGGAAACCCGGCCCGTATGGGTCATCCCTTGCTGAATACATAGGCAAGGGAAGCGAACGCGGCGAACTGAAACATCTAAGTAGCTGCAGGAACAGAAATCAACCGAGATTCCCAAAGTAGTGGCGAACGAAATGGGAAGAGCCTTGCACTCTTTAGCAGGACTGTTAGCAAAACGGGATGGAAAGCCCGGCCATAGCAGGTGATAGCCCTGTATGCGAAAACAGACTTGTGGAACTAGGTGTGCGACAAGTAGGGCGGGACACGTGAAATCCTGTCTGAAGATGGGGGGACCATCCTCCAAGGCTAAATACTCGTGATCGACCGATAGTGAACCAGTACCGTGAGGGAAAGGCGAAAAGAACCCCGGGAGGGGAGTGAAATAGATCCTGAAACCGCATGCATACAAACAGTCGGAGCCCTTTCGGGGGTGACGGCGTACCTTTTGTATAATGGGTCAGCGACTTACATTCAGTGGCAAGCTTAACCGATTAGGGAAGGCGTAGCGAAAGCGAGTCCGAACAGGGCGTTGAGTCGCTGGGTGTAGACCCGAAACCAGATGATCTATCCATGGCCAGGTTGAAGGTGCGGTAACACGTACTGGAGGACCGAACCCACTAACGTTGAAAAGTTAGGGGATGAGCTGTGGATAGGGGTGAAAGGCTAAACAAATCTGGAAATAGCTGGTTCTCTCCGAAAACTATTTAGGTAGTGCCTCGTGTCTCACCTTCGGGGGTAGAGCACTGTCATGGTTGGGGGGTCTATTGCTGATTACCCCGCCATAGCAAACTCCGAATACCGAAGAGTGCAATCACGGGAGACAGACATCGGGTGCTAACGTCCGGTGTCAAGAGGGAAACAACCCAGACCGCCAGCTAAGGTCCCCAAGATTGGCTAAGTGGGAAACGAAGTGGGAAGGCTAAAACAGTCAGGAGGTTGGCTTAGAAGCAGCCACCCTTTAAAGAAAGCGTAATAGCTCACTGATCGAGTCGTCCTGCGCGGAAGATGTAACGGGGCTAAGCCAGTCACCGAAGCTGCGGACGCGTGCGTTCCTTTAAGTGCACCAAGCTTGTCGATGCGCAGCATCGACAAAGCCACCAACAATGATCGTGGGTGGTTGTGCTAGTGGATTTAAAGGAGCGCACGCGTGGTAGGAGAGCGTTCTGTAAGCCTGTGAAGGTGTCTTGTAAAGGATGCTGGAGGTATCAGAAGTGCGAATGCTGACATGAGTAGCGATAAAGGGGGTGAAAGGCCCCCTCGCCGTAAGCCCAAGGTTTCCTACGCAACGTTCATCGGCGTAGGGTGAGTCGGCCCCTAAGGCGAGGCAGAGATGCGTAGCTGATGGGAAGCAGGTTAATATTCCTGCACCGTCGTATGATGCGATGGGGGGACGGATCGCGGAAGGTTGTCCGGGTGTTGGAAGTCCCGGTCCCTGTAGTGGAGAAGGCGCTTAGGCAAATCCGGGCGCGTAATTCAAGGCTATGGGGCGAGCGGCCTAGTGCTGCGAAGCAATTGGAAGTGGTTCCAAGAAAAGCCTCTAAGCTTCAGTCATACGAGACCGTACCGCAAACCGACACAGGTGGGCGAGATGAGTATTCTAAGGCGCTTGAGAGAACTCGGGAGAAGGAACTCGGCAAATTGGTACCGTAACTTCGGGATAAGGTACGCCCTGGTAGCTTGACTGGCCTGCGCCAGAAGGGTGAAGGGGTTGCAATAAAATGGTGGCTGCGACTGTTTAATAAAAACACAGCACTCTGCAAACACGAAAGTGGACGTATAGGGTGTGACGCCTGCCCGGTGCCGGAAGATTAAATGATGGGGTGCAAGCTCTTGATTGAAGTCCCGGTAAACGGCGGCCGTAACTATAACGGTCCTAAGGTAGCGAAATTCCTTGTCGGGTAAGTTCCGACCTGCACGAATGGCGTAACGATGGCCACACTGTCTCCTCCCGAGACTCAGCGAAGTTGAAGTGTTTGTGATGATGCAATCTCCCCGCGGCTAGACGGAAAGACCCCATGAACCTTTACTGTAGCTTTGCATTGGACTTTGAACCGATCTGTGTAGGATAGGTGGGAGGCTTTGAAGCGTGGACGCTAGTCTACGTGGAGCCGTCCTTGAAATACCACCCTGGTTTGTTTGAGGTTCTAACCTTGGCCCGTGAATCCGGGTCGGGGACAGTGCATGGTAGGCAGTTTGACTGGGGCGGTCTCCTCCCAAAGTGTAACGGAGGAGTTCGAAGGTACGCTTGGTACGGTCGGACATCGTACCTAAAGTGCAATGGCAAAAGCGTGCTTAACTGCGAGACCGACAAGTCGAGCAGGTGCGAAAGCAGGACATAGTGATCCGGTGGTTCTGAATGGAAGGGCCATCGCTCAACGGATAAAAGGTACTCTGGGGATAACAGGCTGATACCGCCCAAGAGTTCATATCGACGGCGGTGTTTGGCACCTCGATGTCGGCTCATCTCATCCTGGGGCTGTAGCCGGTCCCAAGGGTATGGCTGTTCGCCATTTAAAGAGGTACGTGAGCTGGGTTTAAAACGTCGTGAGACAGTTTGGTCCCTATCTGCCGTGGGCGTTGGAATCTTGACGGGGGCTGCTCCTAGTACGAGAGGACCGGAGTGGACGTACCGCTGGTGTACCTGTTGTCTCGCCAGAGGCATCGCAGGGTAGCTATGTACGGAAGAGATAACCGCTGAAAGCATCTAAGCGGGAAACTCGCCTGAAGATGAGGATTCCCTGGAGGCTTGACCTCCTTGAAGGGTCGTTCGAGACCAGGACGTTGATAGGCTGGGTGTGGAAGCGCAGTAATGCGTTAAGCTAACCAGTACTAATTGCCCGTAAGGCTTGATCCTATAACCAGTGTGTTTCACCTGGTTGATCGTCGCCTTGTGCCTCGATACACACACAACCAACACTACATCCCGATTCGTGACGCTGTCCCATCCGACAGCGCCACAACCCCTCATGCCTGGTGACCATAGCGAGTTGGAACCACCCCTTCCCATCCCGAACAGGTCCGTGAAACGACTCCGCGCCGATGATAGTGCGGATTACCCGTGTGAAAGTAGGTCATCGCCAGGCTCTTATCCCCAAAACCCCTCGACAGCGAACGCTGCGAGGGGTTTTGTCTTTGGCGCGGCGCTCGAGCCAGCGCTCGCATTTTCTTGCTAGACCGCCCGGCGCAGGACAGTGGCACCCAGGATGGCCCCGGCCAGGCAGATTCCACCGAGCAACGCGGCCGCAGGCGTAACGCCATATGTTGTCGACGCCCTCGCCGCAACCGGCAACAGCATCAGTACGGCAACGTTATTGACGCTCTCCGACGCCGCCAGCACCTTTCCTTTGTTTGCACCCGCCCGCTGCGCGAGGATAGCGGTGCTGGCAGGTGCCGCGATACCCAGTGCGGATCCCCAGGCCAGCAAGCATCCCACTGCCACCGGCAGCGCCATGGCCTTGGTCAGGAACAATGTCATGGAGGCGGCGACCATCACGGTAGCGAGCACCAGCGTGTTTTCCTCGCGCCCATAGCGCCGGCTGGCATGTCCGGCGAGTATGTTGCCGATAGCCAGCCCGAGGCCAAATACCGAAACGGCGATGCCGACAGCCGCCACATCCAGCCCATATCGCACCCGCAGCACTTCGCCCGCAAAGACATAGCCGGCAACCGCGCTGCCGTTCCAGGCGCCCTTCGCCAGCAGAAGACGGAACACGCCTGACCCTGGCTCCGTGCTCGCCGACGGCTTCCGGATCAAGCTGGCGCGTGACAAATCGTGCGGAATCACGAACCAGCCCGCGGCGAATGCGGCAAGGCAACTCCCGGCGACCAGCAGAAACGGCGCGCGCCAACCCCACGCGTCGGCCAGCAAGCCGGCCATGGCGGGCCCGGCCGCGATGCCCGCGGTCATGCCAAGCATGACGCCACCCATGGCGCCCGCCTGTCTCGTCGGCGGAATCCGGTCGGCGATCAGGGCGAAGACGGTCGGAATCGTCGCGGCAGCGGCCAGGCCGCCCAGGATTCGCAGGGCCATGGCCGCCTGCAGCGTAGGGACCAGAGTCAGGGCGAGGCTATCCGCCGTGAACAGCAGCATGGCGGCGAGCAGCACTCCGCGCCGTCCGGCGCGATCCGACAGCCAGCCCATCAGCGGCGCCGCCGCGGCGTAGGACAAGGCGTAGGCCGAGACCAGGCCCGCGGCCTGCGTCGGTGACGTGTTGAAGGCCGTTGCGAGGGGCGCCAGCATCGGTGCCAGCATGAACTCCGCGGCCCCGACCATGCAGACGGTAATGGCCAGGACAGGCAGCAGGAACGGCGAGGGCATTCGCAAACTCCGTGGGATCGATAGGTGATGACGGATAGCCGAAGCATGCGTCAAGCTGACGCAACGCGACGGCATCGATGGGTAAAACCAGCTAAATCGGGGAATTGAACGGCGCCGCAGCGGCCGCACAGGCAGAAGCGGTGCGCGCGGGGCACCAGTCAGGCGGGATAGGCGGACCAGGAGGGTCCGCCCGGAAGATACGAGATTCTAACGTATTGCCGGAAAAGGGACTGTGGGAAGCTGGCTTAGTCCGCCTCGACCTTCATCGACTTCAGCAGCGGTTGCCACTTGTCGCTTTCCGCCTTCAGCAGCGTCCGCAGGCCTTCCGGCGTCTGCTTGTCGACGGGTACGATTTCCGCGCCGAGTCCATCCAGTTTCTTGATCACGGCCGGATCCTTCAGGCCCTTCTGCAACGACCTGGTCAGCCGTTCGACCGCGGCGGAGGGCGTGCCCTTCGGCGCGTAGATGCCGTGCCAGACCTTGACGTCAAAGCCTTTGAGGCCACCTTCCTGCAGCGTTGGGGCATTCGGCAGTGCCTTGATCCGTGCCGGCGTGGTAACGCCGAACAGGCGTACGCGATCAGCCTGGATATGCGGCAGGGTGGCCGTGGTCTGGTCGCACAGCAGGTCGACCTGGCCGCCCAGCAGCGCGGTCAGCGCAGGACCCGCGCCCTGGTAGGGAATCGCGTTCAGCTTCACGTTCACCGATTGCTCGAACAACAGCCCGCAAAGCTGGGAGACGGCGCCGAGCCCGGCGTTGGCCAGCGACACCTTGTCCTTGTTTTGCGTGACGTGCCGGATCAGTTCGGGCACCGTCTTTGCCGGCAGGTCCTTGCGGCCCATCAGCGTCATCGGCACGTCCGCGACCTGGCCGACGTATTCGAAGTCCTTCAGCGGCGCATACGACAGCTTCTTGTACAGCGCCGGCGCGGTCGCCATGCCGTTGTGGTGGATCAGCAGCGTATAGCCGTCGGCGTGCGCGCGGGCGACAAAGGCGGCGGCCACGGTGCCGCCGGCACCGGTGCGGTTTTCCACCACCACGCTCTGGCCAAGGTCTTGCGACATGGCTTGCGCCAGCGTGCGGGCGACGACATCGGTCGGGCCGCCGGCGGAATAGGGGACCACCAGCGTGATCGGCTTGGCGGGAAAGGTATCGGCCGCTGCCACGCCCGAAGCGCCTGTCAAGGCAGAGGCCGTTACCAGCACACCAGCCAGCCATCGCGGACCGGCGTGCCAATACTTCGCATCCTTCATTGCTGTCTCCAGATTGGTGCCGCGCCGTGGGTCCGGCGCGGCTTGTCGCTATTGCGCGGCTAGCATGGCGCCAAGCCGCGGCGACCACAATCTGGTTCTCGTGAAGGATGCCTAATGCGTGGTGAAAGCTCAGGCCGCTTCGGCCACGCGCACCTCCACCAGCAGCTTCTTCAGCTCCGGCACGCATGAGCCGCAGTTGCCGCCGGCCTTGACGCAGGCCGTGATCTCGGCGGGCGTCTTCAGGTCGTGCTGGCGCACCGCATCGCAGATGGTGTTGCGCCCCACGCCGAAGCAAGAGCACACCGTGGGGCCGGTGTCGGCGCCTTTCTCCATCGGCTGTCCGAGCAGCAGGCCGATCCGGTCGGCGTCGTCCAGCCGCTCGCGTCCGAACAGGCCGGCGAGCCAGGCACGCGACGGCAATTCGGGACGTGTCGATACATAGACGCAGGCCTCGAGCCGGTCATCGACGACATGGCCGGCGTGATAGACCCCGGCGGCGCGGTCCTCGTATTCCAGCCAGTCGGCGTCCGGATCGCTCACGCCGAGCAGCGCGCGTGCCCAGGCGGTGCGATCGGCGACGGTATCGCGGCCGGCGAATTCGTAGCGCTGGAACTGGCGCCCCTGCACCCGCGTCCAGTAGGTCAGCGCTTCCGCCGGCAACGCGCGGCGGCTCAGCATGAAGCCATGCCAGTGCACGCCGAACGGCTCCACCCGCACGGGGGTGTGCTTGAACTCGGGCTCGCCGGAAACGGGATCGACCACCGGATTGACCAGCGCGCCGACGCGCGCGTCGGAGCTGAACTGCCCGTTCCAGTGGATCGGCACGAACACGCTGCCGCGCGGAATGCCGCCGCCATGCCGCACGCGTGCGACCATCGCGCCCCAGCGCGTGCTGACGCGCGCGAGCTTGCCTTCGCCCACGCCGCACAGCAGCGCGTCCTGCGGGTGCATGTCGACAAAGGGCTCGGGCAGGTGATCGGCCAGTTTGGCCGACTTGCCGGTGCGCGTCATGGTGTGCCACTGGTCGCGCACGCGGCCGGTGTTGAGGATCAGCGGGAAGTCGTCGTCGGGCGCATGGGCCGGCGCGCGCGGCGGCGTGGCGACAAAGCGGGCGCGGCCGTCGGCGTGGGCGTAGCGGCCGTCGCCGAACAACCGCCGCGCATCCTGCGCGCCTTGCGCGGGCACGGGCCACTGCACTGGTTCCAGTGCGTCATAGCGCATAGGGTCCAGGCCGGCCAGCCCGCCGATATCGAACGCGCGCGGCGCGTCATCATTGCGCCATGCGCTCAGGCGCGCGTGTTCGTCGAAGATCTGGTGCGGTCCGGCATAGTCGAAGCCGCCAAAGCCCATGCGGCGTGCCACCTCGCACAGGATGTCCCAGTCAGCGCGCGCTTCGCCGGGCGCCGGCAGGAAGGCGCGCTGGCGCGATATGCGCCGCTCCGAGTTGGTGACGGTGCCGTCCTTCTCGCCCCAGCCCAGCGCGGGCAGCAGCACATGCGCGGCGGCGTTGGTGTCGGTGCGTTCGATGATGTCGCTGCTGACTACCAGTTCGCACCTGGCCAGCGCACGGCGCACCTGGTCGGCATCGGGCAGGCTCACCACCGGGTTGGTGGCGATCACCCAGACCGCCTTGACGCGGCCGGCTTCGATGGCCTCGAACAGCTCTACCGCCTTCAGCCCAGGACGGTCGGCCATCGCCGGCGATTGCCAGAAGCCCTGCACCACGTCGCGATGCAGCGGGTTGGCCAGTTCCATATGCGCGGCCAGCATGTTGGCCAGGCCGCCGACTTCGCGCCCGCCCATCGCGTTGGGCTGGCCGGTCAGCGAGAACGGGCCCATGCCCGGCTGGCCGATACGGCCGGTGAGCAGGTGGCAGTTGATGATGCTGTTGACCTTGTCGGTCCCGGCGGACGACTGGTTGACGCCCTGCGAAAAGGCCGTCACGGTCTTTCCGGTCTGTGCGAACAATGCGTAGAAGTCCAGCACGTCCTGCAGGTTCAGCTTGCAGGCGCGGGCCACGGCAGCCGGATCGGCGCAGGCGGCGTCGGCGGCCTGCAGGGCCTCATCCAGTCCCGCGGTGCTGGCGGCGACGAAGGCAGCGTTGGCGTGTCCTTCACGCGCCAGGTAGCTCAGCAGCCCGTTGAACAGCCACACATCGGTGCCCGGCCGGATCGCCAGGTGCAGGTCGGCCAGTTCGCAGGTGGCGGTGCGGCGCGGGTCGATCGCCACGATCTTCATCTCCGGGCGGGCTTCCTTGGCCCGGGACAAGCGCTGGAACAGGATCGGATGGCACCACGCGGTGTTGGAGCCCACCAGCACCACCAGGTCAGCCAGTTCCAGGTCTTCGTAGTTGCCCGGCACCAGGTCTTCGCCAAAGGCGCGCTTGTGGCCGGCCACTGCCGACGACATGCACAGGCGCGAGTTGGTATCGATATTGGCGCTGCCGATAAAGCCCTTCATCAGCTTGTTGGCGACGTAGTAGTCCTCGGTCAGCAGCTGGCCCGAGACGTAGAGCGCGACCGAATCCGGGCCATGGCGGCGGATGATGTCGGTAAAGCCCTGCGCCACGGTGTCGAGCGCGTGGTCCCATGACACCTGCCGCAACTGGCCGTCCGCATCGCGCCGCTTGGGGTGGAGCAGGCGGCCCTCCAGGTCGACCGTTTCACCGAGCGCAGAACCCTTGACGCAAAGCCGGCCCTGGTTGGACGGATGCTGCGCGTCGCCGGCGATCTCGACCCGGCCGTCGGCGCGCACCGTGGCACGCACGCCGCAGCCGACGCCGCAGTACGGGCACGTGGTGGCGGTGGTAGTGGTCGGGGTTGCAGAGACCACCGGGATGTCGGACAGGTTCACGCGTTCTCCGTGCGGGGCGTTATATGGCTTGGGTGAGGCTAGGCAGCGAGCGCTTCGCACTGCGCCTTGCCGAACAGCAGGCGCTGGCGCAGCGCCGCCACCGGCTTGCGTTGCTGGATCAGGTCGAAATACCAGGCACCGTCCTGCACGTCGCCGTACAGCACGGCGCCGACCAGGCGCCCGTCCTGCAGCACCAGGCGCTTGTAGACGCCGCGGCGCGCGTCGCGCAGCACCAGGTCTTCACTGCCTTCGCCGCCGATGAAGTCGCCGGCCGAGTACAGGTCGACGCCGGTCACTTTCAGTTTGGTGGCGGTGGCCTGCTGCACGTAGCGGCGATGGCCGGCGCCGGCCAGGTGCGCGGCGCACACGCGCGCCTGGTCCCAGATCGGTGCGACCAGGCCGAAGGTGGCCTGGCGATGCTGCACGCATTCGCCCACGGCGTAGATGCGCGGATCGTAGGTCTGCAGCGTGTCGTCGACGACGATGGCGCGCTCGCAGTGCAGGCCCGCGCTGGCGGCCAGTTCGATATTGGGGCGCACGCCGGCGGTCATCACCACCAGGTCGGCGGGGATCTCGCTGCCGTCCTGGAAACGCACGCCGGTGACGCGTTCGGTGCCGAGGATCGCGGCGGTCTGCGCGCTCAGCAGGAAACGCAGGCCCTTGCGTTCCAGCGCGCCCTTGAGCAGCGTGGCGGCGGGCTTGTCGAGCTGGCGCTCCATCAGGCAGTCGGCCAGGTGCACCACGGTTACGTCCATGCCCTGGCGCAGCAGGCCGTTGGCTGCCTCCAGCCCGAGCAGGCCGCCGCCGATCACCACCGCGTGGCGGTGGTTGCGGGCGGCATGCAGCATGGTCTCGACGTCCTGGATGTCGCGGAATGCGATCACGCCGTCGAGCTGGTGGCCCGGCACCGGAATGATGAACGGCTTCGAGCCGGTGGCCAGCAGCAGGCGGTCATAGCGCACCTCGCGTCCCGAGGCGGAACGCACGATGCGGCGCGGCCGGTCGATCGCGACCACCGGATCGCCGGCGAGCAGCTCGATGCCGTTCTCTTCGTACCACTCGCGCGTGTTGAGCATGATGTCCGCCACGGTCTTCTCGCCGGCCAGCACGGGCGACAGCAGGATGCGGTTGTAGTTGCCGTGCGGCTCGGCGCCGAACACCGTGATGTCGTACAGGTCCGGCGCCAGCCGCAGCAGCTCCTCGACGGTGCGCATGCCGGCCATGCCGTTGCCGACGACGACCAGGCGTGGTCGGGCTTGGGGGGTGGCGGAAGGCGTCATGCCGGCATCTCCGTGGGCGGGGCAGGTGGGCAGGGGCAGCATCGATAGGGGCCAGGGTCAGGCTGCGAGTTCTTCCTCGGCCTCGCGCACGGCCGCGGCGGCGGCGATCCATACCTTGCCGTCATAGACGCGCGCGGCGTAGGCGTTGACCGAGTGCTCGGGCGCTTCCAGGCATTCGCCGGTGCGCAGGTCGAAGTGGTGCTTGTAGATCGGAGAGGCCACCACCAGGCGTTCGCCCAGGTTGCCGACCAGCCCGCGCGACAGCACCGCGGCCTGCGCGTTGGGGTCGAAGTTGTCGATGGCGTAGACCTCGTCGCCGCGGCCGATGCGGAATACGGCGACCTGCCGGTCGTCGACCAGCGCGCACACACCAGTATTGGGCACGATATCGCGTACGGTGCAGACGGCGGTCCAGGTTTCGGGATGGTGGGGATGGCTCATCACGTTCTCCTTGTTTGCGGGCACGGTCAGGCGGCTTTCGCGGGCATGGACACCACGGGAATGTGGCTCAGGCGGGAGCGCTGCAAGTTCCGTTCCTCCGGCGTCGCCGGACGGATCTGGCCGCGTTCTTCGATAAACACCAGGTTGTCGTCGCGGCGGTCGCTGTTGACGAAATGGCGGAAGCGCTTGCGTGTCTCGGGGTCGGTCACGGCCTTCTTCCACTCGTCTTCATAGGTGTCGACCACGTGCTGCATCTCGGCCTCGAGTTCGGCGGCGATGCCGAGCTTGTCGTCCAGCACCACGGCCTTCAGGTAGTCCAGGCCGCCTTCCAGGTTGTCGCGCCAGACGCTGGTGCGCTGCAGGCGGTCGGCGGTGCGCACGTAGAACATCAGGAAGCGGTCGATGTAGCGCACCAGCGTGTCGTGGTCGAGGTCGCTCGCCAGCAGTTCGGCGTGGCGCGGCTTCATGCCGCCGTTGCCGCAGACGTACAGGTTCCAGCCCTTGTCGGTGGCGATCACGCCCACGTCCTTGCCTTGCGCCTCGGCGCATTCGCGGGTGCAGCCGGAGACGCCGAACTTGATCTTGTGCGGCGCGCGCAGGCCCTTGTAGCGGTTCTCCAGTTCGATCGCGAGGCCGACCGAATCGCCCACGCCATAGCGGCACCACGTCGACCCCACGCACGACTTCACCGTGCGCAGCGCCTTGCCGTAGGCATGCCCCGATTCAAAGCCGGCGGCGATCAGCTCTTCCCAGATATAGGGCAGTTCCTCGGCACGCGCACCAAACAGGTCCACGCGCTGGCCGCCGGTGATCTTGGTGTAGAGGCCGTATTTCTTCGCCACCTGGCCGACGGCGATCAGGCCTTCGGGCGTGACCTCGCCGCCCGGCATGCGCGGCACCACCGAATAGGTGCCGTCCTTCTGGATGTTGGCGAGGTAGTAGTCGTTGGAGTCCTGCAGGCTGGCGTGCTCTTCCTTCAGCACGAACTCGTTCCAGCACGACGCCAGGATGCTGCCGACGGTCGGCTTGCAGATATCGCAGCCGAGGCCGTTGCCGTGCGCATGCAGCAGCGCATCGAAGGTCTTGTGCTGGCCCACGCGCACCAGGTGGTACAGCTCCTGGCGCGAGTACGGGAAATGCTCGCAGAGATGGTTGTTGACCGCCATGCCCTGCTTCTTCATCTCCGCCTTCATGATCTGCGTCACCAGCGGCACGCAGCCGCCGCAGGCGGTGCCGGCCTTGGTGCAGGCCTTGAGTGCGCCGATGCTGGTCGAGCCGTCGCAGACGGCGGCGCAGATCTCGCCCTTCGAGACGTTGTTGCACGAGCAGATCTGCGCGGTGTCGGGCAGGGCGTCGGCGCCCAGCGCCGGTTTGGCCTTGCCGCTGCTGTCCGGCAGGATCAGGAACTCGGGCGACTCGGGCAGCTCGATCCGGTTCAGCATCATCTGTAGCAGCGTGCCGTACTCGCTGGCGTCGCCGATCAGCACGCCGCCCAGCAGGTACTTGCCGCAGTCGGACACCACCAGCTTCTTGTAGACCTCCTTGCGGTCGTCGCTGAACTGGTAGATGCGCGCGCCCGGCACGGTGCCGTGCGGATCGCCGATGCTGGCCACGTCCACACCCATCAGCTTGAGCTTGGTGCTCATGTCGGCGCCGGCAAATTCTGCCGCCTCGCCGCGCAGGTGGCGCGCGGCCACGCGGGCCATGTCGTAGCCGGGGGCCACCAGGCCGTAGATCTTGCCGTCCCACAGCGCGCATTCGCCGATGGCGTAGATGTCGGGGTCGGAGGTGCGGCAGTTGTTGTCGACCGCGATGCCGCCGCGCGCACCGACTTCCAGGCCGCTGGCGCGCGCCAGCTCGTCGCGCGGGCGGATGCCCGCCGAGAACACGATCATGTCGGTGTCGAGATGCGTGCCGTCGGCGAACACCATGCGATGGGTGCCGTGCTCGCCGTCGACGATCTCGACGGTGTTCTTGCCGGTGTGCGCGGTCACGCCCAGGCCAGCGATCTTCTGGCGCAGCATGCGGCCGCCGCCTTCGTCGACCTGCACCGCCATCAGCCGCGGCGCGAACTCCACCACGTGCGTGTCCAGGCCCATGTCGCGCAGCGCCTTGGCGCATTCGAGGCCGAGCAGGCCGCCGCCGACCACCACGCCGGTCTTCGAACGCGCGCCGCATTCCTGCATCGCCTCCAGGTCTTCGATGGTGCGATAGACGAAGCAGTCCTTGCGGTCCTTGCCCGGCACCGGCGGCACGAACGGGTAGGAGCCGGTGGCGAGGATCAGCTTGTCATAGGACAGGGTCTCGCCGGTGGAGACCTTGACCGTGCGCGCGGCGCGGTCGATCTCGACGGCGCGCGCGTTCAGGCGCAGCAGCATGTTGTCGTGCTGCTCGAAGAAGCCCGCCGGCACCAGCGACAGGTCTTCGGCCGACTTGCCGGCGAAGAACTCGGACAGGTGCACGCGATCGTAGGCGGGACGCGGTTCTTCGCACAGCACGGTCACTTCCAGGTTCTGCGCGCCGGCTTCCGCCAGGCATTCCAGGAACTTGTGACCCACCATGCCGTGGCCGACGATGATCAGTTTCATGATGCTTTCCTTGTCCGGTAGTCAGTCTTTGCTGCTTGTAGTGCGGTGGGGCGATCCAAATTTCAGTTGGCCAGCGCGCTGTCGTACAGCGCCTGTTCGCGCGCCTTGTGCTCGGCGCTGAAGCGGATGGCGATGGCGCACAGCGCGGCGATGGTGGCGAGCACGCCCAGCACCGTCAGGGTCTGCTGCACGTTGCCCAGGCCCTTGAGCAGGAAGCCCGCGGCCACCGCGCCGACGTTGCCGCCCGCGCCGATGATGCCGGCCACGCCGCCGAGCGCCTTGCGGTCGATAAAGGGCACCAGGGCGTAGGTCGCGCCGCACGCCATATGGGTGAACAGGCCGAACATCAGCATCGCCACCACGGCCATCGCCACATTGCCGGCCTGCGCGAACCACAGCAGGCCCAGGCCTTCGCCCAGGATCAGCACGAACAGCAGCGTGGCGCGCGCATCCAGGCCGCGCCGGCGCGCCGCCTTGTCCGACAGCCAGCCGCCCAGCGCGCGGGCAAACAGCGCCAGCAGGCCGAAGCTCGCGGCAGCCATGCCGGCGGCCTTCAGGCTCAGGCCGAAGCGGTCGACGTAGTACATCGCGGCGATGTTGTGGATGAAGATCTCCACGCCGAAGCAGGCGCCGTAGGTAACGAACAGCAGCCACACGCGGTAGTTGGCGCTGGCGGCGCGGAAGCTGGCCCAGCCACCGCCCTTGCCACCATCCTTGCCAGTGATCTCGATGCCCCGGGCGCGCAGGTCCGCGTAGTTGCCTTCGGGGCAGTCCTGGGTGAAGCGGTAATAGACGACAGCCATCACCAGCATCAGCACGCCCGGCACCAGCAGCGCGATGCGCCAGCCGAAGGCGTGGTCCGCGCCGATCATCAGCACCGCGGCCAGCACCAGCGGCATCAGCGCCTGCGCGGCGCCGCCGCCGGCATTGCCCCAGCCGGCCGTGGTCGCGTTGGCGGTGCCGACCACATTGGGCGCGAACATCACCGAGGTGTGGTACTGCGTGATCACGAAGCTCGCGCCGACCGCGCCGATCAGCAGCCGGAACACCAGGAAGGTTTCGTAGTTCTGCGCCAGCGCCACGCCCAGCACCGGCAGCGCGCCCAGCGCCAGCAGACCGGTGTAGGTCTTGCGCGGGCCGAAGCGGTCGCACATCGGGCCGATCACCAGGCGCACCAGGATCGTCACCGCCACCGCCGCGATATTGATGTTGGCGATCTGGCCGGCGCTCAGGCCGAACTCGCCCTTGAGCACCGGCATCAGCGGCGCGCAGGCAAACCACGCGAAGAAACACACGAAGAACGCCATCCAGGTCAGGTGGAAGGCGCGCATCTGCGGAGTGCTCAAGCTCAGCAGCTCGATGCGGGTGGCTTTGCCGGTCATCGTCACTTGCTCCAAAAAACAAATGGCGTCCCGCAAACCAGCCGTGAAGCCGGTTCAGGGGACGCCGTTGTCCTGACAGCCGCTACATGGAACAGGGGCTGTGTATGTGGGGGCGGGCCGGTCGCCGTTGACGGGCCCGGACCCGATTACGCAAGGGGTGTGCCAACCCGGGATGTGACGGGCAATGGCGGGTAAAGGCAGGCAGCCGGGCGCGCGCGCGCCCCGGATGCGCTGTGGTGGGGCGGGCGGCCGGCGCGCGGCACGCTCATGGTGCAGTGCAGTGGACTGCGCTGGTGCGGTGCGGTAGCGGGGATGAGGGCGGAAGTGGCGTCAGCCGCCCGAGCGAGTGGAGGCTGGCTTTCCCACGGGAATGATCTGCATGTCGCGTGGCGATACCTCGGCACCGTCTTCGTCGACCAGCGCCGCGCGCACCCGCTTGCCGTTGGCGCGCGAGCGGATCTCGACCGGGCCGCCGTCGGCAGCCATGTGGCAGTCGCCCCATTGCATCAGGCCGACCAGCACCGGCAGCAGCTCCACCGCGGCACGGGTGGGACGGTACTCGAAGCGTTCGCGTTCGCCCGGTTCCTTGTAGCCGACCTTGCGCAGCAGGCCGGCGTCGGTCAGCGTCTTGAGCCGCGCCGACAGCACCGCCGGCGAGCATTCCAGCCGGCGCAGGAAGTCGTCGAAGCGCGTCACGCCGTGGAAAACGTCGCGCAGGATCAGGATCGTCCACTTTTCGCCGATCAGCGACAGCGTGGAGGCGATCGAGCAATGGCGGAGATCGGACGCAGTGGTGGTCATGATGCCGTGAAGCATAGCATGCTGGCTTCATTTGCAAAAGTCAGGTTATCTCCTATACTCTGGCTACAAATTATGAATCCAGAGGGTGGCAACATGGATCTCCAGGGCTTGGCGCGTGGCGCTGCGACAGAAAGCTGGACCGCGGGACGGGGCACGCAGATGACGCTGCGCCGCACCCGGGTTCAGGATGGCGCGGCGTTGCGCGCGATGGTCGACGCGCTGTCGCGGGAGAGCCGCTACTTCCGCTTCCTGACCGGGGGCCGGGTGGTGGACGAGATCGTCGCCAGCCTCGCCGCACCAGGGGACGGGGGCGTGGCGCTGGTGGTGGTGGCCCCGGATGACGATGGCAAGCAGGCCATCGTCGCCAGCGCCGAATATGTCGTGTCCGGCCAG
The DNA here is from genome assembly GCF_020618415.1 of Cupriavidus sp. MP-37. Classification (NCBI taxonomy): domain Bacteria; kingdom Pseudomonadati; phylum Pseudomonadota; class Betaproteobacteria; order Burkholderiales; family Burkholderiaceae; genus Cupriavidus; species Cupriavidus sp. MP-37. The sequence continues at coordinate 894,513 of NZ_CP085345.1, read as the reverse complement.
ATTGCCGAATTCGCCGTGGTGGTGGCCGATGCCTGGCAAGGCCAGGGGCTAGGGCGGCGCCTGATCGCCCGGCTGTGCGAGCTGGCGCGCGTGGCCGGCCTGCATGGCTTGCGCGGCGACGTGCTCAGCGAGAACCGGCGCATGCTGGCGATCCTGAAGGGGCTGGGCTTTGCCTGCCGCCGCAATCCGCAAGACAGCTACCTGCATGAAGTCTCGCTGGCGCTGGCGCAGCCGGCGCGCAGCGCGCAGGCGCTGCCCGCGGACTGGTTCAGCGCGCGCTGACCTGCCGCGGGTCCCGCACCTCAGTCGGCTGCGCGCTTGCCGCGCGCGGTCATGGTGCAGCCGACCGAGGCCGTGATGATGCTGGCGATCGCCAGCCACTGCACCGGGCTCAGCTGTTCATGCAGGAACACCAGCCCGGCCAGCGCGCCCATGGCCGGCTCCATGCTCAGCAGGATGCCGAAGGTGCGCCGGTGCAGGCGCTTGAGCGCGACCATCTCGAGCGAATAGGGGATCGCGCTCGACAGGATGCCGACCGCCAGCCCGAACAGCAGCAGCGTCGGACTGAACATCGCGGTGCCCGCGTGCGCGAGGCCGAAAGGCAGCACCACCAGTGCCGCCATGGTCAGCCCCAGCGAGGTGGCCTGTCCGCCGTGGGCGTTGCCCGCCATCTGCCCGAACACGATATACAAGGCCCAGCCCACGCCCGCGGCCAGCGCATAGCCGATGCCGACCGGATCCAGCGTGCCGGCGGCATCGCCCACCGGCAGCAACAGCAGCAGCCCGGTCACGGCAAAGGCAATCCACAGGAAATCGATCGCGCGCCGCGACGACAGCACCGCCACCGCCAGCGGCCCGGTGAACTCGATCGCGATCGCCAGCCCCAGCGGAATGGTCCGCAGCGACATGTAGAACAGCAGGTTGGTGGCGCCCAGCGCCGCGCCGTACAGCGCGATCGCGCGCGCGTTGGCGCGCGTCAGCGGCATGCGCCACGGTCGCCAGACGCACAGCAGGATCAGCGCGGAAAAGCTGACCCGCAGCGCGGTCGTGCCTTGCGCGCCCAGCGCCGAAAACAGGCTCTTGGCAAACGACGTGCCGATGCACAGCGAGGCCATCGAGCCGGTCAGGGCCAGTACGGCGATCAGGGTCGAGTGGCGGTGGGCGGTGGCGTGCTGCAAGGTCGGGTCCTGTATCGAGGTGGGGGGGCCGGTGCGGATGCTGCCGCATCATGCGGCAAGCGCGGCGCGGGCGCCATATACAGGTGTGCGAAGGCCGCTCAGTACAGTTGCGCCGCATGCGGCCGCAGTGACGGCCAGGCTGCGGCTCAGTGCTGGCGCGCCGCGGCCTTGCGCCGCTTGCCGGGCTTGCCGGCGCAATCCGGGCAGCGGCCCAGCAGCGTCAGTTCGTGGTGCTCCACCGCGAAGCCGGGCGGCGTGATCTCTTCCAGGTGGCCGGGGCACCCTTCCAGCGGAAACACGCGGTCGCACGTCAGGCACTGGAAGTAGTGGCGATGGGTCACGGCGCCGGGTTGTTCCGCCAGCTCGTACCGGTCCGCCTGGCCGGGCAATTCCACCGCGTGCACCTGCGCATCGTCGAGCAAGGCACGGAGATTGCGATAGACCGTGGCCAGGCCCAGGGACGGCACCTGGCGCTGGGCCGCGGCCAGGATCTCGGCCGGGCTCAGCGGCCGGCCGGCTTCGCGCAGCGCGTCGATCACGGCGCCACGTTGACGGGTCATGCGTTCCATGCCTAGAATCTTAGTGAGAATCTATTATCATTAGTGAGTCGCCGTGGTTTGCCAGTCGGATGGCCGCCGCGGCGACTCGTTTTTTTGGGGTGTTCCTTATGCTGCTTGCGCAGCCCAGCCGTGCCAGGCGCCGCGCGCCATTCTCGTCCCTGCCCGCCCTGATGCTGGCGGTCTCTGGCCTGGCCGAGGCGGCCGAAGCGGCCGATATTACGCTGCCGGCCGTGTCCGTGACCGGCACAGCCACCGCATCATACAACCCGCCCGAGGCCTCGGGCGCGACCCGCACCGACACGCCGCTGCGCGAGATCCCGCAGTCGGTGCGCGTGGTGCCGCGCGCCATGCTCGACGACATCGCCGCGACCCGCTTCGACCAGACCTTCGACTATGTCAGCGGCGTGGCGCGCCAGAACAACTTCGGCGGGCTGTGGGACAACTTTGCCATGCGCGGCTTCACCGGCAACGAGAACACCGGCGCCGGCTACCTGGTCAACGGCTTCGCCGCCAACCGCGGCTATACCGCGCCGCTGGACGCGGCCACCATCGACCGCGTCGAAGTGCTCAAGGGCCCGACCTCATCGCTGTACGGCAGCAGCGAGCCCGGCGGCACCTTCAACGTGGTCACGCGCCAGCCGCAGTTCCGGCCCGCGCAGCGCTACGGCTTCGAACTGGGCACGCGCGACGGCTACCGCGCCACCGCCGACGTTACCGGTCCGCTGGGCGAGAACATCGCCGGCAGGCTGATTGCGGTGGCCGACCACCAGGGCAGCACGCGCGACTTCATCCACAGCCAGCGCTACCTGGTCGCGCCGTCGTTCACATGGATGCTCGGCAACGACACCATCCTGCAGTACGCGGCGGAATTCCAGCGCTACACCACGCCGATGGACCGCGGCGTGGTGGCCGTCAACGGCCAGCTGGGCCGCATCCCGCGCTCGCGCTTCCTGGGCGAGTCCGGTGACGGCAGCCTGCGCCTGGACAGCCAGTCGCACCAGCTCAGCGTCGAGCACCAGTTCTCGCCGCAGTGGCAGGGCAGGCTCGGCCTGTCGTACCGCGGCGGCGCGCTGGCGGGGCATTCGAGCGAGGCCGCCGCGCTCGCCGCCGATGGCCGCACGCTATGGCGCCAGCACCGCTACCGCGACTTCCAGTCCGACGATGTCGCGCTGCAGGCCAGCGTGACCGGCAAGTTCAGCACCGGCCCGGTCGGGCACGAGCTGCTGCTGGGCGTGGACGCCTACCGCTTCGGCAACACCATGGCGATCCTGCGCAGGAATCCCAGCGCCGCGGCGCCGTACGCGATCGACATCTACAACCCGGTCTATGGCCAGCCGGCGCCGCCGCTGGCGTGGAACATGGACACCTACGAGCGCCAGCACAATGTCGGCGCCTACGCGCAGGACCAGATCAGCCTGGGCGAGCGCTGGCGCGTGCTGGCCGGCGTGCGCTTCGACAGCTTCAGCCAGTCGCTCGACGACCATCTGCGCGGCACCCGCACCACGCAGCACCACAACGCGGTGTCGCCGCGCGTGGGGGTGAGCTACCTGGCGAGCAATAACCTGTCGCTGTTCGCCAATGCCAGCCAGTCGTTCCGGCCCAATGCCGGCAGCGATGCCGCCGGCCAGCCGTTCGACCCGGAGCGCGGCCGCGCGCTCGAGGCCGGCGTCAAGTTCGACAGCGACGATCGCCGCACCGGCGCCACGCTGGCGGTGTTCGAGATCCGCAAGCGCAATGTGCTGGCCGCCGACCCGGCCGATCCGTCGTTCTATGTCGCCGCCGGCGAAGCACGCAGCCGCGGCGTAGAGCTCGATGTGGCCGGGCAGCTCGGCAACCACTGGCGCGTGTCGGGCAGTTTCGCGCTGACCGATGCCGAGATCACGCAGGACACCCGCCTCGCCCCCGGCACGCCGTTGTCCAACGTCCCGCGCACCAGCGCCAGCCTGCTGGCGATGTATGAAGACGCGGCGCCGGTGGGGCAGCGCTACGGGGCGGGCGCCGGCCTGCGCTACGTCGGACGGCGCCCGGGCGACGTGCAGGACAGCTTCTCCTTGCCGGCTTACGTGCTGGTGGACCTGCACGGCTACTGGCAATACAGCCGCCACGTGCGCGTATCGCTCAACGTCGGCAACCTGTTCGACAAGACCTATTACGCCAGCTCGTACAGCAGCCTGTGGGTGGCGCCGGGCGCGGGCCGCAGCGTGCGGCTGGGCGTGCAGCTGAGCTACTGACGAGGAACCGATGATGCCGACACCCCTGGCGCGGACCGCCGCATCCCGAAGCCTGCCGGCCGGAACCGCGTTTGCCGGGCTGGCGCGGCCCGCCGGCGGCAGGTTGCTGTCCATCGACGCCCTGCGCGGGCTGGTGATCCTGGTCATGCTGCTGGACCATGTGCGCGACATGTTCTTCCTGCATGTACCGGTTGCCGATCCGATGGATGTTGCCGCCACCTCGCCGGCGCTGTTCTTCTCGCGGCTGCTGGCCCACCTGTGCGCGCCGGTGTTCATCGCGCTGGCGGGCGTGTCGGCCTGGCTCTACGGCAACGCCGGGCACGACCGGCGCGCGCTCAGCGGCTTCCTGCTCAAGCGCGGCCTGTTCCTGGTGCTGCTGGAGCTGACCCTGGTGGGCTTTGCCTGGACCTGGCGCCTGCCGCCGCAGGTGATCTACCTGCAAGTAATCTGGGCCATCGGCCTGAGCATGATGGCGCTGGCGGCGCTGGTATGGCTGCCGCGCGCGGCGCTGGTTGTGCTGGGCGTTGCACTGGTGGCGGGGCACAACTTGCTGAGCCCGTTGCACTTCGCCACTGACAGTGCCTGGCACGTGCCCTGGGCGATCCTGCACGACCGCACCTGGCTCGAGGTGGCCGATGGCCTGCGGGTCCGCACCTCATATCCGGTGCTGCCGTGGATCGGCGTGATTGCGCTGGGCTATGCGGCCGGGCCGTGGTTTGCCGCGGCCATGCCTGCCCACGCGCGCCAGCTGCGGCTGACCGCCTGCGGCCTGGCCGGGCTGGCCGGGTTTGCGTGGCTGCGCGCGCGCAACGGTTACGGGCAGGAACAGCAATGGATGCCCGGCGCGGATGCCCTGCATACCGCGATGAGCTTCCTCAACGTCACCAAGTACCCGCCGTCGCTGCTGTTCCTGCTGCTGACGCTGGGCACGGGTTGCCTGCTGCTGGCCTGGCTGGAGCGCGCGCAGGGCGGCCGGCCGGCGCGTCGCCTGGCGGTGTTCGGCGCGGTGCCGATGTTCTTCTACCTGCTGCACCTGTATGTGCTGCAGGGCCTGTACCAGCTTTGCGTGTACCGCTGGGGGCTGAACCAGGGCCGCGTGTTCGGCTTCGACCATGTCTGGCAGCTGTGGCTGGTGGCAGCGGTGCTGGCGCTGATGCTGTGGCCGGCGGTGCGCTGGTTCGCGGCGCTGAAGGCGAGGCGGCGGGACTGGCGCTGGCTGAAGTACTTTTGACCAGTGCCCCGGGCCGCCGCGCGCAGCCTCAGCGCGGCGCGGTGGCGACCGGGGCTGGCTGGACCGTCGCCGGAGCGGCTACCGGCGCCTGGGTTTGCGCCGCGGGCTGCGGGACCGGCTGTTGCTGTGCGACGGCTTGAGGCTGCGCGACGGCCTGCGGCTGTGCGACGGCTTGAGGCGGTGCGACGGCCTGCGGCTGTGCGACGGCTTGAGGCGGTGCGACGGCCTGCGGTTGCGCAACGGCTTGAGGCTGTGCGATGGCCTGCGGTTGCGCGACGGCCTGGGGCCGTGCCGCCGCTTGCGGGCGGGCGGCGGGCGCCGCGTTGGTGCCGCCGCCGGCCACTGGCGCGGCCTCGGTCACTTCGCGCCAGCCACCCCCAAGTGCCTTGTACAGCGACACGCGGCTGGTCAGCCCGGCCAGCTTGTAGGTGATCAGCGCCTGCTGCGCGGCGTAGAGCTGGCGCTGCGCGTCGAACACGCCGAAGTAGTCGTCCACGCCGTTCTTGAAGCGCATCTCCGACAGCCGCCGGGTCTCGCTGCCTTCGCGCACCAGCGCTTCCTGCGCCTGCACCTGGCGCTCGTAGGTGGCGCGTGCCGCCATGCTGTCGGCCACTTCGCGGAACGCGGTCTGGATGGTCTTCTCGTAGTTGGCGACGTTGATGTCCTTGCGCACGTTGGCCGCATCGAGGCCGGCGCGGTTGCGCCCCGCATCGAAGATCGGCACCGTCAGCTGCGGCGCAAAGACCCATGCCATGCCGCCCGAAAACAAGCCGGCCAGGCTGCTGCTGGCCACGCCCAGCGCGCCGGTCAGCGAGATGCGCGGGAAGAACGCCGCGCGCGCCGCGCCGATATTGGCGTTGGCGGCCTTGAGCCGGTGCTCGGCGTCGAGGATGTCGGGCCGGCGCACCAGCACGCTCGATGGCAGCCCTTCGGGGAACTCGCGCATCAGCATGCGCGCGTCGAGCGGGTCCGGCGCGGGGGCATTCGGAGTCGCGGGCGCGGCACCGGCCTCCAGCACCGACTTGGGCAGCGGTCCGCCGATCAGCAGCGCCAGCGCATTCTCGTCCTGCGCGACCTGGCGGGTGTACTGCTCCACGCCAACCTGCGCGGTCTGCACCTGGGTTTGCGCGCGATGCTGGTCCAGCTGCGCCATCGCCCCCACCTGGTGCCCGCGCCGGACCATTTCCGCCGCGTCCTGCTGGGTCTTGAGCGTGTCCTGCGACAGCTGCAGCAGCGCGCGGTCGGCGCGCAGCGTCAGGTAGGCGTTGGCCACTTCCGCCACCAGGCTGATCTGCGCACTGCGGCGCGCCTCTTCGGTGGCCATGTATTCCTCCAGCGCGGCATGCTTGAGGCTGCGCACGCGGCCGAAGAAATCCAGCTCGAACGCGGTCAGGCCGATGCCGGCGTTGTAGGTGGTGATCTGCGGCGACTGTCCCGCCGCGCGCAGCCGCTGCGGCAGCCGCTGCGACACCACGCCGGCACTGCCTTCCACGGTGGGGAACTGCGCCGCGCGCTGGATCTGGTACAGCGCGCGGGCTTCGTCGATGGCCAGCGTGGCCATGCGCAGGTCGCGGTTGTTGGCCAGCGCCAGCTCGATCAGCTGGCGCAGTTGCGGGTCGACGAAGACATCGCGCCAGCCCAGGTCGGCGGCCGACGGGCCGGGGCGCTGCGCCGGCTGGCCCGGCTGCGCGGTGCCGTTGGCCGGTTTGGCCTGCGAGGTGCGGTAGGCCGCGCCGTCGGGCCACGCCGACGGGATCGGGGCTTCGGGGCGCTGGTATTGCGGCTCCAGCGTGCACGCGGCAAGCGCCAGGACTAGCGCGCCGGGCAGCAGCAGGCGTGGCGGCAGGTGGGCACGGCGGGGGCGGGGCAGGCTTCGCATGGATGGTTCCGGAGAGAGAAAGACAGGTAGCAGCAGGGGTCAGCCCATCAGCGCGCGCCGCATGAAGCGCGAGATCGCCAGCCTGGGCTGCCCCTGTCGGGCAATGTTGTGGGCGGGGTCGGTGAACAGCAGCCGGATCAGCGCGTGGCGCGCGGCCATGCTGGTATGCAGCGCGATCCCCAGCAGCTGGCCGTCGCGGCGTACCACGCGGCACGGGATCCAGCCGGTCTGCGCCAGCCACAGCGCGCCTTCCATGCCGGCGGGGAAGGCCGGCGCCAGCGGCGTGATCACGGCCACGCCGTTGCAGGACAGGTCTTTGGTGGTGACGCGGTACTCGCGTCCGTCGACACGCAGCAGCGCGGCGGCATGGTGCGGAAAGCGCTCTTCCTTGCGCGGCCGCGGCAGTTCCACGCATACCAGCAGGGAGGCCAGGTACAGCATCAGCGCGACCCCGGTCCAGATCGTGTTGAAGACCAGCCCTTGCGCGTCGGGGTCGACCATCAGCGCGCGGCCGAGCCCCAGCGCGGAGAACCCCAGCAAGCCGGCGTACAGCGCGGCGAACTTGCCGTGGATCACCAGCTTGGAACGGTCCAGCCCCTTGTTGGTTACCTTGAAGGGCCGTCCGAACGGCTTGAACATGGCGCTGACCAGCGACGCGGTCACCGCCAGCGCCGCGACGATCTGCGTCACCTCGGTAAAGATCGGCAGCGCGCGCTGCCCGGTGATCCAGATGCTGTAGGCCCAGTACGCCACCAGCGCGGGCAGGCCGTAGGCCAGGAACTGCAGCGGCTCGCCGTACAGCGTCGAGACGCCGAAGTACCAGTACAGCAGCGGCCCCGCCAGCAGCATCAGCGTGAACGGCCGCGACAGCCAGTGCAGCAGCCCATGCACATAGTGCAGGCGCTGCATGCCGGTGTAGCCGCGCCCGCGCAGCGGCCCGTCGGCGGTCAGCGCCACCTGGATCGTGCCCAGCCCCCAGCGGCTGCGCTGGCTGATGTACTCGGGCAGGCCTTCGGCCGACAGGCCCACGCTCAGGCGCTCGTTGAGCCAGCGCGTGATATAGCCGTGCGGCAGCAGCCGGTAGGTCAGGTGGATGTCCTCGGTCACGGTGCCGGTGGGGAAGCCGCCGATCAGCTCGATCAGGTCGCGCCGCACCACGAACGAGGTGCCGATGCAGAACGCCGCGCCCCAGGCATCCTTGGCCGGCTGCATCACGTCGAAGAAGGCGCGCTGCTCGTCGACCCAGCATTCGGTGGCGCGCAGGTTGTACTGGATCGGATCGGCGTTGTAGTAGAACTGGGGCGTCTGCACCACGCCCACGCGCGGGTCGTCGAACAGCCCCACGGTGCGCAGCAGGATGTTGCGATGGGGCGCGAAATCCGCGTCCAGCACCAGGATGTAGGGCGCGCCGCCGGCGGCGGCGCTGTGGCGCAGGCCGTTGTTGAGGTTGCCCGCCTTGGCGTGGGCGTTATCGGGACGCGTCACGTAGTTGGCGCCGACGCGCTCGCAGAACTCGCGCAGCCAGTCGCGGCGGGTGTCGTCGAGCACCCAGACGCGGAAGTCCGGATAGTCGATCGCCAGCGCGGAGACGATGGTCTTCTCCAGGATCTCCAGCCCTTCGTTGTAGGTGGCGATGAAGATGTCCACCGGCGGCACCTGCCGCGCGCGGCGCAGCCCGGCTTCGCCCGCGTCCGCATCCGGCGTGTGGTTGCTGGTGCGGGACAGCACCACGATCGACAGCAGCGTATAGGCCAGCGTCATGCATTCGAAGGCAAAGAACGCATGGGCCCAGACGCTGGCGAAGTTCATCTGCCAGTCGGGCAGGGTTTCGCGCACGCGCCAGGTCAGGTACACGCACAGCAGCAGCGCGGTGACGCCGCCGAACAGGATGCGGTCCGCCGCACGGTCATGCCGGCACAGCAGCGACAGCAGCACCACCGCCAGCAGCACGCCGCCGTTGATGACCAGCAGCGTCTGGTTTTCCAGGAAGAGGGCGAACATCGTCAGTCCTTGTCGGGGGTGGGGCTGGCGGTGCCGGCGGCGGCAATCGCCGGCGGCGGGCAGGACGGCTCCAGGCAGCCGCCCGGGCGGAACGGGTTCCAGCGCGCGGCGGCCAGCACCGCCCAGGCGGTGGCGCCCAGATGCGGCAGGTGGAAGTAGTGGAAGTCCTCGGTGGTGGAGGTGGGACCGATCGACAGCCCGGTGCTGACGCGCGCCTGCGGCGTGGCGTAGAGCATGCCGGACGGCGCGCGTTGCGCGCGCAGCAGCGGCCACAGCGGCGCGGCCTGCTGCGCCTGGCCCGCGGCCTGCAGCACCAGCGCGGCCTGTCCGGTGCCTTCGGTCCAGATGCCGTCGGGGCTGCCCTTGAAGCCGTAGCCGGCACCGGCGCGGTGTTTCGCTTCAACCCAGGCCAGGTTGCGGCGCCAGTCCTGCGGCGGGTCGGGGAAGGCGATCAGCGGCCACAGCACCGCGTCGAGCGCCGACGGGCCGGCGTTGGGCGCGCGGCCGTCGTCATGCGTGCCGATGATGAAGCGGCCCTCGCGCGGCTGCCACATGGCGCTGACAAAGCCGCGCGAGCGCGCCGCGCCGTCGCGCCAGCGCGGATCGTTGCGCAGGCTGGCCAGCCAGCTGAACGCGGCATAGGTGTCGACGTTGTGCTCGGTCGATTTCCAGCCCTGGCGGATCTGCTTGGGCTCGTGGCCGAAGAAGCCGCCGATATAGCCGGCCGGCGCGGCGGGATCCGGCACGGTGGCATGCACCCAGCCCATCAGCGCCGCGGCGCCGTCGAGATAGCGCGCATCGCGCGTGGCGTCATGCACCGCCAGCAGCAGCAGCGCGGCCCAGGCCACATTGCCGGTAGCAGTGCCGGCCTGATAGGCGTCTTCAAACCAGCGCTTGCTGGGTTCGTCCCACCAGCCGGGCAGCGGCGCCGGGCCCGCCGGCAATGGCCCCGCGCGGTAGGCGTTGCGCAGGCGCGCGTCGCGGAAATGGCGGTCCTGGCGGGCGGCCTGCAGCACGGCGTCGGCAATGCGGCGCGCTTCGGCCGGCCGCTTGCACGCCACCAGCGCGATGCCGGCCAGCGCGTTGTCGTAGACAAAGGCGGCATTGCGCAGCGCCGGCGCCAGCGGCTCGCCGCCGGGCGCGGGCTCATAGCTGGCGAGGAACAGCGGGCCGTTGCCACCGGCGCGGGCGACCTGCTCGGCCAGCGCTTTGCAGCCTTCGGCCAGCAACGCCTGCTGCGCGGGTTCCACGGGATTCGCGGCGCGGACAACGGCCGGCGACAACGCCAGCACGGCGGGAAGCAGCGCGCCGGCGACCATGCGGGGCAGGCGTGCGGTCGGGATCGGCAGTCGCATCCGGCTCTCCTTTGGACCGACGCTTACAGCGAGGCCCGCAACTGGCCCAGCCAGCTCTGGTTCAGCGTGACGCGCGCCCAGCGGCCCATGCCGCAATGGCCGGATTGCGCCGCCGACGGCGCCGTGCCCGCGGTGGCGGGCGCGGCCGCGCTGCCGGAGGCCGCGCCGGCCTTCGCCGGCAGGTTGCCGAGCGGGCGGTCGAGCTTGGCGATGACGTAGATCTCGTTCTTCTCGATCGGCGGGAACGGCACGAAGTAGCGCGCCTGGTCGCCGTCCGGCGCGCGCGGCAGCACCTCGGCCACCGAGGCCGGCAGCGCCGTGGGCACGCCGTCGACCTGCACGTTCAGGCGCGCACCGGGCAGCAGGTTGTCGCTGAGGCTGCGCGGGAATACCGCCACCACGCGCGTCTGCGCGCAGTTGCTGGCGCGCGCCAGCGTGGCGCCGGCGGCGACGCGCATGCCCGGCTGCGCGATCAGGTCTTCGATGGTGCCGGGCTCGGGCGAGCGGATCTCCAGGTTGGAGAGACGGTCGATGCGTTCCTGCTCGGTGGCGATCATCTCGTCGACCGACTTGCCGTAGGCTTCCAGCTGCTCCAGCTCGGCAGTCAGCTGTGCCGCTTCCGCGCCCAGCACCTGGCGGCGCTGCGCAAGCGTGGCGCTGGGGCCGTCGGTGGACGACGCATAGACCTTGTTGCGCGAGGCCTGGCTCTCGCCGATGGCGTTGTCGAGCTCGGCCTTGGCCGCGGCCTTGGCATTGGACAGCATCGACAGCTGGTAGCGCGAGGCATTGGTATAGGCCTCGCTGACCGCGCCGGCCCACTGCATGCTCTGGTTGCGGTTGACCACTTCCTGCTGCTGGTCTTCCTGCGCCTTGGCCGATGCCAGCCGCGCTTCCAGCGCGCGCACGCGCGCGGCGTGCTCGCGTTGCGCGGCGCTGTTATAGCGCTGCAGGTCCTGCTCGGTGGCGGCCATCAGCCGGCGGTTGCTTTCCAGCCGCGCCTTGGCCGAGTCATAGCGCTGCTGGTTGTCGAGCTTCTTGCCGGTCAGGTCGACCAGCAGCGAACGGTCGATGTTAGGGTTCTGCACCACCATCAGCGCCTGGTTGGCGGTGAAGGGCTGGCCCGCGGCCACCATCTGCTTCATCACCACGCCTTCGACCGGCGACGTCACCAGGCTGACGGGGCTGTTCACCACCGCGCGCTCCGACGAGCGCGTAAACACATTTGGAAACATGATCGTCAGTACGGCCCAGATGATGAACAGCACCACGCCGTAGCCGGCCATGCGAGGCACGATGTGCCACAGCGGCACGGCGACCGGCTGCGGGCGCTGCACCAGGCCGTCGCCCTGGGGTTGGCGCAGCGGGGCCGGGGTCAGTGAATGTGGGCGCGGCGGCGGGTTGTTGCGCTGGTCGGCCATGGTGTTGTTCTCCGGCAAGCAAAGTCAAAAAGCATCCCCGCCGGCATCCGGCGCATGGATGCCGGGCGAGCGTATCCGTCAGGCAAGCGTGTGGCGTCGCGCAAGGGCTGTCGCGCGGTGCCCGGCTTGCAAGTCCCCAATTCAGCTTGTTGTCTGCAGCACGCGCGATGTGGCTGGGCCGTATCGGCGCACTTTGCAATCGAACCGGCATACCGCATGCAGCGGCGCGCAGCCCGTGGAGTTGCCCGGCTTCATCCAGGCAGAGTTGAACAATGGCCAGTCGATGGCCAAGACTTGGCGGCCCGCTGAAGCAAAGATTCACGCACTCAGGCCGCCGCAGGTGAGTTAAGGCTAGTCAGTTGCCCCTTCGCTTGCTGTAAGAATGTGTAAGAGGAGGCTGTAGCACTGCTTAATACGGCAGCGCAACGGGCGCGCGCAGAGGCGCTAATCGTCGCTGCCGAGCGGCGGCGCGATATGCTCGAGCGGACGGCGTTCGGCATCGATGCCGAAGCGCAAGGCCAGCAGCCCGGCCACGATCACCAGCGCCGCGCCGAAGCCGTAGCCCGCCGCCACCGCTTCGCGGCTGCCGCTCTCGATCAATGCGCCCAGCAGCAGCGGCGCGATAAAGCCGCCGGTGCCGGTGCCGACGGCGTAGAACACCGAGATCGCCAGCGCGCGCATTTCCAGCGGAAACACCTCGCTCGCGGTCAGGTAGGCGGAACTGGCCGCGGCGGAGGCGAGGAAGAACACGGCGGACCAGCACAGCGCCTGCGCGCGCGCGTCGAGCCAGCCCTGCACGAAGGCCCAGCCGGTCAAGGCGAGGCCAATGCCGGACAGCACGTAGGTGGCGGCGATCATGCGCCGGCGCCCGACGTGGTCGAACAGCGGGCCCAGCAGCAGTGGCCCCAGCGCATTTCCGAGCGCGAATGGAAAGATGTACAGCGCCACGCGCGCTTCCGGCACGCCATAGAAGCGCGACAGCACCAGCGCATAGGTGAAGAAGATCGCGTTGTAGAAGAAGGCCTGCGCCACCATCAGCGCCAGCGTGATCAGGCTGCGCTGGCGAAAACGCCGCAGCAGCAGGCGCATGACCTCGCCCACGCCCGGGGCTGCGCGCCGGCGCATCGCCACCGCCGCGCAATCGGGCGACACCGGCGGCAGCGGCCCGTGGCTGGCGCGTACTTCGGCCTCGATCGCGGCGATGATGCGCTCGGCCTCGTCGAGCCGGCCGTGCGTGGCAAGCCAGCGCGGGCTCTCCGGCACATGCCGGCGCACCAGCACGATCGCGATCGCCAGCACCGCACCGAGCGCGAAGCAGGCGCGCCAGCCCCACACCGGGCCGAATACGCGCGCATCCAGCAGCACCAGGCTGAGCCCGGCGCCGAGCGCCGCGCCCAGCCAGAAGCTGCCGTTGATGGCCAGGTTCACGCGGCCGCGCACGCGCGCGGGGATCAGTTCGTCGATGGCGGAATTGATGGCGGCATACTCGCCGCCGATGCCCAGGCCGGTGCAGAAGCGGCAGGCGGCAAAGAAGGCGAAGTCGGGCGCGAAGGCGGTCGCCAGCGTCGCCACCATGTAGACCGCGAGCGTGGCCAGGAACAGCCGCTTGCGGCCGAGCCGGTCGGCCATGCGCCCGAACACCAGCGCACCCAGCACCGCGCCGGCGATGTAGAGCGAGCCCGACCAGCCCACCTCGGTCGCGCTCAGCCCCAGCGTATCGGGCCGCTCCAGCACCGCGCCGACCGAGCCGACCAGCGTGACTTCGAGGCCATCGAGCACCCACGCCACGCCCAGCGCGATCGCCACGCGCCAGTGCCAGCGCGACCACGGCAGGCGGTCGAGCCGCCCGGGAATGTCGGTGCGGAAGGTGGTGTCGGGGGGCGGGCTGGCGAGGGCGGTTTCGGTTGGCATTGCCAACCAGTATAGGAAACGGGTGCCGCGGCGCTGATGCCGCGGCGCTCAACGGTACAGCACGGTCGGCAGCCAGAGGCCGATTTCGGGGAAGACGTAGAGCAGCACCAGCGCAATCAGCTGGATGCCCATGAACGGCAGCATGCCGAGGAAGATCTGGTTCAGCGTGACGTGAGGCGGCGCCACGCCCTTCAGGTAGAACGCCGCCATGGCCACCGGTGGCGACAGGAAGGCGGTCTGCAGGTTCAGCGCCACCAGCAGCCCGAAGAACAGCGGATCGATGCCGAAGTTGTCCAGCAGCGGGATAAAGATCGGCATGAAGATGATGATGATCTCGGTCCACTCCAGCGGCCAGCCCAGCAGGAAGATGATGAGTTGCGCCAGGATCATGAACTGCACCGGCGACAGGTTCATCGACAGCACCCATTGCTCGACCAGCGCCTGCCCGCCCAGCAGCGCGAACGCGGCCGAGAAGATCGACGAGCCCACGAACAGCCAGCACACCATGGCGCTGGTCTTGGCGGTCAGCAGCACCGATTCCTTGAGCACGCGGAAGTTCAGCTGGCGGTAGGCGGCCGCGAGCAGCGCGCCGCCGAGTGAGCCGACCGCGGCGGCCTCGGTGGGCGTGGCCAGGCCGAACACGATCGAGCCCAGCACCGCCAGGATCAGCAGCGCCAGCGGGAAGAACGACGTCAGCAGCATCTTGAAGATTTCCACCCGCGCAAAGCTGAAGCGCCAGTAGAAATACACCAGCAGCAGCCCCACCACCGCCAGCGTGATCCAGAACCAGCGCGGTGCGGTGACGGCCGCGGCGGCAGGCGGCGTTGCCGGGCTGGCATCCACGCCGGTGGCGGCGGGCGTTGCCGGTGCCGCGGGCGTGGCCGGTGCAGCCGGTGTGGCGGGTGGCGCGGCGGCGGGCGCCGCCGGTTCTTCCGACGGCGGCGCCGCCAGGTCGTCCACCGCCGCGCTGCTTTCCTCGGCGCCGCCCAGCGACAGCGGCGACTCGACGGCGACGCTCGCCGCCGGCGCCGTCACCGCGCTGTAGATCGTGCCCATCACCAGCGCCGTCGCCAGCGCCGGCAGCAGTACGATGCCGAGCTGGCGCGCGAACACGGCGCTTGGCACCTCCGCGTTGCGCGGCCCCTTGAGCGCACGCATCAGGCCAGCGCCCAGCGCCGGCAGCGCATGGGTGGCGCCGCGCGCTTCCAGCGTGCGCGCCACCGGCGGCAGCGGCACCACGCGTTCGGACTCGGGCAGCGGTGGCGCCAGCGCGGGCTTGAGCTTGGCCAGCAGCACGATGTAGAGGACGTAGAGTCCGGTCAGCATCAGGCCCGGGAAGAACGCCCCGGCATAGAGCTGCACCACCGAGACGCCCGCGGTGGCGCCGTAGACGATCAGCAGCACCGAAGGCGGGATCAGGATGCCGAGGCAGCCGCCGGCGGTGACCGCGCCGGCCGACATCGAGGTGCTGTAGCCCGCGCGCAGCATGGCGGGGAAGGCCAGCAGGCCCATCAGCGTGACCACCGCGCCGACGATGCCGGTGGCGGTAGCGAAGATCGCGCAGGTGACCAGCGTGGCCACCGCCAGCGAGCCCGGGATCCAGGCCAGCGCCAGGTGCAGGCTGCGGAACAGCTTCTCGATCAGGTTCGAGCGCTCGACCAGGTAGCCCATGAACACGAACAGCGGGACCGAGATCAGCACATCGTTGGTCATCACCGCATAAGCACGCTGCACCATCAGGTCGAGCGTCTGCTGCACCGCGATCTCCGGGTTGGCGTCGCGGTACGCCAGCCAGGCAAACAGCACGCCCATGCCCATCAGTGTGAACGCCGTCGGAAAGCCCAGCATGATCGCCACCACGATCAGCGCCAGCATTAGCAGCCCCAGGTGCCCGTTGGTCCAGTCCCCCGGAGCGGGCATGAACCACACCACGGCGCCGATGATCAGCGCCATCAGGCTCACACCGAACCACAGTTCCTTCCTCATCGGCCGGCTCCCGGCGGGTTGTCGCGCGGTGGCGGAGCCTCGGCCAGTTCTGCCGTGGGCGTGCCTTGCACCATCTCCTTGAGCTTGTCGACGTCGACTTCCTCGACATCGCCTTCGCGCAGCGGCCAGTTGCCGGTGCGCAGGCACAGCACGCAGCGGATGGTCTCGGCCACGCCCTGCAGCAGCAGCAGCGCGCCGGCCACCGGGATCACCGCCTTGAACGGATAGATCGGTGGACCGTCGGCGGCGATGGAGGAGTGTTCGTTCTGCGCCAGCGAGACCTCGAAGAAGTCGATGCCGGCCCAGGCCAGCGCGATCACGCCGGGGAAGAAGAAGGCCAGGTACAGCACCAGGTCGATGCCGGCCTGCATCCGCGGCGACAGGAAGCCGTAGAGGATATCGCCGCGCACGTGGCCGCGCTTGGCCAGCGTGTAGGCGCCCGCGAGCATGAACAGCGTGCCGTACAGCATGTTGCTGGCGTCGAACACCCAGGCGTGCGGCGCCCCCAGCGCATAGCGCGAGAACACCTCGTAGCTGATCATCAGCGTGAGCGCGATGATCAGCCACGAGGCGGCCTGGCCGACGAAGGTGCTGAGCCAGTCGATGCGCAGCAGCAGGCGTTGCACGGAGCGCGTCCCGGGGGGCTCAGCTGCGCTTGGAGAAGTAATGGCTGGAGGCCAGCCGGTAGTCGACGTTGGTGTCGTTCTGCCAGCGCGTGGAGCGCTGCGCGAAGGCCTTCATCGAATCATTGACCTTCTTGAACATGGGGTTCTCTTTTTCCTTGCGCGCCACGATCTCGTCCCAGATCTTCAGCTGCGCCTGCAGCACCGAGTTCGGTGTGGCGTAGAACTTCACGCCCTGCTGCTGCAGCGCCTGGTAGTCCTTGGAATAGCGGTCGATCGCCTTCATCGACATGTCGGCCGAGGCCGCGTCCACGGCGTTGGCGATCAGCGCCTTGAGTTTCGCCGGCAACGCGTCGTAGCGCTTCTTGTTGAACAGGATCTCGAACTGTTCCGAGCTCTGGTGGAAGCTGCGCAGCATGCAGACCTTGGACACGTCCTGGAAGCCCAGCGCGCGGTCGGAGCTGGCGTTGTTGAACTCCGCCGCATCGAGCAGGCCACGGTCCAGCGCGGGCACGATCTCCGCGCCCGGCAGCGCGTTCACCGCGGCGCCCAGGCCGGTGAAGATATCGATCGACAGCCCGACGGTGCGGAACTTCAGCCCCTTGAAGTCTTCCGGCTTGGTGATGGGCTTCTTGAACCAGCCCAGCGGCTGGGTCGGCATCGGACCGTACAGGAACGAGACCACGTCCAGGTTCAGGCTGCGGTAGATCTCCTGCTGCAGTTCCTTGCCGCCGCCGTACTTGTGCCAGGCCAGCAGCATGTTCGGATCCATGCCCCAGGCCGGCCCCGAGCCCCACAGCGCCAGCGCCGAATTCTTGCCGTACCAGTACGCGATCACGCCATGGCCGCCGTCCAGCGTGCCCTTGCTGACTGCGTCGATCAGGTCGAAGGCCTTGACCACCGCGCCCGCCGGCAGCAGCTCGATCTTGAGATCGCCGCCCGACATGTCGTTCACCTTGGTGACGAAGTCGCCGGCGAACTCGTGGAAAATATCCTTGGTCGGCCAGGTACTCTGCCAGCGCATCGTGACCGGCCCCTGCGCCTTGACGATGGCCGGGAAGCCCATGGCGGCCGCCCCCGCGGCGGCGCCGGCGGCGCCGCCCAGGAAGCCGCGCCGGGAGACGCCGCTGCCCTTGCCGCTGCTCTCGCCACTGCTCCGCCCATCTGATTTCCTCGCCCTGGATGCCATGACCGTCTCCCTCTGATGAGTGTGGGACTACCCGCGAGCGTGCCGGCCATGGGGACCGAGGCCACTCGCCACTGACGCGAACACCGGAAAAGTCGGGAAAAGCTGGAGCATGCGGGGCCAGCGGACGCGCGGCAGGCCTGCGGACAGGCAGGGGTGCCGGGCAGGTGGCCCGTGATTCCCTTCATGGTAGGAAAGGCACAGGGAACCACAATCTAGGGATTACCCGCGCGGTGTGCGCCGGCGCACTTTGCGCGCGGGAGGGGCGCGCCTGCCGCGGGCTCAGGCGCGCGCGATGCCGACCGTGAAGCTGGCCTCGAGCAACCCCGCCGCGTCGGCAGCCTGGCGCACCGCCATCAGGTTGGGACGCGCACCCGCGATGGGGTCCTGCACGGTGGCGCGCGACGGCACGCCGTGCGCACGGTAAGCCGGATGGCTGCCCAGGATTTCCCGGTTGAGCGCGTCGCTGAAATAAAGCTGGCTGGTCAACGCTTCGGTGCGCCCGAGCAGCACCTTGAAGTGGATATGGATGGCGCGCGACGGGTACCAGCCGGGATAGATCGAGGTGAAGGTGGCGACGCCGTCGCTGTCCGCCGGCTGGACCCCGCGCAGGAAGCGCGCCTGCCGGTTGCCGCGGCCCTCGCCGCTGTAGTGGCCTTGCGCATCGCAGTGCCAGATGCTGACCAGGGCACCCGCCACCGGCGCGCAGCCACGCCCGGCGTCGACCACCCGGATGCGCACGCGCAGGGGCTGGCCGGGGCGGTCGTCGCGGATATCGGCGCGCACCAGGGCATCGTCCAGGTAAAACGGGCCCTCGGTGGCGGCCGGCGTCAACAGGCAGGCCGCGGGCGTTGCCGCCGCGGCCGTGCCCGGCGCGATGCCGGCCGCGGCCAGCAGGCCCAGGTCGCGCAGGAAGCGGCGGCGCGCCGCGTCGGGGTCTGCCGGGGCGCCGGCATCAGGGGCCGGGCCCGTGGTCATGGTGGCCTCCGTGGGTTGCGAGTGGGCCCGACGGCGCTTGCCGCCGCAGCCTGGGCCGCGGTGTCAGCGTCCCATGGCCTTGAGCATGGAATAGCCGTGGCTGGTGATGCGCGGTGCCTGTCGGCAGCCGTGCAGGACTTCGAGGTGAACGAACTGCTTGTCGACCAGGGCCTTGAGGTCGGTGGGATCGATCTGGCGGGAATCGGTGGAATCGAGGGAATCGGGGCCATCGCTCAGCAATAGCAGCGTGGCAAGTTCATGCGGGCTCAGCACGTTCGTCTCCTTGGCTAGAGGGGGGCGTTTGCTGGGAGTCTGCGCGGCGGCATCGCCGCCGGCGGGAAGGCGTAACACTGGGATTGCCGAGACGACGCGGCGCATGCTGCGCTGCACTGACGCAGTCCAGCGGCGCCGTGCAGGTGGTGTCTCGCGCAATTCCTGGTTTGACGGGATGCTCCGCGCGCGGTTCCTTGCTACCGCAGGCCGTTACATGTGACCCAACGTCGCATCGGCGTCATTCCCATATTAGCCGGCCCCGGTGACAAAGCGATGGCCATGCCGGCATCGTGGGCAAGGCAGCCGCAGCCGGTCCGATCCCGACTAACCGCTTCCGATCCTGCCCGGCCGCGCTTACTGGCCCTGTCGCGCGCGCCAGGCCTGGTACAGGTCGACGCCCTCGTCGCGCGCCGGCACGTAGGCCAGCTTCATCTCGCGCTGCTCGAGCGGACGGGCCAGCTCGACGTAGCCGCGCTCGGCCGACAGGTCGTAAGGGGCGCCATCCTCGTTGGAATACGCGTAGTAGACTGCCTCGACCCCGGCCAGGTACATCGCGGTCAGGCACATCGGGCAGGGATAGCCGCTGGCGTACACGGTGCAGCCGCTCAGGTCGGGCTTGCCCAGTGCGCGGCTGGCGGCGCGCACTGCCTGCATCTCGGCATGCGCGCTGGGGTCGCAGGTGGCATCAACCTCGTTGACCGCGCGGGCCAGCACCGTGCCGTCCTTGACCACCACGGCGCCAAAGGGCCAGGTATTGCGCTCGCGCACGTTCTCCATGGCGAGGCGGATGGCATCCAGCAGATAGGCTTCGGTTGTCGACACGCGTTGTCTCCGTTCAGGCCTGGCCCGCGCAGGCGGACGTGATGCGGGCCTCGCGACTATAGGCCAGCTTGCGCAGCGAGGGTGGCGCGGGTTGTTATAGAGCGTATTCGGGCGCCGGCTGGCCATTGCGGTTGGCACTGGCGCGCATTCGAATCCTTAACTTCGCGTGCCGCGGGCGGCGTGCCAGAATGCGGCCGATGTCTTCCTGCACCTCGCCCTCACCTCGCCCATGGTGCATTCGCTGAAAGGATTCCCCATGCTGCCGGCGCGCCTGCTCGTTGCCCTGTCCCTGTTCATTGCCATGCTGACTTCCATCCCCGCTGCCGCGAGCGCAACGCCCGAGCAACAACTGCGCGAGGCCGCGGCGCGCGGCGACGCCGCGCAGGTCAGCGCGCTGCTGGCCCAGGGCGCCAGCATCGACGCGCGCGATGCGCGGGGACGCACCGCGCTGCTGCTGGCCACGCACCACAACCGCGTGCAGGCGGCGCGGGTGCTGATCGATGCCGGCGCCGACGTGAACGCGCAGGACGCGATCCACGACAGTCCCTACCTGTATGCCGGCGCGCGCGGCCACAACGAGATCCTGCGTCTTACGCTCGCCCACGGCGCCGACCTGCGCAGCACCAACCGCTACGGCGGCACCGCACTGATCCCCGCCGCCGAGCGCGGCCACGTCGAGACCGTGCGCATGCTGATCGCGGCCGGCGTGGCGGTGGACCACGTGAACAAGCTCAAGTGGACGGCCTTGCTCGAGGCCATCATCCTGGGCAACGGCGGTCCGGCCCATACCGAGATCGTGCGCCTGCTGGTCAAGGCTGGGGCCGACGTGAACCTGGCCGACGGTGATGGGGTTTCGCCGCTGCAGCACGCGCGCCAGCGCGGGTATATGCAGATCGAGCGCATTCTCCGCGACGCCGGCGCGCGTTGAGGCGCGGCGCTCCAAGACCCAGCGTCTTGCGCTGCGAGCCGTTTCTGGGGGGCATCGCCGTTACCGTCCCTCATATATACTGTCAGTGTGCATACAAAACGGTGAAGGCAATGTCTCCAAGAGCAAAGCGCGGCGCAACGCGTGAAAGCGGCATCACGGCCACTGCGGTGCCGGAAGCGGATCCTGCCAAGGAACTGCTGTGGGCACGTCCCGGCTTTCTGGTGCGGCGGCTTCACCAGATCCACGTGGCGATGTTCTTCGAGGAATGCAAGTCGCCCAATATCACGCCGGTCCAGTACGCCATCCTGACCGTGTTGTCGGTTCTGCCGGGGCTGGACCAGACCTCGCTGGGGCAGGAAGTGGGGCTGGACCGCACCACGACCATGGACGTGGTACGCCGGCTGGAGGACCGCGGCCTGGTCGAGCGTCGCGAGAATCCCGCTGACCGGCGTACCCGCCACGTGCACCTGACGCGCGAAGGCAAGAGCGTGGTCACGTCGCTGCGTGCCGACATGGCGCGCGCGCAGGAACGCATGCTGGCGCCATTGAAGCCCGCGCAGCGGGAGGTGTTCATGGAGTTGCTGGCGACTCTGGTGGAGGCCAACAACCAGTACAGCCGCACGGTGTTGCGAAGCATGTAAGCGACAACGACGGGGGCGAGGCCCGTCGTTTTCCATTGCGATGTCCGTCAGACCGGATAGACCAGATCGTTCGCGATGATGGTGGTGTCATATACGACTTGCCGCTCGCGCAGCAGCAGCCTGCTGTCCTGGCGGCGGAAGCGGTCGTGATAGGTGCCGGCGAGATGGATCGTGGTGGGGCCCTCCACCAGCGTCTGCAACAGCATGAAGTTGGCCTGCGCCACGATATCGCCGTCGGCCGTTTCAGCGCTGACCCGCGTGTTGGTTACCAGGTGCAGGTTGTAGCGTGGCGCAAACATCTGCGTATTGGCGATGGCCGCGGCGCGATCGCGCATCATGCCGATGCCTTCGGCATACACCAGCCCGACGGGCAGGCCGCGTTCGGCATTCTCGCGCGCGGTGATGCGGTAGAGCGCATCGTCGGTGAAAAAGCCCGGCCATTGCTCGACCAGGCCGGCGTCCAGCACCGCGCAATAGTCGGCGTGGAAGGCATCGATCTCCAGCCGCAGTTCGATCGCGCGCGCGGTGCCTAGGGTGCTCGCGCGATAGAGGGAGTAGTTCATCGGTTTCATAGGGCTTTGGGTTCCTGTCAGGTGGCGTTCAGAACCCCATCACGCCGCGGTAGTACTGGTACATCGCGCGGATCGCGGATTCAGAGATCAGTGAGCTGGATGTGCCGATCTGCTGCGGGTCCAGCTTGAGCACGTTGAGGTCGCTGCTGGAGCGGCGCACGCCTTCCTGCACGAACTTCATCGCCTCGTTGTCCTCCAGGCCGAGGAAGCCGGCTGGGCCCATCAGGTTGCCCTGGCGCAAACGGTGCTGCGTCATCTCCTCGGTATCGTCCTCGTAGCCGAACATGGTCCACAGCATCAGCATGCTGTCGGGGCCGTTGGGCACAATCTGGCGCACGCCCAGCGTGTTCATCTCGCGCTGCACGATCAGGTTCGGCCAGATCGTCTGCATCGTCACCGACCACGGCGAGTCGAACTCGCGCACGTATTCGAGGAAGCGTTCGTCCTCGAGGCGCATGCCTTCGTGGTAGGAGCGCATCTCCTTTTTGTTCTCGTCGCTGACGGCTGCGTACTTGTCTTCCTTCTTGGCCGATGCCATGGTGCCATGGCGGCCATGCACGGGGTCGGCGATCATCGCCGAGTCATTGCCCGCCACCAGCAGGCCGAACACCACCAGGAAGGAGTGCAGCAGCGTGGCGTGGTACGGGTCCTTGAGGTTCTCGTGGTACATCTTCCAGTTGCACGGCAGTTCGTTCTTGTAGTAGCCGAGAACCTTGAGCGGCTTGCCGTTGAAGACCACGTCGAAGTCCTTCAGGATCTCCGGCGTCATGTAGTCTTCCAGGCTCTCCATGTCGGGCGCGTAAGAGGCAAAGATTGCGCCATTGCGCGTTGCCACGTGCAGCTTCACCAGCCCGTGGTCTTCGTTGCGGAAGTCCCTGGGCATGCCGCCGGCACGGTTGACGCCGCGCTTGAACGGAACGCCCTGCAGGTTGCCCTTCAGGTCGTAGGACCACTGGTGGTAGGGGCAGACGAATTCCTTGGTGTTGCCCTGGCTGTGGCGGCAAAACTCGGCCCCGCGGTGTGCACAACGATTTTCGAAGACATTGACCGAGCCGTCCTCGGCGCGCGAGACGACCACCGGTGTCGCGCCGACGTACGAGCGCTTGAAGTCCCCGGCGGCGGGGATTTCCGCCTCGAGCGCGACATAGTTCCACGAGCGGCCGCGGAAAATCTTCTGCAACTCCAGGTCATGGACGGCCTGGCTGGTGTACACCCAGTCAGGGATGTAGTTCAGCCCGTCCTCGGGCCAGCGGCATTCGTCAAGTCGGGAGTTCTTCTTGCCCAGCGTGTGCTGGATTACCGCTTGTGTCTGGTACATGTGGGGTCCTTTCAGATTGTGATGGCGCGGTCGGCTTGCGCCTGCCGTTCGCGGACGATCTGCCGCAGCGGCAGGGCCTCGTCGCACAGGCGTGCGAGATATGCCGAGACGTCCTGTCCGACCACTGCGCGCAGCTGACGCAGGTCGCCACCGGCATTCACGGCAATGGCATGGCGCAGCTGGCCCTGGAAAGTGCCTAGCAGCATGAATTTCGGGGTAGCGTCATCGTGGGCAGCGCAGCCGCGCCAGGCATAGCGCAGATCCGCATGGACGCCGCCGAGCATCTGGATGTTGCAGCCGAACTGGTCGGTCCAGAACCACGGCAGCGCCGCGGGTTCGGCCTCAACGCCAAGCATGGATGCCGCCGCGATGCGCGCCTGTTCATTGGCGCTTTGCCACGACTCGAGCCGCATTTCGGTGCCGAACAGCGGCTGGTACTGGCTGCAGCAGTCGCCGGCGGCATGGAGACCCGGTGCGCTGGTACGGCATAGCTCGTCGACCCGAATGCCGCCATTTTGCGGATGGAGCGCCAGTCCGGCGCTGGTGGCGAGCGCGACTTCAGGGGTCAGGCCGATCGCGACCACGACCAGCGCAGCGCGCAACACGGCACCGTGAGCCAGCCGCAGATGCACGCCATCGCTGCTGGTGCGGCAATCCGTGATGCCGCAACCGAGGTGCAAGGTCACGCCTTGCGCACGCACCCGGTTCACCAGCCAGGTGCCAAGCTCCGGCGGCAGGGCGCGGCCCAGCAGGCGCTCCGCGCTCTCGATCAGCGTGACCTTCAGGCCCATGCCCGCAGCAGTCGACGCCGTCTCCAGGCCAAGGAAGCCGCCGCCGATCACCACAAGCTCGCCAGCGCGCTGCATGGCGTCGCGCAGGCGCGCCGCGTCGTCCAGCGAGCGCAGGTAGTGCACGTACGGCGTGCCCGGCGGCAGCGCCGTCAGCACGCGCGCATTGCCGCCGGTGGCGAGCAGGCAGGTGTCGTAGCCGATGGCGCTGCCGTCGGCCAGGTGGGCGACATGCCGCGCGGCATCGAGCGCGGTGACGCAGGTGCCGAGCCGCAGATCGATGTCCTGGTCGGCATAGAAGCTGGCGGGGTGCACGCCGAGCTTGCCATCCTGTCCGACATCAGCGAGCACGGATTTGGACAGCGGCGGGCGTTCGTACGGCGCATGCCGTTCGCCGCCCGCCATGATGATGCGGCCGCCGTAGCCAAGGCCGCGCAGCGCGGCCGCGGCCATCGCGCCGGCCTGGCCGGCGCCGACGATCAGGATGGGAGTGTGCTGTGTCATGACCGGCTCCCTTACAGCTCGACCCACACCCGGCTGTCCTCGATCTTGACCGGATAGGTGCGGATATCGCCGGTGGCGGGCGCGCACATCGCCTTGCCGGTGCGGATGTCGAAGCGCGCCTGGTGCAGCGGGCATTCGATGCAGCCGTCTTCCAGGTAGCCGTCCGACAGCAGCGCGTACTGGTGCGTGCAGACGTTGTCGGTGACAAAGTACGCGTTATCGCTGCGA
Organism: Cupriavidus sp. MP-37; assembly: GCF_020618415.1. NCBI lineage: Bacteria > Pseudomonadati > Pseudomonadota > Betaproteobacteria > Burkholderiales > Burkholderiaceae > Cupriavidus > Cupriavidus sp. MP-37. The sequence continues at coordinate 869,902 of NZ_CP085345.1, read as the reverse complement.
TAGACGGCAAGCTGGCGATCGCCCAGCGTCAGCGGCATCACCTCGTCGTTCTGCAGCGTATCGGCCGCATCGATGTGAATCCATGCCATGGTTATCTCCGTGAATCGAATTCGTCAGTATACTGAATATATAAGGTCAGTGTACTGATGTTTTGGATGCGAAATATCCTCGTTAACCCTGACTGATGCGTGCGCGCCCCGGCGTGGCCGCTGCAGCGCGCCGCAGCGCGGGGCGTGCCTGCCACCGCGCCAGGATCTCGCCCATGATGCCGCGGCGGAACGTCAGCACGCAGACCACGAAGATCAGCCCGGTCACCATGCTGACCGACTCGCCCAGCGTATCGAACCAGCCGATCCCGGTCATCGCCGCCAGCGCATTGCCCGCATCCCCCAGCTTGTTCTCCAGCGCGACAATGACCAGCGCGCCGACCAGCGGGCCCGACAAGGTGCCCATGCCGCCAACCAGCGTCATCAGGATCACGGAGCCGGACATCATCCAGTGGACATCGGTCAGCGTGGCGAAGCCCAGCACCAGGGTCTTGAGCGCGCCGGCCAGCCCCGCCAGCGCCGACGACAGCACGAATGCCAGCAGCTTGAAGCGATCTGCGTCATAGCCGAGCGAGATGGCGCGCGGCTCGTTCTCCTTGATCGCCCGCAGGATCTGCCCGAAGGGCGAATTGACGATGCGCATGATGCCGAGGAAGGCCGCCACTGTGATCGCCAGCACGACGTAGTACATGGTGTGGTCGGGCTCCAGCGGCAGCAGGCCGAACAACTCGCCGCGCGGCACCGCCTGCATGCCGTCCTCGCCGCCGGTGACCGGGGCCTGCAGGCAGAAGAAGTAGAACATCTGCGCCAGCGCCAGCGTGATCATGGCGAAGTAGATGCCCTGGCGCCGGATCGCCAGCGCGCCGAACACCAGCCCCAGCAAGGCACCGAAGGCGGTGCCGCCCAGTAGCGCCAGTTCCGGTGTGAGCTGCAATGACTTCATCGCGTAGCCGCAGGCGTAGGCCGCACCGCCGAAGAAGGCGGCATGGCCGAACGACACCAGCCCGGTATAGCCCAGCAGCAGGTTGAAGGCGCAGGCAAACAGCGCGAAGCACAGCAGCTTCATCACCAGCACCGGGTAGGCACCCAGCCAGGGCGCGAGCAGCAGGGCTGCCAGCAGCAGTCCGTACGCGAGCAGCGGCCGCGTTGCGAAAGTGGGGCTTGCCATCATCTCTCCTTTCCAAACAGGCCGGCCGGCCGTACCAGCAGCACGCAGACCATGGCGACGAAGACCACCGTCGCGGAAGCTTCGGGGTAGTAGACCTTGGTGATACCTTCGAACACACCCAAGCCCAGCCCGGTAAAGATCGAGCCGAGGATCGAGCCCATGCCGCCGATCACCACCACCGCGAACACCGTGATGATCAGGTTCTGGCCCATCAGCGGCGACACCTGCATCACCGGCGCGGCGAGCACGCCCGCGAGCGCCGCCAGGCCAACGCCGAAGGCATAGGTCAGCGTCACCAGCAGCGGCACGTTGACACCGAAGGCCTCGACCATGCGCGGATTCTCGGTGCCGGCGCGCAGGTAGGCGCCCAGCCGGGTCTTCTCGATCATGAACCAGGTGGCGAAGCACACCGTCAGCGAAGCCAGCACCACCCAGGCCCGGTAGTTGGGCAGCACCATGAAGCCCAGCTGGCTGACGCCGGTCAGCGCTTCAGGTGTGGGGTAGGGCAGGCCGGAGACACCATAGACCGAACGCAGCAAGCCTTCGAGCAGCAGGCAGATGCCGAGCGTCAGCAGCAGCCCATACAGGTGGTCGAAGCGGTACAGGTGGCGCAGCATGGTGCGCTCGAGCACCACGCCCAGCGCACCGGCCGCCAGCGGCGCCAGCAGCAACATCAGCCAGTAGTTGACCGCAAGGTAATTCAGGCCCATCCACGCCAGCACAGCGCCCAGCATGAACAACGCGCCATGGGCGAAATTGATCACGTTGAGCAGGCCGAAGATCACGGCCAGCCCGAGGCTCAGGATCGCGTAGAACGATCCGTTTACCAGCCCCAGCAGCAGCTGGCTCAGCAGCGCGGGCAGGGGCACTCCAAACAATTCCATGACAAGGTCTCCTTATACGCCCAGCAGGGCGTTGAGCGCGGGCATCTTCCGTTCCAGCTCGTTGGCGGCGAAGGCCTCCACGATGCGGCCGTGCTCCATCACGAAGAAGCGGTCCGCCAGCGGCGCCGCGAAGCGGAAATTCTGTTCCACCATGACGATGGTGTAGCCCCTGCGGCGCAGCGTGGCGATCATCTTCGCGAGCTTCTGTACGATCACCGGGGCCAGCCCCTCCGAGATCTCGTCGAGCAGCAGCACGCTGGCGCCGGTGCGCAGGATGCGCGCCACCGCCAGCATCTGCTGCTCGCCGCCCGACATGCGCGTGCCCGGGCTCTTGCGCCGCTCGAGCAGGTTGGGGAACATCTCGTAGATCTCGGCCACGGACATAGGCTCGCGCAGTCCCGTCGCGCCCGGCGCTGCTTCGAAGGCAGGCGGCAGCAGCAGGTTCTCTTCGCACGACAGGCTGGCAAAGATGGCGCGTTCCTCCGGGCAATACCCCAGCCCCAGCGGCGCGATGCAGTGGGTCTTCATGCCGATGGTTTCCCGGCCGAACACGCGCACCGATCCCTTGCGCGCGCCGGTCAGTCCCATGATGGCGCGCAGCGTGGTGGTGCGACCCGCGCCGTTACGGCCCAGCAGCGTCACCACCTCGCCCGGCTGGACCGCCAGGTCGACGCCGTGCAGGATGTGCGATTCGCCGTACCAGGCATGCAGGCCGCGCAATTCCAGCGCAGGAGTGGCGGTTGTGCTCATGCGGCCTCCTGCTGGTCTTCCGTAGTTCCCATATAGGCTTCCTTCACCTGCGGGTTGCGCGAGATCTCGTCATACGTACCCTCGGCCAGCACGGCGCCGCGCTGCAGCACCGTGATGCGATCGACAATCGACGACACCACGCTCATGTTGTGCTCCACCATCAGCACGGTCCGTCCCGCCGACACGCGCTTGATCAGCGCCGTCACGGTCTCGACGTCCTCATGGCCCATGCCTTGCGTGGGCTCATCCAGCAGCATCAGTTCGGGATCGGTGGCGAGCGTGGTGGCCAGTTCCAGCGCGCGCTTGCGGCCGTAAGCCAGCTCCGCCGTGCCCAGGTGTGCGAAGCCGGTCAGACCCACCTCATCCAGCAGTTCCATGGCGCGCGCATCCAGCCGCGACAGCGAGCGCTTGCCGCGCCAGAAATGCCACGACGTGCCCAGCTTGCGCTGCAGCGCGATGCGCACGTTCTCCAGCACGGTTAGCTGCGGGAACACCGCCGAGATCTGGAACGAGCGGATCACGCCCATGCGGGCGATCTGCGCCGGCCGCAGTGCGGTGATGTCGGTGCCGTTGAAGTGGATGGAGCCGGATGACGGCGCGTGGAACTTGGTCAGCAGATTGAAGCAGGTGGTCTTGCCGGCGCCGTTGGGCCCGATCAACGCATGGATCGAGCCCCGCCGCACCGCCAGGCTGACATCGCTGACGGCGGTGAAGCCCTTGAACACCTTGGTCAGCCCCTGCGTGCGCAGGATCACGTCTTGCTCAGGCATCGGCGCGCTCACTTCTTGACCAGCGCGCATTCGCTGGCGGAGAGCGGGCGAAAGGCCTCGTCGCCGGGAATGGTGCCGATGTACTTGACCAGGTCCCACGGGCCTTTCGATTCCGCCGGCGTCTTGGCCTGGGCCAGGTACATGTCATGCACCATGCGGCCATCGATGCGGACCTTGCCATTGCGCACGAAGGCGTCGTTGACTGGCAGGGCGCGCATCTTCTCCGCCACCGCGGGCCCCTCGACGGTCCTGGCGGCTTCCACGGACTTCAGGTAGTGCAGCACGCCCGAGTAGACACCGATCTGCCCATGGGTGGGATATGCCTTGTGGCGCTTGTAATAGCGCTCGACGAAGTCCTTTGACTTCGCGTCGAGGTCGAGCCTGAACGGGTCGACGTAGGTGAGGCCCTGCGCGGCCGGCAATCCCAGGCTCTTGATATCGGTAATGAAGGTGGATGGCGTGATCACGGTCTGGCCCGCCTTGATCAGGCCGAACTCGCCGGCCGCCTTGACGCCGTTGATCATGTCATTGCCGGCATTGGCCAGCACCACCACCCTGGCCTTGGAGGCCGACGCCGCGACCACCGGGCTGCTGAAGTCGCTGGCATTGAGCGGATGGCGTGTGCTGCCGACGTTCTTGCCGCCGCCGGCATCCACGGCCTTGCGGAAGTCGGCCTCCAGCGACTGGCCGAAGGCGTAGTCCACCGTGATGTAGTACCAGCTGTTGCGGCCCTGGTCGATCAGGCGTCGCACCAGCGGATAAGACACGGAGTAGGTGTCCCAGCTCCAGTGGAATCCCGTGGGCGAGCAATTCTGGTTGGTCAGCGCCATGGCACCGCCGGTGGAGACGATGTCGATCTTCTGCTTCTGGCGCGCCACTTCCTGCACCGCCAGCGCCGTCGATGAGTTAGGGAAGTCGATCACCATGTCGACGCCGTCGGTATCGAACCAGCGTCGCGCCAGCGACGAGGCAATATCGGCCTTGTTCTGGTGATCGGCGGACAGCACCGTGACGGGCTTGCCCAGTGCCTTGCCGCCGAACTCTTCGACGGCCATCTGGGCGGCGACGACCGAGCCTTTGCCGGACAGGTCGGCATAGGAGCCGGACATATCGGTGATGACGCCGATCTTCACGCCGCTGGCGTCGGCCAGGGCGGGCGAGGCGTGCGCCAGGCCGAGCACGGCGGATGACGCGGCAAGAGTGCGGAGGATGCGAGAGGTGGACATGGGGGCTCCAGATTGTCTGCGCGAAGGGATGGAAGTTGGCGATGGCTGCATTCGCCCGCCGCGGGCGCCATCGCTGCGCTCGCGCGAGAAAAAATCAGTATGCTGAATATATGCCGAGGAAAAGGGCGGAATGCTCCGCCATGCAAGTGCGCCGGCTGGCAGTGCCTAGGTGGAAAGGTCGCGCACGCGCGTCTCCGGCACGAACACCATGCCGATGACGAAGGCGAGTCCGGCGATGACCACCGGATACCACAGGCCAAAGTACACGTCGCCGCTGGACACGTTCATCGCCGTGACCACGAACGACAGCATGCCGCCAACCCAGCCCGCACCCAGGTGGAAGGGCAGCGACAGCGAGGTGTACCGCACCCTGGCCGGGAACAGCTCGACCATGAAGGCGGCCATCGGGCCATAGACCATGGCCAGGAACAGGATCGGCACCAGCAGCAACAGGAACACCATCGGCGTATTCATCCTGGCCGGATCGGCGCGCTCCGGCCAGCCGGCCTCGACCAGTGCGCCCTTGATGGCGGCGCGGTCGTAGCCCTGCAGCGTGCGCCCGCCGATCCGCACTTCCGCCTGGACCGGGTTGCTGGCGGGCACGAAGGTGTAGCTAACGCCAAGGTCGGTCAGGTAGCCGCGGATCTTGTCGCAGGCCGACACCGGTTCGCCGAACAGGCGCGCCTTGCAGTCGCCGGCGGTCACCTGCACCGTGCCTTGCCGCTGGAACTGCTCCAGCGCCGGATTGGCGTAGTGGGTCAGGCCCTTGAACACCGGCTGGGTGCACAGCGCGGCCAGCAGGCACGCCGCCATCATGATGTACTTGCGGCCGATGCGGTCCGACAGCCAGCCGAAGAACAGGTAGCACGGCGTGGCCACCACCAGGGCAATCGCGATCAGCTTATGCACGGTCTCGATCGGCACGTGCAGCGTCTTGTTGAGGAAGAACATGCTGTAGAAGTGGCCAGTGCCGAAGATGGCGCCAAGCCCGGCGGCCACCACGAACAGCAGCAGCACCGACTTCAGGTTCTCCCACTGGGTGAAGCTCTCGCGGATGGGGGACTTCGAGGTGGCATTGCCTGCCTTCATGCGCGCGAACACCGGCGATTCATGCAGCTTGCCGCGGATATAGACCGAGATCACCAGCATCACCAGCGACACGATGAACGGGATGCGCCAGCCCCACGCGCGGAATTCCGCCTCGGTCAGGAAGGTCTTGAGCAGGTAGACCACGAACAGCGAAGACAGCAGGCCCAGCGTGGCGGTGGTCTGCAGCGAGCTGGTGTAGAGGCCGCGCTTGCTTGCCGGCGAGTGCTCGGCCACGTACGTGACCGCGCCGCCCACTTCGCCGCCCAACGCCAGCCCTTGCAACAAACGCAGCAACACCAGCAGCACCGTTGCGGTGATGCCGATCTGCTCGTATGTCGGCAGGACGCCCACGCCAACCGTGGCCACGCCCATCAGCAGGATCGTGACCAGGAAGGTGTACTTGCGGCCGATCCGGTCGCCCAGGCGGCCGAACAGCAGCGCGCCGACCGGACGGATCAGGAAGCCGGCGCCGAAGGTAGCCAGGCTGGCTAGGAACGCGGCCGTTTCGTTGCCCGGCGGAAAGAACAGTGCGCCGAAGTACACCGCCAGCGCCGCGTAGATGTAAAAGTCGTACCACTCCATCAGGGCGCCGAAGGATGAGGCAAGGATGACCTTGCGTTCTTCGGCGGTCATGCCGGAGGCTGGGGCGCGCGTCTCGGCGCGGGTCAGGCTGATCGTCATGGCGGGGGCTCCTCTTGGTCAGGCCGTTGTCTCTATTGTTTGCTTCCCGGTGGTGCCGGCGCTGGTGGCGCGGGCCGTTCTTGACCCGCCACTGTGCTGCGCCGCATCGTGCCGGTGCATCAGTCAGTATGCTGATGAGAAACACAGTATGCTGAGCAAAATGCGGGCCAGTGCCGGCGCGGCCTGGTGGGTTGCGAAGGCGCCGGAAAGCCCGATTTAAATGGCTATTTCATATCGTCAGCATACTGATCATCTGGAGCCAGTGTAATGAGCGCTCCCGCCCATCGTTATAGGTGTTAACCCTTCGCGCAGCGTCTGGACTTTTGAAAAACCGCTGACTAGAATCCGAAACTAATCAGTGTACTGATCAATTGGCGAGGCAGCGCGTTTGCGCACGCGAAGCAAGCCCGGCACGCAGCGATTCCACCCCATCAGGAGCCCCCACCAGCATGACCTACGTGAAGAAGATCGCCCTGGAAGAGCATTTCATGACCCCCGGCTTCCAGGCTTACTCCAAAGGGTTCACGCAGCATATCGATCCCGCGGTGTTCGCCGAGCTGGGTCGCCGCCTTGCCGATTTCGACGAAGAGCGCCTGGCCGAGATGGAGCGCTGTGGCATCGACATCACCGTGCTGTCGCAGACTGGCCCGGGCGTGCAGGGAGAAGCCGATGCCGGCCTCGCGCTGGCCCGGGCGCGCGAGAGCAATGACTTCCTGGCGGCGCAGATCGTCCGCCATCCGACTCGGTACGCCGGCTTTGCCGCGCTGCCGATGCATGACCCGTTGCAGGCGGCCGCGGAGCTGGAGCGCGCCGTGCTGCAGCTCGGCTTCAAGGGCTCGCTGGTGAACGGCCATACGCACGGGCGCTACTACGACGACCCCGCCTACGACGCGTTCTGGGAACGCATGCAGGCGCTTGACGTGCCGATGTACCTGCATCCGACCGATGCGTTCGTGTCGCCGCAAGTACTGGCCGGCCATCCGGAACTGGCCGGGGCCGCGTGGGGGTGGGGCGTGGAAACTGCCTCGCACGCTCTGCGGCTGCTGTTCAGCGGTGTGTTCGACCGCTTCCCGCGCCTGAAGCTTATCCTCGGCCATATGGGCGAGGGCTTGCCTTACCAGCGCTGGCGCTTCGACAGCCGCTTCGCGGTCTATTCGCATGGCGTGAAGCTGCAGCGCGCGCCGTCCGAATACATCGGCCGCAATATCGTCATCACAACCTCGGGCGTGTGTTCGCACGGCGCACTGATGGGCGCCATTGCCGAACTGGGACCGCAAGCAGTGATGTTCTCGGTCGACTACCCCTATGAATCCACCGAAGTGGCCGCGCGGTTCATCGACAGCGCGCCGCTCGACGAAACCACGCGTGCGCTGGTCTGCCATGGCAATGCGCAACGCCTGCTCAAGCTCTGATCGCACCAACCGGATACCCTCATGCAAAAAGTCTTTCGTATCGGCCAGATCGTCCCCAGCTCGAACACGACGATGGAAACCGAAATCCCCGCCATGCTGACGGCGCGCCAGCAGATCCGCCCGGAGCGCTTCACCTTCCATTCGAGCCGCATGCGGATGAAGAAAGTCGTCAAGGAAGAACTCGCGGCGATGGATGCCGAATCCGACCGCTGCGCGGTGGAACTGAGCGACGCCCGCGTCGACGTGCTCTGTTATGCCTGCCTGGTCGCGATCATGGCGATGGGCCATGGGTATCACCGGCAATCGGAACAGCGCCTGAAAGCACATACCGCGGCGAATGGTGGCGACGCGCCCGTCATCACCAGTGCCGGCGCGCTGGTGGATGCGCTCAAGGTGATGGGCGCGAAGCGCATTGCAGTCGTCGCGCCCTACATGAAGCCGCTGACCGAGCTGGTCGTGGACTACATCCGCAACGAGGGCTATGACGTTGTGGACTACCGCGCGCTGGAGATCCCCGACAACCTCGACGTCGGCCGCCATGATCCGTCGCGCCTGCCGGGCATCGTCGCGCAGATGAACACGCAGGACGTCGACGTGATCGTGCTGTCCGCCTGCGTGCAGATGCCGTCGCTGCCGGCGGTGGCCAGGGTCGAGGCGATGACCGGCAAGCCGGTGCTGACCGCCGCCATTGCCACGACCTACGCAATGCTCCGCGCGCTGGACCTGGAGCCGGTCGTGCCGGGCGCCGGTGCGCTGCTGTCCGGCGCCTACTGAGGAGCAGCCCATGCGTACCTTCCTGTACGGGGGCCATGTCCACGCCAACGGCATCCGGCAGCATTACCTGCGCTACGGTGGCGCCGAGGGCGAGCGTGCCGAGCGCGACGCGGTCGTGATCGTGCCGGGCATCACCAGCCCCGCGATCACCTGGGGCTTTGTCGGCGAGCAGTTCGGCATCCGCTTCGACACCTACATTCTCGATGTGCGCGGCCGCGGGCTGTCGTCGGCGGAACCGGGGCTCGACTACGGCCTCGATGCGCAGGCGCGCGACGTGGTGGCGTTTGCCCAAGCGCTGGGCCTGTCGCGCTACAGCGTGGTCGGCCATTCGATGGGCGCACGGATCGGGCTGCGTGCCGCGGCGGGGCAGCCGGGCGGGCTGGCGCGGCTGGTGATGGTCGACCCGCCAGTCTCGGGACCCGGGCGCCGTCCGTATCCGGCACAGCTGCCGTGGTATGTCGACTCGATCCGTCTGTCCCGCCAAGGCACCGACCTGGAAGGCATGCGGCGCTTCTGCCCGACCTGGACCGATGAGCAGCTGCGCCTGCGCGCCGAATGGCTGCACACCTGCAACGAAGACGCGGTGGTGCGCAGCTTCGAGGACTTCCACCGCGACGATATCCACGCCGACATGCCGCGGGTCAAGATTCCCACGCTGCTGATGACGGCTGGCCGCGGCGAGGTGGTACGGGCCGAGGACGTCGCGGAGATCCGCACGCTGCTGCCTGGCGTACTGGTAAGCCATGTCGCCAATGCCGGCCACATGATCCCCTGGGACGACGAAGAAGGATTTTATGCGGCGCTGGGGGATTTTCTCGGCGCGCCGCTGGGGCAATCGTTGACCAATGCGCGAGAAGGGAGCCGACATGCCGGTAACTGACCATCAGATGATCGAGGCCTGGCGCAAGGTGCTGCGGCTGTCCCGGCTGGAGCCGGGCCAGACCGTCACCATCCTGACCAGTGCCGCCACCCACCCGCAGACGCTGTCCACCGCGCTCACCGCGACGCAGTCGATGGGAGCCATCGTCAACCGGCTCGACCTGCCACCCGTCAACGGCGAGAAGGCGCTGAGCCGCGATGCGCTCGCCTATCTTGGCACTACGCCGCTGACCGGCAACCCGGCGGCGATTGCCGCGCTCAAGGCGAGCGACCTGGTGCTGGACCTGATGACACTGCTGTTCTCGCCTGAGCAGCACGAGATCCTGCAGGGCGGCACCAAGATCCTGCTGGCCGTCGAGCCGCCCGAGGTGCTGGCGCGCATGGTGCCCTGCGAGGCTGATCGCGAACGCGTGAAGGCGGCCTCGCAGCGCTTGGCAAGCGCGAAGGAAATGCACGTCGTCTCGCCTGCCGGCACCGACCTGCGCTGCCCGCTGGGGGAATTCCCCGCCATCAGCGAGTACGGCTTTGTCGACGAGCCCGGGCGCTGGGACCACTGGCCGAGCGGATTCGCGCTGACCTGGCCCAATGAAGGCGCCGCCTACGGCACCATCGTGCTGGACAAGGGCGACATCCTGCTGCCGCAGAAGACCTACGTTACCGAGCCGATCCGCCTGACCGTGGAAGCCGGCTTTGCGACGCGCATCGAAGGCGGGCTCCATGCGGAGCTGCTGAGCGAATACATGGCGTCGTTCAACGATCCCGAAGCCTATGCGATCTCGCACATCGGCTGGGGGCTGCAGCCGCGCGCGCACTGGTCGACGCTGGGCCTCTACGACCGTGAGGCCACCATCGGCATGGATGCGCGCGCGTTCGAGGGCAACTTCCTGTTTTCTCTTGGTCCTAACAACGAGGCCGGTGGCCATCGCACCACGGCCTGCCATATCGACATTCCCGTGCGCCGCTGCACCGTGCGCCTGGACGGCGCCGAGGTGGTGAGCGCGGGCAAGGTGACCGACGGTTTCCGCTATCCGGAGGACAAGTCGTGACGTACAAGGAAATCGGCGCGTACCAGCGCCAGGGCTTCGGCAATGCGCTGGAACTGGATGGTCCCTACGGGCTCCTGATCGTGGACTTCGTCAACGGCTTTGCCGATCCGGCGGTATTCGGTGGCGGCAACATCCGCGAGGCCATTGCCAATACCGTGCCGCTGCTCGCGGTGGCGCGGCGCGAAGGCTGGCCGGTCGCGCACAGCCGCATCGTGTACGCCGACGATGGCGCCGACCGCAACATCTTCTCGATGAAGGTGCCCAACATGCTGACGCTGAAGGAGCATGCCTTCAACAGCGCCATCGTGCCGGAACTGGCGCCGCGACCGGGCGAACTGGTGGTGCGCAAGACCGTGCCGTCGGCATTTTTCGGCACATCGCTGGCGGCGTGGCTGACCCAGCGCGGCGTGCGCACGCTGCTGGTGGCCGGCGCCGTAACCAGCGGGTGCGTGCGCGCCAGCGTGGTCGACGCGATGCAGTACGGCTTCCGCCCTCTGGTGCTGTCCGACTGCGTGGGCGACCGCGCGCTGGGGCCGCATGAGGCCAACCTGTTCGACATGGCGCAGAAGTACGCAACGGTCGCCACGCGGGGGGAGGGGCTTGCCGCCATCGGCGTGCGGGAATAGCCGCCTGAAGGGCTTTGGGCGAGGGCTTAGGGCGGTCGCCAGAATGCGGTAAAGCCACAATTGACAGGGCCACCCGCCTGTCCCTAGGATTTTGGTCAGTATGCTGAATAAACCACGCTTATCATCGGAACGGACAGGGCAATGACATCTTCGATGGAACCGGATCACCCGGTAACTTCGCGCGGGCAGGGGGTTGGCGCCCGTGTGGCGCGCAAGGAGGACGCGCGGCACCTGCACGGCAAGGGCCGCTTCGTCGCGGACATCGCCATGCCGGACCTGCAGGAAGTGGCGTTCCTGCGCAGTCCGGTGGCGCACGCCAGGCTGCTGTCGGTGACCAAGCCGTCCCGGCACGCCGCCGCGGTGATCGTGCGTGACGACATGGCGGCGGCCAGCGATATCGTCGTCGACTCGGCTTTTCCGTCCTACCAGCCTTCGGCCCAGCCGCCGCTGGCCAGCGGCAAGGTGCGCTTCGTCGGCGAGCCGGTGGCGATGGCGTTCGCGCCAACGCGTGCCGAGGCGGAGGATATCGCCGAGCAGGTTGCCGTATCGTTCGACGAACTTCCCGCGCTGGCCGACGTCATCCAGGCGCGCCAGCTTGCCGGGGAGGTCCGCATGCACGAGCACTGGCGCGACAACACCTTCCTGACGCTGACTGTCGACAAGAACTTCGAGGCGCGCCGGCGCGAGGCCACGGTGGTGGTGCGCCGCCAGATCGACCTCGCGCGCCAGTGCATGGTGCCGATGGAGGGCAAGGCGGTGCTGGCCTACTGGGATCATCAGTTCGACCAACTGGTGGTCTACAGCGCGACGCAGGTGCCGCATATGATCCGCACGATCCTGGCGCACTGCCTGGGGCTGCAGCAGGAGCGCGTGCGGGTGATTTCGCCTGACGTGGGCGGCGCCTTCGGCTACAAGTGCGTGCTGCAGCAGGAAGAGCTGTGCATTGCGTGGCTGGCGCTGACCTACAAGCGCCCGTTCCGCTTTATCGAGGACCGGCGCGAGCACCTGACCGCCGGCGCCAACTCGCGCGAGCACCACTATGACCTGACCGCGTATGCCGATGCGCGCGGCCGCCTGCTGGCGCTCGATGCAAAGATCGTGATCGATGGCGGTGCGTATTCGGTGTGGCCGTTCACCATCGGGCTGGAGCCGGGGCAGGCGATCGGCAACCTGCCGGGGCCGTATGCCTTTGACGGCTACCGCTGCGAAACGACTTGCGTGGCGACGAACAAGCCGGGCTTCGTGCCGTATCGCGGCGTGGCGCGTACCGGGGTTTGCTTTGCGATGGAGCTGATGATCGACGCCATCGCACGCGAAGTGGGGCGCGAACCGTGGGAAGTCCGCTGCGAGAACCTGGTGCCGCCGGAGGCCATGCCCTATGTCAACGTCACCAACAAGCATTTCGACGGCGGCGATTACCCGGCCAGCGTACGCAAGGCGATGGAGATGATCGGCCTGCCCGCGATCCGCGCGCGCCAGCAGGCGGGGCCGCAGGGCAGCACCTATGTCGGCGTGGGTTTCGGCACTTACACCGAGCAATCGGCGCACGGCACCTCGGTGTTTGCCGCGTGGGGCACGCCGGTGATCCCGGGCTTCGATTCGGCGACGGTGCGCATCACGCCGGACGGCGGGCTCGAGGTGCGCGTGGGCGTGCATTCGCACGGACAGGGCATGGAGACCACCTTCGCGCAGATCGCCAACGAGATCCTCGGCATCGACCTTGCGCGGATCAAGGTGGTGCACGGCGATACCGGCCTGACGCCGTTCTCGACGGGCACGTATGCTTCGCGCTCGCTGGTGATGTCGGGCGGCGCGGTGTCGCGCGCGTGCAAGGCGCTGCTGCCGCGCCTGCTGAAGATCGGTGCGCACATGCTGGGCCAGCCGCAGGATGCCGTGGTCTTCCGCGACGGGGCCGTGGCGGGCGGGGATGCGGGCAGCGCCGATATCGCCCGCATCGCCAACGCCTGGTACATCAATCCGCACCTGCTGCCGCCGGACGTCGACGCGCAGGGGCTGGAAGTCACGATGGGCTTCAAGCCCGCTGTCGATACCGGCAGCTTCACCTACGCCACGCATGCCGTGGCGGTGGCAGTCGATATCGAATCCGGCTATGTGGAGATCCTCGACGACGTGGTGGTGGAGGACTGCGGCACCATGATCAATCCGATGGTGGTCGAAGGCCAGACCTACGGCGGCGTGGCGCAGGGCATTGGCACCGCGATGTTCGAAGCCATGCACTACGACGGCAATGGACAGCCGCTGGCGTCGACGCTGGCGGACTACATGCTGCCGGGGCCGACCGAGATCCCGTCGATCCGCATCCATCATTTCGAGACGCCGTCGCCGCATACGGAGTTCGGCGCCAAGGGCATGGGCGAGGGCGGGGCGATCGCGCCCCCGGCTGCGATCTTCAACGCCGTCAACGACGCGCTGCGCAATTTCGGGGTCGAGCTGAAGGAGACGCCGCTGACGCCGCGCAAGATCCTGGAAGCGCTGGATGCGGCTCAAGCCGATACGCATAGCCGGAGGGCTGCCTGACCGATGAAAGCCGTTGCATTCTCCTACCACGCACCCGGCTCGCTGCCGGAAGCGCTGTCCCGCCTGGGCGCGGGCACTGATGTGGCCAAGGCCATGGGCGGCGGGCAATCGCTCGGGCCGATGCTGAACCTGCGCCTGACCCGGCCCGATACGGTGGTCGACGTGTCGGCGCTGCGCGCATTGCGCGAGGTGACCGCTACCGCCGACGGCATCCGCATCGGCGCCTGCGTCACCCACGCGCAGATCGAGGACGGCGTGTTCGAGCCGCTGCGCGGCACCATGCTGCAGGCCGTTGCCGGCGGCATCGCCTACCGCGCGATCCGCAACCGCGGCACCGTGGGCGGCAGCCTCGCGCATGCGGACCCCGCGGCCGATTGGGTCGTGGCCATGACGGCGCTGGGGGCGCACATCGAGATCGCGTCCGCCGCCGGCACGCGGGACGTGCCGATGGAGTCATTCATGCTCGGCGCCTACACCACGGTGCTGGCCGACGGCGAGCTGATCGCCGCGGTACGGGTGCCGCCGCAGACCGCGCACAGCCGCTGGGGCTACCACAAGCTGTGCCGCAAGACCGGCGAATTCGCCGAGGCCAGCTGCGCCGCGTACTTCGACGCCAGCCGCCGCTTCGCCCGCATCGTGCTCGGCGCGCTGGACGGACCGCCGCTGGTGCTGCCCGGTCTGACACGCGCCGTCGCGGCGCAAGGCGCAGCCGCGCTGACGGCCGACGCCGTTGCCGACGCCGTCGCCCAAGCCGCGCCGGGCAAGGACGCCATCGACCGCAAGCTGTACCGAACCGTCGTGACCCGCTGCGTCACGCAATTGCTGAACTGAGGAGCGCCGTGCAGACCATCGAATTCACCGTCAACGGCCGCCGGGTGTCCGGTGCGTGCGCGGACCGGACGCACCTGGGCGACTACTTGCGCGACACCCATCGCCTGACCGGCACGCACCTTGGCTGCGAGCACGGCGTGTGCGGCGCCTGCACCGTGCTGGTGGACGGCCAGCCGGTGCGCTCGTGCATCACCTTCGCCGCCGCCTGCCAGGGCGCCGAGATCGTCACGGTGGAGGGCTACGAGGACGACGCGGTCATGGCCGATCTGCGTGCCGCCTTCAACCGGCATCACGCGCTGCAATGCGGCTTCTGTACGCCGGGGATGCTGGCCACCGCGCGTGATATCGTGCTGCGCCTGCCCGATGCCGACGAGGTCATCATCCGCCATGAGCTGTCCGGCAACCTGTGTCGCTGCACCGGCTATATGGGCATCGTTGCCGCCATCCGTTCGGTACTGGATGCACGCCGCACAGCCGCCGGCGTGATTGCACGGCATGCCGGGGCGGCCGCCGCCACGATGCCGTTTGCGGGTTTCACCGTCGCGGCTGAAGCGCTCGGCACGCAGGCGCACCTGGCTGCGGCGGGCAGTGCCGAGCCGGAACGTTCGGCCGACCGCAAGGGTTGGTCGCGCATTGAAGGCAGCTTTACCGTGCCCTATGCATTGGAGGACGTATGGGCCTTCATGGCGGACCTGCCGGCCGTGGCGGGCTGCCTGCCGGGCGCGGTGCTGACGGAAGTGGCGGGGGAAAAGGTCAAGGGCCATATCGCCATCAAGTTCGGCCCCATGTCGGCAAGGTTCGAGGGCGCCGCGCGCCTGCAGCGCGATGATGCAAACCAGCGCGGCGTGCTGAAAGGGGCGGGGCAGGACTCGCTCAGCAATTCCAAGGCCGCGGGCGATATCGCCTATGCGCTCAGGGCCTTGTCCGCCGGCGAGACCGAAGTTGCGGTTGACCTGCAGTATTCGCTGCAAGGGCCGCTGGCGCAGTTCTCGCGCTCGGGGCTGGTGCGCGACTTCGTGCGGCGGATGATCGCCGACTTCGGCAAGTCGGTGTCGCGCCGGATGGACCCCACGCTCAGCGAGGCCGAACGCAACCAGGCCGTGCGCCTGAACCCGGTGACAATGTTTTTCGGCGTGCTGTGGGAGCGTGTGAAACGTTTGTTCGGCGCCCGCTGAACAACCCTGGGGGGTAGGCGGGCGCCGCGGCCTTCCTTGGCCGCCTTACCCCGGATGCACTACAACCAGTAGTGCGGTGGCCGTGGTCTTGCCACCATTGGAGATCGCATGTGCGACATCGGCCGCATAGCGCGCGGTCTCGCCGTGCCGCAGCTTCTTCTCATCGGCGCCCGCGCGCACCGTCATCGATCCGCTCAGCACCGACAGGTGTTCCTGGGTGCCGGCCTCGTGCGGCTCGGAGGCCAGCACGCCGCCGGCCTGGATGGTCAGTTCATACCACTCGAAACGCCCGGCCAGCTCGATCGGGCCCAGGATGCGCAGGTCGCAGCGCGTGTCGGGGCTCTTCAGCGACGGGATCGCGTGCGGCTGGACCACGGTGATGCCGCCGCCGGGACGCTCCGCGCCGCCGCCGGCGAGGAAGTCGGTCAGGCTCACGCCGAGCGCATTGGCCAGGCGCCACAGCACCGCCACGGTCGGGTTGGCGAGGTTGCGTTCGATCTGCGACAGCATCGACTTGGAAACCCCCGCGCGGCGCGACAGTTCGTCGAGCGACAGCCGCTGCTGCTGGCGCAGCGCCTGCAACGCCATGCCGACGGCGGGCGGCCCGTCGGCCTGCGGGGTCTGGACCAGGGCTTGCGTCATGGAATGATGTTCGTTATATTGCGCAAAACGTTCGATATACAGAACGTGTTCGATTTATCGATCGGATCGTAGCACACCCGCCCGCACACACCGAACCTAACGGAGCCAAGCCATGCCGAATGCCCAGGCGTTCTATGCGTCCATCCGCGACGAGCTGCAATCCATCCGCGACGCCGGGCTGTACAAGAACGAGCGCGTGATCGCCACGCCGCAGGGCGCGCGCGTGCGCACCAGCGACGGACGCGAGGTCATCAACCTGTGCGCGAACAACTACCTGGGCCTGTCTTCGCACCCGCGCGTGATCGAGGCCGCGCACGAAGCGCTGCGCACGCATGGCTTCGGCCTCAGCTCGGTGCGCTTTATCTGCGGCACCCAGGACCTGCACAAGACGCTCGAGGCGCGGCTGTCGAACTTCCTCGGCACCGAGGACACCATCCTCTACGGCTCGGCCTTCGACGCCAACGGCGGGCTGTTCGAAACGCTGCTGGGCGCGGAAGACGCGGTCATCAGCGATGCGCTCAACCACGCCTCGATCATCGACGGCATCCGCTTGTCCAAGGCGCGGCGCTACCGCTACCAGCACAACGACATGGACGACCTGCGCGCGCAGCTGGAACAGGCCCGCGCGGACGGCGCGCGCTACACGCTGGTGTTCTCCGACGGCGTGTTCTCGATGGACGGCACCGTGGCGCGCCTGGACGCGATGCGCGCGCTGTGCGACGAGTATGGGGCGCTGCTTGGCATCGACGAATGCCATGCCACCGGCTTCATGGGCCAGCGCGGCCGCGGCACGCACGAGGCGCGCGGCGTGTTTGGCAAGATCGACATCATCACCGGCACGCTCGGCAAGGCGCTGGGCGGCGCGTCGGGCGGCTTCACCAGCGCGCGCAAGGAAGTGGTGGCGCTGCTGCGCCAGCGCTCGCGGCCGTACCTGTTCTCGAATACGGTGGCGCCGGCGATCGTGGGCGCGTCGATCGCGGTGCTCGATATCCTCGAAGGCAGCACCGAGCTGCGCGACCGGCTCGAGCGCAACACCAGGTTCTTCCGCGCCGGGCTGGACCAGCTCGGCTTCGACGTCAAGGCCGGCGACCACCCCATCATCCCGATCATGGTCTACGACGCCGACAAGGCGCAGCAGCTGGCGCAGCGGCTGCTGGAGCTGGGCGTGTACGTGGTGGGCTTTTTCTACCCGGTGGTGCCCAAGGGCCAGGCGCGCATCCGCGTGCAGATGAGCGCGCTGCATGACGAGGCCACGCTGCAGGCGGCGCTGGACGCCTTCGGCCAGGCCGGCCGCGAACTGGGGCTGGTCTGATGGAAGCAGGCACACCGAAGATCCTGATCGTCGGCGCCAACGGCCAGATCGGCTCGGAGCTGGCGCTGGCGCTGGCCGAGCGCTACGGCCGCAGCAACGTGATCACCTCCGACGTGGTGCCGACCGGCCGCCACGTGCAGCTGACCCACGAAATGCTCAACGCCACCGACCGCGGCGAACTGGCCACGGTGGTGGAGCGCCATGGCATCACCCAGGTCTACCTGCTGGCCGCGGCGCTGTCCGCCACCGGCGAAAAGGCGCCGCAGTGGGCCTGGAACCTCAACATGACCAGCCTGCTCAACGTGCTGGAGCTCGCGCGGCAGACCGGGCTGGAGCGGGTGTTCTGGCCCAGCTCGATCGCCGCCTTCGGCCCGACCACGCCGGCCGCGCACACGCCCCAGCAGACCGTAATGGAGCCGACCACGGTCTACGGCATTTCCAAGCAGGCGGGCGAGGGCTGGTGCCGCTGGTATCACGCCAACCATGGCGTCGACGTGCGCAGCGTGCGCTATCCCGGCCTGATCTCGCACAAGACCCCGCCCGGCGGCGGCACCACCGACTATGCCGTCGACATCTTCCATGCGGCGGTGAAGGGCGAGCCTTACACCTGCTTTCTGCGCGAGGACGAAGCCCTGCCGATGATGTATATGCCCGATGCCATTCGCGCCACCATCGAACTGATGGAAGCGCCGGCGGCGCAGCTGAGCGAGCGCGGCAGCTACAACATCGCCGGCATGAGCTTCACCCCGGCGCAGATCGCCGCGGCCATCCGCGAGCAGGTGCCGGGCTTCCAGATCCGCTACGAACCGGACTATCGCCAGGCGATCGCGCACGGCTGGCCGGATTCGATCGACGACGCGGTCGCGCGTGCTGACTGGGGCTGGCGGGCGCAATACGGCTTGCCGGAGATGGTGGCGGACATGCTGGCCAACCTGAGGGCGACGCTGCCCGCGTGAGCCGCTACGGGGCCGGGGTGGCTTCGACCTTGCCGTCGATGGCGATGCGGATGCCCTCGGTGCCGACTGCCACCGGGCCCGTGCGCCCGACCAGGTCGCCGGCCTTCGGCAAGGCGCTGCCGCTGCCCGAAATCCGCGCTTCCAGCATGACCTGCCGATGCCCCGACAGCCGGTGCCCGGGCCGCAGCGCCAGCGCATCGTCCAGCGTGAATGACAGTGGCAGATCGCGCGCCTGCCGGCGCAGCACCGCCAGCGGCATGCGCGAGCCGTCGTTGGGCAGCGCGTAGACAAAGAGCGTGTCGCCGGGTTGCGGCGTGCGCCCGGCCTTTTCGCTGAGCGTGACCATGCCGGTCACCTTCGCGGCGTGCGCCGCGCCGTCCGGGCTGCGCGCGGCCGCCAGGTTGGCCGCGATGCGCGCCGCGGTTTGGGAATCCGCGGGCAGCAGCCGGTACAGGTGTTCCCAGTAGCCGATCGCCGCCTGCTTGTCGCCGCGCTCCGTCGCCGCGCTGGCGGCAAGTGCCAGGCCCTTGGGATCGTCGGGATCGAGCGCCAGCGCCTGACGCACTTGCGCCATCGGCGCGCCGTCCAGCGCGCCGCCATTCAGCGTGGCCAGCACATCGGCGTAGTCGGAGCGCAGCGCGGCCACGTCCGGCGCCAGTTCGACCGCGCGCGCGTAGGCGGCCGCGGCGTCGGCATGGCGCTCCAGCACGCTGTACGAGCGTGCCAGCATGGCCCAGCCCTGCGCGTCGCCGGGCGCCTCGCGCAGCCGCTGCGCGAGCTGGTTCACCATGCCCTCGACCTGTGCGCCGCTGAGCTGGTGCTCGCTGCCACTGGCCGCGGGCAGGTCGTCGGCGCGCCACAGCGCCACCGGATTGCCCAGATGCAGGTAGAGCAGGATGGCGGCGCTGGGCAGCGCGGCCAGCAGCAGCGCGGCAAGCAGCGGCGAGGGGCCCGCCCCGGCCGGAACGGTGTTGGTGCCGGCGGCCTCTTCCAGCAGCCGGCGGCCGAGTTCATCGCGGGCTTCGGCATGGCGCGCCGCGCTCAGGGTGCCGGCGTGCAGGTCGCGCTCCAGCTCGCGCAGCTGGTCATGGTAGAGCTCCACCAGCTGCGCGCGTTCGGGCGTGGCGGCGGCGCCCGGCGCAGGGCGCCGCAGCAGCGGCCACAGCAGGCACGCCGTGGCGGCGGCGATCAGCGCGGCGGCCAGCAGCCAGAAGGTAGTCATGGCGGGCGGCGCTCCGTGGTCGACGCATCCAGCAAATCCGCAAGCTGGCGCTGTGCGGCGGCGTCCAGGGGCGGGTCGGCCGGCGGGCCGGCGGCGGCGCGGGCGCGCGCGCGCACGATGGCGAATACCGCGGCGGCCAGCAGCAACAGCGGCCCGAACCACAGCAGCCACGTCAGCGGCCGCAGCGGCGGCTGGTACAGCACGAAGTCGCCGTAGCGCTGCACCAGGTAGTCCTTGACCGCCGCGTCGCTGGCGCCGTCGCGCAGTTGCGCGCGGATCTGGCGGCGCAGGTCCACCGCCAGCTCGGCGTTGGAGTCGGCCAGGGTCTGGTTCTGGCAGACCAGGCAGCGCAGCTCGCCGGACAGCGCATGCACGCGTGCGTCGAGCTCGGCTTCGCTCAACGCCGCGGCGTGCAGCGCCACGCCGCTCAGCGCCGCCGCAAGCCGCGCGGCGAGGGCGCGGCTATGCATGGCCATCTCCCTGCCGCTGCAGCTGCTCGATCAGCGGGATCAGCTTGCGTTCCAGCACCTCGCGCGTGACCGGGCCGACCTGGCGGTAGCGCACCACCCCGTTCTGATCGATGACGAAGGTCTCGGGCACGCCATAGACGCCGTAGTCGATGCCGACCCGGCCGTCGGCGTCGACCAGCGACGCGGCATAGGGGTCGCCGAGGCGCCGCAGCCAGTCACGCGCGGCACCGGCTTCGTCCTTGTAGTTGAGGCCGTACAGCGGCACCGGCGCGCGCGCGGCAAAGTCCACCAGCACAGGGTGCTCGGTGCGGCAGGCCGCGCACCACGAGGCCCACACGTTGAGCAGCCAGACCTTGCCGCGCAGGTCGGTGCTGGCCAGCGTGCGGCCTTCGGGGGCCAGCAGCGGCAGGCGGAACGCCGGCGCGCTCTTGCCCACCAGCGGCGACGGCAGCTCGCGCGGATCGTGGCGCAGGCCCGCGGCCAGCGCCACGGCGAGGGCGAGGAAGGCGGCCAGCGGCACCAGGAAGCGCGTCATGCGGGCGTCTCCTCGCGGACCGAGGTCAGTGCCGGGATCGCCGGTGCATCGGCTGCGGCCGGCGCGTTGACCGCGTCGGTGGCGCGGCGGCGCAGCCGGTAGCGCTTGTCGCACACCGCCAGCAGGCCGCCCAGCGCCATCAGCACGCAGCCGGCCCAAATCCAGTCGACAAAGGGCTTGACGTGGATGCGCACGGCCCAGGCGCTGCCGTCGGCGTCGTTGCCGACATGCTCGCCCAGCGCCACGTAGAGATCGCGCGTCACGCCGCTGTCGATGGCCGCTTCGGTGGTAGGCATGTCCTGGCTGCGGTAGATGCGGCGCTCGGGGTGGAGCACCGCCACCCGCTGGCCCGCGCGCGAGGCCACCAGGGTGCCGCGCAGCGCGTCGTAGTTGGGGCCGCCGGCCTGGGTCACGCCGGCAAAGCGGAAGTCATAGCCGCCCACGCTGACCGTGTCGCCGGCGCGCATCGGCAGCTCGCGCAGGCTCTCCTGGCCGGACACCAGCGTCACGCCGGCGATGAAGACGCCCACGCCGGCGTGCGCGAGCAGCATGCCCCAGTAGCCGGGCGTGAACTGGCGCAGCGCCGCCAGCCGGCGGCCGTGCTGGTGGTGCAGCCGCGCCGCGACGCTGGCCACCGCGCTCAGCACGCACCAGGCCGCCAGCAGCAGCCCCAGCCCGCTCAGCGCCGAGGCATTGCGCAACGCCAGCAGCAATCCCGCGCCGACGGCCGTGCTAGCCACCGCGGCCCAGCGCAGCCGGCGCGCCATGCCGGGCAGGTCGCCGTGGCGCCAGCGTGCCAGCGGCGCGGCGCCCATCAGCAGCACCGCGGGCGCCATCAAGGGCACGAACACCTGCTCGAAATAGGCGGGGCCGACCGAGATCTTGCCGAGTCCGAGCACGTCGACCAGCAGCGGGTAGAGCGTGCCCAGCAGCACCGTGGCGGCGGCCACCGCCAGCAGCACGTTGTTGGCCAGCAGCATCGACTCGCGCGACACCGCCGCAAACGCCACGCGGCGCGCCAGCGCCGGCGCGCGCCAGGCATACAGTGCCAGCGCCAGCCCGGTCACCAGCCCCAGCAGCGCCAGGATGAAGATGCCGCGCTTCGGGTCCACCGCGAAGGCGTGGACCGAGGTCAGCACGCCGGAGCGGACCAGGAAGGTGCCGAGCAGGCTCAGCGAGAACGTGAAGATCGCCAGCAGCACGGTCCACGCGCGCAACGCGCCGCGCTTCTCGGTCACCGCCAGCGAATGCATCAGCGCGGTGCCGGCCAGCCAGGGCATGAACGAGGCGTTCTCGACCGGGTCCCAGAACCACCAGCCGCCCCAGCCCAGCTCGTAGTAGGCCCAGGCGCTGCCCAGCATGATGCCCAGGGTCAGGAAGGACCACGCCACCGTGGTCCACGGCCGCGACCAGCGCGCCCAGGCCGCATCGACGCGCCCGGCCAGCAGCGCCGCCACGGCAAAGGCAAAGGTCACCGAGAAGCCGACGTAGCCCATGTACAGCAGCGGCGGGTGGAACACCATGCCGGGATCCTGCAGCAGCGGGTTGAGGTCACGGCCTTCCATCGCCGGCGGCAGCAGCCGCACGAAGGGGTTGGAGGCAAACAGCAGGAATGCCAGGAAGCCGGCGCTGATCGCACCCATCACCGCCAGCACGCGGGCCACCGCGGCCAGCGGCAGCTGCCGGCTGAACACCGATACCGCCAGCGACCACAGCGCCAGCATCAGCGTCCACAGCAGCATCGAGCCTTCATGCCCGCCCCACACCGCGGCGATGCGGTAGGCCAGCGGCAGCGCGCTGTTGGCGTTGGCGGCGACGTAGCGCACGCTGAAGTCATTGCTGACGAAGGACCACGTCAGCGCGGCGAACGACAGTGCCACCAGCAGGCATTGCACGCGCGCGGCGGGGCGCGCCAGCGCCATCCACGCCAGCTGGCCGCGCGCCGCCCCGGCCAGCGGCACCACCGCCTGCACCAGCGCCACCAGCAGTGCGACGATCAGCGTGAAGTGGCCCAGCTCGGCGATCACCGGCGCGCCTCCTGCGCCGCCATGGTGGCGGCCACGCGCGGCTTTGGCTGGCCGGCCTGCTTCAGCGCGGCGGCGGCTTCGGGCGGCATGTAGTTCTCGTCGTGCTTGGCCAGCACCTCGCTGGCAATGAAGGTGCCGTCCGCGCGCAGCTGGCCGCGCGCGACCACGCCCTTGCCTTCGCGGAACAGGTCGGGCAGCAGGCCGCGATACTGCACCGGCACCTGGCGCGCGGTGTCGGTCACGACGAAGCGCACCGTCATGCCGTCGCCCTCGCGCCGGATCGAGCCGGGCGCGACCAGCCCGCCCAGCCGGAAGCTGCGCGCCACCGGCGCCTCGTGCGCGGCGACCTGGCTGGGGCTGAAGAAGAACACCAGGTTGGCGCGGAAGGCATTGAGCACCAGCGCCGCCGCGATGCCGCAGCAGGCCAGCGCCGCGGCCAGCAGCCCCAAGCGGCGCTGGCGTGGTGTCATCGGCCAGCTTCCTGGCCTGTGGCACGGCAGCGGCGGGCCAGCAGCACCAGCTCCAGCGCCAGCAGCAGCGCGCTCACGCCGAAGGCGCCGGCGATGAAGATGCCGTGGTGCCCATAGGGCAGCAGCGTGGACAGCGTCATGAAGTCTCTCCCGGAACCATGGCGGGGCCGTGCGGCGCCTCGCCGCGTTCGCGCAGGATGCAGCGCACGCGCACCAGCGCCACCGCCACCGTGTACATCCAGCAGGCCAGCGTCATCAGCAGCATGCCGGCCAGCATGGTGGCGGCCATCGACGGCGCCGCGGTCAGGCTGACCGAGGCGCCCTGGTGCAGCGTGTTCCACCACTGCACCGAGAAGTAGATCACCGGGATGTTGACCACCCCCACCAGCGCCAGCACCGCGCAGGCGCGCTCGGCGCGGCGCGGCTCGTCGATGGCGGCTTCCAGCGCGATAAAGCCCAGGTACAGGAACAGCAGGATCAGCTCGGAGGTGAGCCGCGCGTCCCACACCCACCACGTGCCCCAGGTGGGCTGGCCCCACAGCGCGCCGGTCCACAGCGCCAGCGCGGTGAAGAGCGCGCCGGTCGGCGCCAGCGCCGACGCCATCATCGACGACAGCCGCGTGCGCAGCACCAGCGCCAGCGCGCAATAGCCGGCCATGACCAGGTAGATGAACATCGACATCCATGCCGCCGGCACATGGATGAAGATGATGCGGTAGACCTCGCCCTGCTGCGCGTCGACGGGCGCCACGGCGAATCCGGTCCACAAGCCCGCTATCGCGAACAGTGCCGCCGCGGCGAAGAACCAAGGGGCCATGCGCCCGGCCAGCGGATAGAAGCGCACCGGCGCGGCGTAGGCCAGCCAGTGGCGGCGGGCGCGGGCGGGTGACGACATGCGGTGTGGCAGCGAGGGCAGCGGCTGGCTCATGCCGGGGTCTCCATGGCAATGCGCAGCCCGGCGGCGGCGGCCAGCGGGCACAGGAACAGCGACAGCGCCAGGCATGCGCCCAGCAGCGAGAACTGCGCCGTCGCGTCCAGCCCGGCATCGGCGGCGGCCGCGGCGCCGGCGCCGAACACCAGCACCGGCACGCACAGCGGCAGCACCAGGATGCACAGCAGCACTGCGCCGCCGCGCAAGCCCAGCGTCAGCGCCGCGCCCACCGCGCCGATCAGGCTCAGCGCCGGCGTGCCGACCAGCAGCGATGCCGCCAGCAGCAGCGCGGCGCCGGACGGCAAGCCGTATTGCTGCGCCAGCAGCGGCGTCAGCACCAGCAGCGGCAGCCCGCTGGTGAGCCAGTGCGCGGCGATCTTGGCCAGCACCAGCAATGCCAGCGGATGCGGCGACAGCAGTAGCTGGTCCAGGCTGCCGTCGGCATGCTCCTGCGCAAACAGCCGCGACAGCGACAGCATCGAGGCCAGCAGTGCCGTCACCCACAGGATGCCTGGCGCCAGCGCGCGCAGCTGCTGCGGCTCCGGCCCGATCGCCAGCGGGAACAGGCTCGCGGCCATGACAAAGAACACCACGCCGCCAGGCAGGCTGCCGCGCCGCCGCCACGACAGCGAGACATCGTGCGCGACGATGGCGGCGAGCGTGCCCGGCATGCCCATCATGCAGCTCCGCCCAGGCGCAGCACCGCGCCGCCGCCGGGCAGCAGCTGGTGCGTGGCGATCACCGCCATGCCGCCCGCGGCCAGGTGCGCGTCGAGCTGGCGCTGGAAGCGCGCGCAAGCGTCGGCATCCAGCGCGGTGACCGGTTCGTCCAGCAGCCACAGGATGCGCGGCGCCAGCGCCAGCCGCGCCAGCGCGACGCGCCGCCGCTGGCCTTGCGAGAGCGTGCGCACCGGCACCTGCGCGACGCGCTCCAGCCCTTGCGCGGCGAGCGCGCGCGCGACGCTGGCGGCGCGCCGGCCGGCATCGGCATGGCGGCCGGCAAGGCGGGCGGCAAAGCGCAGGTTCTCGGCCGGGGTCAGGTCGATGTCGATGCCGTTGGCGTGGCCGAGGTAGGCCAGCGCCTGCTGGAACTCGGGGTCGCCAGCGCGCAGCGGACGGCCGTGCCATTGCAGCGTGCCGGCATCGGCGCTGGCCAGGCCGCACAGCACGCGCAACAGCGTGGTCTTGCCGCTGCCGTTGGCGCCCAGCACCTGCAGCAGGCCTCCCGGCGCCAGGCCGAGGTCGATGCCCTGCAAAACCGTGCGGCCGGCACGCGACACCGCCAGGCCGCTGGCGCTGAGCACGGGCGAGGGCGCGGCGTCGGGCGTCATTTCACCTCGGCCTTGGACATGTCGGGAAGATGGTGGGCGATGCCCTTGTGGCAGTCGATGCAGGTTTTCTCCTTGTTGGCCAGGTAGGTCGAGTGCATCGCCTGCGCGCGCGGGCTCTGCCGGGTGAAGTCCATCGACTGGTAGTCGTGGCAGTTGCGGCATTCCAGCGAATCGTTGGCCTTGAAGCGCGCCCACTCGTGCTGGGCCAGCGTGAGCCGGTGCGCCTGGAATTTCTCGCGGGTGTCGACGGTGCCGAAGATCTTGGCCCAGACCTCCTTGGACGCCTGCATCTTGCGCGCCATCTTGTTGGTCCAGTTGTGCGGCACATGGCAGTCCGAACACTTGGCGCGCACACCGCTGCGGTTGGTGAAATGGATGGTGCCCTGCAGCTCCTGGTAGACGTTGTCGCGCATCTCGTGGCAGCCGGTGCAGAACTGCTCGGTGTTGGTCAGCTCCAGCGCGGTGTTGAACGCGCCCCAGAACACCACCCCCGCGATAAAGCCGCCCAGCGTCAGGAAGCCCAGGCTGAAGTACGCGCTGGGCCGGTTGATGGTCCGCCAGTAACGCTTGATCAGGTCGAGCATGGCGCGCACCCGCTAGTTGGACGAGCCCTTGGCGCCGGGCTTGCGCTTGAGCAGCTGCTCGACATCGACGAAGGTGTTGCCCACCAGCGGTTTGGCGTCGGCCTGCGGCACGTGGCACTGGGTGCAGAAGTAGCGGCGCGGCGAGACCTCGGCCAGCACGTTGTTGTGGCGGTCCATGTAGTGGGTGATGCTGACCGGGATCGCCTGGGTTTCCTCGGTGCGGGTGCGGGCGTGGCAGAACATGCAGCGGTTGAAGTCCTTGTCGACCTGGTAGCCGTCGATCTTGTGCGGGATCGTCGGCGGCTGCATGGTGTAGTTGCGGTTGCGGCGGATGTCCTTGTTTTCGGTGGGGTAGAGCAGCGGCGCCTTGGTTTCATCGGCGATGGGCGTGGGCCCGCGCATCGCGTCGACCACGCCCTGCGCGCGTGCCGGGATGGCGGCCGGCGGCGCCAGCACGCCCAGCAGCAGCGCGCACAGCGCCAGCAGCGGGATCCAGGATCGGCTTGGCTTCATGGCGTCTCCCTCGTTCGGTTCGGGGCTAGACCTTGACGATCTTGACCGCGCACTTCTTGAAGTCGGTCTGCAGCGAGATCGGGCAGGTGGCATCCAGCGTCACCTTGTTGATCAGCTGGCTGGCATCGAACCATGGTACGAACACCAGCCCGCGCGGCGGCGCGTCGCGCCCGCGGGTCTCCACGCGCGAGCGCATGCGCCCGCGCCGCGACACCACCTCCACCTCCACGCCGCGGCGCAGCCCCATCGCGCGCGCGTCTTCCGGATGCATGAACACCACCGCGTTGGGAAAGGCGCGGTACAGCTCGGGCACGCGCCGCGTCATCGAGCCGGAGTGCCAGTGCTCGAGCACGCGCCCGGTGGCCAACCAGAACGGATACTCCTTGTCGGGCGATTCGGCCGGCGGCTCGTAGGGCAGGGCGAAGATCACCGCCTTGCCGTCGGGGTTGCCGTAGAACTGGTAGCCGGTGCCCGCCTTGACGTAGGGGTCGCTGCCCTCGCGATAGCGCCAGCGCGTCTCCTTGCCGTTGACCACCGGCCAGCGCAGGCCGCGCGCCTCGTGATAGGCGTTGAACGGGGCCAGGTCGTGGCCGTGGCCGCGGCCGAAGCTGGCGTACTCTTCGAACAGCCCTTTCTGCACGTAGAAGCCGAAGGCCTTGGCCTCGGCGTTGTGGTAGTCGGCGTCGATGTCCTTGAGCGGGAACTTGTCGACGTTGCCGTTGCGGTAGAGCACGTCGAACAGGGTCTTGCCGCGATACTCGGGCTTCTTCGCGATCAGCTCGGCCGGCCACACGTCCTCGACCTTGAAACGCCTGGAGAACTCCATCAGCTGCCACAGGTCGGAGCGCGCCTCGCCCGGCGCATCGACCAGCTGGTGCCAGAACTGCGTGCGGCGCTCGGCGTTGCCGTAGGCGCCTTCCTTCTCCACCCACATCGCGCTGGGCAGGATCAGGTCGGCGGCGAGCGCGGTCACGGTGGGATAGGCGTCGGACACCACCACGAAGTTCTGCGGATTGCGGTAGCCCGGCAGGCCCTCTTCCATCAGGTTGGCCGCGGCCTGCATGTTGTTGTTGACCTGCACCCAGTAAGCGTTGAGCTTGCCGTCCTTGAGCATGCGATTCTGCAGCACGGCATGGTAGCCGGGCTTGTCGGGGATGGTGCCGGGGGGCAGCTTCCAGATGCGCTCGGCTTCCTCGCGATGCTTGGGGTTGGTCACCACCATGTCGGCCGGCAGCCGGTGCGAGAAGGTGCCCACCTCGCGCGCGGTGCCGCACGCCGACGGCTGTCCCGTCAGCGAGAACGGGCTGTTGCCCGGCGTGGCGATCTTGCCGGTCAGCAGGTGCAGGTTGTAGACCATGTTGTTGGCCCAGCTGCCGCGCGTATGCTGGTTGAAGCCCATGGTCCACAGCGACATCACCTTGATATTGGGATCGGCATACAGCTCGGCCAGCTGATCGAGCTTGGCCTTGGGCACGCCCGACAGCTTGCTGACGGTTTCGGCGTCGTACTTGGCGACGAAGCGCGCGAATTCGTCGAAAGTGATGGGACGCGCCGCGCCCGGATCGGCCGCGTGCGTGGCCGCCTTCTGCAGCGGATGTTCCGGGCGCAGGCCATAGCCGATATTGGTCACGCCCTCCTTGAACACGGTGTGCTTGTTGACGAAGTCCTTGTTGACCTTGTTGTTCTTGATGATGTACTGGGCGATGTAATTCATCATCGCCAGGTCGGTCTGCGGCTTGAAGATGACCGGGATGTCGGCCAGGTCGAACGAGCGGTGGGTGAAGGTCGACAGCACCGCCACGCGTGTCTTCGGATGGCTCAGGCGCCGGTCGGTAATGCGGGTCCACAGGATCGGGTGCATCTCCGCCATGTTCGAACCCCACAGCACGAAGGCGTCGGCGGCTTCGAAGTCGTCGTAGCAGCCCATCGGCTCGTCCATGCCGAAGGTGCGCATGAAGCCCTGCACCGCCGAGGCCATGCAGTGGCGCGCGTTGGGATCGAGGTTGTTGGAGCGGAACCCGGCCTTCATCAGCTTCGACGCGGCATAGCCCTCCCACACGGTCCACTGGCCCGAGCCGAACATGCCCACCGCGGTCGGGCCTTTCTCTTTCAGCACGCGCTTGAACTGGTGCTCCATCTCGTCGAAGGCACGCTCCCACGTCACCGGGGCGAATTCGCCGTTCTTGTCGTATTTGCCGTTTTTCATGCGCAGCAGCGGCCTGGTCAGCCGGTCCTGCCCGTACATGATCTTCGACAGGAAATAGCCCTTGACGCAGTTCAGGCCCTTGTTGACCTCGGCTTGCGGGTCGCCGTTGGTCGCCACCACCTTGTTGTCCCGCACCGCCACCGTGACGCCGCAGCCGGTGCCGCAGAAGCGGCAGGGCGCCTTCGACCACTTCAGCTTGGTCACCTCGCTGTCGGTCACCATGTTGGCGGCCTCCGCGGGCAGCGTCACGCCGGCGACAGACGCCGTTGCCGCCACCGCGGTCTGCTTGATGAAGTCACGACGAGAGAGTTTCATCGGGCGATCTCCTCGTTCATTGCCTCGGCGTCTTCGTTGTGTTGGTAGACCAGCGCGGCGGACAGCACGCCGTCGAGCTGGTGCAGGTAGGTCAGGTGCGCGGCAATGGCGCGCGAGGTGGGCGCTTCGATGGTGACGACGAGCTTGCCGGCGTCGCTGGCGGCGTGGATCTCGGCGCCGGTGATGCCGTCGATCGCGGCCCGGACCCGGGCCAGCTGACCGGGCATGGCATGGACGACGATGCCGGCGATATGCCACTCTGCGCCGGCGGGCAGCGGCTGGATGGGGATGGCGCGTCTGGCTGCGGGCATGCGCAAGCTCCGGTTCGATGCCGTTTCAGTCTGTGCTGCAGCTTGTTTTTATCTGCTCAATGCCCGGCGGCGAACCCGCCGCACCAGGCCTGCGCGGGCCGCGCTAGTGGGACGGCGGACCGCTGATCAGTTGGGTCATCCAGACAATGAACCCGTAGCCCGCAACGATGATGACGGACAGCACTGGCACCATGACGGCGGTCAGGAAAAGGAAACTGCGCAGTTCTTCTTGCTTGCGTTGCGGGTCGTGGGCTTCACCGGTTTCCATCGTGGGTTGACGTCCTCGGCAAAAGGGATCAGGCGGCACGCGATGCGTTACACCATTAAAGGAAGCACAAGCCAGGGTGTCAAGACGGCACGCGCGGCGGGCAAGCCGCGACGACGGAGGATGCGCCGGGGACCGCAATGCCGGCCACGCGATCCCCCGAATGCGGTAGCGGGCGCCACAGCGCCCGCGCGCAATATGTCAGCTGATGATAGATCCGCTAGTGATAGCTGACCATGACCAGGTAGGCAGGCGCCGCGCTGCGCGTGCCCGCGCGCGTGCGATGGACTTCCAGGCTGGCCATGCCGATGCGGGTCAGTCCCGGCAGCCGGTCAGGCGTCACCGCAACGGGCGCCGACACGACTTGTCCCGATGGCTGCCGGCAGCTGGCGTGCACCAGCCCGGCAGACGGACGGAAGCCGCATGACGGCGACGTGATCGCGCCCAGGAAGGTAATGGTGCCGGTTTGCGCGGCGGCGCTGCCGATTCCCGCCATCGACAGCAGCGTGGCTGCGGCCAGCCCGCGGGCCATGGCGATGGCCTTTCTGCGTTCAAGCGACATGTCTGACCTCACGATCGTTAGTGCGGCACCGACCGGGCCGCCATCTTCATCGCGTACCCTGCAGGCCCCATCCATCTGCATGGGGCCTGCATTCAGCATAGCGCTTCGTTCAGAGCATTCTTAGAACTTTAGACACTTCGGTGGCAATCTCATGCATGCCGCGATGGCGCTCGCGCAGCTACGCCGCGCCGCGCAGGATCAGGCGCGAGCGCGCAAAACCGGCATGGGTCTGCAGCGCCTGCATCAGCTGCGCGGAGGGCGCGCGGTCCAGGTCAGTCACCACGTAGCCGGTGTGGCCGCGCGTTTGCAGATGCTGGCCGGTGATGTTGACGCTTTCCTGCGCCAGCAGCGTGTTCAGCGCTGCCAGCGCGCCGGGCGCGTTGCCGTGCACGTTGAGCAGCCGCGCCGGCGCATGCAGCGGGCCGGGGTCGACCTCGGGGAAGTTGACCGCGCCGATGGTGCCGCCGGTGGCGAGGAAGTGCGCGAGCTTGGCCGCCACCTCGGTGCCGATGTTTTCCTGCGCTTCTTCGGTGCTGCCGCCGACGTGCGGGGTCAGCAGCACGTTGGGCAGGTTCTGCAGTTCGCTGGTGAAGGGATCCTGGTTGGTCTTGGGCTCTTCCGGGAACACGTCGATGGCCGCGCCGCCCAGCCGCTTTTCACGCAGCGCCGCGGCCAGCGCGGCGATGTCGACCACGCTGCCGCGCGAGGCATTGATCAGGATCGCGCCCGGCTTGAATGCGGCCAGGATGCTGGCATCGATCATGTTGCGCGTGCGTGGGGTGGCGGGTACGTGCAGCGTCACCACTTCGGCCTGCGACACCGCTTCTTCCAGCGAGCCGGCGGCGCGGGCCGAACCGTGCGAGAGCCGCGCCAGCACATCGTAGTAGACCACGCGCATGCCCATCGATTCGGCCAGCACGCCGACCTGCGAGCCGATGTTGCCGTAGCCGACGATGGCAATGGTCTTGCCGCGCGTCTCGAACGCGCCGGCGGCGCCCTTGGCCCATTTGCCGGCATGCGCCAGCGTGTTCTTCTCGGGAATCCGGCGCAGCAGCATCACCGCTTCGGCGACCACCAGCTCGGCCACCGAACGGGTGTTGGAAAAGGGCGCGTTGAAGACCGGGATGCCGGCAGCGGTGGCGGCATCCAGGTCGACCTGCGAGGTGCCGATGCAGAAGCAGCCGATCGAGAGCAGTCCGGGCGCGCTGCGGATATCGTCCGCGCGCAGGTGGGTGGCAGAGCGGATGCCGATCACGTCATGGCTGGCCAGCACCTGGCGCAGTTCGGCGCCGGCCAGCGCGCCGGTGCGGCGCTCGACCTGCAGGCCGGCTTCGGCCAGCCGGGCGTTGGCGCTCTGGTGGATGTTCTCGAGCAGGATGGCTGTGGTCACGATGGTTTTCCGCGTGGAAGGTTGGCGGGCAGTGCCGCATCGCCTCCATTCTGCGCGCAAAACCGCGCCGGGGCCGGGGAGCCCCTGCTGCCGGCATTGGCACCGGCCGCGGCCCCGGCATCACCGTCAGCATTACCGTCAGCGCGCGCGGCGCGCGTCGCCGCCGAGCGGATCGACGATGATCATGGTCTGGCGCAGGACGCCGGCGTTGTCGAAGTAGCAACTGAAGTGCGCCGTCTGCAGGCCATCCTTGTACATGCGCCAGGACCAGGCTTCGCGCTGCATCAGCGGGTAGTACTGCACCGGCTCGCGCGGCAGGCCGAAATGCTGCTGCACGTCCTTTTTGGTCCAGACCCCGACCTGGGCGCGATAGATCTCGGCTTCGGTAAGCATCTGGCGGTAGCGGACCAGCCTGCCCTCGCCATCGAAATCGGCAGCGTAGACCTGATGGCCGAAGGGCTGGCGCGACCACAGCCAGCGGGTGGTGCCGTCGGCCAGGCGATGGGTCTCGGTGGGCGGTCCGAAAGTGTTGCGCACAGCGCTTTCAGGGCTGCCGATCATCTGCCGGCCGGTCTGTTCCGGCTGCAGGGTGGCGCAGGCGCCCAACAGGGCCGCGGCGACGCACAGGGCGCCGGGATATCGGGAGGAAAGGGACCGGGGTGGCATGGCGCGCTCCTGCGGACGGGGAAGGTCCGCCAGGCCCATTGTCCGGCTGGCCGGCCGGTCCCTGCAACAGCGGCCGGCACCGCGGCCGGCGCCGGCTTAGCAGCGGCCCTTCTTGGCCTGGCCCGGCGGGCAGAACGACTCGTTGCCGTAGGCGTCGATGCGGCAGTTGCCCTTCTTGGCCTGGCCGGGCGGGCAACCCTGCGGGCCGCCGCCATAGGTGTCATAGGGGGCAACCACGCAGCCGCCGAGCAGCGCGCTGCACGCGACCAGAAGGGCCAGGACGGATTTCATTGCATTCTCCTTGTTGTGGGGGGATTCCAATTGCGACAGGAGAATAGATTGTGCCAGCGCCGTTGTCTGTAAGGAATCGTGAAGACGACCGGCGCCCAAGCCGCAGCGCTGAAGGATGCGGGGCGAGCCGCCGGCCTGAGCGCAACGGCAACGCGGTGCCCCGCTGAACTCAGCCGGCCTGGCGCGGCAGCCCGCGCGCCTCCTCCAGCTTGCGATAGACCGTATTGCGCGAGATCCCCAGCGCCTTCGCCGCCGCCGAGATATTGCCGTTGTGGGCCTTGACCGTGGCCACGATCGCCATCGCCTCCAGCTCGGCCAGCCGCGTGGGCTGCACACTCGCGGGTATCGGCATCGGCATGGCCGGTGCGGCCGCGGGCGCTAGCGGCTCGCGCAGGTCATCGAGGAAGTCGTCGGGCAGGTGGTCCGCGGTGATCTCGGCTTCGCCTTCGGCCATCAGCCGCGCGGTGCGCAGCAGGTTGCCCAGTTGCCGGATATTGCCCGGCCAGTGGTAGCGGCGGAACAGCGCCATCACCGCGTCGCTGATGCGGGGCGGCGCGTCGGCCGTGTTGCCGCCGTGGTCCTGGCGCAGCAGCCTGGCGGCGACCACGTCGAGGTCGCTGCGCTCGCGCAGCGCCGGCAGCCGCACCACCAGTCCGTTGAGGCGGTAGTACAGGTCTTCGCGGAACTGGCCGTTGGCAACCAGCTCGCGCAGGTTGCGGTTGGTGGCGCACACCACCGAGACGTCGATGTGGATCACCTTGCTGCTGCCCAGCGGCGACACCGCGCGCTCCTGCAGCGCGCGCAGCAGGCGGCCCTGCAGGTGCAGCGGCATGTCGCCGATTTCATCTAGAAACAGCGTGCCGCCGTGGGCCAGCAGCATCTTGCCGATGCCGCCTTTCTTGCGGGCGCCGGTGAAGGCGCCTTCCTCGTAGCCGAACAGCTCCGACTCGATCAGGTTTTCCGGGATCGAGGCGCAGTTCACCGCGATGAAGGGGCCGGCGCGGCGCCCGCTGTCGGCATGGATGGCGCGCGCCATCAATTCCTTGCCGGTGCCGGTTTCGCCCAGCACGATCACCGGGATGTCCTTGCCGATGACCTTGCGCAGCTTGCCGACCACGGCGCGGATCTGGGCATCGCCCGTGTCGAGGTCATCCAGCCCGGGCGAGGGCGTCGGGCCCGCTGCCAGGCTGCGCGGCGCGGCGGTGGCGCCGTTGGTGCCTGCGTGGCGCGACTCGGTGCCGCCGGGGAAGGTCGTGGCCGGCGGCTTCCATTCCACGCGCGCGCTGACCTTGACGCCGCTGGGCAAGTGCAGCTGCACGATGCCCGCATGGGCCGCGCGCGCCGCGTCGAACAGCTGCGACATCGACAGCCCGAACAGCGACGAGAAGGTATGCGCCTGCAGCGCGCCGTTGGACAGGCCGAGCTGGAACTGGCCGCTGCGGTTGGCCGACAGGAAGCGCCCGCCCGGCGTAAACGACACGATGCCCTCCACCAGCGTGCCCAGGAACTCGGCGCGCGAATGGAAGCGGATGCACACCATGTCGCGGAAGGCATTGCCGAACAGCTGGTTCTCGATCATCTGCGCCGACATCCGCACCAGCGCCATGGTGTGCTTGTGGAAGCTGCGCTGGTCGCCGGTCACGTCCAGGGCGCCCACGGTCTTGCCGTAAGGATCCAGGATCGGCATGCACGAGCAGGTCAGGAACTGGTTGGCTTCCAGGTAGTGGTCGGTGCCGTGGACCAGCGTG
This sequence comes from Cupriavidus sp. MP-37, assembly GCF_020618415.1. Taxonomy (NCBI): domain Bacteria; kingdom Pseudomonadati; phylum Pseudomonadota; class Betaproteobacteria; order Burkholderiales; family Burkholderiaceae; genus Cupriavidus; species Cupriavidus sp. MP-37. The sequence goes on along the minus strand of NZ_CP085345.1, from coordinate 835,260 downwards.
GCCTGGTTCTCGGCCAGCGCGGTGCCGATGGCGTTGGTGCCGCGGCGCGCCTCGGACCACTCCGAGCCCGGGCGCAGCGAGATCTTGTCGGCGCGCGCGAGGAAGTCGTCGTCGCCCATGGCGTGCAGGATCAGGCCATCGGCGTCGGTCAGGATGATCATGCTCTGGGTGTCGACGATCTGGTCGTGGAGCGTCTCCATCACCGGCAGGGCATAGGTGAACAGCGACTGGCTGCGTTCGATCCGGGTCTTCAGCTCGCTCTGCAGCACCGGGCACAGGTCGGGCGATTCATAGGGGCGCAGGCCGTAAGACGCCGAGCGCCGGTGGGCCTGGGCAATCCGCCCGGCAGGCTCGTGCTGCCCGGCATCGACGGGGACGTCCGCTTGCGGACGGGCCGGATCCGGCTGGATGGTCATGTCGCGGTCTCCTGTGAAAATCCGCCCGCGATCTGTGCGCGGGTCGCTGCCGGCCGCGCCAGGCGCTGCCTTGGCCGACTGGCGGGATGTTGTAAAGAATGCACGGGATCCGGCGCCGGAGCAACGCGAATCTTGCGCCCGCATGGACGCCGGGCCGCTTCCGGCGCGGGTTTGCGGCGCTACGCCGGCGTCCTTGCCATCGCCGCAGCACATTGCCGCGGGCAGGAACGGGAATTGCGGGGGAGGGGCAGTATCGTTACATCGGATCCAGCGATGCGTGCCATCCCGTCGGTTCTGCTGTCCTCGCCCCGCGCGCTCTACGGGCTGCTGCGGGATACCGTCAACGCCTGGGTGGAAGACTACGCGCCCAGCATGGGCGCGGCGCTGGCCTACTACACCGTGTTCTCGATCGCGCCGCTGCTGCTGATCGTGATCTCGGTGGCCGGCGTGGTGTTCGGGCACGAGGCCGCGCGCGGCGAAGTGGTCGCGCAGCTGCAGGGGCTGCTCGGCCCGGAGGGCGCCAAGACCATCGAGGCCATGCTGCTGGCAGTCAGCAAGCCGGCGGCCAGCGCGCTGACGGCGGTGGTCGGCGTGGTGGTGCTGCTGGTGGGCGCGACCACGGTGTTCGCCGAGCTGCAGTCCGCGCTGGACCGGATCTGGGAAGTGCCCGAGCGGCGCAAGACCTCCGGCATCTTCAACTTGCTGCGCGCGCGCCTGCTGTCGTTCGGCATGATCCTTGGCATCGGCTTCCTGATGGTGGTATCGCTGCTGCTGAGCGCGGGCATCTCCGCGCTCAACCGCTTGTGGGGGCCGCTGTTCGGCGCCGAGGAACTGATCGCCCATGCGCTCGACACCGTCGTCAGCCTGGTGTTTATCACCGGGGTGTTCGCCATGATCTACAAGATCATGCCGCGCGCCAAGGTGCGCTGGCCCGACGTCTGGCTGGGCGCGGCGGTGACGGCGCTGCTGTTTACGCTGGGCAAGTTCCTGATCGGTCTGTATATCGGCAAGAGCGGCGTGGCCAACGGCTACGGCGCGGCCGGCTCGCTGGTGGTGCTGCTGCTGTGGGTGTATTACTCCGCGCAGATCTTCCTGCTGGGGGCGGAATTCACGTGGCAGTACGCGCGCCGCTACGGTTCGCGCCGGCACGAGGCCGAGGCAGAGCGCGAGCGTGAGCTTGCGCAGTCCGGGCCTCAGCAGTCGCCCTCTCAGCAGCCCGCCTCTCAGCCGCCGCCCAGCGCCACCCCGAACAGCGCCGAGATCAACGGGCGGTCCTTGCGCACCGCCAGGCAGCACAGGGAATAGTCGATCGACAGCAGCGGCTCGTCCCGCGCACGGCGCTGGTTTTCTCCCCTCTCCCTTTGGGAGAGGGGCGGGGGAGAGGGCAGCGTTGCCACGAAGTGAAGTGTTATCGTGCTTGCCGAATGCCTGCCCTCTCCCCCGGCCCCTCTCCCGCAAGCGGGCGAGGGGAGCAAATCAGCGGGAGAGAGCAAGCCTTTGGGCTCGCCCGCGACAACGCAGTGCAAGCGCAGCGACGCACCCGAGCCCCACCCTCACGCACCCAGCAAGCGTTCCTTTGCCGCCATCGCGCCCGAACTGCCGGCCGCCAGGAACGACTGGTCTTCCGAAAGCGTACCGCGCAGCGCGCCAGGCACGCCTCCTGGCGCGGCGCACAGCAGCGCATTCATCTGCGACAGCTCGCGCAGGATATCCAGGTGCAAGCCACTGGTTTCAACGCTCGCGGTGCGCCGCTGCGCCACCCGCGCAATGTGCCGGGCGGTGAAGCGCTCCGCGCGCGCCTGGAAGTCGCCGGCGCATTCGAGAAGCAACGCCGACGCTGCGCGGTCGTTGGCAACGAAGAGCGACATCCTGGTACGCAGGCTGGCCACCAGCATGTCGCAAAGTTCCAGCAGCTCGGCGCTGCCCTCGTCCGAGAAGCAGAAGTTGCGGCTGAGCTTGCGCTGGTCCAGGTCGGCCAGGATCCGTTCGACGATATCGCCCGCATACTCCAGGTTGATATTGAGCAGCATGATCGCGTCCCAGCGCGCGGCATCCTCACCATCGAGGCTGCCGGCGTCAACGTCGGTCAGGTACATCTTGACGGACGAATAGAGGTCGTCGATGCGGTCGTCGAGCGCCCGGCAGCGGGCGTTCGCGGCGCGGTCGTTGCCGACGATCGAGAGCTTCATGCCATCGAGCATGTCCTCGATCACGTCGCCGATGCGCACGACCTCGCGCGTGGCATTGCCCAGCGCGACGGACGGGTGCCGCAGGTCGCCCTGGCTCAGGTAGCGCGCGCCGCCGGGCGCTGCGTGGTCGTGCGCATCCGGCAGCCACCGGGTGCAGAGCGCCGCCACCGGTTTGACGAACCAGATCAGCGTTGCCGCCAGGGCCAGGTTGAACGCCATGTGGAAGTCGATCGCCATGGTGCCGGCACTGCTGCCCAGGCGCGCCAGCAGCCAGGGGATGGCGTCCAGCAGCGGCAGGAAGGCCAGCATCCCCACAAACCGGAAGATCAGGTTGGCGAGCGATACCCGTCGCGCGGCAGGCGAACTGCCGGCATTGGCCAGGCAGGCAATCAGGCCGCTGCCGAGGTTGGCGCCAAGCACCAGCGGCAAGGCGGTGGCCGGGCCGATGACGCCGCCCATCGCCAGCGTTGCGGTCAGCAGCACCGTGGCCAGGCTGGAGTACGCGAGCAGGGTAACGAGCGCGCCGATCACCAGGGCCAGCAGCGGGTCGTTGCCCAGCGAGGTGAAGATGGCGCGCACGATCGCGGCGTGCAGCAGCGGTGCGGCGTAGAGGCGGATCAGCTGCAGCGCCAGCGTGATCAGTCCCAGTCCCACGAGGACTTCGCCAGCCTGTGCGCGCGGGCTGGCCTTGCCGGACAGGCGCAGGGCAATGCCGATGACGAGCAGCAGCGGCGACAGCCAGGCAATGTCGAGCGACAGCAGGCGCGCCATCAGGCTGGTGCCGACGTCGGCACCGAGCACGATCGGCAGTGCCGCCGGCAGCGACACCAGGCCTCCTGCCACGAAAGCGCTGGTCATCAGCGCCGTGGCGCTGCTGCTCTGGATCAGTGCGGTCACGCCAAGCCCCGCGAGGAAGCCGCGCGCGGGGCTGGCCGTGCCCGCGGCCAGCACCAGCCGCAGGCGCGGCCCCAGGAGCTCGATCATGGCGTGGCGCGTCACGTGCGCACCCCAGATCAGCAGGGCAACCCCGGACATCAGGGAAAGCAGGATTTGCATGGCGCCATCCCCTTGGTGGTGGCCGTCGTGGCCGCCGTCACTGACAACTTGCCGCCTTAATCCGCGTGGTTCAGCGCCAGCCGCAGGATGTCGAAGTTGCGCAGCCGCTGCCCGGCCGGCACGCTGACCTTGCGGTTGAACAGCAGCGGCACCTTCTGCTCGGACAGGCCGCCGTGCGAGCGCAGCGGGGCATCGAGGCCGCTCAGGTCGTGGCGGGCCGGCGTGGTGCCCAGCACCGTCAGGCGCTCGCTGACTACGACCAGGTCGCCGATGCGGTCGGGCGGCAGCTCGAAGCGCTCGCTGGCGGCGTGCTTGTCCAGCACCAGCTCGACGCCGGGCAGCGCCGCGATGGCCGCGTGCACGGCGCGCGCGTCGGTGCCGGCCGGCAGGTAGACGGTGGCATACGAGCCCAGCGCGCCGTGGTGGGCAACATAGGGGTCGGTGATCGGCAGCAGCACGCGCGTGGCGTCCGCGCCGAAACGCTGGTCCAGCACCTGCTGCAGGAACAGGATGTTGGCCTTGCCGAGCGAATCGGTCTTGGCATTCATGCCGTGGTCGGCGGTCACGCCGATGACCGCGCCGAGCGCGTCGAGGCGCTGCAGGTAGCGGTCGATCATGGCGTAGAAGGCATTGGCCTGCGGCGTTCCCGGGGCATGCTTGTGCTGGATGTAGTCGGTGGTGGACAGGTACATCAGGTCGGGGCGCACGGTTTCGAGCAAGGCCACGCCGGCGGCGAACACAAACTCGGACAGGTCGGCGCTGTAGACCGAGGGCAGGGGCATGCCGACCTTGCGCAGCACGTCGTCGATGCCGTTGTCTTCGACGGTGGCCTGGTCGGCCTTCTCCGCCGAGAAGCAGATGCCCGCGAGACCGTGGCCCAGCAGCGCGCGCAGCTTGTCCTTGGCGGTGACCACCGCGACCTTGGCGCCGGCTTGCGCGGCGGCGGCAAGCACGGTGGGCGCGCGCAGGTAGCGGGCATCGTTCATCAGCACCTCGGCGCCGGCTTCGGTGTCGTAGAAGAAATTGCCGCAGATGCCATGCACGGACGGCGGCACGCCGGTCACGATCGACAGGTTGTTGGGGTTGGTGAACGACGGCACCACGCAGTCGCCGGTCAGCACGGTGCCGCGCCTGGCCAGGCTGGCGAAGAACGGCGTGGCGCCGGCCTGCACCGCCAGGTTGATGTACTCCTGCTCGCAGCCGTCGATGCAGACGATGACGGTGGGGCGGGCGGGAAACTGGTAGGTGTGGCCGTTGGCCTGGATCGGGGTGCTCATGGGGTCTCTTTATGCGGAATCGTGGAAGGGATTGCCTGAGACCGATGCTAAGTTAAGCGATAAACTCTCACAACCGAGTTTATTTTCCGGATCCTGTCAGGAAATCTCACAATGCCGCACAAGCTCCCGCCGCTCAACGCCTTGCGCATCTTCGAGGTGGCCGCCCGCGCGGGCAGCTATTCGGCCGCCGCGCGCGAGCTGCACCTGACCCATGGCGCGGTCAGCCGGCAGATCGAGATCCTGGAGCAATGGCTGGGGCAGCCGCTGTTCATGCGCCAGGGCCAGCGCATGGTGCCGACCGTCCACGCGCAGGCGTTCGCGCGCGAGATCAGCACCGCGTTCGACCAGATCGGCGCCGCGTCCGAGCGCTATGGCCGCATCGCCACGCGCAAGGTGGTGCGCGTCAATGCCCCGGCCACCTTCGCCATGCGCTGGCTGATTCCGCGGCTGGATGATTTCCGGCGCCTGCAGCCGGAGGTGGACGTGCGGGTCTCGACCGCCTTCAGCAATGAAGCCGGCTTCAACGGGACCTTCGACGTGGCGATACGGCGCACGCTGGAGCGCGGCGAGCAGTTCGAGTCGGTGCCGGTCTTTGCCGAGTACCAGACCGTGATCGCCAGTCCGGCATTGCTGCAGCAGTTGCCGCTGCAGGGCGTGGAAGACCTGGTGGAGGGCGTCTTCCTCTATACGGAGACGCGGCCGGGCAGCTGGGAATCATGGCTGCAGCAGGCGGGGCATGCCTCGCTGCTGCCGGTGCGCACGCTGCGCTTCGACCATTTCTTTGTCACGCTGCAGGCCGTGGCCGACAGCCTGGGCTTTGCCATCGGCACCTTTCCCACGCTGGAGGCGGACCGTGCGGGCGGGCGCATCGCCACGCCGTTCGGCGCGATCCGCGCGCCGGGCAACACTTACCATGCGCTGGTGCCGCGCGATGCCGACAAGCCGCTGCACCTGCGCGCCTTCCTGGAATGGCTGCAGCAGCAGGGGCAGGCGGCTGTGGCGAGCTGAAGCCGCGCGCGCCGGCGAAGCGGGGTGAGAGCGGCGCGCGGCCCGCGCGATGCGGGCCTGCGCTGGCCGGCGCTCAGGCGCCGTCGAGGAAGGCGCTGCGCTGGCCGATGCGCGTGCCGAGCGCATCCGGCGCCAGGCTCATGCTGGCGGGATCCACGGCAGACACCGCGCCGCCTGCCAGCGACGGATCGGCGGGCGCCGCTGCCACGCCGGGCTGGGCCGCGGGCACCGGGGCCTGCGCATAGCTGCCAGCGGCGGCCGGGGCCATCTGGGCCGACGGCGCCGCCGAAGGCATGGCTTGCACGGGCGGCTGCGCGGATGGCATCGGCTGAGTGGATTGCATCGGCTGCATCGGCTGCGTCAGCGGCTGGCCCGGCTGCAGCGGCTGCGCCTGCTGCGCAAACAGCGGGTAAGACGCGATCATCGCGCCAGCCAGGACCAGGGATTTCGCCAGATGTTGCTTCATTCGTGTACCTCCTAGAAACGCCTACAGGCAAGGGAATGGCCACTGTAGCGCCGGGGCACCTGACATTCTGTTTGTTTTTGCAACGGTCGTTAACCAGCCTTGCCATCGCGGCCAGGGCAGGTTATTTGCGCACGCGGACGGGCGCCGTGCGTGGCGTCAGCGCCGGGCAATGCGCTTCAGTGCCGCCGGATCCAGCAGTTCGATCTGGCGGTACGCGCGCCGGATCAGGCCGGCGTCCTGCCATGCCTGCAGCGTCTTGGCGACGGTCTGGCGCGAGCGGCTGACCATGTCGCCCAGCTCTTCCGCGCTGATGCGCACGGCGTGGTCGGTGCGGTCGGCCAGCTCCAGCAGGCGCGCCGCCATGCGCGCGTCGACCGGGGCCTGCGCCGCGCTTTGCGCATGGTCGAAGGCCACGCGCAGGCGCGCGCAGATCTGCTGCACGATCAGATGCATACCTTCCGGATGGGTGGCCAGGATGCGCTGGAAATCGCGCTGGCCCAGCACCAGCAGCTCGGTGCTGCCGACGGCGAAGGCGTCATGCGTGCGCGGCTTGCCGTCGAGCAGCGAGATCTCGCCGAACCAGCGCCCGCGCCCGATCACCGCGTACACCGACTCGCGCCCGCCGCTGCTGACCCGGCTCATGCGCACGCGGCCGGACACCACCATGCAGAAATACGTGGGCGGGTCGCCGCGCGCGAAGATCATCGCGCCGTCGCCGAAGCGCTGGCGGCGTGCAGCCTGCGCCACGGCATCGAGCACGCGCGGCGGCGCGTTGCGCAGCCAGCCGCTGGCCAGCACGCTGCGCGGCAGCGCGCGCACGGCTTCGTCCGCCTTCACGGCACGCTTCAACTGACCCTTTGCCTGACCCTTTGCCTGACCGTTCACATCGCCCTCCTTGCCGGAGCCGAGATTGTCCAATACTTAACAGACTTTGGCGCGAGGCGCCGGGACAATGCAGCGGTTCTATGACTCACATGCCCCCGGGAGGCCCGCACATGGCGCAAGTCCAGCTCGTCGAATCCGCAGAAGAACGTATCAAGGACCGCGTCTCCGACGCCGAATGGCAGATGCGCGTGGATCTGGCGGCCGCGTACCGGCTGGTGGCCCACTTCGGCTGGGACGACCTGATCTTCACCCATATCTCGGCGCGCGTGCCGGATGCGCCGGACCAGTTCCTGATCAATCCCTACGGCATGATGTTCGACGAGATCACGGCATCGAGCCTGGTGAAGGTGGACCACCACGGGCAACCGGTGCTGGAGACGCCGTATGACGTCAATCCGGCCGGCTTCATCATCCACAGCGCCGTGCATGAGGCGCGCCCGGAGGTCGGCTGCGTGATGCACACGCATACCGCGCACGGGGTCGCGGTGTCGGCGCAGCAGGACGGCCTGCTGCCGATCTCGCAGCAGGCGATGTTCGCGCTGACCGGGCTGGCCTATCACGACTACGAGGGCGTGGCGCTGCGCGAGGACGAGAAAGCGCGGCTGGTGGCCGACCTGGGCCGCTGCAAGCAGATGATCCTGCGCAACCACGGCCTGCTTACCTGCGGGCGCACGGTGGCGGATGCGTTCCTGACCATGTACACGCTGGAATCGGCGTGCCGCATCCAGATCCTGGCGCAAAGCGGCGGCACGGCGCTGACGCGGGTGCCGGAGGCCGCCAGCGCCAACATGGGCCAGCAGGCGCGCCAGGCCACCAAGGGCAAGGGCTCCAACCTGGCCTGGCCCGGCCTGCTGCGCCGCCTCGACCGCATCGATCCCGACTACCGCAACTGACCATGGCCATCCTCGTTCACCTGCCGTCGTTCATGGCGGTTCCCATCACCGCGCTGCTGCGCGAGGCGGCGCCCGACATCACCGTGTGGAACGGCCGCGAGGCCGCCGTCGCGGATGAGGTCGAGGCCATCATCGCGTGGGGCCTGAAGCCGGGCGTGGTGCCGGCGTATCCGAACCTGCGGCTGGTGTGTGCCGCCACCGCCGGCGTCGACAAATTGCTGGCCGCGCCCGACCTGCCCGCGCACATCCCGGTGACGCGCATCGTCGATCCCGGCCAGCAGGCCGGCATCGCCCGCTTCGTGCTGGCGATGGCGCTGCGCCATACGCGCGCGCTGGGCCTCTATGCCGAGCAGCAGCGCCGCGGCGAATGGAAGCGCCATGCGGGGCGCGATGCCGCGCAGTGCCGCGTGGGCGTGCTGGGGCTGGGGGAAATCGGCAGCGAGGTGGCGCGCATGTTCGTCGCCATCGGCTATCCGGTCAGCGGCTGGAGCCGCGCCGCCAAGCACCTGCCCGGCGTCACGGATTTCACCGGCGACGACGGCCTGGACGCGATGCTGGCGCAAAGCGACATCCTGGTCTGCACGCTGCCGCTGACGCCGCGCACCGAGGGGCTGCTCGACCGGCAGCGCCTGTCGCGGCTGCCCAAAGGCGCCTATGTCATCAACGTCGGCCGCGGCGAGCATGTGGTCGAGCCCGACCTGGTCGCGCTGATCGATGCAGGCCACCTCGCGGGCGCGGCGCTGGACGTATTCGCCAAGGAACCGCCGGCGGCGGATGACCCGGTCTGGAACCATCCGCGCATCGAGGCCACGCCGCATATCGCGGCCGATCCGTCGTACCCGCTGGTGGCCCGGCAATGCCTGGACAACCTGCGGCGCGCGCGCGAAGGGCGCGCGCTGCTGAACCTGGTGGACCGGCAGGCCGGATACTAGGTCACGGCAACCAGGTCACGGTCACTGGGTCACGGCCACATCGGGCGTGCCGGCCGCCACTTCCAGCAGCCGCGTGCTGGCGGTGGCCGGCAGCACCGGCGCCGTGCCGCCGGCGAGCGGCTTCAGCGTGTGGAAGGTGCAGCTCAGCTTCTGCGGCGTCAGCGTGACCAGCGCGTAGCCCTCGGCGTTGGTGTCGACATGCCGCAGCCATGGGTTGAAGGCGCGCAGCGTGGCATCGAAGGTATTGACGATGGTGCCGCCCACGTTGCTGTAGATCAGCTCGCGCAGCGCGGCAAAGGCCGGGTCGGTATCGACCACGGTGCGGAAGGAACTGAGCAGCGTGTTGCTCGACAGCCCGGCCGTGACCAGATCGACCATCACCGGCGCCGGCGCCGCGGCATCGTAGTCGTCCATCACCTGTCCGCCGAAGAAGGCGTGGATATCCCCGCTCAGCGCCACCACGTTGCGGATGCCGTTGGTCTTCAGGAACGCCATCAGGTTCTTGCGTTCGGCGTTGAAGCCGTCCCACTGGTCGGCATTGAGGATAAAGCGTTCGAGCAGCGTAATCGCCGGCAGCCGGGCTTCGATCAGCGGCTTGATATTGGCGTCGAAAGCGGCGCTGTCGATGCCGGCCTGTACCAGCACGTTGCGCAGCGCGGTATAGGCCAGGTTGGCATAGGTGCCGGCGGTGCGCGCCGCGCGCAGGTCGTCGGCCAGCGCGTTGGCGATCGCGGTCTCGAGCGAGGCCAGCGCGTTGTTGGCCAGCACCAGCGCCCGTGCGATCAGCCGCGCCACCGCCTGCGGCACGTCGACCTGCATGCGCAGCAGCGACAGCTGGTTGCCCCACAGCTTCCAGGTGGTGGCATCGGCGCCGATGCGGTCCTGCCACCAGGCGCGCTGGGTATCGCCCAGCATCGATACCGGCGTCAGCGCGTTGCCGGCGGCGGCGATCTTCTGCGCCTCGGCCGCGGCCAGCGTTGCCGTCGGCACGAAGTACAGGCTGCCGATCGAGCGTCCGACCGAGGCCTCGGGAATGATGTGGTCGGCGCGGTACAGGCGCTCGTCGGTCATCAGCAGCGTGGCGAGATTGCCGAAGGTGAAGGCGCGGTAGATCTGGATGTTCTGGAACGACGGGTTATTCAGGTCCAGGGTCACGTCGGCCGGCATGAATTCGAACCACGCCTGGTTGGCGGCGCGCCGGCGCGCGGTGCGCGGGGTCTGGTCGTCGGTGATGTTGTAGGTCTGGCGGTCCTGCCAGCAGTTGTCCGAGAACTCGTGGTCGTCCCAGATCGCGATCATCGGGAACGCCGCATGCAGCGCCTGCAGGCGCGCGTCGCTGCGGTAGCTGCGGTACAGGTAGCGGTAGTCGTCCAGCGTGGTGGCGTAGATGCTGCCATCCGGCAGCGCGGTGCCGTTGGGCAGCTGCAGCACGGTGTGGCGGTCCTCGACGTTGCCGGCGCGCGAGCCGCCCGGCACGGCTTCGTAGATGTAGTCGCCGACATGGACGATGAAGTCCAGGTCCTGCTGCACCAGCTCTTCCATGCCGGCCCAGTGGTTGGCATTCCAGTCCTGGCAGCTGACAAAGGCAAAGCGCAGCTGCGCCAGCGGCGTGCCCGCGGCCGCGGCAGTGCGCGTGCGGCCGGTGGTGCTGGGGCGGTTGCCCAGCAGGAAGCGGTAGAAGTAGCGCGTGCCCGGGCTCAGGCCCGTGACCTTGTTGCGGATGGTGTAGTCCCAGTCCGGCAGGGCCATCAGCGGTTGATTCACCAACAGCGTGGGCGGGTCGAAATCCTGCTGCGTCGACACCTGCAGCCGCACCACCACCGGGCGCTTGCCGTTGCTGCCTTCCACGCGCGTCCATACGATCACGCTGTCGGGACGGGGGTCGCCCGACGCCACGCCATGCACGAAGTTGAAGTTCTCGGGGTTGCCGGTATCCGGTTCCGGCGCCGGGTCGTCGTCGCCGCCGCCGCAGGCGCTGAGCCCGCCGGTGGCAACGGTGACGGTCAGGAAACTCCCCCACTTGAGAAACTGGCGGCGGTCCATGGCGCTCCTCCTGTTGTTGCTGTCGACCATGCAGCGCGCAGCCGCGTCCGGATGCCGCGTGCGGCACCAGGCTGTCGTGGGGCGAGCTGTTTTTCTGAATGGATACTAGTGGCTGGCCAGCGCACGCGCTGTCGGTGCGGTTCCGACATGGATATAGGAGGAAGTCGACTGTTTGGCGGCGCCGCCGCCTCACGGCAGCGCGGCGCGCCAGCGCTGGCCGCGCACGGCGGCGAGCGCCAGGCCGAAGGCAAGCGCCACCATGGCGCTGCCCAGCCACGGCGTATGCGCCAGCGCGCCACGGTCGACCATCACGCCGCCCAGGCCCGCGCCCAGCGCCACGCCCACATGCATCGCGGCCACGTTGATGCCGATGCGCGCATCGGCATCAGGGGGCGCCTGCCGCACCAGGAAGTTCTGCACGATCGGCGAGACCGACCAGCTGATCGCCCCCCACACCATCAGCGCCGGCAGCAGCAGCCACGGCGAGACCGCGGCCAGCGGCAACACCGCCATCGCCACGCAGAACGCCGCCGGGCACGCCAGCAGTGCGCGCGCCGCGCCGAGGCGGTCCGAACACCAGCCGCCCAGCCAGGCCCCGGCCACCCCCGCCACGCCCAACGCGGCGTAGCACGCGGTCAGCGCGCGCGCATCGGCGCCGAGGTGCGCCTGCAGGTAAGGGCTGAGGTAAGCGAAGAGCGTGAAATGCCCGCCGATCATCGCCACCGACACCAGCTGCGCGCACAGCCCGCGCGCATCGGCCAGCGCCTGCCACGTCGCGCGCAGCGAGGCCGTGCGCCGCAGCGGCGAGCGCGGCAGGCCGCGCCACAGCAGCACCGCCGGCAACAGCGCCAGCAGCGCGAGCGTGCCGAACACCGCACGCCAGCCCGCCCACTGCTCCAGCACCATGCCGGCCGGCACGCCCAGCACCAGCGAGCCGCTGATGCCGACAAAGACCAGGCCGATGGCGCGGCCGCGGCTGGCGGGCGCCGCCAGCGCGGTAGCCAGCATCACCGCCAGCTGAATCACCAGCGCGCAACTTGCCGCCATCAGCACGCGCGCGCCGAACAGCACCGCGTAGCCCGGGCTGGCCGCCGCCACGGCGTTGCTGAGCGCGAACACGCCGAGCGCGGCCAGCAGCAGCGTCTTGCGGTCGCCGCGCGTGAGCAGCGCCGAGGCCAGCAGGGCAGTGATGGCAAAGACGGCGGAGAAAACGGTGGTGAGCTGTCCGGCGGACGCCAGCGAGACGCCCAGGCCAGTGCTGAGGGAAGGCAGGATGCCGATGCAGATGTTCTCGGCAATGCCGGCCAGGAATACCGTTGCTGTCAGCAGATAGACGCGCCTGTCCACGATGGGCTCCCGTCGGTTGGACGGCCGCGGCGTTGGCGTCGCGGCCGTGGGTCGGCGGGTTTCGAGGCGGGGCTTCGGTTATCCCAGGAGCCGTCACCTTACGACAGTCGCGGCGAACGGGCAAGAGGGTTTGCTCTCCTCTCCCGCTTGCGGGAGAGAGGCCGGCATTCGGCAAGCACGATGTCGCTTCACTTCGTGGCAACGCTACCCTCTCCCCCGCCCCTCTCCCAAAGGGAGAGGGGAGAAAACAGGCGGGAAGAATAACGCTGTCGGGCTCGCCCGCGACAACGCCATGCGAGCAGCTTGTTTGCTCCCCTCTCCCGCTTGCTGTATAGACCGGGGACATAGGTAACAGGTGTGCCAGGACATGGGTAACACTTTTCCCGCTTAGTCAGCGGGAGGACAACGTTGCCCTGGAGCCAAAACACCGTGAAGCAGCAAAGAGAAGAGTTCGTCCGCCTGGCACGCCAGGCGGACGCCAATATTGCGGAGCTTTGCCGCCGCTTCTGCATCAGTCGCAAGACCGGTTACAAGTGGTTGAACCGAGAGGATCTGGACGACCGAACTCGGCGGCCACATAGCTCTCCCGGCCGAACTCCAGCTGCCGTCGAAGAGGGCGTGCTAGCGATCCGAGCCGAACATTCGGCCTGGGGCGCCCGCAAGATCGCACGCGTACTGGAGCGTGACCACTGCGTCCAAATCGCCCCGAGCACAGTCAATTGGGTGCTGCGCCGCCATGGCTTGATCGATCCGGCCGCCAGCTCGGCCGCTACAGCCTGGCAGCGCTTCGAGCACGACCGGCCCAATGCACTATGGCAAATTGACTTTAAAGGCCACTTCGCTACCGACACGCAGCGGTGCCACCCACTCACGGTCTTGGACGATCACTCCCGGTTCAATGTGCTGCTCAGGGCCTTGGGCAACGAACAGTTTGAATCCGTACAGGAAGCGTTAGAGAAGGCTTTTGCGCGCTATGGGCTGCCCGAGCGCATCAATGCAGACAACGGCCCGCCCTGGGGTTCTCCAGTGCCCCGTGCACTTACCACGTTGGGTGCTTGGCTGATCCGCCTGGGGGTGCGGCTCAGTCATAGCCGACCTCGCCATCCGCAGACCAACGGTAAGGACGAGCGCTTCCATCGAACCATGCAGGCAGAGCTGTTGGCCAACCAGCGCTTCCGGGATCTGGACGATGCGCAGCATCACTTCAGCCATTGGCGCCACGTGTACAACTTCAAGCGCCCACACCACGCCCTGGATATGGAGACACCCGCAAGCCGCTATGCGCCTAGTCCACGGACGATGCCGCGCGAGCTCCCGCCTATCGAGTACGGCAGCGATGACATCGTGCGAAAGGTAGGCGACGGCGGGCGCATCTGCTTCCGAGGAAAGACGTTCCGGGTCGGACGAGCCTTGGTCGGAACGCCCGTAGCGCTGCGCCCTCGCGTGGATTTGGACGGCACCTTTGATGTCTACTTCTGCCATCAGAAGGTGGCCACAATAGACCTACAGGAGGCCAATTAAACTGGAGACTGGACTGTTACCCATGTCCTGGCACATGTGTTACCCATGTCCCCGGTCCATACAGCTTGCGGGAGAGGGGCCGGGGGAGAGGGCAGGCGCTTCTACAGCAGGAAGGCCTTCGCGCCGCGCACCGGCATCAGTCGACGGTGACGTGGTTGGCCTGGATCAGCTTGCCCCACGTGCCCACGTCGGCGCGCACGGTCTGCGCGAACTGTTCCGGGGTCTTGGGCGGCGCCATGCCCATGTTCAGCTGCAGGAAGCGCTCGCGCACGGCGGCGTCCGCCAGCAGCCGGTTCACCTCGGCGTTGAGCCGCTGCACGATTGCGGCACTGGTGCCGGCTGGCGCGAACAGGCCATACCAGCTGTCGGTGTCGAACGGATAGCCTTGCTCGGTCATGGTCGGCACGTCGGGCGTGGCCGGGGCGCGGCGCGTGCCGCTGACCGCCAGCGCGCGCAGCTTGCCGGCGCGGAGCAGCGGCAGCGACGACGAGGTATCGACGAAGGCGGCCTTGATCACGCCGCCCTGCAGGTCGGCCAGGATCGGTGCCACGCCCTTGTACGGCACGTGGCGCAGCTTCATGCCGGTCTGCATCCTGAGCGCTTCCATGGTCAGGTGGCCGCCCGAACCGATGCCCCATGAGCCGTAGTCGTAGGCATCCGGGCGCTTGAGGACATGGGCGACGAATTCCTTGAGCGTGCGCGCGGGGACGTCCGGCGTCACCACCAGGAAATTGCCGCCCGCGCCGATCTGCGCCACCGGCACCAGGTCGCGCAGGCCGTCATACGGCAGCTTCGGTTGCAAGGTCTGGTTGATCACCACCGCGGCGGCATAGGTGAACAGCAGCGTGTAACCGTCGGGACTGGCCTTGGCCACGGTATCGTTGCCGATGATGCCGGTCGCGCCCGGCTTGTTGTCGACCACGATGGTCTGGCCCAGCGCCTTGCCCAGCGCTGCCGCCAGCGTGCGCGCGAACAGGTCGGTGCCGCCGCCCGGCGGCGCCGGCACCACCAGCCGCATCGGCCGCGCCGGCCAGGCGTTGCCGGCGTGCAGGCGGCCCGCCGTGGCGCCCAGGCCGAGCGCGGCGAGGCCGCGCAGCAGCGCGCGCCGGCGCGGATCCGTCAGCCGGGCGGGCGCGGCCGCAAGGGGTGTGCGTGGCACGGTGTCGTTCATGGTGTCTTCCTAGTGCAGGCCGAAGTTGTCCGCCGCCTCGCTCTCGAGCGCGTCGGCGGCCGCGCCATACAGGCTGCGCGACACATAGCTGCGCACCTGCGTGGCGCGCTGGCGCAGCCACGCCGCCTTGAGTGCGCGCGCCTCGCGCACCGTCGGGGTTTGCTCCGGCGCCAGCGCCAGGACGTCGATCACGTGCAGCGCCAGTTGCGTGTCGCCGCGCTCGGCCAGCGCCTGCGCGTGGCGGATCAGTGCGCCATGGTCGGCGACGGCGGCGGCAATCTCCGCTGCGGCCTGCTGCGGCGGCGCCGGGTGCAGCGTGGTGGCGTTGCGGTCCCACCAGCCGTTCTCCGAGCGGTAGATGTCGCGCGCGATATAGCTGGGGTCGCCGTACGTGGGCCGCATCCAGGGCTGGTCGAACAGCGCCGCGGGGGGCTGCAGCGCGGCCAGCATCTGGCGTTCATTGCAGCCTGCGTTCATCAGCCGCACTACCTCGGCGCGCAGCCAGCGCAAGGCCTTCGCGGTCTCGCCCAGCACGCGCTGGCATTGCGCCTCGCCCTGCACGGTGGCGCCGAACTCGCGCACCACCGCGCGCGGCTGCAGCGCGGCCAGGCGTTCGAGCGTGTCGGCCCAGCGCACGGTGTCGCGCAGGGTGCGGAACGGGGTGCCGATGTTGGGGATCGAGTCGATCACCGCCGGGCCGCCGTAGAGCAGGCGCCGGCCCGGCAGCCAGACCGCCACGGCGTCGTCGGTTTCCGACGGTGCCCACAGGATTTCCGCGCGGCGCTCGCCATGTCCCAGCGTCACGCCGTCGGCAAAGGTTTCGGTGGGTTCGACATGGACCAGCTTGCCCGCCAGCCCGCCGGCCGGCTGGCGGAACTGGATCTCGGCCATGCGCTCCTGCATGCGCTGGGTCTCGCGGTAGCGTGCCTGGCGCGCCAGCACGTTGACGTGGGCGAGCACGCGCGGCGCGGGCTCGCCGCGCGCGGCGGCGTGGTCCAGCCATTGCTGCAGGCCGGCGTTGTAGCCCATGTGGCCGTGGCTGTAGCAGATCGCCAGCACCGGCAGGTCGGTCTGCGTGCGCAGCGCCTCGATCATGCCGCGCGTGATGCGCCCGCCCGGGCCGCTGTCGACTACCAGCAGCCCGTTGCCCACATCGGCGACAAAGCTCTGGCCTTGCCCGTGCAGCAGCCATACGCCGTCGCCGGCGCATTCGATGCCGCTGCCCGTGACCAGCGCCGACGGCCGCTCTTCGATGTCCTGCATGCTTGCCTCCCTGTGCTCGGCTGAATGTCGGCATCACTGTCAGGCAAAAGGGCGCCGCGCAGCGATTGGGGAATATCCCGCCGCGCCGCGGCATGCCGCCCGCAAACGCAGCGCCGGCGCGGCAAACAGGGCGGTTCGGCAATTCCAGGTGTAAACCGCCGGTTAGCACCGTGCCGGTAGCGGGAGTTCCCCTGCGCCGCGCGCTGCGCTAGCGGCGCGCTCAGGCGGGCCGGCGCAGCGGGCTGTCGGGCAGGTGGGTCAGGTAGTGGACTTCGCGCCGCAGCAGCGTGGCGAATTGCGCGGCCACCGGCGTCATCGGCGAATCGGCGCGGTAGATCAGGCTGACGGTGTGGCTGGGCAGCTTGTCCTCGATCGGCAATGGCACCAGGCCATTGGCGGCCAGGCGGCCGGGCACCATCTGGCGCGGCAGCATGCACAGCAGGTGGCGGTCCTGCATCAGGTGCTCGATCATGCCGATGGTGTCGCAGCGCACCGCCACGTGCGGCAAGGGCAGATCGCGTTCACGGAAGGCGTCGAGGATGGCGGCGCCCGGGCCGTGCATGCGCTGGCCGGTCAGGATCCAGTCCGAGCCGACCAGTTCACGCAGGCTGCGGGCGTGGCGCAGCGGGTGCTCGCGGTGCGCCACCACGACCGAGTCGTTGTTGTAGAGCGGCTCGCAGGTGAATTCGCGCTCGATGCCCTCATCCGGGACCGGGCTGACTGCCATGTCCATCACGCCGGAGCGGAGTTCGTCGAGGTGGCTGGGGTAGCCCCAGCTGTCGATGCAGACCAGCACGTCGGGGTGCTGCACGCGAAAGCGCTTGACCACCGCGGGCAGCAGCACATGCGCCGGGCCGCGGGTGGTGCCGACGCGCACCACGCCGTTGCGCGCGCCCAGCATCTGCGCCATTTCCTCGCTGGCCTTGCGGGCCTCGGTGGCGATCAGCCGCGCGCGCCGCAGGAAGGCTTCGCCGAAGCGCGACAGCACCACGCCGCGGGTGGTGCGGGTCAGCAGCGGCACATGCAGCTCCTCTTCCAGCTGGCGGATGCTCTTGGTCAGTGCCGGTGCCGACACATCGCGCGCGCGGGCGCCGGCGCGGATGCTGCCGTGCTCGGCCACGGCGATGAAGTCCTGGACTTGGCTCAGACGCATGGATTGGGCTCCACTCAAACGACGCACTGGGCGCACAGCATAGCGGCAATCCACGGGCCTCGGGATAACCCGAGGGTGCTAACCCACGGTTTGCACCGCAGCCGTTTTGGCATCTGCCGCGATGCGCGGCGCTCACGCATGATCGCTCCACATCGACGCCAACCGCCGGCCGCGCCGGCTTCTTCGAGGAGTGAAACCGCATGGCGAACCGGCAAGACCTGCCGCTGGCAGGTATACGCGTGGCGGAGTTCGGGCAGTTCATCGCGGCGCCGGGCGCGGCCATGATGCTGGCCGACCTGGGCGCGGACGTGGTCAAGGTGGAAGCGCTGCGCGGGGACAGCGCGCGGCGCTTTGACGGCACCAGCCCGCAGAGCCCGATGTTCCTGGCCTATAACCGCGGCAAGCGCGGCATCGCGCTGGACCTGCGCACGCCCGGCGGCCTGGATGCCGCGCGGCGGCTGGCGCTGGCCAGCGACGTGGTGCTGCACAACACCCGCGCCGGCGTGATGGAAGCGCTGGGGCTGGACGCCGCCACGCTGCGCGCGGCGCGCCCTGATCTGATCCACGCCTCGATCAGCGGCTTCGGCACGCGCGGGCCGTCGCGCACGCGGCCCGGGCTCGACATTGCCGCGCAGGCGGAGAGCGGCATGATGTCGGTGACCGGCGAGGCCGGCGGGCAGCCGCTCAAGGCCGGCTTCGCGCTGATCGACGCGGCCACCGCGCTGGCGGCCGGCAACGCCATCCTGGCCGCGCTGTTCCGGCGCGAGCGCACCGGCGCCGGCGAGACCATCGAGACCTCGCTGCTGTCGGTCGGGGTGCAGCTGCAGGCCCAGCTGTGGGCCGAGTACCAGTGCTCCGGCGCGCTGCCGGTGCGCAGCGGCAACAGCCAGCCCAAGGCCGCGCCGGCCGCCGACGTGATCGCGGTGGCCGACGGCCATATCGTGCTGTCGGCCTATCTGGACGAACACTGGGCACGCCTGTGCGCTGCCATCGGCCAGCCCGCGCTGGCGCACGACCCGCGCTTTGCCAGCAACGCGCTGCGGGTGCAGCACCGCGCCGCGCTGCTGGCGATCCTGCACGACGCGCTGCGCCACCTGAGCGGCGATGCCGCGCGGGCGCTGCTGGAGCGCCACCAGGTGGTGGTGGGCGTGGTGCGCGACTACCACCAGGTCAAGGCCAGCGCCGACGTGCATGCCAGCGGCATCCTGCGTCCCGTCGGCGACGGCGAGGGCGGCCAGCTGGAACTGCCCGGGCTGCCGTTCAACCTGGAGAGCCTGGCCGCGGGCGGCACGCCGGCGGTGCCGCGGCTCGGCCAGCATACCGCCGAAGTGCTGGCCGAACTCGGCTACAGCACGGCACAGATCGGCGCCATGGCCCATGCCGGCGCCATCGGCGTGGAAGCCGCGCAGCAGGAGGCGGCATGAACGCGCCCGCATCCCCCGTGCTGCTGCAGCGCCACGCCGGCTGGGCCGAGCTGGTGCTGAACCGCCCGGCGCGCCGCAATGCCATCGACATGGCGCTGGCGCGCGCGCTCGGCGACGCGATCGAGACCCTGGCCGCCGACGACAGCGTGCGCGCGGTGCTGCTGCGCGGCGCCGACGGCGGCTTCTGCTCCGGCCTGGACCTGCAGGCGCTGCAAGCCGAAGCGGGCGGGCTGGCGGCGTTCGCGCCGGTGTGGGAGCGCGTGCACCAGGGCTTGCGGCACAGCCGCAAGGCCTGGGTGGTGGCGCTCGAGCGCCATGCCATCAACGGCGGCGCGGCGCTGGCGCTGGCCGGCGACCTGCTGGTGTGCGGCGCCGGCGCCTTCCTGCAGATCGGCGAGATCCGCCTGGGCATGGCCGCGCCGCGCAATGCCGAGTGGCTGGCGCTGCGCCACTCCGAGGCGGTTGCCGCGCGGCTGTGCCTGCTGGGTGACCGCGTGCCCGCGCCGGAACTGCTGCGCCTGGGCATCGCCACCGAACTGGTCGACGACTCCCAGGTGCTGGACCGCGCGCGCGGGCTGGCCGCCACCATCGGCGGCTTTCCGGCGGAGGGCGTGGCCGCGATCAAGGGCGGCATGCGTGCGGCCTTCGCGGCGCGCGGCAAGGACGCTTGCAGGCAGACATCATGACCGAATCCCTTATCAACGATGACGAGGCCTCGCTGCAGGCCTTCCGCGGCGAGGTGCGCGCGTTCGTCGCGAGCGCGCTGCCGCATGCCGTGCGCGAGAAAGTCCGCCTCGGGCTCGAAGTCAGCAAGCAGGAGCTGGTCGACTGGCAACACCGGCTGGCCGAGCGCGGCTGGCTGGTGCCGCACTGGCCCGCCGCATGGCAGGGCTGCGACTGGAGCCCGGAGCGCCGCGCCGTGTTCCAGGAAGAATTGGTGCTGGCGCACGCGCCCGAGAGTGGCGGCATCACCTTCGAGATGATTGGGCCGATCCTGATCCGCTACGGCACGCCGGCGCAGCAGCAGTACTTCCTGCCGCGCATCCTCAACCAGGAACACTGGTGGTGCCAGGGCTATTCCGAGCCCAACGCCGGCTCGGACCTGGCCTCGCTGAAGACGCGCGCGGTGCGCAGGACCCGGCCCGACGGCAGCGAGGTCTACGTGGTCAGCGGCAGCAAGATCTGGACCTCGTACGCGCAGTACGCCGACTGGATTTTCTGCCTGGTGCGCACCGATACCGAAGCGCGCGCGCAGCAGGGCATCAGCTTCCTGCTGATCGACATGCGCAGCCCCGGCGTGAGCGTGCGGCCGCTGGTCGGCATCCATGGCTGGCACCTGTTCAACCAGGTGTTCTTCGACGAAGTGGAAGTGCCGGTGGCAAACCGCGTCGGCGACGAGAACGCCGGCTGGTCGATCGCCAAGTCGCTGCTCGAGCACGAGCGGCTGAACCTGGCGCGCGTGGCCGAGAACCGCCGCCGCCTGGCCAAGGTGCGCGCCATCGGCGCGGAGCTGGAGGAGGGCGGCCAGCCGCTGCTGCAGCGGCCCTGGTTTGCGCGCCGGCTGCGCGCGCTGGAGGTGCGGCTCGAGGCGCTGGCGGCGACCGTGCTGCGCTTTCGCCGGCAGGCGCGCGCGGGGCAGGCGCTGGGGCCCGAGACCGGCATGCTCAAGCTGCTGGGCAGCCGGCTGATCCAGGACATCGAGAACCTGGCGGTCGACGCGCTCGGCCCGGACACGCTGGCCTATGACCGCGCCGCGCACTTCGAGCCGGCGCTGCCGCCACCGGGCCAGTCCGCCTACGCCGCCGCGGCCTCGGCGCGCCGCTTTGTCACGCGCGGCTACACCATCGCCGGCGGTTCCAGCGAGATCCAGCACGAGTTGCTGGCCAAGCAGGTGCTGGGCCTGTAGCGCGCCACGGCGGCGGCAACTCTGGACAAGGAAAGGAACACATGAGCGATGCAACGGACGATCGGCGCATGCTGCGCGACAGCGTGCGGCGCTATGTCGAGCGCGGCTACGGCTTCGAGCAGCGCCGCGCCGCGCTGGCGGAGCCGGAGGGCTTTTCGCGCAGGCACTGGCAGGCGTTTGCCGAGATGGGCTGGCTCGCGGTAGGGCTGCCCGAGGCCTGCGGCGGCCTGGGCGATGCCGTCGACCAGGCGCTGCTGGCCGAGGAACTGGGCCGCGCCCAGCCCGCCGAGCCCTGGCTGGCCAATGCCGCGCTGTGCGCGCCGCTGCTGGCGGCCTGCGGCGATCCGGCCCACGCCGCCAGCGCCGCGGCGATGGCCGGGGGCGACGCCATGCTGGCGCTGGCCGCCTGGGAGCCGCAGGGGCGCTATGACGCCTTCGATGTCAGCACCACCGCGCACGCGCACGAGGCGGGGCAGTGGCTGCTGGACGGCCGCAAGACGCTGGTGCTGGGCGGCGGCAGCGCGACGCTGCTGCTGGTGCTGGCGCGCACCGCCGGCCAGCGCCGCGACCGCCACGGCCTGACCCTGTTCGCGGTGCCGGCCGGCACGCGCGGCGTCAGCATCGAGGCACTGCCGACCTACGACGGCCGCCAGACCGCCAGCGTGACGCTGCGCCACGCCGTGGTGCCGGAGCGCGCGCGCATCGGCCCGCGCGACGGTGCCTGGCCGCTGGTGGAGGCCGCCATCGACCGCGCCACCGTGATGGCCTGCGCCGAAGCGGTCGGCACCATGGCGCGCGCGTTCGAGCTGACCCGCGACTACCTGGCCACGCGCGAGCAGTTCGGCCGGCCGCTGACGGCGAGCCAGGTGATCCGGCACCGGCTGGTCGACCTCTATGTCAGCGTCGAGCAGGCGCGCGCCATCACCGAGGCCGCGGCCGACGCGCTGCAGGGCGATGCGGTGGCGCGCATGCGCGCGGTCTCGCATGCCAAGGCCTTTGTCTCGGAGGCCGGGCGCGCGCTGGGCGAAGACGCGGTGCAGCTGCACGGCGCCGTCGGCATGACCGACGAGGTGGAAGTCGGCCACTGCTACAAGCGCCTGGCGGCACACGCCAACCTGTTCGGCGATGCCGACTGGCACTACGAGCGGCTGGCGGCACTCGATCACGCGGCGCAGGCGCAGGCCTGAGCCGGTTCAGCGCAGGCGCCCGGGCCACCGGCGCGCCTGCTGACGACAAGCCGGCAATGTACCGGCATGCGCGGCCAATGCGCCGCAACGGAGACAGCAATATGAGCAGCCAGCACACTGGCGCCCGCAGGACGGGCGCCACGCGCGCGGCCCTGGCCGCGGCGCTGGCCCTGGCGGGCGCCGCCAGCGCGCACGCCGAGGCCACCTATCCCAGCAAGCCGATCCGCATGGTGCTGCCGTCGGGTGCCGGCACCGTGACCGACCAGACCGCGCGGCTGGTGGCCGAGCGCCTGACCGCGGCGCTGAAGCAGCCGGTGGTGGTCGACAACCGCCCCGGCGCCAACGGCATCATCGCCAACGAGACCGTGGCGCGCGCCGCGCCCGACGGGTACACGCTGTTGTTCACCTATGCCGCCACCATGACGGTGAACCCGTGGACCACGCCGTCGCTGCCGTACGACCCGGTCAAGGACTTCACGCCGATCGCGCGGCCGAGCCAGCCCGGCGGCAACCTGCTGGCGGTCAGCGCCAGCGTGCCGGTGCACAACCTGCAGGAACTGATCGCCTATGCCAGGGGCAGCAAGACGGAACTGGCCTATTGCTCGTGGGGCGTCGGCTCCGGCGGCCACCTGGCGATGGAATACCTGAAAGCCAAGGCCGGCATCCACCTGCGCCATATCCCGTACAAGACCGCCACCCAGTGCAGCAACGACCTGGCCGCGGGCCACGTCACCATCGGCATTACCGATGCCATCTCGTCGGTGCCGCACCTGAAGTCGGGCCGCATCCGCGGCATTGCGGTGTCCGGCCCGGAGCGCCTGCTGACCGCGCCCGACGTGCCGACCATGTCGCAGCAGGGCGTGCCGTTCCAGCAGGCCAGCTGGGTCGCGATCTTCGGGCCCAGGGGCGTGCCCGCACCGATCGTCGAGCGGCTCAACGCCGAGGTCAACCGCATCCTGCAGACCCCGTCCGACCGCGCCAAATTTACCGCGATGAACCTGCAGCCGGCCGCGCCGTCGACCCCCGCGGAGCTGGGCAAGCTGCTCAGCGCCGACCTGGCGGCATGGGGCGAGGTGGTCAAGGTGGCGGGACTGCAGGCGAAGTAGCGACTTCACACCACAACGAGGACGGGAGACAGAGAGCGTGAAGGCAACACAGTGGATGGTGATGGGCGTGGCACTGGCCGCGGGCAATGCCGCGGCGGGCACGATGCAGTTGTTCGGCGTGGTCGACGCATCGATCGAATACGCCAAGGGCTCGGACAGCGTGGTGCGCATGCGCGAGGGCCAGCAGGCCGCGTCGCGCTGGGGCATCCGCGGCATCGAGGATCTCGGCGGCGGGCTCAAGGCCAACTTCCTGGTCGAGTCGGGCTTCAATATCGACACTGGCACCGAGTTCTTCGGCAACAACCGGCTGTTCGGGCGGCAGGCCTACCTGGGCCTGTCCGGCGGCTGGGGCGAGTTCCGGCTGGGCCGGCAGTACACGCCGTCGTTCTATGCGCTGCTGCGGCTGGACCCGTTCCTGCTCAATGGCGCGGTGTCGCCGTTCAACCTGCTGAGCGCGACGGCTTCGCAGGGCACCGGACATGTCGCCTACGGCGCGCGCTTCGACAACGCGGTGCAGTACTTCTCGCCCAAGTGGGGCGGCTTTGGCTTCGGCGCCGCGGTGGCGCCGGGCGAGGTGCCGGGGTCGGCGCGCTCCGGACTGAACTTCGGCATGAACGCGACCTGGGAGGCGGGCAACGCCTATGCGTTCTACAGCTACCAGGGGATGTATTCGGGCGCCAACTTGGCGGTGGAGCCGACGCTGACCTCCAACCATTTCGTCGGCGGCTCGTACCGCTTCAAGCCGGTGGAGATCGGCCTGCTGTTCAGCGCGGCCAGCAGTAACCGGCCCGAGACCCGCTCGGCGCGCCACTACGGCGTGACCTTCAGCTGGGCCGTGAGCCAGCGCGACACCTTCAAGGCCGCCGCGCTCAAGCGCCAGATCCTCGGCGGCGGCCAGCGGCCGCTGGCAGTGACGCTGGGCTGGGACCACGACCTGAGCAAGCGCACCACCGCCTACGTGCGCGCGGTGCTGGTGCACAACAGCGCCGGCGGCAGCGTCAGCAACAACAGCATCGTGATCGATCCAGGCAGCGGGGATGATGCGAAGTCGGTGAGCGTGGGGTTGCGGCACCGGTTTTGAAGGGCGGGGGCCTACACCACCGCGAGAGTCAGCGAAAGGCGCCGCCGCTCGCATACGCTCCCCTCTCCCGCGAAGTGGGAGAGGGGAGAAAACCCGCAGCGGCATCAACGGCCACGGGCCTTCCAACGTCCGCTTGTGTACTCCCTCTCCCGCTTGTGGGAGAGGGTTGGGGTGAGGGCGGGAGCTTCAACGAAGTGAAGGCCGTCGCTATCGCACGCGCTGGCCCTCACCCCCGCCCCTCTCCCGCAAGCGGGAGAGGGGAGAAAACCCGCAGCGGCATCAACGGCCTCGGGCCTTCCAACGTCCGCTTGTGTACTCCCTCTCCCGCTTGCTGTATAGACCGGGGACATAGGTAACAGGTGTGCCAGGACATGGGTAACACTTTTCCCGCTTAGTCAGCGGGAGGACAACGTTGCCCTGGAGCCAAAACACCGTGAAGCAGCAAAGAGAAGAGTTCGTCCGCCTGGCACGCCAGGCGGACGCCAATATTGCGGAGCTTTGCCGCCGCTTCTGCATCAGTCGCAAGACCGGTTACAAGTGGTTGAACCGAGAGGATCTGGACGACCGAACTCGGCGGCCACATAGCTCTCCCGGCCGAACTCCAGCTGCCGTCGAAGAGGGCGTGCTAGCGATCCGAGCCGAACATTCGGCCTGGGGCGCCCGCAAGATCGCACGCGTACTGGAGCGTGACCACTGCGTCCAAATCGCCCCGAGCACAGTCAATTGGGTGCTGCGCCGCCATGGCTTGATCGATCCGGCCGCCAGCTCGGCCGCTACAGCCTGGCAGCGCTTCGAGCACGACCGGCCCAATGCACTATGGCAAATTGACTTTAAAGGCCACTTCGCTACCGACACGCAGCGGTGCCACCCACTCACGGTCTTGGACGATCACTCCCGGTTCAATGTGCTGCTCAGGGCCTTGGGCAACGAACAGTTTGAATCCGTACAGGAAGCGTTAGAGAAGGCTTTTGCGCGCTATGGGCTGCCCGAGCGCATCAATGCAGACAACGGCCCGCCCTGGGGTTCTCCAGTGCCCCGTGCACTTACCACGTTGGGTGCTTGGCTGATCCGCCTGGGGGTGCGGCTCAGTCATAGCCGACCTCGCCATCCGCAGACCAACGGTAAGGACGAGCGCTTCCATCGAACCATGCAGGCAGAGCTGTTGGCCAACCAGCGCTTCCGGGATCTGGACGATGCGCAGCATCACTTCAGCCATTGGCGCCACGTGTACAACTTCAAGCGCCCACACCACGCCCTGGATATGGAGACACCCGCAAGCCGCTATGCGCCTAGTCCACGGACGATGCCGCGCGAGCTCCCGCCTATCGAGTACGGCAGCGATGACATCGTGCGAAAGGTAGGCGACGGCGGGCGCATCTGCTTCCGAGGAAAGACGTTCCGGGTCGGACGAGCCTTGGTCGGAACGCCCGTAGCGCTGCGCCCTCGCGTGGATTTGGACGGCACCTTTGATGTCTACTTCTGCCATCAGAAGGTGGCCACAATAGACCTACAGGAGGCCAATTAAACTGGAGACTGGACTGTTACCCATGTCCTGGCACATGTGTTACCCATGTCCCCGGTCCATACAGCTTGCGGGAGAGGGTTGGGGTGAGGGCGGGAGCTTCAACGAAGTGAAGGCCGTTGGTATGCCAGCGCCTGCCCTCTCCCCCGGCCCCTCTCCCGCACGCGGGAGAGGGGAGAAAACCCGCAGCGGCATCAACGACCACGGGCCTTCCAACGTCCGCTTGTGTACTCCCTCTCCCGCTTGCGGGAGAGGGTTGGGGTGAGGGCGGGAGCTTCAACGAAGTGAAGGCCGTCGGTATGCCAGCGCCTGCCCTCTCCCCCGGCCCCTCTCCCGCAAGCGGGAGAGGGGAGAAAACCCGCAGCGGCATCAACGACCTCGGGCCTTCCAACGTCCGCTTGTGTACTCCCTCTCCCGCTTGCGGGAGAGGGTTGGGGTGAGGGCGGGAGCTTGAACGAAGTGAAGGCCGTCGGTATGCCAGCGCCTGCCCTCTCCCCCGGCCCCTCTCCCGCAAGCGGGAGAGGGGAGAAAACCCGCAGCGGCATCAACGGCCTCGGGCCTTCCAACGTCCGCTTGTGTACTCCCTCTCCCGCTTGCGGGAGAGGGTTGGGGTGAGGGCGGGAGCTTCAACGAAGTGAAGGCCGTCGGTATGGCACGCGCTGGCCCTCACCCCCGCCCCTCTCCCGCAAGCGGGAGAGGGCAGCACACCGGCAGCGTGAAAAAGGCCAGCCTACTCCAACTGCTGTGCAAACTCCTCCAGCTGCGTAATGCAGGTCCCCCAGCCCTCATAAAACCCCATCTCCTCGTGCTGCTTGCGCGTGGCCTCGTCCGGGTGCATCACGCGCGCGATGTAGCGGGTGCCGTCGCCCTCGTCGGCCATGGTGATGACCGCGGTCATCGACAGCCACGGCGTGCCGGGCCGATAACCGGCGACCAGCGCCGAGGTGGAGACGATCTTCTCCATCGGCACGATCTCGAGGAAGCAGCCGGGGTTGTCGCTGGTGCCGCCATCCGGCCCCTGCATGAAGGTATGGAAGGCGCCGCCGGGGCGCATGTCGAAGGCGCGGACCTCAGTGGTCCAGGGCTTGGGGCACCACCATTGCTTGAGCAGCTGCGGATCGCTCCAGGCGCGCCAGACCTTGGCGCGCGGGGCCTTGAGCAGGCGCGAGATGACCAGGTCCTGGCTTTCCGCGCTCGGGGCGTTTTCATTCGGCATCTGACTGTTCCTCTTGGTGAAGGGCTTCGACAAAAGCCGCCAGGCGGTCGGTACGGGCCTCCCACAGGGCGCGCTGGTCGGCCAGCCATTGCTGCGCGTCGGACAGCGGTTGCGGCACCAGCTCGCAGGTGCGCACGCGCCCCGTCTTGCGCGAGCGGATCAGGCCGCTGCGCTCCAGCACCTGCAGGTGCTTCATGAACGAGGGCAGCGCCATTGCGAACGGTGCCGCCAGTGCCGACACCGTTTCCGGCCCGCGCCCGAGCGTGCTGACGATGGCGCGGCGGGTCGGGTCGGCCAGCGCGTAGAACACGCCGGACAGCGGGGAAAGATCGACAGCCTGGGACACGTCTGCAAACTCGGCATAATGGTTAGCCACGCGGCTAAGTATAAGGAGTCAGCCGGAACTTGCAAGGCCGGAATGCAAGACGCCCCGGACCAGCCGGGGCGTGTTGCAGTCAGCGCGGCGCGGGCGAGGCTATTGCTGGCGCACGTAGGCCGCCAGCGCCTTCACTTCCTCGGCCTTCAAGCCGGCAAACGGCGGCATCGGCACCGCGCCCCACTTGCCACTGCTGCCGCCGCGGATGCTGGCCTCGAGTTTCGCCTGGGCCTGCGCATCGTTCTTGTAGCGCACGGCGACCTCATGGTAGGCGGGCCCGACCACCTTCTGCGTCACGCCGTGGCAGCTCAGGCAGGCGTTCTTTGCCAGCAGCCCCTGCACGTCGATGCCAGCGGCGGCGGCCGGCGCCGGCGCGGCCGGCTTGCCGGCCTTCTGCGCGATCGCCACGATCTCCGGATCCTTCGCCTTGGCCGAGCCATAGGCCACCGCCAGGTAGGCGCCGAGCTGCTCGACCTCGGCATCGTCGATCGGCGCGCCGTAGGCCTGCTGCATCTTCTTCATCTCGGCGGTCCACTGCGCCAGGCTCAGCCCGGGCGGCTGGTACGAGACGTAGTCGGCCGAATGGCAGATCGCGCATTTCTGCATGGCGATGCCGTAGCCGGGCAGCTTCGCTGGCTTGAGCTTGACGTTCTCCGCCGGCAGCCTGATGTCCTGCGGCGCGGCGCCGGCATGGGCGGCACCGAGCAGGGCGAGCGCCAGCAGCGCGGGGGCGATGGTTGCTTTCATGGCGCGTTCCTCAGGCGATGGTGACCGGCGTGGCCTCGATGACATTGCGGCGGTAGCCGGCGGGGTTCCAGTTGGCCTTGCTTGGCTGGGTCTCGCCGTTGTTGCTGGTGGCGCGCACCATCAGCACTGCCGGTCCCTTGCTGGCGAACTTCACCGGCAAGTGCCACGCGCGGAACGAGAAGCGGCCCAGGTCCTCGCCCAGCTTCGCGGCCTGCCAGTTGTGCCCGCCATCGACGGAAACCTCGACCGTGCGGATGCCGGAGCCGCCGTCGAAGGCAATGCCCTTCAGTTCGACGGCGCGCCCGGCTGGCAGCCTGCCGCCGCTCTCCACGCTGGTGATGAAGCTGCGCACGGCCAGCGTCGAGATCGGCTTGGTCTTGGCCGCCGGCGTGCCCGGCGCCACGCACTGGCAATCGTTGTCCGGCACACGGTAGCCCTTGGTCATGAAGAACGCGTCATGGCCCTCGAACGGATGGTCCAGCACCTCGATCTCGTGCAGGTGCTTGATCCAGTAGGTGCCGAAGTAGCCCGGCACCACCAGCTTGAGCGGATAGCCGTTGAGCAGCGGCAGGTCTTCGCCATTCATGCCCCAGGCCAGCAGCGGCTCGCCGTCCATGGCGTGGGCGATATCGAGCGACTTGCGGAAGTCCGGCGTGCTCGGCAGCACCGGCGTGTCCATGCCGTTGAAGGTCACCACCTTGGCGCCGGCCTTGACGCCGGCATGCTCCAGCACCTTGCGCAGCGGCACGCCGGTCCAGCGCGCATTGCCCATGGCGCCGTTGGCCAGCTGCGCGCCGAACACGCGCGGCTCGGAGAAGCCGCGGCTGTTGCCCGAGCACTGGTTGACGGCGACCACGTGCACCGGCTCGGCCAGCCGCTTCAGTTCATCGAGCGACAGCTGCAGCGGCTTGCCGACATGGCCGCCGACGCTCAGGCGATAGGTGGCGAGATCCACCGACAGCGGCAGGTTGGCCAGGTGGTAGCGCACGAAGAAGGCGTCGTTGGCGGTGATCGGTCCTTCGTTGAACGCGGAGAAGGGCGTCTCCAGGTGCGGCGGACGGGTATGGACGCGCACCAGCGGGCGCTTGCCGGGATAGCGCACCAGTGGACGCGGGCCGTCGGCCAGCGTGACACCATCAGTCGCGCGCGCAGCCTGGGCGGCCAGCGCGCCGAGAGGCGAGGCGCCCAGCGCCAGCAGGCCGGCACCCTGCACCAGGCGGCGCCGCGTGGGTAGTGGCCGGTCGTGGTCGGCGGATTGCGCCGGACGGTTCTTGTCTCGCATGGGGGCGTCTCCTTGGGGTGGTGCGCGGGGGGCGTGTGGTGGCGCGCAAGGCGCTATGGCGGGTACTTTGACGCCGCGTGATCAACTTGTGAAACGGGTTTTGCTGCTAGCCGTTATCGATTTATTCGATATAAGGGAAGACCACGGCTGCTGCCGCCGACAAAACCGCTTGCATCGCCAATACGGTTTCCCTACACTTACCAAAACGTTTTTGTTAGCGGAAATCGATAATATCTGCGGCGAATTGCGCACAGACGCAGCCAGCGGCCGATGCGCCACGGCATAACGCCCGACACACCAAACGAGGAGCAAAGCATGTCCCACCCCGCCCCCGCGCCGGTGGATGAACGGCTGCCATGGCGGCGCCTGTTCGTCTTCGGGCTTCAACACGTACTGGTCATGGCCGCGTCGCCGATCGCGTCGGTCTTCCTGATGAGCAAGGCGCTCAGCTTCCCGCCCGCGCTGGCGGTGCAGCTGCTGAGCGCCACCTTCGTGATCTGCGGCCTCGGCACGCTGCTGCAGTCGCTGGGCAAGCGCGGCATCGGCGCGCGCCTGCCGTTCGTGATGCTGCCCGGCGGCGCGCCGATCGTGCTGTTTATCCTGATCGCGCAGCAGACCGACGTGCAGACCGCGGCCGGCGCGGTGATCCTTACCGGGGTCTTCTACTTCCTGGTGCTGCCGGTGTTCCGGCGCTGCCTGCGCTACTTCCCGCCGGTGGTGGTGGGCACCATGCTGCTGCTGGTGGCGATCAACCTGGCGCAGGTGTCGGGCAAGCTGGTGGCCGGCCATCCCGCCGCGGGCAGCGCGGTGGATCCGCTCAACCTGCTGCTGGCCTTTGCCACCATCGCCTGCACCGTGGCGGCGTCGCGCTGGCTGCGCGGCATGCTGGCGCAGCTCGCGATCCTGCTTGGCCTGCTGGGCGGCGCGGTGGTGGCGGGACTGACCGGCGCGTTCCACCTCGGCCAGGTGTCGATGTCGCCGGTGCTGGCGTTGCCGACGCCGTTCCCGTTCGGCTGGCCGACCTTCGACGTGGTGGCCGCAATCCCGCTGATGGTGTTTGCGGTGATCTCGATGGTCGAGGCCACCGGCCAGACCCTGGCGATCAGCGATGCCGTGGGCCGGCCGGTGGACCAGCAGCGCGACGTGCCGCGCACCATCCGCGGCGATGCGCTGACCTCGCTGCTGGGCGGGATGTTCGGCACCTCGCTGATCATCACCAGCGGCGAGAACATCGGCATCGTGCGGGCCACCGGCGTGCGCTCGCGCTTTGTCACGGCGATGTCGGGCGCGATCCTGGTGGCGTTCGGGCTGCTGGTGCCGGTGTCGTCGCTGATCAGCGCGATCCCCGAGGCCGTGGTCGGCGGCACCGGCCTGGTGGTGTTCTGCATCGTCGGCACCATGGGCATCGACATGCTGCGCAAGGTCGACCTGCGCGACCACGCCAACATGTACGTGGTGGCGGTGGCGCTGGCCGTGGGCCTGCTGCCGATCCTGGTGCCCGGCATCTATGGCGGCCTGCCGTCCAACCTGCGCATCCTGGTGGGTAATGGCGTGGCGATGGGCGCCATCACCGCGGCGCTGCTCAACTTCCTGTTTTTCCATACGGGTCTGCGCACCGCGGCCGCAAGCGCCATCGCGCGCGATGACGCCGCCGCCACGCACTGACCCCGCTTCCTGCATTGCCATGACTCAACCTTATGACTCGACGCCGGCCTGGCCCGGCGACATCCACCCGCCGCTGGCGCCGGACAGCTTCCAGCGCCCGCGCATCCTGCTGCCGGAATGGACCCTGCTGCGCCAGGGCGCGGTACGCGGCCACGCGGTGGTGGTCGAGGGCGGCCGCTTTACCGCGGTCGGCCCCGCCGCGGAAGTCGCCGCGCGCTTCCCCGGGCTGGAGACGCTGCCGCTGCCGCGCATGCTGCTGATGCCGGGCATGATCGACACCCACCACCACCTGACGCAGTCGTTCGGCAAGTCGCTGGTGTTCGGCGAGCCGTCGGAGATCTTCCGGCGCGTGTGGGTGCCGCTGGAGGGCAGCCTGAAGGCCGAGCACCTGTACCTGTCGTCCAAGCTGGCGGCGCTGGAAGCGCTGCGCGGCGGCTTTACCACCGTGGTCGATGCCGGCACGCGCAGCGAGGCCGGGCTGGACGCGGTGGCGCGCGCGGTCACCGATGCCGGCGTGCGCTGCGTGCTGGGGCTGATCTGCAACGACAAGCCCGGCGCCGAAACGCTCGACGCCGCGCCCATCCTGCGCCGCGCCGCCGCGCACCTGGAGCGCTACGCCGGCGATGCGCTGGTGGCGCCGTCGCTGGCGATCTCGATCCCCGAGGTGGCCTCGGACGCGATGCTGCATCACGTCTACCAGCTGTGCGCCGAGTCCGGCCGCATCTTCCAGACCCATGCCAACGAGCATCTGGTGGCGGTGGAGCGCTCGCTCAACACGTGCGGCCGCAGGCCGATCGAGCATCTCGCGGCGATCGGCGCACTGGGGCCGGCGGCCTTGCTGGCGCATGCCACGCTGGTGACGCCGCAGGAAATCCGGCTGCTGGCCGACACCGGCGCCGCCGTCGCTTACAACCCCGTGGCCAGTGCCTGGAAGGGCAACGCCGTGGCGCCGGCCGAGACCATGGCCACCTTCGGCGTGCGCCTGGGCCTGGGCACCGACGGCACCCGCAGCGACGGCTTTCGCCTGCTCGACTATGCCGAGGCCGCGCAGCGCTTCGCCTTCGGCATCGGCGTGGGCGATTCCTCCTGCGGCGCGGGCTGGCGCTGGGTCGACATGGCCACGCACGACGCGGCCGACGTCGCCGGCCTGGGCGCGCTGACCGGCGAGATCGCCGCCGGCAAGCGCGCCGACTTCCTGCTGGTCGACCTCGACGTGCCGGAGCTGACGCCGTCGTGGGACCTGACCTGGGAGCTGGTGCGCCTGGCCAACCGCGACCAGATCCGCGCGGTCTTTGTCGACGGCAGCCTGCGCCTGTGGCAGGGCTGGCCCACCGACTGGGACGCGCGCGCGCTGATGCGCGACATCCATGCCATGGCCGAGCACACCGTCGCCGGCGCGCCGATCCGCAAGCTGCATGACGCCGCCGACGTGCACCGCGCGCGCCATGCCGGCACGGAGGTGGCATGAGCATGGACATGACCTTGTTCAGCGTCGGCGTCGCAGTCTTTACCGGCGCGCTGATCCAGGGCGCCACCGGCATGGGCTTTGCGCTGATCGTGGTGCCGGTGCTGGCGCTGGCCGCGCCGGCGATGCTGCCCGGCGCACTGTTGCTGGCGATGCTGCCGCTCAACGCCTACGTGGCCTGGCGCGAGCGCCATGCCATCGACATGCGCGGCGCCGGCTGGATCAGCGCCGGACGCGTGGCCGGCACCTTCGGCGGCCTGTGGGTGCTGGTGGCGATGCCGATGGCGTGGCTCAACGCGCTGGTCGGCGGCAGCACCATTGCGGCGGCAGTGGTGTCGTTGCTGGCGCCCGCGTTCACGCCCGGCCGGCTGACCTTTGCCTCCACCGGCCTGATCACCGGCGTGACCGAAACCGCCACCGGCGTCGGCGGCCCGCCGCTGGCGCTGGCCTACCAGCACGCGCCCGTGGCGACGCTGCGCGCCACCGTGGCGCTGTGCTTCCTGGTGGGCGAGGTGATCTCGCTGGTGGTGCTGGCGCTCGGCGGCCGGCTCGGCATGGAGCAGGTGTTCTATGCCGCGGGGCTGCTGCCGGTGCTGGGCGTCGGCATGGTCGCCAGCCACCTGGTGCACAAGCGCATCAACCAGCGCATGCTGCGCATCGGCGTGCTGGTGTTTGCGCTGGTGTCCGGTGCGGTGGTGCTGCTGCGCGGCTAGGCGTTCGGCGTCGACGACGCCCGCACCACCAGTTCGGGCGCCGGCCCTGCAATCACGCTGCGGCTGCGCTCGCCAGACAGGTGCGCGAACAGTAGTTCCACCGCCAGCGACGCCACCCGCTCCAGGTGCAGGTTGACCGCGGTGAGCGGCGGCTGCGCGCTGCGCGCGCGGATGCCGTCGTAGCGCGTCACCACCAGCACATCGTCGGGCACGCGCTTGCCCAGCGCTTGCAGGTGGGTCATGGCGCCGACCGCGAAGGCATCGACCGGCGCGCACAGCGCATCCAGCCCCGGCATCTGCGCCAGCAGTTGTGCGCAGGCCTCGGCGCCCGCGGCTTCGCCGTGTTCCTCGGCTGCCTTGACGATATGGCAGGGCAGGCCCAGCGCCTGCGTGAACTCGCGGTAGGCGCGTTCCGTTTCCACATACGACTGCCGCGGCGCCGCGCCGATCATCAGGCCGATCTGCCGCCGCCCGTGGCCGTGCAGGTGCGCCAGCAGCAGGCGCGCGGTCTCGGCCGACTGCAGGTCGACGCAGGGCACCGGGGTCTCGGTCAGCGGCTCGCGTCCGATCGACACGATGCTGACGCCGCGCTCGCGCAAGCGCGCGATATGCGGGTCGCCGGCGATCGGCTCGATCACGATGGCGCCGTCGATATCGAGGGTATCGAGCAGTCCGCCAGCGCCTTCCAGCGGCGGCACCAGCACCACGCCAAGGCCGCGGCCCATCGCCGCTTCCGCCGCGATCGCCGCCACTTCCATCATGAAACCCAGCCGCGAGGTGCCGCCCGCCACCGCGAACGGCATCGACGACAGCAGCGCGATGCAGTTGGCGCGGCCCGACTGCAGCCGCTGCGCGCGCACGCTGGGCCGGTAGCCCAGTTCCGCGGCCACCCGCTTGACGCGCGCGCGCGTGGCCGGGTCCAGCACGCCGCGGCCGTTGAGCGCGTGCGACACCGTGGTCAGCGAGACCCCGGCGGCGCGGGCGACGTCGTGGATGGTGATGCGGCGGGGGCGGTCGGGCGTGGCTTCGGTCATGCGGGATCAGGGCGATGGCTCAGGGAAGGAGCATACCGCAGCGGCTGCTCAGCGGCGCCCGTTGCCGCCGGTTTCGGACGACAGCGCTTTCCAGTGCTCGCGCGTGAACCGGTACAGCACCTCCAGCGCCGGCGACAGCGAGCGCGCCGCCATGCGCGCCATGCCGTAGCGTCCGCAGCGGCGCGCATCGGGCGGCATCGGCACTTCGGCCATCAGCCCGGCGGCGCGCTCCTGGCGCGTGATCGAGAGCACGCCGAACAGCAGCGTATCGCTGGCCAGCGTCACGCTGCGCAGCATGTCGAGGTTGTCGCAATGCAGGGTGAAGAGCCGGTCCGGCGCGGCATCGGGCCCCCACAGTTCGGCCAGCTGACGGCTGATCACCGTGCTCAGCGTGGTGGTGGCGACGGGGTAGGCGCGCACGGTGTCGATGTCGATGCGGCGCTTGCGCAGGATCGGATGGCCGGCCCGGCACACCAGCCCCGCGGGCAGTTCGCCGAGCGGCTCCACCTCGACGTCGTCGGCGGCGCGCAGCACATAGGCGTCGCCGACGATGGCGTCGATGCTCTCGTTGCGCAGCGCTTCCAGCAACGCGCTGGTCGCGCCGGTTTCCGTGCGCACCCTGATGCGCGGATGGGCCTGCGCCATGTGGATCAGGAACGGCGTCAGCAGCAGCGCCGCCGGCGCCGGCGCCACGCCGATCGCAAGCGAGCCTTCCTCGCCGCCGCGCAGCAGCTCCAGGTCGCGCCGCAGCTGGCGCTCTTCCAGCCGCATGCGGCGCGCGCGCTCGGCCACCAGCTCGCCGAACACGGTCAGCGTCGCGCGCCGCGCGCCGCGGTCGAACAGCGGCGCCTTCAGTTCGTCTTCGAGCGCGCGGATGCTGCGGCTCAGCGCCGGCTGGGTCAGGTGCACGGCGCGGGCCGCTTCGGAAAAGGTGCCGTGCTCGACCACCGCAAGCAGGTGCAGAAGCTTCTGGGTGTCCATGCGGAAAACCATGCGCATTGGTTATGGGATCGGTTCAACATTTGCATTTGAATCATACCGTGGCGCTCCCTATGATGGGCGGACACAAGAGCGGACCCGGCCACGGGATACCGCCAACCGTCCATCGGACATTGGAGACAAGACATGCTCAAGCTGTTGATCGGCCTAGGCCTGCCGTATATCGGCGTGATCGGGATGCTGCCGTGGGTGGCATCGGTGGAGCGCTTCGTGCTCGGCGTGCCCTTTATCTACGCGTGGATCTTTGCGTGGTTCGTGCTGACCTCGGGCTGCATGCTGGCGTGCTGGCTGCTGTTCGACCGCCACGGCGCCGATGCGGCGCCCGAAGCCTGACGCGGGGGACGGCCATGACCACAGCGGTATTCCTCGGTTTCATCGTGTTTTCGCTCTACCTCGCCATCCGTTCGGGCAAGGGCCATGGCGCGCAGAGCATGCACGACTTCTTCGTCGCGTCGCGGCAGTTCGGCGCGTTCCTGGTGTTCTTCCTGGCTGCCGGCGAGATCTACAGCATCGGCACCATGGTGGGCTTCCCGGGTGGCATCTATGCCAAGGGGCCGACCTATGGCGTCTGGTTCCTCGGCTATATCCTGCTGGCCTATCCGCTCGGCTACTTCCTGGGCCCGAAGATCTGGCAGGCCGGCGCGCGCTACAACGCCATCACGCTGCCGGACCTGTTCAAGGGCCACTACGGCAGCCGCGCGCTGGAGCTGGTCGTGGCGGGTTCGTCGATCCTGTTCCTGCTGCCGTGGGGCCAGCTGCAGTTCACCGGGCTGGTGGCGGCGCTCAAGGGGCTGGGCTGGAACTTCGATCCGGTCCACCTGGTGATGATCTCGGCAGCGCTGGCCTTTACCTACATCGCCATCTCCGGCGTGCGTGCCTCGGCCTATATCGCCATCCTCAAGGACATCCTGATGGTGGTGGCGATCGTCGCCACCGGCGTTGCGGTCGGCTGGAAGGCGGGCGTGGGCGATGTGTTCCACGCCGCCAGCCTGCAGGTCAGCAACCAGATGAGCGAGACCCAGCTGCGCTTCTCGATGAGCACCATGCTGTTCCAGGCGCTGGGCTTCTACGTGATGCCGTTCGCGGTGCAGAACTTCTTCACCGCCAAGAGCGCCAACACCATCCGGCGCACGCAGGTGGCGATGCCGCTGTACATGCTGATGTACCCGTTCCTGGTGCTGGCGTCGTACTACGCCATCAGCCAGGACCTGCAGCTGGCGTCCCCCAACGAAGCCTTCTTTGCCGCGGCGGTGCGCCTGTTGCCGGACTGGCTGCTCGGACTGGTGACCGCCGGCGCGGCGCTGTCGGGCCTGCTGGTGCTGGCCGGCATCTGCCTGGCGATCGGCCCGATCGTCACGCGCAACCTGCTGCCGGGCCTGCCCGAGGCGCGCC
The DNA here is from genome assembly GCF_020618415.1 of Cupriavidus sp. MP-37. Taxonomy (NCBI): domain Bacteria; kingdom Pseudomonadati; phylum Pseudomonadota; class Betaproteobacteria; order Burkholderiales; family Burkholderiaceae; genus Cupriavidus; species Cupriavidus sp. MP-37. The sequence continues at coordinate 798,525 of NZ_CP085345.1, read as the reverse complement.
AGAAGCAGGGCGCCAAGGTGGTGATCGTGGTCTACCTGGTGCTGTCGATCGCGATGACGCTGGCCACGCCCAACCTGATGCTGACGCTGATCAACACCACCTACTACGGCGTGACGCAGTTCTTCCCCGGCGTGATGGTGATCCTATTCTCGCTCAAGGTGCGGCCGCTGGCGATTGCGCTGGGCATCGTCACCGGGCAGCTGCTGGCGCTTGCGCTGTATGTGCAGCAGGCCGATTTCGGCGGCATCAACCTTGGCCTGATCAGCCTGGGCGTGAACCTGCTGGTGACCGCGCTGGTGCATTACGCGCCCCGGCTGTCCCGCGTGCAGGCGGCCTGAATGAACCAACCCATGCAATCGATGACACAAGACGACGCGGCGCGCACGCAGGTATTGGTGGCGCGCAAGATCCTGACGATGGAAGCCGGGCGGCCCGAAGCCACCCATGTCGCGGTACGCAACGGCGAGATCGTGGCCGTCGGCGGCGCCGCCGACATGGCCGCCTGGCCCGATGCGGTGCAGGTCGACACCTTCCGCGACAAGGTGCTGATGCCAGGGCTGGTGGAAGCGCACTGCCACCTGATGGAGGGCGCGATGTGGGACGCGGTCTACGTCGGCTACTTCGACCGCCGCGACCCGGAGGGCCGGCTGTGGCGCGGCCTGCGCACGCTGGAGCAGGTGCTCGACCGCCTCGCCAGCGCGGCCGGCCAGCTGCGCGACGCCGATGCGCCGCTGCTGGCGTGGGGCTTCGACCCGATCTACTTCGGCGCCAGCCGGCTGTCGGTACGCGAGCTGGACCGCGTGTCGGCGACGCGCCCGATCGTGGTGATGCATGCCAGCGTGCATCTGATGAACGTGAATTCGGCGATGCTGGCGCAGGCCGGCATCGACGCCGACACCGACATCGACGGCGTACACAAGGACGCGCAAGGCCAGCCCACCGGCGAGCTGCAGGAGTTCGCGGCGATGTATCCGGTCCAGCGCGTGCTGGGCAGCGGCTTGTCGCTGGCCGCCGCCGAGAACGCCGGGGCGGTGCGCCGCTTCGGCCGCGTGGCGCAACTGGCGGGCGTGACCACCGCCACCGACCTGGTCAACGACCTCTCGCCCAAGGGGCTGGAGACGCTGCACGCGGTCACGGCCGAGCCGGGCTTCCCGTTGCGCATCGTCCCGGCTTTCTCGCCGCAGCGCAATGCGCAGGGCGGCCCGGCGCGCGTGCAGGCCGCCGCGGCCGCGGGCACCGACAAGCTGCACTTTGGGCCGGTCAAATTCATCGTCGACGGCTCGATCCAGGGCTTTACCGCGCGCCTGCGCGCACCCGGCTATGCCGGCGGCCAGCCCAACGGCCTGTGGCTGATCCCGCCGGAGCAGCTGCTCGATGCGTTCACGCCGTTCCACCTGGCCGGCCTGCCGCTGCATATCCACACCAACGGCGACGAGGCCACCGAAGTGGTGCTGGACGTGCTGGAAGCCATGCTCGCGCGCCATCCGCGCGCGGACCATCGCCATACGCTGCAGCATTGCCAGCTGGCCGACGCCGCGCAGCTGGCGCGCGCCGCGCGGCTCGGCCTGTGCATCAACTTCTTCGCGAACCACCTGTACTACTGGGGCGATGCGCACGTCGAGCAGACCGTGGGCCCGGCGCGGGCCGCGCGCATGAATCCGGCCGGCACGGCGCGGCGGCTGGGGATTCCGTTCGCGATCCATTCCGATGCGCCGATCACGCCGCTCAACCCGCTGTTCACGGCATGGTGCGCGATGCAGCGCCAGACCGCTTGCGGGCGCGTGCTGGGCGAAGCCGAACGGCTGACGCTGGCCGACGCGCTCTATGCCATCACCATGGGCGCGGCCTATACGCTGAAGCTCGAGCACCGCATCGGCAGCATCGCGCCCGGCAAGCTGGCCGACTTCGCGGTGCTGGAGGACGACCCCACCGCCATGGCGCCGGCCAGCCTGAAGGACCTGCGCGTCTGGGGCACGGTGCTGGGCGGGCGGGTATTTCCGGCACCGGCACGATGAGCGCGCGCGCGCCGATTCCGCTGGTGGTGCTGGGCGGCTACCTTGGCGCCGGCAAGACCACCTTGCTCAACCGCTTGCTTGCCAATGCGCAGGGGTGCCGCATCGCGGTGCTGGTCAATGATTTCGGTGCGGTCAATATCGATGCCGCGCTGGTGCGCGCGCGCAGTGACGACGTGATCGAGCTGGAGAACGGCTGCATCTGCTGCTCGATCGGCGGCCGGCTGGCCGAGGCGCTGGTGGCCATCGCCGCGCGGGCGCAGCGGCCGGAGCTGCTGGTGATCGAGGCCAGCGGGGTCTCCGACCCGCAGCGCATCGCGCAGGTCGGGCTGCTGGACCCGGCGTTCCGGCTGAATGCGGTGCTGGTTGCGGTGGACGCGACCGGCGTGCACGACAGCCTGCGCGACCCGCTGGTCGGCGACATGGTGCGGCGGCAAGTCACGGGCGCGTCGGTGGTGGCGCTGACCAAGGCCGACCTGGCCGGCGCCGCAGCCGTGGCGGGCGCCGCGGCCACGGCAGCCGGCCTGGCGCCGCATGCGACCGTGCTGACGGCGCGCTGCGGCGAGCTGCCGATGTCGGTCTTCCTCGATGCCGGCGTGCCGCCCTTGCCCGGCAGCACGGCGTTGCTGGACGGATCGGGCTGGCAGCGCGGCGCCGTGGCTGGCGGCCATGCCGGCATCCGCAGCGTGGCCTACCAGACCCCGCGCAGCTTCGACAAGGCGCGCCTGCGGCAGGCGCTGGCGACCGTGCCGGTGCGGCTGTTGCGGGCCAAGGGGCTGGTCCGGCTCGACGCCGACGCACGGCTGCATGAAGTCCACCTCGTCGCTGGCCGGATGCGGCTGCGGCCGGCGCAAAGCGCCGGCTTCCAGAGCTCGGCGCTGGTCTTCATCGGTGCCTTCGACGCGCAGGCGGAAGCGCGCCTGCGTGCCTGCATGGAAGCTGCGCTCGCCTGAGCGCGCGTGGCCGACGCCTTCGGCTCAGGTATGGAATTCCTCCGCCCGGCCCGCGCGCCCCGGCAGCTTGTGCCAGGCGCCGCGCTCGAATTCCGCGATCACCTGCGCGCCGAGCAACAGCAAGGTCGCGGCGATTTCCAGGCTGAGCAGCACCACGATCGCCGTGGTCAGCGAGCCATAGACCCGTCCGACCTGCGACAGCGTGGTGAAGTACCACACCAGCACGTGGCGCGAGATCTCCCACAGCACCGCGGCGATCACCGCGCCTGTGAGCGCGTGGCGCAGCGATAGCCGGCCGACCGGCATCACCAGGTAGATCGAGGTCAGCATCAGCACCTCGCCGATAAAGCCGAGCAGGTAGAGCAGGCCGGTGGAGAGGCGGTCCAGCGACCAGTCGCGGCCCAGCACCTCGACGTGCCGTTCGCCGATCGCCAGCAGCGCGCCCGAGACCACGGTGACCAGCAGCAGGCCGATGCTGAGCACGGCGATATAGCAATAGGGCAGCAGCGCCGAGACCAGGAAATGGCGGCGCCGGATCGCCACGCGGTGCTCGAAGATGACCGACATGGCGTTTTCCAGCACGGTGAAGGCGAGCGAGCTGAAGAACAGCATGGTGCCCAGCAGCACCCAGCCGATGGTGCCGCGGTTGCGCAGGAAGCCGGCCAGCTCGTTGACCAGGGCGCGCGCCTGGCCGGGCACGATCCACTCGAGATAGCGCGCCAGCGTCGACAGCAGCAGCTCGGGCTCGATCAAGTGCGACAGCGCGATCACCATCAGGATCAGCAGCGGCACGATCGACAGCAGCGCGTAGTAGGCCACCGCGCCGGCCAGCAGCAGGCCCTGGTTGGCGCGGAACTGCCGCAGCGTGTGCCAGGCAAAGCGCAGCGGATGGCGCAGCAGGTCGCTGAGACGGGCGTGGGCAAGGTGCATGGCGGGCACCGGAAGTGGCGGTTGACGAGATTATGCTGCGCGTTAGGCGTGGTTGGCAGCAGGCGCCTGGGCCACGCCCGCCGCCGCCCTCAGGCAGTCCAGCATCGCCGCCACCGCCGCGCGCGACTCGCCGTCGGCGCGCCAGTACATCGACACCGAGCCGAACCCCGCCAGCCGCAGCGGCACGATGCGCAGCGCGCCCAGTTCTTCCAGCCTGCGCGCGGTGCGGTGCGAGGCCAGCCCGACCATGTCGCTGTTGTTGAACAGGGTCAGGTTCAGCACCGTGGAATTGCTCTCGACGCAGTCCGCCGGCAGCGCGCGCCCGGCGCTGGCCAGCGCGCCTTCCAGGGCATTGCGGATCGGCGTGCCGCGCGGCCATACCACCCAGCGGTGGCGGTACAGGTCGTCCCAGGCCACCTTGCCGCCCTGCAGCAGCGGGTGCCGCGGCCGCGCGACGAAGTGGATCGGCTCCATGTAGAGCGATTCGGTGCGCATCTGCGCGTCCTGCAGCTCCGGCGCCGAGCGGCCCACCACGATATCCAGCTCGCTGCGCGCCAGCTGCGTCATGAGCCGGTCCATGGTGGTTTCCAGCAGCCGCACGCTGGCGCGCGGCATGCGCTGCATCAGCCGCAGCGCGGCCAGCGGCACGGTGTCCGCCGCCGACGCGCCCGAGGTGCCCACCACCACGATGCCGCTGCCGCCGTCGCGCATGGCCTGCAGGTCGTCGCGGGCGGTATCGAGCTGGGCCTCGATCCGGCGCGCGTGCTCGATCAGCGATTCGCCGTACGGCGTGGGCCGCAGCCCGCGCGCCTGGCGCTCGAACAGCGGCAGGCCGATATCGTCCTCCAGGTCCTTCAGCCACTTGGAAAGCCCGGGCTGGGTGGTGTTCAGCATGGCGGCGGACTGGCTCATGTTGCCGGTCTCGGCCAGGCTCAGCAGCATCTGCAGGTTGCGCAGGCGCAGTCTCTGGGTCCAATCCATGGGGCGTGACCTATACGGTAAATCGTATCGATAAGATGAAAACTTCATTTCAGATCTTATAGGGCGGGGCGTATAACGACAACACAGACGACAACACAGACGGTGCGCAGCAAACAGGCACCCGCACAAAGCGCTCTCGAAACGCCTTGCACAAAGTTACGGAGACAGCATGTCCGAGCACACCCCAGACCCGGCCCGCGTGGCCTACTACGAAGAAATCGGCCGCAGCCACATGACCCCGCTGTGGGAGTCGCTGCACGCCCTGGTGCCGCCGCAGCCGCGGCCGCAGATCGTTCCCGCCATCTGGAAGTACGCGCAGATCCGCCCGCTGGTGATGCAGGCCGGCGGCGTCATCAGCGCCGAGGAAGCGGTGCGCCGCGTGCTGGTGCTGGAGAACCCCGGCATCCCCGGCAAGTCCAGCATCACCTCCACGCTGTACGCCGGCCTGCAGCTGATCCTGCCGGGCGAGATCGCGCCCAGCCACCGCCATACGCAGTCGGCGCTGCGCTTTATCGTCGAAGGCAAGGGCGCGTGGACCGCCGTCAACGGCGAGCGCGCCACCATGCATCCCGGCGATTTCATCATCACGCCGTCGTGGACCTGGCATGACCATGGCAACCCGTCGGTCGAGGACGGCGGCGAGCCGGTGGTGTGGCTGGACGGCCTCGACATCCCGATGGTGCAGCAGTTCGACGCCGGCTTTGCCGAGAACTACCCCGAATCGCAGCAGCCCGTGACCCGCGCCGAAGGCGACAGCTTCGCCCGCTTCGGCCACAACATGGTGCCGGTGCGCCACCGCGTGACCGATCCCACTTCGCCGGTGTTCAGCTACCCGTACGCGCGCTCGCGCGAGGCGCTGGACCAGCTCTACCGCAACGGCGAGCTCGATCCCTGGGACGGCGTCAAGCTGCGCTATGTCAACCCGGCCACCGGCGGCTGGCCGATGCCGACCATCGCCACCTTCATGCAGTACCTGCCGGCGGGCTTCCAGGGCAAGACCTACCGCAGCACCGACGCCACCGTGTACAGCGTGGTGGAAGGGCGCGGCACGGTGCGCATCGGCGATGCGCAGTTCCAGTTCGAGCCGCGCGACGTGTTCGTGGCGCCGTCGTGGGCGCCGGTGCAGCTCGGCGCGCTGGCAGATGCCGTGCTGTTCAGCTATTCCGACCGCCCGGTGCTGTCCGCGCTGAACCTGCTGCGCGAAGCGCGCACCTGAGCTCGACCCGACCAGCGCCGCCGCGCGCGGTGCCAGCCGGCACCGCCGGGCCGGCGCTCACCCGACAATTTCCTGGAAGCCTCCACCATGTCCTACGTCTTCACGCCTCCCGCCCCCGTTGCCATTCCCGTTGCCGGCAGCGATGACCGGTTCGCCGTGCGCCGCGTCTACTGCGTCGGCCGCAACTACGCCGCCCATGCCCGCGAAATGGGCTTCGATCCGGAGCGCGAGCCGCCGTTCTTCTTCTGCAAGCCGGCCGACGCCATCGTCCCGGTGCAGGCCGGCACCACGCTCGAGCTGCCGTATCCCGCGCAAACGCAGAACTACCACTACGAGGCCGAGCTGGTCGCCGTGATCGGCAAGGGCGGCTCGGATATCCCGGTCGAACAGGCGCTCGAGCATGTGTGGGGCTACGCCGTCGGCCTCGACATGACCCGCCGCGACCTGCAGATGAAGATGCGCGAAATGGGCCGCCCGTGGGAGATCGGCAAGGCCTTCGACGCCTCGGCGCCGGTCGGCCCGATCCACCGCGCCAGCGATATCGGCCACCCGCGGCAGGCCGGGCTCTGGCTGACGGTCAATGGCGAAACCAGGCAGCGCAGCGACGTGTCGCACCTGATCTGGTCGGTGGCCGAGACCGTGGCGTACCTGTCGCGGTTCTTCCGCCTGGAGCCGGGCGACGTCATCTTTACCGGCACGCCCGAGGGCGTGGGCGCGGTCAAGCCCGGCGACACCATGGTCACCGGTGTCGACGGCCTGGGCGAACTGACCGTGCGCGTGGTCTGAATACAGGTAATCCCGACCATGCAGCTCTACAGCTTCTTCAACAGTTCCACCTCGTACCGCGTGCGTATCGCGCTGGCCCTCAAGGGCCTGCCGTACGACTACCTGGGCGTCAATATCCGCACCGGCCAGCATCGCCATGCGGAATATGTCGAGGGCATCAACCCGTCCGCGTCCGTGCCCGCGCTGGTCGATGGCGACTTCACGCTGGGCCAGTCGTTCGCGATCATCGACTACCTGGACGCGCGCCATCCCGAGCCGCGCCTGCTGCCGCAAGACCCCGCGCAGCGCGCGCGCGTGCTGGAGCTGTCGATGCTGATCGGCTGCGACATCCATCCCGTCAACAACCTGCGCGTGCTGCGCTACCTGCAGGACACGCTGCAGGTCACGCCGGAGCAGAAGGACGCCTGGTACCGCCACTGGATCGACGAAGGCATGGCCGGCGTCGAACGGCTGCTGGCGCGCCATGGCCATGGCAAGTGGTGCTTCGGCAATGCACCCACGCTGGCCGATGTCGCGCTGGTGCCGCAGGTGGCCAACGCGCTGCGCATGGGCTGCGAGTTGGAGCGATACCCGCGCGCGATGGCGGTCTTCGCCCATGCCAGCGCCCATCCCGCCTTCGCCCAGGCCGCGCCCGCGCGCCAGCCAGACTACACCGCCTGACGCCAGCGGCGCAGGCCAGGAGACAGACATGAGCAGTACCCACAACGCGACCGGCAAGGTCCTCATCATCGGCGGCGGCATCGGCGGCCTGGCCGCGGCGCTGGCGCTGGCCCGCCAGGGCATCCGCATCGAGCTGCTGGAGCAGGCCGAGCACATCGGCGAGATCGGCGCCGGCATCCAGCTCGCCGCCAACGCCTTCGCCGCGCTCGACGCGCTCGGCGTGGGCGAGGCCGCGCGCGGCCGCACGGTCTTCACCGACTTCCTCAGCCTGCGCGATGCCGTCGACACCAGCGTGATCGCGCAGGTCGATGTCGGGCAGGCGTATCGCGAGCGCTTCGGCAATCCTTATGGCGTGATCCACCGCGTCGATATCCACTTGTCCATCCTGGAAGCGGTGCAGGACCATCCGCTGATCACGATGCGCACCAGCACGCGCGTGGAGCAGTTGCTGCAGGACGACCACGGCGTCACCGTGGTCGACCAGCATGGCCAGCATCACCGCGGCGATGCGGTGATCGGCTGCGACGGCGTCAAGTCCGCGATCCGCCAGGCGCTGATCGGCGACGAGGCGCGCGTGACCGGGCACGTGGTCTACCGCGCCGTGGTCGACGTGGCCAACATGCCGCAGGACCTGCAGGTCAATGCGCCCGTGGTGTGGGCCGGCCCGAACTGCCACCTGGTGCACTACCCGCTGCGCGGCGGCCAGCAATACAACCTGGTGGTGACCTTCCACAGCCGCGAAACCGAAACCTGGGGCGTGCGCGAGGGCAGCAAGCAAGAAGTGCTGTCGTACTTCGAGGGCATCCATCCGCTGCCGCACCAGATGCTGGACCGCCCGACCTCATGGAAGCGCTGGGCCACCGCCGACCGCGACCCGGTCGAGCGCTGGAGCTTCGGCCGCGCCACCATCCTGGGCGATGCCGCGCACCCGATGACGCAATACGTGGCGCAGGGCGCCTGCCAGGCGCTGGAAGATGCCGTGACGCTCGGCGCCGCGGTACAGGCCGCGGATGGCGACTATGCCGCGGCTTTCAAACTGTACGAGCAGGCCCGCATCCCGCGCACCGCGCGCGTGCTCTATGCCGCGCGCGACATGGGCCGCGTCTACCACGCCAAAGGCGTCGACCGCCTGGTGCGCAACAGCCTGTGGACCGGCCGCACCCAGGCGCAGTTCTACGACGCGCTGCAATGGCTGCATGGGTGGCGCGCCGACCAATGCCTGAGCCCGACGCCCTGGCTGTAAGCCGCTGACTGCGGCGTAATGCCGTTCAGTTTAGGTATCAAACACTACCGTCATTCCCGCGCAGGCGGGACAATGCGCGGATGCGCATTGGACGTCCGGAGGACGGCCCGAAGGGTGAGTGACAGCGAGCAATCCAGCGTCTTTAAAAGTCACTGGGTTCCCGCCTGCGCGGGAACGACAGTGGTTAACTGAACGGCATTACGAAACATTGATAGCGAGCCGGCGGCCGACGCAGCCGCCGGACCTCTCGCGCCCCTGACCCTGGCAACAAGGAGGAGACACCATGCCTGCCAGCCAACCGCTCAACGTCACCGCGTTCATCGACCGCCAGCCGCTGTCGGCGTTCCAGGTGACCATCGTCGTACTGTGCTTCCTGATCGTCGCCGTCGACGGCTTCGATACCGCCGCGATCGGCTTTATCGCGCCCGCCATCCGCGCCGAATGGCAGTTGACGCCGGCGCAACTGGCGCCGCTGTTCGGCGCCGGGCTGGGCGGCCTGATGGCCGGCGCCTTCCTGTTCGGTCCGCTGGCCGACCGCTTTGGCCGCAAGGCCGTGCTGGTGCTGTCGGTGCTGTGCTTCGGCGCGGCCAGCCTGGCGTCGGCGTGGTCGCCGGACCTGTGGACGCTGGTGCTGCTGCGCTTCATCACCGGCCTGGGCCTGGGCGGGGCCATGCCCAACGCCATCACGCTGACCTCGGAATTCTGCCCGGAGAAGCGGCGCTCGTTCCTGGTCACGACCATGTTCTGCGGCTTCACGCTGGGCTCCGCGCTTGGCGGGCTGGCGTCGGCGGGGCTGATCGATGCCTTCGGCTGGCGCTCGGTGCTGGTGGCAGGCGGCGTGCTGCCGCTGCTGCTGGCGGTGGCGCTGGTGTGGCTGCTGCCGGAGTCGGTGCGCTACCTGGTGCTGACCGGCAAGTCGCGCGAGCGCATCGTCGCCACGCTGCAGAGAATCGCCCCGCATGAAGACCTGCGCCACGCGAGTTTCGCCGTCAGCGAGCAGCGCGCCACTAGCTCGCCGGTGCGGCACCTGTTCCGCCCCGAATTGCTGCGCGGCACGCTGCTGTTCTGGCTGACGTTCTTCATGAGCCTGCTGGTGATCTACCTGCTGTCGAGCTGGCTGCCGACGCTGCTGCGCGGCACCGGCCATTCGCTGCGCACGGCGGCGCTGGTGACCACCATGTTCCAGGTGGGCGGCACGGTCGGCGCGATTGCGCTGGGGTGGCTGATGGACCGGTTCAACCCGCACCATGTGCTGGCCACCAGCTACGCGCTGGCGGCGCTGGGCATTGCCGCGGTCGGCAGCGTTGCCGCCGAGCCCGTCGCCGCGGGCGTGGCGGTCTTTGTCGCGGGCTTCTGCATCTCGGGCTCGCAGGTGGGCGCCAATGCGTTGTCGGCCAGCTTCTATCCGACCGACTGCCGCGCCACCGGCGTCAGCTGGGCCAACGGCGTGGGCCGGATGGGCTCGGTGGTGGGATCGGTCGGCGGCGCGACCCTGCTGTCGCTGGGGCTGGGCATGCCGGCGCTGTTCGCGTGGATCGGCGTGCCGGCACTGATTGCGGGGCTGTCGATGTTCTCGCTGGGGATCGTCAGGCGGGCAAGGCCGCAACCGCAACTGGCAGTGTGAAGGGCCGCGCCGTGGCTCAGGCCAGCGGCAGCTTCAGCACCTGCTCGGTGGTCAGGATATCGCCGAAGGTGTCGTCGAGCGCGGCCAGCGCGGCGCGGTGCAGGTCCTGGTGCGGCACCGTGCCGGCCGCGGTATCGAGGTCGCGCGTGGCGCAGGCGTCCGCCGCCACGATCACGCCGTACCCCAGCGGCACCGCGTCGCGCGCCGCGCCGGTGACGCAGGCGTGGGTCATCAGGCCGGTGATGATCAGGGTCTTGATGCCGGCCGCCTTGAGCCGCTGGTCCAGGTCAGTGGTCGGGAACGCGCTGACCGAGGTCTTTTGCAGCACGGTGTGGTGCGGGGCGGGCTGCAGGTCGCTGTGGAACGCCACGGTCGGGCCCTGTGCCGCGAACACGGGACTGCCGGCGGGCGTGACATGCTGGATGTGGAACACAGGCATCCCGGCGGCGTCGGCGTGGTCAACCAGGCGGCGAGCGTTGCCGAGGGCGGCCGGCCCATCCGGAATCGGCAGCCTGCCGCTGAAATACTCGTTCTGGAAATCGATGACCAGCACGGCGGTGCTGGCGGCTTCGATGGCGGTACGGGCCGGCGCGCCGGCGATCGTGCGTAGGGTCGGGTGGGGCATGGTGGTCCTCGTCGACAGGGAAGGAAGCGGGCGGTGCCGCTGCGTTGGACCGCAGGCGCGGCATGAAGCGTAGTTTCCAGCGCCGCCGGCATCGTCGGAAGTGGCCCGATGGACAACATCCGATAGAATCGGGCCAAAACGTTCCAGCCCGCCGACCGTCCCCAACCCAGCGAGATTCCGATGCACACCGTCGCGGTGATTGCCTTCGAAGGCATCAGCCCCTTCCACCTGTCCGTGCCCTGCATCGTCTTTGGCGACGACCTCGACCGCCTGGGCGTGCCGCGCTACCGGCTGCTGATCTGCGCCGAGAAGCCGGGATTGATCCCCACCATGTCAGGATTCCGCATCGAGGTGGAACACGACCTGTCGGTGCTGGAACAGGCCGATACCGTGATCATGCCGGCGTGGCGCGACCCGGGCGAGCGCGCCCCGCAAGCGCTGCTCGATGCGCTGCGCAGCGCCAGCGCGCGCGGCGCGCGCATTGCCGGCTTGTGCCTGGGCACCTTCGTGGTGGCCGAGGCCGGCCTGCTGGACGGCCGCACCGCGGCCACGCACTGGGCCTGGGCCGACGATTTCGCGCAGCGCTACCCGCAGGTGCGGCTCGACCGCGATTCCCTCTATATCGACGATGGCGAGATCCTGACCTCGGCCGGCACTGCCGCGGCGCTGGACTGCTGCCTGCACCTGGTGCGGCGCGACCATGGCGCCGAGGTGGCCAACCGGGTGGCGCGCCGGATGGTGGTGGCCCCGCACCGGCACGGCGGCCAGGCGCAATACATCGAGCATCCGCTGCCGCAGGCCGACGGCGCCGACCGGCTCAGCCTGACGCTGGACTGGGCCATCGCGCACCTGGCCCAGCCGCTGACGCTCGACACGCTGGCCGAGAAAGCCGGCATGAGCCGGCGCAATTTCACGCGGCGCTTCAAGGAGAAGACCGGCACCACGGTGACGCAGTGGCTGCTGAACCACCGGCTGACGGCGGCGCGGCGCCTGCTGGAGACCACCGACAAGGGCGTCGACCTGGTGGCCGAGCTGGTCGGGTTCGGGTCGGCCGTTTCGCTGCGCCAGCACTTCACCCAGGCGCTCGCGGTGTCGCCGTCGGCTTACCGCAAGCAGTTCGGCGCCGCGGTGCCGCGCCAGCGGGGCGGCTGAACCGGCGCCTCCCCCCGGAGCGCCAACGCCGGCTCACATCTCGTGGTGATGCCGGTGCGAGCCGCCGAACAACCGCGCGCCCAGCACCACGCCGACGCCCAGCGCAATCCCGAGCGCACGCACCGGGTTGGCATGGACGAACGATTCCGTGCGCTCGAGGCTGGTTTCCCACTCGCTCTTGACGCGTCCCTTCACGCGCCGGGCAACATCCGCCGATTTCGCCGCGAGTTCCGTCGCCGCGCTGCCCGACTTCGCGGCAAGTTCGACGAACTCCGCCTTGGCCTGCTCGAGGTTATCGCCGGACAACGTTGGCAGGCGATCGATCAGCCGGTCGAGCTCGCGCGCCAGGTCTTGCGACGCCGACGATCGTGCCGACGTGTCCCGCCACGACGCGCCGCTGCGCGTATCCGAGCCTGATACCGAAGACATGCGCGTCTCCTGCTGGCGCATGCCTGATGTGCTGGTGGGCGTGCTTGTCGTTTCCGTCTGTTCCATGGTGCGCCTCCGCATTGAAGTATCCGTGGCGCACGGGGCGAACCCCGGCGCCACGGGAGGGCGGTGCACCTTTCGTGCCCGGCGATGGCGGTTGCCGCAACCAGCCCTGAGCCATGCCGGACGTGGCGCCACTACAGCCAATCGACGCCGCGAGCGCGTGCCGCATTACAAAGCCAGCCAGATTTGCGCGCCGAGATTGCGCGGCGGCCGTGCCCGGGCACGGTGGGGCGGCACACAGGATCTCCGGCGCGCACATAACGCCGCTGCGCGGGCTGGCATGGCGGTTGCGTAGTCAAGGGTGTCGTACTTGGCAAGCAGGAGGGCATCATGGCACATCAAATTCCACGGCCTGAGGAAGGGCCGAAGGTACCCGAGGTGCCGCCGGCTGATCCTTCGCGCAAGAGCGAAGAGCAGCTGCCGCCCCGGCACGATGACGATCTCGGCAAGCCGCCGCGCCAGCCAGGACAGGAAGATCTGCGCAGGCAGTCATCCTGGTCGATGCAGCAGTAGCGTGCAGCAATAGCGCGCAGCAATCGCGTGCAGCAATAGCGTCTATGCTGGACCGGTGTGCGACACGCCGCCATGGCAGCGGCGTGGAGCGCGCCACCCGGCGCGCATGTCGCCACATGCACCTGAGGAGACATGTCGATGCGTGTAATGGTGATCGTCAAGGCTACCAGCGAGTCGGAAGCGGGCAAGATGCCCGGCACCGAGTTGCTGGCAGCGATGGGCAACTTCAACGAAGAACTGGTCAAGGCCGGCATCATGCTGGCGGGCGAGGGCCTGCAGCCCAGCGCGAAGGGCAAGCGCGTGCGCTTTGCGGGCAGCCAGCGCACCGTGAGCGATGGGCCCTTTGCGCCACCGGAAGAACAGGTCGCCGGGTTCTGGCTGTGGCAGGTCAAGTCGATGGATGAGGCGGTGGAATGGGTCAAGCGCTGTCCCAATCCCATGGAAGGCGAATCGGACATCGAGATCCGGCCGTTGTACGAACTTGAGGATTTTGGCGCGGAACTGACGCCGGAACTGCGGGAGCAGGAAGAACGGGTTCGGGAGCAGGCCGCGCGCGCGGCCAAATCTCAGCAAGGCTAGGTTTGGCGTGATGGCAGAGAGACGGCGGTTCGCATGCGAGTGTGAACCGCCGTTTGCGCTGGATGGCGCCAGCGTGCCGGAACAATTCGCGCTGCGCGGGAACGAACCAGGACAGGCGTGCGAAGGCTCAGCGCCGCATGGCGAGGGCTGCGCACGCCATCTCCAGGAGGACTGACATGAACACTACGGCAAAGCTGGTCCCGTCGAGCGAACTGGTCCGGCAGAATCCCGTCCACTTTCCGAATGAGAGCGCGGCGTACCGCGAGGCGCGCAATGCGCTGCTGGCCGAAGAGATCGAATTGCGGCGGCATATCGAACGCGTGGCCGCGCAGCGCCGCGCCCTGCCGCCCGGCGGTGAGGTGACGAAGCGATATACCTTTCAAGGCGAGCACGGGCCGATCACGCTCGAAGAGCTGTTCGCCGACAAGGATACGCTGGTGGTCTACAGCTACATGTTCGGACCCCAGCGGCAGCGGCCTTGTCCGATGTGCACGTCGATCATGGCGTCCTGGGACCACAAGGTTGCCGATATCGAGCAGCGCGTGGCGCTGGCCATGGTGGCGCGCTCGCCAATCGAGCGTCTGGTGGCGGCGAAGCGTGAAAGAGGCTGGAAGCAGTTGAAGGTGTATGCGGATGTCGACGGCGACTTCACGCGCGATTACGTCAACGCCGAGGATGCGGATGAGCCGGGATATACCGTCTTTACGCGGCGCGATGGCAAGATCCGGCATTTCTGGAGCAGCGAGATGTATGCGCTGCCGGTGGATCCCGGCCAGGATCCGCGGGGAGCGCCGGATCTGGATCCGTTGTGGACGTTGCTGGATACCACGCCGGAGGGGAGGGGGGATTGGTATCCGGAGTTGGAGTATGGGGGGAAGCGGTAGGGTTTGGCGCTTGAGGTGGGGGGCAGGCGAATTCGTGCTTGATTTGGCGCGTGACTTCGTTGATGCGCCTGCCCTCTCCCCCGCCCCTCTCCCGCAAGCGGGAGAGGGAGAAAACAGGCTGCGCTGCGCATGCTCTTGCTCCGGTTTGGGCTCTGGTATGGAGTGTGTCGCTGCGTTCGCATGCGGCGCCGCTGGATAGGCAACCGTTTTAAGATTCCCGCGTGTTTGCTCCCCTCTCCCGCAAGCGGGAGAGGGGAGAACACACGTTGGGAAAAAAGGGCAATCGCTGCGCCCCCCATGCGCGACACAAGCTACCCCGCCAACGGCCCCTCCGCCATCAACGCATCCAGCTTGGCCTTCACCAACTCCAGCAGACAAAGCGCACTGAAGCACGATTCCGAACGCGCGCTTTGCTGCTCCAGCAACACGAGCACGCCTTCTATCCCCGCACGCACTTCATGCAAACACACATTGGCTTCGATCGCATCGACCGTCATGATTGACTCCTTCCAGGTTGAGGCACGCCACTCATTTGAAGGTGAGGGCGGCGGGCCAGACAGCGAGGGTGGAAACCCGGCGAGATCAAGGAAGAACCCGGTCAGCCTTGCGGCTGCCTCGCTCGGCCCGCCACGGAAGTAAGCCTTTCCATGCGAGCACAGGCGTTGCCGTGTGAAAGCACAACGCCTGCCCTTGATCTACTCCGCGGGTTTCCACGCCCGGTCACCGGCCATCCGATGACAGAACCAGTATTCCAAGAAGAAGTCAGGCCGACGATGAGATATGTCGCATTCGGAAGGGGGCGGGCGAAGCTTGCCGCAAACGCTGGTGCGAGGGAAATCGCTGAGCCCTGAAATGCAATGGCCACAGGGATCCGACCTGTTTACAACTTGCTTTCGATGGATTTGCGTTCCAACCAGATTTCCTACTTAGTCAGAATTATGGAATTCCAATAATTATTGAAATTCCATAATTCTGACTAAAACTCGCCCGGGGAGCGGCGCGATGTTGCAACATTGTGCATCTTCACAACTTCCGTCCGGGGCTATCCTACACATTGTGTTCCCCAATCCTCGCCACAAAATCGTCCCCCTCCGGCAACCCCGACGAAAACTTCACCGGAAAATTCACCGCAATCCCACCGTCAATTCGCCGCATTACCTCCCGCGCCTTCACATGCGGATCCTCGAACAGCTCACCAGCCCCCAGCACCGGAGAAAACGGGATATCCAGCGTAGCGAAGAAGACCTCCCAGTCGGCAAGGTCCCGCGTCCGAAACACCGCCGCCATCAGGTCATTGACCTCCACCTTGTGCCCGCTGCGCCCGGCGCGCGTGGCAAAGCGCGGATCGCGCAAGGCCGGGAACGCGTCGCCCAGCGCCGCGCACAGGTTGTCCCAGAACTTGTTCTCCAGGATGCCCATCGCCAGGTGACGGCCGTCGCGGGTTTCGAACAGATCGTTCTCCGGCATCACCGTGGGCGAGGCCTGGGGCGAGGCCTCGTGCGCGCGCGCGGTCCAGGCGCCGTGCGCGGTCCACGACAGGATGGCATCGTGGATCGACACATCGAGATGTTGCCCCTGTCCGTTCTGCCGCGCGCTCATGATCGCCACGGCCAGCGACAACGCGGCGTAGCCCGACGCAGCGTAGTCCGACACCCGCACGCGCGGGCGCGAGACCACATCGCGCACCTGTACCGGCGTCGCCCAGTATCCGGCCAGCGCCAGGTAGTTCAGGTCATGCCCCGCGTGGCTGGCATACGGCCCGGTCTGGCCGAAGCCAGAGACGGAACACAACACGATGGCCGGATTGACTGCCGCCAGCGCGTCGTAGCCCAGCCCCAGGCGCGCCATCACGCCGGGGCGGAAGCCTTCGACCACGGCATCGGCGTCGCGCACCAGGTTGAGGAAGGCGGCGCGGCCCGCGTCGGTTTTCAGGTCCAGCGCCACCGAGCGCTTGCCGCGGTTGAACTGCGCATAGACATGCGCGCCCAGTTGCCGCGCGGTGTCGCCGCTGCCGGGCTGCTCGACCTTGATCACGTCCGCGCCAAGCTGGCGCAGCAGGCTGCAGGCGTGGGGGCCGGGCAGCAGCTGGCTGACATCGAGGATGGTGACGTCCTTCAGGCAAGACCATGCTGGCTTCATGCGCAGCCTCCGGCGACAGGTAAAAACGCAAGCGCCGCACGCGGATTGGCGTGCGGCGCGGGGAACAGGGCAGACGGCTCAGCCAAGGTCGCCGGTCATGCCGATCGACTTCATCAGGTCGCCGTAGCGCGCGTTGTCGCTGGCGACCATGGTGCTGAACTGCGCGGGCGAGGCGCTGCGGCGCAGTTCGCCGGCGTTGGCCTTGAGCTGGGCGTCGAACACGCCCGCGGCCTGCAGCGCAGCGACGGCGGCGTGCAGCTTCTGCGCCAGTTCGGCCGGGAAATTGGCCGGCGCGAACAGGCCGCTCCAGTTGTCGATGACGAAGCCCGGCGGCAGCGCCTCGGCCATCGTCGGCACGTCGGGGAAATAAGGGGAACGGGCCGCGGCGGTGACGGCCAGCACCCTGACCTGGTTGTTGCGCACGTACTGCGTCGCGGTGCCCAGCACCGGCATGCCGAACTGCGTCTGCCCGGTCAGCATCGAGGTGATGATTTCCGGCGCGCCCTTGTAGGGAATATGCACGGCCTCGCAGGCGGTCTGGTGCAGCATGGTTTCGACCGCCAGATGGGCGATGCTGCCCTTGCCGCCGGAGCCGTAGTTGAATTTGCCCGGCTCTTTTTTCATCGCCGCGACCAGCTCGGCGGCGGTCTTGTACGGCGAGGACATCGGCACCACCAGCGCGGACGGTCCGCCCGACAAGGCCGTGATCGGCGTGAAGTCGCGTGCCGGGTCATACGGCATCTTGCGGTACATGTGCACGTTGATGACGTGCGAGTTGGCCAGGATGCCCAGCGTGTAGCCATCGGGTGCGGCACGGCGCAGCGCGCCCGCGCCGATGATGCCGCCGGCGCCGGGCATGTTCTCGACCACCAGCGGCTGGCCCAGCTTCTTGCCAAGTTCCGCCGACAGCGTGCGCGCCGTGCTGTCGGGCGTGCTGCCGGCGATGAAGGGGACGATCAGCCGGATCGGGCGGCTGGGGTAGGCGGATGAGGCGCTGGCGGCGCGGGCCGGCAGCAGCAGGCTGCCCAGCGCGGCGGCGCCGGCGGTGGCAAGCCAGTTTCGGCGGTTCATGCTTGGTCTCCGTGGTCTTGTCGTATTGTGCTGTGGCCGGGATCCGGATGCCGGCGGCGACCGTGCCGCCGGCACGGTCAGCCTTGCTGCTGCTGCGGTTCCAGGATAGCCCGCGCGATGGTGTTGCGCTGGATCTCGCTGGTGCCGGTGAAGATGCGGAACATGCGCAGCTTGCGGAAGGTCTGCTCGACCGGATGGCCGCGCGTGACGCCGACATTGCCGTGGATCTGCACGGCCTTGTCCGCCACCTCGAAGCAGCGCTCCGAGACGAAGAGCTTGCACGCCGCGGCCTTCATGCGCAGGTCGACGCCGGCATCGGCCAGCGCTGCGGTGTGCGCGATCATGCTTTCGCAGGCCCACAGTGCGGCGGCCATGTCGGCCAACATGTGCTGGATCGCCTGGAAGCGCGCGATCGGGCCGCCGAACTGGCGGCGCTGGCCCGCATATTCCACTGACGATTGATAGGCCCGCATGGCCAGCCCCAGCATGCTGGGGCAGTGCAGCAGGCGGTTCACGTTGATGCGCGACATGCCCAGCTTGAAGCCGTTGCCTTCGCCGCCGAAGATGTTGGCGCGCGGCACGCGCACATTGTCGAAACGGATATCGCCATCGATATGCTGGCCCGACATCGGCACGTACTCGTTGGTGACGGTCACGCCGGGCAGGTCCAGGTCGACCAGCACCGCGGTGATCGCCGGCGGCGTGGCGGTGGCGTCGGTCACGCACATGACGATGGCAAAGTCGGCGAACGGCGCGCCGCTGATGTAGTGCTTGCCGCCGTTGATCACCAGCTCATCGCCATCGGCGACGGCCGAGGTCTTGATGCTTTGCGCATCGGAGCCGGAATGCGTTTCCGTCAGCGCGAAGCAGGTCGATTTCTCGCCGCGGATCACCGGCTTGAAATACCGCTCGAGCTGCTCCGGCGTGGCGTACTTCAGCATGTTGCCCACGCGCGGCGGGCCGCCCAGGTCGCCCAGCACGTGCGCGGCCAGGGTCGAGCCGCTGGCGGCCAGGTCGGCCTTGAGCGCGCATTGTTCCTGGATGTTCAGGCCCTTGCCGCCGAGCGCGGTGGGCAGGCAGGCGGCGTAGAAGCCCAGTTCGCTGGAGCGGCGCCAGACCTGGCGCAGGGTCTCGCGCGGCCAGGGGTCTTCCGAACCCAGGCCCAGTTCCTGTTCGAGCGGGCGCAGCTCTGCGTCGATAAAGCGGCGGATGCCGGCGCGGCTTTCCAGCAGGACGGGGTTGTTCAGGTGATCGAACATGGCGGTTTCCTCGGTGCGGTTCCGGGTTCAGTTGACGCGGCGGCCGACGCCTTGCCAGTAGCGTTCGCGCACGATCTTGCGGGCCAGCTTGCCGCTGGCGTTCTTGGGCAGTTCGGCGACAAAGTCCACCGAGCGCGGCGACTTGTAGTCGGCGATGCGCTCGCGGCAGTGCGCAATCAGCTGCTGCGCGGTGGCCTCGCGCCCGGGGCGCAGCGTGACCACGGCCTTGACGCTTTCGCCCCAGGTCTCGTCCGGTACGCTGATGACGCAGGCCTCGAGCACGTCGGGGTGCTGGTACAGCGTGGCCTCGACCTCGGTCGGGTAGACGTTGAAGCCGCCGGAGATGATCATGTCCTTCTTGCGGTCGACCAGGTACAGGTAGCCGGCCTCGTCCACGCGCGCCATGTCGCCGGTATGCAGCCAGCCGTCGACCAGGGTCTCGCTGGTCAGGCCGGGTTCGTTCCAGTAGCCCTGGAACACGTCTTCGCCGCGGATCACCAGTTCGCCGATCTCGCCCACGGCGACTTCGTTGCCGTGCTCGTCGACCACGCGCACTTCGGTCTCGCCCAGCGCGCGGCCGCACGAGGCCAGGCGCTCCGGATGGCTGGCGATGGCCTCGGCATGGTCGCTGGTCGACAGCCGCGTGACGCCCGAGGTCGATTCGCTGGCGCCATAGCCCTGCGACAGGATCGGGCCGATGCGCTCCCAGGCCTCGCGGATGCGCGCCGGCGCCATCGGCGCGGCGCCGTAGGCCAGCGTCTTCAGGCTCGACAGGTCGGCCTGCTCCAGCGTGGGCTCGGCCAGCAGCATGTTGATCATGGCCGGCACCATGAACACATGGGTAATGCGCAGCCGCGCGACCTCGGCCAGGAAGTGCGCCGGCTCGAATTTGTCGAACAGCACCAGCGTCGCGCCCACGTACAGGTAGGGCTGCATCAGCATGCCGGAGGCATGCGTGACCGGGCCGATCAGCGCCAGCCGGTCGCCGGGGCGGGCGGGGCGGTCCATGCCGGACACCACCTTGCGCAGCGCCGCCATGCGGTTGCCGTAGCTCTGCATGGCCGCCTTGATCTTGCCGGTGGAGCCGGACGAGAAATGCAGCACGGCCAGGTCATCGGCAGCGGGAGTGATGTCGGGCGGCGTGGTGCCGGCGTTGGCCAGCAGTGCCTCGTATTCGACATAGCCGGCCGGGGCCGCGCCGATGGCGATAAAGGTCTCGATGCTGCCGAAGCCGGCCGTGGTGCGGGTGTAGCCGGTATAACCGGGACCGGCGATCAGCACGCGCGGGGTGCAGTTCTCGACCACGTCGCTGGCCTCGGCCGCGGTAAAGCGCGGGTTGAGCGCGGCCTTGACCAGTCCGGCCTTGTACAGCGCGCACTCCAGTTCGACCAGCTCGGGGCGGTTGCGCGACTGCACCGCGACCCGGTCGCCCGGGCGCAGGCCCAGCGCCAGCAGGGCATTGGCCAGCCGCGTCGAGCGCTCGTCCAGCTGGCGATAGGTCACCACCTGGTCCTGGTAGAGGATGGCGGGCTGGTCGCCCCAATAGCGCGCGGCGCGGCGCAGGAAATACGCGAAACCCATGCTGTCTCCGTGAAGGCTGGAATGGTTCTTGGCACGCTCGGTGGTGTGCTCGTGCGCTGTAGTCTGTAAGATGGCGGGCATCACCACAATGACGCGATGGCTATAAAGCCATAACCGTCGGGAATGTGAGGGCATGGAGACGCGGGACATCGAATACATCCTCGCGGTGGCGGCGCATGGCGGCATCGGCCGGGCCGCCGAAGCGCTGGGAATCAGCCAGCCGGCGCTGACCAAGGCGGTGCAGCGGGTCGAGGCGCAAGCGGGGCTGCCGCTGTTCGAGCGCACCGCCAATGGCATGGCCGCCACCTATGCCGGCACGCGCTTCCTGGAACGCGCGCGGCGCATCCAGCTGGAGTTCGAGGATGGCATCAAGGAGATGCTGGGCATCCGTACCGGCGAGCAGGGCATCCTGCGTGTGGGCTATTCGCCGTCGATCCCGGGCCACGTGATCCTGGACGCGTGCCGGCAACTGGTGCGCGAACGGCCCGTGGCGCGGCTGCGGTTGCGGCGCCGGCTGGCGCGCGACCTGCTGGACCTGCTTGCGGCCGGGGACCTGGACATGGCGGTGGCGCCGACGCCGTCAGGCGCGCTGGCTGCGACCTTCGCGGTGCAGCCGCTGTTCGACGACCGGCTGGTGGTGGTGGCCGACGAGGGCCACGCGCTGCTGCGGCGGCGCAAGCTGCGGCTGGCCGACCTGGCCGAGCAGGAGTGGCTGCTGCCCGAAAGCCATATCACGCTGCGCCAGCAGGTGGACGCGGCGTTCCGCCAGCGCGGCCTGCCGGAGCCGCAGCCCCGCATCGAGATCGACTTCGGCAGCACCTCGCTGTTCGCGCTGATGCAGGGCACGCAGATGCTGAGCATCGCCAATGCCGGCGGCGAGGCCATGCAGCGCGGCCTGCGCGTGCTGCCGCTGGGCGTGGAGGAGCTGGACCTGCGCCGGCGCATCGGCGTGGTCACGCGCGCGGGCGCGTACCAGTCGCCGCTGGCGCAGCGCCTGACGGTGCTGCTGCGCGAGCACAGCCGCCCGGCGTAGGCGGTTACTGCAGCGGGATCTTTGCCACCGCCGCCAGCCGCTTCCAGCGCTGAATCTCGTCCTTCTGGTACTGCCGCATCTCGGCGGGCGACGACAGGATCAGCCGGGTCGACTGGCGCGAGTAGTACTCGCGCACGTCCGCGGCATTGCCGGCCTGCGTGAACAGGTCCTGCAACCGCTTCACCACAGCCGGCGGCGTCTTGGCCGAGACCGCGGCCGCCACCCAGTTGTAGGCGAGGAAGTCCGGCAGGCCGGCTTCGACGATGGACGGCACGTCCGGCAGCAGCGGCGAGCGCTGCGGCGCGGTGTAGGCCAGCGCGCGCACCTTGCCGCCGCGGGCCAGCTCGATCGCGCCGGTGGCGTCGACCACCGCGAAATCCACATTGGCCGCCATCACGCCATTGATGGCATCGCCGGCCCCCTTGTACGGTACCGCCGTGGTCTTGATGCGGGCCAGTTCGTTGAGCCATTCCGAATAAAGCGTGTACGAGATCGAGCCCGTGCCGTAGTTGAGCGCGCCGGGACGCTTGCGCGCGTCGTCCAGCAGCTCGGCCAGCGTGCGGTAGGGCGAGCCGGCCGGCACGATGATCACGCATGGCCCGCGCGACAGCAGCGTGATTGGCGCAAAGTCCGTCAACGGGTCATACGGCAGCTTGCGGAAGGTGGCGGCGTTGGTCGACAGCGTGGAATTGCTGCCGATAAAGACGGTGTAGCCGTCGGCTGGCGCGTTCAGCGCGGTCTGCACCCCGATAAAGCCGTTGCCGCCGGGCTTGTTTTCCACCGCCACGCCCTGGCCAGTCAGTTCGCCGATCTTCTTGGCGAACATGCGCGCGGTGGTGTCAGTGCCGCTGCCCGAAGGGAAGGGCACGATGAAGCGCAGCGGCCGCGACGGAAAGGCGTCGGCCTCGGCGGCATGCGCCGCCGGCGTGGCCGCGCCCAGCAGCGCCAGTGCCGCCGGAAAGAGCCCGAGGAAGCGGCGACGGGAACGGAAAGCCTGTTGCATGGTGGTCTCCTGACGGTGGAATGCCCGGCATGTCTCCGCCGGTGCAAGGGATCGATGCGGGCCTAACGGCGCAGGCCGAGCAGGTCGCGCGCAATGACCCAGCGGTGCACTTCGCTGGGGCCTTCGTAGATGCGCATCAGCCGGGTCTCGTTGGCCATCTGCTGCAGCGGCAACTCCTTGGTCATGCCCATCGCGCCGAAGGTCTGCATGGCCTGGTCGATCACGTCCCAGGCCATTTCGGTGGCAAACACCTTGATCATCGACACCTGCGTGCGGGCTTCTTGTCCGGCGTCGATGCGGGTGGCGGCTTCGTAGGTCATCAGGCGGCAGGCGTGGATGCGGGTGGCGGCGTCGGCCACCCACCACTGGATCGCCTGGCGCTGCGCCAGCGGCGCGCCAAAGGTCTGGCGCTGCGGCGCGTACTCGCAGATCATGTCGAGCGCGCGCTGGGCGCGGCCGATGCACCAGGCGGCCATCTGCACGCGGCGCGTCGACAGCCGCGCCTGCATCGGCGCAAAGCCCTGGCCCTCGGCCCCCAGCAGTTGGGCGGCGGGGATGCGGCAGTCTTCCAGCACCACTTCATAGGTCGAGGCGCCGCCGATCATCGGGATGCGCCGCTCGACCCGCAAGCCGGGCGTGCCGCGCTCGACGATAAAGGCCGAGATGCCGCCGCGCGCGCCGCGGGCCTTGTCGGTCACGGCCATGACGATGGTCCAGTCGGCGCGCGCGGCGCGGCTGATCCAGATCTTGCGGCCGTTCAGCACCCAGTGGTCGCCGTCGCGCTCGGCGCGCGTGGCCATCATGGCGGGATCGCCGCCGGCGCCGGGCTCCGAGATGGCGATGGCCGAGACCGTCTCTCCGCGCGCATACGGCGCCAGGTAGCGTTCGCGCTGGGCCTCGCTCGCGGTCAGCATCAGCATGCGCAGGTTGGGCGAATCCGGCGGCAGGTCATAGGGCGTGATGGTCTTGCCCAGTTCTTCGTTGACGCCGACCATCGCCACCGTGGGCAGGTCGGAGCCGCCCATTTCCGCCGGGGCATCCAGGCCCCACAGGCCCAGCTCACGCGACATGGCGTCAAGGCGCGAATGCTCTTCGGGCAGCAGCGCCATCTGGCCGCCGGCGGCTTCGCGCGCCAGCGCCGTCGGTTCCAGCGGGATCAACTGCTCGCGCACGAAACGTGCGACCAGGTCCTTGAGCATCCGGTGTTCTTCGTCGAGTTCAAAATGCATGGCGGTGTTCTCGGCTGTTTATCGGGATTGGCGCGTCTGCGGCGCGAGGGGCAGTTCGCGCAGGACCTCCTCGGTGTGCTCGCCCAGCGCCGGCGCGTGGCGGCGCAGCGACAGCGGCGTGGCCGAGAAGCGCGCGGCCGGGCGCAGTTCGCGCAAGGGGCCTTCGGTAGGGTGCTGCGTTTCCTGGAACAACCCGACCGCGCGCAGGTGCGGATGGTCGACCAGCGCATCCAGGCCGTAGATGGGCGTGGCGGGGATGTCGAGCGATTCGAACAGCTGCATCCACTCGCCGGTGGTGCGCGCCGGCGTCAGTTCGGCCAGGTGGCCGTAGAGCGCACGGATATTGGCATTGCGCTGGGCGCGGTCGGCCACGTCGTAGCGTTCGGCCAGGTCGTCGCGGCCCACTGCGCGGAAGAAGGCCTGCCAGTGGCGCTCGGTGTAGGGCAGCGCGCAGATCCAGCCGTCGCGGGTCGGCGCGGGGCGCCGCCCGCCTTGCAGCAGGCGGGCGTACCCGGCGCCGGCCGGTGGCGGATCGAAGGTCAGGCCGCCCAGGTGCTCGGTCATCACGAAGGCGGTCATGGTTTCCAGCATCGGCACCTCCACCAGCTGGCCCACGCCGTGGCGCTCGCGGTACAGCAGCGCGGCCAGCACGGCATTGGCCAGCGCCAGCCCGGTGGTCTTGTCGGCGAGCAGGCTGGGCACGTATTGCGGGCGCTCGCCCGTGGCGGAACCCAACGCGACCAGCCCGCAGCCGGCCTGGATGATGTCGTCGAAGGCCGGCTTGTCGCGGTGCGGGCCGTCCTGGCCGAAGCCGGTGGCCATGCAGTAGACGATGCGCGGGTTGATGCGAGCCACTTCGGCATAGCCAAAGCCCAGCCGCTCGATCGCCGCGACGCGCATGTTGTGCACCAGCACGTCGGCGCCGGCAATCAGGCCGCGCAGCGCCGCCGCGCCCTCGGCGGTCTTCAGGTCGAGCACCACCGAGCGCTTGTTGCGGTTCAGCGCCAGGTAGATCGAACTCATGCCGGCGTGCTGCGACACGCCATTGGCGCGCATCAGGTCGCCCTCGGGGCCTTCGATCTTGATTACGTCGGCGCCGAAGTCGGCCAGCACCTGCGTCGCCAGCGGACCGAGCACGACCGCGGTCAGGTCGAGCACGCGGATGCCGTCCAGCGGGCCGGCCGGCGTGGTGCCATTGTGTGGTTCGCTCATCGGTGCCTCCTTCAGCGGCGCCGGAACACGGGCGCGCGGCGCGCGGCCATGGCCGCGACGCCTTCGCGGAAATCCTCGCTGTGGAATTGCCCGCGCTGGATCGCCAGCTCGCGCTGGTTGACCTCGGCAATGCGGTCGGCCAGCCCGTCGCGCAGCGTGGCGCGCGTGGTTTCCACCGCCAGCGGGGCGGAGGCGGCGATCTCCTGCGCCAGCGCCATGGCGCGCGCGTCGACCTCGGCCCTGGCGACCAGTTCGTCGGCCAGGCCGATGTTGACCGCTTCGGTCCCGGTGATGCGCCGGCCGGTGTAGAACAGCAGCGCGGCCTGCTGCTCGCCCACCAGGCGCGGCAGCGTCAGGCTCAGGCCGAAACCGGGGTGGAAGCCCAGCCGGTTGAAGTTGGCGCTGAAGCGGGCCTCGGCGCAGGTCACGCGGAAATCCGCCACCAGCGCCAGGCCCAGCCCCGCGCCAATGGCGGCGCCCGCCACGGCGGCGACGATGGGCTTGCGGTTGCGGTACAGCTTCATCGCATGGACGTAGAAGCCGGCCGGGTCACTGGCAACCTCGCCCTGGCCCGCGCCGCTGAAGTCGGCGCCGGCGCAGAACGCGCCGACGCCCGACGCCAGCACGATGGCGCGGCAGTCGTGGTCGTCGTCGAGCGCCAGCAGGGTATCGGCCAGGCGCCGCATGACGTCGGCGTCGACGAAGTTGTGCGGCGGGCGGGACAGCAGCACGCGGGCCACGTGGCCGTCGCGGGTGACATGGATCTCGGCATCGGATGACATGCTGGGGGCTCCTCTGTGGTCTGTCGGCTCAGGGCCGCGTGCCCACAGTATTCGCGCCGTGCCGCCGCACCGCTATACTCGAATTTCACCTACTGAAATTATCGGCCGCGATGCCCGACGCCTTCCCGCCGCAGGGTTCCACCCGCAGCGTGACCCACCACACCGGCCGCTTTACCCGGGAAACCGCCGGCAGCCAGTCGCTCGAGCGCGGGCTGATGCTGCTGCGCGTATTCCGCGTCGGCACCACCAGCCTGACCAATGCGGAACTGGCCGCGCGCACCGGCCTGCCGCGCCCGACCGTGAGCCGGCTGACGCGCTCGCTGGTCGATGCCGGCTTCCTGCGCTACGACGTCAACGAGCGCGCCTACCGGCTGGCGCCGGTGGTGCTGAGCCTGGCCGATGCCTTCCACCAGTCCAGCCGCGCGCCGGAGATTGCGCTGCCGCTGATGCGCAAGGTGGCCGAGGCCGGCAAGGTCAACGTAGGACTGGCGGTGGGGGACCAGCTGGAGATGGTGTACCTGGCGTCGATCCGGCACAGCCGCGACAGCGTGTCGCGCACGCGGCGCGTGGTGCCGGGATCGCGCGTGCCGATGGAGCTGACGGCGATCGGCCTGTCATGGCTGGCGGCGCAGCCCGAGGAGGTGCGCAGGGATCTGCTGGCCGGCATCGCCGCCCGCCAGGGGGCGGCCTGGCCCGGCATGCGCGCGCGCGTGCTGCGCGGCATCGCGCAGGCGCAGCGGCACGGCCATTGCACCGCGGCCTACCAGCCGGGGCATCTGCTGGCCGTGGGCGCGGCCTTTTCAGGCCCGGACCAGCAGCTGTACGGGCTCAACATCAGCTACCCGTTCAACGACGCCGAGCGCCGCCGCGACCACGCGCGCTATGCCGCGCAACTGGAGCGGCTGGTGGACGAGATCCGGCAAGCCTGGCGCCGCGCCGCCGGCTAGCCGGGGTCAATACACCGACGGCATGCCTTCCGGCCGGTTCTTGAAGCGCCGGTGGATCCAGTAATACTGCTCCGGCATGGTGGCGATCTGGGTTTCGAGGAAGGCGTTCATGCGGCGCGAATCTTCTTCGACGCTGCCGGAGGGAAAGCCCTCGAGCGGGTCGAACACGCGCAGCCGGTAGCCGCGGTAGTCCGGCAGCACTTCGGTGGTGAACGGCACCACGCGCGCGCCGGTCAGGCTGGCCAGGCGCGAGGCCGAGGTCAGCGTGCACGCCGGCACGCCGAAGAACGGCACGAACACCGAATCGTTGATGCCGAAGTCCATGTCCGCCGCCAGCATCACCGGGCAGCCGGCGCGCAGCGTGCGCACCACCTGCTTGCCGCTGCCGTTGCGCGGGATCATCTCGGCGCCGAAGCGCCCGCGCTGCGTGCGCGAGATCTGCTCCAGCAGCGGGCTGGACATGCGCGTGTACAGCGACGCCACCGGGTGGCGCATCGAATAGAACATGCAGCCGGCCTCGATGCCGACGAAATGAAAGCCCATGAAGATGGTCGGATGCTCCGCGCACGAGGCCAGGTCGATGCGCGAATCCAGCTCGACCAGCTTGCCCAGCCGCTCGGCGTTGCCGAACCACTGCACGCCGCGCTCCAGGTAGCTGCGCAGCACATGGCCGAAGTGGTCCCGCGCCAGTTGCTCGCGCTCGGCCGGATCCATGTCGGGGAAGCACAGCGCCAGGTTGGTATGGACGATGCGCCGGCGGCGGCTGGGGATGCGGTACAGCAGCCTGCCGAGGGCGTCACCCAGCCGGGCGGTCACGCCGTACGGCAGGGCGGCAAAGAGCTTGAAGGCGGCGATGGTCAGCGCGGCCTGGAGCCGGTGCGTCATGAAGTTCCTGAAGGGCGGCAGCGGCGCCCGGGGGGCGAATCCGGGACAGGCGGCTGCGCGGCAATGGTTCGGCGCCACGCGGGTGGCGAGCGGCAAGCGTGCGGCAAAGGCGCAGCAAGGGCGCGGCAAGGGCACGAAGAGCAAGGGGCCGGCTCCCGGCACGGGCCGGCGCCTGGTGCGCACCGTGTGCGCGTCGGGGGCGACAAAGCGGGGGCGGGTACGCTGGCGCGCGATCCCTTGCCGTACCCGGTTGCGGGCCGCGCGGGTGCGCTATGCGTCGCTGCGCAGCCTTGTGCTGAGGGCGCACTGTAGCACGATGCCAGGGGCCCAGGAACGGCAGTTACGACCAGTATCAAACCGGCAACAGATGCCGGTTGCGCAACGCCACGGGCGGAGAGCCGTCGCGGGCGCCGCGTGCTGGCCGCGAAAATGGCCAGGCCAGGGCCGCGCAGGCTCCGGCGCCGTCAGCGTTGCCTCAGCTCGCCGAGGTAATAGTTGACCTCGGCCAGCAGCGCCGCGTGGAATTCCGCCGGCAGCACATGGTCGTCGGTCAGCGACAGCAGCTGGTCGATGCGCTGCCGGAACTGCCGCTGCGCGCTCGCGCGCGCATCGGGCGGCAGCGCCACGGCCATGGCGCACAGCATTTCGCGCATCACCAGCAGCCGCGCGCCGTACTGGATCATGGCGTCGCCCTGGGTCTTGAGGTTTTGCGCCAGCTGTTCCGGCATGCCCTTGCGCGCGGCGCCGGACGGCGTGCCGGGCGGTGCTGGCTGGGGTTCGGCGCGAGCCTTGCCGCCGGCCTCGGGCGTGGGCGTGCCCAGCATCTTGCCGAGCATGGGGATCTTGAACATAGGGGAGGCTCCGGGAGCGCCGGCGGCGGGGTGGTCGGGTGTATCCATCATGGAAGCGTGCAATCGGCCGGACTGTGCGCCAGCAGACAATGGCATGGAGAGGCGGGGCGCTCACGCGTCATCGCGGGCGGTGTCGGCCGCTGGTGCGGGTTTGCGGCCCTTGCCGGCGCGCGCGGGCGGCAGGCACAGGCCGCAGGTGTAGCGCTGGCGCGCATCGTGGGCGCGCACCAGGAATTCGCCGTGGCAGCACCGGCAGCGCGCCAGCTGCAGCATGCCGCGCTGATAGAAGCGGACCAGCATCCAGGCCCGGGTAAAGCTGAGCTGCGCGGCCTCGCCGGTGGCGCACAGGTGCTCGCGATACATGCGGAAGCCGGCCAGGGTGGCACGGATGCCGTCCAGGTGGCCGGCATGGACCATGAAGCGGTAAGCGCCGAGCAGCATCGAGGCATGCGCGTTGGGGCGCCAGGTCAGGAACCAGTCGGTCGAGAACGGCAGCATGCCCTTGGGCGGCGATGCCCCGCACAGCTCCTTGTACAGCCGGATCAGCCGCACGCGCGGCAGCGCCACCTCCGCTTCCAGCACCTGCAGGCGTGCGCCCAGGCCGATCATCTCTATGGCCAGGCGGGTTTGCTCCATGTCGTGCAGCACGCTCTTGCGGGCCGGCGCGGGCAACGGGCGGCAAGCTGCCGCAGCGGGGCCGCTCATGGCGGCGACGGGGTGTGTGTCCATGGTCTCCTCCTGCCCGGCATGTCCCGGTGCGGCGCTGCGCCGGGTCGGGCTTTTCGTAGTAGAGGAGGATTCTTGGCGCGGCGCTCGGCTATAACCGTGATTCTTGTCAACAATCACATTCCGACGATCGACCGGATCAAATTGCCGCGATCGGTTGTTGGCGCATTTTGCCGGTGCCCGCGGTGTCCAGCGATGCGGCGCCGGGGCGCCATCCCGGAGGACTGTAGGAGAAGCGCCCACACGCTATCGGACGGACGCCGATTTAACGGTTCTGCCCATGGCCTACGCTGCAAGAACACCAATGACAGGGAGCAACCCATGGCTGCAAACTTCCTGATCAGGCAGACCGCGCAAGGCTGGGAGCTGACGGTGGAAAGCGCGCGCAAGGGCCTGGTTCACTGCGACGACCGCGACGTCGCTGTCAACATCGGCATGGCCGCGGCCAGACGGCGCGGCGTCGTGCTGATCGTCGATGAAGACGAGGACGGGGGCGAGGCCCCGCACCGCCTCACCCCGCTTGCCGCCTGACGCGGCTATCCGATTGTCCGACAAAGGCGGGCGCCCTCGACCGATGGCGCCCGCCTTTGCTTTCGTGCGGGGCGCGCGGCGTGCTTGCCGCCGGCCAATGGTATGGAATTTGCGCCCCGCTGACGGCTGCGCGGCCGCCAAGGCCGCGCGGGAAGTTCAACCCCCTGGAGACAGCGATGCATCCATTCCGAAATGAAGGCGGCGGCTCATGGTGGCGCGAGGACCGCGACGCCGATGAACCGCGCCGCAGCCGCGGCGACGACCCGCGCGGCTACGGCGAAGGGCGCTATGGCCAGCGCGGCGGCCCCGCGCGCGACTACGGCGAAGCCCGCTATGAAGGGCGCCAGCGGCATGACAGCGACGTGCGCGAGGCGGGGTACTACGGCAGCCGCGCCAGCCCGGCGCAGCGGGTCTGGGAATCTTCCGACCAGCGCCCGCCGTGGGAAGAGGACGAAGCCTGGCGCCGCGGCAGCGAGGTCCGCGACGAATGGGGCGACAGCCGCGCCAACGCCGCGCGCCCGGCGCCGCGTGGCCGCGACCGCGTGGGGCCCAAGGGCTACCAGCGCAGCGACGAGCGCATCCGCGAAGACATCTGCGAACGGCTTGCGCACGCGCGCCACGTCGACGTAAGCGACGTGGAAGTCGAAGTGCAGGGCGGTGTGGTGCGCCTGACCGGCAACGTGCGCGACCGGCGCCAGAAGTACTGCATCGAGGATATCGTCGACGATGTCTTCGGCGTGCAGGAGATCCATAACGCGGTGCGCCTGGGCGCGCCGGGCGCGTTCGGTGTGTCCGGCATCACCGAAGGCGTGCCGTCCGGCAGCTCCGGGCAGGGGCACGTCAGCGGCGTCAGCAGTTCCGGTAGCGCCACCGGGTCCAGCGCCAGCAGCTATGGCGGCGGCATGGAGACCGGCAGCGGCGGGCCGGGCGCGGGACGCGACAGTACCGGCGGCACCACGCGCATGGGCTGAGGCAGCGCTATGGCGCCGGCGGCTCGTCCGCCGGCCCCGTGGCATGCTGCGGGGCGGCCACGCGCCGGTGCTGCTCGGCCAGCACGTCGGCGGGCGTGACCATGGCGATGGCGGCGCGCAACTTGTTCTGCCAGCCCGGCACGACCTCGCCCTCGCCGCGCATCATGGCATCGAAGCCGATCCGCGCCACCTCGGCCGGATCGCCCTTCTTCTGCTGGCCGAGCCGGGTATCGAGCAGATCCGCGCGCTCGAAGAAATCGGTTTCCGTGGCACCCGGCATCAGGCAGGTGACAGACACGCCGCTATCCTGCAGCTCATGCCGCAGCGCGTAGGAAAAGGAATCGAGGAAGGCCTTGCTGGCGTTGTACACGGCCTGGCAGGTGCCCGGCACGAAGCCGGCGATCGAGCCCGTGATCAGGATCCGTCCCTCGCGCTGCGCGCGCATGATCCGGCCGACCCGGTGCAGCAGGTGCAAGGTGCCGGTCACGTTGGTCTCCACCACGCGCTGGATCGCCGTGAAGTCCTGGTCGAGGAAGGCGTGGCCCAGGCCGCGGCCGGCGTTGGCGCACAGCACATCGACGCGGCGGCCGGCCAGCGCGGCGCATAGCTGCCCGACGCCGTCGGGCGTGGACAGGTCGGCCATCAGCGCCGTCACCTCGGTGCCTTCGTCGCGCAGTTGCTGCGCGGCGATTTCGATCTGCGGTTCGTCCGCGGCAATCAACACGTCATAGCCGCGGCGCGCGCAGCAACGCGCCAGTTCGTAGCCGATGCCCGAGGACGCGCCGGTGACGACGGCAAACGGGCCGGTACGGCGAAGCGGAGTGTCAGCCACCAGATCTCCTTCAGCTTGTGGGCCGTTTTTACTGTGGCGTTGTAAGGTTTAGCGACGCCTCACCCCACGCGCCGCCAGGTGCGCACGCCCATCCAGACGCCCAGCAGCGCCACCAGCGTGACCAGCACCGCCAGCGTCACCGCGGTGCCGGGGCCGAGCCCGCCGAACCAGGCATAGGCATCGGAGCGCCGCCACAGCACCCAGGCCAGCGTGGCGGTGGCGACCACCAGCGCGGTCTGCGTCAGCGCATCGACCACGCGCATCACGCCGCGCGCGGTGCCGGCAAGCGGATCGCGCCGGGCTTCTGAAGCGGTAATTTCGGGGTCGTCCATGGCTGGGGCCGGCAAAGGGATGTGTGGGACGTGCAAGTCCTGTTCCCGGTCATCCGTTTGCCCGGCCGCCCGATGTTCGGGCGTGCCTCAGAACACCCCCAGCCCCAGCCCCGCCGCCAGCCCTTCGCCAACCTCGGCACACCGCGCCAGATCGGCTGCTTCGATCTGCTTGGGGGCGAGGATGCGCTCCGGCGTCTGCGCATGCGTGCAGACGATCAGCCCGGGCGCAACGCGGTTCAGGCGCCAGCCGGTGGCGATGCGCTCGAGCTGGCGCAGTGCGTTCTGGCCATCGCTGCCGGCGCAGATCATGGCGGCGTAGGGCCGGCCATTGATGCGGTCGAGCGCGGCGTAATAGCAGCGGTCGAAGAAGTCCTTCATCATGCCCGCCATCGCGGCCAGGTTTTCCGGGGTGGCGAACAGGTAGCCGTCGGCGGCCAGCACATCGTCGGGGCCGGCCTCGGCGGCGGTCTTGAGCACGACCGTGACGCCGGGCTGTCGGCGCGCCGCGTCGGCGGCGGCCGCGGCCATCTGGCGCGTGCCGCCAGTCATGGTGTGAAAGACGATCAGCAGCGTTTTCATGCGTGCAGTGTGGCATGCGCGGCCATCTGCCGCGCCTCGGGCACTGTATCACGCGCCGCCGGGACCCCTCAGTCCAGCGTCACCCCCGTATCCGCGGTCAGCTTCAGCACCACCGGCAGGTAAGCCTTGTAGGCCGCCTCTGCCTGCGCCGGGGTGGTGCCCAGCGGTTCCGCGCCCATGTCGACGATGCGCCGCTGCATGTCGGCGCTGGCGACCAGGCTGGCGGTTTCGCGGCCGAGGCGGTCGATGATCTCCTGCGGCGTCTTCGCCGGGGCCATGAGCGTGATCGGCCCGGTCAGCCGGAACGGCTCGTCGGCGTAGCCGGCTTCGGTGAAGGTCGGCACATCCGGCAGCGCCTGCGCGCGCCGCGTGCCGGTGACGGCGAGCGGACGCAGCTTGCCGGTGGCGAAATGCTGCTTGAGCGCGGTCACCGAACCCACCGTCACGTTGACCTGGCCGGCCAGCAGGTCGGTCACCATCGGCCCTTCGCCGCGGTAGGGCACGTGCAGCATGTCGACCTGGTATTGCCTGGCGAAATAGGTCTGGATGGTATGCGGCTGCGTGCCCGCGCCCCACGAACCCATGCGCAGCTTGCCGGGCGAGGCCTTGGCATAGGCCAGCAGCTCGGCGACGGTCTTGGCCGGCACGCTGCTGTTGACCGCCAGCACGGTGCGCGCGGTGGCAATGTCGGAGACCGGGCGCAGGTCGGTGCGGGGATCGTAGGGCAGCTTCTTGTACAGCGCCAGGTTGGCGGTGATCGGCCCCGGAATCGTCATCAGCAGGGTATAGCCGTCGGGCGCCGCCTTGGCGACATAGTCGGTGCCGATGATGCCGCCGGCGCCGCCCTTGTTCTCGACTACCACGGTCTTGCCCAGCTGGCGCGACAGGCCGTCGCCGACGGCGCGCGCCAGCGTGTCGGTGAGGCCGCCCGGCGGATAGGCGACGATCAGGTGGATGGGCTTGGCCGGATAGCTGCCCTGTGCCGGCGCGGCAACCGGCGCGGCGGCGAACGCCGCGACGCCGAGCCAGCGCAGCGTGGCCAGCAGCAGCTTGCCGCGCTGCCGCGGCGAAAAACGGACAACGGTCATCATGTTGGCGTGGTCTCCTGTTTATGCAATGTCATGGTTGGCTTGCGCCCCTGCGCTAGTCCAGCTTGATGCCGCGCGCCTGGATCAGCTTGCCCCATTTGCCGATCTCCTGGTCGATAAAGGCCGAGAACGCGCTGCCGCGCTCGGGATGCGGCTCCAGGCCCAGGCCAAGCAGCTTGCTGCGGGTGTGCGCATCGGCCAGCACGGCCGACGCCTCGCGGTTCAGCCGTTCGGTGATGGCGGGCGGCGTGCCGGCCGGCGCGACCAGTCCGAACCAGCCATAGCCGACCATGCCCGGGTAGCCCTGTTCGGCGAAGGTGGGCGCATCGGGATAGACCGGCGTGCGCTGTTCCGACGCCACCGCCAGCACGCGCAGCTTGCCGGCCTTGATGAAGGGCAGCGCCGAGGTGATGGCGGTCAGCGTGGCATCGGCGCGGCCCGCCAGCAGTTCGGTATAGGCGGTGGCGTCGCCGCGGTAGTGGACGCTCAGCAGCTTGAACTTGCCGACCTGCCCGAACAGCTCGGCGGTCAGGTGCGGACCGGAGCCCGCGCCGGGCGAGGCCACCGTCACGCCGTCCGGCTTTTCCCTGGCCAGGCGCACGAAGTCCGCCACCGTGCGTGCCGGCGAGTTGGCGTTGACGATCAGGAAGATCGGCCCCAGCACGCGCGGCCCCACCGCAACGAAATCCTTGTGCACATCGTAGCGCTGCGCGATGCCCGCGGCGGTGTTGATGGCGAAGGGCGCGGCCGCCCACAGCAGGGTATAGCCGTCCGGCGCGGCATGCGCCACATGCTCCGTGGCCAGCCGTGTGCCGGCGCCGGGCTTGTTCTCGACCACCACCTGCTGGCCGAGCTTGCTGCCCAGCGCGTCGGCGAGGATGCGCGCCGAAATGTCGTTGGAGCCGCCGGCGCCGTAGGGCGACACCAGCTTGACCGGCCGCGACGGATAGGTTTGCGCCTGGGCCTGGCCGCCCAGGCACAGCAGCGCCACGCTGGCCGCCAGCACGGCCCTGGCGAAGACAATGGTTCGGTTCATAAGGGTTCCTTGATGCGGCGGATGGCGGGGTAGCGGAAGGTACGTTCCAGGTGCGCCGGGCCGGGGACGTACAGGCGCAGCGCCACGTAGAACGGTTCGGGCGGCGCTGGCAGCCAGTTGCCGGCACCAGCCGGGTCCGCCGGGCCGCGCGCGCCCAGCACGATGCGCAGGCTGCCATCGGGCGCCGCGCGCAGGTCCGGCGAGCGGTCGCCCAGCGAATAGCGCTGCAGCGGGTTTTCGGCCAGCATGCAGTCCGACTTGCGATACATGGTCAGCGACCAGAACGCGCCAACCTGCGGCAAGCCCTGCGCGGGGAACACCAGCTCGTACTGGTGGGTGCCGTCCAGCGGCAGGCCGTCGGCATCGCAATCGGCCATCAGGTACATGGCTTCCTCGACCCCCAGCGCGCCGATGTAGTTGCGCGCCACCTCGGCGCGCAGCGCGTAGTGCGAGCCGAACGAGGTGCGGATGTCCACCGGCAGGGACCAGCCGCCGCCCAGCGCGGAAGCCCTGGGCGCGGCGAGTTCGGCATCGACCTGGGCCAGGGCCGTGGCCAGCGCGGTCCGTTGCGCCGGCGTCAGCGGCGTCGCGCTGCCGATGCCGGCGGCGGCGAAGCTGCGCACCAGCTCCGCTTCGGCCGCGGGCGGCGGGTTCTCGGCCAGCATGCGCCGCACGATGGCGGCGTAGCGGTCGGGATCGCCGGGCCGCTCGCCGGCGTGCATGCCGGCGTCGATCACGCTCGCGGCAGCGGTGCCGTCGGGCCGGCGCAGGCGGATGCCGTCCTGCAAGGCATGCGCGCCGGGCAGGTCGGCTGCGCCGTCGGCCAGGATGCGGCCGATGATCCAGACCGCATCGGTGGGGCAGGGCAGCGGCGTCGCGCCGGCCGGCACCTCGCCCTGCCAGCCGGGGCCGTGCAGCAGCCAGGTGCTGCCGTGCGTGCCGGTGGTGCGGGTGCCGATGTAGCCGAACGGGTTGGTATAGGCGTCGAGCAGCCCGAGCACGTAGTAGCGGCCGTGGCAGTCGGGCACGTCCAGCAGCAGCGGGCCGCGCGACAGGTCGAGCCAGGCGTTGGTGTAGAGCGTGTCGTTGTTCGGCGTGACGACCTGCCGGTGTTGCGGCCCGAGCAGCGTGCGCACGTGCGTGACGGTGTTGATCCAGCGCAGCGTGGAATCGGGGCCGTCGCCGGCAAAGCTGCCGCTGCTGTCGCGCCGCGGGCAGGTGGCGGCGCGCATGCGCGCCATTTCGTACAGCGGCAGCGTGTAGCGCACCGCGTCGCAGGCAAGCGTGTCGAGGGAAATGTCATGGGTTGCCATGGGCGGGCTCCTTCAGGCGATGCGCCGCAGCGGCGGGATCACGTAGTCGCCGGCCATGAAGCCGTCGGTGGGGTGGTACAGGCGCAGGATCAGGTAGAACGGGGCGTCCGGTGCCGGCAGCCAGTTTTCCTGTGCCTGCTCGGGGCGCCGGTGCGAGATGGTGAGGGTGAGGCCGCCATCGGCATCGTATTGCAGGCCGGGGCTGCGGTCGCCCAGCGCATAGCGGCCGATCGCGTTGTCGGTGAAGAAGCGGTCGGCGCCGTACAGCGAGACCGACCAGAACGCCTGCGCCGGCGGCAGGTGTCCGGCCGGGAAGTGCAGCGCGTAGGTGTGGCGGCCATGCAGCAGCTCGCCGTCGGCATCGTAGTCGGCGGCGGCGTAGACGGCTTCGTCGGCGCGCAGTGCGCCCAGTCCCTTCATCGCGGTCACCGCGCGCTGCATCCAGTCGTCGCCATAGCGGCCCAGCAGCAGGCTGTAGGTCCAGCTCTTGCGCGCATGGCTGCGGGTATTGGCTTCGATCAGCGCCATGCCTTCGCGCCAGGCGCGCGCGAGGCCCTGCTGCACCGCGGGCCGCAGCGCGCCCACGTCGACCGCCTCGCCGGCACGGATGCCGCACTTGCGCAGCAGCGACAGCAGGCCCGCTGCGGAAGGCTCGGCCGGGTATTCGCGCAGCGCGTTGAAGACGTTGGCGAAGTAGTCGAGCGCCGGTTCGCCGCTGTCGTGCCAGTCGCGCACGCACTCGGGCTGCCGCGCGCTGCCGCCGGACAGGCGGAATCCGTTTTCGAAGGCGCTGGCGGCGGGCAGGTCGTCGGCGCCGGTCACCAGCACCCGGCCGAGCAGCCAGACCAGCGAGGTCGGGCAATGCACCACGTGTGCGCCCTCGGCGTGCTGGCCCGGGCCGGCCAGCACGATGTCGGCGCCCGCGGCGGGCACGTTGCGCGGGCCCAGGTTTTCGAAGTTGTTGGTCCAGGCGTCGAGCAGTTCCACCACGTAGTAGCGGCGCGCGTCCGGCAGCGCGGGTACATGCAGCGTGACGGGGCCGTCGGCCAGGTTGACCCAGGCGCAGAAGTAGAGCAGGTCGTTGGCCGGCGTGACGATGTCGCGGTCGCGGTGGGTCCACGGCTGCGTGCTGGCCGACAGCGTGTTGACCGGCGCGCGCCCATAGCCGGTGGCCTGCGCCACCGAAGTCTGCAGCCGGCAGGTGCGCAGGCTTTCGAACAACGGGTAGGTGGCCAGCACCAGCGGCAGTGCCGCCGCGGCGGTCAGGGCTTCCTGCGGGGTGTCGATGGGAGCGCCGGCAAGGAAGGGCGCAGCGGGTTGGTTCATCGGATGGTCTCCTGGGTTTGTCTGTCTGCGTGGCGATCGGGGCCTGCCGCATGCAGGGTCACCACGGCATCGGCGGCGACCACGCCGCGGGCGGTGACGATCAGCGGGTTGATCTCGATGGTGTCGAGCCGCGGGCCCAGCGCGGCAGCGGCCTGCGACACGCGCACCAGCACCTCGGCCACCGCCTCGGCATCGATCGCGGGATGGCCGCGGTGGCCGTTCAGCAGGGCCTCGGCACGGCTCGCGCGCAGCATGGTGCGCGCACGGGCATGGCTGAGCGGCGCCAGCCCGAACGCGGTCTGGCGGAAGATCTCCACCGCGGTGCCGCCGATGCCGGCCAGCGCCACCAGGCCGAACACCGGATCGCGCCGCACGCCCACCACCAGCTCGCCCCAGCCGCGCACCATGCCGGCGACCAGCGCGCCGTCAAAGCGCGCAGGAGTGCCGTGGCGGGCCGCGGCGGCCTGCACTTGCGCAAAGGCAGCGCGTGCCGCCTGCGCATCCGCCACGTTCAGCACCACGCCGCCGACGTCGCTCTTGTGCAGGATGTCGGGCGAGCACAGCTTGATCGCGACCGGGTAGCCGATGGCTTGGGCAAGGCGCACGGCCTCGTCGGCATCGCGCGCCAGGCCGTGCGGCGCGGTGGGGATGCCGCACGCGGCCAGCCATTGCATGGCTTCGAACTCGGACAAGGCGGTGGTGCCGGGCAGCACATCGGGAACGGGCACGGTGTCTGCGGCGGCCGCTGCGCAGCCAGGCGCCCGTGCAGCCGCTGCCTGCGCCGCGGCGCGGGCCAGCACGGCCACGGCCTGCACCGCGTGCGCGGGTTCGCGGAACACCAGCGCGCCGCGCGCTTCCAGCCAGCGGCGCTTGTCGTCATCGACCAGGCCGCTGAACAGCAGCGGCGCCGCGTTGCCGCTGCGGTACAGGGTCTCGACGGTCTGCTGCAGCCCGGGCCAGATCCGCGGCGCGCCCACGCCGCCGGCGAGGAAGGCCACCACGCTGCCGTAATCCGCGCTTTGCGCGGCCGCGGCAATGGCGTCCAGCAATACTTCCGGCTGCGCCACCACCTGGCCGGTGACGTCGATGGGGTTGGCGGTGCTGGCGAACGGAATCGCGCTGCGCAGCGCTGCGGCGGCGGCTGCGGGCATCGCCGGCAGCGGCAGGTCCAGCGCCTCGGCCTGGTCGGCCATCATGATGCCGACGCCGCCTGAGACGGTGACCAGCGCGACCGGGGTGACGGCATTGGCCGGCTCCTTTGCCGAGGGCTGCCACCGCGTCGGGCGCCTCCCGCGCGACAGCACGTAGCCGAGCCGGAAGAAGTCATCGAGCGTATCGGCGCGGAACACGCCGTACTCGTCGAACACCGCCTGGTAGACCGCATCTTCGCCCGCCAGGCTGGCGGTATGCGATTGCGCGGAGCGCGCGCCGGCTTCGGTGGTGCCGACCTTGGTCACCACCACCGGCTTGCCCGCTGCCCGCGCTGCCGCCAGCGCGCGGCGCAGGCGGTTGCCGTCGCGGCAGCCTTCCAGGTAGGCGAGGATCACGCGCGTGGCATCGTCGCGCGCCATCCATTCGATCACGTCGGCCACATGCAGGCCCGCTTCATTGCCGGTGGTGACCCAGTGGCTCAGGCCCAGCGCGGCCTCGCGCGCCAGCGCGAAGGCATAGGCACCAAAAGCGCCGCTCTGGCTGACCAGGCCGACATCGCCGACCGGCGGCAGCCCGCTGAGCGGGATCGGCGAGAAGGTGGCGAACACGCGCTCGCGCAGGTTCATCGCGCCCAGGCAGTTGGGCCCGAGCAGCGTGATGCCATGGGCCTGCGCCAGCGCCGCCAGTTCGGCCTGCAGCGCGATGCCGTCACCACCGGTCTCGGCAAAGCCCGAGGTGAAGAACACCGCGGCGCGCGTGCCGTTGCGCGCCAGCTGGCGCATCGCGTCGAGGCTGGCGCTGACCGGCAGGGCCACGATGGCAAGGTCGGCGGGCGTATCCAGCGCGTCCAGCGTCGGCACCGCGGCCAGCCCCTGCACTTCGCTGGCGGTCGCGTGGACCGGGACGATGCGTCCGGCGTAGCCCAGCTCGCTCAGCAGCCGCACCGGCATGCCGCCCACCTTGTCGGGCTGGGTGGAAGCGCCGATCACGGCGATGGTGCGCGGTTGCAGCAATGCACTCAGGTCTGGCATCGATTGTCTCCGTATCTCCGTATGCGTGCGCCGTCACGTAGTGGCCCCTGGGGGACTGGCGCCGCGCGTCTTGTCATGGTTGTGCCGGCTCATGTTGTCATGACATGTTATGATGAGTCAACGTTGTTATGATAAGTAGATGCCCGCATGGGCCATCCCATGAATCCGCACAATCCCGTGACAACCAGCTCACTGCCCCGCTTCAAGCAGATCGAAGGCGCGCTGCGCCAGCGCATCGTCAACAACGAATGGACACCGGGCATCAAGCTGCCGTCGGAGGCCGAGCTGATGGCGGAGTTCGGCGTCAGCCGCATCACCGTGCGGCAGTCGCTGGCATCGCTGCTGGCGGAGGGGCTGATCGAGACGGTCCACGGCAAGGGCAGCTTTGTCAGCCGCCCGGCGGGGCAGGCCGATCTGGGACCGCTGACCGGCTTCTACGACTACATGCGCGCCCGTGGCCACGAAGCGCACGGCAAGCTGCTGTCGACGCGGCTGATCACCGCGCCTGCCATTGCCGCCGATGCGCTGCGGGTGCCGCCCGGCAGCAAGCTGCTGAGCGTGACCACGCTCAAGTCGGTGGCCGGCGTGCCGGTGGCCGTGGGCATGACCATGGCGCCGGAGCCATTGATGCGCGCGATCCTGGAACACGACCTGGAAAACAACGATGCGCTGATGATCGTCGAGGCGCGCCTGGGCTATCGCCTGAAGTACCTGCACACCGAAAGCGCGGCGATCCCCGCCAGCGCGGAAAGCGCGCGCCGGCTGAAGGTCGGGCCGGGGGAGCCGTTGCTGCGCATCCGCTTCACCCCGCACGACATCGACGACCGCCCACTGGCGTTTTCGGAATTCATGTTCCGGGGCGACAAGTTCACCTACAAGGCCTGCGTGCGGCGTTAGGGCCGCTGGCTGTGGCGGCAAGGGAACTTTCGCCTGCGCGCCGCGGCCTGAACTGCATCGGCGCGGACGCTAGCGTGACCCGGACCGGCGCCGCACAGTCGCAGGAGTCCAGGATGCTTTCGCCGCTTTCCCCACGTTTGCTGTCCACCGCGCTGGCGGTGGCGTTGTCCGCGGCGGGCGTGCCGGCCGCGCTGGCCGCGGCCCGGCAGGAAGCGTCCCGGCCGCCTGCCAGCGAGGGCGCGCCCGAGGCCGCCTGCAAGCACGCGGTCAAGGCGGCGCTGCCCAATCCCGGCAGCTTCAAGTGGGTGGCCGCCACCGCGCGCCAGATCGACAAGGACAACTACAGCGTGGTGGCCGATGTCGAATACCTGGCCCAGGACGGCGCCGTGCGCGAGGCCAAGGTCCAGTGCGATGTACGGCGCGCACAGGGCAACCGCTTCGACGTGCCCAAGCTGCGGCTGCCGCAGTAGCCTCAGCCCGTCCCCTGCGCCGGCTGTTGCAATTTAATGTGGACACTGTCCAGTTCGTTTGCTAGTCTATGTGTACAGCATCCACAAATGCTTGCGGCCACCGCCGTATTTGGCCGAACCCTGGCTGTACCCACTCACCGGAGACCGAACATGCAAATCGAAGCACATAAGGAACACCGCTGGCTGCAACGTCTGATTGGCAACTGGATGGCGGAGGGCGAGGCCGTCATGGGTCCCGACCAGCCGGTGCAGACATGGAACATCCCGGAACGGGTAAGCGGTATCGGCGACATCTGGGTGCAGTGCGTGGCCCAGGGCGACATGCCCGGCTGCGGTCCGGCGTCCACGGTCATGACGCTGGGCTACGACCCGGCGCGCAAGCACTTTGTCGGCACCTTTATCGGCTCGATGATGACCCACCTGTGGGTCTACGAGGGCGACCTCGACGAAGGCGGCCAGCAGCTGACGCTGCGTGCCGAAGGCCCGGACTGCTCGGGCAATGGCCGCATGGTGCAGTACCGCGACGTGATCACGTTCCGCGACGACGACCACCGCGAACTCACCTCGTACATGCAAGGCGAGAACGGCGAGTGGACGCAGATCGTCAAGGCCACCTACCGCCGCCAGCCTTGAGGTTCAGGAGCGCTCGCCGGCCATCCGCGCCAGCCGCGACAGACGCGACGTTCGCGACGTTCGCGAGTGGGGGCCGGGCGGATCGTCGTGGCGGCCGCCGCGCGGCCGCGCCGCATTGCGCCGGCGCCGGCGCAGCAACAGCAGCAGCGAGGCCGGCACCAGCAGCACCAGTGCCAGCAGCGCAAAGGTGACCAGCCCCGGGTCGCGCGCCGCCGCGGCGACCCGGTCCACCAGCAGGGCACTGACCACGATGCCCGGCAGCATCCCCAGCGCGGTGCCGATCAGGCAGTCGCGCAGGCTGATGCGCGAGGCTCCCACCACCAGGTTGACCAGCGAGAACGGTGCGATCGGCACCAGCCTCAGCACCACCATGGCGACCACGCCGTGCTTGCCCAGCTGGTGGCTGACGCGGTTCAGCCGCCTGCCGCCAAAGCGGCGCACGGCGTTGCGCCCCAGCAGCCGGCCGGCCAGGTAGCCCGCGCCGGTGCTCAGCACCGTGCCGCACAGGGCCAGCACGGCGCCGTAGAGCGGGCCGAACACCACCACGGTGACCAGGATCAGCAGCGTCACGGGCAGCAGTGTCACCGCACCGGCCAAATAGACCCCCATCATGGCGAGCGGGGCCAGCGGCATCTCGTCCACCCGCTCGATGACGCCCAGCAGGGCGCGGAAATCCGCCCACTCGCGCAGCGGCGTATAGCGCCACGCAAAGGCCAGCCCCGCCACCAGCAGCGCCAGCGCCACCATCACGCCCACGCGCCCGAGCACGCGCGGGCGCGCCTCGTGGCTGACGAACTCGGCCAGCAGCTGGTCGCTGTCGATCGGTTCGATCGGGTCCAGCAGGTTGGCGGCCGGTGACGCGGCATCGACATCGTCGGGCAGCGGCGGCACATAGTCTTCCAGCGAGCGCCCGTCGCTGCGCTGCAGGTGCCGGATCGCGCCAAGCACGCTGCGCGTGGCGGCGACCTCGGCCTGGAACGCTTCGGGCGCCACATCCAGGTGTTCGCCCAGCAGCCGCGCGCGCATGGCGGCGATGGCCGCCTGGACGCGCGGCTCGCCGCCGGAGACCACCACGATATTGCACTCGGTGTCGAGCCCCAGCGAACGGTTGCTTAAGTTGGCGGAGCCGATGGTGAGGAAGTCGTCGTCGATCACCGTCACCTTGCTGTGGACGTTGACGCAGTCGGGCAGCAGGTTGGGAATCGTCGGGCAGTACAGGCGGAAGCGATC
Organism: Cupriavidus sp. MP-37; assembly: GCF_020618415.1. Lineage (NCBI taxonomy): Bacteria > Pseudomonadati > Pseudomonadota > Betaproteobacteria > Burkholderiales > Burkholderiaceae > Cupriavidus > Cupriavidus sp. MP-37. Next base: position 755,736 of record NZ_CP085345.1, on the reverse strand, counting down.
GAACTTGTCGGCCGCGCGCAGCTGCCGGTAAAGGCGTGCGCGCAGCACGCCCATGCTGTGCGCCTCGAGCCAGCCGCTCTCGTTGCGGCGCGACACCAGCACGATATCCGGGCCATCCTCGTGCCCCAGGCGTGCGGCCAGCGCCTTGGCGATCTCGCCCGAGCTGAAGTACTGGTTCTCCATGTAGATGCTGTGCCGGGCCGAGGCGATGGCATCGCGCAGCAGCATGCGGACCTCGCTGACGCCGGGCTCGTCCTCGCACATCGGCATGGTGCGGGCGATGCCCACGCGCACGTCGGTCAGCTCGGGCGCCAGGCTCGGCGGCCACGGATCGGACGAGGTCCTTGCCACCGGCCGCGGCTGGCTGCCGCTGGCGCGCAGCCAGCGCTGCGCGCACAGCTCTCCCAGCGCCGCGGCCGCGTCGCCGTCGAGCGCGCACTGCACGTCATGGAAGGGCGCGTAGGGCCGGCCCTCGGCCATGCGCAGCGGCGCGCCGGGCGCGTGCTGGTTGTCGTCCCAGCGGCGCAGCGTCAGGTCCAGCCCGCCGACAAAGGCGACCTTGTTGTCGAGCACCACCACCTTCTGGTGGTGCGAGGCGCCCGGCGGATGATTGCCGTCCAGCCGGAACGACAAATGCCGGTGCGCCTGCCAGTGCGCGCTGGCCGACGGCAGCCATTCGCGCTCCATCGCCATCACCATGGCGTAGTCCCAGCTCAGGATGTAGATGCGCAGGTTGGGGCGGCGGTCGGCCAGCGCGCACAGGAAGTCGCGCAGCCCGGCCGGCAGGCCATCGTGCGCGCCGGCGGGGACCAGTTCCATGCGGCTGTCGATGTCCCAGCCCAGGATGAAGATGGTGTGCTCGGCCAGCGGCAGGGCCTCGCGCAGCGCGCGGAAATACGCGTCGGCGTCGACCAGCATGGCAAAGCGCCGGCAAGGTTCGATGCGCCAGCAATTGCGCCCGGGCTCGAGCTGGAAGCCGGGCGGTAAGGAGGGGTCATGCGGTGGTGGCGACGCCGGGGGCGCGGGGAACGCCGTGGTGCCGGGCGCATTGTATTGCCTCATTGCACACGCTCACGATGCGAAAACCATAGCCTGAAGCGTGGCGCAAGTTCCGTACCGTGCGCAAGGGCGGGCCGGTGCGGTGCCGGGCGCGGCTTTTGCGTGTGCGCCTTACCTGCCTTTGTAAGATCGGCACGCGGGCCAGGCCGCGTGCCGCAGGGTGAAGGGCGTGTCAGGAGGCGTGTCCGCGCCGCAGCGCGGCGGGGCGGGAGATGCCCCAGACATCGAGCAGCGGCTCAAAATGCGGCGTGTTGTCGCGCGGCGCCGGGGCGACGCGCCGGGGCGGCGGCAACGGCCGGCCGGTGAGCATCAGTGGGGTATCCGCCTCGGGCGGCAAGTCTGGCTCGCCTTCATAAGCCACGACGCCCATCTGGCGGGCGGATTTCAGCGCGCGGGTCAGTTCCGCGGCGCTCAGGCGGCTGGCTGCGGCAAGCCGGTGCCGGGGCATGGGCCCATTGGCACGCAGGCTCGACATCAACGCCGTCACGCATTCCCGGGTGGTTCGATTCATGTCGCTGCGTCAGAAAAATGGTGCGGCAGCGAACCCGCCGATCGGGTCCCTTGCCTGCGGATAACCATTCTTTAGCAGGGGTCATGGTCTTGCCAACCCGATATGACACTTGTTCACATTCGTCCGATGGGAGGCATCGCCTCGCCATGGGCGCATCAGTGCCGAGTTTTCGGATTGCCGGTGGGGAACCCGGCCGCCGCGCCGTCCTGCCGGATCAGCATGGAGCCATGCCGGCGCCACTTGCGGGCGTGGCGGGCCTGAATGTCCTCGGCAAGTTCGTGCAGTTCCGCCACCCGGGCGTCGAGCGGGTCGGGGTAGATGTCCAGCGGACGGTATCGGAGAAGAAAGCGCATGGCGGGTCTCGGGTTTCCTGGTCGTCGGCCTGTGGCCTGACTCCAGTATTGGCGGTGGACCCGGAGTTTCCAGCAGAAGATGCGCAGCACTTTGATGCAACTCAATGCATCCGGCGCAATGAACTGTTGCGGCCCGCCAGGTAAGCGGGCACGCAAGGCAATGATGGCTAGGCAGCCGGCGCCAGAAGGGGCCGGCCCGGGCAGGACTAGCGGCCGAGGCGGGTATTGCCGCGGGCATCGCGGCAGTAGATCTTGCGTTCACGCACCAGGCCGTCGCGGCCGTGGATGCACAGCGACACGCCATCTTCGCGGGCACGCATCCAGCCGGCGGCGATCGCGGCTTCCTGCGTCGGGAAGTGCAGTGCCACGTGGTCCGGGCCACTATCCAGGCCCTCGATCGTAAGCGCCCATTCCCCTTCGCTGGCGTATTCGGCGTCGCCGGTCGTGGCGGGAAGCACGTGGATGCTGCGTGACGTCATGGTGTTCTCCGTGATGGCTGGCAGTGACAGTTGGGTTTTAAGCGATCCCGCGCCAGGGGGCTATCGGTCGCTGTCCTACAAGCATATTCGGGACCAACCCGCCGCCGCGACGCGGCACCGCCATAGTGCGGCGCGCCGCCGCGACATGTCGCGCGTTCTGCTGACATCGCGGTAGGACGAATGCCGACTTTTCGTACCGCCGCGGATTGCTACGATCCAATTGCCGGTTGGGCAACAGGCTGCCCGGTCAAGCCATTCCGAGCTCTTCCATCCTGGCGGCGCATGCCGCATCCACACGAAGCAAGGAGATCATCATGAGAAAGCTATACGCACTGTTTGCCCTCGCTGGCATGCTGCTGGTCACGGGTTGCAACACCATGGCTGGCGCAGGCAAGGATATCGAGCGCGGCGGCGAGAAGGTGCAGGGCGCGGCGGAAAGCACCAAGCAGAAGATGTAAGCTGCCGGCGGCCACGCTGTGGCCAGTCGCAACGGCCCGTGCCCCAGGCGCGGGCCGCTTTCATTTGTGCGTGCGATTCATGCGTGCGATTCATGCGTGCGCCGCTTCGGTGCAGTTGCGGCGCCAGCTCGCCGGCGGCAGTCCGAATTCGCGCTTGAAGGCCCGGCTGAAGGCGGCCTCGGAGTCATAGCCGACCGCGCCGGCGACCTCGCTGATGGAGCGGTTGCCGCTGCGCAACTCGGCCGCAGCGGTACGCAGGCGCCAGTGCGCGAGATACTGCATCGGCGGCTGGCCCAGCAGGTCGGTGAAGCGCTGCGCCAGCGCCGAGCGCGACAAGCCTACATTTCCGGCGAGTTCGTCGACGGTCCACGGATACGCCGGCCGCGCGTGCATGCGCGACAGCGCACGTGCCACGTAGCGGTCGCGCAGCGCCGCGAGCCAGCCGCTTTCATTGGCCGGCAAGGTGTCGATGCAGCGCCGCACCGCCTGCACGAAGAGCAGTTCCGACAGCTTGGCCAGCACGGTGGCGCTGCCGGCGCGCGGCTCCGCCGCCTCCGAGGTGGCGAAGGCCAGCGCCGAGGCCAGCCATGCGGATTCCAGCCCGCTGCCCAGCCCCACCTTGAACAGCCGTGGCAGCGACGTCAGCAGCGGATTGCCCATGGTGTCGTCGAAGCCGAGAAAGCCGCAGACCATGCGCGTGTGTTCGCCGCCGCCGCCGTACGAGACCCGCATGACTTCGCCGGGACTGTTGCGCAGCAGGTCATACACCAGCGGCGCCGAAGGCAAGGGCTGCAGGTGAAGGTCGCTGCCGAGCACATGCGGCTCGCCCTGCGGCACCACCAGCAGCTCGCCGGCTTCCACGCGCACACCGGGGCCCGTGTCGTTGACGAGCCGCGCCCAGCAGACGCCTTCGGTGATCAGGTGGTACGAGACCACGCGATCAGCGCGCGGCAGGAACGCGGCGCGCAATTCAGCATCGGCTTCACTGATCAGGCACCACGGTGATTTGAATTCGCCGTTCAGGAACACGGCACCGCTCAGTTGCACGGCGCGCAAGAGGTCGGACAAGGCATCCATGGCCACATTCCTCCAGATCCGGGGTTTCGCGCAAGAAAGCCGGACGCCCGATCATACGGGCGAGGGGACCGGGCTCCGATACTAGCACCGTGCCCGTGGCCGTACAACGGCGCGGGACACGTACCAGAACCAGACGGAGACAACACCATGGAAACCCTTTCCGCAGCGGATGCCAGCGCCGGCGCGCAGGCCGACTGGATCGGCCTTGCCGCCACCCTGGGCCGCACCTTCGATGGCCGCGCGCCCGAGATCGACGCGAGCGAGCAGTTCGTCAGCGCCAACTATGAAGACCTGCGCGCGCACCGCTTCTTTGCCGCGGCGGTGCCGCAGGAGCTGGGCGGCGCCGGGCTGTCGCACCAGGAGCTTGGCGCGGTGCTGCGCGAACTGGGCAAGTACTGCGGCTCGACCGCGCTGGCCTTTGCCATGCATACGCATCCGGTGGCCACGGCCGCATGGCGCTGGCGCAATCAGCAAGCGCCGGTGGAGGGCCTGCTCAAGCGCGTCGGCGCCGAGCAGCTGGTGTTGCTCGGCAGCGGCGGCTCCGACTGGCTGCAGGGCAGCGGCAAGGCCACGCGCGTGGACGGCGGCTATCGCGTGGAAGGGCGCAAGATCTTCGCCAGCGGCGCGCCGGTGGCAGACCTGTTCATGACCTGCGCGGTCTATGACGATCCGGAGGCCGGTCCCACCGTGCTGCATTTTGCGCTGCCGATGAAGACGCCGGGCGTGCGCGTGCTGTCGAACTGGCACACGCTCGGCATGCGCGGCACCGGCTCGCACGATGTCATGCTGGAAGGCGTGCTGGTGCCCGACACCGCCATTGCCGCGCGCCGCCCGCAAGGCGTGTGGCATCCGATGATGCATACGGTGGCGATGATCGCGTTGCCGCTGATCTACGCCGTCTACGTCGGCATCGCCGAGGCCGCGCGCGATATCGCGCTGCAGCTGGCACGGCAGCGGCGCCTGAACGCGCATGCGGTCGAGGCCGCGGGACGCCTGTGCAATGAAGCGGAGGCCGCCCAGCTGGCGCTCGATGCGATGTTCGCGGCCGCCGCGGGTCCGGCACCCGGCGCGGTGACGACCAACCGCATCATGAGCGCCCGCACGCTGGCGGCGCGCGCGGTGCTGGCGACGGTGGAAGCGGCGATGGACCTGGCCGGCGGCGCGGGCTTCTATCGCGATGCCGGGCTCGAGCGGCGCTTCCGCGATGCGCAGGGCGCGCGCTTCCATCCGCTGCAGGCGGGGGCTCAGCAGGAGTACGCCGGACGCATGGCGCTGGGCCTGGATATCGATGCGCCGGCCGGCGAGGTGCGTACGGCAGCGCAATGATGTCCGCCCTGGCCCAGCTTTCCTACGACACCGAGGCCTGCAATGACAGCGGCCAGGGCGAGGACGCCTGCGCCATCGGCCACGATGGCGCGGCGCGCCGCGCTTTGCGCGATGCGCTGGGGCAGTTTGCCACCGGCGTGACCGTGGTCACGGCCGCCGGTGCCGACGGCCGCCCGGTGGGCGTGACCATCAATGCGTTCGCTTCCGTGTCGCTCGCGCCGCCGTTGCTGCTGTGGTGCCTGGCGCGCAGCTCCGGCAGCCTGCCGGTGCTGCGCGCCGCGCCCTGCCACGCGATCAACGTGCTGGGCGGCAACCAGCTGGAGGTGTGCCGGCGCTTTGCGGCGCGTGCCGACGACCGCTTCGCCGGCATCGCCCATCGCGCCGGTCCGTGCGGCACGGTGCTGATCGACGGCACGCTGGCCTACTTCATCTGCCGGCACCGCTCGGTGCGCACGGTGGGAGACCACGTGCTGTTCGTCGTGGAAGTGGTGGCCTACGGCGCAGCCCCGGGGACGCCGCTGGTGTTCCATGGCGGCGGCTTTGCCGACGCGAGCCAACCCCGCGCGGGTTAGGCGCGCTCGGCCCGCTTGCCCAGGATCACCAGCGCGATGCCGCCCAGCACCGCCGCCGCGCTCAGCGCCAGCCGCAAGCTCAGGGCTTCGCCGAGCAAGGCGGTGCCGCCCACCGCGGCGATGACCGGCACGCTCAGCTGCACGGTGGCCGCGGTCGCGGCACGCAGGCGCGGCACCGCGGCGTACCAGATCACATAGCCGAGCCCCGATGTGATGGCGCCGGACACCACCGCATAGGCGAGGCCGGTGCCATCCAGCGAACGCTGCGCCTGGATTGCGGCGCCGAGGGCCAGCGCCATGGGCACGGCGCGCACGAAGTTGCCCGCGGTGGTCCCGACCGGATCCGTGGCCCGCTTGCCACGCAGCGAATAGACGCCCCAGGCGATGCCTGCCGCAATCATCAGCAGCGAAGACGCCAGCGGCGGCGTCGCCAGGCTTGGCAGCATCAGCCAGACCAGGCCAGTCAGCGCCAGCGCCAAGCCCACCCACTGCTGCGCGCGCAGCGGCTCGCCGGTGTAGAGCCCGTAGCCGGTCATGGTCGCCTGCACCGCGGCAAACAGCAGCAATGCCCCGGTGCCGGCGCTCAGGCGCTCATACGCGAACGAGAACGCCGCGGCATAGCAGAACAGCGCCAGCGCCGACACCCAGTTGCCGCCCAGCGTCAGCGCGCCGGCGCGGTTGCGCCCGGCTTGCCGCCGCGCCACCACGATCAGCCACAACACCGCCGCCGCGGCCGCGACGCGCGCCAGTGTAAAGGTGCCGGCGTCGATGGTGGTGCCTTTCAGCGCCAGCCGGCACAGCAGCGAATTGCCGGCGAACGCCAGCATCGCGAGTGCGGTCAGCAACGCGGTATTTGCGTGCGGCATGCGGGCCGGCCCTGTGCCTAGCCGGCGGGCCGCCGGTCGCCCGTGCCACCCGTGACGCCCGTCTCGCCGATGGCGAACGAGGACAAATGCTCGATCGCCTTGACCAGCCCGGAATGGTCCCAGGCCGCGCCGCCCAGCCCGCTGCAGACATTGAACAGCTGCTGGCACGACGCCGTATTGGGCAGGCCCACGCCAAGCTCGCGCGCAGTCGACAGCGCCAGCTCCAGGTCCTTCTGGTGCAGCGCGATGCGGAAGCCCGGGTCGAAGGTGCGCCGGATCATCCGTTCGCCATGCACTTCCAGGATGCGCGAGCTGGCAAAGCCGCCCATCAGCGCCTCGCGCACGCGGGCGGGGTCGGCGCCAGCGCGGGCCGCCAGCACCAGCGCCTCGCTGACCGCCTCGATGGTCAGCGCCACGATTACCTGGTTGGCCACCTTCGCCACCTGGCCATCGCCGGCCGCGCCCACGCGCGTGATGTTCTTGCCCATCAGCTGCAGGATGGGCAGCACGCGGTCGAACACGTCCTGCTTGCCGCCGGCCATGATCGACAAGGTGCCGGCCCTGGCCCCGACTTCGCCGCCCGATACCGGCGCGTCGATGTAGTCCGCGCCGATGGCCTCGATGCAGCGTGCGAACTCGCGCGTGGCGATCGGCGAGATCGAGCTCATGTCGATTACCGTGACGCCGCCGGCGGTATCGGCCAGGCCGTCGGCGACGCCGCGCTCGCCGAACAGCACCTTTTCCACGTCGGGCGTGTCGGGCAGCATCAGGATGATGGTCTCCGACTGCTTCGCCACCTCCTCGGCGCTGGCGCAGGCCTTCACGCCGGCATCCTGCAGGTCTTGCGGCACGCCGCTGCGGCTGTGGGCGAACACGGTGTGCCCGCCGTCGACCAGGTGCCGCACCATGGGCTTGCCCATCACGCCAAGCCCGATAAAGCCGATCTTGCTCATGTCAGTGTCCGGTTGGGGTTCAGGCGCCGACCCGGCGCGAGTGCGTGGTGCACCGCGCCGGGCGCATATCTGATGATAGTCAGCCGCGCGCCAGCGTCGACAACGGACCCGGCGCGGGATGCGCGCTGGCCCGCGCCGCCGCCACGCGCGCCGCGGCGTCGTCCAGCTGCGCCAGCGTGCCGGCATCGATCGGGATCTGTTGCGCACGGGCGCCGCGGCAGGCGCGCTCGGGTTCGCCAGGCAGCTGGATGCCGGGCTGGCCGGGCTGCAGCCGCGCGCTTTTCATCCAGTCGGCAAAGGCTGCGACTTCATGCCCGAACGAGGTGCTGGTGCCCAGCCGCGCGGGATCGAACACGATCGCCAGCATGTTGTTCCAGACCGCGTGCTGATGCCGCAGCGTTTCCGGGCGGATGGTATGGCCGCCAGTGACCGCGGCCCCGAGCAGCTCGCACATCACCGCCAGCACATGGCCCTTGTGTTCGCCGAACGGCCGCAGGGCGCCCTGCGGCGTGCCGGCGGGCGGGTACATCACGGCGGCATCGGTGGTGGGCTCGCCCTGCGCATCGAGCAGGCAGCCGGCACCGACCGGCACGCCCTTGTTATGGGCCACGCGCACCTTGCCCAGCGCGATGGCGCTGGTGGCGAAGTCCAGCACCAGCGGCGGCGCGTCCGCCATCGGCACGCCGATGGTGAACGGATTGGTGCCGTAGCGCGCGTCGTAGCCGCCGTGGGGCGCGACGATCGGCTTGGACAGCACGTTGACGAAGTGGATCGAGATCATGCCCGCGGCCGTGGCCTGCTCGGCCCAGTGGCCGACGCGCCCGAGGTGGTGCGACTGGCGCAGCCCCATCACGCACACGCCGTGTTCGCGGGCGCGGGCGATGGCCATCTCCATGGCCTGCGCCGTCACCGCCTGCCCCATGCCGCGGTTGCCGTCCAGGCTGAGCAGGCTGCCGGCATCCTGCAGCACGCTGACGCGCCGGTTCAGCTGCAGCTCGTCGGCCTGCCACGCCAGCACATAGCGCGGGATCATGCCCACGCCATGCGAGTCATGCCCGCTCAGGTTGGCGCCGACCAGGTGGTCGGCGGTCAGTTGCGCTTCCTGTGCGCTGCTGCCGGCGGCAAGCCAGAGATCGGTCACCCACTGGTGCAGCGCGCGGGTGGGAATGCGGAGTTCGCTCATGTCGGCCTTGGAGAGAGGAATACGTTGCGAAACACAAAGCCCCGTTGCCGTGTGACGGCAACGGGGCTTTGATGATACGTCCGGCGCGCGCTTGCTGAGCCGCGCGTGGCCGGTGATCGGCAAATGCCTGCTGGCGGGGTAATTCTGTCCGTCAAATGACCGTCGTCCCCGCGAAAGCGGGGACCCAGTGGCTTTCAACGACGCTGGATTCCCGCTTTCGCGGGAATGACGTTAGGAATTGAAACCTTATCCGAACGGCATTACCCCTGCCGGGCAACTTCGTGCACCGGGGCTTGCGCCAGGATTTCCCTGATGCGGGCCAGGTAGCTGTCGCCGACCGCGCGGTGCATGCGCGCCGTTTCCGCGGCGAACTGGCGCCGGCTGGGCGGGCGGATGCCCAGGCTGCGGCAGATCGTGGACAGATAGGGCTTGCGCGGGCCAGCCAGGCGTTGCACCACGCTCTGCAGCGCGGCATCGCCGATGCGGCCGCGCAGCCAGGCCAGTACTTGGCGGTCATAGTCGTTTTGCACGCGGATCAGGTGTTCCATGCCGGGACTCCACTGTTCATCCATACAGGTACTGTAAATATATACAGTATCGGCGTGGAGGCAAGAAAAATCCGGCCCTGGCACGGTAAAACGCTGCGTTGCAGTTACCCCTGCGTCTCTTTCAGAGAATTCTTGGTGCCATGGCCGCCGCCCGACACCAGCGGCAGCACTGCATCGCGCTTCTCCAGCAAGTGGCGCTTCAGTACCGCGGCGAGCCGCTTGCCGTCGCGGGCTTCCAGCGCCCGGATCATCTCTTCATGGTCCTCGACCGCCTCGTCCCACTTCCCGCTCTGCTGGTTGGAGCGAAAGCGCAGGGCTTGCAGGCGGCGGTTGATCGACTGGTAGGTGTTGCGCAGCGGTGTATTGCGCGCGGCCTCGTTGATGCGGTCGTGGATCTCCTGGTTGCGGCTGTAGTAGCCCGGCAGGTCGTTCCGGGCGCGGCAGGCCAGCATGGCGTAGTGCAGCGCCCTGATCTGCGCCAATTCCGCCGCGGTGATGCGCTCGCAGGCGAGTTCGCCGGAAAACGCCTCCAGACCGCTCATCAGTTCGAAGCTCTCCCTGACTTCGGCCTCGCTCATGCGCGAGATGCTGGCGCCGCGATTGGGCAGCAGGTCGATCAGCCCCTCGGCCGCGAGCACCTTGAGCGCCTCGCGCAGCGGCGTGCGCGAGATGCCAAGGGTCTCGCACAGCTCGCGTTCGTTGAGCTTGGTGCCCGGCGCGAACACGCCTTCGACGATGAACTGGCGCAGGTGCTCGACCACGGTGTCGTGCAGCCGCGGGCGTGCCAGGCGCGGCAGCGAAGGCGGCGGAAGCGGCTCGGCGAGGCCTGCCGCGTCTTCATCGCTATATGAGTTTTGCATTCAAAATCCTCTATCGACTTGGCGCGGATTCTAATGCATCTCGCATTGCGGCCGCAAAACGCGGGTTAACCACGACAAAAGCCAATAAGTTTCGCCTTGGAGCGCCGCCAGCCCCTCTGCTATAGTCGATTGCATTCAAAATTCATAATCCATCAAGGAGGCGCGATTTCATGGTTCACCTCGATTTCCATCCATCCGGCCGCCACTTCCTGCAGATCCCCGGCCCGAGCCCGGTGCCCGATCGCATCCTGCGCGCGATGAGCTATCCGACCATCGACCACCGCGGCCCGGAGTTCGGCGCGCTTGGTCGCAAGGTGCTGGCCGGCATCAAGGAAATCTTCAAGACCCGGCATCCGGTGATCATCTATCCGGCGTCTGGCACCGGTGCCTGGGAAGCGGCGCTGACTAATACGCTCAGCCCGGGCGACCATGTCTTGATGTTCGAGACCGGCCATTTCGCCACGCTGTGGAAGAAGATGGCCGAGGCGCTGGGCCTGCGGCCGGAATTCCTGGGCTTGCCGGGCATCGAGGGCTGGCGCCGCGGGGTGCAGGCGGACATGATCGAAGCCCGGCTGCGCGAGGACACCGGCCATGCGATCCGCGCCGTCTGCGTGGTGCACAACGAAACCTCGACCGGCGTGACCTCCGATATCGCCGCGGTGCGCCGGGCCATCGATGCCGCCGGGCACCCGGCGCTGCTGCTGGTGGACTCCATCTCGGGCCTGGGGTCGGCCGATTACCGCCATGACGAGTGGGGCGTCGACGTGACCGTGTCCGGCTCGCAAAAGGGCCTGATGCTGCCGCCCGGCATCAGCTTCAACGCGCTCTCGCCCAAGGCCATCGCCGCCAGCCAGCACGCCAGGCTGCCGCGCGCGTTCTGGGGCTGGGCCGAGATCATCGAGGCCAACAAGAACGGCTACTGGCCGTACACGCCCAACACCAACCTGCTGTATGGCCTGTCCGAAGCGCTCGACATGATCCTGGGCGAGGGCCTGGACCAGGTCTTCGCGCGCCACCAGCGGCTGGCGCAGGCGACGCGCCAGGCCGTGCGCGCCTGGGGCCTGGAGATCCAGTGCGCGGATCCCGCGGTGTACAGCCCGGTGCTGACCGGCGTGATGATGCCCGACGGCGTCGACGCGGACGCGGTGCGCAAGCTGATCTACGAGCGCTTCGACATGTCGCTGGGGCAGGCGCTGGGCAAGATGCGCGGCCGCATGTTCCGCATCGGCCATCTCGGCGACTGCAATGACCTGACCCTGATGGCCACGCTTGCCGGCTGCGAGATGGGGCTGAAGCTCGCTGGCGTGCCGCTTGCCGGCAGCGGCGTGGCGGCGGCGATGGCGTCGCTCGCCGCGCACGCCGACACGCCGGTGCTCAAGGCCGCCGCATGACTTGCATGCCATGAACATGAATTCGTCTTCCTTGCTGGTCAAGCCGATCCACCTGGTGCCCGCGCAGCAGCGCGCCACCTCGCCGCTGGCAGCGCTGTTGCGCAAGGAACTGCGCGGCGACGTGCTGTTCGACCGCGCCGCCCGCGGACGCTATGCCACCGATGCCTCGATCTACCAGATCATGCCGGTCGGCGTGGTGGTGCCGCGCGACCAGGCCGACCTGGTGCGCGCGCTCGACATCGCGCGCGACCAGCGCGTGCCGGTGCTGGCGCGCGGCGCCGGCACCAGCCAGTGCGGCCAGACCGTGGGCGAGGCGCTGGTCATCGACACCAGCAAGTGGCTCAACAACGTGGTCGCCTTCGATGCCGCCGCGCGCACGGTGACGGTGGAGCCCGGCATCGTGCTGGACCACCTGAACGCCTGGCTCAAGCCGCATGGGCTGTGGTTTCCGGTCGATGTTTCCACGGGGGCGCAATGCACCATCGGCGGCATGGCCGGCAACAACTCATGCGGCTCGCGCTCGCTCGCCTACGGCAACATGGTGCATAACGTGCTGGCGATCGATGCGGTGCTGGCCGATGGCAGCGACTGCCACTTCGGTTCGCTCGCGCAGCCGGTGGCAGCCGGGCGCGCCGAGGGCATCCTGCGCGGCCTGCGGCGCATCGCCACGCGCGAGCGCGAAGAGATCGCCGAGCGCATGCCCAAGGTGCTGCGCCGCGTGGCCGGCTATAACATCGACCTGTTCGACTGCCAGAACCCGCGCGCCTATACCGACGACGGCCACGCCAACCTGGCCCACATCCTGGTCGGTTCCGAAGGCACGCTGGCCTGCAGCCGCCAGCTCACGCTGAAGCTGGCGCCTCTGCCGGCGCACAAGGTGCTGGGCGTGGTCAACTTCCCCACGTTCTACCAGGCGATGGACCTGACGCAGCATATCGTCACGCTGCGCCCGGTGGCGGTGGAGCTGGTCGATCGCACCATGATCGACCTGTCGATGGAAAACCCCGCCTTCCGCCCGGTGGTCGAGCGCGCGCTGGCCGGCGATCCGCAGGCCATCCTGCTGGTGGAATTTGCCGGCGACGACCGGCAGGCGCTGCTGGCGCAGCTGGACCAGCTTGCCGAACTGATGGCGGATCTCGGCCTGCCGGGCTCGGTGGTGAAGATGCCGGAAGAGCAGGCGCAGAAGGCGCTGTGGGACGTGCGCAAGGCCGGCCTGAACATCATGATGAGCATGAAGGGCGACGGCAAGCCGGTCTCGTTCATCGAAGACTGCGCGGTTCCGCTCGAGCACCTGGCCGAATACACGCGCCGGCTCACCGAGGTCTTCCACAAGCACGAAACCGAGGGCACCTGGTACGCCCACGCCAGCGTCGGCACGCTGCATGTGCGGCCGATCCTGGACATGCGCCGCGACGGCGCGGTGCGCATGCGCGAGATCGCGGAGGAAGCGGCCGAGCTGGTGCGCGAGTACAAGGGCGCGTATTCCGGCGAGCATGGCGACGGGCTGTGCCGCGGCGAATGGGTGGCCTGGCAGTACGGCCCGCGCATCAATGCCGCGTTCAGCGAGATCAAGGCGCTGTTCGACCCGGACAACCGCTTCAACCCCGACAAGATCGTGCGCCCGCCGCGGATGGACGCGCGCGAGAACTTCCGCTTCGCGCCCGGCTACGCCGCGCTGCCGCTGACCCCGGCGCTGGACTGGTCGGCGTGGAACGTGCGGCGCGACCCGATGACGGGCGCCGAGACCGCGCCCGGCACCGGCACCGATACCGCTACGCATGGCCTGGCGTCGGCCGTCGAGATGTGCAACAACAACGGCCACTGCCGCAAGTTCGACGCCGGCACCATGTGCCCGAGCTATCGCGTGACCAAGGACGAGCAGCACGTCACGCGCGGCCGCGCCAACACGCTGCGGCTGGCGCTCACCGGACAGCTCGGCAGCGACGGGCTGGCCAGCGCGGAAGTGAAGGAGGCGCTGGACCTGTGCGTCTCGTGCAAGGGCTGCAAGCGCGACTGCCCGACCGGCGTCGACATGGCGAAGTTCAAGATCGAGGCGCGCCATGCCTGGGCCAGCCGGCACGGCATCAGCCTGCGCGAGCGCATGGTGGCATTCCTGCCGCGCTATGCGCCGATGGCCAGCCGCGTGCCGGGCCTGCTGGCGCTGGCCGACAGCCTGCCGGCGGTCTCCGGCTGGATCAAGCGCGCGCTCGGGTTTGCCCCGCAGCGTTCGCTGCCGCGCTTCACCGCGCCGTTCCTGGCGCGCCGCCGCAGCGCGGGCAACGCTGCCGGCAACGATGTCGCCAGCAAGGCCGACGGCCGCGAAGTGCTGCTGTTCGTCGATACCTTCAGCAACTACATGGAGCCTGACAATGCGCGCGCCGCGCAGGCCGTGCTGGAAGCCGCGGGCTATACCGTGCACTTCAACACGCGGGAAGGCGAACGCCCGCTGTGCTGCGGCCGGACCTTCCTCGCCGCGGGCCTGGTCGACCAGGCCAAGGCCGAGGCGCGGCGCCTGCTCGACACACTGCGTCCCTTCGTCGAGCGCGGCGTGCCGGTGGTGGGCCTGGAGCCTTCGTGCCTGCTGTCGCTGCGCGACGAGTTCCTGGGCTATGGCTACGGCGAAGAGGCGCGCCAGCTCGCCAGCCTGTCGTTCCTGTTCGAGGAGTTCCTGGTTCGCGAACAGCAGGCCGGCCGGCTGGAACTGCCGCTGCGGCCGCTGCAGGTCAACGAGGCCATCGTGCATGGCCATTGCCACCAGAAGGCATTCGATGCCTTTACGCCGGTGCAGACCGCGCTGGGATGGATTCCGGGCCTGAAGGTGTCGACCGTGGAGTCGTCGTGCTGCGGCATGGCCGGCAGCTTCGGCTATGAGGCCGAGCATTTCGCCGCGTCGCAGGCGATGGCCGAGCTGTCGCTGCTGCCGGCGGTGCGCCGGCGCGTATCCGGCGCCATCGTGGTCGCGGACGGCACCAGCTGCCGCCACCAGATCCGCGACGGCGCGCAGGCCGAGGCGATGCATGTGGCAAGAGTGCTGGCGATGGCGCTGGAGGGTGCCCATGAGTGAGCCGATGCGCAATCCCGTCCATGAGCGTGCCCGCCTGCAGCCGCCGGCACCGGCAAAGATCGGCGACCGCGTCGAAGACGTCGGCACGCCGGCGCTGCTGGTCGACCTCGATGCCTTCGACCATAACCTGGCCCGGATGCAGGCGCTTGCCGATGCCGGCGGCGTGGCGCTGCGCCCGCATGCCAAGGCCCACAAGTCGGTCGCGATTGCGCAGCGGCAGATTGCGGCCGGCGCGGTGGGCATCTGCTGCCAGAAGCTCAGCGAGGCCTATCCGTTTGCCGCCGCCGGCATCGCCAGCATCCACATCAGCAACGAGTTCGTCGGCACCGACAAGCTGGCGATGGCGGTAGAGCTGGCCCGGCATGTGGAGCTGAGCGTTTGCGTGGACGACGTGCGCCAGGTATCGGCGATCGCCGCCGCCGCAGCCGCCGGCGCAGTGCGCATCACCGTGCTGGCGGAGGCCGATGTCGGGCAGGGCCGTTGCGGTGTCGACAGCCCTGAAGCGCTGAGCCGGCTGGCCGATGCGATCGGCGAGGCGCCGTCGCTGCGTTTCGGCGGGCTGCAGGCGTATCACGGCGGCGCCCAGCATCTGGCGCACTGGACACAGCGCCGCGACGCCGCCCGGCGCGCAGCCGAACGGGCGGGCGCCTATGTGCGCCATCTCGATTCCCGCGGCATCGCCTGCCCGGTCATCACGGGAGGCGGCAGCGGCACCGCGGAGTTCGATTGCGAGAGCGGCGTCTATACCGAGATCCAGCCCGGCAGCTACTTGTTCCTGGACGGCCACTATGGCGCCAGCGAATGGCCCGGGCGCTTCCAGCCCCGGCACGCCCTGTTCCTGTCGACCACGGTGATGAGCACCGCGCGCGCCGGCGTGGCGGTGTGCGATGCGGGCCTGAAGTCCGTCGCGGTCGATTCCGGCCTGCCGCGGCTGTGGTCCGGCCCGGGCAGCGCATGGCTGCGCTATGTCGCGGCCAACGATGAACACGGCGTGCTGCAGGTGCTGGACCAGGACGGCCAGGCCTTGCTGGGCAACAAGCTCTGGCTGGTGCCCGGCCACTGCGATCCCACCGCGAACCTGCACGCGCAATACGTGTGCTGCCGCGACGGGCACGTGGCCGAGCTGTGGGACATCGCGGCGCGCGGCCTGAGCCGCTGATGCCGCGTGGCCGCGCAGAAAAAGAGAAGAGAGAAGAGCCGCAACAAGCGGCACGGGGTAGTCAAAAAAGCCAAAGGAGACCAACAATGCAACGCAACACAATCAGGAAGACCCTGGCGGCGGTGGTGGGTGCCACGGCCTGCCTCAGCGCCTGGGCATGGGAGCCGGCCAAGCCGGTCGAGATCGTGGTGCCGTTCAGCGCCGGTGGCGCCTCGGACCAGATGGCGCGGTCGATCCAGGGCATCATCGCCAGGCACAAGCTGATGAGCCAGCCGGTGATCGTGCTGAACAAGGCCGGCGCCAGCGGCGCCGAAGGGCTGATGGATACCAAGGCCTCGCAGGGCAATCCGCACAAGCTGCTGGTGGCCTCGTCGGCGCTCTACACGGTGCCGATGGTGAGCCATCTGCCGTTCAGCTGGCGCGACCTCACGCCGGTGGCAATGATTGCGCAGGACGAGTTCGTGCTGTGGACCAATGCCGCGTCCCCGTACAAGACCGTCGCGGAGTTCATCGACGCTTCCAGGGCCAACGCGGGCAAGATCAAGGTCGGCGGCACCAGCTCCAAGCGCGAAGACCAGATCATCAGCGCGCTGGTGCAGAAGAAGACCGGCACCCGCTTCATCTACGTGCCGTACAAGGGCGGCGGCGAGGCCGCCACGCAGCTGTCGGGCCAGCATATCGACGCCAACCTGAACAACCCGTCCGAATCGATCGGCCAGTGGCGCGCCGGCGAGCATCGCGCGCTGTGCGTGTTCGCGCCGCAGCGCATGGCCTACAACGGCAAGGTCACGCAGACCCAGAGCTGGCATGACGTGCCGACCTGCAAGGAGCAGGGCCTCGACGTGCAATACCAGATGCTGCGGGTGTTCATGATGCCGGGCGGCGTGACCGCGGAACAGCAGAAGTACTACGTCGACCTGATGCAGAAGATCGTGGCCACGCCGGAGTGGAAGGAATACCTGGAGAAGAACGCGCTGAAGAACGACTTCCTGACCGGCAAGGCGCTGACCGACTTCCTGGCGCGCGATGAAGCCGCGCACCGCGACATCATCAAGGAGGCGGGCTTCGTCGCCGCGCGCTGACGCTGGCACGTATCACCAACGGGCTGCGCCGCGCGGCGCAGCCGGGGCCTGAAGGAAGGCGGGGGACAACATGGATCAACAGGCAGCGGCGCATACGGGCGCCGGCATCTCGGTCAAGACGGTGGAACTGGCAGTGGCGCTGTGCCTGCTGGCCGGCGCGCTGGTCGTGATCGGCAGCAACTACGGCATCGGCGCCGGCTGGGCGGCGGACGGGCCGGAAGCGGGCTATTTCCCGATGCGGGTCGGCATCATCATCCTGGTCTGCAGCGTGCTGGTGGGCGTGCAGGCGCTGCACGCCGACGGCACCGCCATATTTGCGACGTGGCAGCAGCTGCGGCAGGTGGGTGTCATCCTGGTGCCGCTGACCGCTTATGTCGGCCTGATCGGGCTGCTCGGCATCTACGTGGCATCGGCGGCATTCATCACCGGTTTCATGGTCTGGGTGGGCAAGTCGGCATGGTGGAAGGCCGCGCTGGTCGGCGTCGGCATCAATGCCTTGCTGTTCTGGATCTTCGAGATCCAGTTCCGTGTGCCGCTGCCCAAGGGCCCGCTGGAAGCGGCGCTGGGCTACTAGGGAGGGACCGGTCATGGATGAACTCAATGCATTGATGGGCGGCTTCGCCGTGGCGCTGTCGTGGCAGAACGTCGGGCTGATGTTCGTCGGCATCCTGCTTGGCATCGTCGTCGGCGTGCTGCCCGGCCTGGGCGGCCCCAACGGCGTGGCGATCCTGTTGCCGCTGACGTTCTCGATGGACCCGGTGTCCGCCATCATCATGCTGTCCTGCATCTACTGGGGCGCGTTGTTCGGCGGGGCGATCACCTCGATCCTGTTCAATATTCCCGGCGAAGCCTGGTCGGTGGCCACCACCTTCGACGGCTACCCGATGGCGCAGCGCGGCGAAGCCGGCAAGGCACTGACCTCGGCCTTCACCGGTTCCTGCCTGGGCGCGCTGGCCGGCGTGCTGCTGATCACCTTCCTGGCGCCGATGGTGGCAAAGTTTGCGCTGCGCTTCGGCCCGCCCGAGTTCTTCGCGGTGTACCTGCTGACGTTCTGCAGCTTCGTAGGCATGGGCAAGGAGTCCAAGCCCAAGATCCTGATCGCGATGTGCCTGGGCTTCGTGCTGGCCGCGGTCGGCATGGACACGGTGTCGGGCACGCTGCGCATGACCTTTGGCTCGACCGAGCTGCTGCGCGGCTTCGACTTCCTGGTGGCAGTGATCGGCCTGTTCGGCATCAGCGAGATCCTGATGACGATGGAAGAGGGCGTGGCCTTCCGCGGCAAGCAGGCGCGCATCGACCTGAAGGTGGTGCTGAAGACCTGGGCCGAACTGCCGCGCTACTGGCTGACCGTGCTGCGCTCGTCGGTGATCGGCTGCTGGCTGGGCATCACCCCCGGCGGCGCCACCGCGGCGTCGTTCATGGGCTATGGCGTAGCCAAGCGCATGGCGCGGGAGCCCGATTCGTTCGGGCGGGGCAATGTCGAGGGCGTGGTCGCGCCGGAGACGGCGGCGCACGCGGCCGGCACCAGCGCGCTGCTGCCGATGCTGGCGCTGGGCATTCCCGGCTCCGCCACCGCGGCGGTGTTGCTGGGCGGCCTGATGATCTGGGGGCTGCAGCCGGGGCCACTGCTGTTCGCCGAGCAAGGACCGTTCGTGTGGGGGCTGATCGCCAGCATGTACCTGGGCAATATCGTCGGACTGATCGTGGTGCTGTCGACCGTGCCGCTGTTCGCGGCGATCCTGCGCATCCCGTTCTCGATCATCGCGCCGCTGATCCTGGTGATCTGCGCGATCGGCGCGTACACCGTGAACGGGGCGTTGTTCGACGTCTGGCTGATGCTGGGCTTCGGCGTGGTGGGGTATGTGCTGAAGAAACTCGACTATCCGCTCGCGCCGATGGTGCTGGCGCTGGTGCTGGGCGATCGCGCCGAAGATGCCTTCCGGCAGACCATGCTGGTGTCATCCGGCGCGCCGGACGTGTTCTGGTCCAACGGGCTGGTGGGAACCATCATGGGGCTGGCGATCTTCGTGCTGGTGTGGCCGCTAGTGAGTGATTTGCGGATGCGGGGGAAGAGGGTGGCGTGAGGGTTGGCGTGCTGGGCGGGCGAGGCCACCAGCGCTCCTCCTCCCGCGTGTTTGCTCCCCTCTCCCGCTTGCGGGAGAGGGGCGGGGGTGAGGGCCGGGCGCGTCAACGAAGTCACGACTGCATGCCATCCAATCACACCTACAACAACACCTCTTGCCGAATCGTTTCGGAGATCGGCGATTTGCGAAGGGGCACTTCAACGGCACGATGCTGCGTCCGTTCAGGAATGGGAACTGTCTTATCGAGTTCCGGACTCTGAAGCGGGAGACTGACACGGTCATCGCACACAACGGTGACCGGGCGTGGAAGCCCGAACTGCAAGCACCACAGGACGGCGTCTTCGACGCCGCCTGTCTCCGCGTACGCGCTTGTCATCCATGGCGGGCCCGACACGAGGCAGCCGCAAGGCTGGCCGGCTTGGTGTTTGCATCGGTCTTCCACCCTCGTCGTCAGGCCCGCCGCCCTCCACCAGCGTCGCGCGGCGGACCTTCAGGTAACGATAGGAGGTCCTATGTCGGAAATCGATCTATCAACGGCGCGGTACAGTCTTTTGGCAGTGGCAGCGGGAATAGATGGCGTGCTTGTGCTGCTCGAGCAGCAGAGTGAATGGTGGGAGGGGGCCTTTGGGGCGTTTTGCCTGTTGGGTTTGGTGAAGGCCCAGTTGGAACGGGTGTTGGAAGAGCTGCCGGTTTCTTAAGCGTGGACGTTCCCACTATCGGCATTGGGATGGGGTGCCGGGCTTGAAATTTAAGACGGTCGCACATGAAATGCGGACGGGCCCAAATGTTTTCAGGCTCGCGAGGATTTGGACGTCCGACTTCGTTGATGCGCCGGCCCTCACCCCCGCCCCTCTCCCGCAAGCGGGAGAGGGGAGAAAACAGGCAGGAAGAAAAACGTTGTTGGGATCGCCCACTAGAGCGCCGTGCGAGCGCAGCGACGCACTCCGTGCCAGTGCACTTGACCTGAGATGATGAGCGCGCGCAGCGCAGCCGAAGGCGTCGCACCAATAACGCGGTAAGCAGGCTGCCACCGACCTAAAGTCGGGTTCGTCCATCCGACCCCGAACGCCAGGCACCTCCAGGTAGCGTCAGCAGGCTGGAACCACCAACTGCCTGACCGCAAGGCACCGCCGCTGGAACCACCAACGCCGCCTTAGCCAGCCGCTTAGGCGACGCGCTCTTTGCCTCCTTTCTGTCGCTCGGACAGAAAGGAGGTCGCCGGCTACGCCGGCGAAACCGCCACGCCAGTCAAGCACGATCCCCGACCGCAGTTCCATTGAGTGCCGGAACACTCACACCGTAGCAATCGGCGTCACCGGCGACCCCACCGCCCCCGGCAACCGCAACGGCGGCGCCGTCAACTGAAACCGCGTACGCCCATTCCCCCGCAGCCAATCCGCCAGCTCCCGCAAGTACCACAGTTCCCCCAGCGGCAATCCCAGCTTGAACAGGCAATGGTGATGCAGCGGCAGCAAAGGATGGTTCGCATCGCCCGCGGGCGCCGGGCGGGCCGGGTAGCGCTCCACCGCATAGTTGTCAGCGATCAGCGCCGCGATGCCCGCATCGGTAATCCAGTTCAGCAGCTTGTCGTCGCGCCCGTCGAGCGCGCAGCAGCTGTGGTGCAGCACGGTTTCATCGGGCTCGCGCTGCATCGACAGCACCACTTCGGCAAAGCCGGTGCGCAGCAGCAGCATGTCGCCGCGTTCGACTTCCGCCTTGGCGGCTTCCATCGCGCGCATCAGGTCGTCATAACCAACATTGCGGAAGTCCATGCCGAAGACGTGCGCCAGGTCCACCAGCACGCCGCGGCCCTGCATGCCCTTGACCGCGAAGTTCTCGATGCCTAGGGCGTGCGCCGCGCTGTGGTCGTGGCCGCACGGGTGCGCGGCGAAGTTGTCGTCCTCGGCATAGTCCATCGGGCCGACGATATGCTCGTTGGCGCGGTAGCCGTTGTAGTAGACGCGCTCGGGCCGCCCATCGCCGTCGGCGTCGAAGAGCGCGCCCACGTGCGCCAGCGCGTCCCATTGCGTGCTGTACTGCAGGGACATCAGCACCTGGTCGTCGCTGATGACATCGGTGGCGGCCGGGTCCATTTTGGCCAGCGGGAAATTGGTATACGGCGCATCGTCGCGGAAGGTCGGCCGCAGTACCGGCGGATGGCGGCGCGGATTGAGCTTGTTGCCGCCGGGGTAGTCCAGCGGCAGCGACAGGCAGAAGCTCAGGCCCGCCTGCACCTCGCGCGCGCCCTTGATGACCTGTTCCGGCCCGATCAAATTGATGCGGCCGAGCTGGTCGTCGGGGCCGAAGTCTCCCCAGTTGGAACCTTGCGGACGTTGCTTCCAGCGCATGAGTCATACCTCCTTGTCTTGTGGCCGGCCGCCCGCGGGCCAGGTGATGCGGAATGAAACCGGTTGCATCCTTATAGGCCATGTCGGCGCCGTCGGTCATTTTGCAGTGCAGCACGGAAGGCGTGCGTCGAGGACGGTTCGCGGGAATTTTCGTATGTTGTCGTATAACAAGTCAGAAATGTGCCGCCAGCCTCCCTCGGAATTCGCCGGAGTTGAGGGATAACCCGCATCCTGGCGCGCGTCGAAGCAGTTAGAATGTTGTCAGACAACGTAACACATGCTCCGGATGATTTTCGGGGCCGGAGAAGAGATGGCAGGAACCTCGACAGCGGCTGACCAGGCCTCGCGCCCCCTCTACATCACCATGCACCCCCACGACAACGTCGCCATTGTTGCCAACGACGGCGGCCTGACGGCGGGCGCCGCGTTTCCGTGCGGCCTGGTGCTGGCCGAAGCCGTCCCGCAAGGCCACAAGGTGGCGCTAGCCGACCTGCGCGAAGGCGACGCCGTGATCCGCTACAACGTGGTGATCGGCTACGCGCTCAAGGACCTGCCGCGCGGCAGCTGGGTCAACGAGCGCGTGATCCGCATGCCGGCCGCGCCGGGGCTGGAGGATCTGCCGGTCGGCACGCGCGTGACGCCGCTGCCGCCGCTGGAGGGCTATACCTTCGAGGGCTATCGCAATGCCGACGGCTCGGTCGGCACGCGCAATATCCTGGGCATCACCACCACGGTGCAGTGCGTCGAGGGCGTGGTCGAGTTCGCGGTGCGCCGCATCAAGGAAGAACTGCTGCCGAAGTATCCCAACGTCGACGACGTGGTGGGCCTGGAGCACACCTACGGCTGCGGCGTGGCGATCGACGCGCCCGATGCCGGCATCCCGATCCGCACCATCCGCAATATCGCGCTGAATCCCAACTTCGGCGGCGAGGTGATGATCGTCAGCCTGGGCTGCGAGAAGCTGCAGCCGGCGCGGCTGATCGGCGCCGGCGCCATCCCGATCCAGAAAGAAGGCGAGCCCGACGTGGTGTGCCTGCAGGATGAGCAGCACGTGGGCTTTGCCTCGATGATCGATGCGATCATGGCGACGGCGGAAAGGCACCTGGCGCGCCTGAACGCGCGCCGGCGCGAGACCTGCCCGGCGTCGGAGCTGGTGGTAGGGGTCCAGTGCGGCGGCAGCGACGCGTTCTCCGGCGTTACCGCCAATCCGGCGGTGGGCTTCGCCACCGACCTGCTGGTGCGCGCCGGCGCCACGGTGATGTTCTCCGAAGTGACCGAGGTGCGCGACGGCATCGACCAGCTCACCGCACGCGCCGCCACGCCCGAGGTGGCCGAGGCGCTGGTGCGCCAGATGGCCTGGTATGACCGTTATCTTGAGAAGGGCCAGGTCGACCGCAGCGCCAACACCACGCCGGGCAACAAGAAGGGCGGCCTGTCCAACATCGTCGAAAAGGCGATGGGCTCGATCGTCAAGTCGGGCACCGGCCCGATCCACGGCGTTACCGGCCCGGGGGAAAAGGTCACGCAGAAAGGCCTGATCTACGCCGCCACGCCCGCCGGCGACTTTGTTTGCGGCACGCTGCAACTTGCCGCCGGCATGAACCTGCACGTCTTCACCACCGGGCGCGGCACCCCGTACGGGCTGGCGGAAGTGCCGGTGGTCAAGGTCTCTACCCGCAACGACCTGGCGCGGCGCTGGCACGACCTGATGGACATCAACGCCGGGCGCATCGCCACCGGCGAAGCCACCATCGAGGAAGTGGGCTGGGAGCTGTTCCACACGCTGCTGGCCGTGGCCAGCGGCAAGAAGTCATGGGCCGAGCACTGGAAGATCCGCAATGCGCTGGTGTTGTTCAATCCGGCGCCGGTGACCTGAGGGTGGGCCTGAAGGGAGGCTATGCGTCGTCGCCGCCACGCAACGGCTTCAGCAAATACGCCAGCCCGTTGTGATCCAGTTCATGCATCAGCGCCAACAGCGCGCCAATCTGTCCCGGCGGAAAGCCTTCGCGCGCGAACCAGTTCAGGTAGTTACCCGGGAGGTCGGCGATCAGCGTGCCCTTGTGCTTGCCGAAGGGCATGGTGACGGTGACCAGCCGTTTGAGGGCGTCGGCGTCGAAATCGGTCATGGGGCAAAGCCAGTCGGAAAGCGCCACGCTACCACAATCGCGGCGCCGATAGCGGGGCTCAGGCAGCGCGCGGGCGCTTGCCGGCGCCTGTGGCGGTGGCGGCCTTGGCTTCCGCCACGGCCGCGCGCATGCATTCGGCCAGCAATTCCGAGGCGCGGGACCGCGTGGCGCGTGCCGCGCGGGCGATCACCAGCGGCTGGCGCACGGTCTCTTCCCGGATCGGTTTCTCCACCACGGCGGTAATCTGCGATGACGCGGGCGCCTGCGTGATCAGCAGCGCCACGCCCAGGCCGTTGGCGACCATGCCGCGCGCCAGTTCGAGCGAGGTGGCGCGGTAGCGCACTTCGGGCTGCAGCCCGTATTGCCAGAACGGCGCCATCAGGAATTCGCGGCTGTGCGGCAGGTCGATCAGGATCAGCGGCTCCCGCGCCAGGTCGTGCAGCGAGACGCTGCCGCGGCGCCGCGCCAGCCGTGAGCCGGCAGGCACCAGGCCGTAGGGCCGCAGCTCGGCCAGCCGTTCGCGCTCGAGGTCTTCAGGCATGCCGACGTCGTAGCTCAGCGCCAGTTCGATCTGCCCGCCATGCAGCCAGTCTTCCAGCTGCGCCAGGTCGCCCTCGACGAAACGCACCGCCAGGTTCGGGTAGCGTTCGCGCGCGATGCGCAGCACCAGCGGCAGGTAGACCGGCGCCAGCGTGCGGAAGATCCCGATCTGCACTTCGCCGGCCGCGCCGTTGCCGCTCTTGTCCACTTCAAACGCCGTGGCCGCGCCGAGGATCTGGCGCGCTTCGGCCAGCTTGCGCACGCCGAAGCGCGTCAGCGTCATGCGCGCGCCGGCGTCGCGGGCAAACAGGGCTTCGTCGAACAGCGTCTCGAGCTCGCGGATGGCAACGGAGATCGACGGCTGCGAGACGTTCAGCAGCCGGGCCGCCGCCGTGGTGCTGCCGGTTTCCGCGGTTGCGGCGAAGTAGCGCAACCGCCGCAGCGAGATACGCATCAGGAAATCCTATAGGTGCTAGTCGAATTCCATATTTTACTTGATAGCTTGCGCTGCGCAGAATCGAGCCACTGAAACGCAAGCCCGTGCGCTTGCAAGCCATCGAGGAGCAAGCCTTGGACCCATCCAGCCATTCCGACCTGCCGCTGGCCGGCATCCGTGTGATCGACTTTTCGCGGGTGCTGGCCGGCCCCTACTGCACCGCGCTGCTGGGCGACCTGGGCGCCGAAGTGATCAAGGTCGAACCGCCGGGCGGCGACGATTACCGCGCCGTCGGGCCCTTCGTCGACGGCAGGAGTGGGCTGTTCTCGGCGATGAACCGCAACAAGCAGAGCATCGTCATCGACCTGAAGACCGCAGCGGGGCTGGAACTTGCCCGCGCGCTGTGCGAGCGCGCCGACGTGGTGGTGGAGAACTTCCGCCCGGGCGTGGCGGACAAGCTCGGCATCGGCTACGAGGCGCTGCGGGCGCTGAATCCGTCGCTGGTCTATGCCAGCGTGTCCGGCTTCGGGCAGACCGGGCCGGAGTCGCACCGGCCGGCCTACGACATCATCCTGCAGGCGCTGTGCGGGCTGATGGACGCGACCGGCGCGCCGGACGGTGCGCCGACCATGCTGGGCGAGGCGGTCTCGGATGCGGTCAGCGGGCTCTTTGCCTCATGGGGCGTGCTGGCCGCGCTGCTGGCGCGCGCGAAGAACGGACGCGGCACGCATGTCGATGTGTCGATGTTCGACGCCACGCTGAGCCTGAGCGCGACGCTGGTGGCGCGCTATGCCGCCACCGGGCGGGCGCCGCAACGGGTCGGCAACCGCCATCCGTCGTCGGCGCCGTTCGGGGTGTACCGCGCCGCGGACGGGTTCTACGTGGTGGCGGTGCTCAACAACAAGCTGTTCCACACGCTGGCCGAGACCATCGGCTGCCCGCAGATGGCGCACGACCCGCGCTTTGCCGATGACGAATCGCGCTGCCGCTTCGAGCCCGCGCTGCGCGCTGCGCTGGAGGGGTGGTCGTCAGGCCTGTCCGTGGCGGAGGTGAACCGCCTGCTGGGCGCGGCGGGCATTCCGGTGGCGCCGATCCGCAATGTCAGGCAGGCGCTGGAAAGCGAGCATGCCGTCCATCGCGGCCTGCTCACCGAAGTGGCGGGGCCCGATGGGAGCACCGTGCGGCTGCCGTCGCAGCCGGTCAAGTTCTCGGGCTATGGCCCCAACCGCGTCACGCCCGCGCCGGAGTTGGGGCAGCACACCCAGGCCATCCTGGCCGCGCACGATTTCACCAAGGAGAATCAGCATGCTTAAACGACTGGGCGTCGAGCCCGGCGACCTGGAGATCGCCGATGCCATTGGCCGCTTCGCGCAGAGCGAACTGGCGCCGCTGGCGGCCGAAGTGGACCGCGCGGAGACGTCCACCACGCGCTATGTGCCGCAACTCGCTGAGCTGGGCCTGATGGGGATGAACCTGCCGGAACGCTGGGGCGGGACCGAAACCTCGCCGGTGGCGCTGATCCTGTCGCTGGTGGAGATTGCCAAAGCCTGCGCTTCGACGTCGTCGATGCTCGGTGCGCATTACCTGGCCACCGATTCCATCCTGATCGGCGGCGACGACAGCCAGCGCGCGCGCTGGCTGCCCGGCGCGGCGGCCGGCACGCGGCTGGGGGCCTTCGCGCTGACCGAGCCGCGTGCCGGCTCCAACCCGGCCGACATGGCGACGCGCGCCACGCCGGAAGGCGATGGCTACCGACTGCGCGGGGTCAAGCACTTCATTTCCAATGCCGAGGCGGCCGACTTTATCGTGGTATATGCCAAGACCGACCCGGACGCGGGCACGCGCGGCATCAGCGCCTTCGTGGTGGACCGGCACAGCGATGGCGTGCAGGTGGCGCCGGCCGAGAAACTGATGGGCATCCACGGCGCCCCGGCCCATGAGGTGGCGCTCGACTGCTTCGTGCCCGCCGCCAACCGTCTCGGGCCCGAGGGCACGGGTTTCCGCACCGCGATGAAAGTGCTGGACAACAGCCGGCTCGACGTGGCCGCCACCAGCCTGGGCATCGCCGAGGCGGCGCTGGCCTGCGCGGTGGACTGGGCCAGGCAGCGCCAGGTCGGCGGCGAGCCGCTGGCGCGCAAGCAGGGCCTGCAATGGATGTTCGCGGACATGCGCACGCGGCTGGAGGCGGCGTGGCTGCTGACGCTGCAGGCCGCGGCGCGGCGCCGGGACGGCGAGCCCTTTACCGAGCAGGCGTCGATGGCAAAGCTCTATGCGTCGGAGATGGTGGGGTTCGTCACCGATGCCGCGCTGCAGATCCACGGCGGCTACGGTTTCACGCGGGACATGCCGCTGGAGCGGCTGGTGCGCGATGCGCGCATCCTGCGCATCTACGAGGGCTCGTCGGAAATCCAGCGGACGGTGATCGCGCGCGCGGTGCTGGCGTAGACGCCGCCGGACGGCCGGCGGCGCGTGTCAGGGCGTTTCCGGGGACTCTGGCGCAGCCGGCGTCGCCTGCGCCTGTGCCTCGGCAGGCGCCGCGGCTGACTCCGAGACGGTCTCCGCCGCGGCAGGAGCGGCCGGAGCGTCGGACGCTGCAGCGGCTGCAGGCGCTGCAGCCTTGGCCTTCTGGCGCGCGGCGCCGGCGCGCCGCGCCTTCAATTGCTGGGCGCGCTTGGCATCCGCCTGGGTCACCTCGCCGGCCTCGTTGCCGTCCAGATCCAGCCGCTTGGCGCCTTCGACCATGCACGACCAGTAGCGCGAGCCGCTGCACCAGGTGCGGATCGCCTCACGCAGTTCCGCCTCGTTCAGGCCGAGCTTTCCGGCGTGCTGGGTCAGGTCTTCGAAGGTGCCGATCTTCAGCGGCACCTTGGGCGCCGGGTTCTTGGGGAAGGCCTTGGGGAAATGCTTCTGCAGCCGGGCAATGGAATGCACCACCGGGTCGACCGGCTTGGCCGGGGCCGCGGCAGGCGCAGCGCGGCGGCCCTTGGCGCCCGCGGGCATGTTCGCACTCGTGCCAGTGCGCTCGCCGTCGCGAGGGCGCTTCGGCGCACCCTTGGATGCGCTCTTGGATGCGCCCTTGGACGTGTCGCCGGTGGTCGCGCCTTGGCGCGGGCCCTTGCGCTCGTCCTTTCTGGATTCGGCGGCCGCCTTCTTGGCGAGTTGGTCCCTGAGTGCTGCCAGTTGTTCGAAGCCCATGATGTCTGCCGTTGTGTGAACCGGGATTGTATCAAGGCCGGGGCGGGAGCATGTCCGGCGCATCCGGGGGCAGCGGGCGCATGCGCAGGACGCGGCGCCTAGGGCTTGGCACGGGCCTGGGCCGCGAAGGCCCGCCACTCCCGGAATACCGCATCCAGGCAGGTGGCCGTGCCGCACTGATCCCGCTTGCCGCGGAACGCCGCGATATCGGCCGTGGTGATCGCGCCCGCCTTGAGCAACCGTTGCTGGTCGGCGTGGATGCGCTGGTAACCCATGGAGAAGAGGGCGGATTCGCAGATCAGCCGCTGCGCCTGGGGGGCAGAGGCTGGCGTGGCGGCCGGGTCGCAGTCGAGGTCGGAGGCCCGGGCGATGCCAAGGCAGATCAGGCCGGCGGCGGCAAGGCAAGCGCGAGCAAAGGGAGAACAGCGGGTCATGTCAGGTGGCGGGGTGCCGGATCCGCTCCGGCGAGAGTCCCCGCCATGTTACCGCCTGCCCGGCCCCGCGTAACAGGGACCGGGGCCGCCGGCTTCACATCCGTCCCTTCCAGGGCACCAGCCACTTGGCCAGCTTGCGCATCAGCAGGTCGAACACATAGGCGATCAGCCCGATCAGCACGATGCCCATGATCACCACGTCGGTACGCAGGAAGTTGGAGGCGTTGAGCACCATCTGTCCCAGCCCGGCGGTGGCGGCAACCATCTCGGCGGCGACCAGCGTGGTCCAGCCGAAGCCGATGGCGATGCGCATGCCGGTCAGGATGTCGGGCAGCGCCGCCGGGATCACCACATGGCGCACCACCTGCCACGGGCTCGCGCCCATCGAGTACGCCGCGTTGATCTGCTCGATCGTGACCGAGCGCACGCCCGCCTGCGCCGACATCGCCAGCGGCGCGAAGCAGGCCAGGAAGATCAGCAGCACCTTCGAGGTCTCGTCGATGCCGAACCAGATCACGATCAGCGGCAGGTAGGCCAGCGGCGGCAGGGGGCGGTAGAACTCGATCGGCGGATCGAAGATGCCGCGCGCGATGCGCGACACGCCCATCATCACGCCGATCGGCACCGCGGTGGCCACCGCCAGCGCGAAGGCGCCGAACACGCGCACCATGCTGGCCGCGAAATGCTCGGTCAGCGGCTGGCCGCCCTGCAGGTTGCCTTGCCAGGCATCGATGAAGGCGGTGACGATGGACTCCGGCGTGGGCAGGAACAGCGGCGGCAGCCAGCGCAGATGGCTGGCCAGCCACCACAGTGCCAGCAGCAGCACCACGGTGATGGTGGAGATGCGCGAGCTCGATCCTTCCCCCGGCAGGCGGTAGCCCGACACGGTCTTCATGGGGCGGGCGGGCGCGGCCGCCGATGCCGCGGGGGCATGCGGCGGGGACTCGATGCGTTGGACGGTTGCGGACATCTGGTTCTCCTCAGGCGGTGGCATGGATCAGGTCGACGATCTCTTCGCGGTAGCGGATGAACTCCGGGTCGGACTTGACCGCGCGGGCGTCGCCGCATTCGATGAAGCGGCGCGCGAACGGCAGTTCATAGGTATGCGCGATGCGCCCGGGCGAGGGCGTCATCACGATCAGCCGCGTGGCCAGGAACAGCGCTTCTTCCACGCTGTGCGTGATGAAGAAGACGATCTTCTGCTCGCGCGCCCACAGCTTCAGGATCAGCGCCTGGATCGACTCGCGCGTGAGCGCGTCGAGCGCGCCCAGCGGTTCGTCCATCAGCATCACCGCCGGATCGCAGGCAAGCGCGCGGGCAATGCCCACGCGCTGCTGCATGCCGCCCGAGAGCTGGTAGACCGGCTTGGCGGCGACGCTTTCCAGGCCGACCGCGGCCAGCTTTTCATGGGCGATGCGCAGCCGCTCGGCACGGTTCACCCCGCGCAGGCGCAGGCCCAGCGCAACGTTGTCCTCGACGCTGAGCCAGGGCATCAGCGCATGCTTCTGGAACACCACGCCGCGTTCAGCGCCGGGGCCGTGCACGGGCTTGCCGCTCAGCCGGATCTCGCCTTCCGACGGTTCCATGAAGCCCGCGATGCAAGACAGCAAGGTGGTCTTGCCGCAGCCCGAGGCCCCCAGCGCGACCACGAAATCGCCGCGCTCCATGGTGAGGTTGACCTGCGACAGGGCCAGCGTCTTCGCGCCGCCCGCCGTGCCGTAATTGACGCTGACATTATCGATTTCAAGCTGGTACATGATGGCTCCCCGAACTGGACTGGCCGGGCCGGCGCGCTGCAAAAGGCGTGGGCGCGGCGGCCGGCTGCTGTGATGTGCCGCGGTTTCAGCGCAAGGCGCGCCTGGCCCATTCCGCGTTGACCCCCGGGCCGTAGTCCGGCAGCACGGTCTGGATGGTGCCCTGCTCCTTGAGGAACTGTGCCGCGGACTGCAGCGCGCGCGCCGCGCCACCGCCGAGCCAGCGCTCGGAGACCTGCTCCTGCAGCGTGGGGAAGCTGTACAGCGCCATGCTGGCGGGCACGGTCTCGGGCTTGGCGCCGGAAATCTTGGCCACCGCCTTCACCATGGGCGAGTCCGCGGTCCAGGACGCCTTGTTCTTGCGGTAGTTGTCATCCGCCGCGGCCAGCACGCGCACCAGCTTGACCATGAAGTCCGGGTTCTCGCGCGCGAACTTCTTGTTGGCGATCATGCCGTCGAAGGTGGCCTTGCCGGTGTCGGCGGCAATCTGCCCGGAGGTGGTCAGCACCGTGCCGGACTGCTTGAGCTTGGCCAGCACCGGATCCCAGATAAAGGTGGCATCGATGTCGCCGCGCTCCCATGCGGCGGCCACCTCGGGCGGGCGCATATTGACGATGCGCACGTCCTTCGGATTGATCTTGGCGCGCTCCAGTGCGACCAGCGTGTGGTAGTGCGTGGTCGACACGAACGGCACGCCGATGCGCTTGCCCTTCAGGTCGGCGACGCTGGCAATCTTGCTGCCGTTGCGCGCGACCATGGCTTCGGCCGCGTTGATGTCGTCCAGGATCCAGAACAGCTCGACATCCAGCCCTTGCGACAGCGCCGAAGCGATCGGCGACGTGCCCGCCTCGCCGATGGCGATCTGCCCCGACGCCATGGCGCGGATCACGTCGCCGCCGCCGCCGAACTGGCGGAACGAGACCGTGTAGCCAGTCTGCTTTTCCAGCTCCTTCATGTCCTGTGCGTAGCGCCAGGGCACGACCATGTCCTGGTAAGCAATCACTACATTCTTGCCTTGCGCATGCACGCCTTGTGCGGCCGGCGCCAGCGCCGCCGCCAGGGCGAAATACATCGCGATCTGCTTGATCCACCGCATGGTAGTGCTCCTCGGATGAGAAATGGTTTTGGGGGTCACGGCTTTATAGGTGAGCGCGATTCCGGGCCTATAGGACCAGTTGCCGGGATTCGCTGGGGCCAGAACCGGACGCGCGCGCGCAGGCCGCGCCGGGCCGCGGGGAGCGCTGGCGCGGGGCTGCGTCAATCATGGAATTCCTGTACCGGCCGCGGCGGGAGCCGGGGCCTCGCCAGAGGCGCTCCGGCGCTCAGGCGCTCAGGGAGAACCCGGAGTCGAAGGTCTGGCGCACATCGAGCCGCTGCCTGAGCAGGCCGGCCTTCAGGTAGAAATCCGCAGTACGCTGCTGCTCGGCGATCACCGCGGCATCGATGGGGCGCCACTGCGTGCGGCGCCGCTCGAACTGCAGCCGTGCCGCCTGCGGCGAGATGCCGATGATGCGCGCCAGCGTCGCCGAGAACTCCGGTACATGCTGGTAGGACCACTGCTGCGCGCGCACCACGCGGTGCAGGAAGTCCTGCAGCAGCGCGCGCTTGCCTGCCAGCGCCGCGTCGGTCGCGGCCAGGTAGCTGAGGCCGGACCACAGCCCGCGGCCGCTGACCAGCACGCGTGCGTGCTGGCTGGTTTCCGCCATCGCGGTGTAGGGTTCCCACGTGGCCCAGGCATCGATCGAGCCGCTGCTCAGCGCCAGCTTGGCATCCGCGGGCGGCAGGAAGCGCAGGTTGGCGTCGTCCGGCTTCAGTCCGGCCGATTCCAGCGCCTTGAGCGCGATCAGGTGACCGATCGAGCCGCGGTTGGTGCCGATGCTCTTGCCTTTCAGGTCGGCGGCCTGCCGCAGGGGCGAGTCGGGCCGCACCAGCACTGCGGTGCCGTAGGGATCAGAGCGGTTCGCGCCGATCAGCCGGATGCGCGTGCCGGCCGCCAGCGCGAAGATGGCCGGTGCATCGCCGATCGGGCCGCTGTCGACCGCGCCCGCGTTCAGCGCCTCGGCCAGCGGCGCCGCGGCGGGGAACTCGGTCCACTGGATGTCGTAGCCAAGGTGCTCGAGCGCATTGGCGGATTCGAGCAGCGCGCGCAGGCCGCCTTTCTGGTCGCCGGCCTTCAGCACCGGGCGGCCCTGGGCGCGCGCCTCGCCGGCGGCGAAGGTGGTGAAGGTAAGGAGGGGGCCGGAAGCGAGCGCGGCCGAGGCGGCGGCGCCACGGCGCAGGAACTGGCGTCGGGAAGCGGTCATGGAGTTCGGGGCGTTCGGGGTGTTCAGTATCGGAACCCCCGAACGTACGCGCGCCGCGTCCGCACACCAACGAATAAATCCGCGATTCGATATGCGTGGTACGCGGCGGGCCAGGCCGCCGTCGATGCGCTCAGTCGGGCCCGGTGGACTCCGCGGGATCCCGTTGCGAACGGATGTCTTCCGGACTGAGCAGGATGTAGCCGAGCGCCTTGAGCAGCTGCACCGCTTCCAGTTCGGCATCGAGATACACCGGGCGTTCCGGGCTGCGCGCGCGCTGTGTTGCCGGCGGCCACGCGGCGCTGCCGTGCGCGGCCAACGGCGCCATCGGCGCCGTGTCCTGCAGCCAGCGCGCGGTCAGGATGCGGCAGTGCTCCAGGTTGGGCTTCCACGACACGTCGACGGCGGCATTGAACCGGCCGGTGCAAAGATGCAGCCGCTTCAGCGCCTTCAGCCAGCCGACGAAGGCCTCGGGCTCGGCCGGCGAGTAGCCCCGCAGCAGGGTCGCGAGAGCGTCCTGCGCCGTGCCGCCGTCGAGCGCCGGGTCGTCGTCGAGCAGGGAGATCTCGAGCGCCACGTGCTTGCGCCCGTCGTGGTCGTAGATAGTGCATTCACCGTCGACCACGCCTTCGCGCAGCAGCTCGCACAGCAGCGCCCAGGCCCTGGGGTTCTTGTCGAGCCGGCGTTCCAGCGTGGGGTCGATGCGGGCGAGCAGCTCCGCCATGGTGTGCACCTCGCCGGACTGGGCCGCCGCCGCAAACGCCATCGCGTTGGCGGAAGGCTTGTCCCCATGTGCAATCCGTTGCAGCGAGATCTCCCTGAGTTCGCCGATTTCCGCGGCGGTATCCACCGCGTGCATCCAGGCATAGTCTTCCAGGCTGGCGCACAGCTTGCGCGCGGCGCGGGCCAGCTGGCCTGCGAGCGACTGGACAAAGCCGGTGCACAGCGCGCAGCGGCATTCGAGCCGGCCCGCGTGCAGGAAGCCGGCATAGAGCCGCTCCTGGTGTCCGCAATGCGCGCATTCGAGCGAAAAGCCGCCCTGGCGCACGGGCCGCTGCGTCGCCAGCAAGCCATCGACCTGGTACTGCGCCCGGCCGCCGCAGCAGGGGCACAGCCATTGCAGCTTGTGCGCGCCGTCGCGCGGGGCCACGTCGCGCTCGAACTGGCGCGCGATGGCGCTGCGCGGGATGCCCTGGGCGCGCCCGACCACATCGGCGCAATAGCTCCAGTAGCAGTATGAGTGGGCCAGGGCGGCCTGGTCCGCGGACAGCTGGCGCAGTGCCGGCAGCACCGCCGCGCTGCGGCGGATCTCGGGCGCGAGGGCGTCGATCAGTTCCGGCCCGCCCGGCATCGCGGCCTCGAGGGCGGCGCGGCTTTGCTCGAGGAAATCGGGCACGTAGACGCGGCGGATGAAGTCCTCGTTCTCCAGCCAGAACAAGTGGCCCGGAAGCGTTTCCAGTGCCTCGATGCCGTCCCTGACTTCCGTCATGCCGGCGCAGGCGAGAAACGTGAACGGCTTGCTGAACAGGAATTGGTCTGTCATGTTGTCGTCAACGGCGCATCCCGCCCACGAGCCCCCACATGCTCGTGTGCGTCGATTCACCCCGTGACTCAGGCCAAGGCAAAAGCCGGAAGGCGCCAGCCGCACGGTGCTTTCCGCTTGTGGGGACTTGCCCCTTCTTGTTTTCAGTTCATCAGTACGCGCGGTTTTTTTCGTTGCCGCACTGGAAAGCATAGGCGAGACGGCGCCTTCCATACAAAGGAATCATGCAGCGCATCAAAGTCGTGCAGTGATGATCTCGACGCCCGGCAACGCCGGCCGCTACAGCGGCGCAGGCTGGGGCGGTGCCGCCGGTTTGTTGCCGCCGCCGCTGTAGGAGAAGTATTTCGCCTTGGCGCCCCTGGCCCAGTAAGCCACGGTGAAGTGCCGGCTGTCGCGCCCGTAGAGCAGCTCCAGCGTGCCATTGGCCGCGCTCCACTCGGCGTAGCCGTTCTCGGCCGCGCCTTCGGTCTTGCGCAGGGCGGCATAGCGTTGGTCGAGCTTGCGGCGCACCTCGTCCAGCGCCGGGCGCTCGAAGGTCATGGTGATCAGCGCCACCGCATCCTGCGCATCGCAGTTCAGCACCACGCGCGACAGGCCGGGCAGGTGGAAGCGCTCCAGGTGCTTCAGCTCCACGGTATCGCCACCGGCCCATTCGGAGGTGCCGGTCCTGGCATGGTTCTGCGGCGGCGCCAGCCGCGAGCACCTGGCCTTGCCAAGTTCCAGGCCCAGCGGCGCCGCGGTGTTGGCGGCGGGCTCAGGCTGGGTCGCGGTGGTTGCGGCTTGAACGGAAACGGCGGCCAGCAATGCGGCGCAGAGCAGGGAGAGCTGCTTCATCTTCAGGCGGGAAAGGGCTGTCACGTGATGGATTCGGGTTGGATGCGAGATTCTAAGGCCTTCCTGCCCGGATGTTCCCCCGCTTGCGCGCAGTTTTCGCCTGAACGGGTGAGGCACGGCTACGGTGTGGGCCGCTCCGGCATCCATCGCCGCGTGCCGGCCCAGAACCCCAGCGCCAGCAGGCTGACCCCCGCGCCCAGCATGCAGACGCCGTGCCATCCGGCAGCGTCATAGGTGGCCGTGGTCGCCATCGCGCCGAGGCCGCTGCCGGTGGCGTAGAACAGCATGTAGGCGCCGACCAGCCGGCTGTGCGCGGTGGCGTCGGCGCGGAAGATCATGCTCTGGTTGGTGACATGGATGGCCTGCCCGCCCAGGTCGAGCAGCACGATGCCGAGCGCCAGCGGCCACAGCGAGGTGTCCAGCCATGACAGCGGCAGCCAGGCGGCCACCAGCAGCACCAGCGCCGCGAGCGTGGTGCGCTGGCCCAGGCCCTGGTCCGCCCAGCGCCCCGCGCGCGCCGCGGCCAGCGCGCCCGCCGCGCCGACCAGGCCGAAGGCGCCGATGGCCGTGTGGGAGAGCTGGTAAGGCGGGGCGCTCAGCGGCAGCACCAGCGCGCTCCAGAAGATATTGAACGCGGCGAACATCAGCAGCGCGATCATGCCGCGGATCTGCAAGACCCGGTCGCGGCGCAGCAGCGCGAACATCGACGCCACCAGGCTGGCATAGCGCATCCGCTGCGCGGGGCCGGGCACCGCCGGCAGCGAGCGCCACAGCAGCAACGCCAGCACCAGCATCGCCGCGGCGGCGCAGACATAGACGCTGCGCCATCCGGCCAGGTCGCTGACGCCGCCGGCGACCACGCGCGCCAGCAGCAAGCCGGCAAACACGCCGCCCTGCGCGGTGCCGACCACGTGCCCGCGTTCCTGCGGCGCTGCGGCGGCGGCGGCATAGGCGATCAGTCCCTGTGTCATGGCGGTGCCGAGCAGCCCCGTCAGCAGCATTCCCGCCAGCAGCATCGCTACCGACGGCGCCAGCGCTACCGCAGCCAGCGCGCCGGCCAGCGCCAGCACTTGTGCCAGCATCAGGCGGTGGCGCGGCAACAGGTCGCCGAGCGGCACCAGCAACACCAGCGCCAGCGCGCAGCCGGCCTGGGTGGCGGTGACCACGCCGCCGACGGCCGCGGCGCCGATGTGGAAATCGGCCATCAGCGCATCCAGCAGTGGCTGCGCGTAATAGACGTTGGCCACGCTCAGGCCGCTGGCGCAGGCGAACAGCAGCACGGCGGCGCGCGGCAAGGCCGCGGGCACTGACGCGGGGTGGGGTGGGGGCGATGCTGTCTCAGACGCAGGCGAGCAGGTTTCCATGCGCATCGATGCGGTCAAAGTAGTTTCAAAATAAAACCAGTTGGAGCGTAAGCCTGCTGGTTTTAAAATGCAACCACTTTGACAGTGGGGCGACACGCCCAAGGCAAACCAGACATGGCCACCCGCAAGGACCCGAGCGAAGACACCTGCCCCGTGGCGCGCGCCCTGGCGCTGGTCGGCGACCGCTGGTCGCTGATGATCGTGCGCGATGCCTTCGACGGCATTCACCGCTTCAGCGACTTCCAGCGCAGTCTGGCGGTGGCGCGCAATATCCTGTGCGACCGGCTGCGCCGGCTGGTGGACGCCGGCATCCTGGCGACGCGGCCGGCCTCGGACGGCAGTGCCTACCAGGAGTACGTGCTGACGGAAATGGGCGAGAGCCTGTTCCCCATCGTGGTGGCATTGCGCCAATGGGGCGAACACCATCTGTTCGCGCGCGGCGAGCGCCGCTCGCAACTGGTGGAAAAGCGCACCGGCAAGCCGGTGCCGCCGATGATGCCCCGGTCGGGCGACGGCAAGGTGCTGTCGCACGCGGAGGCGGAGGTGCGCAAGCCGCGCTGATGCCGTTCAGAGAAGTTTTCAATCCCTGCCGTCATTCCCGCGAAAGCAGGAACCCAGCGTCGTTGAAAGTCACTGGGTCCCCGCTTTCGCGGGGACGACAATCACCTGGCGTTCAACTGCCGCGGTACGTGCCGAAGCTCCACGGCGAACACAGCAGCGGCACGTGGTAGTGCTGCGCGGCATCGGCGATGGTGAAGCGCACCGGCACGATGTCGGCGAACACGTCGGGGGTGCGGAAGTAGTCCGCCACCCAGAAGCGCAGCTCGAACTCGCCGGTGCGCGCCTGGGCCGGCGGCAGCATCGGCGTGTCGGTGCGGCCGTCGTGGTTGGTGCGGGTGCGCGCGATCAGCCGGGGCGGCTGCACCGCGACGTCGAACAGCTCGACCTGCATGCCGGCCACCGGGCGGCCCAGCGATACGTCGAGCACATGGGTGCTGATACCTGCCATGATGCGATCTCTCCGGGTTGGGCCGCGCGCTCAGCTGCCGCGGTAGTAGTTGTAGCTCCACGGCCCGAACAGCACGGGCAGGTGGATGCGCTGCCCGGCGTCGGTGACGCGCACGCGCAGCGGGATCTTCGACAGGAACGACGGTTGCGGCAGGCTGGCCTTGCGCGCGGCGAAGTACTCGTCGGCGTGCAGGATCAGCTCATAGGTGCCGGTGCGGTAGCTGTCGCCGATCAGCAGCGGCGGCTCGCTGCGGCCGTTGGCGGCCAGCGTGACGGTCTGCAGCGGCGTGCGCTGGCCATGGTCGATGCGGAACATCTCCACGCGCATGCCGGCCGCGGGTGTGCCGTGGTAGGTGTCCAGCGCATGCAGGGTCAGGCGCGGGCTCAGGCCGCCTTGCTGCACCGGCGCGGCGGTCTGGTTGGGGGCCGGTGCCTGCGGCGCGGCGCCCCAGCTGGCGCCGGCCAGCAGCGCGCCGCCGCCCAGCGTCATCGATTGCAGCGCGAAGCGCCGGCGCGCGGGATCAACATTGTGTTCGTCCATGTCAGGCTCCTTGACGGGCAGGTTTGCCGCGCAGCTGGCGGATGCCCACCAGCACCAGCACTGCCGCCAGCACTTCGATCACTGCCACCAGGTACAGCCCGGAGGTGAGCTTGCCGGTGGTGTTCTTGACCAGCCCCATCACATAAGGCGCGCCAAAGCCGGCCAGGTTGGCGACCGAGTTGATCAGCGCCACGCCCACCGCGGCCGCGCTGCCGGCCAGGTAGCGGTTGGGCAGCTGCCAGAACACCGGGATCGCGCTCATGGTGCCGACCAGCGCGGCGGTCATGGCCAGCAGCGCGATCACCGGCGACAGCACCTGCGCCCCCAGCAGCACCGCCAGCACGGCCATGGCACCGCCACCGACCAGCGCCGCGCCGCTGAAGTGCCAGCGCACTTCATTGCGGCGGTCGGAATGCGCGCCGTTGAGGATCATGCCGGCGGCGCCGCACAGATACGCCACCGCGGCGATCCAGCCCACCGCCATCGGCGTGGTGAAGCCCACGTCCTTGATGATGGTCGGGATCCAGAAGGTCAGCGTCGAGTTGGCGCACAGCAGGCAGAAGAAGATCGCGATCAGCAGCCACACCTTGGGGTTGGTGAAGAGCGTGCGCCAGTCGTGGCCGCGCTCGCCCATGGCGGCGTGGTCGCGCTTGAGCGCGTCCTGCACCACGCGCTTCTCGGCGTCGGAGAGCCAGCGCGCCTGCTCGGGCTTGTCGGTCATGTAGAACCAGGCAAAGATGCCGGCCAGCACCGACGGGATGCCTTCCAGGATGAACAGCCACTGCCAGCCGTGCATGCCGCTGACGCCCGCCATGCCGGTCATGATCCAGCCCGCCAGCGGGCCGCCCAGCACGCCGGCGATGGCCGACGCCGACATGAAGGTGCCGAAGGCGCGCGCGCGGCGCTGCGACGGGTACCAGTAGGTCAGGTACAGGATCACGCCGGGGTAGAAGCCGGCCTCGAACGCGCCCAGCAGGAAGCGCAGGATGTAGAACTGCGCGGGCGTGGTGACGAAGCTCTGCAGCATGCAGATCACGCCCCAGCAGATGGTGATGCGCATGATCGTCTTCTTGGCGCCGATCTTCTGCAGCAGCATGTTCGACGGCACTTCGAAGAAGAAGTAGCCCAGGAAGAAGATGCCCGCGCCCAGCCCGTACACGGCTTCGCTGAAGCGCAGCGCGTCCAGCATCTGCAGCTTGGCGAAGCCGATGTTGACGCGGTCCAGCCAGGCCAGCACCCACAGCACCCCGAGGAAGGGCAGCAGGCGCCAGGTTACCTTGCGGTAGACGCTGTCCTCGGCGTCTTCGGCGGCGCCGGCGAATACCGGGACGCCTTGTTTCGTGATCGACATGATGTCTCCTGTCTTGTGTTGTTCAGCCAGGCCGGGCCTGGCGCCGGTGCATGCGGTCCGCCGCGGCTGCCGCTGCCGGATTGGGAGCAAGTATATGAATGGCCCGCCGATGCGGAACGAGGGGGCTGGTATAGGCCCCATAGCAGCATCGATATGGGCCGCGATCCCTTGTTCGGCGCGGGTTTGCGGGAACCCGGCGCAGCTTCGGGCGGACCTATGGATTACCCTGATCGGACCGCTGCGGGGGCGCCGCGGGGGCTGTGCGGCGCCGCCTTGTCCGGGTTCGACCGGTTGCCGTGCGGTGCGCGACACGCTACAAAGTCGCCATGCCTGGCGCGCCGGCACCGCCGCGGGAGCCGGCAGCCGCACCCGCCATGCCTTCACCCTTTTTGCCACGGACCCGACATGATTCGCGCCGACGACCCGTTCGACACCTACCTGCTGCGCGTGCTGTGCATCCTGATCGCCGAGCAGAGCGTGTCACGCACGGCGATCCGCCTGAACCAGTCGCAGCCGGCGATCAGCGCCGCGCTCAAGCGCCTGCGTGCGATCTTCAACGACCCGCTGCTGACGCGCGAGAAGAACGTGATGGTGCCGACCGAGCGCGCGCTGCAGCTGGCGCGCAACGCGCAGGCCGCGCTCAGCGCGCTGGACAACCTGCTGGTCTCGGACGACCGCTTCGACCCGGCCACCACCGAGCAGAGCTTCGTGGTAGCGATGCCGGACTACCTGGCGCCGCCGTTCTTTGCCCATGTGGTGCGCGCCGTGCGCCGCGCCGCGCCGCACGCGCGGCTGTCGGCGCTGCCGCTCGGGACCAGCTTCGACTATGAGCAGGCGTTGTCGGCGGGCGCGGTCGATATCGTGATCGGCAACTGGCCCAATCCGCCCGAGCACCTGCACCTGTCGGTGTTGCTGGAAGACGAGGTGGTGTGCGTGGTGGCGCAGGACAGCGTGCATGCGCAGCCCGGCAAGTTCACCGCGCAGGCCTACCTGGGCGCGGCGCATATCGTGCCGACGCCGTACTCGCGCGACCAGCGCGGCCTGGTCGACGCGGGCCTGAGCACCATGCGCGTGCACCGCGACAACCGGGTCAGCTGTCCCTACTTCAATCTCGCGCCCAGCCTGATCCCCGGCACCGACCTGATCCTGACCACCGCGCGCCACTTCGCCAACTACCATGCGCAGCATGTGCCGCTGGCGGTGCTGGAACCGCCGATCGAGTTCCCCTTCATGCGCTTCTACCAGTTGTGGCACCCGTCGCGCCACCGCTCGGCCGCGCATGTCTGGCTGCGCGGCATGCTGAGTGCGGCCTCGCAGGAATTGCGAGACCTGCGCGACATGCACCGCTAGCGGTATCGGTTTCTGTTATGCGATCTATAGGGCGCGGGCTCTCGCCGCTGCGGCGGGGCGTTCCTATACTCGGCCCCGTATCCAACGATCCCCTTGCGCGGGACCCCTACGGGAGAAGCCTCCATGTCTCACCTCCTCGACCTGGCGTCGGTCAACGCGCTGGACGAAGCGGCCTTTGCCGAGGCCTTCGGCAGCGTGTTCGAACACTTTCCGCAGGCCGCGGCAGGCGCCTGGGCGCAGCGGCCGTTCGCCTCGGTGGCGGCGCTGCATGGCGCGATGATGGACGTGGTGCGCAAGCTCGATGCGCCGCGCCAGCGCGATTTCCTCAACCTGCACCCGCAGCTGTCGGCACGCAATATCCGCGCGGGCACGATGACGGCGGATTCCAACGCCGAGCAGAAGAGCGCCGGACTGGATGCGATGTCGGTGCAGCAGGAGGCCACGCTGGACCAGCTCAACGCGGACTACCAGGCGCGCCACGGCTTTCCCTTCATCATCTGCGTGCGCCACTACACCCGCGAAGGCATCTTTGCCGCATTCGAGCGCCGCATCGGCCGCAGCACGCAGCTGGAACTGGACGAGGCGCTGGCCCAGATCGCGGCCATCACGCGCGGGCGGCTGGCGGCGCGGCTGGCCGGCTGAGCCCGGTTCCTAGCCAAACGCTTCAAGGCCCAGCGCCAGCATCCCCACCAGGATCAGGCTGAGGGCCCAGACCGCCTCCAGGTTGAACCAGCTGCGCGACACGAACTGCAGTCCCAGGTAGCGGTAGACCAGCCACGCCATGCCGCCGCCCATGGCAAACATGGCCAGCGTATGGAGCAGGGCGACCGCCAGCGCCATGCCCAGGTTGGCGCTGGCCAGCGTGGCGGCCGCCTGGTGCCCCGGCTCGCTATCGGCGCGGCACAGGCCCAGATAGATCGGCACCAGCATCAGCCCGGCGCCATGCGCGATCGCCACCGCGAACGACCACAGCGCCAGGCGCGATGGCGCGATGCGTACCAGTGCGCGCGGATGGCCGCGCCTGAGCAGCAGCGCGATGCCGCCGACGATCAGCAGCACGCTGGCGCCGATGCGGATCTGCGCCTGCCAGGCGACCAGCGCGGCCAGCATGCCGAACGGCAGCGTCACCGCCAGCACCGCCAGCGCGTGCCCGGCTGCCAGATACCCCAGCGCGGCAAGCAGGGCACGGCCGCTGTGCGCCAGCAGCCCGTTCGATACCGCCAGCGGCCATCCCATCGCCGGGTTGATGCCGTGATAGAGGCCGCTGGCCAGCACCGCCGACCACAGGCCAAGCTGTTCCCAGTCGTGCCCGCTCAAGCCCTGGCCGAGGGATAGCAAAACGAGTCGGTCGAGCAGTCGCCACCTTCCAGCCGGATCTGGTGCGCGCGATAGCCATCGGGAAACTCGACCCAGTAATCGTCGGTCAGCTCCAGGCCGCCGTCCGCGCCGGCCCGGGCCATGACCTGCGCGCCGGGAATGCCGTCGGGGTAGAACTGCTGGTCCCAGGTGGAATACAGCGAGTTGGTCCAGTAGACGCGCTCGCCATCGCGGCTGATCTCGACCATCTGCGGACCGCCGGCGAAGGGCTTGCCGTTGGGGTGCGGGGTGCGGCGGACGATGCCGCCGAGATGGACCGAGCCGGCGAGCCGGAGCTTGCGCGGATCGGTGACGTCGTACTGGCGCATCTCGCCCGTGCCCCAGCACGACACATAGAGGAACCTGTCGTCCAGCGACAGATCGATGTCGGTCACCAGCGGCGGCACCGCGCCGAAGCCCTGCAGCAGCGGCGGCAGCTGGCTGGCGTCGGCGGCTTCGGGCGGGATCGTCGCGGTCTTTTCGGCGTGGAACTTGCCGTCTTCGCGCCACCAGGTCCAGATCGAGCCTTCCAGGTTGGTGGTGTCGACCACCACGCCGACGAAGCCGTACTCGCGCACCGGATCATGCGCGGGCCGGACTTCCAGCGCCATCTGGTGATTCGCGCCGAGGTCGATGGTCTGCACGTTGCGGCGCGCGCGCAGGTCCCAGAAATGCAGCTTGTGGCCGTAGCGGTTGCCGAGCAGGTCTTCGGGCACCAGTCCGTTCTCGAACTGCGGCGGCAGGGCCCATTCGCTCGACACCATGTAGTCGCGCGGCAGGTTCCACCAGAAGTCGTAGTGTTTCTGCTGCTCGCCGCGGTCGATTTCCCAGCGGCCCAGCACCTCGAAAGTCTCGCAATCCATGATGAAGATGCCCGGCGTGCCGTCGGTGCCATCCGGCCCGCTGCCGCCGAGCGTGCTGACATAGATGCCTTCCGGGCCGCAGTGCACGGTATGCGGCCGCGAATAGCCGGTCTTGCGGAAGATCTCGTCGGGCTCGACGATCTTATGGATGCGCGCCTGGGTCGGATGCGGCTTGGTGTCGACGATATACAGGCGCGACGAACGCATCCCCGGAATGATCAGGTAGCGCCGCTCCAGGAACGCATGGCCGGTCAGGGGAGACAGCGCCGATGAACAGGCGTTCCAGCCGAAGTGATGCAGCTCGTCGCCGTGATGCGTCATCGGCACCGTGTGCACCACCTGGCTGTAGGTCGGCGAGCCGGGCTTGACGTCGATCACCGCGAGCGCATCGGGCTGCGCGCCGCCCGGGCTGAGCAGCACCGTATAGGCAAAGGATTCCGCTGGCGCGTGGATTGCAAGCTCCGGCGAGGCGTGAAACGTCGGATCTGGCCGCATGTTCATGGTGAGCCCCTCCCTGGTCCTGGCGGACCTTGCGACATCGCCGGTACGTCACCTGGCGCGTGGCCGAGTGCGCGGTAAGCCTACTTAGCCTAGGTCGTTCTGCATGCCGAGTCAAAGCCGTGCGTGCCGCGGCGCCTGCGTGGATTCACGCACGCGGAAGGGCCGGTTTGCGAAATACAGATTGTCGGAAACACACGGATCGCGCAGAAAGGAGGCTTGATCAAGCACAGGAAAATCCAGGCGATGGACGCGGCAATCGTGGCAGGCAAGGGCGAGGCTTACAGCCTCGACAATCCGGCATTGGAAAGCATCGGGGTCCGGATCACCCAATGGCGCGACGACTACGTCGAGCTGGAACTGCCGCTCGCACCCAGCATGCTCAACCGCAGCCGCGTGGTGCATGGCGGCACGATCTGCACCTTGCTCGACGCCGCCACCGGCTATGCCGGCCTCTACTCGGCGCCGGGCGAGAGCCCGCGGCACGCGGTCACGCTGTCGCTGACGTCTAACTTCCTCAGCAACGGGACCGGAACCTTGCTGACGGCGAAAGGGATGGTCGATCGCCGCGGGCGTTCGATCTATTTTTCGCGCGCCGAGGTGTGGCTGGACGGGGAACTGCTGGTGGCAACGGG
The DNA here is from genome assembly GCF_020618415.1 of Cupriavidus sp. MP-37. Taxonomy (NCBI): domain Bacteria; kingdom Pseudomonadati; phylum Pseudomonadota; class Betaproteobacteria; order Burkholderiales; family Burkholderiaceae; genus Cupriavidus; species Cupriavidus sp. MP-37. Next base: position 712,235 of record NZ_CP085345.1, on the reverse strand, counting down.
CGTGGCCACCATGAAGTACCTGAAGTAGCGGTCTACTTGCGGCGGCGCCAGACTTGTTCCGACGCGAAGCGTCACGCCTCGCGCCGCGCCAGCGCCAGGAACGCGCCCAGCCCCAGCATCGTGACACCAGAGGCCCGGGTCATCAGCCGTGCGCGTGCCGCGCGCGCGGCGCCCGACTTGAGCAGGCGATGCGCGGCGAAGACCACGGCTACGTCCACCAGCGTGTTGAGCGTGACGCAGATGCAGCCCAGCAGCACCAGTTGCGACACGGCCGCCGCGCCCGGCGCGACGAACTGCGGCAGGAACGCCAGGAAGAACAGCGCGGTCTTGACGTTCAGCAGCTCGACCATCACGCCATCGACCAGCGCGCGCCGCGCGCCTCGCGCCGGCACCGCCGCGACCGTGGCAGGCGCTTCCCTGCGCACCAGCAGCCGGATACCCAGGTACACCAGGTAAGCCGCGCCCAGGTACTTGAGCACGCTGAACGCCACCGCGGACTGGGCGATGACCAGCGACAGGCCCGCCGCCGCCGCGAACACATGGAGCAATCCGCCGATGCCCGTGCCGAGGCAGGAAGCAAGGCCTTCCGAGCGTCCGCCGGCCACCGTCCGCGCGACCACATAGGCGATGGCTGGGCCGGGGGTAATGGCGAGTACGACGGCGGCGATCAGGAAGGGGATCAGCGACATGGTTGGGGATTCCTTGTTGGTGGGCAGCTTGCGGCGAGAGCGCATCAGACCGCGTTGCGCATCGACTGCGCCAGTTCCGCGCAGCCGCGCGCCTCCAGTGCGCCGACCACGCCAAGGCGGTCGCGCGTGTCCTTGTTCTGGCTGAGCTTGCGCTTGCCCACCAGCGACGTCACGGCGATCTCGATACCGACGATGCCGCGCAGCATGGCGTCGAGGTATTCGGGCGGGGCGTCGCCCATTTTCCACGGCCGGGGTTCGGCGGCCTCGTGCCGCCGCGTCAGGCGTGCGACCAGCCCGCGTACGAAGCGCGCATCGTCGCGCACGGTGAGGGTGCCGTGCGCGTGCACCACCTCGTAGTTCCAGGTCGGCACCTGGCGGTGCGTCTCATGCTTGCTCGGATACCAGTTCGGCGAGACATAGGCCTCGGCGCCGCGGAACACGACCATCACTGGCGTGCCGGCCGGGCAGCGCTGCCAGACCGGGTTGGCCCGCGCCACGTGGGCGGTGAGCACGCCGTGGGTACCAGTGCCGGGATCGAACTCGAACGGCAGGTGGTCGGCATCCAGCCCGTGCTGGCCGTGCGTGACCAGCATGCCAAGCGGATGCGCCCGGATGATGCGGGCGAGGGCTTCGGGGCGTGGCTCGGCGAAATGGTCGGGAATGTACATCGCGGGGCTTGGAGGTCAATGCCGTTCAGATAAGGTTCCCATTCCTACCGTCATTCCCGCGAAAGCGGGAACCCAGCGTCGTTGAAAGTCACTGGGTCCCTGCTTTCGCGGGGACGACGGTTGCTTATCTCAACGTCATTAGGGGCTTGAAGAGTTTGAATGCTCGATACTGTCGCCGACAACTGGCACAATCGGAAGGTCCAGTTTCGAGGAATCTTAATGGGCCAGTTTGACCCGCCAGGCGGCGGCCGGCCCGGGGCCACGGGCGCGGGACGCCGCATTTACGAGCTCTTGCGCGGCCAGATTGCCGACGGCACGCTGGCGCCGGGTGCGCCGGCGCCGTCCACGCGCGGCCTGGCGGCCGAGCTGGGGGTATCGCGCACCACCGTGACCGCCGCCTACGAACAGCTTGCGGCCGAGGGTTTCCTGGTCACCGCCAGGGGGCGGGCGGCCCGGATTGCCGGCCCGCTGGCTGCCCCTGTGCCCCCCATGCCGCCGGCCGCGCGCCGCGCCAGCGCGGAGCCGGTGCTGTCAAGGTTCGGCCGTCGCGTCGCGGGCCTGGCCCTGCCGGCGCCGCCGCCGGAACCGGTGCGCTTCGATTTCCTGTATGGCGCGGTGGCCTGGCGGGATTTCCCCGCGCTGGCCTGGCGGCGTGCCTGGCAGGCCGAGTTGCTGCGGCAGCAGGACAGCCTGTGCTACGCGGCGCCGCAAGGCGAGCCATCGCTGCGGCGCGCGCTGCAGGGCTATCTGGGCCGCGCCCGCGGGCTTGCGTGCGAGGCGGAACAGATCGTGGTGGTGCATGGCTCGCAGCAGGCCATCGACCTGTGCGCGCGGCTGTTGCTCGATGACGGCGATGGCTTTGTCTTTGAAGAGCCGGGCTACCTGATGGCCCGGCGCTGCTTCGAAGCCACCGGTGCCAGCTGCCTGCCGGTCCGGGTGGATGGGCATGGCATGGATACCGCCAGCCTCCCCGCTGGTGAGCGCGTGCGCCTGGCCTACGTGACGCCGTCGCACCAGTTCCCGCTGGGCGGGGTGCTGCCGATCGGGCGGCGCCAGGCCCTGCTGCAATGGGCGCGGCGCCATGACGCATGGATCGTCGAGGACGACTACGATGGTGAATTCCGCTATGGCCAGCGCCCGATCGACACGCTGCGCGGCATCGATACCGACGGCCGCGTGATCTATGTCGGCACCTTCTCCAAGGCGCTGTCGCCGCAGCTGCGGCTTGGCTACCTGGTGTTGCCGCCGGAACTGGTGCCCGTGTTCAGGCAGGCCAAGCGGCTGGCCGACCGCCACGCGCCCGTGCTGGAGCAGCGCGTGCTGGCCGCGCTGATCGACAGCGGCGCCTACGAGCGCCATGTCCGCCGCATGCGCCGCGAGCACGAGCGCCGCCGCGCGGCCCTGCTGGATGGCATTGCGCGCCACCTGCCTGGCGATGCCGAGGTCAGCGGCACGGCGGCCGGGCTGCATGTGGTGCTGTGGCTGCCGTCGCTGCGGCCACAGGACGAGCCGGCGCTGGTGGCCGCCGCGCGCCGCCACGGCGTGGGCGTTTACCCGGTATCGGCGCTGTACGCGAGGCCGCATGGAGCCGGCCGGCCCCGCGCGGCCGGGCTGGTGCTGGGCTACGCCAGCCTGGCTACCGCGCAGATAGAGCAGGGCGTGCGCGTGCTGGGCGCGGTGGTCGCGGCGATGGCACCGTGAGCGGGCCGTTGCGCGCCCGCCGGCATCCCGGGCGTTTCTGCCAATGACATTGAACAGAACGGCAATTGGCCCGTCTGGCGCGACGCTCTAAGGTCTGTCGAAAACGACCGCAGACGGCGCACCCGCGCGCACGGAGCGGCACGACCAGAACGACGACCAGGAGACAGCGCGTGGCTATCACAAAGCGTGGAAGGTGCAATGGTTTGCGATCGGTAGTGGCGAAGGCCATGGCCGCGTTGGCGCTGTGCACGGCAGCGGCGCCGGCCGCGCTGGCGGCGGGGGAGTTCCCGGCCAAGCCGATCGAATTCTGGATTCCGTTCCCGCCCGGCGGGCCTACCGACGGCTCGCTGCGCACGCTGCTGGCGGCCGCCGGCAAGGAGCTGGACCAGCGCGTGGTGCCGATCAACAAGCCGGGCGCGGGGGCCACGCTGGCGGCCCAGGTGATGTCCCAGACCGCGGCGCCGAACGGCTACACGCTGTCGATGGTCGCGGCCAACATCTTCCGCATGCCTCACCTGCAAAAAACGCCATACGATCCGCTCAAGGACTTTACCTACATCATCGGCCTGACCAACTACCGCTATGGCCTGGTGGTGCGCGCCGACGCGCGCTGGAAGACGCTCGAAGAGTTCATCGCCTACGCCAGGGCGAACCCCGGCAAAGTGACCTACGGTGCGGTCGGCATCGGCAGTTCGGGACATATCTCGATGGAAAAGCTCGGCCGGGCCGCCGGCGCGAAGTTCACCTTCGTGCCTTACAAGGGTGGCGCGGAGGAAATGATGGCGCTGCTGGGCGGCGACATCGATGCGGTGCTGGACCCGGGCTGGGGACAATATGCCGTCGCCGGCAAGGTGCGGCCGCTGGCCATCGTCGGCGACGCGCGCTTTGCGCGCTTCAAGGATGTGCCGACCCTGAAAGAGCGGGGCTACGACATCACCGCCAGCTCGCTGGTCGGCATCGTCGGCCCGCGGGGCATGGATCCCGCGGTGGTCAGGAAGCTGCACGATGCGTTCTTCCGGGCCGCGCAGGATCCCGCCTACCTGCGCTCGCTCGAGGCCATCGACCTGGAGCCGGTCCACCTCAACAGCGCGGACTACACCAGGTTCGCGGCGGAGCAGTTCGAGCGCGAAAAGCGCGTGGTGCAGCAACTGGATATCAGCCTGCAGTGATCAGCGTGCGATCACCGCGCGACTGGCTGCACTGTCTTAGTGCGGCCAGTCATGCCGCGGCATCCGTGGCTCGGGTTCGCGCCGCTTCTTTGATACGCTGATGGTGTACCTGCCGCTGCCATCGCTGCATGCACCCCGAGCGTGGGTGACTTCCGCACTCCCCCGGCTGGCAGCGGCCAAAGGAGTGATCATGCAAGAGCTGAGCTTTAGCGCCCTGCTGTACCGCTATTTCTTCTTCGGCTGGCTGTTCCGGGACGCCAGCCGCGGCAACCGCGCCGAACGCACGCGCGCCTGGCACTTCAACCAGGCGCGCGCCCATTGGCTGCTGACCTACATGCGGCGCTGGCTCTGGTGCGGCGCGTTCTTCTACGCGCTGGGCAGCGCGGTCGAACTGATGCTGTCCGCGCCGGCGCTGTCGGCGCTGTTCTACGTGCCGGGCGCGCTGTGCGTGCCGGTCAACGTGGTCATCGGCGTGCTGTGGCTGGGCCTGAAGACGCTGCCGGGGCCGCTGTGAGCATGGTGGGCCGCCAACGGCTTCGTTCTCCCTCTGCTATGGTTAACAGGCCTTTCCGTCACGCGCGCCGGCACCTTGCCGGCAGCGCGCACGGTGGCCCACCGCAACCTTGGAACCAGGGGAGAACGGCATGAAACCCGGCAAGCTCATCGTGGCGGCGGCGCTTGCCGCCGCGTCCGTCGCGCCCGGTATGGCGATGGCGCAACCCGAGACCCGCGTCGACTCGGTTTCCGGCGTGGGCGCGTCGCGCACCACCGGCACGGTCAAGGCCACGGCCACGGTGGCGGCCATCGATGCGGCCACGCGCACCATCACCCTCAAGGACGAGCAAGGCAAGCTTACCAACGTGCAGGTGGGCGACGATGTGCGCAATTTCGGGCAGCTGCGCGTGGGCGATGCGGTCACGGCGGAGTACACGCAAGCCTTGTCGGTCAGCCTGAACCGCCAGAGCGGGATCCGCTCCAGCAGCGAGCGCGAGGTCACGCAGCGCGCCGCGCCGGGCGCCAAGCCGGGCGGCATGGTCGGGCGCGAGGTCACGGTCACCGCGGACGTGGTGGCGGTCGACACCAAGACCGGCATGGTCACGCTGAAAGGCCCGCAGGGCCGGATGGTGGACGTGCATGTCGCGGATCCGAAGCAGCTGAAGGCGGTCCGCGCCGGCGAGCAGGTGCAGGCGGTCTACACCGAGGCGATCGCGATCTCGGTCACGCCGCGCAATGCGCGCTGATTTGCCGGCCAATGCGCGCGGATTCGTCCGCTACATCACGCGCCCGAACCACCACAGCGACAACAGCCCCGCGCAGGCCGCGAGCAGCGCGCCCAGCGCGGCGAACAGCGCGGTGATCTCGATCTGGCTGCGCTTGTCGAACGCCAGCCGCGCGTTGAGCGCGCGATACACCCGCTTCAGTTCGGCGGCGTCTTCCAGGCGAAAATACTCGGCGCCGGTGGCATCGGCGACTTCCTTCAACACCTTCTCGTCCAGCCTGACACGCGCCGACCAGCCGTCGACCGAGAGCACCACGCCTTCGGGCGTGCCCACGCCCACGGTATAGACCCGCACGCCGTGCTCGGCGGCAAGCTGCGCCGCGCGCTGCGCGGCCGGGCCGGCGTTGCTCTCGCCGTCCGAGAACAGCACGATCGCGCCGGAGGTATAGGAGCCCGGCTTCACCGGCTCGGTGTCGGCGGGCGGATTGGCCAGGGCCCGTGGTTTCCTGGGCTGCGGGGTGTCGTCGTTCATCAGCCGCTCGGCATCGGCCGTGAGTTCCGGCAACAGCGTGGTCAGCGCGATCAGCAGGCCGTTGCCCAGCGCGGTGCCGCCCTGCGGCTGCAGGCGCTCGATCGCGGTGGCGACGGCCTCCCTGGCGCGGGTGGGCGCCTGCGCCACGGCGGCGGTGCCGGCCATCGCCACCAGGCCGACGCTGACGCCGGCGGGCTGCGCCTCCAGCAGGGTGGTGGCGGCCTGCTGGGCCGCGCGCAGGCGGCTGGGCTTGACGTCCTGGGCCCGCATGCTGCCGGACAGGTCCATCACCAGCACCACCGTCTCGATGCGCGAGGGCAGCATCATCACGGCCTGGGGCCGTGCGATCGCGGCGATCAGCGCGGCCAGTGCCAGCAGGATCAGCAAGGGCGCCACGTGGCGGCGCCAGCCCGCGCCGCTGCGCGAGGCAACCCCGGCTGCCTTCAGCGCCGGGTAATGCACCGCCGCGTGCCGCCTGCGCCGATCGAGCCAGACATAGCCCGCCGCCAGCGCCCCGACCAGCGCGAACAGCCACAGCATGCCTGGCCACAGGAAGCTGAACACGGGCAGGCGGCTGATCGCGTCGATCATGCGGCCCCCCGGGCGAGGTTCGCGGCCTTGGCGCTGCCTTGCTGGCGCCGGCGCTGCCGGGCGAAGCTCAGCAGCGCCAGGTCGAGGCGGGCGTAGGTCGACAGCGTCAGGCACGCCACCCCGGCGCGCGCGAAGGCCAGGCGCAGCTCCGCCTCGCGCGCCTCGGCGGCGGCGGCGAAGCGCTTGCGGAAGGACGGGTCATGCGTGTCGACGAACAACTGCTCGCCGGTTTCCGCATCCTGCAGCACCACCAGTCCCAGGTCCGGCAACGCGGTTTCCAGCGGATCCACCAGCCGCACCGCGACCACTTCATGCCGCCGCGCCAGCATCCCCAGCGACGCCTGCCAACCCGGCGCGCTGATGAAATCCGAGACCACGAACACCACCGAGCGCCGCCTTGCCACCGCGCGCGCGCGCTCGAGCAGGTCGCGCAGGCGGGTGTCGCCCGGCGATGCGGCAGGCGTGGCGCGCATGCGGTGCAGCAGATGCAGCAACTGGCGGCGCCCGGCGCGCGCGGGCACCACCGTGGCGTCGACGTCGGTGGCGCCGCCATAGAGCACGGCACCGACCCGGTTGCCGTAGCGCGTCAGCAGCAGCGCCATCACGGTGGTGAAGTCGCTCAGCAGGTCGCGCTTGCGCACGCTGCCGGAGCCGAAGTCGATCGATCCGCTCAGGTCCAGCAAGAACCACGCCGCGACTTCACGGTCTTCCTGGTACTCGCGCACGTGGGGCGTCTGCAGCCGCGCGGTCACGTTCCAGTCGATATGGCGCACGTCGTCGCCGGGGTGGTACTCGCGCAGGTCGGCAAGGTCCAGGCCGAAGCCGCGGAACAGCGTGCGGTAGTCGCCTTGCAGCAGCCCGTCGAGGCGGCGCACCACGGTCCATTCCAGGCGCCGCAGCAGGGCGTCGGTCTGGCTGGCACCGACGCCGGCAAGCGCCACGCCGGATCCGACGCCGGATCCGGATCCGGCTCCGGGCGCGGTGTCCGGGGCGTCCCGGCGCTTAGTCCGCCGCAGCCCGAACATGGGATTCCATGGGCCGCTCGGGAACCGGCAGCGCCTGCGTGATGCGGGTGATGAGCTGGTCGGCCGTCACCCCGTCGGACATGGCCTCATACGACAGCGACAGGCGATGGCGCAACACGTCGGGCACCAGGTCGGTCACGTCCTCGGGCAGCGCATAGTGGCGGCCGCGCAGATAGGCCAGCGCGCGCGCGCCTTCGATCAGGCCGATGGTGGCGCGCGGGCTGGCGCCGAACGACACGTAGCGGTCGAGGTCGGCCAGGCCGTAGTCGCCCGGCTTGCGCGTGGCCGCGACCACGCGCACCGCGTACTGCACCAGGCTGGGATCGACATACACCTTGCGGCACGCCTCCTGCAGCGCGGTCAGGTGCTCGGGCGTCGCCACCGGGCTCACGCTGATGCGCGGGCCGGTGACGCGGTTGACGATGACCACCTCTTCCTCTTCCGACGGATAGCCCACCAGCACCTTCATCATGAAACGGTCGACCTGCGCCTCGGGCAGCGGGTAGGTGCCTTCGGTCTCGATCGGGTTCTGCGTCGCCATGACCAGGAAGGGAGCGGGCACGCGATGGGTCTCGCCGGCGATGGTGACCTGCTTTTCCTGCATGACTTCCAGCAGCGCGCTCTGCACCTTGGCCGGCGCGCGGTTGATCTCGTCGGCCAGCAGCAGGTTGGCAAAGACCGGACCGCGCACCGTCGAGAACTCGCCCGTGCCCTGGTTGTACATGCGCGTGCCGACCAGGTCGGCCGGCAGCAGGTCCGGCGTGAACTGGATGCGCTTGAAGGTGCCGCTCATGGTCCGCGCCAGCGTGTTGACGGTCAGGGTCTTGGCCAGCCCCGGCACGCCTTCGACCAGCAGGTGGCCGCCGGACAGGATGGCCACCAGCACGCGTTCGAGGAAGTGGTCCTGCCCGACCACCACGCGTTTCACCTCGTACAGCAGGCGTTCCATCAGGTTGGCGCTGTCGGCAGCGCCTCTGGCTTGGTCGTTCATAGGTCCCCGCGTCAGAAAGGAGAAGTTCCGATGGATACGCCGGCACTTTCGATCGTGGTGGCGAAGCCGATGCCGATGAAAGTGCCGCTGTTGCCGGGATTGAGGATGGCGGTGACGATGCCCACCACCTCGCCGCTCATGTTCACCAGCGGGCCGCCCGAGTTGCCCGGATTGACCGCGGCATCGAACTGGATCAGCTTGTCCAGGGTCCGCTTGTTGTCCGGCGCGACGAACTCGCGGTCCAGCCCGGACACCACGCCGGCGGACACCGACGGGCCGATGCCGAACGGAAAGCCCACCGCGACCACTTCCGAGCCTGGCAGCAGGTCGCGGCTGGAACCGAGCGTCGCCGCGGGCAGGTCGTCGGGTATCGACTTGGCCTGGATCACCGCCAGGTCTTTCTCGGGAATGGTCTGCAGCACCGTGGCCTCGGACGTGTGCCCGTCGTGGAAGGTCAGCTCCAGGCGCCGCGCTCCCGCAATCACGTGGAGGCTGGTAAGGATCACGCCGCGCTCGGTCACCACCACGCCCGAGCCGATGTGGCGGGATTCCGGCTTGTCTTCCGCGCTGTTGCCGGGCGGGCGTTCGTTGGGCAGCGGCGGGATGGCGGGGGCAGGGGGCGTCGAAGGCGAGGATTCCGGCGGCGTGGCAGGAGCGTCACGCCCGGCCTGCGGCGCGGACGCCGCATCGGCGGTTTTCTCGGGCGCGGGGAAGTTGCGGATTTCGACCACCGATTCACGCACCGCCTCGGCGGCCATGGCGGTGCGCGAGGGCAGGGGCTTGGTCTCGAGCGTGTGCAGCACGGCCGCGTCGATGTCCTTCTGCGTCAGCGCGCGCGGCTTAGGCTGCAGCAGCCACGCCGAACCCACGCCGGCGGCGAGCACCAGCGCGACGGCCGCCGAGACCCACCCGTAGATCGTCACCCGTTTCATCGCAGCCCCCGAGGTCCCGTCCCGCCGTGGAAAATACAGTACCATCCTCTTACCCACGCGCCAAGGAGCAGGGCATGCAGTTTCTCTGGCCGCAGATGCTCTGGTTGCTGCTGGCGCTTCCGGTGCTGGCAGCCGCTTACCTGTACCTGCTCGCGCGGCGCAAGAAGGCCGCGGTGCTGTATGCAAGCCTTGCATTGCCGCGCGCCGCACTGGGCCCGCGCCAACGCCTGCGGCGCCACATTCCCCCGTTGCTGTTCTTCTTCGCGCTGGCCGCGGCACTGCTGGCCTGCGCGCGCCCCAGCGCGACCATCACGCTGCCGGCCGATACCGTGACCCTGGTGCTGGCGATGGACACCTCGCGCAGCATGGAGGCTGCCGACGTCCCGCCCAACCGCATCAGCGCCGCGCAGCAGGCCGCGCGCGACCTTGTGGTGGGGCTGCCGGCCAGCGTGCGGCTGGGCATCGTCTCCTTCGCCGGTACCGCGGCAGTGGTGCTGCCGCCCACCGACAACCGGCAGGACATGCTCGACGCGATCGAGCGCTTCCAGCTGCAGCGCGGCACCGCCACCGGCAGCGGCTTGTTCCAGGCGCTGGCGGTGCTGTTTCCCGAAGACGGCATCGACCTCGAAGTGATCCTGTTCGGCAGCCGCTCGGACCGCGCCGGGCGCGGCGCCTCGCTCGACGAGTCCGCCGCGGCCGATGCCGCGCGCCGGCGCGAACAGAGCCAGCAGGCGGCGCAGCCCGGCTCGTACCGGCACGGCGCGGTGATCCTGCTCAGCGATGGCCGCCGCACCACGGGCCCGGACCCGCTCGACGCCGCGCGCATGGCCGCCCAGCGTGGGGTGCGCGTGTACACCGTCGGCTTTGGCTCGCAGCAGGTCACGAGCGCACCGGAATCCAGCCTGTCCTACTTCATGCAGCTCGACGAGCCGGCGCTGCGCGCGATCGCCTCCATCACCGGCGGCGAATACTTCCACGCCGGCACGGCGGCCGACCTGACCCAGGTCTACCGCCAGCTCAGCGCGCGCTTCGCGCTCGAGCGCAGGGAAACCGAACTGGGTGCCTTGTTCGCCGCCGGCGCGGTGCTGCTGCTGGCGGTGGCGTGCGGGTTGTCGATGCTGTGGTTCAGGCGGTGACGCGGTGCGGGGCCGGCCGTCGGGTGCCCCGCTGCCGCTACTGGTCCGCCTTCGCGCCCGAACGGCGCACGATTTCCGCCCACTTCCTGCCTTCGGCTGCGTTATAGCGGGCAAAGTCGGCGGGCGAAGAGCCGACCGGCTCGGCGCCCATGTCGGCATATTGCTGGCGCACATCCGGCCGCTTCAGCGCGGCGGCCGCGTGCGTGGCCAGCTTTTCCACCACCGCTGCCGGCGTGCCGCGCGGCGCCCACAGCCCATACCAGGTGCTGATGTCGAAGCCGGGCAGGCCGGATTCCGCGACCGTGGGGATGTCGGGCAACGCGCTGGCGCGGCGCGGGGTGGTGACGGCGACGGCACGCAGCTTGCCGGACTTGATGAAGGGCATGGCCGACGGCATGGAATCGAACATCAGCTGGATCTGGCCGCCCATCAGGTCGGTCAGCGCCGGGGCGCTGCCCTTGTACGGGACATGCTGCATCGGCACCTTTGCCGCCAGCTTGAACGACTCACCGGCCAGGTGCTGGGCCGAGGCATTGCCGGCGGAGCCGAAGTTGAGCGCGCCGCCCTCGCGCCTCGCATAGGCAATCAGGTCCTGCACGGTTCTTACCGGCGAGGCGTTGTTGACCACCAGCACCAGCGGGACGTCGGCCAGCTGCGTGATCGGCACGAAGTCCTTGAACGCGTCATAGCGCATCTTCGGCTGGATGCTGGGGTTGATCACGTGCAGCGAGGCATTGGCGAGGATGGTGTAGCCGTCGGCGGGCGCGCGCGCCACGGCCTCGGCGCCGATCATCCCGCTGGCCCCGGGCTTGTTGTCGACCACCACACCCTGGCCCAGGCTCTCGCCCATCTTGACCGCGACCACGCGCGCCAGCAGGTCGGTGGGCCCGCCGGCGGGATAGGGCAACACCATGCGCACGGGATGCTGCGGGAATTCCTGCGCACCGGCGGCAGCGGGCAGCAGGGCGCCTGCGGCGGCCAGCACCAGCGCCGCGCGCAGCCGCGGCCAGATCGCACGGGGTTTCGGATATCGGGTGTTCACGTCTCTGTCTCCTTGATTTTTATGGCTACCTTGCCTACCACCTGGCGCGATTCCAGCGCGTCCAGGGCATCGCCCAGGCCGGTGATCGGATACGTCGCGGACACGGTCGGGGCCAGCTTGCCCCGCGCGGCCCAGTCGAACAGCGTCGCCATGACCTCCTGCAGCGCCGCCGCGTGCTGCACGCGTTCATTGGCGGGGGTCCAGCCGATGTAGCGGCCAAAGAAGAACCCGTGCAGCGTCAGGTTCTTGACCAGCAGCAGGTTCACCGGCGCCTGGGGAATGGTGCCGCTGGCAAAGCCGATGCTGAGGATGCGGGCGTTTGCCGCCGCCGCGCGCAGCGCCTGCTGGAACAGGTCGCCGCCGACCGGGTCCACCACCACGTCCGCGCCGCGGCCGCCTGTCAGGGCCTTGACCGCGGCCGCCAGGTCTGCCGGCGCCAGCGCGTGCGTGGCGCCGCGCCGCAGCGCGTCGGCACGCTTGGCTTCGGTGCTGGCACAGGCGATCACGGTGGCGCCGAGTTCGCGGGCAATCTCCACGGCGGCCAGGCCAACGCCAGCGCCGGCGCCAAGCACCAGCACGGTGTCGCCGGCGCGCAGCGCGCAGCGCCAGACCAGCCCGCAATAGGCCGTTCCGTACGAAATCGGGACCGGCAGCGCCACCGTTGGCGGCAGCCCGTCCGGCACGCGGTAGACGGTGTATTCGGGCAACGTAACCTGTTCGGCAAAGCAGCCCCAGTCCGCAATTGCCACCACGCGGTCGCCGGGGCGCAGCCGCGTGACGGCATCGCCGCAGGCAACCACGCGGCCGACGGCCTCCGTGCCCGGCACGAAAGGCAGCGGCGGGCGGCGCTGGTACTGCCCGGCGATCATCAGGCCGGTGGCATGGCTCACGCTGGCGTACTCGACAGCAATCGTTACCGCGTGCGCGTCTGTCAGCGCCGGCTCCGGAATCGACTGCACGGCGACGTCATGCACGCTGCCGAACCGCTCGCATACCAGCGCCTTCATCGGACACCTGCCTCGGCCGCACCGGCCTGCCGCACCACGCCCTGCCGCAGCCAGTCGTCGATGGCGGCGTGGCCGAAGCCCGCTTCACGCAGGATCTCGACGGTATGTTCGCCGTTGGCCGGCGCCGCGCCGGCATCCCGGCGCATGCCGCGCGCCGGGATGCCGGCAAAGGGCAGCGGCCCCAGCCCGGGCTGCGCGATGGCCTGGAAACTTTGCCGATGCGCGGCCTGCGGGTGCGCCAGCACGTCGTCGTAGCCGCGAACCGGGGCATGCAGCACGTCATGCCGGCTGAGGATGTCCTGCCATTGCGCGGTGGTGCGCGTGGCAATCCGGCTTGCCACCAGCTGGTCGAGCAGCGCCGCATGCGCCATGCGCGCGGCGTTGTCGGCAAAGCGCGGGTCGTCGAGCCAGTCGGCATGATCCAGCGCCCGGCACAGCTTGCCGAACTGCGCGTCGTTCAGCGCCAGCAGCGTCACGCTGCCGTCGCGGCTGGCGTAGACGCCGTTGGGCGCACTCACCGGCCCCGCGGCGGCGGCGCCGCCGAGGGCATGCTCGATCAGGTTGTTGGCCTGCAGCGCGCAGCAGGCCTCGAACAGGTTCAGCTCGACATGGCCGCCGCGCCCGCTGCGAAAGCGCCGGCACAGCGCCGCGGCACAAGCCTGCGCGGCATACAGGCCGGTGGCCGCATCGGCCAGCAGCATGCCGATGCGGCGCGCGTGGCCGGCAGCGTCGCGGTTGGCGAACATCAGTCCGGAATCGGCCTGCATCACCGAATCCGACGCCGGGTAGTCGGCATACGGACCGTCCGGGCCATAGCCGCTGATCGACACATAAACCAGTTCCGGGCGCTGCGCGGCCAGCGTGGCATAGCCGACGCCCAGCCGTTCGGCCACCTGCGGGCGGAAGTTCTGCACCACCACGTCGGCCTGCAGCGCAAGGCCGAGCAGCACGGCCTTGCCGGCGTCGGTGGTGGCGTCGATGCAGGCGCTGCGCTTGCCGCCGTTGTACGCCAGCGTCAGCGCGCTGGTATCGCCGCGCACCACGCCGACCTTGCGGCCCCAGTCGCCCGCGGGCGGCTCGACCTTGATGACTTGGGCACCTTGCTGCCACAGGATGTGGGCGCAATACGGGCCGGCGATGCCCTGGCTGATGTCCAGCACGCGCAGGCCGGCAAAGGGCAGTTCCGCCTCAGGCGGATTGGCAGGGAACGGAAGGGGCATGAGTCCGACGGCAGCAATAAGCGGGAGCTTTATGCTAGGGTTGGCCTCCCGCCGAAACAATCCCTCGACTTGTGCCAATGGTGTTGACTGATGATTGACAATAGCTTCGATCTCAACCTGGTGCGGCTCTTTGTGACCATGGTCGAGTCGCGCACGCTTACGGCGGCGGCGCAGCGCAGCGGCATGACGCGCTCCAACGTGTCGCGCCGCCTCAAGCTGCTGGAGCAGCATCTCGGCGCGCAGCTGATGCGCCGCACCACGCGCCATGTCGAGCTGACCGAGGCGGGGCAGCTGCTGTATGCCCATGGCTTGCGCATGCTGGATGAACTGCAGTCCGCCAACACCGCGATCGACAGCCTTGGCGAAGTGGTGCGCGGTGACGTGCGGATCCGCCTGCCAACCGGCCTCGGCCACCTCTACCTGACACCGCTGCTGCTGGAGTTCGCGCGCAACTATCCGCAGATATCGCTGCGCGTGGTGATCAACGACAACATCGGCGACCTGATCCCGGCCGAAGTCGACGTTGCCCTGAAGATCACCTCGCAGCCGCCGGACGACCATGTGGCGCGGCGCATCTGCGCGGTCGGCTGGTGCCTGTGCGCGTCGGCATCGTTTCTGGACCACCACGGGCCGGTCCGCACCGTGGCCGACCTGGAACGCTGCGACATGATTGCGCCGGCATCGCTGGGACGCCGCTTTACGCTCAAGGTATGGCTGGCCGGCACGCCGATGACATTGCGCGTGTCGCCGCGAATCCAGTCAGGCGACTATCCGTTCCTGTTCGAATCGGTGATGGGCGGGCTGGGCGTGGCGCTGCTGCCGCGCTACGCGGTCTGGCGGCAACTGCAGTCCGGGCAGATGCGCGAGGTGCTGGCCGAATGCGAAGCCGAAGGCGTCGGCGACAGCGTCTACATGCTGACCGCGCCCAACCGCTATCCGACCCTGGCCACGCGCACGCTGATGGACTTTATCCGCCTGCACCTGGAGCGGCAGGCCGAGAACTGGGGCAGCCGCCACGACGCTGCAGCGGCCGCCAGTTGAGTCAGCCCCCCCGGGGTAATGCCGTTCAGTTAACAAACACTACCGTCATTTCCGCCGGCGCGGGAACGACAGTGGTTAACTGAAAGCCATTCCCCCCTCGGGGCGCCTGACCGACGGCGCGGCATGGCGGCAAACGCGCCTACTTCTCCTGCATCTTCGCCGCCTTGACGATCTCGCCCAGGCGACGGCGTTCCGCGTCGACAAACTTGATGAAGTCCGCGCGCGTGCCGCCGATGGGCTCGATGCCCACTTGCTTGAGCTTGGCCGCGGCGGCGGGGTCTTTCATGGCCTTGTCCACCGCCGCGGCGACCTTGTCAAGGATGGCGTCGGGCGTGCCCTTCGGTGCATGGACGCCGGCCCAGTGCGCAATCTGCAAGTCGGGGAAGCCTTGCTCCAGCGCGGTCGACAGTTGCGGTCTTCGAGGCCTCGACGAAGTCGCGCAGGTCCTTGTATGGGGCGTTCTTCGGTACCACGATGACCGAAGGCGCCAGCCCGATCATCACCACCGGCACCAGCGCATCGTCCTTGAACGGCATGGACTTCTTGATCATGCTGTTGGAGATTACGCCGGCGGCGCTGATCAGGAAGGTGTAGCCGTCCGGCGCGCTGCGCGCCACCTGGTCGGCGCCCACGGTGCCGCCCGCGCCGGCAACGGTAAAGCCGCCGGCTGCCTACCCTGGCTCGCCCGGCGGCGCGGTAGTGCCGCGCTGCACCAGCGCCACCGGCATTTCCATCCGGCCGGGCTCGATGCCGTCCTGCAGCCAGCGCAGCAGCGCCAGCGCGGTCTGCCGGCCAAGTTCGCTGCTTTCCAGCGCAATGGTCGTCAGCGCGGGCGTGATTTCGGCAGAGATCGGCAGGTCGTCGCAGCCGACGATGGACAACTGCCGCGGCACGTCCAGGCCGAGGGCGGCAGCCTCGAACAGGCAGCCGAGCGCGAGCACGTCGTTGCCGCAGAAGATGGCCGTCGGCGTTGCCGGGGCATGGGCAAGTACCGCGCGCAGGCCGGCCCGGCCGCCGGCGAAGGTATAGGGCTGCTCGCAGACGGCGCCGGGGGGCAGCGGCACATGCAGCGCACGCAGCGTGCCGAGGAAGCCTTCGGTGCGAAGCCGCGCGCGGTCGTTATGCGCGCCGATGCCGGAGATCATGCCCAGGCGGCGGTGGCCCAGGTCGTACAGATGGCGCGCGGCTTGCGCGCCGATCTCGAAATTGTCGAAGCCGATGCACGGGTACTGGTGCGACAAGGACCAGGTCAGGATGGTGCGCGTGCCGGATTGCCGCAGCAGCGCCAGCGTCTCCGGCGCATGATCGGCGCCGACCAGGACCATGGCATCGACCGCGCGCTCGGACAGGGCCCGCACCACGTCGGTCTCGGTGTCCGGATCGTAGTTGTGCGAGCCCAGCAGCAACTGGTAGCCACCGGCCGCCAGGACCTGCTGCATGCCCTGGATCGCATGGGAAAAGATGGCGTTGTCCAGCGTCGGCACCACCGCGGCGACGGTGCGCGAGCGGCCGGACGCCAGCGTGCGCGCCGACGCATCCGGAACGTAACCAAGCGCGTCGATGGCCTGGCGCACCCGCAGCAGGGTGTCTTCCCGCACCAGCGAGGGCGACGAGAGGGCGCGCGACACCGTCGCCATCGATACCCCGGCTAGCTTCGCCACGTCTTCAAGTCTGGTCCGCCGCACGTTTGCTGTCCTGTTTGCCGTTGCGCCATTGTCACCGATCTGTGCGCTGGAGACGACTACGCCGGGAATGGCGCGCGGTGATGCACCGGTAGCCAAGGGAAAACCCTTCCTTGCAGTTCCCAGCGTGCCTACTACTCTTGCATGAAAGCGCTTTCATTTTTGGGACACCATTAATCTCCGGCTCTCAAGTATGACCTTGTCCGGAAATGATAGCGCTTACATTCGAATTTCCCTGCAAGGAATCCCATGATCACCTACCTGAAGCAAGCCGAGAAAACCCCGCAGACGGAGACCGCCACCGCGCAGAAAGTGGTGGCCGACATGCTGGCCGAGATCCAGGCGCATGGCGAGGCCGCCGTGCGCCAGTACGCCAGCAAGCTCGACGGCTGGGACGGCGAGATCGTGCTGACCCCAGACCAGGTCCGGCAACAGACCCGGGACGTGCCCGCGTCGGTGCGCGCCGACATCGATTTCGCGATCCGCCAGGTGCGGGAGTTCGCGCTGGCGCAACGCGAATCGCTGCGGGAGTTCTCGGTCGAGCTGCACCCGGGCGTCACGGCGGGGCAGCGTGTGATCCCGGTCAACGTGGTCGGCTGCTACGCCCCGGCGGGCCGCTATGCGCATATCGCCTCGGCCTATATGGGGGTGGCGACGGCGAAGGCCGCCGGCGTCGGCACCGTGGTGGCGTGCTCGAGCCCCTTCCGCGGCCAGGGCATCCATCCGCACGTGCTCTACGCCTTCCAGGCGGCGGGGGCGGACGTGATCATGACGCTCGGCGGCGTCCAGGCAATCGCTTCGATGGCCTACGGTCTGTTCACCGGCAAGCCCGCCGACGTGGTCGTCGGCCCCGGTAACAAGTTTGTCGCGGAGGCCAAGCGGTCGCTGTACGGACAGGTGGGCATCGATGTCTTTGCGGGCCCGTCCGAAGTCGCCGTGATCGCCGACGACAGCGCCGACCCGGCCATCGTGGCGAGCGACCTGGTGGGGCAGGCCGAGCACGGCCACGAGTCGCCGGCGTGGCTCTTCACCACCTCGCGCGCGCTGGCGGAACAGGTGATGGCACGGGTGCCGGCGCTGATCGCCGCGTTGCCGCCGACCGCGCGCGACGCGGCCACGGCGGCATGGCGCGACTACGGCGAGGTCATCGTCTGCGACAGCCGCGAGGAAGTGGCCGCGGTGTCGGACCGCTATGCCTCCGAGCATCTGGAGGTGCACGCGCGGGACCTGGACTGGTGGCTGGCCAGGCTGACCTGCTACGGCTCGCTGTTCCTGGGCGAAGAGACCACGGTGGCCTTTGGCGACAAGACCAGCGGCCCCAACCATGTGCTGCCGACCAAGGGCGCGGCGCGCTATTCCGGCGGGCTCTCGGTGCACAAGTTCATGAAGACCCTGACCTGGCAGAAGATGACGCGCGAGGCGACGCGGCAGATCGGGCAGGTGACCGCGCGCATCTCGCGCCTGGAGGGCATGGAGGCGCACGCGCGCACCGCGGACGACCGCATGGCAAAGTACTTTCCGAACGCCCGCTTCGAGATGGGCGCTCCGGTGGAGGTGTGACGATGGCGCCCATGCACAACGCGGCCGGCGGTGCTGGACCGGACCTGCGCGGCAGGCAGGCGCTGGTGACCGGCGGCAGTTCCGGTATCGGCGAAAGCCTTGCCGAGGCACTGGGCCGGGCCGGCGCCAGGGTGGTGCTGGCGGCGCGCCGCCAGCCGCAACTCGATGCCGCGGCGTCGCGGCTCGATGCGATGGGCATCGCGGTCGACACGCAGGCGCTGGACGTGTCCGACCTCGATGCCATACCCGCCGCCGCCGCGGCCTTGCAGCGCCGCTGCGGCACTATCGATATCCTGGTCAATGCCGCGGGCATGAACCTGCGCGAGCCCTTTGCCAGCGTCACGCCGGCTTCGTGGCGGCTGCAGCTGGACACGCACCTGGGGGCCCCGTTCTTCCTGACGCAGGCGCTGGCGCCGGCGATGCAGGCGCAAGGATGGGGGCGCGTGATCAACCTGGCGTCGCTGCAGTCGTACCGCGCCTTCGCCGACAGCGCGCCGTACGGCGCGGCGAAGGGCGGCATCGTTCAGCTCACGCGCGCCATCGCCGAGGCGTGGTCGCGGCACGGCATCACCTGCAATGCGATCGGACCGGGCTTTTTTCCCACCGCGCTGACCGGGCCCGTATTCGCCGACGCCGCGCTGGCCGGACACCATGCCGCGCGCACCTGCATCGGCCGCAACGGCGAACTGCCGGACCTGCACGGACTGGCAGCATTCCTGGCCAGCGACATGGCCGCGTATATCACCGGGCAGACCTTCATGGTCGACGGTGGCTACACGGCAAGATGACCAACGCCGCGGGGCGCTTCGACAGCCCCGCGTGGTGACCGACATCCAGAGCGCCATACGCGCCGCCTCGGGACCAGACCCGACAGGAGACAAGCATGACGAGACAGGTAGCGGCGCAGCCGCCGGCACAAGACCCAGGACGCAAGCTGAGGAAGATCGTGACCTCGAGCACGATCGGCGCGATGGTGGAGTGGTACGACTTCTTTCTCTACGGCGTGGTCGCCGGCCTGGTCTTCAACAAGCTGTACTTTCCCTCGACCGACCCGGTGGTCGGTACGCTGCTGGCCTACGCCACCTTCGCCGCCGGCTTTGTCGCGCGTCCGCTGGGCGGGGTGATCTTCGGCCATTTCGGCGATACGCTGGGACGCAAGCGCATGCTGGTGCTGACGCTGATGATCATGGGCATCGCCACCACGGCCATCGGCCTGATCCCCACCTATGACCAGATCGGCATCTGGGCGCCGGTGCTGCTGCTGTTGTGCCGGATCGCGCAGGGCATCGGCCTGGGCGGCGAGTGGGGCGGCGCCGTACTGATGACGTTCGAGAGCGCGCCGCCGGGCCGCCGCGGCTTCTTCGCCAGCCTGCCGCAGACCGGCATGTCGCTGGGGCTGGTGCTGGCCAGCGGCGTGATTGCGCTGTTGTCGCTGATGCTGTCCGACCATGACTTCCTGGCATGGGGCTGGCGCATCGCCTTCCTGCTGAGTGCGGTGATGGTGTTCATCGGCTCCTACATGCGCACGCACGTGGAGGAGTCGCCGGAGTTTGCCGCGGCACAGCGCACGTCGCGCAACCAGCCGCAGGCGCAGGGCTTGCCGTTTCTCGCCATGCTGCGCCAGTACCCCGGCGTGGTGCTGGCGTGCATGGGCGCGCGCTTTATCGACGGCGTCTTCTTCAACGTGTTCGGGGTGTTCTCGCTCGCCTACCTGACCCAGACCCTGAAGCTCTCGCGCAACGAGGCGCTGCTGGGCGTGCTGCTGGGCGCCGGCGTGATGACGCTGTTCATCCCGCTGTGGGGCGCCGTGTCCGACCGCCTCGGCCGGCCGCTGGTGTACGGCACCGGCGCGCTGCTGGCGGGGCTGTCAGCGTTTCCCGCGTTCTGGCTGATGCAGCATTCGGGCGGCAACGTGCTGCTGGTGTGGGCGGCGATCATCATTCCCTTCGGCATCTTCCATGCCGCCGTGTTCGGCACCATGTCGTCGATGTTCTCCGAGGTGTTCGATGCGCGCGTGCGCTACACCGGGATTTCCTTCGTCTACCAGTTCGCCGGCGTGTTCGCCGGCGGCCTGACACCGATCATCGCCACCTGGCTGAACGCGCGCGCCGGTGGCGAGCCCTGGTACCTGTGCGGCTATGTGCTGGCGATCGGCGTGCTCAGTGCGGCCTGCACGCTGTGGATCGGCCTGCGCTCCGCCCCCGCCGGCGCTGGCGCGCTGGCGACGTCCAAGGCCGGCGCCTGAGCGCTACCTGAGCGGGCTACTTGAGCGCTTCTCCCGGGCGGCATCGCGCCGCCCGTCCGTGTCTTCCCCTCAACGTCTTCTACTGGCAAGGCCATGAAAGCGATCGTCTATACCGAACCCAACGCCGTCGCGGTCCTGGAGCGCGACATGCCGGCCCTGGCGCCCGGCGAAGCCCTGCTGCGCATCGATGCCAGCGGCATCTGCGGCTCTGACCTGCACGCGTACCACGGCCACGATCCGCGCCGCAAGCCAGGGCTGGTGCTTGGCCACGAGTTTGCCGGCACGGTGGTGGCCTCGTCGGACGAAAGCCTGCTGCCCGTCGGGCAGCGCGTGACCGCCAACCCGCTGGTGACGTGCGGCCATTGCGACTATTGCCTGCAAGGCCGCGACAACCTGTGCGCCAACCGCGGCATGGTCGGCATGAGCCGCCCGGGCGCCTTGTCCGAGTACCTGGCGATCCCGCTCCGTTGCGCGATTCCCATTCCCGACGCGCTTGCCAGCGTCAGTGCCGCGCTGACCGAGCCCGCCGCCACCGCGCTGCACGCGGTCAACCTGACCATGCGCGCGCTTGCCAGGCCGCTGCCGGAGGCGCGCGTGCTGGTCATCGGCGGCGGCGCGATCGGCATGCTGGCCGCCGCGCTGGTGCGGTCATATGGCTGCGACGAGGTCCAGGTGGCCGAGACCAATGCGCTGCGCCGGGCTTCGGTGACGCGGCATCTGGGCTGCGACGCGGTCGACCCGCTGGCCGGCCCGCTGCCGGAGTCGGCCTTCGCCGTGGTGATCGATGCGGTAGGCGCGGGCGCGACGCGCAAGCTCGCCATCGCCGCCGCGCGGCCCGGCGGCGTGGTCATGCATATCGGCCTGCAGGACTGGGCCAGCGAGATCGACATGCGCAAGCTGACCCTGGCCGAGCTGACCCTGCTGGGCACTTACACCTACACCATGGCCGACCTGCGTGCCACCGTAGCGGCGCTGGAGCGCGGCAGCTTCGGCATGCTGGAGTGGGTCGAGACGCGCGCGCTCAGCGATGGTCCCGCGGCCTTTGCCGACCTGGCCGCGGGCCGCGTGGCGGCCGGCAAGGTGGTGCTGATCCCCGAAACCGTCTGACCGCGCGGCGGGACGCGCCCGGCGCTGGCCAGGACGTCAATCCAAATTCATATATATGAGTTGGTTGACATGGATGAATCCAGCGCCTAACATGACTTCACGCACGACCCACAGAGAGGAGACAACGATGATTCACGTAGTGCTTCATGACGCCAGGGACACCGTCGCGGTGGCTGTGGTGGAAGGGATCCAGCCCGGCACCCAGCTCAACGCCTGGATCATGGACGAAGACAAGGTGGTGACGGTGACCGCGCTGCAGCCGATTCCCATCGGCCACAAGGTGGCGCTGCGCGACATGGATGTGAACGAGACGGTCTACAAGTACGGCATCGACATCGGCAAGGTGGTCGCCCCGATCAAGGCTGGCGAACACGCCCACGTCCACAACATCAAGACCAAGCGCTGGTAAGCCAGGCGCGCCGCGCCTGCGTCCCCCCACGCTTTCCACCCGCTTCCATCCCGCTTTCGAGGATCCCGTCATGTCCGTGATCGATCAAAACACCACCTTCTGGGGCTACCGCCGCGACAATGGCCGCGTCGGTGTCCGCAACCACGTCATCATCCTGCCGCTGGACGACCTGTCCAACGCCGCCGCCGAGGCCGTCGCCGCCGCCATCAAGGGCACCATGGCGATTCCCCACCCGTACGGCCGCCTGCAGTTCGGGCCGGACCTGGACCTGCATTTCCGCACGCTGATCGGCGCCGGCAGCAACCCCAACGTCGCTGCGGTGGTGGTGATCGGCATCGAGGAAGGCTGGACCAAGAAGGTGGTCGACGGCATCGCCCAGACCGGCAAGCCGGTGGTTGGCTTCGGCATCGAGGGCCATGGCGACCACGACACCATCATGCGCGCCTCGAAGGCGGCGCGCGAGTTCGTGCAGTACGCCACCGCGCTGCATCGCGTCGAGTGCCCGATCAACGAGCTGTGGGTGTCGACCAAGTGCGGCGAGTCGGACACCACTTCGGGCTGCGGCGCCAACCCCACCGTCGGCAACGCCTTCGACAAGCTGCATCCGCTGGGCACCACGCTGGTGTTCGGCGAGACCTCCGAGCTGACCGGCGGCGAGCATATCGTCGCGGCACGCTGCGCCAACGACGAGGTGCGCCATCAGTTCATGGCGATGTTCGAGCGCTACCAGGGCATGATCGACCGCTGGAAGACGTCGGACCTGTCGGAGTCGCAGCCGACCAAGGGCAATATCGCCGGCGGCCTGACCACCATCGAAGAGAAGGCGCTGGGCAATATTCAGAAGATCGGCAAGAAGTGCACCGTCGACGGCGTGCTCGACAAGGCCGAGGCGCCGACGCATCCGGGCCTGTGGTTCATGGACTCGTCTTCCGCCGCGGCCGAGATGGTCACGCTGTGCGCGGCTGCCGGCTATGTGGTCCACTTCTTCCCGACCGGGCAGGGCAACGTGATCGGCAACCCGATCGTGCCGGTGATCAAGCTGTGCGCCAACCCGCGCACCGTGCGCCTGATGAGCGAGCACATGGACGTCGACTGCTCGGGCCTGCTGCAGCGCGAGCAGACCCTGGACCAGACCGGCGACAAGCTGCTGGAATGCATGCTGGCGACCATCAACGGCCGCTGGACCGCGGCCGAGGCGCTCGGGCACCGCGAGTTCGTGCTGACCCGCATCCACGAGTCGGCATGATGAAGCGCATCTGCATCAGCGAGTTCATGGACCCGGCCGCGGTGCAGGCGCTGACCCCGGGCTTCGACCTGCGCTACGAGCCGGGCTGGGTGGATCGCCGCGCCGACCTGCTCGAGGTCCTGGACGGGGCGCACGCGCTGGTGGTGCGCAACCGCACCCAGGTCGACGCGGCCCTGCTCGCGCGCGCGCCGGCCTTGCGGGTGGTGGGGCGCCTCGGCGTGGGGCTGGACAACATCGACGTCGCCGCCTGCCGCGATCGCGGCATCCGCGTGATACCGGCCGCGGGTGCCAATGCGCGCTCGGTGGCGGAATACGTGGTGACCACGGCTGCCGTGCTGCTGCGCGGCGCCTATCTGTCCAGCGCCGAGGTGGCGGACGGCGAGTGGCCGCGGGCCAGGCTGTCGGAGGGCAGGGAGGCGCTCGGCAAGACGCTCGGCCTGATCGGGTTTGGCGATATCGGCCGCCAGACCGCGGCGCTGGCCCGCGCCTTCGGCATGGAGGTCATCGCCTGCGATCCGATGCTGGCGCCCGACGATCCGGTCTGGTCCGCCACCGGCGTGGCCTGCGTGCCGCTCGATGCGCTGCTGGCGCAGGCGGACGCGGTCAGCCTGCACGTGCCGCTGGCGGCTGCCACCCGTAACCTGATCGATGTCGGCCGCCTGGCGGCGATGAAATCCGGCGCGGTGCTGGTCAACACCGCGCGCGGCGGCGTGGTCGATGAAGCGGCGCTGGCCGACGCGCTGCGGGCCGGGCACCTGGCCGGTGCGGCGCTGGATGTGTTTGCCAGCGAGCCGTTGCCGGCGGACAGCGCGCTGCGCGGCGTCCCCAACCTGATCCTGACACCGCATGTCGGCGGCGTGACGCGCGAAGCCAATGCGCGCGTATCGATGATGATCGCGCGCGAGGTGCGCCAGTCGCTGGAGCAGATGCCATGAGCCGGATTGCGTTGCAGGAACTGGAGCGCGTAGCCGCCGCGGGCCTGCGCCGTGCCGGGGCCAGCGCGCGGCAGGCGCAGGCGACGGCGGCGGCGCTGGTGCGCGCCGATGCGGCGGGGCTGCCGTCGCACGGCGTGTCGCGCGTGCCGATGTACGCGGCGCACTTGCGCCACGACCGGGTCGACGGCAACGCCGAGCCGGCGGTGCACGCCACGCGCGCCAGCGCAGTGCTGGTCGATGCCGGCTGCGGCTTTGCCTTTGCCGCGTGCGACCTGGCCATCGCCGCGGCCATGGCGCGCGCGCGGGCGTCCGGCGTCGGCGTGGCCGCGGTCACCAACAGCCACCACTTCGGCGCCGCCGCGCTGCCGCTGGAGGCCGTGGCGCGCGCCGGCATGGTCGGCATCGCCATGGGCAATTCGCCTGCGGCCATGCCGGCCTGGGGCGGCAGGCGGCCGCTGTTCGGCACCAACCCCATCGCCGCGGTGTTCCCGCGGCAGGGCGATGCGCCGGTGGTGATCGACCTGTCGCTGTCCGAGGTCGCGCGCGGCAAGATCATGGTAGCGGCGAAGCAGGGCAAGCCGATTCCGCTCGGCTGGGCGCTGGATGAGGCCGGCCAGCCGACCACCGACGCCCAGGCCGCGCTGCGCGGCTCGATGCTGCCGGCGGGCGGCGTCAAGGGCGCGATGCTGGCGCTGCTGGTGGAACTGCTGGTGACGTCGCTGGCCGGCGCGCAGTTCGGCGCCGAGGCCGATTCCTTCTTCAGCGATGCGGGCAACCGTCCGCGCATCGGCCAGCTGTTTTTCGTGCTGGATCCCGGCGCCTTCGCCGGTACGCAGGTCTACGCCGCGCGGGTCGAAGCGCTGCTGGCGGC
This sequence comes from Cupriavidus sp. MP-37, assembly GCF_020618415.1. Lineage (NCBI taxonomy): Bacteria > Pseudomonadati > Pseudomonadota > Betaproteobacteria > Burkholderiales > Burkholderiaceae > Cupriavidus > Cupriavidus sp. MP-37. Next base: position 687,217 of record NZ_CP085345.1, on the reverse strand, counting down.
GATGCTGGAAGACGCCGGCACGCGCGTGCCGGGCGCACGCCGCGAAACCGCGCAGGCAGAGGCCGCCGCGCGCGGCGTCGAAGTGCCCGATGGACTATGGCGCGAACTGCAATCGCTCGCGGGCGAGGAGGCTGGCGCGGCGCATTGATTTCCTCACAACGGACCCACGTCAGATGGGCCGACCACAACTACCGGAGACAAACCATGGATCGACGCTCGATGTGCGGCGCGCGCAGTCAGCTGGCCCGCGTGCTTCTAGCCTTGTCAGTTGTATCGGCCCTGGCGGCGCTGGCGCCGCGGCCTGCTGCCGCGCAGGGCGGCAGCGATGCCGCGGCCGCCGATTATCCGAACAAGCCGATCCGCTATGTCGTGCCGTTCGCGGCCGGCGGCCTGACCGACATCATGGCGCGCATGGTCGGCCACCAGCTCTCCGAAGAGTGGAAGAAGCCCATCGTGGTGGACAACCGGCCCGGCGGCAATGCCAACATCGGCGCCGAGCAGGTCGCCAAGGCGCCGCCCGACGGCTACACCTGGCTGGCGGTCACGCTCACGCACGCGTCCAACGTGACCTTGTTCCCCAAGCTGCCGTTCAGCATGCAGAAAGACTTGGTGCCGGTGGCCCGCATCGCGTCGTCGCCGATGATGGTGGTGGTGCCCGCCAGTTCGCCGATCAAGTCGATGAAAGACCTGGCCGCCGCCGCGCAGAAGTCGAAGCTCAACGCCGGCTCGAGCGGCAACGGCACGCCGCCGCACCTGACGCTGGCGCTGTTCGAAAGCCAGACCCGTACCAGCTTTACCCATGTGCCGTACAAGGGCGGGGCGCCGTCGATGACCGACCTGATCGGCGGCCAGATCGACGTGGTGTTCTCCAACTTCCCCGAGTCGCTCGCCTATGTGAAAGGCGGCAAGCTGCGCGCGCTGGCCGTGACCACGCGCGAGCGCCATCCTTTGCTGCCCGACGTGCCCACCGTGGCAGAGGCCGGCTATCCGGACCTGATCGTCGAGAACTGGACCGGCCTGATGATGCCGGCCGGCACGCCCCGGCCGATCGTCGACAAGGTGGCCGCCTCGGTCGCGCGCCTGCTGGCCGCCGAGTCGGTGCGCGGACGCATCGTTGCCGCCGGCTTCAGCCCCGCGGCGGGCGGGACGCCCTTCGCCGACTACTTCAGCGGCGAGGTGACGCGCTGGGCCCGGCTGATCGAGGAAAAGCACATCCGGGTCGAATGACGCGGCGCCCCGGCGGGAGGACGGGAAGCGGCTGGCGTGGCGGCTTCAGCGACCGGCTTTAGCGGCGACCGGCTTTAGTATGATTCGTCTTATCTATATGAGTCAGTCATGGATCGGCCGGCCGCCCCGCAGGCGGCGTTGCAAAGGACATTAACGTGGGTTCCAGATTCGATGCCGGCGCAGCCATCGGCGGCGTGCTGTACAAGGACGTCAAGCACGCCATCCTGGCCGCCCTTGCCGAGGGCGAGTGGAAACCGGGCGAAGTCATTCCGTCGGAGCGCAAGCTGATCGAGCGCTTCGGCGTCTCGATCGGCACACTGCGCAAGGCCATCGACGAACTGGTGGCCGAGAACATCCTGATCCGCCACCAGGGGCGGGGAACCTTCGTCGCCACGCACCGGCAGGAAGACCATTTTTTCCGCTTCTTCCGCATCGTGCGCCAGGACGGCTACCGCGAGTTCCCGACCGTGCAGCTGGCAAAGTTCCGCCGCGCCAAAGCGGACAAGGAAGAAGCCGCGGCGCTGGGGCTGCCGCTCGGCGACGCCGTGTTCCGCTTCACCAACGTGCTGTCGCTGGAAGGGCGCCCGGTCATGATCGATGCCATCACCGTGCCGGCGGAACGCTTCAAGACCCTCACCGAGAAACTGCTGCGCGAGCGGCCGAACACGCTCTACAACTTCTACCAGGACGTCTTCGGCATCAACATCATCCGCACCGAAGAGCGCCTGCGCGCGGCGCTGGCCGACCAGGAAGACCATGAGCTGCTGGGCATTCCGGTGGGCAGCGCGATGCTGAAGATACTGCGGGTGGCGTCCTCCTACCAGAACGAGCGCATCGAGTACCGCGTGTCGCGGCTGGATACGTCGGATTACGAGTTCGCGCTGTCGCAGCCGTGAAGGCGTGAAGCGCCGCCCGTGCATGGTGTTGGGACCGTGCGCCCGATGGGTCAGGCGCCGGCGATCATGCGTAGCACCGCGGCCGCCAGGGCGCCATTGGGGTCGCCCAGCAGGTCCACTGCATCGAAATGATGGCCGCGCTCCTGCACCACCACCTGCACGTCGAAGCCGCATTCGCCCAGCAGCGCCTGGTATTCGCGCTGCAGCCGGTGGTACTCCGGCGATTCATCTCCACCGACGGTCAGGATCATGGGCAGCTTGATTTTGGGGACATGGTGGACCGGACTGTAGCGGGCGACGTCCGCCGTGGACAGCCCGACCACCTGGTTCAGATAGCACAGCCGGATGGGCTCCAGGTCATACAAGCCGCTGATCGCGCATCCACCCTTGAGGATATCCGCCGGTACGTCAAAGGATGCCCAGTCCGTTCCCGCCAGCGTGGCGGTGAGATGGCCGCCGGCCGAATGGCCGGACACGAAGATGCGGTGCGGGTCGAATCCCAGTTCGGCAGCATGGCGGTAGAGCCAGGCCACCGCCTCCTGATTGTCGCGGACGATCTCCGCCATGCCCACCTCCGGCGCGAGGCGGTAGTTCACCACTGCGACGTTGATATCGCGCTGCAGGTACGGCGCTGCAACGAAGCTGAAGTCGGATTTATCCAGCGATTGCCAGTAGCCGCCATGAATGAAGACCAGCAGCGGGCGCTCGCGGCTGGCCGTGGGGAAGAAGTCCAGTGACTGCTTGGCGTGCCCGCCATAGGCAAGATCCGGCTTAACCGGATGCTGGAGACGGAACGCGGCGCTGGTGTCGTCCCAGCGCTTGAAGATGTCCTGGAACCCGGGGATTCCCGCCCTGACGTTGTACTGCTTGTCCAGTTCTTCCTGATTGAAGTTTCGATACACTGACATTACATTTGGCTCCGGACTGTGGGATCGAGGCTTCGATTCCGTGGGGGTCGTTGCGACGCTTGTCGCGTCCGGCCAAAGATACGCATCCGCGTCTTGCTGCGCGCGCCGCCAGATGACAACCCCTATCGCAAAGACGCCATGTACGGAAAGAGCGAGAACCGCGACGACTACCAGGCGATAGACCGGCCGGTTGGTGGCATGGCGCGCAAGCTGAAGGATGGCTTCTATATCGCCGCGCATTCCCATCCGCGCGGCCAGCTGATCTATGCCTATGTGGGGGCCATCCTGGTCACCACCGACTTTGGCTCCTGGGTGGTGCCGCCCCAGCGCGCGGTCTGGGTGCCGAGCAACGTCGAACACGCCATGCAGGCGTGCGGCGACGTCGAGATGCGGACGGTCTATGTCCGCGAAGATGCCGTTCCCGCAGAGTTGCACGGCTGTTGCGTGGTGGCGGTGCCGCCGCTGCTGCGCGAGCTTATCTCGGCCACCGTGCACATGCCGATGGCATATGAGGAAAGCAGCCGCGATGGCCTGGTGGTGCAGCTCCTGCTGCAAGAGCTGCGCCCGCTTTCGGTGGTCCCGCTGCATCTGCCGATGCCCAGGGATCCCCGGCTGGGCAAGATCTGCGCGAAGATCCTCGAGGACCCCTCGGACGAGACCTCGGTGCAGGCATGGAGCCGCTCGGTTGGCGCCAGCGAACGGACCATCATCCGCCTGTTTCCGGAAGAAACGGGCATGACCTACAGCCGCTGGAAGCAGCAGGCCCGCCTGATGGCCGCGGTTCGCCTGCTTGCCGAGGGCTGCCATGTCACCGACATCGCACTGCAACTCGGTTACGAAAGTCCAAGCGCATTCAGCGCCATGTTCAGGCGGGCGCTTGGCATGACGCCCACCGAGTATTTCCGGGACCGGACCGGCGATTAGGCGTCTTCCCTTCGGGTTGGCATCTGCGCGACAGCAACTGGCGTCAAGGCGCGAACCGGGGGCAGGACCGTGCGGCACAGTCTGGAGGCCGCCGGATGGCCTGCATCGCGCTCGCTCCGTCGGCATTTATCCAAGTCGAGGAGTGAATATGTCAGTGATGGATCGTATCCAGGCGGCAGGCATCGTCCTGCCCGCCGCCGAAATGCCCAGGGCGCTCTATGTGCCATACACGCTGCACCATGGTTTGCTGACGATCTCAGGCCAGCTGCCGCTGCAGGACGGCAAGCCAATGTTCATCGGCAAGGTGCCCGGCACGGTCAGCGTCGAGGCGGCCCAGGCGGCAGCGCGGCTTTGCCTGTCCAATCTGCTGGGCTGGGCGTGCGCCGCGACCGATGGCAATCTCGAGCGGATCCGGGGCATCGTGCGCGTGGGCGGCTACGTTGCAGCCGAGCCCGGTTTCGACGATGCGCCGCTGGTGATCAATGCTGCGTCGGAACTGCTCAACCGGATCTTTGCCGAGCGGGGGCGCCATGCTCGCTTGGCGCTCGGCGTTGCGAGCCTTCCGTTAGGTGCCCCGGTGGAGATCGAGGCAACCTTTGCGCTGGACGCCTAGGCGATGGGCGCCGCGACAAAGGCCGGCTACGCCGACGTCCTGGTGGGTCTGCAATATGGGGACGAGGGCAAGGCCCGGGTCGTCGACCACCTCGCCGCCGGGTATGACGTGATTGCGCGCTTTAACGGCGGGGCCAATGCCGGGCATACCATTGCAACGCCTGCCGGTGCGCTGCGGCTCCGGCAAGTGCCTTCCGGCGTGCTGCACCCCGGCGTTGCGCTCTACATCGGCTCAGGCTGCGTGGTCGGATTGCAGCAGCTGGCGTCCGAGATCGCGATGCTGGCGGCGCAAGGCATGAGCGTGGAAGGGCGCTTGACAATCAGCGACCGGTGCCCGCTGGTTCAGCCCCGTCATGTGCTGACGGACCGCCGCAATGGCGCACGGATCGGCACCACCGGCAACGGTATCGGTCCGTGCTACGCCGATCTGGCAGCGCGGATGCGGGGCGCCGAGCGCGTTGCGTTCCAGTTGCGCGACCTGTGGTGTGATGAGGACCGTGTGTTCGAACTGATGACCCGTCTGGCGGCGCAGTCCGATGACGATGACGAGCGCATCGCGGCGATGATGGACGACATGCGCCGCGCGTGGACGGTGGTCCGGCCGTTCGTGACGGCCGATGCTGTCGCGCTGTTGCGGCGGGTCGAGGCCGGTGCAAGGGTGCTGTTCGAGGGCGCGCAGTCGGTAATGCTGGACGTGGTGCATGGCGCCCAGCCGTGGGTCACTTCCAGCCATACGCTGCCCGCCTACGCCTACGTGGGAGGAGATCTGCCGTGCCGGTATCACCGCAAGACCATCGGTGTGGCCAAGGCCATCGTTTCCCGGGTCGGCAGTGGCCCGCTGCCGACCGAGCTGGGCGGGCAGCGTTCCGAGGCCTACTGCGCCGCGGCCGCACACGCTGGCCGCGGCCGCGCCGACGAAGCGGCCAGCCACGATCCGCTGGCCTTGCTTGCCGAAGCGGATGCGTTCGCGACGGGCGTGGCCATCAGGATGCTGGCGAACGAGTACGGCACCGGCACCGGCCGGCCACGGCGCGTGGGCCTGCTCGACATTGCGCAGCTGCGGCTCGCGATACAGCAGGCCGGCGTCGACGAGGTGTATCTCAACAAATGCGACAGCCTGGCCGCCTTTTCCCACACGCCCGAACGTTGCATCCCGGTCGTGGTCGGCGAGGCCGGCAGCATGCGCCAGCGCGTGTTGCGATTTCCGGCGTTTGCGCAGGAGGCCATGCCGACCGATGCCGGCTCGCCGCTGCCCCCGCAACTTGAAGCGCTGCTCGCATGGCTGGCGCAGGCCATCGGCCGGCCCTTGCGCGGTATCGGACTAGGTCCGGAACGCGCGCAGATGCGGCTTCTTGAACCCATCCAGCAGACCACACCATGACAAGCACCACCCCTGCCTACCTGCGCAGCGAGATGCGCCGGACCGACCTGGCCTGGACCGACTGGCCGGCCATCGAAGCCTTCTTGAAGAATGAGCTGATCTGCCGGGTCGCGGTGCATGACACACCGTACCCCTATATCACGGCGCAGAGCTTTACCTTCACCGGCGACGCGTTCCTGATCCACAGTTCGAGATTCGGCAAGCTTGCCGCGGCGATCCGGGCGAACCCGTTGGTTACGATCGAGGTCGACCGGCCCGTGGCCTTGCTGAAGGCGCCCAAGGGCCAGAACACCAGCCTGGAGTATTTCAGCGTCATCGCGCGCTGTGCAGTCCGGTTGCGTGACAGTATCGACGAGGTACGTGCGCACCAGTGCCAGGCGCTGGACAAGTTCCGCCCGGAAAAGGACTACACGCCGATCGAGGATGGCGCGGCCAGCCAGATCGTCGCCTATCGCTGCGAGATCCGCGAGATGAGCGCGAAGAAGCGCATCCTGGCCGACGGCCAGTACTCGCCGCCAGGGCAGCCGCGCGCGCCGTACCTGCGCTATCCGTTTCAGTCCGGTGCGACGCTGTCCGGTCTGCCGCCGGAAGCGTTTGATCCCCATCGGTTCAAGGCGAAGTAGGGCTCGCCATTGCATGACATGAAGAGGTGCTTCGGCACCTCTTTTTTTGCGCGCGGTGGTTTGGGAAAACTCCGCCAATGCCTTGGCGCCGGCGAGACAGTCCTTGGCGTTCGGGCGCGCGTCAAGCAAGCGGCCGCAAGCGACAGTAGTGAGCGATAGCGCAACCACGTGTTATCGCTTGCCGCCAGTGCCATAGAGCACTGGCACTAAAACGACTGGAGACAAAATGAAGCATACCCCTCTCGAACTGATGCGCGTGCGCACCGGCGACCGGCTGGAACGGCTGCCCATATGCGGGTATCACCGCCTTCTGTTTGCCATCATTGCGCTGGCCTTCTTTTTCGACAATCTCGACCTGGCCATGATGACGTATTTGCTGGGTTCGATCCGGACAGAATTCGGATTGTCCGCTGCGCAGGCGGGCATGCTGGGGAGTGCCAGCTTTGTCGGTATGGCCGTCGGCGCGCTCAGTTCAGGGATGCTCGCCGATAGGTTCGGGCGCAAGCCCGTGTTTCAGGTCAGCATGATTATCTGGGGCGTGGGCAGCTATCTCTGTTCCACCGCGAGCAACCCCATGGAGCTGGGCGCATATCGGCTATTGCTCGGCATCGGCATGGGCATGGAGTTGCCGTTGGCACAGACGCTGATGTCGGAGTTCATCCCTGCGCGGCAGCGAGGCAAGTACTTGGCATTGATGGACGGCAACTGGCCGATCGCGTTTATCTGCGCTGGCCTGATGTCGTACTACGTGCTGAGTGCGTATACCTGGCGCACGATGTTCCTGCTCGGCGCGGTGCCTGCGCTCTTCCTGATCGTGGTCCGGCGCTTCGTGCCCGAGTCTCCGCGCTGGCTTGAGTCGCGGGGGCGCCATGCGGAAGCGGGCGCGATCGTCGAACGTATCGAGCAGTCGGTAATGCGGCGGATGAAACTTGAGGCATTGCCGGAAGTCACCCCGTCGGTTGCCGCGGCGGAGCCGCACGCATCGGGCCTGCGCGTGCTGTGGTCGCGCGCATACCGCAGCCGGACCCTGACCGTATGGGGGCTGTGGTTCTTCGCCCTGCTGGGGTTCTATGGCCTGAATACGTGGATCGGCGCGTTGCTGCAGCAGTCCGGCCTGGGCGTGACCAAGTCCGTGCTGTACACGGTGTATATCTCGATCGGTGGGATTCCGGGTTTTCTGTGGGCGGCGTGGGCGGTGGAGCGCTGGGGGCGCAAGCCTGCCTGCGTGGCGACGCTGGTCGGCGGAGCCTGCATGGTCTTCATCTATGGCCGGGTCGCCGGCTCGTCGCCGGAGCCGCTGGCGCTGTTCCTTTCCGGCGGCATGATGCAGTTCTTCATGTTCGGCATGTGGGCGGTGCTCTATACCTACACGCCGGAGCTATATCCAACGCGTGCGCGCGCGTCGGGCTGCGGCATGGCTTCGACCGTCGGGCGCATCGGCTCGCTGCTGGGGCCTGCGCTGGTGGGAGTGGTGCTTCCCGTCGCGGGGCAGGCCGGCGTGTTCTGTCTTGGCGCGCTGTGTTTCCTTGCCGCGGCGGCGATCGTATTCCGCTTCGGCATCGAGACCCGCGGCAGGGCGCTGGAAAACATCGCCGACTAGGAGCGTCGTGTGGTGCACCGCGCCTACGGGCGCCGCTTGGTGTCGGTGCGGCACTGACTCAGGCCGGCGGTGGCGGACAGGATCAGTCCACCACTGCCACGATGCTGGCAATGCCCTGCCCGGCCATCTTCACGTAGGGACAGAAGCGCTCCGTATTGCGCACCAGCTCCTCCGCCAGCGGCCGGGCCACGCCCGGCATCCTGACGCGCACTTTCGCGGCCAGCGCGTAGGCGCCGTCGACAGGGTCGCGGCCGAAGGCAACCTCGACTGCCACGGAAAAGTCGTCGACCGGGAGGCCGGCGCGCCGGGCCAGCAGGTGCAGGGCGCCGTGGAAACACGCGGCGTAGCCCGCGGCGAACAGCTGTTCGGGGTTGGTACCGTCGCCGGGGCCGCCCAGCGCAGCCGGCAGCCGCAGGTGGATGTCGAGGTTGCCGTCATCGGAGCGGGCCACGCCGGAGGCGCGGCCGTGTCCGGTCTCGCCGCCGGTGACGGTGACGGTCGTGGTGTAGAGCGGATGGAAGCCGCGCCCGCGGTATTGGTCGAGCAGGCTCAACGGTGGGGGCTGCAACCCCTGCTTCGCCATGGGCCCGCCCTGCGCTCAGGCCGCCGCCTGCTGGCGCTGTCGCAGCCATGCCGCGAAGCTGGTCTTGCCCAGGCGCGCGGGGCCCTCCGGGACCAGCGTGCCATCATCCAGCTCGGCGCCGAAATAGCGGGCCTTGCCGTCGACGACCACCTTGCGCGGATCGTCGGTCGCTTCGAGATAACGTTGCACCAGCTCGCTCAGCGGGAAGCGTTCCGGCCCGGCGATATCGACGATGCCGTTGGCGGGATCGGCAAGGGCATGGTCTGCCACGGCATCGGCGACGTCGTCGGAAGCAATCGGCTGAATCGACGCCGACGACAGGCGGATCGTATCGCCGTCGGCGCCCGACTGGACGATGCCGCCAAGGAACTCCAGGAACTGCGTGGAACGGACAATGGTGTAGGGGATGCCGGCGTTGCGGATCAGGGCTTCCTGCGCGATCTTGCCGCGGAAGTAGCCGCTTTGGGCGAGCTTGTCCGTGCCGACCACCGACAGCGCCACATGGTGCGCGACGCCGGCCGCCTTCTCCGCCGCCGCCAGGTTGCGGCCCGAGGTCTCGAAGAAATGCAGCACGGCATCGTCGGCGAAGGAGGGCGAATTGGCCACGTCGACGACGACCTGCGCGCCGGCAAGCGCCTGCTCGAGTCCCTCGCCGGTCAACGCGTTCACGCCGGTCTGTGGCGATGCCGCCACCACTTCATGGCCTTGCGCGGCAAGCCGTGCCACGACCTTGCTGCCGATCAGTCCGGTACCGCCAATCACAACGATCTTCATCATCCACCTCGGTTCTGTTGGAAGGCATGGGCAGGCCACCCATGTCCCCATGCTAGGTGAACCAGCATCGGCGCGGTAGCGCCGCCGGCGGATGCATGGTGTTTCCCGTCCCGCACCAATCGCCTGGCTGGCGCAGGAAAAGCGGCTTTCAGCTGGCGATCCCGGCGCGGTACGCGCTGGGCGAGACGCCCAGGTGGCGCTGGAATGTCAGCCGCATCCGTTCTTCGCTGCCGAAGCCGCACTGCCGCGCGATCTGGTCGACCGGCCGGTGCGGGTCCTGCAGCAGCCGCCGCGCGGCCTCCAGCCGGAAATGCTCCACGCCCTTGGCCGGGGTCCGGCCGGTCTGCTGCTTGTAGACCCGCGCAAAGTTGCGCAGGCTCATGCCGGCCTGCTCGGCGAGCTGCTCCACCGACAGGGTTTCCCGCGACAGGTTCTCGACGATCCAGAGATGCAGCGCCTCGAACAACGGCACTTGCCGGCTCTGGGTCAGCAGGATTTCGCTGAGCTGGGGCTGGGCGCCGGGGCGCTTGATGAAGACCGCCAGTTCCCGCGCCGCGCTCAGCGAGATCTCGTGGCCGTAGTCTTCCTCGACCAGCGCAAGCGCCATGTCGATGCCGGTGGTGACGCCCGCCGAGGTCCAGATGCGGTCCTGGCGCACGAAGATGGCATCCGGGTCCAGCGTGACCGCGGGAAAACGCGCGCGGAAGGCCGCATGCATGGCCCAGTGGGTGGCCGCGCGCCTGCCGTCGAGCAGGCCAGCCTGCGCCAGCAGGAAAGCGCCGCTGCAGACCGAGGCGACGCGGCGAACCTGTGTGGCGGCCTGCCGCAACCACGCGAGCAGGGACGTGGCGCTGTCCACCAGGCTGATCATCTCCGGCGCGCCCGGCAGGACGATGGTATCGATGCAGCGCAGATCGATGGCCGAAAGCGGGGCGGTATCCACGGCCGTGCCTTCGGCCGAGGCGGCCAGGCCGCCATGCTCGCTGGCCAGATGGATCTGGTAGCCCGCCAGCCCGCGTTCGCGCGCGTAGCGCGAGGCCGCCCAGAACACCGTTTGCGGCCCGGTGAGGTCCAGCACGCTCATCCCGGGGAAGGCGACGAACAGCAGGCCGCGCGGGCGGTCGGCAAGCAGGCGGGCAGGGTCGTGTGCGGCGGGCGCGGAGGCGGAAGGGGGCATGGCAAGGATCGTGAAAGTCGGTCGATGTTATGCCAGGCGCGCGACCGGCGGCAAGGCGCGCAGGCCGCTGTCGCGGGCCGTGCGACGCCTGCGCCACGAAGCGGCCGTCATGTCTGCATTGTTGCGGGCCGCGCGGGGCGGCTGGCAGAAATCGAGGGGCATCTGGCATTTACCTGGCCCGTGGCGTGTCACTAAGATCGGGCATGGGTGTGCGCCACGCAGCGTCGTCGACCTGAACTCTGGCGTGGCGCCGAAAGGCGGCATCGCCCGCCAGGCGCGCCGGGCCGGACACGGAAACTCCGGGGACGATCTGGCCCGGCATGAATGCATCAATACCCGTGTCGGCGGCGCGCGCGTGCTGGAATGGGAGCCGGCAGCACCTGCCGTCGCGCATCCGCGTGTTCGTTGAGTTCATGACGGATGCGATCCGGGCGCAGAACCTGCACTGCCTGACGGACTTCGGCATCGACCGTTCGAAGGCGGGCCCCGGCGGCTGACGCCGGCAGCCGTGCCTCCATGCAACAGCACGCACCGTGCCTACGCCGCGCCTTCGCTGTAGCGCCGCTGCAAGTCCTCGAACGACGCCAGTTCGCCGCGGATCGCGCTGGCGGCCACGGTTGGCGGGCTGGCCAGCCAGACCTGCCCCGGACCGGAGCGGCCGGGGAAATTGCGGTTGATCGAGCTGACCGTCACCTGTTCCGGCCGCTCCGACGACCCCGGCCCGCAATTGGCGCAGGCGCCGCACGACGGCTGGAGGATGCGCGCGCCGACGGCCTCGAACGTTTCCATGTAGCCCTGGCGGACGCAATAGTCGCGCACGTCGGTGGTGCCGAACTGCAGGTAGAGCGTGACATGCGGCGCAATGCGCAAGCCGCGCTGCACGGCCCAGTGCAGCACCCGGTGATATCCGTCGAAGTCCTCGCGCTTGCCGGCCGTGCACGAGCCACCGTAGGCAATGGCCACGGGCACCCGCTGCGTCAGCGCCGCCAGCGGCATGCCGTTGCCCGGATCGCCGGGGCGGGCCACCATCGGGCTGAGCGCGCCGCAATCGACGTGGAGGGTGGCGGCAAAGGCGGCGCCGTCATCGCTGCGCATCCATGGCTCGATCTCGAAATCGACGCCGCGCCGTTCCCTGAGGAAGCGCACCGTTTCCGCGTCGGGGGCGACGATGCCGGTGAAGCCCCCCAGTTCGGCGCACATATTGGTCAGCGTGGCGCGCTCGTCGATCGACATCGCGCTGACCACCGGGCCGGAGAACTCGAACACCTTGCCAACGCCCGCGCCGGCCTTGATGTCTGGCTGGGCCAGCAGATGCAGCACGACGTCCTTGGCCGTGACGCCCGGCGCCAGCACGCCGTCCAGGCGCACCAGCAGGCATTGCGGCAGCGTCATGCGCACGGCGCCGGTCACGAAGGCATTGGCCATGTCGGTGGTGCCGACGCCGAAGGCAACGCATCCGAGCGCGCCGCTGTGCGGGGTGTGCGAATCGGTGCCCACCACAACCTGCCCGGGCAGCGCATAGCGCTCGGCCATCATCGCATGCGAGATGCCGGCCGCATGGCTGGCCGGGGCGCTGCGCGACTCGTCCTCGGTCAGCGTGCGATGGCAGCGCAGCTGGTAGTCGCGGACAAAGTCCCGTTGCGCCGCGCGCATGCGCACCACGTTGTCGACCAGCCCGCCGCGCACGTGCGCCGGGCTTTCGCCGACATAGGAGGTGTGGTCTTCGAACACCACGATGCGCTCCGCGTCCTTCAGCTGCAGCGGCTGGCCGAACGCCGCATGCAGCATGTGGGCGCACATGCCGGTGTAGTACTCGTGGATAAAGCGCCAGTCGGCCCGCACGAAAACACCGTCGCCCGCTACCGGGCGCGCCGGCGTCACCGGCGTGGCCAGCAAATGCCGCTCGACGATCTTCTCGAACAGCGTCTGCGGGCCAGTGGGACGGGCCGCGGTCGTGGGTGCCACGTCGCGCAGGTACGCCTGCCCGAACCTGAGCAGCCCGCCGTGCCGCAGGATCGATGCGGCCAGCGCGTCGCGCCCGGCCAGCAGCATGTCCGTTTCGACGGGCTCGCCTCGCTCCAGCCGGGTGACCAGGCTGAAGTCGGTCGAGGTGAACAGGCCGATGTTGTCGGCATTCTGGCGGTAGATGCGCTCGAAACTGCGGGCGATGACGAGGCGGATGCCGGCCAGCTTCTCCGCCGCCGGACTATGCTCGCGCGACGAGCCCTTGCCGTAGCGGTTGCCGGCGACGGTCACGGCAAAACCGCCGGCGCGGATCGCGTTGGCCGTGACCGGGCACGTGCCCTCGACCTTGTAGCCGGTATAGGGAAAACGGCCGAGCTCGTCGTCATAGTGCGTCAGGATCGGCACCGGCGTGATCTCGTCGGTGGAAACGTCGTCGCGCAGCGCGCCGGCCCGGGCCAGCGTGATGGGCTGCCCTTGCAGCTGTGCCGTCATGACCGACGCCGAATCGGCAAGGAGCAAAATGCGGGCGGTGGCCGCGATGGCGCTCATGCAGGTCTCCGATGGCATGTCGGCGCAACTCTACCGGCCCTGGCGCGCGCGCATGAAGCGCTGATGCGGCATCGCGGCTATCTGCGCCAGAGATATCAGGGTAAACACTGAGGCCATGCGCGGTGCCCGCGGCAAGGTTAGTATCGGGCGACATTCCGGCCTGCCCACCCGGGCGACTGACCCATGCACCGCATCGATCCCGTCAACATCCAGCTGTTCCTCGCTGCGGCCCGCGAAGGCTCGATCAAGCGCGCGGCAGAAACCGAGCATATTGCTCAGTCGGCGCTGAGCCGGCGCATCGCCGAACTGGAGCGCAGCCTGGGGGTGGTGCTGTTCGTGCGCTCGCCCGCCGGCGTGGTGCTGACCGATGCCGGCGCGCGCGCGCTGGAACTGGGGCGCAAGCTGAACGAGGATATCGCCAGCTTTGCGCGCGAGGTGCAGGACCTTGGCGACCGGGTCGCCGGCGTGGTGCGGGTGTCGGCCAGCCCCTCGGCCATCATCGGCTTCCTGCCCGAGCGCCTGCATGCGTTCAAGGCGGCGCATCCGCTGGTCGAGATTGCGCTGTACGAGCGCTCCACCGCCGAAACCCTGCGTGCCTGCCTCGATGACCGGGCCGACGTCGGCATCGGGGTCGCGGCCAAGACGCCGGGCGGACTGGAATCGTGGGCCTTTGCCAGCGATCCGCTCAATGTGGTGGTGTCGTCGTCGCACGCGCTGGCCCGGCGCAAGCGCATCCGCTATGCCGAGGTGCTGGCGCATCCGCTGGTGGTTGTGCAGCCGGGCGGCGCGCTGGACCAGGACCTGCGCGAGCAGGCGGCCAACCTGCGCCTGCCGTTCAACCAGGGCGTGGCCGTTTCCAGTTTCGAGGCCGCGTGCCGCATGGTGGAGGCGGGGCTGGGCATCGCGGTGCTGCCGGCCAGTGCCGGCGCTGCCTATGCGGGAACGCGGCGCTTTGTCCGCGTGCCGCTGGATGAACCGTGGCGCCAGCGCCAGTTGCGCATCTATGCCCCGTACAAGCAGCCACGGCTGCGGGCGATCGCCGCCATGATCGCGGCGCTGCAGCCGACGGGCGGAGCCGAAGCTATGCCGGGCTGAGATACCCGGTCCAGCGGATTAGCACTCGGCCACGCGGCGCCGCAACCCTACACTCCGTGCCAAAGCCACCGTCCACGGTGCGATTCGACCCACGGAGACAAGACATGCAGACCTCGCTGTTTCGACAGGCGTGCAAGGCGCTGGCGGCCCTGAGCACATTGGCGGCACTGGGCGGCCAGGCCGTTCCGGTCCATGCGCAGGACGCCAGGCCGCTCAGGCTGATCGTGCCGACCCAGCCGGGCTCGCAGGCCGACGCCGTGGCCCGCGCGCTGAGCCAGCCGCTGGGCAGGCAGCTGGGGCAGTCGGTGGTGGTCGAGAATATCGCCGGCGCCGGCGGCGTGCCGGGCACCCAGCAGATCGTCAGGGCGCCGAAAGACGGGTCGACGCTGGGACTGATCTCGTCGAACCACGTCATCAACCCGTTCATCTACAAAAGCCTGCCATATGACACGTTGCAGGACATCACGCCAATCACCGTGATCGGCACGCTGCCGCTGGTGCTGGTGGTGAATCCCGCGGTAAGCGCGCACAACACCAGGGAGCTGCTCGCGCTGCTGAAGTCGAAACCGGGCGAGCTGAACTACGGCTCGTCGGGCAATGGCACGGTGCTGCACCTGGCGGGCCAGCTCTTCGCCAGCGAGGCGAAGGTCGACATCCGCCACGTGCCGTACAAGGGCGCCGGCAATTACACCACCGACCTGGTCGGCGGCCAGGTGCAGATGGGCTTCCTGACGGTGCAGGCGGTGCTGCCGCTGATCAAGGCGGGCAAGCTGCGGGCGATCGCGGTTTCCACCGCGCAGCGGGTGCCGGCGCTGCCCGAGGTGCCAACACTGGCGGAATCCGGCGTGCCGCGCTACAGCTTCGACGCCTGGCTGGCCATCGTCGGTCCCGCGGGCATGCCGAAGCCGGAAGTGCAGGACCTGCAGGCGAAGATCCAGGCCACGCTGCGGGAGCGCGAGGTGCAGGCGCAACTGGCGGCGCAAGGATTGGTGGTGACCGCCACCGGCGCTGAGGCGGCGGTGCCTTTCTTCAAAAGCGAGCTGGACAAGCATGCGCGCATCGTCAAGCAGGCGGGGGCGACGCTGAACTGAGTCGCGGGATGGCTATCTGCTTGCAACGGCCCTCGATTCGTCGGGCTGCCAGCCGCCGCCCAGCGCCTTGAAGGCCGCGACCGCAGCGCGGGCGGATTCGGTTTGCGCCTGGGCGCGCGCGTCCGATGCGCGCAACAGGTTTTCATCGGCTTGCAGGACTTCAATCAGGCTGACGACGCCTTTCTGATACGCAGCAAACGAAGCATTGCGTGCGCGGCCGAGCGAGTCCACACCCTGCGTGAGCATGGCCGTCTGCTCCTCGCGCTTGACCAGGGCAGAGAAGGCGTTTTCCACATCTTCGGTGGCGCGCAGCACGGCGAGCCGGTACGCGGCAAGCATCTCGGCCTCTTGACCCTTGGCCTGGTCGATTTGCGCGTTGATACGGCCGAAGTCGAACAGGCGCCAGCGCAGACCCAGCACGCCCGCAAACTGACTGGCGCCGCCGCTGAGCAGACTGCCGGCTCCCAGGGATGTGGCGCTGCCGATCAGCCCGCTGAGCGAAAACTTCGGGTAGTACTCGGCAATGGCGACGCCGATGCGCGCGTTGGCACCCGCAAGGCGGCGCTCGGCGACGATCAGGTCGGGGCGGCGCCTCAGCAATTCGCCCGGCGCTCCACCGATGGCAATTTGCGGCGCGGCCGGGATGTCTGCGGCTTGTTCAAGTTCCGCCCGGTGGGTCCCTGGCAGCGCGCCCAGCATCACGTCCAGCGCGTTCATCGCCGCATCGAGGCCGGCCTCGAGCGGGGGGATGGACGCGCGCACCTGGGCGAGCGCGCCCTCGGCCTGCCGGACTTGAAGCTCGGCCGCCAGTCCCTTGCCGTACAGCAGGTTGATGGTGGAGAGCAATTCCCGTTGCGTCTGCACCTGATGGCGGGCCACCTTCAGGCGTGCCTGCAGCCCGCGGATGGTGATGTAGATATCGGCAGCCTGTGCTGCCACGGCCAGCCGCGTGGCGACCGCCCCGGCCTCGGAAGCCTGGTAGTCGGCCAGTGCTGCCTCGCGGCCGCGGCGCAGGCCGCCGAATACATCCAGCTCCCAGCCCACGTTGACGTTGGCCTCGAACGCGTTGCCGTAGCGGTCAAAGCCTGGGCTTGAATTCAAGACGCGGCCCAACGGCGTCTCGACGGACTGGTATGCGCGGGCGGCCTGGCCCGTGACATTGCCGGAGGGCAGCAATGCGGCATTGGCCATGCCCAGCCCGGCACGCGCTTGCGTGACCCGGGCGAAGGCTTGTGCAAGATCCAGGTTCTGTTCGAGCGCCCGTTGCACGAACCGCGCGAGTTGCGGATCACCAAAGCCGGCCCACCATGCGGACAAGTCGGCTGCAGCGTCGGCGGGGCGCCGCTCCACGGCCGCCCGGCCGTGGAATTGTTCCGGAACCGGCACATCGGGCTTGACATAGTCCGGTCCGACGGCGCATCCGGTTGCCAGGCAGGCAACGGCGAGCGCCGCGAAGGAGTGTTTTGGCAACATGGAGGCTCTTCCATCGAAAGTTTTAGTGACTATAGTACAAAATGGTCACAAGTTGTTCGCCTATCGCGACTCGCGTAAGCTGGAGCCCATGAAGACCACGCCTAATCCCGTTCCCGCCCGCGGCCCCGCGGACCACGACGTGCGCGACCAGATCGTTGCCGCCGCCACCGAGCACTTCAGCCGCTACGGCTACGAGAAGACCGCCGTGACCGACCTGGCCCGGGCCATCGGTTTCTCCAAGGCCTATATCTACAAGTTCTTCGAGTCCAAGCAGGCCATTGGCGAGATGATCTGCACCAACTGCCTGCGCGGGATCGAGGCCGACGTCAGCGCTGCCCTGGCCGAGGCCCAGTCGCCGCCGGAAAAGCTGCGGCGCATGTTCAAGGCCGCGATGGAGGCACACCTCAGGCTGTTCTCCCAGGACCGCAAGCTGTACGAGATTGCGACCTCGGCAGCGACTGAACGCTGGCCAGCGGTGCTTGCCTACGAACAACGCATCCAGCAGCTGCTGCGCGAGGTGCTGCAGGAAGGCCGGGAGGCCGGGGACTTCGAGCGCAAGACGCCGCTGGACGAAGCCACGATGGCGATCTACCTCGTCATGCGGCCGTACCTCAATCCGCTGCTTCTGCAGCACAACCTTGACTACACGGAAAGCGCTCCGGCGCTGCTATCAAGTCTGGTGCTGCGCAGTCTGTCCCCGTGAAGCGTCAATTTCTTTAATGTGACCATTGACTAAATTGGTCACAAGAACCAGAATGAAAGCCCAGATCATCCTGTCGATGGGGCTGTCATGCTTTCGCGCCGCTTTGTTTTCCCTGCCGTTATTTGTGCGCTACCGCTCGCATTGAGCGCCTGCGGCGCAAAGGCCCCCGCCGATCCGCGCACCGAGGCGCCGTTGGTGCGCGCCGCGCTGGTCCAGCCGGCCCCTTCCGCCTCGCGTTCGTTCACCGGCGTGGTCGCGGCCCGGGTGCAGAGCGACCTCGGCTTCCGCGTGTCCGGCAAGGTGCTGGAACGGCTTGTGGATTCGGGGCAAAGCGTCAGGCGCGGACAGCCGCTGATGCGCATCGACCCTGCCGATCTGAAGCTGGCTGCGCATGCCCAGCAAGAAGCGGTAAGCGCGGCACGGGCGCGCGCGCAACAGACGGCGGAAGACGAAGCGCGCTACCGCGATCTGCGCGGCACGGGCGCGATTTCCGCCTCGGCCTATGACCAGGCCAAGGCTGCGGCGGACGCGGCCAGGGCCCAGTTGAGCGCGGCGCAAGCGCAGGCTGACGTCGCGCGTAACGCCAGCCGCTACGCGGAGCTCGTTGCAGATGGCGATGGCGTAGTGATGGAAACGCTGGCAGAGCCCGGCCAGGTCGTCAACGCCGGGCAGGCGGTTGTGCGCCTGGCTCACGCTGGCCGCCGCGAAGCAGTGGTCCAGTTGCCGGAAACGTTGCGGCCCGCAATCGGGTCGGCCGCACAGGCGACGCTTTTCGGTGGGGACGGCGCGGGCGTGCCCGCCAGGCTGCGGCAATTGTCAGATGCCGCCGATCGGCTGACCCGCACGTATGAAGCGCGCTATGTGCTGGAGGGGGCGCTGGCCAATGCGCCGCTCGGCGCCACCGTGACGATCCAGATTCCCGAGCGGTTGGCCACGGCACAAGGCGATCTGCAGGTGCCCCTGGGCGCCGTGTTCGATGCCGGCAAGGGCCCCGGCGTGTGGGTCATCCACGGAGATCCGGCCAGGGTGTCGTGGCGGTCGGTCACCATCGTGCACCTCGGCGACGAAGGCGCCCGGGTTGCGGGCCAGGTCAGGCAAGGCGACCGCATCGTCGCGCTTGGCGCACAGCTGCTGCGGGAAGGACAGCAAGTCCGCGTGGCGCGTGAGGGCGCCGATGCTGCCATCGCGGGGGTGCGCCTGTGAGCCCGGGTCGCTTCAATCTGTCGGCGCTCGCGGTGCGCGAGCGCGCCATCACGCTGTTCCTGATCTGCCTGATCTCGCTGGCCGGGCTCGTTGCCTTCTTCAAGCTCGGTCGTGCGGAAGATCCGGCGTTCACCGTCAAGGTGATGACCATCGTCACCGCGTGGCCCGGCGCGACCGCGCAGGAAATGCAGGACCAGGTGGCCGAGAAGATCGAGAAGCGCCTGCAGGAACTGCGCTGGTACGACCGCACGGAAACGTTCACCCGGCCGGGACTGGCCTTTACCACCTTGTCCCTGCTCGACAGCACGCCGCCGTCCGAAGTCCAGCAGGAGTTCTACCAGGCGCGCAAGAAAGTCAGCGACGAGGTGGTCAACCTTCCGCCCGGCGTGATCGGGCCGATGGTCAACGATGAATACGCCGACGTGACCTTTGCCCTGTTTGCGCTCAAGGCGCAGGGCGAGCCGCAACGCGTGCTGGTACGTGACGCGGAGACCCTGCGCCAGCGCTTGCTGCATGTGCCGGGTGTGAAGAAGGTCAACATCATCGGCGAGCAGTCGGAGCGCATCTACGTCGAGTTTTCACATGACCGGCTGGCGACGTTGGGAGTGAGTCCGCAAGACGTGTTTGCTGCGCTCAACAGCCAGAATGCCCTGACGGCCGCGGGCTCGGTAGAGACCAAAGGGCCGCAGGTCTTCATCCGTGTGGACGGCGCGTTCGACCAGCTGCAGAAGATTCGCGATACCCCGGTGGTATCGCAGGGCCGCACGTTGAAGCTGTCGGACATTGCCACGGTCAGGCGCGGCTATGAAGATCCGGCCACCTTCATGGTGCGCAACGGCGGGCAGCCTGCCTTGCTGCTGGGCATTGTGATGCGCGAAGGCTGGAACGGGCTGGACCTTGGCAAGGCGCTGGACCAGGAGGTTGGTGCCATCAACGCTGAAATGCCGCTCGGCATGAGCCTGACCAAGGTGACCGACCAGGCGGTCAACATCAGCGCTGCGGTCGATGAGTTCATGCTCAAGTTCTTCGCTGCGCTGCTGGTGGTGATGCTGGTCAGCTTCGTCAGCATGGGCTGGCGCGCGGGCCTGGTGGTGGCCGCGGCGGTGCCATTGACGCTGGCGGTGGTGTTCGTGGCGATGGCCGCGACCGGCAAGAACTTCGACCGCATCACCCTCGGTTCTTTGATTCTGGCGTTGGGCCTGCTGGTGGACGACGCCATCATCGCCATCGAAATGATGGTGGTGAAGATGGAAGAGGGCTACAGCCGCGTAGCCGCTTCGGCCTATGCGTGGAGCCACACCGCGGCGCCGATGCTGTCGGGCACGCTGGTGACCGCCGTCGGCTTCATGCCCAACGGCTTTGCCCGATCCACCGCAGGGGAATACACCAGCAATATGTTCTGGATCGTCGGCATTGCGTTGATCGCGTCCTGGGTGGTTGCGGTGGTGTTCACCCCCTACCTGGGCGTCAAGCTCCTGCCCGACTTCAGGAAGGCCGAAGGCGGTCACGATGCGATCTACGATACCCCGCGCTACAACCGCTTCCGTGCGCTGCTCGGGCGAGTGATCGGGCGCAAATGGCTGGTCGCGGCTTCGGTGGTCGGGCTTTTCGTCGTGGCCATCCTGGGCATGGCGGTGGTCAAGAAACAGTTCTTTCCGATCTCGGATCGACCCGAGGTGCTGGTCGAAGTGCAGATG
The DNA here is from genome assembly GCF_020618415.1 of Cupriavidus sp. MP-37. Classification (NCBI taxonomy): domain Bacteria; kingdom Pseudomonadati; phylum Pseudomonadota; class Betaproteobacteria; order Burkholderiales; family Burkholderiaceae; genus Cupriavidus; species Cupriavidus sp. MP-37. Next base: position 666,736 of record NZ_CP085345.1, on the reverse strand, counting down.
CCCTACGGCACCTCGATCAACCAGACCAGCGCCGCCACGGCGAAGCTCGAAGCGTGGCTGGCCAGGCAGAAGGAAGCCGGGATCGTGACGGCTTACATCGGCCAGGGTGCGCCGCGCTTCTATCTGGCGATGGGGCCGGAACTGCCCGATCCGTCGTTCGCCAAGATCGTGATCCGCACCGATAGCCAGCAAGCGCGTGACGCGTTGAAGCAGCGCCTGCGCCAGGCCATTGCCGACGGTCTTGCCCCCGAGGCGCGCGTACGGGTCACGCAGCTCGTGTTCGGTCCGTATTCGCCGTTCCCGGTGGCCTACCGCGTGACCGGTCCGGATGCGCAGACGTTGCGCCGCATCGCGGCCGATGTCCAGCAAGTCATGGACAAGAGCCCGATGATGCGTACCGTCAACACCGATTGGGGGATGCGCGTACCGACGCTGCACTTCACCTTGCAGCAGGACCGCCTGCAGGCGGTGGGGCTGAGCTCCAGCGCCGTCGCGCAACAACTGCAGTTCCTGCTCAACGGCGTTCCGGTGACGGCCGTGCGCGAGGACATCCGCACCGTGCAGGTGACCGCGCGCTCGGCCGGCGACCTCCGGCTGGATCCGGCCAGGATTGGCGACTTCACGCTGGCCGGTGCCAACGGGCAACGCATTCCGCTGTCGCAGGTCGGCAAGATCGAGGTGCGCATGGAAGAGCCGATCATCCGCCGGCGCGACCGCATGCCGACCATCACGGTGCGCGGTGATATTGCCGATGGCCTGCAACCGCCCGACGTGTCGGCGGCAATCAGCAAGCAGCTCCAGCCCATCATCGAGAAACTGCCCGGCGGATACCGCATCGAGCAAGCCGGCGCCATCGAAGAATCGGACAAGGCGACGAAAGCCATGCTGCCGCTGTTTCCGATCATGCTGGCGGTGACGCTGCTGATCCTGATCTTCCAGGTGCGGTCCATCCCGGCAATGGTCATGGTGTTCCTGACCAGCCCGCTGGGCCTGATCGGGGTGGTGCCGACGCTGATTCTGTTCGGCCAGCCGTTTGGCATCAATGCGCTGGTCGGCCTGATCGCGCTGTCGGGCATCCTGATGCGCAACACGCTGATCCTGATCGGCCAGATCCAGCACAACAAGGACCAAGGGCTGGACCCGTTCACGGCTGTTGTAGAGTCCACTGTCCAGCGTGCGCGGCCGGTGGTCCTTACCGCGCTGGCGGCGATCCTGGCCTTCATTCCGCTGACCCATTCGGTGTTCTGGGGCGCGCTCGCTTACACGCTGATCGGCGGAACCCTTGCCGGGACCATCCTGACCCTGGTGTTCCTGCCGGCGATGTACGCCATCTGGTTCAGGATCCGGCCCGGCCATGCGGTCGATGCCCAGCGGGACCGGCATGGGCAAGCGCAGCCGGCCGCAGAACTGGTACCCGAATAAGGATCTTTTTTCGCATCCCGGCCAGCCTTCAAGGCGGCCAGCAACACGGCTGCCCGCTTCAGCTGCCGCAAGCGTGGATCAGGAATTCCCGCAGCGCATCGGCCGGCTTGCCCAGCTTGCGGCCGGGCTGCCACAGCATGCCGACCTCCATGTCCGGCACCGCATTGGCAATCGGCCGGGCTTCGATCTGCTTGCCTTCCAGCGACCAGGGGCGATACACCATGTCGGACAGCACGGTTACGCCGAAGCCATGCGCCACCAGCCCGCGCAGCGCTTCCATCGAGCCGGTGCGGAAGGCGATATTGGGGGCCAGCCGGTGGCTGCGCCAGTAGCGCAGCGTCGATTCCTCGGCCTCGTCCACGGTGATGAGCAGGTACGGATACGCCGCAATGTCGCGCAGCGACGGCCGCTCCACTGCCAGCAGCGGGTGGCTGGCCGAGGTCCACAACTGCCGCCGCGACCGCATCAGCGTATGGCGCTGGAAGCGCTGGGGCTTCTCCAGGTTGGATAGCAGCGCGATGCCCAGTTCGACCTCGCCCGCCAGCACGGCGCGCTCGATATCCGGGCGGTCCATGTCGAGCAGGTCCAGCTCGATATCCGGATAGTTGGTGCGGAAGCGCGCCAGCAATCCCGGCAGGAAGTAACCCAGCACGGTGTAGGAAGCCGCCAGCCGCACGCTGCCCTGCAGCCCATGCACCTGGAAACGTGGCTCGCGCAGCGCATCTTCGACCGAATCCAGGATCTGGCGCGCATGCTGGAAGAACAGGTGGCCTTCGGCCGTCAGCGTCACGCCATGCGGGCGGCGCTCGAACAGGCGCACGCCCAGGCGCTGCTCCAGCGCCAGCACGGCATTGGTCACGGCGGACTGCGACACATGCTCGGCGGTCGCCGCCATCGAGAACTGCCCGGTTTCCGCCGCCGCGACGAAATAGCGGAATTGCCGCAGCGTGACTTCCTTGGCCAGTCTTTCGGAGCCTTCGCGGGCCTTGAACATGGTGGTCTCCTAGGTATCCGTTTTGCAGATATCAGGTGTGGGAATTCATGATTTTACGATGACCGCGGCCATTCCTACACTGCTCCGGACAGCAAAAAAAGAAGCAACCAGAACAAAGCACCGGAGACCCACATCGTGAATGCCCCGCTGAACCCCGCCTTGCTCGAAGCCCTGGCCAGCGCCAGCCTCGACGACAAGTACACCCTGGAGAAGGGCCGCGTCTACCTGAGCGGCGTGCAGGCGCTGGTGCGCCTGCCGATGCTGCAGAAGGCGCGCGACCGCGCCGCCGGGCTCAATACCGCCGGCTTTATCTCGGGCTATCGCGGCTCGCCGCTGGGCGGCGTGGACCAGGCGCTGTGGAAGGCCAAGCAGCACCTTGCCGCCAGCGACGTGGTGTTCCAGCCGGGCGTCAACGAAGACCTCGCCGCCACCGCGGTATGGGGCAGCCAGCAGGTCAACCTGTTCCCCAACGCGAAGCGCGACGGCGTGTTCTCGATGTGGTATGGCAAGGGGCCCGGCGTCGACCGCTCCATCGACGTGCTCAAGCACGCCAACTCCGCCGGCTCGTCGCGCCATGGCGGCGTGCTGCTGCTGGCCGGCGACGACCATGCCGCCAAGTCTTCCACCGTGGCGCACCAGTCCGAGCACGTGCTGCAGGCGGCCGGCATTCCGGTGCTGTATCCCGCCAACGTGCAGGAGTACCTCGACTACGGCCTGCATGGCTGGGCCATGAGCCGCTATTCCGGCCTGTGGGTGGCGATGAAGTGCGTCACCGACGTGGTCGAGTCGACCGCCTCGGTCGAGATCGACCCGGACCGCGTGCAAATCGCGCTGCCGCAGGACTTTGCCATGCCGGCGGGCGGCCTCAATATCCGCTGGCCCGATTCCCCGCTCGAGCAGGAAGCGCGGCTGCTCGACCACAAGTGGTATGCGGCGCTGGCCTACGTGCGCGCCAACCGCCTGAACCGCGTGGTGCTCGATTCGCCCAACGCGCGCTTCGGCATCATGACCGCCGGCAAGGCGTATCTGGACGTGCGCCAGGCGCTGGCGGACCTGGGCCTGGATGACGACACCTGCGCCCGGATCGGCATCCGCGTCTACAAGGTGGGCTGCGTGTGGCCGCTGGAGGCGCACGGCGCGCGCGAGTTCGCCACCGGCCTGGAAGAGATCCTGGTGGTCGAAGAAAAGCGCCAGATCCTCGAGTACGCGCTGAAGGAAGAGCTGTACAACTGGCGCGAGGATGTGCGGCCCAAGGTCTTCGGCAAGTTCGACCAGCGTGGCAACGACGGCGGCGAGTGGTCGGTGCCGCGCGGCGACTGGCTGCTGCCGGCGCACTACGAGCTGTCGCCGGCGCTGATCGCCAAGGCCATCGCCCGGCGCCTGGAACGCTTCGACCTGCCCGAGGCGGTGCGCGCGCGCATTGCCGCGCGCGTGGCGCTGATCGAGGCCAAGGAGCGCGAAGCGGCGCAGCCGCGCATCGCGGTGGAGCGCAAGCCGTGGTTCTGCTCGGGCTGTCCGCACAACACCTCGACGCGCGTGCCGGAAGGCTCGCGCGCGCTGGCCGGCATCGGCTGCCACTACATGACCTTGTGGATGGACCGCAATACCGAGACCTTCAGCCAGATGGGCGGCGAGGGCGTGGCGTGGACCGGGCAGATGCATTTCACCGACGACAAGCACGTGTTTGCCAACCTGGGCGACGGCACCTACTTCCACTCGGGGCTGCTGGCGATCCGCGCCTCGATCGCGGCCAGGGCCAACATCACCTACAAGATCCTGTTCAACGACGCGGTGGCGATGACCGGCGGGCAGCCCATCGACGGCGTGCTGACGGTGCCGCAGATCGCGCACCAGGTGCTGGCCGAGGGCGCGAAGAAGCTGGTGGTCGTCACCGACGAGCCCGCAAAGTATGGCGACGGCGCTGTGCTGCCGTCCGGCGTGGCGGTGTTCCATCGCGACCAGCTCGATGCCGTGCAGCTGGAGCTGCGCGACACCGAAGGCGTCACCATCCTGATCTACGACCAGACCTGCGCCACCGAGAAGCGCCGCCGCCGCAAGCGCGGCACCTATCCGGATCCGGCCAAACGCGCCTTTATCAACGACGCGGTGTGCGAGGGCTGCGGCGATTGCTCGGCCAAGTCCAACTGCCTGTCGGTGGAGCCGCTGGAGACCGAACTCGGCACCAAGCGCCGCATCAACCAGTCGTCATGCAACAAGGACTTCTCCTGCGTCAACGGCTTCTGCCCGAGCTTTGTCACCGCCGAAGGCGCGCAGGTGCGCAAGCCCGCAGGGGCCGCGGGCAAGGGTAGCGGCGCTGATTTCGCGGCGCTGCCGCTGCCGCGGCTGCCGGCCCTGGAGCGCCCGTACGGCGTGCTGGTCACCGGCGTCGGCGGCACCGGCGTGGTCACCATCGGCGGCTTGCTGGGCATGGCCTCGCACCTGGAGCGCAAGGGCGTGACCGTGCTCGACATGGCCGGCCTGGCGCAGAAAGGCGGGGCGGTGATCAGCCACGTGCAGATCGCGCCGGCGCCGGCCGACCTGCATGCGACCCGCATCGCCACCGGCGAGGCGCGCCTGGTGATCGGCGGCGACGCCATCGTCTCGGCGTCGGCGGAAGTGCTGTCGAAGGTCCGGCACGGACTGACCGCCGCAGTAGTCAACAGTGCCAACACGCCTACCGCGGAATTCATCAAGAACCCGAAATGGAAGTTCCCCGGCGCCAGCGCCGAGCAGGACCTGCGCGCCAGCGTGGGCGAGGCCTGCGCCTTCCTCGACGCCAGCGCCTGGGCGGTGACCCTGCTGGCCGACGCCATCTACTCCAACCCGCTGCTGCTGGGCTTTGCCTGGCAGAAGGGCTGGATCCCGCTGCAGCACGCCAGCCTGATGCGCGCCATCGAACTCAACGGCGTGTCGGTCGAGAAGAACCGCCTCGCCTTTGAATGGGGCCGCTACCTCGCCCACCACGGCGAGGCCGCGGTCAAGGCGCTGCTGCCGGATGCACCGGTCGCCGCCAGCGCGCAGGTGGTGTCGATGCCGCAGACGCTCGACACCCTGATCCGCAAGCGCGAGGCGTTGTTGACCGACTACCAGAACGCCGCCTATGCCGCGCGCTATCGCGACGCCGTCGCGCGCATCCGCGCCGCGGAGCAGCAGCTGGGCATCGACCGCAAGCTGCCGCTGACCGAGGCCGTGGCGCGCAACCTGGCCAAGCTGATGGCCTACAAGGACGAGTACGAGGTGGCCCGCCTCTACACCGATCCGGCTTTCCTCGACAAGCTGCGCACGCAGTTCGAAGGCGAGCCCGGCCGCGACTACCAGCTCAATTTCTGGCTGGCACCGCCGCTGCTGGCCAAGGCCGATGACAAAGGCCGCCTGCTCAAGCGCCGCTTCGGCCCGCGCACCATGACGGCATTCCGCCTGCTGGCGCGCCTGAAGGGCCTGCGCGGCACCGCGCTCGACGTGTTCGGCAAGACCGCGGAACGCCGCGCCGAGCGCGCGCTGGTCAGCGATTACCTGGCCATGGTCGAAGAGTTCGCCGCCTCGCTGAGCGCCGACAACCTCGACACCGCGCTGGCGCTGGCGGCGCTGCCGGACGATATCCGTGGCTATGGGCATGTGAAGGAGGCCAGCATGGCAGCGGCGGCGGTGCGGCGTGAGGCGCTGCTGGCGCAGTATCGGGGTGCGGCGCGGCGGGATGCGGCCTGAGGCGGCGCGCGGTGGTCCTCACGGCGACGTGAGATCAAGGATCGTTGCGGGACCGCTGGCATAGGGTGCCGCAACGGTACGGTTGCGGCCACGGCCGCGCCGAATGCAGAATGGCGGCAAAACTACCGCCCCCAAGCCATGGAAACCCCCGACCGCCTGCTGCGAAGCTTTTTGCGTATCGCCTCGCTGAAATCGTTGTCCAAGGCTGCGGATGACCTGAACCAGACCCAATCCGGCGTCAGCAAGCAATTGGCTGCGCTCGAAGCCCACCTTGGCAAGGCGTTGTTTACGCGAACGGGGCGTGGCGTTGCCTTGACGGAAGCCGGGCAGAGGCTGCAGGCAGCGATCGAAGGACCCTATCGCGCCATCGACCACGCAGTGGATACGATCCGGGACGCGTATGGCAGTACGGAAGGGACGGTCAGGCTGGCCCTGGTCCACACGGTCAGCTACTACTTTATCGGCGATGTGGTGGCGAGTTTCGTCAGTGCGCATCCCGGCGTCAACCTCTCGATGATGGGGCGCAGCTCGCAGGAGGTCGTGGCGCTGGTGGAAAGCGGCAAGGCGGATCTGGGCGTGGCCTACGATACAGCGGTAGACACTGCGTCGCTGGCGGTTTATCCGCTCTTCGACGATACGATGTGCCTGGTAGAAAAGGGCAATATGGCCCCGCTCCCGGACGATCGCGGCGTCGACCTGCGCGACCGCGACCTTCGCCTGGTTGCCTTTCCCCATGGATATGCCCTGAGACGGATGCTGGATAGCGCCGGGCTGAAGGCATCCTATGTCGCCGAGGCGGAGACCGTTGATGCCATGCTGAAGCTTGTTTCCAGCGGGGTCGGATCCTGCATCCTGCCAAGCCGCCTGCCGGACAAGCTGCTCGCCGAATATGGCCTGAGCAAGGCCAGGATCCACGCGCCGCTGTTGAAACGCCGCATGGTGGCAATGACGCATCCCGAGCGCGAGCCCTTTCCGCTGGCCGCGGCCCTGCTCGCATGTGCGCTGCAGGTTGCGCGGGCACTGGACACGTGAAGCCGTGACATAGCTGCTATGAAGCCGGCTCCGTAGCTCACCTGAAACCCCAATTCCATACTGGATCCCGATCCTTTCGACCTCTCGTCGCAGGGAAAACCCGGAGAAAACCAGTATGAACGCCCCCCTGAGAGACAAGTCGTTTTTCGACCAGCGCGCGTCCAGCGACATGGCGAAGCATCTGCCGAGCCAGTCGCGCACGACGCAAGAAACCATGGCCTATGCCTGCCGGATCCTGGCCATGACGGAGCAGGAAGCGGGCCTGGCAGGCCAGATCAGTGTCCGTTCCGAACGGCCGGGCGCTTACTGGACCCTGCGTTTCGGCCTCGGCTTCGACGAAGCCACGCCTGCCGACTTTATCGAGGTCGATCGCGATCTCAATACGCTGAGCGGCGGCGGCATGGCCAATCCGGCAACGCGTTTCCACCTGTGGGTCTACGACGCCCGGCCAGACGTCAACGCCATCATCCACACCCATTCGCCCTGGGCCAGCGCCCTCGCTGCCGCGCGCCAGCCCCTGGTCATCGCGCAGATGGACATGACCCCGTTGCACAACGACTGCGCGTTCCTCGGGGACTGGCCCGGAGTTCCGATTGCAGACCAGGAAGGCGTGATCATCTCGCAGGCGCTGGGTGACAAGCGGGCGATCATCCTCGCGCACCACGGCTACCTGACCGCAGGCAAGACGTGCGAAGAGGCGACCTATCTGTCCGTCTACCTCGAACGCGCTGCCCGCATGCAAATCCGCGCACAGGCTTTCGGTCCGCTCACGCCGGTCAATGAAGACCTGGCGAGGGAGGCTCACGACTACCTGCTGAAGCCGTCCATCGTCAACTCCACGTTCTCGTACTGGGCCCGCCAGACGCATGGCATCGCGCCGTACGTCAAGCCATGACGCGCGGGCAGCTCACATCAGACAGACAAGGAGACAAGACGATGACCTCGCAACAAGGCATGCGCTCGCGCCGCCACTACATCACGGCCGGCCTGGCCAGCATGATGGGCACGACGATCGAATGGTATGACTTCTTCCTCTATGGAACCGCGGCAGCCCTGATCTTCAACAAGATCTTCTTTCCCTCGTTCGATCCCCTGACAGGCACCCTGGCGGCCTTCGCCACCTACTCGGTCGGCTTCTTTGCGCGCCCGCTGGGAGGTATTGTCTTTGGCCATTTTGGCGATCGCGTCGGACGCAAGTCCATGCTGCTGATTACGCTGTTCATGATGGGGATCCCGACCATCCTCATTGGCCTGATCCCTTCCTATGACAGCATCGGCTACTGGGCCGCGGTCGCGCTCGTGCTGCTTCGTTTCCTGCAGGGCGTCGCCGTCGGGGGCGAGTGGGGTGGTGCGGTGCTGATGGCGGTCGAGCACGCACCCGAAGGCAAGAAGGGCTTTTTTGGCAGCCTGCCGCAGGCAGGGGTGGCGCCGGGTCTGATCCTGTCATCGCTGGCGATGGGTATGGTCGCAACCTTGCCGGAGCAGGACATGCTGACGTGGGGATGGCGCATGCCGTTCCTGGCAAGTGTGGTCCTGCTCGCGGTAGGCTGGTTCATCCGGGCAAAAGTGAGCGAGTCTCCGGACTTCGAGCAGATGAAAAAGTTTGGCGAGAAGGTCGAGATGCCGGCCCTGGTGGTGTTGCGCCGCTATCCGCGCCAGGTCCTGACCGTGGTTGGTGGTCGTCTGGCGGAAGTCACATGGTTCTACACCGTTGTGACCTTTGCCCTGGCATATGCCACGGGAACGCTCGGCATACCCAAGACCGTCATGCTCGAGGCCACGGTCTGGGGCGCTGCCGTCGCGATGTTCACCATGCCCCTGTTCGGGATCCTGGGTGACCGCTTCGGCTTCAAATGGGTATTCATGGCCGGCACGTTGGGGATCCTGGTCTTTGCGCCGCAGTTCTTCGCCCTGCTGCAGACGCTCGACGCGGGCAATATCACGATTGCCGTGGCCGTCGCAATCGGTCTCGTCTACGCCTGCCTTTACGGACCGGAAGGCAGCCTGTTCTCCGCGCAGTTTCCGCCCGAGGTTCGCTATAGCGGCATCTCGATCGCGGTTCAGGTTTCCGGCGCGATCGGCGGGGGCCTGGCGCCCATCGTGGCCACGTCCCTGTTGAATCATGGCGGTGGCGATCCCTCGTACATCGTCTGGTACCTGGGTGCACTTAGCGTGATCGCCTTTGTCAGTACGGCACTGATGCGCGATGTGAACGGGGCCCGGCATGCGGTCCCGCTGGCAAAGGTGGAGCGGGTATGAACGCCGGTGCGCATATCGACTACTACTTCTGGCTCAATTCCGACTGGGCGTACCTCGGCGCCGACAGGCTGGATGCGCTGGCACGCCGCACTGGGGTGGAAATCCGGCACAAGCCCGTCGATCTTCCCGAGGTGTATGCGCGCACGGGAGGCGTGCTGCTGGGGCAGCGTTCAGCGGAGCGACAGCACTATCGGATTGTCGAGCTGGAACGATGGTGCAGGAAGCTGGGGATCTACGTGAACCCCACGCCCAGGTACATGTGTCCGGACGCGGAGCTCGCCTCTCGTATCGTGATCGCTGCCGATGAGCTGGGCTTGCCCGTGCTTGCGCTGTACAAGGCAATTCTCCGCGCCGAATGGTGCGAGGACCTGGACATCTCTGCCGAGCCGACGCTGCAAGCCATCCTTGAGCGCCTCGGTCTGGATGGCAGCGGCGTCATGGAGCTGGCGCGCGCCAGGGAAACCGGGATGCGCTACCAGCGCTACACCGATGAGGCCGTCGGCGCAGGTGTGTTCGGATCGCCCGCCTATGTGTTCGAAGGCGAGTTGTTCTGGGGGCAGGACCGGCTCGACATGCTCGAGGAGGCGATCCGCGCACGCAGGCCCGCGCGGACCGGATAAGCGGCCAGGCGGCCACGCGGCCGGCGCGCGACCCTTTACGCGTTCGGCGGCTCAGCGACCCGCAGCACCAGCTTGCTCCCCGCCCGGCCCGACTGCACCAGGTCGAGCGCGCGCCCGGCCTGCTCCAGCGGCAGGCATTCGATGCGCGGCGGCCGCAGGCGCCCGCTGTGCAGCAGCGCTGCGATTTCGCCCAGCCGGGCGCCGCTTGGCATCTTGCTGAACGCAACCGCGGTGCGCAGGCCGCGCCGCGCGGCTTCGGCGTGGTCCGGGCCGGCGTCGCCGCCGACCAGGGTCAGGATGGCCACGAGGATGCCGCCTGGCCTGAGCAGGTCCAGCCCCATCGGCAGGGTGCCGCAGCCTACTGTGTCGAGCACCAGGTCCACGCCGGCCGGCGCCCAGGCCCACACGGCGGCGCCGATATCGCTGGCACGGTAGTCGATGGCCAGATCGCAGCCGAGCGCCATCAGTGCGTCGCGGCGCGCCGCGCTGCAGGTGGCGGCGACGCTTGCGCCGGCGGCCTTGGCCAGTTGCACGGCGAAGGTGCCGACCGCCCCCGCGCCGCCATGCACCAGCACGGTCTGGCCCGCCTTGAGTCCGCCGTCGTCGAAGAGCCCGGTCCAGGCCGCCAGCGCCGGCGTCGGGACCGCCGCGGCTTCTTCGAATGCCAGGTGGTCGGGAATCGGCACCACGCAATCCTGGCCGACGGCAACGTATTCCGCATACGCTCCCCATTGGCCGGCGCCGACCCCGGTTTGCGCGAACACGCGCTGTCCGCGCGCGAAGCCGGTGACGCCGGCTCCCACCGCGGCCACCACCCCGCTGGCATCGAAGCCGAGCACGAAGGGAAAGCGGGTTTGCATGAACGGGCTCAGATAACCCTCGCGGCACTTCCAGTCAGCGGGATTCACGCCGGCGCAGGCGACGCGGATCAGGACTTCGCCGGCAGCCGGTTTTGGCGTTGCGACCTCTCCGAGCCGGATGACATCGGACCCGCCGTGACGGTCGATCAGGACCGCGCGCATGTTTTCTTCCATGTGGCTTACCTCGCTGACTGTTCGGGCTGGCTCAGTGGCCAGCGTGCCGTCTTCCCCGGCGTGGCCGATGCGCCGTGCGCTCGCCACCACCAGCGCGCCTTCGGCGGCGAAGCGCTGCGCGATGGCACGGCCGATGCCGCGGCTGGCGCCGGTCACCAGCGCAATCTTTCCTGTCAGTTTCCCGGCTCCGGTCATGGCGCGGTGTCCTCGTTAGGGTTGGGGTCGGCAATCAGGCTGGCCGACAGCGGGCAGAAGGCATGGCAGATCGCCTCGACCGTCCATTGCGGATGCTCCGGGTCGAACCAGCGGTCGACCCGTGCCCAATGGAACGGGTGCATCAGGTATTCGCCGAGCAGATCGTCCGCACTGGCGAACTCCTGCTGCCACACATGGGTCCACGTGCCCGGCGACACCACGCGCGCCAGCCGCCAGTTGCGGATGCCGGGCATGTAAGCCGGCATCCGCAGCAGATCCTGCTCCAGGCCGTGGACCTGCCAGGGCGGCGCATCGGGGCGGACGCGGAACATCAGCGTGCGCCAGATGCCCTGGCGCAGTTGCGGCGCCCGCAGTCCGCCCGCGATCGCGCGATAGGCGACGTGATCGACCGATGCGATGCCGTCCAGCGCCGCAGCAAGGCCGGCGGTATCGGCATGCGCCGCGGACGAGTCGGGCTTGCATTGCAGGTCGAGCGTGTAATCGCCGGCGCCCCAGCTTCCCGGCAGGTTGCGGCCGAGCGCCACCCGATGCAGGCCGGGCAGCCTCTCGACGCGATCGAGCAGGGCTTGCTCCGGCGCGTCCATCCCGGCGGAAGTACCGGTGTGCAAGCGCAGTTGCGCAGTCTCAAGGCGCATCGCAGGGCTCCTTCGGCTTGGGCAGCTCGCTGGTCGCTGCGGCCATCACATGGCGGCGGCGGGATTCGATCAGGGAGCCGACTGCCGACCAGAAGGCCAGGGCGGGGCCGTCAATGCCGGCGCGCATGGCGTAGTAGGCAGGCGCATCCGGCACTTGCCACAGCAGCCACAGCGTATTGGGCGCATCCTCCAGCGCCACGGGCGGCGAAACCCAGCGCTGCACCAGCGCCAGGTCCCGGGCGGCGCTGCCGGGCAAGTACTGGCCTTCCAGCAGCTCAAGCACGGCGGGCAGGTTGCCCGGCGCGAGCACGATTTCATCGAGTATGTGGATCATGTCTGGGTGGCGTCATCTCATGGGTTGTCCCGTATAGGCATGGCGTTGCGCGCATGGCAACCTCCATGGCCCGGACGGTACGCAACTGCGCGCGCCAGGGAAGTGCCGGGATGATTATGGGAGGCCCGTCGGCAACGGACCCCTACCCGGACGATCAAGCACCGCTACCGAAGCCATCAGGACCAGCGCCCATGAACGCCCACATGAACGCCCACCTCCCGGGGAGTCCCGTCCCTGTTCCGCACGGCATGGTGCAGCGCCTGCTGGACGAGCTGAAGCGGCAGGGCGTCGCGCTGCCGGACGCCGGTGCCGAACCGTCGCGGCCCGCACAGTTCACCGCGCTCTATCGCGCCGCGATCGAGCGGCTCGAGGCGCTGGTCGCCAAAGGCGACGGCCACCCGCCCATGTGCAAGCAGGAAGTGGATCTGCTGTGCCGGTGCGTGTTGAGTTGCCCGACGCTGCGGGATGCGATCCGCTGCGCGGCCGATTTTTGCGCGATGCTGTATCCGCGCGCCGGCGCGCTTAGTCTTGAGGAGCGCGCGGGCCAAGCGGTGTTTCACATGGATTCGCGGCGGCGTGTGCAATCCTCGGCGGCGTGCCTGGTGGACCTGACCGGGCTTTTTTTCTACCTGCTGCTGTTCGGCTGGCTGGTGGGCCAGCCGATACGCCCGAGCCGTGTCAGCCTCGCGCATCCGCGGCGCGAGGATGCCTTGCCTTTCCTCGGCCTGTTCCATGCCCCGGTGACGTCCGGCAACCCGGCCTACGGCTTCGAGTTCGACCGGGCGATGCTCGACTGGCCGGTGGTGCGTCAGGCGGCGGAGCTCGAGGCTTTCCTGAAGGATCTGCCGTACCGGCTGGTCGGGGCGCCGCTCGAGGTGGTCTCGCTGAGCCAGCAAGTGCGCGGCACGCTGCACGCGGCGCTGGTGCATGGCGCCAGGCTGCCGACGCTGGCCGAACTGGCAGTCCGCTTCGATGTCAGCGAACCGACGCTGCGCCGCCGGCTCGCGGCGGACGGCAGCAGCTACCGGCAATTGCGCGAACACAGCCTGCAGGAGTACGCCGAACAATGCTTGCGCACCACCCGCTGGAGCGTGGGAAGGATTGCCGAGCAACTCGGCTTTGCCAGCGAGGAAGCATTCCGCCGGGCCTTCCAGCGCTGGACCGGACACGCGCCGACGCAGTTCCGGCGCGCCAGCCAGGGTCAGGCCACACGGTAAGCCCACGGCACTGCGGTAATTCGTGCAAGGCGCCGGCGGCAATATGTGCAAAGCCGGCCGGCACGGCGGCACGCGCCGCTGCTCGCATGCGACGGGGCGAAGCCGGTGACACCGATGGCATGACGCTTGCTGCCTCCGTTCAATTCCCCGGAACGTGACCCAGCGGAGGCGCCCCATGGCCCTGGAAGACGCGCTTGCTCCCCCGGCACCCCATGCCGGCGCACTGCAACAGATCCCCACCACGCTGCACATCAACGGCATCACCCACGCGCTGGTGCTGGCTCCCTGGGTGATCCTGCTGGACCTGCTGCGCGAGCAGCTGCAGCTCACCGGCACCAAGAAGGGCTGCGACCACGGCCAATGCGGCGCGTGCACGGTGCTGATCGGTGGCAAGCGCATGAAGTCCTGCCTGTGCCTGGCGGTGTCCTATGACGGCGCCGACATCACCACCGTGGAAGGGCTGGCCGACCGCGACAGCGGCGCGCTGCATCCGCTGCAGCAGGCCTTTATCGACCACGACGCGTTCCAGTGCGGCTATTGCACGCCGGGGCAGCTGTGCTCGGCATTGGGCCTGCTGAACGAGCATCCCCCGGCGAGCCGGCAGGAGATCCGCGAACGCATGAGCGGCAACCTGTGCCGTTGCGGGGCGTATGCGCAGATCGTCGAAGCGATTGCCGAAGTCGCCGGGCTGACCGACCGCGACCAGGAGCCGTCATGAATCCGTTCCGCTATGAGCGCGCGACCACGGTGGAAGCCGCGCTGCAGTCGATCGCCGCGGCGCAGCAGGCCGCGGGCGTGCATAGCCTTGGCGAGGACCGTGCGCCGCACTTCCTGGCCGCCGGCACCAACCTGATCGACCTGGTAAAGGGCGGCATGATGCATCCGGCCGCGCTGGTCGACGTCAGGCAGCTGCCGCTGCGGATGATCGAGGCGACGGCCGAAGGCGGGCTCAGGCTCGGTGCGCTGGCCAGCAACGCCGATACCGCGCAGCATCCGCTGGTGCGCGGCCAGTATCCGCTGCTGCGCGCGGCGATCCTGGCCGGGGCCTCGGCGCAGATCCGCAATATGGCGACCAACGGCGGCAACCTGCTGCAACGCACGCGCTGCTATTACTTCTACGATCCGGGCGTGCCCTGCAACAAGCGCGAGCCCGGCAGCGGCTGCCCTGCCGCGACCGGGCTGGCGCGCCAGCATGCCATCCTCGGCGCGAGCGAACATTGCATCGCGACCCATCCGTCCGACATGTGCGTGGCACTGGCGGCGCTGGGGGCGGTGGTGCACGTGGCGTCGGCCAGCGGACGCCGCGAGATTCCGTTTCATGAGTTCCATCGCCTGCCGGAAGATCGGCCACACATCGACACCACGCTGCGCCCGGACGAACTGGTCACCCACATCGTGCTGCCGCCGGCCGGCGAATTCGCGCGCCATGCCTGTTACCTGAAGCTGCGCGAGCGCGCCTCGTTTGCGTTCGCGCTGGTGTCGGTGGCGGCCGCGCTGGACCTGGCCGACGACGGCACCGTGCGCGCCGCGCGGCTTGCGCTGGGCGGCGTGGCCCACAAGCCGTGGCGCGATCCCGAGGCCGAGGCGCAGCTGCAGGGCCGGACCGCCACGGCCGAGCACTTTGCCTCGGCGGCCCGCTTTCTGCTGCGCGATGCGCGCGCCTGGGGCGGCCCGGCCGTGCCCGAAAGCCTGCCTGGCAACAGCTTCAAGATCGCGCTGGCCGAGCGCGCCATCGTGCGCGCGCTGGAAATGGCGGTCGCCGGCGTGCTCAGCAATACCGGCGAAGTTGCCTTCAGCGAGGAGGAGCTGCCATGACCGATCCGATCCCGCAATGTACGCCGCGCGCGCGGCCCGGCACGGGGCCGGTCGGCATCGGCACGCCGGTCTCGCGTCTCGACGGCGTCGCCAAGGTCACCGGCACGGCGCGCTATGCCGCCGAGCATCCGGCCTTCGACCTCGCGCACGGAGTGGTGGTGAACAGCACCATTGCGCGCGGGCGCATCGTGTCGATCGATTGCAGCGCCGCGCTGGCGGTGCCGGGCGTGCTGGACGTGCTGACCCATGAACGCCGCCCGCGCGTGCGTTCGCTCGACCTGTTCTACAAGGACATGGTCGCCCCCGCCGGTTCGCCGTTCAAGCCGCTGCACGATGCACGCATCTGGTATAGCGGCCAGCCGGTCGCGCTGGTGGTGGCCGAGACCTTCGAGGCGGCGCGGCATGCCGCCACGCTGGTGCGCGTGCGGTACCAGGCATGGCCGCACCAGACCAGCCTGCTGGACCACCTGGGCCGCGCCGGCAAGCCGATGCGCTTCAAGGCAGGCTATTCCGGCCCGCCCAGGCCGCGCGGCGATGCCGACGCCGCCTTCGCGCGCGCGCCTTGCAAGGTCGACGCCGAGTTCTACAGCGGCGTGGAACACCACAACCCGATGGAGATGCACGCCACCACGGTGGTCCGCGGCGGCGACGGCCACCTGACCATCTACGACAAGACCCAGGGCTCGCAGAATTCGCGCTGGATGGTGTCGCGCGTGTTCGGGCTGCCCAAACGCAAGGTCACGGTGCGCAATGAATATGTGGGCGGCGCGTTCGGCTCGGGGCTGCGGCCGCAGTACCAGCTGATCCTGGCGGTGATGGCGTCGCTGGCGCTGGAGCGCTCGGTGCGCGTGGTGCTGACGCGCCCGCAGATGTTTACGTTCTGCCACCGGCCCGAAACCTGGCAGCGCGTGCGGCTGGGCGCCGAGGCCGATGGCAGGCTGGTAAGCCTGATCCACGAAGCCGTGGCCGAGACCTCGCGCATGGAGCACTACGTCGAGGTGGTGGTCAACTGGTCCACGCAGCTCTATGCGTCGGAGAACAGCCGGCAGGACTACAAGCTGGTCGACCTCGACCAGCCCACGCCGGCCGACATGCGCGCGCCGGGCGCCGCGCACGGCGTGCATGGGATCGAGGTCGCGATGGATGAGTTGTCCTATGCGGTGGGAATGGATCCGCTGGCGCTGCGGCTCCGGAACTACGCCGAGCGCGATGGGGCCAGCGGCCTGCCGTTCTCGAGCAAGGCACTGCGGGAATGCTACGAGCAGGGCGCGCAACGGTTCGGCTGGGCCAGCCGGCCGCCGCAGCCGCGTTCGATGCGCGCTGGCCACGAGCTGATCGGCTGGGGCATGGCCAGCGGCACCTGGGATGCGCTGCAGATGTTCAGCCGCGCCCGCGCGGTATTCCGCGCCGACGGCAGGCTCGAGGTAGCGTGCGCCGCCACCGACATCGGCACCGGCACGCTGACGGTGATGAGCCAGATTGCCGCCGCGTCGCTGGGCCTGCCGCTGGAGCAGGTGAGCTTCGTGCTGGGCGATTCGGACCTGCCGGTGGCGCCGGTGGAAGGGGGCTCGGCGCACGTGGCCACGGTCGGCACGGCGGTCGACGGCGTATGCGACAAGCTGCGCCGGATGCTGTGGCACATGGCGCGGCGCATGCAGGGTTCCGGCTTCGAGCGCGCCCGCTACGAGGAGCTGGTGTTCAACAACGGCACCGTGAGCCTGCGCGCGCGCCCGGACATGTCATTGCCGCTGGCCGGCATCCTGGAGGCGGCGCGGCGTGAGCAGATCGAGGCATCGTTCCTGCAGTTGCCCAATCTGTTCAAGCAGAAGCAGTACACGCGCGCCGCGCACTCGGCGGTGTTCTGCGAGGTCCGCGTCGACGAGGCGCTGGGCACCGTGCGCGTCACGCGCGTGGTCAGCGCGGTGGCGGCGGGCCGCATCATCAACCCGAAGACCGCGCGCAGCCAGATCCTGGGCGGCATGGTGTGGGGCATCGGCCAGGCGCTGCACGAGGAAACGCACAGCGACCATGCGCTCGGCCGCTTCATGAACCGCAATATTGCCGAGTACCACATCGCCTCGCACGCCGACATCCAGGACCTCGACGTGATCTTTGTCGACGAGGACGACCGCGTGGTCAGCAGCCTGGGCGCCAAGGGCGTGGGCGAAATCGGGCTGGTGGGCGTTGCCGCCGCGATCAGCAATGCCATCTACCACGCCACCGGCAGGCGGCTGCGCAGCACGCCGATGACGCCGGACAAGGTCATGGCGCGCTGATCCGGCCGGCCGCCGTCAGCGCCGCTGCGCCAGCCAGATCCCGGCGGCGATCGCGGCCAGCCCGACGCCGTGGTACCAGCGCGGCCAGTCGCCCAGCAGCACCGTCGACAGCAGCGCGGCGAAGACCGGCGTCAGCGTGATGAAGAACACCGGCAACTGCGCGCCGGCGCGCGCGATGGCGCGGTCCCAGGCAAAGTAGGCCAGCAGCGACGGGATGGTCGCGACATAGAGCAGGATGCCCGCGACCTTGCCGTTCCATTGCAGCGGCTGCGCCAGCGTCAGCAGTTCCCATGCCGTCACCGGCGCGCTGGCCAGCACGCCGGTGACGATCTGTGCGAACAGCAGCACCGGCAGGGGCAGCGCGGGACGCTGCTTGCGCAGCAGCCAGGTGTAGGCGCTCCAGGCGATGGTGGCCGCCAGCATGTACAGGTCGCCCGGCACCAGGTCCAGTTGCGCCAGCCGCGCCAGTTCGCCGCGCACCAGCACGAAGGTCACGCCGACCATGCACAGCAGCGCGCCGGCGACATGCCAGGGCCGGACCCGTTCGCCGAAGCACAGCGCGCCGATCACGATCAGAAACAGCGGCGTGGACGCGCCGATCAGCGTCACGTTGATCGGCGTCGAGCTGGTCAGCGCCAGGTACTGCAGCGCGTTATAGCTGGCGATCGACAGGATGCCCATGGCGGTGATCACGCCCGCGTGCCGGCGCAGCAGCGCGCGGTGCTCGACCACGCCGCGCCAGGCAAACGGCGCCAGCAGCATGCCGGCCAGCACCCAGCGCGCCCAGTTCAGCGTGACCGGCGGTATGGTGCCGGCGGCAAGCCGGCCGACGATGGCGTTGCCGGCCCAGCTCAGCGGGGGAAAGGTCAGCAGGAACAGGGTGGTCCAGTCGAGGCGTCGGGTGCTGGGGCTGCTGGCGGGCATGGGGCGAGGTGGATGGGGGGATGGCGCATTATCCGCGATGGCGATGCTTCAGGTGCCGCTTCGCGGCGCGGGCACTCACCGGCCCGGGCGCGCCGCGCGCGCCAGCGGCAGCGTCGCCAGCCGCCCGGTGACGACCTCGCGGATGGCTCGCGGTGCGTCGAGTTCGTCCAGCAGGCGCGGCCAGCGGGCATGCGCCAGCGCCACCGCTTCCCTGACCGCGGCGGTGGCGATGCGGCGCGGCACGCCGGCTTGCTCGGCGATCGACTCGTACGTGGCCAGGGTTTCCTCGCGCTGCAGCCTGTCGATGGCGACGTTCTGGCCGTACGAGGCAAAGCCGGGCAGCGCGGCGACGCAGACGATGTCATACGCGGGCGACAGCACCGGCAGCACGCCATTGGGGTAGATCACCGAGAAGTTCTTCAGGTGCGCGTCGCTGTTGCCGATCAGCGTATTGACCGCCTGGCGCAGGAAGAACTGCCGCACATGCTCGACCCCGCTCGGGCTCAGGCGGTACAGCGTGGCAACCAGCTGCACGTAGCCGTCGATGCTGGCGTACTTCCTGGCCGGCATCCGGCCCAGCATCTGGCAGCCGTCCTCGGCATGCACGCGCCCGCCCGGGGTGCGGTCGAAGCGGTCGACCGCAAGGTAGTGCAGATGCTCGCCCAGGGCCTCGGCCAGCCCCTCCACCGCGATGGTCGACACCGGCAAGACCCGCGTGGCCGCGACATGCACGCCGGCGGCGGCGGCCAGCTGCATCGAGACCGATTCGTTGAACACCTGCGCGTCGTCGTTCCGGGCCGGCAGCTTGGCGATGATGTCGGACAGCCTGCCGTGGCTCGGCAGCGTGTAGCGCTTGCCGTCCTGCACCGTCGACAGCGCCAGCTTGTTCTGCACGCCGGAGACCGACGCCGCCCCTTGCGTGGCGCCTTCGACCACGGCGATCTCCAGGTTGTCGGCGCCGCCGGTCACGCCGTAGGCGCGGGCGTAGGCGGGCAGGGCGCCGATGTCCGCCGGCCGGACCACGACGGCTCCTGGCAGGTCATTGCCGGCCGAGGCCAGGATGCCGAAGTCGTCCTTGTCTTCGGGATGGCTGCGCGTGGCCTCCAGCCGCTTGCGCAGTTCGCCTTCGGGCAGCAGCCCGGCAAAGTAGGGCGGCAGTTCATGGCCGGTGCTGTAGACCGCGGGATGGAAGGGGTTGTCCAGCACCTCGGCGGTGGCCCGGCGGCCGGCTTCGGTCGGCACGGTGATCGACAGGCTCAGCGTAGGGCGGTCGGTGTCGCCGCGGAATTCATCGGCGGGAACGAAGCGGACATTGCCGCCGGCCTCGCACAGGTAGCCGCACAACCGGTCATATAGCCGAACCTCCAGGAAACGGGGATGCAGGGCGTAGCTCATTCCTGATCCAGGAAGATATCGAGCGCGGCGCGGGCGCTGCGGTCGGGGCCGCTGCCCTTGCCTTCCAGTACCTGACGGACTTCGGCAAGCCGCTCGTTGGGAACCAGCACCCACTGCGCGTCCAGCGCGGCTGCCAGCGCTTCCAGCGTGGAAGCGCGGCTGTCCTTCTTGCCGAGCAGGATGGCCGACAGGTTTTGCGCCGCCATGCCGAGAATCCGGCCGAGGTCGCCCAGGCTCTTGCCCCGGGCTTCCCGCAATTGTCGGCATTGGGAGATTAATGACATGGCATTAGTCAGCTGAAAAAATCATTCTTTCGCATGATACCTTCCCTGGCCGGCTTCGTGTTCATCATTCGATAGAAGCTTTTTTTGTAAGAAAGCATTCTATGGAATGATAGGGCACGGCAGCTACGGTGGCCAAGGACATGCGTGCGAGACGGCGCCGGCGTGTCGTCGGGACATGCCGCTGGTGCCTCTGCAGCCACCTCTCTCGTTATCGCTTGCCTTGCCGTCGATACTGTATAAATATACAGTCATCGTAAATATCCTAAATCCTCGCCGCTGCTGGCGAGCGACGCCAACTTCACATGACTGCGCCATTGCACGCAGCCCCGCCAAGGGCGGCGGAGGGTCTGCTTTTCCCTGCGCCGGCGGCTTCCGAACCTGCCTGGCCTGCCGCGGCCGAGCGCCAGCAGGCGCTGTCAGCGCTTGAGCAGCGCTATCCCGGGTTGTGGCGGGCCGGCCAGCTGGGCCGCGCCGGCGCGGCCGCGGTGTGCCCGACCGGCTACGACGCGCTGTCGGCGGAACTGCCCGGCGGCGGCTGGCCGGCCGGCGGCCTGACCGAACTGCTGACCACGCAGGGCGGCGCGGGGGAAATGCGCCTGCTGCTGCCGGCCCTGCGCACGCTGGCCGGGGCGGGGCGGCGCATTGCGCTGGTGGCGCCGCCTTACCTGCCCAATGCGATGGGGCTGGCCGCGGCCGGGCTGCCGGCGCGGCAGTGCTACTGGGTGCGTGCTCCGGCCGAAGCGGCCAGGGCCGCGCAGCAGGCCGACATGCTGTGGGCCGCCGAGCAGCTGCTGCGCAGCCAGGCCTTCGGCGGCGTGCTGGTGTGGCTGCCCGCGGCGCGTCCCGAGGCGCTGCGGCGGCTGCAGGTGCTGGCGCAGGCCGGCGACGCGGTGGCATGGGCGCTGCGCCCGGCGGCGGCGCTGCGCGAGTCGTCGCCCGCGGTGCTGCGGCTGCTGCTGGCGCCGCTGCCCGGCAACGTGCTGTCGATCACCTTCCACAAGCGCCGCGGGCCGGTGCGGGACACGCCGCTGCTGCTGCGCCTGGACGGCATGGCGGCGGCCACGCGCGCGGCCGCCTGGCCGGTCCCGGCAGGCGCGCCTGCGCCGGCGCCGGCCGGGCCTGAACCGCTGGCGCAGTCTTCTCAGCTTTCTTCCGATGCCGTACTGGATCGCGGTGCACCTGCCGCGCCTGCCCCTGGACGCCCTGCAGCCCAACTGGCCTGAGCTGGCGCCCGCCGAGAGCGTGTCCGCCGCCACCCTGCACCATGCGCTGCCGGTGGCGGTGATGGCGCGCGAGCAGGTGGTGCTGGCCAATGGCCCGGCCATGCAGCTGGGTGTGCGCTATGGCATGCGCCGCGGCGGCGTGCAGGCACTGTCGGCCGATATCGTGCAGCTGGAGCGCGACCCGGCCGCCGAAGCCGCGCTGATGGAAGCGGTGGCGCTGGCCCTGCTGCGTTTCACGCCGGCCGTGACCGTCGACGAGGAGCCGGAGTCGGCCACCGTCATGCTCGATGTCAGCGCCAGCCTGCGCCTGTTCGGCGGCCACCGTGCGCTGTGCCGCGCGGTGCGTGCCTGCGTGCGCCAGCTCGGCACCATTGCCCAGGTGGGGGCCGGGCCCACCGCGCACGGCGCCGCATGGCTGGCGCGCCAGCCGCTGCGGCGCACGCGCCGCGGCGTGGTGCGGCCCGGCCGCCGGGCGGTGGGCATGGCGCGCCTGCACCGGCTGCTGGACCGCCTGCCGGTGGAGGCGCTGCAGACGCTGGCCGATCCGGCCTGGCTGGACGGCATCGGCTGCCGCACGCTGGGCGAGGTGCGGCGCCTGCCGCGCGCGGGCCTGACGCGCCGGCTGGGCCCGGCGCTGCTGGCTCGGCTGGACCAGGCCTATGGCGAGGCGCCGGCGCGCTTTATCTGGTTTGTGGCGCCGCCCGCGTTTGCACAGCGCATGGACCTGCCGGGCCGCATCGAATCCGCCGAAGCCGTGCTGGCCGGCGCGCAGCGGCTGCTGCTGGCGCTGGCGGGCTGGCTGGCGGCGCAGCAGGCCGGCGTGACGCGCTGCGTGCTGGTGCTGGAGCACGAGCGCTACCGGCGCGGCGCCGCGACCGAAGGCACCCCGGTGCCACTGGGCTTGGCCCAGCCCAGCCGCGATCCCGCGCACCTGTCGCGGCTGCTGCGCGAAAAGCTCGACAAGCTCAGCTTCCATGCCCCGGTGACCGGGCTGGCGCTGCGGGTGGAAGCCATGGCCGCCTGCGTGCCGCAAAGCGATGCGCTGTTCCCCGAACCCGGCGGCACGCCGGAAGACCTGGGCCGCCTGCTCGATACGCTGATGGCGCGGCTGGGCCGCGACAACGTGCTGCAGCCGCGGCCGCTGGCCGACCACCGGCCCGAGCGCGCCAACCGCTGGTGCCCGGTCGACGAGCCCGGCGGCAAGCCCGCCAGCCTGCCGCAGCCGCAGCCGCAGCCGCAGCCGGAGCGCCCGCTGTGGCTGCTGCCGCAACCGCTGCCGCTGCCGGTGCAGGGCCACCGGCCTTGCCACGGCGGCCCGCTGGCGCTGCTGAGCCGGCCCGAGCGCATCGAGGCCGGCTGGTGGGACGGGGCGCTGGCCACGCGCGACTACTTTATCGCCGAGCGCGCCGACGGCCTGCGCTGCTGGATCTTCCGCGAGCGTCCGGGCCATGCGGCGCAGGACGATGGCGGCGAGTATCGCTGGTTCCTGCATGGGTTGTTCGCATGAGCGCGCCGCCTTTGCCCCCCGCGTGGCCGGCGTCCTTGCCGGGTTTGCTGCCGGCGCTGCCGGATTACGTGGAGCTGCACTGCATCTCCAACTTCACCTTCCTGACCGGCGCCTCGCACCCGGGCGAGCTGATCGAGCGCGCCTTCGGCCTGGGCTACAGCGGGCTGGCGCTGACCGATGAATGCTCGGTGGCCGGCACCGCGCGCGCGCACGATGCCATCGAGACGCTGCGCAAGCGCCTGCACGACGCGGTGGCGCGCAGCGCTGCATGCGGGGTGGGGGGCGGCGCGGAGGGCGTCGCTCAAGGCGTCGATGAACCGCTGCTGGACGACGGCGATGCCTTCGGCACCGGCGATGACGATCCCGACTTCCTTGCCAACCGCCACCGGCGGCTGCAGGCGCTGGCCCGCGCCGCCGATGCGTTCGCGCTGCTGATCGGCAGCCGCTTCAGCCTGACCCCGGCCGATGGTTCGGCGCAGGCGCCGCTGCGGCTGGTGCTGATCGCGCAGCATCGCGAGGGCTTCGGCAACCTGAGCGAGCTGATCACGCTGGGCCGCCGGCGCGCGCAGAAGGGCAGCTACCGGCTGCATCCCGAAGACCTCGCCGCGCCGGCCGGCGACGTCGCCCACCTGCGCGGCATGCCCGGCTGCGTGGCGCTGCTGCTGCCCGACTACTGCGCCGAGCCTGAGCGGCTGCTGGCGCAGGCCGAGTGGTGCCGCGCCGTGTTCGGCGAGCGTGCCTGGATCGCGCTGGAACAACTGCAGGGCCATGCCGATGCCCTGCACCGCGCGCGCCTGGAAGCGGTCTCGGCCCGGACCGGCGTGCCGCTGGCCGCGGCCGGCGCGGTCACCATGCACGTGCGCTCGCGCAAGCCGCTGTCCGACGTGCTGACCGCGATCCGGCTGGGCCAGCCGCTGGCCGAATGCGGCATGGCGCTGGCGCCCAATGCCGAGCAGCATTTGCGCATGCGCCAGGTGCTGTCGCGCCTGTATCCGCGCGAGGCGCTGGCGCAGACGCTGAAGATTGCCCAGAGCTGCGATTTCTCGCTGGGCACGCTGCGTTACGAGTACCCCGAGGAACTGGTGCCGCCCGGCGAGACCCCGATCTCCTACCTGCGCAAGGAAGTCGAGCGCGGCAAGCGCGAGCGCTTTCCCAACGGCCTCAAGCCAGAGTGGGACAAGCAGCTGGAAGAAGAGCTCGAACTGATCGAGGAAAAGCACTACGAGCCGTTCTTCCTCACGGTGCACGACATCGTGCGCTTTGCGCGCTCGCGCGGCATCCTGTGCCAGGGGCGCGGCTCCGCCGCCAATTCGCTGGTGTGCTTCTGCCTCTATGTGACCGAGGTCAGCCCAGAGCAGGCCAACCTGCTGTTCGGCCGCTTCCTGTCGCGCGAGCGCGATGAGCCGCCCGACATCGACGTGGATTTCGAGCACCAGCGGCGCGAAGAGGTGATCCAGTACATCTACGACAAATACGGCCGCCATCGCGCCGCGCTGGCGGCGTCGCTGATCACCTACCGTTCGCGCAGCGCCCTGCGCGACGTGGGCCGTGCGCTGGGCATCGACGCCAGCGTGGTCGAGCAGGTGGTCAAGGGCCAGGCATGGTGGGACGGCGGCCCGGGCTTTGTCGACAAGATCGCCCGCTACGGGCTCGATCCCGAGTCCCCGGCGGTGCAGCAGTGGGCCAGCCTGACCGCGCAGCTGCGCGGCTTTCCGCGCCATCTGTCGCAGCATGTGGGCGGTTTCGTGATTGCGCGGCACAAGCTGTCGCGGCTGGTGCCGATCGAGAACGCGGCCATGGCCGACCGCAGCGTGATCCAGTGGGACAAGGACGACCTGGAGTCGCTGGGCCTGCTCAAGGTCGACGTGCTGGCGCTGGGCATGCTGTCGGCGATCCGGCGCGCGCTGGAGATGATCCCCAATCCCAGCCGCGACCCGGCGCGCGCGGGGCTGCCGGCGCGCATGGAAGACATCCCGAAGGAAGACACGCAGACCTACGACATGATCTGCAAGGCCGACACCATCGGCGTGTTCCAGATCGAGTCGCGCGCGCAGCAATCGATGCTGCCGCGGCTGCAGCCGCGCGAGTACTACGACCTGGTGGTGGAGGTGGCCATCGTGCGGCCGGGCCCGATCCAGGGCGGCATGGTCCATCCGTACCTGAAGCGGCGCGAGGCCTTCCGCCGCACGCGCAAGCCGCCGGTCTACTTCAACGCGGTGATCGAGAAGGTGCTGGGGCGCACGCTGGGCGTGCCGATCTTCCAGGAGCAGGTGATGCAGCTGGCCATCGACGCGGCGGGTTTTTCGCCCGGGCAAGCCGACCAGCTGCGCCGCTCGATGGCGGCGTGGCGGCGGCGCGGCGACCTGCGCCAGCACCAGGACGCGCTGGTGCGCGCGCTGACCGGCAACGGCTATCCGGAATCCTTTGCGCTGGCGATCTGCAAGCAGATCGAGGGGTTTGGCGAATATGGCTTCCCCGAAAGCCATGCCGCCAGCTTCGCCAAGCTGGTGTACGTGAGTTCGTGGCTCAAGTGCCACCATCCGGCGGCCTTCCTGTGCGCGCTGCTGAACAGCCAGCCGATGGGCTTCTATTCGCCCTCGCAGCTGGTGCAGGACGCGCGCCGCCATGGTGTGCAGGTGCTGCCGGTGGATGTCACCATCAGCCGCTGGGACAGCACGCTGGAGCCGGCGCCGGAGTCCGATACGGCCAGCACCCGGCAAGACCAGCCGCCGCATCCGCGCGTGCGCCTGGGCCTGGGCCGGGTCAAGGGCATGCGCGAAGCCGCCGCGCTGCGCATCGAGGCCGCGCGCGCGCAGCGTGCCTTCGACAGCGTCGAAGACCTGGCCCTGCGCGCCGGCCTGGACCGCCACGACATCGACGTGCTGGCCGCCGCCGACGCGCTGGCGCCGCTCGCCGGCAACCGCCGCCAGGCCCGCTGGCAGGCACGCGCCGCGGCAGCGCATGCCGCGCACCGCGACCTGCTGTACCAAGCGCCGCCCGCCGAAGCCGCGCTGGCGCTGCCCGCGCCGCGCCTGGGCGAAGACGTGACCGCGGACTATGCCAGCCTGGGCCTGTCGCTCAAGTCGCACCCGCTGGCGCTGCTGCGGCACAAGCTGGCGGCGATGCGCTTTGCCACCGCCAGCCAGCTCGAACGCTGCGCCAACGGCCGCCGCGTGCGCGCCTGCGGCATCGTCACCGTGCGCCAGCGCCCGTCCACCGCCAGCGGCACCATCTTCGCCACCATCGAGGACGAGACCGGCAGCATCAACCTGATCCTGTGGCCAGACCTGGTCGAGCGCCAGCGCAAGGAGGTGCTGGGGGCCACGCTGCTGGGCGTGGTCGGCACCTGGCAGCGCCAGGGCGACGTGCGCCACCTGGTGGCCAAGGAGCTGGTGGACCTGAGTCCGATGCTGGGACGGTTGCTGGTGGGGAGCCGGGATTTTCATTGAATTACCGGCCGCCTCGTTGCCGCTGGCCAGGTCGCGGAAGCTGCTTTCCGCTTTCCTGCTTCTTCAGGCAACGGTACGTGCTGCGCGCCGGTTTTGACCAAAGACAAATGCCCGTGCGCCGGCGGACACGGGGCATTTTTTCATGGTGCGGCATTAGTGCTGCAGGTCTACACTGGCTCCGCTTTTTTTTAAAAGAAATCCAGATGCGGCAGAAGACTTAGTTGTATCAAGTCTTTTTCGATTTATGAAGACTGTTACGTTCTTGTTGATATTTGGTCTTGCAGGATGCGTCGCGCAAACACCGGCAGACCAGCTGTCACCCCGCTCCCCGACAGTACGCCTGTGCAACGGGAACGCCTGTGCCGAACAGGATCGCCGTGCCGCGACACCGCAGGATGCATCCGCGGATGCCGACCAGCGCATGCAGGCTTTGGCAGCGGTGGCTCAGCGCGATCCGAACGCCGCTTACGACCTGGGCTTGCGGCTGCTGCGCGGCGACGGCGTCGAGCGCAATAGCTATCAGGCCCTCCAATGGCTGCGCAAGGCCGGAGATAACGGCCATATGCAGGCCCAGCTGGCGCTTGGGCGAATCTACCTGATGGGGTTTGAGGAAATGGGCTCGGACCCTGCGGAAGCCGAGGCGTGGCTGACACGCGCGGCAGCGCAAGGCAGCAAGGAAGCCCGCGACCTGATTCCAAAAGCGCAAGCCGCCAAGGTGGACGAACAGAGCCTGTACCAGGTGCGCGAAGCCTATCGCAAGTCTTGGATGACGTGGTACGGCAGTTATCCGTATTACTGGGTATGGGGCCCTGCCGGCTGGCATCCCCGCTAGGCCCCTGTCTCTTTATTACTTACGTCAACAGGAACGCATTCTCATGCCGAAGAAGACTTCTCTGCGCGTGGCCGGCTTGGCCACATCCCTGGTACTGGCCGGTTGTGCCGCGGGAGGGGGCATCCTCAGCACCGGCACCGCGTCGACGGCCGCCACCGGCGCCGCGGGCGGGGCGACCAGCGTGAATGCCAATGCCGCGCTGGAGCGCTGCGACAAGCCGCTGGGCACGCTTGCCGTGGATGATGGCCGGGGCAAGGAATGGTATGCGAGCTTTGGCGCGGCCACCAAGGTCACGACCATCGAGCCGCTGATCCGGCTGGCCGTGCAGCAATCGAACTGCTTCGTGATCACCTCGATCGGCAATAACAGCACCGAAAGCAAGCTGTCGAACATTACCGACAAGCAGCGCAATTCCGGCGAGTTCCGCGCCGGTTCACGTCAGCACAAGGGACAGCGCGTAGCGGCCGACTACTACATGGAGCCTTCCATCGTCATCGATAACGACTCCACGGGTCAGTTGGCCGCCGGTGTAGGCGGGCTGTTCGGCACGGTCGGCGCGCTCGTCGGTGGCGCCATGCAAAGCAAGGCATCGGTCGTGACCCTGACCATGTTCGACATCCGCTCCGGCGTGCAGCTGTCCATCTCGGAAGGCAACTCCACGGCAACCAACGTCGGGGCCGCGTTCAGCGCACTGGGCGGCGGCGCGGCCGGCGGGCTCTCGGGCTTCTCCCGCACGCCCGAAGGCAAGGCCACCGTGGCGGCATTCATGGATGCCTACAACAACATGGTGGTGTCGCTGCGCAACTATAAGGCCCAGGAAGTCAAGGGCGGGCTCGGTCGTGGCGGCCAACTCAAGGTGGGCTCGTAGGACACAGCGGGCGTGCGCCGCGGCCCCATGCTTGCCTTGCGCAACAGTCCCAGGCTCCCGGCCCGGCGCATGGCTAACGTTGTTGTTCACGCAACTGTCATCAAGCGCGGTTAAGGTAGCGTCCGTCCACCACGGATGACACCGGGCGCTGCGCCCGGCGCGCGCCACCTACATCGGCGCTGCCTGCGCATGCGCCGCGCCAGCCTCACCGGGCTGCTCGCAGTATCTGCCTGCCGCGCGGGCATGCCACGCCCGCATTCCTGAACCGACTCGACACACCACCGACATGAAATCCCGCCTGTTCGCCGCGGCCTTGCTCGCCGCCACGGCGAGTCCTGCCTTCGCCCTCAACATCCTGCTGACCAATGATGACGGCCTGACCAGCAACCTGAGGGCGCTGTACGACGCCCTCAAGGGCGCCGGCCACAACGTCATCGTCAGCGTACCCTGCACCGGCCAGAGCGGCCGTGGCGCCGGCATCGTGATGTACAGCACCACGGTCATCGTGGCGGACAACGACAAGACCCAGGTCGAGGCCGAAGGCGGTTGCCACAACGGCGCGGCGAAGACGGGGGAGCCCGCGGTGGGGCCCTTCACCAAGCCGGGCTACACCAACGGCGATTACCACTACGCCCATGGCACGCCGGTGATGGCGACCATGTACGGCCTGGACGTGCTGGCGCCGGCACGCTGGGGCAAGGCCCCGGACCTGGTGCTGTCCGGTCCCAACGAAGGCCAGAACGTCGGCCGCATCGTCAACAGTTCCGGCACCGTCAGCAATGCGCAGTTCGGCGCCGCGCGCGGCATTCCGTCGATCGCGCTGAGCGCGGGCACGGATTCGGTCGACAATGCCGGACTGGCGAGCCCGGTGTCCGGCGTGGTGGCGCAACTGACCATCAAGCTGGTCAATACGCTGCAGGCCAAGGCCAATGGCGGCCCGCTGCTGCCGGCGGGGCTGGCGCTGAACGTCAACTTCCCGAACGCGCCGACGTCCGCCACGCCGTTCGCGTTCTCGCGGCATGGCACCTTCGATGCCTATGCGCTGAAGTTCAGCGGCACGGCGCCGTACGGGCTCGGCATCGGCGCCGGCAGCGGCACGCCGACCGCCGCGCAGGCCGAGGACGAGTCCGTCGTCTACAAGACCAAGACCGCCGTCACTGCCATGCAGATCGGCTTCGACCAGCGTCCCGCCGGCCAGCAATGGCTGCGCCTGCGGCTGGGTGAACTGTTCGGCCAGTGAGGCAGGTCCCGATGAAACGCCTCATTTCCCTGTTTCCCCTGGCCGCCGTGCTCGGGCTCGCCGCCTGCGGCGGCAATGACGCGCCTGAGAGCAACTCACCGCCTGCCACCGCCACCTTGTCGGTCACCGACCTGGATCCCGGCGCCTACGTCGTCAGCGTGGGCGATGCCGGCAATCCCACCGTCGGCAAGTACTACGCCGGCACGGACGGCAGCCGCTACCTGGCCCTGGCCGATGCCGAGGACAAGGCCACTGCGATCTACCGCCGCGACAGGAACGGCAGCTGGGTCGCCGCACCAGGCGTGGACGTGTCTGCCAGCGTCAAGCTGCTGTCCCGGGCAGCGGTGCCCGCAGCGAGCATCGATCCCGCCAGCGTGGCCGGTACTTACACCACGGTGCTGCCCACGGGCGCCAGCGCCAGCTTTACGGTGACGGCGGAGGGCAAGATCGCACCGGGCGCTTCGGCGTGCCAGCTATCGGGAACGCTCGCCGCACAGGCCATGCCGAACACGCTGAACCTGAAGCTGTCGACGTCGGCGTGCGGCACGCTGCCCGCCAGCGCCACCGGCGTGCTGGCCATCGACGCCGACTACCAGCCGGCCGCGTTCCGCCTGATCGCCGACGATGGCGGCCGCGTGGCGGACCTGTGGGCGTATCGCGACTGAGCGGTGCAGCCTGGCGTGCTAGCGCATGGCCAGGCTGCCGGCCAGCATTTGCTGCTCTGCGGAGAGTTCGCGAATGGCCTGGTTCAGCGTCGCGGTGGTGGTGGTGATGGCCGCGCCCAGGCTGGAAATTTCCTGTTGCAGCACCGCGATGCGGACGCGCTTCTGGTCCGGCGTGCCGGTGGTGGCGTGCTTGGCTGCCTCCAGCTCCTGCAGCTTGCGCGCCAGCTGCGCGCGCAGTTCCCGCAGGCGCTTGATGGCGTCCTTGGCCTGATCGGGCAGGCCGCTGTCGTCGACGTCGCTGTTGTCGCGCACCGGCGCGGCCTGGTCGCCGCCAGCCAGCGCCTGGCCGGGCGCTGAAATATGGATCTCGGTACTGGCCGCCGGCCGGGTACGAATTCCCGGTGCTTCGCTGGCGCTTTCGCTGGTGGATGCGGCCGGTGCCGCGGGCGCGTCCATCGACGCCGCAGCCGATGCCTGGGCTGCAATCGGTTCGATCATTGTCACGGTGGTACTTCTCCTGGTTCGCCGACGATCGGCACTTCGTCCTAGGGATCTGCCGGCTCCAGGTGGATATCGGCTGTTTCGAGCGCCGGCTTGAGCTTGCCGCACGGCCATTGCGCCGCGGAAACCGCTGAGTTGATGCCGGAAACCGATGTAGAGACGCGCTGAAACGTTGACGCACAGCCCGGTTTTTTCAAGACAGGCACGATGACGCGCCGATAGCGCGCCACCCTGTACGCACGGCTTCCGTCGGGCAGAAGCCTTCTTTCTTGAAACGTGAATTCACTTCGCCCTGACGGGCAACTTATCGTCACTCGACGCCGCGCCAGGACCACCTCGCACAAGCACGGCGCGGCCGTAACAGGAGACGACGATGAAGCAGGCTTTCAATGGACTGTGGCTGGCGCTTGGTGCTGCCCTCATGGCGGCCCCCGGCGCAGCGGCGGCGGCATATCCCGACAAGCCGATCCGGCTGATCGTGCCGGCGGCCGCGGGCGGTACGACCGATATCGCCTCGCGCCTGGTCGGCAAGCGCATGGGCGAGGTGCTCGGCCAGCCGGTGGTGGTGGAAAACCGCGCCGGCGGAGGCGGCATCATCGGCGCGCAGGCGCTCAGGCAGTCCGCCCCGGACGGCCACACCCTGATGATGGGAAACATCGGGCCGAATGCCATCAATTACAGCCTGTACCGGCAACTGCCTTACCGCGCCGAGGATTTTGCGCCGATCACCATGGTGGTGTCGGTGCCCAATGTGCTGGTGGTCAATGCCAGCGTGCCGGCCCGTACCGTGGCCGAACTGGTCGCGCTGGCCAGGGCGCAGCCTGGCAAGTATTCCTTTGCCTCCTCGGGCACCGGCCAGTCGGTCCACCTCTCCGGCGAGCTGTTCCGCAAGCGCACGGGCACGGACCTCATCCATGTTCCCTACAAGGGCGCGGCGCCGGCCGTGGCCGACCTGGTGGCGGGACAGGTCACCATGATGGTGGACAACCTCCCCAGTTCGCTGCCGCATATCCGCTCGGGCAAGCTGCGCGCGCTGGCTGTGACCAGCGCCAGCAGGGTGCCCGAGTTGCCTGATGTCCCCACTATGCAGGAAGCGGGTGTGAATGACTTCCAGGTGACCGCATGGTTCGGCCTGGTGGCACCGGCCGGCACGCCGCGGGCGGTGATCGAGCGGCTGCAGAAGACCGTCGCCGGCATCCTGGACGAGCCCGAGGTCAGGGCCAGGCTGGCGGAGTTGGGCGGTATGCCGGGCGGCGATACGCCCGCCCACTTCAGCAGCTTTATCCAGAGCGAGCGCGAGCGCTGGGCGCGCGTGGTCAAGGACACGGGTATTCCGCAGCAATGAGGGCCGGATTCCCGACGCGCTGCGCGTTCGCTATTCGACCTCGCCGCTGTCGGTATCGCTGACCTGGGCGTCCCGCTCATGGCGCATCGCCGCCGCCGCGAGCGTGGTGGCCGCAGCCGGAGCGGCTTCCTTGCGCTCGCTGTAGCGATCCGTCAGGTATGCGCTGCGATCGCGCACGAGCAGCGTGAACTTGAACAGCTCCTCCATGACGTCGACCACCCGGTCATAGTAAGAGGAGGGCTTCATGCGGCCATTTGCATCGAACTCCTGGTAGGCCTTGGCAACCGACGACTGGTTGGGGATGGTCACCATCCGCATCCAGCGTCCGAGCACGCGCAGTGCGTTGACGGCATTGAACGATTGCGAGCCTCCGCAAACCTGCATGACGGCCAGCGTGCGCCCCTGGGTGGGACGAATGCCGCCCATTTCCAGCGGCAGCCAGTCGATCTGGTTCTTGAAGACAGCCGTCAGCGTGCCGTGACGCTCGGGGCTGCACCACACCTGGCCCTCGGACCACTCCGAGAGCTTGCGCAGTTCGACCACCTTGGGATGGTCGGCGGCAACGCTGTCGCACACCGGCAGGCCATGCGGGTCAAACACGCGGGTCTGCGCACCGAAGTGCCGCAGGATCCGTTCGGCTTCCTGGACCAGCAGGCGGCTGTACGACGTTTCGCGCAGGGAGCCGTAGAGCAACAGGATGCGCGGCGGGTGGGTACTGACGCGCGCCGGTTCCAGCTTATGGAGGTCCGGAGTGTCGAGCACTTCCGGCACGATGTTGGGCATATCCTTGATCATGGCGGTGAAGGTAGATCGTGACGGGCAACCCTTTGCCTTAGCGGGCCTTGGCTTCGTACCATGACTGCGAGCGGTTGACGATGCTGACGACCAGCAGCATCACCGGAACTTCGATCAGCACCCCTACCACGGTCGCCAGCGCCGCGCCCGACTGGAAGCCGAACAGGCTGATGGCGGTGGCGACGGCAAGCTCGAAGAAGTTGCTGGCGCCGATCAGGCTGGACGGGCCCGCCACGCAATGGGCAACGCCAAGTTTCCGGTTCAGCAGGTAGGCCAGTCCCGAGTTGAAGAAGACCTGGATCAGGATCGGTACCGCGAGCAGCGCGATCACCAGCGGCTGGTCGATGATGGCCTTGCCCTGGAAGGCGAACAACAGAATCAGCGTCAGCAGCAGCGCGGTGATCGAGTACGGCCCCAAGCGCTGCACGACCCGCTGGAATCGGGCAACGCCATGGCGCAGCAGCATCTTGCGCAGCAGTTGCGAGAGGATGACCGGCACGACGATGTACAGCGCCACCGACGTGAGCAGGGTATCCCACGGCACGGTGATCGACGACAGCCCCAGCAGCAGCGCCACCACCGGCGCGAAGGCGACCACCATGATCGCGTCGTTCAGTGCCACCTGCGACAGCGTGAAGTACGGGTCGCCCTTGCACAGCTGGCTCCAGACAAAGACCATGGCGGTGCATGGCGCTGCCGCCAGCAGGATGAGGCCGGCCACATAGCTGTCGAGCTGGTCGGCGGGCAGCAGCGGTGCGAACAGATAGCGCACAAAGAGCCATCCGAGCAGCGCCATGGAGAACGGCTTGACCGCCCAGTTGATGAACAGCGTCACGCCGATGCCTCGCCAGTGCGACTTCACCTGGCCCAGTGCGCCGAAATCAATCTTGACCAGCATGGGGATGATCATCACCCAGATCAGGATGCCCACCGGCAGATTGACCTGCGCATATTCCATCCGGCCGATCGCCTGGAAAACACCAGGCAACATCTGCCCAAGCCCGATCCCGACGACAATGCACAGCGCGACCCATACGGTCAGATAGCGCTCGAAAAAGCCGATGGCCGGTCTGGCCGCGGGCCGGCTGGCGGCTGCTACGTCTTGATTCTGCATTTCACTTCCCCGCCAGGCGCTGCAGCGCCTCCTGCAGCTCGGCGTTGCCCATGTCCTCGATCGGCAGCAGCAGCAGTTGCAGCATGCGGTAGGCGATCGCCTGCCTGGTCAGCTCGAATGCCTGGCGCTTCTTTTCATCGCCGCCTTCGGTGTTGGACGGGTCAGGGTAGCCCCAGTGCACCTTCACGGGGCTGCCCGGCCAGTACGGACACGCTTCTTCGGCCGCGCTGTCGCACACCGTGATCACGACGCGCATCTGCGGCGCATTTTCGCCGACGAACTCGTCCCAGCTCTTGCTGCGGAAGTCGCGGACATCGACGCCGGCGTTCTTGAGGGCCTCGATGGCGAACGGGTTGATACGTCCGCTCGGAGCGCTTCCGGCGCTGTAGGCGCGCACATCCCGGCCGAGCTGCGTGGCCAGATGATTGAGCATGCCCTCGCCCAGAACGCTGCGGGCGGAGTTGTGGGTACAGAGGATCAGTACGTTGGTAGTCATGTGTGGGTGTTTTTGCTCATGGGGCGCCTTCAGCAGCAAGACGGCGTGGCCTTCACCGCGACGCCGATCGGCTTGCCCTTTGGCGCACGTGGCGCGCAACAGGCCGATGGCTGGCCTTC
This sequence comes from Cupriavidus sp. MP-37, assembly GCF_020618415.1. Lineage (NCBI taxonomy): Bacteria > Pseudomonadati > Pseudomonadota > Betaproteobacteria > Burkholderiales > Burkholderiaceae > Cupriavidus > Cupriavidus sp. MP-37. The sequence goes on along the minus strand of NZ_CP085345.1, from coordinate 632,420 downwards.
CGCTTCGATGGTTCGGGATTCTCCGTACACGGGCGCGTCGCCCAGGGTGTGGAAATGCTCCCACGCAATGCCCTGTGGATCCGTCAGCCAGTACTTGTCGCTGCGCGCATAGCAGCAGGTGGTTTCGCCCGCATCCTGCAGCGCCATGTCAGCGGCTTCGGCACGCTGCTTCAACTCGGCCAGTTCTGCGGCGTCGTCCGTCTGGAAGCCCAGGTGGTCGACGCCGGTTTCCCCGCCACGCGTCGAGATGGCGAAGTTCACGCGAGGATCCTCCAGCATCCACTTCGCATAGTCGTCCTTGACCAGCGATGGTTCGGCGGCGAAGAGCGCGGAGTAGTAGCGAATGCTTGCAGACAGGTCGGCGACGCTGACGTGGACGTGGAAGCGCTTCATGGTTTGGGCTCCGAGGCGACGGAACAGGGGGACACAGGGGAGCACGGATTGCCGCCGCAGCAGTTGTCCGTGAGGTACCCCAGCAAGGCATTCATGGTCTCGAAACGGGCGGTGTAGACGATCGAGCGGCCGTCCTGCCGGCTCGACAGCAGGCCGGCGCGATGCAGTTCCTTCAGGTGGAACGACAACGATGACGCCGGCATTTCCATCCGTTCGGCAATCCGGCCAGCCGGCAGCCCGGCGGGCCCGGCCTGCACCAGCATCCGGAAGACCGACAGGCGTATCGAATGGGCGAGCGCGGCAAGCGCTTCAAGGGCGTGGTTCGTTTCCATGTTTCGACAATATTCGAACAGTGGAACCGTGTAAAGTGAAATTTTTGTGACGAGGCCGGTATGTTCGTCGTTGAGCCTGCCAGGCAGGCATGTCACGATACGCCGATGCCTGCCGCGACTCCCGACACCGTCCTGCGTGACCTGGCCCGCCTGCGCCGCGTGCGCGACCGCATTGACCGCGACTATGCCCAGCCGCTGGACGTCGAGGCGCTTGCACGCGGTGTGCATATGTCCGCGGGCCATCTCAGCCGGCAGTTCCGGCTGGCTTATGGCGAGTCGGTCTACGCCTACCTGATGACCCGGCGCATCGAGCGCGCCAAGGCGCTGTTGCGGCGGGGCGACCTGAGTGTCACCGAGGTTTGCTTCGAGGTGGGGTGCTCGTCCCTGGGGTCCTTCAGTTCACGGTTCACCGAGCTGGTCGGCGTCTCGCCCAGCATTTACCGGCGCGATTGCGCGCGCGAGGCCGAGGGTATCCCGCCCTGCATCGCCAGGCAGGTGATGCGACCGATCAGGAATCGAGAAGCGCCGGAACAGTGTCCCGATTAGACTGGCTTCGAACCCTTACGGAGACTGATCATGGACCTCACCATTCACTCGACTTTCCTGCCTCATTCCGATGCGGAGGTCTCGCTGGCGTTCTACCGGGACGCCCTGGATTTCGAGATCCGCAAGGATGTCGCCTTTGGCGGCCACCGCTGGATTACCGTCGGCCCGAAGGACAAGCCCGACACTTCCATCGTCCTGTACCCCCCAAACGCGACACCGGGCGTCACCGACGAGGAGAAGCGCACCATCGCCGAGATGATGGCCAAGGGTACGTTCGCCATGCTGCTGCTTGGCGCGAAAGACCTTGACGCCGCCTTCCAGCGTTTGCAGGACCGCGACGCCGAGATCGTGCAGGAGCCGACAAACCAGCCTTACGGCGTGCGCGATTTCGCGGTGCGCGATCCGGCCGGCAATATGATCCGGATCCAGCAACTCAAATGAGGGCGGCGCCGGCCGTGCGCCGGCCCTCGGTTCGCGCAAGTAATGCGTCTGCCAGGAAGAAGATCAGAAGCTGCCAGCATCTGCGCAGCGGTCGCGGTGCGGTGGCGTTCAGGCCTGCCCGGCACGGCGGGCGGACGTGCGCGACAGTGCCGCCCAATCCAGGTGGCCTTCGCCATGGGCCAGGCTTTCGATATGGGTATCGCGCAGGGTACTGGCCAGGGGCAGGGGAACGTTGGCCTGTTCCGCCGCTTCCAATGCCAGGCGCACGTCTTTCAGGCCGAGCGCCAGCTTGAATCCGGCTGGCTCGAAGCGCTCTTCGGCGATGGCCTGGCCATAGCCCTTGTAGACAGGAGCAGCGAAGGCCGTAGACATGACCAGTTCCAGAAAGCCGGCCTTGTCGACCCCATGGCCGTGCGCCAGTGCCACGGCTTCGCCCATGGTACCAATGGCGCTGGCGATCATGAAGTTCACGGCAAGCTTGGCAGCATTGGCCTGTTCTGGCCGTTCGCCCAGGCGCCAGGTCTTTTGGCCGAGGACATCCAGCAGCGGCTGCACGGTTGCAATGGCGTCGGTATGGCCCGCTGCCAGGATGTTGAGCTGGCCCGCTTCCGCAACGTTTACCCGGCCCAGTACCGGTGCGGCGACATAGCCCACGCCTTGCGCCTGGTGTAACGCAGCCAGTTCGGCTGCCATGGCCACCGACACGGTGGCCATGTTGACGTGAATGGCTCCCCGCTTGAGCGCGGTCAGTGTCCGTGCATTCACCATCGTGGCACGGGTGGCGGCATCGTCGGCCAGCATCGAGACCAGCACGTCCGCATCGGCGACCGCCTCGACGGGTGTGGCCGCGCCTTGCGCGCCGAGCGCTGCCAGCTTCGCCACCGGCGCGGGCGAGCGATTCCAGCCGCGCACTGCATAGCCGGCCTTGAGCAAGTTTGCTGCCATTGGCAGACCCATGGTGCCCAGGCCAAGAAAAGCGATCTTCATCAGTGTTCTCCTCGGTCAAAAATGGAAGCGAATGTTTCCTAAATAGGGAAAAAATTTTCAGGCTAATACCTTGAGTGCAGCGGTCGCCACGGCTTGCATCTGCTCGCGGCTGCGTCCGGTCTTGCCGACGACCCGCATGCCTTGGGTCAGGCACAACAGCATCCGCGCAGTCGCTTCGACGTTCACATGGGCCGGGATCGAGCCGTCTTGCTGGCCCTGCCGGATCAGGTCGGCCAGCAGCGCCTCGTTGCGCGACATCGCGGCGGCGATGTGGCTGGCCACCGGCTTGTCGAACGCCGACAGTTCCACCGCGCTGCCGACAACCAGGCAACCTTGCCGGCCAGCGGCGCCCTGGGCGGAGTCGGCATAGAAGTCCAGCGTGGCGCGCAGGCGTTCCAGTCCGGTGCCGGCGTTGTCGATGGCCCGGTGCAGCTTTTCCGCGCGCTGGGCGCGGTAGCGATCGAACGCCGCCATGAACAGCGATTGCTTGTCCTTGAACGCCTTGTAGAGACTGCCTTGCGCGAGACGCATGGCGCGGGTGAGGTCGGAGATAGAAGCGCCGTGGTAACCGCGTTCGCTGAACACGCGCACGGCCCGATCCAGCGCCTGGTCGACGTTAAACTCGCGCGGGCGGCCCCGGCTGCGTGAGCGCGTGGGGGCTTGGGGCTGGGTTGCGGTCATGCTGCCGGATGGGTAAATTAGGAAACGATGGCTCCCAATATAGCACCTCGTCGGCTCTTCGTCATGGCGGCGTCCGACAGGTTCTTTGTGTGCAGGGTTACGCGCCGGTCGCCTGGCACACCACCTCGATATTGTGCCCGTCAGGACCAATGACGAACGCCGCGTAGTAGTTCGCGTGGTAGTGCGGGCGCAGCCCGGGGCCGCCATTGTCCCTGGCCCCGGCCGCCAGCGCTGCACGATGGAAGTCGTCGACCTGCTGCCGTGTCTCGGCGGTAAACGCCAGGTGCAGGTGCGCGGGCTTCTCGTCGGTCTGGAACAGGCATAACGAAGCCTTGCCCTTTCCGCTGAGTTCGACACCATAGGCCGGCGGCCCCTCCGACACCACCGCTACACCGAGCGGCTCCAGCGCTTTGAGGAAGAACGCCTTGCTTGCTGCATAGTCGCTGACTCCGAATTTGACGTGGTCAAACATGAGTTCTCCTCAGTCGTTGGTGTGCCCGCGCTGCTGGAATTTGGTGACTCAGCCAGGCAGTGCCAGGGCGTCAGCGAGCGACAGCACCGTGGTGCGCGAATCGCGATAGGCGGGATCAGGTCGGTCATGCTGTGCGTGCCGGCGCGATTGAAGACCGACTCTATCACGGCAACCAGGGCAGGTTCCGATCGCGTCCTGCGCCGCCATATGCCTTGCCAAACATAAGCAAAGCCGCATTCGCGCTTGCTAACACAACCGGGAATCATTATCATTTCCGGTTTTGTTACAAATCATTAAAACCCTCTGCGCGCTTGCTGCCACCATGCAACCCCATCCGGCCACCTCTATCCGTTTCGCCCTTCGTCCCCGCCCGCTGTCCCTGCTGGTCTGTGCCATCGCTGGCACGCTGCCGCTGATCGCCGCCGCCCAGGCCCAGGCACCGGCCGCGTCGGTGGAAGCGGGCAGCCTGAATGCCGTCGAGGTGCGGGTCGACCGGATCAAGAGCGACCTGGTCAACCCGATGCGGCAGGTCACGGTGATCGAGCGCGAGGAGCTGGAGGAGTTGCGCACGGGGTCCACCAACCTTGCCACCATGCTCAGCAAGGTGATTCCGGGCATGGCCGATTCCAGCCGCACCGTGACGGATTTCGGCCAGACGCTGCGCGGGCGCAGCGCGCTGGTGCTGGTCGACGGCATCCCGCTGAACACCAACCGCGACTCGGCACGCAACCTGGCGACCATCGACCCCAGCAATATCGAGCGCATCGAAGTGCTGCGCGGCAGCAGCGCGCTCTACGGGGCGGGTGCCAGCGGCGGCATCATCTCGATCACCACGCGCCAGGCCGGCGGGCCGCCGAGCGCGGACACCACGGTGACGCTGGGCACGCCGCTGACGCGGCTGAGCAAGGAAGGGCTGAGCGCCAACGTGCAGCAGCATTTTTCCGGCAGCCAGGGGCCGATCGACTATGCCTTCCACCTGGGCGCGCAGCGCATCGGCAGCCCCTACGATGCCGAAGGCCACCGCATTGCGCCGGAGCCCAGCCAGGGCGATCTCTTTGATTCGAACGTCTACAACGTGAGCGGCAAGCTGGGCTGGCGCATCGACGCCCAGCAGCGGCTGCAGCTGAGCGTCAGCCGCTACCAGGCGAAGCAGAACACCGACTATGCGTCCGATCCGTCGGTGGCACGCGCGCCCGCCGGCTCGACCGCCGCGCGCGCCATCCGCGGCCTGCAGCTGGAGGACCAGAACGAGCTGCGCAATACCGTGGTCAACCTGGACTACAAGCACCAGGATCTGTTCGGCAGCACGGTATCGAGCCAGTTCTACTACCGCGACTACTTCACGCGTTTCCCGCCGTTCGATGCGCGCGCGGTGGCCACGCGCGGCGGCAATGTCGACCAGATCAGCCAGAACAGCGACGTGTTCGGCGGCCGCCTGACCATCAGCACGCCGCTGGGCCAGGCCAAGGCCACCAAGCTGCTGTGGGGCGCCGACTACAACCAGGAACGCAGCGACATGCCGCTGGACCTGTTCGATCCGCGCGCCTACGACAGCAGCGGCGGGCTGGTCTTCAACCGCATCGGCACGGCCACCTATATGCCGCCGCTGACCACGCGCAGTGGCGGCATCTTCGGCCAGCTGCAGCACAAGTTCAGCGAGCAGTGGTCGGCCGAGGGCGGCCTGCGCTACGAGCGCGCCAGCGCCAGCTTCGATGACTTCGTGCCGCTGTCGCAATCGCGCGTGAGCAACCCGGCCACGGTCAAGGGCGGCACGGTCAACTATGGCGCGTGGCTGTTCAACCTGGGCGCGGCCTATGCGCCGGTCAAGGGCCAGGAGTTCTATGCCTCGTTCAGCCAGGGCTTCCAGCTGCCGGACATTGGCCTGCAGATCCGCAATGCGCGTGCCGGCTTCGACATCAATTCGTCCAGCCTGGATCCGGTCAAGACCAACAACTACGAACTGGGCTGGCGCGGCGCGCTCGGCAATACGCTGGCCAGCGTGGCGCTGTTCTACACCACGTCCAAGCTTGGCGACGTGCAGAGCTTCAACAACGGCCTGATCCTGACCCGCACCGAAGAGCGCATCGCGGGTGTGGAAGCGGCGGCGGACTACCGCTCGGACGACGAGCGCTGGGGCGCGGGCGGCACCGTCACCTGGATCAACGGGCGCGAACGCCCGCAGGGCAGCGCCAGCATGCAGGACATGACCGGGTACCGCATCCCGCCGTTCAAGGTTACGGCGTACCTGCAGTTCCGTCCCGTGAGCCAGTGGAGCAACCGCGTGCAGCTGAGCTATTACGCCAGCCGCGACTACCGCCTCAACGGCCAGAACAGCTTCGGCCGGCGCGAGGTCAGCAGCTATACCACCGTCGACCTGATCAGCCGCTACGAACTGACGCGCAAGGATACGATCACGGTCGGCATCGAGAACCTGTTCAACCGCAACTACTATCCGCTGTACAGCCAGCTGCTGCGCAACAGCAACAACACCAGCCGGCTGCCGGCAGCGGGCATCACGCTGACGGCGATGTACCAGCGCCGCTGGTAAGCAGTGCATCGTGGCTGGCGGCGTCGGCGCCGCCAGCCACGGCCTTAGTCGAGGGTGATCTTGCCCGCCTTGACGATCTCCGCATACCGCCTGGTATCGCGCTCGATCAGCTTGCGGAATTCCTCGGGCGTGCCGCCCACCGGCACAAAGCCGAGGTCAGTCAGCTTCTTCGTGACTTCCGGGCTGCGCGTGGCCGCGGCGATTTCCCGGGCCATGCGCGCGACGATGGGCTGCGGCGTGCCGGCCGGCGCCAGCAGGCCGGTCCATGAGCTCATGACGAAGCCGGGGAAGCCGGCTTCTTCCATGGTCGGGATATTGGGCTCGCCCGGCCAGCGTTTGGCGGAAGCGACGGCCAGCACGTTGATCTTGCCGGACTTGACGTGCGGCATCGGCACCAGCAGCGGGTCGAACGCCACCGAGACCTCGCCGGACACCAGTGCGGGCAAGATTGGCGCACTGCCGTTGTACGGCACGTGGGTCAGCTTGAGCTTCGATTCCATCGCCAGCCGTTCGCCGGTCAGGTGCGCGGAGCTGCCGACGCCGCTGGAGCCGAAGGTCAGCGTGTCGGGATGCTTCTTGCCGTAGTCGACCAGTTCGGCCACGGTCTTGACCGGCAGCTTCTTGCTGGCGAACAGGAACAGCGGCAGTTCCGCCATTTCAGCCACCGGCACCAGGTCGGCGGGCTTGTAGCTGAGCTTCGAATACAGCGACATGTTGGCGCTGTAGGCGGCCAGCACCGAGACAAAGGTGTAGCCGTCCGGCGCCGAGCGCGCGGCCACGCCGACGCCCAGGGTGCTGTTGGCACCGGGCTTGTTCTCGATGATGATGGGCTGGCCCAGCCGTTGCGAGACCTGCTCGAACACGACCCGCGAAACCGTGTCGGTGGAGCCGCCCGGGGTGTAGGGCACGATCACCTTGATCGGCTTGGCCGGCCAGGCATCGGCGGCAAGGGCAGTGGGGGCGGTGTGGACGGCGGCCACGCCGGCGACGGCGATGGCGATGGAACGCGCGCGGCGCGCGACGCGATGCTTGATGCTGGACTTCAACTACGTCTCCTTCTATTGCATGCTTGGCAATCCCCTGGCGGGGCCTGCGGCCGGAGATCCGGCCGGCCAATTATGCGGGACGCAGTCGGCACGGTGCCGCACCGAGGGCGGCGGAATCACCGGTGCGGGCGATCCACTGTGCGATAGCCGAACCAGCCTCGCCGCGACGCTCGTCAGAATTCGTAGTTGACCGACAGGTCGAACACCGCGTTGGTCCGCTTGCGCGTGATCGGGCTGTCGGCCGCATCTCCCGCCAACTGCGACACGGCCACGTCCGAGCTGGCAAACCAGTGCTTGGCGAAGTACCACACCGAGGTCACGCCGAAGCCGTATGACTTGATCCCGCCGCGCGCGTGGTACTGCGGCCGGCCGGCGCGCGCCTGCGCGGCGCTGACGCCGTACCAGGCGTTCATGTAGCGCGAGTCGGCCAGCGTGACGGTGGGGCCGGCGAACCAGAAGAATCGCTCCGAACTGCCGGGCAGCGGCATGTAGGCGCCGATGTCGCCGATCCAGCCGTCGCTGCCGCCCAGGCTGCGGCGCGCGTCGATGCGCAGCACCAGCGGAAATGCTTTCGACACCGCGTATTCGGCAAACAGCTTGCCCTCCGGCGCCGGGTTGATATTGCCCATGCCATCCAGGTGCGGCGAGTCTTCCTCTCCGCGCCGGCCCAGGTTGTAGGTCAGCGCAATGCCGGCGCGCCAGTTCTTGCCGCGCAGCAGGTTCACGCCCAGCCCTTCGCCGATCGAGGCGAAGGCGAGGTCGCGGTAGCGGATATCGATGCTGGGGCCGCCGAGCACGATGTACTCGGACGAGCCATCGTAGCGCGGCCGCAGCATGGCGGCGGCGCCGAGCCGCACCTGCCAGTCGGGGATGTCGTCCTGGAACAGCTTCTGCAGCGGAATGCCGGCGGAGAACTGCCATTCGGCCAGCGGCGCCGGCGTCTGGGCGCTAGCCGGGCTGGCGGCCAGCACCGCGCCGGCGGCCAGCAGCAGCGCGATGCACGAGGAAGTACGCGGTGGAATTCGCTCGGTCACGGCAGCCTCCATGGGTTGCGGGCGCGCGGCCCGTGGGCGACATCTTTCCACCGGATCGCCGGCCGCGCAACCACTGGCGCGGCCGACGCGGGAGGCCTGCCGCTCTCGCCTGATGATCAGTCCAGCAGCTGGTCCAGCGTGATCGGCAAGTCCCGCACGCGCCGGCCGGTGGCGTGGTACACGGCATTGGCAATGGCCGCGGCCACGCCGACGATGCCGATCTCGCCGATGCCCTTGGTGCCGAGCGCATTGATATGCGGATCGTCCTCGTCCACCACCGTGACCTCGATGCTGCCGACGTCGGCATTGACGGGCACGTGGTACTCGGCCAGGTTGGCATTGGCGACGCGCCCGGTGGCCAGGTCCAGTTCGGTCTTCTCGTGCAGCGCCATGCCGATGCCCCAGACGATGCCACCGATCAGCTGGCTGTGCGCGGTCTTGCGGTTCAGCAGCCGGCCGGCGCCGTAGCTGGCAACCACGCGGTGGACACGGATCTCGCCCAGCTCGGGGCCGACGCGGACTTCGGCAAAGACGGCGCCGAAGGCGTGCATGGAATACGCCTGGCGCTCCTTGCCGGGCCTGGTGCTGGCGCGGGCTTCGATGGCACGGCCGCCGGCACGCTGGATCGGCGCGGACATGGGTTCGCGCTGCGCCGGCTTCGAGCGGCGTTGCAGCCAGCCATCGACCATCTCCACGTCCTCCACCGGCGCGCCAGCCAGCGGCGAGGCCGTATCGGCCACGGCCTGGCGGATCAGGCGCAGCCGCGCCGCCTGGGCCGCCTGCTGCACGGCGGGCGCGACGCTCGCCACCGACTGCGAGCCGCCCGACACCGGCGCCTCCGGGAAAGCGGTGTCGCCCAGTTCAAAGCGCACGCGCGCCGGCGGCAGGCCCAGCGCATCGGCGGCAACCTGCGTCATGACGGTATACGTGCCGGTGCCCAGGTCTTGCGAACCCGAGCGCACCAGCGCCGTGCCGTCCGCCAGCAGGCGCACCATCGCGCTGGCCGGGGAGCGGTAGGTGGGATAGGTGGCGGTGGCCATGCCCAGCCCCACCAGCTTGCCGTCGGCGCGCATCGAGCGTGGGGCGGGATCGCGGCGCGCCCAGCCGAAGCGCTCGGCGGCGTCGCGATAGCATTCGCGCAGCGACTTGCTCGAGAATGGCAGCTGCTGGTCCGGATCGGTGTCGGCGTGGTTGCGCAGGCGCAGTGCGACCGGATCGATGCCGAGCCGCTGCGCCAGTTCGTCGAGCGCGCATTCCAGTGCAAAGCTGCCGGGGGCTTCGCCAGGCGCGCGCATGAAGGTGGGCGTGCCGATGTCCAGCTCGACCAGCCGGTGGCTGGTCTGCACGTTGGCGCAGGCGTAGAGCCGGCGCGTGATCAGCGCGGCGGATTCCAGCCATTCCTCGATCGCCGCGGTGCATGCGGTCACGTCATGGCGGAGCGCGCGCAGCGCGCCATCGGCTGCCGCGGCGGCGACCACGTGCTGCTCGGTCAGCGGCCGTCCGCCCACCGGACCGAACATCTGGGTCCGTTCCACCACCAGCCGTACCGGCCGGCTGACCTGCCGCGCGGCCATCGCGGCCAGCACCACGTGCGACCACACCGAGCCCTTGCAGCCAAAGCCGCCGCCCACGTACGGGCAGATCACGCGCACCTTGTCCGCGGCCATGCCGAACGCCGCCGCGACCGCCTTGCGCACGCCGGTGACGTATTGGGTCGCGTCGTACAGGGTCAGCTGGTCGCCATCCCAGGCGGCGAGCGTGGCGTGCGGCTCCATCGGGTTGTGGTGTTCCATCGGCGTGGTGTAGACCGCGTCGATCACGGCAGCGGCGCCGCGCTGGCCGGCGTCGGTGTCGCCGCGGCGGCGGTCGGCATCTTCCTCAGGCTTGCGGGGCCGCGCGCGGGCCTGCGCGAAGTCCAGCACGGCATCGGCCGGGCGGTATTGGACTGGCAGGCAGCGGGCGGCGTCGCGGGCCTGCTCGAGCGTATCCGCCACCACCACGGCGATGGGCTGGTTGTTGTAGTGGACCGCGGTGTCCTGCAGCAGGCTCATGACATGGCCGGCGGTGGGGATGTCCGCGGCCGCCTTGCCGCCCTTGGGCAAGTGCGGGGCGTTGAACGGCGTCAGCACCAGCCGCACGCCCGGCATGCGCTCGCACGCGCCAGTGTCGATGGCGACGATCTCGCCGCGGGCAATGGTGCTGGTCACCATCACCGCATGGACCAGTCCCGGCAGCGTGTGGTCGGCGCTGTAGCGGGCGCGGCCGGTGACCTTCGCGATGCCGTCGACGCGGTCGAGCGGGGTGCCGGTCACGCTCATGGCTGGGCTCCTTGCGGGCGGCTGGCGACTTGCAGCGCCAGTGCGACGGCACGCTGCGCCAGGCCGATCTTGAACGCGTTGTGCGCGTACGGGTGCGCGCCGTCGAGCAGCAGCCGCGCGGCGTCCGCCGCGCTGTGCGCGCTCAGCGGGCGACCGGCCAGGGCGCGCTCCGCGGCCGGCACGCGCCACGGCTTGTGCGCCACGCCGCCCAGCGCCAGCCGGGCGCTGCGCACCAGGTTGCCGTCGAGGTCGAGCGCCGCGGCGACCGCGACCAGGGCAAAGGCAAAGCTGGAGCGGTCGCGCACCTTCAGGTAGTGCGCGTGGGCCGCGTAGGGCGAGGGCGGCAGGTCGATGGCGACGATCAGCTCGCCGGGCGCGAGCATGGTGTCGCATTGCGGGGTGTCGCCGGGCAGGCGGTGGAAATCGCTGATCGGGATGCGGCGCTCGCCGGTGGTGGCACGCACCACGATCACGGCCTCGAGCGCGGCCAGCGCCACGCACATGTCGGACGGATGCACGGCGATGCAATGCTCGCTGGCCCCCAGGATGGCGTGGATGCGGTTGATGCCGTCGCGCGCGCCGCAGCCCGAGCCGGGCTTGCGCTTGTTGCAGGCCGGGAAGCCCAGGTCGTAGAAGTAATGGCAGCGGGTGCGCTGCAGCAGGTTGCCGCCCACCGTCGCCATATTGCGCAATTGCCCGGAGGCGCCCGACAGCAGCGCCTGCGCCAGCAGCGGATAGCGCTCGCGCACCAGCGCGTGGTTGGCCGCATCGGTGTTGCTGGCCATCGCGCCCAGGCGCAGGCCGCCATCGGGCAGCGCCGTGATCTGGGCCAGCGGCAGCCGGCTGACATCGACCAGCAGCCGCGGTGCTTCCACGCCGGCCTTGACCAGGTCCAGCAGGTTGGTGCCGCCCGCGACATAGCGCGCGCCCGGCTGGCTCCCCAGGCGCAGGGCCTCGTCGACCGAGCCCGGCCGTTCATAAGCGAAAGGATTCATGGTCGGCCTTAGCTGCCGCCGCCCGTGCCGCAGGCTGCGCGGACCGCGGCAACGATATTGGGGTAAGCGCCGCAGCGGCACAGGTTGCCGCTCATGCGCTCGCGGATCTCGTCGTCGCCGAGCGGCAGCGGCGCCGGGCCCAGCGGCCGCACCGCGCTGGCATGGCCGGCCCGCGCCTCGGCCAGCATGCCCACCGCCGAGCAGATCTGGCCCGGGGTGCAGAAGCCGCACTGGAGCGCGTCGTGGGTGACGAAGGCCTGCTGCATCGGGTGCAGCGTGTCGCCGCTGGCGAGGCCTTCGATGGTGGTGATGTGGCGGCCTTCCTGCATCACCGCCAGGGTCAGGCAGGCGTTGATGCGCCGGCCGTCGACCAGCACCGTGCACGCGCCGCACTGGCCGCGGTCGCAGCCCTTCTTGGCGCCGGTCAGATGCAGGATTTCGCGCAGCGCGTCGAGCAGCGTGCAGCGCGGTTCCAGTTGCAGCGTGCAGGGCTTGCCGTTGACGTGGAGCGTCACCGCGCGCGCAGCGGCGCCCGGCGGCGCTGCGGTGCTGCAATGGACCGGAACGTTGTCTTCGGACATGGGCAAGCCTTCTGTCGGAGCCCCGGCGCGTCATCGGGCGGCGCCGGGAATACCGGAAGGCTGCAAGTTCAGTGCCGGGCGCTGCCCGGGGCCGTGGCGCCGCTCGCAGCCCGGCCAGACCGTGCGGCAAGCGTCAAAAACGTCACGCGGTGCGTGTAGAAATTACGCTGGCGCGAACCGTGGCGATGAAAACAAGAACGGCGCCAGAGGGCGCCGTCAGATTCGTTGAAATCCGCCATGCTGCTGGTTCGCTCCCCTCTCCCGCGTGCGGGAGAGGGGCAGGGGGTGAGGGCAGGCGGTGGCATACTGCAGGCCGGACTTCGCGGATACACCTGCCCTCACCCCAGCCCTCTCCCGCACGCGGGAGAGGGAGCACACCATTGGTTGTGCGGGGTCCTCAGCCCTTCAGTCCTTCACCCCTTCAGCACGCTGCCGATGGCCTTGGCCACGATGCCGACATTGCGCTCGTTCAGCCCGGCCACGCACATGCGGCCGGAGCGCAGCAGGTATACGCCGTGCTGTTCGCGCAGGCGCTCGGCCTGGTCGGCGCTAAGGCCGGTGTAGGTGAACATGCCGCGCTGGGTCAGGTAGCGCGACAGCGCCTCGCCGCTGACGTGCTCGCGCAGGTGGTGGTGGATGGCCTCGCGCATGCGCGCGATGCGGCCGCACATCTGCGCCAGTTCGTCTTGCCACAGCTGGCGCAGCTCGGGCGTGGTCAGCACCTTGGCCACCACGCGTGCGCCGTGCGTGGGCGGGTTGCTGTAGTTGGCGCGCACCGCGCCGGTCAGCTGGCCCAGCACGTTCGCCGCTTCGGCCGCGGTGTTGCAGAACACGCTCAGGCCGCCGCAGCGCTCGCCGTACAGCGAGAAGTTCTTCGAGAACGAATTCGCCACCAGGCAGGGCACGTCCTGCGCCACCAGTTCGCGGATGGCGAAGGCGTCGTCTTCGAGGCCGGCGCCGAAGCCCTGGTAGGCCATGTCGACGAACGGCAGCAAGCCGTTGGCCTTGAGCAGCGCGATCAGCTGGCGCCATTGGTCCTGGTTCAGGTCCACGCCGGTCGGGTTGTGGCAGCAGGCGTGCAGCAGCACGATGCTGCCGGCCGGGATCGCGCGCAGCGCGTCCATCATGGCGTCGAATTTCAGGCCGCCGGTGGCGTCGTCGTAGTACGGGTAGGTATTGACGGTGAAGCCGGCGCGCTCGAACACCACGCGGTGGTTTTCCCAGCTGGGATCGCTGATCCACACCTGCGCCTGCGGGTAGTAGCGCTTGAGGAAGTCGGCGCCCACGCGCAGCGCGCCCGAGCCGCCCAGCGTCTGCAGCGTGGCGATGCGGCCGGCGGCGCGCGCCGGCGAGTCTTCGCCGAACACCAGCGCCTGCACCGCGTTGCGGTAGGCCGCCAGGCCCGACATCGGCAGGTAGGGGCGCGGACCCATGTCGGCCAGCAGCGCGGCCTCGGCCTGCGCCACGGCCTGCATCACCGGCAGGCGGCCCTCGTCGTCAAAGTAGATGCCGATGCTGAGGTTGACCTTGTCGGTGCGCGGGTCGCGCTGGAAATCCTCGTTGAGCGAGAGGATCGGATCGCCGGGAAAGGCCTCGATGTGTGCGAACATGGGATGCGATGGAGTTGGGTCGGGGGCGGCTGCCGCAGCGCAAGGCGCCGCGCAGCCCGGGATTTTAACCGGCGGCGGCGCCCGCAGCCTGCAGGCGCCGCCTGGCGGCTCAGCGCAGCTGCTGCGCGGCCACGCCGGCTTGCAGCGCGGCGCCGGCCTTCTTCTGGCGCACCAGGTAGCTCACGCCGAGCACGGCCAGCCACACCGGGATCAGGTACACCGAGATGCGCAGGCCTTCGGTCAGGTACATCACCACCAGGATGCCGGCCAGGAACACCAGGCACAGGTAGTTGGTCAGCGGATAGCCCCAGCTCTGGAACGCCGTGGCCTGGCCGGCCTTGCGCTTGTCGGCGCGGAACTTCAGGTGGATCAGGCTGATCATGGCCCAGTTGATGATCAGCGCCGACACCACCAGCCCCATCAGCAGCTCGAAGGCCTTGCCCGGCATGAAGTAGTTGATCACCACGCAGGCCGCGGTGGCCACGGCCGAGAAGGCCAGCGCCGTCAGCGGGATGCCGCGCTGGTTGACCTTGAGCAGCGCCTTGGGCGCGTTGCCCTGCTTGGCCAGGCCGTACAGCATGCGGCTGTTGCAGTACACGCCGCTGTTGTAGACCGACAGCGCCGCGGTCAGCACCACCACGTTCAGCACGTTGGCGACCCAGTTGCTGTTCAGCGCGTGGAAGATCAGCACGAACGGGCTGCCGCCGGTGACCACGTTCTCCCACGGGTACAGCGACAGCAGCACCGCCAGCGCGCCCACGTAGAAGATCAGGATGCGGTAGATCACCTGGTTGGTGGCCTTGGGGATGGTCTTCTCGGGCGCGTCCGCCTCGGCCGCGGTGATGCCCACCAGCTCCAGGCCGCCGAACGAGAACATGATCACCGCCATGGCCATCACCAGGCCGCCCATGCCGTTGGGGAAGAAGCCACCGTGCTGCCACAGGTTGGCCACGCTGGCCTGCGGGCCGGCATTGCCGGACAGCAGCAGGTAGCCGCCGAAGCCGATCATGCCGATGATCGCCGCGACCTTGATGATCGAGAACCAGAATTCCATCTCGCCGAAGGACTTCACGCTCGCCAGGTTGATCGCGTTGATGATGACGAAGAACGCCAGCGCCGAGACCCAGGTGGGAATCTCCGGCCACCAGTACTGCACGTAGATGCCGACGGCGGAGAGTTCCGCCATGCTCACCAGGATGTACAGCACCCAGTAGTTCCACCCCGACAGGAAGCCGGCGAAGTGGCCGCAGTACTTGTCGGCAAAGTAGCTGAACGAGCCGGCGACGGGCTCGTCCACCACCATCTCGCCCAGCTGGCGCATGATGAAGAACGCCACGATGCCGGCGATCGCATAGCCCAGCAGGACCGAAGGCCCCGCCATCTTGATGGTCTGGGCGATGCCCAGGAAAAGTCCGGTGCCGATGGCGCCACCCAGGGCGATCAGCTGGATGTGCCGGTTCTTCAGCCCGCGCTTGAGCGAGCCGTCATTGTTGCTGGAGTGCATGCAGTGTTTCCTCTACCCATTCTCATGGAATGCGGGCCCGCGTCTCTGGCTTTTGTCGGAGTCGGACGCTTGGGCCTGGGGGTCGTCGCCGCGCGCGCGGCAGGATGTCTGCCGCGCGGGGCGTGCGCGTTGCCGGACCGGCGCGCCGCCGAAGGCGGCCGGTCAGGCAAGGCCGATGCCGGTCAGGCCTCGACCTTGAGCGTGCCGCGTTCGATCTGGTCGCGTTCCAGCGACTCGAACAGTGCCTTGAAGTTGCCTTCGCCGAAGCCTTCGTCGCCCTGGCGCTGGATGAACTCGAAGAACACCGGGCCAAGCGCGGTCTTGGAGAAGATCTGCAGCAGCAGACGGGGCTTGCCGCCTTCGGTGGTGCCGTCCAGCAGGATGCCGCGCGACTTCAGTTGCTCGACCGGCTGGCCGTGGCCGGGCAGGCGGGTGTCGAGCGCCTCGTAGTAGTAGTCGTTCGGCGCGGTCATCAGCGGCACGCCGGCCAGTTGCAGGCGGTCGATGACCTCGATCAGGTTGTCGGTCAGGAAGGCGATGTGCTGGATGCCCTCGCCGTTGAAGGCCATCAGGAACTCTTCGATCTGGCCGGAGCCCTTGGACGATTCCTCGTTCAGCGGAATGCGGATTTTACCATCCGGCGCGGTCATGGCCTTGGAGGCCAGGCCGGTGTACTCGCCCTGGATGTCGAAGTAGCGGATTTCGCGGAAGTTGAACAGCTTTTCGTAGAAATTCGCCCAATAAGCCATGCGGCCACGGTAGACGTTGTGGGTCAGGTGGTCGATCAGCCTGAGGCCGTGGCCGACCGGGTGGCGGTCGACGCCTTCGATGAACTCGAAGTCGATGTCATAGATGGACTTGCCTTCCTCGAAGCGGTCGATCAGGTACAGCGGCGCACCGCCGATGCCCTTGATCGCCGGCAGCCGCAGCTCCATCGGGCCGGTCGGGATCTCGACCGGCTGCGCGCCCAGGGCCAGCGCGCGCGCATAGGCCTTGTGCGAGTCCTTGACGCGGAACGCCATGCCGCAGGCGCTGGGGCCATGCTCGGCGGCAAAGTAGGCGGCGTGGCTGTGCGGCTCGCGGTTGACGATGAAGTTCACTTCGCCCTGGCGGTACAGCAGCACATCCTTGGAGCGGTGCTTTGCCACCAGCGTGAAGCCCATCTGCTCGAACAGGGGCTCGAGCACATTGGGCGTGGGCGAGGCGAATTCCACGAATTCGAAGCCCATCAGCTGCATCGGATTGTCAAACAGGTCGGCCATGGCTTTCTCGGTAAGAACGTAGGGGCGGGAAATAATATTGTGGCTTCAGCACATGCTTGCGCAGTCGCGCCGGGGCCAGCCGGCTCGGCACCGGGCCCATGACGGCACGGGTTTGCGGTGCGCTTGCTTGGGATGCAGTGTATATTCGGGGCGGCAAAATTGGATTTCGTAAAACAGGCAGGGAAACCCTAGATTATGAAATTTGATTTCCTGAAGACTTGAAACGAGGAAACCGAAGTGCAATCAATCGAGCTGGACCGCACCGATCGCCGCTTGCTCGGGGTGCTGCAGGAGAACGGGCGCGCCTCCAACCTGGAACTGGCCGAGGCCATCGCGCTGTCGCCGGCGCAGACCTTGCGGCGCCACCGCCGGCTGGAAGAAGCCGGCCTGGTCAAGCGCTATGAGGCGCGGCTGGACGCCGCGGCGCTGGGCTTCGGCGTGGTCGCCTTTATCCATGTGACGATGGAGCGCGGGCATATCCGCGACCTGTCCAACTTCAAGCGGCTGGTGGCCGAGCTGGCGCAAATCCAGGAGTGCTTCTCGGTGACTGGCGATATCGATTACGTGCTGAAGGTGGTCGCGCGCGACCTCAAGTCGCTGTCCGACTTCCTGCTGGATACGCTGATGCGCATTCCCGGCGTCAGCGGCGTGAAGTCGAGCGTGTGCCTGGACGAGATCAAGTGCACCAGCGCGGTGCCGATGGAGCCCTGAAGCGGCTGGTCAGTCCTCGGGCAGGTCAATGCGGTCGCATTGCACGTTCATCGCGCGGCAAACCTCGCACCATGATGCTTGCGTGCCGGCGCCGGCCGGGCAGGGACTGCCGCTGCCCTCCGCGCCGGCCGGCGGGGCAAGGTCTTGCCCGCGCGCCTGGCCGGCAGGTTCCGGTGGCTGTACCTCGGACGTCCGTGGCCGGCCGCCGCAAGCCTGCGATATCGCGGCATCCAGCGCTTGCAGGCCCACCGGCTTGACCACCACGGCATCCATGCCCGCTGCCAGCGCCGCGGCGTGGTCGCCGGCCACGGCACTGGCGGTGCAGCCGATGACAGGCACGCAGCGGTGGGCATCGTGGCGGGCCCGCACGGCGCGCGTGAAGGCGAGACCGTCCATGACCGGCATGGCGCAGTCGCAGACGATGACGTCGAAGCTGGCACGGTCCAGCGCGGCCAGTGCTTCGCGCCCATCGCACGCCGTGCTCACACGGTGGCCCAGATGTTCAAGCTGGCGATGCAGCAGCAGGCGGTTGGGCGCATGGTCGTCGATCACCAGGATGCTGGCCTCGCGCCGCGGGCAACCTGCCATCGGTGACGGTGGCGCCGGTGGCACCGGAGCGGCCGGCTGTGGCGCGCTGGCGATTGCCAGCGGCAGCGACACCACCACGCGCGTGCCCCGTCCAGGCTGGCTGGTCAGCGCGATGCTGCCTCCCATGGCAGCGGCGAGGCGCCGGCAGATGGCCAGTCCCAGCCCGCTGCCGCCAGCGGAGGCGCGCCCGCATTCGTGCACCTGCTCGAACGGTTGGAACAACCGGGCCTGGGCCTCGACGGGGATGCCGACGCCGGTGTCGGAAACGGTCAGCATGACCTGCTGGATGCCGTCGCAGGGCGCCTGCGCGTCCAGCCGCACGTGGACCGTGCCGTTGTCGGTAAAGCGCACCGCGTTCGACACCAGGTTGGCCAGGATCTGGCGGAACCGCAGCGCGTCGACCTGATGCAGCGGCGCCAGCGCTGCGCTGACGCCGCTGGTCAGAGGCAGGCCTTTTTGCGCGGCCACGGGCCCGAAGATCAGCAGGTTTTCGTCGACCAGGCCTGACAGCGACGCGGGTGCCGGCTGGATGCGGAACTTGCCCGCCTCCAGCCTGGACAGGTCGAGCAGGTCGTCGATCAGCGCCAGCAGCCCCAGTGCCGACTTGTGGGCGGTGAGCAGTTGCAGCCGCTGTTCGTCCGGCAGGTGATTCTGTGCCAGCGTCAGCTCGAGCATGCCGGTGATGGCATTCATCGGCGTGCGGATCTCGTGGCTGACTGACGCCAGGAAGGCGGATTTGGCTTGGTTGGCGGCTTCGGCCTCGGTCTTGGCCTGGGCCAGTTCGGCCAGCATCTCGTGGCGCTCGGTCAGGTCGACGCAGCCGCCGGCCAGGCCCTTGACGGTGCCGTCGGCGCCGCGCAACGGGGTCAGCCAGTTCAGCACATGCATGGTGCGGTCGCCCAGCCGCAGGCAACGGTCCGAGCGCAGCGGCGCGCCGGTTTCGATGACCTGGCGGTAGTCGTGCGCCAGTTCCGCCATGTCGATGGCAAGGGGCTGGGCCGCCGCGACGGCGTCGAGCGGTTGCCCGAGCAGGGCGCTGCGCGTGGCGCCCAGCAGTTCCTCATAGCTGCGGTTGCAGGCGATGAGCCGGAGCGCGGCATCGCGCAAATAGACCGGCTGGGGAATGCCGTCAAGCAGCGCGGTCTGGATGGCGACGCTGTCTTGCAGGGCGGTTTCGGCGGCGCGGCGCCGGCGCACCTCGCGGTACAGGGCAACGATCCAGGCCAGCAGGCACGGCGTGACCGCACAGAACACGGCGGTGGACCAGCCCAGCAGTTGCGCGTGCGGTGCGGGTGCCGGCGTCGGGGCGGTCAGCGCGGGCATCGATGCGGCAGCGTCGGGTCCTGGCACGGTCGCCGGCAGCGCAGCGGTCGCGATGCCGAGCGACAAGCCTAGGGCAAGCGCCATCGCGCACGCGCGCCGCGGCACCGGCGCGGTCCGGCTGACCCACGACCTGCGCCTGGCAGGTGGGGTGGAGTCGTAAGCGGCGCGGTGCCGGCACGTGGTGGCGGGTGGCGAAGCAGAAGAGGGCGAAGAGAACGACAAGCGGTTGGCAAGGTCAGTAAAGTGCCTTCACTCTAGGGTGCCGGGCCCGCCATCTCATTAGGACGAATCTGAAATTAATACGGAAATTTCGATATCGCGGGCACCTTGCCGCCTGTGGCGTCACATATCCAACACAATCTGGGGCCGCCGTGCGGCGCCATGCGGGGCACGTCGGCGACATCGCAATTTCCGCACGCTTACCGCGCATCACATGCAGCGCGGCGCCGCATCGCCGAGCGTGGCCTTTCCGAAGAAACCACCGGTGCCTCGGAAATTTCTGGTTTCGTAAGGCGCAATTGCTTAGCACAATGATGTGCCCGGTCGCGCGGAAAACGCGAAGTTTGCAACGGAGTACAAGCTTGACCACCATCCTGATCGTCGATGACCACCCACCCGTGCGCGCCGTACTGAAGACGCACTTTTCCCAGGTGCTGGGCGTCACCCATGTGCTCGAGGCAGACAATGGCCAGGCGGCCATCGAGATCGTGCGGCAATACACGCCCGATGTGGTCATCCTCGATCTCGATATTCCCAAGATCAACGGACTCGACGTGATTCCGCGCCTCAAGGCCAGCCACCCCGCGGTGCGCATCCTGGTCATCTCGGGCCAGGACCAGAACGCCTTTGCGCCCCGTGCGCGCCAGGCCGGCGCCCACGGCTTTGTCAGCAAGACGCAGGAACTGGCCGAGATCGTGCGGTGCACGGAGTCCGTGCTGGCGGGCTATACCGTCATGCCGGAGATCGATCACGGCAAATCCGGACTGGCCGACGAGGCCGAGCGCCTCGCCTCGCTGTCGGACAAGGAACTGGTGGTCATGCAGATGCTGGCCAAGGGCATGTCGAACAAGGAAATCGGGCAGGTCTTGTTTATTTCCAACAAGACCGTAAGCACGCACAAGACCCGGGTGATGGAAAAACTGGGTGCAAAATCGATTGTCGATGTCATTGATTTTGCGCGGCGCCACCATATTGCGGTGGGATAACGTGAACGCCGCCGATGCGCAGTCCCGCCCCCGTGCCTTGTTGCTGGCACCACCCGCCGGCGACTCGGCCTGGATCGCGGATGCCGCGCGGATCCTGCGTGACCTGGGCTTTACGGTGCAGATCGACATGGGCGGGCCGGCAGGGGATCCGGCCGCCGACGTTGAGCTGGTGCTGGCCAGTGCCGCCGCCGGGATGCCTGCTCCGCAAATGCACCCATGGCGTGCCCGCGGCGCGGTTTTCGCCGTGGTGCACCCGCCCGGCGCAGCGCCAGCGGTCAGCGGCGCAGAGCCCGCCGTGGCCCGCCTGCGCGAGCCGGTCACCGAGGCGGCGCTGCTGGCCTTGCTGGCCGGCCAGCACTACGTGGCGCTGTCCGCGCGCGAGGCCGCGGGCATCGCCCGGGCCATTGCCGGCCAGACCTTCGGCAATCCCGCCTTTGCCGACGAACTGTTGCAGGCGCTGGTGACCTCGACCCGTGATGACCTGGCGCAGCTGCGCCAGGCCGGGCACGACCTGGAGGCGGTACGCGGTGTCGCCCATCGGCTCAAGGCGTCGGCCCACTATGTCGGGTGCCATGCGCTGCGGCGGATGGCGCAGCGGCTCGAGCTGGCTGCGCGCGATGGCGATGCCGCCACGGCCGCGGCGGTGGCCGCGATCGTGGCGCCAACGGCGGCACGGCTGCTGAGCCTGCTTGCCAGCCTGCCCCTCGCAAATCAGGCCGATAACTTCCAGCGAAAATAGCACAGCGGGAATACACCGAATTGGCGCCATGGCGGCGCTTGATTATTCTGGTGCTTTGGCGGGAATTAGGCGCGCATTATCGATTGTCAGGAATAAATGGCGCCGATTTATTCGGTTCGGGACTGGTTAAATGCCGGGCGCTGCCCGCTCCTTGCTGGCAGCGGCTTCAGGCATTTACGGGGAGGAGGGCAGGGATGGCCCATATCATGGCGTCAATGCCGGATTCGGCGTTCTATTTCCACCTGGCCGCGGTGGCGCTGCTGCTGCTGGGGTGGGCCGCGTTTCGCGCGGTCGCCTTTGTCATGGCGTCGCCGCATGGGCGCCCCGCGCGCGCCCGGCGCATGCTGCTGGTCAGCAGCGCACGCGTGCTGGCGGTCGGCGCCATCTGGACCGCCATCGTATACGGCCACGGCGTCAGCGAGCGGGCCGGCGCGCACAACTGCCGAAGGGTTCCCGCGGTCGATGCGGCCGCCCGGTACGCCGCCGAATACTGCTACCTGGGCGGCGAGCGGATATTGCTGCGGATCTACGGCGCGGAGCGCGACCGGGTGCTGGCTCATCGCACCTTCACCAGTGCGGGGCCGGTGCGACTCAGCTGGGACGGGCAGGCCGTGGTGTTCGACCCCACTGCGCCGGGCCGCAAGGGGCGGCTGGTGTTGCCGCCTGCGCTGCACGACCGGCTGCTGGCGCGGCTGCCTTGAGCTAGCGCGTGGTCCGGAGAGCGGCTAGCGCCGCCGGGCCTCCATGCTGGCCTGCATGCGGGCCAGCAGCGCGTCCAGGCCGTCGGGCCGCGGCAGTTGGGCGATCAGCCAGCGCACCGCCTCGGACAACTGCTGGCCATCGTAGTCCGGCGCGAAGCTGTGCAAGGTGGCGCCGTGCAGGAAGCAACGCAGCGCCAGCCATTCCGGCTGCGGCGGCGCGTCCGGCGGCTGGCCGAACAGCCGCTGCGGCACCGCCGCCAGCGGCGCGTGCACCGCGCGGGCCAGGCGCAGGTCGCCGCGCGTTGCCATCCACACCTCCAGGATTGCCAGCGAGGCGTGCCGCTGCGGCCGGTTTGCCAGCACATGCAGCATCAGGTGCAGGCGCAGCGACGGGCTCAGCGGCCCGAGCGCGGCCAGGCGGTCGGCTTCGCGCTCGAGCAGCGACTCCAGCATGGCCGGCAGCAGGTCGTAGCGCCCTTCCGGGAAGTGGTGGCGCAGCGAGCCGCGGCTGGTGCCGGCCAGCTCGGACACGCGCGCTTCGGCAAAGGCCGCGTAGCCTTGCTCGATGAGCAGGGTCGCGGCGGCATCGATCAGGGACTGGCGGGTACTGGCGCTGCGTTCGGCTTGGCTGGGCATGGGCCGGATTGTAGCAACGGCGCGGGGTCGGCTTGCCGTCGCCGCGGTACCGCGGCGCTTCGATCCAATGCGGAAATGCGGGTGCGCGCAGTCACCCTGCGGCGGCGGGCAGTTGCTTCAGTGCGGCGCTGCCGCCGGCATGTCGGCACTGCAGCTCGGTGCCGTCTCGTCATGCGAATGCGGGGCGAGGGCGCCGGGGATGCGTGGGGTCTCGAGCCCCTTGCCGCGCAGCCATTCGGCGGTGGTGGCCGCGGCGCGGTCGATCAACTCGCCGCAGCGCGAGTAGTCGTAGGGTGAGATATCGAGCGGACACAGCGGCGGCACCACGCTGATCTGCGCCTGGTTGGCGAAGTGCTGCAGGTCATGCACCAGCTGGCGCGCCACCAGCAGCGACAGCGCGTTGAACGCATGCTCCAGCGCGCCGCGCGGCGGACGGCGCTCGGCGCAGGTAAAGCCCGCCGGCAGCACGATCACGCGGGTGGCGCCCAGGCCGATCGCGGTCGACACCGGCGTGTTGTTGGCCACGCCGCCGTCGATCAGGGTCCGGCCCGCGAACTGTACCGGCGGGAACACGCCGGGGATGGCGGCGCTGGCCAGCACCGCGTCGACGATGCTGCCGCTGGACAGCACCACCTCGTCGCCGCTGTGCATGTCGGTCGCCACCACGTGGAGCGGCAGTTCGGCCGCTTCCAGCTGGCGCGGCCCGAAATGCCGCGCCAGCAGGCTGCGCAACCCCGTCGCCTCAACCAGATGGCCGCGGCTGCCGCCGAACACGTTCCAGACGCTGCGCCAGCTCCACGGCAGGATGTCGGTGCGCCGGATCGCGCGCCACAGCGCGTCGAGCCGCTGCGCGCCGGCCACGCCCGGGTTGCAGGCAAAGTAGGCGCCGTTGATGGCCCCGGCCGACGCGCCGATCACGATATCCGGCATCACGCCCCAGGCCGCCAGTTCACGCAGCATCCCCACCTGGATCGCACCCAGGCTTCCGCCGCCGGCGAATACAAAGGCTGTCTTGTCCATGGCTGCGGCGGTCTCCGTGTCTTGTCAGCGGTCCTGTGCAAAAGCATAGGCGACGTCCGGGACATCCGGCAGTGCCAGCATTGCGTCCGCAGCCAATCCCGATGTCGTCCGTATTTAGCAATTAACCGCCATGAATTTGCCCCACCTGCGGGTTTCGGCCGGCAACGCAGGAGGCAGGAGGCCGACAGCGTGGTGACGTCGATCAGCCCAGAAACTCGTCCGCGGAAATGCCAAGCTGCGCGGCCATGTGTTCGACCAGCCCTTGTAGTCTTGCCACTTTTTCGGTCAGGGCCTGCTGCTCGGCGCGCAGCTGTTCCAGTTCGGCCGATGGTGCGGCGTTGCCGTCGGCGGCACGGCCGCTGTCTTCGGCGGCCACGGCGGCGCTGGCTTCGCCGCTGAGCAGATGCATCCAGCGGTTTTCGCGCGCGCCGGGGGCGCGCGGCAACCGCACCACGCGGGGCGGCGTCTGGCTGGCCAGTTCGTCCAGGAACGCCTCGACCGAGGAGATGTCGGCAAAGCTGTGCAGCCGCGCGGTATTCAGGCGCAGTTCGGCGGCCGTCTGCGGACCGCGCAGCAGCAGCATCGCCAGCAGGGCGACTGACTGGCTGGGGATGCCCAGCGCGCGCTGCATGTTGTGCTCGAAGCGCGGCACGCGGCTGCTGCTGCCTTCAAAGACCAGGCTCAGGCCCTTGAGGCCATCGATGGCCTCGAGGATCTCAGCCTCCGAGACGTTCATCACCGGCGCGCGCGCGGTCTTCTGGTTGCAGCCGGAAGCCAGCGCGTTGAGCGACAGCGGGTAGGTATCCGGTACGGTGTGCTGCTTTTCTACCAGCACGCCCAGCACGCGGCCTTCTACCAGCGTAAGCGGGCGCAGTGCCGGGCGCGCGGGACGGTCGCGGGGCGGGTTTGGATTGGATTCAGGACTGGATTCAGGGGTGGATGGCATCAAGGCTTGTACTTTATGGCAGTGGCGGCGCTGGCAAAGGCCTGCCGAGCGCCGAGGCGAACATTCAATCCCAAGCCGGCGCAATGCGCAACTGCCGGCACCGGCGGCCTCGCATTCGGCATCGCGCCGTCTACTATCGATAGGCCGCGCCGCGGCAGCCGGAATCGAGGCAATCCGGTGTGACCGGTGTCATCAGGGAGGCAGCATGGCGAACTTGCAGGCGGATGCAGTCGTGGCCGAAGCAGAGCCAGGTCCGGAGACCGGCGGCGGGCTGGAGGCCCCTTTCTCCACGCTGGAATCACGCTGGCACCAGATGTTCCCGCAACTGACCGCCGACGAGATGGAACGCGTGCGGCGCTTCGGCACGCCGCAGAGCTGGCGCGCGGGCGAGAAACTGTTTGCCATCGGCGAGGCCGGGCGCGGCATGTATCTGGTCACCAGCGGCCGCGTGCGGTTGATGCGGCGCGACGGCCTGGGGCGCGAGCACCAGATCACCGAGCAGGGCGCCGGGCACTTCCTGGCCGAGGTCGGTACGCTGGCCGGCCGGCCGGCGCTGGTCGACGGCATCGCGGTCACCGAGACCCATGGCTACGTGATCCTGCCGGACCGGCTGCGGGCGCTGCTGGTGGCCGAGGCCGAGCTGGGCGAGCGCATCATGCGCGCGCTGATCCTGCGCCGCGTGGGTCTGATCGAGTTCGGCAGCGGTCCGGTGCTGGTGGGCCACGGCACCGAGCCGCAACTGCTGGCGCTGCAGGCCTTCCTGCGCCGCAACGGCTATCCGCATACCGTCATCGATATCGATGCGGACCGCGACTGCTCCTTATTGCTCGACTATGCCAGCGCCCCCGCCAGCGACTTTCCGCTGGTGATCTGCGCCGACGGCCGCGTGCTGCGCGCCCCGGACGAGGGACAGCTGGCGTCGTGCCTCGGCCTGCTGCCGGAGTTCGATCCCGACCACGTCTATGACGTGGTGGTGGTCGGCGCCGGGCCAGCGGGGCTGGCGACGGCGGTCTATGCCGCGTCCGAAGGCCTGTCGGTGGCGGTGATCGATTGCCGCTCGCCGGGCGGACAGGCGGGCGCGAGCGCGCGCATCGAGAACTACCTGGGCTTTCCGACCGGTATCTCGGGGCAGGCGCTGGCCGGGCGCGCGTTCGTGCAGGCGCTCAAGTTCGGCGCGCACATCGCGATTCCGCTGGAGGTGAAGGCACTGCACTGCGGCGCCGACCCGATCCGGCTCGAGCTGGCCGACGGCCGCATGGTGCCGACCCATACCGTGGTGATCGCCACCGGCGCGCAGTACCGCCGCCCCGGCATCGACGCGCTCGAGCGTTTCGAAGGCCGCGGGGTTTACTACTGGGCCTCGCCGGTGGAGGCCAAGCTGTGCAAGAACGAGCCGGCGATGCTGGTGGGCGGCGGCAATTCGGCCGGGCAGGCGGCGGTGTTCCTGGCCTCGCATGCGGCGCACGTGCATATGCTGGTGCGCGGCCCGGGCCTGGCCGCGACCATGTCGCGCTACCTGATCGACCGCATCGCCGCGCTGCCGAATATCACGCTGCATACCCGTGCCCAGATCAGCGCGCTGGACGGCGACGGGTGGCTCAGCACGGTCCGCTACGACTGCCGCGCCGAGCATGCGGCGCCGGTCACGATGGCAGTGCGGCACCTGTTCCTGTTCATCGGTGCCGATCCCAATGCGGCGTGGCTGCGCAGCTGCCATGTCGAGGTCGACGACAAGGGCTTCGTACGCACCGGCGGCGGCGCGCTGGGCTGCGCCGCGGCGGTGCCGTATCCGCTGCAGACCAGTGTGCCGGGCGTGTTTGCCATCGGCGACGTGCGCGCCGGGTCGACCAAGCGCGTCGCCGCCGCGGTCGGCGAAGGCGCGGCCGTGGTGGCGCAGATCCACGACTACCTGGCACGGTTCCAGGCGGCCGCTGCGCACTGAACGGGCGCGGTTCAGCCCTGCGCCTCGCGCTCCAGCAGCTCGCGCTTGCGCGCCACGCCCCAGCGATAGCCTGACAGGTCGCCGTCGCTGCGTACCACGCGGTGGCAGGGAATCGCCACCGCCAGATGGTTGGCCGCGCACGCCTGCGCCACCGCGCGCACCGCGCGCGGCGCACCGATGCGGGCCGCAATCTCGGCGTAGCTGGCGGTGCTGCCGGCTGGGATCTCGCGCAGCGCTTGCCATACGCGCTGCTGGAACGCGGTGCCGCGCACGTCCAGCGGCAGCGCCAGGCCGATCGAGGGCGCTTCGATCAGGCCGACCACCTGGGCGACGAGCTGCTCGAACCGCGCGTCGCCGCCGATCAGGTTGGCGCGCGGGAAGCGGTCCTGCAGGTCTTGCAGCAGCGCTTGCGGATCGTCGCCGAGCAGTATCGCGCAGACGCCGCGCTCGCTCTGCGCCACCAGGATCGCACCGAGCGAGCATTGGCCGATGGCAAAGCGGATATCCATGTCGGCGCCGCCCGCGCGGTAGCGCGACGGGGTCATGCCCAGCACGGCGTCGGAGGTCTCGTAGAAGCGGCTGTTGGAGCCGAACCCGGCATCGTAGATGGCCTCGGTCACGGAGTCGCTGGCGCCCAGCTGCGCGCGCAGTTTCCTGGCGCGGTGCGCGGCGCCGTACGCGCGCGGGGTCAGGCCGGTGGCGGTCTTGAACAGGCGGTGGAAGTGGTAGGGGCTGATGCCCGCGGCGCTGGCCAGTGCCGCCAGCGTGGGCACGGCGTCGGCGGCTTCGATGCGGCGGCAGGCCTCGGCCACCAGCACCGCGTGCCGCGCCGCCAGCGCGGGCGGTGCGGCACGGCGGCTGGGACGGTAGCCGGCGGCCTCGGCCGCGGCGGCGTTGTCGAAGAACTCGACATTGGCCGGATGCGGCAGGCGCGACGGGCTGCTCGGCAGGCAATACACGCCGGTGGTCCTGACCGCATAGACGAAGTCGCGGTCGGCGCCCGGATCGCGCGCCAGCACGCGGGCCCAGCGCGGATCCTGTTCGACCAGGGTGGCTTCGGCTGCTTGTGCGGGACGGCGGGTGGATCGGGTCATGGATGTCTCACGTAGCGTCGTGGAAGATGATGCCGAGCGTGTAGCGCTGTCCGGCATGCAGCCGGCTGACGCCATGCCGCAGGTTGACGCGATAGCTGCCGCGGCTGCCCTGCACGGGCCGCTGGCTGACCGCGAACACCACGGCATCGCCCTGGCGCAGCGCCACCACCTCGGCCCGCGACTGCATGCGCGGGCGCTGCTCGGTCAGCACGAACTCGCCGCCGGTGAAGTCGCGGCCGGGTTCGGAGAGCAGGATCGCAACCTGCAGCGGGAACACATGCTCGCCGTACAGGTCCTGGTGCAGGCAGTTGTAGTCGCCCGCGCCGTAGCGCAGCAGCAGGGGCGTCGGCCGCGACTGGCCGGCGTGGTGGCAGCGCGCAATGAAGTCCCGGTGCGCGGCAGGGTAACTGACGTCGATGCCCATGGCGGCATTCCAGCGGTTGGCTACCGGCACCAGGTGCGGGTAGAGCGCCGTGCGCAGTCCGGCGACCAGGCCGGGCAGGGGATAGCGGAAGTACTTGTATTCGCCCTGGCCGAAGCCGTGCCGGCGCATCTCGATGCGCGCGCGGTACAGCGCGTCGTTGCCATAGCCGGCCGCCAGCGCGTTGCATTCGTCGGCCGACAGCAGGCCGCGGATGGAAGCGCAGCCATAGTCATCGAGCTGGCGCGCGACCGCGGCCCAGTCGATGCCGTCGACCCGGGTCGCCATATCTGCCTCATGCCGGCGCTGCACCGCCGCGCCATGCACCTGTGGAACCGGCCGGCGCGGCCCGGCGACTGCCGGTTCCGGCCGCTGAATCTGGCTGATGCCCACTGCGAATCTCCTGTCTTGTGCTTGCATGGTGCCAACTTTAGGGCGGGCCCGCGCGCGGCACACTCCGGGTCTTGCTTTCAAATTCTGTACATCATCCTGCCTTGACAAGACAGATCTGTCTACTAATAATGAGACAGACCTGTATCACCCCGTAATTGTCCTCGCTTCAATGCCTGCCTGACCCTCAAAGGAGCTTCCATGTCCACACCCGTTGAAACCCGCCCGCCATTGCCTC
This sequence comes from Cupriavidus sp. MP-37, assembly GCF_020618415.1. Taxonomy (NCBI): domain Bacteria; kingdom Pseudomonadati; phylum Pseudomonadota; class Betaproteobacteria; order Burkholderiales; family Burkholderiaceae; genus Cupriavidus; species Cupriavidus sp. MP-37. Next base: position 603,716 of record NZ_CP085345.1, on the reverse strand, counting down.
CATTTACCCGCGACACCGCTATCGCCAAGGTCCGCGCCGCCGAGGACGGCTGGAACAGCCGCGATCCGGAACGCGTGGCACTGGCCTATACCGTCGACAGCGCGTGGCGCAACCGCGCCGAGTTCGTCAACGGCCGCGCCGATATCGTCGCGTTCCTGCAGCGCAAATGGCAGAAGGAACTGGATTACCGGCTGATCAAGGAGTTATGGGTGCACGAGGAGAACCGCATCGCCGTACGCTTTGCCTATGAATGGCACGACGATTCCGGTAACTGGTACCGGTCATACGGCAACGAGAACTGGGAATTCGATGAGGCGGGGTTGATGCGCAAGCGCTTTGCGTGCATCAACGATGCGCCGATCCGGTTGGCGGACCGCAAGTTCCACTGGCCGCTGGGCCGGCGCCCGGATGGGCATCCGGGCTTGAGCGAGCTGGGGTTGTGATGCGGTTCGGGTAGCGCAGGTAAGCGGTGCCTGGCGGCTCCGCTTACTGCATCTTTTCCAGATTCCCGATACGCACCAGCATCTCGGTGAACATCTGCATATCGAGATTGAGGTCGGCCACTTCCTTGTACTCGCGCGCGTTGTGCGCGGTGTACTTCTTGCCCGGCATGGCCGGCCCGAAGTTGATGGCGTTGGGCATCAGCTTGGCGGTGGTGCTGCCGGCGGTGGAGACCGGCTTGGCTTCGAGCCCGGTGGTATCGCCAAAGATGTTCAGCAGCGTCGACAGCCACGCGCCCTTGGGATCGCGCGCCATCCAGTTGCCCTGGTCGTACTTGATCTCGACCGGCCCATGGGTGGCGGCCCAGCTGAAAATGCGCTTGGTGATCTGGCCGCCCAGTTCGTCCGGCGTGCGCCCGCGCGGCATGCGCACATTGGTGACCACGTCGACGTATTCGCCGCGCTCGCGCACCAGCGTGGGCGACATGGTCAGCGGCCCCATGAAGGGATCGCGGTAGGCCACGTCCATGCGGTTGCCAAGGTAGTCCAGCCCGTACAGGTCGTTCAGGTAGCGCACCGCGTTCAGGTAGTGGTTTGCGGCAAAGCGCACGCCGCTGGCCTGCAGGAACAGCGCCAGCCGCGGCAGCGGGTTCACGCCTTCTTCCGGCCGCGAGCCGTGCGCAGAGGCGCCGGTGACCTTGACGTCGACATCGTTGCCGGCGCGCTTGACGTCGATCGAGAACTTGCCGCGCGGCGTATAGCGGCGCAGGAAATCCGCGCGCGCCTGTTCCAGCGCGGCAGCCACCGCCGCGGCATCGCCGCCGGCGATGCGGGCGGTGGCGGTTTCGGGAATCGCGTTGGCCGAGGCCGCGCCGCGCATCGCGACGATGGCCGGGCCCTTGCCGTCGGCGGGGCCGGGCGCGCGCTTGTCGTCGGCCGCCTTGATGCCGAACGAGACCGTCAGCGTGCCCGCGCCTTTCTCGGCCACCACGGCCGGATACTTGCTGTCCAGCACCACGTTGTACTCGGGCAGCGTGGTGTGCTGGCGGTAGTACTTCATGCCGTCGCCACCGGTCTCCTCGGTGGTTTCGATCATCAGCCGGATGCTGCGCTCGAGCGGCACGCCGCTTTCCTTGACGGTCTTCATCGCGTACAGGACTGCGGCGATCGAGCCCTTGTCGTCGATGGTGCCGCGCCCGTACAGCCGGTCGCCGATGCGCGTCATCCGGAACGGGTCCAGCCGGGTGCCGTCGTCCAGCACCCACTCGTCGGCCACCGCCGGCACCACGTCGGCATGGGTCAGGATGCCGAAGGTGTCCTTGCCGCCGCCGGGCAGCGTCACTTCGAAGACGCGGTTGTCGACATTGCGATAGGCCAGCCCGAACTCGCGCGCCATGCCTTCGATCATCTTGCCGAACTCGACGATGGCCGGGTTCTCGTGCTGCGCGATCTTTTCCTCGCGCACGGTGCGCAGCGCCACCATCCTGCCGAGCACATCGATGGCGGCGGCCTCGTTGCGCAGCCGGTTGTAGACCCCCAGCAGCCGGGCGACATTGACCAGGTTGTCACCCGACAGCGGCGTTTTCGACTGCCACGCCGCCACCGCGGGCGCGACCATCGGCTCGGCCTTGGCCGCCGCCGCCATGAAGGCCGGCAGGTCGGCCTGGGCCGCCTTGGCCGCGGCCGGGCTGTTGCCGGTCAGGGCTTCCAGCGCCGGCTTCTTCAGCGTCTGCGCGTGCGCGGGAAGGGCCAGCGCGAGCGACAGCGCCAGCAGGGATGCCCACCGATGGCGGTACGGCAGGCGGCAAGGTCGGGTCATTGCGAAGAACGGAGTCTGAGGAGATGCCGCATGATAGGGCACTCCCCTGGGTTTTCCCGAAAAAATATGCTTTTTCGTCCGCGCGGGCTGGACAGCTTCCGGACCGATAGAAGGTGCCTATCCGTCAATCATAGTCTTTGACAATCATCGTTTTTGAAACGATGAATTGTACAAATCACTTCCCGGTCTACAAAATGGGGCCTTCGCTGCAACCCGCAGCCGAACCAACCCGATCCAGAACCAGGAGTGAACTGATGCTGCAATCCCGCGAAGGCCAACGCGTTCCCAATGTCGCTTTCCGTGTGCGTGAAGACAACGAGTGGAAAACCATCACCACCGGCGAGCTGTTCGACGGCAAGACCGTGGTGGTGTTCTCGCTGCCCGGCGCGTTCACGCCCACCTGTTCCTCGACCCACCTGCCGCGCTACAACGAACTGGCGCCGGTGTTCGCCAGGCACGGCGTCGACGACATCCTGTGCGTGTCGGTGAACGACACCTTCGTCATGAACGAATGGGCCAAGGACCAGGAATCCGCAAACATCACCATGATTCCCGATGGCAACGGTGAATTCACCGAAGGCATGGGCATGCTGGTGGACAAGGCCGACCTGGGCTTCGGCAAGCGCAGCTGGCGCTATGCGATGCTGGTCAAGGACGGCGTGGTGCAGAAGATGTTCATCGAGCCGGAAGAGCCGGGCGACCCGTTCAAGGTGTCCGACGCCGACACCATGCTGGCCTACATTGCCCCCGGCGCGCGCAAGCCCGACCAGGTGGTGGTGTTCTCCAAGGTCGGCTGCTCGTTCTGCGCCAAGGCCAAGCAGCTGCTCGACGACAACGGCTTCGACTACGTCGACGTGCCGCTCGACAACAAGGTGCGCGGCAAGGTGCTGGGCGCCGTGTCGGGCGAGATGACCGCACCGCAGGTCTTTATCAATGGCAAGCTGATCGGCGGCGCCGAAGCGCTGCAGCAGTACCTGGCCGCCTGAGCCCCAATCAGCCGATTCCCATTCTTGCCCCGATCCACGGGGCCGGCAGTCGCCGGACCCGATGGCGCCGCCTTGCCCGAACCGCGCCGGGCAGCGCCATCCAGCCCGCTGATTGACCCAGCCTGACGCTTCAGAACACAAAGGAACCACCGCCATGACCACCATCCAGACCGACGTCGCCGTGATCGGCGCAGGCACCGCCGGCCTTGCCGCCTACCGCGCCGCGATTGCGGCGGGCAAGCGCGCCGTGATCATCGAGGGCGGCCCCTACGGCACCACCTGTGCCCGCGTGGGCTGCATGCCGTCCAAGCTGCTGATCGCCGCCGCCGAGGCTGCGCACGAACTGCGCCACACCGCGCCGTTCGGCGTCCATGTCGACGGCCAGATCCGCATCGACGGCCGCGAGGTGATGGCGCGCGTGCGCAGCGAGCGCGACCGCTTTGTCGGCTTCGTGGTGCGCGGCGTGGAGAACATTGCGCAGGCCGACCGCATTCGCGGCTATGCCCGCTTTATCGACACCACCACGCTCGAAGTGGACGGGCACACCACCGTGCGCGCCAGCCGCGTGGTCATCGCCACCGGCTCCACGCCGGTGCTGCCGGCGCCGTTCCAGGTGTTCGGCGACCGCCTGATCGTCAATGACGATGTGTTCTCGTGGCAGGACCTGCCCGGCAGCGTGGTCGTGTTCGGCCCCGGCGTGATCGGGCTGGAGCTGGGCCAGGCGCTGTCGCGGCTGGGCGTGCGGGTGCGTGTGTTCGGTGTCAGCGGGTCGCTCGGGCCGCTGACCGATCCGGTGATCCGCGCCGAGGCGGCGCGCACCTTCAACCAGGAGTTCTATCTCGACCCCGACGCCAAGGTGACCGACATGGGCCGCGACGGCGACCAGGTGGTGGTGACCTACCTCGACCGCGAAGGCCGTAGCGTGACCGAGCGCTTCGACTACGCCCTGGCAGCCACCGGCCGCGCGCCCAATGTGCGCGGCCTGGCCCTGGAAAACACCGGCCTGGCGCTGGATGCGCGCGGCGTGCCGCTGTTCGATGCGCACACGCTCCAGTGCGGCAACGCGCCGGTCTTTATCGCCGGCGACGCCAACAACATCCTGCCGCTGCTGCACGAGGCCGCCGACGAAGGCAAGGCCGCCGGCGAGAACGCCGCCAGCTATCCGCAGGTGAAGCCGCTGGCGCGCCGCGCGCCGATCGCGGTGGTGTTCACGGATCCGCAGATCGCGATGGTCGGCCAGCGCTACGCAGACCTTGCGGCGAATGGGGAAGACAGCTTCGTGACCGGCGCAGTCAGCTTCGAAGACCAGGGCCGCAGCCGCGTCATGCTGAAGAACCGGGGGCTGATGCACGTCTATGCCGACAAGACCACGGGCCGCTTCCTGGGCGCCGAATGGACCGGCCCGCGCGCCGAGAATATCGCCCACCTGCTGGCGTGGTCGTACCAGCAGGGGCTGACCATCGCGCAGATGCTGACGATGCCGTTCTACCACCCGGTGGTGGAAGAGGGCCTGCGCACCGCGCTGCGCGATGCGGCCGCCAGGCTTGAAGGCTGAATCTGCGGTGTTTGCTAGACAGGTCTGTCTGTCATAGTATCGAGACACAGCCCGGCGGCGCGCTGCCCGGGCTGTTTCTCCTGTTCCCGCTACGCAAGCTTGCATTACATGGCCACGCCTTCCGCCCGCGACCGCATCCTCGACACCGCCGCCCGCCTGTTCTACCAGGAGGGCTACCGCGCCACCGGCATCGACCGGATCATTGCCGAATCCGGCGTCGCCAAGATGTCGCTCTACCGCCATTTCGCCTCCAAGAACGCGCTGATCGCGGCGTTCCTGGCGCGCCGGCATGACGAGTGGATGGCGTGGTTCCGCCAGGACGTGGAAGCCCGCCTGGCGGCGCGGCCGCGCCTGGATGTGATCGCCGATACGCTGGCCGACTGGTTCGGCAGCGACTTCCGCGGCTGCGCCTTCATCAATGTGGTGGCCGAAGCCGGCGATGCGCAGGCCCAGCAGCAGGCGGCGGCCCATAAGGCCGAGCTGGAGGCCTTCATCGCCGAACTCGCGGCGCGCCTGGACCTGCCTGCGCCACAGGCCGTGGCGGCGGAGGCGATGCTGTGCATCGAGGGCATGATCGTGCGCTATCAGATGCGGCCGGATAGCGGGGTGATCGAGGCGGGGAGGCGATTCCTTGGCCGCCTGCAGGACGATTGAAGAGATCGTCCGGGCTTATCGTCTGGGCAGCAGCATCCGGCGCGCTGCCGCATAGTCTCGCAGCGCCTCGTTCATCAGCGTTTGCCAGCCGCTGCCGGTTGCCTTGTAGGCCGCCAGCACGTCGGGATCGATGCGTAGCGTCTGATTGACCTTGCGTTCGCTGGCGGGTTTGGCCGGCCTGCCGCGGCGTTTCGCCAGTGCATCGGCTTTATCCTTGCCGAGCACCTCCCGCGCTGAGCGCATCTCCTTGAACTGTTCTGTCGGCACTGACACTGCATCGCGGTCTTCCGCAATGCCGCGCGCAATGGTGGCGTCCTCTGCGGGGGTGGGGCGGATGAGGTCAGGCTTTGTGATCATAGTTTCGCAACTCCGGAACTGGCGTTGAATCATTTATGCTACAGCATAAATGATTCAACCGAATCGAAGGGGTCGGACATCGGACACTTCAGCGGGATAAATCCATGAAAAGCCATGGCCATATGTCTCGCTTCTGACACATTCAGGCTACAATTCTGATGTAATCACGAATCATTCCTATTCGTAATCAGAATTTTTCCCTTGAGATGCCGGTTTTTCGGCATCGCTACCTTCCGACCCCTGAGTGATGCCTCTGCACCCCATCCCGCGGGCGAAGCGACGCTTTGCCCGCTCCGCGCTTGTCACCCCATGCCGTCTTTCCCTGACCACCCTCGTGCTGAGCCTGCAGGCCGGCGGCGTATTTGCGCAGTCAGGCCAGGCCACCGCGCCCGCCGCACCGGCGACGGCCACCGCCACGGCCGCTGCCGAGCTTCCGGCGGTCACGGTCCGGGCCAGCAACGACGATGAAACCGCTACCGGCCCGGTCCATGGCTTTGTGGCAAAACGCAGCGCCACCGCCACCAAGACCGACACGCCGGTGATGGAGACGCCGCAGTCGATCACCGTCATCACGCGCGACCGCATGGAGGCGCAGGGCGCGCAAAGCGTGCAGCAGGCCATCGGCTATAGCGCCGGGGTCTACGCCGGTCCCTACGGCAATGACGCGCGTGGCGACTGGGGCAAGTTCCGTGGCACGGATTTCACGCAATACCGCGATGGCCTGCTGAACCAGGTCGGCTTCTACAACAACGTGCGTCCCGACGTTTACGCCCTGGAGCGCATCGATGTACTGCGCGGGCCGTCGTCGATGCTGTTCGGGCAAGGGGCGGTCGGCGGCATCCTGAACCTGGTCAGCAAGCGCCCGCAACCGGAAGCGGCGCGCGAGATCGGGGTGCAGTTCGGCAACTACAACCGCAAGCAGGTGCAGGCCGACGTGACCGGGCCGCTCGATGCGGACGGCAAGTGGCTGTACCGACTGGTGGCGCTGGCGCGCGACAGCGACACGCAGGTGGACTACGTACAGGACAACCGCTACCTGCTCGCGCCCTCGCTGACATGGCGGCCGACGCAGGACACCTCGCTGACGCTGCTGGCCAATTTCCAGCGCGATGTGAGCGGGACCTCGGTCGGTTTCTTCCCGTGGCGCGGCACGCTGACTCCGAACCCGGGCGGGCAGATTCCCGACCATCTGTTCATCAGCGAACCCGGCTTTGACCGCTACACCGCGGAGCAGCAGTCGGTCGGCTACGAATTCCAGCACAAGTTCAATGACACCGTGACGGTGCGGCAGAACCTGCGGTATTCGCACAGTTCGGTGGACTACCGCAGTATCTACGCGCGATTCAACGATGCCAATCGTGGCTGGGTGCCAGGCAGCAACACGCTGATGAACCGCACCGTCTACGTGAATCAGCCGACGCTGAATTCCTTCGCGGTAGACACGCAGGCACAGACCAACTTCCGCACCGGCCCGATCCAGCACACGCTGCTGACGGGCGTTGACTACCAGCATGCTGAAATCACCGGGACCACCGGCGTCGGCGGCTCCGCCGCGCCGCTCAATGTGTTCAACCCGGTCTACGGCAACTTCACGGCGCCGGGCACGCGCTCGCTGAATCCCGCCACGCAGGCGCAAACCGGCCTGTACGTGCAGGACCAGCTGGCCTGGAACAAGTGGCTGCTGATGCTGGGGCTGCGCTATGACTGGTCGCGCGCGGCGCAGGACAACACGCCGTCGGCCAGCCGCGACGACAGCGAGCTGACCAAGCGCGCCGGCCTGATGTACCGCTCGGACATCGGCCTGAACCCGTACGTCAGCTACTCCGAGTCGTTCCAGGGGCTGGCCGGCTTCAACAAGGCCAACCAGGCCTTCAAGCCGCTGCGCGGGTCGCAGTGGGAGGCGGGCATCAAGTACCAGCCGCCGGGCAAGAACGCCACGCTGACCATCGCGGCGTTCGACATGCGCGAGAAGAACCGCAAGACCGCCGGCGTGGTCAATGGCATTCCGGATTCGGTGCAAGTGGGCGAAGCGCGCACGCGCGGTATCGAGGTCGAGGCCCTGGCGTCGCTGACGAACCGGCTGGACCTGATCGCGACCTACACCTACCTGGATGCGCGCGTGATCGATGGCACCCCGGCCGAAGTCGGCAAGAAGCTGGCGAGCACGCCGTCGAACATGGCGTCGCTGTGGGCCAACTATCGCTTCAAGCTGTTCGGGATCCCTGGTTTCGTGGCAGGCGGCGGCCTGCGCTATGTCGGCCCCAGCTATGACGGCAACGATCAGAACCGGGTGGGCGGCGTGACGCTGTACGACGCGATGATCGCCTATGACCACGGCCCGCTGCGGGTCGCGCTGAACGCCAACAACCTGTTCGACAAGCAGTTCCTGACCACCTGCCTTGCGCGCGGCGACTGCTATTTCGGCGCGCGCCGCACGGTGGTGGGCACCGTCACCTATCGCTTCTGAACCGGAAGCGGCGCGCCAAGAAACGAGCCCCCGGCCGGGGTGGTCGGGGGCCCGTCAAGCAACAGGACGCCCGTCGGCGTCCAGCAACGAGTGTAGCCCGGAAAATCGCCATGGCAAGGACCGCGGCGGCCCAACCCTGCGGCCGCGGCGCCGGTCGCGTTAATCGGCGTCGGGAATCGGCGCTCCCTGCACTTTGGGCGCCGGTTCGGCCTGCAGGACGTCGGCCGGCAACAGCTTCAGGAAGGTGCGCGCCACCTCGGGATCGCGGCACGCGAGCCAGTCGTCCCACTGCGCGCGCGGCACGATGACCACCGAGCGCTTTTCGTCGCCCGGCTTGTGGAAGCGCCGCAGCAGCGGGTGCTGCGCCGAACTGACGGTCAGCATGGTGAAGGACAGCGCCTGGTCCGGCCAGCCGCGCCACAGCCCGGCAATGCCCAGGGCCGGCTCGCCGGGCAGCCAGACGCGCCAGCGCACCGGCTTGCCCGGCGCCGCACCGTCGGCCGCGTGGTCGCGGTAAGCAAACTCATAGAACGCCGTGGCCGGTATCAGGCAGAGCTGGCCCTGGCGCCAGTAGCGCGCAAAGGCGGGGCGCTCGCCCACGGTTTCGCTGCGGGCATTGGTGGTGTCGTAGCGCCGTGCGCCGGGTGGAATGCGCTGGCGCGGCACCATGCCGAACGAGGCCAGGTCGGCACGGCGTCTGCCGTCGTCATCGGCGCGCACGATCGGTGCAGCGTAGTCGGGGTAGGTCTCGGCCTTGTACACCGCCGCGGGCGGCTCCACGCCGAAGATCTCACGCAGGATGCGGCGCTGGACCGGGGCGTAGTTGGTGCACATGCGCAGTCTCCCGAGGGTGATGCCGGTATCGTGTGAGGCTGGCGGCGCCGCGTCAAGAACGCTTCGGCACCTCCGTCGGGTCAGCAGGGATGGCAAAAACCGTCAGCCGTGCTGGCGGAATCGGTTATTGCCGGACCGGCGCGGCGTGGCGCACACTCTTGCGGCAGCCGTGGCGCGGCCAACGCGCACCGGCCACCGACTACAAGGCACAAGCCGGACTCAGGAGACCCCATGCGCGACTACGCCCAAGCTTTCGACGGATTTTCCTATGACGACGCCGTGGCACGGCAATTGCACGGCAGCCTGGCGGCGATGAACGCCTGCGTCGAATGCTGCGACCGGCACGCACAGCCCGGCCGGATTGCGCTGAACTGGGAAGGGCGCAACGGCGATGCGCGCAGCTGGACCTTTGCCGAGCTGCAGGCGCTGTCGGCACAGTTCGCGGGCTTCCTGCAGGCACAGGGCGTGCAGCCGGGCGATCGCGTCGCGGGCCTGTTGCCGCGCAACGCGGAACTGCTGGTGACGATCCTCGGCACGTGGCGCGCCGGTGCCGTGTACCAGCCGCTGTTTACCGCCTTCGGTCCCAAGGCCATCGAGCACCGTCTCAATGCGTCGGGCGCGAAGGTGGTGGTCACCGATGCCGCCAACCGGCCCAAGCTGGACGAGGTGGCTGGCTGTCCTGCCATCGTCACGGTGACCGGCCCCGCGGGTAGCGCGGAGCAGCACCCCCTGAACGCCGCCGACTTCAGCTTCTGGGCCGAGCTGGCGCGCCAGCCGGCGTCGTTCGCGCCCGTGATGCGCCGCGGCGACGACCCCTTCCTGATGATGTTCACCTCCGGCACCACCGGCCCGGCCAAGCCGCTGCTGGTGCCGCTCAAGGCCATTGCGGCGTTTGCCGGCTACATGCGCGACGCGGTCGACCTGCGCGACGACGACGCGTTCTGGAACCTGGCCGATCCGGGCTGGGCCTACGGCCTGTACTACGCCGTCACCGGCCCGCTGGCGCTGGGCCATGCCACCACGTTCTACGACGGCCCCTTCAGCGTCGACAGCACCTGCCGCGTGATCCGCAAATACGGCATCACCAACCTGGCCGGCTCGCCCACGGCCTACCGGCTGCTGATCGCGGCGGGCGGGGCCGTGTCCGGCCCGCTGCGCGGGCAGCTGCGCGCGGTCAGCAGTGCCGGCGAGCCGCTCAACCCGGAAGTGATCCGCTGGTTCGCCAGCGAGCTGGGCGTCACCATCCACGACCACTATGGCCAGACCGAACTGGGCATGGTGCTGTGCAACCACCACGCGCTGGCGCACCCGGTGCGCATGGGCGCGGCCGGCTTTGCCAGCCCGGGCCACCGCGTGGTGGTGGTCGACGAGGCGCTGCGTGAACTGCCCCCCGGCCAGCCGGGCACGCTGGCGCTGGACCTGAAACGCTCGCCGATGTGCTGGTTCGGCGGCTACCACGGCACGCCCACCAGCGCCTTTGCCGGCGACTACTACCTGACCGGCGATTCCGCCGAGCTCAACGACGACGGCAGCATCAGCTTTATCGGCCGCGCCGACGACGTCATCACCACCTCCGGCTACCGGGTCGGGCCCTTCGACGTGGAAAGCGCGCTGATCGAGCATCCGGCGGTGGTCGAGGCCGCGGTGATCGGCAAGCCCGACCCCGAGCGCACGGAGCTGATCAAGGCCTTCGTGGTGCTGGACCGGCACCACCAGGGCTCGCCCGAGCTGGCCGAGACGCTGCGCCTGCACGTGCGCAACCGCCTGGCCGCGCATGCCTACCCGCGCGAGATCGAGTTCGTCGCCGAACTGCCCAAGACCCCCAGCGGCAAGGTCCAGCGCTTTATCCTGCGCAACCAGGAGGTCGCCCGCGCGCGCGAGGCCGCGGGCGCCTGAGCCTTGCCGTGCCGGCTGGCGCGGGCGGTGCCGGCCGGGCCCGCCGCGGACCGCTTCCTATAATGAGGAAGCGGTTGCCGGGGTCCCGGGGGTGAAGGAGGCCGCGGCGCCGCTCCCGCGCGCCTGCAGGCAGGGGCGCGCATCCTCCATCTCCAGACCAACCGGCGAGGCGACAACATGCAGAGTAGCGAAGCGGTGCTGACGCAGGCGCGCGCAGCCCTGGCCCATGTGCCGTATCAGGGCCATGTCCTCCATCCCACCATCCAGTTGCGGCTCTCGGACGGGGCGCTGATCCTCGAGGGCGAAGTGGCCGATATCGTTGACAAGACCCGGGCCGCGGCGACGCTGCGGCGCGTCGACGGCGTCACCAGCGTGATCGACCACCTGCGCGTGGCCAATGGCGGCGCGCCGGTGGGTGACGGCGAACTGCGCGACGCCGTGTGCGAGCGCCTGCTCAATGCCGTCGAATTCCACAATTGCAAGATCTGCGCGCGCGTCAAGGGCAAGCCCGAGGCCATGCGCGAACCGGTGAACGAACGCAACGGCTGGATCGAAGTTGCGGTGCAGGACGGCGTGGTGACGCTGTGGGGGCAGGTGATCAGCCTGTCGCACATGCGCCTGGCCGGCGTGCTGGCGTGGTGGTCGCCCGGCTGCCGCTGCGTGGTCAACGAACTGGTGGTGGCGCCCGCCGAGACCGACCGCGACGATGAAATCACCGAGGCGCTGATGCTGGTGCTGGAGACCGACCCCTTCGTCGATGCCGCGCAGGTCAGCGCGCATACCCAGGACCGCGTGGTGACGCTCGAAGGCTGCGTCAACAACGAGCGCACGCGCCGCCAGGCCGAGCGCGATGCGTGGTACGTGCAGGGCGTCGAGGACGTGGTCAACCACATCTCGCTGCGCCCCTGAGCGCATCCGCGCGGCGCGCTACCGGTGCGCGCCACGCTGCGCGGCGCGCTTTGTCGCGGCATCTTCCATGCGCCAGTAGCGCCGCCGCGCCCGCAGCGCAAAGCGGGTGCGGTAGTCCGACATCGACATGCCCATGGCGCGCTGGAACAGCCGGCGGAACGCGGCGGCGTCGCTGTAGCCGCACGCCTCGGCGATGGCATGGGTGCCGTGCAGCGTGACTTCCAGCAGCATGCGGGCGCGCTCCACGCGCAGCGTGTGCAGGTAGTCGAGCGGCGTCATGCCGGTGACCTGGCCGAAATGCCGCAGCAGCGTGCGTTCGCTGACCGCCGCCGCCTGCGCCACCGCGGCCAGCCGGTAGGGCTCGGACACATGGTCGCGCAGCCATTGGATGGCGCGGTAGACCGGGCTGTCGGCGGTGCGCCCGAGCCAGCGTTGCGACACCAGCGCCGGCACGCTGCGCTGGCGCTCGGGCTGGAACAGCATCAGCCGCGACGCGGCCTGCGCCAGGTCAGGGTCGTGCAGGTGGCCCAGCACGCGCAGCATGAACTCCACCTGCAGCGCCGGCGCCACGCAGGAAAACACTTGCCCGTGCACGCTCATGGCCGCGTCGCTGGCCAGATCGCAATGCGGGTACTGGCGCGCCATCCAGCTCTGGAACATCCACGGCGCGCCCACGCTGGCGCCATCCAGCAGGCCCAGCTGCAGCGGCAGCACCATCCCCGACGCACACGCGGCAATCCAGCCGCCCGCGCGCGCATGGCGCTCCACCAGGCGCAGTGCCGTGGCATCGCGCAGCACCAGCTCGCCCAGTTGCGGCGCATTGCTGGCCAGCAGCGCGGGAATGACCAGCAGCGTGCGGCTGCCCGGCGTTCGCGCGCGCCGCGTCGACGACACCAGCCCGGGCAGCTCGGTGGCCAGCGTGCGCCCGTTGGCGCCGCACAGTTGCCAGCTCAGCGTCGGCGCGGAGTCGGGGCGCTGCAGGCTGGCTACGCCCGCCACCGTGCGCAGCACGTCGAGCGTGGTGAACAGGCTGCCGGGCATGGCTTGCGGCAGCCACAGCAGGTGCACGTGCAGCGGGACGTGCTGTGACGATGGCGCGATGGCGGCAGTGGCGGCGGTGGGGGCTGGCATGCCTTGAGGCGGTTCGAATGGCGGGAGCTGGCCGGGACTGCGGAACGCCGTGGCGGGATCGGCATCCGGATTGGCGATATTGAACCTCCCCATTGTGGATGGCAAGGACTAGCATCGTGCCGTTGTGCCGCGGCGTACGGCTATGCCGCGGCACCGCCAACAAGACCAGACCGAGGAGATTCCATGCCGTATTCCGTTCGCCACGTTGCCGTTGCCGCCGCCCTGACGCTTGCCGGGGCCGGCACCCTGGCCAGTGCCGCGCAGCCCGATGCCGCGCTGCTGTCCGCCGCGCAGGCGGCGCAGCCCAGGGTCGTGCAGTCGCTCAAGGAGATGGTGTCGATCGAATCCGGCAGCGCCAATGCCAGGGGGCTGGCACAGATGGCCAGCTATACCGAGAAGCGGCTGCAGGCGCTGGGCGCAAAGGTCGAGCGCCTGCCGGTGACCAAGGGCCCGGGCACCATGGTCAAGGCCACCTTCACCGGCACCGGCAAGCGCCGCGTCATGCTGATCGCGCACCTCGATACCGTGTACCCCGACAACACGCTGGCGACGCAGCCGATCCGCGAGGAAGGCAACCGGCTCTATGGCCCGGGCATCGCCGACGACAAGGGCGGCATCGCCGTGATCCTGCATTCGCTGGAGATCCTGAAGCAGCAGGGCTGGCGCGACTACGCGCAGATCACGGTGCTGTTCAACCCCGACGAGGAAGTCGGCTCGGTCGGCTCGGCGGAAACCATCGCCACGCTGGCGGCGCAGCATGACGTGGTGCTGTCGTGCGAACCCACCGCGGCCAAGGACGTGGTCAAGGCCGAGGCGCTGCTGCTGGGCGCCTCCGGCACCGCCACCGCCACCATGCAGGTCAAGGGCCGCGCCTCACACGCCGGCGCCGCGCCGGAGCGCGGCCGCAATGCGCTGCTCGAGCTCGCCCACCAGCTGCAGCAGACCCGCGACGCGGCCAGCCTGGTGCCGGGCTCGCAGCTGAACTGGACCCAGGCCCAGGCCGGCACGGTGCGCAACCAGATCCCGGAAAGCGCCGTGGCCTACGGCGACGTGCGCACCACGGCAGCCGGTGCCGCCGAAAAGCTGAAGGTGGCGCTGCAGGACAAGGTCAAGTCCAGCCAGCTGGTGCCCGACACGCACACCACGGTAACGATGGAAGAGGGCCGTCCGCCGTTCGTCGCCGACGCGCGCGGCCGCGCCCTGGCCAGGCGCGCGCAGGAAATCTACGCCGAGCTGGACGGCCGCACGCTGGCGCTGGCCGAAGGCACCGGCGGCGCCACCGACGCCAGCTATGCGGCCAAATCGGGCAAGCCCGCGGTGGTCGAGAGCTTCGGCCTGGCGGGCTTCGGCTATCACGCGCGCGATGAATACATCGAACTGGATTCGATCGTGCCGCGCCTGTACCTGATGACGCGGATCCTGCAGGATATTGGCCGCAACTGAGCGGTCGCCACCGAGCCCGCCCCCGGGCTTTCCCCACGTCCCGGCAAAGGCCCTGCACGGCCTGCTACAGTGTCATGGCCGCCTGCCTGGCGGCCATGACAAAAGAGCTTCCGGGGAGACAGCAGATGAATCGCAAAGGCCTGGTCGACGCCGCCATGGCGCTCGAAGACCTGGCGGCCGGCAACACGCCCGCGCCCGCCCAGGTGGCGGCGGGCGCCGCCGCACTGGAGAAGATCCATGCCGATTTCCCGGCCTGGCGCGACGTGGGCGACGCGCTGTTCGGCCTGAAGGCGCTGGCCGGCGGCAGCGGCATGGCGCTCGATGCGAACGGGCGCCAGCGCGCTAGCCGGCTGGCCGATGTGGTGCGCAGCCTGATCGACCAGATCTGACTGCCCGGACCTGAGCGGCCGCGCGCCTACAGCATCGATTCGATCGGCAGGATCGACAGGAACCAGATGCCAAGACGGCGCCACCAGCTGGTGTTGGGCTCGGTATCGTGGCGGATGATTTCGTCGCCGCGCCGCTCCAGCCAGTACAGCCGGCCGGTTTCGTCCAGCTTGACCTGGTAGGCCGCTTGCGGGACCACGCCGGCGAAGGTGGATTCGATCCGGCCCGCCAGCGCAGGGCTGTCGATGATGAACCCGAGTTCGGTGTTGAGCATGGCCGAACGCGGATCGAAATTGAACGAGCCGACGAAGACCCGGCTGCCGTCGACCGCGAAGGTCTTGGCGTGCAGGCTGGAGCCCGAGCTGCCGAAGGGTCCGGCGCGTTCTTCCTTCTTGCGGGGCGCGGCCGCGCGCCGCAGTTCGTACAGGTCCACGCCGGCCTCGAGCAGGGCCTTGCGCCGCTTGGCATAGCCCGAATGCACGGCGGCCACGTCGGTGGCCTCCAGCGCGTTGGTCAGTACGCGTACCGCGACGCCGCGCTGTGCCATGTCGGCGAAATAAGACGTGCCGCCGGTCGACGGCACGAAGTAGGGCGAGACCAGGTCGAGCTCGCGCTGCGGCTCGCCAAGGATCTCGCGCAGCTGGTGCGCCACCAGCGTGCCGCGCGAGGCCTCGCCCAGCGCCTTGCCGGGGTTGTCGCTGACCATGCGCGTGCTGGCCCACTGGAACTGCAGCGTGCCGTCGAGCATCCGCTGCACGTCGGGCAGTTCGCGCACCGCGGCCAGGTAAGCCGCCGCGGCCGGGTTGCGCTCGACTTCGCGGGCGTGCCCGACCAGCGCCTGCAGCCGTTCCACGCTGACCGGCGGCAGCAGCCGGTCCACCGGGTAGGCCGAGGCGCTGGACCAGTAGCGGTCAAAGTCCTGCGCCACGTCGCCGGCCGCGGGGCCGACCGCAATCACGTCGAGGTCGGCGAACAGCACGCCGTCGGTGGCGCCGAAATATTCATCGCCGATATTGCGCCCGCCGATGATGGTGGCAACGCCGTCGGCGGTGAACGACTTGTTGTGCATGCGCCGGTTCAGGCGGCGGAAATCCGTCAGGAAATTGAGCGCCTTGGGGTGGCGGATCACGAACGGATTGAAGATCCGCACTTCGACATGCGGGTGCGCGTCCAGCGCGGCCAGCAGTTCATCCATGCCGGCAATGCCGTTGTCGTCGAGCAGCAGGCGCACGCGCACGCCGCGTTCGGCGGCCTGGCGCAGGGCTTCGAGCATCAGCGTGCCGGTCAGGTCATCGCGCCAGATGTAGTACTGCACGTCGAGCGTGCGCTGCGCGATGCGCGTCAGTTGCACGCGCGCGGCAAAGGCAGCGTAGGCGTTTTCCAGCGGATGGATGCCGCTCAGCCCCGGGTGGCGCGCCACTTCGCCGGCCAGCGCCTGGCCCAGCGGCGTGGCCCGGGCTTCGGCCGGGGTCAGGGCAAAGGACTCGGTGCGATGATCCAGCGGTGGCAGCGCGCAGCCGCCCAGCAGGGCGGCGCAGCACAGCATCAGGGAACTGGCGCGCAGGCAGCGGTGTGGGACCGGCGCGGCGTCTGACGGCAATGGCATTAGGGTTCAGGGCGGCCCCGTCGCGGGCCCCCGTGGTTGCGGCGATGGCGCCATGTTGCCATGCCGATGGTTCGCTCCCTCTCCCGGAAGCGGAAGAGGGAGAACTGCGGCAGGTTCGCAGAAATACTCGGGGCGCTATTCCCGCCTTACGAAGCCGCCACCACGCCGCAGGCAATGCGGCCGCCGGCATTGCCGGTGGGCTGCGTCTTGTAGTCGTCCGGATCCTTGTGCACCACCACCGCGCGGCCGATCACGCTGTTGGCGCCGGTGCCCACCGACAGCGACGGCAGCAGCATGCTGACGCGCACGTTGCCGCTGGCATCGGCGGTGACGTTGTTCATGTCGCCGGCATGGTGGTCCGGCATCGTCATCTGCCCGTGGGGCTTGCCGGTCGGGTTGAAATGGCCGCCTGCGCTCATCGCGTCAGGCGCGGAGCAGTCGCCTTTCTCGTGGACGTGGAAGCCGTGGACCGAATTGGGCGGCAGCCCGGTGATCGCGGCGGTCATCATCACGCCGCCCGGTTGCTGCTGGAAGGTGACGGTGCCCGCGGTGTTGGAGCCGCTCTTGGGCTGCAGCGTGGCCGACGCCCGCGCACCGCTGGTAGCGCCGCTGGCGGACGGACTGGCCGCGGACGAGGAAGGCATGCCGGAGCCGGCGCAGCCGGCCAGTGCAACGGTTGCGGCAATGCAGGCCGCCAGGGGGGTAAGCACTTGTTTCATCGGAATCCTCTTCTTGTCGTGATTTCGGATGAAACAGTATAGGTCGGCGCCCGCTGAACCGATTTCCGGTTTTGTCCTACATGCCGCCTGGCATGCGCGCCGCTGGCGGATCGCGCCAGGGCGTGTCACGCTCAGGCCGTTCGATCAGGCCGCCACGGGCAGCGGCTGCTGTGCCGCACCAAAATGCGGATGGCGCGAGAACAGCTCCGCGGCCCAGTTCACGAACACCCGCACCTTGGCCGACAGGTGCCGGTTCTGCGGATACATCGCCGAGATCGGCAGTTCGTCGGTCTGCCAGTCGGCCAGGATTTCCACCAGCCGGCCGCTGGCCACGTAGGGCTCGGCCATGGCGCGCGAGATGCGCGCGATGCCGTGGCCTTCCAGCGCGCAGCCCAGGTAGACATCGGCGTCGTTGGTGGAAATGGCGGAGGGCAGCAGCACCTCGCCGCGTTCGGTGCCGCGCGCCAGCGGCCAGGGCATTTCCCGGCCGGTGCGGTTGGACAGGAAATTGACCGCCTTGTGCTGCGCCAGCTCGGCCAGGTCGCGCGGGGTGCCGTTGCGGTTCAGGTAGATGGGAGAGGCGTAGAACGCCAGCTGCACGTGGCCGATGCGGCGGGCCACCATGGCCTCATCCAGCGGAATGCCCACGCGCAACACCACGTCGACGCCTTCCTGCAGCAGGTCGATCGGCTTGCCGTTGATGGTCAGTTCCAGCTTCAGGTCCGGATAGGCCTGGAAGAATTCATGCAGGTGCGGCACCAGCACCAGTTGCGCCAGCCCGGCGGTGGTGTCGACCGAGAGCGTGCCGCGCGGCGAGTTGTTCTGGCGCGTCAGCGACTGCTCGGCCTCCTCGACATCGGCCAGGATGCGCACGCAGCGCTCGTAGTACGCGGCGCCGTCGTTGGTCACGCTGATGCGGCGCGTGGTCCGGTGCAGCAGCTTTACGCCGAGGTGGGTTTCCAGGTTCTGGATCAGGCGGGTCAGCGTGGCCTTGGGCAGGTCCATCGACTCGGCGGCACGCGCAAAGCTGCCGACATCGACGACCCGGGTGAATGCCTGCATTGATACGAGACGGTCCATGATGAGGTTCCGACGATAGATCCGAACGGCGTGCCGCCGGCGCTGGTGGCGCACGCGGCGTGTCTTGTTGTTGTGATGGGGAGTCTGCCGGCTGGCACGGGATGCGCGCTGGCTGGGCGCGATGCCGGCATGGGTTCTGTCAGGCGTCCGGCGCCGCGGGAGTCCTGCCGACGGGCCGGGCGCGCAACGGCCTGGCCAACCGCCGCGCGTGCCGAGAGCGGGAGTGAATCACAAAATCCAAGACCTTGTCATGCGTGGGGATTTCCATTTGCAGACGCATGGCAGGACGCCTGACAGGCCGGTTTGCGATTATTCCAATCCCGGAACAGTGCATTGGCGATCTCTCGCTTTATCCCATCCTCGTCAATCACCATAATCCGTTGCATCGCAACACTCAAGCGCATTGTCCATGCCGTGCGCCGATGCCATGTCACAGAAGCCAGGCCAACGCTCCGCAGCCGCCAGCGCCGTCACTGCCCCCGCGGCAGCCGGGCCGGGACAGGCGCGCGTGGCCGAGCACACGGTGACCAGCGACGGCCGCGAGATCCTGGTGCGGGTGTGCTATCCGCCGGGCTACCCGGCGCCGGGCCTCGACAGCGCCGCGCTGCTGCCGTGGCTGGTGTACCTGCATGCCGGCGGCTTCGTCGACGGCGGCCTGGAGCACGCTTGCCACCTGGTGCAGGACCTGGCCACGACGGTGCCCGCGGTGGTGGTCACGCCGGCGTATTCGCTGGCACCGGACCATCCGTTCCCGGCGGCGCCCGAGGATGCGCACAGCACGGTGCAATGGGTGCTGCGCAATGCCCGGCGGCTGAAGGTCGACAAGACCCGCTTCGCGCTGGTGGGCGAGGAAGCCGGCGGCAACCTGGCGATCGCGCTGGCGCAGATGCTGCGCGACCGCGGCACCGCGCAGCCGCGCGGGCAATGGCTGATCCGCCCGGTGACCGACCCGTGCCTGCAGCATGCCTCCTGCGCGGGTTACGGCGGCGGCGCGGTGCCGATGGAAACCCTGCGCCGGCTGGCCGACAACTATCGCGACTACCTGCCGACGCCGGCCGATACGGTGCATCCGTATGCCGCCCCGGCGCTGGCCTCGCGCCTGGCCGGGCTGCCGCCCACGCTGGTGCAGGTGGCTGAACACGACGCGCTGCGCGCCGAAGGCGAAGCCTTCGCCGGGCGCCTGGGCAAGGCCGGTGTGCCGGCCCAAGCCATGATCATGCCCGGCGCCTGCGGCGACGGCGTGGAAGAGACCCATGACAGCTGTCAGGCATGGGTCGACGAAGGAGCGCGGTTCCTGCGGCGATGTCTGGCCGTGGCCGACGCTACCTCACCCTGACTGAACGCCGCGCTGGCGCCAACGCCAGCCGGCCTGGAGCCGAGCCCGCCGGCTGAGCCGCTCCAGCCAACCGCCAGCCGGCTCTGTTTCGGCCAGAGCCAGGACCGCGACGCGCGCTGTGATGCGCGCGCGGTCCCCAGTCCGACCATCAGTCTGACCATGGTTCCGATCCGCCCGCGCGGACCGGCAGGCGGCGTTCGGCCATTTGCTTTTCCGGTTGAAGAAAACCCGATCCAGGAGTTTGAGAAATGCAGCAGCAGAAGCGACGTACCCTGATTGCCCTCGCCATCGTCGTGGTGCTCGGTGCCGGCGTGGCCGGTTCGATCCTGCGCCCTTGGCACAGCGGCGAAGCCCACGCCAACACGCCGCCGCCCGCGCCCGCCATCGAAGTGGCCGCGGTGGTCGGGCAGACCATCACCGAGTGGGATGAGTTCTCCGGCCGCCTGGAAGCGGTGGACCGGGTGGAGATCCGGCCGCGCGTCGGCGGCACCATCGACGCCGTGCACTTCCGCGAAGGCGCGCTGGTGAAGAAGGGCGATCCGCTCTTCACCATCGACCCGCGGCCTTATGCCGCGGAGGTGGCCCGCGCCGAGGCCGCGCTGGCCGCGGCGCAGGTGCGCGCGGCGCACGCCAAGAGCGAGGGCGAACGCGCACAGCGCCTGCTGGACGACAACGCGATCTCGCGCCGCGAGTTCGACGAGCGCATCCACGCCGCGCGCGAGACCGGCGCCAACGTGCGCGCCGCGCAGGCGCAGCTGGAAACCGCGCGCCTGAACCTGGCCTACACCCGCATCACCGCACCGGTGTCCGGCCGCGTATCGCGCGCCGAGATCACGGTGGGCAACCTGGTGGCCCCGGGCGCGGCGACGCCGCCGCTGACCACGGTGGTGTCGGTGTCGCCGATCTACGCGAGCTTCGAGATCGACGAGCAGAGCTACCTGCGCTACACCGCTCCGGGCGCCGGCGGCGGGCAGGCCAACCTGCCGGTCTACCTCGGTCTGGCCAACGAAGACGGCCATCCGCACCAGGGCAAGATCCAGTCGGTCGACAACCGGCTCGACACGCGCAGCGGCACCATCCGCGTGCGCGCGGTGTTCGACAACGAAGGCGGCCGCCTGCTGCCGGGCCTGTACGCCAAGGTCAAGATGGGCGGCGGCGCGCCGCATGCCGCGGTGCTGGTCAACGACCGCGCCGTCGGCACCGACCAGGGCAAGAAGTTCGTGCTGGTGGTCGACAAGGCCAACAAGCTGGTCTACCGCGAAGTCGAGCTGGGACCCAACCACGACGGCCTGCGCGTGATCCGCAAGGGCCTGAAGCCGGGCGAGAACATCGTGGTCAATGGCCTGCAGCGCGTGCGTCCGGGCGATACGGTGCAGCCGAAGACGGTCGCCATGGCGTACCGCAGCGAACTGGAGCCGCGCGGCACCAGCCCCGACCGCAAGCAGGCCGCGAGCGAGAAGGGTGAGGCAGACATGAAGCCGGTGAGTTGAGCGCCAAGAAAGCTTGCAGTGGGTTTGCTCCCCTCTCCCGCTTGCGGGAGAGGGGCAGGGGGTGAGGGCAGGACCGTCAAAGGCTGAGGCCGGTGGGTTAAAACCGTTGGCTTCGTTTGTTGTGGTTCCTTGTTAGACCACCCCTCACCCCGGCCCTCTCCCCATGAGGGGAGAGGGAGAACACCCTGCTCAGGCTAATTCGGACGGCTTTGGAGCACCCCTAGTTTTTGTCGTTCCCCAAGCAGCAGATGGTGCCCGCCACAAGCGGGCCGCCAGGGGAGCGCTTTCGCAGAGACCAAGATGAATCTCTCAAAATTCTTTATCGACCGCCCCATCTTCGCGGGGGTGCTGTCGGTGCTGATCTTCCTGATCGGCGCCATCTCGATGTTCAAGCTGCCGATCTCGGAGTACCCGGAGGTGGTGCCGCCTTCAGTGGTGGTGCGCGCGCAGTACCCCGGCGCCAACCCCAAGGTGATCGCCGAAACCGTGGCGTCGCCGCTGGAAGAGCAGATCAATGGCGTCGAGGACATGCTGTACATGTCGTCGCAGTCCAACAGCGACGGCCTGCTCACGCTGACCGTGACCTTCAAGCTGGGCACCGACCCGGACAAGGCGCAGCAGCTGGTGCAGAACCGCGTCTCGCAGGCCGAGCCGCGGCTGCCGGAAGACGTGCGGCGGCTTGGCATCACCACGGTCAAGAGCTCGCCGGACCTGACCATGGTGGTCCACCTGGTCTCGCCCAACGACCGCTATGACATGACCTACCTGCGCAACTACGCGGTGATCAACGTCAAGGACCGGCTGGCGCGGCTGCAGGGCGTGGGCCAGGTGCAGCTGTTCGGCTCGGGCGACTACGCCATGCGCGTGTGGCTCAACCCGGAAAAGATGGCCGAGCGCCAGCTGGCCACGGGCGACGTGATCAAGGCCATCCGCGAGCAGAACGTGCAGGTGGCGGCCGGCGTGATCGGCCAGTCGCCGTCGCTGCCCGGCGCCGACCTGCAGCTGTCGGTCAATGCGCAGGGCCGACTGAGCACCGTGGAAGAGTTCGGCGATATTGTCGTGCGCACCTCCGCCGACGGCGCCGTGACCTACCTGAAGGATGTCGCCCGCATCGAGCTGGGTGCTTCGGAATACGCGCTGCGCTCGCTGCTCGACAACAAGCCCGCGGTGGCGATTCCCATCTTCCAGGCGCCTGGCTCCAACGCCATCCAGATCTCGGATGACGTGCGCAAGACCATGGAAGAGCTGAAGCAGAACTTCCCGGACGGCATCGACTACAGCATCGTCTATGACCCGACGCAGTTCGTGCGCCACTCGATCGAGGCGGTGACGCACACGCTGTTCGAGGCGATTGCGCTGGTGGTGCTGGTGGTGATCCTGTTCCTGCAGACCTGGCGCGCATCGATCATCCCGCTGCTGGCGGTGCCGGTATCGATCGTCGGGACCTTCGGGTTGATGCACCTGTTCGGCTTCTCGATCAATGCGCTGTCGCTGTTCGGGCTGGTGCTGGCGATCGGCATCGTGGTCGATGACGCGATCGTGGTGGTGGAAAACGTCGAGCGCAATATCGAGGAAGGGCTGACGCCGAAGGAGGCCACCTACAAGGCCATGCGCGAGGTCAGCGGCCCCATCATCGCGATCGCGCTGACGCTGATCGCCGTGTTCGTGCCGCTGGCCTTCATGACCGGCCTGACCGGGCAGTTCTACAAGCAGTTCGCGCTGACCATCTCGATCTCGACCATCATCTCGGCGTTCAACTCGCTGACGCTGTCGCCGGCGCTGTCGGCACTGCTGCTCAAGAGCCACGACGCGCCCAAGGACTGGCTGTCGCGCTGGATGGACCGCGTCTTCGGCGGCTTCTTCAAGCGCTTCAACAAGTTCTTCGGCCGCAGCGCCGAGAGCTATGGCCGCGGCGTCAAGGGCGTGATCCGCCGCAAGGGCTCGGTGTTCGGCGTCTATGCGGTGATGCTGGCGCTGACCTGGGGCGTGTTCCAGCTGGTGCCCAAGGGCTTCGTGCCGGCGCAGGACAAGCAGTACCTGGTGGGCTTTGCCAAGCTGCCCGACGGCGCCACGCTCGACCGCACCGAAGACGTGATCCGCAAGATGAGCGACATCGCACTCAAGCATCCGGGCGTGGAATCGGCGGTCGCCTTCCCGGGCCTGTCGATCAACGGCTTCACCAACAGCCCGAGCGCCGGCATCGTGTTCGCCACGCTCAAGCCGTTCGAGGAGCGCAAGAGCGCCGAGCTGGGCGGCGCGGCCATCGCGGCCGAGCTGAACCAGAAGTACGCGGCAATCCAGGATGCCTTCATCGCGGTGTTCCCGCCGCCGCCCGTGCAGGGCCTGGGCACCATCGGCGGCTTCAAGCTGATGATCGAGGACCGTGCCGCGCTGGGCTATGACGCGCTGTTCGAGGCCACCAACGCGTTCGCCAACAAGGCGCGCGCCACGCCCGAGCTGACCGGCATCTTCAGCAACTACCAGGTCAATGTGCCGCAGCTCGACGTCAAGCTGGACCGCGTCAAGGCCAAGCAGCTGGGCGTGCCGGTGACGGATGTGTTCGACACGCTGCAGACCTACCTGGGCTCGGCCTATGTCAACGATTTCAACAAGTTCGGCCGGACCTACCAGGTCAAGGTGCAGGCCGACGCGCCGTTCCGCGCCCATGCCGAGGACATCCTGCAGCTGAAGACGCGCAACGCCGCCGGCGACATGGTGCCGCTGTCGTCGCTGGTGCAGGTCAAGCAAGGCTTCGGTCCGGACAGCGTGGTGCGCTACAACGGCTTCACTGCCGCCGACATGAACGGCGGGCCGGCGCCCGGATTCTCGTCGGGGCAGGCGCAGGCCGCCGCCGAGCGCATCGCCGCGGAAACGCTGCCCAAGGGCATCAAGTTCGAATGGACCGAGCTGACCTACCAGGACATCCTGGCCGGCAATGCGGGGATCTGGATCTTCCCGCTGTGCGTGCTACTGGTGTTCCTGGTGCTGGCTGCGCAGTATGAGAGCCTGACGCTGCCGCTGGCGGTGATCCTGATCGTGCCGATGAGCCTGCTGGCCGCGATGACCGGCGTGTGGCTGACGCAGGGCGATAACAACATCTTCACGCAGATCGGCTTTATCGTGCTGGTGGGCTTGTCAGCGAAGAACGCGATCCTGATCGTCGAGTTTGCGCGCGAGCTGGAGCATCACGGCCGCACCGTGGTGCAGGCCGCGATCGAAGCCAGCCGCCTGCGCCTGCGCCCGATCCTGATGACGTCGTTCGCCTTCATCATGGGCGTGGTGCCGCTGGTGGTCTCGACCGGCGCCGGTGCGGAGATGCGTCATGCGATGGGCGTGGCGGTGTTCGCGGGCATGCTCGGCGTGACCTTCTTCGGCCTGTTCCTGACGCCGGTGTTTTATGTGGCGCTGCGGCTGCTGGCGACGCGGGGCGAGCGGCGGGCGAAGATTGCGCAGGTCGAACACCAGGCCGTGGCTTCTGCCGAGTAGCGAGTGTGTGCTCCCCTCTCCCGCGCGCGGGAGAGGGGCCGGGGGTGAGGGAGGGCGTGTGTCAAGCATCGAGCCGCTCACTTCGTGGTGGCTCCTGCCCTCACCCCCGCCCCTCTCCCATAAATGGGAGAGGGGAGACAACAGTCGACGGCTCACAATGTTCAGCAGTGCAAAGACAATCCAGGAAACATCAAATGATTGCCCATATCACAAGGCAGTTGCCTCGCATCGCCACCCTGGCCGCGGCGCTAGTCCTCGCGGGCTGCTCGCTCGCGCCGACCTACAAGGTGCCGGAGACGGCCACCGTGCCGGCCTTCAAGGAAGCCGAGGCCGCCCAGGCCGAAGGCGCGCAATGGAAGACCGCGACGCCGGCCGAGGGCCAGCATCGCGGCGAATGGTGGAAGATCTTCGGCGACGCCGAACTGGACCGCCTGATCGCCGCCGCCGGCGAATCCAACCAGGATCTCGCCATCGCCGCGGCGCGCCTGAAGCAGGCGCGCGCCTTTACCGGCGCGACCGAGGCGGACCTCTACCCGCAACTCAGCGTGGGGCTCGATCCGACCCGCTCGCAGCCTTCGGCAGCGTCGCAGGGCTTGCCCGACGGCACCCGCGTGCCGCCGCAGACGGTGCTGAAGGCGCGCGCCTTCGCCAGCTATGAGCTGGACCTGTTCGGCCGGGTCGCGTCCAGCGTCAATGCCGCCCGCGCCGAAGGCGAGGCCGCGGAAGACCTGTACCGCTCGGTGCAGCTGGCGCTGCAGGCCGACGTGGCGCAGGCGTATTTCGCGCTGCGCACGCTCGACAGCGAGCGCGACCTGCTCAACGCCACCATCAGGCTGCGCGAAGATGCGCTGTCGCTGCTGAAGAAGCGCTATGACGCCGGGGAAACCACCGATCTCGATCCCGCCCGTGCCGAAGCGGAACTCGGCACCGCGCGCGCGGACCTGGCCGGCATCGAGCGCCGCCGCGCCAACCAGGAGCATGCCCTGGCAGTGCTGACCGGGGTGCCGCCGGCGGCGTTCTCGCTGCCGTCCAGGCCGTTCGATGCCGCGCCGGTGGCGATCCCCGCCGGGCTGCCGTCCGAGCTGCTGGAGCGGCGCCCGGACATCGCCGCGGCGGAGCGCCAGATGGCGGCGGCCAACGCGCGCATCGGCGTGGCCAAGGCGGCGTTTTTCCCGCGCATCACGCTGACCGGGTTGTTCGGCTTTGAGTCGGCCGATCTGTCCAACCTGTTCAAGTGGTCCTCGCGCACCTGGATGCTGGGGCCGCTGATCGGCTCGAGCATCGCGCAGACCGTATTCGACGGCGGCCGCAACAGCGCCAACCTCGCCGGCGCCCGCGCCGCCCACGAGGAAACGGTGGCGAGCTACCGCCAGACCGTGCTGGTGGCCTTCCGCGAGGTGGAAGACAGCCTCGCTGACGTGCGCTGGCTCAGCCAGCAGGCCGGCGCGCTGGACAGCGCACTCGGCGGCGCCAGGCGTGCGGCGCGGATCTCGCGCAGCCGCTATGATGCGGGCGCGGTCGACTACCTGACGGTGATCGATGCCGACCGCACCGTGCTGCAGTCGCAGCGCGAGGCCAACCAGGTGGCCGGCCTGCGCGCGGCCGCCACGGTATCGCTGGTGCGCCGGCTGGGCGGGGGCTGGGGTCCGCTGCCGGCAACGGTGGCTGCGGCCCCCGCGCCTGCGGCCGAGGGCGCCGCCGCCCCGGTGGCGCGCTGAGCCACGCACGGGACTGGCGCGATGCCGGGCAGTCACTACACTGTAAGCATCGCGCCATGCGTACGGGATGCACGGGTGCGCCCCGCTTGCGTCCTGTCCCGCCGTCATGCTTGTCCGATACAGGAAACTGCTCTGGGGATTCGTCTTCGCCGCGCTCACCGTGGGCGCGCTGGTGGCACCGCTGCCGGGACTGGACCGCACCGCCATCCATGACGAGGTGGTGATCGCGCGCCCGCCGGCGCAGGTCTTCGACTTTGTGGCAACGCCGCGCCACTGGCCCGCCTGGCATCCGGCGTCGCTGGCGGTGGCGGGCGCGACCGACCATCCGCTCGCGCGCGGCGAGCGCGTGGCCGAGACCTTCATGCTGGCGCGGCGCGGCGGCGTGGTGGTCTGGACCGTGATCGAAAGCCAGCCGCCGCGGACGTGGTCGATCGAGGGGGTGGCCGCTGGCCACCGCGTCGGCACCATCACCTACCGGCTGACGCCCGCGATGTCCCCCTCGCTGACGCCCTCGGCCGAACGCACGCGCTTCGAGCGGGAGTTCCGCTACCGCTCGCCGACGCTGCTGTTCGCACTGATCAACCGCCTGACGTTGCGTGACCAGCTCCAGGCCGAGTCCACCGAAGCGGTGCGCCGGCTCAAGTCGCTGCTGGAGGCCCAGCCCGCGTCATAGCGTGCCCCTGGTCCAGGGCCCGCTCGCGATATTGCACAATACCGGCTTTGCACGGCTTGCATCGACCGGAGGAAACCGCATGGCAAAGCAGGGCGCACTGGGCCTCAGGAGCATTGCGTTGTTCGAGGCCGCCAAGGGGCTGCTGGTGATCGTGGCCGGGCTGGGCCTGGCCGCGCTGCTGCATCGCGACGCCCAGGCACTGGCCGAAGCCATCATCCAGCGCTGGCACGTCAATCCCGCCAGCCGCTATCCCACCATCTTCCTGTCGCTGCTGCAGCATCCCGACAATGCGCGGCTGTGGGCCATCGGCGGCTCGGCCGCGGTCTATGCGCTGATGCGCTTTGCCGAGGCCTATGGGCTGTGGCGCGGGCTGGCGTGGGGCAACTGGCTCGGGGTGTGGTCGGGTGGCATCTACATCCCGCTGGAACTGTACGAGGCCCTGGTCCATCCCAGCTGGCTGCATGGCGGGCTGGCCGCGGCCAACCTGGCCATCGTGCTCTACCTGGCGCGCGGGCTGCTGGCGAAATCGACCACCAGGGGGTCGTGATCCGACGACCGGTAGGGGCCGGGTGCATAGAACTCCGGCGCGGCGCCGGACCCCGGCCGCGGGGCATAGGAGAAGGCCGCGGGCTCGTCGGCATTGACATGCCATGCATGGACCGCAACGACACGGGCTGCGGCGCTGGCGTCGGCCAGCATGTGGTCCAGGTAGCCCGCCTGGGCCTCATAGACATAGCTGTAGGCGTGCGCGCCGATAAAGCGCGCGACCAGATCGGCGTAGCCGTGCCGCGCCAGCAGGCGTATCGGGTCCTCCATCGCGTAGCTGTTCAGGTCGCCGATCACCAGCACGCCCGCGTCCGCGATGCCGGTGGGCGCGGTGGCCAGCCAGCGGGCCAGGGTGTCGGCGGCCTGCACGCGCGCGGGGTTCCAGCAGCCCTGGCCGTCGCGCTGGTCCGCTTGCGCGCCGGCGACCTCGACGCAGTTCTTGGACTTGAAATGGTTGACCACCACCGTCACGGGCGCGCCGCCCGCCGCGGCACGGAAGGTGGCCGCGAGCGGCTGGCGGCTGCGCTCGCCCAGCCATGTGGTGGCCGCCCGCCCGGCGGGCAGCGCGGTGCGCGCGTTGTATAGCAGCCCGACCGCGATGGCATCGGCGCCCAGCGCAGGGCTGCCGGGATCGGCCACGCGCCAGTCGGGCCCCAGCAACGCGGCCAGCTGGCGGATCGCGCCGTTCGGGCCGTAGCCATTGTTCTGGACCTCCATCAGGCCGATCACGTCGGCGTCCAGCCCGCGCAGTGCGGCCACGAGCTTGGCCTGCTGCCGTGCCAGCGCTGCCGTGTCCTGCGCGCCGCGGTTGCCGGGCGCATCGAGGCCACCGCCCTGGCCATCGCCATTGAAGTAGTTCTGCAGGTTGAAGGCCGCCAACCGCAGTGCCGTGGCGAGATGCCGCGGCGGCGCTGCGGGGCGCGGGTTGGCGCGCTGGTAGACCGGTGCGCCGGCACCGCGCACCGGCTGCAGCCGCCACTGTCCGTGGCGCCGCTCCAGCACGCCCTGCACGCCGGTGACGGTATCGCCGGCGCGGACCGGATGCTCTGCCGACAGGCGCGCGGGCGGGTAGGGCACCACGGCGGGAAACTGGCGAGTCGAGCCGTCGTCAAGCAGCAACCGGTTGCGGGCATTGGCTGCCGCAGCCTGCCGCGCGGCCGGGCCTGGCAACGCTTGTTGGGTGGGCGCGACGGGTCGCCCGTGGCTCAGCACCACCGTGCCATAACGGCCAAGTTCATGTGTGTCGCTGACGGTCAGCGTCTGCGGCAGGCGCACCAGCATGCCCTCCAGCGCTGCCAGGTCGGACTCGTGGGCGAGTGGCAGCGTCAGCGTCTGCGGCGTGACGGACAGGCCCTGCGTGCATACTGTCGGCGTGCCAGCCAGCACCAGTTGAGTTTGTCCGAATTTTTCCTCGATCTTTCCGGACACGCGCACCATGTCGCCCACATTGGCGCGGGCGCGTGGCGCATAGACGAAGAGCCCCTCCGAACGGCCCGGCCGATGCACGCGCTGCGCGTCCGCGGTCTGCAGGAAGAAGCCGCGCAGACCCCCGTCGCCGCTGAAATCCGCCGTGACGATGGCCTGCAATTCGACCATGCGTCCCGCAAGCGGCGAGGCCTGGCCGGGGGCACGCACGTCGGCCAGCGCGGTCGCGGGACTGCCGCATGGCTGCGTTGCAGCATCCGCGCCGGACGGAACGGCCAGCAGGCAGGCCAGGGACAGTGCGGGCAGCGCAATGCTGCATTCAGGCAGGGGCAGGCGCATGGCGGTTTCGGCAGGTCGTGGCAAGGTGGACGATGCTAACTCCCGCGTGTAACGGAATGCTTGCCGCGGGCATGTGACGCCGCGATCGTGCTAAGGTAGTAGTGACCCGCCGGTACCCGACCGGCGCCGGCATCCACTTCATCGCCTACCACGTCATGATCAAGGAAATCGCGCAAATCACCATCAAGCCCGGCATGGACAAGCAGTTCGAGCATGGCGTAAGCCAGGCCACGCCGCTGTTCCTGCGCTCGCACGGCTGCCACGGCGTGCAGTTGTTCCGCTCGATCGAGCAGCCGGAACAGTACACGCTGGTGGTGGACTGGGAAACCGTGGACGACCATATGGTCCTGTTCCGCGAATCGCCGGAGTTCCAGCAATGGCGCGGCCTGGTGGCGGAGACCTTTGCCGCGCCGCCCAACGTGCACCACGTATCCAAGGTCCTGTAAGCGCGCCATGAACACCCGGCCCGAACGCCCCCGCCATTTCTCGATGCTGCGCGAGTTGCAGCTGGCCGATGTCTTCACGCTCGGCAACGCGGCCTGCGGCATGGGATCGGTGTTCTTCGCGATGTTCTTCGTCGCGGACCAGCAGCTGTCGCATTTCTATACGGCCGCGGCACTGGCGCCGCTGGCCTTTATCTTCGACGTGCTCGACGGCCGCATCGCGCGCTGGCGCCACGCGCATTCCGCACTGGGGCGCGAGCTGGATTCGCTGGCCGACGTCATCTCGTTCGGCGTCGGCCCCGCCACGCTGGCCTTTGCCGCCGGCATGCGCGGCGGCTGGGACCTCGCCATACTGATCTACTTTGTCTGCTGCGGCGTCAGCCGGCTGGCGCGCTTCAACGTCACCGCCGAATCGCTGGCCGCGGGCAGCGACAGCGGCAAGGTGGCGTACTTCGAAGGCACGCCCATCCCCACCAGCGTGCTGCTGACCGCCGTGCTGGCATGGTGCGCCGCGCAGGGCCTGCTGGGCGGCGAGCTGCCTGGCGGCGCATGGGTGCTGGGCCCCGCCGTGCTGCATCCCCTGGTGCTGCTGTTCGCGCTGTCGGGCACGCTGATGGTCAGCAAGACCCTGCGCATCCCGAAGTTCTGAAGCGAACCAGCGGTTCCCGTCATGCTTTCCCTTCCGCCTGCTGATTCACCGACAGCGCCTGCGCCGTGCGGATCAGCAGCGCCCGCGCTTCATCCAGCGTTGGCCCGACATGCCGGTCGATCCTGCGGATATACGGCGACGTCAGCACCGCCATCGCATGGCCTTGGGGATCGAGGATCGGACAGCTGATATCCGTGACGCCAAAAGACTGCAGGCTGTCGCGCTGCTTGTAGCCCAGTTCCCGGATCGACGCGAAGGTCTGCTCCAGTTCCTCGCGCGGGATCTGCACTTCCCCCTCCACCGCATGGTGTTCGTCCAGCATCTGCTGGCGCCGCGCATCGGTCTGGCAGGCCAGCAGCACGTGGCCTGAGCCGGTATCGATCAGGCTGACGCGCGCGCCTTGCCGGATGGAAAGTCCCCACGCGCCCGGTCCGGGCACCTGCGCCACGATCAGCACGTTGCCGCGGTCATACATGCCCAGGTGGCAGGACTGCTCCGCCTGGCGTGCGTACTGGTCCATCAGCGGCAGCGCCTGGGTCACCAGGCGGTTCACCGGCGGATGCCGGTGGGCGAGCGCAAACAGCTTCAGGCTCAGCGCATGGCGGTCCCCGCCCGGGGAACGCATCACGTACTGGCGCGCTACCAGGCGTTCCAGCATCCGGTAAATCTCGCTCTGTCCCCGCCCCAGCGCCTTGACGATCTCGGCGCGGGTCAGGCCGTCGGGGTATTCGGCCAGCAATTCCAGGATATCCAGCCCCTTGTCCAGGGCGGGGGCGCGGTAACGGTCGTTTTCTTCCACGGCTAGCTCTTCTGTAATGGCACTCGTTTGCTTTGTGTAGCGTTGCATTTTTCGAAGTGTAAGCCGGCTGATATCAGGTGATCCGCACGACGCTCCGATATTGCCTTCCATCGTTGCAGGGAAAACCGCGAGCTATCCTGTCCTTGACGCCAAAACATTCGTGTATGAATAATATGTTCACCAATAAATTTACAGAAAGCGCGGTGGCAAGCCCAGCGGGCGCACCGCCGCACCATAAGGAGACAACATGGCGACTCGCGGTTCTTCCGGCATTCCTCTTTCGTTGCCGCATTCCAGGCGCACCACGCCGCGCCTGGCGCGCTGGATGGTCTGTTGCGCCGCCACGCTGGCGGCCGCAGCCGTTGCCGTTCCGGCCCGGGCGGCAGACGCGGGCAAGGTCGGCGTCAACCTGCCGCTGCTGACCTCGCCGTTCTGGCAGGCCTACAACCAGTACATCCCGCGCATGGCGAAGGAGGTCGGCGTAGACATCCTGGCGCCGGTCAACTCCAACCAGGACCCGGCCCAGCAGATCACCGACATTTCGAACCTGATCAACCTGGGCGCCCGCGGGCTGGTGGTGGCGCCGCTGGATTCCGCCGCGATCAGCCGGGCGCTGGAACTTGCCGAGCGGCGCAAGGTGCCGGTGGTGGCGGTGGACGTGGCGCCGACCAAGGGCAAGGTGGCGATGGTGGTGCGCGCGGACAACCGCGCCTACGGCACCAAGTCCTGCCAGTTCCTGGGCCAGCACGTGAAGATGGGCAAGGTGGTCCAGATCATGGGCGATCTGGCCTCGGTCAACGGGCGCGACCGCGCCGAGGCCTTCCGCGGCTGCATGAAGGGCTTCCCGAACCTGACGGTGCTGGAGATCCCGGCCGGCTGGAAGTCCGATGCGGCGGCCGCGGCGCTGGACAGCCTGCTGTCGGCCAACCCTGACGTCAAGGGCATCTACATGCATGCGGGCGGCGTCTACTTGTCGCCAACGCTGCAGACGCTGCGCCGCAAAGGCATGCTGCACCCGGCCGGCGATGCCAGACACATCGTGGTCATCAGCAACGACGGCATCGCGCAAGAGTTCGAGGCCATCCGCAAGGGCGAGATCGACGCCACCATCTCGCAGCCAGCCGACCTGTACGCCAAATACGGGCTGTACTACATCAAGGCGGCGCTGGCGGGACAGACCTTCCGGCCGGGTCCGACCGATCACGGCAGCACCATTGTCGAAGTCTCGCCGGGCGTGCTGGAAGACCAGTTGCCGGCGCCGGTGGTGACGCGCCAGAACGTCGACGACAAATCGCTGTGGGCCAACCAGCGATGAGCGCGGACGCCATCCCGGCGCCATCGGTGCCATCGGCGCCACCGATGCTGGAAGCACGCGGCGTGTCCAAGCAGTTCGGCTCCAGCTTTGCGCTGCGCGACGTCCGCCTCACCGTGATGCCGGGCGAATCGCACGCGCTGGTGGGCCGTAACGGCGCGGGCAAGTCCACGCTGGTGTCGATGCTGACCGGGCTGCGCCAGCCCGACGCGGGCGGCATCTTTTTTCATGGCGAACCTGCGCCAGCGGTATCGGACCGCGAGGCCTGGCGCCGCCGCGTGGCCTGCGTCTACCAGCATTCCACCATCATCCCCGCGCTGACCGTTGCCGAGAACCTGTTCGTCAACCGCCAGCCGCTGCGGCGCGGCTGGATCGACTGGCCCGCGCTGCGCCGGCAGGCGCGCGCGCTGCTCGATACCTGGCGCGTCGATGTGCACGAGGACATGCTGGCCGCCGACCTGTCGGTGGAGGCACGCCAGCTGGTGGAGATCGCGCGTGCGCTGTCGTACGGGGCGCGCTTCATCATCCTCGACGAACCCACCGCGCAGCTGGACGGTGAAGAGATCCGGCGCCTGTTCCGGCGCGTGGCCGACCTGCAGCGCGAGGGCGTGACGTTTCTGTTCATCTCGCACCACCTGCAGGAAATCTACGAGATCTGCCAGACCGTGACGGTGCTGCGCGACGCGCGCCATATCGTTACCGCGCCGGTGGCGGCCATGCCCAAGGACAAGCTGATCGAGGCGATGACCGGAGAGCGCGGCGGACTGGCGCTGGCCGATCCCCGCAGCCGCGCGCCGGTGGCGCATGCGCCCGTGGTGCTGGAGCTGGAGCAGCTTGGTGGCGCTCGCTTTGAAGAGGTTTCGCTGCAGGTGCGTGCCGGTGAAGTGGTGGGCCTGACCGGCGCCACCAGCAGCGGCCACACCGGCGTGGGCGAATCGGTCGCCGGCCTGCGGCGCCCGGCGCGCGGCAGCATCCGCGTACACGGCGTGCCCTTGCCGCCGGGCGACGTGGCGCAGGCGCTGGCGCGCGGCGTGGGCTGCGTACCCAAGGAGCGCCATCGCGAAGGACTGGTGCTGGCGCAGTCGATTGCCGAGAACGCCACCATGACCATCCCGCACCGGCTCGGCCGCTTCGGCTTCCTGTCCGGCGCGCGCAAGCATGCGGTGGCGCGCGACATGATGCGCGCGCTGGCCGTGGCCGCGCGCGATGAACAGCAGCCGGTGGGCGGGCTCTCCGGCGGCAACCAGCAGAAGGTGGTGATGGCGCGCGCGCTGGCCAGCGACCCCGATGTGCTGGTGCTGATCGATCCCACCGCCGGCGTCGACGTGAAGTCGCGCCAGGCCCTGCTCGAGGTGGTCGAGCAACAGCGCCAGGCGGGCAAGGCGGTACTGCTGGTCAGCAATGAACTGGACGACCTGCGCGCCTGCGACCGCGTGCTGGTGATGCTGAGCGGCACCGTGCAGGCCGAGTTCGCGGCCGGCTGGGACGACAGCGAACTGATTGCCTCTATCGAAGGAGTAAGCCTGCATGGAATCGAATGACATCGCGCATGACATCGCGGCAGCCTCAGCCGCGCAGCGCAATGCGGCCCCGGCGCGGCGCCTGCGCCTGGAACGGCTGCGCGAATTCGCGCTGGTGCCCGCGCTGCTGGTGCTGGTCGGCATCGGCGCGCTGGTCAGCCCCAGCTTCCTGACGCAGGCCAACCTGGTCAGCGTGCTGGGTGCCTCGGCGGCGCTGGCACTGGTGGTGCTGGCGGAGTCGCTGATCATCATCACCGGCAAGTTCGACCTGTCAGTGGAATCGACCGTCGGCATCGCCCCCGCGCTGGGCGCGATGCTGGTGATTCCGGCGGCATCGGCCGGCTTCGGCACCGAATGGCCGGTGGCGGCCGGGCTGCTGGTGGTGATCGCCGTCGGCGCGCTGACCGGCTTGATCAACGGCTTCCTGGTGGTCAGGCTGCGGCTGAACGCATTCATCGTCACGCTGGCGATGCTGATCGTGCTGCGCGGCATGCTGGTGGGCGCCACCCAGGGCGGAACGCTGTTCGACATGCCGCAGCCGTTCTTTGCGCTGGCCACCACCACAGTGCTCGGGGTGCCGCTGTCGGTCTGGCTGGCGGCCGCCGCCTTTGGCATCGCCGGCGTGATGCTGCGCTACCACCGGCTGGGGCGCGCGCTCTACGCCATCGGAGGCAATGCGCCGGCGGCGCGCGCGGCCGGCATCAACGTCGAGCGCATTACCTGGGGCGTGTTCATCCTGGCCGGCGCGCTGGCCGCACTGGGCGGGCTCATCGTTACCGGCTATGTCGGGGCCATCAATGCCAACCAGGGCAACGGCATGATCTTCACGGTCTTTGCCGCGGCCGTCATCGGCGGCGTGTCGCTCGATGGCGGCAAGGGCAGCATGACCGGGGCGCTGTGCGGCGTGCTGCTGCTGGGCGTGGTGCAGAACGTGCTGACGCTGGCGCAGGTGCCGTCGTTCTGGATCCAGGCGATCTACGGCGCCATCATCCTCGGCGCGCTGATGCTCGCCCGGCTCACCGGCGAAGAGCAGCAGTAGGCCGGCCATATCCCTTCCACCCATCCGGTCCAACTGACCATCGCAACAGGTTTCCCATGAGACTCCAAGGAAAACGCATTCTCGTCACGGCCGCCGGGCAGGGCATCGGCCTGGCCAGTGCCCGGCGCTTTGCCGCGGAAGGCGCGCAAGTGCTGGCCACCGATATCAACCCGGCGGCGCTTGCCGCGCTGGCGGGTGAAGCCAACGTTCGCACCATGACGCTGGACGTCTGCAATGCCGAGGCCATCCGCCAACTGGCCGCCGGCGAGGCTGCCTTTGACGTGCTGTTCAACTGTGCGGGCTTTGTCCACCACGGCACCGTGCTGGAGTGCTCGGAAGAGGACTGGCTCCACAGCTGGCAGGTCAACGTCAGCTCGATGTACCGGCTGGTGCGGGCGCTGCTGCCGAAGATGCTGGCCGCGGGTGGCGCTTCGATCATCAACATGTCGTCGGCAGCGTCGAGCGTGAAGGGCGTGCCCAATCGCTTTGCGTATGGCGCCACCAAGGCCGCGGTGATCGGCCTGACCAAGGCCATTGCCGCGGACTTCGTCACGCAAGGCATACGCTGCAACGCGATCTGCCCGGGGACCATCGCGTCGCCGTCGCTGTCGGACCGCATCGCCGAGCAGGCACGCACGCAGCACCGCGATATCGACGAGATCCGCGCCGCCTTTGCCGCGCGCCAGCCCATGGGCCGCATCGGCACGCCCGAGGAGGTGGCCGCGCTGGCGGTCTACCTGGCCAGCGATGAGTCCGCCTTTGTCACAGGTGCCATCCACATGATCGACGGCGGCTGGTCGAACTGACGCCATCGCCCACCCTGGACTATTTCGAGATCCTTCCATGAAACTCTTGCGCTATGGCCCGCGTGGCCACGAAAAGCCCGGCCTGCTCGACGCGCGCGGCGACGTACGCGACCTGTCCGGCGTGATCGGGGATATTGCCGGTGCCGCGCTGCTGCCGGAGGGCATCGCCCGCCTGCGCGCGCTGGATCCCGACACGCTGCCGCGCGTGCCGGGCCGGCCGCAGCATGACCTGCGTCTTGGGCCCTGCGTGGGCCAGGTCGGCAAGTTCGTCTGCATCGGCCTGAACTACGCTGACCATGCTGCCGAGTCCGGCATGGAGCCGCCGGCCGAGCCGGTGGTCTTCGGCAAGTGGACCAGCGCCATCTGCGGTCCCGATGACGATATCGAAATCCCGGCGGGCTCGCTGAAGACCGACTGGGAGGTAGAGCTGGGCGTGGTGATCGGCCGCGGCGGCCGCGATATCCGGCGCGAGGAAGCGCTGTCGCACGTGGCCGGCTACTGCGTCATCAACGATGTCTCGGAGCGCGAGTACCAGCTGGAGCGCGGCGGCACCTGGGACAAGGGCAAGGGCTGCGACACCTTCGGGCCGATCGGCCCGTGGCTGGTCACCGCCGACGAGATTCCCGACCCGCAGGCGCTGCGGCTGTGGCTGGAAGTGGACGGACGCCGCTACCAGGACGGCAGCACGTCCACCATGATCTTCGGCGTGGCCGAGCTGATCAGCTACCTGAGCCGCTTCATGAGCCTGCAGCCGGGCGACATTGTCTCCACCGGCACGCCGCCGGGCGTGGGGCTGGGGCAGAAGCCGCCGGTCTACCTGCGCGCCGGCCAGGCCATCCGGCTGGGCATCGAGGGCCTTGGCCAGCAGAGCCAGCAGACCGTGCACGCGCCAGTGCGCATACCGGCCGCCGCCTGAGCCGTCGATCCCGATCCGCCAACCACTCAAGCCATGCCATGACCCAGATTTGCTCGATGCGCGTCCTCGACGTGCGTTTCCCGACCTCCGCGCAGCTCGATGGCTCGGATGCCATGAACCCGGACCCCGACTATTCCGCCGCCTATGTCATTCTGGAAACTGACCAGCCCGGCCTGGAAGGACACGGCCTCACCTTTACCATCGGCCGCGGCAACGAGGTCTGCTGCGCCGCGATCGAAGCCATGCGCCACCTGTTGGTGGGACTGGACCTGAACTGGATCCGTGAGGACATGGGCCGCTTCTGGCACCACGTCACTTCCGACAGCCAGTTGCGCTGGATCGGCCCGGACAAGGGCGCCATTCACCTGGCCACCGGCGCGGTGGTCAACGCGGTCTGGGACCTGTGGGCCAAGGCCGAGGGCAAGCCGCTATGGCGCCTGGTGGCCGACCTCTCGCCGGAGGAACTGGTGCGCGTGGTGGACTTCCGCTACCTGACCGACGCCATCACGCCCGACGAGGCGCTGGCGCTGCTGCGCCGCCAGGCGCCGGGCAAGGCCGAGCGCATCCGCACGCTCGAGCGCGAGGGCTATCCCTGCTACACCACCTCCGCGGGCTGGCTGGGGTACGACGACGACAAGCTGCGCCGGCTGTGCCGCGAGGCCGTGGACGGCGGCTTTCGCCACGTCAAGCTTAAGGTCGGACGCAATTTGCAGGACGATATCCGGCGCGTCTCCATCGCCCGTGAAGTGCTGGGCCCGGACCGGCACCTGATGATCGATGCCAACCAGGTCTGGGAAGTCGATGAGGCGATCTCCTGGGTGCGCGAGCTGGGCTTTGCGCGGCCGTGGTTTATCGAAGAGCCCACCAGCCCGGATGACGTGGAAGGGCATCGCGCCGTGCGCGCGGGCGTGGCGCCGGTCAAGGTCGCCACCGGCGAGATGTGCCAGAACCGGATCCTGTTCAAGCAGTTCATGACACGCGGCGCCATCGATGTGGTGCAGATCGATGCCTGCCGGCTGGGCGGCGTCAACGAGATCCTGGTGGTGCTGCTGCTGGCCGCCAAGCATGGGCTGCCGGTATGCCCGCATGCGGGCGGGGTGGGGCTGTGCGAGTACGTGCAGCATCTGTCGATGATCGACTATGTCTGCATCTCGGGCACCCGCGAAGGGCGCGTGATCGAGTACGTCGACCACCTGCACGAGCACTTCGTCGACCCCTGCGTGGTCCGCAACGCGGCCTACATGCCGCCGCAGGCGCCGGGATTCTCGATCACCATGAAGCCGGCCTCGCTGGCGCTGCACCGTTTCCGGGGCTAGCGATGGCCACGCTTCGCATCGACGCGCACACGCACTTCTGGCGCTACCGGCCCGAGGCGTATCCGTGGATCGGACCGGACCTGCAGGCGCTGGCGGCCGACCATATGCCGGACGACCTGCTGCCGCACCTGCGCACGCATGGCATGGATGCCGCCATTGCCGTGCAGGCGCGCGCCGGCACCGACGAAACCCGCTTCCTGCTCGAACTGGCCGACCAGCATCCGTGGATTGCCGCGGTGGTGGGCTGGGAAGACCTGCGTGCGCCGGATTTCGCGCAACGCCTGCAGGACTGGGCCGCGGCGCCAAGGCTGCGCGGCTTCCGGCACCAGGTGCAGGACGAGGCCGATGCCGCGCAATTCCTCGGCCTGGACACGGTGGCCCATGCGATGGGCCGGCTGCAGTCGCTCGGCTATGCCTATGACGTGCTGGTCTTCAGTCACCAGCTGGAAGCAGCCGCCAGGTTCTGTGCCCGGCATGACCGGCACTGGCTGGTGCTGGATCACCTGGGCAAGCCGCCAATTGCCGGGGCGGTGCACGGATCGTCCGCGCTGGCCGCGTGGCGCGCGGCGCTGCGGCCGCTGCGGTCATTGCCGCATGTCGTCTGCAAGCTGTCCGGCCTGGTCACCGAGGCCGACTGGCGTGCCGGCCTGCAGGCGGCCGACATGACCTCCATCGATGCGTGCCTGGACGCGGCGCTGGACGTATTCGGCCCGGCGCGGCTGATGTTCGGCTCGGACTGGCCGGTCTGCACGCTCGCTGCGCCCTATGGCGGGGTGTATGGCATCGTCAGGCGCTGGTCGGACCTGCGCCTGAGCGCGGATGAGCAAGACGCCTTCTGGGGCGGCACCGCGGCACGCTGCTACGGGCTGCAAACCACCTGACAAACCGGCCTGACAAACCGACCTGACAAAGCGGCCCTTCGGGATACACAGACATGGACCTGCATCTGCAAGACAAGATCGTGATCGTTACCGGCGGTGCCAGCGGCATTGGCGCGGCCATTTCGCTGGAACTGGCCGGCGAGGGCGCGGTGCCGGTGATCTGCGGCAAGTCGGCGATGACGCCGGCGTTCCGCGACCGCCTGATGGCGCTGCAGCCGCGCGCGCGCTTCTACCAGTTCGACCTGACCGACGAGCCGGCCTGCCGCGACATGGTGGCCGATGTGGCGATGCGTTTTGGACGTATCGACGGGCTGGTCAACAACGCCGGCGTCAATGACAGCGTCGGCCTGGAGGCTGGGCGCGATGCCTTCGTGCAGTCGCTGGAGCGCAACCTGGTGCACTACTACGTGATGGCGCACTACTGCCTGCCACACCTGCGCACCAGCCGCGGCGCGATCGTCAATATCTCGTCCAAGACCGCGCTGACGGGGCAAGGCAATACCAGCGGTTATTGCGCCGCCAAGGGCGCGCAGCTGGCGCTGACGCGCGAATGGGCCGCAGCGCTTGCAGCCGACGGTGTGCGCGTGAATGCGGTAGTGCCGGCCGAGGTCATGACGCCGCTGTACCAGAGCTGGCTGGAGGGGTTCGAAGCGCCACAGGACAAGCTGGCCAGCATCACCGCGCATATTCCGCTGGGCCACCGCATGACCACTGCCGACGAGATTGCTGCCAGCGCGGTCTTCCTGCTGTCGGCGCGCGCCTCGCACACCACGGGGCAATGGGTCTTCGTTGACGGCGGCTATACCCACCTGGACCGCGCGCTGACGTAAGCCGCCCCAACTCCGTGAGGACGACATGCGCTACTGCCTGGCACTGGACCTGAAGGACGACCCGCAGCAAATCGCTGCCTATGAAGCCCATCACCGCCGCATCTGGCCGGAGGTGGCGCAGCACCTGCGCCGCCACGGCGTGACCGGCATGGAGATCTGGCGCCTGGGCACGCGCCTGGTGATGGTCATGGACACCGACGATGCCCGCTACGACCCCGACGCGTTTGCGCGCGCGGGCGAAAGCGATGCCCGCATCCGCGAGTGGGAGGCCTTGATGTGGACCTTCCAGGCGCCCACGCCGTGGACGCCGCCGGGGGTGAAGTGGGTGCCGATGACATGCATCTTCGACCTGCAGCAGCAATAGCAAAGGAGGGAGGCCGACCCAGATAGCGACACCGCGAGCAAGAAGAAGGGGACCGAAGGGGGTTGAAAGCCAGGAGCCGGCCGCAACGGCCGCGCATCCGGACGAGGAGACAAGGCAGTGAACAATTTGGCAAGAATGATGGCCGGCGCCGCCGTTTTCGGCGTGTGCGCCGCGACGGCGTGCGCGCAGAGCAATGTGACGCTGTATGGTCGCGTGGTGGCCGGCGTCGATGTCCAGACCAATGTGCAGACCCCGGATGGCGGGTCCGGCACGCTCTGGCGCGGCGCTGACAACCAGTGGGGCACCAGCATGTTTGGGCTGCGCGGAAATGAAGACCTGGGTGGCGGGCTCAAGGC
Source organism: Cupriavidus sp. MP-37 (assembly GCF_020618415.1). Lineage (NCBI taxonomy): Bacteria > Pseudomonadati > Pseudomonadota > Betaproteobacteria > Burkholderiales > Burkholderiaceae > Cupriavidus > Cupriavidus sp. MP-37. The sequence continues at coordinate 563,189 of NZ_CP085345.1, read as the reverse complement.
GCTGTTCCAGCTAGAATCGGGCTTCGGCGCCACCAAGGGCCGCACCAACGGCGATGCGCTGTTCAACCGGCGCGCGTACGTGGGGGTGCAAGGCGGGTGGGGCACGCTGACCATGGGCAAGAACCAGCCCCTGGCGGATGCACTGTGGGCGCTGGATCCTACCGGGCAGCAGTTCATCGGCACGGCCACGCTGGTGCGGGGGCGCAACTGGCCGGGTCACAACAACATGGTCTCTTATGAGACCCCGAGCTTTGGCGGCCTGAGCGCGCAGGTGCTGACCGGCCTGGGCGAAGACCCTGGCTCGGCCACGCGGCTGCGCAAGGACATGCTTTCGCTGACCTATACCGCGCCGACATTTGAATTGCGCGCGATCTACGATGTGGCGCGCGATGTCAACGGCAAGTACAGCGACCTGTTCACGACCTCGAAGGAACTGACGCTGGGCGGCACGGTGACGATCAGTGCCGTGAAGCTGTTTGCCGGCTATGAAAACCTGTCGGCCCCGGACAGTCCCGCCGGTGCGCCGACACGGGCCAACCACTACTGGGTCGGCGCCAACTACCAGCTCACGCCCGCGCTAACGCTGATCGGCGCGTTCTACCGGGTGACCGTCAACCAGGGTGGCGGCAACGCCAACCTGTACATGCTGGGCGCCAACTACAGTCTGTCCAAGCGCACGCTGCTCTATGCGAGCGTCGGCACGGTGCAGAACAGCGCCACGGCGAACTTCTCGGTGGAAGCCACTAACAACAACCCGGCGCCAGGCCGCAACCAGCTGGGCGCGTACACCGGCATTGCGCATTCGTTCTGAATGCCCTGCGAGTCTTCAGCGAAAGCGGCAGCAATGACGACGACGCTACGACTATGGGGGCCTGGTGCTCCGCTCATTGCCGGTAGCCTCGCCGCTGGCCGCCTGCGGCGGCGACACAGGTGCCGGCACCGAGGCAGCGCAGGCTACGCCCGCGCCGCCTCGGTGGCTGCCGCTGCCCGCTGCCGGCTGACCATCAACGCCATCAGCGCCGCCACCAGGCACGCCGCCCCCGCCGCGTACAGTGCCGGCGTATAGGTCAGCAGCAGCGTACGGCTCAAGCCCGCGCCGAACGCCGCCACGGCCGCGCCGATCTGGTGGGCCGCGAAGATCCAGCCGAACACCATCGGCGCGCGCTCGCGCCCGAAAGCGGTGGCCGCCAGCTTGACCGTCGGCGGCACCGTGGCGATCCAGTCGAGCCCGTAGAACATCGCAAAGATCGACAGCCCGTACAGCGTGAAGGTGGAGTGCGGCAGCCAGAACAGCGACAGGCCGCGCAGCGCGTAGTACCAGAACAGCAGCTTGCGGCTGTCATAGCGGTCGGAGAGCCAGCCCGACAGGATGGTGCCGACAAAATCGAACGCGCCCATCATGGCCAACGCCGACGCTGCAGGCACCGGGCCCATGCCGAAGTCGCCGCACAGTGCGATGAAGTGCGTCTGGATCAGGCCGTTGGTGCTCAGGCCGCAGATGAAGAAGGTGCCCGCCAGGATCCAGAATGTTTGCGTACGCGCGGCGTCGCGCAGCACGCGGAATGGCCCGCGCAACGTAAAGGGCGCGGGCGCTGGGGCGGCGGGCAGCGTGGCCGGATCGGATGACACTTCGCCGAACGCCGCCAGCCCGACATCCGCGGGCCGGTTGCGCATCAGCCCGAACACCAGCAGCGCCAGCGCCGCGCAGGCGGCCAGCACCGGCAGCACGGCCACGCGCCAGCCCATATGCTCGATCAGCCAGGCCGCCACCGGCAGGAACGCCAGCTGGCCGGTGGCCGCGCTGGCCGTCAGGATGCCGATCACCAGGCCGCGCCGCGCGCTGAACCAGCGGTTGGCCACTACGGCGGCCAGCACCAGCGCGGTCAGCCCGGAGCCGACCCCGAGCATCAGGCCCCACGCAACGAAGAGCTGCCACAACTGCGTCGACACCGTGGCCAGCGCCATGCCGCCGGCAATCAACGCCAGCGCGGCGCAGACCACGTTGCGCACGCCGAAGCGATCCATCAGCAGCGCGGAGAAAGGCGCCATCAGCCCGAACAGCGCGAAGCGGAAAGCCAGGATCGACGAGATCTGGTCGGTGTTCCAGCCCATCTCCCTGGTCAGCGGCTGCAGGAAGGCCCCGGGCAGGCCCAGCGCGGCCGAGGTGGTCAGCATCACCAAGAAGGTCAGGGCGGCAATCAGCCATGCGTAGTGGATGCCGCGCCGGTCGAGCCGGCTGGAAAGGGCTTGCGCGAACATGGGGCTCTCGTGTCTCGGTTTCGGTGTGGGTCAGGGAAAAGGGCAAAGGAAGGGCATCCCGCTGCGTTCGGCCGCGGGATGTTGGTCAGTCTTCGGGGGAGAATCGGTGCTAGCCGGTGCGGCCCAGCAGGTGCGCCTGCACCGCGTTCAGCATCTGGTCGGAGAGCGGATCGCCTTCGGTGGCGCGCGCCAGCGTCAGGGCGCCGACCAGCAAAGCCATGCGCACCAGCGCCTGCTCGTGGCGTTCCTGCGGGTCGTCGGACGCCACGGTCTGTGCCATGTCATCGATCATCGTTCGCAGCCCATCCGCATAGGCCTGCCGCACGGGTGCGCCGGCGGGCTCGCGGGCGACATCGACGGCCAGCGCGGCGGCCGCGCAGCCGACGCCGGGGTTGGCGCAATGCGCGGCGGTGAGGTAGGGCTCGACCAGATTGGCGAGCATCGCGTTGCGGTCCCCGCCGGCACGTGCAAGGCGGCGCTCCCAGCGCGCGGTCGATTCCTCGAACGCGCGCTTGCAGGCCTGCGCCGCCAGCGCGTCCTTCGAGGCAAAGTGGCCATAGAAGCCACCATGGGTCAGGCCGGCGCCGGCCATCAGCTCCGCCACGCTGACACCGTTGAGGCCGCGCTCGCGGAACAGCCGCGACGACGCTTGTTCGATCGCCTCGCGGTTCTTGTCGGTTTGCTCGCGTGATGCACGTGCCATCTGAAGACCTCGCTGGAGAATTGGGCTTTCGCAAATCTTAGATGATGATCATCATTTATTCAATAGATGTTGGGTGTCATCTATTTTGGTTTACGGAGGGTAATGTGCATACATATGAAGGCGTCTTCAGCAAGGTGAAGGGTTTTCCCGTATCGTCTTGCCTGAATGATCGCCCCCGCACCGCCGAACCCGGCCATGGCGGCAACCGGTAAAGACAGTGTCCAGCACAGCCCCTCTCCAGACCGCCTCCGCGGCCGACGCCATGACCTCGCGCGAGCGGCGCGGCATGGCTGCCATCCTGATTGCCGTCGCCCTTGCCACCCTCGATACCGCCATCGCCAATACGGCGTTGCCATCGATTGCGGCAGACCTGCGCGCCACGCCCGCGGCTTCGGTGTGGGTGATCAACGCCTACCAGCTGGCCATGGTGGCAACGCTGCTGCCGTTCGCGGCGCTGGGCGGCGTGGTGGGCCACCGGCGCATTTACCTGGGCGGCGTGCTGCTGTTCACGGCGGCTTCGGTGGTGTGCGCGCTGGCGTGGTCGCTGCCGACGCTGGCGGCGGCGCGGGTGCTGCAGGGCATCGGAGCCGCGGCCATCATGAGTGTCAACACGGCGCTGATCAGCGCCATTTTTCCGACGCATCGGCTTGGGCGCGGGCTGGGGCTGAATGCGCTGGTGGTCGGGGTTTCGTTCGCGGTGGGGCCGACCGTGGCCTCGGTGATCCTGTCGTTCGGCACGTGGCCGTGGCTGTTTGCCGTCAACCTGCCGATCGGCCTGCTGGCGCTGGCGATCGGGCGCGGCTCGCTGCCGCAGACGGCACGCAGCACGCACGGTTTCGATCGCGTTGCAGCGGTGCTCAGCGTGGTTGCTTTCGCCGCGCTGATCCTGGCGCTGGGCGAGGGCGCGCAGCGCGCGCCGCTGCACCTGTCGCTGGCCGCGGCGGGCATCTTCGCGGTGGCGTTCGCGCTGCTTTTGTGGCGCGAGCGCGGCCATCCGGCGCCGATGCTGCCGGTAGACCTGTTCCGGCGGCCGATGTTCGCGCTGTCGACGCTGACGGCGGTGTGCTCGTTCGCCGCGCAGGGCCTGGCCTTTGTCTCGCTGCCGTTTTACTTCCAGCACGTGCTGGGGCGAGGGCAGGTGGAAACCGGCTTCCTGCTGACGCCATGGTCGGTGGTGGTGGCGCTGATCGGGCCACTGGCCGGGCGCTTGTCCGACCGCTACCCGCCGGCCGTGCTTGGCGGCGTGGGGCTGGCGGTGCTCAGTGCCGGCATGCTGTCGCTGGCGCTGCTGCCGGCCAACCCCAGCACGCTCGATATCGGCATCCGCATGTGCCTGTGCGGCGCCGGGTTCGGCTTTTTCCAGTCGCCCAATCTCAAGGCATTGATGACCAGTGCGCCGCGCGAGCGCAGCGGCGGCGCCAGTGGCGTGGTGGCCACGGCACGGCTGCTGGGGCAGGCCACGGGCGCGGCGCTGGTGGCGCTGTGCTTCGGCATCGCCGGCGATCACGGCCCGGGACTGGCGCTGGCACTGGGCGCGGCGTTTGCCGGCGCCGGCGCCGTGGCCAGCTGGATGCGGCTGGCCGCCGCCGACGCGCGGGCCTAGGCTGGAACGGCCCGGATGCGTATCAGTTCAGGCGTGTAATCCGGTTCGCCGCGCCCGGGCTGACCGGCGATCTTGCCTTGAAGTAGTCTTCGAAGACATCGATGTCGACCGGCCCGGCTTGCTGGTTCGTGCCCTGCTTCAGCACCGTGAAGTTGTCACCGCCCGAAGCCATGAAGTTGTTCACCGTGACGCGGTAGGTCTTGGCCGGGTCGAGGGCGACGCCGTTGAGCCTGAGCGAGGCCGGATCGACACGGTTGCCCTGGCCCGCGGCGGCGCCTGCCGGCTTGCTGGCGTCCCAGGTGTAGGTGAAGCTGCTGGAAACCTGCAGCACCCGCCCGCCCGCGGGTTGCGGCGCCTCCCATTGCTGTTCCAGCAGGCGCAGGATCTGCGCGCCGGTCAGGGTCATCGTCACCATGCTGTTGCCGAAGGGCATGACGGCATAGAGCTGCCCGAACGTGGTCTGGCCATTGGTGGCGGCGTCGTACGTAAGGTTCTGACGCAGCCCGCCCGGATTGGTGAATGCGATCACCGCCGGCCCGAACGACGCATCGGACGTGCCGGCCAGGTAGGCGTCCGCCACCAGGTCGCCCAGTGCCGACTCGCCCGCCGCCGTCTGGGTGCGATCGATGCTCGCGGTGATGGCACCCACGACGGCGTTCTTGATCGGCGCGGTCAGTTCCACGTAGCGCTTGACCATTGCATCGACGGCGCCGTCCCTGGTCAGCGCGGTGTAGCCAGCAGGCAGCGCAATCGGATTGCCGTAGTTGTCCTTGATCACCAGATCATTGACCGCGACACGGTTGTTGGCCACCTTGGACGAGACCTTGCGCGTCGACGGATCGATGGTGATATCGATTTCCGAAGCCAGCCGGCCGTAGAAGCCCGCCTGCGTCAGCAACTTGCCGTCTGGCCGGGTGCAGACATATTCCTGGTGGGTGTGGCCGCTGATCACGATATCCACGGCGGGATCCAGCTTGTCGACGATCGACACGACAGCACCGTTCAGTCCCGGGCAGCTCTTGTCGTTCACCATGCCCGCCGTGGTCGATCCGCCTTCATGAAGCAACACCACGATCGCATTGACGTTCTGCTGCCGCAGTTCAGGAATCAGCTTGTTCACCGCATCCGCCTCGGCCTCGAAGGTCAGGCCCGTGGTACCCGCGGGCGTCACCACCGACGGCGTATCCTTCAGCGTCATGCCGATAAAGGCCACCTTGGCCCAGTCAAAGGTCTTGATCCGGTAGGCCGGCAACAGCGGCTTGCCGGTCGCCTGGTCGATGACATTGGCAGCCAGGTACTGGAACTTCGCCCCCGCGTACGCGCCGTTCGTCATGCACGTATCCACGCCGACAATGCCGCGCCGGCCGTCAGCCGACCTGGGAAAGCAGCCGCCGTGCTGCAGCCGCAGCAGCTCATCGCGGCCCTTGTCGAACTCGTGGTTGCCCACCGAGGAAATCTCCAGGCCCATCTGGCCCAGCACATCGATCGCCGGCTCCTCATGGAACGCCCCGGAAACCAGCGGCGACGCGCCGACCATGTCTCCGGCCGCCACCACGACGTTGTTAGGGTTCTTCGCTTTCAGGCTCTGGATCAGCGAGGCCAGATACGCGGCGCCGCCCGCTGAAACACGGGTGCCAGCCGGGTTGGCGGCATCCTGTACTACCACGCCGCCGCCGGGCGCTTCCAAATTGCCGTGGAAATCATTGAGCCCGATGATCTTGACCGATACCGCGGCGTCCGCGGCTGGAGCCGGGCTGACCGGCCCCGAATCGCCCCCATCATTCCCCGAACCGCAGGCGGCAACGATGCCTGCAAGGGCGAGCGCACCCAAGCTCGCGACGACATACCGTTTGCGTGTCATGTGGCCAATCCTTTGGGAAGCCGCGGCAGGCGCTCACTCTATGGGCCCATCGTGACTGCTTCATGACGCGGGGATGTCATGCCAGGGCGCTAACCTGAAGCGCATCCACGCCATGTACCCAATCCCGATGCAGCGCTACCTGATCGCCTGCGCCCTGGCCGCCGGCGCAGGCCCCGCCCAGGCCGCCACCAACGAACTGCCGCCAGCCGTCGCGCTGGCAAGCCGGCATGCCATGGCGGCTTGCCAGGAATTCATGCATGACGACGCCGACGAATACCGTGCCTGCATCGACGCCGTCGCCCGCGAGATTCCGCGCGGGCGCAAGGACACGACGGCGCGGTTGCTCGGGCATTACTACTATGCGTGGATCGGAGCCAATAGTTCGGCGCGCCTGTCGTTGCCTGGAGCCGAGGCGGCGGCGCGGGTTTATCTGCGGAAATTTCGGGCCTTGCAGCGCAAGGTTGGGGTGGATGACAAGATGTTGTGCAAGGCGGTGCCGGGGGATTGTGGGGAGCGGGTGGGGGTGATTGAGAAGTTGGAGGGGGAGAAGGGGCGGTGAAAGGGTCGGGGAATGGCTGGGCGCGATAGTTGAACGCCGCTAGTCGCTGTATGCCCGGAGGAGGTCACGTATCTCTTCTTTGGTCAACTGGCCAGAGGCGAGCGCAGCCGAAAAGTCATTCTTCCCCAGCGGAAAGCGCGCGAGCAGCGAGTGAAGGCTCTCTTTGTCCAAGGGCGTAGCAGTCAGCGGATCCAGCCAGAACTTCTCCGTTGCTTCCCGAGTGTCCAGCTTTGTGCCCTCCACATTGATGTAGACCTTGTACCGGATAAAACCCTCGGGGAAAGCGCGATCAAGATACAGAGATGTGCCCCGGGGCAGGATGGCGGCAGGACTGTCTGAGCTGCCCCCCGTGAGCAGCAATGGATACTGCAGCTTGTGCACCCTGAGGACCTCTTCGTGCTCGATCTTGTGTACCAGGGATGCGCCAGCTATGGCTCCGATGATTGCGGAGAGGATCAGGGTTATTAGGCGCTTCATGGTGCTGTCCATTCCTCCCGGCGCTTATTCGGTCGCGCCAGTTGGCGTGTCAAAGTCAGTGGTGACAAGATTCGCATCTCGCAAGCGCCTGGCGTAGGCTACGAGGTCTTTGGGGTACATCCTGTGGTTGATGCCACTGTCATCAAGGCGTGGCTTCATCCGGCGGCTCTCCACGTCCGGGACTAGATGGCGCCACGAGGCGTTCCAGTAAGCCGTCGCTAACGCCCCTTTCTACGTTGCCATAGTCTAGGAATGCCATCACCCTAGGCATCATCGGCGTGTATCCACTGAGAAGCCCAAAACAAACCATACGCAGTGCGACGATCCAGTATTCCTCATCGCGTAGGGTCACATGCGGTGTAAAATATCCTTCGGATTCCGGCGTGGTGGGATCATTTTTATGGAATGCAGCATACTCCTCAGCCCATCTCAAGACGTAGGGCCAAACTTGTGCAGTCTGTTCTACCGGCGCGCCGGCTGAGTATGGCATGCTCATCCAATCCAGTGCACTCCACAAGCGCTGCTGAGTTGATGTTGAAAGTGCGCCGGGTTTATCCTTCGCTGCATGCTTTGGTAGGTCCATTGTGACCATTGCAATGCCACCAAGCTTGTCATTAAATCGCTCGTCATGAGTGCTGTACCGTAGGCGAGGCTCTCGTTTACGTTCGAACCTGTCGGAAGGCACCTTCCACGCGAACCAGCGCTCCCAGTCGATTCGGTTGTGCTTCATGATTGTCCACGTCTGGGGGATCGTTGCACGTCGGTACTGTCAACTTGGCCGGCGTCCAAAGTCTGCGAGATCCGCCATAAAAGGGCCTGTCGCGGAACTCCGCATCGTCGATATCAAGAACGATTGAAATGGCCGCCGCCTCGAAGCTCCAATAGCCGAGGCAATTGTGAATACGTCCCTGTGTGTGCGATTCATAATAGGGTTCGTGCCGACTAGCCTTGTATCTTGCGTCAAGATAGCTGCTCATCAATGTACGCGCGCATCTGCAGACGCATCGAAGATCTTGAGCGCCTTGGAGCAGGGTAGATGTCGAGTGCACTTGCCTGGTGGTTCCTCGCGATGTGACAAGTACGGTGCCACAAAGGCGCTCCAGCAACCCATCATGTCGTCGTTTTCGTAGTAACGAGTCTCGGGGATTCTAAAAGGCGGGCTCGGGAATAGGATTTAGTGTTGCCATACTCTTGTACCATGGGTCAAGATAGCTGCTCATCAGTGTGACGCGCTTATCTGCCGGCGCATCGAAGATCTTGAGCGCCTTGGAGTAGGGGAGATGCCGTGGGCATTTTCCTGGTGGCGCACCGCGATGTGCCAAGTACGGAGGACGCGTAGCCATTGTGTTGGGACTCGACCTTGTCTTCCTGAATCGATTAAGCGAGTTTCAGAGCTTCGGATCGGATTGGTTAATGTCCCATTGCCAGATGGTAGTGCCATAGTCTGAGGCCACTTCGGGCATGGTCTCACCTCGCTTGAAATATCGCCGCGACAGGCTCTTGGCCGGCGTTATCCAATAGCCGCTCTTGGGGCAAGGTTGCCCTCCTTCGCAGCGTAGGCGATATTCCCCAAGTTGGGACTTTTGATCCATTGAGCCGTTTTCAACAAAATGCCACGTTGTATTAGTGGCTTTCGTTACGGGATCTCCTTCGAGTTCCCAATCTGGCTCAAATGTCCCTGCATCCTCATCATCGAGATGCCACATATCAAGCCCAATAATTTGGTAAGCAGGCTGCATCGATAAGCCTTCAACACAGAATGCCAAGCTGAAATTACTGGCACCTTCAATCCATTGAGACGGAACCCAAACGCCGGTGCGAGGACACGTCTGCCCGGGGGATACTGCAAAATCGTCATTGATTGTGTGTCTCGGATAGGTCTCTAATGAACTGAGTATGCCATGTTTTTCCATAAACTTTATTGATTGAGCCATATCACCGACATGGCTATCGTCTCTGTCAAGAAAAGGAGAATCAGTTGCCGCTGCGTCGCGTCTGAGCCATTCCAAACCTCCTGGTCGAAGGTTATTAAGCGTGACATGCCCGGTCCCACAAGCAGCACTAAGCTTTTCGTGTGATGTTTTCCACTGCTTGGATTGTTCCTCGTTCATCCAACCGAGTGGCTGTTCGATAAGACCGCGATAGTCTGTGGTGGGTGAATTCAAAAAGTCGACCATAGGCATATAGTCGCCTCCGTCTTGGATGAATTTGACTCCGCGGCGAATATTGTCGGCATGCTGCAGATAGCGCGACACCCAATAGTCCAGCCGAGCTTGGCGATGGAGTCCATGATCGGTGATGAATCCGTTATACAGGTTGGCAAATTCTTCGCATAGCGTTGCACACAATTCGTAAAAACCGAAAGATGTAGTCTGATAAAGAAACCATGCATCCTGGTCCAGGTTACGGGTGACGTTGTAGGGGCGAAGGTTGGTTTTGCTCATTTCTTGCTCTCCGGTAATGCGAGCATGATGCCTTTTGCTTCGGAGTGATTCCAGTCAGAGAACCCCCAACCAGTTTCAAAAGGGCCGCGCACATGTTTATCATTGACCTTTCCACGTAGGACAGCCGGCGCCGTACGTCCGGTTACGTCCTGCCAGTCGATGCGACTATCTATCTGATCGGGCTTACGGCCGGGCAACGCCTTGCCAGTGCTGGGATCGATGCGTGGCCGACTTGGTGCGAGCGTATCGGCAGTTGGGAAGAATACAAGCTGTTCGGCACCGCCAGGGAGGTGGTAGGGAGTTCCATCAAGCTCCTGCGAGGCGGCAGGGCCTTTCCATACTGGGAGCCCTTCCCCAGCCGAGATCTCGTATACAACATACTGACCATTCTGGTTCCAATCCGGCTTGACCGCCAGTTGCTCGCGCCAATCCGAACGATTTTTCAGGCTATGAAAAGTTCTTTCGTCGACCCAAAAAATTCCACCGGCTGCACTGGTAGGGTCTACGATGCGGTAGAGCTTTGCAGGACCTTGAATAACCTCGATGGATATCTTCTTGTGTTCAAAAGTTTGGATTAGCTCCAAATCGAGCATCGGCGGGCTGTTCAGTCCTTTTGCAGCTCGATCCGCGATTTTTTTCTCCAGTTTTTTCTGGGTTGATTGGGCTTGCAAGATATTCGGTGCAGGGTGGGGGAGCTTTGGTGCCCTGCTTACCCAAGAGGGCGGCCGTCTGTTAATTAGTCCCGCTGCCCCCTCTCGGCTAATCGGTGCGATCCAGCCCTTGTTATGCGTTTGCGTATAGGCAATCCACGCATGGTCGTCTAGCCGTTTCGCTGTAATCTTCAAAATCGTCCGAATCGGCGCGGTAAACTGCTCGAGCCCATTTGCCATCTTTTGCTTGTTCTTGCCAAGGAAATCCAGGAAGTCGTTCAGCTTCTCCCGCGTTGATCCCGGGACAATATACTTCAGGCGTCCAAGAAACTTCTCGGTCTTGTCCGCCGCCGTCAGGAACTGCGCCTTCAATTTGGCACCGTTGACCAAGCCGGCTAGCTCAGTTATTTTCTTCGAACAGAAGCGGTAGATGTCAGCCACACCTTCCTTGGTAGCCCATTTCACGACCCTGGAACTGCTGAGAAACTCGGTGATCTTGGGCAGGGCGGCATCCAGTGCCTGGTTGGTGGCGCGACCGAGCTTGGTTGCGTCGAAAATTTCATCGACCCGCCGCAAGTACTTGCGAATGTAGACAAAGGCGATCTTGATGACGCCCTTGATAACCGAGCCGACCTCCGGGAAGAAGCCGATAATCGTCAGCGCGATGAAGAACAGGATCAGCTTGTTGCCGGGGTCCTTCCGATACGCACGAATATTCGCACACAGGTCGCGGATGTCGCAGATCGTATCGACGATCGGAATCAGGGAGATGACCATGTCGGCCGCAATCTGACCGGCGGAACGGTCTTCATTGAAGTCGCCCTGAATCGCTTCCCATAGCCAAAGGCCGACCCCTTTGTCTTCGGGCTTGGCTTGGCCGTGGACAAGGCCCCATGCCTCTTCTGTCTGTTGTTGGGTGCTCATGCGGTCGTATTCGTCTGGTCCTGGTTTAGCCGTGCTTCCTCTTCACGGATGAGCGGTTCAGTGGCCGCCAGCAGGTCATCCAGAGAGGGCCGGGGCACGTCCTTTGCGGCGGGGTTGTTCTTGTACGTGAGCGTGGCTTGCCCCCATGGCACGGCTTCTTCCCGCTGCTCGGCAACGCCATTCAGCTTGCCCGTACGCTTGGTGCCGTCGGCAAACGTGAGTTCGTATTCGATGTTGCGCATAGGCTGACCTTCATAGCCCAGCAGGCTCATCTCGATCCAGTTGGGCTGGCTTGCTGCAATTGGCAGCGCCGGCAACGCTGCGGCGCTCCCCCCAGCCCCCACCAACGGATGCCCAGCCCCCTTCACCGACAATAACCCCGGCGTCTCAAACGTAATCGCATTCCCATCCAGCACGATCCGCGACGAGCCGCCGTGCAGCACTACCTTCTTCTGCGCCAGCACCTCGATGCCTTCGGTCGATGACGTCACCGTCACGGCCTTGTCCGCCATGACAGCCAGCGTATCGGTATGCGCCTGGATGGAAACCGGTCCGCCGGCGGCGATCGCGCGAATCCCATGGTGCTGGCTGAACAGGCTTACGCCCTTGGCTGCCGCCGCGGCGAAGGTGTTGCCGGCGCCGACATGCCAGTCAGCCTGTGCCAGGCCCAACAGATGCCTTCCGGCAAAAATGCTGGTGGTGGCCTGCGTGGCCAGTGCGATCGAACTGGGCGATTCCGCGACGAGCCATGGTTGCCCGAAGCGCTCGGCGGCGGTGCCCGTATCCGGGCGCTTGGCGTCCTGGTCGTTGACCCGGTCCGGATAACTGCCGTCCTGTTGCGGGTCGATGGCCTTGGTCAGCGGTTCGAAAGCGGCGATGGCGCCCAGCGGCAGCGCCTGCTGCGAGGTGGCGGCATCGGACAGGCGCTGGGCGGTACGCTCGGCGGCAGTGAGCTGCCCGCGGGCCTCGCGGATGTCGAGCATGGTGCCGCCGGCCCTGGCCTGGACGGTGGTCGACAGCAGCAGGCCGTTGCCGGCGCGCACGATGGCCCAGGCGTCGGTGCGCAGTTCGGCGCCGGTGCCGCGCCAGGCGCCGCGTTCACCGCTGGCTGGCGGCTGCGCGATCACGTAGCCGAGGTTGAGCTGGGTGTCGGCGGCGGAACTGGCCAGGCGCATGCGCAACTGGCCGGTGTTGTCGTCGACCACCCACTGGTTGTAGCCGCCGTCGGCGAAGTTGTGCGAATGCCAGCCGGACAGCGCAGTGTTCAGCGGCGCCTCGCTGGCGGGCCAGGGCAGGGCGTCCTGTTCGTTGTGCAGCTGCGCCACCACCATCGGGCGGTCGATGTCGCCATCGAGGTAGGTCAGCATGACCTCGGTGCCGGCGCGGGGCAGGTGATGCGCACCCCAGTTGGGGCCGGCCGCGGCGGTGGCCACACGCACCCACGCGGTGACCTGTGTCAGGTCGTCCTGGGCCGGGTCGGCGGCGGTGTCGGCACGGGGATCGGCCATGGGCGCGCGCAGCCAGGGCAGGCGCACGCGCACGCGGTGATCGCGCTCGGTGGTCAGCGGGGCGCCGCCTTCGGCGATGACGACGGCAGGCTGGCCTTCCGGTGCCGTGGGCTTGGGCAAGTACACCGGCACGATCGGCGCATCGGCGCGCACCGCTTCGAAGCGGTTGCGGTAGCTGCCGGCTTCGATGTCGGACAGGCCCAGCAGCAATGCGACTTCGGCGCCCAGGTTGTTGGCCGCTTCATGGCGCACCGCCAGCGTGACGAACTCGTTCGCGGCGGTGTCGAAGTGTCCGGTCAGGGTGAAGCGTTCGCCGGCGCCCAGTGCGCGAACGCTGCCTTCGCCTTCATAGCGCAGGTAGCGGCTTTCATGCGCTTGGGCCTGCAACTGCGCGGCGCGCCGGGCAGCGTCGGCGTCAGGAAAGCGATAGGTGCCGCGGGTCTCGAAAGATTCCAGCGTCGGCCATTCGCCCAGGCTCTCGCTGCTGCCATCGCCCGCGGTGGCGGCCAGGGACTTGTAGTCCCACGAGGCAACCGTGACGGCATTGGTGCCGGTGGCTGCCTGCAGCGACCAGTGGTCGATGGCGTCTTCGCGCTCGGTTGCGTCGCTGCGGTGGAAGCGGATGCTGGCCTGCGCGCAGGCGGGGCGTTCGGCCTGGGTGTCGAAGATCACCAGGCAATGGCGGGACTGGGCCTGGTCCTCCTGGCCGGACGTTTCGGCGTCGTCCTGCTGATGTTCGAAGCGGTACGACAGGCCTTCCTCGGCCAGCAGGCGCGTGACAAAGGCAAGATCCGTCTCGCGATACTGGCAGCAGATGGAGCGCTTGCGCATCGGCTGGCTGACTGCCATGCGGAATTGAGCGTGCGGGTAATCCGCCAGGACGTCTTCGATGATCTCCAGCGCGGTCTTGTCCTGGTAGACATAGCAATCCGTGCGTGCGCACAGGCGATCGAACCAGGTGCCCACCGTCAGGCGGTAGCGGGCCAGGCCACCGTCGCCGCCGATGGCCGCGCAGGACTGCACATAGCCGTGCCAGGCGCGGCGCGAGCCGTCGGCAAGCATCAGGCGCAGTGTGATTTCGTCGGCGGCCAGGCGCGCAGTGTCCAGGTGTGCGGACGGGCTAAGGCAATCGATCTGCAGCTGGAAGGGCGTGCAGACCCCCTCGTGCGCGACGAAGCGCTCCACGACCAGGTCGTCGGCGGTAAGCGCCGTCTCCAGTGTGATCTGGCGCGTGCGCTGGCCGAGCAGGCCGGACATCGCGGCCAGCGCGGAAGATGGGTAAGAGGACAAGGGCTTCATCGGAGCATCGTCGCGCTAGAGAGGTCGGCATGCGATCCGGCGGGCAGCAGGACCGTCATCGATGGCATCAACGCGGCATCAGGGCAGCGAGATGGTCAGGTGCGAATAGCGCGGGCCCAGCTTGATCACCTGCGAGTAGCCCTGCAGCGTGTCGCTGGTCTGCGAGCGCAGCGTCGTCGACAGTCCAAGGAAGGCCAGCAGGGCGATCAACGCAAAGACCGCGCCGAAGATCCACAGCGGGGTTTCGCGCTTGAGCGCGTGAGAGATCTTGTCCGGGATCGGCCATTGCGGGGCGAAGGCGGCACGCTTGCCCTTGATTGCCGAGATCTCGTCGCCGAGGCGCGCGGTCAGGTAGGCCAGCTTCTCCGGCCCCTCCAGGATGTACTTGCCGCGGAACCCCAGCAGCAGGCACATGTGGAACACTTCCAGCGCCTGCAGGCGGGGCGCGCCCTGCGCACGCAGTTCTTCCAGCTTGGTGAAGAAGCCTTCGCCCGCCAGCTGCTCGCCGAACAGCACCAGTTGCAGCGGACGCCGCTCCCATGTGCTGCGGATGCTGAAGTTCGACGCCAGGATGGTCTCGTCGATGGCCGCGCAGAAGGCGTACTTGGCATCGAAGATGTCTTCGGCCGCCACGTTGAGCCGCTTGGCGCCGCGCTCGAAGTCATCGAGGAAGTCACGCACCTTCTGCAGGAATTCCTCGGCGCTGCCCGGCTGCTGGCCATTGCGCAGCAGGAAGAGCATGAAGAAACCATCGTAGAGCAGGTCGAGCAGCGTGCGGGCGTGCATGGCGCCGTCGGCAGAGCCTGCGGCGGCAGGAGAGGGCTGGCCGGCCGGCGAGGCGCCGAACAGCGAAGGCGTGGAGGTAGCGCTCATGAGGTCACCGCAATCAGTTCAAGTTTGAGTTCCCGGATGCCGGCCGGGGTGTAGATGGTGATGGTCTGCGCCTGCAGCATGCGGTCGTATAGCGCACCGCGCGCCTCGATCGCGAAATAGCACGCGCCCGGACGCACCGGGATGGCGGGCGGCACTTGCGGCGTGTAGGTCAACGGCACGCCCGGCATTGAGGACAGCACCAGCTTGTCTACATCGTCCGGAGCGCCGACCTTGAAGCGGCTCGGGATAGCCTCGACCAGTTCGGCCACGGGCATGTCGGCGCTGACTGACAGGTAGAAGCTGGTCTTGTCGTCGATCTTCCCGGAATCCAGCCGACCCAGATGGAACGAGGGGCGGGTCTCGTCCAGCGCGATCGAAAAGTAGCGCGTGGAGATGACGGTATCGAGCAGGTCGCGGATGATGCTGTCCAGCCGCGCAAAGACCGGGCCCGGGCTGTCGTGGTCATAGACCGGTAGATCGGCCAGTGTGTGGCTCTTCGAGAATGTCATCAGGGCACCGGCCAGGCGCAGCATTTCCTGGAACAGGCGCTCAGGATGCAGTTCGGGATGGTGGAACAGATGCGCCAGCGCGGCGAAGGAGGCATTGGCGGTATGCAGCAGCCAGAACGACGCGATATCGCCCGAGCGGAACTCGATGATGTTCTTGGTGGGTTCGCGATGAAAGCCGTACAGCGCGTTGACCTTGGCTTGCAGGGCATCGATCAGCCGCCGCAGGCGCAGGTACAGCACGGCCGAGGCGTTGATCGACAGGCTCGGAGCGACAAAGGTCTCGTCCAGTTCAAAGCCGCCGGTCGCGGTACGCCGGATGCGCACCACCGGCAGGGAGATGAACTGGTCGCGCGGCTCGGTCTCGGCCACCAGCCGCACGGCCTTCTTCAGGTAAGTGATGGCTGCCGGTTCCGCTTCCGTGAAGAGGTCCGAGGTTTCGGTCTGCAGGCCGACATAGCGGGATGACAGTGAACCCTCCACGTCGTCGCGATAGTTGCCGCCCGCATCGTGCAGCGGTTGCAGGGCCAAGTAGAAGGTTAGTTCGGACGTGCCTGCGGGCATGGCGTCCAGCACCACTGGCGGCGGCAGCTCATCGGCCTGGGGCGCGGAATACAGCTCGCCATCCGGAAAGAACAGCGACAGCTCTGTTACGCGCAGCACCCCGCTGGCGAGCGCATCGGTGTCGAAACTGGCATTGCGCACGCCCCAGCCATAGGGTTGGATCACTTGCGCGGTGGCGTGCAGGCGCGATTCATGGTACGCGTCCTGCCGCTGGAAATGCTGGGGCCGCAGGAACAGGCCTTCGCCCCACAGAATTTTGGCGGAATAACTCACGGTTGCCTTTGTTGTCCTTGTTGGTGCCGGGCCGGCGCGTCAGGTGCGGCAGCCGGCTGCGGAGACGAGGTTCAGGTTGCTGCTGGCCACGGCCCCCGCCGGTGTGATCGCATCGCCCACGGTCAGCGTCATGGCGCAGGCATGCAAGCCGATGGTCACGCCAGACTTCTCACTCCGGGCGCTGTCGAACGCGAACTTCCAGCGCTGTGGAGCAGGGCTGCGAAACAGTGCCACCACGCCGAAGGTGCCGGCCTCGCGCGTGATCTTTTCCACGATTTCATAGCGCTGGCCGGGGATTAGAGTCATCTCTCTAACTTGTACCAAGTCGGCGCCTAGTGTCTTCTGCTCTCGTTGCGGATCGATGAAGGTATCGAAGGGTGCCTGCAGGAAGCTGGTCGGATCCTTCAGCTTGTATAGCCGCACCACGATGGCAGCGGGCCGGTTATCGGCTGCCGCATTGAGATTGTTGCCGGCGTACAGCTTCAGCGGGACTTCCCGCGGCGGCTTCTGTGATTCCGGCACGTTGGACGGCTTGAGGCCAACTGCTTCCAGCGCGCCGCTGGCGGCGCCCGCCAGCAGCGTGCCGCCGACCGAGCAACCTGCCAGCGCCGCAACGCATACGGCGGCTGCCAGACCCGCGGCAAGCCTGGCTCGCTTTGCCGCGGGGGCGTGGCGCTTGCCGTGCCCGGCTGGCGCGCTGTACGGCTCCCGACTGAATTTAATTTGTCGCATGACAGAAGTTAAAACTATCTAATTCAGCAGTTGGAGACCTATCCAACAAAACGGTAGAGAACTACCAAAAAGTACTAATGCTGACAATATCCTCCGATCTGTTGTCAGCCGTAAGCGGCAGAGTGTACTATTCCGGCCAATTCGGGTTCAACACAGTTCTGACATTATTGGCATTTGGCACTTTTCCCGCGGGATCTTTGCCTGGGCCACGCCCGAATCGCCCCGCCGCAATCTTGAACTTTCACAGAGACTCGCCGTGAACGACTACAAGCCCAAGTCAGGAATCCAACGCACCCTGGTGATGCTGGCCAGCACCGCCGTGCTGCTCGCTGGCTGCGCAACCTCCAATCCGGGGCCGCAGAGCGATGAGTCGTTCAAGCAAAGCATGTCCGAGGCCGAAGCTGCGCTGGCGAGCGGCCAGCGCGAGCAGGCCATCAGCCTGTTCGAGCAGATCGCCAAGAACAACCCGACGCGGGAAGAACCGTGGTCGCGCATGGCGCAGATCGAGTTCGGCGCCGAGCACTATCCACAAGCGATCGTCGCGGCCGAAGAGGCATTGCAGCGTGACGCCACCGACCGCAAGGCCAAGAGCGTGCTGGCGGTCAGCGGGCTGCGCGTGGCACGCCGCTCGCTGCAGGAACTGCGCGCCGACAGCGCCCTGGCCGGCGACGTGCGCTCCGACGCCCAGTTGCTGGCCCAGATGCTGCGCGACACGCTGGGCGAGCAAGTGCTGTTCCCCCGCGACAAGAATGCCGCGCCCGCGGCCAAGCCGGTGCCGCGCCGCCGTGCCGCGCCTGCCAGACCGACGGCCGCCGCAGCGCAACCGGCGCAGCCGGCTCAGCCAGCGGCTTCGGGCGGCGGCAGCGCAGACCCGTTCGGCGCACTGCGCTGATCCTCAGACCGGATTCCGCCAGATCGGAGAGTAGTGATGGCCAAGAAAGAAAGCGTACAGAAGCGCCTGCAGAAGGTGCGTCCCCCGCGCGTGCAACTGACTTACGACGTTGAAAAGGGCGACGCCATCGAGCAGAAGGAACTGCCCTTTGTCGTGGGCGTGGTGGCTGACCTGTCGGGCCAGTCCGAAGTGGCCCAGCCCAAGCTGCGCGACCGCAAGTTCGTCAACATCGACCGCGACAACTTCGACGACGTGATGGCCGGCATCGAGCCGCGCGCGGCGTTCCAGGTGCCGAACACGCTCTCGGAGGAAGGCGGCAAGTTCGGCGTAGACCTGAAGTTCCATTCGCTCGAGGATTTCAACCCGGAAGCCGTGGTCGAGCAGATCGAGCCGCTGCGCAAGCTGCTCGAAGCCCGCTCCAAGCTGGCCGACCTGCGCAACAAGCTGGCAGGCAACGACAAGCTGGAAGACCTGCTTTCGGAGGTGCTGACCAATACCGAGTCGCTGCAAAAGCTCGGTGCCAATGCCAGGAACGGTGGCGACGATGCTTGATAACCAGTCTGCTGCAGTTGCCCAGCCCGGCGTGGCTGTCGGCACGTTGAATCTGCTCGATGAGATCGTCGAGCAGAGCAAAGTGGCGAAGTCGGATTCCGAACATGCGCGCGCCAAGGACATCATCGGCGAGCTGGTCAGCCAGGTCCTGGACGGCACCGTGGTGGTGTCCGACAACCTGTCGGCGACGCTGGATGCGCGCGTGGCCGAGCTGGATCGCCTGATCTCGGCCCAGCTCAGCGCCGTGATGCATGCGCCGGAGTTCCAGAAGCTGGAAAGCACGTGGCGCGGGCTGTCGTACCTGGTCAAGGAAACGCAGACCGGCACGATGATCAAGATCAAGGCGTTGAACGCGACCAAGCGCGACCTGGTGCGCGACTTCAAGACCGCGATCGACTTCGACCAGAGCGCGCTGTTCAAGAAAGTCTACGAAGAAGAGTTCGGCACCTTTGGCGGCGCGCCGTTCGGCGCGCTGATCGGCGACTACGAAATCACGCGCCAGCCCGAGGACGTCTATTTCATCGAGCAGATGTCGCACGTGGCCTCGGCCTCGCACGCGCCGTTCATCGCGTCGGCGTCGCCCGAGTTGCTCGGCCTGGAGACCTTCGCTGACCTTGGCAAGCCGCGCGATCTGGCCAAGGTGTTCGATACCGTTGAATATGCCAAGTGGAAGTCGTTCCGCGAATCCGAGGATTCGCGCTACGTCGGCCTGACCATGCCGCGCTTCCTGGGGCGCTTGCCGTACAACCCGAAGGACGGCACCACGGTCGAGGGCTTCAACTTCGTCGAGGATGTGGACGGCACCGACCATGGCAAGTACCTGTGGTGCAACGCCGCGTGGGCGTTCGGCGCGCGCCTGACTGCGGCGTTCGAGGATTTTGGCTGGTGCGCCGCCATTCGTGGCGTCGAGGGCGGTGGCCTGGTCGAGGATCTGCCGACGCATACCTTCAAGACCGACGATGGCGAAATCGCACTCAAGTGCCCGACCGAGATCGCCATTACCGATCGGCGCGAGAAGGAACTGAGCGACCTCGGCTTCATCCCGCTGGTGCACTGCAAGAACTCGGACTACGCCGCGTTCTTTGCCGCCCAATCGGTGCAGAAGCCCAAGAAGTACAACACTGACAGCGCCAATGCCAATGCCGTGCTGTCGGCGCAACTGCAATACATCTTCTCGGTGTCGCGCGTGGCGCATTACCTGAAGGCCATGATGCGGGACAAGATCGGCAGTTTTGCTTCAGCGCAGAACGTGGAGAGCTTCCTGAACCGCTGGATCTCCCAATACGTTCTGCTGGACGATAACGCCAGCCAGGAGCAGAAGGCGCAGTTCCCCTTGCGGGAAGCCTCGATCCAGGTGTCGGAAGTACCCGGCAAGCCGGGCACTTACCGCTCTGTGGCCTTCCTGCGCCCGCACTTCCAGCTTGATGAACTGTCGATCTCGCTGCGGCTGGTTGCGGATTTGCCGAAAGCGGCAAACTCCTGACCGCGATCCCTGCGGGGGAATGCGGGCGCAGTACCTAGCAATGCCAGGCAACTGGCAAGAAGCCTAAATAGCGATTTTCATCGAGGGTCTTTCCATGAAGGATATCTACGTCAAGTTCGGCAGCCCGGCAATCAAGGGCGAATCGCAAGACAAGGACCACAAGGACTGGATCGAGGTCAACACCTGGAAGCACAGCATCACGCAGCCGCGTTCGGCAACCGCGTCCACCGCGGGCGGCCATACCGCCGAGCGCTGCGAACACGGCGAGATGGTGTTCACCAAGGATCTGGACGTGGTCAGCCCGCTGCTGTACCAGCACGTCTCGGGCGGCACCACGTTCGACGAAGTCACCATCGACTTCCTGCGTGCCGACGGTGAAGGCAAGCGCGTCAAGTACCTGGAAATCAAGCTGAAGAACGCCATCCTGGGCGCCGTGTCGGCCAACGTGGTTGCCGAAGGCATCCCCAGCGACAGCTTCACGCTGAAGTACGCTGCCGTGCAGTGGAAGTACACGCAGCAGAAGATCGGCGGCAACCAGGGCGGCAACTCCCAGGGCGCCTGGAGCCTGACCAAGAACGACAAGACCTACTCGGTCTGACGTTCCCGCAGTCAAGCCTTGCCGCGGCAGCGTTGCCGCGGCATTTGCTTGTTCGCTCCCATGAAAGGCTTTGAGCCCAGCCTGCTCGACAAGCTCTTCGACGATGAGCCGCATGCGCCGCTGCCCAGCGCGCTGCGGCAATTGTCGCTGGAGGAGCTGAAGGCGACCGTCGCGCGCGATATCGAGTCGCTGCTGAACACGCGCATCGTCCATGAGGATGCCGATTTCAACGGCTTGCCCGAATGTCGCCGGTCGCTGCTGACCTATGGGCTCAATGACTTCGCGGGGCTGAGCCTGGCCAGCTTTGATGACCGCCAGTACATCTGCCAGTCGTTGCGCAATGCGATCGAGCGCCATGAGCCGCGGCTGCAGAACGTAAACGTCGCGCTGTCGGTCAACGAGCGGGCCACCAGCGTGCTGTGCTTCGGCATCAGTGCAGTACTGCTGGTGGGGCCCGCGCGCGAGCCGGTCAGCTTCGATGCCATGCTGCAGCCATCGACGCTGCAGTACTCGGTCACGCGAGGGCGGGGCTGAAGCGCGGCGGCGCGTCAGGTTGGCTGTCGGAGCCAAAGACCT
This sequence comes from Cupriavidus sp. MP-37, assembly GCF_020618415.1. Classification (NCBI taxonomy): domain Bacteria; kingdom Pseudomonadati; phylum Pseudomonadota; class Betaproteobacteria; order Burkholderiales; family Burkholderiaceae; genus Cupriavidus; species Cupriavidus sp. MP-37. The sequence continues at coordinate 541,853 of NZ_CP085345.1, read as the reverse complement.
CCATCGCTGCGTACCTGCCTCACTAGTGTCACCACCGGCCACACAGAATGGAAGACTTGCTGCCATATTACGAACGCGAACTGGCCTTCCTGCGCCGGTATTCGCGCGACTTTGCCGAGCGCTATCCCAAGATTGCGGCGCGTCTGGCAATGTCGGCCGATGGCTGCGATGACCCCCACGTCGAGCGGATGATCGAATCGTTCGCCTTCCTGTCCGCGCGCATCAGCAAGAAGCTCGACGACGAGTACCCCGAATTCACTGAAGCGCTGCTGGAGGTGCTGTATCCGCACTACCTGAGCCCGTTTCCGTCCTGTTCGATTGCGCATTTCGACGTGGCCGGCATGGCGGCGCAGTTGAGCGCACCGGTCACGGTGCCGCGCGGCACGTTGCTGACGACGCGCCCGGTACGCAAGGTAGAGTGCCGATTCCGCACCGCCTATGACGTGACCTTCATGCCGTTGCGCGTCGCGGCTGCCGGTTTTGAGCGGGCGGTGTCCGCGCCGTCGACCGTCAATCTGCCCAAGGGCGCTACCGGTGCCATCTCGATCGAACTGGAGTACCTGGGCGAGCAGGGCGGCCTGGATGCGCTGGGCCGCCAGGCGGTACGCGTGTACCTGGATGGCGAGCCGTCATTCGTGGCGGCACTGGGCGACGCACTGTTCCTGCACGTGGCTGCGGCATATGTGGAAGAACGCCCGGGCGTGTGGAAGCGCCTGCAGCGGGTGCCGCTGCGCGAGGTCGGCTTTGGGGCGGAAGAGGCGCTGATCGACACCCCGGCGCGCTCGCATCCGGCCTACCGCCTGCTGAGCGAGCATTTCGGCTTTGCCGAGAAATTCAACTTCTTCGATCTTGACCTGGATCCGGTTCAGCGGGCACTGTTGCCCGGCGGCGCCGTACGCCGCGTGACGCTGCACCTGGTGCTGACCGAGGTGCGCAGCGACAGCAACACCGCGCGCCTGCTCGAAGGGCTGGCCGCTGCCCACCTGCGCCTGCACTGCACGCCGGTGGTCAACCTGTTCCGGCAAAAGGCCGACCCGATCCGCATCGAGCATACTGCCACCGCTTACCCGGTGGTGGCCGACAGCCGCCGCGCGCATGGCTTCGAGATCTATTCGATCGACCAGGTCCAACTTGTGCGTGAAACCGCCGCCAGTCACGACGTGGTGGAGTTCCGGCCGTTCTACTCTCTGCACCACGGCGAAGATCCGGGCAGCGCCGGCCACTATTGGATCGCCCGCCGCAATGCCCTGGTAGCGGAACGCAGCCCGGGCTTCGAGACCGAGATCTCCATCGTCGATTCGGACTTCGACCCCGCCAGCCCAAGCACGGAAACGCTGAGCCTGAGCGTGACCTGTACCAACCGCGACCTGCCCGCGTTGCTCGCGTTCGGCCAGCCCGATGGCGACCTGGCCATGGAGGGCAGCTCGATCGCCCGCCGCATCAGCTTCCTGCGCAAGCCGACGCCGTCGATGCGGCTGAGCAGCGGGCGCTCGTCGCAGTGGCGGCTGGTGTCGCTGCTGGCGCTGAATCACCTGTCCTTGGTGCAGAACGGCCTGGCCACGCTCAAGGAGATGCTGCGCCTGCATGACCTGCCGCGCAGTGCGATCTCGGCGCGGCAGATCGAGGGCATTGTTGGGCTGGACTACAAGCCGACGACGCAGTGGCTGGCCGGCAAGCCGTTCGCCACCTTTGTGCGCGGGCTCGAGATCCAGTTGACATTGGACGAGGATGCCTTCGTCGGCACCGGCCTGCATCGCTTTATCCGGGTCATGGATCATTTCTTTGGCCTCTATGTCCACCTGAACAGCTTTGTGCAGCTGGTCGCGGTCTCGCGCCGCGGCGGCAAGGAACTGGCAAGATGCGCACCCCGCAGCGGCGAATCGATCCTGGTGTAATCCGCACGCTGCTGCGGCAACCCTACCGCTTTGAGTTCTTCCAGGCGGTGCGGTTGCTCGAGCTGCACTATGCGCGCGAAGGTGCCGGCGTCCCCGAACAGGTGCTGGCCACGCGAGTCGCCTTCCGCAATACGCTGTCGCTGTCGTTTCCGCCGAGCGAACTGCAGTCCATCGAGCCTGCCACCCAATTAAACGGGGCGCTGGAGAGCGAAGAGTCATTCGCACAGGCGTTGGCCGATGGTGCGTTGGACGGGGTGTCGATCACGCCCACTTTCTTCGGCATGCTCGGGGCGCAGGGCGCGCTGCCGTTGCACTACACCGAGATCGTGTCCGAGCGCGAAACCCTGCGGCGCGACCGCGCCGCGCGCGCCTTCTTCGACATCTTCTCGAACCGGGCCACGGCACTGTTCTACCAGGCGTGGAAGAAGTACCGGCTGCCGTTCCAGCATGAAGTCGACCGCAACCGGCACTACCTGCCGCTGCTGCTGTCGCTGGCCGGCATGGCGGACAAGTCCATGCGGCGCAGCCTGTCCGGCACGGCCGGGGTCGTGCATGACGAGGCGCTGGCCGGATATGCCACCGCCGCGCGCCACCGGCCGGTATCGGCCGCCTACCTGCAGCAGGTGCTGTCGGACTACTTCCAGGCGGAAGTGCGGGTGGAACAGTTCGTCGGCGGCTGGTACCAGGTGCCGCCATCACAGTATTCGCGTCTCGGCGGCACCAACAACCTGCTGGGCGCCACCGCCCTTGCCGGAGCCCGCGTCTGGCAGCGCGACCTGCGCGTGCGGATCTGGATGGGGCCGTTGGGCCGCGAACAATATCGAAACTTCCTGCCCGGCGCCGAAGGCGCCCTGGCCTTGCGCAAGATGGTGACGGTGCTGTGCGGCGCGACGCTGGAGTACGAAGTCGGCCTCATCCTGCGCGCCAGCGACGTATCCGGCTGCGCGCTAGGCGCCGAAGGCAGCGGCAGGCTGGGCTGGGATACCTTCCTCAGCACCAGGCCGGCACGCCGGGACCGCAGCGATGCCCGCTACACGCTTGCGCCCGTGCACTGATCAACGCTTTGAATTCATCCCGATTTCGCCGCTAACGCGCGACACCAACGCGATTCACACCTACCGGAGCCCAAGCCGCCATGGCCATTCCCCTCAAGACGTTGATCGCCAAACTGAATGCAAGCTGCCGGCAGGCCGCCGAGCGTGCCGCGTCGCTGTGCATGGCGCGCGGCAACTATGAGGTCGACCTCGAGCACCTGTTCCTGGCTTTGCTGGAGAACGCGCGCAGCGATTTTTCGGTGGCGGTCCGGGCGAGCGGCATCGATCCCTCGGCGCTGCAGCGCGACCTGGAAGTGGAAATCGCGCGCTTCAAGAACGGCAACACGCGCACGCCGGCCTTTTCACCCTATCTGCCGAAGCTGTTCGAACATGCGTGGCTGATTGCGTCGCTCGACTCGCAGACCACCCGCATCCGATCCGGCCATCTGCTGCTGGCGCTGCTGACGGAGCCGGCACTGGCGCCGCTGGCGGTACGCGGCTCGCATCGCTTTGCCGAGTTCGATGCGGACCGCCTCAAGCATGATTTCGACAAGCTGACCGCCGGTTCCGAAGAGAGGGAGCAGGGGGTGGACATTGCCGATGGCAGTGGGGCCACGGCAAACGCCAACGGTGCCACGGCGGCGCCCGCGCTGACCGCGACGCCGGCGCTCGATCAGTTCACTGTCGACCTGACCCAATCGGCCCGCGATGGCCGCATCGACCCGGTGATCGGGCGCGATGCCGAAATCCGCCAGGTCATCGACATCCTGATGCGGCGCCGGCAGAACAACCCGATCCTGACCGGCGAAGCCGGCGTCGGCAAGACCGCGGTGGTCGAAGGCCTTGCGCAGCGTATTGCGGTGGGCGACGTGCCGCCTCCGCTGCAAGGCGTGACCGTGCGTACGCTCGACATGGGTCTGCTGCAGGCCGGTGCCAGCGTGAAAGGCGAGTTCGAGAATCGCCTGAAGAACGTGATCGAAGAGGTCCGCAAGAGCCCGCAGCCCATCATCCTGTTTATCGACGAAGCGCATACCATCATCGGCGCAGGCGGCCAGGCCGGGCAGAACGATGCCGCCAACCTGCTCAAGCCGGCGCTGGCGCGTGGCGAGTTGCGGACCATCGCGGCCACCACGTGGAGCGAATACAAGAAGTATTTCGAGAAGGACGCCGCGCTGGCACGTCGTTTCCAGGTGGTCAAGGTGGACGAGCCCAGCGAGACCCTGGCGGCAGCGATGCTGCGCGGCATGGTTCCGCTGATGGAGCGCCATTTCGGCGTGCGCGTGCTGGACGAGGCTATCACCGAGGCGGTGCGCCTGTCGCATCGCTACATCAGCGGCCGCCAGTTGCCGGACAAGGCGGTCAGCGTGCTCGATACCGCTTGCGCCAAGGTGGCGCTGGGACAGAACGCGACGCCGGGCGCGATCGAGGACGACCGCAAGGCGCTGGAACGCCTGGGCGTGGAGTTGGCCGCGCTGCAGCGCGAGCAACGGGCCGGCGCCGCGCACGCCGAGCGGCTCACCGCGCTGGAAGCGCAGCGGACCGAACTGGAGCAACGCGTGGCCGCGGCCGATGCGCGGCTGACGCAGGAGCGCGAGCTGGTGGCACGCATCCAGGCGTTGCGCACGGCGCGGGAGCAGGGTAGTGATGCCGAGGCGGAGGCCGCGGAACCTGCCATGGCCGCCAGCAGCGATGTGGTGGCGATGCCTCGCAAGGGCAGCCGCAAGGCAGCCGCCGTGGCCGCCGAGCCTGACGAACTCGAGCGGCTGCTTGCCGAACTGCGCGCGCTGCAGGGTGAAGCGCCGATGGTGCCATTGCAGGTGGACGGTCACGTGGTCTCGGAGATCGTATCGGCATGGACCGGGATTCCGCTCGGCCGCATGGTCAAGGACGAGCTGCGCACGGTGCTGAACCTGAAGCCCTTGCTGGCTGCGCGCGTGATCGGCCAGGACCATGCGCTGGATGCCATCGCCCAGCGCGTGCGCACCGCCACCGCTAACCTGGAAGATCCCAACAAGCCGCGCGGCGTGTTCCTGTTCGCTGGACCCTCTGGCGTGGGCAAGACCGAAACCGCGCTGGCGCTTGCAGATATTCTCTATGGTGGCGAGCGCAAGCTCATCACCATCAACATGAGCGAGTACCAGGAAGCGCACAGCGTGTCGGGCTTGAAGGGATCCCCGCCTGGCTATGTCGGGTACGGCGAGGGTGGCGTGCTGACCGAGGCCGTGCGCCGCAACCCCTACAGCGTCGTGCTGCTGGACGAGATCGAGAAAGCCCACCCGGACGTGCTGGAGATGTTTTTCCAGGTGTTCGACAAGGGCGAGATGGACGATGCCGAAGGGCGGCCCATCGACTTCCGCAACACCATCATCATCCTGACGTCGAATGTCGGCTCGTCGGCGATCATGCAGGCTTGCCTGAACAAGTCCGCCGAGGAACTGCCTGACGCCGATGCCTTGGCCGAGATGCTGCGACCGACGCTGTACAAGGCGTTCAAGCCGGCCTTCCTGGGGCGTACCAAGGTGGTGCCGTACTACCCGATTCCGGACGACGTGCTGGTGGAGATCATCACGCTCAAGCTGGGCCGCATCCGCGACCGCGTGGCCGCCAATCACCAGGCGGAATTCCAGTGGGACAACGCGCTGGTCGAGGCGGTGCTGGCGCGCTGCACCGAAGTCGATGCCGGTGCGCGTGCCGTCGACCATATCCTGAACGGCACGTTGCTTCCGGAAATCGCGCAGACCGTGCTGGTTCGCATGGCAGAAGGCGGCGGTGTCGGCAAGATCAAGGTCACCACCGGCAAGAACGGTGAGTTCAAGTACCGCATCAGCTGATATCGGCATGCGCAGACTCGTGACATCGCGGGAGTAATCCATGGTTTCAGCGACCGACCTGGCCAAATTGCTTGGCGCCGCTTTCTCGCAGGCCAACCGCTTGCTGCGCCTGCAGACGCCCCTTGGGCAAGACGCGCTGATGCCGGAGCAGCTGCAAGCGGCAGAGCAGCTGGACGGCGGCGGGTTCCGCATCGAACTGACGGCGGTGTCGGATAACGCCGGCATTGAAGCGCAAAGCCTGCTGGGCCAGGCCGTGCGCGTCGACCTGCTGACCCAGCGCAGCCGCATCACGCTGCGGCCCTTCCATGGCCACGTCACACGTTTTGAGCGCGTGGGCGCCAATGGCGGGCTGGCGCGCTACCGGATGGTGGTCGAGCCATGGCTGGCGTTCCTGCGCCACCGGCGCGACAGTTTCCTGTTCCAGGACATGTCGGTGGTCGACGCGGTGGACAGCGTGTTCGGCGACTACAACGGTCAGGGCAAGCTGGTGCCGGCGTGGCGCTGGGCGCTGCGCGACCCCTCGGCATATCCGCGCCGCAGCATCGTCACGCAGTACGAAGAAAGCGACTTCGATTTCGTGACGCGCCTGCTCGCTGAAGAGGGCTTGTTCTATTTCTTCGAGCATGAAGCCGCCGACGGCGAGACACTTGGCACGCACCGCATGGTGATCGCCGATGCCAACGATGTCTTCCAGGACAACGAGCAGGCCAGCATCCGCTTCGGCCGCGCCGATGCCACCGCTGCCGAAGACGTGATCGACCGCTGGCAAGGCGCGCGCAGGCTGCAGACCAACGCCGTCGCCGTGGCCAGCTGGGACTATCGTGCCAAGGCGGTGCGCAGTGCCGAAGCCGGTGCACCGGCCGAGGGCAATTCAGCCGCCCCGTCCTTGCAAGACACCGATTACCCCGGCCAATACTGGTTCGAGGACGGCGAGCAGGCACAGCGCCATGCCCGCCAACTGGTGGAGGCGCTGGAAGTACGGCGCCTATCGTTCTCTGGCGAGGGCAGCGTACGCACGCTGGCGCCTGCCAGCCGCTTCATGCTGACCGGCCACTATGACTATGAGCGCGTGCAGGGGGACGACGAGCGCCGTTTTGTCGTCCTGGCGGTCGCACACGCAGCCCGCAACAACCTGAACGAGCGCTTCCGGGGCGTCATCGATCAATTGCTCGGGACAGACCAGGCTGCTGCGGCGCCAGCAGAAGGCGCTACGGCAGCCGCGGACGTGCCGTTCTACCGCAACCAATTTACGGTAGTACCGGCAAAGGTCCCATACCGCCCGCAACAGCTTGACGGACAGGGCCGGCAACTGCACCCGCGGCCCACCGTCACCGGCGCCCAGACCGCAATCGTCATCGGCACGGAAGGTCCGGTGCATACCGACCGCGACCATCGGGTAAAGGTCCAGTTCCACTGGCAGCGCGGCGCCCGTTCGGCCAGCCGGCTGTCTCATCCCGCCGGCGACGACAACGCCCGCGCCGAAGCCGGGTTGGGCAGCTGGGTGCGCGTATCGACCGCGGCTGCCGGCCCTAACTGGGGCGGCGTGGCACTGCCGCGTGTCGGCCAGGAAGTGGTGGTGGAATTCCAGCATGGCGACATCGACCGCCCGGTGGTGATCGGGGCCGCCTACAACGGCCGCGGACAGGCCAGCGCTCAGTACAACCAGAACCAGACCGGCGCCGCCAACGCCACCGGCAACGCACCTGCGTGGTTTGCAGGCAGCAACGAGGCAACCGATGGCAAGCAGGACGGCAACAGCCAGCCCGATGGCCAGCAAGGCCACGCCCACAATGCGGTGCTGTCCGGCATCAAGACCCAGGCACTCGGCCACAGCCAGGACGGCACCGGCGGCTACAACCAGTTGGTCTTCGACGATACCGCCGGGCAGAGCCGCACGCTGCTGTCGACCACGCAGGCAGCCTCGGCACTGACGCTGGGCCACCACCTGGACCAGCGTGACAACGCCCGCCAGGCGGCACTCGGCCACGGCGCCGCGCTGGAAACAGCCGACAGCGGCGCCTTGCGCGGCGGCTCCGGCATGCTGCTGACCGCCCACGGCGCGGGCACCAGCGTGCCGCTGCTGGACAGCGAGGGCGCTGCAACGCAGGTGGAAGCCAGCACCGAACTGCTGACCTCGCTGGCCGATGTCGCACGCAAGCAGAAGGCGGATTTACCGGAGGAGCCGGCCCCCGCCGAACTGCCGGCCATCGCCCAGCTGAAGCACACCACCGAAGTGCTGCGCCATACGGAAACGGGGACCGATGGCAAGGCCATCGCCACTGCTTACAACGAGCCCCACCTGCAGGTCTCCGCCCCCAAGGGCATCGCCGCAACCACGCCCGCCGATGCGGTGCTGGTCGCGGGTACGCAACTGACGATGGCGGCGCAGAAGGATGCCAATGTGGCGGCGGGCGGGAATTTGTCGGTGGCGGTGGCTGACGGGCTAAGTTTGTTCACCCATGGCAAGGCTGGGGGTGAGGCCGGTGCGGGGATTGCCATGCATGCGGCGAGTGGGAAGGTGGGGGTTGCCAGCTTGCAGGGCCAGGGACGTTTTGCCGCGGAAAAGCTGGTGACGGTGTCCTCCTCTCAGGGGGCGGTCAATGTGCAAGCCAAGGAGCATGTGCTATTGAATGCGGCCGGGGCGCAGATCCGGGTGCTGGGGAACACGATCGAGGTGCATGCGCCGGGGATGACTACGTTTAAGGGGGGGCAGCATTTGTTTGTGGGGCCGGGGGGCGGTGGGGCAAATACGAGCCTGCCTAAGGGAGAGCTACCCTTGTGCGAGTATCAGACGCTGGGCGCCGAATCCACCGGTGCCGGCATCGTTCCAATTCAGTCCTGATTCGTTAGTTATGTCCGCACAACATCGCCATCTGATGAATTACGCTGAATCCGGCATAAGACAGGGCGTTGCCGACAGGCCTGCTGGCCACTCCGCTTTTTGTCACCGGTGGCTATCAGATTTCGCATACGCGCTGCTGAATCCGCTGCGGCTTGAACGTGAAGAGTGGGAGGACCTTCCGGTTACCAGGCTGGCACCTCCAGGACTGAAAGAGCAGGCGGAGTTCATGCCGTTACTGTTAAGTTTCAATGATTTGACCGCGCCGCAACGCGCTATCGTGCTGGGTCGTATAGAAGCGAGGGAACAGCAGGGGGACACATATCTTTGCGGCCTGCTCAAGAGCGACGCCGAGAGCTCCGTGCTGAGTGCGCATCTTAGCCGCCTTCTAGTGATGGTACGACAGGACAATGGACAGCGTTACCTGCTTCGCTATTACGACCCGCGTGTCATGCGCCACTTGCAATGGTTATTGACTGCCATGCAGCATGTGTCATTTTGCGGGCCGATCAGCGTCTGGTCGTGGCCAGCATCCAGCGGCTGGACTACTGGTCGCCGTCTCGCGCAATACAGTGCCGGCCAGCGATTGGTCCTGCACTCCCACCAGTGGGCGACGCTCGAGCGCCTGGCCCTAATTAACCGGGCATTGACGGAACTTGAGATTCTGGCGCCCGAGCTATCGCAGAACGACGCGCTGTTTCAGCGACTGGATGCGGCACTGGTTCAGTCCAGTACAGAACTCGCGCTCACCGATAACGAGGATTGGCTGTTTTGCGCGATTCAAGCCGTCCGCTTTCATCCGCAGATCCACCATCATCCGCAGTTACTGGAACGTCTTGGACAAGCGGCTACCAAAAGGGCAAGCTATGCTGCCGCATGTGCGGACCTCGACGATTCTGCTTGGCTCAGTATGGCGGATGAACTGAACAGCCGGGTGCCGACAGCGTAATGAGACAACCATGACCCAATCTGGTACGACTCCGAAGAACAACAAAGCCGGTTGCCCATTCTGCCAAAAGAAGGGCCTGCCGATCTTGCCTGTCCGGTATGCGATCGCCCGCGATGACATAGGCAAGGGTAAACAGGCACCACGGCTTGGTGGTCCTTTTGGTGAGGGCGTCCAAGAGAACGGCCTGCCGGCAGGGCAGCACTACACATTGCGTCTCATGCGGCCCGGCTACCTCTATGTGTGCAATGAAAAGCGTGGCAGCTGGGACGCTTACGTGGTCACGGAAAAAGGGTACCTGTACCCCTTTGCGACCGAGATCAAACACAGTGTCCTGGAGAAGATGGACACGGACAAGTTGCAGTCCATTGACGCATTGCTGCAGCCGCCAAAGGATGCCATCGAATTCAGTTGCCAGCGCGAACCCGACCATCCCTATCTGGCCCGTTGCATCATGATTCCAGATGCCAGTTCTGCGGAAAGAATCTGGCTCGGCTTCTCGGATACGCCGTGGACAAAACGTGTATGGAAGGCGCATACCAATGCAAAGGAGCGAGCGCGCCATATGCGCGAGCTCCGTCTGGATCTTTGGAAGGGAGGAAGCCACCGACACGCTGATTCTTTGGAGAAGCTAAGTGGCCAATTGTCCGAGGCCGGTTATATGATCAAGGAGACCCGCCCCGAAGCGGCCAAGCGCGGCACCTATCCAAGCGAAATGGCGGGACAACCATCCGCATTTTCTCACTCACCACAGGCGTTTTACGGCTTGAGCGAACAGCTGCCTGGTCTCGTCAATTGGGCAAATTCGCAAGCAAAGCGTATGGGCATGACTGCCCCAATGCTGGCAGTTGACGACCCCGTTGGCTTGGCCTTAGAAGTTGCGCAACTGCTGCGCTTGCGAGCCGATATTTTCGAACGCGACAAGGGCCGCGACTGGAAACACGCCACCTCCACGACCATTGTGGGCATGCGCCATGCCATTGAAGAGCAGGCGGTGCAGGAAGCGCTCCAAGTCAAACGAAACACCTCCGGCGTTGCCGTCTATACGTATGCCGACGGAATGCCGGTTGCAACGCCCTATGACCCAGATCTGGAGGAAAAGGTATGGGAGCAGAATGGGCTGAAGGCACTGACGCCGGATGAAGAAAAGCGCGCGCGGCGAAATGCTTGGAAGGAGTATCTGAACGATTACAGCGAGCCTAACCGAGAGGCCTTCGATAAAGAGCTCGAGCGCGATATGAACGCGTACGCCAAGAATACCTTAGCGCCCCTGGCACGGAGCTTTGTGAAATGGTACGGAGGAACACCATATCGTGAGGCGATGGCCTGCAACCACGATGACACCGATATCAAGAGCGGCGAAGCCATGACCAGCCTGGTAATGGCTTGCCTGTATGACATTGTTGGTATCCAGCCGGTTTCCGACATCCTTCTCAAAGAGTTGCAGGGTTCATTTACGGAGCGCAAGAACACGGTGCTGCGAGCACTTGTGCTTGACAACTCCGAGGCGGCTAAGAAATTGGAGAAGGCGGCGACTGCGGAGTTGGAAGTAGGCAATCCTGGTGCCTGGAGCAATGTATTCAAGGCCTTTGCCCACGTACTAGAAAAGGGTCATGCGAATGAGTTGGCGGGGGCATTTACAGGCGTCGCGCGCTTGGCTTACAGCGTGTCAGGGCCTATCGTCACTTTGCTTGGCCGGTCCGGTCGGGCAGTCGCTGGAAAAGCTGGAGACGCAGCGGTCAGTCTTGCAGTCCGCTATCGGCAGTTGGCGTTGCTCGGTTTGCTCGCCAATAAACCGCTAAACCGGCTAAAAATTCGGGCCTCGGAGGCTGAGCTAGCCCACATCATCGTCGACGAACTGGCGCGGGTTAGTCCTAATGTTGATCGCGAGGCATTGCGGAGGCAGGTGGACCGCCACGTCAGGACGGAACTTTCCGAGCGATCCGGTGCTCGAGCTCGTGCCCCCGATGCGAGGAATGCTAGGGGTAGGCGCGTCTTCTACTGGACGGTCTTCTGGGATGAGGAGAGTAAGCGTTTGTTCAACGGCACCAGATTGGATCAACTGGATAACGTGCTATTGACAGAGGATCAGCTAAGATCCGTGCTGCGAAGCAGGACGGCAAGCGGGATCAAGTTGGATATCGGTCTGGGTGCGGCTGGGATGATTTTGGACGGTTGGAATGTCTGGCAGGCATTCGCCGATATGCCTGATACAAAAAAGGGAACGATGGGACAAAGACAGCTGCAACTCGTCGGTGCGTTGACCAGCTTGGCGGGAAGCGGTGTGGAACTATTTGGAAAAGCGCTAGAGCGAACTGCATGGGGAAAGACCGCGCTTGTTCGCCCGTTTCGAGTATTCCTGACGCAGGTCCCAACTCGCGGAGCGTTGGTCGCTTTTTTTGGAAAATGTATTGGCACAGTTGGTAGTTTCCTAGGCGCCGCGCTGGACGCTTGGAAGGGTTGGCAGGCGGTGATGCGCGGAGACGTTCCTATGGCGGTGCTTTATATAAGCTCGGCGCTCGCTGGAGGCGTCATCGCTGGTCTCATGCTCTTTGGGTTGCTAAGTGCCGGCTTAGGATTCCTACTCTTGCTTGCTCTTGCATTGCTTTCCATGTTGGGTGAATGGCTAATCACTATAATTCGTGACAACAAGGTTGAGATCTGGCTCGATAAGTCGCCATTTGGACGTCATGAGCATGGTAGATTCAAGCACTTGAGAGAACAGGAATCCGCCTATGAGGCGATGCTGAAGGCTTGATTGGAGTAAGTTAATGAGAGACGGTGAGTATGCAGGTTGGATTACTCGATATAAATTGGATAGGCCCCTGTGTCAGTATGAGGAAGAGGAATATTTGGATCCTAAAACTCCGGCTGCAGAATTACCTCCGAACGATCACGGACTACTTCGCTTGAACTCAACTTTTTGCGAGTACATGGATAGGTTCTTTTTGCAGCGCGGATGGGCTGCAATGGGAGGGGCTCCATTCATTTTTCTGGCTTTGTTTTTTGCTGGATTATTTGGGTTTACCATATATTCACCGCGTGAGGATGGATCTGACCCTAGCGATGCAATGGTAGCATTTAGTTGGATCGTTACCATGATATGCATCTCGTGTGCGATATTCGTTGTTAAGGTCATCTGGCTGAAAGATTTTTTCCGCTATACGCACTACCCGATTCGTTTCAATCGCAAGAACAGATTGGTCTACGTTTTCCGACACAACGGTCCGGGAGGCGTGCTGACTGTGTCTTGGGACGATGCCTATTTCTTCATCGGACGTTCCGCGCCCGCTATGGGCGGACAGACTTATTTCACGTTCGATTTGCGTTGTCACGTCCTCGACGATCAAAGAATGGTCCGCGATACATTCGCGGTTGGAATGGACGGCAGTAACAGTCGCGGTGCAGTCCTGGAACATTGGGAAATGGTTCGCAGGTACATGGAGGATGGACTGCAATCGCTGCCGTTTCCACCGCTGGCGCTGACGGTCAGCACCGAACCGACTTTTCGGAATGCAGTAATTACGCAAGTGAGCGGCCAGTTTTCCGGTATCTGGCGAGTCCTGATGCTGTTTATTACGTTGCCGTGGGCGCTGTTCCGCTATTTGGCCATGAAAACCTGCAAGCGCCCCGTCTGGCCGGCAGAGGTAGAGGCAGCCTGCGTTATCGATCCGGATGATCCCTTTGTCCAGTATGAGCCGCGTTATGCCGGGGATCTTGAGACGAGGGCGCCCGGAGGCGAGGATGAGTTGCTGGCCTACCGCGAGCGTGCGCTGCGGAAGGCCCTGGAGTACGATGCCGAGCGGAGAAATCGTTTTGGTCCGGATGGGACAACTGCTTAAAGGTGGATCCAAGTCCTGAATGGTACCCTGACGCTGGCGATCTGGGAGTTGCACGATTTGGCGACCGTTTCGCATGTTTTTCGGTCCAAATTGCCGGATGAAAAAGCTGAAACATGCAAGGAGTTTCATGTTCGGTCGCGAATACGAATACATACGCGCGAGGCGGAAATCCATCGCGAAAGGTCGAGAATTATTGAATATCGACGGGCAACGCCGCTGGCGTGTCGAGCAGGCTGGCGCGGCAGAAGGCGTGTTTATTCCAGGGCGGTGCGCCTACGCGCAGAATGATGCCTATCTGGAGCTAGCCAATCCCGGATTTAGTGTGCAAAGCTTGGTGGCTTCATGGGCACTGTTGGTATTGCTGGCCTGTTTGTTCACGCTTTGGATGTGGTATGGGCTGGCCGTTCATCCGCTAGTGTTCGGCAGGATATTCTTTCTTGGATGGTCGGAAGCCTACGAATCGGAGATGTTGCCGTTGTTGATCGGGGGCTGGACGCTCGTCCATTTCTTCGCGGCGGGTTGTATTTTTTTTGTGTTCATGATGTTTGTGGGTCTTGGCGCACGGACGGCGTTCTTTGGTCCGCTGCGGGGGCGGATCCGCTTCAACCGAAAAACACGAAAGGTCTATGTATTGCGCCCAGGGTATTGCGGCGGCAATAAGGTATTCGAGTGGGATCGGCTGCAAGCGATACTTAAGCCATTTCCCGCGCGTATGGAACAAAAAGTTGTCCGTTACCACCAGGCGCAGCCGCTGGCGCTTTACCATCCGCCCTTCGACAAGGATGACCCTGCAGCGGAAGGCGAAGATGTTATCTTCATCGACTCGGCAACGACCGCGTACTACCCGGAAGCCGTGGCGGGACTATGGTAATACATTCGTCGGTACATGAAGTATGGTCCTTCCATCGACGTGATCCCGCCCAAAGCACCGGTGACATTCCAACAGATCCCGCACTTCTTGCCGCCTGCATATAGCACTTACTGCGGCATGCCGAGCGCTGCGCAATGCAGGCTGGAAATGGACGTGTCGCTCTATCTACCGTTGTACATGGCGCTTGTGCAATCCACTTGTTTCTGGCCGCGCTTCCCCACGGCATGGGAAAGTGATTCAGGCATGGGAGAGCCAGAGGACAGGCCTGTTCAGACTGGCGCGGTGATGACAGCGATGGTCTATCGCGCCGAAGGCAGGCTGTCGTTGGCAGATGAGGTGCAATTCATGAAACATTGGGGGACGGAGGAAGGGCTTCAGGAAGCACTAGCGCGCTAAGAGAGTGGTGTCCGGGGCGTTTGGGGGATTGCGATCGAGACAAGTCCACACCCGTCCAGCGGTGGTTCTTTATGGCAGCGCGACTGGCGTTAGGGCTACCGACCGCCTGTTTTGCGGCGACGAAAATCTCGTTTGGCAAAATGGCCGCGTTCGAGAGGGAGGCTACCTCTGCTTAACTGTCGACGGACAATCGTGAGCATCGTATCGACGCTCCTTATGGGATGCGGCATGGCTGAAGTTGGAGCGGCGATTTACGTCGCTTGCTTGAGGTGGTTTTCGAACTTGTTGATAGGGAAAGCATGGAAGAGGGTGAATACGCGGGTTGGCTCACTCGCTATACGGTGAGCCGGCCGTTACGTGAGTACGAAGTAGCTGAATATCTGGATACCAAGCAGCCAGCTTCAACACTTCCACCAAACGACCACGGCGTGTTGGCCATGAATTCCACTTTCGTTGAGTACGTGGACAGACACTTCCTGCAGCGTGGTTGGGCGGCCATGGGCGCAACACCATTCGTTGGCATGGGTCTGGCATTTTCTGGCCATATCGCGTCAACGATGTACAGACTTCGGGACGATGGCACCGCGCGGGACGCAGCCTTCATCACTGCCGATTGGATATTTCTCACCGCATGGTTGTTGTTTACGCTCTGCGTGATCAAATTCATCTGGCTCAAAGACTTCTTCTGCTACACCCACTACCCGATCCGCTTCAACCGCAAGAACAGGATGGTCTACGTCTTCCGGCACAACGGTCCGGGCGGTGTGCTGACCATACCTTGGGACAGTGCCTACTTCTACATCGGCCGATCTAGTCCAGCAGCTGGGAATCCGGGCCACTACACCTTCGACCTGCGTTGCAATGTCCTGGACGATCAACGCATGGTGCGCGATACCTTTGCCGTCGGCATGGATGGCAGCACCAGTCGCGGTGCGGTACTGGAACATTGGGAGATGGTGCGTCGCTATATGGAAGAAGGCCCGCAGAGCCTGCCATTCCCACCGCTGGCACTCACCGTTTCGACAGAAACAACGCTGCGCAATATGGTGATCACGCAGGTCAGTGGGCAGTTTTCGGGCTTTCTTGGCATCCTGATGCTGCCCATCACTTTGCCGTGGGCTCTGTTTCGCTACCTTGCAATGAAAACCTGCAAGCGTCCTGTCTGGCCGGAGGATGTGGAGAATGCCTGCGTGATCGACCCGCGGGATCCCTTCATTCTCGAGGAGCCCAGCTATGCCGGCAACGCAAAGACCGGCGGCCCTGAAGGAGACGAGCAGTTGCTGGCATACCGCGAACAGGCGGTGAAACTAGCCCTTGAATACGATGCCGAGCGCAGGGCGCGGCTTGGTCCAGACGGAACCGCCGCTTGAATCGCTCGGCACTAGCATTTAGTGGCGGCGCCGCTATATACCCCCGCGCAAACCGGACAGCGCTGCAGCAACAAAAATGCCCCACGACAGGGCGGCGCCGACAGGCAGCGATATGGCGGCACTGCTCAAGCCCGTAACGGCGAGCCACCGGTTGCCGCGCAGCCCGGCAATCGCTGCAACGGGCAGTGCGGCGGCACCGACGATCGCGGGAATCACAATCCTGGCCATGGCGGGCTGATTTCCGCCGGCGATGAGCGCGATGAATGCTGTCGCCAGTACCAGCAGCAGATGATAAAGAATGAACCTGGCCCGGGCACTTCGCAGCTTTCGGATCCACAGTCCAATGTACGCTGGATAGACCAGGGCGCCGCCGAATGCCAACAGTTCCACATCCCGAAACCTGGACTGCGAGACCAGTTCGTACACTGCCACGGGAACGAGTAAAACAATGAGGACCAGCGTGGCATGTAGTGACAGGGTTCTAAGCAGACCTTTCATTGGCGGGAAGGCATGACAAGGGGCAACGGAAATTTTACGGATGTGGAACACACCGAGCACAAAATCGCGCCGGTAAACCTGCATTGTCCGGCAGAGTGTACGTCGCAAATCCGCGCACTGACACCACGCCCATGGCCTTACCGCACCGCCAACGGTACACTTGCTTCCTGTTCCCACGGCTGATCAACCACCATGGCATCCCTCCAGTTCGACCGCCTGCTTGCTCCGCTTCCTGGCGACCAACCCTGTGGCGAAGACCTCCTCTTTTCCGCTGAATTCGACCGCATCCAGGAGGCGCGCCGTGCTGACGATCCGTCGCTGGACCAGGGCGATTGGGTAACGGATATCAAGGAGGCGGACTGGCGCGAGGTGATCGGCATTGCCACCTCGCTGCTGCAGGACCGCACCAAGGATCTTCGCCTGGCGGTCTGGTTGACCGAGGCGCTTTCGAAGGAGCGGGGTTTTGCGGGCCTGGGCGATGGCTACCGCCTGACAGCGGAGCTCTGCAGCCAATATTGGGATCACCTGCACCCGGTGATGGAAGCTGACGATGTCGACTACCGCACCGGCAGTGTGACATGGCTGGCAGGGCGGTCGAGCCAGCTGATCCGCGAGATTCCGCTGGTCGATGCATCGGCGGGTGGCTATACGTATGTCGACTGGGAGGTGGCGACGCATCTCGCGGAAGCGATTCGCCGCGATCCGGAGCAGGCGGACGAGCTGTCGCAGGGCAAGGTCAGCCAGGAGCAATTCGAAGCGGCGCGCAAGAAGACGCCGGTGGCATTCTATACGGCGCTGCATGCGGATCTGGTGTCCTGCGAAGCAGCGCTGAAGCTGCTCGGCGATGTGCTGGACGAGCGGGCCGGCGAGCATGCGCCCAGCTTCCGCCAGGCGCGCGAGGCGCTGGAAGCAGTGCGCATGCTGGTGGAGCGCTTTGTCGGCAAGCCGGTGGAGCGGCCCGCCGGTGCGGAGGCGAGCCAGACAACATCGGCGCCTACGCAGAGCGGACATGCAAGCGTGCCGGCTGGCTCTGCCGACGCCGTCCAGTCCGGCCCCATTCGCACGCGCGCCCAGGCCCTGGCCCAATTGCGCGAAGTCGCGGATTTCTTCCGACGCACGGAACCGCACAGCCCCGTGGCTTATCTGGCGGCGCGCGCTGCGAAGTGGGGCGACATGCCGCTGCACGCGTGGCTGCGTACGGTGGTCAAGGACGATGCCACGCTGTCGCAGATCGAGGAACTGCTGGGTGTGACCACGGATCCGTCGATCGATAACGACGCATGATCCGAAGCCACGCCGGCAGCATCGTAGCGCCGGCGTGATTCACCGCGATGCGCGGTTACTGCCCCGCCCGGAACTCAATCCTCCGGTTCTTCGCCCGTCCTTCCTCCTTGTCGTTCGGCGCCACCGGCTGGTCCGGCCCCACGCCCACTGCCGTCAGCATGCCGGGTTCGCCGCCTTTGCCGATCAGGTAGTTCTTCACCGTCTCCGCGCGTGCCTGGCTTAGCGTCAGGTTCAGCGCGCGGCTGCCGGAGTTGTCGGTGTGGCCGACAATCTCGATCTTGCGGCCGCTCAGGCGTGGCAGCACCGCGGCCATTTCATCGAGGATGGCGCGGCCCTTGGGCGTCAGCGTCGCTGCGCCGGTCTCGAATTCGATGATCCGATTGGCCAGGGTCTGGTCGAGCAGGTTCTGTTCCGAAGCCGGCACGCGCAGGCCGTTCTTCACTGTATAGGCCTGGCCAAGGCCGGTAGCCATGTCGCTGGCGATCTGCTGGCGCTGGGCTTCGTTGCGGACGTCGCCGTGTACGGATACCTGGGTGCCGTCGATGCTGAGCTGGCCGCGGCTGACCTGCTTGATTTGCGGCGAGAGGATCTTCTGCACATTGGCCGACCAGTTCGGCGGCGAGACCACGTTGCCGACCTCGATCTGATCCACCACGTTGGCGCTGCCATATAGCTCGCGCAGGCGCGCCAGCACGCTGGCCTTGGTGGCCTCGTCAGGAACGGCGCCGCCTGCAACGACGCGGGCTGAAGCAGCGGCTGCGGTGGCAGCAGGCGCAGCGATGCCGGTGGTACCGGGATCGCCCGGTGCGGCGTGGCCGGGTAGCATCGTCAGCGCGGCCAGCAATCCGGCTGCCAGCGATGGCGTGCGCGCTTTAACGGCGATGGAGGCAGCCTTGAAATTAGTTGCCCGGTTGCGTACTGCATCGAAACCCATGCTCATTCCCCGGCAAAGACTTCACGGAAGGTATCGAGCGCGAGGCGCAGCGACAGTTGCGGCTGGTCCATGTAACTGACGAACTTGGCCATGCCGTAGTCTCCGTTGACGTGTTGCTCGACCCATTCGGGGTCATCGATATTGATGTTCTGCTCGGCATAGGCCAGCGGCGAGATCACGCCGTGCAGCGTGCGCGACGAGGCGCCGTTGAAGCCGATCACCAGCCGCTCGTTGCCGCCGATCTGGCCCAGGAAGATCGACAGTTCGAAATCCGCCCGGTGCAGGAAGCGCGACACCAGTTCCAGCCAGAAGCTCGCCACCAGGCTGCGGTAGAGCGGATCGGCGGGCAGTGGCAGGGTCAGGCCTTTTTCCAGGTGCGACGAGCCGGACGACATCAGCGGCTGCAGCAGGATGCCCAGCGCCAGCAGCGTGCGGCGCAGTCGTACCTGCTGGCCCTGGCCGGCCAGCATGTGTTCGAGGCCGGCCACGGTCTGGAAGTCGATGAAGTCGGCAAAGCTTGCGTCGTGCGTCTGGGCGCCGGCACCCGTTTCCACGCCCAGCTGGGCCTGGCCCAGCTGCTGCAGGCCTTCGGTGGCATCTGAGGCCTGTGCCAGCGCATGCATCTGCTGCCCCGCGCGCGTCCACAGGCGCGCCAGTGCCAGCGGGCTGCGGGCGATGAAGTGCAAGGGGCGTTCGACCTCCATCGCCGCGGCCGTCAGGAACGGAAAGCGGCGCGAGGACAGGTCGCTGCTGGCTATCAGCGCACCGGCGATGGCCAGCTTGCTCTGCGAACCCAGGAAAGCGAAGTGCATCGGCTTCCAGGCGTCATAGCTGGCTTTCCAGGCCGGATCTTCGGCCAGCAGCTCCATGCCCTGCGCCAGCCAGCGGTCCAGCGTATCGAGCAGCTGGGTGTTATTGGCACTTTTGACGAAGTCGCCCCGGGACGGGATCTTGCCGAAATAGGACAGCTGGAGTTGGGTCGGCTGGCTCATTGCGCCGTACCTCCTTGGTTGACTTGGGCCGAGGCCTGCGCGCTGCCCGGCGTGCTGGCCTGCGGGTTCTGGGCAGAGGTGGCGGACGGCGGCGCCGCGGGAGACGTCGACGGCGAAGCGGCCGGTGGCGTTGCGGTATTCAGCGGCGCATTGGCGTCAGCAATCGCAGTCGGCAGGCGCAGTCCGCGCAGGCCCTGGCTCTGCGGCGAGTCGGACGCACCGGCATTGCCCGCGGTCTGCGGGCTGCTGATGATGCGCAGCGCCACGCTGACCGAGATATTGTCGCGGCTCCAGGTCAGGTCGAAGGCGCCATCCGGGCGGCGCTTGCGCGCAGCCGTTGCGATCAGGCGCTCGAGGCCGAAGCGGCCAGGTTCGTTGAGCAGCTCGACGGAGCGGCCGTCGAACGTCGTCGCCGTGATCCTGGCGCCGGGCGAGCCCTGCGGGTTCGGCCAGACAAAGTTGGCCCACTGCGCCGGCGTATTGCGATAGCGCAGCTGCTGGCCGTCGATCTCGATGGTGTACTCGGTGGTGCCGGTCGCGGGCGTCGGCAGGATCTGGAACACGGTCTGCTGGGCTGCCGCGGCCGTGGCGCCGCCGCCCCCTCCCGCCGCGCCGCCGGTCAGCGGCGCTACCCAGCGCGTGAAGTTGGTCGTGAACTCCGGCGCCAGCGTCAGGCCCAGGTCGCCCCAGGTACGCGCTGCCAGCATGTCGCCGCGGCGCACCGACAGCGGGCCGATGGTGGCGGTGGTGAACTTGGCGATGGCGCCCTCCGGCCCGAAGATCTGGCCGATCTCCGCCGCGCTGGCTTCGATCTTGGCATCCGAGGCAAACGGATACTTGGTCGCCAGGGTCTGGCTGAACGGCTGGTACACCTGTGCGTTCCAGACCTTGTTGATCTCGACGCTGGCGGGGCGGATCACCACGGCGTAAGACTGCAGCAGCGGGCGCACCAGCAGCGGCCGCAGCGCCTGGCGCTGGCTGTCGGTAAGGCCGGTCATCATCTGCTCGTCGACGTACTTGAGCGCGTCCGACAGCTCCGAACCATTGCCGTCCAGCGTCTGCTGCATCAGCTGGCGTGCGCCGGGTCCCGGGTCGCCCTGGTTCTTGAGCTGGTTGAAGCGCGTGCGTACCTTGGACAGCGACTCCATGTAGCCGCGCAGCATCGAATTGTTGTCATGCATCACGACGATGCGCGCCAGGCCGGAGAACTCCTTGCCCACCGGGCCCATCGGGATGGTGCCCGCCGCGCCGTTGGCGCCGTTGACATCGACATTGACGCTGACCTGCGAGGGCGTGCCACGCGAGATCAGCCGCTTGAACCAGTCCAGCATGCCGGACTTGGCTTGCTTCAGGCCGGCATTGAGTAGCGAGGGGTTGTCCCATGAAGTCTGCTCATACGCGGTGTCCAGCACCTTGCGGATCGGCGAATTGGCCGGATCGCCCAGCAGGTTCATGCTGGCCACCGCCTGCTCGAAGCTGCCGAAGTCCTGGATCGTCACCCCTTGCATGAAGCGCTGCCATTCCCGCGCGTACTCGGTCTTGTACATCATGACCAGCGTCTTCTGGATCTGCTCGGGGCTGCCTTCAAGGGTCAGGTCATCGCGCGCGGCGACATTGAGCACCCAGTCCTTGGTCTGCAGCTCCTTGCTGGCGGCTTCGCGGATGGCGGGCTGCACATAGCCGAGCCACGCTTCGCGCGTGAAGGTGCCGGGCACGGCGTAGCTGCCGGCGACCACGGAAGCGCCGGTGTCGCCGACGATGCGGGCCACCGTCATCGGGGCAAAGCGGGTCGAGGCGCGGGCCTTGATCTCGGCATAGGCGCGCTCGCGTGCGGGCATGCCCCGTACCACGCGGCGCAGGTTCTCGCGGGACTGGTCGATCAGCGACAGGTTGCCTTCCAGCAGCGGCCAGTTGTCGTCGTTGACGCGCGCCAGGTAGAACGACAGGTTGCGTTCGGCCGAGCGGATCAGCTGCTCGCGCGGCATGTTGCCGCGGTTGTCTTCGAGCCAGCCACGCCAGAAACGGGTCATCTGGTCAGTCAGGTGCGCAACCTCGACGTGGCGCTTGTCCGCCAGCATCAGGTAGGTCTTGAGCGCGTTGTACGCGTCTTCCACGTTGGTGGGCGAGGCGTCGGTGTAGCGTTTGCCTGCGGCGGGCGTGGCGGTGGCCGCGGTGGCCGTGGCAGCGGGGGCCGAGGCCGGCGCCGCCGACGCCAGCGCCGTCGCGGTCACGGCACCGGTTTCAGGTGGTCGCACCATCGGCGCGAGTTGGTCGGGATGGGCGTTGACTTCGGCCAGGAAGGTCTCGATGGCTCCGCCGACTGGCTTCAGCATGACCTGGCGCAGGCCGTTGTAGTACTCGTCGAGCAGCTTGTGCTGCAGCGTATCGCCCTGGTACAGGCCCAGCGACAAAGCCAGCGGGTGGTCGGTGCGGAAGCGTTCCAGCTGCTCGATGCGGTCCTGCAGGATGTCCAGCGCCTCCAGCCGCGCCTGCAGGTCGACGCGGTTCTGCTGCATCTTGACGATCTTGTCCAGGTCCGCCTGCACGTTGGCGGTCAGCTGCCGGTTGCCCAGGAACGACCAGGTCCAGCCACCCAGCAGCAGGCCCAGCAGCAGCACCAGACCGAAGAACGTGGCAAAGCGCAGCCGTGTCTTGGCCGGGCTGGCAAACTGGCGCACGGTGCGGCGGTCGGCAAAGATCACCTTGGAAAACAGGTCACGCAGGAAGAAGCCGTTCTTCGAGAACACCTCGCGGTTGCCGGCCACGCCTTCCAGCTTTAGCCCGAAGCGGCGCGCGATGCGCTCGGCCGAGACGCTGGTGGTGCTGGCTTCCTGGACTGCGCTGGTGAAGTAGAAGCCGCGGAACACCGGCTTGTACTGGAACGGGTTCTCGTCGAACAGCGTGACCAGGAAGGCGCGCAGCGTAGGCTTGATCGAGGCAAATTCCAGCGGAAAGCTCAGCAGCCCCGGCGAAAGCTTGCCGTTGCGGTGCTGCGCGATCTGCGCCACGCTGATCTCCTTCAGGCCGTCGCACAGCTCGTCAAAGCGCTGGTCGAACACCGTTGCCACGTCGCGGCGCTCCTCGAGCGCGAAGGGCAGGGTGGCGCCCCAGACGCGGTCGCGCTCTTGCTTTTCGTTGTCGCCGAAGAATTCGGTAAAGCCGGTGATCAGGTCGGCCTTGGTGAACATCACGTAGACCGGCGCGAACACTTCCAGCCGCTCGGTCAGTTCCTGAACGCGCTGGCGCAGGTTCTTGGCGAGGTTGATGGCGAACTCGGGCCGGTTCTGCGTCAGTTCCGGAATGCTGACTGTCACCACGATGCCATTGATCGGCGCCTTGGGGCGATAGCGCTTGAGCAGATCCAGGAAGCCCAGCCATTCACGCCGGTCCTCTTCATGGATGGCATAGCGGCCCGCGGTATCGAGCAGGATGCCTTCGGTAGTGAAAAACCAGTCGCAGTTGCGCGTGCCGCCAATGCCGTGGATCACGGCGTTGTTCTTGTCTGCGAACGGAAACTGCAGGCCCGAGTTCAGCACGGCCGTGCTCTTGCCCGCCGCGGGGTTGCCGATCACGATGTACCAGGGCAGCTCGTAGAGCGCCTCGCTGCCTGACATCTGCCCCAGCTTCGAGGTCTTGATGGTCTTCACGGCGCTGGCCAGACGCGTGCGCAGCGCCTCGACCTCGTCGCGCTTGTCGGGCGGCGCGGCCTTGGCGGCCATGTCGGCCTGCTGCTCGAGGATGCCTTCGAGCTTGCCGCTGGCCCGGCGCGCGCGCCAACGCTTCCACAGATAGGTGGCCAGCCATGCCAGCAGCAACACGCCCAGGACAATGGCGACCCAGGCCAGGCCGATCTCGAAGGTCTGCGCCATCAGCAACAGGAAGACGGTCAGCACGACCACGCCGAATACCGACAGCGTGCGTGTGTGGGTCAGGAAGTTAAGGATGCGATGCATGTTGCCTTTGGCTCGGGAGCAATACGGGATTCGGGGGCGCGGTTCGGGGCAGGGCGGTTCAGGCAGAATCTGGCGCCACGGGTCCCGCCGGCAGGACCGCGACAGCGCCGCGCTGCTGCGCGTCGCCGGCGCTCAGTGCCAGCACGGGCCGGCCGCCATCCAGCGCCAGCTGGTGGGCCACCACCACCGGCAGCAGCGCGCCGGCGGCGCCGGCGTAGCCGCACGGCAGGCCCAGCGCCAGCAGGTCGGCAACCGGGTCCAGCGTGGGGAAACGGGTACTGAGAACTTGCGCGATCTCGACGGTGCGCACGGGATGGACGCCGGTGTCCGTGACGATCGCTGCCACCGGCACAGGAGTCTCGCCAGGCTGCGCCGCGGTTTCGGTTCCGTCCTGCGGCGCGGCTTCGGCCTTGCCGGCAATGGTCTCGATGGCCTGGGTGACGGCCTGCGCAAGCGCCTCGAGTTGTGGCTGGCCGCGGTCTGCCGTCGGCGCGTCCAGGCGGGACATCGCCGTGCGCGCAATCAGGATCGGCGCGCTTTGGGCATCTGCGTCTGCATCCGCCTCAGAGTCTGTCTCGGTGGCGCGCGCGGCAGGATGGTGCGCGCCCAGCAGCACGCCGGCGGCGGCCTCTCCGGGGGTACGGCCATGCGGACAGCGCGCACTGAAGAGCTGGTCTTCCAGTTCCAGCGCCTCGACGGCATTGGCACCAATCAGCGAATCGGCGGCCACCAGCATGCGCAGCGCCGGCCGGCCGTCGACGGGGCGGTTCACGGCCTGGGTGGCGCGGTCCAGCAACAGCAGGGCGTCGCCGTCGCCACGTGCGGCCGTGGCTTCGAGCGTGAGTCGCGCAGCCGGCCAGTACTGGGACAAGCGCTCGCGCAGCCAGTCACCCGCGGCGGCCTGACGCGTTTCCGGCCACCCGCGCGGCAGCAGCATGGTGGCCACCAGCGGCGCGGTGCTGTCCGGCACGGCCATGTCGTAGCCGGCAGGCGCGTAGACCGCTGCCTGCATGCCCAGCTCATCCGTCACCTCGGCGGCCAGCGCCAGCGCGCGCAAGGCCTCGTCGTCCCAGGCCAGATCGGGCGTGCGGGCCGCGAATTCCGTGCGCAGGCTGTCGATATCGAGCGACTCGACCTGGGCAGCAAAGACAGGCCCGGGCAAACCATCCAGCGCCACCAGCCCAGGCCGGTTGCCGGCCTTGGCTGCCTCCACCAAGGCCTCGGGCGCATTGCCCGCGGGCGTGCGCACCGCGCTGGCAAGCAGCGCCGCGCGCCAGCTGCGGGTGGGGTCTTCGGCGGAAGGCCGGGCGCCGTCCGTGGCATTGTCGGCGGCCCCGGGCGCCGCGGAGGGGGACGCCTGGCTGGCGGCCGCAACATTGCTGCGGATGCCGTCCAGGGCGCGCTTGATGACCAGGTAAGCGGCCACCATGCCGGCCGGCATCAGCACCAGGTGCGTGACGATGTCAGTGGTGGTCGGCATCCGGTTGATCGACTGCCACCAGGCAATGGTCGCGACCCACACCACGGCGAACACCGCGAACAGGATCAGCGTGGACTTGATCAGTCTTGGAAACATGGTTTCGTGTCGAATGGCGGCGGGAGGCCGTTTGAAACGGCCGTTCGCTGCCGGGACTTCATTCGCTGCCGGTCACGCCCTGGCTGGACAGCAAGGTCGCGCCGCAAGCGGTCTTGTCGCCATGCCGCGCGGCGGCACGGCCGTCGATGATCACGTTGGGGTCGCCGGTGACAATGACGGTAGTGCCGCCGTGGCCGGAGCGCGGACAGGTCACACGATCTCCCACGCACGCAATGCCCTTGCCGTTGGTGCTGGTGTTGCCCGACGCGGTGATCACCACGCCGCCGTGGTCGGTCTTGTCGCCCAGCAGAATGAAAGGACGTGCCACTAC
Organism: Cupriavidus sp. MP-37; assembly: GCF_020618415.1. Lineage (NCBI taxonomy): Bacteria > Pseudomonadati > Pseudomonadota > Betaproteobacteria > Burkholderiales > Burkholderiaceae > Cupriavidus > Cupriavidus sp. MP-37. The sequence continues at coordinate 516,261 of NZ_CP085345.1, read as the reverse complement.
GCTCTCCCCAGATTGCGCCGGCCAACCGCTGCCGGTCCTGAATTCATGTTCCTGCCAGCCCCGCCATGCGGAGCGATCGTGCCGTTATGGCTGTGCCGGCCGCTTGCCCAGCACTCCCGGGCGTCGCAGCTCGACGTGCCCGAGATCCATCATCTTCCAGCGGCCGCCCCAAACCAGACCGGCGGATTCGGCGGCACGGCCATACAACTCGTAGCCGCGCATGGCCCACGGGTCTTTTTCGGTGATCACCAGCTTGCCGTCGCGGTAGAAGGCGCTGTCCGCGGCCAGCCCGAACTGGTGGTAGCTGTGGTAGGCGCCGGCCTGCGTCACATGGCTGCCCATCGCGGCCAGCTTGGCCTGCCGTTCCGGGCTTCGGTAGCCCTCCAGCAGCGCCATTTCATAGCCGTGTTCGTCGCGCATGATCTTGTAGACCAGCAACAACCGCTGTCGGAAATCGGCATCCAGCTGCTCCCAATCGCGGCTGGCTTCGCGGATGGCCGGGCGGATCAGTTCCACCTCGCGCGTGGTAAAGACCTCCGGCGGCAGCGGCGGCGGTGGCACCAGCCGCTCGCCATTGAGCAGCGCGGCGATCTGCGGATCCGGCTCGCGCACGCCATCATCGTCCTCGAACTGGAAGACTTGCCGGTGACGCAACGCCAGCGCCACCACCGGCGGCAGCGTTACCACGCCTGCGGCGGCCAGCACCAGGGCGCGGCGCTTTGCCAGGAAGTCCCTCGCTGAAGCCAGCGTAGTGGTGGCGTTGCCAACCGACTGGCGGATCGAGCTGGCCGATTGCGCGCCTGCAGACGCCGCACTGGTGCTCACGCGGCGCCAGTGCGTGCGCGCCACCGCAAAGCAGCGCTGCCGTACTGCGGGAAGAAGCAGCACGGCAGCAGCGGCAACCATCAACACGAAATAGAGGACCAGTGCGACAAAGACCATGCTTTCCTGCTTGACCGGGCTGGCAGCGACCCTTGCGGCGAAGGCGGGCGCAAGGGCAACTCAGCATATTCAGTATTTTTTACATCTGTGTTCGATGAAATCTCAATCCCGCTAGACGTCCCCCGTATCGGGTTTGTCTTTCGACGAGGCCAGCCGTAGAATCCGGAAGTCTAAGGCCAAATTGAACGAATTTGCCATATATGACACAACGGGCCGGTAATTGTAAATCCGACCGGTAGCGTCCGCCGCGCATTTTATTTCAAATCTCTTGATGACAGATGAGCAATAGCGACGATGTGAAGCCGTCAGGGCCACCCACCCTCTTCGGCAACGAGCCTGACGCGGGCGCAGCCGGGCAGACCCGCATCCTGGCCAGCCTGGAGGGGCGCGTGCCGATGGCGGCCAAGGCGCCGGCCAGCAAGCCCGGTCGCCGTTACGTGGCTGGTGGGCTGGTCGCTGTTGCCGCCGCCGCGGTGGCTGGCTGGCTATGGCTAGACCGGGGAGCCGACGTGTCGGTCCCGATGCAGGCGGACAAGCCGGCGGCTCCGGCCCAGAGCGGGGGTGGTGCCACCGCTGCGGGTTCGCAGGCACTGGCCGGCAATGCGCCGGGGTCGTCTCCGGCGGCTTCCGTTGCGCCGCCGGAACCGGTGCACGCGGCGGAAGCCCCCCAGCCCCAGGCCGCCACCATTGTCGATGCCGGCAGCAGTGACCCCGCACTGGATAGCCTGGGCAAAGTGGACGGCGCGACTGCCGCCGCAGGTGCCGTTGCGGGAGCCACGACGCTCGCTGCACTGACCGCTCTGGGCAGCCAGCCTGCAACCGCCAGGCCACAGTCTGCCGAAAACAGCAAATCCAGCAAAAAGACATCGGGCGCGAAGACTACGTCGTCAGCGGCAAAGTCCACGACGAATGGTGCGAGCAGCAAAGACAGGGCCGCTGTCGCAAAGAGCAGCACTGCCGCAAAGCCGACCCGGACAGCCCGTCGCAAGGCGTCCTCCGCCGCGGCCGACCCCGATGCCGAAGTCCTGGCGGCATTGTTGTCGCAGCCGGAAGGCAAGCCGATCAGCACGGCGGCGGCCAGCACGCGGCCTTCCGCAAAGGCGCGCAACTGACCCTCGGCAGCGCGTCGAGCAACGTACAGCAGGAAGGCGGCGTGGCGGACCGGCATGCGCCACACCGTGCTGCAATCCGCATCACCACGGCGGGCACCGGCGACGGCGTCCGCGCGGGCATGCCGGCCCCTGAAGCAGTTGCGGCTGCACGAACGGAAAGCGAATGGATGTAACTACTCTTTACCAGCATCTTTTCAGCGCGGCGCACCGGCTCTATGCCCTGGAAGGCGAAGGCGCGCTCGGCGAACTCGCGGTTGAAGCCTGGATCGGCCGCGAAGGCGTTTCGGCGCTGGCAGAGTCGCGCATCGTTGCGGTCAGTGCCAACGCCGATATCGCACTGGAGAGCCTGCTGGGCCAACGCGTCACGCTGCTGACCACGCTCGCGGGTGGGGGCCAGTCGCGCCGCACCGGCCTGATCCGCCAGGCCGAGAAGCTCGGCGCCGACGGCAGTCTGGCACGCTATCGCCTGACGGTGGTGCCCTGGCTGTGGCTGACCACGCAGCAGCGCAACAGCCAGGTGTTCCAGAACCGCAAGCTCGACAGCATCATCGAGACCATCCTGCAACCCTATGCGCCGCACGCGCAATGGCGCTACGCGGCGGGCGCGGAAGCGCGCATCGCGGCCTTCGGCGAGCGCGCCCATGTCGCGCAGTTCCGCGAGACCGACTATCACTTCCTCACGCGCCTGCTGGCCGAGGCCGGCCTGGGCTATACCGTCGTGGAAGACAAGGAAGCGCCGAGCGGGCATGCGGTGGTGATCTTTGCCGACAGCGCGCAATTGCCGGAAGACGAAGAATCTGCGGCAGGCGGCGGCATCCGCTTTCATCGGGCGCATAGCCAGGAATCGGCCGATGCCATCCAGCAACTGGTGTGCGAGAGCCGGGCGACGGTCGGCGGTGTCGCGGTTACGGCATGGGATCCGGAGGCGAAGCGTGCCATCCGCGGCCACGCGCCGGCACGATCTGGCGGCAACATGGGGCGCGTCGCAAGTCCGGACCCGTACCTCTCTGTCAGCTTGTCGCTGGCGCCGGACGCGGCCAGCGCGCAACGGATTGCCGAACAGGTGATCGAAGCCGTTGAAGCCCGTGCATTGCTGTTCACCGGCCGTGCGTCGGTACGCACGCTGCGTAGCGGTACGCGCCTGACTGTCACCGGCTGTCCGCACCTGCCGCCGCAGGAAGATGACGCGGCAGGCTATCCACTGCTGCTCGCTGCGGTGGAGCACTGCGGCATCAACAACCTGGCCGCCGACACGCGTGCCGCGCTGGCCGATCGCATGGGCCCGCTCGAGGCGGCTTTGTGTTTCGACGCACCGCCGCCGGCACCTGACGCCGCGGAAGCAACCGCCGGCCTGCTGGGCGTGCAGCGCGATCACGCGCCAGTGCGCCTGGCTCCCACGCAAGCATTGCAGAGTGCGGCACGCGAACAGGGTTACGCCGCCATCTTCCGCGCTATCGACGCTCGCCGTCCCTGGCGCGCCTGCGTCCTCGACGTCGATTGTCCACGTCTTTACAGCCGGTCCAGCCCGCTGGGAGTACATAGCGCGATCGTCGTCGGTCCCGACGGCCAGGCCCAGCCCGAGGGCAACGCCGAACACCACGCCAGCCCCGCCGGCGAAATCCGCGTGCGCTTCCACTGGCAGCGCGGCGAGCGCGCCGACGACCGCAGCAGCCGCTGGATACGCGTGGCACAGCGCCAGGCCGGCGCAGGGATGGGCTGGCAGTGGCTGCCGCGCATCGGCCAGGAAGTGCTGATCAAGTTCGCCGACGACGACATCGACCAGCCTTTCGTCATCGGGGCGTTGTACAACGGCCAGGGCGAAGCGGGCCACGCGCCCACGCCGGGCGGCAAGAGCGCCGCGGCGGGCAGCGACAGCCAGTCGCTGTACGCGCAGGGCACGGACAGCGCGCCCAGTGCGCAAGGCAATCTCGCCGGTGGCAACAGCCCCGCCTGGCACGGCCTGGGCGCCCAGCCCGACGGCCACCGCAATGCCGCGGCGCTGACGGGCTTCAAGAGCCAGGAACACGGCGGCAAGGGCTACAACCAGCTGGTGCTCGACGACAGCGACAGCCAGCTGCGCACGCAACTGGCGACCACGTTGCAATCGACCCAGCTCAACCTGGGCCACCTCATCCACCAGCAAGACAACCGCCGCGGCAGCTTCCGCGGCCAGGGCTTCGAGCTGCGCACCGACGGCCACGCCGCCGTGCGCGGCCAGGCCGGGTTGCTGCTGACGACCTACCGCGACGCCGCCACGGGCAAGGCCCTGCCAACCGGAGACAACGCCGCGGGCATCGCGCTGCTGCGCCAGGCGGGCGACCTTGTCAAGACCCTGAGCCAGGGCGCGACCACCCACCAGACCCAGGCGCTGTCTACCGGCAACGATGACGAAGCACCATTGCCCAAGCAGACCCGGGCCGCGTCGGGGATGGTCGACGGGCAAGCGCTCGAAGCGGCAAAGGATGACGCGTCCAGTGGCAACACCACCACCAGCGGCAAAGTCCCGCACCAGGCCGCCGCAATGGTCCACCTGAACGGCCGTGCCGGGCTGACCATGGTTGCCGGCCAAGACTTGCAAATGGCCAACGGGGAGAGCGTGGCACTGGCCAGCGGCCTGGACAGCAACATCGCGGTTGCCGGCCAGGCACGCGTCCATGCGGGTCAGGCAATCGGCATGGCCGCGGGGTTGTCGGGGGCGGGGGATAACAACATTGGCTTGCAGCTGACGGCGGGCCAGGATGATATCGATATCCAGGCGCAGCATGATCTGCTGAAGCTGGCGGCGCGGGATGATCTGACCGTGGTCTCGGCCAATATGAACGTGGATTTTGCCGCGGCGAAGCGAATCCGTATTGCCACCGCCGGCGGAGCTTCGATCTTGATCGAGGGCGGGAATATTACGGTGGAGTGTCCTGGGGCGATTACTTATAAGGCGGCGCAGAGGAAGTTTGAGGGGGCGGTGAATACTGCCTACCCGCTCCCGGAGTTTCCCCAAGCCCCGATGCCGTACAAGCCCATGGAGTTCCGCATGCGCCTAGCAAATACGCCGGGTGAGGGCGGGCACGCCCTGGCACATGCGCCCTGGAAGATCGCCGTGGGCGAAGCGCCGCTGGGGCTTAGTATGGTCGGTGACGACGAGTTGGTGGTACAGGGAATCACCGACGCGGATGGTAACGTGGTGCTCAACCAGGCCCAGCAGGAAGCCCTGGCGCGCGCCTATTGCGCCAGTCCAGCCAATACCTGGCTGGTGTATCCGGGGCAGACTGTTCGCGTGCACGTTGCCGAGCAGGATCCGGCCTGGACGGACGCAGAGGCGGCCCGCCACGCGCTCAATGCCGGTGACTTCAGTGGTGGACTACCGCAATCGATGTCGGATGACAATACGCAGCAACGGCTGCGCTATGCGCGCGATGCGCTCGCCGCAGGATCGTCCAACCAGATCTACAAGAAAACTCAGTAAATAAGAAGCTATGGGTGCGCCAGACAAGCAGGTGTATCAGATCCTTGGTGAAGACCAGAAGGCCGTAAAGACGGCGACTTCTGCGCCCGGCTGCTTCGTGCACGGCAAGGACGTCTTCTCCGAACCCGTGAAGGGCAACGCGGTGCAGTTCTTTGTCACGGGCACAGAGTACTTTGACAACGTTGCCAGGGCGATAGAAGGTGCGCAGTCCAGCGTATTTATCACTGGCTGGCAAGTGAATTTCGACGTCGTGCTGACTGGAAAGAAGACGCTCTGGACTTGTCTGCGTACCGCCGTAAGGAACGGTGCCAGCGTCTATGTCATGCCCTGGATGTCTCCCAAGGTTGGGGTCGATACGGGAGACCTGGAGACCGCGCTGACGGTGATTCAGCTCAACGCCGGTTTGGCCGCACCGCGCGCCTTCGTCCTTCCGGCAGTATCGCAATGCGATCAGCCAGGTGCCTTGGGCATTGCCTTCTCGCATCACCAGAAGCTGGTGGTCATCGATAACAAGTTTGCGTACGTGGGTGGCATCGATCTCGCTTATGGCCGTCGGGATGATGGCAAGTATTCGCTCAAGGCGGAGGGGCGGCAGGGCAGCGAGTTCTATAACAGCTGCGTGCCGCCGATCCATAGTCTCAGCAGCGTCGAACAAACGGCATACCTGACACGCGCCGAACTGGTGGCGGCTTGCTTCGATAACAAGGCGGGTCGTGCTGCGCAGTTCTTTCTATCCGCACCGATGAAGCCGCTGGCTGGGGCAATGGACGCGTATTCCGCGGCTAGTGACAAGATCAAGGACGTCAACAAGCAAATCTCTGACTGGTGGGTCACGAGCGACGTCGTACCGGAATTCGTTCGCAAGGCCCAGGACCAGGTCATCGATGCGGCCCAGGAAACCGCAGCCGATGTAAGCAAATGGGCCAATCAGCAACTGGGTGCGATGCTGCAGACCAAGATCGAAAAATTGCGCGAGTACGGCGGCGCACAGCTGAAGGACGCAACCACCGCGCTGATGGCATGGCTGAATGGCGCCACGCTTGACAGCTTGCCGCCTACCCTGCTGCAGAGTACAGCCGATACGATCCAGGCCTTTGTCATGCGCCTGGTGCTGGCCCTTCAGGCGGAAGGCAGTCAGCGCAAGCAGTGCTATGCGAACCTGGAGAAGCTCGGCAAACTTTTGCCCGCCGGCGGAAAGTGCCCTGACAGCAGCGTACAGCCGCGCATGCCCTGGCATGACGTGCATTGCCGAATCGAAGGGCCGTCGGTTTATGACCTGAGTCGCAATTTCGTACGGCGCTGGAATGGCGTGGCTCTGCAGTACGAGCGCAGCGATGGCAGGACAGTCGACCCGCTGCTGCGGCAACTCGGTATCGCGGCTCGTCTCAAGGTACCCCGCATCGGGGCTGCACACCGGCCTGCCCGATCCAAGGCTCAGCCAGGGTCATGCTGGGTCCAGGTGCTCCGAAGCGCTCCGAAGAAGATGCGGGTGGCCGAAGCGGCCGGAGAGGCGGAAAAGACTGCGCCGAGCGTTGCGGAAAGTAGTTGCCTGAGCGCAATGCTGAAGAACATCGAAGGCGCGTCTCATTTTATCTATATCGAGGGTCAGTTTTTTCAGTCCGATTATGGCAGCACGATGATCGGGGAAGCGGAAGCGGAGGCGGACGGCGGTGCCCCTGTTTCAGGACCGATGCATGCGTTGATGGACGTCAAGGGCTCACCGGGATATCGGAAATATGCAGCGCAACTTGGCATACTTGGCGTGCCGCCAGGACAGATTCACAAGTCCCTCAAATGGAGCCAGCTCGATGATGTCCAGCGGGACATCAAGGGAGGTGGTGCAGATTTCGTCAATGACCTGAAGCGGGTCATGGCCACGCAAGCCCAAATTGCCGGATTTGCTGCACTGGGACCGTCTCAAAAGTCCCTGAAGAATCCGATTTGCCAGGCGTTGGGTGATCGTATTACACGCGCCATCTATGATGGCAAACCGTTCCATGTGTACATGGTACTGCCTGTGCATCCGGAAGGGACCCTTGACACTGTCAACATCATGACGCAGCAGCATCTGACGATGCAGTCGCTGGTGTTTGGCAGCCAGAGTCTGGTGAATCGGATCCGGCGTGCGCTGTTGGCGATGAAGTATGTGCGTGAGCGGAAGATGGAGGTGAAGAGGGCCCAAGAAGCTGCAAAAAACGCAAAGCTCAAGGAACTCGACGAGCAGATACCTCAAGAAGATTGGGAGCGTTACTTGACTCTGCTCAATTTGCGAAATTGGGATAGGCTAAATGGCCGACCTGTGACAGAGCAGATCTATGTTCACAGTAAGCTTTTAATCGTTGATGATCGTGTTGTTGTCTTGGGGAGCGCCAATATCAATGATCGTAGCCAGCTTGGTGACCGCGACTCGGAATTAGCAATCATCGTTCACGATGACACGCCTTCTTCTGTGCGACTAGATGGCCAACACTTGCAGTCGGTCAGCACCTTTGCCTGCCGTTTGCGTAAGGCATTGTGGCAGAAGCATTTCGGCTTAATGGACGGGGCAGCCAGGGGTAACAATTTGGCTTTATGCTTGGAACAGCCGGCTGCAAAAGAAACATGGGAGATGATTCAGGCGGTAGCTCGGCGTAACGCCAGCGCTTATGAAAGAGCATTTCCATTCCTTCCCAGACTAAATGAGCCCACTTCGATATGGCCAACCTGGAATAGGGCGAAGGGTGAACTCCGTGGCTATATGCCATTCAATGATCGGTTCTGGCGTGGCCCTGAACCCCGCGACGAGGGTTTCACATGGGATGCCAAACTATTGTTGCCTGAGCGTGCTCCCACTGGTATTCGCGGATTCATCGTGGCCTTGCCTGTAATGTGGATGCAGGGCGAGAACAGCAATTCGGGTATGAATTTGACTACGCTTGCTAATGTCGGCCCAGAAGAACGAGGTGAGTCTATGCAAACGGCGACTTTGAACACGTCGTCACAAGATCGATTAAATGCCTGAATGTTGAAGTTGGAGCAGAACTTGATGCGAATAATAATGCCCAGGCTTAAATTCGGTTTTGGCGGCATTTTTATGGCTATGATGAGTTTGGTCGCTTGTGGTCAAAGCGGGCAAGCTCAAGAACCGAAGACGGTAATTGGTACCGATCGATTTGGAAATCGTGTGGAGGTGCCGAATCCGACTCGCGAGGATCGGTTGCAGGCCACCGCGCCGGGCCATACTAGCCCTGATGGTACTCATACAGAGTGCTTTGGGCGGCTAATCATCGATGTACCGAAAAAAGTGTCATTGGAATGGGCTGTTCCAGTTGAGACCAGTGATATGGGTGCCTTTGATGGGCTTTCTCAGCATTTTAATGATGGTACCGGCAAGGGATACATCGAGATAGAGACTAAAGAATTAATTACCACGTTTGCCGTATATGGACCGGTTTCGCCAGAATTACGCGACGAAGTATTTTCATACAGGAATCGCCGGAATATTGCTTTGCTAGATAATCTACAGCGATTGCTGAAGGAAAAGAAGGAGCGGCGAGAGCGCTTTCGTGCGAATCATGTTGATCCTGATACGATAGCAAGTGTCGACGAGGATATTGCCACGTCTGAGAAGCGCATTGCCGATCTCAAGGCAGACCGTTACCGAAAAGCAATTGATCTTGGCCGTCCCCATAGCATGGCGTTTCGACATGACCAGCGTCGTGGCGGCGTTTCATACCTACGGGGCGCTATCATTTTAGGCAATCATTTGATCGCTTTTGAGTCGATGCTCAGAGCAGACATCCCGCAGTTCGAAGAGCCGACGGAAGCTCAATGGCAAGTGGCAGAGAATGCCCTGCGCCAGCTAATTGGCCAACTCCACCCCCGCGATCTCTACGAGATTCCCAAGGACCGAGGCTTCTGCCTGCCCTATGCCTTCCTGCGCGACGACGGCACCTATGGCAACAAGATCTCCACCTCCTTTCGCTTTGCCGACAGCCCGGCAGTGATCTACACACTCAGTGTTGCCTCGATTCCCGGCGGTGGGGCATCGGAGACCACGATCCTGAATGCAACAGGCCGCTCGGCGACCGGCATCCTGAGCCAACTACCTGAGAACACCACGGTGAAGCAACGTTTGGGTCCCCGTCCTGCCAAGATCGGTGCATTGAGCTCGGAGCAGGGCGGCATCGTCGTAGAAACCAAGCGTCCAGGCCAGCAACCGCGAGAGGGCTATCACGTCTACACGGGATACGCGGGATGGGCAGGATCACAAATCTTGCCGACCATCGAGGTAACGATGGAGTCTGCAGCGCGAGCTGCCTACCCCAAGCTGACGAAGGACGCGCCACCCTATGAGCAGGCCCGGCCGCGGCTGGACGCATTGCTCAAGAGCATCCGCCTGCGGCCGACGACGCCGCCGATGCCGGAGTTGGTGGGTATCCAGTAGTGTGGGTACCAAATTGCGAATTCAGCAAATGGCAATGGGTCAAGCATCGAGGCCCAAGCACGCATGGCAGTTTGGCATACTACCTCCTGGTGGCCACGACAATGGCTGCGTGCATGTAGTGCGAGCACTGCATGAAGGCAAGACGGGAAAGATGATCGATCGAATGAGTTTTGGAAAAGTAAAGTCATAAAAATTCCATATTATGGGTCGACGGGTCATTGCGCGGTGCATTTTTTTCCTCACGAAGAGGTTAGGGTTATAGATGACGTATATATTGGTCATGTGCGATACCCATTTCCATCTCCGTTTTTAAGGGGAAGCCAATGAGGCTATTTTCTGTTAGCTATTTTCGAAAATAGATTTCGCTTTTTTGGCTAGGATCCATGCCGCCAAGGTTTTCAAATATTTTGTTCGCGCGAAAATGGCGTACCCTAGGCTTGGGCCTGACGATCTCAATACTTGCCGCCTGCGGCTCGCAAGACATCGGTGTCAATGTCGTTGGATACAACCATACCGCGCGGGATATTGGTCACTTCACTGTGAATGGTCGTGGAGGTAGCTTTGTTGCTGCCCATGAAGGCGGCGGAAAATTCGCCTGCTGCGTTTCTGTCCCGGACCCATGGAAGCCCGGACTAACCGCGACAGTAGGTTGGACAGATGAGTACGACCAAAATTATCAGGAACGCATAGTACCCGTGCCGCGCTACGACAAAATGGGGGACGTTGCTGTCCATTTTTTGAGAAACGGGGAAGTCAGAGTGTTCGTCACCATGTACGCGTTATGGCACCCGGACTATCCCTTGAAAGGACCGGATGCCCAACTCGCGCCTCGCCGCGAGGTCACCGGGCCTTTCGGACGAACAAAGGGCATTACGAACTGAAGAGAGCATCACAATGCGCGAAGTGGGCGCTTCACGCCACGAGCTTGCGCTGATTCTTTCCACCGCGGTTACAAGGCCACATCCACCCGCGACCCTGACCGCTGGCGATCGTAAGCCACTGCCTGCAGCCACCCCCGCATCGGCCTAAAATCAGGCTTCTTGCCTGCCAGGCCAGCAAGATTCCCGCAAGGAGCACTACACATGAGCCAACTGTTCGAGCCGCTCGCGATCGGCGGCCTCACCCTCGCCAACCGCATCACCATCGCGCCGATGTGCCAGTATTCCGCGCAGGACGGCAATGCCGGGGACTGGCACATGATCCATCTGGGTTCGCTGGCGCTGTCGGGCGCGGGCATGCTGATCGTGGAGGCTACGGCGGTTTCTGCGGAAGGGCGGATCACGCCGCATGACCTGGGCTTGTATTCCGACGATAATGAGGCGGCGCTGGGCCGCGTGATCAACGCGATGCGCGCGCATTCGCCGATTGCGATCTCGATCCAGCTGGGGCACGCCGGCCGCAAGGCGTCGAGCCAGGCGCCGTGGGATGGCGGCCAGCAGATTGCCCCCGATGCAGCCGGTGGCTGGCATACGGTGGCACCTTCTGCGGTGCCGCACGGCGCTACGGAAGTCGCGCCCGTTGCGCTGGATCGCGCAGGCATGGACAAGGTGCGCGATGACTTTGTCGCTGCGGCCAGGCGCGCGGCACGGCTCGGGCTCGATGGCATCGAGATCCACGCGGCGCACGGCTACCTGCTGCATCAGTTCCTGTCGCCGCTGGCCAACCATCGCGACGACGAATACGGCGGCAGCCTGGAGAACCGCATGCGCTTCCCGATCGAGGTGTTCGATGCGGTGCGCGACGCGTTCCCGGCGCAGCGGCCGGTGTGGATGCGCATTTCGGCAACGGACTGGGTGCCGGGAGGATGGGATATCGAGGGAACGGTGGCGCTGTCGCAGGCGCTGAAGGCCCGCGGCTGCGCGGCGATCCATGTGACGACGGGCGGCGTGTCCCCGCAACAGGCCATCAAGCTTGGGCCAGGCTATCAGGTGCCCTACGCGCAGCGCGTGAAGGCAGAGGTAGGCCTGCCGACGATTGCAGTCGGTCTGATCACCGAACCAGAGCAGGCCGAAGCCATCATCGCCAACCAGGAAGCCGACGCGGTGTCGCTGGCCCGTGCGATGCTGTATGACCCGCGCTGGCCCTGGCATGCGGCGGCCCGGCTGGGTGCGAGCGTGCAGGCGCCAAAGCAATACTGGCGCTCGCAGCCGCGCGAACTGAAGGATCTGTTCGCCGGCGCGGCGTTTGGACAGCGCTAGGTTGCCAGCCCATCATGTAAGGAACTGCCATAAAACCGCGGATTACCCTGATTACGCTGGGCGTCGACGACTTGCAGCGCGCGGTGCGCTTCTATCGCGACGGACTTGGCTTGCCTACCGCCGGCATTGTCGGCGAACAGTTCGAGCACGGCGCCGTGGCGTTCTTTGACCTGCAGGCTGGCCTCAAGCTGGCGCTCTGGCCGCGCGCCAGCCTCGCGCATGATGCCGGACTGCAGGTTACGGCGCGCGCGCTGACCGATTTCTCGCTGGCCCACAACGTCGCCGACAAGGCTGAGGTGGATGCGGTGATGGCGCAGGCACTGGCCGCGGGGGCGAACGTGGTCAAGCCGGCACAGGACACCTTCTGGGGCGGATACGCCGGCTACTTCCACGATCCGGACGGACATCTGTGGGAAATCGCCTGGAACCCCGAGATGCTGCCGGCCGATTGATCTGACCTTTGCCGCGCTGGTGCAGCGCCGCAAAGGGATTTCCATAATTGCCACGCTCCGTCGAAGTGGTGACTATCCTTTGAACAGACCGCCATAGCATGCTGTCGACGGAGCGCCCCCCACGCAGTTCCGCAACACCCCACGCATCTTGCCCCGTCGGCAGCCCACCGAAGTAAAGCAATAAGAACAATGGCAAGGGAGACGTCCATGCAAGTCTATGACAGCCTGCTGTATGTGACTGCGATGGTGCTGGTGTGTTTGTATGTGTATCTGGGCGTGCTGTCCCGCAGCACGGCGATCCGCCTGGGTTCTCCGGCGATCGTGGCGGGACTGGTGCTGGCCTATTCGCTGTCGCCGCTGCATTCGGGCGGCTGATGGCCCTGACCCCGGCGTGACCGGGGCGTAGTTCATTGCGTGACCGCCGCCTGGCGGTCCGCCGCGCCGCTGACCTGTGCCGGGAACTCGCGCAGCAGGGTGTCGATGGCCGCCTGCAATTCCTGCGGTACCACCGGTTTGTGCAGCAATGCGGTACCGGTTGCGTGCGCGGTGCGCAGGCGGTCGGCCGCGGTATCCCCCGTGATGATGATGGCCGGCACGTGGCGGCCCAGCCGCTGCCGGATCGCGTCCAGCGCCTGCTGGCCGGTGCGGTGTCCGCGCAGGCGGTAATCGGCAAGCACCAGCTTGGGCGTGAATTCCGCCAGCGCTGCCAGTGCCTGTTCTTCCGATTCGACCGTGCGGCACTCGCAGCGCCAAGCCGACAGCAATTCGGACATCGCGCTGCGGATGGCTTCGTCATCATCGATCACCAGCACGCGCAGCCCGTCGAGTGCGCGCGCCGGCGGGCGCGAGCTCTCTTCGGGCGATTCCCGGGCCTGCGGCATGCCGAAGCGAAACACTGAGCCACGCCCGGGGCAGGACGCGAGCGTCACGCGCGTCTGCATGGTGCGCGCCAAGCCTTCGACGATGGCCAGTCCCAACCCGAGCCCCTTGCGCTGATCGCGTTCGGGATTGCCCAGCTGGTGGAATTCCCGAAAGATGTCGCGGTGCTGGGCGGCGGGGATGCCGATGCCGGTGTCCCAGACTTCGATCGTCGCGCGCGCGCCGCGCTGGCGGCAGGCCACCAGCACGCCGCCGCGTTGCGTATAGCGGATGGCGTTGGCAATCAGATTGCGCAGCACCAGTTCGACCAGCGTGGGGTCGCCATGGAGGGTCACCGTCGTATCGCGCGTGCGATACACCAGCCCGCGCGCTTCGGCCTGCGGCGCGAACTCGTTCTCCAGCTTGTGCAGCAGCGGCTGCAGGCGGAACGCGCGCGCGCGTGGCGTGATCACGCCGGCCTCGAGCTTGGAAAAGTCAAGCAGCGAGTTCAGCATCTCGCGCGCGGCGCCGGAAGAGGCTTCGATATGCGCCAGCAACTGGCGCTGGCGTTCGTCGAGGCTGGTGCGGCCCAGCGATACCAGGAACAGGCCCATCGCGTGCAGCGGCTGGCGCAGGTCATGGCTGGCGGAGGCCAGGAACACCGATTTGGCCCGGTTGGCTTCTTCGGCCGCGTGCTGCGCGGCCTCGGCGCGCGCGGTTTGCTCGCGCAGCTGCGAGATCAGTTCGACGTTCTCGAAGCGCAGCGCGATCGATTGCCGCGCCACGCGCGCATAGTTGCGCGCAAACACCAGCAGCACGCACAGGTACAGCGGCGTGGCCAGGAACATCGGCAGGAATTCGATATCGCCGGTAGCCAAGAACGCGATCCAGACCGGCACGATTGCCGGCACGAAGAAACCGATCGCCACGGGCAGGCATGCCGAGAATACCGCGAGCGCCGCCGCGCTCATGCCGGCGATCAGCGAGAGGATGCAGATCACCACGGCCGGCATGCGTACGTCCAGGTATAGCCATGCCACCAGTCCCCACAGCGCGCCGATCAGCATCAGCATGGCGGTCATGCCGCGCGCATAGCTCGCCGCACCGGCTTCGGTGAGCCGCCCGGGCAGCCGCAGCCGCCCGAAGTACGCCACGGCGCAAGCCAGCACCATCGCGGCGGCCCAGGGCAGGGCGCCGGGGCGGTTCCAGTTCAGGACCAGGCCCGCCGCCAGGAAGATCGCTGCCAGCGAACTGCCTGCCATCGCGCAACCGAAGCTTTGGTCGATCAGGCTCATCTGCGCCGCCAGAATGCGTGGCGCATCGTAGCGGGGCAGCCAGCGCAGCCGCGCGCGCGCGGGAACGGCTGGGGCTGTGGTCTGCGCCGTCATCGCACCGCCTGCACCAGGCCGCGCCGCTGGGCTTCGAGGATGGCTTCGACGCGGCTGACCACGCCGAGATGATCGAGGATGGCCGCGACATGGACGCGCACGGTGTTCTCGGACAGGCCCATATGGTGGGCAATGACCTTGTTCGAGCGGCCCAGCGTCAGCTGATGCAGCACCTCGAGCTGGCGCGGTGTGAGCGTGCTGGCAGCGTAGGACGCCTGGGACGGTGCGCCGGCATTGGCCTCGCCGGAAAAATGCGTGCCGCCGGCCAGGCAGCATGCAATGGCTTCCTCGATCTCGTTCGCGTCGGCGGATTTGGGCAGGAAGCCTGCGATCTCGCGCCGCACCTCGGCCGGGATGGTTTCCAGCCCCGACGTGCCCGACACGATCAGGATCCGTGCCGCCGGGAAATGCCGGCGCAATACCTTGACGCCCTCGATGCCGTTCAGGCCCGGCATCTGGATGTCGAGCAGCACGATGTCGACCGCCGCGCCGCCGTGGTCCTGCACCGCCTGCATGACCGAACCGGCCTCTATGATATGAGCCACGCTCGGGCTGTCGGCCAGCACCAGGCGCAGCCCGGTGCGGAACAAGGTATGGTCGTCGATCAGCAGCAGGCGGGCGTGGGGCATTGAAGGAAGGGGGGCGCGAGGGGCGATCCATTGAACAAGAATCGCGGGCGCTTGTCCATGCAACCGCTGTGGGGGCGCAACTAGTCCGGAAAGATTATTGGCGGGCTGGAATGTCGATGCAAAGATGCGAGCCGTGGGCAGTTCCGCGACGTGCCCGCACCACTTTGTTACCCACTACCACCCGGCTGTGGGTATTTTTTTGCCGGCGAGAATAAAAAAAGCCGGCACCGCATGGCGGCGCCGGCTTGGTTCGGTTCAGGTGCAAGGCACCCAAACGCGCACCTTGTGCCGAAGTTAAGGACGGTTGACCGAGATATCGTAGTACGAACCGGCAACGGAGATCCCCACGCTCAGGCCGGTATTGCCCGGGACCAGCGTGATCATCTCGGGAGCTCCGATGGTGGCTGCACGGTAGCGCAGGCCAATTGCCGGGCTGTTTATCTTCCAGCTGTCCAAACGGCTGTCTTGCAGGCGCTTGCGGGTGTAGGTGCCGGTTTGTGTATCCACCGAGGTGACCTCGTTCGACAACGCGGTAGGGCCGTCCAGCGTGGGCGTGATGCCGGAAAACAAGACCGAGTCCCAGTACGAGTTGGTCGTGCCCACCGCCGGCAGGGGGCGCACCACCTGCTTGGCGGCGATCATGAAGCCATCGTCGTGCGTGATCACGACTGTCACCTGGCCGTCGGTGCCCTTGAAGGCATAGGCAAGCTGCGAGCCGAAGCTGTCGCTGATCTTGAAGCTGCCGTCGGCGTTGGCGCTGAGCGTCGGCAGTTCTTCAGGCAGCCATGCCTCGCAGGTGTTCACGCCGGAGCAGTCGGCACCCTTGGTCAGCTTGCCCGCGGCATCGATGCTGAAGGTCACGCGGCGCGATGCGTAGGGCGTTCCGCTGTTGTCACGCTCCATGCCGAGACCGTTCCAGTCGCCTGCCAGGTCGGCCAGGGCAACGGACTGTGCGGGCACCAGCAGGGTGGGCAGATCACTCATCGGGCCCGCAGGCGGCACGGCCAGTGCGATGCCCGATTTGGCGACCATCACGGTGTTGGTGGTCCCGTTCGCGCCCGGCACGGTGAAGCGGCAGGCATCGTTGGCAACGGCGGTGAAGGGGACGGTCTCGTTGCCGACCTGCAGCTTGAGGGCGGCGGCGTCGAGGTCGCCGGCTTCCGCCGCTGCGGAGCCCAGTCCGATTACATGGTATTTGCCCGTCTTCAGTCCCGCGCAGCTCGACGCCGCCGGCTGCAGCGCGGTCTGGATCGCCGCCGCACCGGCATTGGAACCCACTGCCGAAGACAGCTCGCCCAGCGTGGTCTTCGACGCTTCCAGGCGATCGCCGAGCTGGTCCAGCAGCTTGTCCTGGGCATTGCCGGCGTTGGCGCCGTTGGCGGCCACCAGCGGATCCTTGAGCGGGTCGACGCTGGTCAGGTCCACCACGCCGGTCAGCACCAGACGAACCGACTCTGTGGCGCTGGTCAGGTTGCCGGAAGTCAGCTTGGCCTGCGCGGCGGCGTCGAACTGATCGAAGAAGGCCGTGGTGCTACCCTGTGCCAGCGATGCGGTCACCAGTTCGGTCAGCGGGGTGATGTTGGCCACGGCGGTGGTGCCGGTACCGGCCTCGACCACCGAATGCAGCGTGGTGCCGTCAGGCGTCTTGACGCTGAGCACGCACGGTCGCGTGGCGCCGTCGATGCTGAGCGTGAAGGTGCCATCGGCGGCGGTGGTGGCCGTGCCGCTGCCCGAGGCGCACTTGGCCTGGACCGTGGCACCGCCCAACGCGGCGCCCACGGCCGCGGTGCCGCTGATCTTCGTGGCGGCGGGCGCCGTGGCAGGCGCCGAGTCTCCGCCGCCGCCTCCGCAGGCCGTCAGTACGGCCGCCGCCAGACCCGTCAAAAACAGATGTTTTGTTTTCATCCCTGTGTTGTTTTCTGTGGTTTTTGTTATGGCCGGGCGCTGCGTGGTGGAACACTGGCTCATGCAGGACCCCGCCCACAGGGAGGCTGACCCGCCCTGCGGGCGCGATTTTGCGGGAAAGGCGTCGACCTGCCCAACCCGCGTTGAGGTGATTGACAAAGCGCGCGAGGCGTGGCGGATGGCTTGCCGCCAAGGAAAAGAAAGCGAATCAGGCTGCCGCCTGGGCCAGCCCCGGCCACGTTGGCCGTTCTGCAAGCGCCCGGCGACCACCGCGGCAATCTTCAACCAGCCGCTCGGCATCGATGCCGAACCAGTCGTGCCAGGCGCGCGCCAGCGCGTTGGCCGAACGCAGGCCCGCATGCATGGCCAACCGGTCCAGCGCGGGCACCAGGCCGCCTGCGCCGGCCAGCGCGTGCAGCGCATGTGCGGCGCGTTGCTCGCGCAGCAGCGGATGCAGCGCCTCGCCTTCGGCAAAGAGCCGTGCGCGGACCAGGCGCGCCGGCACTTGCCATTGCGCGGCCAGGCGCTCGGCGTTCCAGTCGGTCTCGGGGCGGGAAAAGACCAGGCCGGCGAACTGGCGCGACCACGGACGATCCGCGGGCTTGCCGGCCAGGCGGGGACAGTCGCTGTCCGGTACGGCGGTCAGGACGATGGCGCAGGGTTGCTGCCAGGTGCCCGGCAGGTCGCAGTCGAAGTGGGCGAAGGCGTGCACCACGAACGGGTCGCCGGGCCGGACTTCACGCCGCGCATTGGCGTCGCGCAGGCTGGCGGTGCCGTGCAGGGCTTGCACATGGACGGCAAAGGGAAAGCGCAGGCGGGCAAAGCGGAGGTGGTGACGGCTGACAAGCGGCATGCGGAAGACGACCCGGAAGCTGGCGGCGTTGCGGCGGGTAACTGTCGCAGGATTCCGTGGCCAGCGCAAGGCCACGGCCAGCGCGTTAGAAGCCAGCGCAGCCGCCGGCGTCTGCGGCGTTACAGGTCCGATATCCCGAAGTGGCGCAGCCGTGGCAGGTCGGTCACGCGGATGCTTTGATACGACAAGTGCACCATGCCCGCATCCGCCAGCCGCCGCAGCGCCTGGTTGACGCGCTGGCGCGAGAGCCCGGTAAGCAGGCCGATCTCCTCCTGCGACAGTTCCAGTACCGGGCTGGTGCGCGGATACAGGTCGGGATGGAACAGCTGTGCGATGGCTTGCGCCACGCGCGCATCGGCGCCCAGCAGGCGATCGTTCTGCACGGTGGCGATGAACTGGCCCATGCGTTCGTTGAGCTGGCGCACCACAAAGCTGGCGAACGGCAGGCTCTGCGCCAGCAGGGTGTTGAAGACCGGTTCGGGCACCAGCAGCACCTGCGAGTCGCGGATCGCGATCACGTCATAGCGGCGGTGTTCGCGCTTGATCACGCTGCCTTCGCCGCACCAGCCGCCGGCAGGCACACCCGAGAAGGTGCAGCCGCGGCCATCGGGCGTGTACACCGCCAGCTTGATCAGGCCGCTGTCCACGCCGATCCAGTGGCGCGAGGGCTCGCCGCGCCGGGCGATAAAGCTGCCCGCGGCAAAGGACTGCAGCAGGGTTTCGCGCGCGGCAAGAGACTGGTGTGCCGGGGCGAGTTCGCCGAACCAGGCATGGCCGGCCAGCACCGCGGCGGGGGCCAGCACAGGGAGGGAAGTGGGGTCTGCGGGTTCGCTCATGGCATGGACGGGCGCACTGCGCCGCATCCTGTAAGAATCGTGTAAGCCTTGCCTGGCGCGGGTTTGCGGCAGGTTTGTCGTCTCGACGACAGTGCGCCGGCGTGTGCGATGATAGCCTTGTGCAAGAAAAAGTGACAGCGCCGCAAGGCGCCACATCGACAGCGCCCGAACGACCCGGAATGACCCCGGAATGACCCCGGAATGACCCCGATAAGGCGGAGACACTAGCAATGCCAACCGATTTCGACAGCGGCCTGGCCCGCAACGCAGCCAATTTCGTGCCGCTTACCCCCATTGATTTCCTGGTGCGCGCCGCCGAGGTGTATGGCGACCGCCTGGCCATCGTGCATGGGCCGCTGCGCCAGAACTGGCGCGACACTTATGCGCGCGCACGGCGCCTGGCCAGCGCGCTGGCACGCGCCGGCATCGGCAAGGGCGATACCGTGGCCGCGCTGCTGCCCAATACGCCGGCCATGGTCGAAGCGCATTTCGGCGTGCCGATGGCCGGAGCCGTGCTCAATGCGCTGAATATCCGCCTCGACGCCGCCAATCTGCTGTTCATGCTGCGCCATGGCGAAGCGCGCGTGCTGCTGGCCGATACCGAGTTCGCCGACCTGGCGCGGCAGATGGCGCTGGAACTGCCGGGACTGAAGGTGGTTGCCGTGCACGACGTGCTGGGTCCGCAGTCGGCGCCGTTCGGCGACACCGACTACGAAGCCTTCCTCGCCGGCGGCGATCCGGCATACGCCTGGCAAATGCCCGCCGACGAGTGGGATGCGATCGCGCTGAACTACACCTCGGGCACCACCGGCGACCCCAAGGGCGTGGTCTACCATCACCGCGGCGCGGCCATCAATGCCATCTCGAATATCCTGGAGTGGGACCTGCCCAAGCACCCGGTCTATCTGTGGACACTGCCGATGTTCCATTGCAACGGCTGGTGCTTCCCCTGGACGGTGGCGGCGCGCGCGGGCGTCAACGTGTGCCTGCGCAAGTTCGAGCCCAAGCTGGTGTTCGACCTGATGCGTGAAGAGGGCGTGACCCACTACTGCGCCGCGCCAATCGTGCATACCGCGCTGGTCAATGCCCCCGCGGCGTGGCGGGAAGGCGTGCGCGGGCCGGTGCGCGGCATGGTGGCCGGCGCGCCGCCGCCGGCCGCGGTGCTGGCGCAGATGGAGGCGATGGGCTTCGAGCTGACCCATGTCTACGGGCTGACCGAGGTCTATGGCCCGGCCGCGGTCTGCGCCGAGCAGGACGACTGGAGCACGCTGTCCGAGCAGGACCGCGCGGTCAAGAAGGCGCGCCAGGGCGTGCGCTACCACCTGCAGTCGCAGGTGGCGGTGCTCGATCCCGATTCCATGCAGCCGGTGCCGGCCGATGGCGAGACCATCGGCGAGATCATGTTCCGCGGCAACATCTGCATGAAGGGCTACCTGAAGAACGAGAAGGCCACGCGCGAGGCCTTCGCCGGCGGCTGGTTCCATACCGGTGACCTGGGCGTTTGCATGCCCGACGGCTACATCAAGATCAAGGACCGCAGCAAGGACATCATCATTTCCGGCGGCGAGAACATCTCGAGCGTGGAAGTGGAAGACGCGCTCTACCGGCATCCCGCGGTGCTGGCCGCGGCGGTGGTGGCGCAGCCCGATGCCAAGTGGGGCGAGACGCCGTGCGCCTTTGTCGAGCTGAAGGACGGTGCCAGCGTCAGCGCAGAAGAACTGATCGCGCATTGCCGCACGCTGCTGGCGGGCTTCAAGGTGCCCAAGGCGGTCTACTTCGGGCCCTTGCCCAAGACCTCCACCGGCAAGATCCAGAAGTTCGAGCTGCGCCGCAAGGTGAAGTCGGATTCGGCGATCGACGTCTGAAATGCAAGCGGCGCCATACGGCGCCGCGTCCGCTTAGCGCGCCCGCACCTCGGGCGGCGTTGCGGTCCGGGGCGGTTGGTGCCAGTCCGGGCCGATGTCGGGGAACACCTCGCATTCGCCGCGCACGATGCTCTCGATGGTGGCGCATACGCATTCGGTGCCGCGCGGTCCCACGCAGACCAGGCTGCGCGGATGATCGCTGTGCTGCGGAATGGCGTAGACCCGCATGCCCTCGCGGAACAGCGGGTGCTTGGTGAGGCGTTCGTTCATCAATTCAACGAAGCGCTGGGGCGTGACGACCGGCTTGTCCATTGCATGCTCCTGCGGCCTTGGCCACCGTACCCATTTCTTGGGGCGGCATGGCGACCAGGGCAGTAAAGGCCAGGAAGATGACAGGCAGGTGGCAGAAAAGCGCACCGGGCAGCAGCGCGTGCCCGGGACGTGGCCGGAACGAAGAATCGCGGGCAATGCATCGCCCGCGTTGCCACTGCCACGCTTCCAGACTAGCTCACGCGGCGCGTAGTGCAAGTGGATCGCGAAATTTTGCGGGTATCAGGTGATGCGCAGTTCGCCTGCGGCGCGTGGGCCGTTGAGGATGCCGTTGCCGGCGGCCCAGCATGCGGCTTCGGCTTCGGCATACGAGCGGTAGGTGCCTGGTGCCGCGACCGTGCAGTCCTCGTCGGCAGCGCCGCACCGTTCTTCCATGACGATGCGCCAGGTGAACTGGCCCGGTCCGTCTTCGAGGACATGGAGCACCAGGGTGCGATGATTGTCGGTCAGCGTGAGAGGCAAGGTCGACATGAGTGTCTCCCGTTCGCAGGTTGGCGCATTGATGCTAGCAAGTGTGCGCGGTAAATGCCATGAGGCATTACGGGCGCGCCGTGGCAAGATACGGCCTTTGCGGCAGCTGCCGCGCCGGATCTTGTCGCCTGAACATGCCCCTCTCGCCCGAGCTCAACCAACGGATCGCCGCCCTGACGGCGCACTACGACACCGTCGTGCTGCCGCTGTGGACCGCCTCCGGCTGGAATCCCGACCTGTTGCTGCCCTATGAAGCGCTCGACGGCGGCAGCGCCGCGCCGCTGCCGCCGTCGCGCTATCGCGCCATGGCGTGCGCGCGCCAGCTGTACGTGTTCTCGCTGGCGGGGCAGCAGGCGCACGCCGATACGCTGTTCGGCTCGCTGCAGGCCTATTTCGGCAATGGCGAGGGCGCGTGGATCTACAGCGTCGACCCGGCCGGTGCGCCGCTCGACAGCACCCGCGACCTCTACACCCATGCCTTCGTGATCTTCGCCTGCGCCGCGTATTACGCGCGCTTCGGCAACGAGGATGCGCTGGAGGTGCTCGATGAAACCGTCGATATCGTCGAAGACCGCTTCGCCGACGGACAGGGCCTGTACCACGCCGCGCTGACCGAGCACTTCCGGCCCAAGGGGGCTGGCGTGCTGCAGAACCCGGTCATGCACCTGACCGAGGCCTACCTGGCCGCGCTCGATGCCACCGGCGACGAGTGGTACGCGGAACGGCTGCGCGAGATCGCGATGGCGGTGCATGAACGCTTTGTCGACGCCGCCAGCGGCTGCGTCGCGGAGCTGCCGCAAGGCAGCGCGGACAACCGCATCGAGCCCGGGCACCAGTTCGAGTGGTTTTCGCTGGTGGCAGCAAGGCCGGCGTTGTTTGGCGACCTGCCGCTGTCGGACGACCTGCGCCGCGCCTTTGCCTTCGCGCAGCAGCATGGCGTGGCCGCGGGCACGTTGGGTGTGTGCGCCGCGCTGGATGCGGGTGGCGCACGCATCGACGGCACCGAGCGCATCTGGGCACAGACGGAGTTCGCGCGCGCGCTGGCCGTGGAAGGGTCGGCGCAGTCGCTGGCCGCGCTGGCTGACTGGGTCGGGCAATTCCGCGGCCGTTTCCTGTCGGCGCAGGGTTGGCATGAGTGCCTGGCGCCGACCGGCGACGTGGTGCGCGCGGAGATGCCGTCGACCTCGCCCTATCACCTGGCGACGTCTTACCAGGCGCTGGCAGCGCTGGCAGGGCTGCCATGGCCCGCGCAGGATGCATGACCGCACGGACCAGCGCGTTGTCAATTCTTTGCAGTTGCCGGGAGAGCGCGGGTCTACACTCAAGCCCGCGCTCCAGCCCGCATCGCAATCCTTCTTAACTACCTGGTCGTCGTTCTGAAGTGCGGGCCGGGGCGCGCCTGCCGCTGCCTCAGCGGGCGCTGGCCTGCTGCAGCCGCTCGGCGTGCGGGGCCGGCTGCAGCCGTTGCGGCGACGGCGAGGGGGTATTTGCCTCAATCAGCGTGCCTGCCGGCCTGACGCGGACAGCCATTTGCTCGACGCGCTTCTGCGCCTGCGTTTCGGCGTGGTCATTCAGTATCAGGCACAGCAGCGTCAGCAAGGCTGCTGTGATCATGCTCAGCGCAATCCAGGCCAGGCAGTGCTTGCGTTCCATGGTGGCGGACAGTGGGGCGTCATCAGTGCGCGAAGTTTAAGCGCGCGTACGCCGGGCGATTGTCAACCTTTGCAAACGCAGCCGCCTTGCGGGGCCGCGACGGTCGTCCTTATTCCGTGACGCCGTGCTCGTGCAGCAGCCGCTCGCATTCCTCGAGCATGTCGTAGGCGAACGCGGACTGGTAGTTGGGGTCGAGCGCTTCCATCATTTCGTGCGCGGCGTAGAGGCCGGCTTCACGCGACAGGGTCTCGGCGAGCTGGCGCGCAAACTGGTCGCTCAGCTCGGACAGCAGGCGCCGCTCCGACAGCGGCAACTGCAGCTTCGAGCGCGACAGCCATTCGCCGGCCAGCGTGGCGCCCTGGGCGTCGGTCATCCACTTGCGGTGTTCGTAGTAGGCCGACAGGCGTTCCGCGGCCAGCGCGAACAGCAGCGCCTTGCGGGTATTGAAATCGATCCGGCGGGGTGGGGCGAGGGTCATGCTTGCAGCTTGGTGCGGACCGGCGCAGCGGGCCGGCCGTAGTCTTGGCGAACGGGATCAGGCGGACGCCGTGCCGGCCTGCGCAAAGCGCGCAGCCAGCCAGGCGCCGATATCGGCAATCTCTTCCAGGCACACCGAATGGCCCATCGGATAGGTGTGCCACGTCACCGGATGCTGCCGCGCCTGCACGAAATCGCGGGCGGCCACGCCGAGCGCCAGCGGCACGACTTCGTCCTGCGTGCCATGGGCGGCGAACACCGCCGTGGCGGCGTTGGCCGGATTTACTTCGGCAGCGAGCGTCGACGGTGCGGGCATGTAGGTGGACAGTGCGACGATGCCGGCGAGCGGCTCAGCGTGGGTCAGTCCGGTGGTGTAGGCGATGGCGCCGCCCTGCGAGAAGCCTGCCAGCACGATGCGCCCGCTCGGGATGCCGCGTGCATTCTCCCGTGCGATCAGCGCGCGGATGGCATCGCAGGAAGCGCGGATGCCCGCTTCGTCGGCGCGCCGGCCTGCCTGATCGAGGGAAACGATGTCATACCAGGCCGGCATGACATAGCCGCCATTGCAGGTCACCGGGATCGCCGGGGCATGCGGAAAGATAAAGCGCACGCCGGGCGAGGCCGGCAGCCGCAACTCGGGCACCACCGGGGCGAAGTCACTGCCATCGGCGCCCAGTCCGTGCATCCAGATGACGGCGCAGCCGGGATTGGGCGCGGTTTCAATTTCGATCGCGGGCAGCAGTTCGCTCATGGGGCCGGTTCCTGTGGGTGGTCTGCCTGCGCCATGTGGGCGTCAGGCAGCGCGAGTATCGCACAGGTCCGGACCTGCCTTGCCGCGTGCGCTGGCACGTGCCGCGGCATGGGGTCTGCTTCAGGCTGCGGACGGAACGATCGGCACCGTGGTCAGGCCGGGCGTGCGTGCCGGCAATTCGGGCATGGCCGGCGGCGTGGCGCGGCGCTTGTCGACCACGTCTTCCACGCCCTTGGCCGCGACATCCTCCAGGAACGCCACCATGTCGCGGTAGTAGGCGACCTGCATCTGTGCCTCGAGCAAGCGCCGTTCGGCCTGGAATAGCGTCAGCCTCATGTCTTGCAGTTCCCTTTCGGCGATTTTTTCCGGGGTCGGTGGACTGAACAAGTTTGCAAGCCAACGCATGGCAGTACCTCCAGTGCTGTCAACAGCGAGTTTGCGGGCTTTCGCCATGAGGACAAATATAGACAAGAAATCGCGAAAGCGTCCCTCGGACACTTGGCCGTGGCGCCTCGCCCACAAGGATGATTGCCGCTTGCGGGACTCTACGTTAGATTAATCGGCCATGTGATCGGCCATTGATGGGAGCGGCATCGCGTGCTTGCTGCGATGGCGCTTCCGGACCAGTCGCCTGCGCGTGCATGAAGCGCAGGATCGGCGGCCAGAAAGTCTCGATATGCTCGGGCAATATGGCCGCATCGTGTGGCATGGCCTCGTGCATGACCAGCGCATGCAGATGCCTGGCAGCGCTTGCCACGCGTTCCGCGTGGGGCGGCACGATGACCACGTCGTCACGGCTGTGCACCACCAGCAGCGGCCGTTCCAGCTTGCCCGCACGCGCTGCGTTGTTCCACGGATCCGGCAGCAGCCACGCAGCCCATGCGGGGATGCGCCCGGTCTGCACCGCAGCCAGCCGCGCCGAGCTGAAGCCCGCGGCTATCACATAGCCATCCGGCTGCGGCTCGAAACGCCGCGCCACATCCAGCAGGATGCCTGAGCCCAGCGAATGTCCCAGCACCACGCGCCGTTTCGATTGCGGCGTGGCGGCGATGAACTGCCGGTAGGCGGCCAGTGCATCCTGCCGCAGCCGACGCACGCTTGGCCGTCCGGTGCTGCGCCCATAGCCGCTGTAATCGAACACGTAGGAGGCGATGCCCGCATCGGCCAGCATCGCCTGCACTGGTGCCCAGTCCGGCAGGCATTCGTTGTCGCCGTGGCACACCATCAGGGCCGGTGCTTCGGGGTCTGCCACCGGCATGAAGGCCGCGTGCAGGATGCGGTCGCCGCTGGCGAAGGTGGCGTGCCGCACCTTAGGGGCGGAATTGTCAGGTGGTTGCGCGCGGCTTGTCTCATCCGTTGGCGTGACAAAGGCTTTGCGCTCCAGCGCACGAAACAGCAGATGTCGCGCCACCCCAGCGGCCACGGCCATGCCTGCTGCCGCAGCCAGCCAGCGGTGACGCGCGGTTTGGGAAGGAGGGCGGGGATCAGGACTCATCTTATTCAGGCTAGCAGGCCGGGCTCTGCAAATGAAGAATTGTTCATTCGGAAGCGCTTTTCCCTGGCGAGCGCAGGGCGGCTATCGCTTCGATAGAAATCTTTTTCCTTGACTATCTACCTACCAGTAGATAGCATTCAGTCCATGGCACCGCTGCACTGCCAACGGAAGCAAGAAGGCACGGAAATGTGGCGATTCCATTGCATGACCTGAACGGTCATTTTTTCAGGCTCGGAAATCTATCTACTAGTAGATGCGAGCCTGAAAAGCGACCCAATGATAGTCACACCGAATTTGACGCGATGCCGAACCATCGCACCCAGGAGCCCATCATGACCAAGACCGCCAAGACCCTGATTACCGCCGCCACCCTTGCCGCCGCGCTCGTCGGCGGTGTCGCGCAGGCTGCCAGCGTGCAGGACAACGCCGGCGACAAGTACGGCTACAGCTACCGCGTCGGCAACGCCGATGCCTTCACCGACGGTGCCCGCACCGGCAAGTTCGACCCGTTCACCGAAGGCGCGCGCAGCGGCAAGTTCGATCCGTTCACCGAAGGCGCACGCGTCGGCAAGACCGACCCGTACACGGACGGCTTCCGTACCGTGGCTGGCCTGGACCGCAGCGGCGTCTCCGCCGAGCCGGCCCGCAGCTTCGACCCGTACACGGACGGCGCGCGCGTCGGCAAGGCTGACCCCTATACCGACGGCGCCCTGGCCTGATTGCTGCCGGCACCGGCCGGCGGCCCACAACTTACGATGGCGGCCCGTGGCCGCCGTCCGATGGAGTCCATCATGAGTTTGCGTGACAGCATCCTGTTGCTTGGCGGATGGGTGGTACTTTGCGTGACGAGTGGCTCGATGATTACCTTCGCCGCGCAGGTCCTGCCTGGCTAACGCCCATGTAGTGCACAGTGCCCCGAGGCTAGGGAATTACCCCAGCCTCGGGGCATTTCAACTTGAGCGTCTATCTTCGCGTAGATAAACTGCTTGCATGAAGACCCAATCCGTACGCGAGCAATTGCTCGAGCACACCCTGATCCTGATCCGCCGGCGCGGCTTCAACGGCTTCAGCTACCGCGACCTCGCGGAACTGGTGGGCGTGAAGACCTCCAGCATCCACTATTACTTTCCGACCAAGGAAGACCTGGTCCAGGAAGCGGTGAAGGAATACAGCGCCCGCCTGGCCGAGCGCATCAACGCGATCGACACCAGCCTGCCGGTCACCGAGCAGGCCGCCATTTATCTGGCACCATTCCGCGCCAGCTGCGGCTCGGACCAGATCTGCCTGTGCGGCATGCTGTCGACCGAGACGCTATGCCTGCCCGAATCGGTCCACAAGATGCTGCAGGGCTTTTTCCTGCTGAACGAGCAATGGCTGGCCGGGCTGCTGGAGCGGGCCCAGCCCCATCGCAGCACGCCTTTCCCGGTACCGCCGGCGCGGCTGGCACAGGTGGTATTCGGCTCGCTGCAGAGCGGGCTGATCGCGGCTCGCCTGTTCGGCACGTCGGACCGCGTTGAAGCCGCCGCCGATACCCTGATGGCGGCCGTATCCGGCTGAGTTTGCGCGCGATATCAGTGGCGCGTCTGAAGCCGCCGTGTGGCGCAAGCCGCATGGCGGTTTTTTTGTTTCCCCGAGGCATTGCCACACCGATAGGGAAAGCCTATTCAAACAGGGACTTAAGGCTTCATCGGGAACGACTATCGCCCCGATAGAAATGTTTTTCCTTGACTCTCTACCTAGTAGTAGATAGTATCAAGTCCATGGAAGCGCTGCACCGCCACCAACAAGCAAGACCAGGCGGCACACGGCGGTCCCATTGCACGACCGGAAGCGGTCATTTTTTTGAGACTGGTTATCTATCTACTGATAGATACGGAATCGGAAGAAGACTGCAACAGCCACTGATACCGAATTGACGCGATCCCGAACCATCGCACCCAGGAGCCCATCATGACCAAGACCGCCAAGACCCTGATCACCGCCGCCACCCTTGCCGCCGCGTTCGCCGGTGGTGTCGCGCAGGCCGCCAGCGTGAATGCCAACGCCGGCGACAAGTACGGCTACAGCTATCGCGTCGGCAACGCCGATGCCTTTACCGACGGTGCCCGCACCGGCAAGTTCGACCCGTTCACGGAGGGCGCGCGCAGCGGCAAGTTCGACCCGTTCACCGAAGGCGCCCGCGTCGGCAAGCCTGACCCGTACACCGACGGCGCGCGCACGATTGCAGCCACGGTGCCGGCCGACAGCTACGGCTACAACTACCGCAGCGGCAAGGTCGATCCGTTCACCGATGGCGCCCGCGTCGGCAAGGCGGATCCGTACACCGACGGCGCCCGCACGGTAGCCGGCCTGGATCGCAGCGGCGTGTCGGCCCAGCCGGCCCGCAGCTTCGACCCGTACACCGACGGGGCGCGCGTCGGCAAGGCTGACCCGTACACCGACGGTGCCCGCACGGTAGCCGGCCTGGACCGCAGCGGTGTGTCGGCCGAACCGGCCCGCAGCTTCGACCCGTACACCGACGGTGCGCGCGTGGGCAAGGTCGATCCCTACACCGACGGCGCCATCGCCTGAGAGCCGGCCGGCCTGGCGCCGGCCACCGAACACTACAGGGCCGCCACGGTGCGGCCCCGCTTCAGGAGTTGATCATGCGTTGGCGTGACACTGCGCTGATCCTGGGCGGATGGGTTGGACTTTGCCTTGCAAGCGGGTCCCTCATCACGCTGATCGCACAAACGCTGCCGGCCTGAATGGCCCGGCGGCAAGCCGAGGAGTCGATGCCATGAATACCCCAACCGTACGCGAGCAACTGGTCGAACACGCGCTGGTGCTGATCCGCCGCAGGGGGTTCAACGGCTTCAGCTACCGCGACCTGGCCGAACTGGTCGGCGTCAAGACCTCGAGCATCCACTATTACTTCCCGTCCAAGGACGACCTGGTGCTCGAAGCGGTGCGCGAGTACAGCGCGCGCAAGCGGGCAAGGCTGCAGGCCATCGATACCAGCCTGCCGTGCGCCGAGCAGGCGCGGCAATACCTGCAGCCGCTGCGCGATGGTGCCTGCACCGACCAGGCCTGCGTGGTCGGCATGCTGTCGGCCGACGTGCTGGCCATGCCTGACACCGTGCGCGCCGCGATGCAGGACTTTACCCGCCTTAACGAGCAATGGCTGGCACGCCTGCTCGAGCAGGCCGGCGCCCGGGGCGCGGCGCCGTTTCCGCTGCCGCCGCCGCAGTTGGCGCAGGTGATATTCGGCGCGCTGCAGAACGGGCTGATCAGTGCGCGGCTGTTCGGTACGTGGGAACGCGTCGATGCCGCGGCAGCGCTGCTGGCCAGCGCCATGCCAGTAGAAGAGGCGCTAGCCGAAGCGTGACCCGGCGCGTGCGACCGCGTCGCATAGCCACTGCGGATCGTCGTGCGGCAGGTCATGGCCGGCCCACTGGTGCGTCAGCAAGGGCACGTCCCAGGCCTGCGCGATGCGCCCCGAACAGGCCGGGTTGACCAGGCGGTCCGCCGCCGAGGCCAGCAGCAATACCGGGCAGCGCGGCGGCTCGGCCGGCGCGCGGTAGCGCGCGGCGGCCAGCAATTGCGCCAGCGCGGCCTGCCGGCTGACCGGTGCGTCCGCTGCGATGGCCTGCCACTGCGCAAGGTCGCTGGCGAGCGTGTCGGTGCGCGCGCAGGTGATGGCGTGGATGGTCCGCTCGCAATATGCGCGATCCTGCCAACTCTGCGCCACGCGCAGCAGCCTGCCCCAGTTGCGCGGACGCAGGCGTTGCGCGGGCGTGCAGAAGGGCCGCATGCTGGTGTTGATCAGCACCAGGCCGCTCACTTCTTCCGGATACGTACTGGCCCACTCGGTTGCGGCCATCGCCCCCAGCGACATGGCCAGCACGCGGTACGGTCCCGGCACGCCGGCGGCGGTCAGCTGGCGCCGCACCGCCGTCACCATGTCGCGCACGCTCCACGGCGCCGGCTGTGCCGACAGCGCGCCATTGCCGGGCAGGTCAGGCAACAGCGGGCGTCCCAGCCCGGCTGCCTCCCAGCGCGCCGGCAGCGTTCCCCAGTGGCGCGATTCGCGCGTCAGTCCCCGCAAGAACACCCATCGGCTCATGGCGGCTCCGTATGCCAGTGCGCGCGTGCCTGCTGCAGCAGCTCGTCGCGCTGCGCGCCGCGCGGCAGCCAGCGGTCGGACGCAAAGGCGATGCGGCCGAGAAAGTCGAACAGGCTGACGTGCCGGCGCAGCACGCGCGCGGTGCGGTGCGCCTTGATCGGGTTGAAGATGCCCTCGCGCGAGAACAGCTGGCGCGGGTTTTTCTTGATCCACAGCCACGAGCCCAGCTCCAGCGTCATCGGCAGGAACAGGTTGCCGCGCGGCGCCAGGTCATAGGCATGGTCCCACAGGTCGCCGTGCAGCAGGTACTGGTGGCTCTGCGGCTCGAAGGTATAGCCATGGTGCGGATGGGCCTGCTCGAACAAAGTCTTGAGCAGGTACATCTCGGCCAGGTGCGGCATCGGCCGGCGCGTGCGCGCGTACGGGAACCAGATGCTGTCGCGCCAGCCGTAGCCGGAATGGCAGTCCACCGCAAAGCTGAGCGGACGCGGCAGCAGTTCCTGCCGGACCACGCGCAGCAGTGCGCTGCTTTCGGCCTCCATCGGCGCGCCGGCCGCGCCGCGGTACCACGGCAGCCAGGCGCCGAGGCGCTGGCCGCCGGCCAGGAAGGGCACGCGCGCGTCGGCATCCTGCGGGCCGTTGCGCATCAGGTCGACGCCGTTGGGGTTGGCGCGCGTGCCGGCCCACATGCCGCCGGGGTTGACGATGGGCATGAACACCAGCCGCACCGACTGCAGCTCGCGGTGCAGCAGTTCATCCCAGGCCAGGCGGGACAGCACCGAGCGCAGGTAATCCAGCACCAGCTGCGTGCCGATGCGCTCCAGCCCGTGAATGCCGCCGAAGATGCCGATGGCCGGCGCGCCCGGGTCGCGGCTGCCAAGCATGGCGACATGCACGCCGAAGCGGTGGCCCTGCACGGTGGTCTCGCATGCCACCTGGGTATCGAGCACGTGGCCGCCGGCGTCCAGCAAGGTCAGCAACTGGTCATATTCCGGGAAATCGGCGCGTGGGTGCATTGCCGTCAGGCGGCCTGGGCGGCGGCAGCCGGCTCATCCAGCGCCACGCAATCCAGGAAGGCGCCGACCAGCCGCGTCTGCCGCCGGCTCCGCAGGCAGTACAGGTATTCATGCAAGACCGGCGCGCCGGACGCGAACCGGATGACGCGCAGCAGCGGGTCGCGCGGCACCTCGCCCAGCGGCACCACGCTGGCGCCCAGGCCCTGGCGGATCGCCTCGTAGATGGCCTCTCTGCTGCCAATCACGGTGTGCGGCGGCAATTCCAGTCCGCACGCGGCCAGCGCCGTCTCCGTGGTCTTGCGCGTCATCGAGCCGTGCTCGCGCACCAGCAGGTGGCAGCCGCGCAGTTGCGGCAGGTCGATTTGCGCGAGCCGTGCCAGCGCATGGCCGGGATGGACCACCAGCACCATCGGGTCGGTCGCCAGCCGGATACAGGCCAGCCGGTCATCGTCCACCGGATGCGACGACACCGCCGCGTCAATGCGGTACTCGAACAGCGCTTCGAGCATCTGCTGCGAGTTGCCGATATCCAGGCTCACGTCGATCGCGGGATAGCGCTGCCGGAACGCCGCCACCGCGCGCAGGATGTAATACGGCCCGGTGGCACCGATGCGCAGGTTGCCAAAGCGCAGGTTGCCGGCGTTGCGCAGCAGGTAGTCGGCATTGCCTTCCTGCTGCATCAGCTGCTCGACCACCGGCATCAGGGCCACGCCCACATCGCTCAGGTCGACGCGGCTGGCACGGCGGTGGAACAGTTCCACGCCATAGGTCTCCTCCAGCTGGCGGATGCGTCCCGTGACCGTGGGCTGGCTCACGCGCAACTGCCGCGCCGCCATGGTGATGCTGCCCTGGCGCGCCACTTCGAAAAAGGTCATCAGCAGGTCGCCTAGCATGGTCATCCGCGCGCAGTTTGGGGGAAGGGTCCGGACCGGGCCGGACGACCGCGCAGTCTAGCGGCCCAATATGACAAAACGGCTACGCCCGCCCGGGCCGGTTCCGCTTGGGACCGGCCGGGGCGGGACTGGCGTGGCGCCGGATCGACGGGTTGCGTCAGCCGGCCGCGCCCATTGCCGAGTCGGACACGCCGTCCTTGCCGGTTTCGATGCGCCCGGCAAAGCGGCGCGTAAAGCCGCCTTGCGCGGTGGTCACGGTGAAGTCGTACCAGTTGCCCTGGCGCGCCACCGGCCAGTGCTGCTGCAGCTGCATGCCGGCGGGCACCTCGTAGGTCCACGGGCCGTCGGTGCGGTAGGCGTTGGCCTGGACGGTGAAGGTGCAGGGGGCGCTGCCGGTATTGATCATGTCGACGTACACCGCGGCGTTGGCGATGTCATAGCAGACCCGGATCTCCGGCGCGCTGGCCCCGGCCGCGGTCACCGCCGCCACGTCGCCGCGGAAGGCGCGGTGGAAGCCGTTCGGGCCCAGCACCCACAGGTCGTACTTGCCGCCATCGGTGGCAAAGACGTCCCAGCTGCCATGCAGCGCCTTGCCCGGCTCGACCATATAGCGGCGCGGCACGCGGTCCAGGTGCAGCCGGTCGTAGACGTGGAACACCGCCGCCGCCGTGCCGGTATTGCTGAACAGCAGCCACACCGCGCGCTGGTCGCGGGCGTCTTCGCGCGCGCTGACGTGCAGTTCGTAAGGCAGGGCGCGCGACGGGCGCGTGCCGGGGTCCTGCTGCGGCATCTGCTGGCTGCCGGCCGGGGGCAGCGGCACCTGCGGCAGCACGCCCTGCGCGGTGCGGATGGCGTCGGCGCTGGCCTTGTCGCGGCTGGGCAGTTCGGGCAGCGCGTTGGTGTTGGGGCTGACGAAGTTGAAGGCCGAAGTCAGGTCGCCCGCCACCGCGCGGCGGAAGCCGCTGATATTGGGCTCCGCCACGCCGAAGCGCGCTTCCAGGAAGCGCAGCACCGAGGTGTGGTCGAACACCTGCGAGTTGACCCAGCCGCCGCGGCTCCAGGGCGAGACCACGTACATCGGCACGCGCGGGCCGGGGCCGTAGGGACGCTTGTCGACGTGATATTCCGGCTTGAGCTGTTCCGGCTCGAGCGTGGTGGCGCCAGCCAGCGTGTCGCCGTCATAGGCCGGCGCGCACGGCGGCGGCAGGTGGTCGAAATAGCCGTCGTTCTCGTCGAAGTTGATCAGCAGCACGGTCTTGCTCCAGACCGCGGGATTGGCGGTCAGCGCATCGAGCACCTCCTGCGTGTACCAGGCGCCCTGCACCGGGCTGGACGGCCCGGGGTGCTCCGAGTACGTGGCCGGCGCCACGATCCACGACACCTGTGGCAGTTTGCCCGCGGCGATATCGTCGCGCAGCGCCTGCAGGAAGCCGCCATCGGGCATGGTGTTGGCCACGCCCTTGAGCAGCGGGCTGACCGCGTCGTCGGCGCTGGTGTACGGCGGATAGGGGCTGCCGTTGGCCTGGTTGCCGCGCGCGGCATTGGCGTCGCGGTACTGTTTAAACCCCGCCAGGGGGTTGTCGGTGAAGTTGTCCGGCATGTTCTGGTAGACCTTCCAGCTCACGCCGGCGCTTTCCAGGCGCTCCGGGTAGGTCTTCCAGGTATAGGGCGTGTTCGAGCCGGTGAACGAGTCGCCGCTGTTGTCGATTACCGGACCGCCATAGGCGCCGCCCGGATCGTTGGTGCCGGTCCAGTGGAACAGGCGGTTGGGATTGGTGCCGCCATGGAAGCTGCAGTGGTAGGCGTCGCACAGCGTGAAGGCATTGGCCAGCGCCACCTGGAAATCCAGCTCGGCCTCGGTGTAGTAGCCCATCGACTGGGTCTGCTTGTAGGTCGGCCACTTGTTCATGCGGCCCAGGTCCCAGGCGTTCTGCGCGTCGGGATACGAGTGCGGAGTGCCGCTGACGCGCTGCGCATTGCCGGCGCTGCTGTCGAGGTGGTAGGGCAGCACGGTGCGGGTGGTGCTGCCGTTGGTATAGGTCTGCTGCCAGACGTTCAGGCCGCCCGCCAGCGGGATCGGGAAGCGGTCGCCAAAGCCCCGCACGCCGCGCAGCGTGCCGAAGTAGTTGTCGAACGAGCGGTTCTCCTGCATCAGGATGACCACGTGCTCGACATCGCGGATGGTGCCGGTGGCGTTGTTGGCCGGGATCGCCAGCGCGCGGCGGATCGACGGCGGGAAGGCCGCCAGCGCGGCGGTGGCGGCGGCGCTGCCGCCGGCGAGCTTGAGGAAGTTGCGTCTGCTTTGGGGGTTCATGGGATTCGGTGCCGGAAGGTTGCGGGGAGGGTAGACGGGGCCGGGCTCAGGGCGCGCAGCGCAGCTGCGGCTTGACCGCCGGGGTCTCGCCAGGCCGGTCGCTGCCGTTCCCCTGGCCGGGGTTGCCGCCGGTGCCGGGTGCGCCGGGCGTGGTCGGCGCCGCGGCCGGGGTGCCGCTGGCGCCCTCGCCGGAGTCGCCGCCGCAGCCGGCGAGGGCCGCGCTCAGCAGCAAGGCGGCCAGCCAGTGCGGCCGGGCCAGGGTGGAAGGTCGAAAGGTCATGGTGTCAATCTCCTGCAGGGGGATCGGGATGCGGGGAGGGTGAAGCCCGGGCGTCACCGGCTCTTTCAGGGAGCGGGTGCGCCGCCGGATGCTGGAACTCAGGGGTTCAGCGTCGACAGGGGCTGGCGTGCGCCGGTGATGGCCTTCAGTTCGTCGAGCGTCAGCACGCGCGTCCACATCGCCAGGTCGTTCAGGCCCATCACGCCCTTGAGCGCGCCGGGGTTGTTGCCGACGTAGTTGTGGGTGGCATCGTCGTTGACGCCCCAGCCCGTGCCGAGGCCGGCGAGCCGGGTCACGTCGGTGTTGGCGATCGCCTTGTTCTCGGTCATCTGCAGGCCCAGCACCGGGTCGATGACGTAGGCGCTGAAGCGCTTCGCCGCCGCGTCGACCGACAGCGCCAGATAGGCCCACTGGTTGGCCGATACCTTCATGCCATTGATGTCGTCGCGCTTGCCGCTGCCGCTGCCCAGGTTGAAGCGGATCTCGCAACTGCCGAACAGGGCGATGGCAATGCCGGCATTGCCGCCCGAGATGTAGTTCTTGTTCGACAGGATCGGCTCGCCGGTGCCGTTGCCCTGGGTGCAGTCGGTGCGGAACCAGAGGCCGATGGTGAATTGCGGGCTTTGCGCGATATCGGCCGCGTTGTGCTTGAGCTGGTAGCTGTCGATGCGCGAGTCCAGCTGCAGCGACTGGCCGCCGAAGTTGTCGGCGGCGAGCGTGCCGCCGTCGAGGCTTGCCACCCACGGGCCCAGCGTGGCCGCGTTCCTGGCATCGGCGAACGGCTTGCTGTCCAGGCTGAAATACGACGCCAGCCCATCGAGCAGCGACGGCATCAGCGTGACGGGTTTGACGTAGTGGATCTGCGCCAGGTACGACACCGGCACGTCGTTGCGCACCAGCGTGTAGTTGAACTGATACAGGCCGGTCGGCATGTCGAAGGCCTTGTCGGTGAAGGTCCGTACCTCGGGTCCCAGCGCGGCGATCTGCACGCCGTCACGCAGCACGCGCGTGACACCGTATGCGGGGCTCGGGTTCTGCCAGGTCAGCGTGATGGCGTCGTGGTACTGGCCGATGCTGGCGCCGATGGCGCGCACGCCGGCGGTGGCGGTGGTCAGCGCGGAGCCGTCGAGGCGCGTTGCCGCGGGATCAAGCGCGACGCCGGCGTGGGCCAGCACGGTCGGGACGATATCGGCCTCGGTCGGCAGCGCGGACAGGTCCGCCGGGGTGTCGGGTGCGGCAGCGCCGGGCCGGGCCAGCGCGCCGTTCAGGGTCTTGTTGGTGGCGAGGAACGCGGTTCGGTTTTCCACGGTCGGCACCGTGGTGGCGGCGCCGGTGGCATCCAGGCCGTGGCTGGTGGTGACCAGCACCAGCCAGTCCTCGCCCGGCTGGGCCTGGCGGCGCGCGGCCACCGCGGCGAGCAGTTCGCCCAGGGCCCGGTCGGTCTCGGCCAGCGCGGCGGCATAGGCGCCGTTGCCGAAGCCACCGGCTTGCGCCGCCTGCGCCGGGGCGCTGTACTGCGCCATCACCACGCCATAGCCGGACTGCACCTGGCGCACGGCATTCTGCGTGACGCAGCGGTCGACGCCCGCGCAATCGACCAGCGTATCGAGCACGCCTGCGTCCTGGTCCGTCCTGAGCAGCACCGGCAGGGCTGGCGCGCTGACCGCAGCACCTTGCTGCAGTCCGGGTTTGCCGGCCGTGCGCAGGTAGTGGAACACGGTCGGCGCGCGCAGCGCGGTGCTGCCGGTGTCGTCGTCGATGCCATGGCGGTTGGCCCAGGCGCCGGTCAGCACCGTGGCCCAGCTGGGCGCGTCGAGCGGCGGCTGCGCGGTGATGGTGCCGGGCATGCCGCCGGTTGCGGTCGGCACCAGGTTCAGGCTGGCCAGGTTGGGCAGCTCGCGCCGCAGCACCGCGCTTTGCACCTGTGCATAGGTGGCGCCGTCGACGCCGACCAGCAGCACGCGCGGGCCGCCGGCGCGGGCAGGCTCCGGCGCGGGTTTGCTGGTGTCGGTATCGTTGGGCGCGCCAGACGGCGCGCTGTCGCCGCCGCCACAGCCTGCCAGCGTCGCGGCCAGCATGACTGCGACGGTGCCGGCCAGCACACGCCCGCGCCCCATCCCCGCCAGCCAGCCCGGTGCAAGGTTCCCTGCCATCGCTCATTCCCCTGTGTATCCGCGTTGTTGTGCGCCGGCGGCAATGGCCGCGCGGCGGATTGCGTGTGCCGCAATGCGATCGCAGAGTAAGAAACGGGGTTGTCACCGTGGTGACAGCGGGGCAAAGAATGCTGATGGGGCTATTCGGATTCTTGAGGCGGACCTGGCGAGCCTGCGACTGGCGCGTCACATGGCGCCGGGATGCGCCATGCCGGGCGCGGGGCGTCAGCTGTGGAAGCCCACGCCCCGCATGATCAGCCGCAGCACCCACGCGGCCACGCCCAGTGCCGCCACGCTCGCGGCCCAGATCAGCACCAGCCAGCCGACGCGGCGCAGCCAGGTGCCGGTGCGGGTGCCGCTTTCCGTATGCGGCGCGCCCATCAGTGATAGCCCTCGCCGTGGCGGACCTTGCCGCGGAACACGTAGTAGGCCCACACCGTGTACATCAGGATGAAGGGGACGATGAAGAGCGCGCCCACCAGCGCAAAGCCCTGGCTTTGCGGCGGCCCCGCGGCCTCCCAGATCGAGATCCCTGGCGGGATGATATTGGGCCAGACGCTGATCGCGAGCCCGCTGTAGCCCAGGAACACCAGCCCCAGCGCATACAGGAACGGCGAGATATCGGGCTCGCGGCGCAGCGCGCGCATCAGCATGAGCATGCACAGCGCCACCAGGATCGGCACCGGCGAGAACCAGAACAGGTTCGGCAGGCTGAACCAGCGCTCGGCAATCTCGGGATGCGTCAGCGGCGTCCACAGGCTGATGATGGCGATCACCGCCAGCAGCAGCCACGCCAGCGTGCCGGTCAGGCGGATCATGCGCTGCTGCAGGTCGCCCTCGGTCTTCATGATCAGCCAGGTGCTGCCCAGCACGGTGTAGGCCACGATCAGCCCCACGCCGCAGAACAGCGGGAACGGCGCCAGCCAGTCGAGCGGGCCGCCGGCAAAACGGTGGCCTTCGAGCTTGATGCCGTCGATATACGCGCCCAGCGCCACGCCCTGGAAGAAGGTGGCCGTGGCCGAGCCGAGGATGAAGGCGGCGTCCCACACCGGGCGTTCGCGGTCATTGGCCTTGAAGCGAAATTCGAACGCCACGCCGCGGAAGATCAGGCCGAGCAGCATCAGCATCAGCGGCAGGTAGAGCGCGCTCAGCACCACCGAATACGCCAGCGGGAACGCCGCCAGCAGCCCCGCGCCGCCCAGCACCAGCCAGGTTTCGTTGCCGTCCCAGACCGGCGCGACGGTATTCATCATCACGTCGCGGTCATGCCGGTCAGGCACGAACGGGTACAGCATGCCGATGCCCAGGTCGAAGCCGTCCATCACCACGTACATCATCACGCCGAAGAAGATGATGACGATCCAGAGAAGGGAGAGATCGATGCCCATGGTGTCAGCTCCGGGTGCGTGCGGTGGGGGTGGGGGCGAGGACTTCATCGTCATCCACCGCCGACAAGGGGCGCGCCGGCGTATGCTCGCGCCCTGGCCCGCCATGCGGCTCGGGCTCTTCCAGCAACGGGCCCTTGCGCACCAGCCGCATCATGTAGGCGATGCCGACGCCGAACACGAAGCAATACGCAACCACGAAGATCGCCAGCGTCGTCGCCAGTTCCGGCACGCCGTGCGGCGACACCGCATCCGCGGTGCGCTGCAGCCCGTACACCACCCATGGCTGGCGGCCGATCTCGGTGGTGTACCAGCCGGCCAGGATGGCGATCACGCCGGCAGGTCCCATCCACAAGGCCATATGGAGGAACGGACGGACGCGATAGATCCGGTCCCGGCGCCGCAACAACAGGCTCCACACGCCCAGCACGATCATCAGCAGCCCCAGGCCGACCATCACGCGGAAAGACCAGAACAGGATGGTGGCATTGGGCCGGTCCTCGGGCGCGAACTCCTTCAGGCCCTGGATCTGCCCGTCCCAGCTGTGCGTCAGGATCAGGCTGCCAAGATGCGGCACTTCGACCGCGAAGCGGGTTTCCTCGCGCTCCATGTCGGGCCAGCCGAACAGCAGCAGCGGCAGGGCCTCGTTGCCCTTGTTCTCCCAATGCCCCTCCAGCGCGGCGATCTTGGCGGGCTGGTGCTTGAGTGTATTGAGGCCGTGGAAGTCGCCGATCACCGCCTGGATCGGCGCGACGATCAGCAGCATCCACATCGCCATCGACAGCATCTTGCGGATGGCGGGATTGTCGCGCCCGCGCAGCAGGTGCCAGGCCGCGGACGCGCCGACAAACAGCGCCGTGGCCAGGAACGCCGCCACGCTCATATGCACCAGGCGGTACGGGAACGACGGGTTGAAGATAACGGCGAACCAGTCGGTGGGCACCACGCGGCCATCGATGATCTCGAAGCCCGCCGGCGTCTGCATCCAGCTGTTCGATGCCAGGATCCAGGTAGCCGAGATCAGCGTGCCCAGCGCCACCATTACCGTGGAAAAGAAATGCAGCCCCGGGCCGACCCGGTTCCAGCCGAACAGCATCACCCCAAGGAAGCCCGCTTCCAGGAAGAAGGCGGTCAGCACTTCATAGGTCAGCAGCGGCCCGGTGATGCTGCCGGCAAACTCGGAGAAAAAGCTCCAGTTGGTGCCGAACTGATAGGCCATCACCAGGCCCGATACCACGCCCATGCCGAAATTGACGGCAAAGATCTTGGACCAGAAGTGGTAGAGGTCGCGGTACAGCGGGCGTTGCGTGCGCAGCCAGCAGCCTTCCAGCACCGCCAGGTAGGCGGCCAGGCCGATGGTGATCGCGGGAAAGACTATGTGGAAGGAAATGGTGAAGCCAAACTGGATGCGGGCGAGGTCGAGCGCGGTCAAACCAAACATGTCGTGTTCTCCGTGGCGCTGGCCTGGCGCGTGCCTGGGTCGGGTGCGGACTGCCTCCAAGACGCTTTGGCAGTTCGACACCCAGGCAGAAGCGCGCCCGGGGAGCAGGGGGCGCAGGCGCGTGCGGTAAGCGTAGTGTACGTCGCGCGCGCCGCAAAGGGCAGCGTCGTCCCCGTCATCGGCCGGGCGACAAATCGCCGCACCTGCCGGCGCGTGCAGCGCTTGCAGCGCCGCCCTGGCCATTGCTGATGGGGAGATCGTAGCGGAGCGCCGCCAGCCGGAACAGAATCAAGTCAGCGGAAAAACACCGTATCAGATTGGCGCATCGCAGCACGGCTGAAAGCTGACAACGGGGGCGGGGAAGTGCATAGTTATGCGCCTTGTATCGTCAGGTCTTGCCTCCTTCGCCGTGTCCTTCGATTCCACCTTGCTGATCGTCATTGCGGGTGCCGCCGTGGCCGGTTTCGTCCAGGGCCTGTCCGGCTTTGCCTTCGGCATGGTGGCGATGTCGTTCTGGGCCTGGGCGATCGAGCCGAAGCTGGCCGCGGCGATGACGGTATTCGGTGCGCTGACCGGCCAGTTGCTGGCGGCCGCATCGGTGCGCCGCGGGCTCTCGTGGCGGCGGCTGTGGCCGTTCGTGGCTGGCGGTGTGGCCGGCATCCCGCTGGGCGTGGCGGTGCTGCCGCTGCTCGACGCGCAGTGGTTCAAGGCGGTCCTTGGCGCCTTCCTGACGCTATGGTGCCCGGTGATGCTGATGGCGCGGCGGCTGCCGCATATCGGCGTGGGCGGGCGCGTGGCTGACGGCGTGGCCGGCGCCGCCGGGGGCGTGATGGGCGGCATCGGCGGCTTTACCGGCGTGATCCCCACGCTGTGGTGCACGCTGCGCGGCTTCGACAAGGACGAGCAGCGCGCCGTGATCCAGAATTTCAACCTCGCCACGCTGGCCATGACCATGGCCGCCTATGTCGGCAAGGGCATCGTCACGCGCGAGATGTTGCCGATGTTCCTGGTGGTGGCGCCGGCGATGCTGGTGCCCACGCTGCTGGGCACCCGGCTTTACCTCGGCATCAGCGAGGTCGCCTTCCGCAAGATCGTGCTGACGCTGCTGACCGTGTCCGGCGTGGCACTGCTGGCCACTTCGGTGCCCGTGCTGGTGGCGCGCGGCGCGGGCTAAGGCCGCGCCAGCGCTTCCTCCACGAACAACAGACGGTCGTTGCCCCAGAACAGCTCGTCGCCGACGATAAAGCTGGGCGCGCCGAACACGCCGCGCGTGACCGCGTGTTCGGTGTCGCGCTTGAGCGCCTGCTTGACTTCCGGGTCGTCCACCAGCGTCAGCGCAGCGCGCGGATCGAAACCCGCGGCCGCAAGCACCGCGCCGGTCTCGGCCGGGTCGTTGAGGTTGCGGCCCTGTTCCCACATTGCGCTGAACATGGCGTCGGCATAGCGCAGGAAGGTGGCTTCGTCCTGGCGCAGGTAGCCGGTGGCGCCGCGCATCAGCATCAGCGTATTCACCGGGAAATGCGGATTCTGCCGGAACGGCACGCCATAGCGCCTGGCCCAGCGCGCGGTGTCGCCGTGCAGCCAGCCCGCCTTGGCGGGCACCTCGGCCGGGCTGTGATTGCCGGTGGCCTTGAACACGCCGCCGAGCAGGATAGGGCGCCAGACGATGGTGGCGCCGGTGCGCTGCGTCACGCGCGGCAGCTCCTTCCATGCCAGGTATGAATACGGGCTGCCGAAATCAAAGAAGAATTCCACTTGCCTGGTCACGTCCGGTCTCCTGTCGTGGTGGTCTGTATGCGTTGTGCGTTGTGCGTTGTGCGTTCGCTCGCGGCGCGGTCTGCTTACCAGCGCTCCATCCAGGGACGCAGGTCAAGCTCATGCGTCCACGCGTCGCGCGGCTGCTGGTGCAGCATCCAGTAGGTATCGGCGATGTGGTCGGGATTGACGATGCCGTCCTGCGCCTTGGCCGCGTAGCGCTCCGGGAAGTTCTCGCGAATCCACTCGGTGTCGATGGCGGCATCGATCACCAGGTGCGCGACGTGGATGTTCTTCGGCCCGAGTTCGCGCGCCATGCTCTGCGCCAGTGCCCGCAGCGCATGCTTGGCGCCGGCAAACGCGGCCATGTTCTCGCGCCCGCGCAGGCTGGCGGTGGCGCCGGTAAAGAAGATCGAGCCGCGTTGGCGCGGCAGCATCGCGCGCGCGGCCTCGCGGCCCATCAGGAAGCCGCCGAAGCAAGCCATCTCCCAGACCTTGTAGTACACGCGCGCGCTGGTCTCGGTGATGGGAAACTGCACGTTGGCGCCGATATTGAAGACCGCCACCTCCAGCGGCGCGATCTCGCGCTCGATGCGCGCGATCAGCTCGACGGTCTGGTCTTCCTTGCGCGCATCGCAGCCAAAGGCATGGGCTTCGCCGCCATCGGCGCGGATCTGCTGCACCAACGGTTCCAGCTTGTCGGCATGGCGGCGCGTCACGCAGGCAATGTAGCCCTCGCGGGCAAAGCGCCGCGCAATGGCGCCGCCGGTGGCGTCGCCGGCCCCGACGACGAGGATGGCCTTCTTCCCGGGCATGGATGTCTCCTGGCTCGCGGCCCCGTCTGGCACGGGGCTCCCGGAGCATGATCCTAACAGCGATGGCGCAAGCGTGCCGGACCCGGCCGCGAAGGCTATTCCCGTGCCGCCGCCTCTCGCCGCAGGCACGCCACCAGCTGGTCGGTGCCGATCGACGGCGCGCGCTCGCGCAGCGTGATGATGCCCACCGGCGGCAGCTCGACCGGCACCTCCATCTTCAGCACTTGCAGGCGGCCTTCCTGCTGCATTGCCAGCGCAACCGATTCGGCCATGAAGGCCGCCGCCCCACGCTCGGCAACAAAGGTCGCCTGCGCCAGGTACGAAGAGGTCTCGATCACGTCCTGCGGCGGGTGCAGGCCGTAGCGGAAGAAGGCCTGTTCGATCTTCACGCGCAGCGAAGCCCACGGCGGCGGCAGCACGCACGGCATCGCGGCCAGGTCGGCCCAGCCGGGCCGGGCCTTGCGCGCCAGCTTGTGGCCGCGCCGCACCACGACCACCATGGCTTCTTCATAAAGCGCCTCGGTCAGCAGGTCCGGCGCGGCATAGCCGGGCTCCAGCCGGCCCACGATCAGGTCGAGTTCGCGCAGGCGCAGCTTGGGCAGCAGGTGGGTCAGGTCGCCTTCCTCCACCAGCACGGTGGCGTGCGCGTGGCGCTGCTTGAGCGTGCCGACGGCCTGCGCCAGCAGCACCGGCAAGGCCGCGCCCATCGAGCCCACGCGGATGCGCCCGGATGCGCCGCTCTGCACCGCGGCAATCTCGTCGCGGGTCTGTTCGTACTGCGCCAGCACCGAGCGCGCAAAGCGCACCAGCGACTCGCCCGCGGGGGTCGGCTCGGTGCCGCGGGTAGAGCGCGTGAACAGCGTCAGCCCCAGCATTTTCTCGACTTCAGTCAGCACCTTGGACACCGCCGGCTGGCTCACCGACAGGAATTCCGCGGTGCGGCCGAGATGGCGGAACTCATCCAGCGCCACCAGCAGTTGCAGGTGGCGCAGCTTGATATTGGAGCGCAGCGCGCGGTCGATCTGTACCATGCCGCGAGTCTAGCTAACCATAAGGTTATGAAGCAATGCCAATTTTCGATTGGATTGTTATGACCTGCGCCGACACAATGCGGGCATGACGAGGCTGGCAGCGCCGGTCCCGCCGATAATCAAAACATCGGAGACACCCGCAAATGACTCAATCGTTCCCCATCGATGCCAAGCGCCGCCGCCTGCTCATCGGAGCCGCCGCGGGTGCCGCGGGGGTGCTGTTGCCCGCGGCGCGGTCGCTGGCTGCCGACTACCCCGAGCGTCCCATCACCTTTATCTGCCCGTGGCCGGTCGGCGGCACCGCCGACCAGTCGATGCGCGCGCTGTGCCAGGTGGCCGGCGGCATCCTGAAGCAGTCGATCGTGGTGGAGAACCGCGCCGGCGCGTCCGGCATGATCGGCACCAAGGCGCTGGGGCGCGCCAATCCGGACGGCTATACCATCGGCCAGATCCCGATCTCGGTGACGCGGTTTGCGCAGCTCGGCATGCTGCAGCTGGACCCGCGCACCGAGCTGACCTACCTGGCCCGCACTTCGGGACAGACCTTCGGCATCGCGGTGCCGGCCAACTCGCGCTACAAGACGCTGCAGGACGTGGTGGCCGCCGCCAAGGCCAGTCCGGGCAAGGTCACCTATGCGCACGCCGGCATCGGTGGCGCCACCCATGTCGGCATGGAACAGTTCGCGCTGGCCGCGGGCATCCAGTTCAATGCCATCGCCTACAAGGGCGGCGCCGCCGCGCTGCAGGACGTGCTGGCCGGACAGGTGGAGCTGCTTGCCGATTCCAGCTCATGGGCGCCGCACGTCGAAGCCGGCAAGCTGCGCCTGCTGGCGACCTGGGGCGAACAGCGCGCGAGCCGCTTCAAGGACACGCCCACGCTCAAGGAGCTGGGCTACAACGTGGTGGTGGAAGCGCCCAACGGCATCGGCGCGCCCAAGGGCCTGCCGCCCGCCGTGGAAAAGAAGCTGCGCGACGCCTTCCGCGCCGCGGTGGCCAGCAACGAGTTCAAGCAGGTGGCGGCGCGGCTGGACGCGCCCGTGATGTACCTGGACGGGCCTGACTACAAGAAGTACGTCGCCAGCGTCTATGAACAGGAAACCCAGCTGATCCAGCGCCTCAAGCTCAAAGAACTGCTGCAGCAAAGCTGATGGCACGCGAAGCCCAAGACCCAGTGAATTCCAATCCCGTTATCCGGCTGCACCCCAACGACAACGTGCTGGTCGCGCGCAGCGACCTCGGCCTGGGCCAGCAACTGGCCGATCCTGCGGTGCGCGTGCGCGCGCAGGTGCCGGCCGGCCACAAGATCGCGGCATGCGCCATCGCGGCCGGCACCCCGGTGCGCAAGTTCGACACCGTGATCGGCGTGGCCGCGCGCGATATCGCGCCGGGCGACCACGTGCATGCGCACAACCTGACGCTGGTCGATTTCTACCGCGATCCGGCTTTCTGCCAGGATGTGCGTCCGGTCGACTACGTGCCGGCGGCGCAACGTGCTACCTTCAACGGCTTTGTGCGCGCGGACGGCCGCGTCGGTACGCGCAACTTCATCGGCATCCTGTCGTCGGTCAATTGTTCGTC
Organism: Cupriavidus sp. MP-37; assembly: GCF_020618415.1. Taxonomy (NCBI): domain Bacteria; kingdom Pseudomonadati; phylum Pseudomonadota; class Betaproteobacteria; order Burkholderiales; family Burkholderiaceae; genus Cupriavidus; species Cupriavidus sp. MP-37. The sequence continues at coordinate 471,394 of NZ_CP085345.1, read as the reverse complement.
CACCGTGATCCGCCAGATCGCTGCGCATTTCACGCCGCAACGGCTGGCCGACTATCCCAATGTCGATGGCGTGGTCGCCTTTGCGCAGACCAGCGGCTGCGGCATGTCGTCGCCGAGCGAGCATTTCGACGTGCTGCGCCGCACGCTGGCCGGCTACGCGCGCCATCCCAACCTGGCCGGCGTGCTGATCGTGGGGCTGGGCTGCGAGCGCAACCAGGTCGCGTCGCTGGTGGAATCGCAAGGGCTGGAGCCCGGTCCCGCGGTGCATACGCTGGTGATGCAGGATACCGGCGGCACGCGCGCCACCATCACGGCGGGCATCCGCGCGATCGAATCGATGCTGCCGGCGGCCAACGCCGCGGTGCGCCAGCCGGTGCCCGCCAGCCACCTGAAGATCGGGCTGGAGTGCGGCGGCTCCGACGGCTTTTCCGGCATCAGTGCCAACCCGGCGCTGGGTGCGGCGATGGATATCCTGGTGCGCCACGGCGGCACCGCGATCCTGTCCGAGACGCCGGAGATCCACGGCGTGGAATTCATGCTGACCCGCCGCGCGGTCACGCCGGAAGTCGGGCAGAAGCTGCTGGACCGGCTGGCCTGGTGGGAGCGCTACACCGCCGGCCACAACGCGCAGTTCAACGGCGTGGTGGGCCACGGCAACCAGCAGGGCGGCCTGGCCAACATCTTCGAGAAATCGCTGGGCTCGGCCATGAAGGGCGGCACCACGCCATTGCAGGCGGTGTACGAGTATGCCGAGCCGATCGACCAGGCCGGCTTTGTGTTCATGGACTCGCCCGGCTATGACCCGGTGGCCGTTACCGGCCAGATCGCCAGCGGCGCCAACCTGATCTGCTTTACCACCGGGCGTGGCTCGATGTTCGGTTCGAAGCCGGCGCCGACGCTCAAGCTGGCGTCGAACTCGGCGATGTACCACCGTCTGGACGAAGACATGGACATCAACTGTGGCCTGGTGCTCGACGGCGAGCTGAGCGTGCCGCAGATGGGCCAGCGGATCTTCGAACACATCCTGCGCGCGGCGTCGGGCGAACCCACCAAGAGCGAACTGCTAGGCCTGGGCGACAACGAGTTCGTGCCGTGGCACCTCGGCATTGTCAGCTGAGCCGCGTTCTACCAATCTCTCCGCACACATATCGATGTTGAAGCTTTCCGAGCCAACGCTGCTGCGCAGCCAGAACCTGATCGACGGCCAATGGCGCGATGCCGGACTGGCAGCGCGCTTTGCCGTGACCGATCCGGCCACCGCTGAAACCTTCGCTAACGTGGCCGACAGCGATGCCGGCGATGCGCGCCTGGCCGTCGACGCCGCCGCCGTGGCGTTCCCGGCATGGAGCCGCCGGCCCGCGCGCGAACGTGCGCAGCTGCTCAAGCGCTGGCATGCGCTGATCCTTGACCACCAGGAAGACCTGGCGCGCATCATCTCGACCGAACAGGGCAAGCCGCTGAAGGAAGCGCGCGGCGAGGTGCAGTACGGCGCGTCGTACGTGGAGTGGTTTGCCGAGGAAGCCACGCGCATCTGCGGCGACATCGTCGCGGAAGCGGTGCCGGGCCGCAAGCTGCTGGTGCTGAAGGAACCAGTGGGCGTGGTCGCTGCCATTACGCCCTGGAACTTCCCGCTGGCGATGATCGCCCGCAAGATCGCGCCCGCGCTGGCCGCCGGCTGCACGGTAGTGGCCAAGCCCGCCGAAGACACGCCGCTGACGGCGCTGGCGCTGGCGTGGCTGGCGCAACAGGCCGGCATGCCGGCGGGTGTGGTCAACCTCGTCACGGCCTCGCGCGAGCGCACGCCCGGCGTGGTCGACGCCTGGCTGGCGGACAGCCGCGTGCGCAAGGTCACGTTCACCGGCTCCACGCCGGTCGGCAAGCACCTGGCGCGCGAATCGGCGGCCACGCTGAAGAAGCTCTCGCTGGAGCTGGGCGGCAACGCGCCCTTCATCGTCTTCGACGATGCCGATCTCGATGCCGCGGTCGATGGCCTGATGGCGTCCAAGTTCCGCAACGGCGGACAGACCTGCGTGTGCCCGAATCGGGTCTATGTGCATGACGCCGTGCACGACGCGTTCGTCGAGCGCCTGGCGCAGCGCGTGGGCGCGCTCCATGTCGGTCCCGCAACCGAAGACGACGCACAGATCGGTCCCATGATCAATGCCCGCGCCGTCGACAAGATCGCGCGCCATGTCGATGATGCGGTCGTCAGGGGCGCACGCGTGGTCACCGGCGGCAAGCGCGTGCGCAGCGCCGATGGTCCGCACTACTACGCGCCGACGGTGCTGGTCGATGCCACGCCGGCGATGGAACTGTCGTGCGAAGAGACCTTCGGCCCGGTCGCGCCGATCTTCCGCTTCCGCGACGAAGCCGAGGTGATCCGCGACGCCAACGACACCCCGTTCGGCCTGGCCGCGTACTTCTACTCCAACGACATCCGCCGCATCTGGCGCGTGGCGCAGGCGCTGGAGACCGGCATGGTCGGCATCAACGAAGGCGCGATCGCGGCCGAGGCGGCGCCGTTCGGCGGCGTCAAGGAATCCGGCTACGGGCGCGAGGGCTCGCGCCACGGGCTGGACGACTACATGCATACCAAGTACCTTTGCCAGGGCCAGCTAGGCTGAAGCGCCACGCGCCATCCTCTTCGCACCAGGAGTTCCCATGCCCGCAAACAATCCCTTCAAGACCGCACTGGCCGCGCGCCAGGCGCAGATCGGCCTGTGGCTGTCGATGGCGACGCCGTACCTGGCCGAAGTCTCGGCCACCGCCGGCTTCGACTGGCTGCTGATCGACGGCGAGCACGCGCCCAACGACCTGCGCTCGACGCTGCATGCGCTGCAGGCGGTGGCGCCGTATCCGGTCCAGCCCGTGGTGCGCGCCGTGGCCGGCGAAGTGCCGCTGATCAAGCAGCTGCTGGATATCGGTGCGCGCAGCCTGCTGGTGCCGATGGTGGATACCGCAGAGCAGGCGCGCGCGCTGGTCAGCGCTACGCGCTACCCGCCGAATGGCATCCGCGGCGTGGGCAGCGCCATTGCACGCGCCTCGCAGTGGAGCGCGCGCACCGATTACCTCGACGTGGCCGACGACGAAATCTGCCTGCTGGTGCAGGCCGAAACCGTCACCGCGCTGCAGAACCTGGAAGCGATCTGCGCGGTGGACGGCGTCGACGGCGTCTTCATCGGACCGGCCGACCTCGCCGCCTCGATGGGCTACCGCGGCCGCCCCGGCCATCCGGACGTGCAGGCCGCCATAGAAGGCGCGATGCGCACCATCATCGCCAGCGGCAAAGCCGCCGGCACGCTGACGTCGGACCCCGCGCTCGCGCGCCGCTACCTGGACCTGGGCTGCACCTTCGTGGCCACCGGCGTGGACGTGATGTTGTATGCCAATGCCGCGCGCAAGCTTGCCGCTTCGTTCCGCGAGCCGCAGCCAGGTGCCGCTGCCGACAAGCCTTCCGCCGCATATTGACCCGTACCTTCTCGACCATGCACCAGCCGAGCATGGCATCGGCGTGGCCAAGCGCGACGACCTGACGCGCTACAAGTCGCAGGTGGAGCTGGAACTGATGTGGCAGGTGAAGCAGGCGCTGGATCCGCTGAACCTGCTCAATCCGGGCAAAGTCCTGCCGGCAACGGCGCGCTAGCCGGGCATCGTTTCAGGGGCCGGAACGCGGGCGGGGCGCGCGTGGCAGGAATCGCCCATCTGGGCTAAGGTGTCAGCTATCCATAACGCGCCGGGCCGGTAGCATCGCTGCCCCGGCCACGGCGCACAGCACGGCCGGCCCACCGGCCCAGACACCGATGACCGCCCAATCCCCCGACATCGCGCTCGCAGCTGCCCCCATCTCCCTCCAAAAGCCCGAACTCGACTACCCCTGCGGCGACGCCCCCGAACCCGGCCGCGCCCGGGAAGTCGCACCCGGCGTCCTGTGGCTGCGCATGCCGATGCCGCTCGGCCTGAACCATATCAACCTGTGGGCCATCCGCGACGGCAGCGGCTGGGCCGCGGTCGATGCCGGCCTGCAGACCCCGGAAACCGCGCAAGCCTGGCGCGCGCTGTTCGCCGCTGGCGGCGCTCTCGAGGGCGGGCTGACCAGGCTGTTCGTGACCCATATGCATCCCGACCACATCGGCATGGCCGGCTGGCTGACCGGCAAGTTTGATTGCCAGCTGTGGATGACGCGGCTCGAATACCTGATGTGCCGCGTGCTCGCCGCCGATACCGGGCGCGCCGCGCCGGACGACGCGATCGCGTTCTATCGCAAGGCCGGCTGGGATGACGAAGCGATCGAGGTGTATCGCACCCGCTTCGGCGGCTTCGGCAAATATGTTCACGCCCTGCCCGAAAGCTTCCGCCGACTGTCCGACGGCGATACCGTCCGCATCGGCGCGCACGACTGGCAGGTCATCGTCGGCACCGGCCACTCCCCAGAACATGCCTGCCTGTTCTGCCCGGCGCTGAAGCTGCTGGTATCCGGCGACCAGGTGCTGCCGCGCATCTCGTCCAACGTATCCGTGTTCCCGACCGAGCCCGACGCCGATCCGATGGCCGACTGGCTGGCCTCGCTAGACAAGGTCCGCGCCGCCGTGCCGGACGACGTGCTGGTGCTGCCGGCGCACAACGAACCGTTCCGCGGGCTGCACGCGCGGATCGACTATCTGCGAGCCAGCCAGATGCAGGCGCTGGACCGGCTGCGCGGGGCGCTGGCCGAACCCAGGCGCGCGGTGGATGTGTTCGGGGAACTGTTTTCGCGGCCTATCACGGGGAGTGGCGGGCTGCTGGGGATGGCGACGGGGGAGAGTATTGCGCATTTGAACTACTTGTTGGCGCGGGGGGAGGCGGTGCGGGAATTGGGCATGGATGGAAGCTACTGGTATCGCCTGAGCTAGCGCCAGAACGTGGGTGAGAGCGCTGACTTGAAGCTGCAGTTGCGAAACAAGGGCGTTAATGCTTACCTACTGCGACGCTTTTCGGCGCGGTTTTCCGGTCCGGCAGTAGATCGGAGCGGACCGAAAGCGACCGCACTCTTAAGAAAGTACTAAGTAAATGCTTCATTGCGCAGGCGTGCGCCGAGGCTATGCCACGCACGTCGGAGCCTTCAGTCCTCGACAATTCGAAGAAATAGCATAGGGTTTCTTCCCACTTCTACGAGACAACTCGCGAGTTTTCGTGTTCACGGCTTCGCCCGCAGGTTTACGTTCCGCCCCCACAGCCGGCTTCTTGGGAGGATCGCCTTTGCGCTCTAACGAGCGTCGTCACGGCACATTAATTTCCCGTCCATTATATTGAGAGGCGTCTGTTACTATTTCGATATTAATTAATGCATTTAATACATAATCAAATTTTTATCGTTAGGAAACTGTTATCTACTCGGTTGAGAGTAATAAGTTGTCCCTTTCGTTGAACGGGTGACTTTGGAAAAGTCTCCCCTTGCTGCAAAGCAGCAGACTCATATGCCCGTAAGGCTGGAACCCAGCTCTGGCGCGGCTTTCCCCAGTGCTGAATAGACCACGTTTCTCTGCTAAGTGAACTATCAGGGCCGCCTCTGCTCGCCCGAAGTGACGCCCTACCCCTCTTTGGGGGATGATGTGGAAATTTGTTACTAGATGTTGCGCTCGCTGCAAGTGCACATTAGTATTGCGTGCTGAATTGACGGATGCCGTATAAGGCGCTGCTCAGAAGTAGGCAAATTCAATAATGAGCAAGCACCAGATCGACAGCCGGCGCGATGCCGCTCGCAGGTTGAACCAATTTTTGGGCCTTGCGGTTAGGCCCCTGGAAGAGTGACTCATTGTAGGGAAGGGAGCGACGTATAAGGAGCCATGGGCATAGGGCGGCGGCCAAGCCGCTACAAGAACCTAGCGTCGTGTGCACTTCGCGTCGCTCAGGCACGCTACGGGGATGCCTCTGGCCAGCATGCTTGATTTGACTCTGGTCAATCATGCTGCGGTACTTCGTCTGCCTCGCGACCTGGTGAAGTCTTCAGCAAAGAACTTAGCAGCGGATAACAAGCAAGAGTGGGGTCAAGGATGTTGCTGTTCAAGACGCCGGCGGAAGGCGCGACAGAATTCGATTCGCCGGGCGTTGCGGTGCTCGCAAAGCCTTCTGTCAATCTTGCTCGGCCGTTGCCCGACCAGGCAGGTTTTGGTCAGCTAACAAGGTATCGGCGCGTTCTATTGCTGCAAGGTCCAAACGGGCCGTTCTTTGCTCGATTACGGGACTACTTGCATGGGGCGGGACTCTGCGTATGCAAGGTCAATTTCAATGGCGGCGATGATCTGTTCTATCGGGAAGGCGACGTTGTTCGGTTCAATCGGCCGATGGTTGAGTGGGAAGCATTTCTGCGAAACCTCCTTGCAACGCGCGGTATCGACGCCATCGTGGTGTTCGGCAATCACCGGCGGCAACATCGTATTGCTGCGCGCCTCGCTCAGTCACTAGACATCGGGTTCTGGGTCTTTGAAGAGGGCTACGTTCGTCCGGACTACATTACCTTGGAGCCCGGAGGCGTAAACGCGGACTCGCCGCTTACAGCTTTGACGACGGCGGAAGTGCCAAAGATTGAGCGTCCTGTTCGCGCTCGCAGATTTCAGCACTCATTTCGCCTGATGGCGTGCTACTCATTCCTGTATTTCGCTGGTGGCATGATAGGTGCCGGCAGGTATCCGTATTACCGACACCACAAGCCATTCGGGCTGATCGAGCTTGCCAAATGGGTGAGGGCTGGTTACCGCAAGCACCTATACCGCTGGCAAGAGCGCGATCTCCGCAAGTGCTTGCTCGCCAGTGAGCATCCACACTTCTTTCTGGTCGCACTACAGGTCTATAACGATAGCCAGATCAGGGTGCACAGCCCTTGGCGGCGTATCGAGGATTTCATAGAGTGGACAGTTCACTCATTTGCACAGCACGCGCCCGCGGATAGTGTCCTGGTGGTCAAGCATCACCCAATGGATCGTGGCCATACGGACTACGCGACTGCCATTGAAGCCTGCGCGGCCAGGTTCGGCGTCAGTCAACGGGTACTCTATATTCATGATGCACACTTGCCGTCGTTGCTGCACCGTTGTATGGGCCTGGTGACGATCAACTCAACGACGGGCTTGCAGGCCTTGTTTCACCGGGTACCAGTGATCGCACTCGGACGCTGCTTCTATGCCAAGCCTGGATTGACGTACCAGGGATCGTTGGACGAGTTTTGGAACGATCCAGGGTCGGTTGATACTAGCGCGTATACACGGTTCAGAAGCTATCTGACGCGAGTTTCGCAAATTAACTCATCCTTTTACGCGGACGAAATGTTGCTGCCTGTCCCTGCTAACCGGGGCCGGCGTGCACATCGTTTTGTTCCCGCAAGATTGTTTTGTGCAGCAGGTCTAGTCATTGCTGACGCATACAGCGGTAGTCCGTGGGGGATAAGGGCAGCAGCAGATCTGTTGGCGGGACTGCTCGGATAGGCGGTTAAGTATCGGCAAGAAGTGGATATAGTTCGTGTCGAAACTCGGGAAATTGTTAGGCGGAATGATTAAATTCGGTCAAAAATTAGAACGAGCTGAGTGGCTTGAATGCTTTAGCTTGCTTGAGGATGCTCGCTGGTCGGGCCGAGCAAGCATTCCCCGCCAGCCGACGACTGCAGTGTGCACGTCCGATTGCGGGCTGGCGACTCTAGTGGGCGCTTCCTAATGAGAACGCATCAATCCCGTAAGTCGTTGACCATAACTTTCGCCGTTTGGAAGGCACTTTTCCTGCGAGAGGCCCTGAGTCGATTCTTCTCTGAGCGCGCGGCATGGTTCTGGTTGTTTGCAGAACCAGTCTTCCATGTCGCATATCTGCTGTTCATTTATACAGTGATCAGTGTGCACACCGTGGGGGGGATTGATACGGCGGTCTGGATCATGGTCGGCATGCTTGCATTCTTCATGTTCAATCGGACCGGCACACAAGTAATGAATGCGCTTAGCGCTAATCAAGCGCTATTCACATACCGGCAAGTCAAGCCAGTTGACACTACCTTGGTACGAGCGGGGCTGGAGGGCTTTCTCATGATCGTAATAGCGTCTCTGCTACTGACAGGAGCCGCATTGTTAGGCCACAACGTTACACCTGCCGACCCGCTGGCTGTGCTGGAGTCATTTTTTGGGCTGTGGCTGGTGGGGTTGGGGTTTGGGCTGATCGTTTCTGTCCCCAATCAGCTCATGCCGGAAGTAGGGCGCATTATCAAGTTGATGCTGATGCCGCTTTACATGATCTCGGGTGTGATGTTCCCCATTGCCCTCGTTTCGCAGCCTTATCGCGACTGGCTCCTTTTCAATCCCGTAGCGCATGGACTTGAAGCGGCAAGACTTGCCTTCGCTCCCTACTACCACGCAGCACCGGGCACAAGTATTGCCTATCTGTATGGGTGTGGCGTCGTGATGGTATTCCTCGGCTTGGCTTTGCATCGCCGTTTTGCTTTGAAGCTGGTAACCCAATGATCATTGTCGAAGATGTTCATAAGCGCTACCAGACTAGCCATGGCCCCGGAAAATGGGTTCTTCGGGGAGTTTCCTTTGCTATTCCGCCGAAACTCAACGTCGGACTCATTGGTTCCAACGGTGCCGGCAAATCGACCTTGCTGCGAATTGTAGGAGGGGTAGACCAGCCAAACAAGGGACGCATTGAGCGGCAATGCCGTGTCTCCTGGCCAATGGGCTTCGGAGGCGGTCTGCAAGGATCGCTAACAGGTCGGCAGAATGCCAAGTTTGTCTGCCGAATCCATGGCCATGAGGATGATATTCCTGATCGTCTTGCATACATCCAGGAATTTGCTGCGATCGGATCTGCATTTGACGAACCGGTTAAGACCTACTCGACAGGTATGCGTTCCAGGCTGCAGTTTGCGCTCTCACTGGCCTTTGATTTCGACGTCTACATCTCTGACGAGGTCACTGCTGCCGGTGATGCAGCTTTCCGTGCAAAGGCGGCTTCTGCATTCAAGCATCTCGCTGATCGGGCGAGCCTGATCATGGTTGCGCATGGTGAGGCAACGCTCAAGGAATTTTGCCAGGCCGGCCTTTGGATAAATGAAGGCCGAGCGTATTGGTTTGACCAAATAGACGATGCTCTGAAAGCCTATAAAGAGAGCCTGCGCGCATGATTAGCACATCCGAAATTTCTCGAACTACAACTACCAGCCTTCCGTCGCGGATCACAAGCTGGCCGCGCCGCGTGCTATGGTCAGCCCTTTTGCGCAGGAAAATTATAGGAGCCGCTGTTGTCGCGTCTTTGCTTGGAGCGATCTATTGGCTTGCTGTGGCCTCCGATCGTTATGTGTCGGAAGCACACGTCATCGTCCAGAGTACCGATCTGGTCGGGGGGCAAACCATGGACTTTTCCAGTTTGCTCAACGGAGGAGGTGTCGGGAGCCGGGCAGACCAGCTATTGCTGCGCGACCACCTTCTCTCTGTCGACATGCTCAAGAAGCTTGATGCGGAATTGAGCCTGCGTGCCCATTACAGTGACTGGCATCGAGATCCTCTCTCCCGCATGTGGTTCAAGGACGCGCCGCTAGAGTGGTTTCATCGCCACTATCTCTCGCGCGTCAGCATAGAACTCGACGACTACGCGGGCGTGCTTGTCGTTCGAGCGCAGGGCTACGATTCGAAGACTGCCCATGCCATTACCGGCATGCTGGTACGGGAGGGCGAACGCTTCTTGAACGACAAGGCCCACGCGCTCGCACAAAGTCAGGTTGCCTTTTTGGAAGAGCAGGTCCTAAAGCTCAATCAGGAGGCGGGGCGCGCACGGCAAAAATTGCTGGACTACCAAGACAAGAAGGGCCTTGTTTCACCTCAAGCAACGGCAGAGAACCTCGCCACGATCGTGGCACGTTTGGAAGCTCAAAGGACGGAGCTTGAAACGCAGCGTCGCATGCTTCAGGCTTACCTCGTGCCGAACCATCCGAATATTATCCAGCTTGACCAGCAGATTGCAGCGGTGGAGAAGCAGGTGGGCCAGGAACAGGCAAAGCTCGCCTCGCCAGGGGGTAAAACCTTGAACCGTACGGTAGAAGAGTTTCGTCGACTTGAGATGGAGGCCAGCTTTGCGCACGACATCTACAAGACGGCATTGGTGGCGCTGGAGAAGGGGCGCATTGAGGCTACTCGTATGATCAAGAAGGTTTCCCTTCTTCAGTCGCCCACTCAGCCCGAATACCCGCTTGAACCCCGTCGCATCTACAACACACTGGTGTTTGTGCTTGCCGTCTTGCTCATGGCCGGCGTAGTCCAACTTTTGGTTGCCATTGTGCGCGATCACAAGGACTAACTGAGCCGACCCGATACTCCGAATATGCGTTCCTTCTTTGTCGCCATGACTCTGGGCATGGCTATCGTCGCCACGTCACAAGCCGCCGCTGTCGACCCCTTGGGAATTAACCAGGCTTTGGGTTTGAGCAATGCTGCATCTGCCAATCCGCCACCTGCCAAGCTGCTCCCCGAGACCAGGCCAAGCATCCCTGATCAAACGGTTCCGGACATCCGTCCACAACCGCCTCAGTTCTTTGATTACTCCTCCAATGTCAGCAGTGATGTCTTTGGGGCCAATCTATTTACCGGCGCCTTTGCTCGCCAGGGAGCCACGCAGTTCAATCCCGACTACGTTGTCACCGTAGGCGACAAGATTCAAGTCCGCTTGTGGGGTGCGTTCGATTTTGAGGCACCGCTGACTGTTGATCCTCAAGGCAACATTTTTGTACCACATGCAGGTCCTGTGCGAGTGCTGGGAGTGCGCAATCAGGATTTGCAGCAACTCGTGCACGCGGCCGTCACAAAGGTTTTCCGGTCTAATGTCTTCAGCTATGCAAGCCTCGCCGCGGCCCAGCCGGTGAGGGTCTTCGTCAGCGGCTTTGTCAATCGCCCTGGGCTGTATAGCGGCACCAGCATGGACAGTTTGCTGCACTACCTGGACCAAGCCGGCGGTATCGATCCTGCTCGAGGTTCTTTCCTGACTGTGGAGGTGAAACGAGGGACTAGAGTTCGTGCTACCGCCAACCTCTACGAGTTTTTGCTCAATGGCACGATGCCATTGATCCAATTGGCCGACGGAGACGTGATTTTTGTCGCGGCCCGCCGCAACAGCGTCAAGGTCAGCGGCCTTGTCGAGAACGCGAAGCGGTTCGAGTTTGCTGACCAGAACCTTCGCGTGTCAGACCTAGCCAGAATTGCAAAGCCCCAGGCATCCGCGACTCATGTGCGTGTAATACGCAATACTGGCATCACAAGGCATGTGGACTACTTCGCGCTGAGTGACGCTGCTAATGCGATGCTCGGGAACGGCGACGAAGTCGAATTCATCGCAGACAAGAAGCCGGGCACCATTACCGTACGTGTGGAGGGCGAGCATCTGAGCGCGCAAGAATACGTGCTGCCGTATGGAGCTCGCATCGGCGATCTGCTCAAGCATGTCCAGTATTCCGAACGATCGGACAAAGAGAGCGTGCAACTGTTCCGTTTGAGCGTGAAGGAGCGGCAAAGAGAAATGCTACGCACTTCGCTGCGGACGCTGGAAAATGTCGCGCTCACTGCGCGCTCGGGTACCAGCGACGAAGCCAGACTGCGCAAGGAGGAGGCCGACCTTATTCTGCAATGGGTTGAACGCGCCAAAAAAATTGAGCCGAGTGGTCAGGTTGTAATTGCCCAGGCGTCGGGACGCGATGACCTGTTGTTGGAGAATGGAGACGTCCTGCGGGTCCCGACGCTGGACGGACTCGTGCTGATCAATGGTGAGGTCCTGTTCCCCAATGCGATTGCGTTCGACCGCGGCTTGAGCCTGGACGACTACATCAACCGCGCAGGTGGCTACACACAGAATGCCGACGCGGCGCGTGTCATCGTGGCCCGCCGTGATGGCACTTTCGTCCAGGCTACCGGTGATAAAGGCTGGTTTTTCCTCAGTAATGGCGATGTGTCGGTCCGCCCTGGAGATGAAGTCTTGGTTCTTCCAAAGATCGACGTGAAGTCGAGGCAGATCTGGAAGGACATGACTCAAATTCTCTACCAGATCGCGGTAAGCGCGAAGGTAGTGTTGGGCCTATGATGTTCTGGAGTCTCCACAAGTCGTTTCTCTCACGGGCAATGCGCAGTCGTTGGTGGCAGCATATGCGCCGTGAGTTCGGGATGGGGGATCTGCGTGCTGCAGCCGAGATCGATACGTTGTCTGTTGCGGGTGAGTACCGCTCCACGGGACACGATCCTCAGTTTCGGCTTAAAGGGTTTTTGCCCGCCGGTTGGTACATGGTAGAAGTGAATATGACCCTGGCACTCGGCCAGGCGGATGCTCGCTTCTACCTGGATACGGGGTATGGTGAGAGCGAGGAGATGTCCTTTGCATTGCCTGTGCGCTCCGGGAAAATGGCCAAGCGAGTGCTGCGTGTGCCTGCAGAGGCAAAGCTGCGGTTTGATCCTATGGCAGCGATGGGCGCTTTCACTCTTCAGCACTTTCGCGTGGTGCGAGTGCTGGAGGCCTTTGCGCGTCCACGTGTGCTGCGTAAATTGTGCACTATACATCCTCGGTATCGGCATTCCGACAAACGAAAACGTTGCCGACTGTCGCACTATTGGCATGACTACAACGCGCTGTTTGAAGGTAGCCAGCAGGACAGCGAGGGCTATGCACGATGGATCGAAAAGGCAGAGCGCACTTTGCTTCCGGACGCCGCTAGCCAAGAGCGAATTATCGCAAGCTGGAAGAGCCGTCCCACGTTCTCCATCATCCTGCCCACGTTCAACACTCGCGAATCCCAATTGCGCGATTGTCTCGACAGCGTCCTTGCACAGACTTACCCGCACTGGGACCTTTGCGTAGCGGACGACGCGTCGACGGAGCCCCACGTAGCAAAGATACTGGACGAATACGCGCAGCGCGATGCGCGCATACGGGTCACAGTGCGCGAACACAATGGGCACATTTGCGCCGCCAGCAACACGGCCTTGTCCGCTGCTCGCCACGACTTCGTTGTCCTGTTGGACCATGACGACACCCTGGCCGCAAACGCTCTGTTTGCTGTGGCACAGCACTTGCAATCACGACCAACCGCCCAGATCCTTTATTCGGACGAAGACAAGATCGGCGACGACGGGCACCGGTTTGCACCATTTTTCAAGCCGGACTGGTCGCCCGATCTTCTCTATGCGCAGAACTACGTTTGTCATCTGGGGATCTACCGCCGTGAGTTGGTAACGGCTGTGGGGGGCTTTCGCGAAGGCTTCGAAGGCAGTCAGGATTATGATCTCCTCCTCCGCTGCGTGGCCCGCGTCGCCGATTCGAGAGACATCGTCCACATTCCTATGGTGCTGTATCACTGGCGGGCTAGCGAGGGCTCGACAGCTCTCGGCCATGATCGGAAGGACTATGCGTCCGAGGCTGCACGCCGCGCATTGCAGGAGCACATGGACCGATATCATTCCGGAGTGGTGATGGAAGTCACGCGTCCGGGCATTTATCGCCCGCGCTGGCCAGTTCCAATGCCGCCGCCGCTCGTCAGTCTCATCGTGCCTACACGGGATGGCTATGACATCCTCAGAACCTGTGTCGAGTCCATCCTGCAGAAGACCAGCTACCCTAACTACGAGCTTCTGATCGTGGATAACCAGTCCACTTGCTCGCAGACCTTGGCCTACATGGAGGAAATCTGCGCAGACGCGTCGCACTCCGGTCGAGTGCGGTTGCTGCAGTTCGACTTTCCTTTCAACTACTCCGCCATTAACAACTTCGCCGCCAAAGAAGCACGTGGCAGCATTCTGGGCCTCATCAACAACGACGTCGAGGTCATCAATAGCGACTGGCTTACGGAGATGGTTAGCCATGCCGTACGGCCTGATATCGGTTGTGTTGGTGCCAAGCTTTATTACCCTGATCGCACGATCCAACACGCAGGCGTCATCCTGGGCATAGGCGGAGTAGCCGGTCATTCGCACAAGTATTTACCTGGTGATGCGGATGGGTACTTTGGGCGATTACTGACGGTCCACAACGTGAGCGCAGTAACGGGTGCCGCCTTGGTTGTAAGGCGTGCAGTCTATGACCTGGTAGGAGGGCTCGACGAGGAAGCGCTGAAGGTCGCCTTCAACGACGTGGACTTCTGCATCAAGGTCCGGAACGCCGGCTTCCGCAATCTCTGGACTCCGTTTGCCGAACTCTTCCACCATGAGTCCAAGTCGCGTGGCACCGATGAAACAGAGGACAAGCGGAAGCGCTTCGCCCTGGAGTGTGAAGTCATGCAAGAGCGTTGGCGCTCAGCATTGTCCTGCGACCCTTTCTACAACCCGAACCTGACCTTGGTCAGGGAGGACTATTCCCTCGCATCGCACCAGTCGCTGGTGGGGCGGTGATTGAGCTTTTTATCTATTCTGAGTCAAGCAGGCCGTGAAGATATTCAATACATCGCGATCCGCGAAATTTGCCGAAACCAACGTGGCAAAAATCGCGGACATCCAGTCGACGCCCATGCGATTTCCGTTACCCGACGGAGGTGCATCCTGCAACGTCAAGGTGGACGAGGCGTATCGCCTCGGCAATACCTGCGTCGTCGTCGGCTGGGCCACCCAGCCCGTCAAACTGGCGTTGCTAGCGAACGGGACCCAGCTGACTACTCGTGTCGTACAGGTTGAACGGCCTGATGTTGCAGCTCATTTCGCCATGCAATCTGACACCATGCTTGGATTCGTGCTGGTGGCCGAAAGCGTAGACGTGCTCGCCAATGTTGAGCTTGCCATCAGCGTTCATCCTGGGCCAAATGTCGTTCCAGTCTGGTCGCAGCCTCTTAAGTTCGCCAGTCTCGCTACCGACGTGGAAAGCAAACGGCAGGCATTCGGGCCAGCGGTGGGCTTGTTGGCACAGACGTGCGAGCCATTGTCGCAAGAGTGGCTGGATATCATCCGGCTTGCGCCCACGTCGAACCTGCCTTGCCGCGGCGCGAAGGGTTTTCTTGAAATTGCCGCGGCGCCTGAGCAGAGCAAGGAAGGCATAGTGGTAGGCTGGATTGTCCAGACCCCCCAGGCTGTTGTCTGGCTGGAGGATGACAAAGGACAAGTCTATTCCCTGGATAGCGCATACCGCCGCTTCCGGCAAGATGTGCATGACGCCGTCGCGCACGAGTTTGGCGCCTTCAGTCAGAATGCAGGGTTCATTGCGCGCGTACGTGGTCTCAGTCCCAACGGCACGGTGCTGCTCAAGGCCGTGGACGAGAACGGCGTGCACGTTCTGGGAAGCGTTCGCTGCCAGGCCATTTCTATGGACCCCGTGGCGGCCGCACGTTGGATCTTTGGCGTCGCCACCCCGATAGAAGACATGCACCGGCGCGTCGCCGTAGTTGACGAGCCCGTGCTAAATCCGCTCATTGCCCACCGCCAGGCAATGTGGAGAAACCTGCCAGTCGTAACCCGCGTTCTGGGAAAATTGCCGGTGCAGCCGCGGGTGAGCGTCATCGTGCCGCTGTATGGGCGCAGCGATTTCGTGGAACACCAGCTTATCGAGTTCTGCAATGACCCATGGTTTCAGCAACATGCTGAACTCATCTACGTGCTGGATGATCCGAAGTTAGCGGAATCGTTCCCGGCTCAGGCCGAGGGCTTATTTCGCGTCTACCGCCAACCTATGCGTTGGGTATGGGGCAACGTGAATCGTGGCTTCTCGGGGGCCAACAACCTGGGAGTTACCTACGCAACTGCCACTCAGCTAATCTTCCTGAATAGCGATGCCTTCCCGCAACGTCCGGGCTGGGCACAGCAGTTGTGCGATGTTTTGGATTCTCGGCCGGACATCGGTGCTGTAGGTCCTCGCCTGGTCTTTGCCGACGGTTCCATCCAGCATGCCGGAATGGAATTCTTGCGACGCGAGGAACTAGGTGTATGGACCAACCACCACGCCCAAATGGGGCTGGATCCGGTCCTCGATCCGCGCCGCGAACTTAGCATTGTGCCTAGCGTAACTGGCGCATGCGTGGCAATCCGCAGTGTGGATCTGGAGCGTATTGGGGGCTGGGACACGGGCTACCTCATTGGCGACTTTGAAGATTCTGACCTCTGCCTGAAGCTGCGCGATCAAGGGCTGGACATTGCTTATCTCCCTTCCGTGCAGCTAACGCATCTCGAACGCCAGTCGTTCAAGCTCCTCGGTCAGGGAGACTTCCGGACCCGTGTGGTCATCTACAACGCGGTGCGTCATCAAAGCCGATGGAGCTCCCTTATTGAAGCGTCTGCCACCCCGGCGTGAGTCGTACTGCATTCCTATGAACAAGAAACATCGCATCCTCGTCATGGCCCATGCCCACCCCGACTTCAGTCTTGGGGGGGGCGAGATCGCTGCCTACAACTTATTCAAGGCCTATCAACAGAACGGAAGGGTGGAGCAGGCCTGGTACCTCGGCCGGACTGACAAGGGCCGCGGCGCCACCGGGGCCATCAGCCTGCGCCGCCCCAACGAATACCTGTGGGAACAGGCCGTGCATGACTGGCACCTGATGAAGGCCGTACACCAGGAATCCCTCACGACTTGGTTCGCCGACCTCATCCGAGCCCTGAAGCCCACCGTTGTCCACACGCATCACTACGCCCATCTGGGGCTGGAATACCTACGCATCATCAAGCAGGTGGACCCCACGATCAAGATTGTGATGACGCTGCACGAGTACATGGCCATTTGCCGGAACAACGGTCAAATGATCAAGCCCGGTACTACCTTCAAGCTTTGCAGCCGGGAAAGCTATGACGAATGTCACCAGTGCTTCCCAGAGAGGACCGCCGAAGATTTTTGGCTGCGCAAGCACTTCTTTATGAGTCATTTCGCGCTGGTCGACCAATTTGTCTCGCCGTCGGAGTTTCTACGGCAGCGTTACATTGCCTGGGGATTGCCGGCTGACAAGATTGTCGTGATCGAGAATGGCCAAAGCGACGAGGGCATGTTGCCACCCCGCTCTTTGGCAGAAGGCGAAACGCGGAACCGCTTCGGATTCTTCGGTCAAATTAATCCCTACAAGGGGCTTCACGTCGTGTTGGAGGCGCTCCATCAATTGTCGAAGAACCAGCGTAAGAACATAGTGCTTGAAGTCCACGGCGCGAACTTGGAGCATCAATCGGCGGAGTTTCAGGAGAAAATTGAAAAACTACGCCAACCGCTTATCAAGCAAGGTGTCGTGCAATGGGTGGGGCCATATCAGCCGCATGAACTGCGAAGCCGCATGGCTTCGGTGGATTGGGTCATAGTTCCTTCCATATGGTGGGAGAATTCGCCAATGGTGATTCAGGAAGCGTTTGTATGTGGGAGGCCGCTGGTTGTCTCTGATATTGGTGGTATGCAAGAAAAGGTGCGTGACAACATTGATGGGTTGCATGTTGCCGTAGGAAATGTACTTGCATGGGCTTCAAAACTGCAAAGTGCATGTGCCACCACTGAAACCTGGGATCGGCTCAAGTCGCAGATCAAGCCGCCAATGTCTTTTGCTCAATGCGCCGACGTACATTTGTCGCTACTCGCATGTCAGGGCGACAGTGCTTTGGTTTCAATTTAAACCATTGGAAGCTCTGAATGACTCAGATTTCTCGCCCCATTCGCATCGGCTTAATTGATAATCTGGTGAATATTGACTATTTTTTAAGCCAACGTTTTCATGAGGCATCAGCGTCCCAAGTAATGGAGGCGACTGGTGGAAACACCGGGAATGTTGCATTTGTTCTCGGTGCAAGAAAAATGCTTGGCGGCACCATAACGCGCGTAGGTTGGGGCTGGGACCCCGAAGTCGTTCGTGCGCGATTCGATCATTTGGTCATTTGCTGTGCTAATCAACTTGGGTCTCATGCCGACTTAGGTCAGTGGGCTGACCGGTTGGAAAACTTTGGGCTTCCCGTAACTCTATTTGGCCTTGGTGCACAGACTGAAAGTGTTAATCAAATTCCCTCCATTCCAGAGGGGACAATTCGATTTCTTCAGGTTGTATCAAATTGTCGGAGGGAAGGGGGTTTTCCAAATATCGCAGTCAGAGGTGCATTCACCAAAAATATTTTGCATAATCTCGGTTTTCCGTCCGAAAATTTGGGGTGTCCATCCTTGATGATTTCGTCGGATAGAGGTCTGGGGGTGGATTTTAAAAGTATTTCAGAGCTTCGGGGTATTAGTAAGGTGGCAGTGGCGGCTGGTAATCCGTGGCACGGTTCCACTGCTTTCCTCGAAAAGATCTTGGTTGAGATTGTTGATAATTATCGTGGTGCTTACGTCTTGCAGCATCCGGAGTCGATGCTTCAGTTTGCATTAGGTGAGAAAGAATTAATAAATCAGAAAACGATAGACAGATTCCTTGCTGTCTATGAAATTGCGGATGTGAAACGGTTGATTGATTGGTACCAACACAACGCATGTTTCTTCGTGGACGCGCCCAATTGGATTAGATTTCTTCGATCCTTTGATATGGTCATTGGCCCTCGATACCATGGTGTAGCGCTTGGAGTGCAGGCGGGTGTGCCGGGTTGTGTTTTCACCATTGATGGAAGGACCGAGGAGCTATGCGAAGAGACTGCCATAAAGCGTATTTCTGCGCAAGGTTTGCAGGGAATGAAATCGAATGATATCGTGGAAATGTCTATTTGGACTGAGTCAGATGTCGACAAATTTCGCGAGAATCGGTTGAAGAAAGGTACAAAATTTTTACACTTTATTGAGGGAAATGGATTGGTCCCATCGGAGCAGCTCATGGGCTTGGCTTTGGGTTGATTTATATGGTTCAGTTATTAACTGGACTTTAGGCTTTTGGGTTGAGTCAATTGGAGGTTGAGGGTAAATGAAAATCGGTGAGGCGATTGACTTTAAGTCTGCGTTTGCTGAGACTAGCAAGAATGGAAATAGGATTTTTGCGAAGCGTGCGGGAATCAATGGCTCTGGCTTTGAGCGCGTAAATCTTCCTTCGCCGCAACTTGGTATCACGCCAAAGTTTTCAATTTCGAAAAGTGATTACTTTTTTACTATCGGTTCCTGTTTTGCAAGAAATATCGAGAATGCACTTGTAGCGGAAGGAATTAAATGCCTTACCACTGGATTCAAATTTGAGGATGCGCTGTATGAACAAACCGGGGTAGGGGCGAGAAATGGAGCGTTGAACGCGTATACTCCGGCATCGATGCTGGACTTGATTCGATTGGCCAAGAGAGAAAATCCGGAGCACATTGCAATGCTTCGTCTGGGCGATGACGAGTGGTGTGATATGCTCATGTCGGGACTCCGTTTCTTGAGTAGGACTGAGGCTCAAGGTGTTAGGGCAATGCTACTAGAGTGCTACCGATCCTTGGGCAGGGCGGATATCGTCGTTGTGACTCTCGGTTACACGGAAAGCTGGTTTGATAGGCAAGACGGTATCTTCGTGAACCGATCTCCGGGAGCCAGCGTCAGGACGGTCAGGAGGGGGGATCGCTATAGCTTCCAGAACATGTCCGCGTCTCAGGTAAGAGAATGTCTGCACAATATTGTCGGGGAAGTTAGGGAGATTACGAATAATCGCGCGAAGGTTATTTTTACGGTTTCTCCTGTGCCGCTCCATGGCACTTTTACTGAACGTGATGTTATTGTTGCGAATCAGTACTCAAAAGCGACACTTCTGACGTCAGCAATTGAGGTCGCGGGCGATTACGAATTTGTGGACTATTTTCCAAGCTACGAAGTGGTTTCTAATTCGCCAAGAAATACTACCTGGGAAGAGGATGGGGTTCATGTTCGGCCGGCAGTCGTCGCTCAGATTATGAAGACTTTCATTTCTGAATACATCAAGTAGATGCTTTATTCCTCTAGCCTATTGTGCGGGCGCTTGCAAGCTATCTGATTGATGTAAAGGAGATCGGAGCCATATGACGCAAGACGAACCCGGCGCCCCCGTTGGAGAGGCATTGCGAGCCGTTCACGTGAAGCGACTCGATACCGCCCACGTCGGTATCCGACGTTGGGCGCTGGACGCCCCTGCGCACGAGCGCCTAGTGGATGCCGGGGCGGTGGGCGTTCTGCTTCAGGGTTGGGTGCTCTGGGATGTGCCGCCCGATCAGTCCGTGCATGTGGTGGTAGCTAGTCTGGGGAACGTCGAGGTCCGACTACTTGCCTTCAATTGCAAACGCCCGGATGTTATCGAGCGCGTCATGTTTGAGCAAGCTGAAGGGCACCCGCAATTGTGCTGCGGCTTCGTCTGGCGGATTCCGCTGCCTCGGGATGGTTTCCGATTGGGCGTACAGGTTGGACAGTCCGACCCGATGTGGCTGGCCGAAGTGGAGTTTGTCACACCCATGCAAGTAATCATCGGGCCGGAGAACTGGCTGTTCCTGGACAACGATACCAATCGCAGCGTAGATCAATACACAGGCAAGCGGTTGCTGGGCGAAGATGAGCTGCGCCGCTGGCGCGATTACCTGGCGGGCTGTCGCGCACTAGCGGCGCGTGTGGAGGCACGCCACGCATTGGTGCTGGCTCCGTCCAAGGAGGAGGTGCTGCCTCACCGCTA
The DNA here is from genome assembly GCF_020618415.1 of Cupriavidus sp. MP-37. NCBI lineage: Bacteria > Pseudomonadati > Pseudomonadota > Betaproteobacteria > Burkholderiales > Burkholderiaceae > Cupriavidus > Cupriavidus sp. MP-37. Next base: position 450,888 of record NZ_CP085345.1, on the reverse strand, counting down.
CCCATATAAGCGCGCACACATTACGGTGCTGGACCAGGTGTGCACGCTCGCCAAGCCTGAGGACCACGTCGTTAATGCAGCGCTGGTGCTGGCTGCGCACAAGCCACCAGAGGCCTGCTTCAAGGCGACCGACACGCACTGGTCTGATCGCGGAGCGATGCTCGCGATGCTGGCAGCCTTGCCGCACTTGGACGTGGATGTGGCACAGGCCTGGTCTTTGTTCACACACGACACATACGAGACGGTGAACGAAGTAGGGGATTTGGGCTGCAAGCTGCTGCCTGTGCGTAGTGCGCCGACAGAATTTCTGAAGGGCCCTGCCCCGGAGGCTGGGGCTTCATTCGACAACCGGTTGCCTAACATTGGACGGACGCTCGTTTTCGAGAACGAAGGGGCGCTGTATGAGCGGCGCCTGTTGTTGTTCGGAGCGTCGTCGAGCTACCCGATGCTGAAGTACCTGAAGCGCTTGTTCCAGCGTGTGGTATTTGTTCACAGTGCCGCGCAGATTGACGTTCGGGTGGTAGAGCATGAGCAGCCGCACGCGCTGCTGCTGCAATCGAACGGCCGTTTCCTGGTACAGGCACCCGACCTGGGCTTTGTCCTGCAGCACGCCATGCAAACCAAGCTCGCGGAGGCGTCACCTGCGCTTCAGCAGCATGTGCGCGCGCTTCTGGACGCGGCGCCGGCAGAGGGACCGAATGTGCTGTACCACCAGATGCTGGCGAAAGCAGCGAAGAATTAGCAACTATGGGCATCAATCAATATTTGTGGATGATTGCCGCCATGGCCAGCGTGCTGGCGGGATGCGGCGGTGGGGACGGTAACGAACCCGCTGCGCCGGTTGCAGCGCAGGTGCGCCTCGTTGTGCCAGGCCACTGGGCAGTCATGGGTTCTTCGTCCGCCCAGGGCAGTGGGGCGAGCGCCGGAACCGGGTGGGCAGCGCTGCTGCAGGCTCGGGTTCAAGGCGCAGGCGTTTCCATGGCGAACCTGGCCAAGGGGGGCAGCGTCACCTACGAAGGGTTGAGTGCCAGCGCATCACCCCCCCCCAATCGCCCGCAGCCGGACCTTCAGCACAATGTGGACGCGGCACTCTCAGGCAAGCCCAGCCTGCTGCTGCTGTCATACCCCACCAATGACTCTGCCCTTGGCTACACGGTTGATGAGACGGTGCGCAACCTCCTGGCAATTCGCGGCACGGCTCAGGCGGCGGGGACAGCGGTACTGCTGTTGTCAACACAGCCACGCAATATGGCGCCGGAGCTGCTGGCGCGGCTGCCGGCAATTGATGCGCAACTGGCCAGCGCCGCCGGGGCATGCTTCGTGCAAGTGCGCGAAGCGCTGGCTGGGCCGGATGGCAAGCTCGCGCCTGCCTACGATGCGGGCGATGGCGTGCATCCTAACGACGCCGGCCACGCCGTTATTGTTGCGCACATTCAGGCCACGCTGGACGCGGGCCAGTGTGTGCGGTTGAAATGATCAAGCGACGACACGCGACGCTTGCGGCGCCATTGCGTTTGGCATTCGTGGCATGCAATAAGAATGCCGCCCGCTGGCGCGAGGATGCGTCGTTCCTCTATCGTTGCGAGAACATTGCCGAGGCGCTGAAACAGCAGGGGCATACGGTGTGGCAGGGACACGTGACGCGCCTGCCGTGGCTGCAACGGTGGGATGTAGTAGTGTTTCACCGCCCTCGCGCTACCTGGCATGTACGCGTGGCACTGCACTGGCTACGCCATAGGGGCGTGACAGTCGTCGCGGATGTTGACGATCTGATCTTCGACGTTGGCATGGCCGAGTTTAGTCCCGGCGTGGTCAACGGACTTGTCACACTGGAAAGAACGGTGCAATTGTTCCGTGCTCATCATGATGCGTTCACCCACTTTGACCGCATCGTGGTCTCGACCGCACCGCTGGCCGAGCATGTTCGAAAGATGTTCCCACGTGCGGCGATGCATATTGCTCCTAACGCGGTGCACTGGCGCTGGCGGAATTTGCCTCGGCCGGCACTGGCAACCACTCAGGCGATTGCGTACTTACCTGGAACGCGCAGCCACGATCGTGATTTTGCGACAATTGCACCTGCGCTCAGCAGGGTCTTGACACGTCATCCCAAGGCGACGTTGCGCGTTACGGGACCTCTGCGCTTTTCATTAGCTGGTTTGCCCGGCCAAGTCGTGCACCAGCCCAAAGTGCCGTTCGACCGCTTTCATGAGTGTTTTAAGGGGGTACGGGTGAATCTCGCTCCGCTGAGCGATTCTCCCTTCAATCGATGCAAGTCGGCAATCAAGGTGATAGAAGCGGCATGGTGGGGAGTGCCAACGGTGGTTTCGCCGCTGGATGACGCCGAACGCTTGACGACTGCGGGGGCCCACATCGCGCCCACCGATAAAGCATTTGAAGACACGCTTGAGCGCCTGCTAACTGATGACACATCCTATCTACGTGCGGTCGACAGCTTGCGGGAGCGGATTTTGCATAGTGGAGACGTGTATCGAGTGGCGAGCGACTGGCTGCAATTCGTGATGAATGGTCGGAACTCCATGCCAAATTCGGGGAGTCGCGCCCATGATCGTGCTTGATTGGCTCAACCCTGTAGGTTGGGGCCTGCTGTGGTGGGCGCAGCGTCGCAGGGCGCAGGGGCGCTACGAGCGTGCTACGGAGCGTGCGTTCGCCATGGCCTGGCGCATGAACGGTACGCTGACAGCCTGGCTGGCCTACGCGATGTTCCGGCGGGATCTGGGCCGGCCGTTGCCCCGGCGCTGGCAACGGCAGTTGAGCGACGCCTTGTCCAAGTTGCCACCGCATAAGCGCCGTCAAGCACTCGGCCTGTTGGCTGAGGCCGGTGGTGCCGACCGCTTGTCGGTGCAACGGAATGATTTGATGGATGCCGCGATGCTGCCAGCGCTGGCCGATCTGGCGCAGGCTAACGTCAGTGACGGCGATGCAGGCTGGCTAGCTGAGTTGCACCGAAAACAGCCCCAATGGCGCGCGGCGTTCGCGCGTTGGGTGACTGATTGCTGCCAGTCCAACGGACTGTGCGTGGTTGGCAATGCCGGGGTCTTGAAAGGCCGCGGATTGGGCGCGCACATCGACCGTGCCGGTGGCGTGGTGCGATTCAATCGGTTTGCCCGTGGCGAGTGCATGGCAGCCGACGTCGGCAGGCGCTTGGATGTGTGGGTAGTTGCGCCGGGATATCGGGGGCGCGCACCTGAGTCGCCAGACTGGATTGTGGTGACGGGCCCTGACATGCGCTACCGCATGCAGGACTGGCAACTTGTTATGCCCTTCCTGAAAGCGGGCGTGCCGGTCCTGACGGTACCGTTGGGCATCTGGCGGGAGCTTGTCACGCGCCTGAAGGCGCCGCCGAGCGCAGGTGTATTGCTGCTGCACTGGCTGCAGCAGTTGAAGGGGGACGACAGCCAGAAGGGGCTAAGCTTTGCGGGCATTGGCCAAGGTGTCGTTGGAAAAGGGACGTATCACTTGGCTCTCCCTCACCACAAGCCCGTCGAGCGCCACAATTGGAAGGCTGAGCGACGGATGGTTGAACAATGGCGGCGACTCGAACCCCTGGGCAACTCCAGCGCGCCTCCTCAATCTGCAGCAGCGGCGCCAGGCTTCGCGGCATTCAGTCGGGCACTGTACGAAATGCCGCTGCTTGGAGAGCTACTCGGTGGTCCTGTCGTGCGAGCATGGTTATCAATGCCGCAACGCGCCGACGTTGCCGTCGGCTGGGGCTTCAAGAAATCGGGCGAGCGGGCACGGAATGCGGCGCAACGGGCCGGCACGCCCTACCTTTGCCTTGAAGATGGCTTCTTGCGTTCATTTGGCACGGGAGAACACTTTCCCCCGTTGGCCGTAGTGGTGGACGATGTGGGCATCTACTATGACAGCACTCGCCCGAGTGCCTTGGAGAACCTGCTCAATAGCGATGCCGATTTGCTTGCGGGAATCAGAAACGATGCGGCACGTGCAAAGGAGTTGATCCTCAAACACCGTCTAAGCAAGTACAACCATGCGCCGGATCGCTGGCTCTGCTCGCGGTCCGAGGTTCAGTCCGGGCAGCAGCGCGTGCGGAAGGTACTGGTGGTAGACCAGACGGCAGGGGATATGAGCGTGAAGCTTGGTGGCGCACAGGCGGACACGTTTCTGGCGATGCTGTCGGCGGCGTGCGCAGAAAATCCTGGGTCGACTATTTACGTCAAGACTCATCCGGAGGTGGCGTCTGGCCGCAAGGGTGGCTACTTGACGCATGTGCAGGAAAGCACGAAGCAGGGACAGCGCGTGGTATTGCTGCGCCAGTCGGTCAATCCCATCCACTTGCTTGAGCAGGTTGATCGCGTCTATGTCGTAACCTCGACCATGGGATTCGAAGCATTGCTGTTGGGCAAGCCGGTGACATGCTTCGGCCGGCCATGGTATGCCGGGTGGGGCGCTACCGACGACCGGCAGGCTAGTCCTCGCCGCACGCGCAAGCGCAGCGTTGATGAGCTGTTTGCTGCGGCATATTTTCACTACACGCGCTACTTGGATCCGGTCTCGCACCGGAGGGGAACGATCTTCGACGTCATTCAGTGGCTGGTGCGGCAAAAGGCAATGGCTGCGAACACTATCGGAGTCCAAGGACCCAGACGTATGATCTGTGTGGGTTTTCGACGTTGGAGAGGTCCCAACGTTCGGCCGTTGCTGTCGCTGGATCGAGATCGGGTGACGTTCGTGCACGGAGTAGCGGCTGCGCGCGACCTGTCTCCTCAGCCCGGTGAGGGGCTGGTTTTCTGGGGAAGTACTGCACCCGAAGGCGTCCGGCAGTTGGCACAAGAGCGAGGCGCGAAAGCACTACGCATGGAGGACGGCTTCGTGAGATCCGTCGGGCTTGGTTCGGACCTGATCCGGCCCCTTTCACTCGTATTGGACGAACGAGGCATCTACTTCGATCCGAGCCGACCGTCGGATCTGGAGCACTTGCTAAGCACAACGATCTTCTCTCATGAGGAACTCGGGCGTGCGAGCCAGGTGCGTGCATTCATTGCGGAACACGGCATCACCAAGTACAACGTGGAGCCACGTGCAAAAGCTAGCTGGCTAACTGGGGGCAGGCTCGTGGTGTTGGTTCCAGGTCAGGTCGAAGATGATGCTTCGATTCGCCTGGGCTGTACCGACGTGAAGAGCAATCTTGGTCTGCTGCGGTCGGTTCGAGGCACCCATCCGGATGCCTTCATTGTCTATAAGCCGCATCCGGATGTCGTCAGCGGCAATCGTGTTGGCAAGATGGCCTTGGGGCATGCTCGGGAGTATGCCGATCATGTGGAGACTAATCTATCAGTAGTCAGTTGCATCGAAGCTTGCGATGAAGTTCATACCATGACGTCGCTTGCCGGTTTTGATGCGCTGTTGCGTGAGAAACGTGTGGTAACTTACGGGCAGCCTTTTTATGCGGGCTGGGGACTGACGACGGATCTCGCCCAGAATGGCATTGCTTTTACTCGACGGACTCGTAGATTGAAACTGGACGAACTTGTTGCGGGTACCTTACTGCGCTATCCAATTTACTGGGATTGGGAACTGAAGGGCTACACAGATTGCGAGGCCGTGCTACAGCGGATTGTGGAAACGCGCAACCAGCTGGAATTAAATGGTGATTTAGAAAAGCTTAAAGTAGGATCGGTGCGACGAGCTTGGAGGAAATTGAGAGTTTGGGCCAGGAATTCGTTGCTTTGACGAAATGGTGGCGTGCACAGGTCCTTTGTGTTGCTTGTACACGCCCGGCCTATATGTGCTCATCGCTCCCATCTTGTGCCGCGGACTCAACAAGGATGGTGGCGAGGATAGCCACAGTGAAAAAAACAAGACCGAGCACTAGCATACGAGTCCTTTCGCGAGCCGGTACGGCTCTGTATGCCATTCAACGGCGGTAGGTTACCCTGGGCAAATAGGAGGAAACCCCTATGGTGAGGAGCCCTCTCAAATTATGGTCCTCGCGGGAAAGTCACGGGTAGTCGCATGTCATGACAGTTCGCTTGTTTCAAACAGCCGCAATCGAACATTGCCATCTATGTGCAGGCTTTTTTAGTGGGGCACTGGCGGCAATAAGGACGAACATCGTTATACTATTTCAGCGCTGACGCTCCCAGTAGTTTGCGTGTATAACCCGTTGCCCCTCAGCTGCAAAGCGCCCCCACGTCACCTCGCCCCCGCTCATCGCCATGAGAGAACGCATCGCCGGCTTCCTGCTGATGATCTTTATCGTCCCGTTGGCCGTCCTCGGATACCTCCTGATTGTCTATATCGGTTTTTTCGGCAAGACCGAGCGCGGCCGGGCAGGGGTGCGGGCGCTCGATCATTTCGTCAATGCGACGCTTTTCAATGGCTACGCCTGGGAATCGGTGTCTTCGCACGCCTGGCGCGAGCAGCATCGCTGGTGGGCGCGTTTGATTATCTGGCTTACCGACAAATTTCAGCAGGATCACTGCCGCCGCGCTAACAAGCGTGAGCAGCCGATCGTCGATCTGGTGCTGAAGAAGAAGCTGCACCACCGGACGCAATGATGAGCACAACGGTTCAGGAGAAACCTGCGCAGGCTGCTGCGGGTCGTGTAGGGCGTCGCAAGGTCTATTACGTCAGCGGCTTCGATCCGCGTGGCGCGGCGTTTTATCACCGCCTGTATCGCGAGGAATCGGCAAAGCAGGCAGTTCATCATGGCGGTTCGGTGACCGTAGGCGGGCGCTCGCGGCTGGGTGAGCACGTGAGCGCCTGGAACGTTGACGGTGACTGGGAAGGCCATACCGTTCGCACTGAATACCAGTTCCTGCATTGGGATGATCTGGTGCGCCGACACTGGCAACCCAGCGTGCCGCGGCTGGTGTTGGCGACGCTTGCCAGCTATGCGCGCTATATCGGTTGCGGTGCGTTCGGCCGCCTCAGCAAGACCTTCCGCGGGCCATTCTTCAGTGCGTTGTATCCGCTGGTTTATCTGGCGTTGCTGCTGATGCTGGCGGTCGGGGTCGGGGTTGGCGCCTGGGCGGCGCTGTCCGCGGTGGGAGCGCACGTATGGCAGGCCGGAGCGGGAGGGCTTGCCGCCGGCGCCGCGCTGTTCGGTGGCGGGGTGGCGTTGGCAAACCGCCTGGCGGTGTTCTGGCTGCTGCGAATCTACCGCTTCGTACAGGCTTGGGGCGAGCGTGAGCCCGAGGACGTCCGGCAGCGCATCGAGGCGTTTGCCGACTGGATCCGCCGTGACCTGGAGGCATCCCCCTGTGACGAGGCGCTGGTGGTCGGTCATAGCGTCGGCTCGATCGTCGGCGTGTCGCTGGCAGCCCGGCTGGCGGATGTGCTGACGCCGGAGCAGCGCCGCGGCCTGACGCTGGTAACGCTTGGACAGTGCATTCCACTGCTGAGCCTGATGCCGTCGGCCACCGAATTCCGCAGGGACCTGCAGCGCTTGTCGGCAGAGCGGGACATGCAGTGGCTCGACATGAATGCCCGTGCCGATTCGCTGTGTTTCTCGCAGGCCAATCCGCTCGATATTTCCGGGATTGCGGGTGCGGCCACCGGGCGCCCAACCGCACAGGTGGTGCGCCCGTTCCGCATGTTCGACAAGCAGGAATACGCGCGCATGAAGCGCAGCAAGCAGCGCCTGCATTTCCAGTACCTGATGGCAAGCGCCTTGCCTAACGAGTACGACTATTTCCGGATGACGGCGGGCCCGCGCCGCATCCAGCCTTTCTGATACCTGCAGTTCGCCCCCAATGAATTTCCAGCCCCCATATCCCAAGCAGCCCCCATATCCCAAGCCGCATGTGCGCAAGAGCTCGTTCCTGTTGCGCTTCTTGCGTGGCTGGAATTCCTGGATCGATGTCCTGTTCGAGCGCAGCTATTCGATGAAGATGGGCAAGATCTCGCAGCCCGGCATGGACATCTTCATGGTGAACGATGCCGACTGGGTGCGCCGGATCCTGGCAGATGCGCACGCGTATCCCAAGCACAAGCTGATGCACCGGATGCTGGAGCCGCTGCTGGGCACCAGCATCTTCACCACCAACGGTGATCTATGGGAGCGCCAGCGCCGCCTGGTGGAGCCGGCGTTCGCGCAGGCGCGGCTCAGGCTGGTGTTCGCGCTGATGGCCGATTCGGTGGCGGGCATGACCCGGCGCATGGATGCCGCGGCGGACGGGCGCCCGTACGAGGTCGACGGCGAGATGACCTACGTGACGGCCGACATCATCTTCCGCACCATTCTGTCGGAAAACCTGGAGGAGTCCGCGGCAAAGGAGATCTACGACGCTTTCCTCGAATTCCAGCATCACGCGCAGCGGGCGATGATCCTGATGATCTACCGGCTGCCGCCGCTGTTTTCGGCGTGGGCCAGCAAGCGCGCGGCGAAGAAGATCCGGACGATCCTGTCCGGGATCATCGCGCGGCGGATGGCGGAGCGCGACAGCGGGGAGGGCAGCGCAAGGCAGGACATCCTGGCCGCCATGATGGACGCTGTCGATCCGGTCAGCGGCGATCGCTTCACCTATGAAGATCTGGTGGACCAGGTCTGCACGCTATTCCTGGCCGGTCACGAGACTTCCGCCAGTGCGCTGACGTGGGCGCTGTACCTGATCTCGCAATGCCCGCACCTGCAGGACCAGATGTTGGCGGAAATCCAGGCCGCGGTGGGAGACCGGGATTTCGAGCTGAGCGATATCAAAAGCCTCCCGACCGTGGGCAACGTGTTCCGTGAAACGCTGCGCCTGTACCCGCCCGTGGGGTTCTTCGTGCGCGAGGCCGCGCAGTCGCAGTGCATCCGCGACAAGTCGGTGAAGCAAGGCTCGCCGATCCTGATTTCGCCGTGGCTGCTGCATCGGCACCGCACGTTGTGGGAGCGGCCGGACGAGTTCGATCCGGATCGTTTCGACACGCCTGCGGGCAAGGAATCGTCGAAGTGCGCGTATATCCCGTTCAGCAAGGGGCCGCGCGTTTGCATCGGCGCTGCCTATGCGACGCAGGAAGCGGTGCTCATCCTCGCCAGCATCGTGCGTCGATATCGCGTCGAAGCGGATCCGGGGCACGTGCCGAAAGTGGTGGGGCGCGTGACGATCCGTTCGGGCAATGGGGTACGCGTCAGGCTGCGGCGCCGCTGACCCGCGTGCCCGCCGCGGCTAGAACCCGCTGATCCGCAACCCGAGCGAAAACAGCCCGTAGGTCCGGTCGAGCCGGCTTGCGGTGACGGGGTTGTACAGCAACGGCACATAGCCCATCAGGCTGTTCTGCGCGCCTTGTCCGCGCACGAAGATGTCGACATGCCGGTTGATCGCGTACGACGCCTGCAGCAGCACGGTCTGGTTGAACTGGGCCCTGGCTGAGCCATAGGCCATGTAGCGATTGTCCAGTTCGCGGAAGAAGTACTGGACGTGGTAGCCCGCGCTCAGGCTCCAGGCGCCATGGCCCCAGCGCCATGAGCCGCCCGCGCCGATGAACGCGCCGCTGTCATTGAAACTGTTGCCGGCGTCGACACCGAGATCGGCGGCATTGAGGCGAAAGCCGCCACTCGGGACGGTAGCGCGCCCCACGCGGCAGGGCGCCGCAAGCGTACCGGTTGCCATGTTGTCGGCACTGACCCTGACGTTGTACAGGCAAGAGCCTTGCTTGAGCGTGCCCTGGATATCGCCGGCCCGGACCCAGCTATAGCCGCCGCTGATAAAGCCGGTCAGTGCCTGGCCGGGCCAGGGGCGGCCGGTGTAGATGAGGTCGGCCTGTACCTGCGTGTCGTTCGGGTGGGCGATGCTGTAGTCGGCAAGCTTGTTGCCCGGCATCGCACCCGACTTACGCAGGCTGCCGGTGTAATTGCCCCAGGCCGACAAACGCAACGCCAGTTTCCGTCCGGCATCGGGCGTCGCGATCAGGCCATAGCTCGTCGACGCCAGCCAGCTATCGATTCCGGCGGAGTCGTCGCCATGGCTGACATGGCGGCGCCAGTAGCCCGCCTCCAGCGACCAGGCAGGAGACAGCTTGTAGCCAAGCCGCAGGTGTCCACCCTGATAATGGCTGCCCACGTCATACGCCGGCTCAACGTAATAGCTATGCGCCGCCGGTCCCGCCGGTTCCGCGCTCAGCAGTGCATCCTCCATCGCGCCCAACGCTGCTCCCATTGGCGCCAGCATCATGGCGCCGATGCAGGCCCCCAGCCTGCGCTGAATCCTGGCGTCCATCTCGTCCCCCGATTGGCCTTGTTGTTGTTCACTGTCGTGCCGGCCGTGGCACCGTCTGTCGCGATGCTTGGCGCTAAATGCATGTTGGAAAGCGGCGCGGCGAGAGACAACCCGGCTTGGTACGCCAGCGCACGCATGGCGTGCGGGGCAGCAGGTCGGCCACGGCAAGTGGCAGGCTTGACTTTAGATCGTAAGATATATATCGTAAGATATGTCTGGCGATATGCAGGAGAGGCGCATGCATCACCACCACTCGCATCCCTTCGGCGCTGGGCCGCATCCGGACCTTTTTGGCCGGGCCCGTCATCTCATGCTGCGCTTCACCCCGCACCTGGTTCATCACGCCATGGGCCGTGGCCACGGCGGCGGCTTCTGGGGCGGCCGGGACGATGACGGTTTCGGACCTGGCGGCCCGGGCGGCTTCGACGAAGAAGGCTGGCGCCGCGGCCGCAAGTTCAGTGCCGACGACCTGCAACTGCTGCTGCTGTCCTTGCTCGAAGAAAAGCCCAGCCATGGCTACGAGCTGATCAAGGCGTTGGAGACGCGCACCAACGGCTTCTACAAGCCGAGCCCTGGCGTGGTCTATCCCGCGCTGACGTATCTGGAAGAAGTCGGCTATGCCACCGTCGACACCGAGGGCAACAAGAAGCGCTATCAGTTGTCGGAGACCGGCAGGGCGCACCTGGCTGCCAACCGCGAGCGTGTCGATGTGATGGTGGCGCGGCTGCGCCACGTGGCGCGCAAGATGGAGTGGATGCGCCGGGCGATGCGTGGCGAGCAGCAGCCTGAGCCGGAGCAGGGCGGGTGGCTGCCCGAGCTGATGCAGGCGCGTGCCGCGCTGAAGCAGGCGCTGGTGATGCGCAGCGAAGCGGGTGCCGACGAGCAGCGCCGCATTGCCGCGATCCTGGCGCGCGCGGCGGCAGAGATCGAAGCAGGCCCGCAGGCCTGAACCATGGCGCTGACCCTGGCATCGGCCTTCGGCAATCGTGCCGCGCAGGCGCAGCGCACGCATACAAGGAATCCCGATATGACCCAAAACACGACTGAACCCGCACGCAACCTGACCGTCGAGCGCGTGCGTCATCCGCTGAAGATGCGCCTGCTGCAGGTGGTGCGCACCACGCTGGTTTCACCGCAACTGCTGCGCGTGACGCTGGGCGGCGCTGACCTGCAGGGCTTTGTCTCGGCGTCGTTCGACGATCACGTCAAGGTGTTTTTCCCGGCTGACGGCGCTGACAAGCCGGTGTTGCCGCAGGTCACCGCGGACGGCATTGCATTCCCCGAGGGCCAGCCGCGACCGGCGGCACGCGACTACACGCCGCGCCGCTTCGATGCGGCAAAGCAGGAGCTGGACCTCGAATTCGTCCTGCACGGTGACGGCCCCGCGTCCACATGGGCGGCGCAGGCGCGGCCGGGCCAGTACCTCGGCGTGGGCGGGCCGCGCGGCTCGTTCGTGGTGCCGACGGGGTTCGACTGGCACCTGCTGGTCGGCGACGATACGGCGCTGCCGGCCATCGGGCGCCGGCTGGAAGAGCTTGGCGCCGGCACCCATGCCATCGTGGTGGCGGAGGTGGGCGATGCCGCCGCGCAGATCCCGCTGCCGAGCGCCGCGCAGGTGGACCTGCACTGGCTGCATCGCGGCGATGCGCCGGAAGGCAGCCTGCTGGAAGGCGCGCTGCGCCAGCTGGCGCTGCCGCGTGGCGAGGGCTATGTGTGGGCTGCCGGCGAGGGCGCTGCGATGAAGGCGGTGCGCCAGTACCTGGTCACGGAGCGCGGCATCGACAAGCAGCGCATCCGGGCCTCCGCCTACTGGAAGCGCGGGGCGTCGGCGGTGCACGAGACGCTGGACGATTGAACGCTGCGGCGCGGTGTACGCGGGCGCCGGCATGCCATAAGATGGCGGCATCGCCATTGCCAGGAGCAGCGCCGTGCCGTTTGCCATCCAGCCATTGCGCCTCGCCGCCGCGGCCGCCTCCATTGCCATGCTGGCCGCGTGTGCGCCGGATTCCGTGCGCAATATCGAGGCCAGGGGCTTCAACGCCTATCTCGATTCGCTGCAGACCGCTTGCCCCAATATGGTGGTCGGCTCCAGCAATATCAGCGAGTGGCTGCGTACCAGTGGCAGCCGGGACGACGACAACTACGTCTACTGGCTGGACCAGACTTCGCGGCTGTATTACCGCCGCATATCGCCGGCCCAGTATCGCGATTCGGTCAGCGCGGCGCTTGGCGGCAAGTTCGATTCGCGCGCGCTGGACTGCATCGTACGCAACCTGCCGGCGGAACGGCCGACGCATCCCCCGGGCGGCAAGCTGCTCTGATCGGTCGCGCACGGCCGCACATGGCCGTTGTGCAATCTCCGCATCCCCGCTAACATGAGTCCCCGGCAGCCGAGACAAAAGCTGCCGACGTCGCTCGGACGGTTCCGGGCGCTTACGTAAAGGACCTCTTCATGACTGCCGCTTCCTCCGGCAAGCGCCGCTTTGCGCGCATCGATCGCCTTCCCCCGTACGTTTTCAATATCACCGCCGAGCTGAAGATGGCTGCCCGCCGCCGTGGCGAGGACATCATCGACATGAGCATGGGCAACCCCGATGGCGCCACGCCGGCGCATATCGTGGCCAAGCTGACTGAAGCGGCGCAGCGGCCCGATACGCATGGCTATTCGGCATCCAGGGGCATTCCGCGGCTGCGCCGCGCGATCTCGCACTGGTACCGCGAACGGTATGACGTCGAGATCGATCCGGATACCGAGGCCATCGTCACCATCGGCTCGAAAGAGGGCCTGGCGCACCTGATGCTGGCCACGCTGGATCGCGGCGACACCGTGCTGGTGCCCGACCCCAGCTATCCGATCCACATCTACGGCGCGGTGATTGCCGGGGCCGACATCCGCTCGGTGCCGCTGGTGCCGGGCATCGACTTCTTTGCAGAGCTGGAGCGCGCCATCCGCGGCAGCTATCCCAAGCCCAAGATGATCGTGCTGGGATTTCCGTCGAACCCGACGGCGCAATGCGTGGAGCTGGACTTCTTCGAGCGCGTGATCGCGCTGGCGCGCAAGCACGATATCTTCGTGGTGCACGACCTGGCCTATGCCGACATCGTCTTCGACGGCTGGAAAGCGCCGTCGATCATGCAGGTGCCGGGCGCCAAGGACATCGCGGTGGAATTCTTCACGCTGTCCAAGAGCTACAACATGGCGGGCTGGCGCGTGGGCTTTATGGTCGGCAACCCGGACCTGGTGGCGGCGCTGACGCGCATCAAGAGCTATCACGACTACGGCACCTTCACGCCGCTGCAGATCGCGGCCATCGCCGCGCTCGAAGGCGACCAGCAATGCGTCAGCGAGATCGCCGCGCAATACCAGTCGCGCCGCGACGTGCTGGCGCGCGGGCTGATCGAGGCCGGCTGGCCGGTGGAAATCCCCAAGGCCTCGATGTATATCTGGGCGCGGATTCCCGAACCCTACCGCGCGCTGGGCTCGCTGGAATTCTCGAAGCAATTGCTGGCCAAGGCCAAGGTCTCGGTGTCGCCGGGCATCGGCTTCGGCGACTATGGCGACGAGTACGTACGCTTCGCGCTGATCGAGAATGAATCGCGCATCCGGCAGGCGGTGCGCGGCATCAAGGCGATGTTCCGGGCGGACGGGCTGGTGAAGCCGTCGTCGGCGGCGGCATAGCCGTGAACGTTTGCCGCCTTCAGTAGCGGCGCAGCGCCTCCAGGTCGAGCACATGCACGGCGCCGTGCTCGACCGCCAGCAGGCCTTCGCTCTCCAGCACCTTGAGCGCCGCATTGGCCCGCTGGCGCGAAATGCCGGCCAGCAGGCCCACTTCCTCCTGGGTCAGATGCAGCGCCGGACCCTGGCCAGGGCAGAGCACCGGATTGAACAGCGTCGCCAACGCCCGCGCGACGCGGCCCTCGATGCCGTGCAGCCGTTCGTGCTCGACGGTGGCGATGAACAGGCCGAGCCGTTCGTTGAGCTGGTCGAGCAGGTAGCGGTTGAACGGCAGGCTGGTTTCCTGCAGCCAGCGGAAGGTCGCGCCCGGCATGCAGGCGATGCGTGAATCGCGCAGCGCGACCACGTCATAGCGCAGCGCCTCGCGCTTGAGCAGGGAGCCTTCGCCGAGCCAGCCTCCGGCCGGCACGCCGGTCAGCGTGGCGCGCTTGCCGGAGGGCACGGCGCTATGCACCTTGACCAGACCCTCGGCGACGCCCAGCCAACTGTCGGCCCGGTCGCCCTTGCGGATGACGTAGGCGCCTTGCGGCACCGCGCGCTCGCGCATCTCGGCGCGAACGCGATCGCGTTGCGCCGGGGTCAGGGCCGCGGCCCAGGGGCTGCGTGCCAGCAGCGCGTCGAGGCTCACGGCCGTGCATCCGCTCAGGGGTGCAACGCCAGGGGCAACGGCTGCTCGCCGGGCGCCCACCAGGGCCGGAACAGCGCCTGTACCACGGCGTCATCGACCGCGTCATAGCGGGTGACGCGCCAGCGCGGGGCGTTGTCCTTGTCGACGATCAGCGCGCGCACGCCTTCGACGAAATCGCCTTGCGCGAAAGCGTTGACCACCACCGCCAGTTCCATGCGGAAGCAGTCGGCCAGGTCCATCCTGCGTCCGCGCAGCAGCAGCTCGCGCGTGGCGCACGCGGACAGCGGCGAACGGGTACGCAGGACATCGATGGTGCGGGTGGCCCAAGCGGTGTAGGCGGGGTCGTCCTCGCCAGCCAGGCTGGCCAGGATTTCCGGCAGCGTCGCATGCGCCGGGAAATGCTCCAGCAGGGCCGGCAGCACTTGCAGCAGCGGCGCTTCGGCGGCGCTGGCAACGGGCTCGCGCACCAGCGCGTGGCGCAAGTCCGCCAGCGTGTCGTGGCCCCAGTCGATGCCGGCGAGGGTTTGTTCCAGCCCGGCCAGCGTGGCGCTGTCCACCGCCGCATCGGCCAGTCCGCACAGCAGGGCGTCCGCCGCGCCGATGCTCACGCCGGTCAGCCCCAGGTAGAGCGCCAGCGGCACCGGCAGTTTCGACAGGAAGTGGCTGGCGCCCACATCCGGCACCAGGCCGATGCCGGTCTCGGGCATGGCCACGCGCGAGCGTTCGGTGACCAGGCGCAGGTGCGCGGCCTGTGCCAGGCCCATGCCGCCGCCCATGACGATGCCATCCATCAGCGCCACCAGCGGCTTGGGATAGCGGTGCAGGCGGTAGTCCAGCGTGTATTCGTCGATAAAGAAGCGCCGGTGCAGCGGCGTGCCGTCGCGGTAGCTGTCGGTCAGCGCGCGGATATCGCCGCCGGCGCAGAAGGCCTTAGGGCCCGCGCCGCGCAGCACCACCGCGCGGATGGCATCGTCACGCGCCCAGGCCTCCATCTGTGCGCCGAGCGCGACGATCATCGGGTACGACAGGGCATTGAGCTGGCGCGGCCGGTTCAGCGTGGCAATGCCGACGCCGTTGACCACCTGGAACAGCACCTCCGGCCCGGCAACATCCAGGTTGGCGGCCTTGGTTTCTTCGGTCAGGCGCATGGCGGGGCTCCTAGGCGTTGCGCCATTGCGGCGCGCGTTTCTCGAGGAAGGCGTTGACGCCCTCGCGCTGGTCGGCATCGTCGAACAGGTCGACAAAGCGCTCGCGCTCCAGCGCCAGCGCCGCGTGGCGCGGCACGCCCTGGCGCGCCAGGTGCACCAGCCGCTTGCTGTGTGCGGCGGCACGCGGGCTGACCTGACAGGCGCGCTCGGCCATCGCCAGCGCCGCGGCAAGGGCCTGGCCGCGCGGCACCACCTCTTCCACCAGTCCGATGCGCAGCGCGGTGGCCGCATCGACGCGTTCGTTGGTCAGGATCATGCGCTTGGCCCAGCCTTCGCCCACCAGCCACGGCAGCGTCTGCGTGCCGCAGCCGCACGGCAGCAGGCCCACGGCGGCTTCGGGCAGCGCCATCTGTGCCTGTTCCTCGGCGATGCGGATATCGCAGGCCAGCGCGCATTCCAGCCCGCCGCCCATGGCATAGCCGTTGATCGCGGCAATCACCACCGGCCGCGCGTTCTGCAGGGCCTCGAAGGCGCTGCCGAACTGCTGCGCCATCACGCGCGCATGCGCGCGATCGCCGTCGGCAAAGCCGTTCAGGTCGGCACCGGCGCTGAAGAACTTCTCGCCGGCTCCGGTGACGACCACGGCGCGCACTTCCGGGTTGGCGTCGATCTTTGCAACCAGCTCGCGCAGCTGCTGCAGGCCCTCGGCGGTGAACGCATTGGCGGGCGGGCGGCTCAGCGTCAGCGTGGCGACGTGGCCCTGCAGGGCGAATTCGATCATTGCTGGCCCTCCTTGTCGGCGGCCGACAGGTACTGGCGGATGACGCCGGAGAAGTCGAGATGGCCATCGCCGGCGTCGCTCACGGCCTGGTAGACCTGTTGCGCCAGCGCGCCCAGGAACAGGGGCTGCTTCACGCTGCGCGCCGCGTCCGTGGCCAGGCCCAGGTCCTTGAGCATCAGGTCGGCGCCGAAGCCGCCGCTGTAGCCACGGCCGGCCGGCGCGGTCTCGATCACGCCGGGCCACGGATTGCAGGTATCGGAAGCCCAGCAGCGGCCGGTCGAGGTATTGACGATGCCCGCCAGCACTTTGGCATCGATGCCGAGCTTGACCCCCAGCGCCATTGCCTCGGAGACGCCGATCATGGAGATGCCCAGGATCAGGTTGTTGCAGATCTTGGCGACCTGGCCGGTGCCGGTGCCGCCGCAGTGGACCAGGTTGCGGCCCATGCCGGCCAGCACCGGGCGCACCTGCGCGAACAGCGCCTCGCTGGCGCCGACCATGAAGGTCAGCGTGCCGGCCTGCGCGCCAACGGTGCCGCCGGAGACCGGCGCATCGGCCAGCGCATTGCCGTGGGCCTCGGCCGCGGCCGCCAGTTCGCGCACGGTGGCCGGGTCGATGGTGCTGGAGTCGACCAGCGGCACGCCGCGCCGCACCCCGGCGAGCACGCCGTCTTCGCCGAGGTAGGCGCTGCGCACATGGGCGGCGGCCGGCAGCATGGTGATGACGAAATCGGCCTCGGCCACCGCCTTGCGCGCCGAGTCGGCGCTGGCGGCGCCCTCGGCGCACAGCGATGCCACCGCGGCGGCGTTCAGGTCGAATACGGTCAGCGTGTGACCGGCCTTGAGCAGGTTGCGCGCCATGGGCGCGCCCATGTTGCCCAGGCCGATGAAGGCGATATGCATGGGGTGTCTCCTTCGTATCAGGTGTCAATATCCCGCTTGTTTTCTCCCCTCTCCCGCAAGCGGGAGAGGGGAGCACACAATCGGTTCGCGTCCGGCATCAGGATTTCGTCGTCTCGCTTACTTCAAACTGATCGTCGTATTCACCCCATCATTCACCGTGGCATCGTCAAACCACCGCGCCGTCACCGTCTTGGTCTGCGTGTAGAACTGCACCACCTGCTTGCCGTACGGACCCAGGTCGCCCAGCTTGGAGCCGCGCGAGCCGGTGAAGCTGAAGTAGGGCACTGGTACCGGGATAGGGATGTTGATGCCGACCTGGCCGACATCGATCTCGCTCTGGAACTTGCGCGCCGCGGCGCCGCTTTGCGTGAACACGCCGGTGCCGTTGCCGAACGGGTTGCGGTTGACCAGCGCGATGGCGTCGTCGAGCGTATCGACGCCGATCACCACCAGCACCGGTCCGAAGATCTCTTCGGTGTAGATCGACATGTCGGTCTTCACATCGGTGAAGATGGTCGGGCCGATGAAGTTGCCCTGCGGATAGCCGGGGACTTCCACGCCGCGCCCGTCCAGCACCAGCGTGGCGCCTTCGCGCTCGCCGGCAGCGATCAGGCCGAGGATGCGCTCCTTTGCCGCGACCGAAACCACCGGGCCGACATCGGTGCCCGGCTCGGCGCCGGCGCCAACCTTGAGCGACTTTGCCCGCGCCACCAGATCGGGCACCCAGTCACGCGCCGCGCCCACCAGCACCACCACCGAAGTGGCCATGCAGCGCTGCCCGGCCGCGCCGAAGCCGGCGCCCGCCAGCGCATTCAGGGTTTGCTCCTTGTGCGCGTCGGGCAGCACCACTGCGTGGTTCTTGGCGCCCATCATCGACTGCACGCGCTTGCCGTGCGCGCCGGCCAGGTTGTAGACATGGGTGCCGACGGCGGTCGAGCCCACGAACGACACCGCCTTGATGTCCGGGTGCGTGCACAGCGCATCGACCACGTCCTTGGCGCCGTGCACCACGTTCAGCACGCCCGGCGGCACGCCAGCTTCCAGCGCCAGCTTGACCAGTTCCATGGTCGACAGCGGATCCTGCTCCGACGGCTTGAGCACGAAGGTATTGCCGCAGACGATCGCCATCGGGAACATCCACAGCGGGATCATCGCCGGGAAGTTGAACGGGGTGATGCCGGCGCAGACGCCGATCGGCTGCTGCAGCGTGTAGGTGTCGACGGTGGCGGCGACGTTCTCGGCAAAGCCGCCTTGCTGCAGCGTGCCGATCGAGCAGGCGTGCTCGACCACCTCCAGCCCGCGGAAGATGTCGCCTTCGGCATCGGCCAGGGTCTTGCCCTGCTCGGCGGTCAGGATCGCGGCGATGCGCTTGCTGTGCTCGCGGATCAGGGCCTGGAAACGCAGCATGATGCGCAGCCGCGCGCCGATCGGCGTGTGGCGCCAGGTGGCAAAGGCGCGGTGCGCGGCGCCCACCGCTGCCGCCACTTCACTGGCGGTGGCGAGCGGCACGCGCGCCAGCACTTGCTGCGTCGCGGGATTGACCACGTTGCGGAATTCAGTGGCGGACGAGTCCACCCATTCGCCGTTGATCAGCAGCGGTACGGTGGGCACGGCAGGGTCGGTCTTGGTCACGGCGGTCATGGTTGTCTCCGGGTGGTCTGTTCTGTTGGCTGGGAAAGTGGCCCTACAGGCTGCGCGCGATCAGCATGCGCTGGATCTCGCTGGTGCCTTCGTAGATCTGGGTGATGCGGGCGTCGCGGTAATGGCGCTCGACCGGATAGTCTTCCAGGTAGCCGTAGCCGCCGTGGATCTGCAGCGCCTTGGAGCACACGCGCTCGGCGAGTTCCGACGCATACAGCTTGGCCTGCGAGGCTTCGGACAGGCACGGCACCCCATCGCTGCGCATGCGCGCGGCGCGGTGCACCAGCAGCCGCGCGGCATTCAGTTCGGTGGCCATGTCGGCCAGCATGTTGGCGATGGGAGGATGCTCGCGCAGTGCACGGCCGAACTGGATGCGTTCTGACGCGTAGCGGCAGGCGGCCTCGAAGGCCGAACGGGCGATGCCGATCGCCTGCGCGGCGATGCCGATGCGTCCGCCCTCCAGGTTGGACAGCGCGATGCGCAAGCCCTCGCCGGGCTCGCCGAGCAGCGCGTCGTGCGGGACCACGCAGTCTTCCAGCGTGATGGCGCAGGTATCGGAGGCGCGGATGCCAAGCTTCTTCTCCGGGGCGTGGACGATGAAGCCTGGCGTGTTGGTGGGCACCAGGAACGCCGAGATCCCTTTCTTGCCGCGTTCCGGTTCGGTGGCGGCAAACACCACCGCCACGCCCGCACGCTGGCCGTTGGTGACAAACTGCTTGCTGCCGTTGAGCACCCAGCCGTTGTCGGTGAAGCGGGCGCGGGTGCGCAGGTTGTGCGCCTCGGAGCCCGCCTGCGGTTCGGTCAGGCAGAACGCGCCGATCAGCTCGCCGCTGGCAAGGCGTGCCAGGTAGCGTTCTTTCTGCGCATCGGTGCCGTAGTGCAGGATCGGCCCGCAGCCGACCGAGTTGTGCACGCTCATCATGGTCGCGCAGGCGGCGCAGCCGGCGGCGATTTCCTCGATGGCCAGCGCATAGGCGACGTAGTCGGTATAGGTGCCGCCCCATTCCTCCGGGACGATCATGCCCAGCAGCCCCAGCGCGCCCATTTCGGCGACGACCTCGTCGGGCAGGCGGCCATCGCGGTCCCATTGCGCGGCGCCGGCGGCCAGCCGCTCGATGGCGAAGGCGCGCGCGCTGTCGCGGATCATGGTTTGCTCTTCGGTGTAGTCGCTATGCATGGCAGGTTGGGATGGAGCGTTTGGAGCCGCGCTGCAACTCAGGCAGAATGCGCGCGCGGCGTTTGACCTGCGGGCAGTGTAGGAACGCCCGGAGTCGGCTCCTATGCCAAAATCCGCCAATCTTCGTGAACTCGTTTGCCACCCTCGCTTTTCCGCCCTCAGCACCATGGAAAAAGGCAGTGTCGCCATCTGTTTCGTCCACCACGCCATCGCGGGGCTGCGCGCGCGCGGCATCGATCCCGATCCGGTGCTGCGCGGTGCCGGCATTGCACCGGCGCTGCTGGCCGTGCCGCAGGCGCGGGTCTCGGCCGCCAGCTACAGCGAGCTGTGGCTGGCCGTGGCCGCGGCGCTGGATGATGAGTTCTTCGGCCAGGACTCGCGCAGCATGAAGTGCGGCAGCTTTGCCATGCTGTGCCATGCGGTGGCCGGAAGCCGCACGCTGGCGCAGGCGCTGGAGCGCATCACGCGGTACTTCCGGCTGCTGCTCGACGATATCGGTGTGCGGCTGGAGCGCCATGGCGACGAGGCCGCGCTGGTGCTGACGGCGCCGCGCGCGCATCTGGGCCACCAGCCCGGCGTGTTCGCGCAGGAGACCATGCTGATCATGCTGCATGGGCTGATGAGCTGGCTGCTGCGGCGGCGCGTGCCGGTGCGGCTGGCGGCATTCAACTATGCCGAACCGCCGTACAGCGCGGAATATCGCGTCATGTATTCGCGCCAGCTGGCGTTCGCGCAACCGGCCACGGCGCTGGTGTTCGATGCGGCGCTGCTGGAGCAGCCGGTGCGCCACGATGAGCGCAGCCTGAAGGCGTTCCTGCGCGACGCGCCACACAACGTGGTGGTCAAGTATTCGGACCGCAGCAGCATGGGCGCGCGCGTGCGCCGGCTGCTGCGCAACCAGCGTCCGGACCAATGGCCGACCTTCGAAGACCTGGCCGTCAGCCTGAACCTGTCGGCGTCGTCATTGCGGCGCCGGCTGATGGAGGAGGGCGTGAGCTACCAGGACCTGAAGGATGCACTGCGGCGCGACCTGGCGATCGAGGCGCTGAGCCACTCCGGGCGCCCGGTGGCGGATATCGCGGCCGAGCTCGGTTTTGCCGAGCCGGGCGCGTTTCACCGGGCGTTCCGGCGCTGGACCGGATCGCGCCCGGGGGCCTACCGCCGCGTCGCGGAAAGCTGAACCGGCGGCTACAGCTGCGTGGCGTGGTGCCGGATGTGGTCCGCGATAAAGCTGGTGATGAAGTAGTAGCCGTGGTCGTAGCCGCTGTGCCGGCGTAAGGTCAGCGGCTGGCCGACCGCCTGGCAGGCCGCGGCAAACGCCTCCGGATGCAGCTGGCTCTGCAGGAACTGGTCGTCCAGCCCCTGGTCGACCAGGATGCCGGCCGGGAACGGCGCAGCCTGCTGGCGTGCCATCAGCTCGCTGGCGTCATATTGAGCCCAGCCGGCGCGGTCGCTGCCGAGGTAGCCGGTAAAGGCCTTCTCTCCCCACGGGCAGCGCGACGGCGCGGCGATCGGCGCGAAGGCCGACACCGAGCGGAAGCGCTGCGGATGGCGCTGCGCCAGCACCAGCGCACCGTGCCCGCCCATCGAATGCCCGAAGATGCCGGCGCGCGCGGCATCGCCCGGCAACGCCGTGGTCGCCAGTTCGAACAGTTCTTCCGCGACGTAGCTTTCCATGCGCCAGTGCTTGTGCCACGGTGCTTCGGTGGCATCGACATAAAACCCCGCGCCCACGCCGAAGTCCCACGCATCCGCCTCTCCCGGCAGGCCCGCGCCGCGCGGGCTGGTGTCGGGAGCCACCAGCATCAGGCCGTGCTCGGCGGCAAAACGCTGCGCGCCGGCCTTGATCATGAAAGTCTCTTCGGTGCAGGTCAGGCCGGCCAGGTAGAACAGCACCGGCACCCGTGCGCCAGCCTGCGCCTGCGGCGGCAGGTAGACCGAGAAACGCATCGGCAGCCCGATCGCCACCGAGTCATGTCGATAGAAGCGCTGCACGCCGCCGTGGCAGCCATGTTGCGAGATCAGTTCCATGTCGGCGCCGTCCTCAGTACAACACCACGGAACGGATCGACTCGCCGCGCTTCATCAGGTCGAAGCCTTCGTTGATGCGCTCCAGCGGCAGCGTGTGCGTGATCAGGTCGTCGATATTGAGCTTGCCCTCCATGTACCAGTCGACGATCTTCGGCACGTCGGTGCGTCCGCGCGCGCCGCCGAAGGCGGAGCCTTTCCACTCGCGTCCGGTCACCAGCTGGAACGGGCGCGTCGAGATCTCCGCGCCGGCCTCGGCCACGCCGATGATGATCGACTTGCCCCAGCCCTTGTGGCAGCACTCCAGCGCCTGGCGCATGACCTGCGTATTGCCGATGCATTCGAACGAGTAGTCGGCGCCGCCGTCGGTCAGCTGGATGATGTGGTCGACCACGTTGTCGACATCCTTCGGGTTGATGAAATGGGTCATGCCGAACTTGCGCGCCATCGCCTCGCGCGCCGGGTTCAGGTCGACGCCGATGATCTTGTCGGCACCGACCATCCTGGCCGCCTGGATCACGTTCAGGCCGATGCCGCCCAGGCCGAACACGACCACGTTGGCGCCGGCCTCGACCTTGGCGGTGAACAGCACCGCGCCCACGCCGGTGGTGACGCCGCAGCCGATGTAGCAGACCTTGTCGAAGGGCGCATCCGGGCGGATCTTCGCCAGCGCGATCTCCGGCACCACGATGTGGTTGGCGAAGGTCGAGGTGCCCATGTAGTGGAAGATCGGCTTGCCGTCGAGCGAAAAGCGCGAGGTGCCGTCCGGCATCAGGCCCTTGCCCTGCGTCGCGCGGATGGCCTGGCACAGGTTGGTCTTGCGCGACAGGCAGAACTTGCACTGGCGGCATTCCGGCGTGTACAGCGGGATCACGTGGTCGCCCGGCTTGAGCGAGGTCACGCCCGGGCCGACGTCGGTGACGATGCCCGCGCCCTCATGGCCCAAGATTGCCGGGAAGATGCCTTCCGGATCGGCGCCCGACAGCGTGTAGTAGTCGGTGTGGCAGATGCCGGTGGCCTTCACTTCCACCAGCACTTCGCCGGCGCGCGGGCCGTCGAGGTCGACGTCTTCGATGGTCAGCGGGGCGCCGGCTTTCCAGGCGATGGCGGCTTTGGTTTTCATGGGGGAGTCCTCCGGGATCAGGAATATGGGGGCGGCTTGCATGGCTCAGCGGTTCTGGCGCCGCGCGGCGAAAGTTCGGCGCGGTGCGCAAGCCAGCCAGTCCGAGGACATGACTATACGGTCTTCCTGCGGCATGAGGCCAGCTTTGGCCGATCAGCGGTCAGCGCCCGCGCGTCACGGCCGCATGGCCGGCACGACTGCCAAGGCCGTCATCCGTCGGCCGCAATTGCCCTTCATGCCGCCGCCCCAGCCACCACCCCAGCCCCGCCCACACCAGCGCCAGCATGGCACCCGCCAGTGCCACCGCGGCCGGATGCCCTGACAGCGCATCGATCCCCGTTTTGACCCACGCACTGACCGCATCGCCCGCGCGATAGACGGCGGTGTCGATGACGTTCTTGGCCTTGTACTTGGTTTCGGGATCGACCACGGTGAACAGCATTTCGCGCCCGGGGCGCAGCAGCGCGTATTCGCCCACGCGCCGCAGGATCATCACGCCGGCCAGCACGCCGAAGGTCGGCAGCATCGCCAGTACGAGAAAGCCGCAGACAACGGCCAGCGGCACCGCGGTCAGCAGCACGGTGACGCCATAGCGGCGTGCCATGCGGCCGGTGAAGAACAGTTGCACCAGGATGGTCAGGGCTTGCACCACCGCATCCAGCGCGCTGAACACCTGGGTCTGGCGGGTGCGCTCGGGGAAGGCCTCGGCGACGAGCCGGGCCTGCTCGAAATACAGGAAGGTGCTGGCCGTGGCCAGCAAGATCACGAACAGGCCGATGCCGAGCAGATAGCGCGAGCGCAGCAGCAACGACAGCCCGGCCAGCAGCCCGCCGCCAATCGGATTGGCGGGATCCTGTGTCGCGCTGGCAACGGCCTGGTCGGGCGGCCCGACGCCGGCGCCGGCTCGACGGCGCCAGCCGAACAGCCAGCCCACGCCCGGCAGCGTGGCGGCCAGCAATGCGGCCGACAGCAGCATCAGGCCGGTCAGTCCGATATGCGGCACCAGCCAGCCGCCCAGCATCGGCCCGGCCAGTCCGCCCGCGCTGGCACCGGCGGCCAGCAGCGCGAACAGCCGGCGCGACTGCTCCGGGCGGAACACATCGGCCATCAGGCTCCACGCCACCGAGACCACGAACAGGTTGAACACGGACAACCACACGTAGAACACGCGCGCCAGCCAGACGTTGTCGGGTAGCGCGCGCGTGGCCAGCGCAAAGGCCAGCAGGTTGGCAATGAAGAAGGCGTAGACCCACGGCACGAAGCGGCGCCGTGGCAGCCAGGCGCAGACGGCGCCGTAGAGCGGGATGGCGGCCAGCATCACGACGAAGGTGGCGGTGAACAGCCATTGCAGGTTCTTCACGCCGCCGGCAATGCCCATGGTTTCGCGCACCGGGCGCAGCATGAAATAGCTGGCGAACAGGCAGAAGAAGAACAGGAAACCGGCCACCACGGCGCCGGCTTCGCCGCTGCGGACGCCGAAGCCGCGCCACAGGCGGGCCAGGCTGGCGGCGGGGGCGTTGGGTGCGGGCTCGTCCATGGCAGCGCCGGTTTAGCGCAGCAGCGCCGCAATGCGCTCGCGCTGCCCGGGATCGGGCATGCGGCCCAGCCCGGCGCCGAGGTTGTCGGCCATATTGCGCGGCTTGGAGGTGGCCGGGATGGCAGCGGTCACGGCCGGATGGCTGACGACGAATTTCAGGAACAACTGGCCCCATGAGCCGCAGTCAATGTCGCCGGCCCATGGCGGCAGCGGGCGGTCCTTGACCACGCGGAACAGGCGGCCATCCTGGAACGGCCGGTTGATCAGCACTGCGACGCCACGCGCCTCGCACAGCGGCAGCAGCGTGCGCTCGGCATTGCGCTCGCCCACGGAGTAATTGATCTGGACAAAGTCCACACGCTCGGCGTGCAGGATTTTTTCCAGGGCTTCGTGGGCGTCGTCGCGGTAATGGGTGATGCCCAGGTAGCGGATGCGGCCTTGCTCCTTCAACTGGCGCAGCCAGCGCAGGTTGTTTTGCCAGTCGATCAGGTTGTGTATCTGCAGCAGGTCGACCTTGTCGACGTGCAGGTCGGCCAGCGAGCGTTCCCATTGCGCCTGCGCCGGTGCGCCGGATCGGGCCGAGATCTTGGTGGCGAGGAAGACCCGGTTGCGTGCATTCGCCGCGCGCAGCAGATCGCCGGTCACGGCTTCGGCACTGCCGTAGCTGGGCGCGGTATCGACCACCGAACCTTCGGTCTGCAGCAACAGCCCCATGACCTCCGCCAACGGCTTGCGTTCGTCAGGGCCGGTGCCGACGTCGAAGGTGTCGGCGGTGCCCATGCCGATCACGGGCAGGGCTTCGGTGGTGCCTGGAATGGTGCGGCGCAGTGGCGCGGCGACGGTGGCGGCATGGGCCGGCAGCGCTGGCCCGAACCCGGTGGCGGCCAGTCCGGCGGCCAGGCCAAGGAATGAGCGACGGTCGATCGACATGGCACGGTTTCATGGCGAGTCACTGACTGGTTGACCTTAGGCGGTGGGCCCGGCCATGTAAACCGTTGCGTGCGCGGCGGCATCCTTAGTGGAGACGAGGACGATATCCCACGCCAAAGCGGGCGGACAAAGCGTTCAGGCGCTGGTCCAGTGTCCAAAGCCGGGCGCCGGGGGTAATCAGGGTCGAAGCTAGCAACGTGACATCCACCAGGCCGCAGCCCAGCCCATACAGTTGCTCGCGCTCGACCAGTGCGATGACTTCTGCCTGCGTCGCCTGCCTGGCCGCCTGCAACAGCCCCAGGTCGCCGAGCGTCTGTGCCCGGGGCGCCGGTGGCGTGCCGCAGGCCAGTTCCGCCACGACCATGGGGTGGATCAGCACCTGGTCCGCCTCCATCAGGCGGATCAGGGCGTCGTTGCGGTGCCGGAAATGGCTCACCCACACCGAAGTGTCGACGAGCACGCTCATTTCACGTCGGGTTCGGGACTGCGGCGGGGGATGTCCTGCATGTCGGGGGCGGCGCCGCCGAGGGCCGCGAGGCGCTTGGCGGCCTGCACCCGAACGAATGTCTTGATTGCCTCGCGAAACAGGTCTGCTTTGTCCATGCCGGGGTCCGCCATCTCCAGGGCTTGTTCATACAGGGCGTCATCGATCGTGACAGTCGTGCGCATCGCAGGCTCCTTGAATCAATATTGATGCCAATATGCATCAAAAAAGGAATCATGGCAAGGCCGCGATCGATTGCGGAGCCGGGCGCCGACGACACCCTTGCAGTATTGGCTGCCGGCGCCAGGGCGTCGATGAGAGGTGTCGCATTCCGGGCCCGCCAGGGCAGGCATGCTGCCGGACCGGGCGGGGCGGTCCCGCGACCCCGGCTTGCCGTCAGACCAGCGTGGCCAGGCCCAGCGTCAGCAGCAGCGCCACCACCGAGATGATGGTTTCGCAGACCGACCAGGTCTTGAAGGTCTGGGCCACGGTCATGTTGAAGTACTCCTTGACCAGCCAGAAGCCGCCGTCGTTCACGTGCGACAGGATCAGCGAGCCGGCGCCGGTGGTCAGCACCAGCAGTTCGGGGCGGGTGCCGGGCACGCTGGCGGCGATCGGCGCGACGATGCCCGCGGCGGTGGTCATGGCAACCGTCGCCGAGCCCGTGGCGATGCGGATCATCACCGCGACCAGCCAGCCCAGCACCAGCACCGACACGTTGGCACCGGTGGCAACGTCGACGATGGCGGTGGAGATGCCCGAGTCGCGCAGGATGCGGCCGAAGCCCCCGCCGGCACCGACTACCAGCGTGATGATGGCGGTGGGCGCCACGCACTCGTTGGTGAACTTGAGGATGGTTTCGCGATTGAAGCCGCGCGCCTTGCCGAAGGTGTAGAAGCTGACCAGCGCCGCGATCAGCAGCGCCATCACCGAATTGCCGATCAGTTTCAGGAAGTCGTTGGCGAAGGTCTTGGGCGTAGTGAACAGGTCAGCCCAGCTGCCGATCAGCATCAGCACCACCGGCAGCAGGATGGTGAACACCGTGATGCCGAAGCCCGGCAACTGGTGCGATTCCTTGACGCGCTCGTCCTCTTCGGTGAATTGCTCGGCGAGCGGGTTGTATTCGGGCAGCTTGACGTAGCGGTCCATCAGCCGGGCGAACAGCGGACCCGCGAGCGCGGCGGTGGGGATGCCCACGATCAGCGCGTACATGATGGTCTTGCCGATATCGGCGCCATAGGCGGTCACCGCCAGCAGCGCGGCCGGATGCGGCGGGATCAGGCCGTGCACCACCGACAGCCCGGCCACCATCGGGATGCCGACCAGCACCATCGACGTGCCGGTGCGCTTGGCCACGTTGAAGGCGATCGGCACCAGCAGCACGAAACCCACTTCGAAGAACACCGGCAGGCCGACGATGAACGCGATGGTGGCCATGGCCCAATGCACGTTCTTCGCCCCGAAGAAATCGATCAGCGTGTTGGCGATGCGCTCGGCGCCGCCGGACTCGGCCATCATCTTGCCCAGCATGGTGCCCAGGCCTACCACCAGCGCGATATGGCCGAGGGTGCCGCCGACACCGGCTTCAAAGGACTTGACGATCTCGCTCATCGGCATGCCCACGGCAAAGCCGAGCAGCACCGAGACGACGACCAGGGTAATGAACGGGTTGAGCTTGTAGCGCGCGATCAGCACCACCAGTGCGATCACTGCGATCAGCGCATACACCAAGAGCGTGGTTCCGGTGACGGCACCCATATTGTCTCCTTGCGTGGAAAAAGAGCCGCTCGTGGCGGCAGACGTCAGGCTTCTAGCTTGTTTTCTCCCCTCTCCCGCACGCGGGAGAGGGGCAGGGGGTGAGGGCAGGCGCCTGCCAGGTACGATGGCGCTCGCTTCGTGGAGGCTCCCGCCCTCACCCCCGCCCCTCTCCCATTTCATGGGAGAGGGGAGCAGACCCTCAGCAGGCAATCAGGAATCAAGCAGGCAGCAGGCTCAGGCCGCCGGCTTCTTGTAGGCGATGCAGTCGACCTCGACCTTGCAATCGACCACCATGCTCGACTGCACGCAGGCGCGCGCGGGCGGGTTGGCGCCGAAGTATTCCTTGAAGATCTTGTTGAACGAGGCGAAGTCGCGGGTGTCGTCCAGCCACACGCCGCAGCGCACGACGTGCTCGGGGCCGTAGCCGGCCTCGGCCAGGATGGCCAGCACGTTCTTGATGGCCTGGTGGGTCTGGGGCACGATGCCGCCGTCGATGACCTCGCCGTTGACCATCGGCACCTGGCCGGAGACGTAGAGCCAGCCGTCGGCCGCGACCGCGCGGGCGAAGGGCATGTGCTGGCCGCCGGTACCGGTGCCGCCTTCGACGCCGAATCGTTTGATGTCCATGAGTACTCCTGGAAATTGGTTGGATAGTGAGGGAAGCGGCGGTGCGTGCGGGTCAGCCGGCACCGCGGGGCAGGAACCGGCCGGCGCGCACGCCGGTGCTCTGGCGCTGCTGCCATGACAGCTCGCCGTTGACCCAGACCGAGGCGATGCCCTCGGCCGGCTGCATGGGATCGGTAAAGCTGGCGGCGTCGCGGATCGTGGCGGCGTCGAACAGCACCAGGTCGGCCCAGTAGCCTTCGCGCACGAAGCCGCGCTGGCGCAGGCCGAAGCGCTCGGCCGACATGCCGGTCATCTTGTTGACGGCCACGGTCAGCGGGAACAGTTCGCGGTCGCGCGCGTAGTGGCCGAGCACGCGCGGAAACGCGCCCCACAGGCGCGGATGCGGCAGCGGGTCGTTGGGCAGGCCGTCCGAGCCGACCACCGTGGCGGGATGGCTCAGGATGCGATCGACGTCGGCGTCTTCCATGCAGTGGTAGACCGCGCCGGCGGGCATCAGCCGGCGCGCCGCCTGGTGCAGGTCGACCTGCCATTCGGCGGCGATGTCGGCGAGCAGACGGCCGCTCATCTCCGGCGCGCCTTCGGACCAGGTCACCATGATGTCGAAGTCCCCGGTGACCTGCTTCAGGTCCAGCGTGGAAGAGCTGGCGGTGTACGGATAGCAGTCGCAGCCGACCGGCTGCCAGCGCTGCGCGCCGTCGAGCGCGTCCAGCACTTCGGTGCTGCGGCCCCAGTTGGCCACGCCGGCGCATTTCAGGTGCGAGATCACCACCGGCACGCGCGCATGGCGGCCGATGCGGAAGGCCTCGTCCATGGCCTCGAGGATCTCGGCGAATTCGCTGCGCAAATGGGTGGCGTAGAGCGCGCCGGCGTCGGCCAGCGGCTCGGCCAGCGCCAGCACTTCGTCGGTCGGCGCGCTGAAGGCGTTGGCGTAGGCCAGTCCCGTGGACAGGCCCAGCGCCCCGTGCCGCAGCGCTTCTTCCAGCTGCGCGCGCATCGCGGCGATTTCCTGCGGCGTCGCGGCGCGGTCGAAGCGGTCCATATGGTTGCTGCGCAGCGCGGTATGGCCGACCAGCGCGGCGACGTTGACCGCGGGCTGCGCGGCCTCGACCGCATCGACATAGGTCTTGAAATCCGGATAGCGGAAGGCGTCGGCATGGCCGAGCAGGTTCATCGGGTCGGGCGGATCGCCCGCCAGCGTGACCGGCGCGGCGCTGATGCCGCAGTTGCCGACCACCACCGTGGTCACGCCCTGCGACAGCTTGGGCGTCATCTCGGGCTGGCGTACCACGTTGGTGTCGTCGTGCGTGTGCACGTCGATAAAGCCCGGTGCCAGCACCAGGCCATCGCCCTCGACCACGTGCGCGGCCGCATCGGGATCGATCGCGCCGGGGGCATCGATGCGGGCGATGCGGCCATCGCGCAAGGCCACGTCGGCCAGGCGCGCGGCCGCGCCGGAGCCGTCGATCAGCGTCACGCAGCGAATCAGGGTGTCGAACAGGTGTGGCATGGTCAGTCTCCCAGCGGCTGGCGGCTGTCGGGGCCCTTGCCGGGGCCGCTGTCGCCGCGGTGGCTGTCGAGCACGTACTTGAGCCGGCGCAGGCGCTCCTTGCTCTGGTCCGGCTGCAACAGCGCGCACTGCGTCGCCAGTACGTCCAGCACCATCAGCATGGCGTAGCGCGAGGCCGATGGCTTGAAAATGAAATCCGTCTCGAGCGTGCGCACTGGCAGCAGCACGTCGGCACGCGCCGCCAGCGGCGAGCCCAGCGCGGTCACGGCCACCAGGCGGGCGCCGTACTCGCGCGCGATATCGCAGCTGGCCAGCATCTCCGGTACGCGGCCGCTGGCCGAGAAGGCCAGCACCACGTCGTCGCGGCCCAGCGTGGCCGCCACCATCTTCTGCAGCAGGGCATCCTGGTAGCTGGCCACCGGCAGGCCCAGGCGCGCCAGGCGGTGGCGCGCTTCATCGGCCATGAACGACGAGCCGCCGCCCATGCCAAAAGCGTAGACCATGCGTGCGCCCAGCAACAGGCGCGCGGCCTGCTCGATGCGCTGCGCATCCAGCAGCCCGCGATTGGCTTCGAGCGCGCTGAGGATGTCGGCGTGGATGCTGTCGGCCAGCGTGGCGGGCGCGGCTTCAGCGGCGGGAACGTTGCCGGGCTGCAGGAAGCGCGCACCCACCGCCGCGGCCTGGGCCAGCCGCAGCTTCAGGTCGCGCACGTCGCGGCAGCCGATGGCCTTGGCGAAGCGCGTCACGCTGGCTTCGCTGACGCCGGCCTGGCGGGCCAGCTCATTGATGCTTGCCGCCGCCGCGCCGGCCAGGTCTTCCAGCACTACCTGCGCCACCTTCTGCTCGGCCAGGCGCAGGGCGGGGCCGCGCTCGGCGATGCGGGTCAGGATGTCGAAGGGCGCGGTCATGTTCGGAGAGGGCGTGGTGGCGAAACGGGCCGGAATCGTAATGTGACGAAATCTGCAGGCAGCGTGGGCAGGGGCTATAACAGTGACTAGCGGCCGCTGCATGGCTCGCTTGCTGCCAGCGCACCGGCTCGTCCGGGTCTCGTATGTTACTTTATAACAGGGATGAAATATCTTATTTTCAGGGATATCATTACGTCAATCAGATTTTTTCAGGGTGATGATAGGCATGCGTGAAATAAAGTATCAGGCTGGCGTGATCGATCCGCTCAACAAGGCGCTGGGTCGGATGGAGGCTCCCATCGCCCCGGACGCGGCTGGCCAGACCGGCTGGAATCTGTTGCAGGAAGAATTGAGCCTGCCCGCCGCGGTGCTCTATGAAGACCGGCTCGCGCACAACCTGGAATGGATGCGCCGCTTCATGGACGAATACGGCGTGCAGCTGGCGCCGCATGGCAAGACCACGATGGCGCCCAAGCTGTTTGCCCGGCAACTCAAAGCCGGCGCGTGGGGCATCACCCTGGCCACTGCGCACCAGACCGCGGCCGCGCATGCGCATGGCGTCAGGCGCGTGCTGATGGCCAACCAGCTGGTCGGCCGCCGCAATATGGAAATCATCGCGGACCTGCTGCGCGATCCCGGGTTTGAATTCTTCGCGCTGGTGGATTCGGCCGCGCTGGTCGACCAGCTCGGCAAGTTCTTCCGGCAGCGCGGACAGAAGCTGCAGGTGCTGCTGGAGCTGGGCGTCGAAGGCGGGCGTACCGGCGTGCGCGACGACGCGCAGCAGCAGGCCGTGCTCGACGCGCTGGCGCGCTGGCCCGAGGCGTTGTCGCTGGCCGGCGTGGAGATCTACGAGGGCGTGCTGAAGGAAGAAGCCGAGATCCGCAAGTTCCTGCAGCGCACCGTCGCGGTGACGCGGCAACTGGCCGCGCAAGGCCGCTTCGGCCGCAGCCCGGTGGTGATGTCCGGTGCGGGCTCGGCCTGGTACGACGTGGTCGCCGAGGAATTCGCGCGCACCGACATCGGCGCGCCGATCGACATCGTGCTGCGTCCCGGCTGCTACCTGACGCACGATGTGGGCATCTACCGCGCCGCGCAGCAGCGCATCCTGGCGAGCAACCCGGTCGCGCAGAAAATGCGCGAAGGCTTGCTGCCGGCGCTGCAGCTGTGGGCCTATGTGCAGTCGATTCCGGAACCCGACCGCGTCATCATCGGCATGGGCAAGCGCGATGCCGCCTTCGACGCCGGCATGCCGATCCCGGCGCGCCTGTACCGCCCGGGTGCCGAGGCGCCGGTGGACGTGCCCGCGCATTGGGAAGTCACCGGCATGATGGACCAGCACGCCTATCTGCAGGTCAAGCCGGGCGACGATATCCAGGTCGGCGACATGATCGCCTTCGATATCTCGCACCCGTGCCTGACCTTCGACAAGTGGCGCCATATCCCGGTGCTGGATCGCGACATGCGCGTGATCGACATCGTGCAAACCTTCTTCTGAGGCAAGCGGTCCCATGAGCATCGATATCCTCGCCTATGGCGAGCCGCTGGTTGAATTCAACCAGCAGCCGGACGATCCGTCGCGCTACCTGCAGGGCTTTGGCGGCGATACCTCCAACTTCTGCATTGCGGCCGCGCGCCAGGGCGCCAGCACCGGCTATATCTGCGCGGTCGGTGCCGATACCTTCGGCGAGCGCCTGCGTGCACTGTGGACGCAGGAGCGCGTCGACACACGGCATGTGCTCGTCGACGCCGGTGCGCCCACCGGCGTCTACTTTGTCTCGCACGACAACCACGGCCACCGCTTCGACTACCTGCGCGAAGGCTCCGCCGCCAGCCGCTACCAGCACGACCAGCTGCCGCTGGGTGCGATCGCCGCGGCGCGCTACCTGCACCTCTCCGGCATCAGCCTGGCCATCAGCACCAGCGCCTGCGATGCCGGCCTGGATGCGATGGAGCACGCGCGCAAGGCCGGCACCAGGGTCACGCTCGACACCAACCTGCGGCTGCGCCTGTGGTCGCTGGCGCGCGCGCGCGGCATCATGCGCGAAGCTTTCCGGATGACCGACGTATGCCTGCCCAGCTGGGACGACATTACCGTGCTGACCGGGCTGGACGACCGCGATGCCATCGCCGACTACCTGCTCGGCTGCGGCATCGGCCTGGTCGCGCTGAAGCTGGGCGAGGAGGGCTCGTATATCGCCACGCCCGAGTCCCGCAGCCTGGTACCAGCCTATCCGGTCAAGCCGGTCGATGCCACCGGCGCCGGCGATTGCTTCGGCGGCAGCTTCGTCGCGCGGCTGGCCGCGGGCGCCGATCCGTTCGAGGCGGCGCGCTATGCCAATGTGGCGGCGGCGTTGTCGACCACCGGCTATGGCGCGGTGGCGCCGATTCCGGATGCGCAGACCGTGCTGGCGCGGCTGGCGCAGTCGGTATCGGTGATCGCATGAGCCGTTGCCCGAACCTGATGTTTTCCTGAACCCATATACCGCGAGATCGCCATGTCAAACCAGACTTCCCCGCTGCTTCAACGCCTTGCCGATGTGCCGGTGATCCCGGTGCTGGAATTCCACTCGGTCGACGAGGCCCTGCATGTCAGCGAGGCGCTGGTAACCGGTGGCCTGCCGCTGCTTGAGATCACGCTGCGCACCCCGGTGGCGCTGGCGGCGATCCGCGCGGTCGCCGCCGCGCTGCCACAAGCCTGCGTGGGCGCCGGCACGGTGCTGAACGTGGAACAACTGCACGCGGTGCGCGACGCGGGCGCCCAGTTTGCGGTCTCGCCCGGCCTGACGCCGGCGCTGGCCGAAGGCGCGCAAGGCGCCGGGATCTCGCTGCTGCCGGGCGTCGCCACCGCCAGCGAGGCCATGGCGGCCCTGGAAGCCGGCTTCACTTTCCTCAAGTTCTTCCCGGCGCAGGCCGCGGGCGGGGTGCCGATGCTGAAGTCGCTGGGCGGGCCGCTGCCGCAGCTGCGCTTCTGCCCGACCGGCGGCATCGATGCCGCGCTGGCGCCGTCCTACCTGGCATTGCCCAATGTGGTGTGCGTGGGCGGGTCGTGGGTGGTGCCCAAGGATGCCGTCGCCGGCGGCGACTGGGGCCGCATCCGCGCGCTGGCCGAACAGGCCAGGGCCCTGCGCAGCAAGCCCTGAGACCGCGCGGCACAAAGCAAAACGGCACGCCATCGGGCGTGCCGTTTTGCTGTCGATGCAGCCCTGGCAGGCTTACTTGTGGCGTTCTGCCGAGCTTTCCAGCTTCTGGCCGCCGCGCTGAATGTCCTGGCCGAGCCCCGCCATCGTGTTGCAACCGGCCAACAGAGTGGCAAACAAAACGCACCAGATCCAACCTTTCTTCACGCCGGGCTCCTTTCGATAGGGTTGAGAATCGCGAGATTCTCCGAGTTTGGGATTGACGCGATTTTACCGCTGCTGCGCGCGGCTTTGATAGCTGGTCTGTCGCAATTTGTAAATCGTGCAACCACCCGCCCTGCGCCGCATGGTCAGGCTGGCGGCGCCAGCAACGCCCGCGCGCGCTGCTGGATTGCCGCATGGGTCTGCAGCAGCCAGACCGCGGGAAACGGCTGCGCCAGCAGGTAGCCCTGCACGCTGTGGCAGCCCCAGGCCCGCACCGCGTCCAGCTGCTGGCGGGTTTCGATGCCTTTGGCGCAGACCGAGGCGCCGGCGCGCCGCGCCGCGCGGCAGGCTTCGCGCAGGCTGTCGGCGCGGCAGCAGGCCTCGCGCGCATGGCCGAGGCCCCTTGCATCCAGCGTGACGGCGTCCGGATGCAGCGCTGCCAAAGCCTTGCGGCAGGCCAGGCTGTCGTCGAAATCCCCCAGCGCCAGCTGCAGGCCGCGCCGGCGCAGGGCGGCAAAGCGGTCGATGAGTTCAACGTCGGTCGGCATCGTGCTGGCCGGCAGCTCGATGCACAGCTGCTGCGGCGCGATGCCGCCCGCATCGAGCGCCTGCGCCAGCGCCTCCACCATTTGCGGGCGATGCAGTTGCGCGCTCGAGGCCAGCAGCGTGAACTGGAGCGGGGCGAGGGTCTCGGCGGCACGCATCAGCGGCAGCACGCTTTCCAGCAGCCAGTTGCCGATGCGCCCGACCAGTCCGAGCGCTTCGACGCCGGGCAGGAAATCCTGCGGCGCCACGCGGCCGAGCACGGGATGCTGCCAGCGCAGCCGCACCGTATAGCCGCTGACGGCGGCGCCGGCAAGATCGGCGCGCGGCTGCAGTTGCAGGCTCAGTTCGCCGCGCTCGAGTGCGTCGGGCAGCGCCGCCAGCAACGGGGCGGCGGGCGGGGACCGCGGCTTGTCGGCGCGCGCCAGGCCGGCGCCGCCCTGGCGGTTGACCCGCAGCATGGCGTCGAACGCCTGCTGCAGGCTGCGCTCGGCCGGGATGTCGGCATGATCGTTGGCCACGCCGATACTGCAGGACAGATGCAGCTCGAAGCCGTCCAGCGCGAACGGCCGGGACAGGTCGTCGGCCACCCGGCTGGCAAGCTGGCCCGGATCCGGCATGCCTGCGGGCAGCGTGGTGATGACCACCAGGTCGGCCGCGCCAATCCAGTGCATGAACGCGCCCGGCGGCAGCAGGCAGGCGATGCGCGCCTGCACGATGCCGCGCAGCCTGCCGGAGCGGCCGGGCCCGAGGGTTTCGCAGGCGCTGGCAAAGCGATCCAGGCGGATCGCCAGGATGGACGCGGGCTGACCCGCCTGGGCGCGGCGCGCGGCCAGCGCGCACACCAGCGCGGACGGTTGCATCGTGCCACAGCCGCCGCAGGCAGCGCTCGCTACGAGGTCGTCGGCATCAGGATCCATGCATGATCTTGCGGGCCGCCCGACAATGGCATGCGGCACACGCGTCTCCCCGTGTCTGAAATGGTTCTTCGGCCGGCCGCCGGGCAGTCGTCGCCTGGGTGCAGCCATGCCTGCCGCGGCCGCGTGGGGCCGCGAAGCCCGATCATAAGCGAAGGGCAGGGGAAGGCGCGTTGCAGATTGCGCCAAAGTGATTCGGCCACAACTGCATTTGATTTAGATCAACGCGGCGCCATCCACCCAGGGAAATTGCGATTGACGCCGCCGAGCTGCGGTGT
Source organism: Cupriavidus sp. MP-37 (assembly GCF_020618415.1). Taxonomy (NCBI): domain Bacteria; kingdom Pseudomonadati; phylum Pseudomonadota; class Betaproteobacteria; order Burkholderiales; family Burkholderiaceae; genus Cupriavidus; species Cupriavidus sp. MP-37. Next base: position 414,707 of record NZ_CP085345.1, on the reverse strand, counting down.
GCCGGCCTCCGGGACTCAGCCGGTGGTGTCTTCCTCGGGCCCGTCCTGCGGCGGCAGGCGCTCGGCCAGCACCTTGTCGATGCGCTTGCCGTCCATGTCGACGATCTCGAAGCGCCAGTCGCCCCATTGCACGGTGTCGGCAATCTGGGGCAGGCGCCCCAGCAGCAACAGCAGCATGCCGGACAGCGTGTGGTAGCGCTCCTTTTCTTCCTCGGGTACCTGGCGCAGGCCGATGCGGTCTTTCAGTTCGGGGATCGGGATCAGGCCATCGAGCAGCCATGAGCCGTCTTCGCGCTGGACCGCCCATTGCTCGCCGGCGGCCTCGGCCTTGAATTCGCCGGTGATGGCCTCGATCAGGTCGCGCAGCGTCACCAGGCCCAGCACTTCGCCGTATTCGTCGATGACAAAGGCGATCTGCCCGCCCGAGGCGCGGAAGTTTTCCAGCAGTTCCATGCCGGTCACGCTTTCCGGCACGAACACCGCCGGCTGCACCGCCGCCTGCAGGTCGGCTTCCTCGCCGCGCAGCCGGCGCGCCAGCAACTGGCGCGCGCTGACCACGCCGATGATGTCGTGCATGCCGCCGCGCACCACGGGGAAGCGGGAGTGGTCGGATTCTTCGATGCGGCGCAGGTTCTCGTCCAGCGTGGCTTCCACATCGAGGTACACCACGTCGCCGCGGGGCACCATCAGCGACGCCAGCTGGCGATCATCGAGCCGGAACACGTTGCGCACCATGGTGTGCTCATGCTGCTCGATCACGCCGGCTTCGGAGCCTTCCACCAGCAGCGCATGGATTTCTTCCTCGGTCACGCCGGGGCCGCGGTCAACCTTGGTGCCGAGCAGTCGCAGCACCAGCCGCGTGGAGCTCGACAGCAGCTTGACGAACGGGGTCGAGGCCACCGCCAGCCAGCCGATCGGGCGCGCCACCAGCCGCGCGATCGCCTCGGGCGCCATCTGGCCCAGGCGCTTCGGCACCAGTTCGCCCAGCACGATGGAAAAATAGGTCAGCCCGGCCACCACGATCGCGGTGGCCACATAGCCGGCGGTGCTTTCCGAGATACCGTAACCCTGCAGCCACAGGCCCAGCGGCTGCGCCAGCGTCGATTCGCCGACCACGCCGTTGAGCACGCCGATCGAGGTGATGCCGATCTGCACGGTCGAGAGGAAGCGGGTGGGATCCTCGCCCAGCTTTGCCGCCGCAATGGCGCCGCGGTCGCCGTTCTCGATCTGGCGTTGCAGGCGTGCCTTGCGGGCTGTTACGAGTGCGATCTCGGACATCGCAAACAAGCCGTTCAGCAGGATCAGCGCCAGTAATATGGCAATTTCCATCAGGGTGCGCGCCCTCTGCGCGCCGGGTGTCTGAAAAGATCAAGCATACCATTCGCCTGTTACACGACCTCGCCACTGTGATGCGCCCGCCGCAAACGGTGGCGCTTTTCCGGCCATCGGCCAGGTCTATGGATGGCTGCGATTACCTGTGAGGTATTCGCGGCGAGGCCGCCGCCATGCTGTAATAACGCGCATGGAAACGCTGACCCCTGCCTCCGAGGCCACGCTCGACTTCCCCGGACTGTTGCGCTACTGGCGCGGCAAGCGCGGCTACAGCCAGCTGGCGCTGTCGCTGGCCGCCGGGGTGTCGCAGCGCCACATCTCCTTCCTCGAGTCGGGGCGCGCCCGTCCCAGCCGCGAGATGGTGCTGGCGCTGGCCGAGCGCCTGGGCGTGCCGCTGCGCCAGCGCAACCGGCTGCTGCTTGCCAGCGGCTTCGCCCCCGCCTACAGCGAACACGCGCTGAGCGCGCCGCCGTTGCAAATGGTGCAGCAGGCGATCGCCCTGATCCTGGCCAAGCAGGAGCCGTACCCGGCGGTGGTGCTGGACCGCTTCTGGAACCTGGTCGACGCCAATGCCGCCTACCGCCGCATGTTCGACACCTTGCTGGGCGGCCGCGCGCCGGCATCGCTTGCCGACGATCCGCACCGGATCAACCTGATGCTGACCGTGTTCGATCCCGACGGCCTGTGGCCTGTCATCGAGAATGCGCGCCAGGTCGGCCGTTACCTGTTGCGGCGCGTCTGGCAGGAGCTGCAGGTGCAGGCGCACGACCAGACCGCGCGCGCGCTGTTCGCACGCATCGCCGACTGGCATCCGGACATGGTGGGGCCCGGCGGTGTGCTGCTGCCCGAGGATGACGGCAGCGACGGGCCGCCGCCGCCGCTGCTGCCCGTGGTGCTGCATGCGGGCGCGTTCCGTGCGTCGCTGTTCTCGACGCTGACCACGCTCGGCATTCCGCAGGACGTCACGCTGCAGGAGCTCCGTATCGAATGCTTCTTCCCGGCCGACGACGCCACGCGGCTGCTGTTTGAAACGCAGGGCGGGGCGCAGGATCGCGCAGTCAGAAGCGGTAGCGCAGGTAAATGACGTGGAAGGTGGTGCCAGGATTGGGCTCCTTGATGCCGCCATTGGACAGATGCTGGATGCGGTAGCCCGCGGCAAAGTTGCGGTCCTTGCCGAGCATCACGCCAAGACCGGCGTATTCCGAGAACTGGAACGCGCTGGAGATGACGTGATCGTCCGAGGTGCGCGTGCCGCTCAGCACCCGCGCGCCCACCGATAGCTCGAGGAACGGCACCCAGGTGTGCCGCCACCATCCGATCCGCACCACCGGCGAAGCGCCGAACTCCCACAGATCGTTCGGATTGTTGTTGCTGTCGCTGAGCCAGCGCGCAACGTTGACCTCCCACTGCAGGTCCACCTGCCAGCCCTGCGGGTTGCCCCATGCCAGGCCGGAATCCCACAGCATGGCGATCTCCGCCTTTTGCACGTGATGGCTGTCGTCGAAGCCGTAGCCAAGCTGAATCGCAGGCGCCGCGCATGCGGCCGTGCTCAGGCACCCGGCCAGCGCAAGCAGCGCCGCCACGGCGGCGCGGCGCGGCCGTCGCCAGCGCCGCGCGGAGAAGGTTGAAAGGAGGGGGATGCAACTCGCATGGCTGTCTTGTCTGGCTTCTTGGTCTGGTCGGCGCATGGGAAGCACGCTGAAAAGATGCTGCGTTGTTGTCAGGCAGGCGATGGGGAAACTGCCGCTTGCAGCTCCCAGGCGCTGCCTCCTTATCCTATTTGTAGTACACCGGAAGGCACGTTGCCGAGGCCGAACGTGGCCGGCACCGCGGCGCGGGCCACAACAGGGTACAGGGTACGGGCCGCGCGCGGCGTGCACAGTGACCAGGGACAATCGTGCTAACATGCGCGGGCCGGTGCCGGCCGCTTGGCCGGCCCGGTTACGTTACGTCTTCAGGGCGGGGTGGAAGTCCCCACCGGCGGTATGCCGCGACGCGCAGCGCGTGTCCGGCGAGCCCGCGAGCGCTCGCATTCCCGTGCGAGGTCAGCAGACCTGGTGTGAGGCCAGGGCCGACGGTCATAGTCCGGATGAAAGAAGATGAACGGAGCTTGCCCGCGTGGCCTGGCGCCTGCCAGGCCCGTGGTTTGCCGAGCCTTGCGCGCGCAAGGCTCGGCGGTTCGTGCGCGTGCGGTCAGCATGGCGTGCGGGCATTGCAGTTCCGTTGACCCTTCCCCTGGAACGCCCATTGATGCTGAACCAGGAGCGTTTCATGTCTAGCTTTTCCACCGAAGCCATTGCCCCCGCGGCGTTCGCGGATGCCACCGCGCGTGCCACGGCCGATACGATCGCGCACGCCGATCCGCGCGCGCTCGACTTGCGCATCGAGCAGGCCCTCGAAGCCATGCGCGCAGGCCGTCCCGTAGTGCTGCTCGATGACGACGACCGCGAGAACGAGGCCGACCTGATCCTTGCCGCCGAGCGCCTGACCCAGGCCAACATGGCCATGATGATCCGCGAATGCAGCGGCATCGTGTGCCTGTGCCTGCCGACGGACAAGGTGCGCAGCCTGGGCCTGCGGCCGATGGTCGAGCACAACCGCAGCCAGTACGGCACCGCCTTCACCGTGTCGATCGAGGCCCGCGAGGGCGTCACCACGGGAGTCAGCGCGTCCGACCGTATCACCACCATCCGCGCGGCGATTGCCGCGGATGCGGGCGCCGATGCCGTGGTCAGCCCCGGCCATGTGTTCCCGCTGGTGGCGCGCGACGGCGGCGTGCTGGAGCGCCGCGGCCATACCGAAGGTTCGGTGGACCTGGCGCGCATGGCGGGGCTGTCGCCCGCCGCGGTGCTGTGCGAGCTGATGAACCCGGATGGCACCATGGCGCGGCGCGCCGAAGCGCTGGCCTTTGCCGAGATGTACCGGTTGCCGGTGCTGACCATCGAGGATCTGGTCGCCTGGCGGCGCCGGCACGGCTGAAGGCCACTGGGATGCATGGGTCAGGGCGCGCCGGCGCGCCGCAATGCATGCATCCTGTGCGACAATGCGGATCGCTTTTTCCCGTCTACATGAGGGCAATTCCATGATGTTCCGCATTGTTCGACACGCAGCCGCGCTGGTCGGCTGCGTGTTCGGCCTGGCCCTGCCGCAGGCGCACGCCGATGACGGCGCTGTGCCGGCCACTGACGTGGCGCCGGCCTCTGCATCCCGGCCGGCCGCTGCCGCCGGCCTCTACGAATGCCAGGTCCCCGGCACCGCCACCGTATTCCGCTCGACACCCAAGGAAGGTTGCCGCCTGGTGGCCGCACCCGATCCCGGCGCGCCGGACCCGCAGCGCTGGCTGCCGCTGATGGGTGCCAATGGCGTGATTTCCTATTTCGATCAGTCGGCGGTGCGCCGCCAGGGCTCGCAGGTTGGCGTGGTGGTGATGCGCAATTCGCCGTCGGGCGTGATCCGCACCGCCAGCGGCGAGCCGATCCGCTCTTCGCTCAAGCGCATGGTGCTGAACTGCGCCACGTCGATGTATGCCGTGGTCGAGCAGACCCTCTACAGCAAGCGCTTTGCGCGCGGCGACTCGCTCTATACCATCCGCGCGCCGCATTCCGGCACCTTCCAGGTGGCCGGCCCCGGCACCATCGCCGGGGAACTGCTGCGCAAGCTATGCCGCTAAGTCCCGGCCGCGCGGCACAGCCTGCTGCCGGCCAGCTTATTCGCCCACGTGGCGGGACTTCCATTGCCCGTTGGACTGCTTGCAGAACCAGCCGCTCCAGTGTTCTTCGGCACTGCCGCGCTTGAGTTCTGACTTCAGGCGCCGGCACGGCTGGCCCTTGTCGGTCTTGCTCTCGACCGGGGTGATGGTGCCGTCGATCTGCTGGCGCCGTCCCGCGGCCGGAAAGGTCCACGCCACCGACTGGCCATCGGCCGTATCGTTCAGCGCGGTACGCACCGACTTGGCCAGCGACGCGCCTTCCTTGTCGTTGAGCGTGCCGATAATGGTGCCGCTCAGGTAGTTGTCGAAGTACGCATGCGCCGGCGCGGCGCAGAGCAGCACGGCACCCAGCGCGCCTGCGAGTGCGGCACGCAGGGCGGGGCGGGCGAGGCTGGCGGAGGGTGTGGTTTGCCGGGTCAGCATGATGGTTCCTTGTGCTCCATGGTGGCGTTCGAGTGGCATTGTAAGCGCAATGCGCGGCGATGGCCGCGATTGGCGACGCGCCTCGCCAGCCGCGGCCACCGGCCGCGGTTGACACGTGCGTGGCCCTGACCTAGCGTTGATTTCTGCCCTCATGCCGCCGGCACGACGGGTGCCCATTCCTGCAAGAGGAGATCCCATGACGCTGCGCTATCTCACAATCGGCCTGGCCGTCGCCTGCGCCTTTGGCACGCTGCACGCCCAGACCCCGGGCAAGGCCGACCAATTCAATCCGTATACCGACGGTGCCAAGCAGGGCAACTTCAATCCCTACACCGATGGTGCGAAGCAGGACAAGTTCAGCCCGTACACCGACGGCGCAAAAAGCGATAACGTGACTGCGCTGAACCCGGGCGCCAGGCCCGACCAGATGGAACCGATCCAGGGCGGGGCGCAGAAGTCGTTTGACTCGTTCAGCCAGGGCGGCATGAACAGCGGCAAATTCGATCCCTATTCCGAAGGCGCCAAGAGCGGCAAGTTTGATCCATACAGCGAAGGCGCCAAAAAGTAACAGTGTATTAAACGGGCCGGACGCGTTCCGGCCCGCATCGCTGTGCGACCGGGGCTGCCGATCGGGACTGACCGCGCCGACGCTCGCGGCGATGTGACCTGATCGCCCGCAAAGCCATGCGTGGAGCGGCTTTCGGGCTACCCCGCCAACAATTTGTTTCAAACCTTGCGTGATCGAAACGTGACTTTTGCGTCTCGAATTGCTATGGTTTATTGCGCATCGCAACAAACCGGACACGGTGCCCCGCGGGCCGCTTGCCCCGCGTCAGGGCCACGCCACTCGGCGCCCGGCTCATCTCTTGCCGTGTCCTTCATCGTTCAGGCCGTCGATGCCGGCCACTCCGTTTCAACCGCTCACCCTGGCATACATGTCACAGATCGCCACGCCACGAATAGCCGTACCGTTTACCTTGCCCGCTGCCGGCCCGGAGGCCCGTCGCCGCTCTGCGCGGGTCGGGGCACGGATCGCGGCCTGGCTCGGCGGCGGGGCGCTGGCGCTGTGTGCGATGGCGGCCCATGCGTTCGACTTCGACACCGTCGCGGCGCGCGCGCGCCAGCTGGCGGCTTCGCCTTACAAGGCGCCGGCGCAGAACCTGCCGCGCGAATTGCGCGAGCTGACCTACGAGCGTTACCGCGAGATCGAGTACAAGCCCGAGCGCTTCGCCTGGCGCGGCACGCGTTCGCCGTTCGAGCTGTCGTTCTTCCACGAGGGCATGGTGTTCGACCAGCCCGTGCGCATCCATGAAGTGGTGGGCAACAGCGTGCGGGAATTCCGCTTCGACCCTTCCGCGTTCAACTACGGCCCGCACAAGGTCGATGCCGCCAAGCTGAAGGGACTGGGCTACGCCGGCTTCCGCATCCTTTATCCGCTGAACCAGGGCAAGCGCAAGGACGAGCTGGCGTCGTTCCTCGGCGCTAGCTACTTCCGCGCGCTTGGCAAGGACCAGTGGTACGGGCTGTCGGCACGCGGCCTGGCGGTGGATACCGCGCTCAACTCGGGCGAGGAATTCCCGCGCTTCGTTGAATACTGGATCGAACGTCCGGGCGCCAATGCCAAGGAGATCACCATCTATGCGCTGATGGATTCGCGCCGCATGAGCGGGGCGTACCGCTTCACCATCAAGCCCGGCGCGGAAACCGCGATGGAGGTCAAGTCGCGCCTCTACCTGCGCGAAAACGTGACCAAGCTCGGCCTTGCGCCGCTGACCAGCATGTACCTGTTCGGCGAGAACCAGCCGGCGCCGGCGCAGGATTTCCGGCCGGAGGTGCATGACTCGGACGGCCTGTCGATCCACCTCGGCACCGGGGAATGGGTCTGGCGTCCGCTGGTCAATCCCAAGCGGCTGCTGGTGACGTCGTTCGCCGCGACCAATCCGCAGGGGTTCGGGCTGATGCAGCGCGACCGCAGCTTCAACAGCTACCAGGAAATCGGCGCGTGGTACGAGCGCCGGCCCAGCGGCTGGGTGCAGCCGCGCGGCAACTGGGGCTCGGGCCGGGTGGAGCTGGTGCAGATCCCGACGCCGGACGAGACCAATGACAACATCGTCGCGTACTGGGTGCCCGACAACCCGCCCAAGCCGAAGCAAGCCTTCGACTACGAATACCGCCTGCTGTGGCAGAAGGATGGCGAACAGGAGCCGCCGCTGTCGTGGGTGACGCAGACCCGGCTGGGCCAGGGCCAGACGCGCAGCAAGGAGGACACGAGCTTTTCGCTGGTGGTGGACTTCGAAGGCCCGGCCTTCCGCAGGCTGCCGGCGGACGTGCGCATCGACCCGGTGGTTTCGGCCGATGCCAACGGCGAGCTGCTGAAGACATCGGTGCAGCGCAATGACGCGACCGGTGGCTGGCGCATGACCATGTTGATGCGCCGCAAGGACGAAACCAAGCCGGTAGAGTTGCGCGGCTATCTTCGCAACGGCAATACAACCCTGTCCGAGACGTGGAGCTACATCTTACCCCCCGCCTAAAGCAGCGACCGGCCCAGGCGGCGGCATGCGAGCGCTATCTCGACCGCCTGCCCGTATCGCCTGAAGTGCGCAGCGAACTGCTGGCCGATGGCGCAAGCATGGGCGCCGCGGCGGCACCGGTCACACCGCTGGCTTCCGTGACGCCGGTGATCCCGGTCACGGCCGATGGCCGCGACGCGCAGGAGGCCATCACGCGCCTGCAGTCGCGCCTGGCCGGCAAGGAAGCGCCGCCGGCGCACGGCAGCAGCGCCTACGCCTCGGTGCAGCGGCGCTTCGCCATGGCCTACGGCAATCCCCAGGTTGGCGGCGCGCCGCTGCTGCGGCGGCGCGAAGACGGCACCGTCAAGGTCGATACCGGCCCCGCGCCCGAGCGCAGCTCGATGGTGCCGCGCCAGTGGCCGCCGCATATCGTCACCGGCTGGCTGCGCAACACGTGGCGCCGCATGCTGGGCCGCCCGCCGGTGCCCGAGACGTGGGACACATTGCACGACGGGCCCGACGCGGAAGGCAAATGGCATCCCGCCGGCTCGCACCGGCGCTGGGTGCTGCTGGGCCTGGTCTCGATCCAGACCGTGCTGGCCACCTACTTCATGACCAGCGTGCTGCCGTACCACGGCACCGACCCGCTCGAGATTGCCATCCTGGTGCTGTTCGCCATCCTGTTCTCCTGGGTGTCGGCCGGCTTCTGGACGGCGATGATGGGCTTCCTGGTGCTGGCCAAGGGCGGCGACAAGCATCTGATCTCGCGCTCGGCGGTACCGGACCGGCCCGACGCGCCGATTGCGCCCGAGGCCCGCACCGCGATCATCATGCCGATCTGCAATGAAGACGTGACGCGCGTCTTCGCGGGCTTGCGTGCCACCTATGAATCGCTGGCGCGCACGCCGCACCTGGCCAACTTCGACTTCATCGTGCTGTCGGACAGCGGCAATCCGGACCTGCGCACGGCCGAGCACGATGCCTGGATGGAACTGTGCCGCGCCGTCGGCGGCTTCGGCCGCATCTTCTACCGCTGGCGCCGGCACCGCGTGAAGCGCAAGACCGGCAACGTGGCCGATTTCTGCCGCCGCTGGGGCAGCAAGTACCGCTACATGGTGGTGCTCGACGCCGACAGCGTGATGAGCGGCGACTGCCTGGCCACGCTGGTGCGGCTGATGGAAGCCAACCCCGGCGCCGGCATCATCCAGACCGCGCCGCTGGCCGTCGGGCGTGAAACGCTGTATGCGCGCGTGCAGCAGTTCGCCACCCGGGTGTACGGGCCGCTGTTTACCGCCGGACTGCACTACTGGCAGCTGGGCGAGTCGCACTACTGGGGCCACAACGCCATCATCCGCGTCAAGCCGTTCATCGAACACTGCGCGCTGGCGCCGCTGCCGGGCCGCGGCCCGTTGTCGGGGGAAATCCTGTCGCACGACTTCGTCGAGGCCGCGCTGATGCGCCGCGCCGGCTGGGGTGTGTGGATTGCCTATGACCTGGAAGGCTCGTACGAAGAACTGCCGCCGAACCTGCTGGACGAGGTCAAGCGCGACCGCCGCTGGTGCCAGGGCAACCTGATGAATTTCCGGCTGTGGCTCAAGCAGGGCTTCCACGTGGTGCACCGCGCGGTGTTCCTGACCGGGATCATGGCGTACCTGTCGGCGCCACTGTGGCTGCTGTTCCTGCTGCTGTCGACGGCGATGCTGGCCAAGCACGCGCTGGTCCCGCCGGAATACTTTACGCAGCAATACCAGCTGTTCCCGACCTGGCCCGAATGGCATCCGGAAAAGGCCCTGGCGCTGTTCTCGGCCACGGCCACGCTGCTGTTCCTGCCCAAGCTCGCCAGCGTGGCGTTGCTGATGAAGCAGGCGCGGCGCTACGGCGGCGCGGTGCAGCTCTTTGCCAGCATGCTGATCGAGGTGCTGCTGTCCGCGCTGCTGGCGCCCACGCGCATGCTGTTCCATACCAAGTTCGTGATCGCGGCGTACAGCGGCTGGGGCATTTCGTGGAAATCGCCGCCGCGTGAAGATGCCGAGACCACCTGGGGCGAAGCCTTTCGCCGCCACGGCTGGCATACCGCGCTGGGGCTGGCATGGGGCGGGCTGGTGTACTGGCTGAACCCGTCCTATGTGCTGTGGCTGCTGCCGATCGTCGGTTCGCTGGCGCTGTCGATCCCGTTGTCGGTGATGCTGTCGCGGGTGTCGCTGGGCCGCGCTTCGCGCAACGCCGGGCTGTTCATGATCCCGGAAGAAACGCTGGTGCCGCGCGAGATCGTGGAAACGCAGCAGCATGTCGAAAATGCCGCCGAAACGCCGAACTTCGTCGACGCCGTGGTGGACCCGGTCACCAATGCGCTGATGTGCGCGACCGCGACGCCGCGCGTGGTGCAGCCGGAATCGGCGCGCAAGCGCCACGAGAGCCTGGTCGAGCATGCGCTGACCCACGGGCCGCGCGCGCTCACGCCGGCGCAGAAGCACGTGTTGCTGGGCAATCCGTTCGCGCTGGCGCGCCTGCATGAACTGGTGTGGGGTTCGCCACTGGCCGACGCCGGCTGGAAGGACACGCGCATGCTGGTACGGCGCGCCGCCAACGTGGTGCCGCTGCGTCCGCGCGCCGCCTGAGCGCGTTGCATCAGACAAAAAAACGGCCCGCTTGCGCGGGCCGTTTTTGCGTGGCGCCGGTCGCTGCTCAGCGCAGGGCAGCGCTGCAGATCGGGCCGTTGATATAGACGTCGCCGATGCGGCGCTCGCCGCGGTCCTTGCGGGTCATGTAGCGGAACAACATGCTGACGCCCAGCTTGGTCAGGATCTCGACATCGCGGTTTGCGCAGATATTGCGCTGCAGCGGCGCGGCGTAGTTGACCTCGAAGCTGGCCAGGTCGAGCATCGGCCCGCGGTAGTTGGTCAGTTCCAGCTGGAACAATACATGTTTGCCCGGCACCGACTGGCAGCGGCGCAGGCGGGTCTCGCCGTCGATCTCGATCGGCAGGGCATCGTTGAGCTGGCGGCAGGCGCGCGCCAGCACGTTGTCGGGGCGGGTGGCGTTGCGCAGCAGCTCGGGCACGCCGGCGGCGCCGGTGTTCTGGCCGGTGGCCGCGCCCTTGAGCATGCGCGCCACCGGGTCGGCTTCATCGGCCGCGGGAACCAGCAGCGGGACGCTGGCATTGCGCAGCTGCGCCGGCGCTGCCTTGGCCGTCAGGGGCAGCGGCAGCAGCAGCACGGCCGCAAGTACGGCGGTGCCTGGCGAAGCGGAAAGCGGCGTTTGTCGTATTCTCATGCAGGCTAATGTTGCGGGGACCGGTACTGTCGTCCCTCTCTGCGAGGCCGACGGCGAGTCTTACGCCGACAGGCTGGCATTGTACCCTCCACCCCGGCGCGCATGAAAGTCGCGCTCCGCGAGCGTCGTGGCATTGCTGCCATGCAAGGCCCCGGAACAGGCTGCGCCGGGCTGCGGCTGCATTGGTTATGTTGTGCAACAATTGCGTCTTTCGTGGGGCTGCCCGTGCGGTACGGCCGCGCAGGGCAGCGCCATCGCCCTCGGATACCTGTCCCCCCATGTCTCATTCCCCAAGCGCCGCCCCGACGCCGCGTTTTCCTGCCTGGCTGCTGATCTGCAGCTCGCTGATGGCGATCGCGCCGCTGTCGATCGACATGTACCTGCCGAGTTTCCCGACCCTGGCCGGCGACCTGGGCGTCGATATCGGCCAGGTCCAGCTGACCCTCGGCACCTTCCTGGTCGGGCTCGCGCTCGGCCAGGCCTTCTATGGTCCCTTCAGCGACCGCTTCGGGCGCAAGCCGCCGCTCTATGTCGGACTGTGCCTCTACGTGGTCGCCGCCGTGTGCTGCGCGCTGGCGCGCAACGTCGAAGCGCTGATGCTATGGCGCTTCCTGCAGGCGCTGGGCGGCTGCGCCGGCATGGTGATGGCGCGGGCGGTGATCCGCGACCGGCTCGAGGCACATGAATCGGCGCGGGCGTTTTCCTCGCTGATGCTGGTGATGGGCGTGGCGCCGATCCTGGCGCCGATCATCGGCGGCGCGGTCCTGACCGTATCGGGCTGGCGCGCCATTTTCTGGGTGCTGGCGGGCGCCGGGCTGCTGATCCTGCTGCTGGTCCACCTGCGCATGGAGGAATCGCTGGACCGCGGCCATGCGGCGCCGCTGCGGCTCGGCAGCGTGGCCCGCAGCTATGCGGAGCTGCTGCGCGACCGCGAGTTCCTGGGCTACTCGCTGTCGGCCGGCTTCGGCTCGGCGGGCATGTTCGCGTATATCTCGGGATCGCCCTTCGTGCTGATCGAACTGCACGGCATCGCGCCGTCGCACTATGGCTTTGTGTTCGGTGCCAATGCGCTGGGGCTGATCACGATGTCGCAGCTCAATGCCCGGCTGGTGCGCGGGCGTTCGCTCGACCAGGTGCTGGGAGCCACGCTGCTGGCGGCCCTGGGCGCGGGGACGGTGCTGGCGGTGGCCGCACTGGCGGGGATGGCGGTGCTGCCGGTGCTGCTGGCCGGCTTCTTCGTGTTTATCGGAGCGCTGGGCTGCGTCTCGCCGAACGCTTCGGCGCTGGCGCTCGCGCACCAGGGACATCGCGCCGGCACGGCTTCGGCATTGATGGGCACGTTGCAGTTTTCGCTCGGCACGCTGGGCGGCGCCGCGGTCAGCGTGTGGCGCGACGGCAGCGCGCTGCCGCTGGGCGTGGTGATGGCGGCCTGCGGTGCCGGCGCGGTGCTGATGCGCCATTACGGGCGCTCGGGCGCAAGCACGCGCCCGGGCACCCGCTGAAACGGCCGCCGCGCGCCAGTTCAGGCCGCCTGCTGTGCGGCGGCTTGCTCGGCGGCGGCGTGCGGCAATCCGGCCTGCTGCACCACCACCATGTGGGCCGGCATCGGCGCGGCGTAGCCGGCCTGGCCGAAGCATTCGCGGATGACGCGGTTGGTGTCGAAATAGACCTGCCAGTAATGGTCGTTGTGGCAATAGGGCCGTACCGCCAGCACCGGGCCGACCAGCGTGAACTCCAGGATTTCGACGTCGACCGGCGGCTCGGCCAGCACGTTGGGGATCTCGGCGATGCGGGTCTTCAGCAGCGCCACCGCGTCGGCCACATCGGTGCTGCCGGCCAGCTGCGCTTTCAGTTCCACGCGCCGGAACGCATTGGCGGTGAAGTTCTGGATGGTGTCGCTGAAGATCTTGTTGTTGCCGATCACGGTCTGGACATTGTCCGGCGTGTCCAGCGTGGTGGCGAACAATCCGATTTCGCGCACCGTGCCGGTCACGCCGCCAATGGTGACGAAGTCGCCGACCTTGAACGGCCGCAGCACCACCAGGAAGGCGCCGGCGGCGAAGTTTGCCATCAGTCCCGACCAGGCCATGCCGATCGCCACGCCGGCGGCGGCAATCAACGCGGCAAAGGTGGTGGTCTGGATGCCGAAGTAGCCGAGGATGCCGATCACCAGCACCACGTTCAGCGTCACGGTGACGATGGAACCGACGTAGCGCAGCAGCGTGGGGTCGACCTTCTGCTTGCCGAGCGCGTTCTGCACCATGCGCACGACAAAGTGGATCAGCCAGCGGCCAATGACCCAGAAGGCGAGGGCCGCCAGGATCTTGACGCCGAATTCGGTGGCGTAGGAGACCACCAGGGTCTTGAGGTTGTCGAAGGTAGAGGCGTCCATCGGCGTATTCCTTTCGTGTTGGTGTAACCGGCCAGCCGCCGACCCAACATCCCCCGAACCAGCCGGCTGCAGCGTGCGAGCCCCTGCGCGTTGCGCGCAATTCCCGGGCACGGCAATTATTGAGAGGCCGCGCGCGGAAGTGCAAGTAAATCATTGTTAAGACAAGCCGCGTGGCACGGCTCGTCCATTTATATCGGAATTGCGCTGGCGGGTATTACCAGTTGGTTTCGCGCTCGGGCGTGGCGGAAATCCGGTGCAGCGTCAGGTCGGCGCCGTTGAACTCGCCCTCGGGGTCGAGGCGGATGCCCACCAGCCGCTTCAGGGTGCCATAGACCAGCGTGCCGCCGGCCAGCGCCACCACGATGCCAAGCAAGGTGCCGAGCAGTTGCGCGCCGAGCGACACCCCGCCGAGGCCCCCCATCGCCTTCGCGCCGAAGATGCCCGCGGCGATGCCGCCCCAGGCGCCGCATAGCCCGTGCAGCGGCCACACGCCCAGCACATCGTCGATATGCCACTTGTTTTGCGCCAGCGTAAACATATAAACGAACAGCGCGCCCGCCACGGCGCCGGTGACCAGCGCGCCCAGCGGATGCATCAGGTCCGAGCCCGCGCATACCGCCACCAGGCCGGCCAGCGGCCCGTTGTAGACGAAACCCGGATCATTGCGTCCGGCGATCCAGGCGGCCAGCGTGCCGCCGGCCATCGCCATCAGCGAATTGATTGCCACCAGGCCGCTGATCTTGTCGACGGTCTGCGCGCTCATCACGTTGAAGCCGAACCAGCCCACCGCAAGAATCCAGGCACCCAGCGCCAGGAACGGGATGTTCGAGGGCGGATGCGCGCTGATGCGGCCGTCCTTCTGATAGCGGCCGCGGCGCGCGCCCAGCAGCAGCACCGCGGGCAGCGCAATCCAGCCGCCCAGCGCATGCACCACCACCGAGCCGGCAAAATCATGGAAGGGGGCACCGGCGACGCGCGCCAGCCAGTCCTGCACGCCATAGCGCTGGTTCCAGACCATGCCTTCGAAAAAGGGGTAGACAAAACCTACCAGGACGAACGTGGCAACCAGTTGCGGATTGAAACGCGAGCGTTCGGCAATACCGCCTGAGATAATCGCCGGAATTGCCGCGGCAAAGGTCGCCAGGAAAAAGAACTTGACCAGTTCGTAACCGTTTTTCTGGGCCAGGGTTTCGGCGCCGGCAAAGAACTGCACCCCATAGGCGATGGTGTAGCCGATAAAGAAATAGGCGATGGTGGAAACTGCGAAATCCACCAGAATCTTTACCAAGGCATTGACCTGGTTTTTCTTGCGCACCGTGCCAAGTTCGAGGAACGCAAAGCCGGCGTGCATGGCCAGCACCATGATGGCGCCGAGCAGGATAAACAGCGCGTCGGTGCCGGTCTTCCAGTTGTCCATAGTGACCTCATGCTCAAAATGGGCGCATCAGTATGCAAAAAGCGTTCCAGAAACGGCTGCATCCTGGTGCCGCTTGCACCGTCGCGGGTAAAACGCCGCACCGGCATGCCGCACGGCTTCATCGGTCGGGCCACGGTGCGGTCGGTCCGCGAGCGGCGGCAGGATTTGCGCTGCGCCAGAATGGAGCGGGCCAGGCGGGTCGGGCGACCCGTTGTGGTGCGTCGCCCCATTTAGGGGAATCTGTCCTATGCTGGATAGCTTTGGGACGTGCGAATCCGGACGGCCGCTCCGGCCCGGCAAAAAGGTGCTTCTGGCAAGCACGAATAGCGGGGGAAATTGCCCGCTAACCGGCCTCAAGCAAGGATTTGCGGGTTTTTTTGTCGCATTGGTGCCACTGGGGATTGCTCAACGCGCGACGGGCAGATTAGACTGCGCCGATCGATGGCCTGCCGCGAGGCACGCACATCGGTGACGACGACCAACAAGGGAAATCAGCCATGAATAAAGGTGAACTGGTATCGGCCATCGCCGCGGAAGCAGAATTGAGCAATGCCGCCGCCGAGCGTGCGCTCAACGCAGCGCTGGACAGTATCAAGAAGGCAGTGGCAAAGGGTGATTCTGTAACGCTGGTGGGTTTCGGCAGCTTCAGCGCCGGCAAGCGCGCTGCCCGTACCGGCCGCAATCCGCGCACCGGCGAAACCATCAAGATTCCGGCCGCCAAGACGGTCAAGTTCTCGGCAGGCCAGGGTTTCAAGGACGCCGTGAACAAGAAAAAGTAAGCAGTTTGCGTCCATTGCGAAAGAAGCGGCCTGGCAGGCCGCTTTTTTTTATACGCCGCGCCCGCCGGGCAACGGCGCGGCGATCCGGGTTAAACTGCCGGCGCCCGCAGCCGGCAATCCCGCCCCCGCAATCCTTGTATCCCGCATCATGAATGACCTGTCCCACCAGCTTTCCATGACCGTGCTGATGACGCCGGACATGGCCAACTTCTCTGGCAACGTCCACGGCGGCACCATCCTCAAGTACCTGGACATGGTGGCGTATGCGTGCGCCAGCCGCTATGCCGGCCGCTACGTGGTCACGCTGTCGGTAGACCAGGTGGTGTTCCGCCAGCCCATCCACGTGGGCGAGCTGGTGACCTTCCTGGCATCGGTCAACTACACCGGCCGCAGTTCGATGGAGATCGGCATCAAGGTGGTGACCGAGAACATCCGCAGCAAGCTGGTGCGCCATACCAACAGCTGCTATTTCACCATGGTGGCGGTGGACGACAACGGCACCCCCGCCGAGGTGCCGCCACTGGAGCCGCGCGACGAGGTCGAGCGCCAGCGCTTTGCCGCCGCGCAGCAGCGCCGCGCGCTGCGCCAGGAAATGGAAAAGCGCCACGGCGACATCAAGTCGTCGGTGAACTGACTGCCCATGCCCCGCGATACCGCCATGAAGCGCAACCACCGAATCGTGCGCACCTTGCTGGCCGCCACCTGCCTGGCAGCGGCCACGGGCGCCAGTGCCGAGGAAATCGGCAGCGTCAGCACCAATTTCCGCATGACCGGATCCGACAAGGTCGTGATCGAAGCCTATGACGACCCGCAGGTGGATGGCATTACCTGCTACGTGTCGCGCGCCCGCACCGGCGGCATCAAGGGCCAGCTCGGCATGGCCGAAGACCCGCCCGAGGCCTCGATCGCGTGCCGGCAGGTCGGGCCGATCGGCTTCAAGGGGCCGATCAGGCAGCAGGACAATGTCTTCTCCGAGCGCATGTCGATCCTGTTCAAGGCGCTGCACGTGGTGCGCGCCGTCGACCGCAAGCGCAATACGCTGGTCTACCTGACGTATTCGGATCGCATCGTCAGCGGCAGCCCGCAGAACAGCGTAACCGCCGTACCGGTGCCGGCCGGCACGGTGATCCCCGTGAAGTAGCCGGCCCGGACATCGGGCGGGTCAGGGCGCCAGCGCCGCGCTCTCCGCCTGGCAGTCGCGCGATGGCCGCGCGCCGGCGGCGCGGGCCTTCGCCACTTCGCGGCGGGCCTGTTCCAGGTCGGCGCGGAAGGTGGGATCGGCTTGTAGCCGCGCCACGGTGGCCGCGGCCATCATGCGGCCCTCGTTGACATCGCTCTGCCAGTGCACGTTGCACACCACGCGGCTCTGCCCGAAGGCGCGGCCGCGCGCCAGGATCTCATTGGCGCGCGCCGGCTCGACCTCGGTCAGGATCAGCGCCCAGGCCCAGCCGATGGCGCTGTGGCCGGACGGATAGGAACCGTCCTTTTCCAGCTTGGCAGCCTCTGCCGGCGTGCACATCGGGGTCTTGTTGGTCACGAAGGGGCGGGTGCGCTTGTAGTGGTCCTTGGCCTTGTAGGTGGACAGGCCGGCATCGACCAGGCTGCGGCGCAGCAGGATGTTCAGGTAGGGCGTGTCCTTCTCGCTGACCGGCACGCCCAGCGCGCAAGAGAACGCGCTGGCGGCTTGCGGGAACGTCAGCACGGCATCGTCGGCCGCCAGCTGCCAGCGCGGCGAGCCACGCAGCGGGCCGGCCTGGCGCGCGGCGTCTTCATCCAGCGCCAGCGCAGCAGAGCCCTGCGCCGGCGGCGCGGGCAGCAGCTTCAGGCTGTCGGGGCGCGCGTCGGCCGCCAGGTAGCCGGCAGGCACGCCTGGGCGCAATTCGGGGACCGCCGACAGGTTGGTGCCGCCGGTGGCGCAGCCCGCCAGCAGCGCGGCGAGCGCTGCCGCGGCGAGGGCCCGGACGGGGTTGGACAGGGATGGGTCCGGTTTGGTGGCTTGGTCCGTCACGTCGTTGTTCCTTGTTGTAGTGTCCGCGTTGGAGGCAGCCGTGCCAGCTCGGCCTAGGCTGCTGCGTCGAACAGCTTGCGCAGGTTCGACTTCATGATCTTGCCATTGGCATTGCGCGGCAGCATCTCGTGGTAAATCAGGATACGCACCGGCACCTTGAAGGCCGCCAGCCGCGCGCGCACGAAATCCTGCAGCTCGGTTTCGCTCGCTTGCATGCCCGGTTTCAGGCTCACCACGGCGGCCGGCTCCTCGCCCAGCGTCCGGTGCGCCAGCCCGACCACCGAGGCGTCCATGACCGCGGGGTGCTCGTACAGCGCGCTTTCCACTTCGATGCAGTAGATGTTCTCGCCGCCGCGGATCAGCATGTCCTTCATCCGGTCGACGATATAGACGTAGCCCTCTTCGTCGAGCCGGGCAATGTCGCCGGTGCGCAGCCAGCCGTCGACAAAGGTCTGGGCGGTGGCTTCGGGCTTGTTCCAGTAGCCGCGCACGACATTGGCGCCGCGCGCCATCAGCTCGCCGGTTTCACCGGGCGGCAGCGCCTGGCCGCGGCCATCGACCACCTTCATCTCGCCGATCGGCAGCGCCGGGCCGCTGCTGTCGGGCCGCATCACGTATTCTTCGGCGCTGTGGCTGGTGAAGGTGGACGAGGTTTCCGTCATGCCCCAGCCGATGCCGGGCGCGGCCAGCGGGAACACTTCGCGGATGCGCCGCACCAGCTCGGGCGAGGCGGGCGCGCCGCCGTAGTTGATGTTCTCCAGCGACGACAGGTCGAAGCGGCCGCGCTCGGGATGCTCCAGGATCTGCCACGCGATGGTCGGCACGCCGCCGGCCGCGGTGCAGCGCTCGCGCTCGATCAGCTCCATGCCGCGCAGCGCGTCCCAGCGGTGCAGCAGCACGATCTTGCCGCCGGTGGCGATGGCGCCGTTGAGCACCGCCATGCAGCCGGTGACGTGAAAGAACGGCACCGCCAGCAGCATCGACTTCTGCGGCGCGGCCGGATCCGGCGCCGGGATCGGCTCGCCCCGGCGCAACAGGTTGCGCAGCGGACTGAAGCCTCCGGCCACCGCCACCGAGGTGGAATTGCGATGCGTGCCCAGCGCGCCCTTCGGCTTGCCGGTGGTGCCCGAGGTGTAGAAGATGGTGGCGTCGTCGTCGGGATCGAGCTCGACGGCTGGCGGCGCCTGGTCCGGCAGCGCCGCCCAGCTTGCCGAAGGGCCGATCACGCTTTCCAGCGCCGTCACGCGTGGATCGGCCGGCGCGCCGCCGGCGCGCGAGACATAGATGCGTTCCAGCGCCGGACAGCCCGGCAGGTGTTCGAGGATGCGGTCGAGCCGCTCGGCATCGACGATGGCGATGCGGCTGCCGGAATCGGCGAGGCCATACTCCAGCTCCTGGCCGGTCCACCACGCGTTGAGCGGGGTCACGATGGCGCCGGCCAGCAGCGCGCCGTAGAACGCCACCGGCCACTCGGGCAGGTTGCGCATGGCCAGTGCCACGCGGTCGCCCTTGCGCACGCCGTCGCGCACCAGCGCATGGGCCATGGCGATGGCGGCGCGCACAAAGGCATCGTAGGAGACGCGCTCGTCCTCGTAGACGACGAAGGTACGGTCGGCAAACGCGCGCGTGGCCAGCAGCAGCTCGCGCAGCGTGGGCGGTGCGTTTTTCCAGACCGTGGTGGGGATGCCGCGGATCACGCGTATTTCCGTTTCGAACGGCGCGCCGGGCGCGGTCAGGCGCGCATGGGCCTCGGCCAGCGACATGACTGGCCAGGTGCCGGCCAACTGCGAATTGCTCGACATGGACTGCCTCCCGGAACTGCACTGCAGGTTGAGGGAAATGCAGGAAAGCGGCCGGCGCAGTCAGCGCCGGCCGCCTGGCAACGCTTGCGCCAAAGGCTCAGATGGTCACGCCGCCGTCCACCACCATGGCCTGGCCGGTCATGAAGGTGCTGGCCGCCGAGGCCAGGAACACGGCCGCGCCGGCGATCTCGATGGGCTCGCCGATGCGGCGCAGCGGGGCGCCCTGGGTGGATTGCTTGTAGCGCTCGGGGTCTTCCCACAGCGCGCGCGCGAAGTCGGTCTTGATCAGCCCCGGTGCGATGCAGTTCACGCGCACATTGTGCGGCCCGAACTCGACCGCGAGGTTGCGTGCCAGCTGGAAGTCGGCGGCCTTGGAAATGTTGTAGACGCCGATGGTGGGCGAGCCGCGCAGGCCGCCGATCGACGACACGATGATGATCGAGCCGTCCTTGCGGTCGATCATCTGCGGCGCCACCATCTGGATCAGCCAGTGGTTGGAGATGACGTTGTTGTCCAGCACCTTGCGGAACTGCTCGTCCGAGACGCCGCTCATCGGCCCGTAATAAGGGTTGGAAGCGGCATTGCAGACCAGCACGTCGATCTTGCCGAAGGCGCGGTTGGTCTCGTCGACCAGCCGCTGCAGGTCTTCCTTCGAAGAGATGTTGGCCGGGACCGCAATCGCGGTGCCGGCGCCATGGCGGGCGTTGATGGCATCCACCACCTCCTGGCAGGCCTCGGCCTTGCGCGAGGAAATCACCACCTTGGCGCCCTGTACGGCCATCTGCTCGGCGATGGCGCGGCCGATGCCGCGCGAAGAGCCCGTGACGATGGCAACCTTGCCCGTCAGATCGAACAATGACATGGAGTCTCCTGTATGGCTGCGCCGGCGTCAGCGCTGCTGGCCGGCTTGTGCTGCGGCGGGTGCCGCGCTGTTGTGCTGCGGACGCGCCCGCAGGCGGCATCGCCGGGACATTATGTGGCGCTGCCATGGCCGCGTCCACAGCGCGGGGTGGCGCATAACGGCCTTATCAGCATTCTTTCTGCGGGCAATGCGCGCGGTGCATGGAGCTGGGGCGGCATCGCGCCAGGGCGCTCTTCAGCTGCCTGCGGATGCCGTCGCAGGCGCCAGCAAGGCGGGCAGCGCGGCCATCAGGCCGTTGCGCAGGTCGTCATCCAGCCGGATGCCGAAACGGTCCGACAGCGCTTGCACCACGGCGTCGGCATGCTGCAGGTGCGTGCGGCGCACGCTGCCGTCCGGGGCGCGCTCGGCCAGTTCGCCGTTGGCCAGCGTCACCCGCGTGCCGCCATCGGTGCGCGCCGCCATCAGGCGCTGCAGGAAGACGCTGTCCGGGTGCGTCGAGACATACCAGTTGCGCGCGACGAAATCGATCGCCGGCTGCGGCGTCAGGTCGAAACGGTAGATCGGGATCCAGCCCGCATCGCCGCGCGCCTGCAGGTCGTAGCTGTGGAAGGCGCTGGCGGCGGCTTGCGCCGGGGAGGGCGCAAGCCGATAGGGGAAGGCATCGTCGGCCGGCTCGGACAGCGGCATCGCGCGGAACGGCGTGGGCCCGCCGAAGCCGACATCGGCCAGGTAGCTGCGGTGCGCCACTTCCACGCGCAGCAGCATGTGCGAGGTCATGGTCGGCACGTCGTCCGGCACGCCCCAGCGCACGCGCGCGGCCAGCGGCGTCACCACATAGCCCAGCGCGCCGAGCCCGGCCCCAAGCAGCGTATTGAGTTCGAAGCAGTAGCCGCCACGCCGGCGCGTGACCAGCTTGTCGAACACGGCATCCAGCTCGATGCGCACCGGGCGGCGCAGCAGCGGGTCGACGTTCTCGAACGGAATGCTGGCCAGGTGCGCGGCCAGCACCGTATCCAGCGCTTGCAGCGTGGGCGACGGCGGCGCGGCGATGCCCAGGCGTGCGAGCCAGGCGTCCAGTTGGGCGGCGTCCAGGATAGTCATGGTAGGCGGGGCTCCGGTACGGTGCGGTCAGTTGAGCGCTTCCAGCGCGGGCAGGTCGAGCAGTTCGATGCCGCCATATTGAAGACGCAGCAGGCCGTGCGCTTCCAGGTCGCGCAGCGCGTGGTTCACGGTCTGGCGCGACAGGCCCAGCATCTGCGCCAGTTGCTCCTGCGCAATGCGCACACGCCGCGTGGCACCCGCTTGCGGCAGGCTGCCGTAGCCATGCGCCATCGCGGCCAGCCGCCGCGCGACGCGGGCCGCCGGCGGCAGCAACTGCGCTTCCTCGACATAGTGGAAGGCCTCGCGGGTCTTGGCTGCCAGCAGTTGCCCGAACGCCTGCCACCATGCCGGCTGCTGCGCCAGGCGCTGCGCCAGGGCGGCGCGCGGCACATGCCAGAGCGTGGTTGCGGTGGCCGCGCACGCGTCGTGGGTGCGCGGCAGGCCGTCGAACAGGCAGATCTCGCCGAACCAGGTGCCGGGCTCCAGCAGGCCCAGCACCCCGGCCTTGCCCGATGCGGCGCTGGCGTGGATCTGCATGGTGCCGCTGGCGACACAATACAGGCCATCGAAGCGGTCGCCACGCGCAAACAGGGTCTCGCCCGCGACCAGCCGGCGCAGGCTGCCGTCATCTAGCAGCGCCTGGCGCAGCGCCGGCGGCAACTGGCTGAACCACGCGCCAGCGCGCACCGCGGCGAGTGGGTCGCTGCTGGGCAACATCGGGCCGGACATCGTATCGGGGGGGCGCATGTTGGGGTGGTGTGGAGGGAGGCGAGCGCGCCGTGGCTGGCGCGCTCCGGTCGCATCCGGTCTCGATTCTCGGCACCCGGCGGAATGTCAAAAACCTGACAGACCGGCCGATGCACGCCCACTACTATAAATCCACCTCGCGCCAGCCGCGCGCGCGCCCTAGCGCAGTCCAGGAGACACCCCGTGAAAACCCTGATCGAACATCTCGCCAACTACGCCGCCTACCATCG
This sequence comes from Cupriavidus sp. MP-37, assembly GCF_020618415.1. NCBI lineage: Bacteria > Pseudomonadati > Pseudomonadota > Betaproteobacteria > Burkholderiales > Burkholderiaceae > Cupriavidus > Cupriavidus sp. MP-37. Next base: position 392,119 of record NZ_CP085345.1, on the reverse strand, counting down.
CGACCCGCGCAACGTCTTCACGCATTTCATCGGCATCCCGATGATCGTGCTGGCCGTGACCACGCTGCTGGCGCGGCCGGCGCTGGCGCTGGGCGATGGCAGCGCCGTGCTGACGCCGGCGATGCTGCTGTATATCCTGTCGTGCCTGTTCTACCTGCGCCTGTCGCTGGGCTTCGGCGTGGCGATGGCGCTGATCCTGGCGTTGTTCCTCTATGCCGGTGCGCGGATCGCGGCGATGCCGACAAGCTGGTGGCTCGCGATCGGCATCGGCCTGTTCGTGGTGGGATGGGTGATCCAGTTCATCGGCCACTATTACGAAGGGCGCAAGCCCGCCTTCGTCGACGACCTGGTCGGCCTGCTGATCGGCCCGCTGTTCCTGGTCGCCGAAACCGCCTTTGCGATGGGCCTGGCGCGCGATACGCGCGACGCCATGGCCGCCCGCGCGCACTGATCGAGGCTGCCGTGCCGGCGCGCGCAGCGCTGTCCGCGCGAGCGCGAACGGTAGCGCGCAGACACGCGCGCAGCGTTGCGCGCGGGGCTTCGCCCCTCGGCTGCGAATGCCAAAACGGGGGGACGTAGGCCGTTTTCGCGCTTGCACTGAGGCAAAGCCGCGACAAAACCCGGGGTTTTTACCGGGTTTTGCGCGTCGCATGCACGAAAACCCCTTGACTTACGGCACTTTCCGCTATGATTCAGTGGGCGTCGATCAGGCGATTGCGCAACGCTCAGTAGCAATGCATGACACCTGCCGGCATCCATCTGTTCAACCTACGAATATCGATATGGCGACCAAAGCGAAACCGACCGCGAAGACTGCAACCAAGCCCGCCGCCAAGAAGGCTGCGGCAACCAAGGCACCCGTGAAGGCTGCCGCCAAGAAGGCCACGCCGGCCAAGAAGGCTGCTCCCGCCGCTGCGCCCGTTGCGCGCCCGCTGAAGGACACCTTCAACAAGTCGAGCCTGGTCGCTCACCTGGTAGCTCAGACCCAGCTGGAAGCCAAGGCCGTGAAGACGGTGCTGGCCCATCTGGAAAACACCATCGTCGGCGCGCTGAACAAGAAGGGCGCGGGCGAATTCACGCTGCCCGGCCTGCTGAAGGTCACGGCGCAGCAAGTGCCGGCCAAGAAGAAGCGCTTCGGCAAGGACCCGTTCACCGGTGAAGAGCGTTGGTTCCCGGCCAAGCCGGCCAGCGTCAAGGTCAAGGTCCGTCCGCTGAAGAAGCTGAAGGACGCCGCAGCCTGATCTGCGCCAGTTGTCCAGAAAAAAAGGAGCCGCTTGCCGGCTCCTTTTTTTATTGCCTCCGGCACCAATCCGGCAGCGTTTAATCCAGGTCAAGTCGGTGGCCAAGTGCCCCACCTAGAATCGACTACGTCATGGGTGCGGGGGCGCTCCCCATGACAGAGCTTCCGGAGTCTTCCTGAAGCTTCCGCCCGCGGCCGCAACGGCCGCGGGTTTTTTATTGGGCGGCCGCCCGACGGCGCGGCGGCTCAAGCCACCAGTTGCTTGGCGTAGGTGGCGCGCACCATCTCGCACACTTCCACTGACACCTGCACGTTCTGTCCGGTGCCGCCGCCCGAGCGCACCGCTTCGGCAATCACATCGCAGACCGCCTGCGCCAGTGACTGGCGGACGGCGGTATCGCGCCCGTCCAGGATCGACAGGCGCGCATGGACAAAGGCCCGCTCGACGGCATCGATGCCCTGGCGGTAGGTCTGCAGCGTGATGCAGCGCGACTTGATATCCGCCTCCTGGAACTGGCCGGAAGCCAGCAGGGCGGCATTGGCTTCATCCAGCAGTTCTTCCTGCGAGCAGTTCAGGCGCGTGTTTTCAGTCAGTTCGATGACGAGGTGAGGCATGGCGGGTCCTGGCACAAAGCTCCGGCACGGGGCCGGCGACAGCGTGCATGATACGGGATCGCTGCGCCGGGCAGGCGCCAGGGCGGCGAAGCGGGGGCCGTTGGTATCGCGCGTTCAGCATCGCCGGATGCAAAACGGGGCGCCGGTGGGCGCCCCGTTGGCACTGCGTGGCAGCGGCAATTCAGGCGTGGATGGCCGTCACCTCGCGTGCCGGTGCCAGTGCGCTGCCGAAGCGGGCAGGGTTGTCCCGTGCCAGTTGCTGCAATTGCGCCAGCTTGGCCTTGAGCCCGGCATCCAGCTTCGGCGCCGGCATGACCGTCGATGGGCAGGCCACGCCCAGGATATCCAGCGCCTGCTGGAAGTTTTCCAAGGTCAGGCCCACGGCGGGGTCGACCGTGACCAGATGCTCGCGCAGCGCCGCGGGCATCGATTCGGCCGTGGCGCACGACAGGATCACGTAATGGACCGGGCGCGCGCCCTGGGCGAAAAATGCTTCGATCTCGGCGCCGTGGCCACCCGTGACCGGCGGCGTCATGGCTTCGACCTGCAGGTCCAGTTGCTGCAGGATCGCGGCCGGCGTGCCCCGGCGCCAGGCATCGGATACCACCACACGGGCGCCAGCCACGCCGAACAACCTGCGCACGAAGCCAAGCGCGACCGGGTCGAAGAACCTGACGTCGCGCGCCGTGCCCGAATCCGGAATGCCGCCCAGGCGGGCGCGGGAGCGGTCGGAGTACAGGACGCCGGGTACGTCCAGCATGATGATTCGTTCAGCCATGGTTTCCTGTGCGGGTGCCAGTTCAGTTGGTGTGAAGCAAGGTTACTCGCCGCAACCGGGCTGTCACGTTACCGGGGCTGGTTCAGTTGCAACATATCTGTAACTTCGTCGCGGAAGACGTAAATGCGGGTTACGTCGTCATGACAAATGTTTCGACCCGACACATCTTTGTCGCGGCCGCCAGCTCAGGGCTGCCGGAAGCGAAAGCGTGCCACGTCCGCGGCCAGCGCGGCGGCCTGCTGGTCGAGCCGCGCCGCCTGGCCGGCCAGTTCGTCGACCAGCACGGCGTTTTGCTCGGCCGTCTGGCGCAGTTGCGCAGCCGCCTTCTTGGCGTCCTCCACGCTGTCGGCCTGCTCGTCCGCGAGCGTGCGCAGGCCCTCGGCCAGCGCATGGCTGTGGCCCACCGTGGCGGCAATGCGGTCCATCGCCGCCACGACGCTGGCGCTTAGGCTGGCGCTTTGCCGGATCTCATGCGTGGCATTGCCGACGATGCCGCCGATCTCGCGTGCCGCATCGGCGCTGCGCTGTGCCAGCGCGCGCACTTCCTGCGCCACCACGGCAAAGCCGCGGCCGGCCGGGCCCGCACGCGCCGCTTCCACGGCGGCGTTCAGCGCCAGGATATTGGTCTGGAAGGCGATGCTTTCAATCACGCCGACAATCTCGGCGATATGGCGCGAATGCCCATGCAGGGCATCCATGGCGCCGCGCATGCGCTGCACTACGGCAGCGCCGTCATCGGTGGCGGCGCGCGCCGCGCTGGCCATCTCGCTCGATTCGGTGGCCTGCGCATGCGCCGCGGCCACGTGCGCGGCCAGCGCCTGCATGCTGTCGGTGGTTGCGTCCAGGGCACTGGCCTGCTGCTCGGTACGTGCCGACAGGGCCTGGTTGCCGGTCGCGATCTGCTGGCTGGCCGCGGTGATCTCGCCGGCGCTGGCATGGATACGCGCCAGCACGCCGGCCAGCTGGTCACGCATGCCGGCCACATGGTGCAGCATGCTGCTGTGGTCTGAGGGACGCAGCGCGATCCGGGCGGTCAGGTCGCCGGCGGCAATGCGGCGGGCGATGTCGGCGGCATCGCGCGGCTCGCCGCCCAGTTCGGCGCGCAGGCTGCGCGCGGCGATCCACGCCAGCGCGGCGGCAGCGAGCAGGCTGGCGCCGAGCAGTGCCGCCATCCAGGCCTGCGCGCGCAACTGGCTGGCGGCCACGCTGGCGACCGTGGCGGCGGCCTGTTGCTCCTGCTGGCGGCGAACCGCCTCGACCTGGCTGCTGAGCCGCTGCAGCTGCTCGGTGACGAAATGGCCGTCGACCGAGACTGCGCTGTCGAACTGCAGCGGATCCAGCGGCTGCTTGCGCAGCAGCGCCACGTAGGCCTGTGCCAGTTCGCTGGCGCGCTGGCGTTCGCGCAGCAGTGGCGCCGCCTGGGCCGGGGCGGCCCGCTGCACGCCGGCCAGGGCCGCGTCCAGTTGCGACAGGGCCGCCGTGATCTCGTCGGCGGCGCCGTCGCGCTCGGTGCCGCTGGTGGCCATGGTCAGCGCCAGCTGGGCCCGCCCGAGCGCGGCCAGTGCTGATTGCGCCCGCTCTGCCGAGATGGCGCCGTGCATGTCGCGCTGGTACAGGGTATCGGTGCGCGCCTTGATCGAAACCAGGTTGGCGATGCCAGTCAGGCCGACCGCGGCGCCGAACAGGTAGACCAGGGCAAAGGCGGCGCACAGGCGCGCCACCAGCGGCAGGCGGCCCAGCCGCGCCAGCCAGCGCGCGGGGGCAACTGCCCGGCGCTGGCCGGGCAGGGATGTCTTGAACACTTGCAACACGGAGATGACTCCAGACGGGCGCACCGGCGTGAGCGGCCTGCGCAGCCCGGGCTTGACCCGGTTCGCCGCTGGCGCCGTCCTCTGTACGGGACAGTCGCTGCGGCGCACGGGATCGTCGTCGATCAACGTGACGCCGACGTGACATTCGCGCAAGATCGACTGTCATCGTGCTGTCATGTGGATGTCATGCAATGTGGGCCGCGCTACGCCCCCCGAGCGCTTCCGCTCCATCCCCCGCTTGCACCTATGAATGGCCTGACTGTCGCCACGCTCCCGCACGATCCTGCGCCCGACGCCGCCGGCGTCGCCCCGGGCGGCAGCGTGCTTGCGCCGGCGCGTCTGCCGCCGCTGCATGCCGTGTTCCAGCCGATCGTGCAGGCAGACAACGGTGCCATGCTGGGCTACGAAGCGCTGATCCGCGGTCCGGTGGGCTCGCCCTGGGCGGCGCCGGACGCGTTGTTCCGACTGGCCCAAGGCGTCCCCGCCACCATCGCATTGGAGGTGGAAGCGGCGCGCACCGCGCTGGCCGCGTGGCGCAGTTTCGACCTGCCCGGCAAGCTCTTTCTCAATTTCAGCCCGCTGACCTTGCGCCACCTGCTGGCGGACCGTGGGCGCCTGATGGCGGCCCTGCTCGAAGCCGGCATTGCACCGTCGCGGCTGGTGATCGAGGTCACCGAGCAGACGCCGATCGGCGACGCGGCAAGCTTTGGCATGGCCATGGCGGTGCTGCGTGAGCTCGGCATGCAATACGCGCTGGATGATTTCGGCACCGGGCACGCCAACCTGGACCTGCTTGCCCACCTGTCGCCGCATTTCGTCAAGATCGACAAGTCGCTGGTGCGCGGCATCGCGTCCTGTTCGCGCCGGCTCGAGATCCTGCGTGCGCTGCTGCGCATGATGAGCGCCTTTGGCGGGCGCGTAATCGCCGAAGGCATTGAAGACGAAGATGAGCTGGCGGTGGTGCGCGACCTGGGCGTGACCGGTGCCCAGGGCTATTACGTGGGACGGCCGGTGACGCAGCCGGCGCCGCAGGCCGCGCTGCACGTGCGGCAGGCGCTGGCCTCGCGCCGCATCGCCGTGTTTCCGCAGATGGTGCGCTCGGGCTGGTCCGGCATCACCGCGGGACGGCTGTTGCGGCCGGCGCCGACGGTGTCGCCCGCGGCCAGCAACGATGCGGTGCTGCGCACCTTCCAGGACCAGCCCGAACTGCAGGCCGTGGCGGTGGTCAATGACGAAGGGCGGCCGCTGGCCATCATCGGCCGCCAGGCGTTTATCGACCGCTACGCGGCGCCGTTCCACCGCGAGCTCTATGGCAAGAAGGCGTGCATCGCCATGGCCAGCCGCGATCCGGCCTGTTTTGACCAGCGTGCCAGCCTGGAGGACATGGCGCAGATCCTGTCGGGCGAGAACACGCGCTCGCTGGCCGACGGCTTCGTGATCACCGACCAGGGCCGCTATATCGGGCTCGGCACCGGCGCCGACCTGATCCGGGCGATCACCGAGGTGCGCATGGAAGCGGCGCGCTACGCCAACCCGCTGACCTTCTTGCCGGGCAATATCCCGCTGAACCAGCATATCGAGCGCCTGATCGAGGCCGCCAGCGAGTTCCATGCCTGCTATGTCGACCTGAACCACTTCAAGCCGTTCAACGACAAGTACGGCTACTGGAAGGGCGACGAGATGCTCAAGGGCGCAGCCGCGATCCTGGCCGAGGCCTGCGACCCGGCCCGGGATTTTCTCGGGCACGTGGGCGGCGACGATTTCCTGGTGCTGTACCAGAGCGCCGACTGGGCCGAGCGCATGCGGGCCGCGATCCTGCGCTTCAACGATGCGGCGCGCGCCATGTATGCGCCACCGGACCGCGCCGCCGGCGGCATGCACGGCGAAGACCGGCACGGGCGGGCGGTGTTCTTTCCCCCGGTCTCGATGGCGGTGGGCGTGGTGTGCGTCAGCGGCGAGGGCGTGGCCGGCCTGCAGCGCCTGGGCAGCCAGCAGATCGGCGCCGCGGCGGCCGCCGCCAAGCGCGAAGCCAAGCGCTCCGCCGACGGCATGGCCGTGCTCGACTTCCTGGCGCTGTCGGCAACGCTGCCGGCGTAGCGCGCGTCAGTTGCCCGAGGGCCCGGACCTGTTGGTCCGCGTTGCCGCCCTGGGCAGCCTGGGTGCGATGCTCTCTTCCAGCACGTCAAGCCGGTAGCCGTGCGCATAGACCACTGTGATGACGATGCCGTTGGCGACGCCGATGCGCAGCGTCTTGCGCAGGCGCGAGATCAGGCCCGCCAGCGCCCGCGACAGCGGTGGCAGCTCGTGATGCCAGATCGCCTGCTGGATGCGCTCGCTGGCCAGCACGCGGCCGACGTTGGAGAACAGCATCATCGCCAGATCGAATTCCTTCGGCGTCATGGCGATGCGCTCGCCGTGCAGCGTGGCGAAGCGCCCCATGCTGTTGAGCTGGTAAGGGCCGGCCTGGACCACCAGGCCCTGGCGCACGCGTTCGCCGGTCACGCGCCGGCGCAATGCCGTGATGCGCGCCATCAGCACGCGCGCATTGAGCGGGCGGCAAACGTAGTCGTCGGCGCCCGCATCGAGCGCATCGACCAGTTTGTCTTCACTGTTGTCGGCAGCCAGCAGGATGATCGGTACATCGCGCGAGCTGGCGCTGCGGAGCGCGCGCACCACGTCCAGCGCCGGCAGGTCGGGCAGGGCATCGTCGATCAGCAGCATGTCGTAAGGCTCCTGGCCGACGCCGTGGATCAACTCCCGCCCGGTCTCGAACAGCCGGCAACGGAAACCGGCGCCCTCGAGCAATTCGGCAACGGTACGGAGATGGGGCGAAAAGCCCATGAGCAGCGCAATATTCATCGAAGGCGGACCACAGGGCAGGATACGAGCCGTCAGGCGAAAGCGGGGCAATGAACGCTCGGGCCGCGGCAGGCGAACGGCGGCGCCGCGCCCAGCCAGGAAGCGTATTAAAAGTGCAGTCGACAAAACAATCAGACATTGCTGAAATATCTGTCGATTTTCTTAATTCGCTGTGAGTGAAAGGCAGGCAGCCGAGGGATCGGCCGGCTCGCGGGCGCTACGGAAAGTTGTCCACAGCTCCTGTGGACAAGCGGAGCGGCGCGGCCCTGACAGCGGCCTGGCACCGTCATGCCATCGGCGTGCCAAAAAAGAAGGCAGCGCAGGCGAGCGGCAGGCGGCGGGCGCGCAGCCGGTGCCTACATCCGGACCGCGCTGTGCCAAAATAGCGCGCATCGCGACCCGGTCAGCGGACACAAGCCCACCGATGCTGCAGAGCCCGAGTGTCATCGCCATCATCGTGCTGGCCTTTCACGTCGTAGGCGTGGTGGCCGCGCTGCATGCCGTCATGACGGTGCGCACCGCGCCGGGGGCGATTGCGTGGGCGGGCTCGCTGCTGATGATGCCGTACTTCACCCTGGTGCCTTACCTGATCTTCGGGCGCAGCACCTTTGCCGGCTATGTCGATGCGCGCCGCTTCAACGACGACCGGCTGCGCGAGATCCGCCACGGCATGACGCCGCGCGAGCGCGAAGCGCGCAGTGCCTGCGTGGTCCACGCGCCGGTCCAGGCGTGCATGCGCGCGCTGCCGCGCCTGACCGGCATGCCGTGCCTGGCCAACAACGATGTGCGCCTGCTCATCGATGGCGAACAGACCTTCGAGGCGATCTTCGCGGCGATGGCGCGCGCCAGGCAGGTGTTGATCGTGCAGTTCTTCATCGTCCACGACGATGCGCTGGGCCAGCGCCTGCAGGCGCTCATGTGCGAGCGCGCGCAAGCCGGTGTCAAGGTGTACTTCCTGTTCGACCGCATCGGCTGCCATGCCATGTCGCGCCGCTACGTGCGCACGCTGCTCGATGCCGGGGTCGAGGCGAGGGCGTTCTCGACGCATCGCGGTTTCGTCAACCGGTTCCAGCTCAATTTCCGCAACCACCGCAAGCTGGTGGTCGTCGACGGCTGCGAAGCGTTCCTCGGCGGCCACAATGTCGGCGTCGAATACCTGGGCCAGCGCCCGCCGCTGGCGCCCTGGCGCGACACCCATATCGCGCTGCGTGGCAGCGCGGTGCTGGACCTGCAGATGGCCTTTGCCGAAGACTGGTACTGGGCGGCGCGCGAGGTGCCGCACCTGCTGATGCCGCCGCCCGAGGCGGGCGGGCGCATGACCTGCCAGGTGGTGCCGTCGGGGCCGGCCGATGCACAGGAAACCTGTTCGCTGTTCTTTGTCGAGGCGATCCAGTCGGCGCGCCACCGGCTGTGGATCACGTCGCCGTATTTTGTCCCGGACGAGGCCGTGTTCGCGGTGCTGAGGCTGGCGGTGCTGCGCGGTGTCGATGTGCGCATCCTGATCCCGGCGCGGCCAGACCATCTGGTGGTCTTTGCCGCCTCGACGCTGTACGCCCACAAGGCCATTGCCGCGGGTATCAAGATCTACCGCTACCAGCCCGGCTTCCTGCACCAGAAGGTGATCCTGATCGACGACGAGGCCGCCGCGATCGGCACCGCGAACCTGGACAACCGCTCCTTCCGGCTCAATTTCGAGCTGATGGTGATGACTGCCGACAAGGGCTTTGCGGCGCAAGTGGCGGCAATGCTCGACGCTGATTTCGCGCAGGCCCGTCGTGTCGGGCTGGATGAGTTCCTCGCCGCGCCGGCGCCGCTGCGCGTGGCGATGCACGTTGCCACGCTGTTCGCGCCGATCCTCTGAGCGCCGGCCTGCCGCCACCCCTGCGTCCTCGATGCAGCGAGCTTGTGACAGCTTGATTGTGTACACTGTTCACTATAAGACTGCGCACATCATGAACTGTCATTCGATTACCGGGAGGCTCGCATGAACCGGGAAGCCTCCGCACCGCCCGCGCGTGCAACCTATCGCCATGGCGACCTGCGCCGCGCGCTGCTCGACGCCGGCATCGACCTGGCGCGCGAGGGCGGCCCTGATGCCATCGTGCTGCGCGAAGCGACGCGGCGCGCCGGCGTGGTGCCCAATGCCGCATACCGCCATTTCGCCAGCCGGCAAGACCTGCTGCAGGCGGTGCGGGCCTGGGCCCTGTCTTCGCTGGCAATCGCCATGGAGGCCGAGATCGGCGGACTGCGCCCGGGCCGCGGCGCCGCCGCGCATGCGCGCGCCTGCCTGCGCGCGGTCGGCACCGGCTACCTGCGCTTTGCCCTCGCGGAAACCGGCTTGTTCCGCACCGCGTTCTCGGTACCGGACCAGGTGGAGGACGACGCCGACCCGGCCAAGGCGGGCAACAGCGGCCTGAACCCGTTCCAACTGCTGGGTGCGGCGCTGGACCAGCTGGTGGAAGCGGGCGTGCTGCCGCCCGAGCGCCGGCCGGGGGCCGAATACCTGGCGTGGTCGGCGGTGCACGGCCTGGCGATCCTGCTGATCGACGGCCCCCTGCGCGGACGCGCCGGCGAGCAGGTGGAGATCTTGGGCCAGCGCGTGCTCGATATGGTCGAAAAAGGGCTGTAGCCAGGGCTGCGGGCGCCACCAAAAAAATGCCACGATGGCGGGGACCATCGTGGCAATGCAAGGAGCCAGGAAGGGGGGCAACCTGGCTCTATCGGGCACCCAGGGTCGGGTGCAAGAGCAATGTATTCCGCTGATTCTCATATGAATATCGGACAGTTCTTAAATATGCCTTTGTTTTGTCCCGATATAGGCACCCGCGCAGCCATGGCTTAGCCCGGCGCGTCAGGCTGGGCGGCACACCGGAATGCAGCGCCGGCCGCGCGGTCTAACTTCCGTGCCTGGCAGGTCGGGCAGGCTGAACGCTGACGGTGGGAGGGTCATCATGCAATACGGAATCGGAGTCATCCTCGCGGCGACCGCGCTGGCAGGCTGCGTGGCCTACCCGTATGCCGGCGACCCGTATCCGGCCGCCACGTATGCTGCATATCCCGCTTACACGGTGTCGACGCCGTACTACCAGGCCTATCCCGCCTACCCGGCCTATCCGACCTACGGCTATCCGTACTACCGTCCGTGGCCGGCCTATGGCAGCTTCGCCTTCATCTATGGCGGCGGCGGACGCGGGGGTCATCACTGGCATGGCAATGGCCACCGCGGGCGCGGTGGCTGGCATGGCGGCGGGCGTGGCGGTGGCAGGGGAGGTGGCGGGCGTGGCCACTGAGCCTGGGCGTCCGCATGGCAATGCTGTGCCGCCAGGGTTACCATCGGCTCACGGTCGCCAACGGAGCCCTATCGCCATGAGCAAGCCCGCACAGAAGCACCAGCCCCAGCCCACGAAGCCCGCGCCGCAAGCCATCCAGGGACGAGCCATCCCGGGACGAACGGATCGAGCGCGAGCTGGATGAGGCGCTGAAGGAAACCTTCCCCGCCAGCGACCCGATCGCGGTCGATACCGACGTGCCACGCCGGCCCGGTAAGTCGAAGCCGGGGAAGTAATGCGTGGGGACGCGCGGGCGCGCTAGGGCAGCTGACGCAATTGCCCGATCACGGACATCAGCCGCCCGTGCGCGACGATGACGCCGGACTCATCCTGCAGCGCTTCCTGGTAGCGCTTGCGGAAGGCGGGATCGGCCCCATCGCTGAAGAGTTTCTCGGCGGCGCGCCCGACGGCACGGCAGGTGTCGTCGTGATGTTCCTTGGCCTCCAGCTCTTCGTCGATCTCGATGATCAGGCGCGACAGCGGGTCGAGCCAGCGAAAGTAGTTGTCTTCAGTCACCAGTTGGACAAAAAGGCCGGCCGGAATCGGACCGTTCAGGCGTTCATACTGCGCCCGGTCATAGCCGATGACTTCCTTGTGAACCTGCAGCAGGGCCGCGCGCAGGGCCTTCAGCCCTGAGCGGCGCGTTTCCTGCGTGGCGAGGAATTGTTCGTTGGGCATGCCCATCTCCGCGTTTCCACTGGATCGGGTCCGGGCAGCGGTGCGTCGTCGCGCGCCTGTACCGCCAGCGCTTGCGCTGCGGTGACTGTCTGCCGGAGGTTCCGTGCGCGGCGGCCAGCCTGTGCCGGCACTGTCCCGCGCGCCTGCCAGTATAGGCAGGCCCCGCAGGGCGAGCCAGAGGCGCCGGCTAGCGAAATACCCGTATTTGCGCCGTCCCCGGCGCATGGTTGGCGGACATGGCGAGTCGCTCAGGCGCTGTCGTTGGCATCCGTTGCCAGCAGGTCGGCCGCGCGCGAGCGGCGTGCATCGGCCGCGCGGAAATAACGGACCACCGTCGCTACGCTGGCATGGCCGGTCATGGCCATGGTTTCGGCCAGCGGCACCTGCTGCGCCGCGGCTTCCGTAACAAACCCGGATCTCAGCGAATGCGCGGAATAGTCGCCGTCCAGCCCAGCCAGCGCACAGCGCGCCTTGACGATGCGGCTGACCGCCGCATCCGACAAGCCCTCTCCCACATGCCCGCCGCGGCGGATGCGGCGAAACAGCGGACCGTGGTCGATCCCCGCGGCGGACAGCCATGCATCGAGGGCCTGTCCGGCGGCACCGGTGACGGGCCTGGCGATCTCGGCGCGCTCGCTGCCTGACTGGTTGGTCTTGGACCAGCCCAGCACATAGACAAAGTCGCCCGGGCCGACGCGCGTGAGGTTGTCCATGGTTGCGCGCGCGACTTCCGAGCGGCGGCGTCCGCCGCTCGCCCATGCGAACAACAGCAGCGCGCGGTCGCGCAGCCCGGCCAGCGAGCCATCGCAGGTATCGAGCAGGCGCAGCAGCGGCGCGCGCGTGAGCGCGGCCTTGCGCGCCTGGCGGTGGCCGCGACGCGCGTAGGCGCGGCGGGTGCTGGCCATCAATTCGCGCACGCTGGCGTCGGCGCACGGATTGGGCAGGCCCTGCAGGCGGTGGACCTTGGCGATGACCGCGAGCCGATGGGTCAGCGTGGACAGCGCGGGCGGGCCGGGTCGCGCCTTGCATCCATCAGCGACCAGCGCCTGGTCGATCGCCGCGGGCATCTCGCAGACGGGGCCCTGCGAAGTCTGGCGCGTGGCGTGGTCGACGATGAACTGGATAACGACCGCAGGCGCAAGCGGAAGCCGCACCGGCTGCCAGTAGCGCAGGGCGTACCAGGCAGACCAGTAACGCAATGCGGACCGGTAGCTTGCCACGGTGTTTTGGGACTCGCCTTCTTGACGCAACGCGTTGGCCGCCTGCTCGGCGAGAGGATCCAGTTGGGACGCGCGAAGCGGGGCCGGTAAGTCGACATCAGCGGGAATCGGTGGGAAATAAGCCTCGTGGGCGTCTCGGATGCGGATCATATTAAATATGATGTATGTTGTAATATATCATACGCAAAGAAGGGATAACAACCGATAAGTCTCCATTATCGAACCTTATTTGTGACTTTCCAGGAAATTGACGGATCTCAATCATGGAACCGCTCCGCAGCCGAGGCATCACCCGCGACGACGTCTGGCAAGCCGCCGACAGCCTGCTCAAGGCCGGCCAGCGGCCGACCATCGAACGTATCCGCCTGCATCTGGGGCGAGGCTCGCCCAATACGGTCAGCCCGCATCTGGACGCGTGGTTTGCCGCGCTGGGCGGGCGGATCCAGGATCCGCAAGGCTTCGCGCCGGCGCCGGGCTGCCCCGAGCCAGTAACCGAAGCCGCCCGCTACCTGTGGGAGGCGGCGCTGCAAAGCGCCAGGGCCTCGGCCGAGGCAGGGATGGCGCAGCGGGAAGCCGCGTTGGCTACAGCCAGCGCAGCGCTGCAGCAGGAGCGCGAAGCGCTGGCGCAGGAACGCCAGGTCATGCAGGCGCGTCTCGATGGCGCGGAGGCGGCCATGGCGGAGCTGACGCGCGCACGCGACGAGGCGGCGGAGCGCGCGGCGCGCGCCGAAACGGCTGCGGCCGCGTGGCAGCAGCAAGCCGAAGCGCTGCGCGCCGAACACGCGTCAGCGCTGGCCGCGCGCCAGGCCATGCAGAACGATTTCGAGACCCGGCGGGCGGCATGGGACCAGGAGCGCGAAACGCTGACGCAGCGCACCGCCGCCAACGAGCGCCGCATGGCGCTTGAGCTGGATGCGGCGCGCGTGGCCGCCCGGGAATCGCAAAAGCTGCTCGAGGCCGAACGCAAGGCGGCGCTCGAGCGCCTGGCGCGAGCCGCGGAGGCGGCGTCGCGCCAGGGCAGCGAGATGACCCGGCTGGGCCAGGCGATTGCGGTGCTGGAAGAGCGGGTGCGACAGCGGGAAAGCCTGCTCGCGGAGTACCGGGAGCAGGCCGGCGCGGCACCGGCCGAGTCCGCGATTGCCGGGACGCCGCCACGGCGGAGCCGACCGGCCCGCGTTGCGCTGTCCGTCGGCAAGGGCCGACGGCGGGGCCGTGGGCTGTAAGCCAATCGGTGCCTGCCAGCAAAAAAGCGCCGCGCAGTTCATGCTGGGCGTAAATCAAATGAGCTAAACTGAAAGCTCATTTGACGAGGTCTGCCATGCCGCGCATGCTCACGCCCAAAGGCCATTATCCACTCGCAGCCGAACGCCGGCCCGCTCGCGAGCTCAGCCTCAATAGCTATCTGGCGGTCTATGAGGCCACGCTGTCGACCGAAGGGGCCATGTCGGTGATCCACGCCATCCGTGAGGGCGTGCCGGCTTCCGACCTCAACCGGCTGGCCGAATCCATGGGGACGTCCAAGGAGCAGCTGATCAAGACGCTGGACTTGCCGCGTGCCACCGTTGACCGCAAGGCGCGCGCGCACCAGAACCTGTCGAGCGAGCAGAGCGAGCGCGTGCTGGGCATGGTGCGGCTGGTGGGCCAGGTGCAGGCGCTGGTGGAAAGCTCGGGCGATCCGCGCGGCTTCAATGCGCCACAGTGGGTGGCGCAGTGGCTGGAGCAGCCGTCGCCGGCGCTGGGTGGGCAACGTCCCGCCGAGCTGATGGATACCGTCGCGGGCCAGCGCATCGTCTCCGACCTGGTGGCCAGGATGCAGAGCGGGGCCTACGCTTGAAGCCGGCCTGGCGCATCGCCACCGACACGCCCGCCTACACCGCGGACGATGCCAGCGGTGCCGGCGCCAGGGCCACCGGAGGGCGCTGGAACCGGCAGGGAACGCCGCTGATCTATGCGGCGTCCAGCATCGCGCTGGCTTGCCTGGAAACGCTGGTTCACCTGGGCTCGGCCGGGCTGCCGCTGAACCGCTACCTGGTTCGAATCGATATCCCTGATGACCTGTGGGCCGCGGCACGGCATCTGACGGCGGCCAGCGCGCCGGTCGGCTGGGATGCCATTCCCGCCGGCAAGACCAGCCTCGACACCGGCGAGGACTGGGTCCGCGAGGGCACCAGCGCCTTGCTGCTGGTGCCTTCCATCGTGGTTCCCGAAGAGTTCAACGTGCTAGTCAATCCCTTGCACGCGGATGCCCGGCGGCTGGTCTATACCAAGGTTCGCCGCTGGCAGTACGACGCCCGCCTGGCCTGAGTCACGATCAGGCCGCGCGGCCCGCGCGCAGCAGGTGTTTCTGGATCTTGCCGCTGGTGGTCTTGGGCAGCGCATCGCCTTGCGATCCCATTCGCGGATCAGGTGCGGCGCCATCGACGCGCCGCCATACTCGACCAGCCGCAGCGAGGGCAGGTCGCGGGTGCGGCGCGCGGGTCACATGGAAATAGCGATTTCCTCTTTCTTTATGCCCGTTGGGCCCTAAGGGCGTTTCCGGGCCACGTCGCTACTGTATATTTGTACAGTTTCCGTTGTGCCCATCGTCTGTGTCCGCCGCCATCGCGCCCCCTTCCGTCACGCCCGCATCGGCCCCTGCGCCAGCGCAGCCCGCGTACGTCGTCGCCGTCCGGGCGCTGTGCGAGTTCACCGCCAAGGCGGGTGACCTGGACTTGCGCTTCGTGCCGACGCCGTCGGCGCAGGAGGGTGTGGCGGGGCATGGCGTGGTGACCGGCCGTCGCGGCGCCGGCTACCAGGCGGAAGTCGCGCTGTGCGCGGATTTCGGTCCGCTCCATGTGCGTGGCCGTGCCGACGGCTACGATCCGGCTGCCAACCGGCTTGAAGAAATCAAGACGGTCCGCGGCGATGCCGCCGTACCGGACAACCACCGCCACCTGCACTGGGCGCAAGCCAGGATCTACGGCTGCCTGCTGTGCCGCAAGCTGGGGCTGCCCGGGCTGGAGATCGCGGTGGTTTATTTCGACATCGTCAGCCAGCGCGAGCACCCGGTGGTGGCGCATTTCGACGCGCCCGCACTCGAGGCGTTTTTTGTCCAGTCCTGCGAGCGCTTCCTGCACTGGGCCCAGGCCGAACTGGCGCACCGGCACGCGCGCGATGCCGCGCTGGCGCAACTGACGTTTCCGCACCAGGGCTTCCGCCCGGGCCAGCGCGAGCTGGCGCAGGCGGTCTACAACGCCAATCGCGCCGGCCGCCACCTGCTGGCGCAGGCGCCCACCGGTATCGGCAAATCGGTCGGGACGCTGTTTCCCGTGCTCAAGGCCATGCCGGGCCAGCGGCTCGACAAGGTGTTCTTCCTGTCGGCCCGTTCCACCGGGCGCGGGGTCGCGCTGCACGCCGCCGAAGCGTTGCGCGGCCATGGCGCGCAGCCGCTGCGCGTGCTGGAACTGACTGCCCGGGACAAGGCCTGCGAGCATCCGGAGCTGGCCTGCCATGGCGAATCGTGTCCGCTGGCGCGCGGTTTCTATGACCGCCTGCCGGCCGCGCGCGAAGCGGCGCGCGCCGTGCCGGTGCGCGACCGCGCCGCGGTGCGCGAACTGGCGCGGCATCATGCCATCTGCCCTTACTACCTGGCACAGGAGCTGGTGCGCTGGAGCGACGTGGTGGTGGCCGACTACAACTACTATTTCGACCGCAGCGCGATGCTGTATGCGCTGACCGTGGCCAATGGCTGGCGCGCCAGCGTGCTTGTGGACGAGGCCCACAACCTGGTCGATCGCGGCCGCGCGATGTACACGGCGGAGCTGGATCCGCACGCGCTGCGCGCGTTGCGCCGCAGCGCGCCGGCGCCGGTAGCCAGGCCGCAGGCCCGGCTCGCGCGCCAGTGGAGCGCGCTCGCGCGCCAGGGGGACGATGCCTATGAGGTCCTTCCAGAAGTGCCCGCGGCCTTTCGCCGTACGCTGGACGAAAGCTGTGCGGCGGCACTGGCCTACATGACCGAGCATCCGGGCGCGCAGGATCCGGCGCTGCAGCGCTTCTACTTCGACGCGCTGCATTTCGCCCGCCTGGCCGAACAGCTCGATGCGCATTCGCTGTTCGATATCCAGCGCGCGCCACGCAGCCGCCGCGGCCACCAGGCCCGGCTGTGCCTGCGCAATGTCATCCCGGCCCCGTTCCTGCGCCCGCGGCTCGCCGCCGCGCATTCGGTCACGCTGTTTTCCGCGACCCTCGATCCCGCGGACTATTACCTGGACACGCTCGGCTTGCCGGCCGATTGCGCGCGCGTGCAAGTGCCATCGCCGTTCAGCGCCGCGCAGCTGTCGGTGCGGATTGCCGCGCGCATCTCCACCCGCTATGCGCGGCGCGAGCAGTCGCTGCCGGCCATCGTGGCGCTGATGGCGGACCAGTTCCGCGCGCGCCGCGGCAACTACCTGGCATTCTTCAGCAGCCACGAATACCTGCAGCAAGCCGTCGCCCGCTTTGCCGAATCGCACCCTGACATCCCGCATTGGGTCCAGGCACGCGGCATGGACGAAGCCGCGCAGGCGGCGTTCCTGGACACCTTTGCCGAGGGCGGCGCGGGGATCGGCTTTGCGGTGCTCGGCGGCGCCTTTGCCGAGGGTGTCGACCTGCCGGGCGAGCGCCTGATCGGCGCCTTCGTCGCGACGCTGGGACTGCCGCAGTTCAATGCCGTCAACGAGCAGTTTCGCGGGCGCATGGAGCAGGCGTTCGGGCGGGGCTACGCCTATGCCTACCTGTATCCCGGGCTGCGCAAGGTGGTGCAGGCGGCCGGCCGGGTGATTCGCACGCAGCAGGACCAGGGCGTGCTGTATCTGATCGACGACCGCTTTGCCACGGCAGAGGTGCGCGGCTTGCTGCCGTCATGGTGGGAAATCGCGCCGGCGGCGTAGAAATTACACGGTGGCGGCGCGGATGCGGCATGCTGCTGCCGTGGCCCGCCTCACGTCGGCCTCACGTTCGCCTCATGTCCGCGCCGCGCTGCCCGCCTGGAACGAATCTGGCAGGCTTACCGTCACGCGCTCTCCCTATGAAAGGGAAACACCAAAGGAAACACCATGCCGATGACCCAACACTACGCAGCCACCGAGCCGACCCGCACGGAAGTGGATACGCTGTCCGGCGCCACCGTGCTGGAGTTCGGCGCGCCCTGGTGCGGCTACTGCCAGCGGGCGCAGCCGGCGCTGGCCGAAGCCTTTGCCGTGCATCCGGACTTGCGCCACCTGAAGATCGAAGACGGCAGCGGACGGCCGCTGGGCCGGTCCTTCCGCATCAAGCTGTGGCCGACGCTGGTATTCCTGCGCGATGGCCAGGAAGTGGCCAGGCTGGTGCGCCCGACCGAGGCCGAGCCGATCCGCGAGGCGATGCGCCGCATTGCCTGAGCGCCGCGCGCGCCGGCGCCGGCCTACTTGGCGAACACCTGGCTCAGGTCGCCGAAGGCCTTGAACTCCAGCGCGTTGCCGGACGGGTCCAGGAAGAACATGGTGGCCTGCTCGCCGACCTGGCCCTTGAAGCGCACGTGCGGCTCGATCACGAACTGCGTGCCGGCCGCGCGCAGGCGGTCGGCCAGCGCCTCCCACTGGTCCATCGGCAGGATCGCGCCGAAATGGCGCACCGGCACATCGTCGCCATCGACGGCGCTGGTGGCGCGGTGGCCGCATTCCTCGGGTGCCAGGTGCGCCACCACCTGGTGGCCATAGAAGTTGAAATCCACCCACGCCTCGGAACTGCGGCCTTCCGGGCAGCCCAGCAACCCGCCATAGAAACGCCGCGCCTCGGCGAGGTCGCGCACGGGAAACGCCAGGTGGAACAAGGGGATCGAGGAAGTCGTGCTCATGGGCTTTCTGATGGAAGGAAAGGTTCTGGCCGGGGATCGGCTGGCGGGTTGATTGTAGTCAGCACGATCCGTAATATGAAGCGAATCATTTTTGCCCTGAGCATCAAGAATTTCGATAGATGATCCGCTACTTCCAGACCTTCCTGACGGCTGCCGAAACCGGCTCGTTTTCCGCCGCGGCGGCGCGGCTGGCGCTGACGCAGTCGGCCGTCAGCACGCAGATCCGGCGCCTTGAAGAAGAGCTGGACTGCCGCCTGTTCGAGCGCACCGGCAAGTCGGTCGCGCTCAGCGAAGCCGGGCACCGGCTGCTGCCCGAGGCGCGACGCTTGGTCGAGCTGTACGCCGCGATGAAGGACCGCGCCGGTCCGCACGCCGATGCCGCGCCGGTCGAGCTGGGGGCGGTGTCGACGGTCCAGGCCACCTTGCTGGCCGGGGCGATGCGGCATTTCCGCCAGCGCTTCCCGGACTCGCACGTCAACGTGGTGCCCGGCATGTCGACCCAGTTGCTGACGCAGGTCGATGCGCGCGAGCTGGACGTGGCCGTGCTGATCCGGCCGCGCCTGGGTTTGCCGCCCGACTTGAAGTGGGTGCCGCTGGTGCGCGAGCGCTTTGTCGGTATCGGGCCGGCGGGCGCGCCAGCGGAACTGCGCGCGCTGCTCGAGGCGCTGCCGTTTATCCGCTACAACCGCCACAGCACCGGCGGCCAGCTGGTGGACCGCTACCTGAAGCGGCAACGGCTCTGGGTGCGGGAAGGGATGGAGCTGGACGAGCCCGCGGTGATCCTGCAGATGGTGTCGGCGGGCCTGGGCTGCGCCATCATTCCGGCCGAACTGGTGCCGCTGCGCGAGACCTCCGGCGTGGTGCAGGTGCCGCTGCCGGGCGGGCCGCTCTATCGCGAGGTGGGCGTGCTGGTGCGTGAATCGGCACTGCGCCGCGCGCCGGTGGCGGCGGTGATCGACGCCTTCGTGGCTGCGAGCGCGCGCTGGCAGCCTGCCGAGGCTTAGGGAAGGCTCAGAGGCTGGCCGGCAACACCATCGTCACCAGCACCGAGGCATCCGACACCGCCGTCACGTCGTAGCGCACGCAAGGCCCCAGGTAAAGCAGGTCGCCCTGGTGCAGATGGCGTTCACTGCCATCCACGCGCACGCGGACCTCGCCCTCCAGGCATTGCACGGTCATCGGCCCGTCCACCGCGTGAGGGGGCACATGCTTGCCGGCCTTCAGCACCAGCCGCATCACTTCGAGCGGGCCTTCCTTGAACAGGGCCTGGGTGGCGGTCTGGTCCAGCCGCACGCCCAGGGGCAGCACGCTGGCGATCTGTCCGGAAGCAAGATGGGGAAGGGACATGCGCGGCTCCTCGCGTCTGGTGGGGTGGCTTGTCAGGCGCGCCGACGCCGGGCGGCGGCACGCCTTCTCAATCTAGCACCGGAGCGCGCATAGCTGTAGCACGCGGTGTGGGGTCACCGCCAGATCAGGCCGCGGCGGCCGCGCGTGCGCCGCGATGGGCCGGCGCCGCGGAGACACCGCTGCGGTCCAGGCCGGCGACGTCTAGGCCGGCGGCGCGGTTGGCACCGTCGGTGAACGGGTCACGCTTGTCGTTGACGCGCGCGCCATCGGTGAAGGGGTCGCGCTGGTCGTTGACGCGCGCACCGTCGGTGAACGGATCGCGCTTGCCGTTGTGCAGGGCGTAGCCGTAGCGGTCAGCGGCGATGCCGCGATCGTTCAGGCCTTGTGCCATGGCGGGGGTCGCTGCACTGATGGCTGCGAGGGAGAGGGACGTGGCCAGAAGGGCTTTGAGAGCGTTTTTATGCATGTCTGCTGTTTTTTCGGGTAGGGGGACGGCTGGCCCGCGAAGGGCCGCGCAAGGCTGGCGGGTTTGCCGCCTGCGCCGTCCGGATTCGCCTTTTGGGCGGTGCCGCGCGTGGGTATCTGCGCGGCACGGGACGAAGTGTAGTCACGCGGAGCTATTCCCGTGATGATTTAACCTTCCATCATTCAGTCGCTTTTTTCATCCGTCGATCCGGGGACGGCGGCCAGCTTGCGCGCGGTCTGCCAGCCGCCGCCGAGCGCCAGGAACAGGTCGACTTGCCGCGCGGCAAGCTGGCCCGCGGAGGCCGCCAGCGCCGCCTGCGCGGCGGCGCAAGCGCGCTCGGCGTCGAGATGCGCGAGATAGGGCAGGCGCCCCGCCTCCCACAGCCGGCGCTGCTGCCGCGCGGCTTGCGCGGCGTGCTCGCTGGCGGCATGCAGCGCTGCGTGGCGTTCCAGTTCACGCGTGTAGGCCGACAGCGCGGTCTCGGTTTCCTGCAGCGCGCGCAGCACCACGCCGTCAAAGCGCGCCAGCGCGGCATCCGCGTCGGCTTCCAGGCCGTGGATGCGATGCCGCACGCCGTTGGTGGGCCAGGTCCAGCTCAACAGCGGCCCCAGGCTCCAGCGCGCGGTGGGGCCGCTGCCAAGGTGGCTCAGCACGCCGGTCAGTCCGGCGCTGGCGCCGATGCGGATCGACGGGTACAGGTCGGCCGTGGCCACGCCGATGCGCGCGGTGGCGGCGGCCAGTTCGCGTTCGGCCTGGCGGACATCGGGCCGCCGGCGCAGCAGCGCGGCGCCATCGCCGACCGGCAGCGGCGCACGCAGCGCGGGCTCGGCGTCGCATGCCACCGCGGCCTCCGGCAGCGCCGTGGGCGCTTGGCCCAGCAACAGCGCCAGCCGGTATCGCGCCGCACTGCGCGCGGCTTGCAGCGGGGGCAGCGTGGCGCGCAGCGCTTCGGCGCGGGCACGTTCGCGCGCCACCTCGGCGGGCCCGGCGCGGCCCGCGGCGAGCAGGCGGCGGGTGGCGTCCAGCGTGCGCTGCTGCACCGCCAGCTGCTGCGTGGCGGCGTGCAGGTCATGGGTCGCGGCGCATCCTTGCACGTAGGCGCGCACGGTCTGCGCCACCACGGCGACGCGCACCATGTCCAGCGTCGCCTCGCTCGCCTGCGCACCGGCCAGCGCGGCCTCGTCGGCGCGCGCCAGCTTGCCGAACAAGTCGATCAGGTAAGACGCGCCGAAGCCCAGGTCGCCCAGGTTGAACACCGGCGGCTGGGCCTGCTGCAAGAAGCTTTCACCCGACAGCTGCGCGCGCGACACGCCGGCGCCGGCGCTGCCCTGTGGCAGGCTTTCGGCTTCCACTTCGTGCAGCCGCGCCAGCGCGCGACGCAGGTTGGCGCCGGCGGCGCGGATGTCGGTGTTGGCCGCCAGCGCCTGCGTGACCAGCCGGTCGAGCCGTTCGTCGTCATAGAGGCGCCACCAGTCGTCGGGCACCGGTGCAATCGCCACGACCGGTGCCCGCGCACCCTGCAGCGGGCCATTCGCCGCGGCCGCGCGTAGCGCCGCGTGCTCGGGCACGCGATAGTCCGGTCCCACCGTGGTGCAGGCGCTCAGGCATGTGCACAGCCACGCCACCCAGGCACGGCGCGGCCTCACGATCGCGGCCCCGCGCGGCGCGCGGCGCCCGCGCCGGCTGCCGGTTCTCGTACCGCCACCGTGGCGGTGCGGCCAGATACCAGGCGCACGTCGGCAGGCACGTCTTCCAGCACGATGCGCACCGGCACGCGCTGCGCCAGCCGCACCCAGTTGAAGGTGGGATTGACGTTGGGCAGCAGGTTGGATCCCGCGCTGCGGTCGCGGTCCTCGATGCCGGCGGCGATGCTGTGCACGTGGCCGCGCAGGTGGCGGGGCTCGCCCATGATATGCACGTCGACCGGGCTGCCGATGTGGATGCGGTGCAGCTTGGTTTCCTCGAAATAGCCTTCCACGTGGAAGGAGCCGGCGTCGACCATCGACAGCACCGGGCGCCCGGTGGACACGTAGTCGCCCAGGCGCGGCAGCCGGTCGTTGAGGTAGCCCGCCACCGGGCTGCGCACGCTGGTGCGTTGCAGGTTCAGCCGCGCCAGCCGCACCGCGGCTTCGGCCTGCGCCAGCGCGGCCTGGCCTTGCTCGACGCGGGCACGCCCCTGTTCCGCGACTTCGGCGGCGACCACGCCGTCCAGGTTGCGGTTGCGCGCGGCTTCGCGCCGCGCCTGGGCCAGCGCGGCACGCTGCGCCGCAAGCGTCGCCAGTGCCTGCTGCAGCGCCAGCGCGTAGCGGTCGCGGTCGATCTCGAACAGGACGTCGCCGGGCTGGACGTACTGGTTGTCGCGCGCCACCACGCGCGTGACCAGCCCCGATACGTCGGGCGCCACCTGGACGATGTCGGCACGCACGTGGCCGTCGCGAGTCCAGGGCGCGGCGGTGTAGTAGTCCCACAGGTGGCGCAGCACCAGCAGCGCGGCGATGGCGGCCAGCAGCGTCGGCAGCACGGGAAGCAAGGAGCGGAGTCGGAAGGTCATGACGGCAGTCCGGGCACCGCGGCAAAAACGGCGGCCACGGCGCCCAGGACGATCACATAGAGGGAAAGGTTGAACAGCGAGCGGTGCCAGATATGGCGGTAGCAACCCAGTGCGGCCAGCACCATGCGGATCGCGGTGGCCGCGGCAAAGGCCAGCACGGCCAGCACCAGCACGCCGGGCACGAACACGCCGTAGAGGTCGATTTCACTAAGCATGGAGCGGCAGTGCGGAGGATGGGAGATCAGCGGGACGGGGTCATGGCTGCAGCGGGCAGCAGCGTGACCTGCAGTACTACCAGCGCGCCCAGCGTGCCGCGCTGGCCGGCGCGGCCGCTGGCCGCCACCGCGGCGATGGCCTCGCCCACGGCGGTGGCCAGCCCCGCTGGCACCGGCACGCGCTGGCCGGCGCGCCCTTGCGCGCGGAAATGCCGCGCCACCGCGGCCAGCACGCGGCGCACCGGCTTGCGCGCCGGCGCTGGCAAGTCCGGCAGCGCCTTGTGCAGCGCCAGCGCGCAATAGCCGACCTGCAGCGCATGAAAGCCGTCCGCCGACAAGGGATCGCCGGCGGCGCCGAGGCGCGGCACCAGTTGCCCGAGCCGGTCCAGCATGCGTGCGCCCAGCCGCGCATCGCCATCGGTGGCGCGCAGCGTGGCGGCCTGCGCCAGGTCGTGCCAGCTGGCGCGCACCAGCCGCCGCGCCGCGGCGCGCGCGCCGAACGGCCGTGCCGCCACCGACCACAGCGGCGCGAACACCATGGCCGCGGCACTGGCCAGGCAGGTATTGAAGAGGGCGAGGAAATCCGCGTCGAACACCGCCTGCACATTGGCAAAGGCAGCGGTGTTGACCGACAGCAGCATCGCGATCAGCTGGAACCCGGGCCGCGCCACGAGCAGGCCGATGCCCAGATAGGGCAGCGCCAGCATCGCCGCCAGCGCTTCGAAGGTGTGCGCATGCGGCACCACCAGGAACAGGTAGCCGGACGAAATCAGCAGGCAGATCGTGCTCCAGCGCACGAAGGCGCCGGCCATGCGCCGCGGCTCGTCGACGGCGGCAAAGAAACAGCACGCGATCGAAGCCACCACCACGGCTCCGGCGCCGTCCTCCCAGCCCGAGAAGATCCACAGCAGCCCGGCGCTGAACACGGCGAGTCCGCTCGACACCGCGCCGAACAGCAGCATGCCGTGGTCATGGTGATGGCCCGCCGCTTCCGCCCCGGGTTCGCCGCGTGCCAGTGGCGAGCCGGCGCGGTGGTCGCCGATGCCTTGCTGCAGGGCGCGGCATTCGCCGTACAGGGTGCGCAGGCGCTGCAGCTGGTCGGCCGCCGTGGCGGCAAGGCGGTCATGCCAGCCGCTCGCGCCGGAGCCGGGCGTGAACGGCGCGCCCGCGAGCGCGGCGGGAGGCGCCGCAACCGCATGCCCGCCAAGCCATGCCGCGGTCGCCGCCAGCGCGTCGCGCAGATCCGGCGGGATGCTGCCCGTGTGGCAGCGCAGCGCCTGCAGCACGCTGTCCAGCGACGACAGCAGCGGCATCAGCATGGTCATGCGCCGGCGCAGCGCGCGCGCGTGGCGCAGCGTGTGGCTGCCTTCGGTGTCGTACGCCAGCTGGCTGATCAGCTGGTCCAGCTGCAGGATGTCGGCGGCCAGCCGGTGGCGGCTGTGGTCGGCGCGCGGGCTGCCAAGGAGGATGTCGGTGGCCCACGCCGCGGCGTCGGCGAGCCACGTATCGGCACGCGCGCGCAGCGCCGGGGCGACCCTGGCCGGAAACACCACCGAGCCCACCAGCCCGGCGCAGACGATGCCGATCACGATCTCTTCGATCCGTGCCACCGCGATGTCGAAGATCTGCGCCGGCTGGCTGACCGCCGGCAACGCCACGATCGGCAGGGTATAGGCCGCCAGCAGGCACACGTAGCTGCGCGGCGTGCGCTGCAGCAGCGACAGGTACACCAGCACGCTGATCCACAGCGCGATCGCGCCCATCAGCACGATCGGCATGTTGACCAGTTGCGGCACCGTCGCCACCGCGGCGGTGGCGCCCAGCACGGTGCCGGCGACGCGATATGCCGCCTTGGAGCGGGTCGCGCCGGTGAGCGGATGCGAGACGAAGTACACCGTCGCCATGGCCCAGTACGGCCGCGCCAGGCCCAGCGCCAACGCGATGTAGAGCGCCAGCATCGCGGCGGCGAATGCCTTCAGCGAGAACAGCCACTGTCGTGCATTCGGCCAGCTAGCCATGGGGCGGGGGTCTTGAAGGGAAGTTTGGGGGCGCTCGCCGCCGCCTGCCGCTCCGCGCTTCATTGGGGGGCGCGGTTGGACAGGGGCGACATGTGGAAGCGAAGTGTAGCCGCACCTTTCGCATTCCATTCATGATTTAATATTGGCCTTTCCATTCGCCTTATTCATGGAAGTGCGAAACTGCCCGGCATTGCCCGCGCAGCCTCCTTCCACCCGACCATGCCCATCGATATCCGCGCGCTGCGCTATTTCGTCGAGACCGCGCGGCTGCGCAGCTTTACCCAGGCCGCCTCGTCGTTGTTCGTGACCCAGTCGACCATCAGCAAGATGGTCCGCCAGCTCGAGGATGAAGTCGGCCAGCCGCTGCTGATCCGCGAAGGCAAGAGCGTGCGCCTGACCGATGTGGGCCGCGTGGTGTACGAGCGCGGCCAGGAGGCGCTGGGCGTGGTGCACCGGTTGACGCTTGAGGTAGCGGACCTGTCCTCGCTCGGGCGGGGGCAGTTGACGGTCGGCATCCCGCCGATGGTCAACCTGTTCTTCTCGCCGGCGGTCAGCGCGTTCCGGCAGCGCTATCCGAACTTGTCACTGACGCTGGACGAGCACGGCGGGCAGGTGGTGGAACAACTGGTGGCCAGCGGCGAGCTCGAGGTCGGTGCCACGGTGCTGCCGGGCGACAGCGGCCTGGCGCTGGAAACGCGCCAGTTCGGCCGCCATCCGATCTGGGCGGTGGGGCCGCGCAAGGCGGCCTGGGCGCGCGAGCGCACCGTGTCGCTGGCGGCGCTGCGCGACGAGCCGCTGGTGATGCTGACCGAGGATTTTTCGCTGACGCGCAAGCTGCGGCAGGCGTTCGTCGAAGCGCGTATCGAGCCGCGCGTGGTGGCGCGCAGCGGGCACTGGGACTTCCTGGCGTCGATGGCGGCGGCGGGGCTGGGCACCACCTTCCTGCCCCAGCCGCTGGCCGAGCGCCTGCAGGCGCAGGACACGCTGGCCATGGCGCGCCTCACCGAACCGGCGGTGGACTGGACCATGGCCCATATCTGGTCGCCGGGGCGCTACCTGTCGCACGCGGCGCGCGCGTGGCTGGCGGTCTGCGAAGAGGTGCTGGGGAACGGGCGCGCGGCCTGAGCCGGTCGGCTCACTTGCCGCGGCACTGGTCCGGCGGGATGTCGAGCAGGACCAGCGGCTTCTGTCCGGCCGCATAGTGATAGCGCAGCCTGACGCCCAGCTTGCCCAGCACCGGCACGTCCGGGTTGCGGCAGATGCCGCGCTCGAGGATCGGCTTGGCCGTGGCCATGAAATCACGGGTGTCGTCGCGGCTGGCATCGACGCCGGAGACCTTCAGGTGGAAGTCGACGATCTTGCCGGGCCGCGCCACGCAGCCGTCGAAGCGCGTGGTGTCGTCCAGGTCGACCGGGCCGGCGCGCATCAGCTCCTGGCAGGCCAGGCGCAATTGCCGGTCGGCGTCGCCGGTGGTCAGGCGCGTGACGCCGTTCATGCCGGTCGGCTTGCCGCGCACCGTGCCCAGCAGCAGCGTGGCGAGCCCGGACAGCGGCGGCGCGGCCACGGTCGCGGCTGCCGTGGCGGGAACGGCAAGTGCCATGGCCAGCCACGACACGCCCAGGTGCACGGCGGTGCGGCGCCAGCGGCGGAGATCGGGGGTGGGAACGGCGTGGACGGCGGCGGGGTCAGGAGGCATGAGGCAGACAGAACGGGGGCGGCGGGTGCGCTGCTACTTTAGCCCTGTGTCCTTGCGGCCGTTGTCAGGTTTTGTCCTACGCCGCAACGGTGCGCTTGCCGTGCCGGTCCCGGCATGCCAGCGGTAGAATCGCCGCTGGATCGAAACGCTCGCCGCAGCCCCATCGCCATGTCCCTGCAAATCCGTCCCGAAGTGCCGGCCGACGCCGACGCCATCGCCAGGCTGACCACTGCCGCCTTCCTGAGCGCGCCGCATGCCAGCCAGACCGAGGCCTTCATCGTCGATGCGCTGCGCCGCGCAGGCCAGCTGACGCTGTCGCTGGTGGCGCAGGACGGCGACGCGCTGGTCGGGCACGTCGCGGTCTCGCCGGTCACGGTCTCGTCCGGTGCGGCGGGATGGCAGGGGCTGGGGCCGCTGTCGGTGGTGCCGCCGCGGCAGGGGCAGGGCATCGGCGCGCAACTGGTGCGCGCCGCGCTGGACGCGCTGCGCCGCCAGGGCGCGGCCGGCTGCGTGGTGCTGGGCGAGCCGGCCTACTACGGACGCTTCGGCTTTGCCGCGCAGCCCGGGCTGGTGCTGCCGGGCGTGCCGCCGGAATATTTCCAGGCGCTGGCGTTCGGGGGTGCCTGCCCGGCCGGCACGGTCCGTTATCACGACGCCTTCAACGCCACGGCCTGACGCCGGCGCGCTCAGAGCTCCAGCACCAGCCGGCCGCCACCGCAGGCGCGCGAGCAGCACGCCATCATGCGGTGGTTGGCGTCGCGCTCGGCGCGCGTCAGCACCACGTCGCGGTGGTCGACCTGGCCCGCCAGCACGCGCACTTCGCATGAGCCGCACAGGCCTTCCTCGCAGTCGCTCTGCACGTCGATATTGGCGCCGCGCAGCGCGCCCAGCAGCGTCTGCCCCGCCGGCACTTCCAGCACCAGGCCGGAGTCCTTCAGCTCCACGGTAAAGGCCTGTTCCTTCGACGCATCCAGGCTGCCCAGCCGCGAGACGAAATGCTCGACGCGCAGCGCGTCTGCCGGCCATGCCGCGCAGCATTCGGCCAGCGCATCGAGCAGGCGCTGCGGGCCGCAGGCATAGATCTGGGTGTCCGCGTCAGGCTGCGCCAGCAGCTTGCCGAAGTCGGCGCGCCGGCCTTCGTCGCTGGCGTGCACGTGCAGCCGCGCGCCGTGCAGCGTCTGCAGTTCGTCTAGCATGGCCATGGCGTGGCGCGAGCGCCCGCAGTAGTGGAAGGTGTAGTCGATGCCGAGCGCGCGGGCGCGCCGCGCCATCGCGCTGACGGGCGTGACGCCGATGCCGCCGGCGATGAAGATGGCCCGCCGGCATTGTTCGTCGAAGCGGAAATGGTTGCGCGGCCCGCGGATGCGCAGGCGGTCGCCGGCGCTGACGCTGCCATGGACCCAGGCCGAGCCGCCGCGGCTGGCGGGATCGCGCAGCACCGCGATCTCGAGCGCCGCCGCATCGTCCGGATCGCCGCACAGCGAATACTGGCGCGACAGCCCGGTGTCGCCGCATTCCACGTCGATATGCGAGCCCGGCGCCCAGCGCGGCAGCGGCTTGCCGTCGGGCGCCACCAGCCGCAGCCGCAGCACGCCGTCGGCAGCCGGCGTGGCGCTTTCGACCACCACCGTGCGCGCGGTGGTGTGCGCCGAGGGCTCGCCGATGCGCACCGGCTGGCGCACCGCCAGCAAGGCCGGGTCGCGGCGCTCGGGGTTTTGCGCGGGATCCCACTCCACCAGCAGGTGCTCAGGCCCGCGGAACGAAGTGTTCGGCACATAGGTGAAGGCCTGCGCGGCCAGGCGCATATGCGGCAGCCGGCGCGTCAGTTCTTCCAGGAAGACCTGCATCTCCATGCGCGCCAGGTTCTTGCCCATGCACTGGTGCGAGCCGTAGCCGAAGGTCAGCTGCTCGCTGGCGTTGTCGCGGCGGATGTCGAACAGGTCGGCATCGGCGAAATGGCGCTCGTCATGGTTGGCCGACGCGGTCACGATCAGCAGCTTGCTGCCCGCCGGCAGGCGGATGCCGCCCACCTCGGTGTCGCGCGTGACCAGCCGCCGCCACGCCGCCACCGAGCCGTTGTGGCGCAGGCATTCCTCGACCGCATTGGGAATCAGCGCAGGGTCTTCGCAGATTTCACGCCACGCATCGGGATGCTGCAGCAGCAGCTTGATGGCGTTGGCCGAGGCGTTGGCGGTGGTCTCGTGCGCGGCCACGATGCCGGCCATCATCATCGAATGCAGGTAGGAGTCGGTCACTACCTCGGGCAGCTCCTTCTGCTTGCGCAGCCCGTACTGCATCCAGCCGGGGCCGGACGGGTCCTCGCGCATCTTGTCGAGGATGCGGCCGGCCAGCTGCCAGAAGTTGCCCACCGCGTGCGCCACCGCGACCTGTTCCTCCGGCTTGGGCCGGCCCCAGGTGTTGACGGTATGGGCAATGGAGTACTGGCGCAGCAGGTCCATGTCTTCTTCGGGCACGCCCAGGAAATGCAGCGCCACCGTCAGCGGCACTTCCCACAGCATCTGGTCGACCAGGTCGGCGCGGCCATCGTCGATAAAGCGGTCGACATACTCGCGCGTGAGGCGCCGCACCAGCGGCTCGTGGTGCGCCAGTTCGGCCGGCGTGAACGGCGCCATCAGGGCACGCCGGCGCGGCATGTGGGCGGGCTCGTCCTCATTGACCAGCGTGCGGTTCATGGCGTAGCCGTAGCTGGCCAGCACGGCATTGGCCTCGTCGCCGGTGGGCGTGATCTTTTCCAGCGCGATCGACGGGCTGAAGGTCAGGTTGTCGCGGAAGATCGCCTTGATGTCGTCGTAGCGCGTGACCACCCAGTAGCCCAGCTGCGGGCTGTAGAACACCGGCTCCTGCTCGCGCGACCAGCGCACGTATTCGGGCGGGTCCTGCTGGTAGCCGTCGCCGAAGGGATCGAACTGCGCCGCGTTGTGGCTGACCGGGCAGCCGTTGGGGGCGGTCAGGGTGCTGTGGTCGATCGGGCAGCCGCGCGCGGCGGCGGGGGAGGCGGTGCTCATGCTGCGGACTCCTGGCAGGCATCGATGCCTGGCAAAAAGCGCTGCCGCCCGGGCGCGCCGGACGGCCAGCGGTGTTGCGGCCGGACTCAGTTGTCCAGCGTGATCTTCAGGTCGCGGATCAGCTTGCTCCAGCGGCCGGATTCGGTGCGCAGCAGCTCGCTGAACTGCGCCGGCGTGTTGCCCACCGGTTCGACACCAAAGTCGACCAGCCGCTTGTTAACCGCCGGCTCGCGGATGGCCGCGACCACGTCCTTGTTCAGCGTGTTGATCACCTCCGGCGGCGTGCCGGCCGGCACCACCATGCCGACCAGCGCCGCGGCTTCGACCCGCGGGTAGCCCAGCTCGGCGAAGGTCGGCACATCGGGCAGCTGCGGCAGGCGGGTGGCATTGGCAACGGCCAGCGGGCGCACCTTGCCGCCCTTGATGAAGCCGGCACCCGCGGCATAGTCGACCATCATCGCGGCGACCTGGCCGGCGGCGACGTCGGACAGCGCCGGCGCGGCGCCGCGGTACGGCGCGTGTGTCATCGGCAGGCCGGCTTCGACCTTCAGCAGTTCCATCGCCAGGTGGTGCGGGCTGCCTGCGCCGGCCGAGCCGTAGTTGATGCCGCCCTGCGTGGCCTTGGCCTGCGCGATGAATTCCCTGGCGCTTTTGGCCGGGCTGGCGGCGCCCACCACCAGGATCATCGGGAAGCGGCCCAGCAGCGTCACCGGCGCCAGGTCCTTGCCGGGATGGTAGGACAGCGACTTGTACAGCACGGGATTGAACACCAGTGTGCCGTTGTCGGCCGACAGCACGGTATAGCCGTCCGCGGCCGCGCGCGCGGTCTCGGCGGCGCCGATGGCGGTATTGCCGCCGGGCTTGTTGTCGACCACCACCGGCTGTCCCACCTTGGCCGACAGGCCCTGGCCGATGGTGCGCGCGAGGAAATCGGAGCCGCCGCCGGCGGCGTACGGCACGATCCAGCGGATCGGCTTGGCGGGATAGGGATCGGCGGCTTGGGCAACACTAGTGGCGAGCATCGGCAAGGCCAGCGCGCCGACGGCCAGGCGCACGGCAAGGGCAAAGCGGGGGCGGGGCATGGTGTTTGTCTCCTGAAGGATGGACCGGGTCCTGGCCCGGCGTTTTCTGTTTTGCGTAAATCATATACGCATTGCGTAACGATTGAATGCGGGTTAACCTTGAACCGCTCCCCGTCACGGGGTGGCAGCGTCCGCTGTCGCCGTGACGACCCGTACCTTCTCGCGCCGCTCCGTTCGCCATGCCCCGATCCAAAGCTCCCGAATCCGCCACTGAGCCCTCTACCACCCGCACCCGGGAACGGCGCCAGCGCGTGCAGTCCGCCGTCACCGGCATGGCGGTATTGAAGGGGCTGGCCCGCCTCGGCGGCCGTGCCAGCCTGACCGCGCTGGCCGCGCATATCGACGAAAGCCCGGCCAAGGTGCACCGCTACCTGGTCAGCCTGCTGGAAGAAGGCCTGGTGGCGCAGGAGCCCGGCACGCAGCAGTACCACCTGGGCTTCGAGGCGCTGCAGATCGGCATGGCCGCGATGCGCCAGGCCGATCCGATCCGGCTGGCCGAGGCGTCGCTCGTGCGCCTGCGCGAGACCCTGGAGGTGACCTGCTTTGTCGCGGTGATGGGCAACAAGGGGCCCACCATCATGCGCTTCGAGGAACCGGGCCTGCCGGTGACGGTGAACGTGCGCGCGGGCTCGGTGATGCCGCTGCTGTGGTCGGCCACGGGGCGCGTGTTCCTGGGGCTGCTCGATGAAAAAGGGGTCCTGGCGCAGGCCAGGGAAGAGCTTGCGGCCGCCAGCCCGGCGCGGCTGGCGCAGCTCGATGCCGACGACCCCATTGGCGCGTTGCGCCGCGCGGTGCGGGCCGACGACTGCGCCTGGGTGCGCGACACCAACCTGACCGGCATCAGCGCGGTGGCTGCCCCGGTGCGCGACTACACCGGGCGGGTGTGCGCGGTGCTGACCGCGCTGGGTGCCACCGGCGGCTTCGACCCCGCCATCGACGGCCCCATCGGCAGCGCCGTGCGGCGCGAGGCGCGCGCGGTCAGCGCGGCGCTGGGATTCAACCCCGGGGCGTGACGCCGGACCTCGACGCACAATGATTGGCAATACGAGGCAAGCTCATCGCCGGCCCCGGAGCCGTCACGCCACCTCGCGCAGCGCGGTCCGGCGCGGCACGGCAGCACCGGCGGCGGGCCGCAGCGACGGGTAGCCCGCCGCAAACACCAGCCGTCCGCCCGACCAAGTGTGCGTGACCATCGGCTGGCCGGCCACCTCGGACACCGCGATCACGTCGGCGCGCAGCCCCGGCGCCAGGCGGCCGCGGTCGGCAAGCCGGCAGGCATCGGCGGGGTGGGCGGTGACCAGCGCCAGCGCCTGGTGCAGCGGCAGGCCGGCCTGGCGTCCGGCGGCATATGCGGCGGCGATCAGGGTGGAAGGCTGGTAGTCCGAGCACAGGATGGTGCCGGCGCCCGCCCGGATCGCGTCGATGGCGCGCATCGATCCGCTCTGGCTCTTGCCGCGCAGCACGTTGGGCGCGCCCAGGATGGTCGGCAGCGCGCACGCGCAGGCCGCCTGCGCGGTCTCCAGGTTGATCGGGAACTCGCTCATGCGCACGCCCAGCGCGTGCATGGCGGCGATGCGCTGCGGCGAATCGTCGTCGTGGCTGGCGGTGGGAATGCCCAGCGCGTGCGCCGCGGCCACCAGCCGGTTGACGCGCTCGTGCGCGCCCTCCAGCGCCGCGGCCTTCTGGCGCGCGGCATCGGCGGCCGCGTCGCGGCTCATGCCGTGGTTGCCCATCATGTAGGCCAGGTAGGCGTCGAGGGTCTTGAACTGGCCCTGGCCGGGCGAGTGGTCCATCACCGAGAGCAGGTCGACCACGCCTTCGGCCATCAGCGCTTCCAGCACCGGCACCGCGCCGGCGTCGGTGACCTCGTAGCGGCAGTGGATGCGGTTGTCGACCAGGCTGTGCTGCCGGTAGGCGGCGACCGTGCGCACCACCGTGGCCGCGGTGTCGACGTTGCGCACGCCGAACTGGTTGCCGGCGAACGACAGCGCGTGATAAGGCGTGGTGATGCCGGCGGCGGCGTTGCGGCGGTCGACCTGGGCCACGGCGAAGTCCAGCGGGAACAGCACGCTGGCGCGCGGCTCCACCTCTTTCTCGATGGCGTCGGAATGCACGTCCACCAGGCCTGGCATCAGGGTGTGGCCGTGCAGTTCGATCACGGCGGCGTGCGCGGGCACGGCCGCGGCATCGGGCTCGATCGCGGCGATGCGGCCATCCGCGATCAGCAGCGCGCTGTCGTGCAGCACGCGGTCCGGCAGCACCAGGGTGGCGTGGGTCAGGTAGGTCGCAGACATGTCTGGCTCCGTTCGGGGCGGTTCGGTTCAGGCGAGGGCGGTCGCGCTAGCGGGGTGCAGCGGCAGCAGGCGCGTGGCCACCGCGTCGCGCACGGCTTCGTCGTGGAAAATGCCGATCAGCGCGCGGCCTTCGGCCAGCGCTTCGCGGATCAGCGTGACCACCACGGCGCGGTTGTCGGGGTCGAGCGAGGCGGTGGGCTCGTCCAGCAGCAGGACAGGATGGCCGCCGATCAGCCCGCGCGCGATGTTGACGCGCTGCTGCTCGCCGCCCGAGAAGGTGGCGGGCGGCAGGTCCCACAGCCGGCGCGGCAGGTTCAGCCGCGCCAGCAGCTCGGCCGCGCGGGCGCGCGCCTCGTCCTGGCCGGCGCCGCGCTGCCGCAGCGGATCGGCGACCACGTCGAGCGCGCCCACGCGCGGGATCGCGCGCAGGAACTGGCTGACATAGCCGATCACGTCGCGGCGCAGCTGCAGCACGCGCTGTTCGGTGGCACCGCCCAGCGTGACCCACGGCGCGCCGTCGGCGCTGGTATCGCGCAGCCGGATGCTGCCTTCGGTGGCAAGGTAATTGCCGTACAGGCAGCGCAGCAGCGTGCTCTTGCCGGTGCCGGACGGCCCGGACAGAACCAGGCATTCGCCGCGCGCGGCATCGAAATCGATCGCGCGCAAGACCGGCAGGCGGATGCCGCCCTGGTTGCGCAACGTAAACATCTTGCCGAGGCCGCGCACCTCGACCAGCTTCTGTGGTTGTTCTGCGTGCATCGTGCTCAGCCCTGCAGGATGGAAGAAACCAGCAACTGTGTGTACGGATGCTGGGGATCGTCGAGGATCTGGTCGGTCAGGCCCTGCTCGACCACGCGCCCGCCCTGCATCACCAGGGTGCGGTGCGCCAGCAGCCTGGCCACCGCCAGGTCGTGCGTGACCAGCACCGCGGCCAGGTCAAGGTCCGCCACCAGGCGGCGCAGCAGGTCCAGCAGGCGGGCCTGCACCGACACATCGAGCGACGCCGTGGGCTCGTCCATGAACACCAGGCGCGGATGCGTGACCAGGTTGCGCGCGATCTGCAGCCGCTGCTGCATGCCGCCGGAAAAGGTGCCGGGCACGTCGTCCAGCCGCGTCAGGTCGATCTCCATCTTCTCCAGCCAGCTGCCGGCGACTTCGCGCAGGTTGCCGTAGTGGCGCTCGCCCACGGCCATCAGCCGTTCGGCGATATTGGCGCCGGCGCTGACCTGCATGCGCAGGCCGTCGCGCGCATGCTGGCGCACGAAGCCCCAGTCGGTGCGCGCCAGCAGCCGCAGGCGCGCGCTGGACAAGGTGGCCAGGTCGGTCAGGCCGGATTCGCGCATGGCGTAGCTGACCGTGCCGCGCTGCGCCGGCGCCTGCATCGACAGCGCCTGCAGCAGTGTGCTCTTGCCCGAGCCCGACTCGCCCACCACGCACAGCACCTCGCCGGGATACAGGTCGAAGCTGACGTCATGGCAGCCGTGCAGGCCGTCCCAGGTGCGCGTCAGGTTGCGCACCGACAGCAGCGGGGCGGCGTTCATTGCGCACCTCCGGCAGCGCTTTTCAGGGCTTGTGCCGCTTGCCGGTCGGCGCAGTACTCGGTGTCCGAGCATACGAACCGGCGCGTGCCGGCGTCGTCGGTGATGATCTCGTCCAGGTAGCTGTCGGTGGCGCCGCACTGCGCGCAGCAGTTGGACCATGACTCCACGGTGAACGGGTGGTCGGCAAAGTCCAGGCTCTTGACGGCGGTGTACGGCGGCACCGCATAGACGCGCTTTTCCCGGCCCGCGCCGAACAGCATCAGCGCCGGGCTGAGGTCCAGCTTGGGGTTGTCGAACTTGGGGATCGGCGAAGGCCGCATCATGTAGCGCTGGTTGACGATCACGGGGTAGTCGTAGGTGGTAGCGATGTGGCCGTGGCGGGCGATGTCCTCGTACAGCTTGACGTGCATCGCGCCGTATTCCGCCAGTGCGTGCATGGTGCGGGTCTCGCCTTCGCTCGGCTCCAGCCAGCGCAGCGGCTCGGGAATCGGCACCTGGAACACCACGGTCTGGCCCGCGCGCAGCGCGGTCTCCGGAATCCGGTGGCGGGTCTGGATGATGCTCGCCTCGGCGGTGCGCTCGGTGGTCGGCACGCCGGTGACGCGGGCGAAGAAGCGGCGGATATTGATGGCGTTGGTGGTGTCGTCCGAGCCCTGGTCGATCACCTTGAGCACATCGTCCTTGCCGATGATCGCGGCGGTCACCTGGATGCCGCCGGTGCCCCATCCGTACGGCAGGGGCATCTCGCGGCTGCCGAACGGCACCTGGTAGCCCGGAATCGCCACCGCCTTCAGCAATGCGCGGCGCAGCATGCGCTTGGTCGATTCGTCGAGATAGCCGAAGTTGTAGTGCTCGTCGCGGGCGATGCCCGCGGCCATGGTGGTGTCGGCGGCGTTCATGCCAGCGTCTCCTCTTGCGGATGTGGCTGCGGCTGTGGCTGTGATTGCGGCTGCGGCGGTGCCGCCGCGGTCGCGGGCATGACGCCGTCCGGCGCGCCGGCGCGCAGCCGCCGCAGCAGTTCCAGGTTGGCCTGGAAGTCCACGTAGTGCGGCAGCTTCAGGTGCTGCACGAAGCCAGAGGCCTCGACGTTGTCGCTGTGGTACAGCATGAATTCGATATCGTTGGCGGGCGCGTCGGCGGCCTCGCCGAGTGCTTCGGCGCGCATGGCGCGGTCGGCCAGTGCCATCGACATGGCCTTGCGCTCGTTGTAGCCGAACACCAGCCCATAGCCGCGCGTAAAGCGCGGCGCCTCGTCGGCATTGCCGGCGAACTGGCTCACCATCTGGCATTCGGTCAGCTCGATCTCGCCGATGGTGACGGCGAAGCCGAGCTCTTCGACGAACAGCTCCACCTCGGCCGTGCCGTAGCGGATCTCGGCCGCGAACGGGTGCGAGTTGCCGTAGCCGCGCTGGGTCGAGTAGCCCATCGACAGCAGGAAGCCCTCGTCGGCGCGCGCCAGGTTCTGCAGGCGCGCGGCGCGGCCGGCGGGGAAGGTCAGCGGCTCGCGCGTCAGGTCGGGCGGCGCGGGATCGCCGGCCGGAATCTCGTCGGCTTCGACCAGCTCGTCCGCTTCCAGCAGGCTGGTCACGCGCGGCATGGTGCCGGCCAGTGGTTCCTGCTCAGCGGGCAAGGGCTGCGGCGCGCGGCCGGTTTCGAGCGAGAAATCCAGCAGCCGCTGCGTGTAGTCGTAGGTGGGTCCCAGCACCTGGCCGCCCGGCAGGTCCTTGAAGGTCGACGAGATCCGGCGCTGCAGGCGCATCGCGCCAGTATCGAGCGGCTGCGTATAGCCGAAGCGCGGTAGCGTGGTGCGGTACGCGCGCAGCAGGAAGATCGCCTCGATCTGATCGCCGGCGGCCTGCTTGAGCGCCAGCGCCGCCAGGTGCGGGTCGTACAGCGAGCCCTCGGCCATCACGCGCGCCACCGCCAGCGGCATCTGCTCGCGGATCTGTGCCAGCGTCAGTTCCGGCACCGCGGTGTCGCCGCGGCGATAGGCGTCGAGCATCCGGTAGGAATTGAGGATGGCGCGTTCGCCTCCTTTGACGGCTACATACATGTCAGTCCTCCACGATGGTGGTGCGGGTCAGCGCGCAGAACCGGTCGCCGCTGCACAACAGCAGGTCCACGCCGAGCGGGAAGCCGGCGTTGTTGGCGCGCCAGGCCGCGCGAAAGCCCGCGGGCAGGCCGGTAACGCGCAGCGCCTGGATCTGCTCGATGCCGGGGCCGCGCAGCGTCAGCGTGTCGCCGTCGGCAAGCGAGGCCACCTCCAGCAGCACCGTGGCCGAGCGGTCAGGGAAGGCGGGGTCGCCCTGCGCGCAGTCCGCCAGCGCCGGCATGGCGTGGCCGGCCGGCACGCAGACGAAGGCCGCGGTGCCGGGTTCATCCGTCAGCCGGCAGCCGCAGTGGAAGCGCAGGAAGGCACGCGCCGCGGCCGGCACGGCGGCCGGCAGCCAGACCGGCGTATCGGCATCGGCCAGCGTCAGCAGCAGCGCGGCCAGTGCCGGTGACAGGCCCTCGGGCACCCCGCTGCAGGCCGGCAGCGCCTGCAACTGGCCCGGGTGGGCGAACGCCTGCAGCGCGGCGCGGAACACCTGCTGGGCATCGTCGACCGGATCGTTGAAGCCGGGCAGCAGCGCTGCGGCCGGCGTGGATGGCATCGGTTGGGCGGTGTGCATCTCAGTCTTCTCCGCGGACCATGGTGAAAAACTCGACGCGCGTCTGCGCGGCCGTGGCCGCCGCGTGCGCGGCGCGGCGGGCGTGGGCGTCGGCCAGCGGCGCGAGCACCAGGTCCTGCACGCGCCGGTGCCAGGCCGGACGCTGCAGCAGCGCGTCCAGCACCGCGGCCTGCTCGGCATGGCGCACGCTGCGGCCCTGGACATAGGCGACGCCCGCGGCGGCGTCGGCGGCACCCTCGCCGGCGCTGTCCTCGAGCACGACCGCGCAGCGCGTCACCGTGATTTCGCCAAGGTTGAACTGGGCCCCGGTGCCGCCGGCGCGGCCGCGTACCATGGCCATGCCGGACTCCGGCCTGCGCAGCAGCCGGTAGGCGGGCAGGGCCTGCGCTTGCGCAAGCCGCTGGTAAGCGTTGTCGAGTGCTTCGGCTGGAGCCGTCGCCAGGATCCGCAGCCAGGCGGTGCGGGCGGCGTTGGCGGCAGGCACCTCGGTGCCCGCGGTTTCGCTTTGCATCATCCCCCCTATACGTCTATACGTTTAGATGTCGTTGCTGAAACACGCAGCCACTAGACCACAGGCAAATGAAGCTTTCATGACGGGGCAGGGGATTGCTCGGGCACGCTGCCAGTACGGCATGACTCAGGCACAATCGCACGGCATGGGTTAACGCTTGATGACAAGAGGACAGCGCAAGATGTCTGATCGAGAAGTGGAACGGGGTTCGGGTGTTGCCGTCTGGCGCCAGATTGGCGAGGCGCTCGCGGACGACATCCGCAAGAAGCTGTACCTGCCGGGCGAGCAATTGCCGCCGGAGCCGGAACTCGCCAACCGCTTCGCCGTGAACCGCCATACCATCCGCCGCGCCATGGGCGAGCTGGAACTGAGCGGGCTGGTGCGCATCGAGCAGGGTCGCGGCACCTTTGTGCAGGAGCACGCGATCGACTACGCCATCGGGCGCCGCACGCGCTTCTCGCAGAACCTGGCCGCGCAGGGCGTGCGCGGCCATACCGAAGTCGTTGCCAGCCAGGTCGTGCGCGCGCCGGACGTGGCCAGGCAACTGGGTCTGGCGCGCACCGCCGAGCTGCTCCATGCGCAGATGATCGGCAAGGCCGAGGACCGCACCATCGACGTGGCCGAGCATTACTTTGACCTCAAGCGCTTTCCCGGCATCGACGAGGTGCTGCGCGCCAGGCAATCCGTATCGCGCGCGCTGGCGCATTTCGGCATTGCCGATTACACGCGCAAGTGGTCGCGCATTACCGCCGCGATGCCGAGCGCGCCGGTGGCGCGGATGCTGAACCAGCCCAAGACGCGCCCGGTGCTGCAGGTCGAGGCGCTGAACGTCGATATCGACGGCAACCCGGTGCAGTACAGCGTGGTGCGCTTCGCCGGCGACTGGGTGCAGCTGACGGTGTCCGACCATGACTGAGGCGGCCGCGCGGGATTGGTCTAGACATCCGGCTGTCATCTGCCTGCGCTACTGTCTGCGGTCAACCCCACCAAACCGGGGCAGTCTGCGCCGGCGCGCGCATGACGCCGCTGGTAACCTTGCCGCATGACTCAAGCCGCGTACCGCTACGCCATCTATCTGTCGCCCTCCGGCCCGCTGGGCACCTTCGGCAAACACTGGCTGGGCCGCGACGCCGACACCGGCGCCTCGCTGCCTCCGCCCGGCGACTTGCCCGCCGCGCCGCCGGACTGGATCGAGGCGCCGGCCCACTACGGCCTGCACGCCACGCTGAAGCCGCCGTTCCGGCTTGCCGACGGCGCCAGTGGGGCGATGGTCGATGCCACCGCGCTGGATCTTGCGCGCCGGCACACGCCGTTCGATGCAGCGCTGGCGCTGCGCGCGCTGCGGGGCTTTATCGCGTGGACGCTCGCCGATGGCGGCTCGCCGCCGATGCAGGCGCTGGCCGATGCCTGCGTGCTGGCGTTTGATCCCTTGCGCGCGCCGCCGTCGCCGCAGGAGCTGGCCAGGCGCACGCCGGAGCAGTTGAGCGATACAGAGCGCCGCATGCTCGACGCATGGGGCTACCCCTATGTGTTCGGCACCTTCGTGTTCCATATCACCCTGACCGGCGTGCTCGATGCCGCCGGCCAGCGCGCCGCGATGGCGCAGCTGGAAGCAGCCAGCGGCAAGCTGCTGCAAGCGCCGTTGCATGTGGACCGCCTCAGCGTCTTCGTGCAGCCTGCCGCGGGCGAAGACTTTGTCGTCGCCCGCCATTACGGCTTCGACGGCAGCACTACGGACGGCGCCGGCGCGGCGTATCTCGGCGCATGAGCGCCGCGACCGTGGCCGACGGACACGGCCTGTTCTACCTGATGGGCCCGTCCGGCAGCGGCAAGGACTCGTTGCTGCGCGCGCTGCGCGAGCGCCTGGGAGCGGATCACCGCATCGTCATCGCGCATCGCTACATCACCCGCGCCGCCGACGCCAACGAGGCCTCGGTGGCGCTGACGCCGGAAGAATTCCACCGCCGCCGGGCACTCGGCTGCCTGGCGCTGGACTGGCACAGCCACGGGCTGCATTACGGCATCGGCATCGAGATCGAGCAGTGGCTGGCGCGCGGCCTGACGGTCATCGTCAACGGCTCGCGCGAGTACCTGCCGCAAGCGGTGGCGCGCTACCCCAGGCTGTGCGCGGTGCACGTGCGGGTGCAGCCCGAGGTGCTGGCCGCGCGGCTGCGCCAGCGCGGACGCGAAGCGGAAGACGCGATTGCCAGACGGCTGGCCCGCGCGCGGCAGGCGTTCGCCGTGCCGGCGGGATGCCGGCTGGTCGAGATCGACAACAGCGGCGGGCTGGAGAGCGCGGTGGCGGCGCTGGCGCAACTGGTGGGTGCGGCGCCGGGCGCCTCACCTGCAGCGGCGCGGCGGGCCTGAGTTCAGAGCCCGATGCTGAAGCTGATGCCATGCTCGGTAAAGCCGAGCTGGCGATAGAACTGGTGGGCGCGCAGCCGCCGCGCATTGGATGACAGCGCCAGCTTGGCCGCGCCGGCCTCGCGCGCCAGGCGCATCGCCTCGCGCATCATGGCCTTGCCGATGCCCATGCCGCGCGCGGCCGGCGCCACCACCACGGCTTCGACAATCGCCTCGGGGCGCCCGTCGTGGACCATCACCGGAAACACCAGCAGGCTGAAGGTACCCAGCGGCACGCCGTCCGCGCCCACCATCATGTAGCAGCGGTAGTCCGGATGGCGGCGCATGGTGGCATAGCGCTCGCGCATGGTGGCCAGCGGCAGCGGCGCTTCGCCGTCCATCGCGGCCAGCAGCGCGGACAGGTGCAGCAGCTCCGCGTCGGAGCCGCGCACTTCGCGCAGCGCCAGCGAGACTTCGGTGGTCGGCATGGGGTTCAGACCAGCACCTTGCGGATCTGGGCGGACAGGATGTCGATGGCCGAGACGAACACGATGATGATGATCATCACGGCACAGGTCTGCCCGTACTGGAAGCTGCGGATGATTTCCCACAGCACGGTGCCGATGCCGCCGGCGCCGACGATGCCCACCACCGAGGCCGAGCGCACGTTGGATTCGAAGCGGTACAGCGCGAACGACAGCCACAGCGGCAGCACCTGCGGAATCACCCCATAGACGATCTCCGCGACCGGGCCGGCGCCGGTGGCGCGCACGCCTTCCACCGGGCGCGGGTCGATGGCCTCGACCGCTTCGGCAAACAGCTT
The DNA here is from genome assembly GCF_020618415.1 of Cupriavidus sp. MP-37. NCBI lineage: Bacteria > Pseudomonadati > Pseudomonadota > Betaproteobacteria > Burkholderiales > Burkholderiaceae > Cupriavidus > Cupriavidus sp. MP-37. The sequence continues at coordinate 351,153 of NZ_CP085345.1, read as the reverse complement.
GGCCAGCACGCCGGTGGTGTGGATCCAGATCGCCAGCACGCCGGCGAACGGGCCCAGCCCGACAGCGACGATAAACAGCATGGCGAACACCATTTCATTGATGGCGCGGCACGCATCCATGATGCGGCGCGCGGGCTGGTAGACCCAGGCCGGCACGATGTTGGCCGAGCACAGCAGCCCCAGCGGCACCGCCATCACCACGGCCAGTGCCGTGCCCCACAGCGCGATCTGCACGGTGACCAGCATCTCGTCCAGGTAGTGGCGCCAGTCGCGGAAATCGGGCGGGAAGAAGTCTGCCGCAAAGCGCGCCATGTTGTCGGAATCGCGCAGCAGGTCGAGCGGGCGCATGTCGGCGCCTTGCCACGAGAGGGCCAGCATGGCCAGCAGCACCGCCCAGGTCAGCGGCACGGCAAGGGGCGTGCGCGGCGGTCGCACATGGCTTCGGGGCGTGGGAGGCAGGCCAGGCGTGGCGGTGACGGTCATGGAGCGGTCCGGAAACGGGGAATTCGAGAACGGTGCGAGGCCGCGGCGACGCGCCGCCGGCCCCGGCAAGGCAGGGGAACGGCGTGCTCGCCGCGGGCTGCTTACTGCGTGCTGCTGGCGCTGCCGGCGGCCTTGTCCAGCTCGGCCAGGCGGCGGGTCACGTCGGACAGGCGCTTTTCTTTGTCGGCGGCGGCCAGGGTGGTGTCCGATTCGATCTTGGCCTTCTCGCGCGCCAGCTCGATCTGGCGGATCGGCACCAGTTGCGCGTCGTTCGAGGCGCGGAAGCCCTGGTAAGTCAGGGCCGCCAGCACCTGCTTCTCGCGCGCGGCGTCGGCGCCCTTGCCGTAGTTGACGAAGAAGGTCTGGATCTTCTTCTTCAGTTCGGGCGCCAGGTCCTTGCGGTAGACCATCGGGTCGGCCGGAATCAGCGGCGACTTCCACAGCACGCGCACCTGGTCATAGGCGTTCTTGCCGGTGTTGATGCGGTAGCGCTCCATGTTCTCGGTGTTGTTGACGGCCACGTCCACCTGCTTGTTCAGTACCGACAGCAGGTTGGTTTCATGGTTGCCGATGCGCACCGCCTTGAACAGCGTCTTCGGCTCGACCTTGTTGGCGCTCCACAGGTAGAAGCCCGGCACCGCCGTGCCCGAGGTGGAGTTCGGGTCGCCGGCGCCGTAGGTCAGTTCCTTGCCGCGCCTGATCACGTCTTCGACGCTCTTCAGGTCGCTGTCCTTGTTGACCACCAGCACCGACCAGTAGCCCGGGTTGCCGTCCTTGTCGATCACCGACGCAAAGACCTCGCCGCTGGCACGGTCGACCGCCTCCATCGCCGACTTGTTGCCGAACCAGGCGATCTGCACCTTGTTGAAGCGCATGCCTTCGATGATGCCGGCATAGTCGGAGGCAAAGAACGGCTTGACCGGCACGCCCAGGGTCTTGCTCAGGTCGTCGATCAGCGGCTGCCAGGCGGTTTTCAGGTTCGACGACGATTCGGTCGAGATAAAGCCGATGCTCAGGCTCTTGGCGTCCTGGGCGAAGGCGGGCAGGGCGGGAAGGGTAATTGCGGCCGAGGCCGCGACGGCGATGAAGGTTCTGCGAAGCATGGGCAACTCCGGTGGAAAGCGGTTTGGGGTGAGTGGCTATGCGGCAACCGCTCAGGCGGCGGCCAGGTTCATCGTGACCAGCGCCGGCGCCGGCATGGGCGCGGTGGCGGCGTCGTCTTCCGGCACGGGCTCGCGCAGCAGTTCGTCGGCTTCGGTGCCGTAGAGATCGCGCAGCATGGCCGGCGTCAGCGCCGCCGAGGGGCCGTCAAAGACCACCTTGCCGTGGCGCAGCGCCACCACGCGCGGGCAGTAGCGCATGGCCACGTCCACCTGGTGCAGCGATACCACCACCGCCACCTTGCGGGTGCGGTTGATCTGCCTGAGCAGCGACATCACGCGGCGCGACGATTCCGGATCGAGCGAGGCGATCGGTTCGTCGGCCAGGATCACGCTGGCGTTCTGCACCAGCGTGCGCGCGATGGCGGCGCGCTGCTGCTGGCCGCCCGACAGCGTCGAAGCCCGCTGAAAGGCATAGTCGTCTATACCAACTTGCGCAAGCGCATCGAGCCCGCTGCGGATCTCATCGGCCCTGAACACGCGCAGCAGGCCGCGCCACCTGGGTACGCGCGCCAGCATGCCGACCAGCACATTGGTGATGACGGGCAGGCGTCCCACCAGGTTGAACTGCTGGAACACGAAACCGATCTCGCGCCGCACCTGGCGTACGTTGCCCGCCAGCCGGCCATTGCGCTGCACGTGGCGGCCGTTGACCAGGATCTCGCCAGCGCCGGCGTCGCCGGTGACGAATCCGGCCACGTGGCGCAGCAGCGTAGACTTGCCGGACCCGGACGCGCCCAGCAGCGCGACCATCTCGCCCGGTGCGATCTGCAGCGTGACATCGTCAAGCGCCTTGCGGTCCGCACGGAACGATTTGCTCAGCCCGCGAACTTCAATTGCGTGCGTCATGTCGCCTCCCTGACTTGAATGACCTGCGCATTCTGGCGGGGGTGGATGACAGAACGATGACCGGTGGACCGATCCAGGCCGGGGACCGGACACCGGTTTCCACGCGGCCAGACCCGGGGGAGACGGTAAAGTCTCGTATATTTCCCAGCGCCGGCTGCGCTGGCTTGCCGGCAAACCACGGTCTCGACAGTCTGATATGAACCAAACTCTTGAAAGGGCAATGCAGGGCATTGCCGTCGCTGCGGCGCTGCTCTGCGGCGCCAGTGCCCATGCCGGCGTCGATGCCGGCACGCTCAAGCGTGTCGTCGACGCGGCGATCCAGCCGGTCATGCAGGCGCATGACGTGCCGGGCATGGCCGTGGCGGTCACGGCCGGCGGCAAGCAATACCATTTCCACTACGGCGTCGCCGACAAAGCCGATGATCGCAAGGTCGACGCCGACACGCTGTTCGAGATCGGCTCGGTCAGCAAGACCTTCACCGCGACGCTGGCCGCCTATGCGCAGGCCCGCGGCGACCTGTCGCTGGCCGACGCTGCGGCGAAGTACCTGCCGCAGCTCGCCGGCAGCAGCGTGGGCGCGACCAGCCTGCTGGACCTCGGCACCTATGCCGCCGGCGGCCTGCCGCTGCAGTTTCCGGCGGCCGTCACCGATACCGGCAAGATGGTCGACTATTTCCGCAACTGGCGCCCCCGCTACGCCTCGGGGACCTACCGGCAATACTCGAATCCCAGCATCGGCCTGTTCGGCTACCTCGCCGCGCGCAGCATGGGGCATCCGTTCGACGTACTGATGGAGAAGACCCTGTTCCCCGCGCTGGGGCTGCGCAGCACCTACATCACGGTGCCGCAGGCGCGCATGGGCGACTATGCCTATGGCTATGCGAAAGATGGCAAGCCGGTCCGCGTGACGCCGGGCGTGCTCGATGCCGAGGCCTACGGCGTGAAAACCACGTCGGCCGACATGATGCGCTTCGTCATGGCCAACATTGACAGCAGCGGGCTGGACCAGACCCTGCGGCGCGCACTGGCCACGACCCGCACCGGCTACTTCCGGGTCGGCGACATGGTGCAGGGGCTGGCCTGGGAAATGTACCCGTGGCCGGCGCGGCGCGACAGCGTGCTGGCCGGCAGTTCGCAGCAGGTGGTGTTCGAGGCCAACCCGGTGGCGCGCCTGGAGCCGCCGCAGGCCGCGCGCGGCGGCATGCTGGTCAACAAGACCGGCTCGACCAATGGCTTCGGCGCCTATGTCGCCTACGTGCCGTCGCAGCGCATCGGCATCGTGATGCTGGCGAACAAGAACTATCCGGTCGCCGAGCGGGTGAAGGCGGCGTTCCAGGTGCTGCAGTATCTGGACGGCCAGGCGGCGGGGGAGGCGAAGCCTTGAAGCGACGTTGGTGGTTGCGGGCCAAGGCCTGCAACGTCGGAGAAAATTTTTCGTCCATGATGGAATAGCCCGGGCGCCTCGCGTGTATACGCAGGTAACCCTCCCGGACCAGGCACACGCCAGGCCGGGCCAACCGGAGACCCTGCGATGCAACGGAGTTCCCCACACCATGGCGCCGGCCCAGCGGCACGCGCCATGGCAGCGCTGTGCCTGTCGGCGGCAAGCTTTGCCGCACCAGCCCAGAACACGCACCAGCACGCCGCCCACGCGGCGGCACCGCCGCCCTTTGTCGCCAGCACCGCCAAGCCCTATGCCGGCCTGATCGATGACGCCATGGACGTGATGCATCACGGCATGACGCACGCTCCCACCAACGGCGTGCCGGACCATGACTTCGTCGCCATGATGATCCCGCACCACCAGGGCGCGATCGACATGGCCAAGGCGCTGCTGCTGTACGGCAAGGACCCCGCGCTGCGCAACCTGGCCCAGGGCATCATCACCGAGCAGCAGAACGAGATACGGCTGATGCAGGCGTGGTTGCAGCGCCACCGGGCGCAGCCGCCCCAGGTCACGCCGCGCTGACCATGCAAGTCCCGCCACCCGTGCCAACCGCATCCCGTTCCGTCACCGCCATGAACAAGAAAACCCTCGCCGCCCTGGCCATCTCCCTCGTCGCGCCGCTGGCCGGCGCCGCCCCGCAACCGCAGGACCGCGTGTACACCGCGGACCAGAACAGCAACACCGTGTCGGTGATCGATCCCGTCGGGAACCGCTTGCTAGGCCAGATCCGGCTCGGCAATGCACGGCCCGACGTGCTGTCGCCGCTGTACAAGGGCGAACTCAACGTCCACGGCCTCGGGTTCTCCCCGGACCACCGGACACTGATCGCCATCTCCAATGGCTCCAACTCGGTCGCGTTCATCGATACCGCCACCAACCGGGTCAAGGGCATCGCGTATATCGGCCGTTCCCCGCATGAGGGCTTCTTTACCGCCGATGGCAAGGAGGTGTGGGTGGTGGTGCGCGGCGAAGACTACATCTCGGTCATCGACCCTGCCACGTTCCGCGAAACCCGCCGCATCCCGACCACGGCGGGGCCGGGCATGGTGCTGTTTCACCCGGCGGGCAAGCTTGCGTTCGTCGTGTCCAGCTTCAATCCGGTGGTCGACGTGATCGACGTCAGGGCCCACAAGGTAGTCAAGCGGCTGGACGTGGCCAGCCCGTTCTCGCCGTTCCTGCAGTTCACGCCGGATTTCAAGGAAGTCTGGATGACGCACAAGGACGTGGGCAAGGTCACGCGCATCGATACCGACAAGCTGGCAGTGAAGGGCGTGTTCGATACCGGCTTCATCACCAACCACCTGGCCTTTGCCCGCACCGCGCGCGGCACGCTCGCCTACGTGACGGTGGGGGGCGAGAACGTGGTGAAGGTGTTCACCACCGACGCCACGCCCACGCTGGTCGCGGCCATCCCGGTCGGCGCGCTGCCGCACGGCATCTGGGCGGCCGATGACGGCTCGCGCGTTTATGTCGGCCTGGAAAACGGCGATGCCGTGGATGTGATCGACACCGCCTCCAACCGCGTCACGGCGCGCGTGCCGGTGGGCCAGGCGCCGCAGGCGCTGGTCTATGTCAGCAATGCCGTGCCCGCCGGTGCCGGCACCGACAACCTCGTGCCGCGGGCCAACAGCGAACCGGTCAACGTTGCACTCAAACCGCCCCGCGGCGAGGCCAGGGGTTTCGTGGTCGCGCGTAACCTGGGCGTGGTCGACGCGCTGGAAGTCTCGCTGTTCAAGCTGAAGCCGCAAACGCAATACAGCGTCTATGTGGGCGCGCAGAAGACGCCGGTGGCGAGCTTCAGGACCAACCCTGCCGGCATGGCCAATGGCACTGCCATCGGTCCGCTGCGCGAGGTGGTGTCGACGCTGTCGCCGCAGGCGCCGTCACCGGTGCAACTGGTGGTGATGGAGGGCAACGCGGCGCCAGACCCGGCCAACGCGGTGCTGGTCAGCGCGCCGTGACCGCGCTCGCGAGACGCGTGGCAGCACGGGGCAGCGTGTTCATGGCACATTGCTCTGGGTGAAATCGAACGGCTTGCCGGGCACTTCGTAGGCGCCGCCAAACTCGAACGGCGCATTGCCCGACTTGCCGATGCCCATTTGCAGCGGCGTATTGCCGCCTTGCAGCGCGATCGGCGCGTAGCGGTAGTTCATCACCTGCCTGCCGGTGTAATCCGTAATGGTGATCACGCTGGTCAGCAAGGGGTTCTGCTGGGTCTCGTCCACTGCGATGGGATCGACGATGCGCGAGTCCTGCAGCGTCTTTTCCACGGTCAGGCCCACCATGTCGACCAGCTGGATCTTCTGCGCGCCGCGCGATACCACCCACAGCCTGGTGTTGGAATTGCCCAGTCCCATGTTGACATGGTGCTTCATGCTGGTGGGATTCTTGCCGACCTGCACGCTCAGCATCTCTTCGATCCGCTCGGGATCGGGGTTGCGGCCCGATTGCAGTCCCGCCACCGAGAACGCGCGGATCTTCCCTTCTTCCGTGGCCACCCAGGCGCGGCCGGGAATCGGCAGGATCGAAATCCTGACCGCGGTGGGCTTTTGCGGCAGGCGCACCGACTTGACGATGGTGGGCGCGTAATTGTCGACGGCAAACACCGGCGGCCACTGGGCATCGCCGAGGCCGGTGTTGGCCAGGGTCGATTGCAGCGCGGCATGGCTGCCTTCGAAGTAGACCCGGTTGACCTTGTCGAACAGCGGCTTCAGGTTCAGGAAGATCACCTTTTTCTCGGACTTCGAGATCACCGTCGCCACGCCGGCCCGCGACACCAGCTTGCCGTTGATGCCGGCGCGGGTGAAGCTCTTCTGGTTGACGCTGCTGGTGGCCGGGTTCACCTCCGTCATGGTCAGGCTGGCGCCGCGGCGTCCGACCGGGTCGATCAGCCAGCCCTGGGTGCTGTTGTCCTGCATCACGCCAAAATCCGTGACCGCCGAGATGTCCGTCGGCGCCACCATCCCGGGCAGGTCGATAAAGCCCAGCAGCTTGATAAAGACAAAGTTGGACATGTTGCGCAGGCCGGGGTAAAGGCCTGGCCACGACCCCGCGCTGGGATCATAGGGCCCGCCCACCTTGCTGCCATCGGCCAGGCTGCCCAGCGCCAGCACCGCCACCTGGCCCTTGAAGTTGACGGTATCCCATACCGTCACCAGCGCGAATTCCGAATTGGTCGTGATCGCAATCGCCGTGGGCACCTTGCCCGCAGGGAATTTCACCGCGGCGGAGTGCGAGGCGGTATTGCTGCCGACCGAGGCAATCAGGCCGTTCTGGAAGGCGATCAAGGCCTGGGCGCAATCGTGCTCGCTGCAGCGCCCCATGGCGATCGGGCGCCTGGGCAATTGGCCGCCATTGGCCGCGACATGATTATTCAGCTGGGGATCGGTCGCGACATGCCCGTACACCCACGGCAGCTGCGGTTTTTCGGCAATCGTCCCGGCGCTCAGCGCCAGCGTCAGCAGCGAGGTAACCCCGGGGTCCGACGCCGCATCCGGGCGATAAATCACGTCCCCCATATTGCTGCCGTAATCGTTGCGCGAGCAATCCAACTGGCCCAGCTGATAGATGATCTTCAGGTTGTGGTCCAGCTCGGACTTGGGAAACTCCTTCTGATAGCAGGCATTGGCGTGCGGGTAGAAGGTCTTGTCCTCCGGCTGCCAGTGGGTTGGCGCCGACGCCACCGGCTTGGTATTGGCCGGCCCGTAGCGATAGGCGATGGCCTCGTCGCTGCTGTAATCGGAAGCAATGGCCAGATACGCTTCCCGCACCAGCTTGCCTTCGGCATCGAGGATGTCGTCGAACCATGGCCGCGGCGGTGTTGCCGGTGCTGCCGGTGCTGCCGGTGCTGCCGGTGCTGGCGGTGCGGGCGGCGGTCGTTCGGCGGGCACCTGCGCGGGCGCCGGCTTGGTCGCTGCCGCCACCGATGCCGTGCCCGACGGCACCGGCGCCGTGGCGCGGCGATCCGCTTCCCGTTCGCAGCCGGCCAGCGCCAGCACGACGGCGCAGGCGGCCAACGTCAGTTTCACGGCACGACGCATGGCAAGGTGAGGCGATGGCAGGCGTTTCCCGGGCATGAGTCTCTATGCGGCGCAAAGGAAAATCTTTGGGGGCGCAAACATCCGCCAGGTGGACTTTGGCAGTTTTCCGGACCCTGCTTAGTACGCCAGCACATATTTCTGGTGCATTTCCTGGCGCGGCTGCGGTCCATGTCTGCATTGTCATCGGTAATCGCCCCAATCGACGTTCCGGCGCGCTTGCATACGGCGCTGGCGGCTCCGGCACGCTGCTTGCTTTTTGCCACAAAACGTCATAGGTTTCCTCATGCATATCGGTTGGGCCCATCCGTTCACCGACTGCATCAGGGGTCGAGAAACCACCCGGCAAAGCGCGGCACCAGAACGCGCGGTCGGAGCGGTTTCGATAAATCGAACTGGGAGGAATCGATTTGTCGTGGCGGCGTCGGCTTTCCCGCCAGCGCCGCTTCGGTGTTGCGTCGGCGGCCTTGCAGTCGGCACGCCTGCCTGAGTACGACCGGCTTCCCTGGGCCCCCGCGATGATCCATCTGCCCCCGCGCGTGCAAAGCATGACGATCCGCATGAAAACGGTCGCCCTGTCGGCGGCCTTCATGCTGGTGGTCTTCCTGTTGGTGACCTGGATGGTTTCGTACCAGATGGTCAGCCATTCCCGCCAGGACCGCAAACAGGTCCAGGCCGTCTACGTGGCCAGCAAGGAAAAGGAGTTGCGCCACTACGTCGAACTCGGTCACGCGACGCTGGCTCGCATCGCGCAGGGCAGCGGCGAGGAAGCCGCGCTGCAGCAACAGGTGCTCGCCGCGCTCTCGCGCATGCATTTCGGCAATGACGGCTACTTCTTTGTCTACGACCGCTTCGGCAACGTGCTGCTGAACCCCGGCAGCATGGGCATCGACGGGGTGGATTTCTGCGACCCGGCCGACAGCGGCAGCGACCAGGCCCGGATGCTGATCAACCAGGCGCACGCCGGCGGCGGCATTGTCCGATACAACTGGATCAAGCCGTCCTCGCGTGCCGAGGCGCCCAAGATGTCGTATGTCAGGACCGCCGACCAATGGGGATGGGTCATCGGCGCCGGCCTCTACATGGACGACATCGAGCGCGAACTGGCCGCGTTCGATGCCAACGCCGCCCGCACGCTGCGCGATACGCAAATCCGGCTCACTGCCTTCGCGATCGGCTCGGTGATGCTGATCAGCCTGGCCGGGCTGGCCTGGAACCTGCGCAACTCGCGCATCTCCGGCGAGAAACTGCGGCGCCTGGCGCGGCGCGTGGTCAGTTCGCAGGAAGAGGAGCGGGCCCGCGTGGCACGCGAGCTGCATGATGGCGTGGTACAGGTGCTGGTGTCGTCCAAGTACCTGCTGGAGACCGCTCAGGTTCATCTGGAACAGGACCCCGCAACAGATGCTGACAAGGACCGCCAGTCATCGCGCCGCCACGTGCCGCAGGCACTGCTGGCGCAGGGCCTGGGCCGCCTGCAGGAAGCCCTGGTCGAGATCCGGCGCGTCTCGCACGGTCTCCATCCGGCCTTGCTGACCGACCTGGGACTGGCCGCCGCGCTGCGCATGCTGGTCGAGCAGATGCGCCCGCAGCGCACCGTCGAACTGCGCTTCACGGAGCAGGGCGTCATCCCGCCGCTGTCGCAGTCCCAGCGCACCGCGCTGTTCCGGGTCGCACAGGAAGCCCTGAACAATGCCCTGACGCACGCGCACGCCGGCTGGGTCCAGGTCACGCTGGCCGGCAGCGGCCATCACGTCGCGCTGACGGTCGAGGACAACGGCCATGGCTTCGACCTGAACAAGGTCCGCGCCGATGGCAAGGGCGGCATCGGCCTGCGCAATATGCGCGAGCGCATCGAAAGCCTGGAAGGCAGCGACTTTGCCGTGCACACCGGGCCCGACGGCACGCGTGTCGAGGCAAGGCTGCGGCTACCGCCTCCAGAGCCCGAAGCACACATCAGGACCCGGCCCAAACGTCGCCTGGGCCATCATTCCCCTGCAAGGAGACCTGCCGCATGACCGCCAACCTTCGTGTGCTGCTGGTCGATGACCATCCGTTTGTGCTGGACGGCGTCCGCCTGCGCCTGGAGGCCACCGGCGAAATGACCGTGGTGGGCCAGGCGGCGAGCGTGGAGGAAGCCATCATGCTGGCCGGGCGGCATGGTCCGGACCTGGTGGTCTCGGACATCCACATGCCCGATGCCAACGGGCTGCAGCTTGCCGCGCGCTTTGCCGAACGCTTCCCCTCGGTGCGCGTGATCGCGCTGTCGATGCACAAGGATCCGGAGTACGTGCGGCGCGCCTTTGCCCTCGGCGTCGCCGCCTATGTCCTCAAGGAAGCGCCCGCACACGAACTGGTGACTGCGATCCGCACCGTCGCGGCCGGCGGCACTTACCTCAACGCCGAACTGCAGGCCTTCCTGCAGACCGACGAGCCGCCGCCGTCGTCGCGCCGCGCGCTGACGCCGAAGGAAGCCACAGTGCTGAAGCTGCTGGCCGAGGGGCGCTCCAACAAGGAGATCGCCGCGCGGCTCGGCACCTCGGTGCGCACCGTCGAAACGCACCGGCTGCACCTGCGCCGCAAGCTCCAGGTTGGCGGCCGCGCCGAGCTGGTCAAGTACGCGGTGCACTTCTCCGACCTGCACGCGATCCAGCTGGCTGACGCGGCACTGGCCGCGGACTGCTGACTGCCCTTTACCTGTGCGATGTGTCCCTGCCTGGTGCGGTTGCACCGCGGCAGGGCGATGGCGCGCACCATCGTTGGCGCGCAGAACGCGCTCTCTGTATTACTGCGTAGGGGAAAGTCGTGCTGCTGTCGCCGCCGTTGTTTGCGTAGACTTTTTTCCAGAACAGGCGCCAGGCATGCAAGCACGCAAACGCACCGCTGCGCCGAACGTGGGACACAACGGGAGAGCACCATGGACGAGCTGAAGCAAAAGCAGAGAGCGGCTGTCACAACGCCACCGCATCCGGAAGAGCTGGCGACGTGGACACCCAAGCGGCGCGAATTCCTGCGCATGCTGGCCTACGGTGCCGGCTCGCTGGCGCTGGCGCCGCTGATCAGCGCCTGCTCGGACGACGCCTCGGCGGCATCGTCTGACCTGCGTTCGCAACTGGCGCAGGACGAAGCCTTCTGGAACGAGGTGCAGGGCATGTTCGTGCTCAAGCCCGAGAAGGTCTACATGAACATCGGCACCGGCGGCTCGATGCCCAAGGTGGTGCTCGATGTCTTCAGCCAGGAAAACCTGGCCAAGGCCGCGGATTCCTCCAGCGGCTACGGCAACCTGGCCGACCTGCGCGCCGCCGTGGCCAAGGGCTTCGGCGTCGATGGCGACGAGGTCGCGTTCTCCGGCAATACCTCGTCGGGCATGTGCCATGCGATCCTCGGCATCAAGTGGGAGCCGGGCGATGTGGTGGTCACCACCAACCACGAACACGGCGGCGGCCTGACCCCGCTCAACATCGCGGTGGACCGCTACGGCATCGAGGTCTCGACCATTGCGCTGCCGGTCGGCAACAACCAGACCGCCAGCACCTATGTCCAGCTGTTCGACGAGCGCATCCGCGCGCTGAAGGGGCAGGGCAAGCGGGTACGCGCGATGATGTGGTCGTCGCCCACGTACAAGACCGGCACCATGCTGCCGATCGCCGACCTGATGCAAGTGGTGAAGACCCACAGCCTGATCAGCATCGTCGACGGTGCCCATCTGCCGGGCATGATGGCGTACGACTACGGCGCGCTGGGCATGGACTTCATGTCCGGCGCCGGCCACAAGTGGCAGTGCGGCCCCGGTTCCACCGGCATCCTGGTGATCCGCAACAAGATGCGCCCGTCCAATCCACTGCCGCTACCGGAGTGGTATCCGATCCATACCAGCTCTTACGTCAGGCAGGCGCGCGGCGCCTATGACATCGCCGCCACCGTGACCTCCTGCGGCAGCCTGCACGTGCCGATGTTCCGCGCACTGGCGCGCGCCTGCGAGATGTGGGACACCATCGGCAGAAAGAAGATCGAGACCTACGACCTGACGCTGTCGTCCTACCTGAAGGAGAAGATCGTCGAGCGCTGGGGCGTCGAGGCGCTGTACTCGCCCAAGGACGATCCGAAGCTGCTGTCCGCGCTGACCTGCTTCAATCCGTTCCGCAATCGCGACGATGTCATGAACCAGCAGAAGGCCACCTTGTTCGTCAACCGCATGCTGAGCGACTTCGCGCCGGGCTTCGTGATCCGCTCGGTGAACTTCGAGGTCATCGGCGCGCCGGCCCAGCACTATGGCATCCGCATTTCCACGCACCTGTGGCACGACGCGAACGACATCGACCGGCTGGTGGATTCGATGTGGACCCTGTCCGGCGCCATGGCCTGACAAGGGCTAAGCGGCCCCGTTTCAACACGACAAGAGTCAAGCCCATGAAACGCTCTATCGCTCTGATTGCCGCGGCGCTGTGCGGCGTGGCATCGCTCTCGGCCTGCGCCCAGCACGGTGGCACGCTGCGCGCCGTCGCTTCGGCCGACGCCCCCAAGGCCATCGGCCCATACTCCCAGGCGGTCCGCGCCGGCAACGTGCTGTACCTCGCCGGCCAGATACCCATCCATCCGAAGACCGGCGAGTTGCTCAAGGATGCGCCGATCGAAGCCCAGACCCGGCTGGTGCTCGACAACCTCAAGGCCGTGCTGGCGGCCGACGGCATGACCATGGCCGACGTCGTATCCACCACCGTCTACATGAAGGACCTGAACGACTTCGCCAAGATGAACGAGGTCTACGGGACCTACTTCACCGGCGTCACGCCGGCGCGGGCAACGGTGCAGGTCGCGCGCCTGCCGCGCGACGTTGCCGTGGAGATCGGGGCGATCGCGGTCAAGCCCTGAGGTTTTCTTGGGGGAAGAGGGCAGCGGGGTACGGTTTCGGCCGTCCCCCGCTGTTGGCATTGGGATTGCATCGCGATGGGAAGGGCGCGCGCGGATCCAGGATGTGCTTCACCTTTACAATGTCGCAAGCCGCATCCATTGCCTTGCGAGAACACCAGCAGGCGTGGATGCGCCCGCACGAATGGCGATGGCGCCAGGAGACCTTCAGATTGGAGTAAGGATGCAGCCGGGTATCGAAACACCAGACCGCGCTGCGGCATCGGCATCGGCTTCGGACAAGCCAGGCCGGAGCGCCGCCTTCACGGCCGGCATAGCGATCGGGATGATCGTTGGCATCGCGACCATCATGGTGATCGCCCTGGGCGAAGTCGACCCGTATCCGTTGGGTGCAAACCAGAGCCTGCGCTGGTGGTTGCTGCGATTTCCGCTGGTTTTTGCCGGGCTGTTCATCTTCGTCGCGGCTCAGATGCTTTTGGCCGCGATGATCCGCCCCATCGGCACACAGATCAGCGAGCTTGGCAGCGGCCTCTTGTACTTCCTGTTTCCCTGTGCCGTGGTCCTGGTGGCATTCGAGGGAGCAACCGTCATGAATCTCTACAACGCCGCGTACGGCACGCCATTGGCAGTGGATGCGCAGCGTTGGACCACCATCATTCAGCCGTCTGCGCATCGGACGCCTGCCAGGACCTACGTTCAATACAAGGTCCTGACGGGGCCGATGAAGGACGAAGTTTTTTCTGTCGGCTGGGATGGAACGGTTGGCCACGGGAGTTATGGGGATAATGGCAAGCCGGCCATCCTCTACCTGAGAAAAAGCTGGATGGGCACGTCCATCGTGAGCGTGAAAGAGTAGGGCGCACTCGTGGCGATTCCTGGACGCCGGCGTCTTCGGTCCGCGACAGTCGCAGAACGACCCAAGGCAGACATCCGGCAAGGGCGCTGCCGACGCTTGAATGCCGAACTGGTGATAGCTCCGTTCTGGAGCTAGTGGCGGCTAGCGACGGCGGCGTTGATTCGCGCTGCCCCGGCGCGCGCGTCGGGCACTCCGATCACCAGGCGGGCCCAGTCATTTCGAGCGAGCTCGATCACGATGGTTTGCAGCTTGCGCGAGGTGTAGACGAACTGCTTGTCGCCGCCTTTGATAAAGGTGCCTGCGGCGATCAGGCCCGGGAAATAGGTGCCTGGGAGGCGCAGACCTAGCGCTCTGCCATCGAAGCCATTGTCTTCGGTAGCGCCGCGAACCTGCGCAAGCGGCACGCGAAAGCTGCGGCGCAGCGACCAGATCGACTCCCACGGTGTCAGGTGGACAACGAGTTCGCGGTCAGTTAATTCGAGTCGAGGCATCGCTACTCCTTGTTGGGGGCGTGAGTAGGCAGGTGATCGAGCAGACGCGCGCCGAGCAGTTCGGCAGCGTCTTCTCCATAGGCCTGCAAGGCGTCGCGGCAACGGGCAGCGATCGGCAGATCTGTGGGCGCGAGTTCGCGCAAGGCGGTGATGAGGAGGTCGAGCACGGCCGCATCCCGGTACCATTCGCCCACAAGGACTCGGTCCAGCACCTTTTCGAACAGACCGCGCTTGGAACCGAATGCCTTGTACAGACTGCCTCGATGCAACGCCGTTGCCTCCACCAGGTCATCGACCGAGCAGGCGTTGTAGCCGATACGACCGAACACCTCCGCCGCGCGGGCAATGACATCGTCTTCGTCGAAGCTCCTCGGCCTAGCCACGCGACACCATTCACCAGTTATGGAACGATTGTTCAATAACACCGAGTGTGCAGGTTTTTGAACGCGTAGTCAACAATGCTCCGAGCGGGTCATGCGCCACGCCAGGGTGCAATACGGGCAAATGCTGGCCTATGAACGAGTCGGCAATCACCGAGGCTCGCGACCCGCGTCCGGCCGAATCAAGCTGACCAACTCCGGCAGCCGCTTGGCAATCGCCCGTTGTGCATCGTTCTCGATTTCTCTGTAGATCTTGAGGACATGCTCGCCCGTTGGCGTTAGCTTTGCGCCCCCGCCAGACGCCCCACCGCGTTGCTTCGTTACCAGTGGTTCCACGAAATCGGCATTCATGTCCGCCACGAGCGACCAGATTTTTTGGTAACTCATGCCCAAGCGTCGCCCGGTCTCGGCGATCGACCCCGTTTCTGCGATGCCCTCCAGGACATCGGCCTTGCCCGGTCCGATCGCTACGGCGTGCTTGATTTCGACGCGGAAACGGGTCTTGTCATCCCGCGACGAGGTGGTGAGTGTCGGTTTCATGAAAGCGATTATCACCCAAGCGCCCACACAACAATACGCCGCAGCCACTGTCAGCCGTCGTTGGCGGCGCCATGGTGGGGACGCTAGCGGGCTGCGTGAACGCGCAGCCACGCCCTGGCGGATTTCACGAATGCCGAAGGTGGCAGCGCTGTTCCCGTCTCGCCATATCGCGCTTCGAGCCAGCCCTGGCCAGGACGAATTCAGCGAAACTGTCCATGTCTGGCACCGCCGTACGCTGCTAGTCTTTTTCAAGACGACAAGGCCTGTTGCGCAAGGAGAATCGGAACATGAAGACCATTGGCCTGATCGGCGGCATGAGCTGGGAATCCTCGGCCGAATACTACCGACTGATCAACCAGGAAATGAAAGCACGGCTGGGTGGCCACAACAACGCCCGCAGCCTGATGGCCACCGTCTGCTTCGAAGAGATCAAGTCCTTGCAGCACGCCGGGCAATGGGACGAGCTTGGGCGGCTGATGCAGCAAGCCGCACGGCAGGTCCAGGCCGGCGGCGCCGATTTTGTGCTGCTCTGTACCAACACCATGCACCGGGTCGCGCCGGCGATCGAAGCGGTGCTTACGGTTCCCTTTCTCCATATCGTCGACCCGACCGCGCACGCGTTGCAACAGGCCGGCATCGGGCGCGTAGGCTTGCTCGGCACCCGCTTCACCATGGAGGAGGACTTCTACCGCGGGCGGATGCGCGACATGCACGGCATCGACGTCGTCGTGCCGGACCTGGCCGGGCGCGAACGGGTTCACGCCATCATCTACGAAGAACTCTGCCACGGCATCGTGCGCGACGCGGCCCGCGCCGACTACCAGCGCATCATTGCCGGGCTCGCGGCGCAAGGCGCCGAAGGCGTGATCCTTGGCTGCACGGAAATCACGCTGCTGATCGGGCAGGGGGATGTAGCGCTACCCGTGTTCGATACCACGGCGCTCCATGCGCAGGCCGGGGTGACGCTGGCGCTCGGTTGAGCGAACCGATCTCCGTCTTCCAACGGGGCATCTTGTCGTACTGAATCGGCCTGCGATGAATTCGGGCATGAAGGCGTTGGCAGCTTCCATCGTGCTGATGCCGCGCGGACCCTTCACAATAACTTAACACGTCTTAATCGCCGTCACCTTTCGTCTCCATCGGGCCTTGCATACAGTCGAGCCCACAAGGAGATTCCCCATGAAAGATGTGCTGGTGATCGGCGGCGGCAATGCCGCGCTGTGCGCCGCCTTGATGGCGCGCGAGGCGGGTGCCTCGGTGCTGCTGCTGGAGGGCTCGCCGCGCGAATGGCGCGGGGGCAATTCGCAGCACACCCGCAATTTGCGCTGCATGCACGAGGCCCCGCAGGATGTGCTGGTCGACGCCTACCCGGAAGAGGAGTACTGGCAGGACCTGCTGAAGGTGACGGGTGGCATCACCAACGAACGGCTGGCGCGCATGACGATCCGCGCGTCGTCGCGCTGCCGCGGCTGGATGCGCCGGCACGGCGTGCATTTCCAGCCGCCGCTGTCGGGCGCGCTGCATGTGGCGCGCACCAATGCCTTTTTCATGGGCGGCGGCAAGGCGCTCGTCAACGCCTATTTCCGCAGCGCCGAGGCCCTCGGTGTCGGGATCCGCTACGACACCCAGGTGGTTGCCATCGAGCGCGACGGCGATCGTTTCGTCGCGGCCGTGACCGCCGCCGGCGAACGCATCGAGGCCAGATCCTGCGTGCTGGCCGCCGGCGGGTTCGAGTCGAACCGTGACTGGCTGCGCGAAGCCTGGGGCCAGAACGAACGCGGCGAATGGCCGTCGGACAACTTCCTGATCCGGGGCACGCGCTTCAACCAAGGCGTGCTGCTGCGCCATATGATCGACGCAGGCGCCGATGCGATCGGCGATCCGACCCAGGCGCATATGGTGGCGATCGACGCACGCGCGCCGCTTTATGACGGGGGCATCTGCACGCGCATCGACTGTGTTTCGCTCGGCGTGGTCGTCAATCGCGACGGCGAGCGCTTCTACGACGAGGGCGAGGACTTCTGGCCCAAGCGCTACGCCATCTGGGGAAGGCTGGTCGCGCAACAGCCAGGCCAGATCGGCTACTCGATCATCGACCAGAAGGCCATCGGCCGCTTCATGCCGCCGGTGTTCCCGGGCACCAGCGCCAATACGCTCGGCGAACTGGCGCGCAAGCTCGGTGTGCCGGAAGCCAGCTTCGTGCGGACCGTCGAAGCCTTCAACGCCGCCTGCCGGCCCGGTACCTTCGACCACACGGTGCTGGACGACTGCGCCACCGGCGGCATCGCCCCGGCCAAGACGCACTGGGCGCGGCCGCTCGACACGCCGCCCTATGTCGGCTACGCGCTGCGTCCCGGCGTGACCTTCACCTACCTGGGCCTCAAGGTCAACGAGAACGCTCAGGTCCACTTCCATGGCAGGCCCAGCCCGAACCTGTTCGTCGCCGGCGAGATGATGGCCGGCAACGTGCTGGGCAAGGGCTATACCGCCGGCGTCGGCATGGCGATCGGCACGGCCTTTGGCCGCATCGCCGGCGTGGGCGCCGCGCGCGCGTGCGGCTTCCGACATCCCGATTTCGAAATGGAGCAGTCCAATGCCATCGCTGGCTGAACTGGTAGACCAGGCTAGTGCCAACGCCCAAGGCCTGGGCGGCACTGACCGGCGCGTGATTCCGATCCACCCCGTCTTGCCGCTGACGGCTGCCGAAGGCGAAGTCGCGCGCATCCTGCAGATCTGCAATGCCTGCCGCTATTGCGAAGGCTTCTGCGCGGTGTTCCCCGCGATGACGCGGCGGCTCGAGTTCGGCCGCGCCGACGTGCACTATATGGCCAACCTGTGCCACAACTGCGGCGCCTGCCTGCATGCCTGCCAGTACGCGCCGCCGCATGAGTTCGGCGTCAACATCCCGGTGGCGATGGCGGAAGTCCGTGGCCAGACCTACCAGGACTATGCCTGGCCGCCAGTGCTGGGAAAGCTGTACCGGCGCAATGGCCTGACCGTTTCGCTGGCCCTGGCGCTGGCGCTGACCCTGTTCCTGCTGCTGGCCGTGGCGCTCAACGGTACGTTGTGGGGCGGTCCTGTCCGCGGCAATTTCTACGCGCTGTTCCCGCACAACCTGGTGGTGTCGATGTTTGCACCGGTGTTCGGCTTCGTCGTGCTTGCGCTGGCGATGGGCGTGCGCAGGTTCTGGCGCGAAGTCACCCCGGCGACGAGCGGCGCGCCTGTGAGCGCGCCAGCGGCGGCCGAGGCGGGGGCCGCCGTGCTGCGGCTGAAATACCTCGACGGCGGCCACGGTGCCGGCTGCAACAATGCCGACGACGCCTTCACGCTGTCGCGCCGGCGTTTCCATCATCTGACATTCTATGGCTTCGCGCTGTGCTTTGCCGCCACCGCCGTGGCGACGATCTATCACTATGCCTTCGGCTGGCACGCGCCATACGAACTGCCGAGCTTGCCCAAGGTGCTCGGCGCCCTCGGCGGCGTCAGTCTCGCGATCGGCACGGCGGGGCTCGGCTGGCTCAACCTGCAACGCCACCGCCTGCATCTCGCTCACGGCCAGCGGCCGATGGACCTGGGCTTCATCGCCTTGCTGTTCCTGACTGCTACCAGCGGCCTGGCGCTGTGGATGGGCCGCGGCTCGCCGGCAATGGCGATCCTCTTATGCCTGCACCTGGGTGCGGTGATGGCGCTGTTCACCACCATGCCCTACGGCAAGTTTGCCCACGGTGTGTTCCGCAGTGCCGCGCTGCTGCGCCATGCAGTGGAAAAGCGCCGGCCGAACCCGGTCGGGCTCGGGTCGGACTGACCAGCCGACGCCCGGCCACCCCCTGGGCCTTTCGCCAACAACTCTTTCCAGAACGACAATACGGAGACCGATTCCATGGACCGTCGACTGATCCTGCGCGCCACCTTGCTGACCGCGCTCTGCTTTTCCTTCTCATCGGGTTCTGCGCAGGCGCAACCCATCGCCGGCGGCAAGCCGGTCACGCTGGTGGTGGGCTTTGCCGCCGGCGGTGCAGCCGATGCGGCCGCGCGGCTGATTGCCAAAAAACTTGCGGACAACCTCGGCCAGCCGGTTGTGGTCGACAACCGTGGTGGTGCCGGCGGCAATATCGCCCACCAGCTGGTGGCGCGCGGTCCGGCGGACGGCAGCATGCTGCTGTTCGGCTCGATCGGGCCGCTGACCATTGCGCCACACCTGATGAAGCTGCCCTACGATCCGTTCAAGGACCTGGCTCCGGTCTCGGGCGGCGTGAACTTTCCCAATATGCTGGTGGTGCACAAGGGCGCCGGCGTGAACAACCTGGCCGAGCTGGTCGCGCTGGCGAAGAAGAAGCCAGGGACTGTGGACTACGCGTCCACCGGCGCCGGCTCCGCCTCGCATCTTGCCGGCGAACTGTTCAACCAGCGCGCCGGCATCGAGATGGTTCATATCCCCTACAAGGGCGGGGCACCGGCACTGCAGGATTTGCTTGGCCAGCGCGTGACCTCATATTTTTCCGCACCGCCGACCGCGATGCCGCAGGTCGAGGCCGGCAAGCTCTTGCCGCTCGCCACCACCGGGCCGGTGCGGCCGGCGTACCTGCCCAATGTGCCCACCGTGGCGGAATCCGGCTACCCCGGCTTCGAGGCGCTGAACTGGTATGCCTTCGTGGCTCCGGGCAAGACGCCGGTTCCGGTCCTCGATCGCTGGAACCAGGAGATCGTCAAGGTGCTGAACGACGCCGGCGTGAAGGATGCCCTGAATAAGCATGGCCTGACCCCGCAGCCGACCACGCGGCCGGAACTGCTCGCCTTCATGAAGAAAGAAAGCGCAAAGTGGGGCGCGATCGTCAGGGAGCGGAAGATCACGGTCGATTGAGGCCGGCAATCGGGTCGGGACGGCAGCGCCGCCGTGCCGGCCTCAATCCTTGTGCAGCGTCGCGCCGAACCAAGCGCCGTCGCGCACCAGGCTGCGCGCGGTATCGGCCAGCACGACCCGCGCCGCCAGTGCCGCCGGCGACAGCTCATCATCGGAAAGGCTGGCCAGCAGGTTGTGCCGCCCGACCTGGGCGTCGGCCACCGGCGCGCGGATCAGCGTCGGATCATTGAGGCGCGCGAGCGCCGCGCCCGGCTGGATGGTGGCGCCAAAGCCCGCGCGCACCGCATCCATCAGCAGCGACAGGCCGTCGATCTCCGCCACCACGTTCGGCGTCACGCGCACCCGCGCAAAGGCCGCATCGAGCAGGGCGCGCAAGCCGTGGCTCGCGCTCGGCAAGATCAGCGGCAGTTCCCCCAACTGCGCGAGCCGGGCGCGCTGGCCCTTCGGCAGGCCTGGCAAGCCCGGAGCCCCAAGCACATAAAGCTTCTCGTCGAGCAGCGGCGTCACGCTCCAGCGGCGCGCGGTCTCGGTGCGGAATACGATGGCCAGGTCCAGCCGCCGCGCATTGAGCATCTCGCTCAGATGCCCGGACAGCGCCTCGACCACGTGGACCCGCACGTCGGGATAGCGCGCCGCCATGGCACGCAGCAGCGGCACGCCCAGCACCGCGGCGGTGGTCGAAGCCAGCCCGATGCTGACATGGCCGGACAGCCGCGCCTGCTGCGCGGCCCGTACCGCATCGTCGGCGTGGCGCAGCGTCAGCTGGGCCTGCCGCAGGAAGGCCAGTCCGGCATCGGTCGGCACCACGCCCGTGGATTGGCGCTGCAGCAGGCGCGTGGACAATTCGCGCTCGAGCCGGCTGATCTGCTGGCTGAGCGCGGAGGTGGCGAGCTCCAGTTCGAGCGCTGCCTTGCCGAAGCTGCCTAGTTCGCAGACCTTGGCGAAATAGCGGAGTTGACGCAGTTCCATGGAGTATTCGGTGGCATCGCACTATGCGAGCGCCGCGGCGACGGAGCATTGGCTGGCACGTCGTTGCGTGCGGCATGCCGCCGAATGGTAGCACCTGGCAGGATAGGGGCGCGCATGGGAGCAGGGCACAGAACTGTCCGGGCGGGTTTTGAAGCAGGGTACCCGCCCGGGCGGGCCTTTGACTGCTTCCTTGCGGAGCAAATCATGACGGACTTGCGGGCGGGGTCGGTGCAGGGGTAGCGCCGGCCGGCTGTGTAATTACTCACAGCCGCCCCCGGCCTATTACTATCTTCATCGTAGGGCCGGAGGCTCGAATCCTCTACCGCGATCGCAACGTTCATCGCGATGCAGCGAGCTTTCGACCCTCTATTTTCATTTCTATCTCCCGCAGCAGAGATTCCAGCACATGCCGAACGGTATCGTCCACGACGCCGGTCATCGTCATCTCCCCCAGGAAGCCCCGCAATAGCGCATGAATCTCGCACCAGCACGCCGTCATGGCATCGTCATTGCCCGGTGGGAGACGATGCTGCGCGGGGTGTGCACGCTGCGCTTCACTGGCGACTTCCACGAGTCTTGACAGCGACTGAACTCCTGCTGCAACAGCGAGGTCGGCCAGCGCCACCCGGAACCGCAGCACGAGGTTGCGATAATGACGATCAATCACCGCCGCGAACAAGGCCTCCTTACACGGATAATATTGGTAGAGCGAGCCTATGCTCACGCCGGCCGCGTCGGCAATATGATTCGTGCTCGCCCTGGCCTGGCCGTCACTGGCCAAAATGCGCGAGGTCGCTTCTATCAAGGCGTCGACCGTCGCGCGCGCCCGCGCCTGCGAGGCGAATTTTCTGGGCCTGGTCGCGACAGGTGTAGTACGGGTCGACCGCATACCGGCACTGCGCTAGATCCGCAGCCCGAGCATGCCTGCACTGATCAAGGTGGCGACTGTTATAGCACCAGCGATCAGGCCCCAGGTGATCCGTGCAAGCCTTGCCTCCGCCATGCCGTGGGCGCGCAATACAATGCGCAGCCCGCAGGCCAGATGGACCAAGAGGGCCAGCACCGCAAGACTATAGTGCGGCACCAGGCGAATGTCCCAGCTATCCATCAGCAATCCCCTGGGGACCGAGGTAGCCCAGGCATAATCTGTCTCGATGCCGAAATGGCGGGCCAGGGTGAACACCGAATTCATATGGGTCAGGATGTACACCGTCAAGTAGAGGCCTGATGCGCGTTGCAGGGAATCGAGCAGCCCGCGCCCTGGGCGCCCGGCAGTGCGCAGCAGCACGAGGCCACTCAGCACTTGGAACAGAAAGCCGGCGACGATAACCGGCTCCACCAGGTCGTGGCGATACGCTGAACGAAGTACAAGCATCACTTCCCTGTGCAGCCCGGCGCCCAGGATGCCCAGGGAATGGTTGAAGAGATGGGGGCCAAGGAACAGGCAGAGAAGCGCGAGCGCGACGATGCCGTGTGCTGTGCGCAGCCGCATGTGCCGCTTGGGCGCCGTCATTCCTGCCCGGTCATCGCGTCTGACGTAGGCCAGCAGAACAGCGAGGCAGGTCGCGGCTGCGCACAGACCCAGCCAGACGACCTGGTCGGATATCGTGATCTTCGCAAGGTAGAGCACTACGCCCACCAAGGTATAGGCAGGAGGGACGACCACCGCCCAGCTCGCGATCCGGGCAAGGCCTTCGTTGCTCCCTTCGTCCGACTGCCGGAGAAAGTACGCGACTCCCAAGCCGGACAGCGGCGCAAGGAATGCAAGCAGCAGCCAGGCGCTGCCGATCGCCAGATCGCCGCCGACGAACGCCGCATGCGCCGCGCTAAGAAGGGACGGATAGATCAGCATGGCACCAAGCGGGAGCAACATGGCGCGTACCGCGACATTTTGCGCCGCATGTGCGAAGGCGGATTTGAACAATAAAGCCACGACAAGCCTCCTGTAGAAAACGTAGGCATAATTGCGCAGCTCAAATTTCTTGAACAGCTGGCGGAAGGGAAACGCCGCGGTGACAGGAAGTTGACGGTTTCGAGGACGAGTTTGATGAATAATCTTTCTGCCATCGTGGCCTTCGTCAAGGTCGCAACTGTGTTGAATTTCGCCACGGCGGCGCGCGAACTCGGCTTGTCACGGGCAGCTGTCAGCAAGAGCATACAAAGGCTCGAGACCTCGCTCGACGTACGCCTGTTTCATCGTGACACCCGCAGTGTCAGTCTGACCGATGAAGGCAAGGTGTATCTGGACAAGATCCGCCCGCTGATGGAAGGGATCAATGCGGCGGCTGACGAACTGGACAAGTACCGCACTGGGCCTTACGGAACGGTCAAAGTGAGCGCCACAGTCGGATTCGGACGGCATGTCATACTTCCCGTGATTTCAGACTTCCTCCATGCCTATCCCGACATCAAGATCGACCTGATCCTGGAAGACAGGCATGCGGACCTGGTCTCCGAACAGATCGATATCGCCATCCGTAACGGCGCGTTGGGCGATCAGGACATCATCTCCAGGAAGCTGGCGAACATGCAGATCCTGGTGTGCGGATCTCCAGCCTATTTCGCGCGCCGTGGCGTGCCGACCTCGCCGGACGATCTTGCCGGACATGATTGCATCGGATTTCGATCCACCACCACGGGTCGCCTATTCGGCTGGGAATTCGAGAAAGCGGGCGAGATGCTCATTCGCCCGATCGAGAGCCGCGTCACCGTGAACGACGTGGCATCCGCAATTGAACTGGCCATCGCAGGGCAAGGCCTGGTGCAGGTAGGGGCCTACCAGCTGAAGGAACACATCCGGGCCGGCCGCTTGCGACCCGTGCTTACCGACTATCTTGCATCGCACCGGGGACACCACGCATGCTACGCAAGCCGTCGGCAACTGCCCGTGCGAGTGAGGACTTTCCTGGATTTCTTGCGCGCCAAGGTAAGCGACGCAGATACCTGCATGGACCGCGAGGAGCTAGCCCAGTTTCGCGCCCTGCCTTAGAACGGTGACGGAATATATGGCTTCTTGAACATGACCGCCATGATTGAGACATACAGGGCAAGGAAGGCGACGCGCCCCAGAAGTGCGCGCTTGTCGCGCGATAGCGCGGCCACTCCCTCGCCAGCCCCTATGGCGCCCTCAAGCGCCAGCATCCAAGGCCTGACCCAGGTACGCGCCACCATGGCCCACAACCCGATGAGGGCGAGCGACAATAGCAGCCAAGGGGTTAGCAGCGGCCATGGCCCGGTAATGACCAATGCCAAGCCGGCAAACAAGCCGACGCCGGCAAGCATGTGGCTGGTCCGATTCGCGACCAGGACTACCCTGGCCAGGGCACTGCGGTCCGTGCGCACGCCTGCGATCAAGACTTCGGCGGCAAGCAGGGCGGCAAGCGAGGCGAACAGAAGCGATGCATGTATCCGCACTAAGGCTGTGTAATCCATGTGGGGTCCTTTCATCAGCAGGGCTAAATGGTTGCGAACATGGTACTGCGCTGAGCTTTTACCTGACTACTCGCATTCCACCGCCTGCACCAGATGACCAAACCATCGACGACGGCGCACTGAACCTGCAACTCACGCGGCCAAACGGAGACGTAGAGTCAGAGCCTTGGAACAAGCACAGCCATGCTTCGGCCGAGGTAGCTACACGGCGCTATAACTAATGCGCCAGCGACTGCCGCCAGCATGCCAGCCTGGGCAAGGGGGTACGACAATTCTATTTGGCTCAAATGCGACATTACTATTTGGGTCTAACAAATCATGTCCAGGCGGTTTTGAAAGGTCGCCCCTTCACGCCATCGGCTTGCCATGGCGCTCGACATAGGCGCACGTGGCGGTGAAATACGCTAGGGTCGATTCCGTTGGCGCGAACAGCAGCTGCATCAGCCGCCCGGTCGCGTCATCGACATAGACCAGCAGCGTGCACGCCGGCGCCCGGTCCTCGAACCAGGCGTGGTCGCTGCCATCGATCTGCACCAGCTCGCCCAGGCAGGCGCGGCGGTTGCGCGGCTGGTGCACCTTGGGTGGGCGCAGCTTCCTCGGGACCCAGAAACCGGCGTCGATCATGATCCGGCGTACGCACGCCGGTGAAATCTCGATGCCATGGCGCTCGCGCAGCTTCTCGGTAGCCAGGGTCGGGCCGAAGTCGGCATAGCTGTCACGGATCAGGCCGCGCACGCGGGATTCCAGCCCTGGCGGCAATTGCCGGTTGCTGGGACGACCGCGCTTGCGCGAAACCAGTCCGCTCGGCCCATCCTCCAAGAGTCGCAAAACAAGCCGTCTAACGTGCCGGGCGCTGATGCCTAGACGCTCGGCGGCGTGCCAGCGCGCCAAGTGCCCATCGGCGACAGCCTGAATCACCTTCATGCGGTCAACTTCGCGCATGCTCATGGTCACCAATCCCTGTTCGTGCATGGCTGCCTCCCGTAGCGCCCGACGAACTTCGGAGCTTACGGAGGGACAGCCCTAGGTGACATCTCTAATGATCCCAAAGGTGACATTACTAATAACGGCTAACAACTACGTTGCGCATAATAAGTGTTATGTCAAATTTATAACGCCATCGACTTCGTGCACTTGAGCCACGTAGCGACGGCCGTCCACTTCGACATCGATTTCCATTTTCCTTACTTTAGGAGCCGCATTCCGGCGACCTTGGCTGCTTTCGTGTCAAACGTCATCGTGTACTCGCACTGCGCATCGTGACACATCCGTTCGATGAGGCAGTCGGCGAAATCCGCCGACGAGCTGCCATACAGGCGCAACGCCTTCCACACTGTCTCTGCCGCTTCGACTACCAGCTCCTTCGTTCGTAGCAGCGTCTCGACCACCTGCGTGATTTCATCGCGGTCGGCACCATACGCCCGCGCTAGCACCCACACGACTTCGACCAGCGCTACTTGGGTGACATAACCCGGCGAGTCTGCGGTCAGCGACTCAATAAGTTCTGTAGCTCGCTTAGCCTGTGCAGGATCATCCTGCGCGAAATACCGGATCAGCACATTTGTGTCGAGACCGATCATCGGGCCGCGGCTCCCTGTTCTGCTATAGCGGCATTCATGTCGTCAATCGAGACCGGCTTAGCGGGCTTGCGGATAATGCCTTTGAGAGCGGTTACCGAGCGAGTGGCAGGGACCACTTCATAGCCTCCCGTTTGTTCATTAAGCACGAACTCGATCCGGTCCCCGGTAGATAGGCCTAAATGGGTCCGCACATCCACAGGAATCGTCACCTGTCCTTTTGATGTCAAGGTTGCAGAAGCCATAGCCCCTCCTTATATCCAAATCCTTACTTTAAGGTAAGGAATAAGGAAGTGCAAGGGGATAGCCCTTCTCGAATTTAGTCAGTAAAAGTGGCCTACGCGGCATACTTGCACCGGTTTTCAGAGGCTGTCCCCGACATCCGCCATGGCCTCCATTCGCTCCTGACCGGTGCCAGCGGCGGCAGCTTGCATAGCGCCTCGATGGCCTAGTCTGCTGCCTGCCCTCCCCGCCCGTTCGGCCGCGGAAATTTCAAACAGCGCAGCGAGGTCCTCGCACTCGCGGCTGAGGAGGCTGCAAGCCGGCGACGAATGCGCCCGAGGATGCGGCGCGACGACCGCCTGCGCCGCGCCATGCGAAAATCGCGCACTGAACAACGCCCGAGCCCTCCGAGACGCTGATCGATGACCTCACCCCCCTACGCCCGCCGACCTCTGCAAGACATTCGCCGCCGGCACTGGTCTGGCGAGCCTCTCTGCCATGCAAGCTGGCTGCTGGCCGGTAGTCCTCACGGCCTGTCGTCATCATCATTTGCCGGTGCCACCGGAATTCTGGATTGCCTCCCTTCATCCCGATGCTGACGAGGCGGCTGCGGCTTAGGGTCGAGTGTGTGCTTGGATTCTGATTCATCCCAACATGGACCAGCCCACGCAGCCCCCACACCCCTTGCTCGACGCGACGCTGCGCGCCGTTCCGCGCCGCTATCGCCTGCCGGACCTCGACCATGCCTGCGAGCCGGCCCTGGATGCCAGTCCGGCGACGACGCTCGCGCTCGTGATCGAACAGGCCCGCGCTACGCTGGCGCGGAGCGAACAGCCGGATGCGGCGTTGAAAGACCGCTTCACCGGCGCGCTCGCGCGCATGGTGCGCGAAGCGATGCGTGCGGATCGCGGGGATCCTGTGTTCCAGGCCATGGTCCTGCGGCATCGGGCCGCGCCTGTGCGCGAGTATGCGTCGCTGGCCGCGCGCGCGGACCAGGACCGTCGACTCATCCGCGCCGCCGTCAATGCGCTTGCCCATCCCGGCAAGCAGCAACGCTTCGGCCCCGGCCCGCAACGCGAGGCGATGGCGCGGCTGCATGCATGCGCCGGCACCGGCGCCTGGAACGAACTCCATGATGCCGCGCAGCAACTGCTGGAGATGTCGCAGACGCCTGCATCGGCGGGCGAACTAGCGGCAGCGCGCGGCCTGGCCCAGCTGCTGGAACACCCGGCGCTGGCACGTCTGGGGCGCCTGGATGCGCTGGCGTCGGACCCGCTCGTGGTGGCATACCGGGCGCTGTGGGAGCGGTACGGTCCGCGTTCGGGCAGCGCCTCCGCCGTCGCGCAGGGACTGTCGTCACGGCAGCGTGGCGAAGCCGCCGAGGCGCTGGCTGCGCGGGCGCTGCAGGCGTTGGCGCAGCGGCTTAACGCGGCGGAGGGCGCATCGGCACCCTACCGCGTGGTGACGTCGATGCACGTACCGGCAGCGATCCCGGCGGCGCATCAACACGCCAAGAGCGAATGGGATGCGGTGCTGCTCAGGCAATCTGCCGCAATGGGCGAAACCGTCGGCGGCACTCCGGCCTGGGACGTGTGCCTGCTGGTCGAGGTCAAGGCCTCCGTCGACGCCGCCGCCACGGACTTTCCGCGGCTGCTGCGCGGCTTGCGCCTGCTCGCGCAGGCGGACGAGGATACCGTCTATCCGTTTGCGACGCGCGAAGGCACGGTGCCGCTGCGGGGCGCCGCGCTGTGCGCCCTGCCCACGGCATCCACGTCTCTGTCCCGCACGGTGCTCTATTGCTGCGACGCGCCTGCCGAGCCGGCGCCGCGCCTGCTCAGCGCCGCCAGCCGGATGCAGTTGCTGTCGGCTGCGCCGACGCTGGACTTCGCCGCCACCCTGATGGCGACACCACCTGCCGACGCGGGCGCGCTCGAGCCGGTCTGGCTTGCGTTGCTGGAAGCGCCCGGCTGGCGTGCCGTGCTCAACCAGTACGAGATGCTGCGGCAGGTCCGTGAACTGATGGTGCACACGGACGACTTGCTGGCCGCGGCGTAGCCAGCGGATGGACGCGTCAAGACGCGCGCCACGCTGGTCGACCTACGATCTGCCACCAGAACGCGGCGCCAGCAGGTCTTCGAAGAAGAATGCCGCCAACTGGTGACGTCCGTTGACCTTGGCTTTGGCATAAAGGTTGGCGGCGTGCTGCCGCACGGTCTTCGCTCCGGTCTCGCGTACGCCGGCGATTTCTTCCAGCGACAGGCCCTTGACCAGTAGCAATGCGACGTCCCTTTCGGCCGGGGTCAGGCCCCAGCGCTCGAACTGCTCCTGCATCGATTGCAGGAAGTCGCGCGTGGACCGTTGTGCGGCAGCGTCGCGTTCCGCCGCCGCGCGCACTGCGGCATCAGCCGAATGCTTGAGCGTTTCGAATGCCTGCAAGGCGCGTCGGCGTTCGCGGATCACGATGCCGAGGATCACCAGGAACGCTAGCGTCGCCGCGGTTTCGGCATAGAAGTGGAACGACGGCCCGCTGCTGACAAGCTGGTACAGGTCCCATGCCTGATAAAGCGGGAAGACGGCAAGCATAAGCAAGAACTTTGGGGGCATAGGCGTTCGGTCCCGGGCCAACCCTGACAAGCGGCTGGGGAAAAACGTGCATCACGGCGGACGCGTAATGTAACTGATTCTCAATAACTGGCCAAGACCCGACGCGGCGAATCAACCCGCAGAAGTGAATCACTTAGCACAATCCGCCATATCGGACATGTGTCCCGGGTCCGTTGATGTGCAGCGAATGGCACCTTCATACGGGACAAAGGGCCCGAGTCGGCGCGGCAAATGCCGCTTACCGCCATTGACCGCTTTGAGCATGCGAATGAGTCGCATTAGCATGATTCGACCGTTTCGTATCCACGCATTGCTCACTGCGCTCCCCCGACATCCATCTGAGGCCCGACTCATGCAAGAGATCTTCGTACTCGCCCACGTACCGACCCCCGCCGTCAACGAAGGATTCCTGCCCGCGGCGCGCGCGCTCGGACGCTCCGTCGTCTTATTGACGGATTGTGCCGATGCCCATCGCGCCCACTTTGCCGGCACCGGCCTGCCCGCCTACCCGGCTGACATCGTCCCGTGCGATGTCTTCAACCCGCTGGCGGTGATCGATGCCATCACGCGCCGCGGTGGCAAGCCCGCGGCAGTCTTCTCGAATAGCGATCACCTGCAGGCGGCCACGGCGATCGCCGCCGCGTACTTTGGCCTGCCGGGCAAGGACTGGCGCACCGCGTACGCCGCCAAGAACAAGGCAGAGATGCGGCGGCGCCTGGCAGCGTCGGGCATCGACACGCTGTGGCACGCGGTCGTTTGCGACAGCGCCGGCCTGGCCGCGCTTGCCGACGTGCCCATGCCGTGCATCGTCAAGCCGCGCGAAGGCGTCGCCAGCCAGCAGGTCAGCCTGGCGCGCAGCCACGCCGAGCTGGCCGAGCATTGCGGCGCGATCTGGGCCCGGCACCCGGGCCAGGCATTGCTGCTGGAGGAATACCTGGAGGGCCCGCTGTACACGCTGGAAACGCTGGGCGATGGCAAGACACTGCGCGCGCTGGGCGGCTTCCGCGTGACGCTGTCGCCGCCGCCGTACTTCGTTGAGCTGGAAGCGGTATGGGGCACCGGCCTGCCCGCCGCGGTCGAAGCCGAAGTGCTGGACACCATCCGCCGCTTCGGCATCGGCTTCGGCGCCTGCCATACCGAATACGTGTTGACTGCGCAAGGCCCGCGGCTTATCGAGATCAACTACCGCAGTATCGGCGACTACCGCGAGTTCCTGCTCTCCGACACCTTGCAGTTCCCACTGTTCGAGCAGGTCTTGCGCCTGCACCTGGGCGAGGCCCTGCCGACGCTCGAGGTGCCGAGGCGGGCGGCCTGGATCCGCTATTTCACCGCGCAGGCGGAAGGCACGCTGCGACACGCACCGGCCCACAGCCAGCATGAGGGCGACGGCGTACGGCTGACCTACCAGCCCCTGCGCAAGATCGGCGACGCCATCCAGCTGACCAACTCCAACAAGGATTACCTGGGCGTGCTGCGCGGCAGCGGCCCCGACAGCGCGGGTCTTGCCGCTGCGGTCGAACTGGCCAGCAGCAAGCTCGCGTGGGAGATCGCGCAATGAGCGCCCGCTTGCCCGATCAACCGTCCCTGCCCGCGGCTGCCGACGCGGCCGATACGCGCTACATCTGTGTTCGCGTCGTCGATACCCTGCTGCGCGAGGACGTGCGCGCCTGTGTCAGCCGTGGCGAGTTGCACGGCGGTGACGCGGTACCCGGCGCCGCGCATGGATTCGATGCCGGCCAGCAGTGGCTGCGCGTCCCGCACCTTGGCGCCGGCAAGCTGTGGATCCCGGTAACGCCCACGCGCTATATGCAGGAATGGCGCCTGACCCGCCTGCCGGTGCTGCACGAAGCGGACGGCGCGTTCTCCGCGCTGCATGAGATCGACACCATCCTGGCCGCGTTCGCGCACGGCCTGCCCGAGGCAGATGCGCGCCTGTTCATCGCCTACGGCGACGAATGCCGGGCCGCGGCCGAGCATCGCACCGTCGCGATGGCCGAGCGCGCACGCTGGTTCGCGCAGGCCGACAGCGCTGACGGCCACGCGCTGCCCGCCTGGGACCAGCGCATGCTGCACTACGATCGCGTCGCGGGCTTCCTTGACCACCCCTACTACCCCACCGCGCGCGCCAAGGTGGGCTTTGCCGCCGCCGACCTGGCCCGCTATGCGCCCGAGTTCCAGCCGGCATTCGCGCTGAACTGGCTGGCGGTCCCGCGCGCGCGCCATCATGCCCGCGGCGACGCGCTGCCACCCAACTGGCCGGATTTCGCCGAGGTCGGCCTCGATCCCGCGCTGGCGCGCTCGCATGCGCTGGTGCCGGTGCATCCGTTCGTGTGGCAGCATCATCTCGATGGCTTCCTGAGCGACGCCGGCTTGGACGGGCAGGTCATCCGCGCACCGCGCGCCTGCCTGCGCGTGTCGCCGACCTTGTCGGTGCGCTCGCTGGTCGTGCTCGACGCCCCGGCCTGGCATATCAAGCTGCCGCTGACGATCCGCACCCTGGGCGCCAAGAACATCCGCACCATCAAGCCCAGCACCATCGGCGACGGCCATCGCATCCAGACCTTGCTGGGCGACATTGTCCGCCGGGAACCCGGCCTGCACGGGCAGGTGCTGCTGACCGACGAAGCCAACGGCGCCCATGTCGACCAGCGCCCGTTCCTGGGCTATATCCTGCGCCGCTATCCCGAGCCGCAACTGGCGGACAAGACGGTGGTCCCGGTGGCGGGCCTGCTGGCTGAAACCGCCAGCGGCCTGTGCGTGGCCGATGAACTTGCCGGCCGCTATCACCGCGGCGATCTCGACGCCTGGTTTGACGCCTACCTGGCGCTGACGCTGCAGTTGCACCTGACGCTGTGGCTGCGCTATGGCGTGGCGCTGGAATCCAACCAGCAGAACTCGATGCTGGTCTACGGCGAAGACGGCCTGCGCCTGATGCTCAAGGACAACGATGCCGCGCGCATCGACCGCGCCCTGCTCGCGCGCCGCTGGCCGGCCTTGGCGGCCCGCCTGGAAGGCTTGGAAGACCCGCGCATCGGCGTCGACGCGGCACTGCCGCTGGCGCAGATGTTCGTCACCATCACGCTGCAGCTGAATATCGCCGCGCTGGTGGAAGGCCTGGCGCAGCGTCGCGGCACCGACCCCGCCGCCGGCTACGCACGCGTGCGGCGCCACGTGGAAGCCGTCCTGGCCGACCTGGCCGCCGCCGGTGAAGACACCGCCTGCGCGCGCCAGGTGCTGCTCGACGACGAACGGCTGCACCTCAAGTACCTGCTGACCGCTGCATCGCTGGCGGAAAAGGCGCAAACCGGCGCGACCGACGTCAACAAGTTCTACGGCAAGCGTGCCCCCAATTTCCTCAGGGTGGCCGCATGAGCGCCGGCACGCGGCAGGTTGTCGCGGTGGTGATGCTGTGCCATTTCATCGCCGCGTTTGCAGCGCTGGGCATGCCGCCGTTCTTCGCCCTGATCCTGCAGCGCTCGCTGCACAACGACGTGCCGTGGCTCGCTGGCGCGTTCTACGTGGTGCCAACGCTGCTGGCGGCGATCTCGGCGCCATGGTGGGGCCGGCTCGCGGACCGCTTCGGCAAGAAGCCGCTGCTGATGCGCGCGCAACTGGGGCTGGCGGCGAGCTTCCTGCTCGCCAGCTACGCGACCAGCTCGCTTGCATTCCTGGCGGCGCTGGTGCTGCAGGGCGTGCTGGGCGGGACGTTCTCGGCCTCCAACGCCTACCTGGCCACGGTCGTCAGCGGCCCCGCCCTCACCCGCAGCCTGACGGCGATGCAGTGGTCGGCACGCGCCGCGCTGGTGGCGGCGCCGGCCTGCCTCGGCCTGTGGATGGGGGCCGAAGCGCCGATCGTGCTGTACCGCTGGCTGGCCCTGCTGCCGCTGGTCGCCGCCGCGCTGATCGCCTGCCTGCCCGCGGCCGACGCCAGCGGCGCGGCGCGGCGACCTGCCACGCGCGCTGGCGGCGCCGGTGACGCCGGCACGGTGGCACCGGCCACGCCGCGCCAGATCTATGTGCTGCAGTTCGCGTTCGTGTTTGCCACCGTGGCGACGTTCCCCTATTTCATCCCGGACCTGCAGCAGCGCCTGCCCGCCATCTCCACGGCCACGGCCGGGCTGCTGTTCGGACTGCCCCACCTGGTGTACCTGGGCGCGGCACCGCTGCTGTCGCGGCGGCTGGGGCTGGCGCCGTCGCTGACGCTGCTTGCTGCCGCCTACGGCACGCTGGCCGTCGCGCTGCTGGCGCAGGCGGCGCCGCTGCAGCTGCCCGCGCTGGTGGCATGGCGGGTGCTGATGGGCGTCGCCATGACGGTCGGCTTTATCGCGCTGCATGCGCTGGTCGCCAGCGTGGTGCATGCCGGCAACGCCGGCCGCACCTTCGGCTGGTTCGAAAGCAGTTCGAAATGGGGTGGCGTCGCGGCCGGGCTTGGCGCCGGCGCCGCCGTCAGCGTGGCCGGCCAGCCCGCCCCCTACCTGCTGGGCGCAGCGCTGCTGGTGCCGGCCGTTGCCTACCTTCTTACCGCCCGACAGCGGATGAGCCCGCTCTGATCCCTCACGAGAACGAGGTCACAAGACAATGCAAACGCAAAGCAAGATGGAACATGCCGGCACGCGCCGCCCCTTGGCTGAAATGGCGGAACTGGCCGGACTGGCCGCCGCGCGGCGCTGCCAGGAAACGCTGCTGAACTGCTACTGCCGCGAAGTCGCGGCCCCCGCCGGCCAGTTGCGCGTCGGTCCGCCCAACGGGCAGAACGACTGGCCCGCGACCATCGCCATGACCCTGCAGCGCGAGCCGGCCCAGGTGCTGGAAGTGCAGCTGCCGCAGATCCACGACCGCTTGCTGGTCGTGGTCGGCGGTGCCTGGCTGACCGGCAACTACCGCTACCTGTCGCCGGTCTTCCACAAGGCCGAGAACAAACCGTGGGCGCTGCTCGACTGGGAAGCGCTGGCCGCGCTGCTGCTGCGCGAAATGGCGCAACAGCACGAGCTGCAGCCCAACACCGAGCTGATGGAGCAAATCCGCAACAGCGTCGCCGTCAGCACAGAAGTACTGTCCGTGCCGGTAGCCGCAACCATCCCGGCCGACCCGGTCGACGCCTATATCGATTCCGAACAATCGCTGACCTTCGGCCACCCCTTCCATCCCACGCCGAAAAGCCGGCAGGGCTTCTCCGACGAGGACCTGCTGCGCTACTCGCCGGAACTGCGCACGCGCTTCGCGCTGGCGTGGTTCGCGGTGCCGCGCGATGACATTGCGCAGCAGTCGCTGCTCGACACCGGTTGCGACCAGCTGATCGCCGCGCACGCCCCGGCCGTATCCGCCGACCGCGTCGCGGTGCCGGTCCATCCGTGGCAGGCCGGCTACCTGCGCGGGCATCCGCTGGTGCGCGATGCGCTGGCAAGCGGACGCCTGCAGGACCTGGGTACGCACGGCGCGGACTTCTTTCCCACGTCGTCGATCCGGACCCTGTACCAGCCTGGCAATCCGTACTTCTACAAGCTGTCGCTGAATATCCGCATTACCAACTGCGTGCGCAAGAATGCATGGTATGAGCTGGAGAGCGCCATGCACGTCAACCGCGTGCTGCGTCCGCTGCTGCCCGAGCTGGCGCGGGCTTTCCCGGGGCTGGCGCTGATGGAGGAGCCGGCGTTCCTGTCGGTCGACCTCAGGCACGCCGACATCGAGCAGAACCGCCAGATCATCGAAGGCTTCGGCCTGATCCTGCGCCAGAGCGTGGATACCCTGCGCGCGCCCGACTGCGTGCCGCTGCTGGCCGGCTCGCTGTTCGGCAACCACTACTACGGCGATGCGCGCATGCAGCGCCTGCTCACGGTGCTTGCCGCGCGGGCCGGGATCACGGTGGATGCGATGACCGAGCGCTGGTTCTCCGCCTATGTGGAGCAGTTGGTTTACCCGGTCTTCCACCTGTTCTTCGCGCATGGCGTCATCTTCGAGCCGCACCTGCAGAACGTGGTGCTGGGCCTGCGCCAGGACATGCCCGCCCAGCTGTTCCTGCGCGATTTCGAGGGGGTCAAGCTGACGCCTTCGCGCCATCCCGCGTCGTCCATGCCCGGCCTCAGCGAGCGCGCCCGGTCGTCGCTGTGGTATGACGAGGAGCAGGGCTGGAACCGCGTCGCCTATTGCCTGTTCGTCAACAACCTGTGCGAAGTGATCGCGCAACTCGGTGCCGGCAGGCAGGCCCTGAGCGCGCGGCTGTGGTCGGTGGTGCGCCATCACCTGCATGCCTACCAGCATCGCCACGGCAATGCGGCGTCGGCGCAGCGCATCAACGGCCTGCTGGCCGGCCGCCCCTTCCCGGCCAAGACCAACTTCAGCAACCGCTTCTTCCAGCGCGCCGACCGCGCTTCCACCTACGTGCCCGTCGCCAATCCGATCCCCTTCGCCGGCCTGGAGGCGGCATCGCAATGACCGCCCCCGCACTGCGCTGGCCGCACGTCGCCAACCACCTGCACCACGCGCTCGCCGACGCCGGCGCTCCGCTCAGCGCCTACGTCTACGACCTCGAGGCGCTGCGCGCGCACGCCGCCACCATCGCGGGCAGCCTGCCGCCGGGTTTCGAGCTGTTCTACGCGATCAAGGCCAACTCCGACCTGCCGATCCTGCAGACCCTGGCACCGCTGGCGCATGGCTTCGAGATTTCCTCTGGCGGCGAGCTGGCCTGGGTGCGCGAGCACTTTGCCGAGGTGCCGCTGATCTTCAGCGGACCCGGCAAGACCGATGCGGAACTGGCCGGCGCGCTGGAACTGGGGGTCGAGGCGCTGCACGTGGAAAGCCTGCATGAACTGGAACGCCTGGCCTGGCTCGCGCGCGAGCGCGGCGTCACCGCGCCGGTTCTGCTGCGGGTCAACCTGGCCGTCGAGGGGCTGCAGGCCACCACGCTGATGATGGGCGGCAAGCCCACGCCGTTCGGCATCGCCGGCGACCAGCTGCCCGCGTGCCTGGCATGGCTGCGTGCCCACCCGGAAATCCGGCTGCGCGGCTTCCATTTCCACCTGATGTCCCACCAGCTCGACGCCGCTGCCCACCTGCGCCTGCTCGATGCCTACCTGCAGCAGGTCAGGCGCTGGCGCGCGCAATACGGGCTCGACACGCTGGACCAGGTCAACGTCGGCGGCGGCATCGGCGTCAATTACCGCGAGCCCGAACGGCAGTTCGACTGGCGCCGCTTTGCCGAAGGCCTGCCGGCGTTGTCGGCGCAGCGCGACGGGCTGACCGTGCGCTTCGAATGCGGACGCTATATCACCGCGTTCTGCGGCTACTACGCCATGGAGGTGATCGACGTCAAGCACGCCTTCGACCGTGCCTTCGCCGTGGCCTGCGGCGGCACGCACCACTTCCGCACGCCCTACGCGCAGGGGCACAGCCACCCGTTCCGGGTGCTGCCGGTGTCGTCATGGCGCTATCCGTTCGCCCGCCCCGGCGTGCGCCAGGCGCGCGTCAGCGTGGTCGGCCAGCTCTGCACGCCCAAGGACATCCTCGCGCAGGATGCGTACGTCGACAGCGTGCGCGCCGGCGACCTGGTGGTGTTCCCGTATGCCGGCGCCTATGCCTGGCATATCTCGCACCACGACTTCCTGCGCCACCCGCACCCGCGGCACTGCTACCTGCCGGTCGAGGACGCCCATGCTGCAGCCTAACCAGCTCAGGGCCGCGCTCGCGGCCGGGCGCGAGGTGTTCGGGCTGATCAACTCGCTGCCGTTGCCGCTGATGACAGAGATGATCGGCTACGCCGGCTTCGACTTCGTGATCCTGGATCTCGAGCATGTCGGCGTGAACCCGCAGACGCTCGAAAACATGATCCGCGCCGCGGAATGCGCTGGTACCACGGCACTGGTTCGGGTGCCGTGGGCAGCGCCGGACGTCATCCTGCGGGTACTGGATGCCGGCGCGCAGGGCATCGTGGTGCCGCACGTATGCAGCCGCGCGAGCGCCGAACTGGCGGTCCACAGCGCGCGCTACCACCCGCTCGGCAAGCGCGGCATCGCCGGCGGCCGCACCACCGGCTTCGGTACCCTGTCGTTGCCCGAGTACATGGAGCGGGCCAACCGCGAACTGATGGTAGTGGCTATGATCGAGGACCGGGAAGGCGTCGACGCGATCGAAGAGATCGTTGCCGTACCAGGCATCGACATGGTGCTGGAGGGCGCGATCGACCTGTCGCAAAGCCTGGGCGTTCCCGCCGACGCCCAGCATCCTGCCGTGCAGGCTGCGATCCGCCGCATCGCCCAGGCCTGCCAGGCGCGGGGCGTGCCGTTCTGCGCCATTCCGCGTGCGGCCGGACAGTGCGAGCAGTGGCGCGAGCAAGGCGTGCACGCCTTCCTGCTGGGAGACGATCGCGCCACGGCCTTCCGCGCCATGAAGCAGCTGGTGGCGGGCTACCGGCGTGAGTGCGCAAGCTGATTCCGCGACCACGCGCGCACGGCGATTGCCGCTACGCGTTACCCCGCCGCCGGGGGTTCTCCCTCTCCCGCTTGCGGGAGAGGGCCGGGGTGAGGGCCGGCGCGTCAACGAAGTGGGTGTGTCGGCATAGCCACGGCCTGCCCTCACCCCCTGCCCCTCTCCCGCACGCGGGAGAGGGGAGCAAACCATCAGTGGCAACCATCGCGTCGCCCCCTTAATACCCCCGCTCTGGCATCATGCAAGCCGGTACAACGCGACAGGAGCCTGCATGAACGATCCGCACGCAGCCGCGCCCGGCACCTCCGGCCCGCCCCCCGCGCGCCCGCGCACCACGCTCAAGCCCCAGGTAGTCGTCCCCGCATTGCTGGTCGTGGGCCTGCTGCTGGTGTTCTGCACGGCGTATCCGCGCCAGGCCGATGCCATGTTCTCGCAGGCGCAGGCCTGGGTCACGAGCCATTTCGACTGGTTCTACACCATTACCGTCACCATCTTCCTGCTGTTCCTGGTGCTGGTGGCGGCCAGCCGTTTCGGCGATATCCGGCTGGGGCCGGACGATGCGCGGCCCGAGTTCAGTTTTGTCTCGTGGACTGCGATGCTGTTCGCCGCGGGCATGGGGATCGGGCTGATGTACTTCGGCGTGGGCGAGCCGATGCAGCACTACCTGAAGCCGCCGACCGTCGCCGGCGGCACGCCCGGGGCCGCGCGCGAGGCCATGCTGATGACGTTCTTCCACTGGGGCTTCCATGCCTGGGCGGTGTATGGCGTGATGGGGCTGGTGCTGGCGTACTTCGGCTTTCGCTATAACCTGCCACTGACCATGCGCTCGGGGCTCTATCCGGTGCTGCATCAGCGCATCAACGGCGTTGCCGGCCATGCCGTCGATGCGTTCGCGCTGGTCGGCACCATCGCCGGCATTGCCACCACGCTCGGCTACGGCGTGCTGCAGCTGAGCGCGGGGCTGGAGCAGGTGGTCGGCTGGGATACCGGCGGCGCGGGTTTCCGCGTGGGGCTGGTGGCGGCCGTGGTGGCGCTGGCCGGCATCTCGGCGGCGACGGGTCTGGACAAGGGCGTGCGCCGCCTGTCCGAGCTGAACCTTACGCTCGCCTTCGTATTGCTGGCTTTCATCATTGTCGAGGGGCCGACCGTGACGCTGTTGCGCGCGCTCAGCGACAACATCGGCAACTACCTGTCCGGCGTGGCGGGCCTGTCGCTGCGGACCTATGCCTATGCCCCCACGCGCGATGCCGGCTGGTTCGGCGACTGGACCATCCTGTACTGGGCCTGGTGGATTTCGTGGTCGCCGTTCGTCGGCATGTTTATCGCGCGCATCTCGCGCGGGCGGACCATTCGCCAGTTCGTGATCGGCGTGCTGCTGGTGCCGACCGCGTTCAACCTGGTGTGGATGACGGCCTTCGGCAATACCGCGATCTGGCTCGACATGCATGCCGCCGCGGGCGCGCTGGGGCAGGCGGCCGGCAATGTCGACGCGCTGCTGTTCCGCTTCTTCGGCTATTTCCCGTTCAGCACGGTGCTGTCGTGGCTCGCGATCGTGCTGATCGCGGTGTTCTTCGTGACCTCGGCGGATTCCGGCGCCTTCGTCATCGACACCATTGCCTCGCAGGGCGCGAGCGGCTCGCCGGTGTGGCAGCGGCTGTTCTGGGCCGCGGTGCTGGGCGCCACTGCCGCCATCCTGATGGTGGCCGGCGGCCTCAAGGCATTGCAGGCCATGACCCTGGTGGCGGCGCTGCCGGTGGCGCTGGTAATGCTGGCGCTGTGCTACGGGCTATGGCAGGGGCTGCAGGCGGATCTCGCGCATTCGTCGCAGGAGCTGGCGCCGGCCACCAGCTTCTGGAGCGGCCAGCACTGGCGCCGCCGGCTGGCGCAGATTGTCCACCAGCCCAGCGAGGCCGATGTGCGGCAGTTCATCGAAGGCGCAGTGGTGCCGGCGATGCGCGACGTATCGGCCGAGCTGGCGCGGCGCGGCGTCGACAGCTCGGTGCGGCTGCACACGGACGATACAGAACCGGGCGAGCCGGGCGGCCCGGGTGCGCGCCTGACCATCCCGGTGGCGGACATGCGCGATTTCGTCTACGGCGTGCATTGCCGGCGCCAGCCGTTGCCTTCGTTCCTGGTGCGCGAGGCGGCCGAGCCGGAGGCGCGGCGCCAGCACGCCTATGCGCCGGTGACGTTCTTCGAGGATGGCCGCGAGGGCTACGACATCCAGTACCTGCGGCAGGAAGAGATCATCGCCGACATCCTGCGCCACTATGAGCGCTACCTGTCGCTGGCCGCCGACCGGCGCACGCAGTTGCTGCGGCGTGCGCCCGGGCATTCGTCGCTGACCGGTGAAGCGGAATGAGGCGGGCAGCGGGGTAGCTTCCCTGCCCTCTTCCTGGCCACTGCAAGGACAGCCGATCCCCGCCACCCCCGCCGTGTGGCGGCATCGGCACGCCGCGGTTCCAACGGTATCCGATGTTCCCGACCTGTTCTTCCAGCCCTGCGCGTAATTTCTGCACCGCTGGCGCCACGCTTGCTGCCGCGGGAGTCGGCGCCGCGCCGGGCCTCTGGAACGGGATTTGCACCGGTTCGCCCGCCTTTTGAAAAAAGGAGGTGCTATGTCAACCATCGAAGAGTCGATTGACGTCCGGGTGCCGGTGCAGGTCGCGTATCAGCAATGGTGCCGGTTCGAGGAATTTCCGCGGTTCATGGAGGGGGTCGAAGAGGTGAGGCAGCTCGATGACCGCCGCCTGCACTGGCGCGCCGAGGTCGGCGGGAAGCACAAGGAGTGGGATGCCGAGATAACGCAGAACGTCGCCGACCAGTGCATCGCGTGGCGCAGCGTCGCCGGCGCGGAGAACTCGGGCCAGGTGAATTTTGAACCGCTGGATGCGGGCGCGACCCGGGTATCGGTGCGGATGAACTATGAAACCGAGGGCGTGGTCGAGGCGGTCGGCGATGCCGCCGGCGTGCTGAAACGCAAGGTCGAGGGCGACCTGAAGCGCTTCAAGGAGTTCATCGAGGCCCGGGCATGACGGCTTCGGTGTGACCAGCGCGGTCGCGGCCTGGCCGGGCAGGCCGCGGCATGACCCGGATTTCCCCCGGCCCTGCCCCATCGGGCCGCGGCGGCCGCCGCGGCCCCCTTCCCGCCTAAATATTCCCGTTCCGCCTTCGTCGAACAGGGTGATGCGCCAGATGGCGCCACACACTTTGCACTGAACGGGAGCCCGCCATGAGTTTCGACCGCGACGACGCCACTTTCCTGGTCCTCGTCAACCACGAAGAACAGTATTCGCTCTGGCCGGACTACAAGGCCGTGCCCGGCGGCTGGCGTGCGGCGGGGTTCAGCGGCAGCCGCCAGGCCTGCCTCGACTATATCGAGCGCACCTGGGTGGACATGCGTCCGCTCAGCCTGCGCCGCTTCATGGAGGCGCAAGCGCAGACGGGCGCCTGATCATGGCGCCATTGCAGCTGTTCTGCCTGCCGTACGCGGGGGCCAGCGCCACGGCGTACCTGCGCTGGCGGCGCCTGTTGCCCGCCGCGATCGGTCTGGTCCCGCTGGAGCCGCCGGGCCGCGGTGCCCGGCTCGACGAGCCGTTGCTGCGCGATTTCGAGGCGCTGGCGGGAGAAATGGCCGACGTCCTGTGCCGCCATCTCGAGCGCCAGGCGGTGCCTTATGCGCTGTTCGGGCACAGCATGGGCGGGCTGCTGGCCTGGCGCCTGTGCCACCTGCTGCGCGAACGCGGCCACGCCCTGCCGCAGCGGCTGCTGGTGTCCGGCTGCGCCGCCCCCACCTGTCGCGATCCGGACCGGCTGGCGGCACTGCGTGGCGATGCCGCGCTGAGCGCCGACCTGCGCCAGCACGGCGGCACGCCCGAGGCGGTGTTTGCCGATGCCGAGCTGCTGCGCCTGACGCTCGATGTGCTCGACGCCGACTATCGCGTCTGCGAGAGCTTCCGCTGCGGCGAGGTGCCGCCGCTGCCCTTGCCCATACACGTGTTTGCCGGCCTTGACGACCCGATTGCAGCGGCCGACCTGCACGCCTGGGCCATCGAGACCCGCGCCGGGCACACCCTCGACTGGTTCGCCGGCGGCCACTTCTTCCTGCACGACAGCCAGGCCGAGGTGGTCGGCCGGCTCATTGCCTGCCTGAACGCAGCGCCGGCCGCCGGCGCCGGGGCGCCCCTGCCCTCGCCCGCGGCATCCGCCTCGCTGCTGCCCGCCTGACCTGCCGCGCCACGCACGACCCAACGCCAACCGTCTTCCCGAAGAGCCGATCCAAGCATGCAGTCCGATCCGAATCTACCGGCCACGCTGGTGGCCCATCTCAGCTTCCTGGCCGCGCAGCGCGGTGCCGACACGGCGCTGGTCATCGTCGATGCCGCCGGCGAAACCCGCTACAGCTACGCCGCACTGGACACGCGCGTGCGGGCGCTGGCGGCGCACCTCGCCGCGCAGGCCGAACCGGGCGCGCGTGCGCTCTTGCTGATGGACAGCGGCATCGACTATGTCACCGCGTTCTTCGCCTGCCTGTACGCCGGGCTGGTCGCGGTGCCGGCGTTCGAGCCGGGCGCCGTGCGCTCCGCGCAGGTGGCGCGGCTGCGCGCGATTGCCGCCGACGCGGAACCGGCGCTGGTGCTGACCACCGGCGCGCAGGCCCGCGACCACGCCGAGGCGCTGGCCGAGATTGCGCCCGGCGCGGCGGTGGTGGCTACGGATGCCGCGCTGCCCGCCGCGGCGCCAGCCTGGCAGCCCTACCCCGCCGGTGCCGAAACGCTGGCGTTCCTGCAGTACACCTCGGGCTCCACGGCCGCGCCGAAGGGCGTCATGGTCAGCCATGGCCATGTCATGGCGAACGAGGTGGCGATTGCCGAAGGCATGCGCGTGGGGCCCGGCGACGTGATGGTCAGCTGGCTGCCGCTCTATCACGACATGGGCCTGATCGGCGGGCTGCTGCAGCCCATCCACAGCGGCATCCCGGTGGTGCTGATGTCGCCGCAGTTCTTCCTGGAGCGCCCGGTGCGCTGGCTGCAGGCGATCAGCCAGCATCGCGGCACCCTGTCCGGCGGGCCGGACTTTGCTTTCCGGCTGTGCGTCGAACGCGTGCGCGACAGCCATCTGGCCGGGCTCGACCTGTCGAGCTGGGCGGTGGCCTACTCCGGTGCCGAACCGGTGCGGGCCGACACGCTGCGCGCCTTTGTCGAGCGCTTTGCCGCGGCCGGCTTCCGCCAGCAGGCGCTGTATCCGTGCTACGGCCTGGCCGAGGCCACGCTGTTCGCCACCGGCTCCGAGCGTGGCGCCGGCATGGTCAGCACGCGCTTCGATGCAGCCGCGCTGGCGCGCGGCCACGCGGAACCGGCGCAGGACGGCATGGAACTGGTCGGATGCGGCTTCCCGCGCGCGGGCCATGCCATCCGCATCGCCGGCGCCGGCGGGCAAGCGCTGCCCGACGGGCAGATCGGCGAGATCGAGATCGCGGGCCCGAGCCTGTGCGGCGGTTACTGGCGCAACGCCGAAGCCAGTGCCGCGGCCTATGGCGACGATGCCGGCGCAGAACGCTGGCTGCGCACCGGCGACCTCGGCCTGCGGCATGGCGGGCAGCTCTATATCGCCGGACGCCGCAAGGACCTGATCATCGTGCGCGGCCAGAACCTCTATCCGCAGGACATCGAGCGCGCGGTCGAAGACCAGGTGCCAGCCGCGCGCCGCGGCCGGGTGGCGGCTTTTGCGGTGGATGGCCCCGACGGCGAGGGCATCGGCATCGCCGTCGAAATTGCGCGTCCGGAGCAGAAGCGCGTGGGCCACGTGGCCCTGGTGCAGGCGCTGGCGCAGGCGGTCGGCAACGCCTGCGGCGAACCGCTCGCCGTCGCGCTGCTGCTCAATCCCGGCGGCCTGCCCAAGACCACCAGCGGCAAGCTGCAGCGCAGCGCGTGCCGCAGCGGCTGGCTGGACGACAGCCTGGACGCGTGCGCAGTCTGGGCGCACGGCAGTTTTACGCGCGGCGCCACGGCAGCCGCGGGCACGGCACCCGCCCAGGCCGATACCCCGCGCGGCGCGACCGAGCACGCGCTGGCCGCGCTGTGGACGCAACTGCTGGGCAGCGCGCCGGCCGGCCGCGACGCGCACTTCTTTGCCAGCGGCGGCAACTCGCTGACCGCGGCGCGGCTGGTGGCGCGGCTGCGCGAGCAATATGGCGCCGCGGTGCCGATGCGCCTGCTGTTCGAGCATCCGACGCTGCAAGCCTGCGCCGCGGCGCTCGACCAGTTGCAGGGCGATGCCGTCGAAGCGCCGCTCGTCCCCGTGCCGCGCCTGCCGCAGATGCCGCAGATGCCGCTGGCGCCGGCGCAGCAGCGGCTCTGGCTGACCGACCGCATCGCCGCCGACGGCGATCGCTGGATCTACAACATGGCCGGCGGGCTGCGCCTCACCGGCGCACTGGACACCACGGCGCTGCACGCCGCGCTGAACGCGCTGGTCGCGCGCCACGAAATCTTGCGCACCAGCTACCCCGCCGATGCGCACGGCACGCCGTATGCGCGGATCGAAGCCGAACTGATGCTCGACCTGCCCGTCAGCGACCTTTCAGCGCTAAGCCCCGCGCAACGCGATGCCGCGCTGCAGGAACTGGCCGAGGGCCAGGCGCGCGACCCGTTCGACCTGGCGCAGGCGCCATTGCTGCGCGCCCGCCTGGTGCGGCTCGCCGCCGATGACCATGCGCTGCTGCTGACGCTGCACCATATCGTCGGCGATGGCTGGTCAGTCGCCATCCTGCTCGATACGCTCGCCGCCGCCTACAACGCGGCACGCGCCGGTGTCCCGCTCGACTGGCAACCGCTGCCGATCCAGTATGCCGACTACGCGGCGCACCAGCGCGCGGCCGAAGCCGGCCCGCAACCCCAGGCCGAGGCCGACGTCGACTACTGGCGCGACGCCCTGCGGGACGCGCCGAAACAGCCGACCTTGCCTACCCCGAACCGGCGCCCGCCCGTGGCGTCCAGCCACGGTGCCGCGTGCCATACCGTGCTGCCGGCCACGCTGCTGGCGCAGGCCGACGCGCTCGCGCAGGCCCATGGCGCCTCGCGCTACATGGTGCTGCTGGCCGCCTTCCACGCCCTGCTGCACCGGCTCAGCGGCGCCGCGGACCAGCTCGTCGGCATCGACGTGGCCGGACGCCCGCGGCGCGAGCTGGAGGACCTGGTGGGCTTCTTCGTCAACGTGCTGCCGCTGCGCGCGCAATGCCACGCCGGCATGCGCTTTGCCGACCTGCTGGCGCAGGTGCGCACGCGCACGCTGGTTGCCTTCGACCACCAGTCGCTGCCGTTCGAGCGCATCGTCGAGGCCGCCGGGGTGCCGCGC
Source organism: Cupriavidus sp. MP-37 (assembly GCF_020618415.1). NCBI lineage: Bacteria > Pseudomonadati > Pseudomonadota > Betaproteobacteria > Burkholderiales > Burkholderiaceae > Cupriavidus > Cupriavidus sp. MP-37. The sequence goes on along the minus strand of NZ_CP085345.1, from coordinate 306,602 downwards.
GAACGCGCCTGGCATCCGCTGGTGCAGGTGTTGTTCGTGCTGCAGAACACGCCCGGCCAGGCCCGGCAGTTCGACGGCCTGCATGCGGCGCGCTTGCCAACGCCGGTGCACGCGGCCAAGTTCGACCTGGCCGTTTTCCTTGAGCCAGGCGACGACGGCGTGCGCGCCGAATGGGTCTATGCCACCGCGCTGTTCCCGCGCGCCACCATGCAGCGCATTGCCGACGCCTACGGCACCGTGCTGGCGCAGGCCGTGGCCGATCCTGCCCGTCTGCTGGCCGGCCTCGAGGTGCCGGCCGGCCATTGCGAACCCGTTCCAGACCAGCCCGCCATGACTGCCACCGCCGCGCCGCGCCCCAGCAAGCTCGACAAACTCGGCAAGCTCGCCAGCCTGCCCCGCCGCGCCGGCCATGGAACGCCCGCCGCGCCGCTGGTGCGGACGTCGTTCCTGGCGCCGGGCCAGACCTTCCCGATCGTGATGGAGCCCGCCTCGCCCGATCTCGATCCGGTGGCCTGGGCATTGGCGCAGCGCGAGCAGATCGAGGCCACGCTGTGCCGCCACGGCGGCATCCTGCTGCGCGGCTTCGGCCTGCGCACGCCGCAGGAGTTCGAGCAGTTCGCCGAAGCCATCGAGCCGGGCCTGTACGGTGCCTACGGTGACTTGCCGAAAAAAGAAGGCGGCCGCAACACCTACCGCTCGACGCCGTACCCCGAGCGCGAAATGATCCTGTTCCATAACGAAAGCGCGCACCTGCCGCGCTGGCCGCGCAAGCAGTGGTTCTTCTGCGAGCTGCCGTCGCCGGTGGGCGGCGCCACGCCGATCGTCGACTGCCGCGAGCTGTACCGCCGGCTGCCGCGCGCGCTGGCCGACCGCTTCGAGCGCAAGGGGCTGCGCTATGTGCGCACCTTCAACGACAAGCTCGACGTGAGCTGGCGCGACTTCTTCAAGACCGATTCGCGCGAGGAGGTCGAAGCGCGGCTGCGCGCTTCGGGCACCGACTTCGCGTGGCTGGACGCCGACACGCTGCAGACGCGCGAGCATTGCCCGGCCGTGATCGCGCACCCCGTCACCGGCGAGCGCAGCTTCTTCAACCAGGTGCAGCTGCACCACACCGCCTGCCTGGACCCGGAAGTGCGGCGCGACCTGCTGGAAATCGTCGGCCCGCAGCGGATGCCGCGGCAGGTGACGTTCGGCGACGGCAGCCCGATCGGCGACGATGTCATGGCGCTGATCGGCGAGCTGTATGAGGCTTGCGCGGTGCGCTTCGCCTGGCGCCAGGGCGACGTGGTGATGCTCGACAACATGCTGGCCGCCCACGCGCGCGACCCGTACCAGGGCCCGCGCAAGATCGTGGTGGCGATGGGCGACATGTTCGAGCGCAAGGACCTGCCGACGCTGGCGGCGCGCGCCGCGGCGCAGGATGCCGCCGTGGCGGCCGACACCGTGCTGGAGGGCTGAGCCGATGGACGCCATCACCCAGGAGTTTGCGCGGCACGCCCGCGCGCTCGGCCGCGAACAGCGCGCACTGGCGGCGCATGCGGCCACGCCGGTCACGCTGTCGGCAACGATCGAGGGGCCGCTGGACGCGCCGCGCCTGCAGCGGGCGCTGTGCCGGGTCGCCGGGCGCCATCCGGCCACCGGCCTGGCGTTCGGCCAGGTCGACGGGCTGCGCGGCTTGCGCCAGCATTTTGCCGGGGCCTTGCCGGCGTGGTCGCCGGCGGGCGCGGCCAGCGGCATGCCACAAACCGGCTCGCATCCTGCCTTGCATGCCGCGTTGCAGGTCATCGACGGCGGCCGCGCGCAACTGACCCTGGCCAGCCACCCGCTGGCGGCCGACGGCCCCAGCCTGGTCACCCTGCTCCACGAACTGGCACAAGCCTACGCCGACGAAACCGCCCCGGCGGACGAAGCGCCCCTGCCCTATGCGGACTACCTCGACTGGACCGACGGGCTGGCGCAGGAGAACACCGAAGCGGGCGCGGCCTACTGGCAAAGTGTGCGCGAGCGGCTGGCCGCCCTCGATGCACCGCGGCTGCCCTGGCAACGCGCCGCAGACGCAAGCGCACCGCTGGCGCTTCACTGTGCCGAACTTGACGCCGCGGAAGCCACTGCCGTGGCCGAATGGGCCGCCGCGCTGGGCCAGCCGTTGCCGCACGCGCTGCAGGCGGCATGGTGGCTGCTGCTGGCACGCCTCGATCCGGCCGCGGCGTTCTGCGCCGGCTGGCAGCACGATTGCCGCGAGGACTTCGATGTGCTGGCCGGCGCGGTGGGCCGTTATGAAGCGCTGCTGCCGGTCGCGGTGCAGCCCGACATGGCCGCGCCGTTTGCCGACTGGCTTGCCGCATTCGGTGCGCAGTTGCAGCAGCACCTCGACTGGCGCGAGCATTGCCCGGCGGACGCCTGCGCGGGCGCACCCGCGCGCGTCGGCTTCCGCTGCAGCGGCCCTGCCAGCCTGCAGTGGCAGCTTGGCGAGCTGCACTGGCGCGCCCGGGCACCGCAGGCGTTGCTGCCGGGTTTGAACCTGGCGTTGCAGGTACACCTGGAACAAGGCATGCCCGGCCAGCTGGTGTTGCACTATGCCGACCGCGTCCATGCCGACGACGCGATGGCGTGCCTGCTGCACCAGTACCGCACGCTGCTGCAAACGCTGCGCGCGGCCCCGGACACCGCCGTCGGCGCCTTGCCGCTGGCCACCGCCGCCGAGACTGCGCGCGCCGACGCCATGCATGCGCCGGCGCTGCATGTCGGCACACAGATGCTGCCGCAGCGGCTGGCCCACTGGGCAAACGCACGCCCGCACGCGCCGGCGTTGTCGGCGCCGGGCCTGCAACTCAGCTATGCCGCCCTTGCCAGCACCGTGGACGCGGTGGCGCGGCGGCTGCCAGCACTGGGCCTGCGCGCGGGCCAGCCGGTGGGCCTGCTGTTGCCGCGCTCCGGCGAGCTGGTGGTGGCATTGCTTGCCGTGATGCGCGCCGGCGCACCGTACCTGCCGCTCGATCCCGCCTGGCCGCCGCAGCGGCGCGCGCAAATCCTCGCCGACGCCGGCGCCACGCTGGTGCTGACCGACGCGGCCCATGCGTCGCTGGCCGGGCCGCTGCCGCATGCCGAGATCGAGGCGTTGATGGGGGCGTCGGTGGCGGCGTCGGTGGCGGCGGACAGCCTGGCCGACACCGCCCGCGCGCTGCCGGCAACGGATGCCGCGCAGCCTGCCTACGTGCTCTACACCTCCGGCTCGACCGGCGCGCCCAAGGGCGTCGCCATCACCCATGCCCAGTTGCTGAACTACGCGGCAGCATCCGGGCAGGCGCTGCGTCTCGACCGCTGCCAACGCTTCGGGCTGACCTCCACCGTCGCCGCCGACCTCGGCAATACCACCTTGTTCGGCGCGCTGTGGCACGGCGCCTGCCTGTGCGTTGCCAGCGAAGCCGACATGCAGCAAGCCGCCGCCTTCGCCGCGTTCCTGGCGCGCGAGCATGTCGACTGCCTGAAGATCGTGCCCTCGCATCTCGATGCCTTGCTCGACGGCGACACCGCGCCGCTGCCGCTGCCCCCGCATGCCACCATCGTGCTGGGGGGCGAAGCCGCATCGCCGGCGCTGCTGGAGCGGCTGCGCGCGCGCATGCCGCAGGCCCGCCTCTGCAACCACTACGGCCCGACCGAAACCACGGTTGGCATCCTGGTCCATGACGCGGGCCGCGCGGCGCAGGTGAACGCGGCGCCGCTGCCGCTGACGCAGGTGCTGGCCAACTGCGAGGCCTATGTCCGCACCGCTGCCGGCCACCTGGCCGCGGCGGGAGAAACCGGCGAACTGTATCTGGGCGGCGCGCAACTGTGCGCCGGCTACCTGTCGGACGCCGCCGGCACGGCGGCGTTCGTGCCGCACCCGCAGCGCCCGGGCCAGCGCCTGTACCGCAGCGGCGACCTGGCGCGCTACCTGCCGCAGGGCGGGATCGAACTGATCGGGCGTGCCGACCACCAGGTCAAGGTGCGCGGCCTCCGCATCGAATGCGGCGAGGTCGAACAGGCGCTGGCGGCGCTGCCCGGCGTACGGCAAGCCGTGGTGATGCTGGCCGCGCCGGCCGGTGGCGCGGCCCAGCTGGCGGCATGGATCGTTGCCGACGACGCCGCGGCCACCACGGACATGGCAGGCGCCGCCGCCCTGCGCAATGCGCTGCGCCACGCGCTGGCCGAGCGCCTGCCCGAGGCCATGATCCCCGCGCTGTGGTTCGCCGTGCCGGCGCTGCCCAGGCTGCCGAACGGCAAGGTGGACCGCCGTGCGCTGGCGCAGTCCGCCGCCGCGGGTCCGGCACCCGCCGCGTCTGCCGGACCCGCGCGCGAACCCGCAAGCGCGCTGGAAGCGCTGCTGCTGGACCAGCTGCGCGACCTGCTCGGCGCGCCCGGCCTGGCGGTGCATGACGACCTGTTCGAGGCCGGCGGCCACTCGCTGCTGGTGATCAAGCTGGTGGCGCGCATCCGCAAGCTGCTCAAGCTGGAGATCGCACCGGCCGTGGTCTTCGACGCCCCGAATGCCGCCGCCCTGGCAAGGGCACTGTGCATGGCCAGCCCCGATGCCGACGGCCTGGAAACGCTGGCCGGCCTGCAGCGCCAGCTGGCCGCGATGTCGCCCGAAGCGCGCGCCGCCCTGCGGGCCACCGCCACCGCCAACGCCTAACGTCTTCTCCCTGGAACGCATTCATGACGCAATCCTCGACCCCTGCACAGCAGGCGGCGCTGCTGGCGCTGCTGCTGGAGCAGGAGGCGGAGCCGGCCGCCGCGCCAGCCGCGCCCGTCCCCGCCGCTGCCCCGCTGTCGTTCTCGCAGCAGCGCCTGTGGTTCCTGCTGCAATATGAGCCGGGCAGCACGGCTTACAACCAGACCCGCGCGTTCGTGCTGCAGGGCGCGCTCGACCGCCGCGCGCTGCAGGCCGCGCTGCGCGCCGTGGTTGCCCGCCATCCGGCACTGCGCACCCGTTTCGTCGCCGACGACGGCGCGCCCGGCACGCTGCCCCGGCAGGTGGTCGAGCCCGCGCCGGCCTTTGCGCTGGCCGAAGCACCGCTCGCCGCCGGCCCCGAAGCGCTGCAGGCGTGCATCGACGCCGAAGCCGCGCGGCCGTTCGACCTCGGCCAGGCGCCGCTGCTGCGCGCCACGCTGCTCACCCGCACCCACGACGACCACGTGCTGCTGCTGTCGCTGCACCATATCGTCTCCGACGCGGTCTCCAACGCCGTGATCGCGCGCGACCTGGGCACGGCCTATGCGCAGGCGCTCTCGGACGACGGCGGGATCGCGCTGCCCGCACCTGCCACGACCTTCGCCGCCCATGCCAGCCGCCAGCGCGAACGGCTCGCCAACGGTGACCTGGACGCCCAGCGCGCATGGTGGCAGCGCCAGCTGGGCAACCACGTGCCGGCGCTCCAGTTGCCGACCGACCGCCCGCACGGCAACCCGGCCATGCGCGTTGCCCGGCGCATCGATGCGGCACTGGACCTGCCGCTGCTTGGGGCATTGCGCCGCTTCTGCGCGTCGCAGCGCTGCACGCCGTTCGTCGCGCTGCTGGCCGCATGGCAGGCGCTGCTGAGCCGCTATGCGGGCCAGGACGACTTCGCGGTCGGCGTGCCGCACGCGGGCCGCGACGGCGACGGGCTGGACGATGTGGTCGGCTTCTTCGCCAACACCCATGTCTACCGCTCGCGCACCGCACCCGGCATCAGCGGCCGCGCGCTGTGCGAGCAGCTGCGCGCCGACGCGCTGGGCGCGCTGAGCCATGCCGAGCTGCCGTTCGAGGTGCTGCTCGACGGCATGCAGGTGCCGCGCGACGCCGGCCGCAGCCCGCTGTTCCAGGTCATGTTCAACCTGCGCACGGCCACGGCACCGGCCGCACTGGCGCTGCCCGGCCTGCAGGTGCAGGCCGTGGAGGCGCGCCAGACCGGCGCCAAGTTCGACCTGATCCTCGACGCGGAGGACCGCGGCGACAGCCTGGCGCTGAGCCTGGAGTACGATTGCGCGCTGTTCGATGCCGCCACGGCGCAACGCCTGCTGCGCCACTACCTGACCCAGCTGGCGGGGCTGCTGCGCCAGCCCGAACTGCCGCTGGCGGCAACACCGCTGCTCGGCGAAGCCGATGCCGCCACGCTGGCGCGCCAGCACGCGGCCGGCCAGCCGGCGCTGCGGGTTGCCGCCGAGCTTGCCCATCGCCGGATCCAGCGGCATGCCGAACAACAGCCGCAGGCAATCGCCTTGCGCTATGGCGACACCACACTGACCTACGGCGAGCTGGAGCGGCGCGCGAACCGGCTCGCACACCAACTGATCGCACTCGGCGTGGGCCCCGAGGTGCGCGTCGGCATCGCCATGGAGCGCTCGCCCGAGATGATCGTCGGGCTGCTGGCGATCCTGAAGGCCGGCGGGGCCTACGTGCCGTTCGATCCGGCCTATCCCGCCGAGCGCCTGGCCTACCTGTTCCAGGACAGCGGCATTGCCGCCTTGCTGACCCAGCCCGCGCTGCGCGCGCTGCTGCCGCAGCGTGACGGGTTGCCGGTGCTGGTGCTCGATGCACGGGACGACGTCGGCGCCTGGCCCGAGCACGCGCCCGCGGTCGAGGTCCGTCCCGAACACCTCGCCTACGTGATCTATACCTCGGGCTCCACCGGCCGGCCCAAGGGCGCCCAGCTGCAGCACGGCAACCTGTCGCGCCTGCTGGCCGCCACGCAGCACTGGTTCGGCTTCGGTCCCGACGATGTCTGGACGCTGTTCCACTCGTACGCGTTCGACTTCTCGGTCTGGGAGATCTTTGGCGCGTTATGCCATGGCGGGCAACTGGTGATCGTGCCGTTCCACGTCAGCCGCGCGCCGCAGGAGTTCATCGCGCTGCTGCAGCGCGAACGCGTGACGGTGCTGAACCAGACTCCGTCGGCATTCCGCGCGCTACTGGCCCAGCCCGAGCTGTACGGCGCGCCGCTGGCGCTGCGCTATGTGGTCTTCGGCGGCGAGGCGCTCGAGCCGCAGGCGCTGCGCCCCTGGATCGACCACTTCGGCGATGCATCGCCGCAACTGGTCAATATGTACGGCATCACCGAGACCACCGTGCATGTGACCTACCGTCCGATCACACGTATCGACCTCGACCCGGCCAGCCGCGCGCGCAGCCCGATCGGCGAGCGCATTCCGGACCTCGGCGTGCGCGTGCTAGACCCGGGCCTGAATCCGGTCGCACCTGGCGTGGCCGGTGAACTCTACATTGCGGGCGAGGGTCTTGCGCGCGGCTACCTGAATCGTCCGGGCCTGACCGCCGAGCGCTTCGTGCCCGATCCGTTTGCCGGCGACGGCACGCGCCTCTACCGCACCGGCGACCTGGCGCGCTGGCTGCCCGACGGCGAGCTCGAATACCTGGGCCGCATCGACCAGCAACTGAAGATCCGCGGCTTCCGCATCGAGCCGGGCGAGATCGAGGCGCGCATCCTGGCGCAGCCCGGCGTCGCCAACGCCGCGGTAATCGCCGCCGAAGGGCCGTCCGGTGCGCGCCTGGTGGCGTACGTGGTGCCCGCTGCCGGCAAAACCGTCGATGGCGCGACACTGCGCACCGCGCTCGCCACCGAACTGCCCGACTACATGGTGCCGGCCGCCTTCGTCGTGCTCGACACCCTGCCACTGACCCCCAACGGCAAGCTCGACCGCCGCGCGCTGCCGGCGCCGGCCTTCGACAGCGCGCAGGACTTCGTTGCCCCCGAGGGCGACGCCGAAACTGCGCTCGCCGCCATCTGGGCGGAAGTGCTTGGCCTGCCGCGCGTCGGCCGCGCCGACAACTTCTTCGAACTCGGCGGCGACTCGATCCTGAGCCTGCAGATCGTCGCCCGCGCGCGCGCCGCCGGCTGGGTGCTGACGCCACGGCAACTGTTCGAGCGCCAGACGCTGGCCGAGCTGGCGGCGGTTGCCGCACCGGTCGCGCACGACGCGATCGATGGCAACGCCGTGCCGGCAGGCGCGGTGCTGCTGCTGCCGATCCAGGCCGACTTTTTCGACACGCCGATGGCCCGGCGCCAGCACTGGAACCAGTCGGTGCTGCTCGATTGCCGCGAGGCGCCGGATACGACAGCACTGGCCGCGGCGCTTGCCGACCTGGTGGCGCATCACGATGCGCTGCGCCTGCGCTTCGTCCAGCGCGATGGCGTGTGGCAGCAGGCGTATGCCGACAGCGAAGCCTGCCCGGACTTGCTGTGGGTGCGCCATGCCACATCCGAAGCCGAGCGGCTGGCGCACTGCGAAGCCGCCCACCGCAGTCTCGATCTGGCCGAAGGGCCGCTGCTGCGCGCCGTCGCACTGCAAGCAGGCGAGCGCTGGCAGTTGCTGCTGGTGATCCACCACCTGGTGGTCGACGGCGTGTCGTGGCGCGTGCTGGTCGAAGATTTGCGCGACGCGTACGCACAACGCCGACAAGGCCAGCCTGCCGCGCTGCCGGCACGCACCGCGTCGTACCAGCGCTGGTCGCAGGCGCTGCGCGCCCACGCCGAAGCGCGCGGTGTGGAGCTGCCGCACTGGCAGGCGCTGGCGCAAGTCGATGCCAGCCTGCCTTGCGACGATCCGCACGGCGCCATGTCCATCGCCGAACGCGATGCCATCACGCTGACGCTGCCGGCCGAGCTGACCCAGGCGCTGCTGCAGCGCGCCCCGGCGGCGTACCGCACGCGCGTCAACGACCTGCTGCTGACGGCGCTGGCCCGCGCGCTGGCCGCATGGAGCGGCCGCTCGCCGGTGATGGTCGATCTCGAAAGCCATGGCCGTGTCGCCGGCGTCGACGACACGCTGGACCTCAGCCGCACCGTCGGCTGGTTCACCACGCTGTTCCCGGTCACGCTCGATGGCGGCGGCGCGCTCGATGGCGCGATCAAGGCGGTCAAGGAGCAATTGCGCGCGGTGCCTGGCGACGGCATCGGCTTCGGCCTGCTGCGCCGCTTCGGCACGCCCGCGCAACAGGCTGCGCTGGCCGCCGTGCCCAGGCCCGAGGTGGTGTTCAACTATCTGGGCCAACTCGACGCCAGCTTTGCCGACGACAGCCCGTGGCGGCTCTCCGCAGACAGCGCCGGCGTCAACCAGGATCCCGCAGCGCCGCTGTCGCATCCGTTGTCGGTCAACGGACAGGTGCTGGATGGCGAACTGCGGCTGACGCTGGCCTTCAGCCGGGCACGGCATCAGCCGGAGACCGTCCGCCGACTCGCCGAGGCCTTGCGCAAGGAACTGGAAGCGCTGATTGCCCACTGCAATTCGGGCGCCGCAGGCCTGACCCCCAGCGATTTCCCGCTGGCGCGGCTGACGCAAGCCGGACTCGATGCCCTGAAGCTCGACCCGGCGCAGGTGCAGGACCTCTACCCGCTGTCGCCGATGCAGGCCGGCATGCTGTTCCACAGCGTGCTGGCGCCGGAGGGCAGTGCCTATACCAACCAGCTGCGCGTCGATATCGATGGCCTCGACCCGGCGCGCTTTATCGCAGCCTGGCATGCCGCGCTCGCGCGCCACGACAGCCTGCGCAGCGGCTTCCTGCATCGTGGCGAACAGCCGCTGCAGTGGGTGGCCCGCTCGGTGCGGCTGCCCGTGACCATCGAAGACTGGAGCGGCCGCGACGCCGCCGAGCTGGACCGCTTTGCCGCCGCCGAACTGGGCCAGCGTTTCGACCTCGAGCGCCCGCCGCTGATGCGCGTGGCGCTGCTGCGCACCGGCGCCCAGCGCCACCACCTGGTCTGGACCGTGCACCACCTGCTGCTCGACGGCTGGAGCACCGCGCAGCTGCTGGGCGAAGTGCTGCGCCACTATGCCGGCGAGGCACTGCCCGCCAGCGGCGGCCGCTTTGCCGACTATATCGGCTGGCTGCAGTCGCGCGACGCCGCTGCCGGCGAGGCCTTCTGGAAAGCGCAGCTGGTACCGCTCGACGAACCGACCCGCCTACTTGCCGCGCTGCCGGCGCCGCAGGACGGCCAGGGCCAGGGCGAGCATCACCACGAACTCGACCCCGCCGAGACCGCCGCGCTGGCCGGCTTTGCCCGCGCGCAGAAGGTCACGCTGAATACCTTGGTGCAGGCCGCCTGGCTGTTGCTGCTGCAGCGCTGCACCGGCCAGCGGTGCGTGGCCTTCGGCGCCACCGTGGCGGGACGCCCTGCAGAGTTGCCGGCCGCGCAGCAGATGCTGGGGCTCTTCATCAATACGCTGCCGGTGATCGCCGCGCCGCGTCCGCAGCAAGCGGTGGGCGACTGGCTGCGCGAAGTGCAGGCGCTGAACCTGGCACTGCGCGAGCACGAACACACGCCGCTCTACGACATCCAGCGCTGGGCCGGCCAGGGCGGCCAGGCGCTGTTCGATTCGATCGTCGTGTTCGAGAACTACCCGGTCGATGCCGCGCTGCGCCGCGCGCCGGCCGGCCTGGCATTCTCGGGTATCGGCAACCGCGCCGAAACCAACTATCCGCTGGCGCTGGTGTTCGCGCACAACGACACGCTGCGCCTGACCTGCCGTTTCGATCGCGCCGTGCTGGGCGAACCGCAGGCGCGATTGCTGGCACACGGCCTGTTTGCGGTGCTGCGCCAGATGGCCGCAGACGCCGCGCGGGCCCTGGGCGAAATCTCCCTGGCCATGGCTGACGATCCCTGGGCAATCTCCGCCACCGTGGCCCAACTGGCGCACCATCGCTTCGAGGCCCATGCGGCCTCGACGCCGGATGCCGTGGCGCTGGCGGCGGATGGCACGCAACTGAGCTATCGCGAACTCAACCGGCGGGCCAATGCCCTTGCGCATCGACTGATCGCGCAAGGGGCAGGCCCGGATGTGCCGGTCGGCGTGCTGGCCGAGCGCTCGGTCGAGATGGTCGTCGCCCTGCTCGCCATCCTCAAGGCCGGTGGCGCCTACGTGCCGTTCGATCCGGACTATCCCGCCGACCGCCTGGCCTACATGATCGAGGACAGCGGCGTGGCGATGCTGCTGGCGCAGCGGCCCGACGCCATCGCGCCGCTGCCTGCGGCCGTGCCGGTGATCGACCTGAGCGCGCCATCCCTGTATCACGGCGAGCATGCCAATCCGTCACCAACGCTGCATCCGGACCACCTTGCCTACGTGATCTACACCTCCGGCTCCACCGGACGGCCGAAAGGCGTGGGCATCTCGCACCGGGCGCTGGCCCATTATCTTCAGGGCGTGCTGTCGCAACTGGCACTGCCGCCGGCGCCGCGCATGGCCATGGTGTCGACGCCGGCGGCCGATCTCGGCCATACCGTGCTGTTCGGCGCGCTGGCGAGCGGCGGCGCACTGCACCTGCCGGAGCGGCGCTGCGTATTCGATGCCGCGGCCTTTGCGCGCTACATGGCGCAGCACCGCGTCGAAGTGCTCAAGATCGTGCCCGGACACCTGCGTGCCCTGCTGGACGGCGCGCAGGCGGCAGGCGTCGACCCGGCCGAGGTGCTGCCCGGACACACCCTGGTGCTGGGTGGCGAAGCCACCGATGCCGCGCTGCGCGCCCGCCTGCACGCGGCCCGGCCCGCCTGCCGGCTGGTGAATCACTACGGCCCGACCGAGACCACCGTGGGCGTGCTCGTGCATGGGGCCGGCACCACACCACAGCCAGGCGCCGGACTGCCGCTGGGCCGCCCGCTCGACGGCACCGCCGCGCACGTGCTGGACGCGGGCCTGTGCCCGCTGCCCGATGGCATCGCCGGCGAACTCTATCTGGGCGGGCCGGCGCTCGCGCGCGGCTATCTCGGCCGTGCCGCGCTGACGGCGGACCGGTTCGTACCCGACCCGTTCTGCCGCGAGGGCGGCCGCCTCTACCGCACCGGTGACCGCGTGCGGCGCCGCGCCGACGGCGTGTTCGAGTATCTCGGCCGCATCGACGACCAGGTCAAGATCCGCGGCTTCCGCGTCGAGCCCGGTGAAGTGGCGGCGCAGCTGGGCGCGCTGCCGCAGGTGCGCCAGGCCGCGGTGGTCGCGGTGGCTGCCGCCGGCGGCATGCAGCTGGTCGGCTACGCGGTGCCGCATGCGGATGCCCGGCCCGACCCCGCAGCGCTGTGCCGCGCGCTGGCCGCCACGCTGCCGCCGCATATGGTGCCGGCAGCGATCGTGCTGCTCGACGCGCTGCCGCTCACCGCCAACGGCAAGCTCGACCGCCGTGCGCTGCCAGCGCCGGACGCCGCCACGCCAGCCGCGGCCGCGACGCGGGAAGCGCCGCAAGGCGACCTCGAGACGCGCCTCGCCGAGATCTGGCAAGCCCTGCTGCAGGTGCCCGCCGTGGGCCGCCACGACAACTTCTTCGCACTGGGCGGCCATTCGCTGCTGGCCGTTCAGCTCCTGTCCCGGATCCAGGGCGAACTCGGCATCGAGGTGCCGCTGTCGCTGCTGTTCGGCGCCGCCACGCTGGCCGAGCTGGCCGCGGCGCTGCCGGCCCAGCAACGTCATGCCGATGAAGCCGCCCTGCTGGAACTGGAAGCGTTCGCCAATACCCTGGAGTCAGTCTGAATGATCGAAGCCAACACCGCGGCCCGGCTCGCCGCGCGCTTTGCCACGCTGGCGCCGGCCCAGCGCCGCGCCTTCCTCGACAAGATGGCCGAGCAAGGCATCGCCTTCTCGCAACTGCCGATCCCCGCGCTGCCGCGGCCCGATACCGCGGCCGGCTACGATGCGCCGCTGTCCTACGCGCAGCAGCGCCAGTGGTTCCTGCACCGCTTCGAGCCGGACAGCGCCGCCTACCATATCAGCAGCCGCGTGGAACTGCGCGGCGAACTCGACGCCGGCGCGCTGCAGGCGGCCTTTGCCACGCTGGTGCAGCGCCACGAAGCGCTGCGCACGGTATTCGTGGCGGACGCCGACGGCAAGGTGTGCCAGCACGTGCGCCCCGCGGCCAGCATCGATCTGCCGCTGACTGACCTGTCGGCCGAGCCCGGCAGCGCCGATGCGCACGCTGCGGCGATCGCCGAGGCGCCGTTCGACCTCGGCAGCGCGCCGTTGCTGCGCGTGCACCTGCTGCGCCTGGGCGCACGGCACCACCGGTTGGTGCTGGCGATGCACCACATCGTCTCGGACGGCTGGTCGATGCAATTGCTGGTCGACGAACTGGCGGCGGCTTACCGCGCGCAACGGCTCGGCCAGCCCTTGCCTGATGCCGCCCACGCGATCGGCTACACCGACTATGCGGTGTGGCAGCGCAACTGGCTCGAAGCCGGCGAGCAGGCACGGCAACTCGCCTGGTGGCGCCAGGCGCTGGACGGCGCGCCCGGCGTGCTGGCGCTGCCGGCCGACCGTCCGCGCCCCGCGGTGGCGGCCTACCGCGCGCAGCGCTGCGAAATCGACATTCCGGACCCGCTCGTCCGCGCGCTGCGCCAGCGCGCGCAAGCCGGCGGCGGTACGTTGTTCATGGCATTGCTGGCCGGTTTCCAGGCGCTGCTGTACCGCTATACCGGCTGCCGCGATCTGTGCGTCGGGGTGCCGGTAGCCGGCCGCAACCGCGTGGAAACCGAGCGCGTGGTTGGCCTGTTCGTCAACACGCAGGTCGTGCGCGCGCAGCTTGACGGCAGCCAGCCGCTGTCGGTGCTGCTCGGCAAGACCCGGGAGGCCGTGCTGGGCGCGCAGGCGCACCAGGACCTGCCGTTCGAGCAACTGGTGGAAGCGCTGCAGCCCGAGCGCAGCGTCAGCTACCACCCGCTGTTCCAGGTGGTGCACAACCACCGCCGCGGCGACCGCGCCGCGCGCGTTGCGCTGCCTGGCCTGGAACTGGAAAGCGCGCCGGTGGGCGAGCGCACCACGGCGCTGGAGCTGACGCTCGATACGCGCGAGGACAGCGACGGCCATGTCCATGCCTGCTTCCACTATGCCGCGGAACTGTTCGACGCCGGCACGGCGGAGCGGCTCGCGCGCCATTACGTGCGCCTGCTGGGCCGGCTGGCCGACGCGCCGGACCAGGCGCTCGATGCGGTGGACCTGCTCGACGAAGGCGAACACAGCAGCCTGCTGGCGTTGGGCCAGGGCGAGCCGCCCGCGGGCGAGCACCTGCCCGTGCATGCGCACATCGCCCGCCACGCGGCGGCCCGGCCCGACGCCGTCGCCGTGATCTGCGGCGAGCAGGTGCTGCGCTATGGGGAGCTGCTGGCTCGCGCGGACCGCCTCGCCGCCGTGCTGCACGCACGCGGCATCGGCGCCGAGCACCGCGTCGGCATCGCCCTGTCGCGCTCGCCCGACCTCATCGTCGCGCTGCTCGCCGTGATGCGCTGCGGTGCCGCCTACGTGCCGTTCGATCCCGCCTATCCGAAGGACCGCCTGGCCTACCTGTTCGACGACAGCGCGATCCGGCTGCTGGTCACCGAGCCGGCCTTGCTCGATGCGCTGCCCGCACCGGCCACACTGCCGGTGCTGACGCTGGACAAGGTAGGCGCCGATGTCGCCCCGCTGCCTGAACAGCCCGTCCATCCGGACCAGCTCGCCTACGTGATCTACACCTCCGGCTCCACCGGCCGGCCCAAGGGCGTCTGCGTCGCGCACGGACCGCTCGCCATGCATGTGGCCGCGACCATCGACGCCTACGAGATGAGCCCCGCTTCGCGCGAGCTGCACTTCCTCTCGTTCGCCTTTGATGGTGCCCACGAGCGCTGGCTGTGCGCGCTCGCCTGCGGCGGCTCGCTGCTGCTGCGCGACGATGCGCTGTGGACCCCCGAGCAGACCGCAGAAGCCATGACCCGCCACGGCGTCACCAACGCCGGCTTCCCGCCGGCCTACCTGCGCCAGCTGGCCGAGCATTGCGAACAGAGCGGCCAGCGCCCTCCGGTGGCGCTCTACTCCTTCGGCGGCGAGGCCATGCCGCGCGCCGCCTTCGCCCAGGCGCGCCGCGCGCTGGCGCCGCGCACCTTCATCAACGGCTATGGCCCGACCGAAACCGTGGTCACGCCGATGGTCTGGAAGGTGCGCGCCGATGCGCTCGAAGCCGGGTTCGCCGGCACCTATGCGCCGATCGGGCGTCCGGTGGGCGCGCGCCGCTGCTACCTGCTCGATGCCGAACTGAACCTGGTGCCGCCGGGCGTGGCCGGCGAGCTGTATATCGGTGGCGAGGGCCTCGCACGCGGCTACCTGAATCGTCCGGGCCTGACCGCGGAGCGCTTCGTGCCCGATCCGTTTGCCGGCGACGGCGCGCGCCTCTACCGCACCGGCGACCTGGCGCGCTGGCTGCCCGATGGCGAGCTCGAATACCTCGGCCGCATCGACCAGCAACTGAAGATCCGCGGCTTCCGCATCGAACCGGGCGAGATCGAGGCGCGCATCCTGGCGCAGACCGGCGTCGCCAACGCGGCGGTGATCGCCGTCGAAGGACCGTCCGGCGCGCGGCTGGTGGCGTATGTGGTGCCCGCTGCGGACGCGACCGTCGATGGCGCGACACTGCGCTCCGCACTCGGCGCCGAACTGCCCGACTACATGGTGCCGGCCGCCTTCGTCGTGCTCGACACCCTGCCGCTGATGCCCAACGGCAAGCTCGACCGCCGCGCGCTGCCGGCGCCGGGCGCGGAAACCTCCGACCAGCACGTGGCGCCGCGAACCGAAGCGCAGCGCTGGCTCGCGCAGGTGTGGCAGGACGTGCTCGGCGTGCCGCGCGTGGGCCTGGACGACAACTTCTTCGCGCTCGGCGGCGATTCACTGCTGAGCCTGAAGGTGATCTCGCGCGTCCGCGCCAACCGCGCGCTGGGGCTGGACCTGAAGCTGCGCGACCTGATGCGCACGCCCACCATCGGGCAGTTGCTGCCGGACGGCGAACCGGCCGCGCCCATGCCCCACGCCACGCCGGCCGCCGCGCTGCGCGTGCTCGCGCCCGGCCCGGCCAATGCCACGCTGCCGCCGGTGGCCTGCATCCATGCGGCGCTGGGCACGCTGTTCGACTACGACGCCATCGTCGCGCAGCTGGGCGCGCAGCGCACGGTCTACGGCTTCCAGTCGCGTGCGCTGGCCGATCCGGCATGGCGCGACGCCTCGCTGGCGTCGATCGCGGCCGACTATGTGCGCGAATGGCGCGCCGCGCAGCCGCACGGGCCTTACCTGCTGCTGGGCTGGTCGCTCGGCGCCGCGCTGGCCACGCTGATGGCGCGCGAGCTGGAAGCGCAGGGGCAGGCGGTCCAATGGCTGGGCCTGGTCGACCCGTTCGTTCCCGAGCCTCCCTCGCAGGCCAGCACGGCGCCCACCTGGCCCGCCGCCCTGGCGGCCTTTGCCGGGCGCCTGCTGCCCGGTGCGGAACCGCTCGTGCTGCCGCGCGATGCCGCGCCCGAGCCCGACGCCGACACCGTGCGTGCCCTGCTTGCGCCGCGCCTGGCCGCCTGCGCGGCGCCGCAGGCAGCGCTGGGTGCCGACGAGCTGGCGCACATGTTCCTGGCCGCGCATCGGCTCGGCGGGCTGGCCGCGGCCCAGCGCACGCTGCCCGTGGTGCAGGCACCACGCGCGGTCTGGTGGCGCGCGGGCCGTGACGCCGCTGCCGCGCGCCTTGCCGGCTGGCTCGGAGCACCGCGCGAAGAGACCGTGCTGGAGGGCGTGGACCACCACGCCATCGTCCGCGACCCGCGCTTGCTGGCCCAGCTGCATCGCAGCGTCGAGGCACGCCTGGCCTCGGATGCCGAAGCCCGGCACCCGGCGGCCGGCACGGCCACCCTCCCGACGTAGGAGCCCGCGCATGAAATCTTTTAACGCTAATAGAAATGATTTGCATTTACAATACGGCCGAAATCAAGAAAGCCGAAATCCAGGAGGAATATGCACAGGGGTAAAACGGGCGGCTCGAGCCAGGGCCGGCAAAGCCATCAACCATTTGCGCTGACGGCGCTGGCGCTGGCGGTGTCGATGCAGTGCGCGCACGCGCAGGAGGCCGGCACGGCGCGGGCGGGCGCGGCAGCGGAAGTCCAGCTGCCGACCGTGAGCGTGCGCGCCGACAGCGTGGAGAACTATGGTCCGGCGAACAAGAAGTCGGTGTCCGCCACCAAATCCGATGTGCCGATCGCCGACACGCCGCAGTCGATCAGCGTCATCACCGCCGACCAGATGCGCGCGCAGGGCGCGCAGCGGGTCGAAGAGGCGCTGCGCTACAGCGCCGGCGTGCGCACCGAGCCGATCGTCGATACGCGGCGCAGCACCTACATGATCCGCGGCTTCACCGTGTCCCAGAACAGCCAGTACTGGGACGGCCTGAAACTGCCGGCCTCGGGCGGCTACGGCGGCTGGGAGCTGGAGCCCTACAGCCTGGAGCGCGTCGATGTGGTGCGCGGTCCGTCGTCGGTGCTGTATGGCCAGACCTCCCCTGGCGGCCTGATCAACCAGATCAGCAAGCGGCCGCAGGCGGAGACCGCCAACGAGATCAACCTCAGCTTTGGCAACTATGACCGCAAGGAGGTCTCCGGCGACTTCACCGGCGCGCTCGACAAGGACGGCAAGGTGCTGTACCGCCTGACCGCGCTGGCGCGCGACAGCGGCACGCAGACCGACATGGCCGGCGACGACCGCTTCTTCATCGCGCCGCAGATCACGTGGCGGCCCACCGATGCCACCAGCTTCACGGCGTACGCGCAGATCTACCACGACAACGCCGGCAACAGCGCCAACTTCCTGCCGGCGCTGGGCACGGTCAGGCCGCTGGCCAACGGCTCGAAGATCCCGACCGACCTGTTCACCGGCGAGCCGGGCTTCGACCGCTTCAAGCGCGAACAGTACCTGGCCGGCTATGAGTTCTCGCATCGCCTGAACGATACGGTGACGCTGCGCCAGAACCTGCGCTACGGCCATATGTACGTGAGCTACGAGAACATCGGCGGCAACGGCGGGCTGGTGGCGAATCCGCCCAACGGCCCGTACCTGCTGCGGCGCATCGGCTTGCGCTCGAACGAGTCGTTCGACCTGTTCACGGTCGACAACCAGGCGCAGATCAAGGTCAGGCACGGCATCTTCGACCACACCATCCTGACCGGCATCGACTATTCGCGCTCGACCTTCAACCGCCTGCGCGGGCTGACCGGCAATACGCCGGCCGCCCAGCCGCCGCTGAACATCTTCAACCCGGTCTACGGCAATTTCGTCGCGCCCAACTACCAGACCGACGAGGACACCACGCGCAGCCAGATCGGCTTCTACCTGCAGGACATGGTGCGGATCTCGGACCGCTTCATGCTGCAGCTGGCCGGGCGCTATGACAAGGCCAAGGTCAGCACCGACACGCGCACGCTCTCGACCAACGCCTTGGCGCGCACCGGCAGCGACGATGGCAAGTTCACCGGCCGTGCCGGCCTGCTGTGGGAAGGGCCGTACGGCCTCTCGCCCTACGTCAGCTATTCCACCTCGTTCGAGCCGGCCACGGCGGTGCCGCTGTTCGGCGGCGGCACGCCGCAGCCCACCACCGGCAAGCAGTACGAGGCCGGCCTGAAGTGGCAGCCGGCGGGCAGCCGCAGCTTCGCCCAGCTGTCGCTGTTCGACCTGACCCAGGCCAACGTGCTGACCACGTCGCCGGTCAGCGGCTTCTCGTCGCAGCTGGGTGAAGTGCGCTCGCGCGGCGTGGAACTGGAAGGCACGTGGTCGGTCACGCCGAACTTCAACATCCTGGCGTCGTATACGTACACCGACGCCGAGGTCACGAAGGCCGGCCCGAACGCGCCCAACGCCGGCAAGACGCCGCAATACGTGCCGCGCCACATGGCCTCGCTGTGGGCGGATTACCGCCTCTCCAGCGGCTTCCTCGCGGGCGTCTGGGTGGGTGGCGGCGTGCGCTACGTCAGCAAGACCTACGACCAGACCAACGTGACCGAGGTGCCGGGCTTCACGCTGGTGGACCTGGCCGCGAGCTATTCGTTTGCGCGGCACTACACGCTGCGGCTGAACCTCAACAACCTGTTCGACAAGACCTACGTCGCCGCATGCGACAGCGCCACCAACTGCTACTACGGGCGCCGCCGCACCATCATCGGCACGGTGACGTACCGCTGGTAAGCCGGGCATGGCCCGGCATGCCAACCCCTGGTAGCAGGCACGGCCCCGCACCCGCAACATGGGTGCGGGGCCGCGGCCTTGCAGGAGTCCCATTACATGAAAGCCCCCACGCTACGCTTCTGGTACGCGATCCACCGCTGGACCAGCCTGCTCTGCACCGTGAACCTGCTGGTGCTTTGCATCACCGGCCTGCTGCTGATCTTCCACGAGGATATCGACGCGCTGGCCGGCCAGGAACACCACGGCCTGGTGTCGGCCGAGCGCACCCTGCCGGTGCCCGCGCAGCGCCCGCCGCTGCAGGGCATGGTCGACGCGGCGCGCGCCGCGCATCCGGGGCAGGCGCCCAGGTCGATCGCCTTTGCCGAGGATGACGCCGATGCCGTCGGCGTGCGCGTGGGCCCGCCCGGCGAGCCCAGGCTGCGCCACGGCACCACGGTCCAGTTCGATGCCGCCACCGGCGCCACGCGCAAGCCCGGGCCGGCCGGCGAGACCGTCAGCGGTTTTATCCTCAAGCTGCACCTGAACCTGTTCCTGGGCCTGCCCGGGCAGTTCTTCATCGGCTTTATCGGCGTGCTGTTCGCGTTGAGCCTGATCAGCGGCCTGGTGCTGTACGGCCCCTTCATGCGCAAGCTGGCCTTCGGGCTGGTCCGCTTCGGCAAGCCGGTGCGCGTGGTGCAGGCGGACCTGCACAACCTGTTCGGCATCGTGGTGATGGTGTGGGCGCTGGTGGTCGGGCTGACCGGCACCTTCCTGTCGTTTTCGCCGCTGATCATCGGGCTGTGGCAGAAGACCGAGCTCCAGCACCTGATCGCCACGCTGCCGGGCCCGACGCCGCCGGCGCTGGTGCCGGTCGACCGCGCGCTGGATGCGGCCCACCAGGCCATGCCGGGCAAGGATCCGGCCTTCGTGTTCTACCCGGGCACCGAATTCTCCACTGGCCGCCACTACGGCGTGGTGCTGCGCGGCCATACCGAACTGCAGAAGCGCGTCTATGCGATCGTGCTGGTCGATGCCGGCGACGGCAGCGTCGCCGCGGTGCGCGGCATGCCGTGGTACCTGCAGGTGCTGCTGCTGTCGGCCCCGTTCCACTTTGGCGACTACGCCGGCAGGCCGCTGCAGATCCTGTGGGCGCTGCTGACCGTGATCACGGCGGGGGCCACCGTGACCGGGCTGATCTTCTGGCTCAAGCGGCCGCGGCGCAGCCGCGACGAGGCGCGCGCACCGCTGCCGCCGCAACTGTCGGGAGACCAGGCATGAAGCTGATCGATGCTACCTGGCCGATGCCGGTGCTGCTTGGCGCGCTGTCGCTGGGCGGGCTCGCGGCCGGCATTTTTGGCGACGGCGCGTGGGATGCGCTGTGCTGGGTCGGGCTGGGCGTGCCGGTGGCGGTCACCGCGGCCTGGCTATGGCGGCAGTGGCGCGAACGGGGGCAAGCTCCGCAGCGCTGAGCGGCGCGCGTGCCCGCACATCGGCCACAAGCGGGCACGTGCCGCAGTATCCCTCGCCGGGCAGGCGGTGGTTCAGGCAGCAGATGCGCCGCACCGGCGCCACGCCGGGCCGCCCTGGCTCGGCGCCCGGCCGGAAGGCGCCGTGGAACGGATTGCCGAAGCCGTCGGCGGACACGGCGCTGCCGATCCATGCCAGCACTTGCGCCCGCTGCGCCTCGGCAAGCGCGGGATGTGCGGCCAGTTGCCGCGCCACGCCTGCGGCGGCGACACCACCGGTACACCAGAGCAGCCGCGGCGATACGCGCGCGGCGGCGGCAAACGCTGCCACCACCTGCGGCAAGTGCCGCCCCATCAAGGGCGACAGCAAACGCGGCAGCGTCGCCGCGGCCGGCGTGCCGTCGTCTGGCAGCACCAGGCTGGCGAGACGCCCGTCCGCCGCGCCTTGCCATCTGACGTCCGGATGATCGAACGGCAGGCTGCGTCGATGCAGCGTTGCCGCCACCAGCGGGCCGGGCAGCACAGCCAGCGTGTAGTCTCGGAACCATGCCGCCGCCAGCGCGCGCCGGTCGTCACAACCCAGCGCCTGCGCCAACTTGGCAAGGCAGCCATGCGCCCAGCTGCGCTCCAGTGCCGCGGCGCTGACTGAGGGCTGCGCGGCCTGCTCGGCAATGGACAGGCGCTCGCCGAACGGGCGCAGTGGTCCGTCAAAAAATGGCGCAAGGAAGGGGATCATCGGGTTTCTGGTGCGCACGCCCGCGCCATATGCGGGCCTGACTGACGGATGACGGATGGCCCGGCCGGGAAATTACCGGCGCGCCGGGCACGGAGTGCCTCGCTGCGCTCGCACGGGTTGTCGCGGGCCAGCCCAGGGCTTTTCTCTCCCGCTTGTGTGCTCCCCTCTCCCGCTTGCGGGAGAGGGGTTGGGGGTGAGGGCCGGCGCATCCGCGAAGTCAACCGCATCCAGCCGTCCGCACGCACATCATCCCCGGCATTCCGCGCCAATCCTAATTTTCCCGCCCGCCCGCACGTCATCCGCTCAGTAACGACCCTCCCACCAAAGCCCGCATGACGCTATTTGCCTCCCTGCCGCGCTCGCTGCGCCTTACCATCGTCCTGGCCGCCGCGGCCAGCCTGGCCGCCGGCCTGTGCGCGGTCAGCATGGTGGCGCTGATCAACCGCGTGCTGGCCACGCAGGGCGCCGAAGCGCCGCGGCTGGCGCTGCCGTTCGCGGCGCTGGCGATTGCCGTGCTGGCGTGCCGTACGCTGGCGTCGACGCTGTTCGTGCGCGTCAGCCAGAGTGCGCTGGCGCGCATTCGCGCGCAGATCTGCGAACGCTTTATCGGCGCTCCCTATGCGCATATCGAGCAGACCGGCAATGCGCGCGTGCAGGCGGCGCTGGCGGACGACAGCACCCATGTTGCCAACGGCCTGTCGGTGATTCCCGTGGTGCTGACCAACGCCATGGTGGTGCTGGGCTGCCTGGGCTACCTGGCCTGGCTGTCCTTGCCGACGTTCGCCATTGCCTGCGCGATCCTTGGCGTCGGCTCGTGGATCTACCACCTGAACCACCGCCGCGCGCTGGTGCACCTGAAGCAGGCCGGCATCGCCCAGGACGCGCTGCACGGCCAGTTCAAGGCGCTGGTGTCCGGCGCGCGCGAGCTCAAGCTCAACCATGACAAGCAGCGCAGCTTTCTGCGCGACAGCCTGGGCGCCACGCTGGAAGCCGTGCGCGCGGCGCGCACGCGCGGCCTGTCGATTTTTTTCGTGGCGCTGGGCTTCGGCAGCTTCCTGTTTTTCGCGGTCATCGGCGGCGTGCTGTTCGCGCCGCGCGCGACGCCGCTTGACCCCGCGGTGATGACGGGCTTCACCATCATGTTCCTGTACATCATGTCGCCGCTGGAATCGCTGCTGAATGCGCTGCCGGCGCTGAGCATGGGCCGCGTGGCCTACGCGCGCATCGAAGCGCTCGGCGCCGATGCGGACCCCGAAGCGCCGCCGGGCACGGCGCCCGCCGCGCCGTTTTCATCGGTCGCGCTCGACGGGGCCAGCCACCGCTATTTCCATGAGGGCGAGAACAGCCTCTTCGCGCTGGGTCCCGTCGACCTGGTGCTGCGCGCCGGCGAGATCGTGTTCCTGGTGGGCGGCAATGGCAGCGGCAAGACCACGCTGGCCAAGCTGGTCGCGGGCCTGTACCCGCCGCTGTCGGGGCGCCTGCTCCATAACGGCAAGGCGGCGGACCCGGCGCGGCTGGCGGACTACCGGGCGCTGTTCTCCGCGGTGTTCTCGGATTTCCACCTGTTCGACACGCTGCTCGCGCACGATCCGCAGGATGAGGCGCTGGCCAACCGGCTGATCGAGCGCTTCCAGCTCGGCCACAAGGTCAGCGTGCGCGCGGGCCGCTTCACTACCCAGGCGCTGTCGCAAGGCCAGCGCAAGCGGCTGGCGCTGATCGTCGCCTGCCTGGAACGCCGGCCGGTGCTGATCCTCGACGAATGGGCCGCCGACCAGGATCCGCTGTTCAAGGACATCTTTTATCGCGAGGTGCTGCCGGAACTGCGCGCGCAGGGCAAGGCGGTGCTGGTGATCTCGCACGACGACCGCTATTTCGGCCTGGCCGACCGCGTGGTCAGGATCGAGAACGGGCAGATTGCCGGGGACCCCGCGCCGGCCCATGCCACGCCGGTGCCTGAAGCCTCCGCCGCCTGACGCGCCGCCAGCCGCTGCCCTTCCTCTCCTCCGAACCGATCATGGCACTGCATCCCGATCTCGAAGCGCTGCTCGACATGGTGGAAATCGCCACCGCGACCGGCAAGCGCCCGGTCATCCACCAGCTCACGCCGGCCCAGGCGCGGCGCGAATTCGACGCCGCCTCGGCCGCGCTGGACCTGCCGCCCGAGCCGCTGGCGCGCGTGGAAGCGCTGCTGCTCCCCACCCGCGACCGCGCACAACTCGATGCCCGGCTCTATGCGCCGCGCGCGCACGGCGACGGGCCGGCGCAGCCGGTGCTGCTGCATTTCCATAGCGGCGGCTTCACCGTCGGCAGCCTGGACTCGCACGCCGCGCTGTGCAGCGCGCTGGCGCAGCGCACGCCTTGCGCGGTGCTGTCGGTGGCCTACCGGTTGGCGCCGGAGCATCGCTTCCCCACCGCGGCCCACGATGCCATCGACGCGCTGGCGTGGCTGGGCGCGCACGCCGACACGCTGGGACTGGACCCGGCCCGGATTGCGGTGGGCGGCGACAGCGCGGGCGGCACGCTCAGCGCCGTGCTGGCACTGGCCGCACGCGACAACCCTGAATTGCCGCAGCCTTGCCTGCAGGTGCTGTGCTACGCGGGACTGGGCGGGCACACCGACACCGATTCGCACCGGCGCTACGGCCAGGGCTACCTGCTCGATACGGAGACCATCGAATGGTTCTATCGCCAGTACCTGCGCGATGCCGACGACCGTGGCGACTGGCGCTTCGCGCCGCTGCTGGCGCCCGATCATCGCGGCGTGGCGCCGGCCTTGCTGGTGCTGGCCGAGTGCGATCCGCTGCGCGACGAGGGCCACGCCTATGCGCGCAAGCTGGCCGATGCCGGCGTGCCGGTGACGGTGCGCGAGTATGCGGGCATGGTCCACGAGTTCCTGCGCATGGGCAATATCGTTGCCGATGCCGCGCAGGCGCAGGAAGACATCGCCGAGGCACTGGCGCAGGCATTCGGTGCCCTGCCGGGCCGACCGCACGCGCTCGCGGCAAATCTAAATCCGGCGTCCGCTGCCTCGTCTCGATAGGCATGACCGGCAGCACCACGCGCGCCTTCCGCCACCATCGCTTCGCCTGCACAGGACCTCGATGCCGACTACGCTCTCTCCCTTCCCCCGCCACCTTTCCTTCGCCGCGGACCCCGCGCTGCGCTGCGAAAGCCGGTTCGACGGCGCCAGCCTGACCGTCACCCAAGCGGCGGCCGCGCCGGTCCGCTTTGCGCTGGATCGCGATGCCCTGCGGCTGCTAGATACCGAGGCCGATGCCGCCGCGCTGGCGCATGCGGCGATGGCGGCACTGGACGCCGCGTTCGCGCACGGCGCGCCGCGCACCCTGCGCGTGCAGCTGGAGTCGCGCGAGGCCGAGCAACGGCTGCATGCGCTCGGCGTGCTGGTGCGCGACCCGTCCGGCGTGCGCGGCAGCGTGGCCCATGCCGAGCTGCTGTGGCAGCGTCCGGAGCTGTACCTCGCGCCAGCGGCCGGCCCGTATCCGCTGCGCTACACGCTCACCGACGGCAAGCGCCATCCGCAGCGCGCGCCCAAGCCGCACGGCGTGGTCTACGCGCGCCATATCCCGTGGCTGGACCAGACCCTGACGCTGCGCGCCGCCGAGCTCGGGCGCGACCTGCCGCTGCTGCACCGCTGGATGAACGATCCCGACGTGGCGTACTTCTGGAACGAGGAAGGCGACGAGGCCAGACACCGCGCCTACCTGCAGGGGCTGATCGACGACCCGCACATGATCCCGCTGGTCGCCGCGCTTGAGGACGTGCCGTTCGGCTACTTCGAGGTGTACTGGGCCAAGGAGAACCGCATCGCCCCGTTCTACGACGCGCACGACCACGACCGTGGCTGGCATGTGCTGATCGGCGAGCCGGCATTTCGCGGCAAGGCGTTCCTGACCGCGTGGTTCCCGGCGATCCAGCACTACCAGTTTCTCGACGATCCGCGCACCCAGCGCATCGTGGGCGAGCCGCGCGCCGACCATGTGCGCCAGATCGCCAACCTCGACAAGGCCGGCTTTGCCAAGGTCAAGGAATTCGACTTCCCGCACAAGCGCGCCATGCTGGTGATGCTGCTGCGCGAGCGCTTCTTTGGCGAACACCTGCTGCTCCCCTCCCCGGCCACCTCTTCGACTGCCCAGCAAGGACCGAACCCATGACGCTACGCGAGATTTCCCCGGCCACCCATGACCTGATCGGCATCGGCTTCGGCCCGTCCAACCTGGCCCTGGCGATCGCGCTGCAGGAGCAGGCCGCGGCCGGCCGCCCGCTCGACGCGCACTTCATCGAGAAACAACAGGACTACCACTGGCATGGCAATACCCTGGTGGCCCAGAGCGAGATGCAGATCTCGTTCCTGAAGGACCTGGTATCGATGCGCAATCCGACCAGTCCCTACAGCTTCATCAACTACCTGCACCGCCACGGACGCCTGGTCGATTTCATCAACCTGCGCACGTTCTACCCAAGCCGCATGGAGTACAACGACTACCTGCGCTGGGCCGCCAGCCACTTTGCCGCGCAATGCAGCCACGGCGAAGACGTGGCGCGGATCGAGCCGGAAAGCCAGGGCGGACGCATCGGGCGCGTGCGCGTGGTGTCGGTCGATCCGCAGGGCCGCGAGCGCACGCGGCTGGCGCGCGCCATCGTCTTGTCGACCGGCGGCACGCCGCGGATCCCGGAGGCGTTTGCCGGCCTGCGCGGCGATCCGCGCCTGACCCACCACAGCGGCTACCTGAGCTGGATCGGCACGCAGCCTTGCGCCAGCGGCAAGCCGATGCGCATCGCCGTGATCGGCGCCGGCCAGAGCGCCGCCGAGGCCTTTATCGACCTGCACGACAACTATCCTTCGGTGAAGGTGGACTGGATCATCCGCGGCGCGGCGCTGAAGCCGGCCGACGACAGCCCCTTCGTCAACGAGATCTTCGCGCCGGCCTACACCGATGTCGTGTTCGAGCAGGCGCAAGCGGGCCGCGACCGGCTGATCGAGGAGTACCTGAACACCAACTACTCGGTGATCGACGCCAACCTGATCGACCAGATCTACGCCATGCTGTACCGGCAGAAGGTGTGCGGGCAGTTCCGCGTCAACCTGCTGACCTGCAAGGCGGTGCAGGCCGCGCAATGCAGCGCCGGCGGCATCGAGCTGGCCATCGCCGCCACCGCGCCGGGCGCGCCGCCCGACACCGACACGCGCCGCTACGACGCCGTGGTGCTGGCCACCGGCTATGAGCGCGAAAGCCATCGCCGGCTGCTGGCGCCGCTGGCGCGCTACCTGGGCGACTTCAGCGTGGACCGCAACTATCGCGTGCAGGCGGCGCCGGAGCTGGCGGTGCCGGTGTACCTGCAGGGCTTCTGCCAGAGCAGCCACGGCCTCAGCGACACGCTGCTGTCGGTGCTGCCCGCGCGCGCCGAGGAGATCGCCAGCGACCTCCACGACGCGCTCGGCGGCGAGCGCCGCTGGATGGCGCAGCCGGCTCAGGCGGGCGGCACCCAGGCCATCGCCGCCGCGTAGCCGTCCGGAGCGGCCAGCCGGTACAACCGCATCCGCGCCAGCGCCGCCGCATGCCCGGCGAGCTGGCCGGATTCAGGCACCACGGCGAGGCGGCACGCGCCGCCCAACCCATCTCCCGGCCCCTCCGCCACCACCGACACATGCTGCAGGTGGTCGGCGATGCCCAGGCCCAGCGCCTTCAGCAGTGCCTCCTTGGCGGTCCATAGCAGGAAGAACGCACGCGGCCAGGCGTCTGCCGGCAGCGGCGCCAGCCATGCGCGCTCGCGCGGCGTCAGGCAGTGCGCTGCGATCTCGCGCATGGCCGCCAGGCCCAACTCCGGATCCACCCGCTCGATATCGACGCCGACCTCTCCGCCCGCCTCCGCCAGCGCGATCCACGCATGGTCGCCCGCATGCGCCACGTTGAACGCCGGTGCCGCGGGCCCGTCGAGATAAGGCTTGCCATGGCTGCCGGGGCGGAATCGCAGCGCGGACGGCGCGCAACCCAGCCGCTGCGCCAGCACGGTCCGCAACGCCACGCGCGCGCCGGCGAAGCGCCGCCGGTCAGCGGGCTGGCGCAGGCTGGCGCAGTGCGCCTGCTCGGCGGGGCAAAGACAGTCGGCCGCGGCGATTGCTGCCGCGTGCGCCGGATCGAGCAAATCCACCTGCCACAGCGACAGGTGCGGCAGCGGCGCCGGGATGCGGCGCGGAAATGCGGGACGGGAAAGATCTCGACATGCCATTCGACTGCAGACGAATGGCGGCCACGTGGATTTAGGCGATCCGGCGTCCCACGGAAAAACCTGATCCCCCTCCGTGGTTCGCCACCTAGACGAAGTCGCACAAGAGAAATTTAATTTCTCTCACATGCCGAAATGCCAACATTAATTTCAATTTCGGTAACATCTGGGTTATCTTTTCCTTTATTGCGAATCATTCGCATTCGTATTACCGTACACCTCCGCACTGCAGCAATCCAGGAGCCGCCCCCATGATGACCCTGACCGATCCAGGCCTACGCCCCTCCCCCGTCCTGGCAGGCGACTCGCTGCTAGGATTGTTCGTAGCCAACCGGCGCGCGCTGGTCGGTGCCGCGGCGCGCATCGTCGGCACGCGCGACCAGGCCGAGGACGTGGTCCAGGACGCCTTCCTGCGCCTGCGCGGCATGGCCGACGAGCCATCGATCCGCTGCCGGCTCAGCTACCTGTTCCAGGTGGTGCGCAACCTTGCCATCGATACCTACCGCCGGCAGACGCTGGAGCAGAAATGGATGGCGCCCGAAGACGAAGGCATCAACGCACCGTCGCCGACGACCACGCCCGACATCATCGCGATGGACCGCCAGGCGCTGTGCGCGCTGGCCGGCGCGCTGGCGGAGCTGCCCGAGCGCACCCAGCGCGCGTTCGAGATGTGCCGGCTGCAAGGCATGACGCAGAAGGAAATCGCGTCGGAACTGGGGGTCTCGCCGACGCTGGTGAATTTCATGGTGCGCGACGCCTGCATCCATTGCCGCGCGCGGCTGACCCGGCAACAGGCGATCTGAGCGCCCTACGCCGGCGTGCCGGTCGCGGCCAGCGCGAAGCGCTCCGCCAGGAACGCCGCGCATGCCGCCCACGAACGCCGGTCCGCCGCGGCATCATAGGCAATGCCGCGCTCCGGAAAGTCGGCGCCTTCGAACGTGAACGCATGGCGCGCATGGCCATAGGCATGCAGCTGCCAGTCGGCGCCGGCCTGCGTCAGTTCGGTGGCGATGCCGAGCACATCCGCGGGCGGAGCAATCGGATCTTCCCAGCCATGCAGCAACAGGACACTGGCGTCGATCGGCCCCTGCGGGCCGAGCCGCGGTGGCTGCAGCACGCCGTGGAAGCTGACCGCCGCCACCAGGCCGGGCGCGGCCGCGCGTGCCAGATCCAGCGCGCACAGGCCGCCGAAGCAGTACCCCACCGCGGCCATCCGCTGTGGGTCCGCACCGGGCAAACGCTGCGCCGCCTCGAACCCGGCCAGCAGCCGCTGCCGCAGCAAGCGGCGGTCCGCCATCAACGGATCCATCAGGTGCGCATTGTCGCCGCGCTCGTCGCCGCGCACGCCCTTGCCGTACACGTCGGCGGCAAAGCACAGATAGCCCAGCGCCGCGAAGCGGTCGGCGCAGCGGCGCATCGCCGCGTTAAGCCCGCTCCATTCATGGGCCAGCAGCACGCACGGCATGCGCGATGCCGGCCCGGCAGGCCTGGCGACATAGCCTTCGAAGACCGTGGTGCCGTCGGTGTAGTTGACGAAGCCGCGCTCCGGCGGCAGCTGTCCAGCGTTCATGGTTCCCTCCGTTCAGGCCGCCAGCATGCCGCCGCGCGGGCACGCGGTATTGAACGTTTGGGACGTCCTGGTCCGCGCCGCGGGCGCGCCGGTCAGAGGTAGAAGGCAGGCGCGCCGGCCGGACGCTGCGCGAACGACGCAGCCAGCTGCGATTGCCCGTCGCGCGCATAGGCGCCCGGGGTCTGCGCCACGCGCCGGCGCCACGCGCGGATCTGGTGGGCCTGGTCGCTGTAGCCGTCGAGCGCGTCGCCCGCGCCGCGCTGGACCGCCTGGATGCTGTGCTGCAGGCGCTCCAGGTCCATCAGCTGCTTCGGCCCCAGCCCCAGCTGCTGCTCGAACCAGCGGTTCACCTGCCGCCGGCTGACCGCCATCAGGCTGGCGACTTCCTGCACCTGCCGCCCCTGGCGCAACAGCGCGTGGGCCGCGCGCATCGACGACAGCGCCGCCGGCGCCCGCAGCACAGACAGCCGCCGCAGCAACCATGCCTCCAGCCTGGCGACGACCTTCGCCGGCATCCAGGCGGCACTCAGGTCGGCGCTGAGCGCATGGGCGGCCCGGTCTCCCAGGTATCCGGCCAGATCCAGCAACTGGTCCCTGCAGTCAGGCCCGATGCCGGGAAACAGCCGCGCCAGGCCGGCGCCGCTCAGCATCGCCATGACGAAATACGTGTCCTGCCACGAGCGCCAGCGCCGGCTGGCCGACTGGAAGCCAAGCAGCGACACCGTTGGCACGGTGGGCCCGCCCACCATCGCGTTCGGACGGCCGAAGTTGACCGACAGCACCGCGCCCGGATACGGGCAGGTGGTGATATCGCTGCCGGCGTAGGCGCCTGCCAGGTCCTGCACGAACCAGTAGCCGTCGACATAGGGCGACAGCGATGGGCTGGGAGCATGCACCTGGAACATGGCGGGTTCGCGCACGGGGCGGGATGGGTTGGCACAGGCGTACGTTTATCACAGGGCGCCCCGACAAAAAAAGCGGGCTTCCGAAGAAGCCCGCCCGTTCCGTGGCGAGACGCCTGGGTGCCTGGCGTATGCGCCGTGTTTGCTCCACTCAGGCCGGTACTTGCGTGCCAGCTGCCGCGGTCTCCTTGGAGTACAGGCTCCTGGCCGTCGCAACGTGGCTCTTCAGCACCGGACGCAGCACCATGACTGCCAGGAAGGCTGCGGTCAGGTCCATCGCTGCCACGGTGTAGAGCACGGTGGACCAGGTGCCGGTCGCTTCCATCATCAGGTTGCCGATCGGCACGAACAGTGCGCCGATGCCCTTGGCGGTGTAGAGCACGCCGTAGATCTTGCCGATGTGCTTGGTGCCGAAGGCGTCGCCGGCAAGGGCCGAGAACAGCGAGTAGACCTCGCCCCAGGCCAGGAACACCACCCCCGACAGGATCAGGAAGGCGTACGGGTTGCTGCCGAAGTAGCCCAGCGCGATGATGCCCAGCCCTTCCAGCGTGAAGGCGATGACCATGGTCTTTTCGCGGCCGATGTTGTCCGAGATCCAGCCGAACAGCGGGCGCGAGATCCCGTTCATGATCCGGTCCAGCATCAGCGCCAGCGGCAGCGCGGCCATCACGAAGAAGTGCAGGTCGACCTGGAACTCCTTCACGCCGAGGTCCTTGGCGATCACGCCCAGCTGGGCCACCGCCATCATGCCGCCGGTGACGACCAGCACGAACATGACCAGCATCAGCCAGAACAGCTTGGTGCACAGCGCTTCCTTGAGCGTGTAGTCGCGCGTGGCCTGGACCAGCTTCTTCGACGCCTTCACTTCATGCGCCTTGGGCGAACGCAGGAACCACGCCGCCACGAACGCGAGCGAACCCTGCAGCAGGCCGAAGAACAGGAAGGTGTGCTGGAAGCCCTGCGACTCGATCATCGCCGCGATCGGCAGGATGGTCGCCGCCGAGCCCGCGCCATAGCCGCCGGCGGTCAGGCCCACGGCCAGCCCGCGGCGGTCCGGGAACCACTTGAGCGCGTTGTTGATGCAGGTGGCGTAGATCGAGCCCACGCCCAGCCCGCCGACCGCCGCGCCGACGTAGAAACCCATCAGCGTGGTCGCCTGCGAATTGATGCACCAGGCCGCGCCGATGAACACCGCGCCGAACGCCACCATCATGCGTGGCCCGAACTTGTCGATGAAGTAGCCTTCGATCGGTGCCAGCCAGGTCTGCACCAGCACAAAGACGGTAAACGCGACCTGGATGCTGGCGCGCGACCAGCCGTAGGTGTCCTGGATTTCCGGGACGAACAGGGTCCACGCGTACTGGATGTTGGCGGTGGCGATCATGCAGACCACCCCGACGATCAACTGGAACCAGCGTGTGCCTTCCGGGACCTGATTTACGCCAAGCCCCATTGCCGATGGATTACTCATTGCGCGCTCCTTGAAACGATTGGCCATTAACTTGCGACAGGGCAGTGGAATATGCGGTCGCGCTGCGCCTCAGCTTAGGGGTGGCTGCTGGCATTTCATGTCTCCTATGTCATTGGCATTTACTTGCCTCTTATTACGACGCGACCTGAGGTCTCCGCCCTCACCTCTCTCTCGAACTTAGGAGCGGCGATGGGATACACAGTATGTGATATATCAAGTAAGTCAAGACCAAGCCGGGGCAGGGTTTTCACTGAATTAATGCGGGCCCGGGATGGGCGTCCGGCATTCACGACAAAATGGAATCGGAAGCTGTATGCAAAATCGGTCGCGCGGGCCGGCAGCTGGCCGCTATCCCTTTGTGGAAGCCAAACCCCGGGGTGCACGGTGCCATAGATGAGTATTTCTCCTGAATCGATCCCGGCCACAACGGCGCATAATCATTACAATATTGTCATGATGACAAGGCTGTCATGATTACAGAATTGTCATGATAATCACCGCCCTGCTTTACAAGATTTCGGATAAATGCCCATTATTAATCCCGCGCCGGCATAAAAAAATGCCCGCAGGCGAACCTGGCGGGCTGAGGCATGGTGCGTGACATCGGCCGCAACATGTAGTTGCAGTTATAGGCGATGATTGGAGCCGGTCAAATACCGGAAATGGTTTTTACGCCGATTAATGGGCAAACTCAGAGAAAACCCTGAGCAAATCATTCGGGCATGCGCCTCATTATCGGAAAACGCGGCGTGAATATGACAGGACTGTCATTTTAAGCGGCGCTGCCGGCAGGCTGGGCGCGCACGCGGCGCCGGCCACATGTAGACAGAAATGTCATCGCTGGCGCCAGGAATAGATGAATCCGCAAGCCGAGTAGAGCGCCACGTAAAGCCGGTTCGACGGCTGGCCCTGCCGCCGCGCCGCCCGTACGGCGTCATAGATGGAATTGATGAAATTCGAGCTGGAGTAGATGTTTTGGTAAGTCCTGTAGAAGCTATGGTAAGCTCCGCGGGCATCGGCCTCCCCTTCCATCGACGTCCGTATGGCGCATGCACCACTAGGCTACGACGCCCTCATCCGCAAGTTCGGCCTGCGCGTCCCGCCGCTGCGGTGCACCTCCGCGCTGGCCGACAAGACCGGCGTGCTCAGCACGCACACCGGGCCGGACGGCACCACGCGCACGGTCTACCCCCGCAACCGCTACCGCGGCGGCGACACCACCGTGGACCACCTCACCTTTGCGCTGAAGAAAGAACAGCTGGACCTGACCGTGCTGGCGGCGCTGTTCGAGCAGCCGCAGGCGGTGCAGGACGTGCGCGCGTGGCTGGCGGCCACGCCAACCTCGCGCTATGCCCGGCTCAGCGCCTTCTACGCCAAATGGCTGGCGGGGGCGCAGTTCGACTACAAGCTGCCGGCCGGCGCACCCCGGGTGCTGGCGCTGGACGAGGCGGAATACGTGACCGGCCCGTCGACGCCAGACCTGCAGTTTGGCATCCAGAACAATCACCTCGGGCCGGCGGCATTCTGCCCGCTGGTGCGCCGGACCGAGAAGCTGGCGCGCTGGATTGCCGCCGACCTGCCGGGCCGTGTGGGCAGTGCCATCCGGCGCCTGGAGCCGGAGCTGCTGGCACGCGCGGTCGATTATCTCTACCTCGCCGAAACCCGCTCGACGTATTCGATCGAGCATGAGATTCCCGATAACCAGCGCGTCGCCAAGTTCCGGCGGCTGCTGGAATATGCCGGCCAGCCCGGGCCGCTGACCGAAGCCCAGCTGTGCGAATGGCAGAACGAGATCATCTCGGGCCTGCGCGCCGAATACCGTTTCCGCGACCAGCAGAACTGGCTGTCGCGCGGCGGGCGGCTGCGCAATATCGCGGACTATATCCCCCCGCCGCCGGCGCAGCTGGGCGCGATGATGGACGGCATCGCCGCGGTGGCGGGACTGGTCGAGGCCCAGGCGGCAAACCCGATCGTGGTGGCGGCCTGCGTGTCGTTCGGCTTTGTCTTTGCCCACCCGTTCTATGACGGCAACGGCCGTCTGCATCGCTTCCTGATCCACCATCTGCTGCGCCAGGCCGGCGTGACGCCCGCCGGCGTGGTGCTGCCGGTGTCGGCGCGCATGCTCAAGCAGATCGACGTCTACGCCGGCCTGCTCAAGGCCTATTCGGCGCCGCGCACGGCGCTGCTCAATTACGCGCTGGATGCGGACAGCGACACCATCCTGATCAAGTCGCCGCAGCCCTACTGGCTCTATGCCTCGTTCGACGCCACCGCGCTGTGCGAATTCGTGTTCGAGTGCATCGAGCAATGCGTCGAGCAGGACCTGGCGCAGGAAATCCAGTACCTGCGCGCGTACGATGCCAGCGTGACCCGGCTCGAAAGCTGGCTGGACCTGCGCCAGTCACGGCTGTCGAACCTGATCGACCTGATCGTGCAGAACCACGGCGAACTGTCGCGGCGCAAGCGCAAGCTGTTCGAGGACCTCACCGACGCCGAGCTGGCGCGCATCGAAGCGGTGGTGCGCGACGAGTTCGCGGAATACCTGGAGCGCCACGGCAGCCGCTGAAGCCCGCGGCGCTCCAGTTCCCTATCGCGTCACGTCCAGCTCCCAACCGGGTTCCAGGTGATCCGGGTTGTCGGCCAGGCGATAGCGCGGGTTCAGGTTGATCAGCTCGCGCAGCGCGAAGTTGGCCACCTGCTGGTCCGGCGTCATCGCCTGCGCCTGTGCCTCGGCCTTCTGGCCGTCGGACAGCAGCGTGTCGAGATGCGCGCCGGCGATGCCCCATAGCGTGGAACTGGCGACGTTGTCCGGGCTGTAGGGCTGCACGCGTACCGATCCGGATGCGGGGCGCTCCTTCGGGGTCTCCCTGGGTGGTTCGCTGGGGGGCTCCTGCGGCGGCGTGGTTCCCCCTGGATCGGCGGTTGGCGGGGTCGACGGGCCGCCGCTGGGAGTCGGCGCCGGGCGCGGCACGCCCTTGTCCTCGTCCTTGAGCAGCTCCACCAGGATCTTGGCGCCAAAGTTGACGATCACGCCGCCGCCCAGCAGCACCAGCCCCTTGGGCATGGCGCGGCCGAAGAAATCCCACTTCTGCGCCAGCCATGGCGTGACCGGCTTGTCGACGGCATCGGGATCGGCTGCCTTGGCCAGCCGGTTTTTCTCGGCGTTGATCAGCTTCTGCTCGTTGCGCGACTGCAGGTGCGCGCCGATGCCGAACACCGCCAGGCTGCCCGCTTCGATGGCGCCGACCACGCCGCCGGTATGCATCATGTCGGCCGCAGCCAGCGGCACCGCGCCGACCGAATACGCGTTCATCACGAACTTGCGCAGCCGCGCACCCAGCAGCGCGGGCTGGGCCAGCCCGGTGTGATAACCCGCGCGGGCCGCGAAATTGACCGTGCTCAGCACCGAATTGGCGGCCAGGAACACCGCGCTGCTGTAGGTCAGCGGCTCGCCGATCTGGGTCACGCCGTGCTCGCCGAACCACAGCATGGTGTTGCCGTTGTTGATTGCCAGCGTGGTCAGCTGCAGCGCGTCGTTGACCTGCCCGGCGCGCGTATCGGGCGTCAGCAGCGCGGCGCCGACGGTGCCGAGCACCGCCTGCGCCTCGCGGATCTTGTCCGGGGCCTCGGGCAGGTCCTTCTTGTCGGCGTGGTGGGCGTAGGCCTCCAGCTGGTCCAGCGCCCTGGCAAACTTCTGCTGGTTCTTGTCGTTGATGCCCCACACCGCGGTACCGGGCTTCTCGGTCAGCGTGCGGCGCAGCCAGGCGATATCGGCGGGCGTGTGCGTGCCGGCGCGCCGGATCACCTTGTTGGCATGCACCGTGCGCCCCATCGCCACGCTGCCGCGGTAGATGAAGCAGCCGGCGCTGGTCAGCACCAGGTTGGCACCGGTCTGCGCCGAGATGGCCGCGGCGCCGGAGGCGGCGGCGAACGTGCCCGCCGCCGACACGGCCAGCGCGGTGCGCACCTTCCACGGCCGCGGGCCATTGCTGCCGGGTGGTGGTGCGTTGCCGGCCGGGCCATGCGAGATGGTGGCGCGCATCACTCCGCCCTCGCCGCCCCGGGTGCCGTCGTCACTCCGGCCGCGCCCTGCCTGCTGCATCCGGTCCAGCATGCGGTACACCGCGCTCCCTTGCGACGCATCCGAGCCGGTCTCGACATGGGTCAGGTCGGCCACCTTGACCGCGCCGTCCGGGAACAGCGCGAACTCCACGTCGCCCAGGTGCAACTTGCGCGTCGTCATGGTGTCGACCAGTGCGGCGATATCGCGCGCCGACCGGTCATTGAGCAAGGCGGCATGCTCTGGCCGCAACTGGCCGGCGGCGTCGAACAGGTCCTTGGTGCTGGCCGCGTAGCGTTCGTAGCCAATCGCCGGGCGCCCGAACGCCTCGAACGACGCCGGCCCGTAGCTGCGCACGGTATCCAGCCCGTGCGTGCCGGCGGCCTCGGCCATGGCGGCGCGCTCGCCGTGGACCATGTCGCCCAGCCACGCTTCGTTGGCAATGCCGACCGCCAGGTCCTTGCCCAGCGCGAACACGGTCTTGGCGCCGCCGCTGCCCAGCCGCGGGCCCAGGTAGGTCTCGAGCCGCACCCGTTCGCGGGTGCCATCGGGCCGTCGCAGGAATACGTTGCCGTGATGGTCGATCTTGAAGCTGTGGCCGGCGTAGGGATCCGGCTGCGGCGACAGGCGGCGCCAGCGCCCGGGCTGCGCCAGGTCGATCTGGCTCTTGGCCGGATCCTGCGCATAGGCGCCGCGGCGCAGCGCAAATTCGGGCACCAGCACCTCGGTGCGCATCACGTCAGCCACCTGCTGCGCCAGCATGCGGCCTTGCGGCGCATGGGCGCCGTCCAGCGCCAGCACGATGGGCTGTCCGGGCTCCCAGTCATGCGCCAGCTGGAAGGCGAGCTCGTGGGCGCCGATGCCCTCGCCTCCCTCGCCGCGCAGCCCGCCCTCGGGGCGCACGGCGCCGACCACCACCAGGTGGTCCCGGGGCGCGTTGACGCGCACCGCCGGCTCGCCCAGCGCCAGTTCGGCCCAGCGGTCCGGCGTCTGCCGCCAGCTGGCCGGCACCGGATCGCCCGCGGCGCGCGCGCCATGCTGGCGCACCGGCTTGCCGCCGCTGGTGACGGCCACCACCGGCAGCGCCGGCATGGCGCCGTGGAAGCGGCCGCCGTCCTGGACGTGAACCGGCGCGCCCGAGGCGGCCATGGTGGCGGGATCGGCGGCCACGCGCAGGCGCGCGCCATAGGCCAGGTCGCTGCCCGGCGCGCGGAACGCGTCCACGTCCAGCCGGCCGTCGGCGCCGTAGACGCGCGCGTTCAGCCCGGTGGCCAGTTGCTGCACCAGCGACACCGCCCCGTCCTGCCCGTAGCAGCCGTACAGCACCACCGGCATGCCTTGCTGGTAGTCCGGATGCGCGCGGATGCGGTCAATCACCGCCGTGGCATCGATCAACGAGGACGGCCCCTCGTCAGCCCGCATCGCGATGCCGCCGAACAATCCCTCGGCGCGCACGGTGAAATGCCCGGGAATCTGCGGTACCGACACCGCCACCGCCTCATCGCCAAAGGTCTTCTGCCCGGCCTGCTGCGCCAGGTCCAGGTCCGCGCGCCCGCGCGGAAACTGCTCCAGCTGGGCCAGCACGTCGATGCGGCGGCCGTCCTGCTGGCGCACCAGCGGCAGGCCGACGCGGAAGTCGTCGGGCAAGGCGGCGCGGATCTCGCCGTGGTAGTCCGGATTGAGCGCAAAGCCGTCCGCGTGCGGCTTGTGCCCGCGCAGCGACAGCGGCACGGTGCCGATCACGCTGCGCGCGTCGACCGCGCCGTGCCGCGCTGCCTCGCGCTGCGACACGATGGCGATGCGGAAGTTGCTGCCCGCCTGCAGCGCCGGGCCGAGGTCGCGCAGGGCCTGCTGCAGCGAGGTGAACGACGCCTCCGGCAAGCCCGCGCGCAGCGGCACCGACAGCCCATCGCCATGGGTCACCACGTAGTGCACGCCGGCCAGGCGCCCGCCGGACGCATGGATGCCGTCGACGGTGGTCTCGATGGCTTGGCGGCTCGGGGCGCCGTCGCGCACCGACCAGCTGCCGTCGCGGATCGCCGGCCGCGCCGCGGGCATGGCCGCCGGGTCGCCACCGGCGTCGTCGGCACGGCTTGCGGAAGCCGCTTCGCGCGGCAGCTGCCCGCCGTGCGCGACCACCGCTTCGGCGGCCTCGGCCAGCGGCGTGCGCGCCAGCGCCGGCCCGCCCGGCAGCGGCGCGCGCGCCGCCCCGGGGCCACGCGGCTGGCCGCCGGCGGCGGCGCGTCCGTACAGCGTGATCACGGCCTGGTGCACCGCGGTCGAGAAGCCGTCCACCGTCGCCACCCGCTCGCGCGAGACGCCGTCGACCGCGCCGGCGTCGGCCGCGGCCTGCAGCACGCGGCCCAGCTCCTCGGGGCTCTGGAAGCGCTCCGGCATATTGCCCCGGCGCAGCAGCAGCGCCGAGACCGCGTACGCGCCCCAATTCGACACGCTGGCGGTGACCACATGGTCGACCGGCACCACCGCGGCGATATCGCTGCCGTCGAGCGCGCGCGGGATCAGCCCGCCCACGCCGCCCATGCCGGCCTCGTTGCCGCCGTCGCCGACGCCCAGCGTCTCGATGCCGTCGATGGCATTGGCTTCCAGCACGATCTGGTCCAGCGCCGGGTTGAAGCCGTCGATACCGATGCCGCGCATATTGTGCTTGGTGCCGCGCGCGCTGCGCGACGGCAGCTCGATCGCCATCACCCGGTCGGGGCCGACCTCGCGCAACAGCGCACGGGCCGGTTCGGCGGCGCTGTCGATCGGTGCATCGAACACGCGGATATTGTCCAGCGGCTCGCCCATCTCGCGCAGGATGCCTTCCAGGATCGGCCGGTTCGCCGAATCCACCACGTAAGTCACCTGCTTGCCGCGCAGCCGCAGCGCGCGCCCCAGTTCCGCGGTGCCCGGGGGGCCGTCGGTTTCCGGCATGTCCTTGGCCACCGAGAAGCCGGTCACCAGCATCACGTTGCTGGCGTCTTCCAGCGACGCCGCCGCGCGCTCGGCGCCGCCCGGCATGTAGAACTCGCGCAGGCCGCGGCCGATGTAGTTGAAGCTGATGCGGTCGACCGGCGACAGGTGGCGCCCGCCATCGATCAGCGCCAGCGCCGGCGACACGTCGGCGGCCTCGCCGAAGGCGGTCTTGAACACGCGGATATCCGGGCGCCGTCCCATCGCGTGCGCCAGGCCGGACACCCGCGACGGCTGGCCGGTGGTGAAGACGATGGTCGGCAGGGTCTTGTCGTCGGGCACCGCCGACGGGTCCAGCGGCTGCTCCAGCAGCGCGCCGCGGTCGATCAGGCCCTGGTCGACCAGCATCTCCACGCCCTTGCGCGCCTGGTACTGCATCGGGTCGATCAGCCTGACGTCGCTGCGGCCGATGGCATCGAGCTGCTGGCGCACCAGCGTTTCCAGCGCCGGGTAGTGGGTGCAGCAGAACCACAGCGAGGTCGCGTCGGCCGGGATCTGCTCGGCGTTGATGTACTTGGCCACCAGCCCCTTGAGCTGCTCCAGCTGCGGGCCGTCGGCCAGGTGCATCAGGTTGTTGACCGCATCGGCCCACTCGGTCGCGCCGATCTCCTTGACCGTGAGGCTGCCGCCGCTGGCTTCGGCCACCGCCTGCAGGTAGGCATGCAGCTTCACCGTGCCGGGCGTGGCCACCACCACCGGCCGCGCGCCGCCTTCGGTGACGATCTTGGGCGCGGTCTGCATGATCAGGTTGACCACCTTGGCCTGGTGGGTGCCGGCCAGCGCCTCCGGGAACGCGGTGCAGGCGGTGTTGCAGGCGAACAGGTCGACCGCGCCCTTCGCCTTCTGCGCCGCCACCACGCCGGCGTGGACCAGGTTCACCAGGTCGCCGCGCTCGCGCCCGCCGTAGGTGCCGGCGGCATGGTCGGTAAAGGCCACCACCTGCACCGCCTTGCCGGTCATGGCATAGGTGTGGCGCGCGATGTTCTGCGCGGCCAGCAGGCCACCGTTGCTGGAATCGAAGGCGGTGATGACGATGGCATCGTCCTGCACGCGGATGCCGAAGTCGGCAGGGTCGATCCCTTCGGGCAGGAAGCGCCGCTGGATGCCCTCGAACAGCTGCGCCATGTCGAGGCCCGCGGGCAGGCGCTCGGCCGCCTTCTGCAGCAGCTCGTAGACGCCCTTCTGCACGGTCTTGTCGTAGCCGCGCACGCTGGTGGCGCCGACCTCCAGCGTGACGCCGTCGCGCGCCTTGTGACGCGCCATGGTGTCGAGCAGCGCGCCCACCGTTTCCGCGCTCGGCATGCCGCTGTCGCGGCCCAGCGCGCGCTGCACGCCGAAGCCGATCGCCTGCGCCGCGAGGTTGGAGTTCATGCCCGTCACCAGGTGGTCGGCGCCGACGTCGGACCAGCTGTCGGCCAGCTGGTGTTCGACCGCCAGGTCGCGCAGCAAGCGGTCGCGCGCGGCGCGCATGCCGGCCTCGTTG
This sequence comes from Cupriavidus sp. MP-37, assembly GCF_020618415.1. NCBI lineage: Bacteria > Pseudomonadati > Pseudomonadota > Betaproteobacteria > Burkholderiales > Burkholderiaceae > Cupriavidus > Cupriavidus sp. MP-37. The sequence goes on along the minus strand of NZ_CP085345.1, from coordinate 266,750 downwards.
CCGTGGTCGCCCACGGCAATGGTGACCATGTCGGCGATATCGTTGGCGTCGATCAGCAACTGGTCGAGCATGGCATTGCCGCGCACCCGCTCGCCGTTCTGCAGCCGGTATTCGTTGTTGGTGTTGCGACCGGCCACTTCCACCGCCACCACCGCCTGCGGCTTGTGCATCGCCAGCAGCGCGCGCGACTGGCGCCCGGCGCTGGCAAAGTCCCTGGCCGAGAAGGTCTCGACGCGCGCATTGGGCTGGTTCAGGTCCTGGCGCAGCATCTGGCGCAGCGTGCGCGCATGGGCGCGGTCGGTGACATAGACCACGTCCTTGCCCAGTGAGGCCAGGTAGGCGCCGAGCGAGGCCGCCCCGACCGGGCCGTTGGTCTCGGCGCGGCCATGCGCGGTCAGCGGGCCGGTGACGATCATCACCGAGTCCAGGTCCACCAGCGCGCGCGCGGCCATCTCGGCGCCGTAGGGCACGCCGATGTTTTCCATGCTGCCGTCGATCCACAGCACATTGTCGAGCGGCGAGATTGCGTTCTGCCGCAGCGACATGCGCGCGGGCGCATCGGGCGCATCGGCATGCGCCGCCAGCGCGGGGCCGTGGCTCACCGTGCGGCGCTGCACGCCGGCCTCGCCATCCCCCGCCGGGTGGCGCGGCGCGCGCGCCAGTGCCGGCGTGCCGGTGGCGGTGCGGCGGCGCGAGGCCGGCACGGGCGCGTCGGCGCGGCCGCTGCGCTCGCCCGAGGGGTTGCGCGCGGCGGACTCGGTCAGATAGCGCGCCATGGCCCGGCTCATGGCGCGGTCCATCATGCCGTGGATCACCCGTTCCTGCAGGATCGCGCCGCGCGTGACCGCCATGTCGAAGGCCGCGGCGGTGCTGAGCCGGGTCGATTGCCAGGGCGTGAGCCGCTGCGGCGTGCGCAGGTCGCGCGCCGGGGTGGCGACGCCGTCGGGCGCCGGGCGGTTGCCGCCGGCGCGCCCCGGGGTCGCGGGCCGGACTACGCCGGGGGCCGGCTCGCCGTCGGCCTGCTTGCCGGAGCGGCCCGATTGGCCGTCGGCATCGGTGCGCGCGGGCGGCTGTCCGTCGGCATCGCGGCCAGGCACGCCGCGGCGCGCGGTGGGCCGCGTGGCGGCTGGCACAGGCGCGCCATCGCCATCGCGGAAGGCGCCCAGCGCTGCGGGACCAAGGCCCCGACCCGGACTGTTGCTGCCGGCCAGGTCGCCCGCGCCGGTGTGCCCGCGCATGGCCTGGTAGCCGTCGCGCACCGACTCGCCGATGCGCTTCTGGATTGCCATCGGCAGCATCTGCGTGGCGCCCATCAGCAGCATGGCGCCGTTCTGCAGTTTCTCCGCAACGCTCATCTCGCTGCCATGCTCGGCGAACATGGCGGCCTGCTGCAGGGTCTGCACGCCGCCGATGCCGAAGCCGACGCCGTTGAGCACGCGGCTGGCGCTGCCGTAGTGGCCGGCGCTGTGGGTCAGCATGCCGCCCGCCATCTGGCGCAGCGGGTTGGTGCTGCCGGCCAGCCGGGTGCCGGCGTTCATCGCCAGCGCGCCGGTCTTGGCCAGGCCCATGCCGCCCATGCCCGCCAGCGAGCCGGCCACGTTGAGCCACTGCGCCATCGCTTCCTGGCTGGCGAAGGGATTGACCGAGCGGCCATGGTCCGAAATATTGTCCAGCGCGGCCCACGAGGTGCCGACACCGTACCCCATGCTGCCCACCATGCCGACCCACGCCGCGGCCACCAGCGGTGTCAGCGTGCCGCCCGAGGCCACCGCCAGCACCCCGCCCGCGACCGCGCCCACCGCCGCCACGCCGAGGTTGACCCAGCCCCATACCTTCTCGCTGGTGGTGACGATATGGGCGTCCATCGCGGCGTAGTCGACGTGGCCGTCGCGGCCCAGGTCCAGGTTCTCGGCAAAGTACACCGTGCCCTTGTCGGACAGCAGGTTGTTCTCCTGGAAATCGCGCTTTGCGTCCAGCTCTTCCTTGCCATAGACGGCGCCCTGGTCGTCCACCCACAGGGTTTTGCCGTCCTTGCCCTCGAACTCGAACACCGCGGTCTGGTACGGCACCCCGCCGGGACCGGCCACGTACATCGGGATCGCCTTGACCGTGGTGCCGGCCTTGGCGTCGGCGGCGATCTGTTCGCGGATCGCGTTGGCGTCGCCCTGCGGCGCGCCCAGGGCGATGGCCTCGGACAGCCCCTTCTCGTCCGAGGCCTTCGCGCTGAGTTCTTCCTTGCGCATCGCCAGGCTGTCGAAGGTCTGGCGCAGGATCTCGTCCTTGTCGAGCTCGAAGCGCTGGTTGGCTTCCTTGGCCTCGTCGGTGCCGGCGTAGTCCTCGCTGCCGCGCTGCACCGCATTGCGCAGGTAGACGTCGGACATCACCGGCGCGTCCTTGCTCGACTTCAGCGACTGCTCGAACGCGGCCGACAGCCCGATATGGCCCTTGGCAGCCGCGTCCTCGGCGCCGCCGTAGATGCGTCCCTGGCGCGACGACCCGCCCTGGTTCATCATCATCAGCATGCTGACCTCGTTGTCGCGGTCAGTCAGCCAGCTGGCCGTGCTGGTCGCGGCCGGGGCCGTGCCGGGCTTCGCCTGCGGGTTGCGCGCATAGTAGCCGGCGTCGGCCGCATCGACTACCGCCGACAGGCCATGGTAGAAGTCATCCCAGTCGTTGTATCCGGGCGACTGGCTGTTGTTGCGCCCGGTCCAGTCGTTGCTGTACTCGGTCTTCACCGTATCGAGCAGCGTGTTGGCATCTTCCTCGATCAGGTGCGGCGCCACTTCCTGCAGGTAGGCCCCCACCTTGTCGGCGTACATCTTCTCCTGGCCGATGATGGGCCGGCCCTCGTCGTCGTGGGTCTTGTTCTTCAGGTCCTGGTCCATCGACGCTTCGATCTGCGCCTTGAACAGGTCGCCGCTGAAGCGGTCGTTGTGCACGTCGACGTAGAGCTGGCGTTCCTCGGGCGTCTGCGCGGCATCGGCGCCGGCCTTGCGGATCTGCAGCGCGCCGGTGACGTCGCCGCGGTCCAGCTTCTGGTCGATGCCGCGGGTCATGGCGTCCACGCGCAGCGGCACCGAGCCCTCCATGAAGCCGAGCATCCGGTTCAGGCCGTTGGCGGCCTGGTCGCGCTCGGCCTGGCTGAGCTTGGGGTCTTCGCTGCGCGCCTTGAGCTGTTCGACGGTGTAGCCGAGCAGGCCTTTCTCGGCGACGCCCTTGTCGTAGGCGATCCGGGCCGGATCGGTCGCCGGCAGGTCGGGGGCCGGAACCAGGCTGTCCGCACCCAGCGCCTTGACCATGACGTAGCCGGCCGGGTTGTGTTCCATCAGCGCGCGCTCGGCCTGCGGCAGGTCGCGCGGCGTGGTGGCGTTGGGATCGGTCTTGGCCTCGGGATCCAGCGTCAGCCCCTGCGCCTGCGCCATCGCCAGCGTGGTGGGGTCGTTCTGCGCCAGCTTGCGCTCGAAGTCGGTGGACGGCGTCAGGTGCTCCATCTCGCCGGCGATGCGACCGCGCAGGTCGACCCGGTCGATCAGCTGGCCCATGCCGCCTTCGGTGCCGTAGCGCGCCTTCAGGTCCTGCACCGCCTGCTGGCGATAGCTGTCGGGCACCTTGACGCCCTTTCCGGACGCCAGCGCCTGCAGCTGCGCGTCGGCGTCGCTGACCTTGCCGTTGGCCAGGGTCAGGTCGTACGAGCGGTCCGCCATCGAGATGGTGCGGTCGTGCGGACTGTTGCGCAGGTCCTTCAGGGCCTGGTCGGCGTCCTGCTTGTAGGCGTTCGTCGCGACCGTGTCGATCTCTTTCTGCATGGTGGCGAGGAAGGTCTCCTCGGCCTGTACCCGTTCCTGCTGTGCTTTCTCGTGGGCGTCGCGCGCGGCCACCAGTTGGTCGTCGGCCTCGAGCTCGAAGCGCCGGATGCCGCCGGGGATCTTCAGGTAGGCGGCCTGTTCCTGGTCGACCTTCGCGGCGGCCCGCTGCTCTTTTTCCTGCGCCAGCACCACGTTGAAGCGCGCGCCTTGGGTGTCGCGCGCCTGTTGCGTGCTCTCGTTCTTCAGGAATTGCGTCTTGGTCTCGTCGATGTTCAGCGCGACGTTGGGGTCGTCATAGCGCTTGCGGATCTCTTCGGCCTTGGCCTCGACCGCGGCCTTGACATCCTTGCCGGTGGCCGCGGCGTTGTTGGCGGCCACGCGCAGCTCATTCTGCGCGCCGCCCATGACGTTGCCGTACTTCAGGCCCAGCGGCTGCCACTGCTTGTCGGTCATGGCGCGGCCGTCGAGGTCGGCCACCACCTTGTCATAGGCGTCCTGCGCTTCCTGCTGCCAGCCATCGGTCAGCGCCTTCGCGTCGCTTTCCTTCTTCTTGCGGGCTGCCTCGGCCGGGTCAGTCTTTGGTTTCTCGGGCGCCGGCGCATCGACCTGCGTCGCCCGGGGTGCCTGCGCGCCGGTGGTGCTGGTGGTGTAAAGCGCCGGCGTCACCGCGAGCGCCTGCGGCTTGTCCGGCTGGTCAGCGGGCTTCGCCTGCTGGCCTTGCTGCGTCTGCTGGGTTTGCTGGGTTTGCTGCGACGGTTGCGCCTGCTGTGTGCTCTGGGCGTTCTGCGTGTCCTGCTGGCGCTGGGTCTCGCGCGCCTCGGCGGCGCGCTGGGCGCGTTCGGCGGCTTCGCGGGCGGCCCGTTCGGCGGCCTCGCGCGCGGCTTCGGCGGCGGCGCGGGCCGCGGCCTCGGCGGCCGCGCGCGCGGCGGCCCGGATGGCATCCATGAAATCCAGCATGACGCAAGTCTCCTGGCGACGCCGGCGCCTGCCGGCAGGTCAGACGGTTGCCGATGCCCTGCCACGCGGCCGGTTCCCGGGCAAGGCGAGGGCATCATGCGCGCCGATTCTGCGCGCATCGGCGGCGCAGGCCAACTATGGGAATTCGTAGGCCCGCGATCGGGGGTGGCGGTGCCGACCGACTACAGCCGGTTGTTGTCGAGGTCGGTCACCAGCATGCAGCCCGGCGCGTGGGTGATGCAGATCTCCGGCCGCGCCTCGCGGATCACGGCCTGGGGCGTGACGCCGCAGGCCCAGAACACCGGGATTTCATCGGCATCGAGCGGCACCGCGTCGCCGTAGTCGGGCGATTCGATATCCTCGATGCCGATCAGCGCGGGGTCGCCGATATGCACCGGCGCGCCATGCACGTCGGGATAGCGCGCGGTGATCTCGGTGGCCAGGATCGCGTCGGCGGCCTTGAGTGGGCGCATCGACACCACCAGCTTGCCCGACAGCCGGCCGGCCGGGCGGGTCTCGATGGTGGTGCGGTACATGGCGACGTTGCGGCCCAGGTTGATGTGCTTGAGCGGCACATTGGCCGCCAGCAGCGCCTGCTCGAACGAGAACGAGCAGCCGATGGCGAAGGCGACGAAATCGTCGCGCCACAGCTCGGTGATGCGGGTGGTCTCGTGATAGGCGTTGCCGTCGCGGTAGACCCGGTACATCGGCACGTCGGTGCGGATGTCGACGTCGCGCCCGAGGTTGCGGAACACCGGGTCGCCCGGATCGGTCACGTCGATCAGCGGGCAGGCCTTGCGGTTGAGCGCGCAGAACTGCAGGAAGTCATAGGCCCAGTCGCGCGTCAGGATCACGATATTGGCCTGCACGTGGCCGCGCGCCAGGCCGCTGGTGTGGCCGTGGTAGCGGCCCGCGCGGATCAGCTGGCGCAAGGCGGCGGGGTCTTCGGGCAGGAGCGAGGCGGCGTGCTGGAGCGGCTGGTTCATGGTCGGCAGGCAGGCGCCGGGCGGCGCAGAAAGTCCGGTTGACCTGCCGATTCTGGGCGCCCGCCGGCGCCGGCGTCCAACAAATCTTTCGGATCGAGCGCGATAAAGGAATCCGATGACTACGAGCCCGCGTGGGGTGCGGCGGCCGGCGGCTGCACCGGCACCGCCATGTCCTCGCCCACCTCGGCGCAGAACTCCGCCACCACGCCGGTGGCCAGCCCCACGATCGACTCGTTGACCTCCAATCCCGCGCCGATGCGCCACGAGGCGACGATATCGAGCGCGGGCGGATGGTTCTCCACGTCGACCACCGACAGCGTGCCGTCGGCCAGTTCCTTGCGCACCAGCGCCGGCGGCACCGCGCCGATGCCGAAGCCGTCGCCGATCAGCCGCGTCATGGCGGCCACCGAGTTCACGCAGTTGATGCGCGGCGACGCCACGCCGTTCAGGTGGAACAGGCTCAGGATGTCCTGGTGCGGGCGCGAGTTTTTGACGAAGGTGATGACGCGCTCGGCGGCCAGTTCATCGAGCGAGGCATAGGGCCGGTCACAGGCGGAGCCGGTGGCGACGATCCAGCGGATCGGGTAGCGCGCCAGTTCGACATTGCGCACCGTTTCCAGCCGCAGCAGGTCGGTCTGGAAGATCACGTCGAGATAGCCCTTCTGCAGCTGGTCGCACAGGTTCAGCGCGGCATCGGCGGTCAGCTCGATCTCCAGCGCCGGGTAGGCCTGCATGGCGCGCTTGACCACGGTGGAAAGCCAGGTATGGATCACCGAGTCCATCGCGCCGATGCGCACGCGCCCCGCAATCGCGCGCGAACGGTCGAGCGACTGCCGCATATGGTGCATGGTGTTCACCATCTTCTCGGCATATTCCAGCACGCGCTGGCCCTCCGGCGTCAGCGTCACGCCGCGCGAATCGCGCAGGAACAGCTTGACCCCGAGGTCTTCTTCCAGCACGGCGATGCGGCTGGAGATCGAGGCCTGCGTGCTGAACAGCTTCTCCGCGGTCAGCCGGAAGCTGCGCAGGCGGGCTACCCAGACAAAGGTTTCGAGAAAGCGCAGGTTCATGGGCGGTGGGTGCGGGACGGTCGCTGCGGCGGCGCATCGGGACAGGCGCCGAGCCACCGAATCTACGCGATGACACGGTGGCAAACAAGCGTTTGACGGCGGCGCCCGGTAGCGTGCCATGCTGCCGCGCAGCATGGCCGGAGCGCCGCGCTCACGCCCCCAGCGGCGACGGCTGCGACGGCGTCGGGGGCTGGCGCGGCGGGGTCAATGCAGGGCCGCGCGCGGCCTCCTCTTCGGCCTCGTGCTGCGCCGCTTCGGCCTGCGCCTTCATGCGCTGCAGCGCGGCCAGCATGTCGTCGCCAAGCGCGGCCGGGTACTCCGCGCGCGCGCCGTCGGGCACGGCCGACGGGTCCAGCCACATCTGCCAGGTCACGCGCGTGGTGCCCACGCCCTGTCCCGGCGTAGCCTGCAGCCGCCCGCGCGTATGGCTGGAGAGCTTGCGGTAGCTGTACGAATACGGCCCCTTGTCGGTCAGCACGTCGACCGCCGGCAGGCCGCCGGCCTTGTGGGCCATGCGGCGTACCGTGCCGGGGCTGCCGCTGCCCAGCACCACGCGGCAGTCCTTGTAGACCGTGTCCCACTCCGGCACCGCGCAGTAGCTGCCGGCCAGCTCCCAGACCCGCGCCGGATCGGCCAGCACCTCGACCGAGCGCTCGACGGGGATCAGCTGGGCCTGTGCCGGCGCCTGCCACGCGAGCAGCAGCGCAGGCACGGCGAGCCGGAACGTGGACAGGGTCAGGCGGGCAAGGATGGGCATCGGCAAGGCGGCACGCGCACAGTCGGGGCAATGGGTGCAAGCCTAGCCGAGCGCGGCGGTGTGTGCCATTACCGAAGGCTCGTAGCCGCCGTGGCGCGCGGCCCTGGCCTACGGGTTTCCGTAGGGCCGTGGCCCACCCGTGTGCGCTGGCGCGCCGTATGCTTATGCCCTCGCGGGTCCGGGCCCGCGGGCGCTGTGGCGGGATCGGGGAAAACCCGCGGGCCGTGGCCTGCGCGCCACGGGCCAGACCGGCGCCAGCCGCGCATTCACGGGCATTCAGCACAGGAATCAATTTTTCTTATCGGCCGTCGCCCGAAAAACTAGTTGGACGCGGGCCGCCGTGCCTTTCAAGAATGCAGTCAGCGGCGGCACCGCAGGACGCGCTGCAACCGCACACCGCCGCGCCACCGATGCGCGGCCGCGGCAAGCCGGCACGGCGTGCCGCCACCACAAGGCAAGCGCGCCGCGCAGCGCGCCTTGCCGGCCGAGCCAGACATCGCACGAGAGGAATGCATGGAAACGCAGATCGGCAGTATCCAGAGCCCCCAGCCACCATCGAGCCCCGCCAGCGCCGAGACCGCGCCGTCGCGCGGCTTTTTCTCCTGGTATCGCGACATCACCGCCAATGAGCGGCGCACCTTCTGGAGCTGCAAGGTCGGCTATGCGCTCGACGCCATGGACACGCAGTTCCTGAGTTTCGTGATTCCCACGCTGATCGCCACCTGGGGCATCAGCCGCGCCGACGCGGGCTTCATCGGCACCGCCACGCTGCTGACCTCGGCTGCGGGCGGCTGGGTCGCCGGCATCCTGTCCGACCGCATCGGCCGGGTGCGCACGCTGCAGCTGACCATCCTGTGGTTCGCCTTCTTCACCTTCCTGTGCGGGCTGGCGCAGAACTATGAACAGCTGCTGGTGGCGCGCGCGCTGATGGGCTTCGGCTTCGGCGGCGAGTGGACCGCCGGCGCGGTGCTGATCGGCGAAGCCATCCGCGCGCAGGACCGCGGCAAGGCGGTGGGCATGGTGCAGGCCGGCTGGGCCGTGGGCTGGGGGATGGCAGCGCTGCTCTACGCGCTGGTGTTCTCGCTGCTGCCTGCCGAAACCGCATGGCGCGCGCTGTTCCTGATCGGCCTGCTGCCGGCGGTGTTCGTGATCGTGCTGCGCCGCCTGGTCAAGGAGCCCGAGGTCTATACCGAGCACAAGGCACGCGAGGCGCAGGCCAGCGAGAAAACTTCGTTCGCAGCGATCTTCTCGCCGCGCCTGATCAGCATCACGCTGCGCGCGGCGCTGCTGACCACCGGCGCGCAGGGGGGCTACTACGCCATCACCACCTGGCTGCCCACCTTCCTGAAGACCGAGCGCGGCCTGACCGTGCTCGGCACCGGCGGCTACCTGGCGATGGTCATCGTCGGCTCCTACATCGGCTATGTCACCAGCGCCTACCTGACCGACCGCATCGGCCGCAAGCGGAACTTCATCCTGTTCGCGCTGGGCTCGATGACGATCGCGCTGGCCTACACGCACATCCCGGTCAACGATACCGTGATGCTGCTGCTGGGCTTCCCGCTGGGCTTCTTTGCCTCGGGCATCTTCGCCGGCATGGGCGCGTTCCTGACCGAGCTGTTCCCGACCAGCGTGCGCGGCTCGGGCCAGGGCTTCTGCTACAACGTGGGCCGTGCCATCGGCGCGTTCTTCCCGTTCCTGATCGGCCATGTCAGCCAGCAGATGTCGCTGGGCCATGCGATCGGGATCTTCGCCGCGGCCGCGTATGGCGTGCTGATCCTGGCCGCGCTGACGTTGCCGGAAACGCGCGGCAAGGCGCTGGAAGCGTAGGGCGCAAAATCACACCACAATAACAATCACGGCAGCCCCACGCGGGCCTGCCCAGTTGTCTTCCGACGGGAATCGGGTCAGCAGTAAGTCGGGCATGCCAGCTCGACGGCAATGCAGCGCAGAGCGCGATACGCGCTGGCGATGGCCGCCCTCCTTGCAGCACCCGGAGCGCTGGCCACGACCGGCACGACGCACCGCGCCACGCAGCGCCGCCGCGCAGGCCTGCCCCATTTGCACGCGTGGACCGGCTCACAAGGCCGTGGTCGCACGCCAAGACTCGTTGTCGGAGGCCTACATGATCAAAGATGTGGAAGTCGTGCCGTACCGTGACGCGGGGGCGTCCGGGCATGGCGCCGCAACAACCACCGCCCGCCCCACGGCCCGCCCGGCCCCTGCGCCCGGCACTGCGCCGGCGCTGGTGGCCAACAACGGCATCAAGGTATTCGGCGAGCGGCACCTGGTGCCGGTCAGGCAGCGCGTGCGCCACGGCGCAACTCCGGGCCTGGTGACGGCGCTGCAGGCCGAGCCCACCCACGAAGGCCGCAGCGCCGTGATGCAGTCCGCCATCCGCGCCATCGGCTTCGACTGGCTGGGCTATGCCACCGCCGCCCAGGTCGGCGGCCAGCTGCAGCCGCGCACCTTCTTTGAAAGCTATTCCCCGCCCGGCTGGCGCGAGCGCTACTTCCGCGAACGCTACTATGAGATCGATCCACGCACGCCGCAGCCGGGCACCTTCTGCCTGCCCACCGTGTGGGACGCCGACGACCTGGCGCAGACGCCGCTGGGCAACGTACCGCCGCTGCGCCGCCGCCGCTTCCTGGAGGACCTGCGCGACGCCGGCGTGCGCAGCGGCATCTTCCTCAACCTGCCGATGCCGGGCAACAGCGAGTTCGTGCTGATCAGCTTTATGTCGGGCATCGAGAGCCGGCGCTGGATCGGCGACTCGGTGGTGGGCCAGGCCCTGGCCATGGGGCTGGCGCTGCATGAGTTCCTGACCTGCCACGTGGAAATCCCCGCATTTGCCGGGCGCCATCGCGAAGGCCTGTCGGACGTGCAGCGCGATATCCTCGCCTGCCTGGCGCAGGGGCTGTCAGACAAGGAGATCGCGCGGCGCATGGACATGTCCATCTTCAATGTCGACTACCACATGCGCCGCCTGCGCAGCCACTTCGGCGTGCGCAACCGGGTGCAGCTGGCCAGCGCGGCCACGCTGCTGCGGCCGCCGGGGGCACCATTGTCGGTGGATAGGGAAAAGGATGCGGCGGGGGTGATTGCGGCTTAGTTTGGCTCGGCCGACTGTGTACTCCCTCTCCCGCTTGCGGGAGAGGGTTGGGGTGAGGGCCAGCATGTCGGCGAAGTGAAGCGCGTCGATATTGCCAGCGCCCGCCCTCTCCCCCAAGCCCCTCTCCCGCACGCGGGAGAGGGGACAAAACCCGCAGCCTGGACATCCCAACCCACCTCACTCCCCCTTCGCCCACCGCATCAACTCCGCCACCCGCTCAAACAGCGTCCGGTCGATATACCGGTCCAGCGGCACGTTCAGGTACAAGCGCTGCGCCAGGTCCGAATCAAAGGCCGACGGCACCAGGTAGTCCGCCGCGGCCTGGCGGATGCGTGCCGCCACCTGGCCGCTGCCCTTGGCCACCACGCGCGGCAGCGTCCCGGGCCCGTCATAGCGCAGCGCCACCGCGTACTGGGTGGAATACACCACCGCGGTCGAGACCCGCACGCGCTCGCTGACGCCGAAGAACGCGGCCTCGAAGAAGGCCGCGCGGCGGCGCCCCGCCATGACCGGATCGCCCTGGCTCTCCTTGTATTCGCGGCGGTATTCTTCGACGCTCATGCGCTGGCGCTTCATGAACTGGTGGCGCTCGTGCACGTAGTCGACCACGGCCATCACCAGGTAGATCACCGCGGCCCAGCAGCACATGCGCAGGATGATGTAGGCGACCAGCAGCAGGATTTCCGCGGGGCGGGCATAGCCGGTGCGCACGCCATCCTCGATCGCGCCCAGCGCCAGCACGTAGACCAGCCCCGCCAGCAGCAGGATCTTGAGCAGGATCTTGGCCAGGTTCACCAGGTTGCGCACGGCGAACATGCGCTTCAGGCCCTCGGCCGGGTTCAGCCGCGCCAGGTCGGGCTTGATCTGCTCGAACGCCACCAGCGGCCCCACCTGCAGGAACGCGCCGACGATGCCGCACAGCAGTGCCAGCGCCACGATCGGCAGCACGCCCATCAGCAGGAAACGCGCGGCGGCCTCGCCCAGCACCAGCATCTGCTGGTCCACCAGGTGTTGCGGCACGCTGCCCATGGCGCTGTGCCACAGCGCCTGGAACAGCCGCACGAAATAGCGGCCCAGCAGCCACAGCCCGGCCAGCACGCCGAGAAACACCACCGCCGAGGTAACGTCGCTGCTGCGCGGCACCTCGCCGCGCTTGCGCGCCTCATCCAGCTTGCGCCGGGTTGCCTCGAGGTTCTTTTCGCTGTCGCTCATGGCCGCCGCTTGACGCTACCGTACCGCGCTACGGCGCAGCATCTCGATCAGGATATTGTCCGGACGCAGGAAGCCCTGCAGCGTATCCACCATCACCGCCAGCATCAGCACCAGCATCAGGAACGCCACCGAGATCTTGACCGGCTGCGCGAACTGGAACACGTCGAACTGCGGCACGAAGCGCGCGATCAGCGCGAAGCCCAGTTCGACGATCACCAGCAGCAGCAGGATCGGCGCGGCCAGCTTGACCACCCACGAGAACAGCGTGCCGGCGTAGAGGTTGGCAAAGCCCATCGACGCCAGCGACATCTCGGGCCCGAACGACATCACCGGCCAGAACGCGAAGGATTCGACGATCACCCCGGCCATGGCGATAAAGCCGCCCAGCGCCGCGAACAGCGCGATGCCGAAGTGCGACAGCAGGTTCTCCATGGGCCCGTCCTCCTGCTGCGTGACCGGATCGAAGAAGGTGGCATTGCCCGAGCCGGTCTGGAAATCGATCAGCTCGCCGATCATCTGCAGCGCGACGAAGAACAACCCGAACGCCATGCCCAGCAGCAGCCCGATGAAGGCCTCCTTGAAGATCAGCACCAGCCACAGGCCCCCGGCCATGGCGTCGAGGTCGATGCGCGCGCCCGGCGACACGAACAGCGCGATCGCCAGCACGATACCGTTGCGCGCCACCCCGGGAATGGCCTGCTGCGACAGGAACGGCAGCACCGTGAACGCGGTCAGCAGCCGCGGCATCACCATCACGATCGGCATGATGACCTCGCGTCCCCACTGGAACAGCAAGGCCGGGTCGAGCAGGTCGCCCGGCATCTCAGGCCTGCCGCGCCGCGTGCCGGGCAGCGTGCCAGGCGCGCGCGGCGGCTTCATCGATGGCCTCGTCGTCGCGGCGTCCGGCGCCTTCGCGCAGCGCGCGGCGTTCGCGCGCGGCGAGTTCGCGCGCGCCGTCCAGCCGCGCCTGCGCGCGCAGCAGCGTGCGGCGCGCGTCGTCGAAGGCGGCACGCCGCTGGGCCACCTCGTCGAGCACCGTGGCCAGGTTGGCATTGGCCCGGGCGATGCGGGCATCGAAGGCGCTCTGCCAGCCCTGGGCATCGAGCAGCCCCGACACCGACACCCCGCCCTGCGCGGCGCCCTGCCGCAAGCGTTCGATGAACGCCGCGCGCTCGGCCAGCGCGGCCTGGACCGCCTGCTGCGCGGCCTCGGCTTGCCGCAGCCCCGCCAGCACCTGCGCGCGGCGCTGCTGCAGCGCGCGCATCGCCTCTTCCTGGCGGCGCTGGCGTACCGCCTCGAGCTGGCCCAGGCGCGGATCGGCGCCGGCGGGCGTCATCGCGCTTCTCCTGCCAGCGGTGCGGGCTCCGGCACGCGGATTGCCTGCGCCAGCTTGTCCACGGCGCCGGCAAAGGTGTCGAGCCGTGCCGCCGGCTGCGCCAGGTAGGCGCGGATATTCTGGATCGCGGCCACGGCGGCGTCGGCGAGCGGGTCGGCACCGGGCCGGTATTCGCCGATCTGCAGCAGCAGCTCCATCTCCTGGAACTTCGCCAGCAGCTGGCGCAGCCGCGCCGCGGCGCGCGCGTGCGCGCCCGCCGCCACCTGCGGCATCACGCGGCTGACCGACTGCAGGACGTCCACCGGCGGATACTGGCCGGCGCTGGCCAGCTTGCGCGACAGCACGATATGGCCATCGAGGATCGAGCGCACCTCTTCGGCGATGGGGTCGCTGTCGTCCTCGCCTTCGGTCAGCACGGTATAGGCCGCGGTGATCGAGCCCTGCACACCGGTGCCGGCACGCTCCAGCAGCTGCGGCAGCATCGAGAACACCGACGGCGGATAGCTGCGCCGGGTCGGCGGCTCGCCGCTGGCCAGGCCGATCTCGCGCTGCGCGCGCGCCAGCCGCGTCAGCGAATCGACCAGCAGCAGCACGCGCTTGCCCTGGTCGCGGAAATGCTCGGCAATCGCGGTGGCGGTATAGGCGCAGCGCACGCGCTCCATCGGCGAGCGATCCGAGGTCGATACCACCAGCACCGTGCGCGCCATGCCCTCGGGGCCGAGGTTGTATTCGATGAACTCGCGCACCTCGCGGCCGCGCTCGCCCACCAGCGCGACCACGTTGACATCGCTGGACGCGCCCCGCGCCAGCATCCCCAGCAAGGTGCTCTTGCCCACGCCGGGCGGCGCGAAGATGCCGACGCGCTGGCCCTCGCCCAGCGTCAGCAGTCCGTCGATGGCGCGCACCCCGGTGGCGAGCGGCTCGCGGATCAGGCGGCGCGTGAGCGGATCGGGCGGCTCGTTGTCCACCGGCACGCGCGCCACGCCGTCGAGCGCGCCCTTGCCGTCGATGGGCTCGCCCAGCGCGTCGAGCACGCGGCCCAGCAGCGCCGCGCCGGCCGGGCACTGGTGGCCGTGGGCCGACGGGATGACCTCGGTCAGCGCCGACACGCCGGTGGTGCGCCCCAGCGGCGTGAGCAGCGCGGTCTGCTGCACGAAGCCGACCACCTCGGCCAGCAGCGGCGGCTCGCCGGGCGTGACCAGCTGGCACAGCTCGCCCACATGGGCCTGGATGCCGGTGGCGTTGATCAGCATGCCCACCGCCTTGCTGACGCGCCCGCGCATCGCCACCGGCGTGAAATGCTCGAACGCGCGTTCCAGGTCGGCGGCGGCATGCTGCAGCGCGGCTTCGATATCGGTGGCAGGGAGTTCGGTCGACATGGCTATGAGCCGCAGGAATCAGCCCGCCCGCAGGCGGCGCGCAAAGGCCTCGAGCTGGGCCTGCAGGCCCACCTCCATGGTGCCCGAGGGGGTCTGGATACGGCACGCGTCGGGTTCCAGCCCCGGCTCGACCACCACGTTGGCGCGGCGCGGCCACTCCTGGGTCTCGGCGAGCCGGTCGAGCAGGCTGCGCACAGCCTGCTCGCGGCCCAGCGGGATCTGGATGGTGATGAAGGGCTCGGCCCGCACCAGCGCCTCGACGCGCTGCAGCGCCACCTCCAGGATGATGTCGGGGTCGAGTTCGCCGGCAATCTGCTGCACCGCCTTCATCACGATCTCGGCCATGGTGCGGCGCATTGCGCCCAGCTGGCGCTCGGCCTCGGCGGCGGTGCTGACCTGCGCCGCGGCGTGGTCGGCGTGGGCACGGGCCCAGCCCTCGCGGTAGCCGTGCTGGCGCCGCTCCTCGGCCTCGCGCTGGGCTTCGGTGCGGATCTGCATGGCCTCCTGGCGCGCGGCCTCGATTACCGCGGCGGCGTCGAGCAAGGCGGCATACTCGGCCTCCTTGAGCACCTTGCGCTCGGACAGCAGCTGCAGGTTTTCGCTGGTGATCAGAAAAGCCAGTGCCATGCGGGGAACCGTTCGGGGATCAGGTTGAGCAGCAGCAGTTCGCGCAACTGCGCGGCCTGCGCCGGCGTCAGCGGGGCCGGCGACAACGCCGCCAGCCGCCGGGGAAACTTGCGCTGCAGCGCCTGCAGCAGCGGCGCGGTGTGCCCCGCCTGCTCCGCCTTCTCCGCATGCGCCGCATCGGCGGCCAAGAGCCCGCACAGCAGCCGATAGCCGCGCTCGGCCATCAGCCGGCCGGTGCCGGCAGGATGCGCCCGCAGCGGCGCCAGGTTCATCGGCAGCGCCGGTAGCGCCGGCACGCGCTTCAGGATAAAGGCCACCGCGTGGCGGTCGAGCCGGCGCGCGGCACGGCGCATCGCGCGCGGCGCGCTGCCGAGCAGCGGCGCCGCCAGGGCTCCGGGCAGCGGCGCGATGCTGTCGGCCAGCTGCGCCGGCAGCATGCGGCGCTCGCTGGCAAAGCCCGCCTGGTGCACCGCCAGGCCGAGCCACCAGGCCAGCAGGCGCAGGTCGCTGCGTGGCAGCAGCACCAGCCGCGCCAGCGAGGGCGGCGCCTCCAGCAGGCGGTGGAGCATGGCATCACGGGCGGCATCGCCGGCCAGGCCCAGCGGCTGCGCCAGCACCTCCGCGGCGGCCGGCCCGAAACGGTCCGCGCGGCGCCACGCCAGCGGCCAGTCGGCCGGCAGCCAGCTGGGATGCAGATGCGCCAGCGGCCGCTGCGCCAGGTCCGCCATCGCGCGCGCCAGCGCCGGGTCCGGCAATGCCGGCGGCGCCGGTGCGAGTGCGGCGGCCAGCGCGCCGGGCAGGTAGGCGCCAGGCACGGCCTCGGCGGCGGCAACGGTGGCTAGCGGCGTCAATTCGCGCTCCGCGGCGCGCCGCGCCGCTGCGGCCAGCGCAGCATGCCGCGCTGCCATGCCACCACGGCCGCCACGGCCAGTGCAATCGCCACCGCCGCGCCGACCGCGATCGCGGCGAAGCGTCCGACTGCAAAGCCTGCCGCCGGCCCCGGTACGCCCGCCTGCGGCGCGAACGGGCGCGCCTCGACCAGCGACAGCGAGACGTTGTCGTGGGTCACGCCTTCGATGCTGTGCGCCACCATGTCCTTGACGGTCGGCACCAGCAGGCGCAGGTCGGTATCGGCGCGGTGCTTGATGAACACCGCCGCCGACGACGGCCGGATCTTGTCCGAGAGCGGATCGGTGGCGGGGATCACCACATGCACGCGCGCAGTGACCACGCCGTCGATATTGCGCAGCGTCTCCGACAGCTCCTGCGACAGCGCAAAGATGTAGCGCATGCGCTCTTCGGTCGGGGTGGCAACCAGCCCCTGCTTCTGGAACACCTGCCCCAGCGACGCAAAGCGTTCGCCCGGCAGGCCTTCGCTGCGCAGGATTTCCAGCGCGGCGGGCAGTTGCGATTCTTCCACGCGCATGCGCCACTGGCCCGCGCCCGTGCCGCCGCTGGTGTCGGCGCGCGCCTTCTCCGCGTCGATGCCCTCGGCGGTCAGCGCGGCCAGCACCTGGTTGGCCTCGGGTTCGTTCAGCGATGCGTACAGGTCGACCTTGCACGCGGCCAGCGCCAGCGCCATCAGTGCCGGCGCCAGCCGGGCCGCGCGCGCAAGGCGCCGGCACAGCGATGGGTTGGACATCATTGCTGGTTCTTCAGCAGGCTGTTGAACAGGTTGGTGCCGGCGCTGCCGATGCTGGAGGTCACGTGGATCGACGAGAACAGTTCCAGCGACTGCGTCTGCAGCAGCATGGCCTGGTAGACCACCTCGCTGGTGCTGCCCTCGTAGATCGACGCGAACATGCCGTCGCGCAGTTCCTGCAGGCGCGCCGCCTGGCGCGCCGATTCCTCGCCGGCCGAGACATAGCTGGCACGGATGGCGTTGCCCAGCGTGGTCGAAGTCGGGTCTGCCGCCTGGGTCACGTGCGCGGTGCGCGAGCCGTCCGCGGCGCGGCCCTGCTGGACCATCTGCGCGAACTGCCGGGCATCGGCCGGGTCCGGCTGCGCGGCGGGAGCCGCGGCCGGCGACTGGTGCGCGGCGACGGTGGCGCTGTCGGGGGCGGCGCCGGTAGCGGTGGCGGCAGCAATGGCGGCGGTCGGGTCCATCATGGCTCTCCTTGCAAAGCGTTGGGCGCCCCGGCATGCCGGGGCGCGTGGCGGCGTGCCGTCAGTTGGTGCGCGAGGTCTGCTTCACGTCCTGCATCGCACCCTGCACCAGGTTGGCCTTTTGCGTGTTGTGGGCCATTTCGCTGCTGACCACCGCGTTCTGGCGCGTCAGCGTGTCCTGCAGGCCCAGGATGTTCACCGAGAACTCCTGCGCTTTCTGCTGGATTTCCTGCATCTTGGCATTGAGGTCGACTTCAGCCATGACAATCTCCTTCAGGTAGGTTGGCGTCAAACACCTGCCCTCCGGGGGCAAGCGGCATCTGCGCCCGCGGGCGCAAATTCATCGGCACGGCGCGCGCGGCCGCGGTCATCGCCGTGCCTGCGGCGGCGCCGGGCTGTCCTTCAGCACCACGCCGTCCGCATCGATCCGTTCGATCTCGGCGCCGTTCTTCAGCACCGCCCCTTCGAAATAGCGCGCGCCGTTGGCGAGCTGCACCGAGCGCGTGCCGTTGCCGTCCTCGGTAATGCTGACCACGCGCGCGGGAAACACGCCCTGCCAGTTCTCCATGTGGCCGTCGCGCACCTGCCGGCGCCGGCTCTCGGCGGTCTCGCGGTAATCGATCTTGTCGGACACCAGCACGCCCGGATGCAGGTCCTCGATCACGCGCCGCACCTTGTCGCGCCCGTGCACCGGATCGGCGGTGCCGCTCAGCAGCACGCGGCCTTGGCCCTGGTAGGCGATGCCGACGCCGGGCTCGTCCAGATAGCGCTGGATATGCTCGATCAGGTCATCGGCCGAGCGCACCTGCTGCTGCACGCCGCGGCCGAACGGCGCCAGCGCCTGCACGATGCGCTGGCGGTCGACGCGCGAATTGACAAAGCCCTTGACCGTGACCGTGCCGTTGGGCAGCGACACCACCTCCAGTTCCGGATACGCCGCCACGGTCTTGCGCACCGCGGCGGGGTCCACCTGCTGCGTGCGCGGCGCGAGCCCGCCGTTGGCATAGGTAGCGGCGAGCCAGCCGGCGCCGACCAGCCCCACCACGCCGGCCACGCCCAGCGCCGCCAGCAGCGCGCGCCCGGGCCTGCGCCCGCCTTGCTGCTGCGCGTCGGCATCGCGCGCGGCGCGCCGGCCGGATTCCGCCCAGGCAAAGAGCGTGTCGGTGGCCTCCGACATGCCCGGCTGCGCGCGCAGCAACTCCACGTCGAGCGCGCCGATGGTGAGGATGTCTCCGGCCGCCAGCGCGAAGGCGCGCTGCGTGGTGGCGCGCCCGTTGACGTTGACCGCGGCCTCGCCGACACGCTCGGCCGCGACCGCCAGCTCGCCCACGTTCAGCACCAGGTGGCGCGGCTGCACCTCGGCGCCCGGCACGCTGATGTCCACGTCGGCGGCGGTGCCGAGCACGTTGGCGCCGCGCCGCAGCGTGACCTGGCGGCCATAGACGTCGCCGCCGAGAAAGCGCAGGGTCCAGCCCGAAGCGTGAGAATCGCGCAGGTCGGCCATCAGCTCATCCCCGGGATCACCAGGCGCGGCGTCAGCAGGTAGAAGCGCTCCATGTTGTTCTGGCGCTTCTCCTGGAACTTGAACAGGTTGCCGATGATCGGCACATCCTGCAGCAGCGGCACGCCGGACGAGGCGTTGGTCTTTTCTTCGGTGGTGTAGCCGGCGATCAGCAGGCTCTTGCCCTCTTCGACCATCGCCTGCGTGGTGATGGAGCGGCGCCGCACCACCGGAATGCGGTCGACGGTCTCGCCGGAGAGATTGCCGTCGGCGATGTCGATGGTCAGCATCACCGCGCGGTTCTGCTGCTCGTCGACGACGAGCGGGGTCACGCGCACCGCCGTGCCGGCGGTGACGTTGAACAGGCCCGCATCCTGGAAGCCGTCGACGCGCACATAGAATTCCTGCAGGTTTTCCAGCGCGGCCTCGGTGTTGTCCAGCGTCAGCACCTTGGGCCGCGCGACGAAATTGGCCTGCCCGCGCTCGGCCAGCGCCTTGACGCGCGTGAGCAGGTAGCGGGTCACGTCGCTGCCGATGGCGCCGGTGAACTGCAGGCCGCTGCCGATGGTCGCCGCGGTGGTGCCGGCCTCGTTGGCGAGATTGCCAAAGCTGAGGCCGGCGTTGCCGTTGCCCCCGCCCAGCTGCAGGTCGACATGGCGCGTATGCAGGCGCCAGTCGACGCCCAGGCTGTCGAGGTCGGCCTGGCTGATATCCATGATGGTGACCTCGATCTCCACCAGGCGGGGCTTGACGTCGAGCGATTCGATCAGGCGCCGGTACTGCGCCATCTTGTCCGGGGTGTCGCGCACGATCACCGCATTGAGGCGGGTATCGGCCTGGAATTGCGGCAACTGGCCGCTGCCCCAGTTGTTCTGCATGCCCAGCCCCAGGCCCGCGCCGCCGCCCATGGCATCGAGCATCTGCGACGGATCGGCGCTGGGGATACCCATGCCGCCCCCGCCGCCCTCGCCCATGCGCAGCTTGGCCTGGCGCGTCGCGCCGCGGCTGGTGCCCAGGCTGGGACCGGTGCCGGTGGCCAGTGTCCGGTTGCGGCCGTACAGGTTGCGCAGCACCGTGACCACGCCGGGAACGGTCATCTCCTTGCCGGCCCGGTTGATGCGGAAGTCCGAGGCCCACGAGTACTTGAGCGGGAACAGCTGGATCTCGGCGCGCTCGTCGGCGATGGAGCGGTCGTCCACCGCGCGCACCGCGGCGCGCACGGTCTCGACGTAGCGCTTCGGGCCGGACACCATCAGCGTGCCTTCCGCGTCGTTGATGGTGATCGGGTAGCGCGAGTCCGGCACTTGCATGCGCTCGAGCGAATCGCGCAGGCGTGCGCCGGAGCCGCGCGCGATCGACAGCACCTCGCTGCGCGCCTCGCTGGCCACGTCGATATAGAGCAGCGAGCCGTCGTAGTAGTAGGTCAGCCCGAACATCGAGCACACGCTCTTGAGCACGTGCTGCGCCGATTCATTGAACTTGCCGCTGATGGTGCCCTCGACCTTGGGATCGATCACCGCCGTGGTGCCCTGCGAGGCCGTCAGCTCGCGCAGGAAGTCCGCCAGCCGCTTGTCGCTGGCCGAGGCCTGGAACGGCTTGTTGGGCCAGCGCAGGTCCGCCGCGCGGGCGGCCTGGGCGCCGCACAGCAGCGCCCCCGCCAGGCACAGCAACGCCGCCGTGCGCCATGCCAGCAGGCGCCTGGCGCGGCGGTTCGATCCGAGTTCCCCGTGGTGCCCCAGCATCATGTCAGTTTGCTTGTCCGTTGGTCCTGCGTGATTGCCTGCGCATCGATTTCTCCTTACAGGAAGGTCAGCATGGTCTGCAGCGCCCGCTGCGCAAAGCGCATCACCTCGCCGCCGAGCCAGCCCCCCAGCAGCACCAGCGACACCAGCACCGCGATCAGCCGCGCCGAGGTGCCGATGCTCTGGTCCTGGATCTGCGTCACCGCCTGCAGCACCGCCACCACCAGCGCCACCAGCGTGCCGATCAGCACCACCGGCAGCGTGACCCACAGCACCACCAGCAGCGCCTGGCGCGTGATGTCGAGGATGGTGTCGGCGCCCATCTCACTCTCCGGCCGGGTTCTGGATCCAGCCCACCGGCACCAGCGTCACGTCTTCATCGACTTCCTGGTACGACAGCACCGGGATGCGCGGCGCGACCGGCTCGATCAGCCGCTTGATATAGCGGCGCACATCGACGCTGACCACCACCACCACGCGCGCGGCCCCGGCATTGCCCGCCGCGCCCGCCTTCTCGGCAGCCTTCTCCAGCAGCACGCGCAGCTGTTCGCGGATATCGCGCGTGACATCGTGGCTGAGCAGCAGCAGGTTGCCGCGCGCCGCCTTCTCGATCGCGCCCTGCACGCGGGCCTCCAGCGCGGGCTCGAACAGCACCGCGTCCAGCGAGCGGCTGGCGCCGACGTGGCGGCTGGTGATCAGCCGGCCCAGGTCCACCCGCACCAGCTCGGTCAGCGCGATCGCATCGGTTTCCTTGGGCGCCCAGGTGACCAGGCTTTCGAAGATGGTGCGCAGGTTGCGGATCGGCACGCCCTCCTGCAGCAGCCGGCGCAGCACGTCGGTGATGCGCTGCAGCGGCACCACGCGCGCCAGTTCCATCACCAGGTCCGGCGCCTCGGCCTGGATCACGTGGATCATCGACTGCACGTCCTGGATGCCCAAGAGCGGCGCCGCATGCTGCTTGATCACGGCGCCCACGTGCACCGCCAGCACTTCCTCGCACGACAGCGTGCGCACGCCGTCGGCGGCGTCGCCGCCAGGCTCGGCGGGCACCCACACCACTTCCGGGAACGGCCCGAACGGCGCCCCCGCCTCGGCCATGCCCTGGTCGACACGCGCCCGCGCACCCGGCTCCAGCAGCCGCTTGCCGGGGCGCAGCACGCCCCCGGAAGCCACCACGTCCTGCACCCGGATCGCATACGCATCGCGCTCGGCCAGCGCGCGGTGCTGGATGCGCAGCCGCGGGAACACCATGCCGAGTTCGGCCTCGACCTCGCTCTTGGCGGTCGTCATGCGCTGCTCGAACAGCCGCAGGTCGATGCGCCCGCGCAGCGCTTCGTCCAGCTCCAGCGCCAGCGCCGGCGCCACCGCGGCCTGCGTGCCGGCCGCCGCCGCGCCTGCGTCCGCGTCGGCCATCTCGATCCAGGTCACGGTGCCGGTGCTGCGCTGCGCGCGGCGCAGCAGCAGGTAGCCGCCGCCGGCCACCACCAGCGCCATCAGCCCGAAGGTCCACTTCGGAAAGCCCGGCACCACCAGGAACACGGCAATGGCGAGGCCCGATACCACCAGCGCCTTGGGCTGCGCCAGCACCTGCCTGCCGATCACGTTGCCCAGGTTGAGCGAGCGGGTGCGGTCTTCATCGGACGAGACCCGCGTAATCACCACCCCGGCCGCGATCGAGACCAGCAGCGACGGGATCTGCGACACCATGCCGTCGCCGATGGTCAGGATGGCATAGCGCTGCAGCGCCTCGCCGATGCTCATGTCCTTCATCAGCGTGCCGATGGTGATGCCCGCCAGGATATTGACCAGTGCGATCACCACGCCGGCGATGGCATCGCCCTTGACAAACTTCATCGCGCCGTCCATGGCGCCGTGCAGCTGGCACTCCTGTTCCAGCGCGCGGCGGCGCTCCTGCGCCTGGGCAGCGGTGATGGTGCCGGCGCGCACATCGGCGTCGATGCTCATCTGCTTGCCCGGCATCGCATCCAGCGCAAAGCGCGCCCCCACCTCGGCCACGCGTTCCGAGCCCTTGGCGATCACGATGAACTGCACGATGGCGATGATCAGGAACACCACGCCGCCGACCACCACGTTGTTGCCGACGATCAGCTTGCCGAAGGTATCGATGATGTGGCCCGCGTCGGCGTGCAGCAGGATCAGCTTGGTCGAGGCGATGTTCAGCGACAGCCGGAACAGCGTGGTAAAGAGCAACAGCGACGGGAAGGTCGACAGCGACAGCGCCGACGGGATATAGGTGGCGACGATCAGCAGGGTCAGGCTCATGCCCAGGTTGATCGTCAGCAGCAGGTCCAGCAGGAAGGTCGGCAGCGGCAGCACGAACAGCGCGATCACGGCAAACAGCAGCAGCGTCAGCGCCAGGTCTGACTGGCGCGACGCCGCCGCCGCCATCTGCTGCAGCCCCGGCGCCCCCGGGCCGAGGCCGCGCGGGAACGCTGGGAGGTTTGCCGGGAGTTTCGCCATCGTCCTTGCCGGTGGGATCAGTGGGCGCAGTGTATGGCCGCCCCCGCACAGCGACCAGTACCGAGGATTCGTAGCGTGCGCCGCACATCCGGCCCGCGCGGCCGGCGTCCGGCGGTTTTGGGCGCGGGCCTACAAGGCCTCGTAGTGGACGTGGCTGCACCCCGCTGCTTATCGTTGCGTCTCGAGCAACCGAGCCGCCCAACATGCCCTCCGTCCTGCATCGCCCCGGCCGCGATCCGTCCGCCCAGGCGCCCGCCGCGGCCCTGCCCGGCGGCGCCGCGCGCGTGCTGGTGCACAGCGCCGACGCGGCAGCCCGGCTGGCCACCTCGGCGCTGGATGCCATGCCGGCGCTGCCGCATATGGAGCCCGAGACCGCGCGGCTGTGCAACTGGCTGGCGTGCCGAGCGGCCGCCGTGCCGGTGCGCGCCGGCGGCCACGACTGGCAACTGCGCTTCGTGCCCGCCGACCCGGAAATCGCGGCGCGGCCCGGCACTGGCTATGCCTTCAGCTTCGGTAACGCCCACGGCGTGCTGCGCTGGGACCTGGCCAGTGAACGCCTGCTGCTGGCGGCGCCCGGCGCGGCCGAAACGCTGCCTGCGCTGCTGCGCCACGCGCTGATGGCCGACGCGCTGGGCGAAGCCGTGACGGCGCTGGGCCAGGCCCTGCCCGACGCCTTCAGCTGGCAGCCCGATGCCGGCCGTGCACCGGCACTGGGCTCGGCCCATGCCTTTGGTTTCGAGTTGCGGCGCGACGCGCCGCCGGCGAAGCTGCGCGGCACGCTGCAGCTGGACCAGCCCGAACGCCTCGCGGCGATGCCCGCGGGGCCGGGCCCGGCCGCGCCGGCGTGGATGGAGCGTCTGCCGGTGCCGATCGCCGTGCGCATCGGCACCACGCGGCTGGCGCTGGGCGAGATGCACGGCATCGAGCCCGGCGACATCGTCGGCATCGACGACTGGCATTCGCAGGGCAGCGCGCTGGTGGTGCGCTGTCTCACCGGGCGCCACGGCCCCGCCTGGACCGCGCTGGCCGAAGGCCGGCGCCTGCTGGTGCAGGCCGGCGCCGACAGCCCCAATCGCACAGACGTTTCAAACGGAGCGCATATGGATGAGCAAGACCCCGCACGGCAAGCCCAGCCGCTTCCCCATCCGGACGCGGCGCAGCCGCCGCTGTCGCGGCTGGACCGCCTGGAAGTGACGCTGCGCTTTGAGGTGGGCGATGTCGCGGTGCCGCTGGCCGAGCTGCGCGCGGTCGCGCCGGGCTATGTGTTCGAGCTGCCGCAGCCGCTCAAGCAAAGCGAGGTGCGCATCGTCGCCAACGGCAACCGCATCGGCACCGGCACCCTGATCGCCGTCGGCAACCGGCTGGGCGTGCGCATCAGCACCTTCGCCGGCGGCGACGCATGAACCGCGGCAGGCCGCCCTCTCCCGTTCCGCCCGGGTGGATGCGATGAACAGCGGACTCTACAATCCGGTCCTGATCCTGACCATCATCCTGACGTTCGGCATTGCGCCCTTCGTCGCGCTGATGGTCACCAGCTACACCAAGCTGGTGATCGTTTTCGGGCTGCTGCGCGCCGCGCTGGGCCTGCAGCAGGTGCCGCCGAACATGGTCCTGAACGGGATTGCCATCATCCTGACCGCCTACATCATGGCGCCGATCGGCTCCGACGCCTTCGACGCCATCAAGCGCCGCGCCGACGCCAATGCCGCCTTCAACGTCAACGACGTGGTCACCGTCTACGACGCCGTCAGCGGTCCGCTCAAGGCCTTCCTGGTCAAGCACACCGAGGAGCGCAACCGCACCTTCTTCGTCCAGTCCGCCAAGCGCATCTGGCCCGAGGGCCGCGCCGACGACCTCAAGTCCGACGACATGATGGTGCTGATCCCCAGCTTCACGCTGTCCGAACTGACGCGCGCCTTCCAGATCGGCTTCGTGGTCTACCTGGTGTTCGTGGTGGTGGACCTGATCGTCGCCGCCATCCTGCTGGCGCTGGGCATGTCGATGGTGGCACCGACCACGATCTCGGTGCCGTTCAAGCTGCTGCTGTTCGTGATGCTGGAGGGGTGGACGCAGCTGATCCAGGGGCTGGTGCTGTCGTATCGGTAAGCGTCGGTGCCTTCGCGCCTATGCCGGCACGTCGCGCTGCGGCGTGCCGTCATAGGTCCACAGGAACTGGCGCGGGATCGGTCCCTTGTTGCGCCCGCCCTGGTTGGTCTGCTCCCACGCATGCGCGAGAATGCCGACCGAGCGGGACAAGCAGAACAGCCCGCGCGCCAGCGGCGCGGGAAAGCCCAGCTCGGCATAGATGACGGCGGTGGCGCCGTCGATATTCATCGGGATCGGCTTGCTGCGGCCCGCCCCCAGGGCTTGCTCCACCGCGCGGGCGATGGCGGCGTAGCGGCCGTTGACCACGCCGTTCTGCGACGCCTGGTCCACCAGTGCCAGCAGGCGCGGCGCGCGCGGATCCTGTGGATGAAAGCGGTGGCCAAAACCTGAGACAAACTTGCCGTGCAGGTCGCGGTAGCGCGCCAGGCCGGCACCGACGGCCTCGTCCAGGCCGGCGCCGGCGTCGATGCGTTGTGCGATGTCCTGGTACAGCTCGACGGCCTGCTCGCCGGCACCGCCATGGACGTCGCCCAGCACGTTGACAGCCGAGGCCATCGCGTTGTTCAGCCCCACGCCGCAGGTGGCCGCCATGCGCGCGATCGCAATGCTGGGCGCCTGAGGGCCGTGGTCGACGCCCGCCATCAGCGCGGCATCGAGCAGTTCGCCCTGGCCCGGCCCGGGCAGTTCGCCGCGCAGCATCAGCCAGATCATCTGCGCGAACGACACGCGGCCGATCAGCTGCTCGATGGGATAGCCCCGGTAGCGAATTTCGCCGGGGCGCATGTCGATGATCTCGGTGCGCCACCAGTCCTGAGACAAGCGTTGGCCCGCGTCCATGGTGCTATCAGGTGTGTCGGGGGCTTGTTCGATGCGACTCATATTGCGCGCTCCTGGCTGAGTTGGTCGATGTCGGCGTCGCTGTAGCCCAGGCTGCCCAGGATCGCGCGCGTATGCTGGCCGAGTTCGGGCGGCGGCGTGTCGACCGCCGGGGCCTCGCGATTGAGCTTGAAGCCGGTGCGCACCACGCGGATGTCGCGGCCAACGCCCGGCACATCGGCAAATTCGCCAATCATGCCGCGGTCGCGCACCTGCGGATGGGCGAGCGTGTCCGGCACGCTCAGCACCGGTCCCGCCGGTACACCGGCCTGGTTCAGCAGCGGCCACCATTCGGTGGCCGGCTTTTTCGCCAGTTCGGCTTCCAGCGCTTCAGTCAACGCAGCCCGGTTGGCGAGCCGCGCCTGGCGCTGGGCGAAGCGTGCATCGCTGGCCAGTTCGGGCTTGCCCACCACGCGGCACACCGCCTCGAACTGTTCCTGCTTGTTGGCGGCGATATTGAGCAGGCCGTCGCCGGTGCGGAACGTCCCCGACGGGCTCGCGGTCATGTTCTCGTTGCCCATCGGCACCGGCGCCCTGCCCGCGATCAGGTGGTTGGACACCACCCAGCCCATGGTGGCGAGCGTGGCTTCCAGCATCGAGACATCGATGAAGTAGCCCTCGGTGCGCTGGTGGTCGGCGAGCGATGCCGCCACCGCAAAGGCCGCGGTCAGGCCGCCGATGGTGTCCGACACCGGATAGCCGACCCGGTACGGCGCCGTCTGCGGATCGCCGGTAATGCTCATCACCCCGGACATGCCCTGGATGATCTGGTCGTACGCCGGCAGCTCCGCCAGCGGGCCGTCCTGGCCGAAGCCGGAGATAGCGCAATAGATCAGGCGCGGGTTGTCCTGCCTGAGCGTCTCGTACCCCAGGCCGAGGCGGTCCATCACGCCGGGACGAAAGTTCTCGACCACCACGTCGGCGCTGCGCACCAGCTTGCGGAAAATTTCCTTGCCGTGTGCGTGCTTCAGGTTGATGGTGATCGACTGTTTGCCGGGATTCTGCGCGAGGAACGACACCCCCATCAGGCGCTGGTTCAGCTCGGCATCGGCGCCGAGCTGGCGCGCCAGGTCGCCGGTTCCCGGGGTTTCCACCTTGATGACCTCGGCGCCCATATGGGCAAGCTGGTGGCAGCAGAAAGGCCCGGCCAGCACGTTGGTGAGGTCGAGCACGCGAATATTGCGCAAGGGCTTTTGCATGACTGGCTTCTGGTTGGCATGGGTCACGGCGCTACGGCCGGCGCGGCACCACTGAACGGGTTATTCGACGCGGGCGCGCCCGGACTGGCCCACGAGGATGGTAGTTGTTCACGGTTTTGTTCTTTCTGGTAGAACGTCATTCTATGGAAAAGAACTTTAGGCGCGGTACAGCGGGTTAGAAAAGAGGGTATACCCGAATCTTCCTGTTTTTTCAGAAGCGTGTTCTACTGGACAGAACTACACGGAAGCACCCATATGGATAACGTCACTCCCCCGTCGAGCGGGCCCGAACTGCCGCCGGCAGACAGTTCCAGCGGCGTGGCGGTGCTGGACCGCGCCTTTGCGATTCTTGGCGCGTTTGGACCCGGCGATGACCGCCTGACGCTGACGGAGCTCGCCCGCCGCACGGACCTGTACAAGAGCACGGTGTTGCGCCTGCTCGGCGCGCTCGAGCACGGTGGCTTCATTCGCAAGCTTGACGACGGCCAGTATGCGATTGGCCCGCAGCCGCTGCGGCTGGCCGCGATTTATCAGCGGTCGTTTCGCGTCGGTCCTGTCATCGAGCCGTTGCTCGAGCAACTCAGCCGCGAACTCGGCGAGACTGCGTCGTTCTACGTCCGTCAGGGGGACCGGCGGCTGGTGCTGTATCGGGTGGAGCCGGCGCGCGCGGTGCGCGTCGCGATCGGTGTCGGCGATGAATTCCCCATTGATCGCGGTGCCTCGGGCAAGGTGCTGCTGGCGTTCAGCGATACCGGCGATGAACGCTGGCGCGAGGTGCGCGAGCGCTTGTGGGCGGTGTCATATGGCGAGCGCGAGTCCGAGACCGCGGCCGCCTCGGTGCCGGTTTTCAGCGCCATGGGGCAAATCGTGGGCGCCCTGACCTTGTCCGGGCCAAAGCAGAGGCTCGCCGCTGCGCCGACCATGTTCGCGGCGGTCGCAACGCTGCTGAAGACTGCCCGGCACGCCACCGAGATCCTCGGCGGCAATGGCGGGCGATTCGATGGCAGTATGGCGCAGCTGCACATGCATCAAATCATCGCCAGCGGTGCCATCGGCGCACATGAAGGACCGTAGGCAGCGCAGATTCTCTGTCCGCTTGGGGGTCGGCAAGCGCCCGAGCCAACGCCGGCGACTCCCTCACGGCACCACCGCCCTCACCTCCGCCACCTCCCCCTCATGCGTATGGTCCACCACCGCAACCTTGGCCAGCTGCAGCGCCCGCACGCGCTGCCCGGGCAGGCCGAAGCTGCGCGCCAGCTCGTCGATGCGCAGTGCGGGCAGCGGCCGGCGGCGATCCAGACCGGCAAAGCGGTACTGGTTGTACAACGCCCATGACAGCAGCACGATGCCGTTGAACAGCCCCACCAGCACATAGACCGTCAGCGTGCCCACGGTGGGCAGCAGCGCCGCCCAGAACGGCACGCCGGGGCCGGCGGACGCTTCGTGCAGGATGGCGCGGATGCCGCTCGCGCCCAGGTAGAAGAAGCCGGCCCAGGCCAGCGCGGTGAGCAGCGCATCGAGCAGCCAGCGCAGGCGCGAGCCCCGGGTACGGATAATCATGCTTTCGGGTTTCATCACGACCTCATGGTGTGGATGCCCCGGTCGGGGCTGGTCCAGCGCGCACGCTTGCGCCGGGTCTTGAGCATGACCTTGGGAAAGGCCAGCAGCGTGGTCAGCATGCCCACCATCCAGTACGCCAGCGGATACCAGATGATCCAGTACAGCGTGCGCGCCAGGCGCGGCTCGTAGCGGCGGTCGATCAGCACGCTCAGGGCAAACTGCAGCAGGCACACCGCGGCCAGCACCATGCCGGTAAAGCCCGGCGGCATCAGCTTCTGGATGCGGATATTGGCGGGCAACTCGATGAAATGGCCCAGCGCCCACAGCAGGATCGACATGGCGAAGGCGAAGGCCCAGCCCGCCGACAGGCAGTACTCCGCCATCAGCGGCCACAGCCGGCGATGCCGCCAGATCCAGATCGAACGCACGTTCTTCATGAACACCTCGGCGCCGCCCTGGGCCCAGCGCAGGCGCTGCTTGAGCAGGCCGCGCACGGTCTCGGGCATCAGGATCCAGCACAGCGCGCGCGGCTCGTAGAAGATCGACCAGTGGTCGCGCTGCAGCTTCCAGCTGATGTCGATGTCCTCGGTGATCATGTCCAGGCTCCAGTAGCCCACGCGGTCGAGCGCGCGGCGCCGGAACGCCGCGACCACGCCCGAGACCGTGAACACCTGGCCGTAGACACGCTGGGTGCGCTTGATCAGGCCGATGATCGACGAGAACTCGCCCACCTGGATCCGCCCCACCAGCGTCGAGCGGGTGCGGATGCGCGGATTGCCGGTGACCGCGCCCACGCGCGGGTTGGCCACCATCGGCGCGACCAGGTAGGCGGCCGCGTCGGGGTCCAGCGCGGCGTCGCCGTCGATGCAGACCAGGTATTCGCCGCGCGCGGCCAGCGCGCCCATGCGCAGCGCCATGGCCTTGCCCTGGTTGTGCGCCAGGTGCACCACGCGCAGCCGGGGATGGCGCGCCGCCAGCGCGTCCAGCAAGGCGCCGGTGCCGTCGCGCGAGCCGTCGTTGATGGCGATCACCTCGAAGCTGGGATAGCGCTGCGCCAGCGCCGCCAGCAGGGTTTCCTCGCCGTTCTTTTCCTCGTTGTAGCACGGCACCAGGATCGAGATGAATGGCTGGCCGGGCACCTCGGGCGCCTCGCGTTCGGCGCCCCAGCGCCACTTGCGCTCCCAGTGCCACCAGAAGTACAGGCCGCCGGCAATCCACAGGCCGGACATGAACAGCGGATAGAAGAACACAAAGGCCAGCAGCAGGTCACCGGTGGCAAGGGCGGCCAGCGCGAACGGCAGCGCCAGCGCAAGGCACAGGATGACCAGGGCAAACAGTCGTTCGATCATGGTGCGGGGTACCAGGCGTTGGACAGCGCCGGCCGGATCACCTCGAGCCGGGGCTGGTTGTTGTGGAAGTCGTCCGGGTAGTAGCCGAAATTGCGCGCGCCGCGGCGCTGCAGCCGCTGCATCCAGCCGGCCAGCACCGCGCTGTCGACCGGCCGGGCGGCGGGAGCGCGCCAGTCGCGCGCCTGCAGCTCGAACACGGTGCGCCGCAGCGCGCCCGGGCGCTGGGCGATGGCGTCGACCATGCGGTCGAGCCAGGCGTTTTCCTGGCCGGCCGGCACCTGTTCCATGTACGGCATGGCCATCGGCGCGGTCCAGTCGTAGGCGGCGAGGAAGTCGTCCAGGTTCTGCGCGAACCACGCCTCGCTCTGCGGCTGCAGCACCGGCAGCGCAAAGATGTTGCGCGCGGTCTTGATGGCGGGCCCGCGCACCTCGCGCACGCGCGCCGCCAGCTCGTGGGTAAGGTCCACCAGCGCCCGGCTCTTCATGCGGGTCCAGCGCTGCATCAGTTCGGGGCTGGCGCGCAGTTCGGCGATCGAACCGGGCAGGCCGGCGGCGCGATACGCGGCCAGCGCCGGCGCGCTGGCGTCCTCGAAATCGCCCAGCAAGGCGTCGTCGTGGAACAGGATGCCGTCGAAGAAGGCGTGGCGCGCCAGGTCTTCATACAGGTCGCCGATGCGGGACCGGGCCACCGGATCGAACGGCGACAGGCGCCGATACTGCTTCGGGTCGACCGCCGCGGTGGCGGTGGCCGGGTCCCAGCGCGCCACGCGCGCCAGCGACGGATCGAGGTCGAAGCTCAGCACCGGCATCCATGCATACACCTTGACGTTGGCGCGGTTGTCCAGCTGCCAGGCGACCCGGTTGAACAGGTCGGCGCGCACCGGCAGCCAGCGGTTGGGGAAGTACACCGACTTGACCAGCCCGTCGCCGTCATCGTCGGAAAACGCCTGCAGGAACACGGTGTCGATCTTCAGGTCGGCGATGCGCTGCACCAGCAGGCCCAGGTTGCGTTCGACCTGGGCGGGATCGGGGTCATAGACGTAATCCAGGTCCACGTGCGCCACGCGCATGCCGTTGGGCTCTTCCATGGCCACCACCGAGCGCGCGAAGCTGCGCAGGCCGGGGTCGTCGCTGAGCAGCAGGCGCGCGCCCGACATCAGCCGGTCCACCGTGGCCAGTCCGTCTTCCAGCGTCAGCGCCATCTGGTAGCCGTTCTCGGCGACGATGCGCAGCGCCGCGCCGCCCTCGGCGCCGTACGGCCAGATCCACACACGCACCGGCTTGCCGGTGACGGCGCGGACCTTGGCGGTGATGCGCGCCACATCGGCGCGCAACCTCTCTTGCTGCGCGGCATCGCTTTCATAGCGCCCGGTGCCGGCATCGAAGGCGCGCACCGCCGCGGCCGGTTCGGTGTTGCCCTGCGGGTTGGCGCGCACGCCAAAGTGCAAGGCATCGGTATGCGCGCCGATTTCCACCAGCCCCGACGCGGCAATCTCGCGCAGCTGCTGCCAGTCGAGCAGGCGCTCGCGCGCCGTCGGCGTGCCGCCGAAATCCACCGGCTGCCCCGCGGGGGTATCGAGCCAGCTGCCCACCGGGGCCAGCACGGCCGGCCAGCGGTAGGCCTTCAGGATCGGCAGCACGCGGGTGTAGAAGCTGCGGTAGCCGTCGTCGAAGGTCAGCAGCACGGCGCGCTCGGGCAGCGGCGGCCCGCCGCGGCGCGCCGCCAGCACCTGGTCGACCGAGACCGCGCGGTAGCCGTTCTCGCGCAGCCACGCCAGCTGGCCCACCAGGTGGTCGGTGCGCACGCTCAGGTAGGCCTGGTCGGGGTCCTTGTCTTCGACATCGTGATAGGCCAGCACCACCACATGGTTGTGCGGCCAGGGCTGCTCGGCGGCCGCGGCGGGGCGCTGGGCCGGTGGCGTGAACACCGGGATGTCCTTGGCACAGGCGGCCAGCAGGCATGCGGCCAGCACCAGCCAGAGCAGGCGGCAGGCGCGCCGCAGGGTTGCGTTCATGGCTTGGATTCCTGTTCAGAAGCGATAGGTCAGGTCAAAGACGATGCGCAGTTCGCGCTCGCGCTGGCCGTCATAGGGGCGGCTGGTGCCGGTCACGGTGGCGCCGACCTCGAACACGTCGTTGGTGCGGAAGCGCTGGCCGTAGCCCAGCAGCAGGATCGCCCCGGTGCCGAAGCCGCGCTGGCTGTAGGCGCCGGTGCCGGCCAGGAACTGCTGTTCCCATACGGTCTCGTAGCGCCGGTACAGCATGTGCGTCAGGCGCACCGACGGCAGCACGGTCAGGTCCGAGCGCGGGTTGTAGTACGGCGTGTCGGCACGGCTATTGCGCGTCGCCCACAGGTCGACCAGCAGGTCGGCCTTTAAATGCGGCGCGGTATAGAAGCGCTGCACGCCGGACACGCCGGCCTCCAGCCGGTCATTGCCGTCGCTGAAGCGCGACGGCGCGACGGTCAGCATCCATTCGCTGGCTTCGCTGCGGCGCCAGCGCGCATAGGCCTGCACGGTGTCGGCATAGATGCCGTGCTTGAGCGCCTGCAGCGGCGTGCCGGTTGAGCGCAGCGCCGCCGAGGCGCCCACGCGCCAGCGGTCGTCGATGTCATAGTCCGCGGCGATGCGCCCGCCCTGGCGCGCGCCCTGGCCATAGCCATGCAGCGACAGTTCGCCCTCGACGGTCAGGTCGCGCACGCGCCATTGGGCGCCGGCGCGCGCCCAGCGGTAATCGACGCGGCCTTCGTCGAAGCGGCCGGTGGCATAGCCGATGCCGCCGAAGGCGCGCCAGTCATAGTTGATCGGCGGCGTGTACAGCACCGCTTCGATGCCGAAGTTGCCGTTGCCGACCACGGCGCTGTCGTTGGCCAGCCCGCGATAGCCCTCGATGCGCAGCTCGGCCTTGTTGTGGACTTGCCATTCGCGGTCCAGGCGCCGCGCCGTCAGGTCTTCGGGAAAGCGTGCCAGGGTATCGTCGCGCAGCATCTCGGCCTGGCGCCATTCCTGCAAGTCGAGCGCGGCATGCCCCTGTTGCACCTCCACCGCCAGGCTGCGCGGGGTCAGGGTCTCGGCCAGCTTCAGCTCGCCCTCGGCCGCGCGCGGCCAGCCGCGGGCGCGGTACAC
Source organism: Cupriavidus sp. MP-37 (assembly GCF_020618415.1). Classification (NCBI taxonomy): domain Bacteria; kingdom Pseudomonadati; phylum Pseudomonadota; class Betaproteobacteria; order Burkholderiales; family Burkholderiaceae; genus Cupriavidus; species Cupriavidus sp. MP-37. The sequence goes on along the minus strand of NZ_CP085345.1, from coordinate 233,463 downwards.
GTCCGCCAGCGCCGCGCGCAGGCCCGAATGGCCCGGCGCCTTGCGCACCAGGTCTTCCAGCTTCTGCTGCGCGGACGCGGTGGCGTCGGCCTGCAGGTCGGCGCGCGTGGCGGTCTGCTCGGCCTGCAGCCACAGGTCGTTGGGTTGCCGCATGGGCTGGCCGCGCACCCAGCGCCAGCGCGGCTGCTCGGCGCTGGCCTGCTCCACTGCCTGCGCGGCGGGATCGAAAGCTTCGGCCTCGGCGTTGGCGTAGTAGAGGCCGGTCTGCGCCTTGAGCCGGGTTTCGGGATCGAGGCCCTGCGGATAGGCGTCGCGCACCTGCGTGAACAGCGGCGCGGCCTGCTCCGGCTGGCGCAGGTACAGGTAGGCGGCGGCGACATCGCCCAATGCATACGCCGGCACTTCGACGCCGTCGGCGCGCAGCGCCTCGTATGCGTTCACCACGTCCTGCATCCGGACCCGCGCATGCAGCGCGGCCAGGCGATCGATGCGCGCGCGGCGCAGCTGCGGCGCCGCCTCCGGCCCCAGCGACTGCAGCACGGGCAGCAATGCGTCATAGCGCGCCAGCGCGCGGTCGGCAATGGCAAAGCGCTCGGCTTCGGTGCGGGACGGCAGGTCAGCCAGGCGCACCAGCTCGGCCACGGCATCGAGTTCCAGCGCCAGCCGCGCGCGCTGGTCGAACAAGGCCGGATGCTCTCCCGCGACGCGCAACGCCGCCTCCGGCAGCCCCGCGCGCCGCAGCGCGCCGACATACTCACGCACGACCTCGGCGCGCTGCGGCGCGCGCAGGTACGCCTGGTCGGCCTCGAACAAGGCCGCGTACGGCTCGCCGGCGCGCGCCTGCGCATAGGCCAGCGCCAGGCGGCTGTCGACCGCGGCGGGATCGCGCTGCACCAGCGCCTGGCCCAACGCCACCGCCTCGGCGGCCTGGCCGCTGTCGGCCAGCACCATCACTTCGCCGACCGCGAACACCGCCCGCGCCGGAAAGCGTTGCCGGCCCTCGCGATAGCGCGCCAGCGCCTGCTCCCAGCGGCGCTCGTCGCGCAAGGCGCCGGCCACCGCCGACAGCACCTCCGGCGGCAGCGCACGGGTGTCGCCGAGGCTGCCATAGGCCTCCAGCACTTCCGCCGGGCGCCCCGCCCAGCTGGCGATGACGATCCGGTCCCAGGCGGCCCGCCGGTCCGACGGCGCGCGCGCCACGCGCTCGCGCAGCATATCCAGCGCCGGCGCATAGTCGCCGGCGCGGGCCTGCCGGATCAGTGCGTCATAGTTGGAATCGGCATGCGCGCATGCCGGCAGCCAGCACATCGCCGCCAGCCCTGCAGCAAGTCCGGAAGCGAGCCCGGTAACCCGCCCGGCCGTTGCGCGCCGGGGCCCTCCCTGCCGCCGCGGCGCCCTGTTGCGGGCGCGCTCAGGGCGCTTCATCAGTGAATCCATGGGATCCGCAGCCTGTCTCTGTGTTGCCCAAGCTTGCGCCACGCGCCGATGGCGCAGGCGCGCGTGTGCTTGAGGTCCGTTATCGGCTTATCGCAGTGCGGCACGAGGACACGGAACCCGACCGGACCTGGCCGGAAGCGAAAACCGGCAGAACAGGCCTACGGGATCCGGCGCGGCACCGAGGAACTGCGCCGGATGGCCATTCGCAGCGGGAATGGCGTCGTGCAACCGCAGGGGCCGATCAATCGGGCTGCGTTGCCGCAATGCGTAAGCGATTGTAAGGAGGGGGCGGCGAAGAGATTGTTAATTTTCGCAAACGAATTGGTGACTGGATAAATTAATCCAATCACTTATTCGTCTGTGTATCGCTCGAAATAGCTTATGCAAATTTCGGGATACGGTGGTGTGCTGCGTGGCATTATTCGCTTGCATACCAGCACTGGCAAGGCTTCCAGCCGAATCTCCGCATTCAACATCGGCCAGGTAAACTCAAGCCACGTCTCCCGATTTCTTTCACGAAATCGCCTCGTCCATTCGTATTGTTCTAGTGCTAATTGATTATGATGTTCATGACATAACCCGAATAGGCCAAATGGCATTTTATCCCCCGATCAGGGGATGCAGCGGGATTTGTGCTTAACGGATTTGGGGGATATGCAGGATATGCGCCATGGGGAGGGGGCATGGATTTTGTGCGCACTGACTTCGTCGAGGCGCCGGCCCTCTCCCCCGCCCCTCTCCCGCAAGCGGGAGAGGGGAGAAAGGACATCGTCAGGCGGGCAGGCGCAGCGTTGCCTGCAGCCCGCCGCCTTCGCGATTGGCCAGCTGCAGCGTGCCGCCCAGCGCCTGTGTCAGTTGCTGCGCGATCGCCAGCCCCAGGCCGGTGCCGCCGGTGCCGCGGTTGCGCGAGGTTTCGACCCGGTAGTACGGCTGCATCACGCGCTCCAGTTCCGCCTCCGGAATGCCCGGCCCGCGGTCCTGCACGGCGATCTGCAGCCAGCCATCGTCCTGCCGCGCCACCGCCAGCGTGACCTCGGCGCCGAACTTCAGCGCGTTGTCGATCAGGTTGGTCAGGATGCGCCGCAGCGCCTGCGGCCGCGTCAGCAGCGGCGCGCCGGCCTGGCCTTCGATGGCGATGGTATGGCCGGCATCGAGGTAGTCGCCCGCGAGGCTGTCGAGCAGCGCATCGGGATCGATGCGGGCCGGGGTTTCAGTGCCGCCCTGCAAGGTGCGCGCATAGGCCACGCCTTCGCGCACCAGGTGCTCCATCTCGCGCAGGTCGTGGTAGAGCTTCTGCTGGGTCGGCGACGCCTCCATCAGGTCCACGCGCAGGCGCATGCGCGTGATCGGCGTCTGCAGGTCGTGCGAGATCGCGGCCAGGATCTGCACGCGCTCATCCAGGTAGCCGGCAATGCGCGCCTGCATGGCGTTGAAGGCGGCGGCGGCATGGGCCACCTCGGCCGGCCCGGTTTCGGGCACGCGCTGCGCCTTCAGGTCCGGGCCCAGGTTCTCGGCGGCGCTGGCCAGCTGGCTGAGCGGGCGCGTGACCACGCGCACCGCCAGCCAGGCACAGGCCACCAGCAGCGCCAGCTGCGCCGCCAGCATCGCCAGCAGCCACGGCGATACCAGCGAACGCCTGGGCTGCACGTCGATGGTCAGCGGGCTGCCGTCATGCAGCCGCAGGTGGACCTGGAAGCCGCCGCCCGGCTGGGAACTGGCAGAGACCGGATAGCGGCCTTGCAGCGCCTCGGCAATGGTGTCGACGGCCCGGCGCGCCAGCGGAGCCTGCGGCGGCTCGCCCGGGGTGCCGGCATCGAGCCGGTAGCTGTAGTTGTCGCGCCGCACCCGCTCGAGCCAGGCTGCGCGCTGGTCCGCCGGCAGCATGTCGAGCATCGCCACCGAGCTGGCCACGTCGCGCTCCAGGTTGCCCAGCATCAGCCGGTCGGCGGCGCTCTTGCGTTCCATCATCACCAGGCTGTACGACAGGCTCTGCGCCAGCACCAGCCCGACCAGCAGGATCACCATCAGCCGCGCGAACAGCGTGCGCGGCCATGCCAGCCCCTTGCGCGCGCGCCCGTTCATGCGCGCTCCTCGCGGATTTCGACGGTGGCGCTGAAGACATAGCCGCCGTTGCGCACGGTCTTGATGTAGCGCGGCTCGCGCGCATCGTCGCGCAGGCGCTGGCGCAGGCGGCTCACCAGCAGGTCGATCGAGCGCTCGAACAGTTCGGCGTCGCGGCCCTGGGTCAGGTTCAGCAACTGGTCGCGCGTCAGCACGCGCTGCGGGTGGTCGACGAAGACGCGCAGCAGGCGGTATTCCGCCCCGCTGAGCGCGACGATCACGTCCTGCTCGTCGAGCAGGTGGCGGGCATTGGTGTCGAGCCGCCACGGGCCGAACGCCAGCATGCTGGCCGCCTCGGTGACCTGCAGGTTGGGCGGCAGCATGCGCGTGCGCCGCAGCACCGAGCGGATCCGCGCCAGCAGCTCGCGCGCGGCGAACGGCTTGACCAGGTAGTCGTCGGCGCCCATCTCCAGCCCCAGGATGCGGTCGGCTTCCTCGTTGCGCGCGGTCAGCATCAGCACCGGCAGGTTGCGCCGCTCGCCCGCGCGCAGGTCGCGACACAGCGCCAGGCCGTCTTCGCCGGGCAGCATCAGGTCCAGCACCACCAGGTCGACCGAGCCCTTGTCCAGCGCGGCGCGCATCTCGCGCCCGTTGGCGGCCAGGGACACGCGCATGCCGCTGCGCTCGAGGTAGGCGGCAACCAGTTCGCGGATTTCGCGGTCGTCGTCGACGATAAGGATATGGTCCTGCGGGGTCATGGCGGGTCCCGGAAGCGAAGAAATAGAAGAAGGAAAAGGGCGCGGCCGGCGCTTGCAAAGGTAGCCGCGGCCTGGCCCGGTGCCGCCATTATGCGGCGCCGGCGGCGCGCTTTGTATCGCTGTGTATCCGGGCCGGCGCCGGACAAGAAACATTGCACAGCGGGCCGGATGCGGAAACAACGCCGATACGCCGGGACGGTGCAATGCACCCATCGCCAATCCCGGAGTCCACCGCCATGATCGATGCCTACCTTGCCTTTGCCGCCGGCGTGCTGACGATTGCGTCGCCATGCGTGCTGCCCGTGCTGCCCATGCTGCTGGGCGCTTCGCTGGGCGAAACCAGCCGCCTGCGGCCGCTGGCGATCGCACTGGGTTTCGTCTCCGCCTTTTCCGCGCTGGGCATTGTCTTCGGCGCGCTCACCAGCGCCTTCAGCGACGCCCCGGGCGTGATCCGCAACGTGGCCATCGCCATCCTGTTCGCCGCCGGGCTGGCGCGGCTGTGGCCGTCCGGCTTCGCCCGCCTTACGGCTCCGTTCGCCGCGCCCTTCGCCGCGCCCTTCGCCGCGCTCACCGACCGCGCCGCCGGCGCCGGCAGCCGCGCCGGCAACGGCCTGGCCGGCGGCTTTGTGCTGGGCATGACCCTGGGCGCGGTATGGACGCCCTGCGCCGGCCCGGTGCTGGCCTCGATCCTGGCGCTGGTGGCCAAGGCGCAGGACCTGCACCGCGCCGCCGGCCTGCTCGCCCTGTTTGCCGCCGGCGCGGCGGTGCCAATGCTGGGCATCGCCTACGGCGGCCAGTTCGCCACCACCCACGTGCGCCGGCTGGCACGCCATACGCCCCGGCTGCAGCAGGCCTTCGGCGTGCTGGTGGTAGCCACCGCCATCGCCATGTACTTCCAGTACGACACCGTCGCCGTCGCCTGGCTGACCTCGCTTTTCCCCGCAACCCAACCTGGAGCCTGAACCATGCCCCGCATCCTTCGCACCCTGTTCGCCGCGGCCGCCTTTGCCGCCGCCCCGCTCGCCATCCAGTCCGCCGCCGCCGCGCCCGCTGATTACGGCAAGGCGCCCGAATTCACCGGCATCGGCAAGTGGCTGAATTCCGAACCGCTGACCGTCGCCGGGCTGCGCGGCAAGGTCGTGCTGGTCGACTTCTGGACCTACAGCTGCATCAACTGCATCAACACCCTGCCCCACGTGCGCAAGTGGTACGACAAATACCGCGACCAGGGCCTGGTGGTGGTGGGCGTGCACACGCCGGAGTACGCGTTCGAGCGCTCCACCAGCAACGTCCAGGCCGCGCTCAAGCGCTTCGACATCCGCTACCCGGTGGCGCAGGACAACGCCTATGCCACCTGGAACGCCTGGCGCAACCAGTATTGGCCCGCGCTGTACCTGGTCGACGCCAACGGCAACGTGGTCTACAAGCATTTTGGCGAAGGCCAGTACGCTGAAACCGAGGCGGCGATCCAGAAGGCGCTGGCACAGCGCCGCTGAGCCTGGAAGCCGCCATGCGGGCGGCTTCCACGGCCTCCGCCTTGTCTTCTGGCGCATGGGAGTTGATACAAATTGTATGCAATCTTTGTATCACGGTTCGCTGATCCCTGTTATTCTTGCACGCCTGTTGAGGCGGGATGCAGGTCCTGCCCGCCTCGCTTGCGGAACAGCCGCCTCTGGCCCGCGAGCGTGCACGAGGGCGCCGGGTTCCCCGCCCGGCGCCAGAAGAACAAGACAGCCCGCAACATCCGGGCAGACGACAGGAGACTCGAATGGCGCCCTTGCTATTCCAGGTGGAAGACCGCCCCCCACGGTTGACGACGTTCTTGCTTGCGCTCCAGCACCTGCTGGCCGCGCTGGGCGGCATCATCGCGGTGCCGCTGGTCATCGGCGGCGCACTGCGCCTGCCTTCTGACCAGGTGGTGGCGCTGGTCAATGCCGCGCTGCTTGGCTCGGGCATCGTCACCATCATCCAGTGCAAGGGCGTGGGCCCGGTCGGCATCCGCATGCCGTGCGTGATGGGAACCAGCTTCGCCTTTGTCGGCGCGGCCATCAGCGTGGGCGTCGAGCACGGCGTGGCCGGCATCCTCGGTTCGGCGCTGGCGGGCTCGCTGGTGATGATCCTGGGCAGCTTCTTCATGCCGGCGATCCGCAAGCTGTTCCCGCATACCGTCACCAGCGTGGTCGTGACCATGATCGGCCTGTCGCTGATTCCGGTGGCGATCGACTGGGCCGCCGGCGGACAGGGCAGCAGCCGCTATGGCGCGCCCGGCAACCTGGCGATTGCCGTCGCCGTGCTGGCGCTGGTGGTGGCGGTGGTGCAGTGGGGCAAGGGCATGCTGTCGGCGTCGGCCATCGTGGTCGGCATTGCCGGCGGCTACCTGCTGTGCCTGGCGCTGGGGCTGGTCGACTTCACCCAGTTCCACCAGGCGCCGGTGTTCGCGGTGCCGCAGCCGCTGCACTTCGGCATGTCGTTCCCGGTCTCCGGCATCGTCGCCATGTCGATCGCCTTCCTGGTCACCATCGTCGAATCGACCGGCACCTTCATGGCGCTGGGCTCGGCGACGCAGCGTCCGGTGTCCGGCAAATGCCTGTCGCGCGGCATCCTGTGCGACGGCTTTGGCTCGGCCTTTGCGGCGCTGGTGTGCAGCCCGCCGCTGTCCACCTTTGCGCAGAACGTGGGCGTGGTGTCGCTCACCGGCGTGGCCAGCCGCCATGTGGTGGCGCTGACCGGCGTGATGTTGCTGCTGGCCGGGCTGTTCCCGGTGCTGGGCGCGCTGGTGGTGACGATTCCGCAGCCGGTGCTCGGCGGCGCCGGCCTAATGATGTTCGCGATGATCGTCTCGGGCGGCATCCAGATGCTCAGCACGGTCCGCTTCACGCAGCGCAATACGCTGATCGTGGCGGTGTCGATCGGCTGCGGCCTGGCCGTGACCTTCCGTCCGGAGCTGCTGGCCAAGCTGCCCGCCTTTGTTCACGAGGTATTCGGCTCCGGCATCACGGTGGGCTCGCTGTCGGCGGTGATCCTGAACCTGCTGCTGCCCGGCGGCAAAGAAGAAGCCGCGGCCGAGGAAGCCGGACACGGCAGGGTCGGCGAGGCCGCCTGAGCCGCAATCCCCCGCCGGCGCTAACGCGCGCCGACGGGCACGGCAGGCCTGAGCAGCGGATAAGGATTGATCGCCCCGCGCGCCGTGTAGATGCCATAGTGCAGGTGCGGCGGCGTGCCGCGCGCATTGCCGGTGGTGCCTACATAGCCCAGCACGGTGCCGGCGGCGATGATGTCGCCGGCGCGCACGCCGGCATACCGGTCCAGATGGGCGTAGTAGTGCATCTGTCGCCCCGGCCCCATCACCCACACCACGTTTCCCCCCAGCTTGTTCGTGCCCACGCGCGTGACGATGCCTTCGGTGGCCGACACCACTTCGCGGCCGCGCGGCGCGAAGATGTCGATGCCCTCATGCTTGCGCCCGCCCGAGCGCGCGCCGTGCCAGGTATCGCGCAGCGCCCGGGACGCCACGCCGGCGACCGGGACCGGCAGCGTCGCCGGCGCGGGCCGCGCTGACAGGCGGGCCGCGTAGATCGCCCGCTCCAGCGGCGGCTGCAGCCAGGGCCACGCCAGCCAGCCCATGACGACCCACACCGCCAGCCAGGCAATCCGGCGGAAAAACACAAGCAGGGGGGAAGCAAGATGCGGCGCGGCCATATGCCTTCGACGGCAGCCCGGTGCGCAAATTCCCGCTCACGCCGCCACGCGCCCTGCCTCAAGGGCTCTACCCGCCACTTCCCGCGGCGCACCGGGCCGAACCATCGGCGCCGGGACGAGTCATAACTGGACCGTTTTCATTGCAACAGGAGAACCCATGGACTGTCCGGTGTGCCCGCAAACCCAACTCGTGATGTCCGAACGCCAGGGCATCGAGATCGATTACTGCCCCAAGTGCCGCGGCGTCTGGCTGGACCGGGGCGAGCTCGACAAGATCCTGGAGCGCTCGGCGGCAACCCCGGCGCAGCAAGCACCGATGCAGCCCCCGCCGCAGCAGCAGGCACCGATGCACAGCGCACCGCCGCAGCAGGGCTACCAGCGCGGCTACGGCGACCGTGACCGCGACCGCTACTACGAGCGCGAGCAGAAGCACTATCGGAAGAAGAGCATCTGGCACGAGCTGTTCGACTGAGCCGGCCAGGCATGGAGAAAAGGGCGACCTCGGTCGCCCTTTTCCCGTTTTTGCGTTCCGGCCCGCTACAGCCCTGCCGCCAGGCCGTCGCCGCGCGGATCGGCCGCGCCGTACATCACGCCGGTGACCGGGTCGATCAGGATCGCGCCGGCATGCCCCATGGCATCGGTAAAGGCCTGCACGCGCTTGACCGGATGCCCGCGCCGCGCCAGTTCCGCGGTGACCGCTTCCGGCACGCGGCCCTCGATCTTAAGGTCGTTCGACGCCACGCCCCAGTTGCGCCCGTAGAGCAGGCGCGGCGCATTGACCGCGTCCTGCGGCGACATGCCGAAATCGACGATGCGCGTTACCAGCGCGGCCTGCGTCTGCGGCTGCCCTTCGCCGCCCATGGTGCCGTAGACCAGGAACGGCTTGCCGTCCTTCAGCAGCAGCGCCGGGTTCAGCGTATGGAAAGTGCGCTTGCCCGGCGCCAGGTGGTTCACGTGCGCGGGGTCGAGCGAAAAGAACGCGCCGCGATTCTGCAGCAGTACGCCAGTGCCCTTGGGCACGATGCCGGAGCCAAAGTCGTGGTACACGCTCTGGATCATCGACACCACGTTGCCGTCCTTGTCGGCGGTGCCGAACCACACCGTATCGCCGTGCGGATCCATCGGCTTCACGTCCGCGCCGGCGCGCAGCATGCTGATGCGCGCCGACTGCGCCCGTCCGTGCTGTCCCGACAGCAGGCGTTCCAGCGGGATCTGTACGAATTCCGGATCGGCGAGATAGCGGTCGCGATCCGCAAACGCTTGCTTGGTCGCCTCCACCAGCACGTGGTAGTAGTCCGCCGTGCCCTCGCCCAGCGCACGCACGTCGCGCTTGTCCAGGATGTTTAGGATCTCCAGCGAGGCAAACCCTTGCGTATTGGGCGGAACGTTGACGGCCTGGTAGCCACGGTAGTTCACCTTGATGGGCAGGACCCAGTCGGCGCGGTGGCGGGCAAAGTCGGCCCGGGTCAGCACGCCGCCGTGCGCCTGCAGGTCGGCCACGATCTTGCGCGCGATCTCGCCCTGGTAGAACGCGGCGGCGCCGCCCGAGGCGATCTGCCGCAGCGTGCCGGCGAGATCGGGCTGGCGCAGCGTTTCGCCCATCCGGTAGGCCGATCCGTCCGGCTTCAGGAAGGTCTGGCGAAAGCCGTCGAAGCGCTGCAAGGCACGGAATTCGGTGTCGGCCGGGTCGAGATTGACGCGGGTCCAGGTCGCCAGCGACGCCGACACTGGGAACCCGCCGTCGGCATGGCGGATGGCATCGGCCAGCAGCTCCGGCCAGGGCAGGCTGCGGCCCATGCCCTGGCGCGCGTACTGGTACGCGGCCTCCCAGCCGGCGACGGTACCGGGCACCGTGTTGGCCGACAGGTAACCGCGCGCGGGGATCCGGTCCAGCCCCTTGCCCCGGTAAAGCGCAATGGTGGCGCGTTCGCCGGCGCGGCCGCTGGCATTGAGCGCGCGCACCTCGCGCGTGCGGGCGTTGTAGATCAGCCAGAAGGCGTCGCCGCCGATGGAGTTCATGTGCGGGTACACCACCGCGATGGTCGACGCCACCGCGATGGCGGCATCGACCGCATTGCCGCCGCGCTCCAGCACGCGCAGCCCGGCCTGCGTCGCCAGGCGGTTGGAAGAGGTCACCATGCCGCCGGTGGCCATCGGGTTGATGCAGGCCGAAGGCGTGTCGCAGTACTTGCCGGCCTCGTCGACGGCCCATGCCGGCGCGGCGGCCAGCGTCAGTGCCGACCACATGCCGGCCAGGCGCAGAGGGGTGAAGAATCTTGTGCGGTGCATCGCAGGCTCCCTGGGTAACACAGCGAAGTTGCATGCCGGAGCGGACGCAACCGGCACGAGCGGTAGAGCGGATTGCCCCGATTGTCTTGTGGGGCGAGCGCAAGTTAGCCTGCGCCAGACAATCTGGCTAACGGCAAAGTCGCATCCGTTGTCGGCAATCGGACATGAGCGGACATCGGCCGCGGCGCTGCCCGTGCCGCCAGCCATCGCCCACCACTACAACCGGACCACGCATGCCTGCCCATGATCCCGCCCTGCGCGCGCTCGCGCGGCTGCCTCGCCCGCTGTACGGCCACATCGAAGCCCTGCCCAACCGCGTGCTGGGCTACCGCCACCGGCATCCCTGGTGCCAGTTCGCCTATGCCCTGCAGGGCGTGCTGGAGGTATGGACCGACCGCGGGCGCTATGTCGCGCCCCCGCAATGGGCGGTCTGGATTCCGGCCGGCGTGGCGCACCGCGTGCGCTGCGCGACGGGCACGCGCATGCGCAGCCTCTACCTCGACAACAGCGTGTGCGCGGCGGCGCGTGCCCGTTGCCGCGTGCTGACGGTCAGCCCGCTGCTGCGCGAGCTGATCCGCGCCTTCAGCCACCTGCCCGCCGAATACGATGAGCGCGGCGCCGACGGACGCCTGGCGCGCGTGCTGATGGACCAGCTTGGCGCCGCGCCCGAAGTGGAGTTCATGCTGCCGCTGCCGGCCGACCCGCGCGTGCGCCTGGTCTGCAATGGCCTGCAGCGCCATGCCGACCGCGATACCAGCCTGGCGGCGTGGAGCGCGCGGCTGGCGGTCTCGGGCAAGACCCTGACGCGGCTGTTCCAGCGCGAGACCGGGCTGACCTTCCGCGCTTGGCGCCAGCGGCTGCGGCTGCTTGACGCCGTGCCCCGGCTGGAGCGCGGCGAAGCCGTGACCGAGGTCGCGCTGGATTGCGGCTATGAGTCGCTGTCGGCGTTTATCGCGGCCTTCCGGCGGCTCTACAACATGACGCCGGGGGAGCTGTCGCGCGCCAACCGCGTCGTTCCCGCGGGCAGTTAGCGAACGCCGTCAGGCACGCTTGCGGTGGTGCCGCGCCGCTTCCGCGGCGGCGTCGCGCAACGCCGGCGGCAGCGCGCGGACCTCGGCCGTGAAGAAGGCCCGTTCCGCCGGGCGCAACGCCGGCAGCTGCCCGGCCAGCCGCTCCACCGCGGCGCAGGCGGCGGCGGTGGCGCCCTGCTCATGGGTCAGGTACCAGGCCGATTCCAGCAGCAGGTTGGCCAGCTGCAGCGGCGCCAGCCTGACGTGGCCAGCATCGTGGTCCTCCAGCGCAAAGGCGGCCACGGCCGACCAGCGCACGAAGCCCCGCGCCGGCGCGAACGGTGCATGGAACGGCCGCATCGCGTCGACCGCATCGGCCACCGAAAGCGGCCGCTGGCGGCGGAACACGGCCATGCTGTCGCTGGGACTGGCCGGGCGCTCCCGCGGCGGCGCATCAGGCCCGCAGCTGCCGCGCGCGATGCGCAGCAGGAAGATCGCATTCCACGCGGTGCCACCGCCGACGCCGAAACGGTCGCAGATCCATTCCGACAGCCCCAGCCAGCGCATCGCCTGCCGCTGCACCGCACCGGCCGACAGGCTGCGCCCGGCATCGATCAGCCCATGGCGCCAGAACAGCCACAGGCTCAGCCCGATATTGGCCGCGGCATGCTGCACGGCATCGACCGAATCGGCCTCGTATGCGGCCTGCAGCGCGCCCGAGAACGCGTCCAGCGCGCGCTGCGCCGCGGACGTTGCCGCCGCATGCGCGGGGCGCATGGCATCGGCCTTGTGCAGCAGCGCTTCGAGGTTCAGCACCTCGAAGCGCACGCGCGGGTTGTAGCGCACCACCAGGCGCAACTCCGCATCGGCGTGCAGGTGCTCCAGCCCGGCGCGCGCGCCCTCGCCGTCGCCGCGTGTATAGCGCTCCCAGGCGCGGACCACCTGGGCCATGGCCTGGAAGGCCGGCGTGGCCGCACCCGCGTCGGCCGCCTGTGCCAGCCGGTCGAATCGCCGCAGCGCGGCGCGGCTCTGGTCGAGGCGCCCGCAGCGGCGCCAGGCCTGGCTTTCCTTCAGCAGCGACAAGGCCTGCTGGAAACCGTCGCCGGCAAGCCGGCGCGCCGCGCCGAAGGACTCGGCCACGGCGAAGCCGTGGGCGCCCGCATGGCCGTCCTGCGCGCTGCGCATGGCCTGCGTCAGTTCGCTCCAGAAGGCCATGTCGCGCATCACATAGCCCGTGCCATCGCGCTGCCCCGGCGGCACGGGATGCGCGCCGGCATCGAAGCCGAAGTGCCGCGCCAGCGCGAGCGGGCCCAGCGTGCGTCCGTTGGCGATAAAGCGCAGCCGGCGCGCGCTGGCCGCCGTCAGCCAGAACGGCCCGCGGCTGCGCTGCGCCGGGTTGGCCGCGGCCGGATCGCGCGCGCGGTCCGTGCCCCACCCCACCACGATTCCCCAGCGCGCGAAATCGGCAAACGCGCGCGACACCAGCATGCGCAAATTGGCCGCCGTGGGAAACGCGCTGCGTACCGTGGCGGCGGCAACCACGCCCTCCTCGCTGCGCTGCGCATGCCAGATGCGCGCGAGCAGCCAGACCGACTGGTAGCGCGCGGGCTCGCCGTCGACGCGGTAAGGGGTCGACACATCGATATGGATCAGGCCAGGGGAAGCGGGCATCAATCTGAAAGGAGGCATGAATGGCAACGCCCGTCATGTTACGCAAGTTACAGGGCACCCGGTTGGCGCCGCGCAAGCCCTCTCCTATGCTGCGCATCACGGTCCGGGCCCGGATTGTCATTCCCTCAACTTCCCACGCACAACCATGAACAATCGTCTTGCCCGTCTGCTGGCGCCTGCCACCCTCGCCCTGGGCCTGCTCGCCACTCAGTTGCCTGCGCTGGCCGCGCCCACGGAAGTGCCGCTCGACGCCGCGGCACTGTTCCGCCAGGCCGGCACCACCGGCACCATGGTGATCTACGACCTGCGGCGCGACCGCATGCTGACCTACAACCCGGCGCGCGCCGCGACGCCGTACTCGCCGGCGTCGACCTTCAAGATCATGAACTCCATGATCGGCCTCGAGACCGGCGCAGTGGCCGACGTCGACCACGACAAGCTGCCCTGGGACGGCAAGGTCTGGCTGGTCGGCGGCAAGGCCGTGCTGCCCGAGGCATGCAACGCCGACGTGCCGCTGCGCGTGGCCCTGCCCAACTCCTGCGTTCCGGCTTACCAGGCACTGGCGCGCCGGGTCGGCAGCGCGGCCTACCAGCGCTACCTGACCGCCTCGCACTACGGCAACGCCGACAGCTCCGGGCCGGTGGACCGCTTCTGGCTGAACGGCAAGCTGCAGATCACCGCCAATCAGCAGATCGATTTCCTGAAGGGCCTGGTGCAGCGCACGCTGCCGTTCTCGCCCGCCACCTTCAGCGCCATCGATGACATCACCGTGCTGGAGCGCACCGCCGCCTATACCCTGCACGCCAAGACCGGCTGGGCCGATTCGGCCAGGCCGGCGGTGGGCTGGCTGGTGGGCTGGGTCGAGCGCGGCAACGATGACTACTTGTTCGCGCTCAATCTGGACCTGCTGCGGCCGGAGCATGCCAAGGCGCGGATGGAGATTGCACGCGCTGCCTTGCGGCAGGTGGGCGCGCTGGCGGACTGAGGCCGGGAACCAAGGGATCGTGTTGTCATCTGTCCAATATATTGGTCAAAATGCGCATCTTTGACTGGAATGCTGGACATATGCCAGCCTTTACGGATACCACTACAGACCACGGCCACGTGCTTGCCGCGGACGAAAGCTGAAACCCACGTCAGGGCCGTTTAGCCATTCCGCCGCTGCAAGCCGGCCAGGATCTGTTCAGCGAGGAAATCGCAAGGCGGCCGCTTCGACTTTGCGCTGCGCGCCAGCAACAGCTCCAACCCAGCCAGCTCCGGCAACCCCTGTGGCTGGCCAAGGATGGTGAAATGCGCTGGCACGGCGCAACGCGCGAGCGGCGCCACCGCCAGTCCGGCTTCGACCATGCTGAGCAGGCCAAGCAGGCTGGGGCTTTCGTAGGACATGCGGTAGGCAATCCCGGCTTGTTCCAGGCTGCGGATAGCATTGTTGCGCGCAACGCTGCCCGGCTGGAACACGGCAATGGGCAGCGGCCGCTCGTTCCAGATTTCCTGGGCCGACGGCGACGCCGCCCACACCATCGGTTCCAGCCGGATGAATTCACCGGACAAGCCTTTCACGCGCGTGGCGCAGACCAGGTCAACGGTGCCGTCCTTGACCAGCGGCGCCAGCGCCACGCTCGGCAAGCCGATGACCTGGATTTCGACCTTGGGGTAAGTCGCGGAAAACTTTTTCAGGATCGCGGGCAGCAACGACGAGGCATAGTCATCCGGCATGCCGAGCACCACGCGCCCGGTCACATCGGGGCGGACCACGGCCGCCCAGGCCTCGTCCCGCAGCGCCAGCATGCGGCGCGCGAAGCCCAGCAGCACCTCGCCTTCCGGCGTCAGCACCAAGTTCCTCGGCTTGCGCACGAACAGCGGCTTGCCCAGGGCCAGCTCGAGCGCCTTGATCTGCATGCTGACCGCCGACTGCGACCGGTGCACGCGTTCGGCCGCACGGGAAATGCTGCCCGTATCGGCCACGGCCACCATCATGGCCAGCACATCGAGGTCAAGCGCTTTCATTGGTATCAGTAAACCTGAAGCAACAGATCAATTTTACGCATTTTTCTTAATGGTCCGTCCGCGGCATACTGGCCCGAAACCTTGAACGCCCATGCCTGATCTCACCCTGGACCACCCTCTGCGCGACAGCCTTGCGCGCGAACTGCATGCCCGCCCCTTCCTGCGCATCGGCGGATCCGCCTCGCTGACGCACTTTGCCATCTATGCCGAGGGCGACACCAGCATCCACCACGCCCTGCTGGCCGACCTGTGCAGGCTGACCGGGCTCGACCAGCCGGCTGAAGGCGCGACGCACTACTCGGCGCGATGGCGCCATGGCACGCAACTGAAGTGGGAGCGGCACACTGAGTTTTCCACCTTCACGTTCGTGGCCCCGCGCAGCGACAGCGACTACTTCTCCGAGCTGGCCACCTCGCATATCCCGCCGCAATGGTTCGACCGCTTCGCCGGCAAGCGCCTGGTGGCGCTGCGCATGGAGCTGGTCTCGGGCGAGGCCGCCAGCCATGCGCGCGACAACGTGAGGCAGTGGATCGATGGCCCTATCCTGGCGGGCAGCCACGTGCTGGGCGGCGGTGAAGTGTTCTGCGACTGGACCATTCCCCCTGACGGCTTTACGCGCTTCCTGGTCATCGACAATGGCTTTCGTGAAGTGCAAGGCGGACGGCTGTTGCAGCGGCTGTACGAGATCGAGACGTACCGGATGATGGCGCTGTTGGCATTGCCAGTGGCGCGGGAACTGGGGCGCAGCGTCGATCATCTGCAGAGCGCGCTCGCGCCGCTGATGCGCAGCATGGACACCAGCCAGGGCGGCCGCCACGATGCCGCGGTGCTGGAGCGACTAACGCACCTGGCAGTCCGCATCGAAGCCCTGGCGGAATCGGGCAACCGCTTCAGCGCGTCGCGCGCCTACGAGAAGCTGGTGCTGGCACGCATCCAGGAATTGCGCGAAGAGCGGATCGAGGGCCTCCCCACCATCGCCGAATACATGGAACGCCGCTTCGCGCCGGCCATGGAGACATGCAGGTCGGTCTGGGCGCGGCACGAGCAGTTTGCCAGCCGCGTGTCGCGCGCGCTCGACCTGCTGCGCACGCGCGTCAACCTGGCGCAGGAGCAGGACACCACGCGCCTGCTGGAGGGCATGGACCAGACCGCGCGCAACCAGTTGCGGCTGCAGCATGCGGTCGAAGGTCTGTCGGTCGCCGCCATTTCCTACTACGTGCTGTCGCTCGCCGGCACCGGGCTCAAGGCGCTGCATGCCATCCACCTGCCGCTGGACCCGGAACTGGTCAAGGGGGTGTTGATCCTGCCGGTGGTGCTGCTGGTGCTGCGCGCTACCCGGCGTAGCAAGCATGCCGGGGAAAAAGCGGCAACGCGGCAACGGACTCAAAAGCAAGCTGCGTAGCCAGCATATATGGGTAGTGGCGGACGACGCGTCCGGCCGTGGCCCATTCAGCGCGGGGGCTGGGGCTTCGCGCCGCCGGATTGCCGGAGCAGCGGTCCCTGCTCCCGCAGGTTCCGCTGCATATTTAAGATCCGTCTGATTTACCGCTGCACATTGGACCTCTAGTTTGGCTCGGTCGGTATTTCCCGCGTCTTCTGACGCTGTGTCGCAGGGAACTGCCGGCGCCCGAGCAATAGGGACGGCCACGACCGCCCCTCCATCCAGAGGTGAAATCCAAATGAGACAACTGGCAATGCCGGCAGCACTGCTGTCGGCTATCGCATTGCTGGCCGCATGCGGCGGCGGCGACGATGGCGCAAGCACGGCGGCACCACAGACGCCGCCATCTGACAACCAACCCGCACCGGCACCAACACCGTCGCCCGCTCCGACCCCAACTCCGACCCCAACTCCGACGCCGACGCCGGCCCCCGAGCCCGCACCGGTGGGCGAACCGCTGCCGAGCCTGAGCGCCCCGCAAGCAGGCTCGACGGCCATGGTGGGCAATGGCAGCGAGGGGCTGTGGGTCGGCTTCATGAATGCCACGCTGGTCGACCACAGTGGAAAGTTCATTAGTGTGAGATTGTTGGGCGTGCTGGGAGGCACGTTCCAGTTCTCGGGTGCGAACTGGACGCTGGGCCCTGGCGCCCTGTATGAAGCCGGCTTGGCCAAGCCGGCCACCGGGTCCGGCACCATTACCCTGAGCCAGCGTTTTGACGGCAACTTCGTCACGCCGCCGAACATCGATACCAACGAATTGTCAGGCATCTACGATCCATCCAATGCGCTGGCCGTGGACCAGGCCGCCATCGCCGGCAGCTGGAAGCAGAACGGCTTCGCCATGCAGATCGACGACGCGGGCAACGTTACCGGTACCCATACCAGCGGCACCCGCGTCTGCGACTTGCAAGGCACGGCGACGCTGGCCAGTCCCGGATCGGCAAAGAACCTGTACGCGGTCACGATCATCGCCCAGGCCTCGACGCAGCCGGGAACGACCGGCTGCGCGTTGTCGACCGGCATACCGCATAACGGCTTTGCCGCGCTCCGCCTGATGCCGGCCAATGGCAGCATCGTCGTGAACAGCAGCACGCGCTATGTACGGACGCTGGTCATGGGTGCCAGCACCGGTACAGGCGGGTATTTCACCACGCAGATGTCCAGGCAAAGCGTCCAATAGCCCACCGGCGATGCGCAGCCTGCGGCGGTCCGTGTTGGGGCGCGGACCGTCGCTGTATTCCTCAGTCCTTGTTCCCCTGCCAGCTGGCCAGCTACGTCAAGATCTCCGACGAAGACCTGGCCGGGCTCTTTCCCGCTCTCGATACCGGCACAGCATTGGCACAAGTACGCGCCATGGCACCCGATGCAACCGTCATGCTGACGCGCGGCGCGCGCCGCGATGAAGTGGAAGAACTGCTGGCTGCTTGAAAGGCCGGCCGCGGGTCGTAAGCGGTCAGCACCGGAAAGCCGGCATTTGAGAAAGCTCTAAATGCGCGCCAGGTCTCGAAGAAGCAACCCTAGCGTTACATTGTCGATGGCAAAGTGATGTGCTAGCCAGACGAGCCTTGGCCACATTCTACCGGTGGGCTCGCCATACTTATCACACTGTGATAGCATATCCATGCGCGACCGTAGCCTCGACACACTGCTGGACCTGGATGGACTCCGCTTCGTCATAGATGACGAAAGCTTGCATTGGGTGAAAATCGTGGTGCGTACCTGCCCTGTCTCGCAGGAGCGCCCTCACGGACTGAAGTATTCGCTGACACTGCATGACAGGATTGGCTGCCGTTTGCTTGGCTTTGACAATGCGCACGGCATCAATGAGGGATCCGGGCCCGGGGTGCGGACGCGCATTGAATACGACCACCAGCACATGGCGGCGGGCGTTCGATTCTACGACTACCAGGACGCTTCCACGTTGCTGGAAGATTTCTGGACCGAGGTCGACAAGATCCTGCAGCAAAAGGAGTGAACGATGAACGGCAACCTCAAGATTGGCATCGCCTCACTGGAAGACTTCAAGGCCCGCACCATGGCGATCGCCCGGGGCGAACTCAAGCCCGGGAAGGATGAGCCCAAGGTATGGTTTCAATCGCTGGACGTGCTGGCAAAGGTCCTGTCACCAGCCAATCGCCAATTGCTTGCGCTGATCGCGGAAACCAATCCTGAATCGCTCGAAGAACTATCGCAGAAAACCGGGCGCGCCGTGTCGAACCTGTCGCGGACACTCCGCACGATGGAGGGCTACGGCTTGATTCGCTTCGAACAAGGGCCACGCCGCAGGCTCGCTCCGCGCGTCGACTACAGCGGCGTGGAGCTTGAGCTGGCTTTCCACTAACGTCCGCTGACTGGCAGGCACCATGGCCGGCGCGCTGGCCGCTACGGCAGGAACGCCGGCGACAGCAGCCGCAGCCCGACCGTGAAGAAGCGCGCGCCCGTGCCGCCGCCGAACACATTGCCATAGGTGGTGTCGACCTGCACCCGGTCCTGCACCACCCAGAAGCGGAAGCCGGCCTGGAACGACGGCTTGCCGCGGTTCTCGCCGAAGGTCTCGGCGATCAGGAACACACGCGGGTGCAGTTGGGTTTCGGTGCCTGCGCCCCAGGTCATGCGGGTCTGGCGGTTGCCGGTGTCGCGGTTGGCGCCCAGGTTCAGGTGCGCGACGAAGCGGTCGTCGGCGAACGAGAACGACACCGGCACGTTGACATAGAGGTTGCCCAGCACCTTGCCGGGTTCGGCATCGGGATGGTGGATCACCCCGCCCGACAGCGCGATGCCGTAGCCGTTGGTTTCCAGCGGCTTGAGCAGCGTCTTGGCCTGGAACTGGACGTTGGTGCCGTCCCAGCCGCCGTCGACGCGCTGCAGCGAGCCGCCCAGTGTCAGCTCCAGGTTGCCGGTCGGATTGCAGCCCGGCAGCGCCCACAACTCATTGCCGCCGGACTGGAACTGCATCCACGATTCCAGCTGGCAGGCTTTGGCATCGACGATGCGGGCATCGTCGGTGATCAGCGGGCGCGCCGCCAGCGCCGGCCGGCAGGCCGCGGCCACGATGGCCAGCGCGGCCAGGCGTACGAAGAACTGGTGCCACACCATGGCAACCTCCTGAGCAAATACAGCCATATGGCCGGCGACGATACACGCGGGCCATGACAAGACATCGAAAGGCAGCAAGGGAGGTCTGGCACCGGCGGGCGCAGGCTGGCGCCTGGCCGCATGGGGCATGGCAGTGCCGGGCGGCGGCACTGCAGCGAATGACCGCAGTGTCTCAGCGCGCCGGCGCGGCCGGGGAAACTCCCGTTGCGCAAGAAGGACTGGGACCACTGTCCACGGATAGCTCCGTTGGGAAGAACGGGGCGCAGTGTAATCCCGGCCCATGGTGCGGTCAACCGATCCATGCGCCACGCGCATGGCTGCATGCGGAGATATCGCTACCGCTCGCCGACCACCCTCTCCTAACATCGTCGGCACCATCTGCCAGGCCGGTGCGAGATGCAAGCGCCCGGTCCCTGCCCCCGGCAATGGCCACAGAGGAGGAAGCCAAATGCAAAACAGTGCCGCGCCAACGAGCGCGCCCTACACGCCGCCGGCCCAGGCGGCGCCCGCCATCCAGCCCGGGCAGCGCCGCCGCGCCATCGTCGCCACGGTGATCGGCAACGGCCTGGAGTGGTTCGATTTCACCGTCTACAGCTTTTTCGCGGTCATCATCGCCAGGCTGTTCTTCCCCACCGGCAACGACCTCAGCTCGCTGCTGCTGGCCGTGGCCACCTTCGGCGTAGGCTTTTTCATGCGGCCGGTGGGCGGCATCGTGCTGGGTGTCTACGCCGACCGCGTCGGGCGCAAGGCGGCGCTGTCGCTGACCATCCTGCTGATGGCGCTGGGCACCACGCTGATCGGGATTGCTCCCACCTATGACCAGATCGGCATCCTGGCCCCGCTGCTGATCGTGGTGGCGCGGCTGATGCAAGGCTTCTCCGCCGGCGGCGAAATGGGCGGTGCCACCGCCTTCCTGACCGAATACGCGCCGGCGCGCCAGCGCGCCTACTACTCCAGCTGGATCCAGGCCAGCATCGGCGTGGCCGTGCTGCTGGGCGCTGCGGTCGGCACCTTCGTCACCAGCTCGCTGAGCCCCGAGGCACTCAACAGCTGGGGCTGGCGCCTGCCGTTCCTGCTGGGCATCGTGATCGGGCCGGTGGGCTACTACATCCGCCACCACCTGGACGAGACCCCGGCCTTCCGCGACACCGCCGAACGCGCCGATTCGCCGCTGAAGGAAATCTTCCAGGCCTATCCGCGCGAGACCACCGCCAGCTTCTCGATGGTGATCCTGTGGACCGTGTGCACCTATGTGCTGCTGTTCTACATGCCCACCTACGCGGTCAAGGTGCTGAAGGTGCCGCAGGCCGACGGCTTCGTCGCCGGCATGGCGGGCGGCTGCGCCATCATGGTGTTCGCGCCGCTGGTGGGGCTGCTGGCCGACCGCATCGGCCGGCGCGTGCTGCTGAGCGGATCGGCGCTGCTGATCCTGGTGCTGGCGTGGCCCATGTTCGCGTACATCAACCACGTGCCCGGCCTGGCCTCGCTGCTGGTGTTCCAGCTGGTGTTCGGGGTGCTGATCGCCACCTATACCGGCCCGATCCTGGCGGCATTCTCCGAACTGTTCCCGGCGCGCGTGCTGTCGACCGGCCTGTCGGTGGCCTACAACTTCGCGGTGACGATCTTCGGCGGCTTTGCCTCGTTCATCATCACCTGGCTGATCGCCACCACCGGCAGCAGCATGGCGCCCGCCATCTACGTGATGATCGCCGCCGCCATCAGCCTGGTCGGCACCCGCTTCGTGCGCGAACCTTCCTATCTGCAATCACGCTGACATGTCCCAGAATCCCCAGATCCTTTTCCACGGCGGCGATGTGCTCGAACCCGGCACCGGCGAGCTGCTGCGCGGCCACGACGTGCTGGTCGAAGGCGAGCGCATCGCCGCGGTCGGCCCGGCCATCGATGCCCCCCATGCCCAGCGCATCGATGCGCGCGGCAAGACCGTGATGCCCGGCCTGATCGACTGCCACGTGCACGTGCTGGCGTCGCTGGCCAACCTCGGCCTTAATGCGGTGCAGCCCAATGTGCTGGTCGCGATCCGCGCGCTGCCGATCATGCAGCGCATGCTGGAGCGCGGCTTTACCACCGTGCGCGATGCCGGCGGCGCCGACTGGGGCCTGTCGCAGGCGGTCGCCACCGGGCTGGTGCCGGGCCCGCGCATCTTTGCCTCGGGCAAGGCGCTGTCGCAGACCGGCGGCCATGGCGACTTCCGTCCGCGCTCCGATGTGCTCGAGCCCTGCTCGTGCGCCTTCCGCGCCGGCGCCATTGCGCGCGTGGCCGATGGCGTGGATGCGGTGCGGCTGGCGGTGCGCGAGGAAATCCAGAAAGGCGCGACCCAGATCAAGATCATGGCGTCGGGCGGCGTGGCGTCGCCGACCGACCCGATCGGCAACACCCAGTACAGCGAGGACGAGATCCGCGCCATCGTCGCCGAAGCCGAGGCCGCGCAGACCTACGTAATGGCCCACGCCTACACCGGCCGCGCCATCACGCGCGCGGTGCGCTGCGGCGTGCGCACCATCGAGCATGGCAACCTGGTCGACCGCGCCGCCGCCGACGAAATGCGCAAGCATGGCGCCTTTGTCGTGCCGACGCTGGTCACCTACGACGCGCTGGCCCGCGACGGTGCCCGCCTGGGCCTGCCGGCCGAATCGGTGGCCAAGATCGAGACCGTGCGCCAGGCCGGCCGCGACTCGCTGCGCCTCTACGCCGATGCCGGCGTGCCGATGGGCTATGGCTCGGACCTGCTCGGCGAAATGCACGACCACCAGGCCGATGAATTCCGCATCCGCGCCGAGCTGCTGGGCAACCTGGAAGCGATCCGCTCGGCCACCTCGATCGCCGCCGCCATCCTGCAGCGCGAAGGCGAGCTCGGCACCACGCGTGCCGGCGCGCTGGCCGACCTGCTGCTGGTCGACGGCAATCCGCTCGCCGACATCAGCCTGATCGCCGGCCAGGGCGAGCGCCTCAGCGTGGTGATGCAGGCAGGCCGCATCCACCGCCGCGCCGGCTGAGCCGGCGGTCTATCATGGCGGCATCTCCGGCCCGGACGCCCCCATGCGCATTGCCCCGCTCCCGCCCCTGCCCAACCTGGTCGCCTTCGAAGCCGCGATGCGGCACGGCAGCTTTACCCGCGCCGCGGCCGAACTGCACCTGACGCAAAGCGCGATCAGCCGCCAGGTGGCGCAGCTGGAACGCTTCCTCGGACGCAAGCTGTTTATCCGCGAACCGCGCGCGCTGCGCCTGACCGTCAGCGGGCAACGCTATGCCGAGGTGGTGCAGCGCCTGCTGGTCGGCTGCGCCGAGGCCACCGAAGACGTGATGAAGGTACGCAGCCATACCGCGCTGACGGTGGCCTGCTCGAGCGGCGTCGCGGTGCTGTGGCTGACGCCGCGGCTGGCCGCGTTCCGCGCCGCCCACCCCGAGATCCAGCTGCGCCTGACGGTCAACGACAGCCTGTCGGCGCTGTCGCCGGCGGAGTTCGACATCGGCCTGTACTACCTGCGCGAAGGACCGCCGCCCGGACTGGCCGCGCGCCGGCTGTACGGCGAGGAAGTGTTCCCGGTGTGCACGCCCGGCTATCTCCGCGGGCGCACGCTGGCGCCGTCCGACCTGGCTGGCGAGACCCTGCTGATGCTTGACGACGGCCAGCGCCAGTGGATGTCGTGGCAAACCTGGCTGGCCCACCAGGGCCTGCCCGACGCCATGCCGCGCAACGTGCTGACCTCGAACCAGTATCCGATCCTGCTGCAGCTGGCCATGGAGGGCCAGGGCATCGCGCTGGGCTGGCGCCACATGATCGACGCCTGCCTGCGCGACGGCCTGCTGGTGCGCGCCTGCGACGCCAGCGCCAGCCTCGGCGGCGGCTACTACGCGGTATGGCCGCGCGACCGGATGGAGCCCGCCGCGGCGCGCGCGTTCCGCAACTGGCTGGTGCGGCAGGCGACGGCCGCCTCGTGACGGCTCAGGACCCCGCCTTGTAATTCGTGTCCTTGACGATCTTTGCCCACCTTGCCGCGTCCTCGGCAATGGTGGCGGCGAATTGTTCCGGCGTGCCGCCCACTACCTCGTAGTCGATCGCGGCCAGGCGTTGCTTGATTTCGGGCTGCGCCAGGATGCGGTTCATCTCCTGGTTCAGCCGCATGACGATCTCCTTTGGCGTTCCCGCCGGCGCCAGCAGGCCGGCCCACGAATTGAACGCCATGCCGTCGAACCCGGCTTCCTGCATGGTCGGCACGTCCGGCAGCGCCGGCGACCGTTTGGACGCGAACACCGCCAGCGGGCGCAGCTTGCCGGCCTTGATCATCGCCATGCCATTGAACGGGTCGATGGTCATGTCGACCTCGCCCGAGACCACCGCCTGCATCTGCGGGCCGGTGCCGCGGTACGACACGCTGACCACGTCGGGCGTGCCCGCGGCGCTCTTGAAGGTGGCGCCGATCAGCTCGATCATGCTGCTGCCGGCCGACAGGCTCAGCGGCCGGGACTTGGCCTTGGCCAGCGCAACGAACTCTTGCACGGTCCTGGCCGGCACCGACGGGTGCACCACCATCACGAAGCCGATATTGCTGATCTGCGAGATCGGCGCAAAGCTCTTCAGCGGCTCATAGCCCGCCTTGTACAGCACCGGGCTGAGCGTCTGCGCACCGGCGGTATTGAGCAGCAGCGTATAGCCGTCAGGCGCCGCGCGCGCGACCGCGTCGGTGCCGATGATGCCGTTGGCGCCAGGACGGTTTTCCACCACCACCGACTGCTTCAGCGCCTCGCCCAGCTTCTGCGAGATCAGCCGCGCCACCACGTCGGTGGCGCCGCCGGGGGCGAACGGCACCACCATGCGGATGGGCTTGCTCGGGTAGGTGTCGCTCCAGGCCAGCGCGGGCATCGCGCCCAGCATGGCGGCGCACAGCATCAGGCGGCGGCGCTTGTTCGGTTGCATCGGGGTGTCTCCTGGATGGCGTTATTCATATTTATGAATTTTATTTTACGCACATAAAGTTCCCCGTCAATTAGGGGTATGTGCGGACAGCGCGGCCGGCGTCTCCGCCATGGCATATGCCTTGCGTCTGTCGGGGGCGACGTCAGGAATCAGAGCGCTGCGGTCTGGCATGCGCACGGGATGCCGGGATCCCGAACATGGACCGCGTTCGCGCAACCAACCGGAGATCAACATGGCAAACGACAGGCAACCGCAAGGCAATCCGCGCACGGATCGCTACGATCCGGCCGCCCTCGAGCAGGCACTGCGCGGGCTCGACTATCCCGCGACGCGTGGCGCGTTGATCTCGACCGCACGCGACAACAACGCGGACGACACCATCGTGGATGCCCTGCTGGGCATCCCTGAGAAAAACTACGGGAATGCTGCGGAAGTGGCCGCGGCCGTGGCGCGGCACCTGGGCACGCAAGCGTGACCGCTTCGCATGCCAGGTTCCACGCTCGGGATGTCAGCGCCGGTCGTGGTACAGCGGGTCCAGGTCGTGCCGGAACAGCTTGCGCAGCGCAACGGGATACTGGAAGGCCAGCACGGGCTCGAGCGTGCCTTGCCGGTTGCGGAACACCTCGAACAGGCGGCGCCTGCCGCCGTCGTCCCAGCCAAAGACATAGACATAGGCGCTGCCCCGCCACGCCAGCGTTCCGGCCCCGAACGGCGGGCCCACGTCGGCGAGCGGGCAATAGCGGGCGCACAGCGCCAGCGCGGTCTTTTCCGGCCCGGTCAGTTCCTGGTTCGCGTCCGTTTCAAACGGCAGGCCCAGGCCGGGGCCGAGCGACAGGGGGTGGCCGTTGGGATGTGCCGGTGCAAGGCGGTGGTCTGGCGACTGGTGGACAGGCACGGTGTCTCACTCCTTTTTCTCGATCGTTCCACATCGCGCGCGCCTGGCACCAGCCGGTCAAACGCGAATGATTCGCGCCTTCATATCGCTTTGCAGCTTCCCAAAAAAAGAAAGGCCCGCGGGTTGGACCTGGCGGGCGGACTTTCCGGGATACGGACAGGCGCATTCGGACAGGTGCCGATATTGCCCTGCTATGTCGGCCGCAGCATATCCCCCTAAAGCACTACGGCGGCCACCGCGGGACCGGCTCAGGCCACGGCTTGCGCCAGCGTCGGATAGTCGGTCAGCCCTTGCGCACCGCCGCCGAACAGCGTCTCGCGCTGGTGCTGCGCCAGCGGCGCGCCCACGCGCAGGCGCTCGGGCAGGTCCGGATTGGCCACGAACGGCCGGCCGAACGCAATCAGGTCGGCCCAGCCGGCGGCAACGGCTGCGCGCGCCCGCTCCGCGGAATATTTGCCGGCATAGATCATCAGCCCCGGGAACGCCGCGCGCAGTTGCTGCTTGAACGCCACCGGCATCAGCGGCGCGTCGTCCCAGTCGGCTTCGGCGATATGGAGGTAGCCAACGCCGAGCTGGCCCAGCAGCCTGGCGGCGCCTAGGTACGTCGTTTCCGGATCGTCGTCGACGCAGCCGTTGAGCGTGGTCAGCGGCGCCAGGCGCACGCCGACGCGGGATGCGTCACCCGCGCCTTCGATCAGCGCTTGCGTGACTTCGCCGAGGAAGCGCAGCCGGTTTTCCAGCGAACCGCCGTATTCGTCGCTGCGGGTGTTGGCGCCCGAGTCGATGAACTGGTTCACCAGGTACCCGTTCGCGCCGTGCAGCTCGACGCCGTCGAAGCCCGCCGCGATCGCGTTGCGGGCGGCGGCGCGGTACTGGCCGACGACCTCGCGGATTTCGTCCACCGTCAGTGCGCGGGGCACGGAGGCCTGGACGAAACCGGGGGTGCTGCCGTCCTCCGCCGCGATGAAGACATTGACGCCCTGGGCCTGCACCGGCGACGACGACACCGGTTGCCGGCCGCCGAGCAGGCTGGTGTGGCTGAGCCGGCCGACGTGCCAGAGTTGCGCGAAGATGCGCCCGCCGGCGGCGTGGACCGCGCCGGTCACCTTGCGCCATCCGGCCACCTGCGCCGGCGTATGGATGCCCGGCGTCCAGGCGTAGCCCTTGCCCAGCGGGTCGATATAGGTGCCCTCGCTGACGATCAGGCCGGCGCCGGCGCGCTGCGCGTAGTAGGCGGCCATCAGGTCGTTGGCCTCGTCGCCGGGCTGGCTCGCGCGCGAGCGCGTCATCGGCGGCATGACGATGCGGTTCGGCAGCGTCAGGCCACCCAGTTGCAGCGGTTGAAACAGCGGATCCTTGCTCATGGTGTGGGTCCTGTCAGGTGCGCGGCCGGCGGGCCGCGCACGGGTCATGGGAAATGTCGGCGGCTTGGGTGGCTCAGTCCCATTGCGGCGCCAGGCCGTCCGGGCTGACCTCGCGGCCGTTGCGCTCGAGCGCGGCGATCCGCGCCATGTCGTCGTCGCTCAGCCGCAGGGTCTGCGCGAGCAGGTTGCTGGCCAGGTTCTCGCGCCGGGTCGACGACGGAATCACCGAGTAGCTCAGCTGCAGCGCCCACGCCAGCACCACCTGCGCGGGCGTGGCCTGGTGCCGCTGCGCGATCGTCCCGATCACCGGATCCCCCAGCACCTTGCCGTAGGCGAGCGTCATATACGAGGTCACGTGGATGCCTTCGCGCTGCAGGAAGGCCACCAGCTCGCGGTTCTGCAGGTACGGGCTCAGCTCGATCTGGTTGGTCGCGAGCGCATCCTTGCCGACCGCGGCGATGGCCTCGCGGGTCAGCGCGATGTTGAAGTTGGAGATGCCGATCTGCCGCGTCAGGCCTTTTTCCTTCGCCTCGGCCAGCGCGGTCATGAAGGTTTCCAGCGGCACGCCATTGCCGGGTGCCGGCCAGTGGATCAGCGTCAGGTCGACGAAGTCGGTGCGCAGCTTGCGCAGGCTCGCTTCGAGGCTCGGCACGAGCTTGTCCGGGGCGTAGTTGTCGACCCAGATCTTGGTGGTCAGGAACAGCTCGTCGCGGCGCACGCCCGACGCGGCGACGGCCTCGCCGATCTCGGCTTCGTTGCCGTAGATCTGCGCGGTGTCGATCGCGCGGTAGCCGAGTTCAAGGCCGTTGCGGACCGAGTCGATGACAACTTGGCCTTGCAGGCGGAAGGTGCCGAGGCCGAACGCGGGAATCTTGCTCATGGTGGGATCCTTCGAGAGTGAACGCCCAGTGAGGCGTTGGCAATGCCAGGCATTGTGCCGGCTGGCACTGATGAAATAAACGCCTTCACCGGACATAAATAATTGATCTGAAATCAAGGATGGCAGCCTGCCCCCCGTGGCTCAGTGGGCAAACTCCACGGGATCGGCGGTGCGTGCAGGCAGGCCCGCGCGCCGGTCGAGCGCGCCGCTGAACGCGGTCAGGGCATAAGCGCCCAGCGTCACGAGCGCCGCGATCCACGGCGTATGGCCAAGCCCGCCATGCGCGACGATCAGCCCGCCGAGCGACGAACCGCCCGCGACGCCGAGGTTGAATGCCGCGATATTGAAGCCCGAGGCAACGTCGGTGGCGTCGGGCGCAAAATGCCGCGCCTGCTTGACCACGTACACCTGCAGCCCCGGCACGTTGCCGAACGCCACCGCGCCCCATGCCAGCATGGTCAGCACCGTCAGCCACGGGTGCTGCACGGTGAAGGTCAGCGCCAGCAGCACCAGCGCCAGCAGCAGGAAGATCTGCTTGAGCGCCTTGACCGGGCCGGCGCGGTCCGCCAGCTTGCCGCCCCACACGTTGCCGAACGCCACCGACACGCCGTAGCCCACCAGCACCAGGCTGACCTGCGACGGCGTAAAGCCGGCGATCTGCTCGAGCAGCGGCGCCATGTAGGTAAAGGCGATCAGCGAGCCGCCGTAGCCCACCGCCGTCATGGCAAAGACCAGCAGCAGGCGCGGCTGCGCCAGCACGCGGAACTGGCGCAGCAGCGG
This sequence comes from Cupriavidus sp. MP-37, assembly GCF_020618415.1. Taxonomy (NCBI): domain Bacteria; kingdom Pseudomonadati; phylum Pseudomonadota; class Betaproteobacteria; order Burkholderiales; family Burkholderiaceae; genus Cupriavidus; species Cupriavidus sp. MP-37. Next base: position 205,139 of record NZ_CP085345.1, on the reverse strand, counting down.
CGCCGGTGCGGCATGGGGCAGGCGCCGCGGTACGAACGCCACCGCGCCGAGGAAGGCGACCAGGCCGAACAGCGCTACCACCAGGAAGGTCGCGCGCCAGCCGAAATGCTGGCCGATGAAGGTGCCCAGCGGAATGCCGGCGACGAACGCCACGGTCATGCCGCTGAACATGGTCGCGATCGCGCTCGCCGCCTTGTCCTTCGGCACCAGCGTGGTGGCGATGATCGAGCCGACCGAAAAGAACACGCCGTGGGCCAGGCCCGTGAGCACGCGCGCCACGATCAGCGATTCGTAGCCGGGCGCGCGCCAGGCCACCAGGTTGCCGACCGTAAACAGTGCCATCAGGCCGGCAAGCAGCAGCTTGCGCGGCACGCGCCCGGTCAGCGCCGTCAGCAGCGGCGCGCCGATGGCGACGCTGAGCGCGTAAAGGCTGACCAGCAGGCCGGCCGAAGGCAGGCTGACGCCCAGGTCCGCGGCAATGGTTGGGATCAGCCCGACGATCACGAATTCGGTGGTGCCGATGGCGAAAGCGCTGATGGTCAGCGCAAGCAAGGCAAGTGGCATGATGAGCCTCCAGGGTCCGGTGAGGAATGGAGCGCAGTGTGCCCGCTTTACTTTTGCGCAAAAAGTCGTCTATAAACCAAACTGTCTTGATTCCAATTCAATAATGAAAATCACGCTCGACGAACTGCTGGCGTTCGCGACCGTGGTCGACAGCGGGTCGATCACCGCCGCGGCGCAACAGCTCGACCTGACCGTCTCGGCGACCAGCCGCACCCTCGCCCGGCTCGAGGAAAAGCTCAAGACCACCTTGCTGCGCCGGACCACGCGCCGCCTCGAGCTGACCGAGGAAGGCCAGGCCTTCCTGCAGGACGCGCGCGCCATCATCGACTCGGTCGAAAGCGCGGAAGAACAGATGCTGGCGCGGCGCGAGAAGCCGTCCGGACGCCTGCGCGTCGACGCCGCGACGCCGTTCATGCTGCATGTGATCGTGCCGCTGGTGCGCGGCTACCGCGAGCGCTTTCCGCAGGTCGAGCTGGAGCTGAACAGCAACGAGGGCATCATCGACCTGCTCGAGCGGCGCACCGACGTGGCCATCCGCATCGGCCGCCTGAAGGATTCGACGCTGCATAGCCGGCTGATCGGCAACAGCCGCGTGCGCATGCTGGCCAGTCCGGCCTACCTCGACGCGCACGGCCAGCCGCGCAAGGCCGCGGATCTCGGCAAGCACGCGCTGCTGGGCTTCAACCAGCCGGAATCGCTGAACGTGTGGCCAATCCTGGGAGCAGACGGCGAACCTTACCGGATCGCTCCGGCAGTGTGGTCGTCGAGCGGCGAGACCCTCAGGCAGCTGGCGCTGGAGGGCGCGGGCATCGTGTGCCTGTCGGACTTCATGACCGCGCACGACCGCGAGGCGGGCCGGCTGGTGCAGGTGCTGGCGCGCCAGACCCAGGACGTGCGCCAGCCGATCCATGCGGTCTATTACCGCAATACCGCGATCTCCGCGCGGATCGCGTCGTTCGTCGACTACCTGGTCGAAGCGCTCGGCGGCAACGGGGGTTCGCGCCAGCCGGCGGCATGGGCCCAGCCCTGACATCGCCTGCAAGGCCCATAGCGACAACCGTCTGCGAACCTGTGGTTACTTCGCCCCGGACATGGTAGCCAGGTGCCGCGCCAGCGCCTCGCGCGCGCGTCGGGCATTCTCGACATCCACGCGGTCGGCCAGCACCTGGGTGAGTTGGCGCAATTGGCCGGCCGTGAGCCCCACGTTCATGCTGATGCGCATATGCGCCTGCAATTGCGACTCCGCCCCCGGCAGGGCTGACAGCATCGCCACCGTGGCCAGTTCGCGGCTTTGCCAGTCGAGGTTGTCGCGCTCGAAGATATCACCGAACAAGTGGGTCTTCAGGTACTCGTCAATGGCGGGCGCGAAGTCGAACAACGCTCCCTTGACCGGCGCGCCCGACAATCGGGTCTGGTTAGCGCTGCCCGCGGCCAGCAATGCGTCGCCCTTAGGCACGGCGCGGCTGGGCATTGCACCCGGCGCGTCCTGAATACCACGCTGCTTGCGCGCCTCTAGCACCTTCATCAACTCGGCCAGCGCATTGAGGCTGCGCGGAAAGCCGGCGTAAGCATAGAGCTGCACCAGGATTTCCTTGGCATCGCTGACCGTCAGGCCTGCATCCAACCCGTGGTTCAATGCCGCGTTCAGCCGGGCGATATCGCCCGCGGCGCCAAAGGCTGCGACAGGTACGATCGCTCGCTGGCGGTCGGTCAGGGTTTCAGAGGGGCTTGGGGCGGTGGCTTGAGTGGTGGTCATTGCTTGGGACTCCTGTGCCTTCGGGGCTGCGTGGCCCAGTGCAGTCGCGAGGCCCAAACCCAAGGCCACGGCAAGCGCGCCGGGGTGGCAGCGCTTGATGTGCGGTTCAGCGGGCGTTGTATTGCTCATCGGTGACTTTCTCCATCCATGTGACGTTCTTGCCGTCGACCGTGCCCGTTACGGCCAGGTGGGTCATCGCTGTGGTATGCGTGGCGCCGTGCCAATGCTTGACGCCGGGTGGACACCAAACCACGTCGCCGGGGCGGATTTCCTGAACGGGCTCGCCCCATTCCTGCGTGAGACCCAAGCCCGAGACCACCACCAGACGTTGCCCGGCGGGGTGGGTGTGCCAGGCCGAGCGTGCGCCGGGCTCAAATGTCACCAAGCCGCCGGAGGCATTGATGTTCTCGTCTGCCGGCCATACCGGATCGACTCGCGCCCGGCCGGTGAAGTAGTCCGAAGGCCCTGCCGCCGAGGGCTGGCTGCCGGCGCGCATGATTTGCTGGCCGGCCGTCGCGATGACCTGCGGCTCGGCAGCGCAGGCTACCGCAGCCTGCACGGCAGTGGCACACAGGGCGATTTTCAGGAGGTAGTTCATGAGGGTCCGGTTCGGTGAAACAGAGACTGGACAGAACTGTATTTGCCAATCCATTAGATGAGAAGGCGGTAAAATCAGAACACGCTTGTGCATCTAATTCACCAATGCCGAAGGAAAACCTCAACGACCTGCAGGCCTTCGTGGCGGTAGCGCGGGAGCGCAGCTTTACCCGTGCCGCCGCGCAGCTTGGCCTGTCGCGTTCGGCCTTGAGTCATGCCATGCTGACCCTTGAAGCCAGGCTAGGCGTGCGATTACTCACGCGCACCACGCGCAGCGTCTCCACCACGGAAGCCGGTGGACGGTTGCTGAACACACTGGCACCGCGCCTTGACGAGATTGAGCTCGAACTGGAGTCGCTCAGCGCCATGCGTGACAGGCCGGCCGGCACGGTTCGCATCACGGCACATGACCACGCTATCGCGACGGTGCTCTGGCCCAAGCTGCTGCCGCTGCTGCGGCAATACCCCGATATCCACGTCGAATTCAGTGTGGACTACGGCTTTACCGACATCGCGGCGCATCGCTTCGACGCGGGTGTGCGTGTCGGGAATCGCGTCGCCAAGGACATGGTCGCAGTGCGCATCGCGCCGGACCTGCGCATGGCCGTTGCCGCATCTCCCGAGTACCTGGTCGGCAAGCCGCTTCCGGCCACCCCGCACGACCTGACCCGCCACCGCTGCATCAACCTTCGGCTGCCAACCCACGGAGGCCTGTACGCCTGGGATTTCGAGAAAGATGGACAGGCCCTTAACGTCCGAGTGGAAGGTCAGACGGTGTTCAACAACACATTCCTGATGCTCCAGGCCGCGCTGGACGGCGTCGGATTAGCCTACGTGCCACTGGACTTAATGGCGCCACATTTCAAGGCTGGACGGCTGGTGCCGGTGCTTGAGGACTGGTGGCCGCTATTTCCTGGCTATCACCTTTACTACGCCAATCGCCGTCACCTCGCTCCGGCTCTGGCGCTTGTGATCAAGGCGCTGCGCTATCGGCAAGACCGCTCGAGAAAGGCAACGGTGTAGGACTGCGCGCGCCAATTTGCGATCTACCGCCGATCCCCAATATCCCTACGCATCGGCGGACAACTCATCAGCCTTGCGCGCTGGGCCAGAGAAGCCGCAGCGCGTTGAACGCCAGCGCAAAGGCCAGCGATGGCCGGCGCCGGCTGGCCTTGGGGCAGTACTGATGTGTAGCCCCCGAACTTCGGGCACCGGTCGCCCAACACGCGTACGAGTCGGCCGCCTTCCAAGGTTGCGTCGGACGCTTGGAGCGCAGCGTTTTGCTCCAGCGTGGCCTTGGGCCGGATGGAGGCAGGCGCGGCACCGATAATGTTCCCGCCACACAGGGGCCGCCTTGCCACCTCCCCTGATCCCGCCTCTAATAGATCCAGGTACCGTCAAGCTGGCAACGACGGCCGGGAGGCGACATGCGCTGCAGCCAATGCGGCTTCGGCAACCTTGCTGGCGCCAACTTCTGTGAGGCGTGCGGGGCGCGGCTTGCCCGCGTTTGCCCGCAATGCGGCGCCGAAGCCACCGCGGCGGCGCGGTTCTGCCGCGTCTGCGGCGTCGGGCTGCCCGACGCCGCCGCTACCGCCGCCCCTGCGCCAGCCGCCCTGCGCCAGGACAGTCCCGCGCCGGTGCACTACACCCCGCCGCACCTTGCCGGGCGCATCCTGGCCGAGCAGGCGGCGATGGAAGCCCGCGGCGAGACCGCCGGCGAGCGCAAGACCATCACCGCGCTGTTTGCCGACATGGCCGGCTCCACCGCGCTGACGCAGGACCTGGACCCGGAGGATGCGCGCCGGCTGATCGATCCCGTGGTGACGCTGATGATGGAGGCGGTCCACCACTACGAGGGCTATGTCGCCAAGTTCCTCGGCGACGGCATCCTGGCGCTGTTCGGCGCGCCCATCGCGCATGAGGACCACGCCCTGCGCGCGCTGTACGCGGCGCTGCGCATGCAGGATGCGATGCACCGGCACAGCGACCGCGTGCGCCTGGAGCAAGGCATTCCGCTGCAGGTCCGCATCGGCATCCATACCGGCGAGGTGGTGGTGCGCTCGATCCGCAAGGACGACCTGCACACCGACTACGATCCGGTCGGGCACACCATCCATATCGCCTCGCGCATGGAAGGCATCGCCACGCCGGCGTCGATCCTGGTGAGCGAGTCGACCCACAAACTGACCGAAGGCTATTTCGAGTTCACGGCGCTGGGCACCACCAACGTCAAGGGCGTGCGCGAACCGCTGGCGGTGTACGAAGTGATCGGTCCGGGCCCCCTGCGCACGCGGCTGCAGGTGGCCGCGCACCGCGGCCTGGCGCGCTTTGTCGGGCGCCAGGACGAGCTCGCGCACCTGAACGCGGCGCTGGAGCAGGCCAAGGCCGGCCACGGGCGCATCGTCGCGGTGGTGGGCGAAGCCGGGGTCGGCAAGTCGCGGCTGTTCCATGAGTTCAAGGTCAGGTCGCAGCAAGGCTGCCTGGCGCTGGAGACGTTCTCGGTCTCGCACGGCAAGGCCTTTGCCTACCTGCCGCTGATCGAGATGCTGAAGAATTATTTCCAGATCACCGCGCACGACGGCGACCGCAGCTGCCGCGAGAAACTGACCGGCAGGCTGCTGACGCTGGACCGCTCGCTGGAAGAACACCTGCCCTACCTGCTCTACCTGCTGGGCGTGGTCGAGCCCGACTCGCCGCTGCCGACCATGGACCCGGCGCTGCGGCGCCAGCGCACCTTCGACGCGATTGCGCGGCTGCTGGTCCGCGAAAGCCAGAACCAGCCGCTGGAAGTCATCTTCGAAGACCTGCAATGGCTCGACGGCGAGACCGAGGCCTTCCTCAACATGCTGGTCGACCACGTGCCCGGCGCGCGCATCGTGCTGCTGGTGAACTACCGGCCGGAGTACAGCCATCGCTGGGACGCGGGCGGCCACTACTCGCAGCTGCGCTTGCAGCCGCTGGGACAGGCCGAGGCGCAGGAGCTGCTGACCGCGCTGCTCGGCGACGATCCCAGCCTGGTGCCGCTGAAGCGGCTGATCCTCGACAAGACCGAAGGCAACCCCTTCTTCATGGAGGAAGTGGTCCAGACCCTGGCCGAGGAAGGCGCGCTGCTGGGCCAGCCCGGCGCCTACCGCATCGAGAAGGCGCCGGCGCTGCTGCACATCCCCACCACCGTGCAGGGGGTGCTGGCCGCCCGTATCGACCGGCTGCCGCTGGCGCAGAAGGAACTGCTGCAGACCCTCGCCGTGATCGGCAAGGAGTTTCCGCTGGGCCTGGTGCTGCGCGTCACCGGGCTGCCGGAAGAGCAGTTGCATGCGCTGCTGCGCGACCTGCAGAGCGCCGACTTCATCTACGAGCGCCCCGCCTTCCCCGAGGTGGAGTACGCCTTCAAGCACGCGCTGACCCAGGAGGTGGCCGGCAGCTCGCTGCTGACCGAGCGCCGCAGCGCGCTGCATGAAAGCTCCGCGCAGGCCATCGAGGCAATGTTCCATGGCCGGCTCAAGGACTACTGCAGCGAACTGGCGCACCACTACAGCCACAGCGGCAATGTGCCAAAGGCGGTCGAGTACCTGCACTGCGCCGGCCAGCAGGCGCTGCAGCGCTCCGCGCAGGAAGAAGCGATCCGGCATCTCAGCGAGGCCATCGCCCTGCTCAAGCGCCAGCCCGACAGCACCGAGCGCGCGCGGCTGGAGCTGACGCTGCTGCTGACGCTCGGGCCCGCGCTGATTGCGGCGCGCGGCCAGGCCTCGCCCGAAGTCGAAGCCAATTACCGGCGCGCGATGTCGCTGTGCGAGCAAGGCCGGCAGACGCCCTACGTGTTCTCGGCGCAGCTGGGCATGTGGGCGTTCTACCAGTTGCGCGCGCAATACCAGGTGTCGCTGCCGCTGGCCCGGCGCCTGCTTGCGCTGGCCACGGAGTCGCAGAAGCCCAAGCAGCTGGCCGAGGGCCATCGCGCGCTGGGCGCCACGCTGTTCCGCCTGGGCCTGCTGGAAGAGGCGCGCGCGCATATGGAGGCCGTGCTGGCCGTGCCGCATCCCGAGCATTCCGCCTACGACTTCCTGACCGGCTACGGCCGCGATCCGATGGTCCATGCCACCAGTACGCTGGCGTGGATCCTGTGGTACCAGGGCTTTGCCGACCAGGCCCTGGCGCGCAGCCACGAGGCGCTGGCACTGGCGCGCGCGCGTCCGGATGCCTACAACCTCGCGCTGTGCCTGGTGTTCGCGGCGGAGCAATACCGCTGGCGCCGCGACCCCGCGCAGGCCCGCGAGTATGCGGAATCCGCCATTGCCATTTCCTGCGAACAGGGCTTCCCCATCTACCTGGCCTGGGGCACCGTGCTGCAGGGTTGGGCGGTGTCCGAACTGGGCCGCCACGAGGAAGGCATTGCGCTGATGCGCAAGGGCCTCGACGCCTACGAGGCCACCGGCGGCGAACTCGGCATGCCGAACCTGCTGGCCATGCTGGCCGAGGCCTGCGGCAAGGCGGGCCAGCCGGCCGCGGCGCTGGATGTGCTGACACGGGCGCAAGCCATGGTCGAAGAGACCGGCGAGCGGCTCGACGAAGCCGCGGTCTATCGATTGCGCGGCGACATGCTGCTGCAGCTGGCGGCGCCGGAGGCCGGCGCCGCCGCCAGCCATGAAGCCGAGGCCTGCTTCCAGCGCGCGCTCGCGGTCGCGCACGGCCAGGGCGCCAGGCCGCTAGAACTGCAGGCCGCGCTGAGCCTGGCGCGGCTGTGGCAGCGGCAGGGCAAGGGCGACGCCGCGCGCGAAACGCTGGCGCGCATCCACGCCAGCTTCAGCGAGGGCACCGACGGCGCCGACTGGCTGCAGGCGCAGGCACTGCTTGCCGAGCTGGCGGGACAGCCGGCCCGCGAAACGGGTCCAGCACGCGCATGAGCACCGCCGCCGACTGCCCGCTGCAAGCGCGCTTTGTCGCGCTCTGGACGCTGGCGGGCGGCACCCGCGCGGCGGACGCGTATGCCGACCTGGCGCGCTGCTACGGCGAACCGACCCGGCATTACCACACCCTGGACCATGTGCGCCGCTGCCTGCAGGACCTCGACTGGGCGCGCAGCGCGATCCCGGATGCCGCCGAGGTGGAACTGGCGCTGTGGTGCCATGACGTCATCTACGTGCCCGGCGCCACCGACAACGAAGCGCGCAGCGCCGCGTGGCTGCGGCGCTGGTCGGCCGGCACGGTCGCCGCCGCCGGCCGCGTTGCCGCGCTGATCCTGGAAACCACGCACGCCGACGTGCCGGCCAGCCTGGCCGGGCGCTTCACCGCCGATATCGACCTGGCCGCGCTGGGATACAGCCGCGCGCGCTTCCAGGACAACGGCGCGCGCCTGCGCGCCGAGCGCACCGACCTCGACGACGCCGCCTATGACGCCGCCGAGCGCGCCTTCCTGCAGCGCCTGCTGGCCAGTCCCCGCATCTATGCCACCGACCTGTTCCAGGCGCGCTACGAGGCGCAGGCGCGCGCCAATCTTGCCTGGCGGCTGGCCCAGCCGGCGCTGCCTACAGGAACTCGCCGGTGATGTCGACGCTGGAGCGCTGCCCCACGCAGTCATAGTTGCGGTCCAGCCAGACGGTGGCAGCCTGCCGGCCCTGGTCGCGCAACGAGCACAGGAAATCCCAATCGGCGTTGTACTTGGTCGAGACCCCGAGCCTGGCCATGGTCTCGTCCGAGCGGATCGAATGGATCCACATCTCCTTCATCTCGTTGCGGTCGATCTTGCCCTGCTGGATCAGCGTGGTGACGAAGCCGATCGCGCGCATCTCGCGCATCAATGACGAATTGAAGCTAACCTCATTGACCCGGTTCAGGATCTCCGCCGCGGTGGTCGGCACCCCGCGGCGCACGATCGGGTTGATGTGGACGATCACGACATCGTGGGTCTCGCAGTGGTAGATCAGCGGGAAGATCGCCGGGTTGCCGACATAGCCGCCGTCCCAGTAATGCTGGCCGTCGATGCTGACCGCCTGGAACAGCGTGGGCACGCAGGCCGAGGCCAGCACCGCGTCGACGCTCAGCTCTTCCTGCGCAAAGATGCGGATCCGGCTGGTTTCGATATTGGTCGCGCACAGGTACAGCCGGATCGGGCAATGCGCGCGCAGCGCCGCGAAATCCACCTGGCCGAGCAGCACGTCGCGCAGCGGGTTGGCATTGCCCGGGTTGAACTGGTACGGCGACAGCAGCCGCAGCGTGATGTCGGCCATGGCGTACAGCGGGGAATGGTTCAGCCCCAGCGTATGGCTGCCCTTGAACCACGGCAGCCAGCGCAACGGGTTGAAGCGCTGCGCCGAGTGGGCGATGGCCTGCCAGAAGTCATGCAGGGCCTGGCGCGCGCCGTCGCTGCCGCCCTGCATCAGGCCATAGGCCAGCACCGTGCCGTTCATGGCGCCGGCACTGGTGGCGCTGACGCCTTCGATCGCCAGCCGGCCATCCTCCAGCAGGCGGTCCAGCACGCCCCAGGTAAATGCGCCATGCATGCCGCCGCCTTGCAAGGCCAGTGCCACGGGCTTGGCTTGGACGGGCTCTGGCGGCATAGGTATTTTCCCTTCGGCGGCGGCAAGGCGCCATGCTCCAGTGTAGGGAAGAACCGGGCCGGCAGCGTAGGGGCGCGTGCGCGGTATGACACACAACGCCGCGCCGGCTGCGTGGTACGGCGCCGGCGGGCGTGGCAGCGGCATCACCTGGGCAAACGCCGGCGCCGCGCTACGCCAGTTCGAACCCATGCCGCGCCAGCGGCAGCGAGCGGATGCGTTGCCCAGTGGCGGCAAACAGCGCATTGGCCAGCGCCGGCGCCAGCGTCGGCACAGCGGACTCGCCGACGCCGCCGATGCGCTCGCCACTGGGCGCCAGCACTGCCTCGAAGCGCGGCGTCTGCGCCAGCCGCAGCAGCGGATAGTCGTGGAAATTGGATTGCTGCACGCGTCCGTCGGCGATGGTGATCGCGCCCGACAGCGCCGCGCTCAGGGCCCAGATGCTGGCGCCCTCCAGCTGGCGCTCGACCGTCGCGGGGTTGATCACGGTGCCGCAGTCGATGGCATTGACGACGCGGTGCAGCGTGATGCGCTGTCCCTCCGCCGACAACTCCACCACCGTCGCGCACAGCGAGCCCCACGCCTGCGACAGCGCCACGCCGTGCCAGCGCCCCGCCGCCGCGCTGCCCCAGCCGACGTGCTGCGCCAGGCGCTGCAGCAGGCGCGCCGGACGCGGCCGGCCCGCCAGCAGCTTCAGCCGGAACTGCAGCGGGTCGGTGCCGGCGTGGTGGGCCAGCTCGTCGATAAAGCTTTCGGCGAAGAAGGTGTTCTGCGTATAGCCCACGCCGCGCCAGAAGCCCACCGGCACAGCGGTATTGACCATGGCGTGGCGTACGGCGAGATGGGGCAGCGCGTAGGGCAGGTCCACCACGCCTTCGACCGACTTGGGGTCGACCCCGCCCTTGACCCGGTCCGGGAAATTGCGGATATAGATCGACGAGCACGCCAGGCGCGCGTCCAGCGCGCGGATGCCGGCCGCGTCCGGTGCCAGCACCGCGCTGAAGCGCGCCGCCGCCGCGGGCCGGTAGAAATCGTGCTGGATGTCTTCTTCGCGCGACCAGATCAGCTTGACCGGCTGCCCCGCGGCCTTCGACGCCAGCGCGGCCTGGACAAAGACATCGAACTCCTCGCGCCGGCCGAAGCCGCCGCCGACGAAGGTGCCATGCACGACGATGCGTGCGGCGGGCAGGCCGATCACGCCGGACAGCCGCTGCGCGATCTCGCCGCAGACCTGGGTCGGCCCCCAGATCTCGGCGCGGTCGGCGCGTACGTCGGCGGTGGCGTTCATCGGCTCCATGGTGGCGTGGGCGAGGTAAGGCACCTCGTATTCGGCGGTGTAGGGCTGCGTACCCTGCATCTGCGCGTCCGGATCGCCGTGGCGCAGCGCCACCGCCGCTGCGCCGCGCGCAGCGGCGCGGTAGCCGGCCATCAGTGCGGCGTCGCCAGCCGGAGCGCCTTGCGGGAGCTGCCAGTCCGGCCGCAGCGCGGCCAGGCCCTTGCGCGCGGTCCAGTAGCTGTCGGCCAGCACCACCACGGCATCGTCCAGCGGCACCACGCGCCGCACGCCGCGCACTGACAGCGCCGGGCGGGCATCGACCCGGCGCAGCGTGCCGCCGAAGACCGGGCACGCCAGCACCGACCCCACCAGCATGCGCGGCACCTTGACATCGACGCCGAACACCGCGGCGCCGCGAGTCTTCAGCGGAATGTCGAGCCGGTCGGTCGGATGGCCCAGCAGCTTCCAGTCGCGCGGATCCTTCAGCGCCACGCCGGCCGGACGTGGCAGGCTGGCCGCCCGCGCGGCCAGCGCACCGTAGCCGAGCGTGCGCCCGCTGGGCTCATGCCGCACCACGCCCTGCACCGCGCGGCACTGCGCCAGCGGTACGCTCCAGCTTTGCGCGGCGGCCTCGCGCAGCATCTCGCGCGCGGTGGCGCCGATGCGGCGCAGCGGCTCGAACGACCAGCGCGCCGAGGTGCTGCTGGCGGTCGCCTGCACCTTGAACATGCGGTTGTTGTAGACCGGGTCGGTCGGCGCCAGCTCGGCGCGCACCTGGCGCCAGTCGCACTCCAGCTCTTCGGCGATCAGCATCGGCGCGGAGGTCATCACGCCCTGCCCCAGCTCGGCCGACGGCACCATGATGGTCACGCTGCCGTCGGCATCGATGCGCAGCCAGGCGTTGATGTCATCCGGGTCGCGCGCGGGCGCGCTGGCGTCGGCGGCCTTCGCCAGCGGCAGGTGGAAGCCCAGCACCAGCGCCGCCGGCACCGCGCCGGCGGCTTGCAGGAAACGGCGGCGGCTTGTAGGGAGATGGCTCACGATGACGCCCTCCCCTTTGCGTCGCCGGCGTTCAGCGCGGTGGCGGCGCGCAGGATGGCGCGCTCCACGCGCGGGTAGGTGCCGCAGCGGCACAGGTTGATGATGCCGGCGCGGATCTCCTCCGGCCGCGGCGACGGGTTGTCCTTCAGCAACGCGCAAGCGGCCATGATCATGCCCGACTGGCAATAGCCGCACTGCGGCACCTGCTCGGCAATCCACGCGCGCTGGACCGGGTGCGAATTGTCGGCCGACAATCCTTCGATGGTGGTGATGTCGGCGCGCCCCACGCTGCCGACAGGCGTGATGCAGGCGCGCACCGCCTTGCCGTCGACCTGCACGGTGCAGGCGCCGCACAGGCCGGCACCGCAGCCGAACTTGGTGCCGGTATAGCCCAGGTAATCGCGCAGCACCCACAGCAGGGGCATGTCGCGTTCGGCCTCGACGGCGTGGCGCTTGCCGTTGATCTTCAACTGCAGTTTCATGGGGGTCTCCTCGTTGCGCACCGGCTTCGCAGCGGCCGGTTCGGTGCGGGCCAGTATCGGCCGCGCGGCATGGCAGGACAATCGACTTGTTTTGCCATCACCTGTGAGGCAAGATCACAGCCATGATCCGCAGGCTCCCCTCGATGCAAGTGCTCCAGGCCTTTGCCGCCACCGCGCGCACGGGCAGCATGACGCGCGCCGCCGATGCGCTGTGCGTGACGCATGGCGCCATCAGCCGGCATATCCGTGCGCTGGAGTCACAGCTTGGCTGCACCCTGTTCCTGCGCGCCGGCCGGCAACTGGAGCTGACCGCCACCGGCCGCGAACTGGCCGACGACCTCGACCGCGCCCTGCGCGCGGTGGAACTGTCGCTGGCCGGCGCGGCCGAGCGGCGCGCGCGCGAACGGCAGTCGCTGCACGTCAATGTCAGCCCGGAACTGGCCGGCGCCTGGCTGGTGCCCAAGCTGCCACGGCTGCGCGAGGCGCTGCCTGGCCTGGACCTGTCCATCGCCGCCAGCACGGAGGATCCCGACTTCGCCCGATCGGACCTCGACGTCAGCCTGCGCTACGGCCCCGCGCCCTTCACCGGCTATCAATGCCTGAAGCTGCTCGACGACGACATCATCGTGGTCTGCAGCCCCGGCTTCGCCCAGCGGCACGCCGGCATGACCGCGGCCGACGCCGCGCACCTGCCGCGGCTGCGGCACGCACGCTTCCGCTGGTCGCAGTGGGGCGCCGCCGCCGGCGTGGTATTGGAAGAGCCCGAAGACGGCATCGTCTTCGACTGCCGCGCACTGCTGATCGAAGCCGCGGCCAATGGGATGGGACTGGCGCTAACGCGCGCCCTGCTGGCGCGTGAGGCCATCGCTGCGGGTCGGCTGGTGCAGCCGCTGCCGGCCAGCTTTCCGGCCAGCCACAACTGCTACATCGTATGGCGTGGCGACAACCCCAAGCAGGCGTTGATCCGGAGCTTTGCGCAGTGGTTGCGGGAGGTGGCGGTGCGGGGGTAAAAGGGCTGCCTGCGGGCGATCGGTTAGGTAGTACGCTACTCGATCGCCCATACGTACCGCCGGCCCGTTAGACGCTGCGCGACAAATGCTGATCGAGGTTCAGGCTTCGTTACCTGGCCTGCGGGCGCCGCTGCCGTTCCGACCAACTGGGTGAGACCGATCGTGACGCGTCCCTGCATATCTGGCCTCCGCTCTCCGCCTCCGTTCATTCAGCCGGTCCAAGAATAACGTCCACGGCGGCGCGCCCTGCCAGCTCCGCCACGAGGTAAGCCCAACGTCTGGAATACGGCCCGCCAAAGACTTTGATTCGCTTGCCAATCGCCGCGACGCCCGGCGGCCTCATGGGTCCCTCGACCTGGAACCAGATATCAAACATGTCCTTGGATACCATATGGAGATCGACATGGATATCGAACCCACGATAATTGGTCACGCGCTCCATAGCCATCTTCAATATTCCTGCAGTGAATTTGTCAACGTAATGCTCTACCCAGCAGGAATCAAGGCTGATCTGAGTCCGGAGCAGCAGGATCGAACCATAGGCTCCTGCCGATTAGGCTGCACACCGCCCTGACCCGCTTACAAATTGGTCAGGCAGGCGCTGCGTCTTCGCACCTGCCGTGCCTGCTCGCGCGGACCGCTCGTCCGCTTCTGACGCTACACTGAATTGGATGGCCAGAGCCGTTCCCGCGGCCGACGCCGTCTCCTCCATGTCGACAGAAGGTCAGAAATGAACCGCCTTCGGTACTCGGTGAACCTGTCCTATGAGATCCTGGATCCCACGGCAGACTTTCTTCTGATTGTAGAAGCCGCGAAAACTGCAAGACAGTCCGTTGTCTCCGAGCGTCTGGCGCTCACGCCACCGTTTCACGCCGCTCGCCACACGGACACACTTTGCAACCGCCTGCTCAGAATACGTGCGAACAGGGGCCCACTGGCCATCCGCTATGAAGCTGTAGTGGATATCGATCATCGGCTCGACGATGGCATGTCGCTAACCGAGGTACCGGTGGCCGAACTTCCCTTCGAGGTACTGTCGTACTTGGCGCCGAGCCGGTATTGCGAATCCGATCGCATGATGGAGTTCGCGATGCGCGAGTTTGGCGGCATGCATCCCGGCTATTCGCGCGTGTATGCGATCCGAGAGTGGGTGCGCAACCATGTGCGCTTCCTTTCGCGATCCACCAACGAGCGAACCTCGGCGATCGATACGATCGTCGAGCGCACCGGCGTATGCCGGGATTTCTCCCATTTGATGATCGCGATCTGCCGCGCCCTGAGTATTCCTGCCCGTATGTCCAGCAGCGTGGACTATGGTGCGGATCCCGCCTTGGGCGCGCCGGACTTTCACGCGGTGGTCGAGGTGTTCTTGTCAGGCGGATGGTACCTGCTCGATCCCTCGGGTGTGTCCATTCCGACCGGTCTGCTGCGAATCGGCACCGGCCGGGATGCCGCCGACATTCCGTTTGCCGCGATATTCGGCAAGGTCGAGTCGAAGCGGCCCTTTATCGAGATCCAGCCAATGGCCGACCCAGCTGCCGGGATTGACCTGCCGCTCGCAACGACAAGCGCCATCTCTACCTGGTAACCGGCATTAGCGCGCTTCGCCTTTCATCCCCTCGATCTCCATGGCGGTGTTCCAATCTTCGTATGCTTCAATCGGTTCCATGGCCTCGTCGACGAACGCTGCCGCACGTTCGGCGGCAGCGTTCGGTCCCAGAAGCACATCTTCCACACCGCCATCCTCGGTCCTGGGCGGCAGCAACATGTCTTCGAGGATCCCGCGAAGTTCCGGGGTATCCCACGGCTTGCCGAGCCTCGTTTTCCTGTTCTGATAGTGGCGAACCTCCGAGTCTTGCTCTGCGGTAAGTGGCAGGCCTCGGAACGTCGGGCTTGTGTCAGGGTGGATCATGGTGCGCCTCCCTATCGGTCGGCTTGCGTTGAATGAAGAGGCATCCCCTTGGGTGATATCGCGACTTGCCGGGCACTTGCCCGGCTTACGACTTCCTCTTGGCGAGACCGTCGGTCCGGACCCGCGACTGAACCGTGCTGAACGGAGTTGTCGGTGCGAAAGGCTTCTTGGGTTGCTTTGGCTTTTTCGCTTCGCGGTTGCCGCGTAGTTGGCTTTTTGCCATGAGAACTCCTGTTGTGTCGCTTGCCGGTTGGCAACCCCAGCATACGCGCTTAATGTTTGGCACAGGGAATTACTTCGTCCAACTTCATATGGCGCCAGGACCTGAGAGTCCCTGTCCCTCGCCTCGTGACTTAACCCTTCCGCCTCGCTTTGACCATTCCAGTCACCGACCTGAGCGGCACTTGGCTCTGCCATGCCATCTCCTTGACCCGACGATCCGTCCTTCACCGCGCCGATCTACGCCAACCTTTTCGAAGGCGACGACGCAACGGGAGAAAGGAATCCTTGCTCTTAAGTAACCATCGACTGCTGGGCGAAGATACCGGCCATAGCGCCCTGCGATGAGGCCTGGGTGACCGAGGGCAAGAAGGGCGTGGCGAGGTCGCCAGCGGCGTAGATGCCGGGGATGCTGGTTTGGCGGCGCTCGTCGACTTTGAGAACGATGCCAGTGGGCGTATCGACCGTGGCAAGGCCCAGTGATTCATGCAGGCTTGCTGACGGTTGGTTGCGCGGATGGGCGAACAGGATGTCGACCGCGACATTGCGGCGGGTATCGAGATTGACCGTGGTGATGTGGCCCTTGTGATGGGCGATCTCGACGATCCGGCCATCGACGACAGGTATATTGCGGCGCGCCAGATCGGCCTGGATATCGGCCGCAATGTCATGACCATCGGCGAAGACAGTCAACTTGTCAGTCCAATCGCGGAACAGCCTGGCAGACTGGTGCGATTGTGGGCCGGACCAGACGAGGCCCCAATGCTGGCCGGCGACTTCAAAGCCGTCGCAATAGGGGCAGGGCACGATGGACGTGCCCCAGCTTTCGGCAAAGCCTGGAATATCAGGCATCTGGTCGGCGACGCCATAGCTCAGGATCAGGCGGCGCGCCCCTAGGCTTTGGTTATCGTCAGTGACGACGCAGAAATCGTCGATGGCGCCAGACACGCTCTCGGCTCGAGCATTGACCAGCCTGATCGTTGGATAGCGCGTGAGCTGCTGCCGCGCCTCGACCAGGATGTCCAGCGGCGGCTTGTGATCGTGGCCGAGCAGGCCATGCGAGTGGCCGGCAAAGCGGTTGCGCGGCCGGCCGGTATCGAGAACGGTGACCTTGCGGCGGGCACGGCCGAGCTGCAGGGCGGCGGCGAGGCCGGCAAAGCTGCCGCCGATGATGATGACGTCATTCATGGTGCTGGGCTCCGTGTTGTAGATGGAGAAGTGACTGGGCCTAGTGCGCAAGAACGTCCGGAGATAAGCGCTTGAGACGGTCAGCGCGCAAGGCTTCGGCATTGGCGGGATGTTTGCCCATGGCTA
This sequence comes from Cupriavidus sp. MP-37, assembly GCF_020618415.1. Classification (NCBI taxonomy): domain Bacteria; kingdom Pseudomonadati; phylum Pseudomonadota; class Betaproteobacteria; order Burkholderiales; family Burkholderiaceae; genus Cupriavidus; species Cupriavidus sp. MP-37. Next base: position 188,420 of record NZ_CP085345.1, on the reverse strand, counting down.
TTGACCGGCCGGACAATGCCGCATTCGTTATCGCCGGCCAGGGGAAAGCTGATTTGGACAATCGGTTGGAACCTACCCTTGGCTTGCACATTTACGATACTCCGCGGTATCGTAGTACAATAATTTGAATACTGTCAAGTACTGGAATTGACGTGACCGAAAACAGCCAGAGCCGGCGCGGTCGGCCCGCCAACGAGGCGCTTCGCCAAACGATAGTCGACACCGCCTGCGAACTCTTCGTGGAACTGGGTTTTCAAGCGACGACCATGGACAAGGTCGCCCAGCGGGCGAAGATATCCAAGCTAAGCATTTATCGGCACTTCGAGAACAAGGAGGCGCTGTTCAGCGCGGCCATGACGTCCCGCTGCGAGCAGTTTGCACCGCAGGCTCTTTTTGAAGGCGTCGACGGGTCGGCCGAAGACCAGCTCATGGCGGTGGGGTCATCTCTGCTTCGCACGCTGTTGAGCCCGGACGTCCGCAGTGTCGAAGCCATGGTTTTGGCCGACAAGACGAACCAGAAGTCGTTAAGCAAGCTCCATTACGAAGCAGGGCCCGCCCATGTCATCGCCCAAATCGAGGCGGTGTTGCGTCGGTTGCACGCGAAAGCGATTCTGAACGTACCCGATGGGCGCCAGTCCGCCCGCTTGTTTGCCGCGCTTTTCAAAGGATCCGATCTCCTGCTTATCGTGCGCTTCGACGAGACGAGAGCAGCGGACGACAACGAAATCGAATCCTATTGCCGGTCGGCGGTCGCCATGTTCATCGCGGCGCACGGTGGCATCTAAAGATGCCATCGCGGCCGATGAGGAACACGCAGCAGTTGCATACGCTGTTCGCCCCTGAGCAACCTATGGATGATGCGTGGACGACTGATGGGCGAGGCCACTGCATGAACGCAAAAGCCGTCCGCACCGGCAGGCAGAGGCCGCTTTACACACGATAGCGGCCGCTACGTCGGGGGCGAGTCTCCATTGAGGTCGGTGGCGGTACTGTGGCGGCGCTGGCTGCGCGCGTCGCGCGTCAGCCATCCAGGCATGCCCGCAGCGTACGCGCGAGACGGTTCGCTTCGTCTGTATCGGCGATGTTCGCGAAACCCAGCACCAGGCCACGCGGCGTGTCGCTCATACGGCCGTGGGCATACCAGTTCGAAAGCGGCAGTACCGCCAGCCCCGCCTGACGGGCGCGCGCGGCGACTACGACATCGTCGACCGGACCGTCGGCGGATTCGGCGAATTGCACCGCGAACTGGATTCCGCCGGGTGGCAATTCGACGGTCAACCGGTCTCCAAACGCCTGCTTCAGCGCTTGCGCAATCAACACGCGCCGCTGTCCATATAGCGTGCGCATCCGTTTCACATGCCGCGCAAAATGCCCCTGTTCAATGAAATCCGCCAACGCCGCCTGAAACAGCGTGGGCGCGCCGGTATTCATGCTGCACGCCACCCGTTCAACCCGCTCGACGGCGCGCTCGGGCACCACGGTGTATGCCAGCCGAAGACCGGGGAACATCACCTTGCTGAAGGTGCCGCAATAGAGCACGCGATCATGCCGGTCGAGGCTTTTCAAGGCCGGCAAGGGCCGGCCCAGGTAGCGGAACTCGCTGTCGTAGTCATCTTCGATGATCCAGCGAGACGCTGCCTCTGCCCACGTCAGCAACGCCATGCGCCTGGCGAGCGAAAGCGTGTTTCCGAGGGGGCTCTGATGCGATGGCGTGACGAGCGCGAAGCGGGCCTCCGGTTCGCGTTCGATGCCGCGTTCGACATTGATGCCTTCTGCATCGACTGGCACCGGTACGAGCTGGACGCCGGTCTCGGCCAGGAAGTTGCGTGCAAGCAGATAACCGGGGTCCTCGAACCACATGCGATCGCCGGGGCTCGCGAGACTGCGCAATACCAGTTCGAGCGTCGCGCGATAGCCACTGGTAATGAACACCTGATGGGGCAGGCATGTGACGCCACGCGACAGGCCAAGATAGGTCGCGATATGTTGGCGCAGCGGCAAATAGCCCACCGGCTCCGGATAGGCGAGCATCGCGGGTCCGCCACCGCGCGCATGCCGCGAAACGATCCGGCTCCAGATCTTGCGCGGAAACGCGTCAAGCGCCGGCAGCCCTGGCTGCAAGGGCCGCGGCTCGCCGCTCAATGCCACCGCGATCGCGCGCTGGCGTGCTTTCGTTGGTTCGGGTGATGCATAAGGCGCCTTTTCTTTATCGCTGGTCAACGCATCGGCGGCATCACGGCGGCCGCCCGCGGCTATGGCCTGCATCTGCGAGGCCGACAGTGAAGGAGATACAAAGGTGCCGGCAGCGCCCCGCATCTGCAGGTAGCCCTCGTCGACCAGGATCGTATACGCCAGTTCGACAGTGCCGCGCGCCGTATTCAACTGCGTGGCAAGGCCGCGCAACGCCGGCACCCGATCGCCGGGGCGCAGATGCCCTGCCGCTATCGCCGTCCTGAAACGCTCGCAAATCTGCTGATAGACCGGCAAGGCCTTCCGGCGGTCAATCTCGATGGCCAATATGGGGTTGCGTACCGTCATCACAGTCTCACGGGCAAAAGGGGCAACAACAACTTGGCCTAGTCGAATTGTCAATTCTTGGCCCTTATTCATAGGGCATCATTGTTCCACAATGGCTTCATGCGATGCGACGGTGACCGGCAAATCAGCGATGCCGCAGCGCCAGGCGAGCAGCGCGTTCCTCAACCCACATATGGAGTATCTGCCATGAAGATCGTTGTCATCGGTGGTTCCGGCCTGATCGGCTCACGTCTTGTCAAACTGCTCGAACAGGCCGGCCATACGGCGGTCGCCGCATCGCCGCGTACCGGTGTCAATACACTGACCGGCGCGGGACTGAGCCAGGCATTGGTGAACGCCGATGTCGTCGTCGATGTGACAAACGCACCATCCTGGGAGCCGCAGGCGGTGCTCGACTTCTTTCGCACCTCAGCAAGCAACCTGGGCAAGGCCGAGGTCGCGGCAGGCGTGCGCCATCACGTCGCGCTGTCGATCGTCGGTACTGACCGCATGCCGGACAACGCCTATTTCCGGGCCAAGGTTGCGCAGGAAGCGGTGATCGACGCGGCCGGTGTGCCATACACGATCGTGCGCGCCACGCAGTTCATGGAGTTCATCGGCGGCATCGCGGATTACGGCACGGACGGTGACACGGTGCGTCTTGGCGACGGACTGTTCCAGCCGATCGCCGCCGACGACGTCGCGGCGGCGCTGGCGCAGGTCGCCACCGCGGCGCCGCTGAACGGCACCATCGACATCGCCGGACCGGACCGCGCGCCGTTCGCGGAGATCGTTTCACGCTATTTGAAGTCGGTGGGCGACGCGCGCACCGTCGTAACCGACCGCGACGCGCGATATTACGGCGGCCACGTCGAAAAACTGTCGCTGGTTCCGCTGGCCGACGCACGCATCGGCAGCACCAGTCTCGACCAGTGGCTGGCGCGCGCGCATGCGCAGTAAGCCAAAGATCCGCACCGGAGATACAACATGAAGCATTTTATGGCGTCGATGCTCCTGGCCTGCCTGCCCTTGCAGGCAGCCCTGGCCCAAGACCATTCCGGCCACCAGGCAACTGTGCCAGTGCAAGAACTGGCAACGACCTCCACGGGTGTGAAGGCCACACTCGTGTACCAGCAGGAAATTCCGAACCTGCCGGGCAAGAGTATCAAGGGCGTACTGGTGGAGTATGAGCCGGGCGGCGTCAATGCTGCGCATACCCACGCCAGGTCGGCACTGATCTACGCAACAGTGCTCGAAGGCGCCGTGCTGAACCAGCTCAACGGCGGACCACTTCGCACCTTCACGAAGGGCCAGAACTTCACCGAAATGCCTGGCGACCGGCACGATGTCAGCGCCAACGCAAGCAAGACCGAGCCCGCCAAGCTGCTTGCGGTGTTCGTCGTGGATACGAATGAAACCGTGCTAACCACACCATTGAAGCGTTGAGGCGGCCTGCGTCGCCAAGCCAGCGATCTGACCTGGCTTGGTTGACGCTTGGCCGCCTGATTGAATCCCCGGCGCAAGCACCCCACCAGCACGCCTATCCCGCCCAGTCAGCACTATCGTCGAGCGGATAAACCGGCCTGCTGACCCGCCGGAACGGAAACCGCTCGTAGCGCGAACTGGTAACCCCCTCGCCGTCGCACTCTACCACCGCCCTGGCGATCGGCACGAACACCGGCCGGCAGTACATGCGCGACTTCAGCAGCAGGAACCGGGCCCGATGCGGGTCGATGCCGATATGCGTGAAAATCCCCAGGTCCCAGTGTTCTTGCGGGGTCTCGGTCACGATCACCTGCGCAGCGCCGATATCGAGGACCGCGGTGCGTCCCATGCGGATGCGTTGTCCGGTGTAGGTGGGACCGGTGATGGTGTACTCGCCGTCGCTGATCGCCGCCACCGTGCCGGTCAGCGGCCTGCTTTCGGGATAGACCTCCAGCTGGGGCAACGCCACCTTGTCGCCGACCGGCAGCGTGATGCTGGCGCCGACGCCGGCATCGACCAGCGCCGCCACCGCCTCCGGGTCGCACACGGGTCCGACCGCGATGCCGGTCAGCCCCTGCGCCAGCGCTTCGTGCAGCACCGCCATGTTGTCGCAGGTGCCGCCGGACATGCAATTGTCGCCATGGTCGAGCAGCAGCACCGGGCCCGCGTCCGCGTGATGCGCCCTGTCGGCAAGCTGCGCGGCGCGCGCGATGGAGTTGGCCAGTGGCTCGGCCTGGTAAGCAAAGGCATCGCGCTCGGCCCAGGCCTGCGCCGCAATCCGGCTGGCGACTTCGTCGGCCCTGGCTTGGTCGCCATCGCCGACCACGATCACGCTCAGGCATGGCGCGGCGATGTCGGCCAGGCCGAAGCCGGCCAGCACCGACACCGCCAGCATGCCGTCCCGCTCGGCTTCGCGCGCCAGCGCCACGGCGCGCTGCATGGCGCCTTCGTCGGTGCGGCTGCGCAAGGTGTGGGTGATCAGCGGCGGGCGCCGCCACGCCATCACCGGGCGCACGCGTCCCGACACCATGTCCAGCAGCAGCCGGCCGGCGTGCTCGCCGGTTTCGTACATGTCCACGTGCGGGTAGGTCTTGAAGCTGACGGCGATGTCGGCATGGTCGACCAGCGCCTGCGTGATATTGCCGTGCAGGTCCAGCGCAACCGCGACCGGCGCATGCGGCAGCACGGCGCGCAGGCGGCGCAGCAGGTCGCCTTCGCCGTCGTCGCTGTTCTCGGCGACCATCGCGCCATGCAGGTCGAGCATCACCGCGTCGCAGCCGTCGGCGGCGGCGATGATGGTGTCGCACAGGTGGATGTAGGCATCGGCGGCGACGCGTCCGCTCGGGTTGGCTGCGGCGATCACCGGCACCACGATCTCGGCACCGGCGGCCTCGACCAGGTCGATGAAGGCGGCGGCCGCGGTGCGGGTGCCTTTGGCAGCGCGATAGGCGGCGTCGCCATAGGCCGGCGCGAACGCGGCCAGCGGCGTCGGCACCGGTGAAAAGGTATTGGTCTCGTGATTGAGTCGGGCAATCAGGATCTTCATCGGGCAGTCCGTTCAGGGTTCAGGGGTCAGGGCCGCGTCGCGGCATCGAGCATGGCGTGCAGCAGCACGTTGCAGCCGGCTTCGAGGTGCTCGGGGCGGGCGTCTTCGATTTCGTTGTGGCTGATGCCGTCCTTGCACGGCACGAAGATCATCGCAGCCGGGGCGACGCGGGCCAGGTAGACCGCGTCATGGCCGGCACCGCTGATCACGTCCATGGCGGAATGGCCGAGCCGGCGCGCGCCACCCCGCACCGCCTCCACCAGCCGCGCATCGAACGGCTGCGGCGGGAAGTACACCACCTGCCGCAGGTCGATGCCGATGCCGCTGCGCGCCGCCAATGCCGCAACCTGCTGGTGCAGCGCCGCGTCCATCGCGGACAGCACCTTGTCGTCGCCTGCGCGCAGGTCCACCGTCATCGTCACCTTGCCGGGGATGACGTTGCGCGAATCGGGATGCACGCCCAGGCAACCCACCGTGCCGCGGCCATGCGGAGGATGATCGAGCGCGATGCGGTTGACGATGCCGACCAGCTCCGACGCCGCCAGCAGCGCATCCTTGCGCAGCGCCATCGGCGTGGGGCCGGCGTGTGCTTCCATCCCGGTCAGCACCACGTCGTACCAGCGCTGGCCGAGCGCGCCGGTGACCACGCCGATGGTGGTGTCGTTGGCCTCCAGCACCGGCCCCTGCTCGATATGCGCTTCAAAGTAGGCGCCGACCGCGCGCCCGCCGACCGGCTCCGGCCCGGCATAGCCGATCGCCTGCAGCGCCTGTCCGACGCTGATGCCATCGCGGTCGCGCTGCTGCAGCACGTCCGCCAGCGCAAACTCGCCGATGAACGCGCCCGAGCCCATCATCACCGGGACGAAGCGCGAGCCTTCTTCGTTGGTCCAGACCGCGACCTCGAGCGGGGCATCGGTGACGATGCCGGCGTCGGCCAGCGTGCGCAGCACTTCGATGCCGGCGAACACGCCGTAGTTGCCGTCGAACTTGCCGCCGGTGGGCTGGGTGTCGATATGGCTGCCGGTCATCACCGGCGGCAGGGCGTCGTCGCGCCCGGCGCGCCGCGCAAAGATATTGCCGATGGCATCGACGCGGATCGTGCATCCGGCCGCTTTCGCCTCGGCGACAAAGAAGTCGCGGCCCTGGCGGTCCAGCTCGGTCAGCGCCAGCCGGCAGACGCCGCCTCTGGGCGTGGCGCCGATGGTGGCCAGGCGCATCAGCGTGTCCCACAGGCGCTGGCCGTCGATGCGCAGGTCGGCGCGCGCGCCGGCAGCGGCCGCAGCCGCACGCGCGGCTTGCAAAGTCGTCATGTCATTCCTCGTATCGGTCGGCCGGCATCGCGGCCTGCATGATCCATGGGTCAGGCCGCCAGGCCGACGCCGAGATAGCGGTCCTTGACCGCCTCGTCGGCGCGGAACGCCTCGTTGCTGCCGCTGTAGACCACCCTGCCCTGCTCGATGATCACGTGGCGGTCGGCCAGCTGCGTGCAGACCTCCAGGTTCTGCTCCACCAGCAGGATCGGCACGCCGGCGGCCTTGATGACCTTGAGCTGCGCCACGATCTCTTCGACGATCACCGGCGCCAGCCCTTCGACCGGCTCGTCGAGCATCAGCAGGCGCGGATGATTCATCATGGCGCGCCCGATCGCCAGCATCTGCTGCTCGCCGCCGGACAGCTGCGCACCGCCGTTGCCGCGCCGCTCGCGCAGGCGCGGGAAGATGCGGTAGATGTCCGGCAACTGCCATGGCGAATCGCGGCGCGCGGCCAGCTTGAGGTTCTCTTCCACCGTCAGCAGCTTGAAGATGCCGCGGTGCTCGGGCACCAGGCACAGGCCTTCGGCGGCAATCCGGTGCGGCGCCATGCCGGCGACGTCCTTGCCGCGGAAAACGACACGCCCGCCGCGGGGCTGGACCACGCCGGCGATGGCCTTGAGCGTGGTCGACTTGCCGGCGCCGTTGCGCCCCAGCAGCGTTACCAGTTCGCCTTCGCCTACCGCCAGCGATACGCCCTGCAGCACATGGCTCTTGCCGTAGTAGCCATGGATCTCCTGTACGTCGAGCATCATCCCTTGCCTCCGGTAATCATGTTGCCGAGATAGGCGGCGCGCACGCGCGGGTCGCCGCGCACGGCCGCGGGCGGCCCTTCCATCAGGACCTTGCCTTGCTGCATCACCGTGACGGTGTCCGAGATATCCATGACGATGTCCATGTTGTGCTCGATCAGCACGACGGTGTGGTCCTGCGCCAGGCCGCGGATCAGCCGCTTCATCGCGCCGAGGTCGTCGACACCCATGCCCGAGGTCGGTTCGTCCAGGAAGATCGCGCGCGGCCGCGCGGCCAGCGCCATGCCCACCTCCAGGCGCCGCTGCTGGCCGTGCGACAGCACCCCTGCGGCGCTGTCGGCAACGCGCGTCAGCTCCAGCCGTTCGAGCACCTGGTCGACGACCTCGCCGCAGGCCAGATCGCCGACCGGCAGGCGCCATCCGCTCATGGCCTTGCGCGGCGACGTGCCCAGCGCGGCCAGGCGCAGGTTCTCGCGCACCGGCAGGCTCGGGAACAGGCTGGTGACCTGGAACGAGCGCGCGATGCCGCGCTGCACGCGCTGGTAGTCGGGTTCGGCGGTGACGTCCTTGCCGTCGAAGACGATGCGGCCGGCGCTGACTTCCTTGGTGCCGGTCAGCATGTGGAACAGCGTGGTCTTGCCGGCGCCGTTGGGGCCGATCACCGAATGGATCGTGCCCGGCATCACGCGCAGGTCGACCCCGCCCAGCGCCATGAACTTGCCGTACTGCTTGACGATGCCGGTGGCTTCCAGGATAGGGATGGTGGTGGTCATGCGCTTTCCTCCTGCGTGACGGGCGCGCGGCGCACGCCGCGCAGTCGATCCCATAGCGTGGCACCCAGCCCCCACAGCCCGCGCTGCATGAACAGGCTGACCGCGATCAGCAGGAAGCCGAGCAGCATCAGCCAGCGCGGCCACAGCGTCGACAGCCAGTCCGCCAGCAGCACATAGAAGGCCGCGCCCAGCACCGACGCGAAGATATTGCCGGTGCCGCCGATCACGGTCATCACCAGGATCATCTCGCTGGCGTGGTAGTCGATATTGGTGAGCGGCGCGATGCCGGTCAGCATGGCGTGCAGCGCGCCGGCCAGCCCGGTGACCGCGCCCGAGACCATGAACGCCAGCAGCTTGAACGCCTTGACGTTGTAGCCGACCGCCAGCGCGCGCTCTTCGTTGTCGCGGATGGCCAGCAGCGTGCGTCCCAGCACGGATTCGGTCACGCGCAGCACCGCCAGGAACACCGCCAGGAACAGCACCGCGACAAAGCCATAGAACTGCCATGGCGACGCCAGCGGCACCAGCGCATGGCCGGCCACGGACAGCGGCGGACGCGGGATGTCGAGCAGCCCGTTGTCGCCGCCGGTGATGCCGGGCATCGTATAGGCGAGGAAGTAGAACATCTGCGCGAACGCCAGCGTCAGCATCACGAAGTAGGTGCCGCGCTGGCGGATCGCAAACCAGCCCACCAGCGCCGCCGCGGCCGCGCCGATGGCGATCGCCAGCGCCAGCGCCAGCGGCATCGGCAGGCTGGCGCGGGTCAGCGCCAGCCCCACCGCATAGCTGCCCAGGCCAAAGAAGATGCCCTGGCCGAACGACAGCAGGCCGGTGTAGCCGAGCAGCAGGTTGCACGCCATCGCGGCCATCGCGTAGATCAGCACTTCGGTGGCGAGCGTGCCGGAGCGCATCGTCAACGGCAGCAGCAGCGTGACGCCAAGTGCCAGCCACCAGAAGCGGTAGCGCAAGAGCCATTGTCTTTGCCTAGCCATCATCCCCTCCCCAGCAAGCCATGCGGACGCAGCAGCAGCACCGCGGCCATGGCGACGTAGATCATCAGCCGCGCGCCCTCGGGCCACAGCGTGCTCATCAGGCTCTGCACCACGCCGACCAGCAGGCCGCCCACCAGTGCCCCGGTAAAGCTGCCCATGCCGCCGACCACCACCACGATAAAGGCCACGCCCAGCGCCTCGACGCCCATGAACGGCTCGGCGCCGCGGATCGGCGCGGCCAGCACGCCGGCGATCGCCGCGGTGGCGGCGCCGAGCGCGAACATCAGGCTGAACAGCCGGAACACATTGATGCCGAGCAGCGACACCATCTCGGTGGATTCGCTGCCGGCGCGCACCGCGCTGCCCAGGCGCGTGCCTTCCAGCAGCCACCACAGGCCGATGGCCAGCAGGCCGGTAAAGCCGATCACGAACAGGCGGTACTTGGGATAGATGAAGTCGCCCCACATCACCACGCCCTGCAGCGCATCCGGCGGCGGCACGTCGACGCCGAGCGGTCCCCAGCCGACGATGATGAGTTCCTGGATGGCCAGCGCCAGGCCCACCGTGACCAGGATGTGGAACTCGTGCGGCTGCGCGTAGACGTGGCGCAGCATGAGCTTCTCGGTCAGCCACGCCAGCGCGCCGATGAGGATCGGGGCCAGCACCAGCGCCGCCCAGAAGTTCATGCCGAACTGCAGCGCCTGGAAGCAGAGATAGGCGCCCAGCGCATAGAAGGCGCCATGGGCGAAATTGACGAAGCGCAACAGGCCGAACACGATCGACAGCCCTACCGCCAGCAGGAAGTAGAGCATGCCTATGCCGACGCCGTTGATCACCTGCAACAGATAGACGTTCATGAGTCGTACGGATGTAGGAAGCCGCCACGCCGCGCAAGCCTGCGCGGCACGGTGCTTCGGTGTGCTTCGGTGTGCTTCGGTGTGCGGTCTGCCGGGGCGGCTGCCCCGCAGTGTCAGGGCATCAGGCCATCTTGCACTGGGTCTGCTCGACCGGCAGGAAGGCCTTGCCGACGCTGACGATCTCGGCGTAGTCGTCCTTGTCCTTCATGCGCGACTTGGCCTTGCCCTTGAGCAGGTAGTAGTTCTTCAGCACCTGGTGGTCGGCGGCGCGGATTTCCTCTGGCCCGGTCAGGCCTTCGTACTTCATGCCTTCGAGCGCGGCGACCACCGCCTTGGGATCGGCGCTGCCGGCCTTGATCATGCCGTCCACCATGATCTTGGTGCAGATGTACGAGCCGGCCAGGCTGTAGTTGGGATTGGCCTTGAACTTGGCCTGGGTGCGCTTGACCAGGTCGCGGTTCAGCGGCGTATCGACGCCGTGCCAGTACTGCGCGCCGAAGTAAACGCCCTCGCACAGGTCGGCGCCGAGCGACTCGAACTGCTCCAGCCCCGAGGCCCACGCCAGCAAGATGGTGGTGTTCTTCTTCATGCCGAAGCGGACCGCCTGGCGCAGCGTGTCGGCGGACTGCGAGCCGAAGTTCAGGATCAGCAGCACGTCCGGCTTGGCGGCCAGCGCATTGGTGAGGTAGCCGCTGAATTCCTTCTCGGTCAGGGCGTGGTAGCTGTTGCCCACGTGCTCGATGCCCTTCTCCTTGAAGATCGCCTTTGCCGCCGACAGCAGGCCGTCGCCGAACACGTATTGCGGCGTGATGGTGTACCAGCGCTTGGCCTTCGGCATCGACTCGATCAGCGGCCGCACGGTGCGCTCGATCGCGCCGAAGGTCGGCACCGACCAGCGGAAGGTGGCCCGGTTGCAGTCCTTGCCGGTGATCTCGTCGGCCCCGGCGGTGGTCACGAATACGCCGCCGAACTTTTCCGCCTCCTTGCCCATGGCCAGCGATTCCGACGACAGGATGCCGCCCGCGAAATAGCGCGCCGCCTTCTGCTGCGCCAGTTCCTGCACCTTGCGCACCGCGGTGGCGGGCTTGCCTTCGGTGTCGAGCACGCTGTAGCGCAGCGGCCGGCCCAGCACCTGTCCGTACTGGTCGATAGCGAGCCGCATGCCCAGGTCGGCGAACTTGCCGTTGGCGGCGAAGGCCCCGGACATCGGCACCGGGCAGCCGAACTCCAGCGCCTCGCCGGCGGCAAAGGCGCTGCGGCCATGGATCAGGGAAGCGGGGACGGCGGACAGCGCCGCCAGTTTCAGCAGGTCACGACGATTCAAGGCTCACTCCTCGTTCTGTGGGGATTGGGCTGCACGGGGCGAAAGTCAGGCCAACGCCATGGCCTGGCGCTGCACCGTCTCCCCGACATGCTGGTGACTTTCGCCCGGCGCCGACACTGCCCGAGCAAGAATCGAACCTGTTTATTCTATTTATACGTATAAATAGAATAGAATCATCTTAGGAGTCGGCCGGAATCGTTGTCAACAAAGGAAAGGTCAGGGTTTACGCAACCTCGGCAACCTCGGCCCGTAACACACGTGCCCCATGCATCGGGGCGACAGCGGGACAGAAAGGTGCGGGCAGAGGCCTGGCCATGCCAGCCAATCGGGCAACCTGCACACGGCTGGGGCAAGCCGCGCCGCCTGTGCCGGCGCGCTTGGCTAGAATGCAGGCGCCCTGTCTCCATGGCCGGGGCGCATGACAAGGAATGAGCAATGGCGATGTTTCGGGAAGGCAAGACCGGAGCCATCGAGATCCGCAAGCAAAAGCGCGCGGACCTGGTGGCGGAAGAGCTCAAGCGGCTGATTACCCAGCGCAACCTGCGCCCGGGCGACAAGCTGCCGCACGAGGTCAAGCTGCAGCAGATGTTCTCCGTCAGCAAAAGCACCATCCGCGAGGCACTCAAGTCGCTGGAGGTGCAGGGCCTGATCCGGGTCAGCACCGGGCCGGCGGGCGGGGGCACGATCGTCGAAGTGCCGCTGGACCGCACCTTCCAGCTGATGCAGAACTACCTGTTCTTCAAGGACGTCGGCATCGCCGACATCTATACGGTGCGCCGGCTGCTGGAGCCGGAGCTGGCCGCCGGCGCGGTGCCGCATCTGACCGACGACGATTTCCGGGCGCTGGAACGCACCATCGATCTGTGCGACCCGGCCTCGGCCGCAGCCGCGACGCCGCTGCTGGACCAGCGCCAGGAAGACCTGACCTTCCACGACATCCTGGCCGCGGCCAATCCCAACCCGATGCTGCGGTTCTCATGCGAGCTGATCAACGAGATGATCCGCCAGCTGGTGGTGTTCGGCAACGACACCCCGGCCTGCGAGCACGAGAAGTTCGGCGCGGCCAACGTCAAGTTCCACAAGCGCATTGTCGAGGCGGCACGCCAGCGCGACGCCGAGACGGTACGCGCGCTGATGTCGGCCCATATGGAAGAGTGCACGCATTACGTCACGCGCATGAACGGACGCGTCCACGGCCGGCTGGTGCTCGATTCCGAAATGCCGCGGCGCGGCCGGATGCTGCCGGCGGACGACGAATAAACCGCGGTCCGGCGCACCCGCTATCGCACCCCCTATCGCATCATCCAGCCGCGTCCAGGCGCGCCGCCGCCCGCTTCAGCCGCGCCACGCCTTCGGTGATCTGCTCCGGCGCCGCGCCCGCGAACGAGAGCCGGAACGCGGGCCGCGCGCGGCGCTGCGCGTAGAAGCCCGCGCCGGGGACGAAGAGCACCTTCTCAGCGATCGCATGCGGCAGCAGCGCGGCCGCGTCGTCGACGCCTTCCAGCGCAGCCCACAGGAACATGCCGCCGGCGGGCAAGGCAAAGCGGATGCGCTCGCCGCAGGCCTGCCACAGTGCCTCGGCCAGCCGGTCGCGCTTGTCGCGGTAGAACGCGATCTCGCGCTCCACCTGCGCGGCCAGGCGGCCGTCCGCCAGGTATTGCGCGACCGCCAGCTGGAGCCACGGCGGCGTGCAGAGGTCCGATACCTGCTTGGCAATCACGGCGCGGCGAATGATCTCCGGCGCCGCCACCATCCAGCCGATGCGCAGGCCGGGCGCCAGCGTCTTCGACAGGCTGGCCAGGTGCACCAGCCACGGACGGGCATCGGGCACCTGCGTGGACAGCGCCAGCAACGAAGGCGGCGCGGCGCCGTCGAAGCTCAGCGCGCCATAGGGATCGTCTTCGACCAGCACCACCTGGTGCCGGGCCGCCAGCTCCAGCAGGCGCAGCCGGCGCGCATGCGGCAGCGTGGCGCCGGTCGGGTTGGCGAAGGTCGGCACCGTGTAGATCAGCCGCGGGCGCACTGCGCCGTCAGCCAGCATGGCCGCGATCGCGTCGACGTCCATGCCGTGCTGGTCGGACGGCACGCCGCGCACGTCGGCACCGGCAAGCCGCAGCGCCTGCAGTGTCGCCGAATAGGTCGGCTCCTCGACCAGCACCACGCTGCCCGGCTCGACCAGCGCGCGCACCAGGAAGTCAAAGCCCTGCTGCGAACCGCTGGTGACCAACAGTTCGTCCCGCGTCACCGTGGCGCCGCGCTCGGCCATCAGCACCGCCAGGGCGTCGCGCAGCGCGGGCGTGCCTTCGGTGGCGCCATATTGCAGGCATTCGGCGGGCCGCTCGCGCAACACCTGCGCGGAGGCGGCGCCGATGCCGTCGGCATCGAACAGCGCGGCCGACGGGTAACCGCCCGCGAAGGAGATCATCTCCGGATCCGACAGGTACTTGAACAACTCGCGGATCGGCGAGCCTTCCGGCTCGCGCAGCGCGGGAACGAACGGGTAGGCAGCGGTCATGGTCGGCTCGGCCTCAGCACGCGGCGGCGGTCATCTTGAAGATGCCCTGCGCATTGCCCGCATCGAAACCCAGGTCGGTGCGCGTGACCGCCTGCGCGTCATCGACGTAGCGGTCGCGGGTGATGAACTCGTAGAACGAGCCCGGCACCTCGCGCACCACCTCGGCACCATCCGCGCCGATAAAGGCACGGCGCACCGGGTCGGCGCGGAACGCGGTCTGGCGCACGCGGCCGCTGCGCGACACTTCCACCTTGTCCTTGATCGGCCGTCCCAGGCGCTTCTGCGCCTCGGCCAGCGCGAACACGTCTTCGACGCGGTCGGTGGCGTGGTTGAAGGCATTGCCCTCGGTGGCGATCCACGCCATCTCGGCCGATTCGGCCAGCAGGGCCTCGTAGTCTTCCAGCCGCGGCGTCGCGTGATGGCGCTCGAAGCAGCGCGCCAGCGCACCGATCAGCTCGCCGGCATCCGCCAGCGGCAACGCGCCTTCGCGCTCGAGCTCCCACAACAGTGCCTGCGCGCGCGGCGTCAGCGGATCGACCGAAGTTTCGAGGACGCGGCTGACGGCCTGCTGGAAGGCTGCGCTGAAGCGCTCGGGATGCAGCTCGCTGACAAAGAACTGCGCGATCTCTTCCGGCGCGTCTTCATGCGCGTACGAGCGCCCGGTCATGCCGATGCGGTCGAGCGGATAGGTGCCGTTGAGGCGGTAGCCCAGCGGACGCAGGATGCGCGTGAAGGCGGCCTCGCCGGCGGGCAGCGCGCCATGGTCGGACCAGCGCACGGTGCGCAGCGCGCCATGGTCGAAGTGGACCTTGCCGCCCGCTGCGGCCACGTCTTCGGTGTAGGCCTTGCCGGTCGGCACGCGCTCGAGGATGCCGGCGAACAGCACCAGGTTCAGCGCGTGGGCAATCTCGGCGCGCGACGGGCGCCCGGCTGCGCCGGCCGGCAGGCGCGCGGGTGCGCTCACCAGCGCGGACAGGCGCTCGGCGCCGCTGGCGCCAAGGTGCAGGGAAACGAGTTGGTCGATGTTGTTGCTCATGATGCAGGGAAGGCCCCCAGGCCTGATTACGAGAGAGAAATCAATGACGGCTGTCAGTCCACCGAAGCGCCGGACAGGCGCACGATCTCGCCCCACTTCTGGCGGTCTTTCTTCAGCACCTCGGCGAACGCTTCGGGCGTGCTCGGCGCCGGTTCCGCGCCCAGGTCACGCATGCGCGCCTGCACCGCGGCGTCGCCGAGCGCGCGCGCCAGGTCCTGGCTGATCTTCTGCGCCACCGCGACGGATACGCCGCGCGGCGCCAGCAGGCCGAACCACGGGCTGGCGTCGAAGCCCGGTACCGGGCCGGCGGCGGCCACCGTCGGCACATTGGGCAGTGCCGACGAGCGCGCCGGCGTGGTCACCGCCAGCGCCTTGAGCTTGCCGGAACGCACGAACGGCAGCGACGCCGGCAGGTTGTCGAACATCACGTCGACGCTGCCGCCCATCAGGTCGGCAATCGCCGGGCTGCTGCCCTTGTAGGCGACGTGGCTCATCTCGGTGCCGGTCATGCGCTGGAACAGCTCGCCGGCCAGGTGGGTCGAGGTGCCGTTGCCGGCCGATGCCATATTGACGCGCTTCGGGTTGGCCTTCAGGTAGGTAATGAACTCCGCCAGCGTCTGCACCTGGGCGCGCTCGGCAAAGGCCGGCGACAGCACCACCACGTTGGGCACGCGCGCGACCATGGTCACTGGCGCGAAATCGGCCGCGGCGTCGTAGGGCAGCTTCTTGTACAGGGTGGGGTTGATGCCGAACTCGCCCACCGAGCCCATCAGCAGCGTATAGCCATCGGCGGTGGACTTGGCAGCGACGCCGGTGCCGACGATGCCGCCCGCGCCGGGGCGGTTCTCCACCAGGACCGGTTGCTTCCATTGCAGCGCGAGCCGCTCGCCGACCAGCCGCGCCACCATGTCGGTGGTGCCGCCCGGCGGATACGGCACGATGATGCGGACGGGCTTGGCGGGAAAATCCTCGGCGGCGGCGATGCCGGATACGGTGATGCCAACGGCGAAGGCGCCGGCGGCCAGCGCGCTGAACAAGCGATTCATGGTGTTTCCTGTCTACCTGATGGTTGTCGTTATGGCGGTGCCGCGCTGTGGGGGGCTGCGGGGACCAGGGCTGAATCATTTCTCATCAAGTCAGCCGTTTCAAGCGAGATTTCGGTATAGGATGATGACTTAATGTCATCAACTATACCCGCCCTTCCCCGCCATGCGGCAACGCCTTCCCAGCCTTTCCAGCCTGCGCGCCTTTGAAGCGGCCGCGCTGCACCTGAACCTGCGCCGCGCCGCCGCCGACCTGTTCATCACCGAAAGCGCGGTATCGCGCCAGATTGCCGCGCTGGAAAGCCTGCTCGGGGTGCAGCTGTTCCACCGCGCCAACCAGCGCATCACGCTGACCGCGGCCGGTGCGCTCTACAGCGTCCAGGTGCGCGAGATGCTGCGCAAGCTGCAGCGCGACACGCTCGAGGTGATGGCGCATGAAGGCTCGGGCGGCACCGTCGAGCTGGCGTGCGTGCCGACCCTGGCGGTCGAATGGCTGATCCCGCGGCTGCCTGACTTCTACGCGCGGCATCCGAAGGTCGTAGTCAATATCAGCGCCCAGTCCGACGTGTTCCTGTTCGACGGCACGCCCTACGACGCGGCGATCCACTTCGGCGAAGCCGTCTATCCCGGCGCGCGGGCGGACCTCCTGTTCGGGGAAGAGTCCGTGGCCGTGTGCCATCCTCAGCTGTTCGGCCGCAAGAAGCGCATCGGCGCGCAAGACATCGCGCATGCGCCGCTGCTGCACCTGGCCACGCGCAGTTTCGGCTGGAAGCAATGGATGGAGGCGGCCGGCATCGACGACGTCAACGCCATGCGCGGCGCCCGCTTCGACCACCACAGCATGGTCATCGCCGCGGCGCGGGCCGGCCTGGGCATCGGCCTGGTGCCGCGCTTCCTGGTGGAAGAGTACCTGGCGAGCGGGCAACTGGTCAGCCCGGTGGCGCGGTCGCTGCGCTCCACCAGCGCGTATTACCTGGTCCAGCCCGATACGCGGCCGATGAGCCATGCCATGCAGCATCTGCGCGCATGGCTGCTGGAGGCGGCGGTGACGTTTGCCAGGGGGCAGGCTGCGGGGTCAGGCGCACCGGAGCCGGCCACGCAGGAGTAAAGGACGCCACGCTCACGCCGGCGCTCCACCGCCTATCCATTCTCTGCGCGCCACAGCTGCTGCAGCTCCCACGCCGGCGCCTCGCCCGCCGGCTGCGGCAACGCCTGGGCTTCGGTCAGCATGGCGCCGGCCCGGGCCTGCAACTTGTCCAGGCAGCGCGACAGCACCCGCGCCTCCTCGGCCGTCAGGCAGGCGGCCAGCCGCGTATTGAAGTCACGCGCTTGCGCAAAGGCGGTGCGGTAGACCGCCTCGCCCTCCTCCGTCAGCGTGAACGCTGCCGCGCGCCGGTCCTGGGAACGCGTTTCCCGGCGCACCAGTCCGCGTTCCACCAGCGCGTGAACGGCGCGGCTGGCCAGCACTTTGTCTAGGCCGGCGCTCTCCGCCAGTTCGGTCAGCCGCGTGCCGGGCTGCTCGCCGAGGAAGGCAATCATGCGCCATTCGCGCCGGGTCACGCCCGCCCGCGCGCGCAGGTGCAGCGCGGCCGCGCCCAGCGCGACGCGGTTCAGGTGATAGACCCGGTAGTTGATGAAATCGGCCAGCCGCTGCGGCCGCTGCAGGCGGTTGCCGCCCTTGTCGTGTGCCATGCCACACCCGCTATTTTGGTTGACTTTGTCAATTATATCGACGGGTGTTAGCTTCCTCTCCATGCCGGCCGCCGGCGCAAAACAGACAGGAGACACCGTGAGCCCCAGCAACTTCCTTCCCCGCCTCGTCGCATGCCTGCTGGCCGTCGCCGCGGCCTGGTCCGCGCCGGCCAGCGCGCAGTCGGACCGGCCGCTGCGCATCCTGGTGGGCTACCCCGCCGGCGGCACCGCCGACCTCGCCGCGCGCCTGGTCGGCGACAAGCTGCGCGAGACCCTGAACCAGACCGTGGTGATCGAGAACAAGCCCGGCGCCGGCGGACGGCTGGTGATGGACTACGCGCGCACGCAGCCGGCCGATGGCAATACGCTGGTGGTGGCCAACTCGGCGGTGATGACCATCGCACCGCTGGTCTACCGCAAGCTCAACTACGATATCCAGCGCGACTTCACGCCGGTGGCGCAGGCCGCCAACTTCCAGCTGGCGCTAGCCACCGGCCCGGGCAGCCCGGCGCGCACGCTGAAGGATTACGTCGCCTGGCTCAGGGCCGGTGCGCAGAACAATTCCTACGCCTCGCCCGCGCTCGGCAGCATTCCGCATTTCTTCGGCCTGATGATCGGCAAGCAGGTCGGCGTCGACATGCTGCATGTCCCGTTCAACGGCTCGGCGCCGCTGATGAGCGCATTGGTCGGCGGGCAGGTGCCGGCCTCGGTCGACACCCTGGCCGACCTGACCGAAATGCACCGCGCCGGCAAGATCCGCGTGCTGGCGACCTCGGGCACGCACCGCTCGGTGGCGCTGCCGGACGTGCCGACCTTTACGGAACTCGGCTACAAGGGCATCGAGGGCGAAGGCCGCTATGGCGTGCTGGCGCCCGCCGGCACGCCGCGCGCGGCGCTCGACCGGCTCAACGCCGCCATCGTCAAGGCGGTGCAGTCGCCCGACGTGCGCGACAAATTCCTGAAGCTCGGGCTCGAGCCCGCCACCGGGCCCGCCGAGGCCTTCGCCGGGGTGCTGAAGGCCGACGCCGCCAAATGGGCGCCGGTGGTCAGGGCATCGGGCTATACCGGCGACTGATGCCGCCAGCCGGCTTCCCGCAACCTTACGACCATGACGATCCGCAACACCCTCTTCATCATGTGCGACCAGCTGCGGCGCGACCATCTCGGTTGCTACGGGCATCCGACGCTGCGCACGCGCAATATCGACGCCCTGGCCGCGCGCGGCGTGCGCTTCGACCGCGCCTATGTCACCTCCGGCGTCTGCGGCCCCAGCCGCATGAGTTTCTACACCGGACGCTATGTCAGCAGCCACGGTGCCACCTGGAACCGCGTGCCGCTTTCGGTCGGCGAAGTCACGCTGGGCGAGTACCTGAAGGACAGCGGCCGCGCGCTGGCGCTGGCGGGCAAGACCCACGTAATGCCCGACAACGCCAACCTGAAGCGGCTGCACCTGGACGGCGGCACCGAGCTGGAAACGCTGCTGCGCAGCGGCCACTTCATCGAAGTCGACCGCCATGACGGCCATCACGCCGAGCCGCGCAGCGCCTATGCCGACTGGCTGCGCCGGCAAGGCTACGACAGCGCCGACCCGTGGACCGACTACGTGATCAGCGCCGAGAACGCGCGCGGCGAAATCGTCTCGGGCTGGCACATGCGCAATGCCGGCCTGCCGGCGCGCGTAGCCGAGCCGCATTCCGAGACCGCCTACACCGTCGGCCAGGCGATGCAGTACATTGCCGCGCGCGGCGACGATCCGTGGGTGCTGCACCTGTCGCTGGTCAAGCCGCACTGGCCCTACCTCGCTCCCGCGCCGTATCACGCTGCCTATACGCTGGACGACTGCCTGCCGCTGCAGCGCCACGACGCCGAACTGGAAGACCCGCATCCGGTGCTGTCGGCCTATCGCACGCAGGAGGAATGCGCCAACTTCATGCGCGCCGAGGTCTCGGACACGGTGCGCCCCGCCTACCAGGGCCTGATCCAGCAGATCGACGACCGGCTGGGGCTGCTGTGGGAACAGCTCGAGCGGCTGGGCCGCTGGGACGACACGCTGATCGTCTTCACGGCCGATCATGGCGACTTCCTGGGCGACCACTGGCTGGGCGAGAAGGAGCAGTTCTACGACACCGTGCAGAACATCCCGCTGATCGTCTACGACCCCTCGCCGCAGGCCGATGCGACCCGCGGCACCGCACAGGACAGCCTGGTCAGCGCGGTCGATGTGGTGCCCACGGTGCTCGATGCACTGGGCCTGCCGCCCGCCGACCACCGCGTCGAAGGCCGCTCGCTGCTGGACCTGACGCGCGCCGCCGCGCGCGACGGTGCGGGTGCGTGGCGCGATGCCGTGGTCTCGGAGCTGGACTACGCCTATCGCGGCGCGCGTGTCGCGCTGGGCCGCCATCCCGGCGAATGCCGCGCCTGGATGGTGCGCGACGCGCGCTGGAAGTACGTGCATTGGCAAGGCTTCCGGCCGCAGCTGTTCGATCTCCAGAACGACCCCCAGGAATACTTCGACCTTGGCGCCGACCCAGGCCACGAAGCCGTGCGCAGCGCCATGCGGCTGCGCTTGCTGGACTGGTTCTGCACGCTCAAGCCGCGCGTGACGGTGACCAACGAAGAGGTCGTGGCCAAGACCAATGTGTACAAGCAGGCCGGCGTGTTCTTCGGCGTCTGGTAGCCGGATCGCTGCCGCCTGAGCCAGGCGCGGCCGGCGCCGCTGGCCTGAAAAAGTTGCACGGTTTGCCTGTCGATACTGCAACCGTGTGCCGCGGCCGGCATGTCAGGCCGCGTGTACCGCCGCCCGCGGCCACGGCCCGGCGACGGCCCGGATGGCGTATCCCTTGCAACAGGGCTGGAGGGCCCTGTGTTCGGGCCGGCAACCGGAGCGATCATGAAGAACATCTGGATCCTGGTGGCGGACGAATCCGTCGCCCGCATCTTTGCCTCGCATGGCGACAGCGCCCCGCTGGAAGTCGTCGAGGAAATCACCGACGCGGCCGCGCATGCCGACCGCGCCGACCTGCGCCGCGACGCCTATGGCCGCCGCGGCCAGGCAGCCGTCCAGGGCGACGCGGGGCATCCCGGCGCCCACCAGGTGGGACCGTCGACGGTCACGTCTTCGGCGGGCGAGGACGAGCTGCACCAGGAAGCGCAGCTGTTTGCCCGGCGCGTCGCGGATTACCTCGGCGATGCGCGCAACAAGCAGCGCTTCGACGAACTGGCGCTGATCGCGGCGCCGCGATTCCTGGGGCTGTTGCGCAAGACCCTGCCCGCCGGCGTGACGGACGTGGTCACCAGGGAAATCGGCAAGGATTTCAAATACGTGCCGAACAACGACCTGCAGCAGCGGCTGGCCGATGAGGGCATCGTGCCGGCGCGGCGCGACGAACGCGTCAATACCGGGCGCGACCGTTAGCGGGATGGCATGACCACGCAGCCGCCCGTGCTGGCGCAGGCGGCTGCGCCGCCGTCAGCGGGCGGTGCCGGAGCCGCTGGCGGCACCGCTGCTGCCGCTGGCGGTACCGCCAGGGCTGGTGGTGCTGGTCGCACCGGAGGTGCCGGTGGACGTGCTGCCTGGCGTGCTGCGGCTGCGGTTCTGTTCCGTCACCGAACCCGATCCGGATAGCGAGCCAGAGCCGCTGGTGCTGCCGGTGGCGGTGCAACCCGCCAGGAGGCCAAGTGCGAGCAAGGCTGTGCCGATGCGTAAGGGTGTTTTCATGTTTTCCTCCATCTGGCAGGTTGGCGGCAAGCCTTGCTGCATGGCGCAGCCTGCCGGCGGGGCGCCGATGGCGCCGCTGCGCTGGAGAAGACGCAACTGACGTACCAGATTGGGAGGCGCGGGTGCAGCGCTGCGGCGAAGCGGGCACGGCAGCTCACCGTGCGTTCGCCGCAGTAAGAAGTACGCGGGGCGGGTAAAAGTTACCGTGCGGGTACCTGGGGGCCACGGCATCGGGGCCGTCGACGCGACACTTTATCGCGTCAGCGTCCACTTGTAGGCGTAGCGGTCCGGGCGGAACAGCAGCTCCGCGCAAAACAGCGGCGTGCCTTCGATGTCGTAAGGCGTGCAGCGCAGGCGCAACAACGGCACCCCTTCGGCAACGTCAAGCTTGCGGGCCACGTCGGCGGGCGCCGGGATCGCGCTGGCCTCCATCGCCACGTCGCGAAAGCGATACCCCAGCCGGCTTTCGAACAGCGCCATGGCGTCGTTGGTCTCGACGTCTTCCTGCACCAGGCGGCGCATCAGCGGCTCGGGACCCATCAGGTTGAAATAGGCGACCGCAACATCGTCCCAGTAGCGCACCGTGGCGACGCTCAGCACCTTCTCGCCGGGTTGCAGGCTCAACGCTGCCGCGACATGCGGCGGCGCCCGCAGCAGGCGCACCGAAGCCAGCTTGCCGTAGGCCAACTGGCCGCGGGCGCGCCCGGTCTCATAGAAGCCGGTCAGTGCGCCCAGGCTGGGCGTGTCGGCCGGCCGCGTGACGAAACTGCCCTTGCCATTCACTTTTTCGATGAGGCCGGCGTTGTGCAGGCCGGACAAGGCCTGCCGCACGGTGATGCGGCTGACGGCGAATTCCGCCATCAGCTCGGCCTCGGACGGCAGCTTAGCGCCCGGGCCCCATGTATTGCTGGCGATCCGCTGGCGAATCTCGGTTTCGATCTCTTTGAACCTGGGCAGCGCCACGTGTGTTCCGCCACGGCCGGCGGCTCCTGACTGAGTGGCACGGATTATACCTGTCATGACAGGCAGCGCCTTAACCTATTGACCTGTTATAACAGGTAATGGCAGTATCCGACGTCACCAGCGAACTTGCGCCCCGCACCATCCCCGCTTGCTGGCCACTCAGGAGACACTGCAATTGAAAACCAGGGCAAATGACACCGCCAGCGCGCCGGCGGAGTTCGACTACATCGTCATCGGCGCCGGATCGGCGGGCTGTGCCGTCGCCGCGCGCCTGGCCGAGGATGCCGGCATCACCGTGGCGCTGCTCGAGGCCGGCCCGCATGACCATCATTACGCGATCTGGGCGCCGGTCGGCATCGCCGCCGTGGTACGCAAGGCCGGGCCGCGCAACTACGCCTACTACACCGAGCCGCAGCCGGGCCTGAACGGCCGCCGCTCCTACCAGCCGCGCGGGCGTGGCCTGGGCGGCAGCTCCTCGATCAACGGCATGGTCTATATCCGCGGCCACCGGCGCGACTATGACGACTGGGCTGCGCTGGGCTGCCGCGGCTGGGGTTTCGACGACGTACTGCCCTACTTCCGCCGCAGCGAGCGCAATCCCCGGCTGGGCGGCAAGCACGATCCGCTGCATGGCGACGACGGACCGCTGCACGTCAGCGACCTGCGCTCGCCCAACCCGTTCGCGCAGCGCTTCGTCGAGGCGGCGATCCAGGCCGGACTGCCGCGCAACGACGACTTCAACGGCGCCACCCAGGAGGGCGCGGGCCTGTACCAGGTGACGCAGCGCAACGGCGAGCGCTGGAACGCGGCGCGGGCCTACCTGCACAGCGGCAACGCCGCCGATTCAGCGCTGAATGGTGGCCGCCGCGGACTGGCGGTGATGACCGATACGCAGGCGCTGCGCATCGTGTTCGACGGCAAGCGCGCGACCGGCGTGGAGGTGGTCCGCGGCGGCACCGTGCAGGTGCTGCGCGCGCGGCGCGAGATCGTGGTCAGCGGCGGCGCCTTCAATTCGCCGCAGCTGCTGCTGGCCTCCGGCATCGGCCCGGCCGCGCACCTGCGCGAAGTCGGCGTCGACGTGGTCCATGAGTTGCCGGGCGTGGGCGAAAACCTGCAGGACCACCTCGACATCATCGTCAACAAGCAGCTGCAGACCACCGAGCTGTTCGGCAAGACCGGACGCGGCATGCTGCGGCTGGCGCGCGAGGTGATGCGCTACCGGCGCACCCGCACCGGCATGGTCACATCCAATATTGCCGAGGCCGGCGCGTTCCTGCGCAGCCGTCCCGAACTGGAGATTCCCGACGTGCAGCTGCACTTCGCGGTAGCGCTGCTGGGTAACCGCAACCTGGGCAATCTCGGCCACGGCTATTCCTGCCATGCCTGCGTGCTGCGCCCGAAGAGCCGCGGCCACGTGCGCCTGCGCAGCGCCGACATGCGCGACGCGCCGCTGATCGACCCGCGTTTTCTTTCGGCCGAGGAAGACATGGCCGGCATGGTCGAAGGGGTGCGCGCGATTCGCCGCATCTTTGCCCAGCCCGCGCTGGCGCAGCACGGCGGGCGCGAGATACTGACCGACGCCTTCGGCCCCGACAGCAGCAACGAGGCGGCAATCCAGGACTTCGTGCGCAACCATGCCGATACGGTCTACCACCCGGTCGGCACCTGCAAGATGGGCGTCGACGACATGGCGGTGGTCGACCCGGAACTGCGCGTGCGCGGCGTGCAGGGCCTGCGCGTCGCCGATGCCTCGATCATGCCGACCCTGGTCGGCGGCAACACCAACGCGCCGGCCATCATGATCGGCGAGAAGGCCGCGGACCTGATCAAGGCCGCGCTCCGCTAAGCCCCCTGCATTGGCACACCACACTTCAAGGAGACAACCATGCAAGCCACCACAGCCGCCAGCATCAGCCCGCAAGCCTACCGCGAGCTGGAGCAGGAACCGTTTCCCTTTACCGTGCGCCGCTGCACGCCGACCATCGGCGCCGAGGTCGAGGGCATCGATTTCCGCGAGGACTTCGACCACGACACCTATCTCTCGCTGCGCCGCGCACTGCTGAAGTACAAGGTCCTGTTCTTCCGCAACCAGGCCATCACGCCGGCCCAGCACGTTGCGGTGGCGCGGCGCTTCGGCGAACTCGAAGTCCACCCGATGTTCACCAACCATCCCGAGCATCCGGAACTGGTGGTGTTCGGCCGCAACGACAAGACCCGCGGCCGCGAGAACCTGTACCACTCCGATGTGTCGTGGCGCGAGATCCCGTCGATGGGCTCGATGCTGCGCTGCCTGGAGTGCCCGGAGGTTGGCGGCGACACCATCTGGATCAACATGGCCGCGGCCTACGACAACCTGCCGCAGGAGATGAAGGACCGCATCGCCAATCTGAAGGCGGTGCACGACGCCATGCCGGCATTCGGCACCGCGCTGAGTGAGGAAAAATACGCCGAGATGCGCGCCAAGTATCCGCCCATGGTGCATCCGGTGGTACGCACCCATCCGGAAACCGGCGAGAAGATCCTGTTCGTCAACGAAGCCTTCACCACGCATTTCGCCAACTTCGCCAAGGAACAGCCGTACCGCTTCGGTTCCGATTTCCGGCCAGCCGAACTGGACCTGATGCAATACCTGTACCGCCAGGCTGCCGCGCCCGAATACCAGGTGCGGCTGCGCTGGCAGCCCGACACGATCGCGCTGTGGGACAACCGCTCCACGCAGCATTACGCCGTGCAGGACTACTTCCCCGCGGTGCGCCACATGAACCGCGCCACCATCATCGGCGACCGTCCGGTCTGAGCCGGCACCAACCCAACGAGGCAAGCGGACATGCATAGCGTCGACAAGTTCTATATCCAGGGCCAATGGGTGCAGCCCGCCGAGGGCGCCACCCGGGCCGACCTCATCGACCCGGCCACCGAAGCGGTCGCGGGCCAGCTCGCCATGGGCACCGCCGCCGACGTGGACCGCGCCGTCGCCGCCGCGCGCGAGGCCTTCCCCGCGTGGTCGGTATCCACCCGCGACATGCGGATCGCGCTGCTCGAGCGCATCATCGCCGCCTACCAGGCGCGCCTGCCCGAGCTGGCGCAGGCGGTGCGCCAGGAGATCGGCGCGCCGATCACGCTGGCCACCAACCTGCAGGCCGCCATCGGGCTGGCGCAGCTGCAGGCAACGCTGCAGGCGCTGCGCGACTTTGCCTTCGAAAGCCCGCGCGGCAAGAGCCAGGTGTTGCGCGAAGCCATCGGCGTGGCCGCGCTGATCACACCATGGAACTGGCCGCTGAACCAGATCGCGGCCAAGGTGGCGCCGGCGCTGGCGGCGGGCTGCACGGTGGTGCTCAAGCCATCGGAGATCGCGCCGCTGGACGCGCAGATCTTTGCCGAGATCATGGATGCCGCCGGCACGCCGCCGGGCGTGTTCAACATGATCTATGGCGAAGGCCGCGTGGTGGGCGCCGCGCTGTCGTCGCATCGCGACGTCGACATGGTGTCGATCACCGGCTCGACCCGCGCCGGCGTGGAAGTGGCCATCAGCGCCGCGCCCACGGTCAAGCGCGTGGCGCAGGAACTGGGCGGCAAGTCGCCGCTGATCATCCTCGACGATGCCGACTTGCAGGCCGCGGTGACCAGCGGCGTGTCCCAGTGCATGGTCAATTCCGGCCAGACCTGCGTGGCGCCCACGCGCGTGCTGGTGCCGCGCGCGCGCTACGAGGAGGCGGTACAGATCGCGGCGGCGGTCGCCAATGCGGTGAAGGTCGGCGACCCGTCCGATCCCGAGACCAGGATGGGCCCGATCTCCAACCGCGGCCAGTATGACAAGGTGCAGCGCCTGATCGGGATCGGCATCGAGGAAGGCGCGCGGCTGGCGGCCGGCGGCCCGGGCCGTCCGGACGGCATCGAGCGCGGTTTCTATGCCCGCCCGACCATCTTTGCCGATGTGCGCAATGACATGGCCATTGCCCGCGAGGAAATCTTCGGGCCGGTGCTGTGCCTGTTGCCGTATGACAGCGAAGAGGAAGCCGTCGCCATCGCCAACGACACGGACTTCGGCCTGGCCGCCTATGTCGCCTCGTCCGACCCGGCGCGCGCGCGCAGGCTGGCGGCGCGGCTGCGCGCCGGCAACGTGCGCATCAATGGCGCGATGATGGATATCACCGCGCCGTTCGGCGGCTACAAGGCTTCCGGCAACGGCCGCGAGTACGGCCCCGAAGGCATCGCCGAGTTCCTTGAAACCAAGACCGTGACCGGCTGAAGCCACGGCCGTCCGTCCACGCACCGCCCGGCCGCCAGCGCACCCCGCTGGACGCCGGGCGGTGTCGTTTGTGCGGCGCATGCGCCCGCACTGCCGCGCTTGTCTGACATCGGCAGGCGGCGGCGTCCGACAGCCAACGCCTGCCGGACAGCTATCTTCGAGGGTAGCGCCAGGCCTTTTGCCGAAGCGCCCGGCTATGTCAACCGTTCCCGATCCCACCGCACCGGGGCTGCCGCCCGCGCAGCCCGTCCCGCGCCTCACCGACGACGGCCGCCCCGACGGCGCCGGCGCCGGTCCGACTGCGTCCGCGTCCGCGCCCGCGCCCGCGCTGTTGACCGATGCCGCGGTCGCCGGCGCGCTGCATCGTGCCAGCACGGCGCTGATGGTGCTGGCGGTGCTGTTCTCGCTGTACGCCGTGCACGTGGCGCGCGATTTCCTGGTGCCGGTGGTGATCGCGGTGGTGATGGCCTACCTGCTGGACCCGCTGGTGTGCGCGCTGCAGCGGCTGGGGCTGGCGCGCTCGCTGGCCAGCACCATCGTGCTGCTGGCATTGCTCGCCGCCCTGCTCAGCGGCGCCTACCTGCTGCAGGGCCAGGTCGAATCGATGGTCAACAGCCTGCCGGAGATGGCAAGCAAGCTGTCGCGTTCCGTGGGTGCGCTGCTCAGCGGCGACGACTCGATGTGGCAGAAGATACGCCGCGCCGCCACCGTGCTCAGCGGCACCGGCCAGCCGCCGCCGGCGCGCGGCACCCAGGTGGTGGTGGAGCAGTCGGCGGGCCAGATCAACAACATGCTGCTCGCCGGCTCGGTCAGCATCTTTACCATGGCGGCGCAGGCGGTGGTGGTGGTGTTCCTGCTGTATTTCCTGATGCTTGCCGGGGATACCTTCAAGCGCAAGTTCATCAAGATGGTCGGCACCACCATCTCGCAGAAGAAGATCAGCGTGCACATGCTGGACGAGGTCAACCGCTCGATCCGCCGGTACATGGGCATGCTGGTGGTGACCAACGCCGGCCTTGGCGTCTGCACCTGGCTGCTGCTGAAATGGCTTGGGGTCGACAACGCCGGCAGCTGGTCGATTGCGGCGGCGGCATTGCATCTGGTGCCCTACTTCGGCGCGCTGGCGATCGCGGTCTGCCTGGGCATGGTGACCTTCATGCAGTTCGGTACGCTCGGCATGGCTGCCGCGGCAGCAGGCGGTTCGCTGCTGATCGCGACCCTGATCGGTTCGGTCATCACCACCTGGATGACCGGCCGCATGGCGCGCATGAACGCCGTGGCGGTGTTCGTGGCGCTGCTGCTGTTCACGTGGTTGTGGGGCGTGTGGGGCATGCTGCTCGCGATTCCGCTGATTACCATCGCCAAGGTGGTGGCGGATCACATTGAAGGCATGGAAGTGGTGGCCGAGTTCCTTGGCGAGTAGCGTGCGTTCGCGCACCTGTCGCAGCGGAACTGCACCGCTATACTGAAACAGCGATTGCTGCACCACAGCATTAACGGGCACGGCAATGCGCGCGGAGGAAAACCACCATGTCTCTATGCGACCTGTGCGCGTCGCAGCTCGACCGCCCCGGCCATGTGCCGCCGCATCCGCGGCTGGCGATATCGGCGACGCTGCGCATGGCGAGCGGCCAGAATGCGTTCGTGTACCGCTGCGGCCACTGCGGCGAGACCCTGCTGCTGTCATCCGACGACGGTGAAGCGCCCGACCGCTGGACACGCCTGGACGCGGAAGGCTGGCGCTGACCGAGCGCCACAGCGTGATGATGCCGCCTTGATCCAGCACAAGACCGAGATCGGGAGCGTCGACATAATGGCCGATCATGGCCAAGAAATTTCCCCTCTACCCCAGCCATCCCGAGCGCATCTGCTGGGGCTGCGACAAATACTGTCCGGTCGATGCCATGCGCTGCGGCAATGGCTCCAGCCGCACCCAGCATCCCGTCGAACTGCTCGGCGACGACTGGCTCGAATGCGGCGACTGGGGCATCGAGCCGCCGTCCGCCACGCCACCGTCCGGAACCACCTCCAGGTAGCAGGATTACAATCGTTGTCTCCGGCTTAACGATAAGACCCGGCGCCAGCGCCGGCATACACCGAGACAACCATGCTGAATCTCCAGGACTCCTCGCTGCTGCGGCAGCAATGCTTGATCGACGGCCGCTGGATCGATGGCGAGCGCCGCATCGATGTGACCAACCCCGCCACCGGCGAGCGCGTCGGCCAGGTGCCGCAGCTGGGCGCCGCCGAAACCCGCCAGGCCATCGAGGGCGCCAACCGCGCGCTGCCGGCATGGCGCGCGCGCACCGCCAAGGAACGCTCGGCGCTGCTGCGCAAATGGTTCGAGCTGATCATGGCGAACCAGGAAGACCTGGCCCGCATCATGACCGCGGAGCAAGGCAAGCCGATCGCCGAGGCGCGCGGCGAGATCGCCTACGCGGCCTCGTTCATCGAATGGTTTGCCGAGGAAGGCAAGCGGGTCTATGGCGATACCATTCCCGCCCCGGTCAGCAACCAGCGCATCGTGGTGACCAAGGAGCCGGTCGGCGTCTGCGCCGCGATCACGCCGTGGAATTTTCCCGCCGCCATGATTACCCGCAAGGCAGGCCCGGCGCTGGCGGTAGGCTGCACCATGGTGCTCAAACCCGCCTCGCAGACGCCGCTGACGGCGCTCGCGCTGGTGGCGCTGGCCGAGCGCGCCGGCATTCCGGCCGGCGTGCTGTCGGTGGTGACCGGCTCGGCCAGCGCGATCGGCGGCGAGATGAGCAGCAATCCGCTGGTGCGCAAGCTGACCTTCACCGGCTCGACCGAAGTCGGCCGCACGCTGATGGCGCAGACCGCTGCCACCATCAAGAAGGTGTCGATGGAACTGGGCGGCAATGCGCCCTTTATCGTGTTCGACGATGCCGACCTCGACGCCGCCGTGGAAGGCGCGATCGTCTCGAAGTACCGCAACGCCGGACAGACCTGCGTCTGCGCCAACCGCATCTATGTGCAGTCCGGCGTGTATGACGCGTTTGCGCAGAAGCTGGTTGCCGCGGTGGCGGCGCTGAAGGTGGGCAACGGCATGGAAGACGGCGTGCGCATCGGTCCGCTGATCGACGACAAGGCCGTGGCCAAGGTGGAAGAGCATATCGCCGATGCGCTCGGCAAGGGCGCGCGCCTGCTGCAGGGCGGCCAGCGCCACGCGCTCGGCCATTCTTTCTTCCAGCCGACCGTGCTGGCCGACGTCGCGCCCGGCATGCTGGTCGCGCGCGAGGAAACCTTCGGCCCGCTGGCGCCGCTGTTCCGCTTCGACACCGAGGACGACGTGGTCGCCATGGCCAACGATACCGAGTTCGGCCTGGCCAGCTACTTCTATGCGCGCGACCTGGGCCGGGTCTGGCGCGTCTCCGAACGGCTGGAATACGGCATGGTCGGGGTCAACACGGGGCTGATCTCGAACGAGGTCGCGCCGTTCGGCGGCGTCAAGCAATCGGGCGTGGGCCGCGAGGGCTCGCATTACGGCATCGACGATTACCTGGTCATCAAGTACACCTGCATGGCAGGCATCTGAGCAAGCGCCCTTCAGCCCGCCGTGCCGGCTGCGTGCCGGCACGGCTGCTGCGGCGCCAGCCGGCAGCTGTCCCGAAAGCGCGCGATCTGGTCGTGCACCTGCCGCATCTGTTCGATCTGGTAGCTGGCGCGCTCGCGGCTGTAGCGGCTGCCGGACTCATGCAGCGCCTCGTCCGCGGCGCGGGCCAGGCCTTCCAGCGCCTGCGCCAGCGCGCGGCCCTCGACGCTGCGGTGCCGCCGCAGGCGCCAGGACAAGGCCTCCTGGCCCTGGTCCAGCAGGTTCTGCTGCAGAAGGCCGAGCCGCTGGGCAAGGCCCTGCGCGTCATGCAGGACCGACAGATAAGCGCAGACGACCGCGAGCCGCTGCTGCATCTCGCCGCCGGACAGCAGCTCGCGCGCGCAGTCAGCCCAGGCCTGCGCCTCGGGCCCGGGCGCTTGCCCGCGGCAATCGCCCACATAGACGGCCAGCGGCAGCACCGACACCGCCAGCCCGGGCGGCAGCACGCTGGTGAAACGGCTGGCGACGGCCTGCTGCACGGTGCGGTCCAGGGCGCAGCAGGCCTGCATGTCGGCGTCGACATAGAAGTCGAGCGCCGGCTGCCGGCCGTCGCCCACCGAGACCACCGCGCGCACCGGCGGGTGCCCCGCCATCGCCAGGGTTTCCAGGCCGGCTTCGATGCAGCCCTGCTCGGCGGCCTCGGCGCCGAGCGCCTGGACGATGTCCTGCATCTGCAGCGTGCCGGCGATTTCAGTGCGGTCGGCGGCGGGCAGCCACCCGCCGCGACGGTCTGTGGCCATGGTGATCCGCTTCAGCTCGACATGCGTGATCGCATTGCCCGTCATATACCCTCCGATTCCAGAAGTCGTGTCTCAATCGCGCCGCGATGCCATCACGATGGCGGCATGCATGCCTGGCAAGGCGTGCGGCGGCTCAGTCCCGGTCAGCGTGGCCACCAGCAGGCTGTCATCCAGCCGGAAGCGGCACAGCACCAGGCTGGAACGCGCCAGCGCCACGATCTGCGGCGCCGTCAGCGCTGCCAGAAGGCGTCCCAGCTCGCGCCCGAGGCCGAGCCGGAACAGTGCCTCGGCCTCGTTTTCGCGCATCAGCCGCTGTACCAGCAGCAGGTAGGACAGGTTCAGCGCCTCGACCTGCCGCAGGCTGTCCGCGTCCGCTTCGTGGTGCGTGTCGGGCGCGCTGGCACCGGCAGGCCTGGCCTGTTCCATGTCAGCCTTGCGCGGGTGCCGCTGCGCCGCCCGCCAGCGGCAAGCGTGGCGCGGGCGCGTGGACGAGGATCATCGGGCGCGCGGCAATGGCGCGCAGCGCGGGCTTGTCGAGCAGCGTGATGGTGCGGTGCCGTACCGTGATCAGGCCGACGTCCGCCAGCCGCGAGAACTGCCGGCTGACCGTTTCCAGCGTCAGGCCGATAAAGCTGCCGATTTCCTCGCGGCTCATGCGCAGCACGAAGGCCGACGATGAAAAGCCGCGCAGCGCGAAGCCGTCGGCCAGCCACAGCAGGAAGGTCACCAGCCGCTCTTCGGCAGTCATCAGCGCCAGCATGGTCTGCACCGCCCGCGCGCGCTGCAGCTCGCCGTCCAGCGCCGCCAGCAATTGCCTGCCGAGCGGCGCCAGCGTGGCCGCGGCGAGGCGCAGCGCGTCGACGGTGAACAGGCACAGCTTGGTGTCTTCGAGCGCGGTGGCGTACGACGCATAGTGCGGGCGCACCAGGCTGTCGAGTCCGACCATGTCGCCGGGGAAGTGGAAGGCGACCACCTGGGTGCGCCCGTCTTCGGTGGTGACATGGGTCTTGATGGTGCCGACGCGAATGGCATAGACCGATGTCACCGGGTCGCCCAGCAGGTACAGGAACTCGCCCTTGCGCAGGCAGACCGTGCGTTGCGCGCCTTCCGTGCCTGCCGTGCCCCGTTGCGGGCCGCCCGGCTTGCACTCAGGGCAGGCGCCGGCCATCCGGCAGCACGTGCTGCACGGCATGGCTTTGCGCTGCGGCTGGCGATCGTCGGACTGTGTCATCGGCGCTGAGGGATGGAGGCCTGAAGAACCTGGTACGTCCATTCTAGGGAGCCACCCTGGCCAGACAATCCGTACATTCCGATTGCCATCACGGAAGCGTCTGACCTTGGCTTGCGCCGGCGCGCCGGGAAGTTTGTGCTGCACTTGACGATGCGGGCGGGTGCCAGCGAAGCGCCAGCAGGCGTATCCTTACCGCACGACCAGGATCGGATGTGCCGGTACATGCCGGCACGTCGCCCAGCCCATCCCATGACAAGACGCCCCGAGGATCCGCAACCCCATGCCGGCAACGCCAGCGCCCCAACCAGCGCCCCAACCAGCGGCGCGCAGCCCGGCAGCCCGGACGACCGCAACGCCGCGGACACCCCCTACCGGACGCTGGTGGAAGCCGTACAGGACTACGCCATCTTCACGCTCGACGTGGACGGCCATGTCTCCAGCTGGAACAAGGGCGCCGCGCGCATCAAGGGCTACCGGCGCGAGGAGATCCTGGGCAAGCATTTCTCGCAGTTCTATACGCCCGACGCTATCGCCCGCCGCTGGCCCGACGCGGAACTGAAGGCGGCCGCCGAACTGGGCCGCTTCGAGGACGAGGGCTGGCGCGTGCGCAAGGACGGCAGCCGCTTCTGGGCCAACGTCGTCATCACCGCCTTGCGCGATCCCGACGGCCGTCTGATCGGCTTCGGCAAGGTCACGCGCGACCTGACCGAGCAGCGCCGCGCTGCCGAGGCGCTGCGCCAGAGCGAAGAATCGCTGCGCCTGCTGGTGGAGGGCGTCAAGGACTACGCGATCTTCATGCTCGATCCGGGCGGCCATATCGCCAGCTGGAACTCGGGCGCGTCCTATATCAAAGGCTACCGGCGCGACGAGATCATCGGCCGCCATTTCTCGCTGTTCTATCCGCAGGAAGACGTCGCCGCGGGCAAGCCGGCCCGGCACCTGGACCTGGCCCGGCGCGCCGGGCGCATCGAGGACGAAGGCTGGCGCGTGCGCAAGGACGGTTCGCTGTTCTGGGCCAATGTCACGCTGACCGCCGTGTACGACGATTCGCGCGCGCTGCGCGGTTTTGCCGAGGTGACGCGCGACATGAGCGAACGCCGCCGCCGCGAGGAACTGGAACGCTCCAGCCAGCGCCTGAACGAATTCCTCGCCACGCTTTCGCACGAGCTGCGCAATCCGCTGGCGCCGGTGCGCAGCGCGCTGACCGCGATGCGGCTGGCGCCCGGCGACGGCGCGCTGGCCAACCAGAGCCTGGCGCTGATCGAGCGCCAGGTGACGCACCTGAGCCGGCTGGTCGACGACCTGCTCGACATCGGGCGCATCACCTCCGGCCGGATCGAGCTGCGCACCGGACCGGTGGAACTCGACGACATCATCGCGCTGGCGATCGAGGGCGCGCGCCCGGCGCTCGATGCCAAGTCGCAGCGCGTCGACGTGCAGCGCGCGCACGGCCCGATCCGCATGGATGCCGACAAGACGCGGCTGGTGCAGGTGTTGCAGAACCTGGTGCTCAATGCATCGAAGTTTTCACCGCCCGGCACCGTCGTGACGATTGCCACGGCGGTGCAGCACCGTACCCTCGAGATCCGGGTGGCGGACCAGGGCCGGGGCATCTCGCCGCATGCGCTCGAGGAAATCTTCCAGCTGTTCGTGCAGGAAGGCCGGCCCGGCACCGATGTGCAGGGCGGGCTGGGCATCGGCCTGTCGCTGTGCCGCTCGCTGGTGGAGCTGCACGGCGGCACCATCGCCGCCGCCAGTGCCGGGCCCGGGCTGGGCAGCACCTTCACCGTACGCCTGCCGCTGCCGGCCGCGCGCCAGCCTGACGCCCCGCGCGACGCCGCCCTGCCGGCGACCGACCACGCCAGCGCCGAGGTGAAGGTGCAGCGCATCCTGCTGGTCGACGACAACCGCGACGCCGCCGACAGCCTGGCGATGCTGCTCGAAATGTGCGGCCACGAGGTGACCATTGCCTACGACGGCTCCGAGGCCCTGCACGTGGCGCCGCGCTGCCGGCCGCATATCGCGCTGATCGACCTGGCCATGCCGGGCATGGACGGCTTCGAGGTGGTGCGCGCCATGCGCGGCGTGGCCGGCACCGAATCGACCCGTTTCGTCGCGCTGACGGGCTTTGGCCAGCCGGCCGACCGGGAGCATACCGAAGCCGCGGGCTTCGATGCGCACCTGGTCAAGCCGGTGGAGCTGGAAACCCTGTTCGGCACCATCGCGCGGCTGCGCCAGCCTGACTGATCGGCACTGCATCCGGCCGAACCCGACCTTCGCCAATCCCGAACCCGCACGCGCCGCCGCTGCGACACACTGACGCCCGTTCCATCGCAACAGATCAAGGAAAGGAGACAGCGATGCAGGGTTGGATCAGGCGTGCGGCCACGGGGCTGCTGTTTGCATGGGCGGCGACCGCCGCCGGCACCGCGCTGGCGGACTACCCCGACAAGCCGGTGCGGCTGGTGGTGCCGTTCCCGCCGGGCGGCGCCACCGACCTGCTGGCGCGCGAAATCGGCAACGCGCTGTCGGCGCGGCTGCACCAGCCGGTGGTGATCGACAACCGCCCCGGCGCCGGCGGCAACCTCGCGGCGATTGCGGTGGCGCGCGCGCCCGCCGACGGCTATACGCTGCTGTTCGGCACCTTCGGCTCGCTGGCGGTGAACAAGAGCCTGTATGACAAGCCCGGCTACGATCCGCTCAAGGACTTCGCGCCGGTGGCGTCGGTGGCTTACCTGCCCAACGTGCTGGTGGTGCATCCCAGCGTGCCCGCGCGCACCGTGCCGGAACTGCTGGCGCTGGCGCGCAAGGAGCCGGCCAAGCTCACCTACGGCTCGTTCGGCAACGGCTCGTCGTCGCACCTGGCGGGCGAGCTGTTCACGCACCTGGCTGGTGTCGATATCACGCATATTCCGTACAAGGGCAGCGCGGCGTCGATGACCGACCTGATCGGCGGGCGCATCACCATGATGTTCGACAGCGTCTCCACGGCACTGCCGTATATCCGCGACAAGCGCGTGCGCGCGCTGGCGGTGACCACGCAGAAGCCGTCCGAGCAGCTGCCCGGCGTGCCGACGCTGGCCGCCGCCGGCGTGCCCGGCTACGAACTGACCGCATGGTTCGGCGTGGCGGCTCCGGCCGGCACGCCGAAGGCGGTGATCGACCGTCTCAACGGCGAGATCGTCGACGCGCTGAAGCAGCCCGAACTGGCCGCCAGGCTGGCCAGCCAGGGCACGGTGCCCTTTCCCGCCACGCCGGCGCAGTTCGGCAGCTATATCCGCGCGCAATACGAGAAGTGGGACAGCCTGATCAAGTCCGCCAAGATCAAGCTCGATAACTGACCGCCAGGCCTGAGGCCTCAGCCAGCCTCGGGGGCGCCGAAGCGCCACGACAGCCGTGCCGCCGCCTGCCGCACCAGCGCGGCGGTGGCGCCGGCGGTGCTGCTGTCGAAGCTGCCGCTCGAACCCATCACCGCGATCACCAGCGCCAGGCTGCCGGTGTGGTCGAACACCGGCGCCGCCAGCGTGTCGATGCCCGGCACCGGATGGCTCAGCGCATTGTCGAGGCGCGCCGCACGCACCTGCGCCAGCCGCGCGGCGTAGGCCGGCGCCAGCTTGCCGCCGGGCCCGAGCACCTTGTCGGCGGCGGCGCCCGCCATGCGCAGCGCATCGTTCTGCAGCAGGCCCGCCAGCACGTTGGCCGGCAGGTGCGCCGCGACGGTGCGGCCGATCGCGGTATGGACCAGCGACAGCACCGTGCCCACGCGCAGGCTGACATGCTGCGGCCGCGCCGATTCTTCCAGCCGCACCACCGTGGGCCCGAGCGGCCCCAGCACCGCCATGGCCACGCTCAGGCCCGTGGTGCCGGCCAGCTCGATCACCTCCGGTTCGGCCTCGCGCGTCGGCGACAGCCGCTGCAGCGCGATCAGCCCCAGCTCCAGCGCCAGCGGTCCGCACCGGTAGTTGCCGGCGGCATCGCGCGCCAGCAGTCCGGTCTTCTGCAGGCTCACCAGGTGCGGAAATGCCTTGGCCGCCGGCATGCCCGCGGCCAGCGCCAGGTCGCGCAGCGGCAGCGGCCGCCCCGCGGCCACCAGCGCGCCGAGCAACTGGCCGGTGCTGTCAAGCGACTGGATGCCGCGCTGCGGCTTGCCGCCGTCCGGGTCCTGCGGGGTTTCGTTCGCGCCGCTCATGGCTGTTCACCGTTCGGTTCGCGCAGCGCCGCACCGATCTCCGCGCCCGCGGCGAGCAGCGCCCGCGCCGCCGCGCCGTGCCAGTCGACATCGATGGCGCCGGTCGATCCCACCAGCGTCAGCACCAGCCGCAACGCGCCGGCGCCGTCGAGCACCGGCACGCTGAGGCTGCTGACGGCGGGGCTGGGGGCATCGATGCTGCGCTCGATGCCGCGCGCGCGAATCTCCGCCAGCCTGGCGTTGAATGCAGCCAGGTCCGCCGCGGTGGCATCCGGCTGCTGCGCGTGCCACAACGGCTGCCACTGCGCCGGCGGCTGGAAGGCGCAGAACACGCGGCCGGTGGCGGTGGCGGCCAGCGCCATCACCGTGCCCACGTGCAGGTTGACGTGCAACGGCGCGCTGGCCGGCACATAGCGCACGATGGTCGGCCCCTGCGGCCCCGCCAGGCAGATCGCCACGCTGCAGCCCAGCGCCTGCGCCAGCGCATCGGCGCGCGGCAGCGCGGCGCGCCAGGCGGCGTCCTGCTCCAGGTGCAGCAGTCCCAGGCGCAGCGACAGCGGGCCGGGCTCGTAGCGGCCGGACAGGTGGTCGCGCTTGATCAGGCCCAGCCGCGCCAGGCTGACCAGATAGGCATGCGCCTGGGCCGGCGCCAGCTGCGCGGCCTCGGCCAGCGCCGCCAGCGGCATCGGCACGCGCGCCGCGGCCAGCGCCGCGAGCAGGCGCGCGCCCACCTCGACGCTCTGGATGCCGCGCTGCGCTTTGTCGGCGCGCGCCGGGGGCTCGCCTGACGGCTTTGCCCCCGCTCCTGCCCTGGGTCTGGCCATTGAGGTCCTGTGTGATCGGAAAAGCCGGATATTAATCGAACGCCTCCCCAATCCCGCCGTACGCGGGTTTACCCCGACATCAGCGCGGCCCCTGGTCGTCGCCACAATTATTTGTCATAGACGAATCATTTCGCTATTGATTAATTCACCGACCTTTCCTAAGATGGCATTACCCCGTCGCGACACGGCCGGCCAGGCCGTGCGAGATCCGGAAATCCATACGAACGGGGGCGAGACAGCCAGCGTCCTGCCGCGTGCACCACCATGCACTGCGGTCCGTGCCGTCTTGCCCTCCCACAAAAGGAAAAGACGCCATGTCCAAGGCATTCGCATCGCAGGCTGACCTGGAAGCCAAGCAGATCACCTTCACCCAGCTGTCCGACAACGCGTGGGCCTATACCGCCGAGGGCGACCCCAACTCCGGCGTGGTGATCGGCGACGACGGCGTGCTGATCGTCGACACCACCGCCACGCCGGCCATGGCGCAGGACCTGATCGCACGCATCCGCACCATCACCGACAAGCCGATCAAGTACGTGGTGCTGTCGCACTACCACGCCGTGCGCGTGCTGGGCGCGTCGGCCTACTTTGCCGAGGGCGCGCAGCAGATCATCGCCAGCCGCGGCACCTACGAGATGATCGTCGAGCGCGGCGAGGCCGACATGAAGTCCGAGATCGAACGCTTCCCGCGCCTGTTCGCCGGCGTCGAGACCGTGCCCGGCCTGACCTGGCCGACGCTGGTGTTCGAGAAGGAAATCACCCTGTTCCTGGGCCAGCTGGAAGTGCGCATCGCCCACCTGGGCTCGGGCCACACCAAGGGCGACACCGTGGTCTGGCTGCCGCAGCAGAAGGTGCTGTTCTCCGGCGACCTGGTCGAGTACGACGCCGCCTGCTACTGCGGCGATGCGCAACTGGCCGAATGGCCGGCCACGCTCGATGCGCTGCAGGCGCTGAACCCCGAGAAGCTGGTGCCTGGCCGCGGCCCCGCGCTGACCACGCCGGATGAAGTGAAAAAGGGCATCGCCTACACCAAGGACTTCGTCACCACGCTGTTCAAGTCGGGCCAGGAAGCGGTGGCGGAAAAGCTCGATCTGAAGGCCGCGATGGCGCACACGCGCCGCGCCATGGATCCGAAGTTCGGCCACGTCTTCATCTACGAGCACTGCCTCCCCTTCGACGTCTCGCGCGCCTATGACGAGGCCAGCGGCATGCGCCATCCGCGCATCTGGACCGCGCAGCGCGACAAGGAGATGTGGGCCGCGCTGCAGGACTGACGACGGCACCCCCACAAGCCATCGCACAACAGAGCTTTTCAGGTGGAGGAGACACAAGCATGAGCAGCATCGACTACCAGCGGCTGTCGTTCGCATACCAGCCCTGCGCGGAACAGCAGCGCGCCGGGCAATCCGCCCAATCCGCCGACGCCGCGCCCGCGGCGGTGCATCCGGTGGTCGTGGTCGGGGCCGGCCCGGTCGGGCTGGCCACCGCCATCGACCTGGCGCAACGCGGCGTGCGCGTGGTGCTGGTGGATGACGACTGCACGCTGTCGACCGGGTCGCGCGCGATCTGCTTTTCCAAGCGCACGCTCGATATCTTCGACCGTCTCGGCTGCGGCGAGCGCATGGTCGACAAGGGCGTGCGCTGGCATGTCGGCAGGGTGTTCCTGCGCGACGAGCAGGTCTACAGCTTCGACCTGCTGCCCGAGAGCGGCCATCGCCGTCCCGCCTTCATCAACCTGCAGCAGTACTACCTGGAAGGCTACCTGCTGGAGCGCGCACAGGCGCTGGCCAATATCGAGATCCGCTGGCGCAACAAGGTGGTCGGCGTGGAAAGCCGCGGCGGCACCGATGCCGGCGTGGTGCTGAGCGTCGAGACCCCCGACGGCTGCTACCCGCTGGCCGCGCGCTACGTGGTCGCCGCCGACGGCTCGCGCAGCCCGATGCGCAAGCTGCTGGGCCTGGACAGCAAGGGCCGCACCTTCCGCGACCGCTTCCTGATTGCCGACGTCAGGATGGAGGCCGATTTCCCGGCCGAGCGCTGGTTCTGGTTCGATCCGCCCTTCCATCCGCACCAGTCGGTATTGCTGCATCGGCAGCCGGACAATGTCTGGCGCATCGACTTCCAGCTGGGCTGGGACGCCGACCCGGTGCTGGAGAAATCCCCGGAGCGCGTGATTCCGCGGGTGCAGGCGCTGCTGGGCAAGGAGGTGAAGTTCGAGCTGGAGTGGGTCAGCGTCTACACCTTCTCCTGCCAGCGCATGGACAGCTTCCGCCACGGCAATATCCTGTTCGCCGGCGACGCCGCGCACGGGGTCTCGCCGTTCGGCGCGCGCGGTGCCAACAGCGGCGTGCAGGACGCCGAGAACCTGGCGTGGAAGCTGGCCTACGTGCTGCAAGGCCATGCCTGCGACCGGCTGCTGGACACCTACGCCAGCGAGCGCGAATTCGCCGCCGACGAGAACATCCGCAACTCCACCCGCTCGACCGACTTCATCACGCCCAAGAGCGCCGCCAGCCGCGTGTTCCGCGACGCGGTGCTGGCGCTGTCCAGGCGCCACGCGTTCGCGCGCGCCCTGGTGAACAGCGGCAGGCTGTCGGTACCGGCGGTGCTGCACGGCTCGCCGCTGAACACCGAGGACGCCGCGCCCGCTGCCGGCGGCAAGCTGGTGCCGGGCGCGGTCTGCTGCGATGCGCCGGTGTCCGGCGTGGGCGGCGCGGGCTGGCTGCTGTCGTACCTCGGCGGCGACTTCACCTTGCTGGTGTTCGGCAATCCGGAAGGCCTCGATGCCGGCACGCTGGCCGACCTGGCGGCGCTGAAGCAGGCCGGCACGCCGCTGCGGCTGGTCTATGTCACCGACGCCGCGCAGCCGCCCATGACCTGCAGCCACGCCACCGTGCTGCGCGACGACCAAGGCCTGGCGGCGGCACGCTACGGCGCCGCGCCCGGCACCTGCTACCTGATCCGTCCGGACCAGCATGTGTGCGCGCGCTGGCACCGTCCCGACCCGGCCGCGATCCGCGCCGCGCTGGCGCGCGCCACCGGCGCCGGGCTGCGCGCGCCGCAGCCGGGCCGCATGGCCGCCTGATTGCCCGAGCGCCAGCCCAGCACCACCGGAGATAGCGATGCCCAATACCCTCAACACCCAGTCCAACCTGGCGCGGCCCGACGACTTCTACGAAGCGCTGATCGAGATGCACCGCGACCTCGACGAAGCCCAGAGCCAGGCCGCCAACGCGCAGCTGATCCTGCTGCTGGCCAACCATATCGGCGACCACGACGTGCTGCTGGCGGCTATGGCCGAAGCGCGCGCGGGCGTCATCGCCAGCGCGGAAACGGATACCGCGCCGGCCTGACCGGAGCGCGCGGCGCAAGCGCGGCCGGTCCGCGCCTGCGCCGCGCGCCCTTCTGCAACACATCCCGGGCCAACGCGCACCAGACGCGGCCCACTGGCGGCATCCGCCCGGCTGCCTGCCGCCGCAGCCACCCTCGCACGGAGACAACACCGATGAGCCATCCGGTCTCAGGGGAGCTTTCGTCCCTATCCAGCCTGGCGCCTTCCGACCCAGCCGCAGCCCCAGCCGCCGCCCCAGCCGCAGCACTGGCCGCGCGCGACGAGGACGCGCTCTACCGCAAGGTCTGGCTGCGCATCATTCCCTTCCTGTTCGTCTGCTACGTGGTGTCGTTCCTGGACCGCATCAACATCGGTTTTGCGCAGCTGCAGATGAAGCAGGACCTGGGCTTCAGCGACGCCATGTACGGCCTTGGCGCCGCGGTGTTCTACGTCGGCTACGTGCTGTGCGAGGTGCCGAGCAACATGCTGCTGGCGCGCTTCGGCGCGCGCCGCACCTTTACCCGCATCATGGTGCTGTGGGGCATCGTGTCGGTGGCGATGATGGCGGTGTCGACACCGACGCAGTTCTACGCGCTGCGCTTCCTGCTGGGCGTGTTCGAGGCCGGCTTCTTCCCCGGCATCGTGCTGTACCTGACCTACTGGTTCCCCGCGCGCCGGCGTGCCGCGGTGATGGCGATCTTCTTTGCCGGCGTGGCGGTGGCGGGCGTGCTGGGCGGGCTGGTGTCCGGCTGGATCATGCGCGACATGGCCGGCGTGCTGGGCCTGCAGGGCTGGAAGTGGATGTTCGCGATCGAAGGCGCGCCGGCGGTGCTGCTGGGGCTGGCGGCCGCGCGTTTGCTGGTCGACGGGCCACAGCAGGCAAGCTGGCTGAGCGAGCGCGAACGCGCCTGCCTGCTGCGCGACACCGCCGCGCACGCGCAGGCCGGCGGCCATTCGCTGCATGCCTTGCGCCAGGTGCTGCGCAACCCGCGCGTGTACCTGTTCGCCTTTATCTATTTTTCGCTGACCTGCGGCTCGCTCGCGCTCAGCTTCTGGATGCCGCTGATGATCCGGGATTTCGGCGTGACCGACGTGATGTCGGTGAGCCTGTATTCGGTGGTGCCGAATGCGGTGGGCGCGGTCGGACTGATCGTGATCGCGCGGCATTCCGACCGCACCGGCGAGCGCCATCGCCATTTCCTGCTGTGCACCGCGGGCGGCGCCCTGGCGCTGGCGGCGCTGACGCTGCCGCTGCCGGGGCTGGCCGCGATGCTGGCCATCCTGTCGGTGGCGGCGGTGCTGATCTTTGCCGCGCTGCCGGTGTTCTGGGCGCTGCCGCCGGGCTACCTGCCCGGCGCCGGCACCGCCGCCGGGATCGCCTTCATCAGCAGCGTCGGCATCACCAGCGGCATCGTCAGCCCGTGGGTGATCGGGCAGATCAAGACCCGCACCGGCAGCCTGGACCATGCGCTCTACCTGCTCGCGGCACTGCTGCTGGCAAGCGGCCTGGCAATGTGGCTGGGCGTGCCGAAACAGCCCGCGCGGCCGGCGTAAGGCCGGTCCCGGGCAACGTCAATTCCGGATGGCCCGCACCCGCACGGGTGCGGCGTTCAGTGGGATCGGCCGCAGGGAATCACGGAGGCGATTTCCTCCCGCATCACCTCGACCACATCGTCGATCTCCAGCCCTTCGGCGGTGACCAGCACGTCCTGTCCGCGGCCGATCGCGTAGACCACGCCGCGCCAGCGGCCGGGCTCGACGGCCTCGCACAGGCGGATATTGAATTCGGTGTCCTGGTCCTGGCTATACACCGTCACCAGGTCGCCCACCTGGGGAGTGCGCACCGCTTCTCCGTCGAACGCCCGGGCCACCACGGTCACCGGCGACTGCGTCAGCCCCCTGGCAAATCTTGCTCGCATGGTCCGCTCCTCTGATTGCGATCCAAGTCCAGCTTACAAGAGGCCGGATAAATAACCAGGGATTTCCATCGGAAAGTGGAACCGGAAGCGCTTCGCGCCTGTCAGACGCCGCCGGATAGACAGCCCGCGCAGATCGACCACAATAAAAGGACCGATATCCGAGGAGACCCGACATGGGCAGCAACATACACGTCGTTCCGCACGACGAAGGCTGGGACGTCATCCACGAAGGCGCACGCTACGCCGAATCGCACCACGCCACGCAGGAAGAGGCGGTCGCCGCCGGCACCTCGCAGGCCCAGCGCGAGCACGTCGAATTGCTGATTCATGGCCGCGACGGCCAGATCCGCTCGCGCAACAGCTTTGGCCACGATCCCCGCGCCATTCACGGCTGATCCGCACTGCCTGCCGCAACGCTGAGGCTGCCGGCACGCGGCCGGCAGCCCGCGCGACCATGCCACGACACCGGGCCGACCCACACGCCGTGGCCGCCATCGCGGCCGCGACCGTGCCGTGGCCGGCCGTCGACCACGCGGCCGAAAGCCCCTTCACCGGCGCCTTTGCCAACAGTGCCGCGGCGCTGGCCGACCGGCTCGGCGGGCACCGCGTGGTGCTGCTGGGCGAGAGCACGCACGGCACCGCCGAGTTCTACCACGCCCGCGCCGCGCTGACCGCGCAGCTGGTGGCGCGGCACGGCTTCCGCATCATTGCGGTGGAAGCAGACTGGCCGGACGCCGCCGCGGTGGACCGCCACGTGCGCGGCCGCCCGCAGCAACCCGCCGAGTCCCCCGGCGCGGCCTTTACGCGCTTCCCGGTCTGGATGTGGCGCAACCTCGAAGTGGCGCGCTTTATCCGCTGGCTGCACGCGCACAATGCCGCGCTCGCGCCCGCCCGGCGTGCCGGTTTCTTCGGTCTCGACATCTACAGTCTGGGCGCGTCGATGGCGGCGGTGCTGGCCTACCTGGAAGGCGTCGACCCGCGCGCCGCACAGGCCGCGCGCGAACGCTATGGCTGCCTGGAGCCATGGCGGCGCGACCCGGCGCGCTACGGCCGCGCCGTGCTGCACGGCACCCATGCCGACTGCGAGGACGCGGTGGTCGGGCAGTTGCAGGCCTTGCTCGACAAGCGCCTGGCCTATGCGCGCGCCGGGCACGAAGACTTCCTCGATGCCGCGCAGAACGCGCGCCTGGTGGCGTCGGCCGAACGCTATTACCGCGTCATGTACCACGGCAGCGACGACAGCTGGAACCTGCGCGACACGCATATGTTCGAGACCCTGTCGCAGTTGCTGCACGCCCATGGGCCGGAAGCGCGCGCGGTGGTGTGGGCGCACAACTCGCATATCGGGGATGCCGCGCAGACCGAAATGGGCATCAGCCAGGGCCAGCTGAATATCGGCCAGCTATGCCGCGAGGCCTTCGGCGACGCCGCCGCGCTGGTCGGCTTCAGCACCTACGACGGCACCGTCGCGGCGGCAACTTCGTGGGACGGGCCCATGGAAATCAAGCAGGTGCGTCCCGCGCGGCCGGACAGCTACGAGCACCTGTTCCACGCGGCCGGCCATGCGCAGGGCTGGACCGACTTGCGCGGCGGCGGCGTGGCTGACGGTGATGGCAGCGCGGTGCACGCCGAACTGCGCGAACTGCTGATGCCGGCGCGGCAGGAGCGCTTCATCGGCGTGATCTACCGGCCGGAGACTGAACTGCAGAGCCACTACGCGCGCGCCATCCTGCCGCGG
This sequence comes from Cupriavidus sp. MP-37, assembly GCF_020618415.1. NCBI lineage: Bacteria > Pseudomonadati > Pseudomonadota > Betaproteobacteria > Burkholderiales > Burkholderiaceae > Cupriavidus > Cupriavidus sp. MP-37. The sequence continues at coordinate 144,063 of NZ_CP085345.1, read as the reverse complement.
CAGTTCGACGTGCTGGCGTGGTTCGACCGCAGCAGCGCGGTGCCGGCGCTGCCGGCGGCGCCGGTGCCGGGCGCGCCGGAAACCTGGCCTTCGGGACTCTGAAACACTGGCCAGGCCCTGTGTGCGGCCCCGGCTGCCGGGTGGCAACTACTTGCGGCTCTTGGGCGCCTTCGGTTCCGACGCCGGATAGTCATACCGTTGCGGCGATTGCGGCCCCTCGTTCACGGCGGGGCTGGCAGGCGTGGCGGGCGTTGCCGGCGTGGCGTGGGTGCCGTGGCCGCCCGGGGTGGCCGGTGTGGCCGGCGTCGCGGGCGTGGCGCGGCGCGTGTCGCCCTGGCCCGGCATGACGTCCGACGCCGACGTGCCCGGCGCGCGCGTGTCGGCGCCGGGGCGCGTGGTGGTGGTCTGGGCCCACGCGGGCATGCTGAGCAGCGCGGCCAGCGCAAGGATCGCAGTGTGTCTCATGACAGTCTCCTTCCTCGGGAACGGCCAGCGGCATTTCGCGTGGCCGGATCTGCCGCTGTTGCGAAAGCCATGCCAGCGCACACGGCTCACCCCCCGGTGCGGTCGGGCGCGACCTCGATGTGATTGACGACGTCGCGCCCGCCGGCGCTCGCGCGCACGCAGGCCTCGACCGCGTCGCGGTCGGCGGCGCTGCCGATCGCGCCGCGCAGCGTGATGCGGCCTTGCGCCACGTCCAGCGCAATCTCGCTGACGTCGAGTCCGCTCTCCCACAAGCGCTCGCACAGCGATGCCTGCAGCGCCGTGTCGGCCGCGCCGACGGCGTTGCCGCGCGGGTTGGTGTCCGTCCTCGGGGAATCGGGCATGGCCGGGCCTCCGCGCCGCCGCCTCAATACATGCGCATGCCGTGGCCGGGGTGGCCTTCGGCCCCGGACGCCCTGACCACCCGCAAGTGGTTGACCAGGTCCCTGACGCCGAAGACCTCGTCGGCAATATCCTCGATGCGGTACTTCTGGTGGCGATCCGGCACGCTGCCCTCCAGCGTGACCACGCCCTGCTCGACCCGCACCTCGACCTCGTTCAGGTCGAGCCGGCCACTGCGCGTCAGTTGCTCGCACAGGTCTTCGAGGATGCGCTCATCGCTGCGCTGGTAGTTGCGCGGCCCGACCGGCCGCCGGTGTTCCGTGCCGCCGCGGTAGAGGTCCATGCGCTCGTTGTAGCCGGTGAACTGGCGGTAGGGATCGGCCATGCCCCGGGCTGGCGGCGCCTGGGTATCGCGCGGCCGCCATTCCCCGGTACCGCGGCCGCCACCGAATTCGCCGGGGTCGACGGGCTGGTCATAGTCGTACACGCCATAGGCACCCACGTAGTGGCTGCGCATATCGGCCTCGGGCACGGCACTTTCGTGCCATGGGCGGCCGCGCCAGTTGTCTCTGCGATCCATCGTTGCCTCCGTTCGTCCCGCCGCGGCGGCCAGCGGGGTTGCTGTCAGCGCTTGCGCTATTTCTGCCGCGGCGCCACCAGGCCCTGGTCCGCCGTGCGCAGTTGGCCATGGCGCAGCTGCTCGACCGCGCAAGCCAGCGCGCGCGCCACGTTGTCGACTTCGCCCTGCACGCCGGTATCGTGGTCCAGCGCGACGTGGCTGGTGGCATAAGGCTCGTAGTAGCCGATATACCGGTCCAGCCGCGCCTGGGCGCCGGCATCGATCAGTCCCATCCAGTCCAGCCAGTCCGACAGCGCGCGGCGCACGCCTTCGATGCCGGCGACGTCGCCGTGCACCACCAGCCCGTAGGCGCGCCCGGCCAGGTGCTTGGGATAGTCCCAGCCCGACAGCTCGATCGCCTTGGCCCGCGTCACGTCCTTGCCGTGCGTGCTGGTGGGATCCGGGTTGCCGCCATCGGCGCAGACCAGCCGGTCCATCATCAGCTTGAGCGGGCTGCTGGCCTGGTACCAGTACACCGGCGTGACGATCAGCACGCCGTGGCAGGCGGCCCAGCGCGGGTAGATCTCGTTCATCCAGTCATTGACCTGGCCCAGCGCATGGTTGGGATAACAGCTGCACGGCCAGTGGCACAGCGGCATCGCAGTCGATACGCAGCCCTTGCACGGATGGATGTGCAGTTGCGGGTCGGAGGCCAGGTGGCTCAGGTCGAGCAGGTCGACCTCGATGCCCTGCGCTGCCAGCCGCTCGCGCGCAAGCCCGGCCAGGCGCCAGGACTTCGACATTTCACCCGGGCAGGTGTAATCGTTGCGCGAGGCCGCGCAGATCAGCAGCACGCGCGAACGCGTGGCCGGATCGGCCTGGCGCTGCTGGGCCACGCGCACCGCCTCGCTGGCGGCGCGCCATTCGTCGGAGAGGTCGTAGTCCGGGTCGGCATAGCCGGCGCCCGCCTTGTGCGTGAGCGGCGCCTTGCGGCTTTGCGCATAGGCATCCCACGCAATGCGCTCGAGGCGGTCGAGCGCTTCGTCCTCCTGCCGGTAGGCCGGATCGGTAAAGCGCGCCAGGAAGCGCTGGCGAAAGACTGCGCGCGGCAGCGGGCTGGTTACCTGGCCCCTGCGCACGTCCTCGGGATTGCCGGCGTGGCGCGGCGCGCGCGGCGCATCGGCTGCGGGACCATGCGGTGGCACAGGGGGCGTGGGCGGCTTTGGCGGCTGCTCGGGCATGGCGCTCTCCGTACAGGTCGTTGCGCGGGAGACATGCAAGATGAGCGCCACCGCCGTGCCACGTATGCGCGGCGCGCGGCGCGCAGCTTTTACAGGCGCGCTCCGGCGCTGCATGTACATTTTTCCCCGCATTTGGATCCGCCGCTGCCGCCATCGGTGGCGCGCTGTCCCTGCGGCGCAGCGCGTCCGCCATCCACGGTGCTGGCACGGAACCTGCCGCCTTGGCGGGAAATCGACTGCGGATACCGCAATGGAGAACCTGCGAGTGATTGCGATGAGCCACGGCGGCGCAGGCGGCAGCAATAACGTCGGCATCGCGCGCTATCTGCTGCGTCACGGGCTGCACGTGGTCACGGCGGAATCCTGCACCGCTGGCCTGATTGCCTCGCGCATCGCCGAGGTGCCCGGCTGCGGCGACGTGCTGCGCTGTGCGATCGTGGCCTACTCGCCGTCCGCCAAGGAACAACTGCTGCACGTCCCGCCGGAGACCATCCGGCGCCATGGCCTGACCAGCGAGGCGGTCTCGCTGGCGATGGCGCGCGGCGCCATGCAGCTGACCGGCGCGGACCTGGCGATCGCCAACACCGGCGTGGCCGATGGCGGCGGCGACGGCGATATCCCCGCCGGCACGCAATGCTTTGCCTGGGTGTTCCGCCGCCATGGCCATGCCGCCCACGACGTGCTGTCGCACGCGCAGGGCATCGCGGCCTTTACCGAAACCCGCCGCTTTGCCGGCGCGCGCAACGCCGTGCGCGAAGCCGCCGCCGACTGGGCGCTGGCACGCATCTGCCACTACCACCAACTGGCGCGCAGCGGGCCAGGCCGCGACCCGCGCGCATGAATCGCCGGCGCGCCGAAACGGCACGCCGGCAATCCCGAGGGCCCTGGGCCCGACCGACGTAGTCTTGCAATGGAGACCATCATGAAACGTACTCTCGCTACCACGGCACTGGTCGTCGGCACCGCGCTCTGCCTGCCGGCCTTTGCCCAACAAGCACCGGCGTCGCCGAACGTGCCGAACCCCAGCGTGCCGCCGATCGAAGGCTCACCTCCGTCCTCGCGCAACCAGCCGGCCGCCACCGACATGGGCGCCGCTTCCGCCCCTGGCGCCAGGGACACCATGAAGAAATCGAAGTCCAAGTCGGACAAGGCCTCGAATACCGCGCGCAGCAAGAAGCCGCGCGAGCAAGGCGCGCCCGCCGCACCCACCGCCGATGCGCCAAGCGGCCCCAAGGGCGATTCGCCGGATCCGGCGCCGAAGCAGTAAGCGCCCGGGTGCGCTGAACTCACCCGTGTTCCCCTGACCTGCCGCGCCCGCCACCGGATCGTCCGGTCGACTGGCGTCGCCGCAGGTCAGCCGTCGCCTCGCATGGCGCGCGTCGCTTGCGCCAGCAGGGCTTCGCGTTCGCGCCGGCGCCAGCGCACGCAGCGCCATAGCTCTTCCAGGTAGGGCAGCCCCGCCAGCAGCACCACCGCCACCATCAGGCCGGCCAGATAGCCGGGCGGCAGCGGCTGCGCCTTCAACGCCAGCGCCATGCGCGCCGGCTCGGTGCCGCGCCCGAACAAGGCGAGGAACTGGTCCCAGTGCAACACCACCACATACGATGCCGCGGCCAGCGGCAGCACTTCCAGCAGGCTGTGCATGTGCTGCTCGACCGGCGCGATACGGCGGCGCTTGCTGGCGTAATGCACGTCCCACCAGGCGGTGGCCTCGTGAACCACCAGCGCCGCCAGCACCGCCGCGATCACCAGCGCGTTGACCTCGAGGAACAGCACCAGCAGCAGCGGCAAGCCCACTTCGGCCAGCATCAGCATGTGCAGCAGGGATTCGGGGACACCGGCGTTGCGTTCGATCTGCGTGGCCCGGTGACATAGCCAGTCGCCCACGCCCGCCAGCAGCCACAGCGGCACCAGCCCGTACATCAGCACGAGCCGGGCAGCGTGTTCGAAGGCATGGAGGTCGGCCGGCATGGCAGTGCTCTGGTCCGATGCAGGCCGGCTACGGCCGCTGTTGCGGCACGCGGTACTGCTGCCGCAGCACCCGGAACAGCTCATGGTTCAGCTGCACGCCGCGATACTGCCGGCGCACCACGGCGCGCACGCGCGAGCCCAGCACATGCGTGCGCAGCGCGCGCGCATAGCGCCGCTGCACGGCGTGCTCGCGCTTGCTGATCGCCTGCACGATGGCACGGTCGGAGCTGTGCTTGCCGATGCTGCGCGCCGCGGAGGCGGGACCAGCGGCGGGCACCTCGCCCAGGTCGAGCAGGCACGCCCGCAGCTCATGCGCGGCCTGGGCGAAGGCATTGGCGCGGCTGGTCAGCACGGACTTGAGGTGGGGGTTGGCCGCGGCGGTGGCGGCGCGGCGGCAGCCCAGCTCGCCCTCGCGCGAGGCCGCGATCAGTGCATTGAGCAACAGGATTTTTTTCTTTGCCATGGCACACCTGCCCTGGTCCGCGCACGGACCGTGAAGTCACCGATCGGAGCCGGCGCCTGCCGGCGGTTGCGCGTTGGCGCCGGGCATGCGGCGCATGCCGGGCTGGTCCAAGGATAGCGGCCCGGGACGCGCGGCGCCAGTTGCGTCGGTGGCCGCGAAGGCGCGCCACGCGGCGGCCTGCCACGCCTTGCGCGCCTCGCGCATGCCGCGCAGGTTCATCGCGATCAGCGCCAGCTGCAGCACGATCAGCGCATAGGCGTCGCCATGCCAGCCCCACGCGATCCACAGCACGTTGCTGGCCAGGAACACCCAGAAGCCGGCGCGCCGCCGCGCGATCGAGCGCGAACCGACCAGCCAGGTCGCCACTACCGTCACCACCATTGCCGGCCATTGCGCCGCCTCCAGCCATTGATCCATGGGTCCCCTTTTGATGGCTTGCCACCGTGCCGGCAAGGGCACGCATGGGCGCAAAGGGGCAAGAAACGTACCGGCAGCGCACCGGTGGATGGCGGGCGCGCGGCCTTGCGCGTTATTTCCATCGGCACGGCGGGCTCCAGTAGTTTTTACAAGCGGTGGCAGAAGCGGCACATGCGCTGCCGCGGCGCACGGCCTTGCGCTGCCTCGCCGGACCGCCGTGTCTCCGCACGCGGGCGCGCTGGCACGCACTTCGCATGGCACAGCCATCCCGGCGGCCGGCCGCAAGGCGCCGCTCCGGGATTTTTGTTGCTCCGCCGGAGCGAAACACCGGGAGGACATGTGCGGATCTGCCAGATCGACCTGACCGGAACGCCCGAGGCCGACCAGCATGCGCTGCAGCGCGTGGCGGCGCTGGGGTTCGACCACGTATTGATCGGCGGCTGGCCGCATCTGCCTGGGGACGACACGCTCGCGGCGTGCGCCAGGCATGGCCTGGCCCCTCTGCTCGATATTTCACTGGACCGCTATATGGCGGATGGCGCCGCCGGGAAGGACGACCTGCCCGATGCCGCCTGGATCGACACCGCGGCGCCCGCGTTCGCGCCGCACGAGACCGACAACCACATCCCCGGCACGCGCCTGCGCTGGCATGACCGCCAGATCGCCGAAGCGCTGGTGCAATGGTGGGCGGCGCGGCTGCGCCTGGCGTGGGCCGCGGGTGCGGCCGGGTTCTGCTGCCGCGCGCCGGCACGCGTGCCCGGCGAGAGCTGGGCCGCGCTGCTGGCGACCCTGCGTGGCGACGCGGTACCGGAAACGGCGCGCGGCACGCCGCGCTTCCTCGCCTGGACCCCGGGGCTGACGCCGGCACAGGTAGACGCGCTGGCGCCCGCCGGCTTCGACGGCGCCTTCTGCTCGCTGCCGTGGTGGGACTACCGCAGCGCCTGGCTGACCGAGGAAATGGCGCGGCTGCGCCGCCTCGGCCGCGTGCTGGCGGCGCCGGCGCTGGCGCCGGCGCGCCATGACGCGCTCAGCGCGCGGCGCGCGCTGTGGACCGCCGCGGCGATCGGCGACGGCATCCTGGTGCCGGCGGGATTCGAGACCGGCGGCGCGCAGGCGCGCGATCCGCTCGCCCCCGACGGCCACGCGCATGACGGCGTGCCCTACGACATCACCCATGAAGTGCTCGAGGCCAATACCTGGCTGGCCGCGCGCGACCCCGCGCCGGCCCTGGCGGTGCGCCTGCTGAGCGGCCCCGACGCGCCGCTGACCGTGCTGGCGCGCCTGCCCCTGCCCGACGGCCATGGCAACGGACCCGAGGCCGCCCCGCACCGCGATGACCCGGCGGTGCCTGACGCCGGCCCCGCGCTGGCGGTGGTGCTCAATCCCGACCCGATGGAACCGGCCAGCCTCGGCGCCGACCGCGTGCTCAGCGCCATGCCGCATGCCAGTGCCCGCCTGGAGCCGGCAGCGGGCGGACCGGGCGGCACCCTCGACGGCACCAGCCGGCTCGACGCGCTGTCCAGCATCACGCTCGCGCCGGCGGATATCCGCCTCTACGAAGTGCCGCCGGTGCCGCTGAGCCGGCCCGGCATGCCGCGGCCCGACGCGACCGCACCGCACGGCCACGAAACCCTGGCGGTAACGGGACTCGGCAGCGTGGTCGCCGCCATGGAAGCGCCGCGCATCGCCATCGAACGGGTCGAGCCGGCCTGCGACGCCGGCCGCTTTGCCGTGCGCCGCGTGGTCGGCGAACGCGTGACCGTCAGCGCCGATATCTGGATGGATGGCCACGACAAGCTTGCCGCCGCGGTGTTGTGGCGCGCGCCGGGCGAGACCGACTGGCGCGAAACGCCGATGCAGCCAGGCATCAACGACCGCTGGGAAGGCAGCTTCCCGCTGGTGGCGCTGGGCCGGCATGAATTCACGGTCGAGGCCTGGCGCGATACCTTCGCCAGCTGGCTCGACGAGATCGGCAAGAAGCGCGCGGCGGGGCTCAACGTCGCGCTGGAAACCGAGGAAGGTGCCCGGCTGGTGGCCGACGCGCTGCTGCCGCCCGGCGGGAACGGGAAACAGGGCAACGGCAGGAAGAACGGCAAGAAGGATAACCAGAAAGCCGCCGGCAGCGAACTCTCCGCCATCGTCGACGAGCTGACCGCTGCCGCCGGCGACGACGAGCGGCGCCTGCAACTGCTGCTGTCCGAACGCACCGCCGCGGCCATGCACGCCGTGATGCAGACGCCGGCCGGACGCCCGTTCGCGTCGCGCCACCCGGTGGCGATGCCGGTCGAGGCCGACCGGCTGGCGGCGCGTTTTGCCAGCTGGTATGAGCTGTTTCCGCGCTCGCAAAGCAACGACGCGCAGCGCCATGGCACCTTCGACGACGTCATCGCGCGCCTGCCCGCGATCCGCGCCATGGGCTTCGACGTGCTCTACTTCCCGCCGATCCACCCGATCGGACGCACCCATCGCAAGGGCCGCAACAACAGCCTGCGCAGCGAGCCGGGCGACCCCGGCAGCCCTTACGCGATCGGCGGCGAGGAAGGCGGCCACGATGCCTTGCACCCGGAACTGGGCACCTTCGAGGATTTCAGCCGGCTGATCGACGCCGCCGCGGCGCACGGCCTGGAGCTGGCGCTGGACTTTGCGATCCAGTGCTCGCCCGACCATCCGTGGCTGCGGGACCATCCGGAGTGGTTCGCGCACCGGCCCGACGGCTCGCTGCGCTACGCCGAGAACCCGCCGAAGAAGTACGAGGACATCGTCAATGTCGATTTCTACGCCGCGGCGCCGGCCGGTGCCGCGCTGTGGCAGGCGCTGCGCGACGTGGTGATGTTCTGGGCCGACCACGGCATCCGCATCTTCCGCGTCGACAACCCGCACACCAAGCCGCTGCCGTTCTGGGAATGGATGATCGCCGACGTGCGCGCGCGCCATCCCGACACCATCTTCCTGGCCGAGGCCTTTACCCGGCCGAAGATGATGGCGCGCCTGGCCAAGCTGGGCTTCAGCCAGTCGTACACCTACTTCACATGGCGCAATACCAAGTGGGAGCTGACCGAGTACCTGACCGAACTGACGCAGAGCCCGCTGCGCGAATTCTTCCGCCCGCACTTCTTCGTCAACACGCCCGACATCAATCCCTACTTCCTGCATCACGGCGGCCGCCCCGCGTTCCTGATCCGCGCGGCGCTGGCGACGCTGCTGTCCGGGCTGTGGGGCATGTACAGCGGCTTCGAGCTGTGCGAGAGCGCGCCGTTCGTGCTCGACGGCAAGGTGCGCGAGGAATACCTGGACTCCGAGAAATACCAGCTGCGCGTGCGCGACTGGCAGCAGCCGGGCAATATCGTCGCCGAGATCTCGCGGCTCAACGAGATCCGCGCCGGCCACCCCGCGCTGCAGAACCACCTGGGGCTGCGCTTCTACCAGGCCGGCAGCGACGCGGTGCTGTGGTTCGCGCGCTTCGTGCCGGGCACCGATTACCTGTTCGGCGACGACGTGCTGCTGGTGGCGATCAACCTCGACCCGCGCACCGCGCACGATGCCGATATCGAAATCCCGCTGTGGGAATGGGGCCTGCCCGACCAGGCCGGCCTGGCGGTGCAGGACCTGATGCGCGGCCAGCGCTTCGAGCTGCGCGGCAAGCACCAGCGCATCCGGCTCGACCCGGCGCAGCTGCCGTTCGCGGTCTGGCATGTGCAGCCGCTGGAACGTCCCGCCCCCCGCCCACCTGCTGCGCCGGTCTCGACCGACCCGCACGGCGCCTGACAGGCATACGTGGAGACACGGATGAAACGCCTTACCGAAACCGCCAGCGCCGCCCTGCTCAACGCCGATCCGCTCTGGTACAAGGACGCGGTGATCTACCAGCTGCACATCAAGTCCTTCTTCGACGCCAATGGCGATGGCGTGGGCGACTTCGCCGGCCTGCTCGGCAAGCTCGACTACCTGGTCAACCTGGGCGTCGACACGGTATGGCTGCTGCCGTTCTATCCGTCGCCGCGCCGCGACGACGGCTATGACATCGCCGACTACCGCAACGTCCACCCCGACTACGGCACGCTCGCCGACGCACGCCGCTTTATCGCCGCGGCGCATGCGCGCGGCCTGCGCGTGATCACCGAGCTGGTGATCAACCATACCTCGGACCAGCATCCGTGGTTCCAGCGCGCGCGCAAGGCCAAGCCCGGCTCGGCGGCGCGCCGCTACTACGTGTGGTCGGACCATGACCAGGCCTACGCCGGCACGCGCATCATCTTCTGCGATACCGAAAAATCCAACTGGAGCTGGGACCCGGTGGCGGGCGCGTATTTCTGGCACCGCTTTTACTCGCACCAGCCGGACCTGAATTTCGACAACCCTCAGGTACTCAACGAGGTGCTGTCGGTGATGCGCTTCTGGCTCGACATGGGGGTCGACGGCCTGCGCCTGGACGCGGTGCCCTACCTGGTCGAGCGCGAAGGCACCAGCAACGAGAACCTGCCCGAGACCCATGCCGTGATCCGCAGCATCCGCTCCCACCTGGACCAGCATTTCCGCGGCCGCATGCTGCTGGCCGAGGCCAATATGTGGCCGGAGGACGCGCAGCAGTACTTCGGCCTGACCGGGCCCGACCCGGAAGGCGACGAATGCCACATGGCATTCCACTTCCCGCTGATGCCGCGCATGTACATGGCGATCGCGCGCGAAGACCGCTTCCCGATCACCGACATCATGCGCCAGACGCCGGAGGTGCCGCCCAACTGCCAGTGGGCCATCTTCCTGCGCAACCATGACGAGCTGACGCTGGAGATGGTGACCAGCAGCGAGCGCGACTACCTGTGGGAGGTCTACGCCACCGACCGGCGCGCGCGCATCAACCTGGGCATCCGCCGCCGCCTGGCGCCGCTGATGGAACGCGACCGCCGCCGCATCGAGCTGATGAACAGCCTGCTGTTCTCGATGCCGGGCACGCCGGTGATCTACTACGGCGACGAGATCGGCATGGGCGACAACATCCACCTGGGCGACCGCGACGGCGTGCGCACGCCGATGCAGTGGTCGCCCGACCGCAACGGCGGCTTCTCGCACGCCGATCCCGAGCGCCTGGTGCTGCCGCCGCTGCAGGGCCCGCTGTATGGCTACGAGGCGGTCAATGTCGAGGCGCAGGCGCGCGATCCGCACTCGCTGCTGAACTGGATGCGGCGCATGCTGGCGCTGCGCCGCAAGCACCGCGCCTTCGGCCGCGGCACGCTGCGCTTCCTGTTTCCCGGCAACCGCAAGATCCTGGCGTACCTGCGCGAGTTCGAGGGCGAGCACATCCTGTGCGTGGCCAACCTGTCGCGCGCGCCGCAGGCGGTGGAGCTGGACCTGTCCGCCTTCAACGGCCGCGTCCCCGTCGAGATGATGGGCGCGACGCCGTTCCCGGCGATCGGCACGCTGACTTACCTGCTGACGCTGCCGCCCTATGGCTTCTACTGGTTCGTGCTGAGCGACGAGGCCCAGCCGCCGTCATGGCACGTGGAGGCGCCTGAACAAATGCCAGACCAGATCACCCTTGTGATGCAGAACACCGGCCGGCCCGAACTGACCGAGGCCTCGCGCCGGCTGATGGCCAGCGAAGTGCTGCCGCACTACATCGGCCGGCGCCGCTGGTTCGGCGGCAAGCACGAGCGCATCGAGCGCGTCGGGCTGGCCTACCTGCTGCCGTTTGCGCGCGGCAGCGGCGGCGAAGACATCTACCTGGGCGAGGTCGAGGTCGGCCTGCCCGGGCGCACCGAGCGCTACCAGCTGCCGGTGGGCATCCTGTGGGACCGCGAAAGCGCCGACGGGGTCTCGCAGCTGGCGCATGGGCTGTCGATGGCGCGGGTGCGCCAGGGCAGCCGCGTCGGGCTGGCCACCGACGGTTTCGTGGTCGAGCCGTTTGCGCGCGAGGTGGTGCGCGCCTTGCGCAACGACCTGCAGCTGCACGCCGGGCACGACGTGATCCACTTCCGCGCCGAACCCGGGCTGGCCGCGCTGGAACTGGAACGCGACCCGATCGAGTACATGTCGGCGGAGCAGTCCAACAGCTCGCTGTCGTACAACAACACCGCCGTGCTCAAGCTGGTGCGCCGGCTCTCGGGCGGCATCCATCCGGAAGCCGAGATGACGCGCTACCTGACCGCGCAGGGCTATGCGCACGCTGCGGCGCTGCTGGGCGAGGTGGTGCGCACCGGGCCGGACGGCGTGCCGCATACCATGATGCTGCTGCAGGGCTATATCCTGAACCAGGGCAACGGCTGGGACTGGACCCTCGATTACCTGGGCCGCGCCATCGACGATGCGCTGCCGTCGCAGGACAGCGAGGACGAGTTCGCCGAGGCCATGAACGGCTACGCCGCGCTGGCCGGCACGCTGGGGCGCCGGCTGGCCGAACTGCACGCGGTGCTGGCGCGCCCCACCGACGACCACGCCTTCACGCCGCTGCCCGCCAGCGACGACGATGCCCGCGCCTGGGCCGGGCAGGCAATGGAGGCGCTGCAGCGCGCGCTGGACCGGCTGCAGGCGCGGCCCGCCACCGAGGCCGCAAGCCCGGCCTTCGCGGCCGATGTGCAAACCCTGATGGCCGCGCGCGAGGCGCTGCCCGGGCTGGTCGAGCAGCTCGCCGCCGCGGCGCCGGGCAGCCTGCAGACCCGCATCCACGGCGACTTCCACCTCGGGCAGGTGCTGATCGCGCAGAACGACACCTACCTGGTCGACTTCGAAGGCGAGCCCGGCCTGCCGCTCGACTGGCGCCGGCGCAAGACCTCGCCGCTGCGCGACGTGGCCGGGCTGCTGCGCTCGCTCGACTATGCCGCGGCCACGGTCGGCACCGACCGCAGCGAACGCACCCACAGCGAACTGCCGCCGCAGCTGGCCGAGCGGCGCGCGGTGCTGCTCGAGCGCTTCCGCACCACCGCCAACGATGCCTTCCTGAACTGCTACCGCCAGCACATGGAGGCCGCCCCCGTGCCCTGGGTGGCGCCCGACCAGCTGCAGCCGCTGCTCGACCTGTTCCTGCTGGAACGCGCCGCGTATGAGGTCGAATACGAAGCCGCCAACCGCGTCACGTGGATCGACCTGCCGGCCAGCGGGCTGGCGCGCCTGCTGCGCAAGCTGGCCCCGACCGGAGAACCGGCATGAGCCCCCCGGCCAGCCCCGGCGGCGGCACCCGCGCCGGCCAGCAGGCGGGCATGCTGCCCGGCCATGAACTCGAGGCCCTGCTGGGCGGCCGCCATCCCGATCCGTTCAGCGTGCTGGGTCCGCATCCGGATGGCGACGCCACGCTGGTGCGCGCCTGCCTGCCCGGGGCGGCGTCGGCTCAGCTGGCCGATGCCGGGGGCGCGCCGCTGGCGGAGATGGAGCGGCTGCATGGCGGCGGCGTGTTCGCCGCCCGGCTGCCGCGCGCGGCCGGCACCGGTGCCGCCGCCTACCGGCTGCGCGTGCAATGGTCCGACGGCACCGAGCAGTGCAGCGCCGACCCCTACGCCTTTGGCCTGCTGCTGGGCGAGCTGGACCTGCACCTGATCGCCGAGGGCCGGCACTTCGAGCTGGGCGCCTGCCTGGGCGCGCAATGCCAGCGCGTGGATGGCATCGACGGGGTGCGCTTCGCGGTGTGGGCGCCGAATGCGCGGCGGGTCTCGGTGATTGCCGACTTCAACGGCTGGCATCCGGCGCGGCATCCGATGCGGCTGCGCCATCCCAGCGGGATCTGGGAGCTGTTCGTCCCCGCCGCGCTGGGCGCGCAGCCAGGCAGCCGCTACAAGTACGACCTGCTCGACCCGCATGGCACCGAGCTGCCCGACAAGGCCGATCCGCTGGCGCTGGCCACCGAGCCGCCGCCGGCCACCGCTTCGGTCGTGACCGGTCCCGGCCAGGGCGCGCCCCCGTTCAGCTGGCACGATGACGACTGGATGGCCGGGCGCCAGCAGCGCGACCCGTACACCACGCCGATGTCGGTCTACGAGGTGCACGTGCTGTCTTGGCTGCGCGCGGCCAACGACGCTCAGCATGGCTGGAATATACTGGCCGACCGCCTGGTGCCCTACGTGCAGGAACTGGGCTTCACCCATATCGAGCTGCTGCCCATCACCGAGCACCCGTTCGGCGGCTCCTGGGGCTACCAGCCGCTGTCGCTGTATGCGCCCACCGCGCGGCTGGGACCGCCGCAGGCCTTTGCCGCCTTCGTCGACCGCTGCCACCAGGCCGGCATCGGCGTGATCCTGGACTGGGTGCCGGCGCACTTCCCTACCGATCCGCACGGGCTGGCGCAGTTCGACGGCACCGCGCTGTACGAGCACAAGGACCCGCGCGAAGGCTTCCACCAGGACTGGAACACGCTGATCTACAACCTGGGCCGCAACGAAGTGCGCGGCTTCCTGCTGGCCGGCGCGCTGCACTGGCTCGAGCACTTCCACGCCGACGGCCTGCGCGTCGACGCGGTCGCTTCCATGCTCTACCGCGACTACAGCCGCCAGCCCGGCCAGTGGGTGCCGAACCGGTTCGGCGGCCGCGAGAACCTCGAGGCGGTGGACTTCCTGCGCGAACTCAACGCGGTGGTCCATGAACGCTGCCCGGGCGCGCTGACCATCGCCGAAGAGTCGACCGCGTGGCCCGGCGTGACCGCCAGCGTCGCCAGCGGCGGGCTCGGCTTCGACTTCAAGTGGAATATGGGCTGGATGCACGACACCCTGCATTACCTGGCGCATGAGCCGGTCCACCGCGCCTGGCACCACCAGAACATGACCTTCGGCCTGGTCTACGCCTGGTCCGAAGCCTTCGTGCTGCCGCTGTCGCACGACGAGGTGGTGCACGGCAAGGGCTCGATGCTGGGCAAGGTGCCGGGCGACGACTGGCAGCGCTTTGCCGGCCTGCGCGCCTATTACGGCTTCATGTGGGCGCATCCGGGCAAGAAGCTGCTGTTCATGGGCGGCGAGCTGGCGCAGTGGCAGGAATGGAACCACGACGCCGAGCTCGACTGGCCGCTGCTCGACCAGCCCATGCACCGCGGCATGCACACGCTGGTGCGCGACCTGAACCGGCTCTACCGCGAACTGCCCGCGCTGCATGCGCTTGACCACAGCCCCGAGGGCTTCCAGTGGGTAGTGGGCGACGACAACCACAACAGCGTGTTCGCATGGCTGCGCCGCGCGCAGGCCGACAGCCGCGAGGTGGTGCTGGCGGTGGTCAACATGACGCCGGTGCCGCGCCACGGCTACCGTGTCGGCGTGCCTTGTGCCGGCGCATGGCGCGAATGCCTGAATACCGATGCCGCCGTCTACGGTGGCAGCAACGTCGGCAACGGCGGCGCGGTCACGGCCATCGACGTGCCTTCGCACGGGCAGCCGGCTTCGCTGGCGCTGACGCTGCCGCCGCTGGCCACGCTGGTGCTGCGCTTCGACCAGGGTGACGGCAGCGAAGGCGCCGCGACATGACCCGCCAGTTCGCTGACCGGCTGCTGCCGGGCAAGCCGTTTCCGCTCGGTGCCCACTGGGACGGGCTGGGGGTCAATTTCGCGGTGTTCTCGGCCCACGCCTCGCGCATCGAGCTGTGCCTGTTCTCCGACAACGGCCGCAAGGAACTGGCGCGGCTGCCGCTGCCGGAATGCACCGACGAGATCTGGCATGGCTACCTGCCCAACGCGGCGCTGGGCACGCTGTACGGCTATCGCGCGCATGGCCCTTACGACCCCGGCCATGGACACCGCTTCAATCCGCACAAGCTGCTGCTGGACCCGTATGCGCGCCAGCTGAGCGGCCCGGTGCGCTGGTCCGACGCGCTGTTCGGCTACCGGCTGCAAAGCGCGCGCGCCGACCTGACGCCGGATCGCCGCGACAGCGCGCCGACCATGCCCAAGGCGGTGGTGGTCGACGAAAGCTTCCACTGGGGCGACGACCGGCCGCCGGCGGTGCCCTGGCCCGCCACCGTCATCTACGAGGCCCACCTGCGCGGCCTGTCGATGCTGCGCGACGACCTGCTGCCCAACCTGCGCGGCACCTTCGCGGCGCTGTGCGACCCGCGCTTTATCGACCACCTGGTGCAATTGGGAGTGACCACCATCGAGCTGCTGCCGGTGCACGCCATCCTGCAGGACCGCTTCCTGCTGGAGCGCGGCCTGCGCAACTACTGGGGCTACAACACGCTGTCGTACTTCGCTCCGGAGCCGGCCTACCTCGGCACCGGACAGCTGCAGGAATGCAAGGTGGCGATGCGGCGCCTGCATGCCGCCGGCATCGAAGTGATCCTCGACGTGGTCTACAACCACACCTGCGAAGGCAACGAACTGGGGCCGACGGTGTCGTGGCGCGGGCTCGACAACGCCAGCTACTACCGGCTGATGCCCGGCGACGAGCGCCACTACATCAACGACACCGGCTGCGGCAACACGCTCAACCTGTCGCACCCGCGCGTGCTGCAGATGGTGCTGGACTCGCTGCGCTACTGGGTGGATTGCTACCACGTCGACGGCTTCCGCTTCGACCTGGGCAGCACGCTGGGGCGCGAAGGCAACGGCTTCGACGCGGGCTCGGGCTTCTTCGACGCGCTGATGCAGGACCCGGTGCTGAGCCGCGTCAAGCTGATCTCCGAGCCCTGGGACCTGGGTCCGGGCGGCTACCAGCTCGGCAACCATCCGCCCGGCTTTGCCGAGTGGAACGACAAGTTCCGCGACGTCAGCCGCCGCTTCTGGCGCGGCGACGCCGGCCACCGCGGCGAGCTGGCGGCGCGCCTGGCGGCCTCGGCCGACCTGTTCGACCGCCGCCACCGGCGCCCGTGGGCCAGCATCAACTTCATCACCGCGCACGACGGCTTCACGCTGGCCGACCTGGTCAGCTACAGCGCCAAGCACAACGAGGCCAACGGCGAAGACAACCGCGACGGCACCGACGACAACGCCAGCGCCAACTGGAGCCCGGACGGCAGTGTCGAAGGGCCCACCGACGACCCCGATATCCTGATGCGCCGCAACCGCGTGGCGCAGGCGCTGATGGCCACGCTGCTGCTGGCGCAAGGCACGCCGATGCTGACCGCCGGCGACGAATGGGGCCGCAGCCAGGCGGGCAACAACAACGCCTATTGCCAGGACAACGAGCTGTCGTGGCTGGACTGGAAGCAGGCCCAGGCGCCCGGCGCGCAGCCGATGCAGAAGATGGTGCGCCGGCTGCTGGCGCTGCGGCGCAAGCTCTATGCGCTGAGCGGCGACCGCTTTGCCCACGGACGCGAAGAACCAGCGCCGGGCATTGTCGACATTGCCTGGTTCGACACGGACGGCAAGCCGCCCACGCCAGAGGAATGGGCCGATCCGGACATCCGCACGCTGGCGCTGCGGCGCGCCGCCGCCCCGCCGCAGCCGGAACGGCCGATGCTGGGTTCGCTGGCGGAGGCCGAGCCGAGCGATGCGCGCGCGGTGCAGGTGACGCTGCTGCTGCTCAACGCCGGCGACAGCGACGCCACCTTCCAGCTGCCCGAGCCCGCGCTGCCGTGGGTGCTGCTGTTCGACAGCAGCCGCCCCGAGGCGAGCGATGCCGAGCTGGCTGGCGCGCCGGTGCACGAGACCCAGGCGGTCGCCGCCCACTCGCTGGTGCTGCTGGCGGCGCAGGCGCCCACGCCGGAGGACCACGCGTGAGCCGCGCCGGCACCCCCTCGCCGCTGCAGGCGCTGGCGCTGCGCGCCGGCCTGCAGCCGCACTGGACCGATGCCTGGGACCAGCCGCGCGAGGTCGGCGACGCGGCGCTGCGGCGCGTGCTGGAAGGTCTGGGACTGCCCTGCGGCAGCCCCGGGCAGTGCGCCGCTTCGCACGCGTGGCTGGCCGCCGACAACGCAGCGCATGCGCTGCCGCCGCTGCTGACCGCGGAACGCGGCCAGCCGGTCGCGGTGCCGTGGCCGCATACCCTGCCGCAGCGCGCCTACCGGGTCACGCTGGAAGACGGCGCGGTCCTCACCGGTATCGCGGTGCGCGTCGAAGGCGCCGGCGGCGGGCTGATGCAACTGCCCGCCATCGACGTGTGCGGCTACCACCAGCTGGACCTGGGCGATGGCCATGCCACGCTGGCGGTGGCGCCGCGGCGCTGCTACGGCGTCGCCGACGCGCTGCGGCATGCCGGCCGCGGCGGCAACGGCGGCGAAGGCGCGCGCACGCCGCCATGGGGCCTGGCGGTGCAGCTCTACAGCCTGCGGCGCGGCGCGCCCTGCGGCATGGGCGACCTGACCGCGCTGGCCGAAGCCTGCGCCAGCGCGGCGCGCGCCGGCGCCGACGCCATCGCCATCAACCCGCTGCATGCGCCCTTCGCCGCGCTGCCCGAGCGCTACAGCCCCTATGCGCCGTCCAGCCGGCTGTTCCTGAACCCGCTCTATGCCGACCCGGCCATGGTGTTCGGCCAGGCGGCGGTGGACGCCGCCATCGCCGGCCTGGGCGCGGGCGACACGCTGCAGGCACTCGACGGCCGCCGCGAGATCGACTGGATCGCGCTGGCGCCGCTGCGCTACGCCATGCTGCGCTGGCTGTGGCAACGCCGCGAAACCCTGCTGCCGCGCGCGACGCTGGACGACTATGCCGCCTTTCGCGCGCGCGGCGGCACGGCGCTGCATGCGCATGCCTGCTATGAGGCGATCCAGGCGCAACGGCTCTGCGACAGCGCCAACGGCACCAACCACAAGGCCGCGCCGGACTGGCGCTGCTGGCCGGTCACGCAGCGTTCCCCCGCGGATGCCGCGGTGGCGGCCTTCACCCAGTCTCATGCCGACGAAGTGGCCTTCCACGCCTTCCTGCAATGGCTGGCCGACGACGGGCTGGCGCGGGCGCAGCGCGCGGCGCGTGACGCCGGCATGGCCATCGGCATCATCCGCGACCTGGCGGTCGGCGCCGACCCCGGCGGCAGCCAGGCCTGGACCCGCCAGCCCGAAACCCTGGCCGGCTTCCATGCCGGCGCGCCGCCGGACCTGTACAACCCGCTCGGCCAGGACTGGGGCGTGGCGGTGTTCTCGCCGCGCGGACTGCGCCGGCACGGCTACGCGGCGTTCCTCGAGATGCTGCGCGCCAACCTGGCCCACGCCGGCGGCCTGCGCATCGACCACGTGCTGGGCCTGGCGCGCATGTGGCTGGTGCCGGCCGGCGCGCCCGCCAGCGACGGCGCCTACCTGCGCTATCCGCTCGAAGACTTGCTGCGGCTGGTGGCGCTGGAGTCGTGGCGGCATCGCGCCATCATCATCGGCGAGAACCTGGGCACGGTGCCGCCGGAGCTGAATGCGGCACTGTCGGCGCGCGGCGTGCTCGGCATCGACGTGCTGTGGTTCCAGCGCGAGGCGCGCGCGCCGGACGACGCACCGGGCCGGCCCGGCGAGGAAACCGATGCCGCTGCCTTCCTGCCGCCGCAAGCCTGGCCCGCGGATGCCGTCGCCACCACCACCACGCACGACCTACCCACCGTCGCCGGCTGGTGGGCCGGCCAGGACCTGGCGTGGCGCGGCCGGCTGCAACTGCTGGCGCCCGGCGAAACCCTGGCGCAGGCACAGGCCGGCCGCGCGCGCGAGCGCGTCGCGCTATGGCAGGCGCTGTGCGAGGCGGGGCTATGCCGCGGCGCCGTCCCCGCGCCGCAGCATGCGCCGCTGGACGCGGTGCTCGCGTGGGTGGGCACGGCGCCCACCGCCATGCGGCTGCTGCCGGTCGAAGACCTGCTTGGCCTGGCCGAGCAACCCAACCTGCCGGGCACCACCAGCGGCCACCCCAACTGGCAGCGCCGGCTCGATACCGAGGTGCGTGCGTGGTTCGACACCCCGGCGCTGCGCGCGCGGGCGGACGCATGGCGTGGCCTCCGCCCCGGCGCACGCCCACCGCCGGCGCAGGCATGAGCACGACACGCCCACAGGCAGCGCAAATGTGCAGTGCCCGAAACCGCCGTCCGGATCCTTCGTGCAACCGCCGCCCGATCCGCTAAGCTTGACCCACTCCCATGCGTCAGGAGCCCCGCCATGAACGAAGCCGTCCGGCCCGAGCATGCCGATGACACCCGCACCGCCCTGTCCGGCGCCAGCCTGCGCCAGGCCTTTCTCGACCACGTGTTCCATACCCAGGGCAAGCTGCCCGGGCATGCCAGCGAGAACGACCTCTACCAGGCCGCCGCGCATACCGTGCGCGACCGCCTGGTGCAGCGCTGGATCAGCACCGCCGAAGCCTACCTGGGGCAGCCGTCGCGCACGGTGGCCTATCTCTCCGCCGAATTCCTGATGGGCCCGCACCTGGGCAACAACCTGATCAACCTGGGCATCTTCGACGAGGTCAGCGAGGCCATGGACGCAGCCGGGCTCGACCTCGACCGCATCCTCGACCAGGAAGTCGAGCCGGGCCTGGGCAACGGCGGCCTGGGACGGCTGGCGGCGTGCTTCATGGACTCGCTGGCCACGCTGGAAATTCCCGCGCTGGGCTATGGCATCCGCTACGAGTACGGCATCTTCCAGCAGATCATCATGGACGGCATGCAGGTGGAGAAGACCGACACCTGGCTGCGCAACGGCAACCCGTGGGAAATCCAGCGCTCCGAATGGGCGGTGCAGGTGCGCCTGGGCGGGCACACCGAGCACTACACCGACGACCGCGGCCACTACCGCGTGCGCTGGGTGCCGGCCAAGACCGTGGTCGGCGTGCCGTTCGATTCGCCGATCCTGGGCTACCGCGTCAACACCGTGAACACGCTGCGGCTGTGGCGCGCGGACGCGACCGAGGCGTTCGACTTCCATACCTTCAACCGCGGCGACTACCTTGGCGCCGTCAGCAAGAAGGTGACCTCGGAGAACCTGACCAAGGTGCTCTACCCCAACGACGAGACCACGCAGGGCAAGGAACTGCGGCTCGAGCAGCAGTATTTCTTTGTCGCCTGCTCGCTGCAGGACATGCTGCGGCTGCTCGCGGTCGACGGCATCCCGGTGACGCGCTTCCACGAGAAGTTCGCGGTGCAGCTCAATGACACCCACCCCGCCGTCGGCATCGCCGAGCTGATGCGGCTGCTGGTCGACGAGCATGACCTGCCGTGGAACGAGGCCTGGCACATCACGCAGAACGCCTTCGCCTATACCAACCACACGCTGCTGCCCGAGGCGCTGGAGCAGTGGCCGCTGCCGCTGTTCGGGCGGGTGCTGCCGCGCCACCTCGAGATCATCCTGGAGATCAACGCGCGCTTCCTCGACGAGGTGCGGATCCGCTTCTACGGCGACGAATCGCGCCTGGCGCGGCTGTCGCTGATCGACGAGCACGGCCAGCGCCATGTGCGCATGGCCAACCTGGCGTGCGTCGGCAGCCATGCCATCAACGGCGTGGCCGAGTTGCATTCGCGCCTGATGCGCGAGGACGTGCTGAAGGACTTCTACGACATGTGGCCGGAGAAGTTCACCAGCATCACCAACGGCGTGACGCCGCGGCGCTGGCTGGCGCTGTCCAACCCGCGGCTGACCCGGCTGGTATCGGATGCGATCGGCGACGGCTGGATCTCGGACCTCGAACAGTTGCGCGCGCTGGAGCCGTATGCCGACGACGCCGGTTTCCGCGAGTCCTGGCAGGCCGCGCGCCGCGCCAACAAGACCGACCTGGCGCAACTGGTGCGCGACACCACCGGCGTGGTGGTCGACCCGTCGTCGATGTTCGACGTGATGGTCAAGCGCATCCACGAATACAAGCGCCAGCACCTGGCGGTGCTGCATGTGATTGCGCTGTACCACCGCATCAAGTCCGATCCCGGCGCGCAGATCCAGCCGCGCACCTTCCTCTTTGGCGGCAAGGCCGCGCCCGGCTACGCCTATGCCAAGCTGATGATCCGCTTCATCACCTCGGTGGCCGACGTGGTCAACCGCGACCCGCAGGTGCGCGACCGGCTCAAGGTGGTGTTCCTGCCCAACTTCAACGTCACCTACGGCCAGCGCATCTACCCGGCGGCGGACCTGGCCGAGCAGATCTCGCTGGCGGGCAAGGAAGCCTCCGGCACCGGCAACATGAAGTTCGCGATGAACGGCGCGTTGAATATCGGCACCATGGACGGCGCCAATATCGAACTGCGCGAAGCGGTGGGCCATGACAACTTCTTCCCGTTCGGCCTGACCGCGCCCGAGGTCTATGCGCTGCGCGACAGCGGCTACGACCCGGCGGCGTATTACCACAGCAACCCGCAACTGCGCGCCGTGATCGACCTGGTCCAGCAGGGCTTTTTCTCGCGCGGCGAACCCGGGCTGTTCCGACCGTTGTTCGAGCCGCAGCACGGGCACGACCCCTACCTGCTGATGGCGGACTTCGCTTCCTATATCGATTGCCAGCAGCAGGTATCGGCCGCGTATGCCGACCCGGCGCGCTGGCAGCGCATGTCGGTGCTGTCGTGCGCGCGCTCCGGACGCTTTTCGTCGGATCGTGCCATTCGCGAATACTGCGAACGCATCTGGCATGTCGCGCCAGTGCCGGTGCGGCTGCTGCACCGCGCCAGCGGTTCGCCCGGGCAGGCGGAAGCCGCGGTGAGCGGGCCGCGCGCGGCCTGAGGCGCGCAGCGCTTGCGCGCGTCGCCGGCGGGTGGGGCAAAGCGCAGGGTAGTTTCTACAATGCCACAGGTAACAAAGCCCGCCCCGCACCGCGCCGCGGGCACGCCGGTGGCGCCGCGAAAGCGCCGTTCTGCTGGCATGGAGTTCGCATTGCGCAAGGACGTCTACTTTCCCAAGCAGGCAGGAGCCGAATTTGAACGCCGACCCCTTTCTCCTTGCCCCCGGCACCCGCTCCGCCGGGCCGCGGCTGGCGCCGTTCGACTGCTTTGCCGCGCCTTCGGCATCCGCCTTCCCCGCGCACGACGAACCTGCCCAGGACTACCTGTTCGGGCCCGCCTGGCTGCCGGACGGGCGCGTGCGCTTCCGGCTGTGGGCGCCCGACGCGGCCGAGCAGGGCCACGCGGTGCGGGTGGAGATCGCCGGGCTGGGCCCGGTGCCGATGGCATGCGGTCCCAACGGCTGGTTCGAGGCGATCGTGGCGGGCTGCGCCGGCGCGCGCTACTGGTTCCGGCTCGACGACGGCACCACCGTGCCGGACCCGGCCTCGCGCTGGCAGGCCGACGACGTCCACGGCCCCAGCATCGTGCCGGCGCGCGACGCCGCCAGCGCGTTTGCGTGGACCTGCCCGGACTGGCGCGGCCGCCCCTGGCACGAAGCCATCATCTATGAAATGCACGTTGGCCTGTGCGGCGGCTATGCGGGCGCCGCGCAGCAACTGCCGCGGCTTGCGGCGCTGGGCTTCACCGCGGTCGAGCTGATGCCGGTCGCCGAGTTTCCCGGCACGCGCAACTGGGGCTATGACGGCGTGTTGCCATTTGCGCCGGAGTCCGGCTACGGCACCCCGGACGAACTGCGCGCACTGGTCGATCGCGCGCACCAGTTGGGCATGATGGTGCTGCTGGACGTGGTCTACAACCATTTCGGCCCGGAAGGCAACTACCTGCACCGCTACGCCAGCGCCTTCTTCCGCGCCGACCGCCAGACCCCCTGGGGGCCTGCCATCGATTTCCGCCGGCCGCAGGTGCGGCGCTTCTTTACCGAGAACGCGCGCTACTGGCTCGAGCAGTTCCGCTTCGACGGCCTGCGCCTGGACGCCGTGCATGCGATCGAGGACGAAGGCTGGCTGGCGGCGCTGCCGGGCGAATTGCGCGCCGCGCTGGCCGACGGCGATGGCGCCCATCGCCATGTGCACCTGGTGCTGGAGAACGACAACAACGATGCCGCGCTGCTGGCCGCGGGCTACGATGCGCAGTGGAACGACGATGCCCACCACGCGCTGCACGTGCTGCTGACCGGCGAGGAGGACGGCTACTACGGCGACTACCGCACCGCCCCGGAAACCGGCAATGGCGGCGATGGCGACAGCGCGGCCGCCAGCCGCGGCGTGCCGGCGCTGCGGCACCTCGTGCGCGTGCTTGGCGAAGGCTTTGCCTACCAGGGCGAACGGTCGGCGTTCCGCTCCGCCGCGCTGCCCGCGGTGGCGGAGGGCGTGCGGCGCGGCCAGCCCAGCGCGCACCTGCCGCCGACGGCCTTTGTCTGCTTCCTGCAGAACCACGACCAGACCGGCAACCGCGCCTTCGGCGAGCGGTTGACGCAACTGGCCGATGCCGAAGCGCTGCGCGCGGCCATCGCCTTGCAGCTGCTATGCCCACAGGTGCCGCTGGTGTTCATGGGCGAAGAAACCGGCACCGCGCAGCCGTTCCTGTATTTCACCAGCCATCCGCCCGAGCTGGCCCGCGCCGTGCGCGACGGCCGCCGGCGCGAGTTCGCCGCGACCGCCGCGTTCCGCGACGACGCGCGCGCGGCGGCGATCCCCGATCCCAATGACCCGGCCACCTTCGACGCCTCGCGCCCGTGCTTCGACGATGACGGCGAGTGGACGCCGTACTACCGCGAGCTGCTTGCCGTGCGGCGCCGCGAACTGCTGCACCGGCTCGCCGGCTGCCAGAGCGCCGGCGTCGATGTGCTGGGGCCGGCGGCGCTGTGCGCACGCTGGCGGCTGATGGACGGCGTAGAGCTGAGCCTGTGGCTGAACCTGGGCCACGAGGCCGTGCCGTGCACGCGGCCGTGCCACGACCGCAGCACCGCGCTGCATGAGAGCTGCACCGGCGCGGCCGCCGCCCTGTCGGCCGGGCTGCTGCCGCAGCGCTGCTGCGTGGCCACCGTGTGCGAGCCCGCCGCGGCCCGCGCGCGATGAGGCCTGACGGCGCGCCACAGGCCTTGCCGCGCGCGACCGCCCGGCTGCAGCTGCATCCGGGCTTCACCTTTGCCGATGCCGCCGCCGTGGTTGGCTATTACGCCGCGCTGGGCGTCAGCCACCTCTACCTGTCGCCGATCTGCGAGGCGCGGCCCGGCTCGACCCATGGCTATGACGTCACCGATTTCACCGCCGTGCGCGCCGAGCTGGGCGGCGAGCCCGCACTGAAAGCGCTGGCCGCGCGCGCCCGCGACGCCGGCCTCGGCCTGATCGCCGACATCGTGCCCAACCATATGGCGGCCGATCCCACCCACAACCGCTGGTGGCGCGACGTGCTGGCGCACGGCCGCGGCAGCCCCCACGCAGCCGCCTTCGACATCGACTGGACCCCGCGCGACGCGGCGCTGCACGGCAAGGTGCTGCTGCCGATCCTGGGCCAGTCGTACTGGGATACCGTGGTGGCCGGCGAACTGCGCTGGGTCCCCGCCGGCGACGATGCTCCCGCCCATCTGCGCTATTTCGACCACACGCTGCCGCTGGCGCCGGGCAGCGTGGATGCCGAGGCCGAACGCGCCGGCCCGGCCTGGTACGACGCCACGCGCACCGACGGCCGCGGCCGGCTCCATGCCTTGCTGGAACGCCAGCACTACCGGCTGGCGTGGTGGCGCACCGCGGCTGCCGCGCAGAACTGGCGCCGCTTCTTCGAGATCAGCGACCTGGTCGGCGTGCGCGAGGAAGACCCGCGCGTGTTCGATGCCGTCCATGCGCTGGTGTTGCGCCTGCTGCGCGAGGGCTGGATCGACGGCGTGCGCGTGGATCATGTCGACGGCCTGGCCGATCCCGCCGGCTACTGCCGCCGGCTGCGCGCCGAGCTGGACCACCATGCCGCCGCGCGTCCGCCAACGCTGCGGCTGGAGCGTCCCTGGCTGGTGGTGGAAAAGATCCTCGGCCCGCGCGAGCGCCTGGCGCCGGACTGGCAGGTGCATGGCACCACCGGCTACGACTTCATGGACGAGGTCGCCGCGGTGCTGCACGACGGCGACGGCGAGGCGGCGCTGGACGCGCTGTGGACGAGGGTCAGCGGCGATGCGCGCAGCTTCGCCGCGCAGGTCGAGGCCGCGCGGCGCCAGGTGCTGACGCGGCACCTGGTGACGGAATTCGAAGGCGCCGCCGCGTGCCTGCGCGACTGCGCCGAGCAGGAGCCCGGCACGCGCGACCTGACCCGGGCGGCGCTGCGGCGCGCGCTGGAGGCACTGATGGCGGCGGTGCCGGTGTATCGCAGCTACTTCGATGCCAGCCCTGCCGAACGCGATGCCGGCGCCGCCCTTGCCGACGATGCCATGCTCGACCAGGCCATGCAGACCGCACGCGCCGGCCTGGCGCCCGACGAAGCGGTTGCCCTTGCCTTTATCGGCGGCTGCCTGCGCACCACTGCGCCGGCGGACAGCGAGACCGGCGCGCTGCGCCGCCGGCTGCAGCAACTGATGCCGGCGCTCGCGGCCAAGGCCGGCGAAGACACCGCTTTCTACCGCTACGGCCGGCTGCTGTCGCGCAATGAAGTCGGCAGCGATCCGGCCCGGCTGGCGCTGCCGCCGGCACAGTTCCACGCCCGCATGGCGGCGCGGCGGCTGGCCTGCCCCTACGCCATGCTGGCCACCGCCACCCACGACCACAAGCGCGGCGAGGACGCGCGCATGCGCCTGGCGGTGCTGAGCGAGATGCCGCATGCATGGGCCGACGCCGTGGCCGCGTGGGAGGCCGCGTCGGCACCGCTGCGGGCGGCACCGCTGCAGGCACCCGACCCCGTCGACCGGCTGATGCTGTACCAGACCCTGGTCGGCGCCTGGCCGATGGAGGACCCCGGCCTTGCCGCCGATGCCGGCGCCGCGCAGCCTTTGCTGGAGCGCATTGGCGCGTGGCAGCGCAAGGCCATCCGCGAAGCCAAGCGCCATGGCAACTGGACCTGCCCCGACCTCGACTACGAAGCCGCGTGCGAGGCCTTCCTGCGCGGCATCGCCGCCGGCGGGCCCGAGGGGGGGCCCGGCGGCGTGCTGGCGCAGATCGGCCAGTTCGCCCAACGCATTGCCGTGGCCGGGGCCGTCAACAGCCTGGCGCAGGTGCTGGTGCAACTGACCGCGCCCGGCATCCCGGACCGCTACCAGGGCTGCGAAGGCTGGGACCTGAGCCTGGTCGATCCCGACAACCGGCGCCCGCCCGACTACGCCCGGCTGCAGGCCCGGCTAAGCTGCAGCGCAGGCTGGGCCCACTGGCTGGCGCACTGGCGCGACGGCCGCATCAAGCAGCAGCTGGTGCGCCAGGTGCTGGCGGTGCGGCGCGCGCATGCGGCGCTGTTCGCCGACGGCCAGTACAGCATGCTGGCCGCGCAGGGTGCGCTGGTGCCGCAGGTGCTGGCGTTCGCCCGAACTGCCGACGGACGCCAGGCCATCACCGTGGTGACCCGGCTTGCCGCCGCGCGCGTCGACCCCGCCATGCCGCGCATTCCGCAAGCGGCCTGGGGCGACACCACGCTCAACGTCGGCGCGCCCCAACCCAGCCGCTGGACCGATGCCCTGACCGGCCATGTCATCGACGCCCCCATGGGGCGCCTGCGGCTGCGCGAAGTGCTGGGCGGCCTGCCGGTGGCGCTGCTGCTGCGCGAGCCCTGACGCCTCAGGCTCAGGAGTGCGGTGGCGCCGTCGGCTGCAATACCACCGGCGCGAAGGGCCCGCGCGATGCCTGCGTCGGCGAGGCGCTGCGCTCCTGCGGCAGGTAGGGCCGGATCACCACGGCCACGTAGTCGTCTTCCTTGGGCGTCACCACGATGTACGCGAGCCCCGACATCACCAGGCCGACCTCGCCGAGCTCGGTGGCGATGCGGGCCACGATAAAGCGCTGCAGCAGCATCGGATTGACGCTGTCGTCGATGGCAAGCGCGGCGGTGCAGATGGTCAGGAAGCAGCGTTCGACCTCGCGGCACACCACCACCACTTCATCGATGGCGTAGCCGGCGCGGCTGGCGCGCACCAGCACCGACACCCCCGAACTGGGCGCGGCGCGGTGCCATCCCGGCTTGACCTTGAAGCTGGGCAGCGCCAGGCCGGAACCGGTGTCCTGCGCAACGGTGTTGAAACGCTGGGCGAAGTCCGAAGGCGTGATGGCAAGCAGCTGGCGCTCGACCGGTGCCGACGACACCGACACCGACGAGGCCAGGACCACGGTGGACAGAATGCTGGCTAGGTTCATAGCTTCCTCGCAACGGCGATACGCTCCCCCGCGCTGTCGGGCCCGGCAGCACACGGCGCACGCTGCGCCGCGGCGGGAAGGCCGGCGTTGCGGGTGCTCGCCGGCACCTGCCGCACGCCAGTTTTTGCCAGCATTTCCTTCACTATAGACAGGACCGCACGCCAGCACAGGACGGAACGCAAGCGGCGCGCCCAGGCGCCGCGCCAAAGCCCGCGCAACGACTTCCGGCGCACTGCGCCGGGTCCGCCACGCGCGCCATGCAGTTTCTGCAGCGCCTGTAAAAACTACGGCGCGTGCGGCCACACGCCGCACCGGCGGCAGCGCCGCATGGCGCACAGGCCGCGTCGTGGCGCAGCGCGTGCCCGCCCATGGCCTTGCCTGGGCGCTTGGCCGCGCGGGAACGGAGCTTGCAGGCCAACTGCAGGGGCGGGCCGAACCGCAGGCCCGCCAGCATCGACAGGAGGGCCCTATGACCGCACGCTACCGCTCCCGCATCGCCGCGCTGGCGCTGCCGCTGGCCGTGCTGGCCGGGGCGGCCTCGCAGCCGGCCGCAGCCGCCGCGACCGATGCGCCCGCGGCGCCGTCTTCCACTGGCCGCACCGCGGCGCCGCGCGACACCGCTGCCGCCAGCGACCGCGCCATCACGGCCGAGGTCCAGGCGCGCCTGGCCAATGCGCGCACGCTGGATCCGGGCAAGATCCGGGTTTCGACCACCGACGGCGTGGTCAGGCTCGAAGGCACCGTGCGCGACGACAAACAGCGTACGATGGCCATGGAACTGGCGCGTTCCGTGCGCGGCGTCAGCGCGGTCTCGGATGAACTGCGCGCCGGCACCGACTGACCTGTCTTCCCGCCGGCAGCGCCATGCCAACCTTGATGGAGACGTGATGAGCACCCATCGCCAGCCCGACCACGACACCACCCGCCGCCGCAGCGAGCCCCGCGACCCGCACAAGGGCGGTCCGGACACCGAGCATGAGCGCGGCAAGCCGGGGCGCGACCGGCGCCACGATGTCGAGCGCGAGCACGACATTCCCGACGAGAACGGCGAGCCGCCCTCGGTCCGGCGCCCCGGCGGCAAGCCGGAGGAAAGCGAGCCGCCGGTCGAGAACTACTGAACCGCGGCACCCCCTTGCACCCACCCGAACAGGAGGCATGATGAGCAAGACCGTACGTACCGGCCCCACCCGGCATGCCGGCACCCGCACCGACCGCGTGGGCAGCCCGTTGGCGGGTGGCCGGCGCGAAGGCGCGCAAGCCGCCTCGGGCCGAGGCCGTTCGCGCCAGAATACCGCCACTGGTGCGGCGCGCAGCGAGGCCGGCAACATCCCCAGCACGCTGGACCCGGACCTCGACCAGGAAACCGACGATATCGAGAACGAACTCGAGCAGCGCGATGAAGACGCGCACAGCCCTGAGGAAGAGGAAACGCCCGAGGAAGAGATCGCCGACGAAGTGGTGCGTGCAGCGGAGGCACTGCCTTCCGACCTTCCCGTCGACAAGGCCGACCGCACCGACGAGCGCGAAGAGAACCCGCCCCGGCATCCCGGGCGGGATAGCCGGCGGGGTTAGCTGGCAAACCCTAACTGAACGGCATTAGCCCATGGCACGGCATTGCAGAACCACAAGTCGGCGGCTCCGCTACGGAGCCGCCTTCCGTCATTCCGACGCCAGGATGCCGTAGGGCCGCACCCGGATATGGTTGATCACGTCCTGCACGCCGAACACGCGCTCGGCAATCTCTTCGATGTCGTACTTGCTGCGGCGATCGCCGACGTGCCCCTCCAGCGTCACCAGGCCATCCTGCACCCGCACCGTGACTTCGCTGACGTCGAGCTCCTGCGCATGCGCGAGCCGGTCGCAGACTTCATCGTGGATGCGGTCGTCGCCGCGGCGGTAGTTCTTCGGACCGCCCCGGCCGTAGCCACGGTACGCCGGCGTATCCCAGTCCTCCGCGCCGTAGCCGCCCGAGGTGCCATAGGAGGTGCCATAAGGCCCGCCCGCAGGCCCGCCATACCAGTCGCGCCGGTCCTCCCAGCGCTCTTCTCGATACGGCGCGCGGCGCCGCGACCATTCATCTTCATAGCGGGCCTCGTCCCAGGGCTCCGTCGCGGGGCCCCAGCGCCAGGATTCCACCACCCTGCCGTACCAGCCTTCCTCCTCGGTTTCGAACGGGTGGGACGCATCGCGCGGCAGGCGCTCGGCGGTATTGCCGTAGCGGCCCGCGGTCAGGTTGCGCTGCCTGCGGTTGCGCGCCTGCGCGGGAATGCCGCTGTAGCCCTGGTCGTTGCTGCCGTACTGGTGGTCGGGGCGCCTGCGCAGGTATTCGTCGTCACGATGTTTCATTGAAGTCCTCCTTCACGCGCCGTGGTACGCCGCTGATCCCACCCGCCTTGCGGCAGCTCGAAACAGGCCACCAGCGGCAGGTGATCCGAGGCCACGCGCGCCAGCGGCGAGCGGTGGCTGGCCACCGACACCAGATGCGCGCGCGGCGACACCCAGATGCGGTCGAGCGCAAACAGCGGCAGCCGCGACGGAAACGTCGCCGTGTGCGGGGTGTGTTCGAAATAGGCGTGCAGCCAGCGCAGCGGCCGGCCCCACAAGAACCATTCGTTGACGTCGCCCAGCAGGATGGTCGGCAACGGCGGTGCGGTGGCGACGTAGTTGAGCAACTGCTGCACCTGGTGGCGGCGCTCGCCCGGGCGCAGGCCCAGGTGGGTGGCGATCACGCGCAGCGGGTTGGCGCACCCCGACGCGGTGCACGCCACGGTCGCGTCGATGGCGCCGCGCGGCTCGCAGCCCTTGACGGTCAGGTCGATCTGGTTCACGGCCTCGGGCGCGAAGCGCGTCAGCAGCGCATTGCCGTAGTCGGCGCTGCCGCGCACCCGCGTAAAGCCCGACACCACATGCATGCCGGTATGTCCGGCCAGGTATTCCAGCGTATGGTCATTGCTGCTGCCCGACTCCACCTCCTGCAGCGCCACGATGTCGGCGTCGAGTTCCTCGAGCACGGCGGCGATCCGGTCCGGGCGGTAGCGGCGGTCAGTGCCGACCGCGCGGTGGATGTTGTAGCTGACCACCGTCATCTGGGCCAGGCCCGCCGCGCGCGTCGGCGGACAGTGCAACGCCGCCGGTGCCTCGGCCACGGCCCGGGTGTCGTCGGGCTCACGCGCGTGGGCAGGATTTACAAGGGACGGTAAGTCCGGTTGCATTCGCATGGCCGGTCTCGCTCAACGGTTGAAAGTGCGCCGCTCAGGCCCCGTCGAGGAACTGGTTGGGCTTGCCGATGCGGCGGCCCAGGTCAGGGCTTTCCCAGCGGGCGCCGTCCATATACGGGTCCGGGGTGCGCTGCATGGTCGTGCCTGGCATGCCGGGCTGCGCCGGCATGGTCGACGGCCGGGCTTCGGGCGCGGTGGCCGCGGGTGCCGTCGGGGCAAGGTCAGTACGCGTCGGCGCGTTGGCGCCCTGCGTATAGGGGTCGAACTTGTCGGTGCTGCGCGCGCCCTGCGAATACGGGTCGTAGGAGCCGCGCGGCGTGCCTGGCGTCTGCGCCATGGCGGGGATGGCGGCCGCGGCCACGGCGATGGCAGCGAGGAGTCGGCTGGTGCGGATATGCTTCATGGTTACCTCCGTTAGGGCGCGATGTGCGCGCCAGTAACCATGGGCAAGCGAAAGGCGTGCCCGTACGCCTTTCGCGTCGCCGCGCGCCGGGGGCACGCCCGCCTCACGCCTGCCTCCCTCCTGCCTCAGGCGATGCCCACCCTGCCCGCGTCGGCGTTGCCCCGCGCCAGCACCGGCACCAGCGCCGCACCCGTATGGCTGGCGCGGTTGCGCGACAGCGCTTCGGGATCGGCCGCGCCGACAATGGTGCCGCCGCCCGCGCCGCCCTCCGGGCCGAGATCGATGATCCAGTCGGCCTCGGCAATCACGTCGAGGTCGTGCTCGATCACCACCACGCTGTGGCCGCCGTCGGCAAGCCGGTGCAGCACGCGGATCAGGCGCGCCACGTCGGCCATGTGCAGGCCCACGGTCGGCTCGTCGAGCACGTACAGCGTATGCGGCGCCTTCTGGCCCCGGCGCGTGATGTCGTCGCGCACCTTGCTCAGCTCGGTGACCAGCTTGATGCGCTGCGCCTCGCCGCCGGAAAGCGTCGGCGACGGCTGGCCCAGCGTCAGGTAGCCCAGGCCCACATCCTTCATCAGCTGCAGCGGATGGGCGATGTTCGACATCGCCGAGAAGAATTCCACCGCCTCGTCGATCTCCATGGTCAGCACTTCGCCGATATTCTTGCCGCGCCAGGTCACCGCCAGGGTCTCGGGGTTGAAGCGCTGCCCGTGGCAGACGTCGCACGGCACCTTCACGTCCGGCAGGAAGCTCATGCCGATGGTGCGCACCCCCTGCCCTTCGCACGCCGGGCAGCGCCCGTCGCCGGTATTGAACGAGAAGCGCGAGGCGGTGTAGCCGCGTGCGCGCGCTTCCAGCGTATCGGCGAACAGCCGGCGGATGGTGTCCCACACGCCGATATAGGTCGCCGGGCACGAGCGCGGGGTCTTGCCGATCGGGGTCTGGTCCACTTCCAGCACGCGGTCGATCGTTTCCCAGCCGGTAATCGCCTCGCAGCCATGCCAGCTGTGCTGGACGTTGAGCGGCTTCCTGGCGGCGGCCTTGCCCGCCCCGTTCTCACCCTTCGCCGCATTGCGCGCGCGCCGCGTCGCCGGCGACGACAGCACCGAGCGGCCCACCGCATCGAGCAGGTTGGTCATCAGCACATCGCGCGCCAGCGTCGACTTGCCCGAGCCCGACACCCCGGTGATCGCCACCAGCCGCGACAGCGGCAGGCGTGCGGTCACGTTGCGCAGGTTGTGCAGCGAGGCACCGTGCACCGTCAGCCATTCCGGCGGTTGCGCCGGCTTGCCCGCGGCGCCGGGCCTGACCGTGCGCCGCGGCTGCAGCGGATGGACGATCGGGTTGGCCAGGAACTGGCCGGTGGTGGAGGCCGTCGCCGCCGCCAGCTCGGCCACGCCGCCCTGCGCCACCAGCGTGCCGCCGCGCTTGCCCGCGCCCGGGCCGATGTCGATGATGTGGTCGGCGCGGCGGATGGTGTCTTCGTCATGCTCCACCACCACCAGCGTATTGCCCTTGTCGCCCAGCTTGCGCAGCGCATCCAGCAGGATCTGGTTGTCGCGCGGATGCAGGCCGATGGTGGGCTCGTCCAGCACGTAGCACACGCCCTGCAGGTTGCTGCCGAGCTGCGCCGCCAGGCGGATGCGCTGCGCCTCGCCGCCGGACAGGCTGGGCGCGGCACGGTCCAGGCTCAGGTAGCCCAGCCCCACCTCTTCCAGGAACTGCAGGCGGCTGCCGATCTCGCTGACCACGTCGCGCGCGATCTCGGCATCGCGCCCGGCCAGGCGCAGGCCGTCGACCCAGCGGCGGGTGTCGGACACGGTCCACTGCGCCACGTCGACAATCGCGTTTTCGTCGAAGGTCACCGCGCGCGCCACCGGGTTCAGGCGCGTGCCGTGGCAGTCCGGGCACGGCGTGTCGACCACGCCTTCGGGCTCCTGCTCTTCCGACGGCAGGCTCTGTTCGCGGCCGCGGTTGTCATCGGCCAGCACGGTGTCGTCGAAGGCCGCGCGCTGCTCGCGCGTCAGCGCCAGCCCGGTGCCGACGCAGGTGGTGCACCAGCCATGCTTGCTGTTGTACGAGAACATGCGCGGGTCCAGCTCCGGATAGCTGGTGCCGCATTGCGGGCAGGCGCGCTTGGTCGAGAACACCTTGACCTCGCCCACGTGCGCGGTGCCGCCGTTGTGCATGGCGTGGTCGAGGCCGTCCAGCGGCGCGAGCAGGTGCATCACGCCCTTGCCGGCCTCGAGCGTCTGCGCCAGCAGCGCGCGCAGCTCGGCCTCGTTCTCGGCCGACACCACCAGGTCGCCGACGGGCAGTTCGATGGTGTGCTCGCGGAAGCGGTCCAGCCGCGGCCACGGGTCCACCGGCAGGAATTCGCCGTCGACACGCAGGTGCGTATTGCCGCGCGCCTTGGCCCACTTGGCCAGGTCGGTGTAGACCCCCTTGCGGTTGACCACCAGCGGCGCCAGCAGCCCCACGTGCTGGCCGCGATGGTCACGAAGCAGCTGTGCGGCGATCGACTCGGGACTCTGCGACGTCACCGGCGCGCCGTCGTGCACGCAGTGCTGGATGCCCAGCTTGACGTACAGCAGGCGCAGGAAATGCCAGACCTCGGAGGTGGTCGCGACCGTGCTCTTGCGGCCGCCGCGTGACAGCCGCTGCTCGATCGCCACTGTCGGCGGGATGCCGTAGACCGCATCCACTTCGGGCCGGCCCGCGGGCTGCACGATCGAACGCGCATAGGCGTTGAGCGATTCCAGGTAGCGGCGCTGCCCCTCGTGGAACAGGATGTCGAACGCCAGCGTCGACTTGCCGGAACCCGACACGCCGGTGACCACGTTGAACTTGCCATGCGGGATGTCGACGTTGAGCGCCTTCAGGTTGTGCTCGTGCGCATTGACGATGCGCACCACGTCCTCGCCTTCCACCTCGCGGCGCGCGCGCCGCGCCTGCAGCGCGGCCTGCAGCGGCACGCCTTCGCTATCGACGCGTTCGGCGCGTTCGGCTGCCAGCGTGCCGGCTTCCCCGAGCGCCGCGTCATAGTGGATCAGCGCCTGGCCGGTGTGCGACTCGGCGCAACGCTTTACGTCCTCCGGCGTGCCGGTGCAGACCACGCGCCCGCCCGCGTCGCCGCCCTCGGGACCGAGGTCGATCAGCCAGTCGGCGGCGCGGATCACGTCTAGGTTGTGCTCGATCACGATCAGCGAATGGCCGCCATCGAGCAGCTTGCCGAAGGCCTGCATCAGCTTGGCGATGTCGTCGAAATGCAGGCCCGTGGTGGGCTCGTCGAACATGAACAGCCGGCGCGGCAGAGTGCTGGGCCGGGTCCGCGACGGCGTCGCCTGCGCGGCTTCGGCGAGGAAGCCGGCCAGCTTGAGCCGCTGCGCCTCGCCGCCCGACAGCGTCGGCACCGGCTGTCCCAGCTTCATGTATTCCAGCCCGACATCGACAATCGGCTGCAGCACGCGCAGCACCGCCGCGTCGCCGGCAAAGCAGGCCGCGGCCTCGCTGACGGTCAGTTCCAGCACGTCGGCGATGCTGAGCAGGCGTGGCGGCTGGCCGGGCGCGGCGCGCTCGATCTTCACCTCCAGCACTTCCGGACGGTAGCGGGTGCCGTCGCAGTCCGGGCAGCGCAGGTAGACGTCGCTGAGGAACTGCATCTCGACGTGCTCGAAGCCGGAGCCGCCACAGGTCGGGCAGCGCCCGTCGCCGGAGTTGAAGCTGAAGGTGCCGGCGGTATAGCTGCGCTGCAGCGCCAGCGGGGCCTTGGCGAAAAGCTTGCGGATCTCGTCGAAGGCGCCGACATAGCTGGCCGGGTTGGAGCGTGCGGTCTTGCCGATCGGCGACTGGTCGACGAAGACCACGTCGTCGACCAGCTCCGCCCCGCTCAGCTCGCGGAACGCGCCCGGAGACTCGGTGGCCTTGCCGAAGTGCCGCGCCATGGCGGGATACAGCACATCCTGCAGCAGCGTGGACTTGCCCGAGCCTGACACGCCGGTCACGCACACCAGCCGCTGCAACGGGATCTCGACCGTGACGTCCTGCAGGTTGTGCTCGCTCGCGCCCGCCAGCACGATGCGCGGCTGCTTCTCATCGACCGGGCGGCGTTGCCAGTGCGACGCATCGGCGACGCGCCGGCGCCCGCCCAGGTAGTCGCCGGTGAGCGTGCCGGCCTGGCGGATCGCCGCCGGCGTGCCGTCGAAGATGATGTTGCCGCCGCGCTCGCCGGGGCCCGGGCCCATGTCGATCAGGCGGTCGGCGGCCAGCATCACCGACGGGTCATGCTCCACCACCACCAGCGTATTGCCCGCGTCGCGCAGCCGGTGCATGGCTTCGACGATGCGGTTCAGGTCGCGCGGGTGCAGGCCGATGCTGGGCTCGTCCAGCACGAACAGCGTGTTGACCAGCGACGTGCCCAGCGCCGTGGTCAGGTTGATGCGCTGCACCTCGCCGCCGGACAGCGTGCGGCTCTGGCGGTCCAGCGTCAGGTAGCCCAGGCCCACGTCGCACAGGTATTTCAGGCGCGTGCGCACCTCGGCCAGCAGCAGCTTGAGGGCATCGTCGAGCATCGCGCTGGGCAGCGACAGCGCGTCGAAGAAGCGCCGGATCCGTTCGATCGGCAGCAGCATCAGGTCATGCACGGTCAGGCCCGGCAGCGCTTCCAGCTGCGCGCGGTCCCAGTCGACGCCGCGCGGCAGGAAGCGGCGCGGCGGCGCCAGCACGGCGTCGGCATTGTCCTTCGAGCCCAGGCGCCACAGCAGCGATTCGGTCTTCAGGCGCGCGCCGCCGCAGGTTTCGCACGGCGTGTAGCTGCGGTACTTCGACAGCAGCACGCGGATGTGCATCTTGTAGGCCTTCGACTCGAGGTAGTTGAAGAACCGCATCACGCCGTACCACTGCTTGTTCCACTGCCCGTTCCAGTCCGGCGAGCCATGGATGACCCAGTCGCGCTCGGCCTCGGTCAGCTCCGACCAGGGCGTGTCGCGCGGGATCCCGGCCTTGCCGGCATAGCGCATCAGGTCGTCCTGGCATTCCTTCCAGGCCGGCGTCTGCATCGGCTTGATCGCGCCGCCGCGCAGCGTCTTGCGCGCGTCGGGGATCACCAGGCCCAGGTCTACGCCGATCACGCGGCCGAAGCCGCGGCAGGTTTCGCAGGCGCCGTAGGCCGAGTTGAAGGAAAACAGCGCGGGCTGCGGATCGGCATAGCGCAGGTCGCTGTCCGGGCTGTGCAGGCCGGTCGAGTAGCGCCACACCACGCTGTCGTCGCCGTCGCCCAGCACGTAGATGTTGACGCGCCCGCCGCCCCGCTTCAGCGAGGCTTCGATGGCCTCGACCACGCGGACTTTCTCGGCATTGCCGATGCGGAAGCGGTCCGCGACCACGTCGAGCAGCTTGCGCGCGCCGGTGGGCGACTGCACCACGCGCTGCGCCTGCACGCGCGTATAGCCGCTGACCGACAGCCACTGCTGGACTTCCTCGTCGGTAGCCGATTCCGGCAGTTCCACCGGGAACGTCACCACCAGCCGGGCGTCGTGGTGCGGCTGGCCGGCGGCGGTGCGCGCGACCAGCTCGGCGTAGATGGTTTCGGGCGAGTCATGGCGCACCGGCTGCGCGGTCTGCTTGTCGAACAGCTCCGCCGCACGCGCGTACAGCAGCTTCAGGTGGTCGTTCAGCTCGGTCATGGTGCCGACCGTCGAACGCGAGCTGCGCACCGGGTTGGTCTGGTCGATGGCAATGGCTGGAGGCACGCCATCGACGCGCTCGACCTGGGGCCGGTCCATCCGGTCCAGGAACTGGCGGGCGTAGGCGCTGAAGGTCTCGACGTAGCGGCGCTGGCCTTCGGCATAGAGCGTGTCGAACACCAGGCTGGACTTGCCGGAGCCGGACGGCCCCGTCACCACGGTCATCTCGCCGGGACGCAGGTCGAGATCGACATCCTTGAGGTTGTGCTGGCGGGCGCCGCGAATGCGGATTAGCTGCTTGCTCGACACGATTTCTCTTTCGGATCAGGACGTTAAGGGAATGCCGGGAGACACCCGGACCACTGTACATCCATACAGTCTATCAGGTTGGAAACGAATTCGTATCGATTGCCGGGATCCGCAGCGCAGCCGCCGCCTGGTCACAGCGAGTCTTAGGGTCGGGTTGCGATATACTCCGGTATCGATATCGCTCACAAAAGATATCGCCAGACTGATCAGCAAACCAGGACATCCCATGCCCATGCCTCGCCGCCGCCTTGCCTTGTCGCTCGTTCCTGCATTGCTTGCCATCGCACCGCTGGCACCGCTGCGTGCGCAGTCGCTGCCGACCGTGGCTGCCGCCTCCGACCTCAAGTTCGCCATCGAAGAGGTTGCTGCGCGCTTTGAGCGCGAGACCGGACAGAAGCTGAAGCTGGTCTTTGGGTCTTCCGGCAACTTCTATTCGCAGATCCTGCAAGGCGCGCCGTTTCACCTGTACATGTCGGCTGATGAGGATTTCGTGTTCCGCCTCGCCGATACGGGCAAGACCGTGGACCGTGGTCGACTGTACGCGGTTGGCCGCATCGGTGTGATCGTGCCACATGGCTCACCGTTGAAAGCCGACGGCGAACTCAAAGATCTCGGCTCGGCGTTGAAGGACGGCAGACTGCGGAAATTCGCCATTGCCAATCCGGAGCACGCGCCCTATGGCGCGCGCGCCAGGGAAGCGCTGCAGCATGCCGGCCTCTGGCAAGCGGTCCAGCCGAAACTGGTGCTCGGCGAAAATATCTCGCAGACGGCTCAGTTCGCTACGTCCGGCTCGACCGACGGCGGCATCATTGCCTTGTCGCTGGCCAAGGCGCCGTCGGTGGCAAAGCTTGGCACGTTCGCCCTGATACCGGAGGCGTGGCACCAGCCGCTGAGGCAACGCATGGTCCTGGTCAAGGATGCACCGCCAGCCGCGCGCGCGTTCTATGATTACATCGCTACACCGCCAGCGCAGGAAATCATGACGCGCTATGGTTTCTCGATGCCGCAACAGCAATGAGATGGTGATGCCCCCATGGATTGGCAGGCACTGAAGCTATCGCTGGAGCTGGCGGCAGTCACCCTGATCGTGCTGCTGCCCGCAGGCCTGTGGCTGGGTCGCTGGCTGGCCTACACGGACTTCCGCGCCAAGGCGTGGATCGAGGCGCTGGTCGTCCTGCCGCTGGTATTGCCACCCACCGTGCTCGGCTATTACTTGCTGGTATCCCTTGGCGGCGCCTCGCCGCTGGGTCGCTGGGTGGCGCAGAACTTCGATCTCCGCCTGACGTTTAATTTCCTTGGCCTGGTGCTGGCGTCAGTCGTCTTCAACGTGCCGTTCCTGGTGCAGCCGGTGCAGCGCGCCTTCGAAGCGATCCCGCGACAACTCGCCGAGGCGGCGGCCGTCAGCGGGCTCGGTGCATGGCAAACGTTCTTTCGCATCGAGCTGCCGCTGGCGTGGCCGGGTGTGCTGTCGGCCATGGTGCTGACCTTCGTGCATACCTTGGGCGAATTTGGCGTGGTGCTGATGATTGGCGGCAGCATTCCGGGCGAAACCAAGACGATTGCGATCGCCATCTACGACCGCGTACAGGCCTTCGACCTCGGCGGCGCGAATCGCATGGCCTTGCTGTTGCTGGTGCTGTCCTTCGGTGCCGTAGGCGCGTCGTTATTTGCATCCGCACGACTGAGCGGCAAGCGATGAGCGCATCGTCCTCCTTGCCCGGCGACCTGGCGCTGGACGTCGATATCGCGCAGACCCAGCCCATGGCGCTGGTGGGCGCTTTCCGGTGCGAGCCAGGCGAACTGCTGGCGTTGGTGGGGCCGTCCGGCGCTGGCAAGACTTCGATGCTGCGCGTGATCGCAGGACTGATGCGGCCGGAGCGCGGTCGTGTGACCGTGGGTGGGGAAACCTGGTGTGACATCGCGCGCGGCATCTGCCTGCCGCCACAGCGCCGCCACGTGGGACTGGTCTTCCAGCACTATGCCCTGATGCCGCACCTGAGCGCACAGGACAATGTCGCGCTGTCGCTGCTGCACCTGCCGCGTCGCGAACGGCTGGCGCAGGCCCGCAAATGGCTGGAGCATATGCACCTCACGTCGGCGCAGCAATCGCGCCGGCCGGCCGCGCTCTCCGGAGGCCAGCAACAGCGCGTCGCGGTGGCCCGCGCGCTGGCGCGGGAGCCGCGCCTTCTGCTGCTCGACGAACCGTTCTCGGCAGTCGACCAGATGAGCCGCCAGGCCCTGTACCGGTTGCTGGCCGATCTCCGGCGCGACCTGTCCATCCCTATCGTGCTGGTAACGCACGACCTGAACGAGGCACGAATGCTGGCCGACCGGCTGGTGGTCATGGATGCCGGCCAGGTGCTGCAGCAAGGCTCGCCCGGTGCCATCCACCGTTCCCCGCGCAACGCCCGCGTGGCCGATCTGGTGGGCATACATAATCATTTCCGGGGGCTGTGGGTGGGCCCGGCCGACGAGCCAGGCTGGGGCTGGCTGCGTTGGCAGCCCGGCACGGGTCCCGACCCGGGGCCGCTGCTCAGGGTTCGGGATAAGGGCCGGATCCCCCCCGGACAACCAGTCAGCTGGGTGATCCCGGGCGAGGGCATCACGGTGCTCGACCGGGAGCCCGGGCGTGCGGGCGAGTTTCGCGCTCAGGTGGCGGAGGTTCGGCAACTCGGCGAGATTACGCTTGCCACGCTGATACTGACCGATGTGAGCGCCACGCCGTTGCGACTGATGTTGTCCGGACCCCAGCGGCTGCGTGTCAGCATCGGCTTGACTGTATGCGTCCACCTCGACCTGGACCTCGTCCACGTCATG
This sequence comes from Cupriavidus sp. MP-37, assembly GCF_020618415.1. Taxonomy (NCBI): domain Bacteria; kingdom Pseudomonadati; phylum Pseudomonadota; class Betaproteobacteria; order Burkholderiales; family Burkholderiaceae; genus Cupriavidus; species Cupriavidus sp. MP-37. The sequence goes on along the minus strand of NZ_CP085345.1, from coordinate 104,207 downwards.
CCAGTGCGGCATCGCTGACCTCGAGCCGGAGCGGCGCTAACGCGCGGACACAGGAGAAACCCGAAGGCGTACCAACGTGCGCAGATAGCAACCGGTTTGTGGCCCGCTGCTAGCCGCCTTGCCGAGCCGCAGCGCGACCAGCCTGTTCCGCCCGCCGTTCCAGGTACGCGGCCGCAAAGTCCGCGAACACGCGGCACGCCGGGTTATGCGTCGGCTCTCGCCAGATCAGATGCAATTCCGCCCGCACGTCATCGCGCCAGATCGGCCGGAACAGCACGTGCGGGAAATGAAGGTCGCGCGCCGACGCCGGCACCAGCGCCACGCCAAGGCCCGCGCGGACCAGCGCGATCACGCTGTGGGTCTGGCTCATCTGCTGGACCACACGCGGCGGCCTGGCCGTGCCCGCCAGCACCGAACCGATGAGGTCGTGAAAATACTTGCCCTCGGTAGCGGAGTACTGGATGAACGGCAAGCCCGCCAGGTCCTTGCTTCCGATTTGCTTGCGCTGCGCCAGCGGGTGTCCCGCCGGAATTGCCAGTTGCAGCGGCTCGCTGACTGCCAGGCGCCATTGCAGTCCCGGTTCCATGTCAGCGATCGGCCGCATGAAGCCGAGGTCGATGGTGCCCGCTTGCAGCGCGCCGACCTGTGCGACCGTGACCATTTCGTGCAGGGTCGCCTCGATCTCCGGCAGCGCCTCGCCGGCCTTGGCGATGAGGTTTGGCACCAGATCGTAGCCCGCTACCGCGGTAAAGCCGATCCGCACCTTGCCGCTCACGCCTTTGTCGATCCGGCGCGCGGTGTCGACCGCGTGTCCGGCCAGCGCGAGCAGGCGCCGGGCGTCGTCGAGCAGCGCGGCGCCGGCGGCGGTAAGCCGCACCGCGCGGCTGTTGCGGTCGAACAGCCGCACGCCGAGTGTCTCCTCCAGCAGCCGGATCTGCCGGCTCAACGGCGACTGGGTCATGAACAGCCTGGCGGCTGCACGGCCGAAATGCAGCTCTTCGCCCACGGCGATAAAGCAGCGCAACTGGTTAAGGTCGGGGACCATGAATCATGCCAATTATTGGATTGATCGTTGCAAATTATAGTTTAGACATGCATTGATCGCGTTCCTATACTCGGCCCATTCCAACCCGACTTCATGCTCGCCAGTGAAACGCGCCATTCTCCTGACACAGCCGGTCGTGCCCAGCCTGGAAACCAGGCTGCAGGCCGACTACGAGATTCACCGCCTGTATGGGACCACCACCCCCGACGCGTTGCTCGACGAGATCGGCCCGCGCATCGAGGCGGTCGTCACCGGCGGCTCGCTCGGCCTCAAGGCAGCCCAGATGCAGCGCTTGCCGGCCCTGAAGATCGTGGCGGTATCGGGCGTCGGCACCGACGCGGTGGACCTGCCCTATGCACGCGAGCGCGGCATCCACGTGACCACCACGCCCAACGTGCTGACCGCTGACGTCGCCGACCAGGCGCTCTGCCTGCTGATCGCCGTGTACCGCCGCCTGACGCAGGCCGAGCGCTATGTGCGCGCCGGCCAGTGGGGGACGGCGCCGCTGCCGCTGGCCCATCGCTTCAGCGGCAAACGCGTCGGCATCGTCGGCCTCGGCCGCGTGGGCCGGGCGATTGCCGTGCGCGCGGCGGCGTTCGACTGCCCGGTGTCGTACACCGACCTGCGCGCCTTCGCCGACGTGCCCTACACCTTCATGCCGGACATCGTTACGCTGGCCGCCAACTGCGACGCCCTGGTCCTGGCCGCGTCCGCCGATGGCGCCAAGCCGGTGGTCGATGCCGCCGTGCTGGACGCGCTCGGCAAGGATGGCGTACTGATCAATGTGGCGCGCGGCAGGCTGGTGGACGAGCCGGAACTGGTGCGTGCGCTGGCATCCGGTCGCATCGGCGGTGCCGGACTGGATGTCTTCGCCGACGAACCCGCCGTGCCCGCCGCGCTGCTGCAGATGGACAACGTCGTCGTCCAGCCCCATCGCGCCAGCGCCACCTGGGAAACCCGCGACGCGATGGGCTTGATCGTGCTGGCCAATCTCCGCGCCGCTCTGGCCGGTCAGCGCCCGCCCGACACCGTGCTGGCATAGGCCCCGCCCGTCCTCGCCCACGACCATCGCTTCATCGAACAGGCGCCAGCCAAGAGCGCCACATGAATTTCCCAGGAGACACCCATGCCATACCGCGTTCCGTCCGCCCACGCCGTTTCACTGCTTGCACCAAGCCTGCTGGCCATGGCGGCTGTGGTTGCCGTCGCCCCGCAGCCGGCACAAGCCGGCGCTTATCCCGAGCGGCCGGTCACCATCGTCGTGCCCTTCCCTCCTGGCGGCGGCACCGACACCGGCGCACGGCTGATCGCACAGCGCCTGACCGAACTGTGGGGCCACGCCGTCATCATCGAGAACAAGCCAGGCGCTGCGGGCCAGATCGGCAGTGCTTACGTGGCGCGGGCGAAGCCCGACGGTTACACCCTGCTGATGGGCAACATCGGTACGCATTCGATCAATCCTACGCTGTACAAGACGGTGCCGTACAACGCTGTCAAGGATTTCGCACCGGTGTCGCTGGTCGCCGAACTGCCGCTGGTCATGGTGACCGCCAGCGCCAACGCCGCCAATACCGTGCCGCTGGCCATCGCGGCGGGCAAGCGCGAGCCGGGCAAGGTCAGCTACGGCAGCTCCGGCAGCGGAAGCTCGATGCACCTTGCCGGCGCCATCTTTGCGCGCCAGGCCGGCGTCGACATGCTGCACGTTGCCTACAAGGGCGGCGGCCCTGCCGTGGCGGACGTGATGGCGGGACATGTGAACTACGCCTTTGCCACCCTCTACGAAACCATGGGGCTGATCAAGGGCGGCAAGCTCAAGCCCGTGGCCGTGACAAGCAGCAAGCGCGCGCCGCTCATGCCAGACGTGCCGACCGTGGCCGAAGCCGGGCTGCCGGGCTACGAGTCGATCTCGTGGATAGGCATGCTGGCCCCCGCCGGCACGCCGCCGGCCATCGTCGGCAAGATTGCGCAGGACGTGCGCACCGCCCTGGCCGATCCGAAGGTGAAGCAGACGCTGGTCGAGCAGGGTGCAGTGCCGTCGGGCAGTACGCCAGAGGCGTTTGCGTCCGTGATGGCACGCGATACCACACGCTATGCCAAGGTTATCCGCGAGCAGAGCATCAAGGCTGAATGAGCGGGGCAACGGAGATTCCGCATCCGGGCCCCGCCCCGCTGCGCCGCGCTAGCGCGACAGCGCATCCGCCACCGCCCTGAAGGCCCGGAACGTGATCGCGTTGTTGGCCCCATTGCCGGCCACGGGGTGCGAGGCGTACCGCACGATGGTCAGCTCGGCCTGCGGGTCGATGTAGATGCGCTGGCCATGGATGCCGGCGGCCTGGAACATGCCGTGGCTGTCGTGCGAGACCCACCACATGTCGCGATAGCTCCAGCCCGGCAACACCGCCGCGCTGCCGGACCTGGCAAACAGCTCGCGGCTGCCGCCGCGGCGGATATCGGCCACCACCGACGCAGGGATAATCTGCTTGCCATTGAAGCGCCCGTTGCCGCGGATGGTCTCGCCAAAGCGCGCGAGATCGCGCAGCGTGGTGTTCAAGCCGCCGCCGCCGGACTCGGTGCCGATGCTGTCGACGGTGAAATACGCATCCTGCTCGGCGCCCATCGGCTGCCAGATCCGCTCGGACAGCAGCTTTGCCAGCGACTGGCCCGAGGCGCGGCGCACGATCCACGCCAGCACCTCGGCATTGACGGTCTTGTAGGCAAACGCGGCATCGTGGCCGCCGTCCTTCTGCAGCGTCTTCAGGAAGTCATAGAAGGTGCCGGGGCCGTTGTAGTTGGCCGGACGGGCCAGCATGCCGCCGGCGCGCGCGTAGTCCCACACCTCGGCCTTGGGATCGGCATAGTCCTCGGAGTAGCGTACGCCGATGGTCATGTCCATGACCTGCCGCACCGTGGCATCGCCATACGCGGTACCGGCCATCTCCGGCAGGTAGCGCGTCACCGGCGCGGCCGGGTCGAGCTTGCCCTCTGCCGCCAGCATCGCGGCCAGCGTGCCGACGAACGACTTGGTCACCGACATCGCGATGTGCGGCGTATGGCTGTCGAGCGCGCCGAAATAGCGCTCGTAGATGACCTTGCCCTGGTGCATCACCAGGATGCCGTCGGTATAGGTCAGCGCCAGCATCTCGTCGAAGGTGCGGCGCGTACCGTCGGCATCGGTGAACGGGATCGCGCCGATGGCCTGTTCCGCGCGCGGCAGCACGCTGACCGGGCCGGCACCGCGCCATACCGAGGCGGTCGGCACCAGCTCGCGCACGTGCGAAAACAGCCAGCGATTGCGCGGAAACTTGTTGCCCCCCGGCACATGCAGGATCAGCTTGTCCGGCGGCGGCGGAAAGCCCTGCATCCAGCCCAGCAGGTTCGGGTCGGTGGCCAGTGCCGCGCTCACCGTCGTCGCCGGAACGGCAGCCGGTGGCGCAGCGCCGGCTGCGCTGGCGGCGGGCTGGCTCCACGCCGGCAGGCTCGCCGCGAACAGGGCCACGCCCGCCAGGCGGCGCCATGGCCGCGGGGATTTCCGATGGGGCTTCAACAACATGCTGTCTCCTTGCCTTGTTTTGGTCAGGGTGGTCGCCGCCCTTGCCTCAGTCCGCCGGTGCCTCCGCGCCTTGCTGATGTGCGATCAGGGCTCGGGTGAGCTTGTCGATACAGCGATCCAGCGTCTTCACTTCAGCCTCGCTCAGCACCGACAGGAACATCTTTTCCAGCATGTCGCCGCGCTGGTAGGTCTGCGCCACCAGGGCTTCGCCGGCCGGCGTCAGGTAGAGGTTCAACTGCCGGGCATCGGCTTCGCCCACTTCACGACGCAGCAGGCCGCGCTTGGCCAGCGCGGTGACCAGCTTCGATGTCACCGTTTTTTCCAGCAGCACCAGTTCCATCAAGCGCGTCAGCGTCAACCCCGGCTCCAGCCCGGCGAAACGCAGCACACGCAGTTCGCGCAGCCCGATGCCGAATTCCCGCTCGTAGAAGCCGGAGGCCGAGTTCTTGGTCATTTCGCAGAGCCGGTTCAGGCGGAACGACATGAATTCGAGGATCGAGTGGGTGGAGCTGGGGGTGTTGGACATGGCAGCAGGCGGTGGGGCGGCGGATGGATTCTATGGGCAATAGTTTCCGTTGGCAACTATATAATCAAGTAATTTCAGGGCCCACGAGCGCGCCGCGCATCTGATCAAGCCTGGGCGTCGGAGGCTTGCTGCGTGTCGGAATACGGGCCACGCCGGGCCAGCGCATGGCGCGGCACTGGCACCGTACGCCGATACCAATCTTCTACCGAGGCGTCGACCAGACTGAAATCGCGTACCTGCGCCGGGCGGCGCAGCTGCACGCCCAGGACACGCAGTTCCAGAAATTCCGGTGAACGCTTGGTCCGCCATGCCGCTGGCCCGTAGAGCGTGAGTTCGATCTGAAAGAAGCCGTCGTCAGGACAGGTCACCATCATGACCCTGGACGTTTCCTCGGTGGCCTCGCTCCATCCGGTATGCACGCTTAGCAGCGTCGGCGATCGGACGAACTGAGTCAGCTCAAGCTCCCCGTTTGTAAAGGAAATACTGTTGCCGTCGTCCATCGGCACACCGAACCTCGCCGGGCGCCAGGCATATTCGATGGCCAGCACATCGCCCCGGCATAACTGCAAGTAGTAGCGGAAGACGTGGCGCCGCTCGGCCTCCCAGTCCGTGGTCGGGTCGGCGATGCCGGCTTCGTCCCAGGCTTGATGTCGCGGGTCGAACAGCACCACCGCGCTAGGCGGCACCCACTCTTCCTGCCGGGCAGGCATCGCGGCGCGGTCCAGCGCCGTAGACTCGTGGACAATCTCGACGCGCCATTGCCCTGCTGCGTCGCAATGCCATCTGGCGCCGCTCTCTTGTTGTGGCTCGTTGCTTTGCGCCAGGCGGTCGGGTGAGTCCGTTTCCAGCCATGCCTCGATCTGGCCGTGTTCAGTCCCGGACGGGTCGCCCTGGCCCACGCCGATCTCGTAGACACCGTCATGCGGTATGGGGATGCACACGAAGCGCGTGGCGCTCACCTGGACCTCCCGACGCGGCATTCCGCCGTCGCACCAGCGTCCCGAGATGTCGCAATGCCATGATTGCCCGGCGGGCGTCGCGCCCCGTGGCGCGTAGCGCAGCAGCAGGCGGTCGCCACTACGCAGGAAGTATTCGCGGGTGATGCAGATATCCGTACGCGGCCAGCGTTCGTTGAACGAAATGCCGAGAACGTCGAGGGATAGGTGCCAGCCATTGCCCTGAGGGGCAGCGTGCAGTGTTGCGGCTGCCGTCCCGGGCGGCGCTGAACCGTGTATCAGGCACGGCCCAGAGGGCTGCCCCGCGACGCGGAGCGCCTTGTCACACGACTCTGGGGTATCCGACGAGACCGGAAGCGGCTTACCCTCAGCGCCGCCACGGCACAGGCCTGCCAGAACGAGCAATAGCATTCCGCCAGCCCAGATCACGACTGCCAGCACCGCCACCCACCAGCCCGACGCAACTTGGCTGGCCACCAGCACTGCAGTCGCGGCGAGTGTCCAGAACATGGGCGGTTTGGGGGAAAAAAGCCGGGCGGCCGTCGGCGACAGCGGTTTCAGTCCAGCAGATGCCCCATCCGCGTGCGCTTGGTCGCCAGGTATTTCTCGTTTTCGGCGTTCGACGGCACGATATGGCGCAGTTGCTCCGAAACGGTAATGCCTGCCTTCTCGAGCGCGGCGGCCTTGAGCGGGTTGTTGCTCATCAGGCGCACGGACTTGACGCCCCACTGGTGCAGCAGGTCGGCGGCAAAGGCATAGTTGCGGGCGTCGATGGCCTGGCCCAGGGCCAGGTTGGCGTCGACGGTGTCGAGACCGCCGTCTTGCAGGCGGTAGGCGCGGATCTTTTCGGCCAGGCCGATACCGCGCCCTTCGTGGCCGCGCAGGTACAACAGGATGCCGCGGCCTTCGGCAACGATCTTTTCCATGGCGAGTTCGAGCTGCGGCCCGCAATCGCAGCGGCAAGAGCCGAACACGTCACCGGTCAGGCATTCGGAATGCATGCGGATCAGCACGTTGTCGCCCGCCACATCGCCCACGCTGAGGGCCAGGTGCTCGATGCCTGAATCGGCGCCCTTGAAGGCGTGCGCCGTGAAGTCGCCGAATCGCGTCGGCAGGCGCGCCGAGTCGATCAGCTCAATTTCTGTGTCGTTCATACCGGAATTCTTGGTCAAAAGGCGGGGGCGCAGCCCGGCACCGCCGACATTATGAGCGGAATCGGGCGTTCGCGCTGGAATTCCCCCGCCGGGACTGGCGCTCGGGGTGGTCGGCCAATTCCTACAAGCGCAAGCGCCGTCGACTTATGCAGCCGCTTCAAACGGGTCTCTAGACTCGGTTTACAGGACATGGGTCGTCGCCCGGCGGGCGCGGAAACAGTGCGCAGTGCCCGCCTCGCGGCACGGCCGCAGCAGGAGTTCGCCATGACAGCCAATCCATTGAATGCCGAGGCCGCCAGCACCAGGATCGCAGCATTGTTCGACACCAAGCTCGCGGCCAGCAGCGCCGCCGAGCGCGTCTGCTACGAGGCGCACCTGAAGCGGGGGCAAGTGCGGCTGGTGCACCCGTATGAGGCCCATTTCGGCCGCAAGCTGGAGCCCGAGAACGACGGTATCGTCCAAACCGCGGTGCGCTCGCACCTGATGATGGCGGCGCTGGGGGCCGTGATCGGCCTCGCCGTGGTCGGCATCCTGCACCGGCAGGAAATCAACGCGGTGATGCAGAGCCCGGGCCTGGCGGCCGGCGCGGCCATATTCCTGGGGGTGATGTTCGGCATGCTGCTGGCTGGCCTGATGACCGCGCGGCCGGACCACCAGCTGGTGATCACGCCGGTGCGCGAGGCGGTGCAGCATGGCCGCTGGGCCGTGCTGGTGCACCCCACCACGCCGCAGCAATGCAACGAGGCGTTGCGCGCGCTGCGCAATACCACCGCAGAGGTGCTGCGGACCGCCTGATCACGGCTCGACCGAAGTCTCGCGCTTGAGCGTGCGCAGCACGAAGGTCGAGCGGCTGTGACGCAGGCCGGGCAGCTTGTAGAGCTTGTGGCGCAGGAACTCCTCATAACCCTGCGTGCCCGCCACCGCCACCTTGATCAGGTAGTCGTATTCGCCGGTCAGCAGGTAGGCCTCCATCACCTCCGGCAGTTCCGCCAGGGCCTTGCCGAAGCGGTACAGCATGTCGTCGTCGTGCCGCTCCAGCGTGACTTCGATCAGCACCGTGTCGGGCAAGCCCAACGCCTTCTGGTTCAGCAGCGCGGCGTAGCCTTCGATGACCCCACTCTCTTCCAGCGCTCTCACGCGATTCCAGCACGGCGTGGCCGACAGCCCCACCTGCTCGGCGAGCCGCGCATTGGACAGGCGGCCATCGCGCCGCAGTTCGCGCAGGATGCGGCGGTCGGTTTCGTCGAGTTTGGGTGACTGTGCCATCAAATACCTCAGCGAAAGAATAATCTCCTTCACATTCTATCAATATGCGGAAATCCTCCTGATACTCGACGGGATTCGAAGAGAATCAGGAAGCCAATTCTGCGGCACGGCTGGTAAATTTACCTGTATAGATCGACTTGCCGGAAACGACACATGCCCGCCACCCGCCCGCTTCCCACCTTGCGCCTCTCGCTGCGTCTCGCCCCCGCCGACCTGTTCGGCGCGATGGAATGGGTGCTGGCCAATGCGCGCCGTACCGGACTGGCGCCGCAGCAGATGCGCTTCGACGCCGCCCCGCAGGCGCTGATGCATGTCACGCTGACGGCAGACGACGCCGGCCTGCTGTGGTTGTTCCTGCGCCGCCTCGATAACGGCTTCGACGTCGAACTGCTGGTCGCTGACGTGGACGATCCGGACGACGACACGGTGGCCGAGCCGGCACCGCGCGCCGCCACGCGCCGCGACAGCGCCGCCGACCTGTTGCTGACCGCTTGAACCGACAGCGCGCCGCTACGCTGCCGGCGCCAGCAGCTCGATGCCGTCGAGCTGCGCCGCGCAGGTATCCCGCACGATCGCGACAAAATCCGCCACGTAGGGTCGCCGCGCCATCGCTGCCGGCACGGTCGCGTAGAGTTCGCTCCACAGCCCCCTGGCACCGATGCGCTTGGCCAGCACGTAGTCGTGGTCGACGTAGTTCTTGACGCCCCAGTTGGGCAGCGCCGCCACGCCGCGGCGGCTGGCCACCAGTTGCAGCACGGCCACCGTCAGTTCGGCGGTGCGCCGCTCCAGGTGGATCCCGGCGGGTTCGAGCACCTCGCGGATCAGGTCGATGCGTGATTCGGGCACCGGATAAGTGATCAGGGTTTCGCCGGCGAGGTCGGCGGCCTCGATGCGGCGCTTGTTGCGCAGCCGGTGTTCGTTGGCGATGACCGCGAGGATCTCGAAGCGGAACAGCGGCGCCACCTCCAGCCCGCGCGGCGCCGCCGGCTGCGAGCCGATCACCATGTCGGCGCGGCCGTTGCGCAGCAGCGCAATCGGATCGGCATGGAAGCCCGCGACCAGGTCCACCTCCACTTCCGGCCAGCGCCGGCGGAATTCGTCCATCACCGGCATCAGCCAGTCAAAGCACGTATGGCATTCCAGCACCACGCGCAACTCGCCGCGGGTGTCGCCCTTGAGCCGTTCGATATCGCGGTCGGCCGCGCTGACCGCGGCCAGCACCTCGCGCGCCAGTGCCAGCAGGCGCTCGCCCGCCGGCGTGAAGCGCAGGCCCTGGCGCGTGCGGTCGAACAACGGCAGGCCGTAGTGCGACTCGATCGCCTTGATCTGGTGCGACAGCGCTGACTGGCTGACATGCACGCGTTCGGCCGCGGTCGCCAGCTTGCCCGATTCGGCAATCGCCACCAGAGAACGCAAATGGCGGACTTCGATCATGCATGGCCCCCGCGTTGCCGCCTTCCCGTCTTGATATGAAATGGATTCATACGTTGTTTAAAACTTGTCGCTTGATTCATTTTATGGGCAAACCGACACTGTGCGCCAGACCTCTACCGGAGCAAGACCATGGCACGCACCCATATCCTCGGCTTTCCCCGCATCGGCGAGCGCCGCGAACTGAAGTTTGCGCAAGAAGCGTTCTGGCGCGGCGAACGCACCGAAGCCGAGCTGCGCGAGGTGGCCGCCCAGCTGCGCCGCCGCCACTGGCAGCTGCAGGCCGAACGCGGCCTGGACACCGTCGCCACCGGCGACTTTGCCTACTACGACCAGATGCTGAGCCTGACCGCGCTGCTGGGCGCGCTGCCGCGCCGCTTCGGCTTCGACCCGGCGCAACTCACGCTGGCGCAGTATTTCGAGCTGGCGCGCGGCAACCGCGAGCAGCCAGCGATGGAAATGACCAAGTGGTTCGACACCAACTACCACTACCTGGTCCCGGAGCTGGACGCCGACACCACCTTCGACGGCGGGCCGCAATGGTTCTTCGAGGAAACCGATGAAGCGCTGGCGCTGGGGCTGCGCGCCCGTCCGGCGCTGATCGGGCCGGTCACCTACCTGTGGCTGTCGAAGAGCCATGTGCCGGGCTTCGACCGGCTGTCGCTGCTGCCGCGGCTGCTGCAGGCGTATCGCCGCATCCTGGGCCAGCTGAAGGCACGCGGCATCGAATGGGTGCAGATCGATGAGCCGGCGCTGTGCCTGGATCTGGAACCGGCCTGGCTCGATGCCTTCGAGCGCGCCTATGCCGCGCTGCGTGAGGGCGGCCCGAAGCTGTTGCTGGCGACTTACTTTGATACCGCGGCCGACCATGCGCAGCGCGCGGCGGCCTTGCCTGTCGATGGCTTCCACATCGACCTGGTGCGCGCCCCCGACCAGCTGGCGGCATGGCAGGCCGCGCTGCCCGGCCATGCGGTGCTGTCGCTGGGCGTGATCGACGGCCGCAATATCTGGCGCACCGACCTGCGCCGCGTGCTGGACCTGCTGCGCCCGCTGCACCGCGCGCTGGGCGAGCGCCTGTGGCTGGCGCCGTCGTGCTCGCTGCTGCATGTGCCGGTGTCGCTGGCGCAGGAGTCGCGGCTCGATGCCGAGCTAAAGTCCTGGCTCGCCTTCGCCACCGAAAAGCTCGACGAACTGTCGGTACTGGCACGCGCGCTCAACCAGGGCGACGGGATCGTCGCCGATGCGCTGGCCGCGTCGGACGCCGCACAGGCATCGCGCCGGAGCTCGCGGCGCGTGGTTAACCCGCGCGTGCAGCAGCGCCTGGCTGGCGTGACTGACGCAATGGCGCACCGCGCCAGCCCCTTTGCCGAGCGCATCGAGCGCCAGCGCGCGGCGCTTGCGCTGCCGCTGTTGCCGACCACCACGATCGGCTCGTTCCCGCAGACCGCGGCGATCCGGCAAACCCGGGCCGCCTTCAAGCGCGGCGAGATCGGTGCGCTGGAATACCTGGAGCGCATCCGCGCCGAGATCGCGCTGGCGGTGCGCAAGCAGGAAGCGCTGGGGCTGGATGTGCTGGTGCACGGCGAGGCCGAGCGCAACGACATGGTCGAATACTTCGGCGAGCAACTGTGCGGCTACGGCTTCACCGAGAACGGCTGGGTGCAGAGCTATGGCTCGCGCTGCGTCAAGCCGCCGGTGATCTACGGCGACGTGTACCGCCCGGAACCGATGACGGTCGACACGGCCCGCTACGCGCAGTCGCTGACCGAGCGGCCGATGAAGGGCATGCTGACCGGCCCCATCACCATGCTGCAGTGGTCCTTCGTGCGCGACGACCAGCCGCGTGCCACCACCGCGCGCCAGCTGGCGCTGGCGATCCGCGACGAGGTGTGCGACCTCGAGCAGGCCGGCATCCGCGTGATCCAGATCGACGAACCGGCGCTGCGCGAAGGGCTGCCGCTGCGCCGCGCCGACTGGGACAGCTATCTGGACTGGGCCGTGACCGCGTTCCGCCTGTCGGCCAGCGGCGTGCAGGACCAGACCCAGATCCATACGCATATGTGCTATGCCGAATTCAACGACATCCTGCCCGCGATCGCGGCGATGGACGCGGACGTGATCACCGTCGAGACCTCGCGCTCGGCGATGGAACTGCTGGAGGGCTTCGGCGATTTCGACTACCCCAACGAGATCGGCCCGGGCGTCTATGACATCCACTCGCCGCGCGTGCCGTCGGTGCAGGCGATGGAGCGGCTGCTGGACCGCGCCTGCGAGGTGGTGCCGCCGCAGCGGCTGTGGGTCAATCCTGACTGCGGGCTGAAGACGCGCGGCTGGGAGGAAACCGAAGCGGCGCTGGCCAACATGGTCAGCGCGGCCCGCGCGCTGCGCCAGCGCCTGTCGGCGCCGGAAATCGCGGCGTGGAAGCGTGTCGAGCGCACTCCCGCTGCCGGCATCGCACCAGCGCCGCACGCGGCCGGCGCCTGCACCGCCTGCGCCACGCACGCGCACTGACAAGCCGCCCCCGCGTAAAAAAGCAGGCCGCATGCCCGTCGGGGCATGCGGCCTGTTTGCCTGGCGGCGTCCGGCGGATCAGTTCACGCGCATCACCGGCGGCGGCATCCAGGTGCCGTCGAGCAGCGCCTGTTCCGGCCAGTACGCGCGCAGCATCATGTTCAGGCCATCGGGCGGCGCCGGCAGCCAGTTGGCGGCCCGGGCGCCGGCCGGGCGTTCATGCTGGATGTAGATGTCGAGCGAGCCGTCGCGGTTGTAGCGCAGGCGGTCGCGGCTGCCGATGGCGTAGCGCCGGATCGGGTTCGGGACAAAGGCCTGGCGCTCGTTGTACAGCGTCAGCGACCAGAACGCGCGCGCCGGCGGCAGCTGGTGCTTGTCGAAGTGCAGCACGTAGCGCGCCCCGCCCTGCAGCGGCTTGCCGTTGGCATCGGTGCGGGTCGAGGCGTAGATCGCGTCCTCCGGCAGGTTGGCGCCCAGCCCTACCCATGCCGTGACCGCGCGGCGGCCATAGCTGGTGCCGTAGGTGCCCAGGTCGCGATGCATGACCCAGCCGTTGCCGGCGTCGGCATTGCCCTTGCGCGCCGCCTGCTCGATCGCCGCCAGCGCGGCCGTGGCCCCTTCCTGCACGGCCCGCGCGGTGGACGGTTCCATCACCGTGGTCTTGAACGGCACGCCCGGGCGGATGCCCATGCGGCGCATCTTCTCGACCATCGCGCTGTCGGCCGGCGCCGGCGGGTTGGCCGGCAGCAGCGCGGCAAAGCGCGTGAAGAACGCCTGCGCATCCATGGCTGCCACCTGCTCGACCGGGGCGCTGTTGGGGTCCAGCGCGGGCCGCGCCGCGGCCTTGTCCGGCACGCGGCGGCCGCCGCCCCAGGCCGACAGCGGCGTCAGCCGGTACTGGTCCTGCAGCCGGTGCACCGCCGCGAAGTCCTGCTTGCCGCTGGCCTGGGTGCGGCCGATCAGCCAGACCATCGAGGTGGGCGAGCGGATCTCCTGCATGCCCTTGGGCAGCGTGCCGCGCCAGTCAGGGCCGGTGATGGCGAAGTTGCCGCGGCGGGTGCCGGTGGTGCGCTTGCCCGGTGCGGCAAACACATTGGTCCAGGCATCCATCAGCGGCATCAGGTAATAGCGCCCGCGCGTATCGGGCACGGACAGGATCACCGGCTCGCGCGACAGATCCAGCCACGCCGACGAGTACAGCGTGTCGGCATTGGGGCTGACCACATCGGTGAAGGTGGCATCCGGGAAGGTGCGCTTGTGGCTGAAGGTGTTGGCGGGCGTGCGCAGCGTCATCAGCTCGCGCGTCACGTCCATCAGCACCATCGGATAGGCAAAGGTGAAGACCTCGGCGGACAAGGCCTTCATGGCCTGGTCGGAGGGCGGCTGCTCGGCGGCCGCCGGGTTGCCGGCATAGTCGGGCCCGGTAGCGCAGCCGGACAGCATGACGGCGAGCGTGACCGCGCCCGCCAGTTGACGAAGGATAGGCTTCATGACCCCGATTCCCAAAGTTCTTGCGTGTTCTCCGGGCATTTCGGCTATGACTGCCGGCATGTCGTCCCGAAGGCGCATCTGTCGTGGCATCTTGTCCGCGCGCTTCGGGCCTGTCAATTCCTCGAATGCGGGGATCCGAGACCGGGCGCACTAACTGCAAAGCACGACGGCGAAGCACGACGGCAAAGCACAACGGCAAAGGGGTGCATGATAAGCCACGCTGCCGGGCTACGAAAAGACCCGGCCGGCTGCGGCTGGGCGGCTCAGCGGGCCAGGAAATCGAGCACGACCTTGCCGAAGGCCTGTGGCTGCTCCAGGTTGGAGATATGCGCGGCTTCCAGCTCGACGTAGTGCGCGCCGGGAATCGTCTGCGCCAGATACACGCCATCGCGCGGCGGCGTCGGCAGGTCGCCCGAGCCGGCAATCACCAGCGTGGGCATGGCGATGCCGCCGACCTCGGCGCGCAGGTCGGCGTCGCGCACCGCCAGGCAGTTGGCGGCATAGCCCGCGGCCGGGCTGGCGCCGAGCATGGCGCGCAGCGACCCCACCAGTTCCGGATGCGCGGCCGCGTAGGCCGGGGTCAGCCACTTGTCGACCACCGCCGCGGCGATCGACGCCATGCCGTCGCGCTCGACCGCCGCGGCACGGTTGGTCCAGTTTTCGGGCGGGCCGATATACGCCGCGGTATTGCACAGCACCAGCTTGCGCAGCCGCGGCGCATGGTTCAGCGCCAGCCACATGCCGGTGATGCCGCCCATCGACAGGCCGCAGAAGCTGGCCTGGCCGATGCCAAGATGGTCGAGCAGCCCGATCACGTCGCCGCCCAGTTGCGCGATGCTGTAGGGACCGGGCGGCACCGATGACTGGCCATGCCCGCGCGTGTCGTAGCGCAGCACACGGAAATGCTGGCTGAAGGCATCCACCTGCGGGGCCCACATGTCCAGGCTGGTGCCGAGGGAGTTGGACAGCACCAGCACCGGCAGGTGCTCGGCGCCATCGAGGCGGTAGTGCAGGCGGACGTCGGGAAGATCGGCGAAGGGCATGGTGTCGGTCAGTCAGGGATCACGGGCGGCGTGGCGGGAGCGGTCCGGCTCAGTTCTGCGCGATGGCGGAACCGTGCTGGGCCAGCGGCGTGACCTTGATCTCCATGTACGGGTACAGCGGCAGCGCGGTCAGCAAGGTATGCAGTTCATCATTGTCGCTGACGTCAAAGATGCTGACGTTGGCGTACTGGCCCACCACGCGCCACAGGTGGCGCCACTTGCCTTCGCGCTGCAGGCGCTGCGACATGGCCTTTTCATCGGCCTTGAGCTGCTCGACGAATTGCGGGTCGAGCGATGCGGGAATCCTGACGGTCATTTCGGCCATGAACAGCATGGGGTCTCCTGGAGTTGGGTGGCGATGGGGCAGCGTGCGCGGCCCGGTTTACAGACGCGTTTTACAGACGGCAAGTGCCGTCGAGATAGGCCTTGCGCCAGCGCACGATGCGCACCTCGGCAAACAGGCCCGCCGCGGCGAACGGGTCGGCGTCGATAAAGCGCTGCGCGGCCTCGCGGCTGTCGACATCGACGATATAGACGCCGCCGCCGGCGTCGGAGCCATCATCGTTGAGCTTGGCGCCGCAGGCCAGCAGCAGCGCCTTGTTGGCGTCGAGGTAGTCCAGGTGGCTGGCGCGGGTGGCCTGGCGCACGTGCTGGTGGTCGGGCTTGTCGACGGTTTCGATCAGGTACGGCATGCGTTTCTCCTGTCAGCCTTGCGGCCGGGCATCAAAGTCAGGCAATCTGCGCGCCCCACATCAGCATCGCAGCGATATAGATCAGGCCTACCCAGAACATCATGATCACGGTGTAGCCCATCACGTCCTTCAGGTTCAGCTTCGACAGCGCCAGCGCGGGCAGGATCCAGAACGGCTGCACCAGGTCGTTCCAGGCGTTGCCGAGCATCACCGACATCGAGGTCTGGCTGACCGAGCTGTTGATGGCCTTGGCCGCGTCGACCATGAACGGGCCCTGGATCACCCAGTGGCCGCCGCCGGACGGCGCGAAGAAGTTGATCACGAAGGAACTGACCAGGCCCCAGAACGGCAGCGTCTGCGGCGTGGCGATATCGACGAACACGCGCGAGATGGTATCCACCAGCCCAGAGCCGGCCATGATCGCCATGATGCCCGCATAGAACGGATACTGCAGGATGATGCCGGAAATGGTCTTGATGCCTTCGTTGAGCTTGGCCACGTAGTTGACCGGCGTGCCCAGCAGCAGCACCCCGCCGAACAGGATCAGGAAGTTGATCAGGTTCAGGTCGAGCGAGCCGCCCTGGGTGAAGTAGATGACGGCATAGGCCATGCCGCACAGCCCGATCGCCAGGCTCAGGATGCGGCTGTTGTTCAGGCGCCCGGCCAGCGTGTTCTCGCCGCCGATGCTGTGTCCCGGGCCGGCGTCGGCCCGGGCCGGTTCCTGCTCGCGGCGGATCTCGACCACTTCGGCCGGATGGCGCGGGTGCAGCCAGGCATTGAGCAGCGGCAGCGTGACGATCACCGCCAGGCTGGTCAGCAGCATCGGCGTCGAGAAGATGGTCTCTGACAGCGGGATCACCCCCATCGCCTTTTCCATCGGATGCCCCGGGGTCGAGATCAGCACCGGGATGCTGGCCGAGAGGCCCAGCCCGTAGAGGGTGAAGCCGCTGTATGCCGAAGCGATGATCAGCGGGTAATGCACGCCGCGGACCTTCAGCGCCAGCTTCTTCGCGATGATGCCGCCGATGACCAGCCCGAAGCCCCAGTTCAGGTAGCTGCCGATGCCGCCCACCAGCGTGGCGACGATGATGGCCGTGCGCGGCGTATGCACGGCGCCGACGATGCGGTCGAGCATGCGGTCGGTCAGCGGCGCGGTGGCCAGCACGTAGCCCATCGCCAGGATCACGGCCATCTGCGTGGTGAAGGCCAGCAGGTTCCAGAAGCCCTTGCCCCAGCTGGCGATCACCGCCGGGGCCGCCTGCCCCTGCACCAGCACCGCCAGCGCCATGGTCAGCAGCGTCAGGCCGATGGCAAACACAAAGGGATCCGGCAGGTACCGGCGCATGAGTTCGGTGAAGAACCCGGCGATCTTGTTCATGACTTCCTTGTCTCAGAGTCGGCTAATGTTACGCCATTAGAACTACAGTTCTATATGCGAACTTAGCAACGGCGCGTGGCTATGCTAATGGCCGTTCGACCGGTAGGTCAAGGAAATGGGAAGCCGCGATTACCGCTATTTAGCGCAATAGTTACGCGCTTCGGCGCCGCGTATTTTCGGTGGAGCGGCTGCGCGGGTCAGTACCGCATCTGGACATCGTCGACCTTGCCGGTGCGCGCGTTGTACAGGCAGACGTAATGGAAGCCGATCGCGGACGAGCTGTCGTCCGGCTCGAACACGCCTTCGCCGTTGACCGAGGTCTGCGCGTTGGGACGCTGGTAGTACTGTTCGCGGTCGGCCATCAGCATGACGCTGCCCGGTTGCGGATAGCGGCGCTGGAGCGCTTCCGCCACCGCGGGCTCGCAGGCCGCCGATGCCGCCCGTGACATGGCCTGGGGGTCGACGGTGATGCGGGTGGCAGGCGGCGGCACCGGGCGCGGTGCCAGCTGCGGCGGCGTCTCGCAAGCCGCCACCAGGCACGCAACCGTCAGGCACAGGTAAGAAGCACGGATCACGCGGACCTCCTCCGAGGGGAGCGCCGGCGCGGCGCTCCGGAAAGTGAAGCGGAGCTATCAGGTTACTGCCTGTGGCCGGAAAAGCCAAAGCCCGACCAGGGTTGCCGCCTGCCCGGACCCGCGTGGCAGCAGCCGCGGCGCCGGCGTTCCCCGGACTTTCCCGGACTTTCGAATCCGCGAACGCGGCTAAACTAGCGCACGCGGCCGCGCCCGGCCTTGCCCGACCTTGCCCCCCGGCGCGCCGCGCGTACAACCCACGATGCCGACACAATGACAACCACAGAGACAAGCGGCAACCGCCCCGCCATCCCCACGCCACTGCTGCGCACGGCCGCCAGCCTGCTGGTGGTGCGCGACGCGCCCGGCGGCATGGAAGTGCTGCTGGTGCGCCGCGTCGAACGCGCCAACGACCGCAGCAGCGGCGCCTATGTTTTTCCCGGCGGCACCCTCGATGCGCAAGACCGGCACCTGCACGCGCACGCCCACGGCCTCGATGACGCCATCGCCAGCGAGCGCCTGGGCCTGCCGGCCAGCGGCCTGGACTTCTACCTCGCCGCGGTGCGCGAATGCTTCGAAGAAGCCGGCCTGCTGTTCGCCTGCGACCCTCAAGGGCGCCTGCGCGCGCCGCACGAGCTGGACCCCGCGCAGCAGGCGCTGCTGCGCGAGGCCGTGCAACGCGGCGGTCCCGGGCTGGCCCACGCCTGCGAGCAGCTCGGCCTGCGCCTGGCGGCGGACCGCCTGGCCTATCACAGCTACTGGCTGACGCCGCCCGGCCTGCCCAAGCGTTTCGACACCCGCTTCTTCGTCGCCATCGCGCCCGAGGGCCAGCTGGCCGTGCCTGACGGCACCGAGATCGTGGAGCACCGCTGGGTGCGCCCGGCCGACGCCGCCGACCCTGCCAGCGGCCTGCCGATGATGCATGTCACGCGCAAAACGCTGAGCTCGATCGCACAGTTCGAGACCGCCGCCGCGTGCTTTGCCTATTTCTCGCAGTTGCGCGGCATCGCCTGCATCATGCCGCGGCTCGCTACCGGCGCGGCCGGGGTGCGCCCGGTGATGCCGAACGAGCCGTGCTACGCCGAGATCGGCCGCATCGACCCCGACGGCAAAGTGCACGGGCGCTACGAGCTTGCACCCGGCGTGCCGGTGCAGTTGTCGCAGCGGGTATGGCGCGTCACCGCCAACAACGGCAGCGTGATGACCGGCCCGGGCACCAATACCTACCTGGTCGGCGGCGGCGCACGCAACGAATGGGCGGTGATCGATCCGGGCCCGGACGATGGCGAGCATGTACGCGCCATCCTGGAAGCGGCGCCCGGCCCGATCCGCTGGATTCTCGCCACGCATACGCACCTGGACCATTCGCCCGCGGCGGCGGCGTTGCAGGCCGCCACCGGCGCCACCGTGCTGGGACGCGCCGCACCCGCCGGCCCCTGGCAGGACGCCACCTTCGCGCCGCAGCGCGAACTGCAGCATGGCGAGCGCCTGGCCCTGGCGGAAGACTGTACCCTGCGCGTCTGCCACACCCCCGGCCATGCGTCCAACCACTTGTGCTACCTGCTGGAGGAAGAGAAGACCCTCTTCACCGGCGACCACGTGATGCAGGGATCGACGGTCGTGATCGGGCCGCCCGACGGCGACATGCGTGCCTACCTGAACTCGCTCGCGGCGCTGCAGGAAGAAGACCTCGAGTGGCTGGCGCCGGGGCACGGTTTCCTGATCGCGCGCCCGCAGGACGCGATCCGCATCCTGGTGCGGCACCGCCTGCAGCGCGAGGCCAAGGTCGCCGGCGCGCTGCGCGAACTCGGCCCTGCTGCGCTCGGCGAACTGGTGCAGCGGGTCTATGACGATGTGCCGCCGCGCATGCACCCGGTGGCGCAGCGCTCGCTGCTGGCGCACCTGCTCAAGCTGCGTGACGAAGGCAAGGCCCAGGAGGCGGATGGCGTGTGGTCGGAAGCCGCGGGCTGAAGCCGGCGGCGGTCGATGAAGATTTTTGGGCGGGGGGCTTGCGCAAATCAATAATTGCGATACAATTGCGCCTCTCGTGTGCGGCTGTAGCTCAGTTGGATAGAGTACTTGGCTACGAACCAAGGGGTCGTGGGTTCGAATCCTGCCAGCCGCGCCACCTATGCAGAAAGAAAAAGGGCTTCCGGAAACGGAAGCCCTTTTTTGTTGCCGCGCGCCTTGCGCGCGACTGCCCCCACCACCCCAACAACCCCTACCAGCGATAGCGCGCGCCGACGGTGCCGCTCGGGTTGCGCCCCGCCCTGACCTTGAACCACAGCTTGACGCCGGTCTTGGTATTGCCATGCGCGCCGATATTGAACGAGAACAGTCCGCGCAGCAGGTCGGCATCGATCTTGGTGCCGTTGATATTGATGACCTGCTTGCGGCTCTCTTGCCACCAGTCGGCCTCGACGAACGGATAGATGCCGGCCAGCCGTGTCGGCTGCGCGCCGTACAGGCGCACACCGATGCCGGTGGCGCTGGCATCGCCGGGCATGGCCTGCGACAACTTGTTCGGGTCCGCGCTCATGCCGGGCTGGTAGGCAAGTTGCAGCCGCGGCTGGATGGTCAGCCCGCCGGCGCGCGGCACCACGGCATCGACCGCCAGCGCCATGGTGCGCACGCGGTTGTCGGCAAAGCCGCTGGCGGTGGTGATGTCATCGAGATGCAGCGACAGCCGGCGCGCACGCTCGGGCATGGCCGCGGTCTCGCGGTCCACCGCGGCGAGGCCCGGGGCATCGTCATCGGGCCCGGCGCCGAGGGCGCGCGGCAATGTGGAAGAAGATGGGGATGGTGCGGACACCGCCGCGTATTCGACCACCACCGGCTCCAGCGGCTGGACCATCCAGCCGCCCGCTTCGGCGCCGTCGGCGAACTGCCCGGCAACCTGCGCCAGCTCCGCCGGACCGGCTTGCGCCAGTCTTGCCTGCAGCGGTGGATCAGAGCCGGAAGCGCCGTGGAAATCCGGCAAGGCTTCATCTGCGTGGGCCAGCGCACACATCAGCATGGCCAGCATGGCGCAGTAATGCAGGTGATGGCGGACGCTGCCGGGATGCGCGGCACAGCCGTGCCATCCGGGGCTCGTCCCCGCCTCCCTCTCTCTCGATGATGACAAGACCAACGTCATGGCAACCACCTTCGGGACGTTATAAATGCCTGCCCGATGAGCTTGAGCATAGGTCAAATGCCCCGCCAGAGTTAGCCGCAAATGTTCGGCTGCGCGCCTCCGCGAAAAGCCTGCCGGGCAAGGGCCGGCGCCGCTGTCGCCCGCGCGAATCGCGGAAGATTTGGACAGGTGCCGCAGCGTTTTCGTCAATAATGTCGGGATTGACAGAATTTTCACGCATGGCCCGGCCACTGGCAGCCGGGTGGAGACAGCATGGCCCTGCGGCAACGCGCCCGACAGCTTGATCCCGGCAACGGCACTGCGCCGAGCGCCGGCAACGGACCGCGCCGCAGCCTGCAGCGCAAGCTGGCGGTGGCGACCACGGTGGGCGGCCTGTGCACGGTGGTGCTGGCGGCACTGGTGATCGCCGCCTCGTACGGCGACTTCGCCGCGGCCCGTCAGAACCTGTACGACATCTCGGCGTACCGCGACGTGCTGGACGCCGCCAACACGCTGTCCGCCGAACGCGGCCCGGCCAACAGCGTGCTGGGCGAGCCGCCCTCGCCCCACAGCGCGGCGCGCGAGCGCCTGCAGGCATTCCGCGCCCGCAGCGACGCCGCGCTGGCTCGGCTGTCCGCGCCGACGCCGGCCCCCTTCGGCCTGCACAGCCACCGCCTGCCGCCGCTGATGGTCGAGCGCGTGCGCGAGCGCCTGGCACGGGCGCGCGCCGAGATCGACGACCTTGCCGCGCGCGCGCCGCAGCAGCGCGACATGGACGAGATCCGCCATGCCATCGCAGGCATGTTCGAAGTTGTCGACGCGCTGCAGCCGGCCATCGCCTGGCAGGTGCGCGAGCTTTCCGCTTGCCATGACGGCCTGGCCGCGCCCGCGCTGACCGGCAAGATGCTGGGCGACCTGCGCGAGTACGCCGGGCGCATGGCGTCGCAGATCATGGCGCCGGTGGCGGCGCGCCAGCCGATGCCGGTGCAGAGCCTGGTCGACGCGACGCGCTCGCGCGGACGGCTGCTGGAGCTGTGGCAACTGGCCGGGCCGGCATACAACATGTTCGGCGCGGCACCCGCGCTCGAGCAGGCTTATGCCGACGCCGGCCACCAGTTCTTCGGCCGCGGCGTGGCCATGGTCGACAGCCTGGTGGCGCAGGGGCGCCTGTCCGGCAACTACTCGATGACGCCCACCGAACTGACCAACCGCTACGTGCCCACGCTGGAGCCGCTGGAGCGGCTGCGCAGCGTGTTCCTGGACGAAGTGGTGGCGCATTTCACCAGCACGCGCGAGCGCGCGCTGCGCCGGCTCGCGGCGGCTTGCGGCGCGTCGGCGCTGATCCTCGCGGTGCTGGGCTACATGCTGGTGTTTGCGCGGCGCGCGGTGTTCCTGCCGCTGCTGCGCGCGCGGGCGGAGGTGATTGCGCTGGCCGAGGACCGCGGCCATGCGCACGACGCCGCGCAGGCTGATCGCACGGGCCAGGCCGCCGAGATGCGGCGCCTGTTCGATGCCATCGAGATCCTGCGCCGCAAGCTGCGCGAGCGCGCCGCGCTGACCGCGCAGCTGGAGCAGCAAGCCCGCACCGACAGCCTCACCGGCCTGCTGAACCGGCGCGCGCTGGAACTGGTGGCGGCCCGGTATGGCGCGCACGAGTCCGCCAGCCTGGTGCTGGTCGACGTCGACCGCTTCAAGCAGATCAATGACCGCCACGGCCATGCGGCGGGCGACCAGGTGTTGCGCAATATCGCCGCGCAGATGCGCGCGCTGGTGCCGGCCGAGGGGGTGCTGGCCCGCTTCGGCGGCGAGGAATTTGCGCTGTGGCTGCCGCACGGCCGGCCCGGCGCAGCCGCGGCGCTGGCCGAAACGCTGCGCGCGGCGATCGCGTCGCGGCCGGTCTACCTGTCCGGCACCACGCAGCTTGGCGTGACCGCCAGCTTCGGCGTGGCCGTCGGCCATGGCGGCGCCAGCCACTGGCAGCGCCTGTTCGGCGCGGCCGACGCGGCCATGTACCGCGCCAAGGCCGAGGGCCGCAACTGCGTGCGCGAGGCGCAGGACCTCGACGGGGTGCCGGCACGCTGAACCAGTGGGCCAGGCCACGCCCGAAAGCTGCGGACGAAAAAAAAGCCCGCTCGCGCGGACGTGGTTGCCATGGAGCATGGCCTGAAACGAAGAAAGGCTCGCTTGCGCGAGCCTTTCCGAATTTTGGTGCCCAGAAGAGGACTCGAACCTCCACAGTGTTGCCACCGCTAGGACCTGAACCTAGTGCGTCTACCAATTCCGCCATCTGGGCTTCGTATTGCTGCTGCGATGCGGCTGCATTGCTGCTGCGATGCGAAGAACGAAATTATGCCGAGCGCTGCGGGTACTGTCAACACCCGCATGCAAAAAACTTTGTGCGCGCTATGCCGCACCGCCGCCGCGCCGGAAATCCACCTGCGCCGGCCGCCCAGGCAGCGCCAGCGCGGCGGTCGCCGCTGGCATGGCGGCGATGGTCTTGCCGGCGCGCAGCACGCGCAGCCGCGTGGCGCGCAGCCGGATCGCCTCGACCGGGTCGCGCGCCTGCAGCAGCACCAGGTCGGCGCGGCAGCCCGGTTCCAGGCCATAGCCTTCCAGCCCCAGGATGCGCGCCGGCGCGGCGGTGACCGCGTCGAAGCAGGCGCGCATCGCCTCCTGCCCGGTCATCTGCGCCACGTGCAGGCCCATGTGCGCCACTTCCAGCATGTCGCCGGAGCCCAGGCCATACCACGGGTCCATCACGCAATCATGGCCGAACGCGACCGGCACGCCCGCCGCCATCAGCTCGGGCACGCGCGTCATGCCGCGGCGCTTTGGGTAAGTATCGTGCCGCCCCTGCAGCGTGATGTTGATCAGCGGATTGGCGATCGCCGCGACGCCGGCCTCGCGCATCAGCGGGATCAGCTTGGACACGTAGTAGTTGTCCATCGAATGCATCGAGGTCAGGTGCGAGCCCGCCACCCTGCCCTGCAGGCCCAGCCGCACGGTTTCGCTGGCAAGGGTCTCGACATGGCGCGACAGCGGATCGTCGCTTTCGTCGCAATGCATGTCCACGCGCAGGCCGCGTTCGGCCGCCAGCTCGCACAGCAGCCGCACCGACTCCGCCCCCTGCGCCATGGTGCGCTCGAAATGCGGAATGCCGCCGGCCACGTCGACGCCCAGCTCCAGCGCGCGCTTGAGGTTGGCCAGCGTGCCGGGCGCGCGCAGCACGCCGTCCTGCGGGAACGCCACCAGCTGCAGGTCGAGGTACGGCCGCACGCGTTCGCGCACGTGCAGCAGCGCCTCCACCGCCAGCAGGCGCGGATCGCACACATCGACATGCGAGCGGATCGCCAGCAGCCCGCGCGCCACGGCCCAGTCGCAATAGGCCAGCGCGCGCTCGACGATGGCTTCCTGGGTCAGCAGCGGCTTGAGCTCGCCCCACAGCGCAATGCCTTCCAGCAGCGTGCCCGACTGGTTCACGCGCGGCAGCCCGTACGACAGCGTGGAGTCCATATGGAAGTGCGCATCGACGAACGGCGGCGTCACCAGCTGGCCGGCGGCATCGATCTCTTCGCCGGCGCGCGCGGCCAGGGCTGGCCCGACTGCGGCGATGCGGCCATCGGCGATGCCGATATCGATGCCGGTGCGCCCGTCGGGCAGGTTGCAATGCCGCAGGATCAGGTCGAGCATGGGTCGAGTCGTCGTATCCGGTATGGGTGAGCTCAGGCCAGCGGCACCGGCGCCAGGCCGCAGCCACGCAGCAGCATCACCACCACGTGCTCGGTGGCGTGCGCATAGTCCTGCGGCTGCAGCCGGCTGATACCCAGCACCGCGCAGACCTGCGATTCAAAATCCGCGTAGGTCTGCGTGGCGGCCCAGATGGTGAAGAACAGGTGCTGCGGATCGACCGGCGCCATCTGGCCGCGGTCGATCCACTGCTGCACCACCGCGGCCTTGCGCGACACCAGTTCGCGCAGGGCGTGGCGCAGCACCTCGCCGATCTCGGGCGCGCCTTGCAGCAGCTCGTTGGCGAACACCCGCGACGCGTCCGGATGGCTGGCCGACAGCCGCATCTTGGCGCGGATGTACTGTTCCAGCGCCACCTGCGGCGGCAGTTCGGCACGGATCACGTCGGCTTCGGACAGCCACAGCTGCAGCGTGTGCGCCAGCACCGCGCGGTACAGCGCCTGCTTGGTGCGGAAGTAGTAATGCAGGTTCGACTTGGGCACGCCCGCGCGCATGGCGATCTCCGCCATGGTGGCGCCGGCAAACCCGGCGCGCGCAAACACGTGCTCGGCCGCGCGCAGGATCATGGCCTGGTTCTCCTGCCGGATGCGGCCGCCCGCCGCCCCGCGCACGGGCGGCGCACGCACTGTCGGCGCAAGGCCGGCGTGCGAGTCCATCAGCGCGTGCCGTACAGGCGGTCGCCGGCGTCGCCCAGGCCGGGCACGATATAGCCGTGCTCGTTGAGCGTCTCGTCGATGGCCGCGGTGACGATGCCCACATCCGGATGCGCCGCGCGCAGCGCGCGCAGGCCGGGGCGCGAGGCGATCAGGCACACATACTTCATGGTGGTGACGCCGGCCTCCCTGAGCCGGTTCAGCGCGGCGATGGCCGAATTGCCGGTGGCCAGCATCGGATCGACCACGATCACCATGCGCTCCTGGATGTCCTCGGGCATCTTGAAGTAATACTCGATCGGCTCCAGCGTCTCGGGGTCACGGTACAGGCCGATATGCCCGACGCGCGCCGCCGGCAGCAGGTCGAGCATGCCGTCGATAAAGCCGTTGCCCGCGCGCAGGATCGACACCAGGCACAGCTTCTTGCCGGACAGCACGCGCGACTGCGTGGCGGCGATCGGCGTGCGGATCGCGACGGTTTCCATCGCCAGGTCGCGCGTGGCTTCGTAGGTCAGCAGCTGGCTGATCTCGCGCACCAGGCGGCGGAAGTTGTCGGTGGTGGTCTCCTCGCTGCGCACCAGCGTGACCTTGTGCTGCACCAGCGGGTGGTCGACCACCATCACGCCGGACAGGCTGGCAGGATCGGCGGGATCCGGCACGCCGGGCTCAACTGCGGGAACAGCGGACATGTCGTTCATGGTGACGCTCCTGATGCCACGTTGCACAAGCGATCCCTGCCTGCAACGCCGCCCGCCGCGCGGGCGGCGGGTTCAGAACACCGTGCCGTCGCTGGTGATGGCAAACGGCGGCGCGCCGCCGGGCCGGCGCTTGGCGGCGATGCGCCGCCCGGCCGCCCAGGTGCCGCCTTCGAGCACGCGCGCCAGCGGAAACTGCGCTTCCTCCAGGCCCAGCGCCTGGCGCACGCAGTCCGCCACCAGGTCCAGGCCGCTCACGGTCAGCGCGCGCCATTCGACGATGACGGGCTCATCCACCGCATGCGGCACGGCGGCAAAGCCGGGATCGCGCGGCACCATCAGCTCGAAGTCGTACAGCAGGCCGCCGTTGCGGTACTCGGGGAGGCCGGTCAGCGCATCCAGGCCGGTCACGGTCAGGCCGGCGTCCTCGAGCGGCTCCAGCAGCGAGTAGGTCAGCCACTGGGTCAGCTTGTGGAACGGCACCAGCCCGCCCGGCGCCGCCGGATGGCGCCAGCAGTCGCCCAGCGACACGCCCTCGACCACGATCCGCCCCGGCCACACCGGCCCCAGCCCGACCAGCAAGGTGCGCAGCAGGAAGCCCGCATCGAGGTCGCCGCCGACGGCATGCGCCTTCAGGTAATCGTAGAGATTGCCCAGCCGCGCCGGCCGGCCGAACAGCGCCGGGGTCGCTTCCATCACCTCGCCCAGCCGGCGCAGCAGCCCGGCGCGGCCTTCCAGCCCCACCAGCGGGTTGTGCTGCGCGACCTGGAAGGCGTGGGCAATGCTGTCGGCGTCGATGCGCTGCAGGCGTTCGGCATCGGCGCGCAGCGGATCGCCCGGCGCCGCGGAAAAACCGCCGCGCGCGAACAGGTCGAAGCTGGCGGCGCCCAGCCCTTCCGAGCGTGTCAGCACCAGGTCGCTGCCCGGATCGCGGTAGCGCCAGTCCGGGCCGGCGCCGGCGTCCAGCAGCACGCTCGGGATCACCAGGTCGATGCCGATGCGGGCGCGCTCCTCGCGGTGTTCGGGCCCGCTCAGCGCGGCACGCTCGCACAGCACCTGCCAGCGATCCGCGCGCTGGTCGGCCGCGCCGCTTTCGAAATGGCGCCAGCGGCTGTGATACGGCACCTGCAGGTCCGGGTAGCGCTGGCGGATGGTGCTGGCGACGTAATCGGCAATCGCATGCACGCGGTCCGGATGCCAGGTGAAGAGTTCGGAGTCGCCGCTGGCCACATGTTCGGTGACCGCCGCGCAATGGGTGCGCACCGCCTCGGCGCACAGCAGCGCCGCCGCGGGATGCCCTTCGGGCACCGGGTTCAGCCAGCCGTTGCCCTGGCGCTCGTTGCCGGCACTGCCGTGCTCGGGATACATCGTCATTCGTTCAACCCCCTGCCCTTTGCCAGGGCCAGTTCGTTCGCATCCGGCGGCGTGTAGTGCGTGAAGTAGCCCGCGGCCACCTTGGCGTCGATCTCGACACGCGCGTCGGCGGGGATCAGCGCCTCGGGGATCGCCACCTGCTCGACCACCTCGATGCCCTGCGCCACCAGCGCGCCGTGCTTCATGTTGCTCATCGACGCCCAGCGGTCGATGCGGCGGATGCCCAGCCAATGGAACACATCCGGCATCAGCTCCTGGAAACGCATGTCCTGCACGCCCGCCACGCATTCGGTACGGGCAAAATAAGTCTCGGCGCGGTCGCCGCCAACCTGCCGCTTGCGCGCGTTGTAGACCAGGAACTTGGTCACCTCGCCCAGCGCGCGGCCCTCCTTGCGGTTGTAGACCACCAGCCCGACACCTCCCTGCTGCGCCATCTCGATGCACACCTCGATGCCGTGTGCCAGGTACGGCCGGCAGGTACAGATGTCTGACCCGAACACATCCGATCCGTTGCATTCATCGTGCACGCGGCAAGCCACGCGGGTCTCGGGCTTGCCCAGCTGGCTGACATCGCCAAAGAAATACAGCGTCATGCCGCCGATCGGCGGCAAAAACACCTTCAGGTCCGGCCGCGTCACCAGTTCCGGGAACATGCCGCCGGTCTGCTCGAACAGGCTGCGGCGCAGCACGCTTTCCTTGATGCCGAAACGGGCCGCCATGCCGGGCAGGTACCACACCGGGTCGACTGCCGCCTTGGTCACGCGCACGTCGCCATTGGCATGCAACAGGTTGCCGTCGGGCCTGAGCCGGCCCGCGGCAATGGCCGAGACCAGCTCGGGCATGTTGATGTGCGCGCGCGTCACCGCGATGGTCGGGCGGATATCGACGCCGGCGGCGATGCGGTCGGCAAAGACGGTGGAGACCAGGTGCCCCCAGGGATCGAGCGAGACGATCTTGTCCGGGTCGCCCCACTGCGGATGCGGGCCGATGGCTTCGGCGGGCGCGGTGTCGGTCAGGTCGGGACGGTGGTCGCGCTGCAGCGTGCCGGAGGCAACCGCGAGGGCCCGGTAGATGGCGTAGGCGCCGGCGTGGGTGCCGATCACATTGCGCTGCGCCGGGTTGCCCAGGCTGGCGATCACCGGTCCGCGCTGCGCCGCCGTGGGGGCGCCCCAGTGGATCGGCTCGGCCGGCTTGTCGCGGCGCGCGTGCGAAGTCAGGACGATATGGTCGGACATGGCACCCTCGGTTCCCGATGGAATCCTGACCAATTGGTCAGGTTTACGATTCCATACTAGGCAACCTTTGTGCCATCGCCCAATGCCCGTTTACGCCAGTGTGGCGTCCATGTGTGTGGCGCCCAACGCAAGTCCGCGGCAGCGCCATGCACGCCGGGCGTGCCGGCGGCACCACGCCCGCGGCATCCATGCACCACCGGGATGCCGCGCGCGGCCGCGCAACGCAAGCGCGCTCGGGGTAGTGCCGCGCGGCGATGCGTGCAAGGGTTACATGGTCGGGCGGCGCGCCGAGCCCGGGCCCGAGTCGCCCGCCGCGTCACCGCGGCCGCCCAGCAATGCCCGCAGTGCCGCGAACGGCTGCGCGCTTTCGACGAAGCGGTAGAAGACGGCGCCCGCCACATTGCTCAGGGCCCATGCCGCCGCCATGCCGAGCGCGTTCAGCACCGGCTGCCCCGGTGCCAGATGCGACACCAGCGCATTGACCACCAGGCACACCGGGAAATGAACCAGGAACACGGAATAGGAAATCCGTCCGAAGTAGCCCACCAAGCGCGCCCGGGGCCAGCGTTCCAGCCATTCGCCGCGCCGTGCCAGCGCCAGCAGCAGCGCAGTGGCCAGCGCCACGGCAATCCGCAGCCGGAAGTCCAGCGCCAGCGCGGCCAGCGCCACCGCGCCGATCAGCGCCAGCGGCAGCAGCGTGCGGCCGGGCGCCGACGCCCAGTAGGCCAGCGTGCCCAGGCCATAGGCGCCGAAGAAGTACACCGCCCAGATATCCCACGCGGCATCGCGGTTGAACCAGAACAGCGAGGCCACCGCCGCCAGCGCCACCAGCCCGATGCTGACCGCGACGCCGGCGGAAGCCCTGCCCCGCGACACCGCGCGCGCCGCCCACAGCGTGCCCAGCAGCAGCGCGAACAGTTGCAGGTCGATGGCCACGTACCAGACGCCGGCCGACAAGGCATCGACATCGAGGATGTCATGGAGCAGCGCCAAGTGCGCGACGAACTGGCCCAGCGTGGGCGACGCCGGGATCGAGTCATGCGCCATCCAGTGCCGCGCCACGGCGGCGCCGGCAATGCTCAGCAGGATCGCCGCGGCAAACGGCACCACCAGTTTCTGGTAGCGGCGCCACAGCATCAAGAGCGGATGCTGGCGGGTCTCCAGCCTTCCGTTGGGCGCCAGGCTGCGCGCCGCGAGGAAGCCGCTGATCACAAGGAACACCTGCACCGCGATGCGGGCGTAGTCATAGAGCCAGTCCACCAGCCCCGGCGCCAGCCGGTAAGCCGCGTCGGACATCGGCCCATAGAAGGCGAGGTGGTGCAGGACGATCAGTTGCGAACTGACGGCTTTCAGGGCGTCGATGCACGGCAGGCGCGACGGGCGGGAGCTCATTGTTATAGGGACGATGCAAAAGGCACGGAAGGCGCGATTCTACCCGCTGCGCCAGCACTCAATGTGGCGCAATGCATACATTTTGCGGATTGGTTACACAGTGGCCCCGCTTGTTGCCAGTTCGACAGCCACCGGGCTACCGGCACAACGCCATCAGCGCTATCCACGCCTGCGCATAGGCCGGGTCCAGCCATCGCGCCAGCGCCACCGCGCACAGCGCGATCAGACCGAGCACCGACAGCCAGACGCCGAGCACGGGGATGCCGGGCCTCATGACCGTGCCGTCGCCAGACCGGTCCGGACGATCTGGCGATCGTCGATCGGAGAGTGCAGCGCCGCGGCGACGATGCCCAGCACCATGGCGCCGTACCAGACCATGTCATACGAGCGGGTCAGCTCGAACACCAGCCCGCCCAGCCACACGCCCAGGAAAGAGCCGAGCTGATGGCCCAGGAAGACGAAGCCGAACAGCGTGGCGAGATAGCGCACGCCGAACACCTGGGCCAGGATCCCGTTGGTCAGTGGCACCGTGCCCAGCCACAGGAACCCCATCGCCGCGCTGAAGGCGTACAGCGTCGCCGGGCTCAGCGGCAGCAGCAGGAACAGCGCCATCACCGCGGTGCGCGCGAGATAGATGCCGGCGAGCAGGTACTTCTTGCTGTGGCGCCCGCCCATCAGCCCGCACGCATAGACGCCAGCCACATTGGCCAGTGCGATGATGGCGAGCGCTGCCATGCCGTCGGCCGGACGCATGCCGCGGTCCAGCAGATAGGCCGGCAAGTGGCTGGCAATGAAGGCCAGCTGGAAGCCGCACGCGAGAAACCCCAGGTTAAGCAGCCAGAAGCCGGAATGGCCGAAGGCCTCGCGCACTGCGGCGCCCAACGGCTGCCCCGCGGCCCCGTCCGGCGCGGGGTGGGCCGGCGCTGCCGCCGCGCCGCGGTCGCGGAATGGCAGCGCCAGTGGCACCAGCACGGCCAGCGCCACGGCAAGCAGCAGCAGCGCCCCCGCCCACCCCGTCCCGGCAAGCAGCGCCTGCACACCCGGCACCAGCGCAAACTGGGCGATGCCGCCGACGGCGCCGGCCAGCCCCAGCGCGCGGCTGCGCTGCGCGGCGCCGGTCATCCGGCTGAGCGCACCGTAGACCACGCCGAAGGTGGTGCCGGACAAGGCCACGCCGATGCACAGGCCCGCCGACCACACCAGCGCCGCCGAGGTATGCGCCTGCGTCATTCCATAGAGTCCCGCGGCATACAGCGCCAGCCCGCCCGCCATCACCTTCCATGAGCCGTAGCGGTCGGCCAGCATGCCGGTAAAGGGCTGCGCCAGCCCCCACGCCAGGTTCTGCACCGCCATGGCAAAGCCGAAGGTCTCGCGGGTCCAGCCGCGCTCGGCAATGATGGGCAACATGAACAGTCCCTGCACGTGGCGCACGCCCAGCGCCATCCCCATCAGCACGCCACCGGCCAGCACCAGCACCCAGAGTTGCCGCCACCAGGGCGCGGGAAGCGGGGGCACGGCACCGGCAGCGGACGAGCGCGGCAGAAAGATGGTCATGGCAGCCCTTGTCGAACGATGGCGCCCGCAGGCGCGATGGCTCTATTGCAAGCGACGGCGGGCCCTCCTTCAACCGATCTTTCGGTCGTTCTGCCATGCGTAGCAAGCATGGCAGAAGTGCCCCGGACCGTGCTGTAATGGCGTCATCGCCCGTCCGACCGGAGGCCCGTCCATGTCCGTCCCGCTGGTTCGCCTGTTTTCGCTCGACCTGCTCAAGGGCTTCGTCGCCGTCGGCCGGCGCATGAGCATCACCCAGGCGGCGGACGACCTGTGCCTGACCCAGTCGGCGGTGAGCCGCCAGATCCATGCGCTGGAGGAGCAGCTGAAGGTGCCGCTGTTCGTGCGCAAGCATCGCGGCGTCGCCTTCACCGCCGAGGGCGAGCGCTTGTTTCGCAGCGCCGACAGCGCGCTGCAGCAGCTGCAGGACGTGGTGGCCGAGGTGCGCCGCAGCGAGGGCCGGCAGCCGGTCACGATCACCGCCAGCATCGGCGTCACCGGCCTGTGGCTGCTGCCGCGTCTCGGCAGCCTGCAGCAGGCACACCCGCATCTGGATGTGCGCCTGTCCGCCAGCAACCGGATCAGCGACCTGCGTGAAGAGGGCATCGACCTGGCGGTGCGCTATTGCCGCGACGCCGCGGCGCCGCCCGATGCCGTGCGCCTGTTCGGCGAGCATATCGCCCCGATCGTCCACCCTGCCCTGCTTGATGCGACCGGGCAGCACGGCGACCCACTGCTGCAGTTGCCGCTGCTGGAGTTCGACGATCCGCGCCCGTGGCTGCAATGGCGCAGCTGGCTGGCGCCGCGCGAATTCCGTCAGGCCAGCCAGCGCGGCATGCTGCGCTTCAACCAGTACGACCAGGTCGTCCACGCCGCGCTGGCGGGGCAAGGCATCGCGCTCGGGCGGCTGGAACTGGTGCGGCCGCTGATCGATGGCGGCCAGCTGGTGGTCGTGCCGACGGCGCGGCAAGTGGCGCCCAGCCCGAATTCGTACTGGCTGATCCACGCCGCCGCGCATCCGCGCGACGAGGTCAGGCGCGTGGCGGCATGGATCTGCCAGGAAGCCGCGCAAACGGCCATGATGCCAGGCCCCGCAGCCACTTGAAGCCGGGGCCGCGGCGTCGCGGCGGCGCCTCGATCCGGCACAGCGCCGGACCGGCGCCATGCAGCGCGGCAAGGAACACCTCGGCGTCGCCCTGAAGCCGATGGCGCTCGCCACGCGCAAGCAACAGGTCCGGCGATGGCCGGCCCGGCACCTCGATGGTTACCCACACGGTGCCGCCGCGGCAGACCAGCTCCGTGCCGGCTCGCAGACGCAGGCCGACGCATTCCGCTTCGAGGGAAAGAGTGCATGACATGAAAGGCTCCGGTTGGCCTTTCCATTGTGTGGCTCGCCATGGTGCGCTGCCATGAGCAATGCGCCGCCCGGACATGCGCGGGCGGCATGCCAGCCTGGCTAGCGCCGCCCCGCGCGCATCCCCATGTGAACCATCGCCTCGCTCGGCGGCGCCACGTTCAGCGTCGCCAGCAGCACGCCCATGCCGGCCAGGATGCGGTACTGGCTGGCCAGCTCGGTGTACTGGCCGGTGACATAGGCAGTGCGTGCGCTGAAGTACTCGTTCTCGGCATTGAGCAGGTCGAGCAGGCTGCGCTGGCCGATGCGGAACTGGCGGCCGTAGCTGACGCGCGTGGCATCACTGGCCTGCACATACTGCTGCAGGCTCGCCAGCCGTTCCTGCGCGGTACGGTAGGCGTTATAGGCCAACGTCACGCTTTCATGCACCTGCCGGCGCAGACGCTCCAGGTTCTGCTCCGCCTCCTGGATCTGGAAACCGGCCTCATTGATGCGCGCCTTGTCCGCGTTGCCGCGGAACAGGTTGTAGCGCAAGCGCAGCATCACCCTGCGCTCGTCGGTGGTGCCCAGCACGCGATCGCGGTCGCGCCCGGCGCCAGCCTCCAGGTCCAGCCTGGGCCACAGCTCAGACCGCGCCAGCGAGCGCGCGGCCTCGGCTTCGGCAATGTCGGCCTGGCCGGCTCCCAGCGCGGGATGGTTGGCACCGGCAACCTGCTGCGCTTCGCGCTCGCTCGCGGGCAGCACGGCGGCGAGCGAGTCGGGGCGGGACAAGCGCTGCGGCGGGGCCCCGACCACGCGCAGGAAAGCCGCCACGGCATCCTGCAGCGCGCCTTCCTCGGCGCGCAGGCTGGCCTGCGCCAGCGCCAGCCGGCTCTCGGCCTGGAACAGGTCGGCGCGGCGCAGTACGCCGTTGTCGGCGCCCAGCCGGATCTGGTCGTAAATGTGCTGGTGCGCCTGCAGGTTGGCTACGCCGATGGCCACCGTTTCCTGGCGGCGCAACACCTCCACATACACCCCCACGGTGCGCAGCGCGATGTCCTCGGCGGTGGCGCCGACCCGGTAGGCCGCGCCATCGATCCTTGCGCCCTGGCGCTCGACGTCGCTGCTGACGGCGAAGCCGTCAAACAGCATTTGCGTGATGGTGATGTCGGCGGCATGGCGCGCATATGACGCATCCGAGCGGCCGAGCGCGCTCGAATTCTGGCTGTCGAGGCGTACCCGCCCGCCGGTGCCGCCGACATCGACGCGCGGCAGGTAACCGGCGCGCGCCTGCTTCAGCCCCTCGTCGGCTGCCAGGCGCCTGCTGCCCGCCGCCAGCACTTCGGGATTGCCGCGCACGGCCTGCTCCACGGCCTGCGGCAACGCCTGTGCTGCCGCAGGCTGCGGCACCAGCATCGCTGCCCATAGCAGCGCCGGAGCCAGCCGGCACCATGTCGTCGTCATGCTTCCCCCTGCCCGGGTACACCGCGTCGTGCGCTGCGCGCCCGACGCGGTACCCTACCCGCTTCTTATGGTTTTATGCCCTGCCGGCAGCGATGCCGCCGTCCTGCCTTGCCGCGTGGCCGCGGCATCCTCCCCTCTTTCCCGTCCCTTCTCCGTAGTCCCGTGTCAGACCATATGGATATTGCCGTTGCTCAACAGCGTAGTCAGGTCAAGCCCCACCATGCCCTGCAGTACCGCGACATCCTGGAACGCGGCTGCCGTGCCGGTTCCGTCGCGATCCAGGCTGACCACGGTATTGCCGTCGACCTCGGCCAGCCGCACGAACTGCGCGGCGTTGTCGCTGCTGACGCTGACGCCCGACAGCAGGTCGGACAAGTCCAGCACATCGCCGCCGCTGGCCACCGGCGCCAAATTGAAATCAGTGATCGTGTCGACCGAGGCGGCATCGGCACGCATGACCCGGAAGGTATCGCTGCCGTCTCCACCGGTCAGGATGTCCGCCCCAGCGCCGCCGACCAGCAGGTCATTGCCGGCGGCGCCTGCCAGCAGGTCATTGCCGGCGCCGCCGCGCAGCACGTCGTTGCCGGACGAGCCCGTTATCGTGTCGTTGAACGCAGAACCGATCACGCCTTCCATCCTCGTGTAGCTGTCGGTGCCAAGGTTGACGGCGCTGAGGTTGACTGAAGCCACGCCGCTGCCCTGGACCAGCGTGAAGTTGATCGCGCCGGCCGCATCGGAGAAATCCAGCAGGTCGATGCCGGCTCCCCCATCGAGGGTGTCGTTGCCCGCGCCGCCGCGCAGGATGTCGTTGGCTGTGCTGCCAGTCAGCGAGTCATTGAAGCGCGAACCGATCACGCCTTCCATATTGCTATAGGTATCGCTGCCGAGGCCCACGCTGGACAAGTTCACGAGTGTGCCGCTGCCCTGCATCAGCGCGAAGGTCAGCCCGCTGCTGGCATCGGAAAGGTCCAGCATGTCGATACCGGCACCGCCGTCGAGCGTATCGTCGCCGGCGCCACCGCGCAGCACGTCATCGCCGGCGCCACCGCGCAGCGTGTCGCTGGCTGCCCCGCCGATAAACACATCGCCGGCAGCGGCGCCGGTCAGCGCGTCGTTGTTGCTGCCGCCATCGAGATAGGAAGCCTGGTAGCTCTGGCCCGCCAGCGACACCGTGGCCGCGCCATTGGTAGACGAGACATTGACGGTCACGGTAGCCATGCTGGTGCCGCCCGCGCCGTCGGACACGGTATAGCTGAAGCTGCCCGCCGCCGCGTTGCCGGAGTCGAACAGGATGTAGCTGTTATTGGTTCCCGGCGCGAATCTGAGGTTGCTGACGGCTCCGGTAGCCCCGCCCAGATCCGTGATTGAAAGCGCCAGGCCGTCGACGTCGCCGTCGTTGCCGAGCAAGGCACTGACCGGTATCAGGATGCTGCTGGTGTTGTTCGAGACAACGACCACATCCGCGGCGGCCACCGGCGCGTCATTGACCGGATTCAGGGTGATCGCCACCGAATCGGTGTCGGTGGCTGCGCCGTCGCTGGTCTGCATTTGCAGCAAGGCCGCGCCGGCATAGTCCTTGTCGCCGGTAAATTGCAGGCCATCGAGCGCGGCATTGATCGCCGCGTCGCTGCCGGTGAAGGTCATGGTGCCATCCGCGCTGCCGTCGCCGGCCAGGAACTGCAGTCCCGCGGTGCCGTTCAGCGTGATGGTGCCTGCGCTGGCCGTCAGGGTGACCGTGTGGCTGGTGCCGTCCACGTCAGAGAGGCTGAGCGCATTGCCGGTGGCGGTGCTGAATACCAGCGGCGTGTCTTCGTTGACGGACTGCGCTCCCGGAACACCATTGACGACGGCGTCGTTGCTGCCGGCGATGTTAACCTTGATTTCCTGGCTCGCGCTGATATCCGCGGAGTAGACCGTCAGCGAATCGCTGACCTGCTGGCCTGCCGCCAACGCATCGGCCTTGCTGTTATCGAGCGTATAGGTCCACGCGCCGGTGGTGCTGTTGAAGGTGAAGGTGCCGTACTGGCCCACCAAGGTTTCCGGCGGCACCGCGGCAAAGTGCGCTTCGCCGCTATCGACATCGCTGACCGTCAGCGTACCGCTGGCCGAAGCGTCGCCCGCCGTGCCGTTCGCCACCCCGCCGGCTTCGGTCACCGCGGTGTCTTCGCTCGTCGAGGCAGTGATGGTGGCGGCATCGTTGCTGCCGGTGATGTTGACCGTGATGGTCTGCTGCGCGGTCTGGTCGGCCGATGACACCAGCAGGGAATCGCTGACCAGCTGGCCCGCCGTCAGCGCGTCGGCCCTGGCGTTGTCGAGCGTATAGGTCCACGCCCCGGTCGTGCTGTTGAAGGTAAACGTGCCGTACTGCCCAAGCAGGCTGTCTGGCGGCACTGCGGCGAAATGGGCCTCGCCGGCGTCGACATCGCTCACCATCAGCGTGCCGCCGGCAGTGTTGTCTCCTGCAACAGCGTTCGCCACACCACCCGCTTCGGTCACCGCCGTATCTTCGCTCGTCGATGCGGTGATGGTCGCGGCATCGTTGGTGCCCGTGATATTGATCTTGATTTCCTGGCTCGCACTGAGATCGGCCGAGTGCACCATCAGCGAATCACTGGCCTGCTGCCCGGCGGTCAGCGCATCGGCCTCGCTGTTATCGAGCGTGTAAGTCCAGGCGCCGGTGGTGCTGTCGAACGTGAACGTACCGTACTGGCCGACCAGGCTTTCCGGTGCCACCGCGGCAAAGTGAGCTTCACCGCTATCGACATCATTCACAGTCAGCGTGCCGCTGGCAGACGTGTCCCCCGCCGTAGCGTTCGCCACACCACCCGCTTCGGTCACCGCCGCATCTTCGCTCGCCGACGCGGTAATCGTTGCCGCATCGTTGGCCCCGTTGATCCGGATGCTCAGCGTCGATGCCGCCGATGCCTGCCCGTCCGTCACGCTATAGCTGAACGACTCCTCGACATGATCGCCAAGGCGCAGCGACTGGACCTGCGGATTGCCGTTGTCCAGCGTATAGCTGTAGCTGCCGTCGGCGTGGATCTGCAAAGTGCCGTACTGCCCGACATAGGTGCCGGGACTGGCAACCGCCAGCACATTGCCGGCGTCGACGTCGCTGTCATTGGCCAGCACGTTGCCGGTGATCGGGTTCGGGTGGTTGTCTTCGCCAATGGCATTGGTATCGGCCGCGGCGGTGGGCGCATGGTTGTCGTAGCCGGCGAAATCGGACTTGGTCAGGTCGTGCAGGCCGTCAAGCCGGATCACCATTTCAGCCGTGGCGGGGTTGCCGTCGACGTCCACGTAGACATAGGTATTGCCGCCGGACTGCTGGTACCAGGCGCCATGGGCCGTCGGCGTCAGGCCGCCCCACTGGAAGCCGGTGTCGCCCAGCACGGGACGCAGGTCGAGGCGGTCCGTGCCGCGCTGGAAGTCGGCGATGACATCCATCCCGGCCGCGGTGGAATCGGAGACGGCGTTGTAGACAAAGGTGTCGCGGCCGGCGCCGCCGCGCAGCCAGTCGCCGCCGCCCCCGCCGGCGATGGTGTCGTTGCCGCCTTCGCCATAGATGGTGTCCCTGCCGTTGCCGCCGGCAATGATGTCGTCACCGCCGACGGCAGCGCCGTCGCCGTTGTCGCCGTAGATCAGGTCGTCGCCATTGCCACCCTGGATGCGGTCGTGGCCCGGCTGGGCCGATTCATGGCCGCGCCCGAGCTGGTAGTCGGCATAGCTGTCGTAGCCGTCGCCATAGAGGGTATCGCCGCCGTTGTCTCCGGTGTAGAGCGCCGATGCGCCGTCGGCGCTGCCGATCACGTCGTCGCCGCTGCCGCCATAGACGGCGTCGGTGCCGTTGCCGCCGGACAGGCTGTCGTTGCCGCGCCCGCCGAAAAGGCGGTCCTTGCCGTTGGCCCCAAGCAGCGTGTCGTTACCGTCGCCGCCCTCGACGATATCGTCGCCATTGCCCGCGTCGACATAGTCGCTGCCATCGCCGGCGCTGACATAGTCGTTGCCGTTGCCGCTCAGGATGGTGTCGCTGCTCGCGGTGCCGGTGAGGTTGTCGCTGCCGTTGGTGCCAGTCAGGGTTGCCATGGTGGTTGTCTCCGTCCTGAATGCAGGCCTCGCGGCCATGCCGTGCTTGTTATCGTTGCAAAAGGCTCGCGTGCGAGCGGGGGTCTATCGTTCACGGAACGCCATGTCCCGGGTCTTGATGATGGGCTTGAGCAGGTAATGCAGCACCGTCTTCTGGCCCGTCAATACATCGACCGTGGCGACCATGCCGGGCAGGATGGGCACCTGCACGGCGCTGCCGGCGGGCCGGTTGTCGCGGGTGCGCACGCGCACCAGGTAGTAGCTTTCCGGCCGCTCCCCGGGCCGCTCGGGCGTGAGCGTATCGGCGCTGATATGTTCGACCGTGCCGGCGAATCCGCCATAGATGGAGAAGTCGTAGGCCGAAAGCTTGACCACGGCGGGCTGACCCGGGCGCAGGAAGGCGATGTCGGCCGGCCGCACGCGCGCCTCGACCAGCAGCGTGTCTTCCAGCGGCACGATCTCCACCAGGTCCATGCCGGGCTGGACCACGCCGCCCACGGTATTGACCTTGAGCTGCTTGACGATGCCGGGCAGCGGCGCACGTACCAGGGTGCGATCGACGCGGTCCTGCAAGGCGATGTTGGTCGCGCTCAGCGCTGCCTGCTCGGCCTTGGCCTGGTTGAGTTCGCGCATGGCCTCGGCACGGAAATGCGCACTCGCTTCGTCGAGCTTCTGCTGGCTCTCGCGATAGGCCGCTTCCAGGCGCGGCATCGCCAGCCGCGAAGCATCGAGCTCGCCTTTCAGGTCATTGGTCTGCCGCTCCAGCCGCAGCACCTCGACATCGGAGACCACGCCCTGGGCCACCATCGGCCGCATCATCGCCAGCTCCTGCGCCACCAGGCGGTGGCTCTGGCGCAGTTGCTGCTCGCGCGAGCGCTTTTCGGCCAGTTCCTGCCGGCGCTGTTCCGACTGCTGGCGCAGCACCGCGAGGTTGGCTTCCAGCGCCTGCTTGCGCGAGGCAAACAGCGAGCGTTCCTCGGCGACGAAACGGCGCGAACCGACATCGCCGGGCGCGCCGGCGACGAAATCGGTGCCGGCGGCCTCGGCGCTCAGGCGCGCGATGCGTGCCACCAGCGCATCGTCCTTGGTGCGGCCCTCCTGGTACGAGGCGGTGAAGCGCGTATCGTCGATGCGCATCAGCGGCTGGTCCTTGCTGACGACCTGCCCCGGCCGCACCATGATCTGCGCGACGATGCCGCCCTCCAGGTTCTGCACCACCTGGACCTGGCTGGACGGGATCACCTTGCCCTCGCCCACCGTCACCTCGTCCACCCGCGCCAGTGCCGCCCATGCCAGCGCCATGGCGACAAAGAGCACGGCGCACAACAGGATCCAGTGCGCGAACCAGCGTGGCGCCGACAGCGCCGCCGCGTCGCGCGCATCCATGAAGGCGGTATCGTCCGCGTGCGGGCGCAGCGCGGCGGCCAGGCGGCGCGCCAGGGTGCGGGTCTCAGGCCGAGGCGACATGAAGCTTCCTCCCCGCGAGCGCATCCAGCACCTGGGCCTTGGGCCCGTCCGCGACGATGCGGCCCTGGTCCATCACGATCAGCCGGTCGACCAGGCTCAGCAGCGAACCGCGGTGGGTCACCAGCAACAGCGTGCGCTCGCCCAGCGCCGCCGCCAGCCGCGCCTTGAATTGCTCCTCGGTACGGTTGTCCATGGCGCTGCTTGGCTCGTCGAGCAGCAACACGGGCGGCCGCAGCAGTTCGGCCCGGGCGATGGCGATGGCCTGCCGCTGCCCGCCTGACAGGCCTTCGCCGCGTTCGCCCAGGCGCAGGTCATAGCCCTCGGGCAAGCGATCGATGAAGTCGCTGACGCCACCCACGCGTGCCGCGCGCAGCACCGCGGCGTCGTCGGCCCAGGGGGCGCCCATCACGATGTTGTCACGCACCGTGCCGCTGAACAGCATCACGTCCTGCGGCACATGGCCGATATCGCGCCGCAGCGCCGCGGGATCGAGCTGGCGCACTTCGGCCCCGTCGATCAGCACCGAGCCAGCCTCCGGTGCGTAGAGTCCGAGGACCAGCTTTTCGATGGTGCTCTTGCCTGAACCGATGCGTCCGATCAGCCCGACGCGCTCGCCGCTGGCAATGCGGAACGAGACACCATCCAGCGCCGCACCGTCCCGGCCGGGATAGCGGAAACTGACGCCGCGGAATTCAATCTCGCCCCGCAACGGCGCGCGGTGCAGGAAATGCTTGCCGGGTGGGCGCTCGACCGGCAGTGCCATGATCCGGTCAAGGCCGGCCAGCGCGGTGCGCGCCTGGTGGTAGCGCGTGGTCAGTCCGGCCATCTGCGACAGCGGCGCCAGCGCACGTGCGGCCAGCAGGGTGCAGGCGATCAGGCCGCCCATGGTGAGGCGGTCGCCGGCAATCTGGTAGACGCCGATGACGACCACCACCAGGGTGGCGGCCTGCTGCGCGAACAGCGCCGCGTTGACGACGCACGCCGACAGCCAGCGCGAGCGCAGCCCGAGCGCGGCCATCTGTCCGACTACCTGCTCCCAGCGGCGCTGCGCCGCGCTTTCGGCGCCGGCGATCTTGATGGCCTCGAGGCCGACCAGCGTCTCCACCAGCGCCGCCTGGCGCTGCGCCGCGCAGGCGCTGCTGGCCCGCACCGCGCGCGCCAGTGGCCCCTGCAGCGCCAGGCTCAGGCCAAGCACCACCGGCACCGCCAGCAGGGGCACCCACGCCAGCGGGCCGCCCACCCAGAACATCGCGGCGATGAAGCCCGCGGCGAAGGGCAGGTCGATCAGCGTGGTAATCGTGGCCGAGGTCAGGAAGTCGCGCACCGACTCGAACTCTTGCAGCTGGCTGCTGAGGCTGCCGACCGAGGCGGGCCGTGACTTCATCTCGATGCCCAGGATCTTTTCGAACACGCTGGCGGATACCGTCACGTCGATGCGCCGGCCCGCGACATCGACAAAGTAGCCGCGCAGCATGCGCATCGCGAATTCGAACAGCAGCACCAGGCCGACCCCGACCGCCAGCGCCCACAGCGTTTCCAGCGCATGGTTCGGCACCACGCGGTCGTAGACGTTCATGGTGAACAGCGGCATGACCAGCGCGAACAGGCTCAGCAGCAGCGAAGCCACCAGTACCTCGCCATAGACCGGCCACGACTGCCGCATCACGCCCCAGAACCAGGCTTGCGGCGAGGCCTGCGGGGCATCATGGAGCGCGGCATGGGGGCTTGCCTGCGCGCCGTCGGCGCGGTACGCGGGCCGGGCAAGGATGGCGTGTCCGGTGCAGCGTGCCAACAGTTCCGCGCCCGGCACGGCCTGCTCGCCATCACCGAACTCGGGCATCACCACCACCAGCATGCCGTCATCGCCGCGGCGCACCAGCAAGCATGCCTGCTGGCCCTGGTCGAGCAGCAGCACCGCGGGCAGCACCCGGTCCGGGATCTCGTCGGGCCTGCGTCGCACCAGCCGCGCGGACAGGCCGGCGCGCGCCGCCGCGCGCGCGAACAGCGCCGGCGTCAGGCGATGGCATTCCAGCGGCAATCCTGCCAGCAACGCCTCGGGAGACGCGGGCTGCCGGAAGTGCCGTGCCAG
The DNA here is from genome assembly GCF_020618415.1 of Cupriavidus sp. MP-37. Classification (NCBI taxonomy): domain Bacteria; kingdom Pseudomonadati; phylum Pseudomonadota; class Betaproteobacteria; order Burkholderiales; family Burkholderiaceae; genus Cupriavidus; species Cupriavidus sp. MP-37. The sequence goes on along the minus strand of NZ_CP085345.1, from coordinate 62,391 downwards.
CCAGAGCAGGCAGTCCAGCAGCGCATCGTCGGGAAGCGCGCAGCCGGACAGGGCCTGCATGGCCGGTCCGGTATGCCCGGCGGCGGGCACGGGCGTGGCAGCTGCGTGCATGGTGCGGCCCTGGGGTTAGCGGGACCGCGGATCAGGCTGCAGCCGCGCGACGGCGCCTGCCGCCATCATCCTGCCGCGCCAGCGATTGCTTGCTGCCATAGTGCCCCCGTCCCGTCGCCGTGTCGTTTTTCGCAAGCGTAGGCCAGCAAGGGTGGCGAGCCCATCGGTCAAATGGCGCAACGGACGCATCGATGGCGCCCGCACGCCTCATCCGTTTGGCGTTTCACGGCTGCAACCAAGACGGCAACCGATGCGCCGGACAGCCAGTGCGGCCGGAATTTGCTTATGACGACAATGTCCTTCGCCTTGGCTTGCCTCGGGTATACCCTAGCGTCTTTGCCGCATTGCCGGCCGTTTCCCGGTTCCCCTCCGATGTCTGTCTTTGCCTCCTCCCTCCGCCTTGCCCGCCTGCCGCTGGCGGCCATCGCCATCGCTCTTGCCGCCGGCGCCGCCGCCATGCTGGCGCCGGCCACAGCCCGTGCCCAGAGCCCGGTGCTCGACAAGATCCGCGACGCCGGCACCATCGTGCTGGGCTACCGTGAATCCGCGCTGCCGTTCTCGTTTGCCGACGACAAGGGCCAGCCAGCCGGCTATGCCGTGGAGCTGTGCCTGCGCGCGGCCGAGGCGGCGCGTCAGAAGCTGGGCCTGAAGGACCTGAAGGTGCGCTGGATGCCGCTGACGCCGCAGAACCGCATCCCGGCGGTGGTGAACGGGCTGGTCGACCTGGATTGCGCGCCCAACACCAATTCGCTCGAGCGCCAGAAGCAGGTCGCGTTCAGCGTCTCGCACTACGTGTCGACGGTGCGCATGCTGGTGCGGGCCGACTCGGGCATCCGCTCGTTCGCCGACCTGCGCGGCAAGACCGTGGTCACGAGCGCGGGCTCGACCGGCGACCGCCACGTGCGCCGCTTCAAGGGCCAGTACGGCTATCACGACGTCTACGCCAAGGACCACGGTGAATCGTTCCTGCTGCTGGAATCGGGCCGGGCCCAGGCCTTCGTGATGGACGACGTGCTGCTGGCCGGCCTGCGCGCGCGCGCCAAGGATCCCTCGCAGTACGTCATCGTCGGCCCGGCGCTGTCCGTCGAACAGAATGCGCTGATGCTGTCCAAGGCGGATCCGGAATGGAAGCGCCTGGTCGACCAGACCCTGGCCACGACCTTTGCCGGCCCCGAGATCACGGCGCTGCAGCAGCGCTGGTTCCAGCAGCCCATCGGCAGCCGCGCCATCAACCTGGCGCTGGCACCGTCGGGCGAGGTGCGCGCGGCCTGGAAGCACCCGTCCGACGCGGTCACCGAGTAAGGCGCACCTGCGGCGCGAAGCGCAATCGCGCCAGCACCGCAATTCAGGGTTTCCATGAGGGTGTCGTGCCGGGCAAGCCCCAAGTTGACAGTCATGAATGATGTTGGCGACACTGGCCCGAGCCATCCCTGTGCAGGGCAGGCCATAGACCGACCGCCCGACGGCGGCATATCTCAGGAGAAACCATGAACAAGTTCGTCGCGACCGCGATCGCACTCTGCCTTGGCGCCGCTTCGCTGGCCGTGCAGGCACAAACCGGCGGCAAGCAGCAGTTCGATCCGTATTCCCAGGGCGCCAAGTCGGGCGAGAAGTTCGACCCGTACAGCCAGGGAGCCAAGGCCGGCGACAAGTTCGATCCGTACAGCCAGGGGGCGAACAAGAGCACCCGCACCGACCTGGCCGACCCTGCCGCACCGGCCGCCGACAAGAAGCCGGCCAAGCAAGGCACCAAGAAAAAGAACAACAAGAGCAGCAAGAAGAAAGCCACCCCCGCTCCGGCTGCCAGCTGAACCACGGCTGCCGCCGGATACAAGAAAACCCGCCGCGGCGGGTTTTTTTGTGCCCTCGCGGGCGAGCCGGCCATGGCGCCGGCTACGGCGCCTGCGTATCGCGCTCCAGCGCGGTGACATCGACGCGCTGCACCTTGTCGTCCTGGCGCACCTCGGTGCGCAGCACGAAGGCCTCGGCCGGGCAGTACCAGTCGGTGACGTGCATCACGGTCGGCTCGACCTGCACCAGTTCGCCACCGATCATCAGCGGCCCCAGCGAGGTGCGCTTGTCGTAGGAAATCGGCTGGCATTGCTTGCGCCCCATCAGGGTATCGATCATCTGCAGCTTGCCCACGTGGCGCGAGCCGATATGGATGGTCGCCCGCTGCGCGTCCATGGTGCTGACCGCTTCATCGGAGCCCAGCGGATAGACCTTGAGCGAGACGCTGGAGCGGAACACTTCGCCCTCCAGCGTGGTGCCTTCGCGCAGGTCCAGGCCGGCGTAGTTGAACACCCCCTTGCCGTGGAACGCCGCCTCGCCATACATGCGGGCATAGCGCGCGCGCGCATTGATGACCGCATGCTGGCTTTCGATGCTGGTCTGCGCCTCGGGCGCACTGCGCTCGATCACCACCTCGTGGACCTGGTTGGTGATCACCGGCGGCCCCATCAGCGCGGACAGCGCCGACTTGGAATTGACCTCGAGCTGGGCGCGGCAGCCGGACGGGCTGCGCACCACGTCGCGCAGGGTCATGCGGATCGACATCGGCATCACGCCGTCGCCCTCCATCTGCACATGCGAGCCGGAGCGGAACCACGGCGCATTGCACAGCACCGCCGCGGCGGCAGCCTGCGCCTGGCTCGCCGCGGCCTGGGCGACCCCGCCGGTGCCGGGCAGCACCGCCATGCCCTGGGCGCGGGCGGGTTGCGCGGATAGCGCCACGGACAGCGCCACGGACAGCGCCGCGCACGCCACCAGGCCGGCCTGCCGGATTTGCTGAACCTCTGTCTTCACATCGATCCCCGTCTGCATTGTTCCGTCCCGCATTCAGCGCCTGCCTGGCTGGCACTGACTGGCTATCGGAATTATCGCGTTTTTGTTGCGCGTGTAACTGGTCATTTCACGCCTGCGCCGGTCTAACCGACATGCCGACGAGAATGCCCGCGCCAAGCCGGCGTTCACCTGGCCGCATATGCTTTATACACCGCATCTGTCGCCCAACCGGCGTTGCCGGCACACCCGCAATCGTTCCGGAGTGACTTGGCCGCCGTGCTACCATTGCGCGCCTCGCGTATTCCAGCGGTTGTGGCGTCCCGGGCGCCTGGCGGTCCTGGCGTGCCAGCGCCGCGCCCACGGCGATGTTCGGGTCCCGTGTCCACCGCCAGAGCCGGTTCCGCGTTGTGATGGCTTCGCCGTCACCGCGCCTCGCCCGAGCCCTCGTCCGCCGCGCTTTTCCAGGAGATCCATGCGTAGTTCATCGACCTCGCGGGTTGTCGCCGCGCCGTCCATCGGAGCCACCGCAAGTACCGTCATGCTGGTTGGCCTGCTGATCCTGCTGGTCTGGTTCGGTACCCTGGACATGCGCCACCTGCTGCGCTCCGATGAAGGCCGTTACGCCGAGATTGCCCGCGAAATGGTCGCCACCGGCGACTGGGTCACGATCCGCTACCACGAACTCAAGTATTTCGAGAAGCCGCCCTTCCACATGTGGGTGACGGCGCTGGCCTACACCCTGTTCGGGGTCGGCGACTGGCAGGCGCGCCTGTGCGTGGCGTTGTCCGGCATGCTGGGCATCGGCGTTTCGATGCTGGCCGCGGCCCGCTGGTACGGCTGCCGCGTGGCGATGCTGACCGGGCTGGTGCTGGTGTCGGCGCCGATGTGGAATGTCGCCGGGCACTTCAATTCGCTCGACATGACGCTGTCCGGGGCCCTCGCCTGCGTGCTCGCCTGCATGCTGCTGGCCCAGCATCCCGAGGCCACGGCGGCCGCGCGCCGCAACTGGATGCTGGCGTGCTGGGCGGCGATGGGGGTGGCGGTGCTGGTCAAGGGGCTGGTCGGGCTGGCCTTGCCCGGGCTGGTGCTGGTGGTCTATACGCTGGCGACGCGCGACTGGAAGCTGTGGCGCCGCCTGCATCTGCTGGCCGGCATCGCGGTGCTGCTTGTCATCACGGTGCCGTGGTTCTGGCTGATGGCCGAACGCAATCCCGAGTTCCTGCGCTTCTTCTTTATCCACGAGCACTGGCAGCGCTATACCTCCAACGTGCACCACCGCGAGGGCGCGCTCTGGTTCTTCGTGCCGCTGCTGCTGGCCGGCTTCCTGCCGTGGCTGGGCCTGGTGCCGCAGATGTGGCAGGCGGTGCGCGAGCGCGCCGGGGTGGCGCGCGGCAATGCGCCGCGCCCGTTCCAGCCGGCGCTGCTGGCCGGACTGTGGGCGGTGGCAATCTTCGTTTTCTTCAGCCTGTCCGGCTCCAAGCTGCCGGGCTATATCGTGCCGGTCTTCCCGGCGCTGGCGCTGCTTGCCGGCGTGGCACTGGATACCACCACGGAACGCGCGTGGCGCTGGCAGGTCAATGCAATGATCGCGCTCGGCGTGATCGGGCTGGTCGCGATCCCCTTCGTCGGCATGATGGAAAAGCCGGGCACGCCCAATGCGGTGTATCGTGAGTTCGCCCAATGGCTTGCCATCGCCTTTGCCGTGATGCTGGGCGGAGCGCTGCTGGCACGCCGGCTGCTGCGCACGCGCGGGGTGTTCCCCAGCGTGGTGGCCTATGCGCTGGCCATGTTCCTCTGCGCCACGGTCGGACTGCGCGCCCACGAAGTGATGGGCCGGCCGAGCTCCGGCGCGGACCTGGTGCCTGCGATCAGCGCCATGCTGGCGCCCGACATGCCGTTGTACAGCGTGCGGCTGCTGGACCACACGCTGCCGTTTTACCTGCGTCGCACCACGATCCTGGTCGAGCATCCGGACGAACTCGAGTTCGGCATCAAACAGGAGCCGCAGAAGTGGCTGCCGACCGTCGACCAGTTCATTGCGCGCTGGCAGGACGGCCAGCGCGCGGTGGCGATCATGGCGCCGCAGACCTACGCCGCGCTGGCCGCGCGCGGCGTGCCGATGCACAAGATCGCCGGCGACCGCCGGCGCGTGGCCGTCGCCAACTTTGCCCTGCCCGCACAGCCAGCACAGCCAGCCCAGACGCAAGCACCGTAATCCGCCAACCGCCTTGCCATGACGCTTTCCACCTTTGCTTTCATCCTGACCGGCGTGCTGCTCAATGCGGCGGCGCAGCTCCTGCTCAAGGCCGGCGTCAACGCCGTCGGCGCCATCACGCTGGATCGCGGCACGCTGCTGGTCACGGCGCTGCGCGTGCTGACGCAATGGCCGGTGCTGGCCGGGCTTACGCTGTACGTGGTCAGCGTGGGCGTCTGGATCGTGGGCCTGTCGCGCGTCGATGTGTCGATCGCCTATCCGATGCTGTCGCTGGGCTACGTGGTCAATGCGCTCGCGGCATGGTGGCTGTTCGGCGAGATCATCGGCCCCTTGCGCGTGGCCGGCATCCTGCTGATACTGGCGGGCGTCTTCCTGATCGCCCGCTCCTGAAGGCTGTCCGCGCCTTCGCCTGGCCTGACCGCCGCTGCCTCCTTCGCCTGCCATGACCGCCTCCGCTCCCGCCTTCCTGCCGTTTGTCCGGCCCGAGATCGACGCCGCCGCCATTGCCGAGGTCGGCAAGGTGCTGGCCTCGGGCTGGATCACCTCCGGACCGAAGATGCAGGCCTTCGAGGCCGCGCTGTCAGCGCTGTTCGGCGGGCGCCCGGTGCGCACCTTCGCCAACGGCTCGGCGACCATGGAGATCGCGCTGCGCATCGCCGATATCGGCCCCGGCGATGAGGTCATCACCACGCCGATCACCTGGGTCGCCACCGCCAATGTGGTGGTCGCCGTGGGGGCGAAGCCGGTGTTCGTCGACATCGACCCGCGCACGCGCAACTTGGACCTCGACGCGGTCGAGGCCGCCATCACGCCGCGCACGCGCGCGATCATGCCGGTCTACCTGTCGGGCCTGCCGGTCGACATGGAGCGCCTGTACGCGATCGCGACCAGGCACGGGCTGCGGGTGATCGAAGACGCGGCCCAGGCGATCGATTCGCGCTGGCGCGGCCAGCGCATCGGCGCCTTCGGCGACCTGGTCAGCTTCAGCTTCCAGGCCAACAAGAACATCACCACCATCGAAGGCGGCTGCCTGGTGATGAACACGCCCGAGGAAGCCGTGCGCGCCGAGCGCCTGCGGCTGCAGGGCGTGATCCGCACCGGCATGGACGGCATGGATGTCGAGGAGCCGGGCGGCAAGTTCAACCTGACCGATGTCAACGCCGCGGTCGGCCTGGCCCAGCTGGAGCGGCTCGACGCCATCACCGCGCGCCGCGCCGAACTGGCCGACACCTACTTCCGCTGCGCCGCCGACAGCGGCCTGCAGGCCCTCGGCATCGAGCTGCCGCCGGCGCTCGATCCGCAGGCCACCACCAACTGGCACATGTTCCAGATGGTGCTGCCCACCGACCGGATGCAGGGCGGCCCGGCGCAGGCGCGGCAGAAGGTCATGGAAGCCATGCGCGAGCGCGGCATCGGCACCGGCGTGCACTATCCGCCGGTCCATCTTTTCACTTACTACCGCTCACTCGGCTGGCGCGAAGGCATGCTGCCGCACGCCGAGCGCATCGGGCGCGGCATCGTCACGCTGCCGCTGTTCCCGGCAATGCAAGCCTCGGACGTGGAGCGGGTCTGCGCAACCCTCAGCGAAACATGCAAACGTCTTTCCCAATGAGCCCGGTGCAAGTCTCGGTCGTCATTCCGGTCTACAACGAAGAAGACGGGCTGCAAGCCCTGTTCGATCGCCTCTATCCGGCGCTGGATGGCCTCGGCGAAGCGTACGAGATCATCTTCATCAACGACGGCAGCGTCGACCGCTCGGCGCAGCTGCTGGCGGCGCAGTTCCACAAGCGCCCGGACGTGACCCGGGTGGTGCTGTTCAATGGCAACTTCGGCCAGCACATGGCGATCCTGGCGGGCTTCGAGCACACCCGCGGCCAGATCGTGATCACGCTGGACGCCGACCTGCAGAATCCTCCCGAGGAAATCCCGCGCCTGGTCGAGACCATGCGCGCCGGCCACGACTATGTCGGCACCATCCGCCGCCAGCGCAACGACACCGCGTTCCGCCGCTATGCCTCGCGCGCGATGAACCGGCTGCGCGAGCGCATCACCAAGATCCGCATGACGGACCAGGGCTGCATGCTGCGCGCCTATGACCGCAGCGTGATCGACACCATCAACGCCTGCCGCGAGGTCAATACCTTCATCCCGGCGCTGGCGTACACCTTTGCCTCGAACCCGGTCGAGATCGAAGTCGGCCACGAGCAGCGCCACGCGGGCGAATCCAAGTACTCGCTGTACCAGCTGATCCGCCTGAACTTCGACCTCGTCACGGGCTTCTCGATCGTGCCGCTGCAGTGGTTCTCGGCCATCGGCACCTTGCTCTCGCTGCTGTCGGGAGTGCTGTTCGTGGTGCTGCTGGTGCGGCGCTTCGTGCTGGGCTCCGAAGTGCAGGGCGTGTTCACGCTGTTCGCCATGAACTTCTTCCTGATCGGCATCCTGCTGTTCGGCGTCGGCCTGCTGGGCGAATACGTCGGCCGCATCTACCAGGAAGTGCGCGACCGCCCGCGCTACCGCATCAAGGCCGTGCTCGAGGCCGACCCGGTTGCCACCGGCGTGGAGCCATGATGCGCGCCGTCGTCTTTGCCTACCACAATGTCGGCGAGCGCTGCCTGCGCGTGCTGCATGCGCGCGGCGTGGAGGTGGCGCTGGTGATCACGCACCGCGACCGGCCCGACGAAAACATCTGGTTCCGCCGCGTCGCCGACACCGCCACCGAGCTGGGCCTCCCCTGGCTCTATGGCGAGGACCCTTCCGATCCCGCCATCGAGCAGGCCGTGCGCGACGCACGCCCCGACGTGATCTTCTCGTTCTACTATCGCGCCATGATCCCCGCTGCCGTGCTGGCGCTGGCACCGGGCGGCGCGTTCAACCTGCACGGCTCGCTGTTGCCGAAGTACCGCGGCCGCGTGCCGGTGAACTGGGCAGTACTGCATGGCGAGACCGAAACCGGCGCCACGCTGCACGTGATGGAGGCCAAACCGGACGCCGGCGATATCGTCGACCAGACCGCCGTGCCGATCCTGCCCGACGATACCGCCGGCGAAGTGTTCGACAAGGTCACCGTGGCGGCCGAGCAGACGCTGTGGCGCGCGCTACCCGCGATGATGGCGGGACAGACGCCGCGCCGCCCGAACCGGCTGGCCGAAGGCAGCTACTACTCCGGTCGCAGGCCCGAAGACGGCCGCATCGACTGGAACCGCCCCGCCGCCGAGGTCTACAACCTGATCCGCGCGGTCGCACCGCCCTATCCCGGCGCCTTCACGGAGCTTGCCGGGCAGCGCTTCATCGTGGCGCGGGCGCGCCGGCCGCTGCCCGGTGCCACGCAGCCGATGCCCGCCGGCACGCCAACCGGCCTGCAGCTGCGCGACGGCGAGATCGTCGGCGTGTGCGGCGACGGCGGGCTGGTCATCGTCACGCAGCTGTTGGCACAGGACGGCGCGGCCGTCACGCCGCAGGCGCTTGCCCGGCATCTCCATACCGAACAGTCCAACGAGGGAAACCGATGAAAAAGGTCCTGATTCTTGGCGTCAACGGCTTCATCGGCCACCACCTGACGCGCCGCATCCTGGAAACCACGCCGTGGGAGGTCTACGGCATGGACATGAACACGGACCGCCTGGGCGACCTCGTCGACCACCCGCGCATGCACTTCTTCGAGGGCGACATCACCATCAACAGGGAGTGGATCGAGTACAACATCCGCAAGTGCGACGTGGTGCTGCCGCTGGTCGCCATCGCCACCCCCGCCACCTACGTGCGCCAGCCGCTGCGCGTGTTCGAGCTCGACTTCGAGGCCAACCTGCCGATCGTGCGCGCCGCGGTCAAGTACCGCAAGCACCTGGTGTTCCCGTCGACCTCCGAGGTCTACGGCATGTGCAGCGATGAAGAATTCGACCCCGAGGCCTCGCCGCTGGTCTACGGCCCGATCAACAAGCCGCGCTGGATCTACGCCTGCTCCAAGCAGCTGATGGACCGCGTGATCCACGCCTACGGCATGGAGCAGGGGCTGAACTACACGCTGTTCCGCCCCTTCAACTGGATCGGCGCGGGGCTGGACTCGATCTTCGAATCGAAGGAAGGCTCGTCGCGCGTGGTGACGCAGTTCCTCGGCCATATCGTGCGCGGCGAACCGATCAAGCTGGTCGACGGCGGCGCGCAGCAGCGGGCCTTCGCCGACATCGCCGACGGCATCAGCGCGCTGATGCGCATCATCGAGAATCCCGGCGGCGTCGCCAGCGGCAAGATCTACAACATCGGCAACCCGGGCAATATCCACTCGGTGCGCGAGCTCGCCGAGATGATGCTGAAGATGGCCGCCGACTATCCGGAGTACGCGGACCAAGCCCGCAAGACGCAGATCGTCGAGACTTCGTCGGGCGACTTCTACGGCAAGGGCTACCAGGACGTGCAGCACCGCGTGCCGAAGATCGACAACACCATCGAAGAGCTGGGCTGGCGCCCCGAGATCAGCATGGAAGCGGCGCTGCGCCGCATCTTCGAGGCGTACCGGGGCAAGGTGGTCGAGGCCCGCACGCTGGTCGATTCCGGCAACTGAGCGCACTGCACATGGCACGCATTGCCCTGAAGGTCGACGTCGACACGCTGCGCGGCACGCGCGAAGGCGTGCCGCGCTTGCTGTCGATGCTGGCGGCCGCGCAGGCGCAGGCCACCTTCCTGTTCAGCCTGGGCCCGGACCATACCGGCTGGGCGCTGCGGCGCGTGTTCCGCCCCGGCTTCCTGCAGAAGGTGTCGCGCACCTCGGTGGTGTCGAACTACGGCCTGCGCACGCTGATGTACGGCGTGCTGCTGCCCGGCCCGGATATCGGCCGCAAGGGCGCCGCCGAGATGCGTGCGGCGCGCGCCGCCGGACATGAATGCGGCATCCACACCTGGGACCACGTCTACTGGCAGGACAACGTGCGCGAGCGCGATGCCGCCTGGACCCGCGACCAGATGCAGCGCGCCTTCGCACGCTTTCGCGAGATCTTCGGCGAGCCTCCGGCCACGCACGGCGCGGCCGGCTGGCAGATGAACGAGGCCGCGTTCCGCCAGATCGACATCTGGGACATGGCCTACGCCTCAGACGGCCGCGGCACCGCGCCCTATATCCCGACCATCGGCGGCGTGCCCTGCCGGCACGTGCAGATGCCGACCACGCTGCCGACGCTGGATGAGCTGATCGGCACCGACGGCCTGACCGAGGACAACGTCCACACCGCGCTGCTGAAGCTGACCGAAGGCACGCGCGACCATGTGTTCACGCTGCATGCCGAGCTGGAAGGCGGCAAGCTCGCGCCCGTGTTCGAGCGGCTGCTGGCAGGCTGGCGCGCGCAGGGGCACCAGCTGGTGTCGATGGGGACGTGGTATCGCGGGCTGGATTGCGCGACGCTGCCGCACTTGCCGGTGACGTGGGGGGAGATTCCGGGGCGGAGCGGGGAGTTGATCGTGCAGCCGGCTCCAGGCTGACAAACCGTTCCACTAACCGACGGTGTGCTCCCTCTCCCGCTGGCGGGAGAGGGTTGGGGTGAGGGCCGGCGCTGCCACGCAGTGCGAAGGCCTCGTGCTTGCCAAATGCCCGCCCTCACCCCCGCCCCTCTCCCGCAAGCGGGAGAGGGGAGCAAACCCGTAGCAGTGATCAAGCCCCGCGCCGCGCCCCCACCCGCAGCCCGTTGAACACCACCAGCAAGCTCGCCCCCATATCGGCGAACACCGCCATCCACATCGTCCCCATTCCCAACACCGTCAGCACCAGGAACACGGCCTTGATGCCCAGCGCCAGCGCGATGTTCTGCCTGAGGATGCTCGCGGTGCGGCGCGACAGGCGCACGAAGGCCGGGATCTTGCGCAGGTCGTCGTCCATCAGCGCCACGTCGGCGGTCTCGATGGCGGTGTCGGTGCCGGCGGCGCCCATGGCGAAGCCGACATCGGCGCGCGCCAGCGCCGGGGCGTCATTGATGCCGTCGCCGACCATGCCGATGCGGCCGCCGCGGGCATGGGCGGCGTCGGCCAGCGCGGCGATGGCATCGGCCTTGTCCTGCGGCAGCTGATTGCCGCGCGCCTCGTCGATGCCGACCTGCGCCGCGATCGCCTGGGCCGTGTGCGGGTTATCGCCGGACAGCATCAGCGTCTTGACGCCCAGCGCATGCAGTTCGGCAATCGCCTGGCGGCTGGTGTCGCGCACGGTGTCGGCCACCGCGAACAACGCCAGCGCGGTGGCCGCGCCGCGGCCGTCGACCCGCGCCAGCAGCACCACGGTCTTGCCCTCGCGCTCCAGCGCTTCCAGCCGCGCTTCCAGCGCCGGCGAGCACGCGCCCAGCTCATGCACCAGGCGGTGGTTGCCGAGCCGGTATTCCACGCCCTGCACCGTGCCACGCGTGCCGCGCCCCGCCAGCGCCTCGAACGCCTCCACCGGCAGCGTGGCGATGCCGTCGGCGTGCGCCGCCGTGGCCACTGCGCGCGAGACCGGATGGTCGGAGCGCGCCGCCAGGCTGGCGGCAATCGCGCGCGCGTGCGGGACCTCGTCGGCAAGCAGCGCATGGTCGGTCTGCGCGGGCTTGCCGTGCGTGATGGTGCCGGTCTTGTCCAGCGCCACCCAGGCCAGTTCGCGGCCCTGCTCCAGGTAGACCCCGCCCTTGACCAGGATGCCGCGCCGCGCGGCCGCGGCCAGCCCGCTGACGATGGTGACGGGGGTGGAGATCACCAGCGCGCACGGGCAGGCGATCACCAGCAGCACCAGCGCCTTGTAGATCCAGTCCACCCAGCCGCCGCCGGCCACCAGCGGCGGCACCACCGCCACCGCCAGCGCGATCGCGAACACCGTGGGCGTGTAGATGCGCGCGAACTGGTCGACAAAGCGCTGCGTCGGTGCGCGGCTGCCCTGCGCGGCCTCGACGGCGTGGATGATGCGCGCCAGCGTCGAGTCGCTGGCGGGCGCGGTCACGGTGTACTCGAGTTCGCCGGACTGGTTGATCGAGCCGGCGTAGAGCGCATCGCCTTCGGCCTTGTCGACCGGCACGCTTTCGCCGGTGATGGGCGCCTGGTCCAGCGCCGACTGGCCGCGCACGACCTTGCCGTCGAGCGCCACGCGCTCGCCCGGGCGCAGGCGCACCAGCGTGCCGACGGACACGCCGGCGGCCGGCACGGTTGCCCAGCTGCCATCGGCGCGGCGCACCGTGGCCAGTTCCGGCGCCATCGCCATCAGGCCGCGGATGGCATTGCGGGCGCGATCCAGCGATGCCGCCTCGATGCGCTCGGCCAGCGCGAACAGCACCATCACCATCGCCGCTTCGGGCCACTGGCGCAGCAGCAGCGCGCCGGTCACGGCGATGCTCATCAGCGCGTTGATGTTCAGGTTGCCGTTGCGCAGCGCGATCCAGCCCTTGCGGTAGGTGGTGAGCCCGCCCAGCGCCACCGCGGCGAGCGCCAGCACCGCCGGCAGCCACGGCAGCCCCAGGCCCAGCCATTCCGTCACCTCGGCCCCCAGCGCGGCGACACCGGCCAGCGCCAGCGGCCACCAGGGCTTGCGCGCGGCGGTTTCGGGCAGTACTTGCTGCGCGGCTTCGGCGCTGAGCGGCACCGGCCGCATGCCCAGGCTTTCGATCGCGCGGGCCACCGGCTCCGCCGACGGCAGCGTGTGATGCACCGTCAGCACGCGCTGGATCAGGTTGAATTCGAGCGCGGCAATGCCGGCCATGCCGCCCAGCTTGTTGCGGATCAGCGTTTCCTCGGTGGGGCAATCCATGGCGTCGATGCGCCAGGCGGCGGTGCTGGCGCCGGCCGGGACCTCGAGCGGCGGCGGTGGCGTCAGCGCGACGGTAGACGCGCACCCGCCGCCGCAACATGCGGCAGGCGCCGGCGCCGGTTCGGGGACGTGGGCGTGAGCGTGCCCGTGATGGCCATGGTCATGGTCATGCCGATGGCAGGCGCCATGCGGCCCATCGTGCCGGACGGTGTGATCGTGTGGAAGAGCGTCTTCAGGTGACGTGCGAGCCATGTCTTGTTGTTCGCGCTGGTTTGACCTGATGACATTGAAGACCCTGTAGTGGCTACAGAGTCAAGCGGCATGGCCGTCGTGATGCCGGCCATGCCGCGGCGGGCGCTTAGTGCTCGCAGTTGACCATCCACGACATGCCGAAGCGGTCCACCAGCATGCCGAAACCTTCGGCCCAGAAGGTCTTCTGGTACGGCACCACCACCTGGCCGCCTGCGCTCAGGCCCTCGAAGATGCGCTGGCCTTCATCGCGGCTGACCCCGCCGACCGACAGGCTGAAGCCGCTGAACGCGGGGCGTTCGCCGGGACGGCCATCGGAGGCCATCACCTGGTTCTCGCCAATCTGCAGATTGGCGTGCATCACCTTGTCCTTCCAGTCATCGGGCACCGCCATGCCCTGGTCCTGCGGCGCCTCCTTGTAGCGCATCGCAAACGTGACTTGCGCACCCAGCACCTTGCCGTAAAAGGCCACCGCCTCGTCGAAGCGGCCGCCGAAATCCAGATACGGTTGCACCTGCATGTTGCTCTCCTGGTAGTCCATCGGGTTGCATGACATGGAACTGCCGGGCGCTCCGGGAGCGGATGCGGCCGGCACGCGCGCCATTATGCGCGCGCGCCGGGACAGTGCAAGCGCGGGTTCAGGATACGGCGACGGCAGCGGCGGCAGCCGGCATCGCCACCGGCTCGGCCGGGAACTGCAGCGTGAACACGGTCAGTCCGTCGACGCTGCGCACCGTCACGCTGCCGCCATGCAGGCGCATGATGGTGTCGACGATGGCCAGCCCCAGCCCCGTCGATGCCGCCGAGTTGCGCCGCGACGGATCGGCGCGGTAGAAGCGGCCGAAAATGTGCGGCAGCGTCTCCGGCGGAATCGCCGGACCCGGGTTGCTGACGCGGATGCTGGTGCCCGTGCCAGTGCCCGCCGCCGTGGGCGCGCGCGCCACGTCGACGCGCACCGTGCTGCCCGCCGGCGCGTGGCGCAGCGCGTTGTCGAGCAGGTTGGTCACCGCGCGCCGCAGCAGCGTCTGGTCGGCCTGCACCGGCGCGGAGCCGGACACCGTCAGCATGACCTCGCGGTCCGCCGCCACGGCTTCGAAGTACTCGGCCATTTTGTCGAGCTCTTCGCGCGCGTCCAGCGTGCGCACGTCCAGCGCCACCTGCGCATGGTCGGCGCGCGCCAGGAACAGCATGTTTTCGATCATGCGGGCCAGGCGCTCGTATTCCTCCAGGTTGGACTCGAGCAGGGCCTCATACTCGGCGGTGTTGCGGCTTTGCGCCAGCGTGACCTGGGTCTGGCCGATCAGGTTGCTGATCGGCGTGCGGAAGTCATGGGCGAGGTCGGCCGAGAACTCGGACAGCCGCGAAAAGCTGTCCTGCAGCCGCGCCAGCATGTCGTTGAGCGCGGCCGCCAGTTCGCGCAGCTCCGCCGGCGCACTGCCGACGTCGAGCCGCGTGGCCAGCCGGCTGGTGGTCACCGCGGCGGCATCGGCGGCCATGCGCCGCAGCGGCCGCAGCGCGCGCCGCGCCAGCGCAAAGCCCAGCCCGGCCGCCACCGCGGCGCCGCACAGCGTGGCCCACAACAGCTGGTGGCGGTACTCGCGGATCAGCGCCACGCGATAGCCGGCGTCGCGCAGCACCACGATTTCGACGGCCTTGTCCGAGTCGCCCAGCTGGCCCAGCGCGGCAATGCCGCGCGACGGCACGCCGTTCTTCGGCCGCCAGGTCTGCAGCATGCTCTTCTCGGGCTGCGTGGTGGCCGGCAGCACGCGCAGCGGCGGCACGGTCTCGTTGCGCGGGTTCAGCGTCACCAGCGGCTCGCCCTGGCGCGTGCGCACCACCAGGATCAGGCCCTCGTGGCCCATCGCGATATCGGCAAAGCGGTGGGTGTCGGCGCGGATCTCGGCTTCGCTGCGCACCTCGCGCAGCAGGTGGCGCACCAGCAGCACCTCGCCCACCAGCTCGCTTTCATCGCGTCCTTCGAGCTGGGCCGACAGCGCGCTCGACAGGTACGCCGCCACGCTGGCGAGGATCGCGGCGGTGGCCAGTCCGTAGGCCAGCGCCAGCCGCGTGGTAAGCGAAGACGGCAGCCGCATCATGCGTCCTGCACCCGCTCATCGCCGTCGTCCAGCACATAACCCATGCCGCGGCGCGTATGGATCAGCTTGCGCGGGAACGGGTCGTCGACCTTGGCGCGCAGGCGCCGGATCGACACGTCGACCACATTGGTGTTGCTGTCGAAATTGACATCCCACACCTGCGAGGCGATCAGCGAGCGCGACAGCACCTCGCCGCGCCGGCGCGCCAGCAGGTACAGCAGCGCGAATTCCTTCGAGGTCAGGTCAATCTTCTGGCCGGCGCGCACCACGCGGCGGCGGATGGCGTCGATCTGCAGGTCTGCCACTTCGATGAACTCGCTCTCGCGCAGCGGGCCGCGGCGCAGGATGGTGCGGATGCGCAGCACCAGCTCGGCGAAGGCAAAGGGCTTGACCATGTAGTCGTCGGCGCCGAGCTCGAGGCCTTTGAGGCGGTCCGACAGCTCGTCGCGCGCGGTCAGGAACAGCACCGGCGTGTCGCGCTCGCGGCGCAGCTCGCGCAGCACCTCCCAGCCGTCCAGGCCGGGCAGCATCACGTCCAGCACGATCAGGTCATAGGGATGCTCGCGCGCGTGGGCCAGGCCGTCCGCGCCGTCGCGCGCCAGGTCCACCACGAAGCCGGATTCGGTCAGGCCCTTGTGCAGGTAGTCACCTGCCTTGGGTTCGTCCTCGACAATCAGGATACGCATGATTCAGTCACTTTCCGGCGGCCCAGTGCCGCCATGGCGTAACGCTAGCCGAGGATGGCGGAAAATGGGTAAAGATTGCAGAAATGTCATCGCCATGCCAAGGCATTGCCACGGCATGGCCGCCCAAATCCCCGGTAATCCCCGGTAGAATGCGCGCTCACCTCCCGTGCGCGCGGCTGGCCCGCGCGCATCGTCACCATTCTGCCGGTTTCCCTGCGATGAAACGCCTGCCTAGCTCCATGTTGCTGTCTGTTGCCCTGCTGGCGCTGCCCGCTGCGGGCGCCGCGGCGGCGGACGCCCCGGACGCCCGTATGTGCGGCGCGGTACAGGCGGCTGGCCTGTCGCTGCCGGACCGGCACGTCGCAGCCAAGCTGGCAGCGGAAGCGTCGCTGGACGGCGCCGCCAACGCGGGCTGCGGCGGCAGCGCGGTGCGCGTGATGGCCGGACCGGCCGGCGACGGCGCGCCGTTGCAGCTGGGCGAGCCGGATGCTCCCGAAGACACGGCCCCGGACACCACCTTGCAACCTGCCGCGGCTTCGAACCTGCTGCGCGAGCTGCCCCCCGAGGTCTTCATGCACCGCTCTCACGTGGCGCCCATGGCCACGCCGGCAGCATTCACCGGGATCCTGCCGATGCTGCCGGTGCTGCGGCTGCTGCCCCCGCACTGCTGAGCGCGACGCTCCGCAGGGATATAAAGGGGATTTAACCGCGCCTTAATCGACGCGGAAGAATTCGATCGATTGCCCGGCGTTGACCGCCCGCTGCAGCCAGTCAGGATATTCGCCCTGCCCGTCCCAGCTCTGGCCCAGGGCATTGCGGTACAGCGGCCGCGCGCCCGCGGCCTTCGGCGCCGCGGCGGTGGCCGCCGGCGGCGCGGGTTCGTCGGCGCCCGCCGCTGCCGTCGGGACTTTGTCGAAGCACCCGGCCTCGACCAGATCGTCGAGGGTCAGGGCATGACGGTCCATTTGCTCGCGGATCCACGCCACCGCAGCGAGTTTGGCTGAATCAGACTCGGACATGACTCTTGTGAGAGGCCCGCTGCATTTCCGCGGGCAATGAAAAACCGGCGATGGAACCACGGGCCGGTCGGACAGCCATGATTCTACAGCCTTTGCCCGGCGGCAGCGTCTCCGGCGTGGATGCGGTGCCGTCTACGGCGCGCCGGATGACGCCAATGTCATGTGGCGGTCATGCTCGTGTGGGTGGCCGCCACCTAGACTAGCCACACCGCCGCCCATTCCGGGCCGGCAACCTTACGGAGAAGCGATCCATGCATGCACTCAGGCAAGTCTTTGTCGCCACCGCCCTTATTGCCGGCGTTGCCGGCGCCGCGCAAGCCGCGCCACGCAGCGTCGATCCGTTCAGCGATGGCGCGCACGGCATCACCAGCACGCGCAGCCCGTTCAGCGACGGCGCCAACGCCGCCACCGGCACCCGCAGCAGCTTTACCGACGGCGCGCACACCGCGACCGGTGCGCGCAACCCGTTCGCCGACGGCGCCCACAACCCGAACTCCCCGCGCGACAGCTTCAGCGACGGCGCCTGACGGCACTGCGCCCGCGCCTCAGCGCACCTCGCTGTAGATCCGGCGCGCATCGGCCGCATCGGCGATCGGCCGGCCCAGCGTCAGCCCGCCCTGCACTGCCTGCGCCACCAGCGCATGGTTGCCGGGCGCACGGCTGCCGTCGCGCAACAGCAGGTTGTTCTCGAAGCCCACCCGCACATGGCCGCCGAACGCGGCGGCCGCGGTCACGCAGGCATTCTCCTCGCGCCCGAACGCGCAGATGGCCCACGGCAGCGCATCGCCGCCCTCGGCCGCCGCCTGCAGGAACGGCAGCAGGTCGTGCGGCGACGACACCTGTCCCGCCGTGTAGCGGCCCAGCACATACAGCACCGACCACGCGCCCGGCGGCACCATGCCGCGCGCGCGCATTTGCTGCCAGCGCCGCACGTCGGCTGCGTCATACAGGATCACCTGCGTCATCACGCGTTCGCGCGCCAGCCAGGCGAAGAATGCCGCCAGCTCGCGGTCCGCAATCTCCGGCACCGCCACTTCGCGCAGGCCGACCGAAACCGCCTCGGGGCGCAGCGCGCGCACCATCGCCATCTGCTCCGCGGCCCGGTACACACCGGCGGCCTCGCTGGTCACCTGCACCAGCAGCGCGTCGCCGACCGCCTGCCGCACCGCCGCCAGCGCGTCGCGGTAGGTCTGCACATCGAGCGAATGGCGGCCCTCGGCATCGCGCACGTGCATATGCATCATGGCGGCGCCGGCATCGAGGCAGGCGCGCGCTTCCGCCGCCAGCGCCGCCGCGGTCAGCGGCACCGCGGGATGGTCGCTCGCACGCTTGTAGGCGCCGTTGGGCGCGACCGTGACGATCAGCGGCGATTCGGCCAGGGCGGCGCGCTGCGGGGCAGGCTGGGTGGCGGCCTGGGATGGGACATGGGTCATGGCTGGATCTCGGGCAGTTCGGACGCGATCAGCGCCAGGCCGGCGCGCAGCAGGTGGTCATAGCGCGCGCGCTCGGCGGCGATGGTTTCGGGCGTCCATGCGTAAAAGCCTGCGCCGCGCTTCATGCCATGGCGGCCGTCGGCGGCGCGCTCGGACAGGCAGCGCGCGGGATGGTCGTCGTTGCAGAAGGTCGGGTACATGGTGGCGCCGGCCGCCGCATGCACGTCGATGCCGGCGTGGTCGCGCTGCAGCACCGGGCCCGCCGCCAGGAAGCGGAAGCCGAAGCCGAAGCGCACCGCCGCATCGACATCCTCGGGCGAGGCAATGCCGCGGTCGATCAGGCTGAAGGCCTCGCGCGACAGCGCATGCTGCAGACGGTTGGCGAGGAAGCCGGGCAGGTCCTTGCGCACCTTTACCGGCACCATGCCGCAGCGGCGCATGAACGCGGCCAGCGCGTCGGCGTGGGCCTCGTCGCTGGCCTCGCCCATCACCACCTCGACCAGCGGCACCAGGTGTGCCGGCATGAAGAAGTGCAGGCCGAGCATGCGTTCACGCGTATCCAGGCCGGCGCCGATCGCGCTGATCGGGAAGCTGCTGCTGTTGCTCGCAAGCAGCGTGTGCGGGCGCGCACGCGCCACCAGCCCGGCAAACAGCGCCTGCTTCAGCGCCAGGTCTTCGGGAATGCATTCGATCACCAGGTCGACCGATGCCCAGTCCACGGCGTCGAGCGTCGCGGCCACCGCCAGGCGTTCCGCGCCCGCTTCGCGGCCGATTGCGGCGAGGTTGGCGCGCACGCGGCCGGGCAACGCGCCGGCACGCGCGGCATCGGGCTCGACGACGGTGGTGCGGCACAGCGCACGGGTCAGCACCACGGCGACATCGGCGCCCATGGTGCCGCCGCCTACTACCACGGCATGGGCGGCGCCTGGCCGGCCGAGTATCGGTGGCGTGGACGCGGGGTTGGGATTGGACATGGTCTCTCCTGGCATCCCGCCAGTGTAGAGAACCCGCTTTGATTGAAGAAGTCGATTCTCTGGATAAAATGATCACCAAACCAGATCAATCGCCTTAACGTTCCGGCCGCCGGAGGCTGCCGGAGCGCCGCTCCCATGAACATCAACCTGTCGATGCGCGACATCGAAACCACGCTGGTGCTGGGCCGCACGCTGAACTTCCGCCAGGCCGCCAGCCAGCTGCACCTGTCGCAATCCGCCCTGTCCACGCAAATCCTGCGCATCGAGGAATCGCTGGGCGTGCGCCTGTTCGACCGCACCACCCGCACCGTGCGCCTGACCGCGGCAGGCCAGGTCTTCATGCAGCAGGCCGCGCTGCTGCAGGCGGCGTTCCGCGGCGCGATCGACGCCGTGACCGGCATCGCCAGCGCCGAGCGCGGCCAGGTGGCGGTGGCCGCGCTGCCGTCGCTGGCGGCGCGGGTGCTGCCGCGCGTGCTGATGGCCTACCACCAGGCGCGCCCCGAGGTCGCGCTGAAGGTGTTCGACACCTTGTCCGGGCCGGCTTTCGACCTGGTGCGCGCAGGCGATGTGGATTTCGCGCTGACCGCCGCCAACCCGCAGCAGGCGGACCTGCAGTACGAGCCGCTGCTGTCGGACCGCTTCGTGCTGCTGATCCCGTCGGCGCACCCGCTGGCGCGCAGCCCGGGCCCGCTGCGCTGGGCCGATACCGCCGATGCGCCGCATGTGTCGATGACCCATCCCAGCAGCGTGCGCCAGTACGCGGAGTGGGCCTTCCTGCAGAACCGCATCCGCTTCCAGCCGGTGTTCGAGGCCGAACGCCTGGCCACCATCGCGGCCATGGTCGAATGCGGCTTCGGCGTGGCCGCGCTGCCCGAGATCGCCGCCGGCACGGTGCGCCAGCCCGGCATTGTCGAGCGGCTGCTGACCGCGCCGGTGACCGAGCGCTCGATCGGGCTGGTGACCGCGCGCAACCGCAGCCTGTCGCCGGCGGCGGCCGAACTGGCGGCGGCCGTGCGCGCGCGGCTGGCGAGCCCGCCGCCGCCCGGCCCTGCGGACACGGAGGCCGGCGCATGAGCATCATCGTCGATATCCTGATCCTGGCCGGCGCGCTGCTGGCCATCGTCGCCGTGGTGCAGGTGGCCGCGGCACGGCTGGTGCTGCCGGAATCGACGCTGCTGTCGGCCATCGGCATCGCCATCGGTGCCGGCTATGTGGCGATCGACGCCGCCCACCCGGACTTCGCCCGCCACTTCCTGCATCCGCTGATCGATCCGGCCTTGCCGCCCGAGGCCTACCTGTGGATCTTCCTGCCGCCGCTGCTGTTCCACGCCGCGCTGACCGCCGACGTGCGCGGCATGCTGCCGGACGCGGCGCCGATCCTGCTGCTGGCGGTGGTGGCCGTGGTGGTGGCCACCGGTGTTATCGGCGTGGCCACCGCGGCGGCCAGCGGCATGCCGCTGGCGGTGTGCCTGCTGCTGGGCGCGGTGGTGGCCACCACCGACCCGGCCGCGGTGATCGCGATCTTCCGCGACGTGGGCGCGCCGGCGCGGCTGATCCGGCTGGTCGAGGGCGAAAGCCTGCTCAACGACGCCGCCGCCATCGCCATCGTCGGCGTGCTGGTGGCGATGCTGACCGGACATGGCGCGCAGGCAACGCTGGCGGCGGGGCTGCGCGAACTGGCGTGGGCCTTTGCCGGCGGGGTGCTGTGCGGCGCGCTGGCCGGGCGGCTGGTGTCCGACCTGCTGCCGCGGCTGGCCGGCCTGGCCATGGCCGAAAGCGCGCTGACGCTGGCGCTGCCCTACCCGCTCTACCTGCTGGCCGAGCAACTGCTGGGCGTGTCGGGCGTGGTCGCCGTGGTGTGCGCCGGATTGATGGTCAGCGCGCTCGGTCCCACGCGTCTGGCGCCGCCCAACTGGCGCCACCTGCGCATGATGTGGGAGCAGTTCGCCGGGATTGCCGGCGCCGTGGTGTTCCTGCTCGCGGCCGTGCGCGTGCCGTCGATGCTGGCGGGCGTGACCGGGCATCATGGCTGGCTGCTGCTGGCGCTGGTGCTGGCGGCGCTGGCGGCGCGCCTAGTAACGCTGTTCGGGCTGCTGCCGCTGCTGTCGTGGCTGCGGCTGAGTGCGCCCATCGACGGCGCCTTCAAGCTCGCCATCGCCTGGGGCGGGCTGCGCGGCGCGGTGACGCTGGTGCTGGCGCTGGGCATTGCCGAGAACAGCGACCTGCCCTACGAAACGCGGCATTTCGTCGCCATCCTCGCTACCGGCTTCGTGCTGGTCAGCCTGCTGCTCAACGGCACCACGCTGCGCGGGCTGATCCACCGGCTCGGTCTGGACCAGCTGTCGCCGCAGGAGCGCGCGCTGCAGCTGCAGGCGATCCGCCTTTCCACCGAAGAGGTCGAGGCAATGCTGGCGCGCGTGGCCGACTCGTTCGACCTGCCCCCCGCGATCGCGCGCGAGGCGGCGCAGAAGTACCGGCACGGCATCGAGCTGGGCTCGGCGGAATTCGACTTCGACACCGCCCTGTCCGAGCGCGACCGCCTCAGCATCGGCCTGGTCACGCTGGCCACGCGCGAGCGCGAGCTGATTCCCGAATACGGCGACGGCGTGATCTCGGTGGCCAACCTCGACGCGATGATGCGCAACACCGCGCAGATGATCGACGCGGCGCGCGAGCAGGGCCGCATCGGCTACAACCGCGCCGCGCGGCATATCCTGGACTATCACCTGGGTTTCAAGGTGGCGCTGTTCCTGCACCGCCGGCTGGGCATCGACCGCCCGCTGGCGCGGGCGCTGGCCGACCGCTTTGAACTGCTGATCTGCCGCCAGACCGTGCTCGACCGGCTGCGCCGCTACAACCGCTCGATGCTGACGCCGGTGTTCGGCGCGCGCATGGCGACCGTGCTCGACGGCGTGCTGGAAGACCGCTCGCGGGCGGCCGCGGAGGGGCTGGCGGACATGCGCGCCAGGTTCGGCGCCTATACCGTGGCGCTGGAGCGGCGCCTGCTGATGCTGTTCGCGCTGCGCAAGGGCAGGCTGTCGCTGGAAACGATGCGCGAGGAGGCGGTGATTTCCAAGGAAGCGTTCAACCAGATCGCCCAGGTGCTGCAGCAGGCGTGGCACGCCAGCCTGGTGCGCCCGCCGCTGCGCGGCGTGACCGGGGATGCGGGCGCGCATGCGGACGGGCCCGGCGTGGCGCCGGGCCCGCAACCGCCAGGCGCGGTGTCAGGAGGGGTCCTTGGTGCGGGTACGCGAGACGGCCGCCATGATGCCGATACCGAGCACGATCAGGCAGGCAATGCCGATATAGACCGGCGCCAGCCCGGCCGTCGACAGGCCCCAGGCAATGCCGCCCACCAGCACCAGCAGGCCGATGATGTATAGCGCGAATGACATGAGTCGGCTCCTTCGGAGGGGTGCAACCTGTGTTCAATGTAGGCAGCGCGCGCCGCGCGAGGGATAGGACAAGGGCGGATGCTGGCGTAGGCGGGTTCTGACCCGGTTGTGACTTGCCAGGGCCTTCGCTGCCCTGCCTGTCATGCCACGGCGCCCGCAGTTCTGTATCTGTCCGCGGCGCCACCCGGCCCGTATACTCAGGGACCGGCGCGCCCGCGCCGCACCGATCCCGAACCTCAAACAAGCAACGGAGCAGCAGCATGCGTGTCGCATTCCTCGGACTGGGCGTCATGGGTTTCCACATGGCCGGCCACCTGGCCGCCAAGGGCCACGAGGTCACGGTCTATAACCGCACCGCGGCCAAGGCGCAGGCCTGGGTCGAGCGCTTCGGCGGCAAAGCCGCCGCCACCCCCGCGCAGGCGGTGCGCGATGCGCAGGTGGTCTGCTCCTGCGTCGGCAACGACGACGACCTGCGCGCGGTGCTGACCGGGCGCGACGGCGCCTTCTTCGGCGCGCCCAGCGGCTGCATCTTTGTCGACCACACTACCGCCAGCGCCAACGTCGCCCGTGAGCTCTACGCGGCGGCCGGCGAGCGCGGCCTGCACTTTGTCGACGGCCCGGTCTCGGGCGGCGAAGTGGGCGCGGAAAAAGGCATCCTGACCATCATGTGCGGCGGCGACGCCGAAGCCTTCGCGCGCGCCGAGCCGGTCATCGCCGCCTACGCGCGCGCCGTGACCCGCATCGGCGAATCCGGCGCGGGGCAGCTGGCCAAGATGGTCAACCAGATCAGCATCGCGGGCCTGATCCAGGGCCTGTCCGAGGCCATTGCCTTCGGCGAGCGCGCGGGCCTGGACATGCGCCTGGTGCTGGACGTCATCAGCAAGGGCGCGGCCGGTTCCTGGCAGCTGGAGAACCGCGGCCCCACCATGATCGACAACAAGTTCGATTTCGGCTTCGCGGTGGACTGGATGCGCAAGGACCTTGGCCTGTGCCTGGACGAGGCCCGCCGCAACGGCGCCGGCCTGCCGGTCACGGCGCTGGTGGACCAGTTCTACGCCGAGCTGCAGCAGATGGGCTGTGGCCGTGCCGATACCTCGTCGCTGATCAAGCGGCTGCGCCAGCACGGCGGCAAGGCCTGAGGCCACGGGCGCGCCACCCCGCCCGTCGTCCGATTCCTACAGGGCAATCGGCGCCTCACGGAAGGGCCGCGCCGCACCACACGCCTAAAGTGGACACATGAGGGCCTGGCCGCCGGTGGTGCGCGGCAGGCCCGGCAACCAGGCAGGAGACCATCATGTGGAAACTCGCAGGCGCGCTTCTGGTAGGCGCAAGCATGGCGCTGGCCGGCTGTACCGCGGCGGGCGCGGTGGCCGGCGGTGTCGCCGGGCATGAACTGACCGACGGCAGTGCCGCCGGCACCATCGGCGGTGCCGTGGTGGGCGGTGTCATCGGCCACGAACTCGGCGACTGACCGGCCGGTCCGGCCGACTGGCAACCAGGCCGCCGCGTGCGGCCTCTTTGCTTTGCCGTGGCCCTACGCCGTGTGGCTGGACCACCCGCGCAAGCGCCGCCACAGCAGCACCGGCAGCCGCACCACGAAGCCGGCCAGCAGCCGCAGGTGCATGCCGGCCAGCAGCAGGTTGTCGCGCAGGTAGCGGAAGTGCGAGACCCCGCCCTCGCGCGGCTTGAAGTAGCGCACCGGCGCGTCCAGGTTGAGCGGGCGCACGCCGCGCCAGCACAGCCGCACGGCGACTTCGGGATCGAAATCGAAGCGCCGCATCCAGCGGCTGTGCTGCATCACGGCACGCAGCGGCGCGATCGGGTAGACGCGGAAGCCGAACAGGGAATCGCCGATGCCGGCCCACAGCGTCTCCACATCCACCCAGAAGTTCGACATGCGCCGCCAGTAGACCCGCTCGCGCGGGGCGCTGGCGTCGAAGCGCGGGCGGCCCAGCACCATCGCGCCGGGCTCGCGCTGCGACAGCGCCATGAATTGCGGAATCAGCTGGGCGGGATGCTGGCCGTCGGAATCCATCACCAGCGCATGCGTATAGCCTGCCGCCGCGGCGCGTTCGATGCCGTGCAGCACCGCCGCGCCCTTGCCCTGGTTGCTGGGCAGCACCAGCACCTGCAGCCCCGGGTCGGTGGCGGCCTGCGCCTGCAGCCACTGCGTGCTGCCGTCGGTGCTGCCGTCGACCACCACCCACACCGGGGTCCAGGCGGCGCGCGCGGCCCGCAGCACCTCCTGCAGGCGCACGCCGGGGTTATAGCTGGGGATCAGCACCAGGTGGGTCGCCGACGGCTCGGCGCCGCCTGCCACCAGCGCCGGTGCGGGCGTGGCTTGCTGCGGCATGTCGTGATCCTGTCCGGGCTGAGGGGAGCGATCGCTGGGCTAGCGCGTGCGGTGTTGCGCCAGGTAGGCGGCCAGGCTGCCCAGTGAGGTGAAGATGGCCTTGTTGTCCGGATTGTCCGAGCGCAGCTCGACGCCGTACTTGCGCGATACCAGCAGGGCGATCTCGAGGATGTCGATCGAATCCAGCCCGAAGCCTTCTCCATAGAGCGGGGTGGCGGCGGTGATGTCCTCCAGCCGCAGTTCGGCGATGTCGAGTTCGTCGAGGATCAGGCGGGCAAGTTCGGTTTCGAGTTCGGTCATGTTGCTAAGTGGCTGTAGCGCCGCTGCGCCGCCCGCGCGGGGGCATCAGATTCCCGGTGCGGGCGTCGGGCACCCGAATGCTATCAAACGGGGCATTTCGGGGCCACTCGAGAGAAGTTTAGTAACAACATCAACAACCTATTGGGGAATCATGATCGCGTCCGGAGGGTCTTTTGGGGTATAAAGCGTTCGCTTCGCATGCCATTGGCGCCTTCCCGGCGCCATGCACGCCAAGCGACTTACGCAACACACCAAGCTCCACAGATGCCTTCGAGCCAGCCTGTTGACCGCCTTTCCCCGCCCGCCGGAGCCCCGCCCGCGCCGGACGCCGCCGCCCCTTGGTGGCGGCGCCATGCCTGGATCGGCGCGGTGGCGGCCTTCGTGGTCTACGAGTCGGCCCTGCATCGCGCCGCCCACCAGCCCGGCGCCGAAGTGGCCGCGCTGTGGCTCGGCGCGGCGCCGTTCCTGCTGATCGGTTTCGTGGCCTGCCGCCGCGTGGCCGGGCGTACCCCTGCCCTGCTGGCGCTGCTGGCCGCGTGCGCCGCACTGTGGCTGTGGCGCGCGCCGCTGGCCGCGCATTTCGGCTGGACCTACTTCCTGCAGCATGCGGGCGCCAATGCCGCGCTGGGCGCGATGTTCGCGCTCAGCCTGCGCCGCGGCCGCACCCCGCTGTGCACGCAGATCGCCACCGCCATCCACGGCACGCTGTCCGCCGCGCATGCGCGCTACACGGTGCGCGTGACGCAGGCCTGGACGCTGTTCTTCGCGGCGATGGTGGGGGTGTCGACGCTGCTGTTCGTGCTGGCGCCGGTGGCGGCCTGGTCCAGCTTCGCCAACCTGGCCACGCCGCTGCTGATCGCGCTCATGTTCGCGGGCGAGGCCGTGTACCGCCGCCTCGCCTTTCCGGACATGCGCCACCGCGGCCTGCTCGACGCGGTGCATGGTTACCGCGCGCTGATGACGGCCCGTGCGGCCCGGCCCGGGTTGCCGCGCTGACGCGCCATCCTTCGCCCCGCCCCTCGCGAAACCGGCACAGGCTCCGTCCATGACCACGCTCCCCATCGTTGCCCACGCTACGCCCGACGACATCATCGCCTGGGCGCACGGACGGCCTGTCACCGTGCGGCAATTCCTGGCCGATGCGGCCACGCTGGCGGCCGCGCTGCCGCCTGGCGGCCATGTCTTCAACGCCTGCACCGACCGCTACCGCTTTACCGTCGGCCTGTGCGCGGCGCTGCTGGCGGGCAAGCCCACGCTGCTGCCGCCGTCGCACACGCCCGAGACGGTGCGCCAGTTGCTCGCCTTCGCGCCCGACGCCTTCTGCCTGCACGACCAGCCCGAAGCCGCCTTCGACATGCCGGCGCTGCACTACCACGATGGCCTGGCCGCCGCCGCCGCCCCCGAGGACGGCCCGGTCGAGATCCCGCAGATTCCGGCGGCGCAGGTGATGGCCTACGTGTTCACGTCGGGATCGACCGGCACGCCGGTGCCGCACCGCAAGACCTGGGGCGCCATGGCCGGCTGCGCGCGCGCCGCGGCGCAACGGCTCGGCCTGCTCGACGGGCGGGCGTGGACGCTGGCCGGCACGGTGCCGCCGCAGCATATGTTCGGCCTCGAAGCCACCGTGATGCTGGTGCTGCAGGGCCGTGCGGCGCTGGTGGCGGCGCCGGCGTTCTATCCGGCCGATGTCAGTGCGGCACTGGCGGCGGTGCCGGCGCCGCGCGCGCTGGTCAGCTCCCCGGTGCATCTGCGCACGCTGGTGCAGTCCGGGCTGCCCATGCCCGCGGCCGACCTGGTGCTGTGCGCCACGGCGCCGCTCGGACGCCAGCTGGCCGCCCAGACCGAGGCGCTGTTCGCCGCGCCGCTGTGCGAAATCTACGGCAGCACCGAGACCGGACAACTGGCCACCCGCCGCACCGCACGGGAAGACACCTGGACGCTGGTGCGGGGGGTGCGGCTGCAAGCCCGCCCCCATGCCGCCGGCGACGCGACCGCAGGCGAGAGCGAGAGCGAGGGCGAAACCTGGGCCGAGGGCGGCCATATCGAGCAGCCGGTGCCGCTGGGCGACGCCATCGTCCCGCTCGACGCGCAGCGCTTCCTGCTCCATGGGCGCAAGGCCGACCTGCTCAATATCGCCGGCAAGCGGACTTCGCTGGGCTACCTGAATCACCAGCTCACCGCCATTGACGGCGTGCGCGACGGCGCGTTCTTCATGCCCGACGACGCGCATGAAGGCGGCACCGAAGGGCACGTGGTGCGGCTGGTGGCCGTGGTGGTGGCGCCGGGCCTGGCACCGGCCGCATTGCAGCAGGCGCTGCGCCGGCGCATCGATCCGGCCTTCATGCCGCGCCCGCTGTACTTTGCCGAGCAGCTGCCGCGCAACGCCGCGGGCAAGCTGCCACGCCAGGCGCTGGCGGCGCTGGTGGCAACCCTGTCCGGTACGCAGGTGCGCCCTCCCGCGCCGCCGCCGGGCTTTGTCATCGACGCCGCCCACCCGGCCATGGCCGGCCACTTCCCGGGCCATCCGATCGTGCCGGGCGTGGTGCTGCTGGACCATGCCGTGCTTGCGCTCGGGGCCGCGCGCGGGCGCCCGCTCGCGCTCGCGCAGGCCAGCATGCTGAAGTTCCTGAGCCCGGTGCGCCCGGGCGAGCGCGTGGAGGTGCTGCACCAGTCCGAGCCGGCAGCCGATGGCGACGAGACCATCCGCTTCACGCTGCGCAGCGCCGGGCGCGATGTCGCCAGCGGCACGCTGCAGGTGCGCGCCAGCGCGCCGCAAGCGGGAGCCTTGCCATGCTGAGCTGGCTGTGGCGGCGCCAGGCGCCGCTGGATGCGGAATGGTCCAGCCGCGCAGAGCGTGGCAGCATCACGCTGCTGCGCGTCATGACGTGGATCTCGCTGGCGCTGGGCCGGCCTGCCGGGCGCGTGGTGCTGCGCGCCATCGCCGCCTACTTCATGCTGTTCGCGCCGGCGGCGCGCCATGCCTCGCGCGCCTACCTGGACCGCGTGCTCGGCCGCCAGGCCGGCTGGAGCGACGGCTACCGGCATGTGTTCACCTTCGCCTCGACCATCCACGACCGCATCTACCTGCTCAACGGCCGCTTCGACCTGTTCGACATCCGCCTGCATGGCGAGCACCTGCTGGAAGCGGCGATGGCGCGCGGACGCGGCGCCATCCTGCTGGGCGCGCACCTGGGCAGCTTCGAGGTGGTGCGCGCGCTCGGCCGGCGCCACCCGGACATGGAGGTTGCGATCACCATGTACGAAGAGAACGCGCACAAGCTCAACGACGTGCTGCAGTCGATCAACCCGGCGATGCGCCAGGACGTGATCGCGCTGGGCCGCTTCGACACCATGCTGCGCGTGCGCGACTACCTGGACCGCGGCTATATGATCGGCATGCTGGCCGACCGCACGCTGTCGCAGCGCGCCACCGACCCGGTGCAGCAGTGCGAGTTCCTCGGCGCGCCGACCGGCTTCCCCACCGGCCCGCTGCGCATGGCGGCCATGCTGCGGCGGCCGGTGTTCTTCATCACCGGCCTGTACCGCGGCGGCAACCGCTACGATGTTCACTTCGTGCCGCTGGCGGACTTCACCGAGACCGCGCGCGGCCAGCGCGAAACGGCGGTGCAGGCGGCGCTGGCCGACTACGTGGCGCTGCTGGAGCGGTTCAGCCGCAGCGCCCCGTACAACTGGTTCAACTTCTATGACTTCTGGCACGCCGGCCCGCCGCTGTCCGAGCAGCCGCCGCCGGGCAACGAGCCCTGACCCGTGAGCCGCCACTGATGTTTTTCTCCGCGCGTCCTTTCCGCTATCCGCTGCCAGCACTGCTGGCGAGCGCCATGCTGGCGCTGGCGCCGCTGCCTGGCGCGGCCGCACCCGCCGCATCCGCGGCCACCGCCGTGTTCGGCGTCGACCAGCTGATGTCCACGCTGGCGCAGCGCAAGTCCGGGCGCGTGCTGTTTACCGAGACCAAGTACCTGGCGCTGCTCGACAAGCCGGTGCAGTCGTCGGGCGAACTGCGCTTCACCGCGCCCGACCACCTGGAAAAGCGCACGCTCTCGCCCAAGGCAGAGAACCTGGTGCTGGACGGCGACATGCTGACCGTCGAGCGCGACGGCAAGCGCTACACCATGCCGCTGCAGAACTACCCCGAGATCGCCGCCTTTATCGAAAGCATCCGCGCCACGCTGGCCGGCAACCGCGATGCGCTGGAGCGCTACTACAAGCTCGGCGTGCAGGGCCGCGCCAGCCGCTGGACACTGACGCTGACGCCGGCGGACTCGCGCATGGCCGCCGCGGTCAGCGAGGTGCGCATCGAGGGCCGGCAGGATGTGCTGGACCAGGTCGAGATCCGCCAGGCCGATGGTGACCGCTCGGTGATGAAGATCCGGCCGGCCGCAAGCCGATGAGCGCGGCATCGCGCCGCCTGGCGCTGGCGCTGTGGGTGCTGGCACTGCTGGCCTGCGCCGCGGTCGTCAGCCGCACCAGCTTCACCGCCGACCTGTCCGCCTTCCTGCCGCGGCTGCCCAGCGCCGAGCAGCAGCTGCTGGTGAACCAGCTGCGCGACGGGCTGGTATCGCGCCTGATCCTGGTCGGCATCGAAGGCGGCGATGCCGAGGGCCGCGCCAGGGTCTCGCGCGCGATGGCGGCGCAGCTGCGCGGCGACCCGCGCTTCGCCTCGGTGCAGAACGGCGAGCCGGTCAACCAGGCGGCGGACCGCGAATACGTCTTCGCGCACCGTTACCTGCTCAGCCCGGCGGTGACGCCGGAGCGTTTCAGCGAGCACGGGCTGGCCCAGGCGGTGGATGATTCGTTCGCGCTGCTGGCCTCTTCCGCCGGGCTCTTCACCAAGTCATTGCTGCCGCGCGATCCCACCGGCGAGGTCGCGGCCATGCTGGCGCAGCTCGATGCCGGCCAGCGCGTGCCGATGCATGCGGGCGCGTGGGCGTCGCGCGACGGCAAGCGTGCGCTGCTGCTGGCGCAGACCGCCAGCGCGGGCTCGGATACCGATGCGCAGGCAGAGGCAATGGCCGCCGTGCAGCACGCCTTTGCCGGCGCCAACGCGGGCGGCCCCTACCAGCTGGTGATGACGGGCCCCGGCGTGTTCTCGGTCAAGGCGCGCGAGACCATCCGGCACGATGTCGAGCGGCTCTCGACCATCGGCCTGGCCATCATCGTCACGCTGCTGCTGGCGGTGTACCGCTCGGTGCCGCTGCTGGTGCTGGGGCTGGTGCCGGTGCTCAGCGGCGCGCTCGCGGGCATCGCCGCGGTCAGCCTGGGGTTCGGCGGCGCGGTGCATGGCCTGACGCTGGGCTTTGGCACCACGCTGATCGGCGAGGCGGTGGACTATTCGATCTACCTGTTCGTGCAGTCCGCGCAATACACGCGCAATGGCCAGCGCGACGAGCGCGCCTGGCTGGGCGGCTTCTGGCCGACGGTGCGCCTGGGGGTGCTGACTTCGGTGTGCGGCTTTGCCTCGCTGCTGCTGTCGGGCTTTCCGGGACTGGCGCAGCTGGGCCTGTATTCGATCGCGGGGCTGGTCACCGCCGCGCTGGTCACGCGCTTCGTGCTGCCGCAGCTGGTGCCGGCCACGCTGCAGCTGCGCGACGTCGCACCACTGGGCCGCAAGCTGCAATGGCTGGCGCTGCGCGCGCCCCGGCTGCGCTGGCTGGTGCTGGTGCTGGTGGCGGGCGCCTGCGTGGTGCTGGTCCAGCATCGCGGCACGCTGTGGGGCCGGGAACTGCAGGCGCTGAGCCCGGTGTCGGCGAGCGACCAGGCGCTGGACACCTCGCTGCGCGAAAACCTGGGCGCACCGGACGTGCGCTACCTGGTGGTGGTGTCGGGGCCGGACCAGGAATCCGTGCTGCAGGGCGCGGAACGCGTGGCGCATGAGCTGGACCCGCTGGTGGCGCAGAACTTTATCGGCGGCTACGAGAGCCCGGCCCGCTACCTGCCCAGCGCGGCCACGCAGCGCGAGCGCCAGGCCAGCCTGCCGCCACCCGACGTGCTGGCGCAGCGCCTGCACGCCGCCATCGCCATGCAGCCGGTGCGCGCATCGGTGTTCGCCCCCTTCCTGGCGCAGGCCGAAGCGGCCCGCACCGGGCCCCTGCTGCAACGCGAGAGCCTGCGCGGCACGTCGATGGCACTGGCGGTCGACGCCCTGCTGGTGCAGCGCGACGGCCGCTGGAGCGCCACCTTGCCGCTGCGCGCGCCCTTGCATGGGGCCAACCATGCCAGCGCGGCCGACGGCGTCGACAGCGCCGCGGTGCGCGCCGCGATCCAGCGGGCCGGCGTGCCCGATACCCTGTTCGTCGATCTGAAGGGCGAATCGGACCGGCTCTATGCCGGTTACCTGCGCGAGGCCCTGTTGCTGTCGCTGGCCGGACTGCTGGCGATCATCGCCCTGCTGACGCTGGCGCTGCGCTCGCTGCGGCGGGTGCTGGCCACGGTACTGCCGCTCGCCGCCGCCGCGGTGGTGGTGCTGGGCGGGCTGGCGGCGCTGGGCCAGCCGCTGACGCTGCTGCACCTGGTGGGCCTGTTGCTGCTGGCAGCGGTCGGCTCCAACTACGCACTATTCTTTAATGGACCGGCAGCGGACGGGCAGGCGGCTGGCGCTTCACCGCACACGCTGGTGTCGCTGCTGCTGGCCAACCTGACCACGGTCGCCGCGTTCGGCCTGCTGGCGCTGTCGAGCCTGCCGCTGCTGCAGGCATTCGGCCTGACGGTTGGCCCCGGTGCCGTGCTGGCGCTGTGGTTTTCGGCCATCCTCGCGCCCGCGGTCCCGTCCGCGGCGGCGGCGAAGGCCGGGAGTGCAACATGAAGCCGCTATCCGCACCGGGCGTCGCCCTGCCCGATGGTTGCCCCAGCCGCCCCTGGCGGCCGACCCCGCTGCTGTATGGCGCTGCCGCGGTGCATGTGGGCGCCGTCGGCGCGATGCTGGCTTACCCGCAAGGCGTGGGCTGGGCCGTAGCCGGCATCGGCGCGAGCCACGCGGCGATGTGCGCGGCCGGCCTGTGGCCGCGCAGCACCTGGCTCGGGCCCAACCTGCTGCGCCTGCCGCCATCGGCCGAAGGCTGCGTGGCGCTGACCTTCGACGACGGCCCCAACCCGGAGCTGACGCCGCGGGTGCTCGACCTGCTGGACCGGCACGGCGCCAGCGCGACGTTTTTCTGCATCGGCGAGCGCGCCGCGGCCCATCCCGAACTGGTGCGCGAGATCGTGCGCCGCGGCCATGCCGTGGAAAACCACAGCATGTACCACCGGCTGTACTTCTCCACCTTCGGGCCGGCGCGCATGCAGCGCGACATCGCCGCCGCGCAGCAGCTGCTGACGGCAATCACGGGCCAGGCGCCGCGCTTCTTCCGCGCCCCGGCGGGGCTGCGCAATCCCTTCCTGGAGCCGGTCCTGTGCCGGCTCGGGCTGCAACTGGCGGCCTGGACCCGGCGCGGCTTCGATACCCTCAGCGGCAACAACGCCGCGCGCGTGGCGCGGCGCCTGACCGGCAGGCTGGCCGGGCGCGACATCCTGCTGCTGCATGACGGCAACCCCGGCCTGGACCCTGCCGGCCAGCCCCACTGCACCACCGTGCTGCCGGGCCTGCTGGCCGCCATCGACCGCGCCGGACTGCGCTGCGTGACGCTGCGCGCCGCGGTGCCGCCGGGCTGAGCCGCCGCGGCTTGTTACAATTGGCGCTGCCTTCCGAGAATCCGTCCATTCGCCTCACCGAAGCTGTGTCCCCGCTCCTGTTTTCGCATTTCACCGCCACCAGCTGCCTCGGTGCCGGCATCGACGCCACGCTGGCGGCGCTGCGCGCGCAGCGCGGCGGCCTGGCGCCCTGCCGCTTCGGCGACGTCGCCCTCGACACCTACGTCGGCGAAGTCGCCGGCATCGACACCGTCACGCTGCCGGCCGGGTTGACCGAATTCGACTGCCGCAACAACCGGCTGGCGCAGCTGGCGCTGGCGCAGGATGACTTTGCCGCACGGGTGCGCGAGGCGGCGGCGCGCTACGGCGCCCACCGCATCGGTGTCTTTCTCGGCACCAGCACCGCGGGCGTGCTGCAGACCGAACTGGGCTACCGCCAGCGCGATCCGGCCACCGGCGCGCTGCCACCGGACTTCCATTACGGCGGCACGCACAATCCCTACTCGCTGCCGGCGTTCCTGCGGCAGCACCTGGGGCTCACCGGGCCCGCGGCCGCGGTGTCGTCGGCGTGCTCGTCGGGGGCCAAGGTGTTCAGCTCGGCGCGGCGCATGCTGGAAGCCGGATGGATCGACGCAGCGGTCGTGGGCGGCGTGGACTCGCTGTGCCACACCACGCTGTACGGCTTCAATGCGCTGGAGCTGCTGTCGCGCCAGCCGTGCCGGCCCTGCGACGTGGCCCGCAACGGCATCTCGATCGGCGAAGGCGCGGTGTTCGGCCTGCTCGAACGCGTGACCGGCACGGTGGCGGACGATGCCATCCTGCTCGCGGGCATCGGCGAATCGAGCGATGCCCACCATATGTCGACACCACACCCGCAGGGGCTCGGCGCGCGCATGGCAATGGCGCAGGCGCTGGCCAGCGCAGGCATCGCGCCGGCGCAGGTCGGCTACGTCAACCTGCACGGCACCGCCACGCGCAGCAATGACGCCGCCGAAGCCCTGGCCATGGCCGCGGTGCTGCCCGGCACGCCCTGCAGCTCGACCAAGGGCGCCACCGGCCACGCGCTCGGCGCGGCCGGTGCGCTCGAGGCGGTGATCTGCGCGCTGGCGCTGCGCCATGGCCTGGTGCCGGCCGGCATCAACACCACGCAGGTAGACCCCGCGCTCGACGTGAACTACCAGCTCGCCAACCGGGACACACCCTTGCGCTACGCCATGAGCAATGCGTTCGGCTTCGGTGGATCCAACTGCAGCCTGCTGTTCGCCCGTGCGGACGCGGTTGCCCATTGAGCCGCGCCATGCCGCAGACCGTCTATATCGAAAGCATCGGCCTGCTCGGCCCCGGCCTGAGCGGCTGGCAGCAAGCCCGTGACGTGCTCGCGGGGCGCACGCCCTACGCGCACGCGGCCACCGAGCTGCCGCTGCCCACGGGCCTGCCCCCGGCCGAGCGCCGCCGCACCGGCCCCACCGTCCGGCTGGCGCTGGGCGTGGGCCAGCAGGCGGTGGCGGCCAGTGGCTGCGATGCCGCGCAGCTGCCGACGATCTTTACCTCGTCCAGCAGCGATGGCCACAACTTCCATGCCATCTGCGAAGGGCTGGCACAGCCTGAGCCGCTGATGTCGCCCACGCGCTTCCACAACTCCGTGCACAACGCGACCGCCGGCTACTGGTCGATCGCCGCCGGCGCGATGCGCGCCTCGAACGTGCTGTGCGCGATGGACGGCAGCTTCGGCGCGGGACTGCTGGAAAGCGTGCTGCAGGCCGCCGCCGATGCGGAGCCCTGCCTGCTGATCGCCTATGACACCGGCTATCCCGAGCCGCTGCACAGCTTCCGGCCGATTCCCGACCCGTTTGGCGTGGCGCTGTTGCTCACGCCGCAGCAGACCGCGCGCTCGCTGGCGCGCATCGCCGTGGCGCTGACGCAGGCGCCGTCCACCGCGATGCCGGACGCCGCGCTGGAAACGCTGCGCAATTCGGCCCCGGCCGCGCGCGTGCTGCCGCTGCTCGCGGCCATCGCCCGCGGCGAGACCGGCACGGTGGTGCTGGATTATCTGGATACGCTGCGGATCGCAGCCGACGTGGCCACCCTCGGCAGCCCGGCCCATGCCTGAAGCGATCCGCGACCGCGCATGGATCGCCGCGCGCATTCCGCACCAGGGCAGCATGTGCCTGCTCGATGGCGTGGTGGCATGGGACACGGCGTCGGTCCGCTGCACGGCAACCAGCCACACGCATGCGGACCATCCATTGCGCGCGCAGGGCCGGCTGGCAGCGGTGTGCGGGATCGAATATGCCGCGCAGGCCATGGCCGTGCATGGCGCCCTGCTGGCCGAGGCCACGCTGGACAGCGGCGCGCAGCAGCGCCCGCGCACGGGCTATCTTGCCAGCGTGCGCAAGCTGGTGCTGCAGGTGGAGCGGCTCGACGACATCGCGGCGCCGCTGGAGGTCA
Organism: Cupriavidus sp. MP-37; assembly: GCF_020618415.1. Lineage (NCBI taxonomy): Bacteria > Pseudomonadati > Pseudomonadota > Betaproteobacteria > Burkholderiales > Burkholderiaceae > Cupriavidus > Cupriavidus sp. MP-37. Next base: position 26,940 of record NZ_CP085345.1, on the reverse strand, counting down.
CCGCGGAACGCATCAGCGGCGAAGGTGCCACCGTGCTCTACGCCTTTGACGTCAGCGCCGCGGGGCGGTCGCTGCTGTCAGGCCGCGCGGCGGTCATCCTGGATGCCGCCGCGCTTGGCGGGGACGCCGGCTGAAGCGCCCCGGCCAGCCCCGGCGCTTCAGCGCGCCGGCAGGATCTTGCCCGACACCGTACCGAAGCCGACGCGATAGCCGTCGCCCTGGCAGTAGCCGGTCATGATCACGTCATCGCCGTCCTGCAGGAAGGCGCGCTGGCTGCCATCGGCCAGCGTCAGCGGCTCGGCGCCATTGCGGGTCAGCTCGAGCAGGCTGCCGTAAGAGTCCGGCGTGGTGCCGCTGATGGTGCCCGAGCCCATCAGGTCGCCGACGCGCACGTTGCAGCCCGACACCGTGTGGTGCGCCAGCTGCTGCGCCATGGTCCAGTACATCGCCCTGAAGTTGGTGCGGCAGATGGTGCTGGGGGCCGCTGCGCCTTCGGGCTGCAGCGCGACTTCCAGCGCGATGTCGTAGGCGTTCTGGCCCTGTTGCCGCAGGTAGGGCAGCGGCTCGGGCGATTGCGCGGGATTGTCGCGGCGGAACGGCTCGAGCGCTTCCATGGTGACCACCCACGGCGAGATCGAGGTGCCGAAGCCCTTGCTGTTGAACGGCCCCAGCGGCACGTATTCCCATTGCTGGATATCGCGCGCGCTCCAGTCGTTGAGCAGCACCATGCCGAACATATGCGCGGGCGCATCGGCGGTGCTGATGGGTTCGCCCAGCGCCGAGGGCTTGCCGACGATAAAGCCCATCTCCAGCTCGAAATCCAGCTTGCGGCAGGCGCTGAAGACCGGGCGCGCCTCGTTCGGCAGCTTGATCTGGCCGTTGGGGCGGTGCAGCGGCGTGCCGCTCACCACCACCGAGCTGGCGCGGCCGTTGTAGCCGATCGGGATTTCCAGCCAGTTCGGCAGCAACGCATTGTCCGGATCGCGGAACATGCGGCCGACGTTGGTGGCATGCTCCTTCGACGAATAGAAGTCCGTATAGCCCGGGATCTCGACCGGCAGGTGCAGCGTCGCGGCCGATATCGGCACCAGGGCCTGGGCGCGCAAGGCAGCGTTGTCGCGCAACGCGGCGTCCGCACCGGACAGCAGCGCCGTCAGGCGCCGGCGCGTTTCGCTCCAGACCGGCTGGCCCAGCGCGATGAAGCGGTTCAGGCTGGCCGCGGCAAAGGTGCCCTTGGCCGCTTCAGGCAGCAGGCCCGCCTGGTCCAGGGCGGCGAGGTCCACGACCTGGTCGCCGATGGCGACACCCACACGAGGCGCCTGGCCTTGGGTGGAAAACACGCCGTAGGGCAGGTTTTGCAGCGGAAAATGGGTGTTGCCGTCGTTGGCGCTGTCGATCCAGCTGGTTTGGGGGGCGGTCATCGGGTGCTCCGGAAATTCTGGCAGGCACGGGTGGCGTGCCTGCGGTTGTCTTGCGTGGTGTGCGTCTGCCTTCCCCGCCAGAAAAACGGCGGGATGGCAGACCGCCGGCGACTTAGCGGACGTTCGGGTTGAAATGCTTCTTCAGGCCCTGCCAGCAGGTGTAGTACTCCTGCTGCAGCGAAGCCGATTGCGCGGCGTACGGCGTCGGGCGGATCACGGCCGGCGTTTCGAACATGAACGCCATGGTGTTTTCGATGTGGTGCGGCGTCGAGGTGTCGGCAACGCTGGCCTTCTCGAAGGTTTCCGCATCCGGGCCGTGGCCGCTCATGCAGTTGTGCAGGCTGGCACCGCCAGGCGCAAAGCCTTCGGCCTTGGCGTCATAGACGCCGGAGATCAGGCCCATGAACTCGCTGGCGATATTGCGGTGGAACCAGGGCGGGCGGAACGAGTCCTGCATCGCCAGCCAGCGCGGCCCGAAGATGACGAAGTCGATGGTGTCGACGCCAGGCGTATCGGATGGAGACTGCAGCACCAGGAAGATCGACGGATCCGGATGGTCGTAGCTGATCGAGCCGATGGTGTTGAAGCGGCGCAGGTCGTACTTGTACGGCGCGTAGTTGCCGTGCCAGGCCACCACGTCGAGCGGCGAGTGGCCGATGTCGGCGCGCCACAGGTTGCCCTGGAACTTGGCTACCAGTTCGAACGCGCCTTCGCGGTCTTCGTAGCTCGCCACCGGCGACAGGAAGTCGCGCGGATTGGCCAGCCCGTTCGAGCCGATCACGCCCAGGTCAGGCAGCCGGAACAGCGCGCCGTAGTTCTCGCAGATATAGCCGCGCGCCTCGCCATCGGGCAGCTCCACGCGAAAGCGCACGCCGCGCGGGATCACCACGATCTCGTGCGGCTCGACTTCCAGCCGGCCCAGCTCGGTCACCATCAGCAGCCTGCCCTGCTGCGGCACGATCAGCATCTCGCCGTCGGCGTTGTAGAAAAAGCGGTCCTGCATCGACCGGTTGGCCAGGTACAGGTGGATGCCGCAGCCGGTCATCGCCTCCGGGCCGCCGTTGCCGGCCATGGTGACGATGCCGTCGATAAAGTCGGTCGGCACCGACGGCATTGCCGGCGGGCTCCAGCGCATCTGGTTGGGCGACGGCGGCACCTGGTCGAAGCGGCTCAGGAAACGCGACTGTTCGATCAGCGTGAACGGCTTGTGCATCGCCGCGGGGCGGATGCGGTACAGCCACGAGCGGCGGTTGTGCGCGCGCGGCGCCGTGAAGGCCGTGCCTGACAACTGCTCGGCATACAGGCCATAGGGCGCGCGCTGGGGCGAGTTCTGGCCCACCGGCAGCGCGCCGGGCAGTGCCTCGGTGGCAAATTCGTTGGCGAAGCCGGACATATAGCCGTGCCCGGCAAGCTGGGTATGCGTGAGGTCCATGGTGTTGTCTTGCGTCTCCGTGTGCTTCCATCCGCGCAGCGCTGGCCGCACGGCGCCTGAATTACGTATTGTGCAATGAATTTACCATATCGTAATCACCGGCGCTGGACGTGTCAAACCCGCACGTGCACGCGGGCAGCACGCGGCGCTCTTGCAGTTTTAGGCGCGGAAGCGGGAAATGGGGAGGAGCCGCTGGCGGGCGCCAGCAGCGGCACGAGGCGCAGAAAGGCTGGAAAGCGCCGGCTCAGGCAGTCAGGCCTGCGGCGTCATTGGCTGTCACGGGGCCGAAACGGCTCTCGGGACAAAAGTGGTTCGGCGCGTGCCCGTAGGCGCGCGCCGATTGCGGAGGGTGGCCTGGAGGCCTGCTGCCGGACCGGACCGCAAACCGCGGCCCGCCAGGCAGAAGGCGGATCAGACCGGTTTGTGGCCCTCGCCGGTACCGGGGCCGAAGCCGCCGCCGGGGGCCGGTGTCGCGGCCGGTGCCGGCGCGCTGCCGGCCGGCTGGCCGGCCATCGAGGCAGCGGTCACGCCGCCGTTGCGGCTGGCGATGAAAGCGTTGACGTCGGCGGCAAGGTGTTGCGGCGCCAGCACGACTTCCAGGCCCAGCGCCTCGCAGGCCGCCAGGAAGGTCGACATGCGTGGGTCGGCCTGGCCCGATTCTGCCCGGAGGTAGGCTTCCCGGGAAATGCCCGCCTTGCGGGCGACGTCCTCCTGCTTGAGCTTGCGCGCGCGGCGCAGCGCCCGCAGTTGCCGGAACGGTTCGCTAGCGCCTCTCGGCACGGCTGTACTGTTCATGTCGGTCTCCAGTCACCAGTGAAAAAAAGTGCGCGGACGTGCATTCGAGTATAGAGCACGCAAAGCGTTCCGTATGTAACCGCCGAAACACTTTGTGCAGATTTCTTGCTGGCCCGTCATCTTGCGCCGGCTTCTACCGCAAGGCGTCCATCCAAGCGTCGGACAATGCACAAGGCCTTGGCGCCGCCTTGACAGTAACGGGCCCCCTCAATTTGCGTTGACGTCACATGCATAGCTGTATGACGTTATGGCCTCGCGAGCACAACAACGCAAGTCGGGGCAACTACCATGCATCCGGTTTCGTTGACAAACCGACCGGTCGTGCTATTCTCCATTGCATGCAGAAAGGACACCTCACCCGCAAAGCCATCATCGAGCAGGCGCTGGACGCCGCCGCCAAGGTCGGCTTCGAGCAGCTGTCGCTGGCCACGCTGGCGGCCGACACCAATATGTCCAAGAGCGGCCTGTATGCGCACTTCAAGTCCAAGGAGATGCTGCAGCAGGCGGTGCTGGACCTGGCGGTGGAGCGTTTCGGCGAGATCGTGATCCGGCCGGCGATGCGCCAGCCGCGCGGCATGCCGCGGCTGCAGGCCTTGTTCGAAGGCTATCTGGAATGGCTGGGCGGCACGGTCACGCAGGGACGGTGCCTGTTTACGGCGCTCGGGCAGGAATACCGCGACCGGCCGGGCTCGATCCGCGACCTGGTGGTGCAATCGCTGAAGGACTGGCACAGCACCATCGCGCGCGTGGTCGGCGACGCCATCGAAGAGGGCCAGTTCGGGCCTCACGTGGACCCGCGCCAGTTCGCGTTCGAGCTTTCCGGCATCGGCATGGCCTTCCAGCAGTCGTTCAAGCTGCTGGGGCGCCAGGATGCGGAAACCATGGCAAGGCACGCCTTTGCGGCATTGGTCACACGCGCCGCGGCAGGCGCGCCCCATCCCGCGGGAGCATGACATCGGCGCCGGCGCTACCCCGCCGGCGGGCAGCAAACCGCTCCGGCGGGCTTTTTTTGTACCGAAAAAAGCACGACTGGTCGGTCTTTTAATAGCGCGAGACGCCTCCGGCCGGACCGGTTCCGATGACGCCGCGCAGTCCAGAATCCATTGGAGGTGCAGGTCGTGACCCAAGCAGTCTCTTCTCCTTCCCCGGTTTCCCCTTCCCCGGCGGCTGTGGCGACGGCATCGCGCACCGCCGAGGCGTCGCCCCCGGCCAGCCGTGCCGGCGCATTCGATCACGCCCTGATGGGCCTGCAGCGCCTGCGCTGGCAAGCCGGCAGCGTGCTGATGCCGGCGGCGACGGCACGCCGGCTCGAGCGCATCTGGTTCACCCCGCCGCGCGCCGCCGCCACGTCCGCCGCACGGCACGTGCTGGACGGTGCGCGGGCCGACTGGGCCCTGGTGACCGGCCACGGGCCCAGCCGGCGCGTGCGCGTCTACCGCTGGGGCAGCGCCGGTCCGGTGGTGTTGCTCGCCCACGGCTGGGGCGGCCATGCGGGCCAGTGGCATGCGGTGATCGACGGCCTGCTGGCAGCGGGGATGCGGGTCGTCGCCTTCGACGCGCTCTCGCATGGCGCCTCCGATGCCGGCGCGCGCGGCGCGGCGCAGACTTCGGTGCTGGAGATGTCGCGTTCCTTGCTGGCGGCAGCGTGGCATGCCGGCCCGGTTCACGCCGTGGTGGCGCATTCGCTGGGCGGCGCGGCGGCGGCGCTGGCGCTGCGCGAAGGCCTGCCGGCCAGCGCCGCGGTGCTGCTGGGCGCGCCCGCGGACATGCGCGCGGCATGCGCCGCGCTGGCGTGGCAACTGGGCGTGGCGCCGGCCGTGCTGGCACGTATGCAGCGCCACAGCGAGCGCTGGCTGGGCATGCCGTGGTCGGCCTTCAATGTGCCGGACCTGGGCCGTGCCCGCCCGGTGCCGCCGACGCTGGTGATCCATGACCGCGACGACAAGGAAGTGCGCTGGGAAGACGGCGCGGCCATCGCCGGAGCATGGCCGGGCGCACGGCTGGAGACCACCACGGGCCTCGGCCATCGCCGCATCCTGCGCGATCCTGCGGTGATCCAGCGCATCGCCGAATTCATCCGGCCCCAGTCCGGGCCGCGCCAGGTGCCCGTCTCGGCCGGCGCGGCCGGCCTGGCCGTAGCCTGAGCCAGGAGACCACCATGTACCTGGTCAGCAACGATATGACCGCCACCCTGCCCGCCCGCAGCTCGCTGCGGCTGGTCGCGGGGCCTGGCGAACGGGTGGCGGTGCGCTGCACCGCGGGCGAGCTGTGGCTGATCCGCGATGGCGATCCCAAGGACACGGCTTTGACCGCAAGCGAGTGCTTTACCTTGGCCGATGCCGGCCATGTCGAGCTGTATGCGATCACCGCCGCCTCCGTGCATGTCACCCGCTGCAAGACAGCGCCCGATCCCGTTCGCGCCGCATGGCGACAGCGGCTATGGCGCTGGCTGGCCCCGCGCAGCCACGGCTATACCGGCGCCGGCCGCTGACACGAGCCGCGCCCCAGCCGCCCAAACCCTGCTTTCCTGCCGCGCCAGCGCGCTGGTGGATGGGTATGGGTTATGGCGGTTAATTGCGCAATTTGCGCTCGGAAACGTGGCTGACCGCGCTGGCTACTCCCGATGATGGCGACATCGGGCCGGCACAGGACTAAGGCGGACCGCTGTATCAGGACTGATACACAGCGGTCCGCGCCGCGGTGGCACGCACCGCGGTATCTGCCGCTGTGCGGCGCGCCACGCCGGCTGGCGCGCGAAATGCATCGGTATGGGGTTGCTCAGGCCCCTGGTGCTGCGCCGGGACGCCCTGAACCACTGCCCCGGCTTGCTGCGACCGGTCGCGTGCGCGCAGCCGGGACGGCGTTGATCGATCCTTACCGGAGATCCCGCCATGACCCGCTATATCGTGCTAGCCAGCTTCACCGACCAGGGCATCCGCGCCGTCAAGGACACCACCAAGCGCGCCGCCGCGGTGCGCGAGATGGGCGCGCGCTTCGGGGTGCAGATGAAAGACATCTACTGGACCCTGGGCAAATACGACATCGTGCTGACCGTCGAGGCCCAGGATGACGCCAGCATGACCGCGTTCGGCCTGGCGGTGGGCGCGCTGGGCAACGTGCGCACGCAAACGCTGCGCGCCTTCAACCTCGACGAGATGCAAGGGATTATCGACAAGATGAGTTGAGCCGCCCTGGCACTGCCATCAGTGTCATGAAAAACGCCCGCCATGGCGCCCGGCGGGCGTTGTCGCTGCTGGCTGGCGCATTTTTCCGGATATCCGACGGCCGTGTCAGACGACGCCCGATACCTCGGCGGCGGCACAGCGCTGACACTCATACTGCCAACTTCCGGAGAGCGCCATGCCAGGCAAGAATATCCATGTCGTGCCGACCCATAACGGCTGGGCCGTCGAAACGGAGGGCCGCTCCGGCAACCAGCAGCGATTCACTTCGATGGATCATGCGATCGCCACCGGCCGGGAGAAGGCCCGCCGGGCACAGGTCGACTTGCTGATTCACGGCAGGGATCACCAGATCATGGAGCGCAACGCATTCGGAAACGCTGCCGCCGACGCCGCCCGGTGATGCCGCCCGGTGATGCCGCCTGGTGATGCCGCCCGCGGGGCAGCATCGGCAGCGTTCCTGGGCGAATCCACTCACGGACAACCCGATGCGCAATTTGCGAGGTTTTTATATCCTGCTGGTCGCGGTCAGCATTGCGTTCATCTGGATCCTGCTGCCGTTCTACAGCGCGATCCTGTGGGGCACCATACTGGCCATCCTGTTCCATCCCATGCACCGCAAGCTGACGGTGCGATTTGGCAACCGCGAAAATCTCGCAGCGCTGACGACGCTGCTGGTGTGCGTGCTGATGGCCATTGTCCCGGTGTTCCTGATGATTGCCACACTGGCACAGGAAGCGGCCTTTGCCTACCAGCAGATCAGGACCGGCAAATGGGACTTCGGGCAGTACTTCCAGACGGCCGTGCAGGCCCTGCCCGATTCCGTCGAGGCATGGCTGAATGAAGTGGGATTGGCCGACGTCGCGGGATTGCAAGCGAAACTGACCGAAGGCGCCGCCCGCATCAGCCAGTTCATGGCGGCCCAGGCCGTCGCGATTGGCCAGAACACGCTGCAGTTTGCCGTCGGCCTTGGCGTGATGCTGTATCTGGTGTTTTTCCTGCTGCGTGACGGTGCGGTGATTTCCCATCGCTTCCGCGAGGCCATGCCACTGAGCGATGCGCACACGCGCCGGCTGGTCGGCCGGTTCACCACCGTGGTCCGTGCCACGGTCAAGGGCAACGTGGTGGTGGCGGCGGTGCAGGGCATACTGGGCGGACTGGCTTTCCTGCTGCTGGGCATCAACGGCGCGTTGCTGTGGGGCACGCTGATGGCGTTTCTGTCCCTGCTGCCGGCCGTTGGCGCGGCGCTGGTCTGGGGCCCGGCCGCGATTTATTTCCTGCTGGCTGGCCCGGCCTGGAAAGGGATCGCGCTGATTGTCATCGGTACCCTGGTCATCGGCGCCGTGGACAACCTGCTCCGCCCTATCCTGGTCGGCAAGGACACCAAGTTGCCGGACTGGGTGGTGCTGATATCGACCCTGGGCGGCATGTCGGTGTTTGGCATCAACGGCTTTGTGATAGGTCCGCTGATTGCCGCGCTGTTTATGTCCTGCTGGGATATTTCGGTGATCGAGGATCGCGACGACTCCATGTGACCGGGCGCTGCCGGCTTGTTCGACATGTTGACTGAGCAACGGGCAACACGCCGATAAAACTTATAGAAACAGGAATTATTCTCATTTATTATTCGGCCTTTCGTCGCTTCCGCCCCGGGCCGTCATGCTTTTCCGCCGTCTTGCCATACCCGCCGCTGCCAGTTCCCTGCTCCTGCCTCCCGTTGTCTCCCACGCCGCCGAAGCACTTGCCACGCTGCCATCCGTGACGGTCAGCGCCGCCAGCGACGGGCAAGCCGATCTCGGCTTCGCCACGCGGCGGGCGGCCGGCGTAACCAAGTCGGGCGAAGCCGCGGCCGACGCCGCGCAATCGATCACCGTGATCACGCGCGACCTGCTCGACAGCCAGCAGGCTCAGAACCTCAGCGACGCGCTGCAGAATGCCGCCGGCGTGGTCACCAACGTCTATGGCCGGCGCGGCTGGGACGATTTCATCATCCGCGGCCAGCGTGCCTCGGAATCGGTCTTTGCCGACGGGCTGCTGGTCGACAGCAACAACCGCGTCGCGCAGGAGCTGTTCGGCGTCGAGCGCGTGGAAGTGCTCAAGGGGCCGGCCTCGATATTGTTCGGCGCGGTACAGCCCGGCGGCCTGGTCAACATGGTCAGCAAGCGCCCGCGTGCGGAACGGTTCGGCGAACTGGGGCTGACCGTCGGCAACTACGGCTTGCGGCAGATGACGGTCGACGTGGGAACGCCGCTGGCCAAGGACAGCAAAGCCGCGTTACGCCTGAACGGGCTGATGATGAACAGCGACGATCCGACCGATTATGTGTGGTATCGCAACCGCTGGATCGCGCCGTCGCTGACGCTCGACCTTGGCGCGCGCACCGACTTCACCATCCTGGCCAGCCACAACCAGCGCAACTACGTGCGCCAGCAGGGCCTGCCCGTGAACGGCACGGTGGTGCCGAACCGCAATGGCGTGGTGCCGGCCAACCGCTTTATCGGCGAACCCGGTGCGCCTTCCTATGACGGCGAGCAGAACCGCATCGGCTACGCGCTGGCGCACCGCTTCGACTCGGGCTGGACCCTGAACCAGAACCTGCGCTACCAGACCTCGTCGCTGACCGGCACGCTGGTATCGGCCGGCACCATGGCGCTCAACAGCCAGTCGATGAACCGCAGCGGCACGCAGCAGAACTTTTCCGGCAATTCGTTCGGCGTCGACACCAACGTGCAGCGGACTTTTGCGTTCACGGGCCATGCCCACAACGTGACCTTCGGCATCGATTACCGGCATACCAAGGAAGACCGCCTGCAGAAGACCTGCCGCGTCGCCGCGCTGAACGTCTACAACCCGGTCTACGGCGCCAGCATCAACTGTCCGTCCGCCTATAGCGTGGACGCGACCGATACGCTGGATGCGCTCGGCCTCTACCTGCGCGACCAGGTTCGCCTGGCCGAGCGCTGGACCGTGACCGGCGGCGTGCGCTACGAATCGGCGCGGACCGGCACGACGGACCGGCTGGCATCGGCGCGCAACACCAACGACAGCAACGCCGTCACCGGCAGCGCGGGCGTAATGTACGACCTGACGCACTGGGCGCGGCCGTACGCAAGCTTCGCCACGTCGTTCCTGCCGAACGCCGGCACCGATGCCAGCGGCGCCACCTTCAAGCCCGAAAAGGGCCGCCAGTACGAGGTGGGTGTCAAGTTCGACATGCCGGACAAGACCGGCCTGCTGACGCTGGCCGCGTTCGACCTGACCCGCACCAATGTGCTCAGCAGCGATCCGGTCAATACGGGCTTCAGCGTCGCCGTCGGCGAACAGCGCTCGCGCGGGCTGGAACTGGAACTGACGCAGGATCTCGGCAATGGCCTGAGCGTGTCGGCGGCCTACGCCTATATCGCCAGCGAGGTCACCGAGGACACCACCGCCGCCAACGTCGGCAAGCCGCTGAACAGCGTGCCCCGGCACAGCTTCTCGGTCTGGAGCCAGTATCGCCTGCGTGGCGCGCTGGCCGGCTGGTACGTCGGTGCCGGGGTGCGCGGCGAGAGCGCCAAGCGCGGCTACAGCTTCAGCTACACCGTGCCGGGCTACGCCGTCGCCGATGTTGCCGTCGGCTACGTGGCCTCGCACTGGCGCGCGGCCTTCAACGTCAAGAACGTGTTCGACAAGATGTACTACGCGGGCGGCCTGAACAACAACGTGTTGCCGGTGGGCAATCCGCGCGTCGCCATGCTCAACGTGACGATGAACTATTGAGGTTAAGGTGGTGTCCCGCCTGCGATGCGAAACACCACCGCTGCCTGCGGCTAGGCCGGGGCAGGCGCCAGGATCTGCCCGCCGCCATAGCTCGACTGCACCGGCACCGCTCCGCCCGCCGTCATCCGGATCGCGCAATACTTGAACTCGGGAATCTTGCCGAACGGATCCAGCGCCGCGTTGGTCAGCTTGTTGATCGCCGCCTCGTAGTAGCAGAACGGCACGAACACGGCGCCGCGCGGCGTGCCGGCATCGGCGCGCGCATAGAGCGTGACCTCGCCGCGCCGCGACGACAGCGTGACCACGCCGCCCGGCGTGCCGCCCAGCGCGTCGAGATCCAGCGGATGCACCAGCGCCACCGGATCGGGCTCGATCGCATCGAGCACGCCGGCACGGCGCGTCATGCTGCCGGTATGCCAGTGCTCCAGCTGGCGCCCGGTGATCAGCACCATCGGGTAGTCCGCATCGGGTCGCTCAGCGGCCGGAATGATGTCGGCGGGAACGAAGCGGCCCCGGCCAGTGGCGGTCGGGAAGCTGTCCGTGAAAATCACCGGCTCGCCCGGATCGCCCTCTTCCAGGCATGGATAGGTCACGGCGTGCTCGCGCTCCAGGCGCTCCCAGGTCATGCCGCCGATGCTCGGCATCGCCTGGCGCATCTCGTTGAACACGTCCTCGACGCTGTCGTAGCGCCAGTCCAGCCCCAGCTGCGCCGCCATCTGCTGGATGATCCACAGGTCCTGGCGCGCCTGCCCGGGCGGGTTCAGCGCCTGCCGGCCGAGCTGCACGGTGCGGTCGGTGTTGGTGAAGGTGCCGGTCTTCTCGGGGAAGGCCGAGGCCGGCAGCACCACGTCCGCCAGGTACGCGGTCTCGGTCAGGAAGATGTCCTGCACCACCAGGTGGTCGAGCGACGCCAGCGCCGCGCGCGCATGCTCGGCGTCGGGGTCGGACATCGCCGGGTTCTCTCCCATGATGTACATTCCGCGCACTTCGCCGCGCTCGATCGCCTGCATCACCTCGACCACGGTCAGGCCGGGCTGGCGGTCCAGCGGCATGCCCCACAGCGCTTCGAAGCTGGCGATCGCCAGCGGGTCGTCGACGCGGCGGTAGTCGGGATACATCATCGGGATCAGCCCCGCGTCGGAAGCGCCCTGCACGTTGTTCTGCCCGCGCAGCGGATGCAGGCCGGTGCCGGGCCGGCCGATCTGGCCCGTCATCAGCGCCAGCGCGATCAGGCAGCGCGCGTTGTCGGTGCCGTGCACATGCTGCGACACGCCCATGCCCCACAGGATCATCGAACCCTTCGAGGTGGCATAGACGCGCGCGACCTCGCGGATGGTTTCGGCGTCGATGCCGCAGATCGGCGCCATCAGCTCGGGGCTGTAGGCGGCGACGTTGCGCTGCAGCTCGTCGAAGCCGATGGTGCGGCTGTCGATGAAGTCGCGGTCGACCAGGCCCTCGTTGACGATCACATGCATCATCGCGTTGAGCAGCGCGACGTCGGCATCGGGCTTGAACTGCAGGAAGCGCCAGGCGAAGCGCGCCAGGTCGGAACGGCGCGGATCGGCCACGATCAGCTTGGTGCCGTTCTTCACGGCGTTCTTGATCCAGCTCGCCGCGACCGGGTGGTTCACGGTCGGGTTGGCGCCGATCACGATCACCACCTCGGCCTTGTCGACATCCATTACCGGGTTCGACACCGCGCCCGAGCCGATCCCTTCCAGCAGCGCCGCCACCGACGAGGCATGGCACAGCCGCGTGCAGTGGTCGACGTTGTTGCTGCCGAAGCCGGTGCGCACCAGCTTCTGGAACAGGTAGGCCTCCTCATTGCTGCCCTTGGCCGAGCCAAACCCGGCCAGCGCGCGCTTGCCATGCGTGTCGCGGATCTGCGCGAGCTTGCCGCCGGCAAGCGCCAGCGCCTCTTCCCAGGTGGCTTCGCGGAACACGTCCATGACGTGGTCGGGATCCATGACGAAATCGCCCTGCTTCGGCACCCCGTCGCGGCGCACCAGCGGCACGGTCAGCCGCTGCGGGTGCTGCACGTAGTCGAAGCCGTAGCGGCCCTTGACGCACAGCCGCTGGTGGTTGGCCGGGCCGTCGCGGCCTTCCACGAACAGGATGCGGTTGTCCTTGACGTTGTAGGTCAGCTGGCAGCCGACACCGCAGTACGGGCACACCGATTCGACCTGCTTGTCCGGCACCGCCAGCGCGGCATCGCGCGCGGGCATCAGCGCGCCGGTCGGGCAGGCCTGCACGCATTCGCCGCAGGCGACGCAGGTGGACGCGCCCATCGGGTCGTCCATGTCGAACACGATGCGGGCCTCATCGCCGCGCAGCGCCAGGCCGATCACGTCGTTGACCTGTTCGTCGCGGCAGGCGCGCAGGCAGCGGGTGCACTGGATGCAGGCATCGAGGTTGACGGCAATGGCCGGGTGCGACAGGTCCGCCGCGACGCGCTCGCGCGGGGCGAAGCGCGGCTTGCCGACTTCCAGCTTCGCCGCCCACTGGTCAAGTTCGTTGTGGCGCGTGTATTCCGCTTCCGGCATGTCCGACTGCAGCAGTTCCAGCACGGTGCGCTGGGCGCGGCGGGCACGCTCCGATTCGGTCTGCACCTGCATGCCTGCGGCGGGATAGCGGCAGCAGGACGGCGCCAGCACGCGCTCGCCCTGGATCTCGACCATGCAGGCGCGGCAATTGCCGGCGGGCTCGAGGCCGTCCTTGTAGCACAGGTGCGGCACGTCAAAGCCTTCGCGCTGGGCCACCTTCAGCAGGCTTTCGCCGGGCTGCGCGCTGACTTCGCGGCCATTGAGGGTAAAGGTGACGGCTGGCTCGGCGGATTCGACTAGCGCGCGTTCGGCGCGGGTCAGTGCATTCATGTCTGTCTCTCAGGCTCGGGCGGGCATCAGGCCAGTTCGTGCGGGAAGTACTTGATCACGCAGTCGACGGGGTTCGGCGCGGCCTGTCCCAGGCCGCAGATCGAGGCATCGCGCATCACCGCGGACAGGTCGTCCAACGCCGCCAGGTCCCACTTCGGCTGGCGGATCAGGTCGAGCGTCTTGGCCGTGCCGGTGCGGCACGGCGTGCATTGTCCGCACGACTCGTGCTTGAAGAAGTGCATCAGGTTGCGCGCCGCCTGCGTGGCGCTGTCGTGGTCGGACAGGATCACGATTGCGGCCGAGCCGATAAAGCAGCCGTAGGGCTGCAGCGTGTCGAAGTCCAGCGGGATATTGCCCAGCGCGGCCGGCAGGATGCCGCCCGACGCGCCGCCCGGCAGGTAGCCGTAGAACGCATGGCCGTCGAGCATGCCGCCGCAGTATTCGTCGATCAGCTCGCGCACGGTGATGCCCGCCGGCGCCAGGTGGACGCCCGGCTTCTTTACGCGGCCGGAGACCGAGAACGAGCGCAAGCCCTTGCGCCCGTTGCGCCCCTGCGCGGCAAACCACTCCGCGCCCTTCTCGATGATGTCGCGCACCCAGTACAGGGTTTCGAAGTTGTGCTCCAGCGTCGGCCGGCCGAACAGTCCCACCTGCGCCACGTAGGGCGGGCGCAGCCGCGGCATGCCGCGCTTGCCTTCGATCGATTCGATCATGGCCGATTCTTCGCCGCAGATATACGCGCCCGCGCCGCGGCGCAGCTCGATGCGCGGCAGCCCCGGGACCGGCGGGTCCTGCTGCAGCTGCTGCAAGGCCTCGGCCAGCAGCGCGCGGCAGCCGGCATATTCATCGCGCAGGTAGATGTAGACCGCCGCCACGTCGACCACCCGCGCCGCGATCAGCATCCCCTCCAGGAACCGGTGCGGATCGCGTTCCAGATAGACGCGGTCCTTGAAGGTGCCGGGCTCGCCTTCGTCGATATTGACCGCCATCAGCCGCGGCGTGGCTTCGCCACGCACGATGCGCCATTTGCGTCCGGTCGGGAAGCCTGCGCCGCCCAGTCCGCGCAGGCCGGAATCCTCCATCGTCGACAGCACGGCGCTCGCGTCGAGCGCCCCGCCGGCGAGGGACTTCAGCAGCGCATATCCGCCATCGCGCCGGTAAGCGTCGTAGTCGATATAAGGTTCGGGCACATGGCGCACCGCTTTGGCCTGCACCGCTGCGCCGATTGCGTCGGTGGTCGCGGCATCGACCGGGTTCTGTCCGACCAGCACCGCCGGCGCCTTCTCGCAGCGGCCGATGCAGGGCGCGGCGACCACCCGCACCTCGGTGCCGAGCAGCGCCGGCAGCTTGTCGATCAGCGCCTGCGCACCGGCCAGCTCGCAGGCAATGCCCTCGCATACGCGCACCGTCAGCGCGGGCGGCGGCGCGATCTGGCCGTCGGCATCCTCGCGCACCACATCGAAGTGGTGATAGAACGTGGCGACCTCGTAGACCTCGGTCATCGACAGCCGCAGCTCGCTGGCCAGCGCCACCAGGTGCGGCATGGCGAGCTGGCCGTAGCGGTCGTTGATGCAATGCAGGTGTTCGATCAGCAGATCGCGCCGGCGGGGCATGTCGCCCAGCGCCACGCGCACTTCGGCCAGCGCGGCCGCGTCGACCTGCCGGCCCTTGGGCTGGCGGCGCTTGCGCTGCCGGCTGAGGCCCGTCGCCTCGAGGGGAATGACAACCTGGTTCATGGCGTGCCTGGATGTTGTTTGTGGGTATGCGCTGCGATCAGGAAGGCGCCCGGCGGGTCGCCCTGCTGTCGGGCCTTGTTGTTGTCGTATTGTGCTACCGGGCGCGGCGGCTGTGCAGGCATCGCAACCGCAGCGCCCGGGTCCTGCCGGCGCCGGCCGGCGCCGTACGGCTTTCTTCATCAGGTCAGGTCTTCATGCACGGTGCGGTAGCCCATCGGCGCGGCGGTGTTGGCATGCACGTACTTGCGGGCATGGGCCTCGCGCATCGGCTTGAGCACGAACAGCGCCATCGCCGCGGTCAGTGCCGCCATGCCGGAGGCCACCATGAACACCGCGTGCCAGCTGCCGGTGGCGGCGGTGATCACGCTGGAGAACGGCACCAGCAAGGCGGCGGTGCCCTTGGCGGTGTACAGCAAGCCGGCGTTGGTCGCGGCAAACTTGGGCCCGAAGGTGTCGCCGCAGGTGGCCGGGAACAGGCTGTAGATCTCGCCCCAGGCGAAGAACACCACGCCGGTCAGGATCACGAATGCTACCGGATGGTGGCCGTACTTCGACAGCAGCAGGATGCCGACGGCTTCGACCGCGAAGGCGAAGAACATGGTGCGTTCGCGGCCGATATGGTCGGAGATCCAGCCGAAGAACGGACGCGTCAGGCCATTGAGCACGCGGTCGATGGTCAGCGCGAAGGTCAGCGCCGGCAGGGTCAGGCCGAGGATGGAGATCGGTGCCTCGTGCAGGCCGAAGTCCTTGGCGATCGGGCCCAGCTGCGCGGTGGCCATCAGGCCGCCGGCGGCCATCATCACGAACATCGCGTACATGACCCAGAAGATCGGCGACTTCAGCACCTCGCGCGGCGAAGCGTTGTAGGTGGCGGCGGCCTTCAGCGTGGTCTTGACCTCGCTCAGGATCCTGGCCGACGGCGGGTACAGGGCCATGCCGAGGATGAATACCACCAGCCCCTGGCCCAGCCCGAACCACAGGAATGCCGCTTCATAGCCCGAGGTCTTGATCATGTTGGCGATCGGCACCACGGTGAGCGCCGAGCCGGCACCGAAACCGGCCGCGGTAATCCCCGCGGCGAGGCCGCGGCGATTCGGGAACCACTTCAGCGCATTGCCCACGCAGGTGCCATACACCGCGCCGGCGCCCAGGCCGCCGATGGCCGCCGCGACGTACAGCATGGGCAGCGAAGATGCCACCGAGTTCAGCGCCCAGGCCACCGCGCACAGCAGGCCGCCGCCCACCACCACCGGGCGCGGGCCGTACTTGTCGACCAGGTAGCCCTCGATCGGCACCAGCCAGGTTTCGGTCACAACGAAGATGGTGAAGGCGACCTGGATCGCGGTGCGGCCCCAGCCGTATTTGTCGTCGATCGGGTTGACGAACAGGGTCCAGCCGTATTGCATGTTGGCGATCATCGCCATGCAGATCACGCCGAATACCAGTTGCACCCACGGCGACGCAAAGCGCGACGTGGATTCCCTCTGCTGCAATTCCATGATGTCTCCTTATAGCGGCGAACCGCCAAGGTGGAAGATGGGCGCCTGTAGACGCCTCTGCGTAACTCTCGGTCGAAGAACAGCTGAGCCGTTCTAGTGCTATACGGTATGTGATATATCAGGTAAGTCAAGCGTATTCGTCGCGGCTGTGCAGCATGCAGCCGCGTAAGGTGGTGACGTACCCTGCACTGACAGCGTGCGACTGGTGCGCAAACTGCATCAATGCCTGTTCCGGCAGCATCAAGAGTCTTTGGAAATCAAGCAGTTACCTGAAGATGCCCGATAAATCGGACCACCCACGGCATCCGCAAGCATGCCGGGGATCGCGCTGGCAAAAAACCGGGAAAACGATGGGTTCGGGAAAGTCCCTAGATGCAGACATGGAGGTCTGGCGGTGTCCGTATTGATATGGAATCGCGGGATTCCAGCCGATGGATTAGCAGGCAGGTGCCGGCAGGCGGACAAGACGCGCAACGGCGCGCAAGGCGTTCGCCATCGCGAACAGAGGGGAGATAAGGGAGGGGGCGGCCGTGCTCGCCGTGATGGTCGCAAGGGATGCCGGCCGCCGCAGCCCCTGCCAATCAGCGCTTCAGCGCGAAAGCGCCGCGCGCCTGCCGGCCTCAGGCATAGGCGAGTTCACCGGCAGCCGGCACGATGCGCGACGCGCTGGCGCGACCCACGCCGTCGCTGTGCTGGTCCGAGCCCAGGCCGGCGAAGCGGCCGTGGTCCTGCGCGGTGACCAGCACATCCATCGGCAGGCGCGTGGCCAGCAGCGTGGTCACGCCCACACCGACAGCAATCAGGGCCAGGCCAAGGGCGACGAGAAGAGCGACTTCCATTTGAAAACTCCAGTAGCGTTGTGATCAGGAGTTTTCATTATATGCTGCGCCGCACTATGTGTAAATATCCTGTATGTAATATATCAGTAGAGGTTTTGCACTAATCCAACACGCCTCCGTACAGGCCCCCTCTTCACACCGTTGTGGCTTCGCGCCTGCGCACAGGCGGCTCCTGGTACTCCTGCCCGCGCAAGGCGTCCCAGATCGCGGCAGCGTTGGGCTTGAGCGACCGGCTCTTGCGCCGCACCAGCATCACCGTCGAAGTCACCTGCGGCCGCAGCGGCCGCATGACCGCGGCGGGATGCATGCCGCCCGCCTGCGCCCGCGACGGCAGCACGCCGATGCCCAGCCCCAGCGCCACCATGCCGAACACCGCCGCGAAATGGCCCAGCAACTGCAGCGAGCCGGCGCGCACGTGATAGCTGCTGAGCGCCTTCTCCACCACGGGCTGCACGCCGCATTGCTGGTCCAGCGTGAGCACGCTGGCATCGCACAGGTCGCCCCAGCCCACGGTATCGTGCTGGGCCAGCGGGTGCTTGGCAGGCAGCACCGCGTGATAGGCGTCGACGCACAACGGTTCGCAATACAGGTCATCGCCGGCACGCGGATCGGTGGCGATGCCGAAGTCGACCTCGCCGCTGCGCACGCTCTGCAGCACCGATTCCTGCGGACGGTCCTTCAGGTGGATGGCGATCGCCGGCCACGCCTGCCGGCATCCGGCCAGCCACGTCGGCAGCGACATCGAGCTCAGCACCGGGTCCGAGGCGATCTGCACCAGGCCCTGGCACGGACGGCTGGCGCTCTGGCTGTCACGCAGCGTCTGCTCCACTTCCTCGATCAGGTGGCAGATGCGCTGCGACAGGTGCTGGCCCGCGTCGGTCAGTTCCACCTGGCGCGTGGTGCGGTCGAACAGCCGCTGGTCGATCTCTTCTTCCAGCTCGCGCACGCTGCGGCTGACCGCGGATTGCGTCAGCCCCAGTTCGACCGCGGCGCGGGTAAAGCTCTTGTGCCGCGCCACGGCGGCAAAGGCCTTCAGTTGCGGGAGCGAGATATTCATGGCTTGCTCCCCTGCCCCGTGCCGGCATGGCCGGGGCGAGTCCTGTCTTCGGGCATGGCACGGCGCCGCGGGGGACGCGCGGTTGCTTTCGGTCCGGTCACGGTAGTCTCCTTGGTTTTGGTCGTGGCTGTCGGCAGCCATCGTTGTTATCGGCCGTGCTGTTGGCCGGCGGCGGCTCCTGCTGGAGTGCCGGATTCGGGCGCGTCATGGAAATCTGACGATTGATGCTACTTGAATCTAAGATCAGCACTGCATAAAGTTTTTTATCGTTTATATAGCCGATCGTTTATAGGACGGAAGCCGGATGAAGAACGCCACGCTGCGGCAACTGAAGGTCTTCGAGACCGTTGCCCGCCATATGAGCTTTTCGCGCGCCGCCGAGGAACTGCACCTGACCCAGCCCGCGGTCTCGACCCAGGTGCGGCAACTCGAACATCACGTGGGGCTGCCGCTGTTCGAGCAGCTCGGCAAGAAGATCTACCTGACCCCGGCGGGCCATGAAATGCTGCATTACAGCCGCAGCATCATCCAGCAGTTCCGCGAGGCCGAAGACGCCATGTCGCAGCTCAAGGGGATCTCCGGCGGGCGCCTCAATGTCGCGGTGATCAGCGCCGGCGATTACTTCTTTCCGCGGCTGCTGGCGGAATTCATGGACCGCCATGCGGGCGTGACGCTGAACCTGGCCGTGCACAACCGGGAGGAGCTGCTGCACCAGCTCGCCGGCAACCTGACCGACCTTGCCGTGATGGTGCGGCCGCCCGAGGGCATGGACACCATCAATGAGGCCTTTGCCCCGCACCCTTACGTGATCGTCGCCGCGCCCAGCCACCCGCTGGTGGGCGAGCGCAATATCCCGCTGGCGGCTCTGGCCGACGAAGCCTTTGTCTCGCGCGAGAAAGGCTCGGACACCTGGAATTCGATGCAGGAGGGCTTTGCCGGCCGGCTGTCGAACCTGCGCATCGCCATGGAGATCAAGAGCACCGAGACCATCAAGCAGGCCGTGATCGCCAATATGGGCATTGCCTTCCTGTCGGCCCATACGGTGGGCCTGGAACTGCAGGCCGGCAAGCTCGCCGTGCTCGATATCGAAGGCTTCCCGGTGATGCTGAACTGGTACGTGGTGCACCGCAAGAACAAGCGGCTGCCGCCGGTGGCCCTGGCGTTCAAGCAGTTCCTGATGGAAGAAGGGGCGGACCTGATCCAGACCATCACGGGCGTGGGCGGCCTGATCCGCCAGGAGGTGTGAACGGTGTATAAACGATGATTTATGGTTTTGCTATGAAACTTTAATTATCGTAAATCCTTGCCTATCCCTATGCTTGTCTCAACCCAACTGCCAGCGCGCATCCGAGGAGACCAGCATGAACCCAGCCCAGCAGGAAAGCCGCCACGCCGCCATCACGGTCGGCGCCGACAACCAGCCGATCCCGCGCGAGACCCAGCTCGCGGCGTATAACGCGGCGTTTATCGAACTGGGGCTGCGCTTTCGCTGGGATGCCGCCATGTATGAATGGCTGTGCGGCATCGAATGCGAGAAAGGACGGGTGGCCCGCTATATCGAGGAACACCACCCTCACCTGCTGGCCGCCTATGACGCCGCGTTCCTGAGCGGGCTGATCTTCGAGAAAAAGAACGAGTACCTGCGCGCGGTCGGCCACCTCAACTGAGCGGGTCCGATCGGTTCACGGCGAGGCGCGCGACAGCGGCCTCGCCGTTTTTTGTTCAACCGACCTTGGCCACCATCAGGTAGAAGATGGCCAGGAACGAGAACAGCGCCGGAAACCCCAACCCGAACCAACACCAGAACAGGCGCCAGTACACGCGCGGCAGCTGGGGCCCGGTGCAGCCGAGCGCCACGTCGCGCATGCGCTTCTGCAGCCAGACCACCGGCAGCCAGCAGGCAATGGCGATAGCGTAAAGCACCACCGACCACTTCAGCCACGGCACCGACCACGAGAACCCGGCCATCTTTACCAGCGCGTAGCCGGTCAGCGGCTGCAGGATGGCGGTGGAGGCGGTGAAGATCCAGTCGGCGATCACCACCATGCGCGCGGTCGCGGCGACGGTGCGGACGTTGCGCGTCAGCGTCGCGCCGACCAGGTAGAAGGCGCTGCCCACGCCGGTGCCGAACAGGAAGGTGGCCGACAGGATATGCAGCCATTTCAGCGTGACGTAGTCCATGCCCGCTCCTCGGTCAGGTGCAGCCACCACAGCACGGCCAGCATCGGCACGTTCTTGCTGAGCGGGCCATACGGATGCAGCCAGTATTCGGGCAGGCGCACGCTGATGATGGCCGTGTAGCCCAGGATCAGCGCAATCTGCGCGAGCCATAGCCAGCGCGGGCGCCGCGGCAGCACGCACAGCACGCCGAACGCCAGGTCGAGCAGCGCGGCGCCATACAGCGCCAGCGGCTGCAGCGCCGGCGGCACGCCCGCGCGCGCCAGCAGCGCATAGCTGTCGGCGACCGGGTACAGCCCCAGCGAAACCGCCGCGGTGACGATCCACACAAAGGCCAGGCTCCAGCGCAACAGCGGCTGGAGCCAGCGCTGCAGCGCCTGCGCGCGCAACGCGCCGCGCAGTCCCGGCGGGATGAATGCCGGCACGCCCAGCGGCGGCCGCCCGAGCACGCGCGCAAGCCCGGACGGATCAGCCACGCTGCCCTGGTCCAGCATGGTCAGCGCATCGCGCCCGAGCACGCCGCCGGTGGCACGTTCGGCCAGCGGCATCAGCGCGCGCGCCAGCACGCGCGGCAGCGGCAACAGCCACGCCTTGCCGCGCAAACCCAGGCCGTGCCGCAACGCCTGCAGGTAGCCGGCCAGCGGCATCGGCGCCGGGCCCACCAGCGCCAGCCGGCCGGAGCGCCAGGGCGCTTGGCCGTCGCTTTGTCCGTCCCATTCGGCGAGCAACGCCACGATGGCCTGCGCCACATCATCGACATGAATCGGCTGCACCGGCTGCCTGCCGCCGCCCGGCAGCGCCAGGCAGGGCATCGTCGCCAGCGCGCAGAACAGCTGCGCACTGGTGCCGTCGGCACCGAACACCAGCGACGGCTGCAGCACCGCGGCATCGATGCCGAGGCCGAGCAGGTGCTGGTCGGCCGCGCGCTTGCTGCGATGGAACTCGGTCAGCGCGTGTTCGTCGGCACCCAGCGCCGACATCTGCACCACCAGCCGCACCCGCTGCTGCAGGCAGGCATCGAACAGCGCCTGCGGCGCCGCGCGGTGCAGCACGTCGAAGCGCTGCGTGGCGGTTTCGCGGAAGATGCCGACCAGGTTGACCACCGCGTCGACGTCGGCCAGCAACGGCGCCCAGTCCACCGCCGCCGTCATGCGCGCGAAATCGACGGCACGAAATTCGCTTGCCGTGCAGGCATGGCCGCCGTGCGGCGCTTCGGGTGCATCGTGCGCAGGCACGCGCCGCACCCCCGCTATCACATGGAACCCTCCAGCCAGCATTGCGGCACACGCATGGCGGCCGATAAAGCCGCTGGCGCCGAGCACCAGCACGCGTTGGATACGGCCACGGTGCTGCGCCGCGCCGCGGTCTCGGGCACCTGCGCCAGCCTGTTGTCCACCGGCATGCTTGCCTGCGGCGGCAGCGTCGACTGCGGCAGCGCCTTCGCGCCCGTCAACGCCGTCAGCCACTGGATCTGGGGCGAACCGGCCGTGCACGCCAACCGCCCGTCGGTACGGCATACCGTGCTGGGCTATGTCATCCATCATGCGATGTCGGTATTCTGGGCGGCGTTCTACGAAGGCGCGATGGCCGTCGGCGGCGCCCATGGCGCGGTCCGTTCCGCGGCGCGTCCCAGCGCGCCGGCACGCGTGCTTGGCGGGCTGGCCATTGCCGGCATTGCGTGTTTCGTCGACCTCAAGTGCACGCCCCACCGCCTCACGCCCGGCTTCGAGCGCCGGCTGTCGCCCGGCATGCTGGCGCTGGTCTACGTGGCCTTCGGGCTGGCGCTGCCGCTGGGCGCGATGCTGCTGCGGCGCGCCGGCAAGCGCGCCTGAATCCGGCCCGCGCCCGCCGCATGGGTCGGTCCTGCTGCACGCCGCGCCAGTAATTTTCACACGGCTCTCCCGCTTTTACCGTTTCCGCCGCGCCCCGGCGGGCCGTCGCGTTGCACCCGGCAACGCGCTGCACCAGCCGTGCAAGCTCCACGCCACCGCGCGCCCGGCGGGCCACGCTCAGGCCACCTGCCGCTCCTGCCCTCCCCAGTAACGCCCGCGGATCGCCTTGCGGTCGATCTTGCCCAGCGCCGTCAGCGGCAGCGCATCGGCAAACACCACCTGCTTGGGCGCGTTGACCACGCCCTTGTGCCGGGTCACATGGGCGATCACGTCGGCCTCGGCCAGGTCGGTGCCGGGGCGGGCCACCACCACGGCGGTCACGGCTTCGCCCCACTTGGCATCGGGCACGCCGATCACCGCCGACATGGCGATGGCCGGATGCAGCGCCAGGCAGTGCTCGACTTCGCTCGGGTACACGTTGAAGCCGCCGCTGATGATCATGTCCTTGGCGCGGTCGACCAGGTACAGGAACCCTTCGCTGTCGCAGCGCGCCATGTCGCCGGTGTGCAGCCAGTCGCCGGCAAAAACCTTGGCGTCTTCGTCGGGCCGGTTCAGGTAGCCCTCCATCACCAGCGGGCCGCGCACGCACAGCTCGCCGACCTCGCCCGGCGCGACTTCCCGCATCTGCGCGTCGAGCAGCCTGACCTGGTTGCCGGGGATCACCTTGCCGCACGAGCGCAGGCGCTCGGGATGGTCCGGATCATGGTCGCGCGGGCTCAGGTAGCTGATGCACATCGGCGCTTCGGCCTGGCCGTAGATCTGGCCGAACACCGGGCCGATGCGGCGCAGCGCGTCGGCCAGGCGCACCGGCGCGATCGGCGCGGCACCGTAGAGCACCAGTTCCAGGCTGGACAGGTCGGCGGTGTCCAGGCCATCGCAATCGAGCAGTCCGTAGATCTGCGTGGGCACCAGGAAGGTCAGGTTGATGCGGTGCTCGGCGACGCGGCGCAGGAAATCGGCCGGGCTGAACTTGTCGCACAGGTAGATGGTGCCGCCGCGCAGCAGCGTCGGCAGGAACAGGCTGCCGGACGCGTGCGAGATCGGCGTGGTCACGAGGTAGCGCACCTGCGCCGGCCACTCGTAGGTGGCCAGCATGTACTGCAGCATCGTGACCGAGGTCCGGTGGGTATGCAGGATGCCCTTCGAACGTCCGGTGGTGCCGCCGGTGTACGACAGCTTGCTGATCTCGGTCGGATCATCGCCGGGGACCACGGGCGCGTCATCGAAGTCCGCCGCGGCGCGAGCCAGGCCGGGGCCGAACTCGCCATCGTCGAGCGGCAGCACCTGCAGCCGGGTGCCGGCGGCGAGCGCACGCGCCCGCTCGGCAAAGCGGGCGTTGTCGACCACCAGCGCCTGCACCCCTGCGTCTTGCAGCACGAAGACATGGTCCGCTTCCGCCGCCATCGGGTGCAGCGACACGGCCTTCAGCCCGGCCAGTTGCGCGGCGATAATGGCCGCGACCGCCTCGGCGCGGTTGCCTACCAGGAAGGCCACTGCGTGCTGCCGCGCGAGGCCGCGGGCAGCGAACAGCCGCGCGATGCGCGCGCTTTGCCGGGCCAGCGCCTCATAGCTCAGCGTGACGTCGTCGCCCACCACGGCGGGTATGCCAGGCCGTGCGCGCAGCGCCGCGGTGTAGAGCTGGCCGACGGTCGCGCCGCCGTGGACGACCGAAGCCGCCGAAGCCTGACGGGCCATGTTGTCTCCCTGCTTGGTTCTGGTCAGGCTCCCGATGTTGGGGGCCATTCGGCACCGCGTCAACGCTTTTGGTACCGAAAAGGCCGGGTTAAGACGGGGCGAAGTGCACCGGTGCCGGCGTCATCCAGGCGCGCCCTCAGGCTTGCTCCTTGACCTGGCTCTCCAGTTCCACCAGCCGCTTCTTCAGCGCCCGCTCTTCCTGGAAGCGCACGGTCTCGTCGCGGATCACCGCGACGATGCCGGTCACGGCCCCGGCCGCGTCCTTGAGCAGCGCCACGGTGAAGGCGATCGACATCGTCTTGCCATCCTTGTTTACCGCCGGCACCTTGAGCAGGTCATGGCCGTAGCGCGTGATGCCGGTCGCCATGGTCTTGTCATAGCCCTCCCAGTGCCGCCCGCGCAGCCGCTCGGGGATGATCAGGTCCAGCGACTGGCCCATGGCCTCGGCCTGGGTGAAGCCGAACATGCGCTCGGCCGCGGGATTCCACAGCGTGATGGCGCCCTTGGCGTCGGAGATGATGATGGCATCGCCGATGGCGGACACCAGTTGCGCGTAGTCGATCTGCTCTGTCATGGGGATTCCCTCTCGTCATCTGCAAACGTCATCGTCAAGCGGCAGCCGGCCGGGGTGCGCCGGTGCCGCCAAGGTAGCGTGCCACATCGCCGCGCCACAAGCAAAAACACAAGCAAAAACGCCGGGGCCCGCTGCGCGCGCGGCCCCGGCGTCGGCGCCGGCACAAGTGCCGGCGGGCGGCGTCAGATCACCTGGGCCTCGCGCAGGCGCTTGATGTCTTCCGCGCCGTAGCCCAGGCCGGCCAGCACTTCTTCGCTATGCTCGCCCAGCAGCGGCGACCCGGTGATCTCCGGCTTCAGGTCAGAGAACTTGATCGGGCTGCCCACCGTCAGGTAGGTGCCGCGCTCCTTGTGCGGCACCTCGGTGATGCTGCCGCTGGCACGCAGCGACGGGTCGGCGGCGATCTCCTTCATCGACAGCACCGGCGAGCACGGGATGTCATGCTTGCGCAGGATGTCGACCGCCTCGTACTTGGTCTTGTCGGCCAGCCATTCCTCGATGGTGTTGAAGATGTCGAAGATATGCGGCTGGCGCGCCTTGGCGGTGGCGTAGTTGGGGTCGTCGATCCATTCCGGCTTGCCCAGCGCCCTGCAGATCGGCTCCCAGGCATGGCCCTGGATGGTGAAGTAGATGTAGGCGTTGGGGTCGGTTTCCCAGCCCTTGCACTTCAGCACCCAGCCCGGCTGGCCGCCGCCGCCGGCATTGCCGCCGCGCGGCACCACGTCGGTGAAGGTGCCGTGCGGGTACTGCGGGTACTCTTCCAGGTAGCCCAGGCGGTCCAGGCGCTGCTGGTCGCGCAGCTTGACGCGGCACAGGTTCAGCACCGCGTCCTGCATCGACACCGCCACCTTCTGGCCCTTGCCGGTCTTGTCGCGGCCGATCAGCGCGGTCAGGATGCCGATCGCCAGGTGCATGCCGGTGTTGGAATCGCCCAGCGCCGCGGCGGACACCGTGGGCGGGCCGTCCCAGAAGCCGGTGGTCGAGGCCGCGCCGCCGGCGCACTGCGCCACGTTCTCGTAGACCTTGAGGTCTTCATAGTGGTGACCGTCGCTGAAGCCCTTGACCGAAGCCACGATCATCTTCGGGTTGAGTTCGTTGATGCGCTCCCAGGTGAAGCCCATGCGGTCCAGCGCGCCCGGTGCAAAGTTCTCCACCAGCACGTCGGATTCGCGGATCAGCTGCTCCAGGATCTTCTTGCCTTCGGGCTTCTTGGTATCCAGCGTCAGGCTGCGCTTGTTGGAGTTGAGCATGGTGAAGTACAGCGCATCGACATCCGGGATGTCGCGCAGCTGGGTGCGCGTCACGTCGCCGGAACCCGGGCGCTCGACCTTGATCACGTCAGCGCCGAACCATGCCAGCAGCTGGGTGCAGGCGGGACCCGCCTGGACGTGCGTGAAGTCGATGATCTTGATGCCGTTGAGTGGGAGGTTCACGTTCGTCTCCTATTGGATTAGGGGGTGAAATCGGGTGGATTACTTCTTGGCCGAGCTTTGCGGATTGAGGTTGGTCAGGCGGCCGCTTTCGGTGCCGGCAGCGGGATCGATGACGGCGTTGACCAGCGTCGGCCTGCCCGAGCGCAGCGCTTCGTTGACCGCGGCCTCCAGCTCGGCCGGCGTGGTGACGTTGGCACCGACACCACCGAACGCTTCCATCATCTTGTCGTAGCGCGCGCCCGGGACGAAGGTCGTGACCGCAGGGTCCTTGCCGCCGGTGGGGTTCTTGTCGATGCCCTTGTAGACGCCGTTGTTGTTGAAGATGACGATGCAGACCGGCAGGTTGTAGCGGCAGATGGTCTCGACCTCCATGCCCGAGAAGCCGAACGCACTGTCGCCGCACAGCGCCAGCACCGGCTTGCCGGTCTCGACCGCCGCGGCCACCGCGTAGCCCATGCCGACGCCCATCACGCCCCAGGTGCCGACGTCCAGGCGCTTGCGCGGCTCGTACATGTCGATCACCGCGCGGGCGTAGTCGAGCGTGTTGGCGCCCTCGTTGACGAAGGAGATGCCCG